>NZ_JACLZJ010000002.1 GCF_014253075.1 Ochrobactrum sp. CM-21-5
CGGCAGACATCGGCTGTTCTCAGGCCGCTCTCCTGCTCTTTCAATATTCCAATGATCTGCTCATCCGTGAACCGTGAATGCTTCATGCTGTCCGTCTCCTCAGTAACGGACTCTACCAAAATTTGGAGGAAAAGCAGGGTCTCAGGTCACACCGTCTGGAACGTGCGGAGCAAGTGGTCCAGCATTGGGTGCTTCTCCGTAATAGACCACCTGTCTGTTCTGTATGGAAACAATCACAGGTTGGCCATTCACATAGATATATCCGAAGTCGGGATTATCTGGGATAGGATGGACTACCACGGTTTCCGGCAGAATGAAGCCTTCCTGCATGTCGCCATCGATCGTTATCTGGTCGACAGGATGAGCGATGACATAGTTTCGTGCGGAATCCGGCACTTCGATAATGACAGTGTCTTGCGCTGAAGCAAAACCTGAATCGGCGCAGGCAATGACTGCCGCAAGAACAAGAGCCTTTTTCATATCGGTCTCCCTTTCGAGTTTGTCCTGCCAGGAGAACGATAACCGGGAAAGAGTACGGATTGTTCCAGTGATTATCTGCACATCCCGCAACAGGCTGTAATAATGTCGATCTCGCAACTGAAGATCGATCTGATCTATTCATTGTATCGTCCCCTTGATTTAATACCGACTAGTTGGTATTAATAGCGAGGAGGAGATAAGAATGCCGCGAAAACCGAACCCTTCAACGAGGTCAAATCTGCTGGAAGCTGCCTTTGCCGTCATTCGGACCAAGGGTTATGCTGCGACAACGGTTGACGATATCTGCCTGGCGGCAGGCTTGTCGAAGGGGGCATTTTTCCATCATTTTTCCAGTAAGGAAGAGTTGGCTGTCGCAGCTGCGGATCATTGGTCAAAAGTGACTGCAGCCATGTTTGAAGGGGCGCCCTATCATCAAGACAGTGATCCCCTCGCACGCCTTCTTGCCTATGTGGAGTTCCGCAAGTTTCTGATCCAGGGCGCATTGCCGGAATTTACCTGCCTTGTCGGCACGATGGTACAGGAAGCCTATACAACGAGTGCCGCAATCCAGCATGCTTGCTGGTCCAGTATCTCCGGCCATGCGGAGACATTGATCGCGGATATAACGGCTGCCATGGAACAGTATGGGGTCAAAGGCGGGTTTACCGCTCAAAGCCTGGCCCTACATACCCAAGCAGTTATTCAGGGTGCCTTCATCCTTGCCAAGGCAAGCGGCGACCCTCGGCGCGCAGTCGAAAGCATTGAGCACCTTCAACGCTATTTGAATCTGCTCTTCCGATCAACAATCAACATTGAAAAGCATTGAACCAACCACGGGAGGAAATCATGCCAAGTACTATCCGCCTGCATCGTGTCATCGCAACGAAGCCGGAAAAGGTTTTTCGCGCTTTTGTCGAAGCCGATGCTGTCGCAAGCTGGCTTCCGCCATATGGCTTTACCTGTATAGTCCATACATTGGATGCCAGGGTGGGCGGCAGCCACAGAATGTCGTTCCGCAATTTTACGACGGGACTTAGCCACTCCTTCGGTGGCGATTTCGTGGAATTCGTTCCAGGAGAACGTATTGTCTATACGGACAAGTTTGATGACCCGGGCCTGCCTGGCGAAATGAAGGTCACCGTGACGCTTAAGGCGGTATCGGTTGGAACGGAAATCCATATTGAACAAGAGGGCGTGCCGGACGTTGTTCCCGCTGAAGCCTGTTATCTCGGCTGGCAGGATTCGCTGCACAAGCTTGCAAAACTGGTCGAGCCTGAAATCAACCAGTAGCCGTCCAACGACGCTACCATCCGCCTGTACCGGAGGAGGACAGAACGATGAAACTCTATGGATTGGGGCCAACGCGATCACTGCGCGTGCTTTGGGCCCTGCAAGAACTCGACATCGACTTTGAATTTATCCCCGTCGACATTCTGGCCGGAGAATTGCGTCATCCCGATTTTCTGCGGCTAAACCCGGCAGCGAAACTGCCCGTACTTGTCGACGATGATCTCCTGCTGACGGAATCCGCTGCGATCGTCATATATCTGGCGGAAAAATACGGCGACGGACGGCTGGTGCCCGCTGATCTTGAGGCGCGTGCCCAAGCTTATCGCTGGACGATGTTTGCGGTTACTGAACTTGAGCAGCCGTTGTGGCGGATTGCCAAGCATACATTTCTTTATCCGGAGGATAAGCGATTGTCTGCGGACATCGCCCTTGCCGAAGCAGATTTTAAGGTGATGGCGAAAGTGCTGGACGATTATATGTCGGGTCGTGAGTTCATTGCCGGTGACAGCATTTCCTTTGCCGATTGTGTCATTGCCTATGTTGTCGACTGGGGTGACGAGCAGGGATTTCTTGATGCGTTCCCGAACCTTGGTTCTTATCTTGAGCGCATGTATACCCGGCCCAAAGCGCCTCAGAGAATAGCTGAAGCGTTTAAGGAACTTCAGGCTGCCTGACGCCAAGCGATAAACGGTGGAGTGTTTTCTCCGCCGTTCTTTTTCAGCTTCCTGTAAGGTCGTGCGTCTAACAAAATGCACGCAACTGCATCTCGTTGGCTTTGCATTTACGATTACGAGCAATCTGACGGTTAATCAATAATGTCAGGTCTGGACACTTCCCAAACCGGGCTGGTCCTCCTAGGTTTGTTCTATCGTGAATTTGAAACGGATGCGCAGTGGTACTTGAGATCGTAATCGTCGGCCTGCTCACCGTTTTAAACGGTATGCTCGCAATGTCGGAATTGGCCGTAGTATCGTCGCGTATGGCCCGCCTCAAAGTGCGTGCCGATAGCGGCAGCCGCGGGGCGAGACAAGCAATCAAACTTGCTGAAAACCCAGGCCGGTTCCTTTCTACGGTCCAGATCGGTATCACGCTGGTCGGAATTCTTTCGGGCGCTTTTTCGGGAGCGACGTTAGGTGCGCGCCTTGCTCTATGGTTACAGTATCAAGGGTTGTCGCCTGCAGTAGCAGATGCAGCCGGTGTGGGCCTTGTTGTTGTGGCTATTACCTATCTGTCACTGATCGTTGGTGAGTTGGTGCCAAAACAGATTGCTCTTCGCAATCCTGAAACCATTGCAAGCAAAGTGGCTCCGGCAATGGTGGTTTTATCAAAACTGGCGCTCCCTTTGGTCTGGTTACTCGACACATCTGGAAATGTCGTTCTCAAATTGCTGGGGCAAAGCGGCAAGGGAAATGCCACGGTCACCGACGAAGAAATCAAAAGCGTATTGGCTGAGGCGCAAAGTGCAGGGGTTATAGAAACAGAAGAATCGGCGATGATCTCAGGCGTGATGCGTTTGGCTGACCGAACTGCCCGGGCGCTGATGACCCCGCGCCGGGAAGTCGAGCTGATCGACATCAATGACAGTCCGGAAGAAGTACGTCGCCTGCTCAAGCAAACAAAGCATTCACGCATCCCTGTTCGCAAGAATAGCTCGGATGACGTGCTGGGTGTGTTGATGACGAAGGATTTTTACGAGGCCGATGAGGGGAATGGTCAGTTAAATTTATCGAAGCTGGTGCGTGAAGTTCCGATTGTCATGGATTTGGCTGACTCTATGCAGGTCATTGAGACGATACGTCGATCACCTGTGAACATGGCGCTGGTTTACGACGAATACGGTCATTTTGAGGGCATTATTTCGTCGGGAGATATACTCGAAGCCATCATGGGTGCCTTGCAGGGCGGAACAATGAGTGAGAGGGCAATCGTTCGTCGCCATGATGGCTCTTATTTCGTTGCTGGCTGGACACCTATAGACGAATTTGCGGAATTCATGAATATCAAGCTTGATGCTGATATCGAGTTTCAAACGGTCGCGGGCTTCGTTTTGGATGAGTTGCAGCATCTGCCGGAACTTGGGGAAGGCTTCACCAAGAACGGTTGGCGATTTGAGGTAATTGATCTCGACGGGCGCCGCATCGACAAGGTTCTTGTGACTCCTGATCAGTCGTCAGAGCCGAGCAACGCGGAATAAGCCGGTCGCTGGTGTTGTCACTTGGCTGCTGTGTGTGGCAGCAGGTAGAGAGCCGTGCATGATGTTTGTGCAGCAAGTGGTGTTCAGATGTCAGCGTTTCATTCATCGGCTCTCACCTGAGCATGTGAAATCAGCCCGAATATGAATGTTCCCCCGATTATATTGCCAAGCAGGGTCGGGAATCCGAACCGTAGCAGACTTTCAAGGACGGTGGTTTCGCCGATAAAAAGGAGGAACATTACTTCGGCCGAGCCAACGATGATATGGGTGAAATCACCGATTGCGATCAAGTAAGTAACCAGAAAGATGAGAGTGATCTGCCCTTGTTTGACACTGTGCAGCATCCACACCAAAGTGGCGATCAGCCATCCTGAAAACGCACCTTTTGCAAACATTTCCGAATGGCTGTTTTTCATCAGATGTCTGCCCAAGGCGACAAATGCTCCCGAAACATTTTCGGGGAAAATGGGCAGCGATACCATAATAGCAGCTGCTATAGCACATCCGACCAAATTACCGAACAGAACGATGATCCATAGCCGTGTCAGCTTTAGAAAATTCGATACGGTTGGCTGGGACATGAACGGCAACACCGGAGTGATGGTGTTCTCGGTGAACAACTGCTGGTTCGCAATAATCACGATTATAAAGCCGACGGTGTAGCCTGCCGAGCTTATGAGAAAAGGCACATCTCCGTCGGGTAAATACGCATCCAGAATACCCCGCGCGATCATCGACGTGCTCATTGTGATGCCGCCGGCAATTGCAGACCATAGCAATGCCATGGCCTCTCGGTTCATTTCCTTCTCGCCGTCTCGACGGATCAATTCGTGAATGGCTGCCGATTTTGAGGGAAGACGTTCTTTTAAGCCTTCCGCGGAAGGGGCACTATCTTTGGTAGCGGTCATGGCGGACCCTCATGCCAGTTGATTAAGACCTATGATTGCACTGTTAACGGACCAGTCTATTTTGGTTGCGTTCTCTCGGGCGAACAGGCGAGAAATACTATAATTATGAGAAATCAATTTCTTTAAGTTGTTTGAGATAGCTGGCGCTCCAATTAAAGATGTCGTTTTCTTTGATAATACTAGCCATGATCAAATGACGTTCACGCCGTTGCTCAAGCGACATAGAAACGGCGCGGCCCAAGGCATCGGCAATTGATTCAATGTCGTAAGGGTTCACCAGCAGAGCTCCGCCACCCAGTTCATGTGCAGCTCCAGCAAAGCGGGAAAGAACAAGAACGCCGGGGTTATCGGGATCTTGTGCGGCAACATATTCTTTCGCCACCAAATTCATTCCGTCCCGCAATGGGGTGACGAGACCAACCTTTGCCAATCGATAAACCGCCGCCAGTAGTTGTTGACCAAAGGCACGGTTAATATATCGGACCGGGGTCCAGTCGAGCCGACCAAGTGCACCATTAATTTGTCCGGCTATTTCCGCTACTTCCCGCTGAAGAGCTTCATATTCGGCTACGCCCGAACGACTTTTCGGTGTAATCTGAACCATTGTAAGACGACCGTGCCAATCCGGGTTCTGATCAAGAAAACGCTGGAAGCCTTTCAAACGTTCCGGCAAGCCTTTACTATAGTCGAGACGATCGACGCCAATTATCAGATCGCGTTTTTCCAGTGAAGATTTAAAGCGCTGCATTGTAGACGTGTTGGCGGCTGTTTGAGCTCGTTTCGCAAATGCGTTGACGTCGATTCCAATAGGAAATGCACCAACTCGAAAAGTGCGCTCTGCATTTCGAAACAATCCGGGATGTCCTTCAACGGAATTGGCCACTCCGCCGCGACGCAGACAGAGTCCGAAATTTTCTGCATCATCTTCAGTCTGAAAGCCGATCAAGTCGAAAGCTGTCATTGCTTTTAAGAGTGTTTCCTGAACGGGCAATGTCAGATACACATCTGGTGATGGCCATGGGATATGCATGAAAAAACCTATGCGGTTTTCAAATCCCATTTGCCGGAGTTCTGCCGCAAGAGGCAATAGATGATAGTCATGTATCCAGATCAGATCATCTGCACCGATGAACGGCTGAAGTCGCTCGGCAAACAGCCGGTTAACGCGCAGATAGCCTGCCATATCGCGACGTGTATAGTCAGTCAGATCAATGCGATAATGACATAGTGGCCACAAAACCCTGTTGGCCAAGCCCTCATAATATTCCGAGAGGTCCTTATCGGAAAGATCAGTCAAAGCGTAGGTGATCGGCCCTTCTGAACGGGTGACGAGCGGACCAGGCTCCTCACTGCCGCAGGACTTGCCTGACCATCCCATCCACACGCCGCCTTGTTGCAAAAGCGCCGCATGCACGGCAACGGCAAGACCTCCCGATGGCGGACGGTCTGGGTCAGGCACACGGTTTGAAACAACTATCAGGCGGCTCACGATATTTCTTTCTTTCAGCAGACGGGCAGTTAACTAACTCGTCCGGATCAGGTATGTTCCGATAATGGCCGAACACTTCCACTCGAGACGTCCGAAAACGGTCGTTTGATCCATCCCAAGTTTTCCCTGTGAGCTGACGCTATGTTGCGCGGCGTCGTTTTGCTCTACGCGTCGCTTTCCGCAGTAAGTCTTCCACATCCACCTTGGCTGAAGAATGCTCTCCCGTTTCGTCCTCAATGGCTTTCCGGATCGCCTCGACTTCACTTTCAGTAAGATGCTCGATCCCGATCAGTTGCGAGCGCGCTCCCTTCACACATCGAATGACCTCGTCCAGTTTTGCCTCCAAAGCCGTGGAGTCCCGATTTTGGGAGTTTTGAATCAGGAAAACCATAAGGAAGGTAATGATCGTGGTCGCTGTGTTCACAACGAGTTGCCAGGTGTCGGAAAAGCCGAACAGCGGCCCTGAACACGCCCAAGCGATAACAAAACCTGCTGCACATCCGAAAGCGTAAGGCGTTCCAGCAGTTTCAGCGATGGATTGGGAAAGGCGTGTAAAGAATTTTTCCATGATGCGTCCTTTCAAGCGTCTGCCGGCGACGCTTTCCGGGACGGCACAAAGCACTATCGCTTAAAGCATCGCAGATTATTGAAAACTTCCCGGCCCGCCGTGGGTTCCACTCAACCTTTCGGCTTCCATTATAAGCCACGCCTGTAACTGAAGAGGTGACGTAATCGCATGAAACTCGCCTTCGGGATGAATCGCACGGCCTATGACGACCGCCAAGCCGCCTGCAGCCTTGGCTGCTTTCAGCATAGGTAGATCAGTCAGATCGTCACCGAAGGCCAGCGGCCTCCTATTATGAAACGGTGTCTCATTCATAATCCGTTTCAAGGCTTTTCCTTTGTTGACCCCACGAGAACGGAGTTCAAAAACGAATTTACCCGGTTGAATGCTCCAGCTTGGACCAGCCAGCTTCGACGCTTCTTGGATGGCCGTTTCAGCCTCGCGTTTTCTCGTGGGAGCTCCACGATAATGCAGGGCTATTGAACCAATCTTGTCTTCGATCAAGAAACCGGTCCGAGAGGAGGCAAAAACATGTAGAAAATTTCTCGCCTCTTCGAGCTGAGCCTCGACTTCCGCGGTTACTTTTCTTCCGTCTGCAAATCGGAATTCGGAGCCGTGCAGCGCGCCGATAACTCCGGGAAATGACGGAAACAATGCTTCTACTGAACTTAAATTTCGCCCCGAGACCAATGCTATGGCTCCATCAAGCTCATACCAAAGTGTCAGTATCGCTTTCTCGAGGGGCGCAGGAACTACTACAGAATTTGGGGTAGCAGCTATTTCGATCAGTGTTCCATCGACATCGAAGAACAATGCCATATCGCGGGGGTGAATGTTTAAAATCAGATTCATTGAAACTGGGTTGTTCCTCATTCTTCCATTCTGGAAACCATTTGGCGGTTGCGGAGTTTAGTTGAGGGAGTTCGGCTTCGTTCAGGCGATAATGGTATGAACGGAAGATTGCCAAGCTGAAATATGATACGATGGATCAGTCCTTCAAGGCATCGTCGGCTTAAAATTATTGCCGATTGCATCTTGAGGAGAAGGAAATGAAAAAACACTACGAAATCACATGTGACAGCAGAGGCAAATGGTCGGTGATTGACACGCACCTAAGAAAGCCTGTTTCATTCCAGGGGCGCTATCAAATTGCACTTACTGAAGATGTCGCGCGCGATACGCTGCGTCGCCTCAACGAGATCGAGTCCGAGCAACAGCACCAATTGGAATCACCCTGGTGGCGTTGAGCCTCGGCTCATCATGGATTTGGCGAACTGTTAGCAGCAGGATTGTCGTACCGGCTGCCACCAATTGCACTCATTTCTCCCTTTTGGGACGCCCTGTCCGATGATGGCGGAACATACCGCGCTTCCGGTCGTTGGCTCTGGAAAGCAAATGCAATTGGAGCATGAGATGGGAGAGTTTTTGTTCTGGATTGTTTTGGTCGGGTTGCCAGTGCTTCTTGCGTTTGGCTTTGTATTTGCGCGTTATCTGAAAAAGTCGAATGGCACCTCTTCGCATGAAGATGGTGCCTAATCAGCGTAAATTGGGAGCGAATTGTGAGGGGATATGGCGTCGGGAACAGTTATCGTGTGCATCTTTGACGGTTCAGTCGCACTTTGACCTTGGATGTGTTTCCAGAGGATGCTTTTTTTGAAGTAACGATGTGAGCACGCACAGTACAGGTTCCCGCCAACACCTCAAAATTATTGGATCGAATATACATCACTGTATTGATCGGATGCTGCGGCATTTTTCTGGAAACAGCTTCGACCACCGCATTTATTTCTGCTGCTCTCTGTCTGGATTTGCCTACCGCTGCTTCAGCGATATGTGGAGCCGCCGAGCCGGTGATGATGATCAACATTGCAAGACAGATTGTAGCTTTCGTCATTGGTTGCCCTCCGATCGAATTCATTGGATTTCAAGGTTGTATCATGAGTTCAAAACACTAATTGTCTTTCGTCAAGGTGCTCCGAGCAATATGCTTTGCCGCGGTACCGCCAGGTAGCCATCATGTTGTTTCCTCCTGTTACTTGATTAGCATCCATATCGCCATTGCGACCATCATCAGATTCTCGGTCAAAGAGACGAACCCAAGCGGAACATTGCTGTCTCCTCCAACGCAGGCGCATTTCAGCTTTCGATGGTCGAGATAAACCGCTTTGAACACCGAGATCGCGCCGACGGTACCAATTACAAGTGCGACAGGAATGGCAAGCCAGAGCAAGGCGCCAGCAATCATTAGTATACCTGCCAGCGCTTCTCCAAATGGATAAAGATACGCATATTGCACCCACCGTCGCGCAAGCAGGTCATATCCAAGAAACATGTTGGAAAAGCTCTCGACATCGCGAAGTTTCAAAGTCGCGAGAATGCACATCGAAGTAGCGATAAACCATTCCGCCGTATGGATTGTGAGAAGATTGCCGGAGGTCGCCCAAGCAAAGCTCAGTGCTATGAGCGCGGCCATGACAAATACGGCAATGACAGGCTTATAGGTTACTGCTTCAGGATCGGGAACAGGCTTCCCAAAATGGCGCCTCAAGTCATCGTAACCGCCAATGCGCACGCCGCCAATAAAAGTTTGGGGCGTGGTCCTCACGTTATGCTCGGATTTAAATGCATCTGTTTCATCACGCGTTTTCAGCCAGCGATCATCGACAGAGAATCCTTCGCGTTTCAGCAAATCGAGCGCTTTCAATCCGAAGGGGCAGATGTGGTCATGCATCACCGTTCGATAAAGCGTTGCGTCACGTGGATTTGCATTCATTTTTGTCTCCGTTGGGTTAGGCCGTGCCTCACGCTTGGCGGCTCAACAAGCTCTTCGACCTTCGCCGCCTTCACGTCCGTAAGACTGGAACCTGCCAGCGACAGGATTGTTCCATGCGGCGGGAAGGGCCGTCTGATGGCCTAAGCCTCTATCGGAATAGAACTCCGATCTTTCATTGAGCTTCCTAAAAAGCCTGCGAGGGCATCGATAGCCGGCGATTGCATAATGGAAAAATGATTGCAGTCGAACCCAAGTGTAGTCACAGCGCCGTTAGCCAATTTATGCAGGGAATCCAGCGCATCTTCGGTCTTTTCGTCATTCTGGGCCCTCAACGCGAGCGCATACCACAACGGTGTTTTCGTCGGCTTGTGTTCGTGCCGGGCAAGAGCAAGCATGTTTGCCGCATGAATCCGGAAAAGACGGTCCACTGTTGTGGCATCGGCGAACTCACGAAGTTGTTCAAGACCGTGCTGGGAGTCGAATATGGTTTGGAATTCCGGTTTGGCGATGAGTTGCTGCAGTAGATCGTTATCGTTGCGTTCTGAAAGGGAGGTGATTGCCTGTTGCGCGCGTTTGACATAGTCGCGTCCCGGCAAGGGGCTATCGATCATCAGTAGACCTCGAATGCCGACACCCTCCGCTTCCCACTGCAGAACCATTTCCTGTGCGACAGAGCCGCCATATGACCAGCCCCCGACGAAATCGGGGACCCGACCGGTTTTCTTGATAAGCGTTTCGCGATAAAATGCAGCCAGTTCCGCATGGCTGCGATAATCAACGTGTGAGTTTTCGACAATTCCCGGATGCCTTATGCCGATGATTTTTGTATCGCCGGGCCAGGCTTCCGCTAATGGTGAATAACAGATCACATCGCCACCAACGGGATGTATCAGCGCCACGAGTGCACCACTGCCCTCTTTCAGGGTGATTGCGATGTCATCTCGCGCTGCGCTCTCAGGTATGGTTTTCGGCTCGGGTGGTTTGGAAAGTGATTTGGCCGCGATCGGCCGCTTGTCGGCTCGTTTTCCGGTAGAGTAAAAGACCGCAATGCTGCGCAGAGATGCCCCGTCAGAGAAGGCCCGGATGGGGATTGCCCGACCAAAATGCCGCTGCAGGCGGGAGCGCATCTCCATGAGTGCCAGGGAGTCGAAACCCTGCGCTACGAGAGCTGTATTTTGATCGATAGTCGACGTTGTTCCAATCAGCGGTGAAACAACCTCCAATACTGTTGCAAGAACGGTGTCGCTTTGCGGAGAGCCATGACCTTCAGGATGTTTGATCAATGTGCTTGCGGAAATTACTGTTTCGTGCAGCTCAATGTATGAGGTGTCGGATGAAGACGTGCGCGATAATGCGGGAATCTCAAGGTGCTTCTTCTCGAACGCGTATGTCGGCGCTGCAACTGGCGGCTGGTGTTCGTAAAGCGCCTGCCAATCGGGAGCATGACCGCAACAGTAAAGGCGGGCGCAGGCGTGGGCAAACCCTTCTTCTTCCGAACTGCTGTCGTCTATTCCGTCACCAAATGTTGAGATTGCGTGTTGCCAGTCACCGCAAGCGGCTTTTACCAGATTGGTGAGAGCGGTTCCAGGTCCAACCTCCAGAAAAGTCATGTCGCTGTTGGCAACATGCTTGAGGGCGGCCTCGAAACGGACCGGCCGAACCACCATTTCTGTCCAGTAATCCACGGTCGCCATTTCCACACCAGCTGGACGCCCCGTGAGAGTGGATATCAGTTGGATATCCGGGGACTTCATTTTCAACGCGGCCAATTCTTCACGGAAAGGCATCTTTATCGGCGCCAGAAGCGGAGAATGCGCAGGCGTATCGTAGATTTCGAGCTGAGTGACGCGAATTCCATGGCCGATGAGTGTATCCTTGGCGGCTGCAATGGCTTCCGGTAAACCGCTCAAGACGGTCTGTTCAGGACCGTTCATCGCCGCAACGAAAATATTAGGACAGGAAGAAAACATCTGCTCAAGAACTTTGGTTCCGGCAGAAACAGCTAACATAGCTCCTTTCGGCTTTCTTTCTTCAAAAAGACGACCGCGTGCTTCGACAGCCTTGAGACCATCGTCAAGCGACATCACATCTGCAATGACTGCCGCCACATGCTCTCCAAGTGAATGACCGATCATGACGTCGGGACGCACGCCCAAATCGATCCATGTGCGTGCCAGAGAGTATAATATAACAAAATGTGCGAGCTGGCCGGGAACGTGGCGCGCCAAGCTCATATCGTTCTCGAGAATGGATTTTCGTACATCGCTTGCCACGGCGCGTGGCAACCGGGAGAGACAATCATCAACGGAAGCACGGAAAATCGGATTGCTTCGATAGAAATTTTCCCCTACGCCCGGACGCCAGGCGCCCTGTCCGGGAAAGAGAAACGCCAGTTTGGTCTTTTTGGCTGCAGTTCCCCGATACCATCTACCAGAGGGAACGCCATCGCGAAAATCTCTCAATGCTTCACGCATATCGTCTGGCGTCGTGCCGACCAGAGCCAGGCGCTGATCCCAATGCTGACGGCGAAGGCTGGCTGTGTAGCACAGACCGGACAAATTCGCTTCTGCCCGATCCAGTGTATCCTCGTAAGCGGAAGCGATTTCGTTCACTGAAATCTCGGAACGTCCAGAGAGGGTCAGAACCTGTGCTCGTTGGTTATCCTGTACCGGACTTTGCGCGAATGGAGGTGCGGCGAGCAAGGCATGCGCATTGGTGCCGCTCAGGCCAAATGCACTGACTGCGGCCAGTCCGTCCACAGGGAGGCTCCTGCTGCTTATTGGAACTTCCATCTGCGCTTCGGCCCACCGGAAACGTGTTGTCGGGGTTTTAAAGCCAGCCTGAGCAGGCACTTGCCTTTGACGCAGCACAAGCACCGCCTTGATCAACCCCGAAATTCCGGCAGCGGTTTCAAGATGACCGATCTGCGCCTTCAATGCACCCAGCAAGAGAGGGGAATCCCTTGGGACATCCCGCGTATAGACATTGCGCAATGCTGATAATTCAATAGGGTCGCCCAACGGCGTACCGGTTCCGTGCGTTTCCACATACGCCACCTGGTCAGGTGTCGCCCCGGCTTGCGCAAGGGCCTGTCGAATGACGGCTTCCTGTGCAGCCCCATTGGGAGCGGTCAGTCCATTGCTTGCGCCATCGTTGTTGATGGATGAGCCGATCAGAAGCGCCTCGATGCGATCCTTGTCGGCAATGGCGTCCTGGGCGTTTTTTAGGACAACCACCGCGCCGCCTTCACCGCGAATGTAGCCGTCGGCTTTGTTGTCGAAGGTCCGGCATGTATCGGATTGCGACATGGCTTGCAGCCGTGCAAATGCAATGGTTTCTTCAGGACCCAGAATTAAATTTGTTCCTCCGGCGATAGCCAGATCACAGTCGCCGCACCGAAGGCTTTGTGCGGCGAGATGGACTGCGACCAATGAGGATGAACAGGTTGAATCAACGAAAATCGCCGGACCTTGTAAACCCAGCTTATAGGCAACGCGGCCAATACCGACGGCCCGGTTGGCTCCCAGTTTCCCATATGCCGTAATGCGTTCGGGGTGCCCGGATGCAATCGTCCGGCGGGCATAGTCCACTTCACCTGCCGTCAAGAACAGAGCCACGCGACGTCCATGCAGTTCGGACGGCAGGATCCCCGCATTTTCCAGCGCGGCCCAGCATAGTTGGAGCATCCAGCGCTGTTGCGGATCCATTTCCAGTGCTTCCGCCATCGAAATGCGGAAAAAGTCAGCATCAAAGCTAAAAGGGTCGCGGATGTAGCCAGCGCGGCGCGAGTAGGTCGTGCCGGGCTTGTCTGGATCGCTCGAGTGATACGGGTCGATATCGAAGCGTTCTTTGGGCGTATCCGTAACAGCCACTTGTGCGGAGTTAATGAAATCCCAGAAAGCAGTGGGGCTGGTATTATCGCCGGGAAGGTTGAGTGCCATTCCGATGATGGCAACCGGATCTACGGCAGTACGTTTTCGTTGAATACGGGTATCCATCAGACTGCTCCTCAGTGGCATGACGGGAAGGGGACAGGCAAACAGCCGCGAGATCAGATCTGTGCATCTGCGGCGTTTCCATAATGAATATTCAGTTCTGGCACTTGCGCCGCCAGCGCACCTGCATAACCGCGTGCAGTCTTGATGTTGGCGAAGCACCATGGCGAGGCGGCAGCGGAACCGCGTTTCATCGAAACCAGGTGCGGTGCCTTTCGTGACGGGACGGACACGGTGAAATCGGCCATAGGCAGGGTCAGTCCGGTGCCGATGGCTTTGAGATAGGCTTCTTTGAGTGTCCAGATACGGAAGAACGTCCAGCGGCGGTGCATGGCGCGCGCCGCTGCGAGCGCCCGCCGTTCTCCCGGAGAAAAGTAGTGATTTGCGAGAGTTGTTTCATCAACGGCCCGGACATATTCAATGTCTAGGCCGGGGTCTGATTGCCATGACACGGCGACTGCAGCATAGCCATTGCTGTGGCTGAGACTGAAGCGTGGTCCGTGATCCATCGCGAGATGTGGTTTGCCGTGTTTCCCAACCCCAAAGACCAGTTTGTACGGCAGCAAGCCGAGCAAACGACCGAGAACGGCGCGAAGACCAGCATGGGCACGAATGAATGCGGTACGGCGCCGGGGATCCGGGATCAAATTGGCACGTCTGCGTTCATTGGGGTCGAGAACTTCCCAATCCAGTGGTCCGGAACGATCAATCGTCCAGCACCAAAGCGTTACATCTGTCATCGCCGTACCCGAAATTGTGTTCCAACAGGAAAGATGTGAAGTGGAAGATTCTCGTGGGGCGGCGGTGCTGGCTCCGCCGCCCATGCTGTCTCGTAGAGCAGTTCCATTTTAAGCGGATGCTCTACGCCGCCCTTTGATCGCTTCCGCTTGCCAGCAGGAAGGAAAGAGCGTTCATTGCCGTCTGGTTCCAACCGGCCGCTGCTGGCTTCGCTCGGCAATGTAGCCCACCAATGCACGCATGTTCGGATAGACCCACAAGATCGTCTCATCCAGCTCAAGCGAGAAAGCGCTTTCCAGATGATGGGTCAGCGTAACTGCGCGCAGTGAATCGATCCCTAGATCGGCAAATGAACGGTTGTCCTCGATCGAGAAAGATAGATCTTCACTGTGTATCCAGTCGGCGATCACCCGCTGTATTTCTTCGGTCAGCGGCTTTTCCGTATTGCTGGCCATTGCGCGAGTGTTCAGTTCAATCGCAGCTGTACTCTCGTTTCGGAACTCCGTTTCTGTTGGTGCTTGCACGAAATGGCGGTCTATAGTCCATGTTTCTCCGAAAGGCTGGCTTAACGGAACCGCTACCTCGTCGGCACAGGAGCGGGCCGTGCCGAGGATATCAAGCTTTCTTTTCGCGTCCGGAAGGTTCGACGTCTCACGCAGTCGCTCGATGCGCGCCAAAGTCACGGCCAGCCGGTCTTCGAGCATTTCCACAGGAACGTCATGGCGTTTGGAGGCTATTCTTGCCGCGGCCACCATGATCGCATCGGCGATGACGCGCCCAAACTCCACATTGGCGCCAGCATTTTGGGTCGCGATGATCGAGAACCATTCGGCAGCCACCTGTTTGAGCAGGGAGCTGGTCTGGCGGTCTCCAAAGTCGTTCTCGATGAAGTTGGTTATGTCATCCATGGATGACTGGAAGGCCGATCCTACATAATCGAGCAGTGTCTCGGTTGGCCCTTCGAATATCCGCAATATCCGGGCATCGCGCATCATCTGGGGGATTATATTGGGCTCCATATAGCCGCGCCCGCCCATGATCTGGCATGTGTCATCCAGAACAGCCCATAGCCGTTCACTGCCGACGATTTTGGCTATTGCAGCCATTTGAGGGTATAATTTATGCCTACTTTCGGCGAGTGCGGTTGTGTAATCAATGATGACCTCAAGCGCTCTCGCATCAGCAAGAGCAGAGGAGATTTTGCGCTTTGTTTCGGGTATATGCGCGAGCAGGCCGCCAGCCACATGCCGCTTCGTGCTGTAATTCTCCATGAAACCGAGTGCGCTTTTTATGCCGCCGACAGCGCCCGCGGCGATGTAGAGGCGCGTTCGCATCATGGCATCCTGCGCAATTGTCATTCCCTTGCCGATGTCGCCCAGAACCGCATCGTCGGTTGCCTTGGCATCTGAAAAATAGACGCTGTTCTGGACCATGGAACGCAACCCCATGGTCATGTGCTCCTCTCCCACGATGACGCCGGGCTGGTCAGTCGTCACATGGAAGCCGGAGATGCCGATCAGGGATGTATCGTACGCAAGCGCGAAAACATTGATATGTTTGGCCCAGCCTGCATTGCCGATCCAGGTTTTCTGGCCATTGATTTTCCAATGGTTCCCCGTGCGTTCGGCTTTGGATTGCATCGCCCGGGGATTGGAGCCGGCAGCATCCTCCGTCAGGGCAAAGGCAATCAGTTCCCGTCCCGCTGCAATTGCCGGTACGATCTTCTCCTGTTGCTCGCGCTTCGCGCCGATCAGCAGCGGCCTCAGTCCAAGAGAATTGTGGAGCGTGACGAAATTCGCCATCGTCAGGTCTACCGCGCCCACTTGCTCGATGACGCGAAGCGTGTCGCGCAGGGCGAGATCCCTTCCTCCCAGAGCAGCCGGACAATCCATTCCGAGGAGACCCTGATTGCCGAGGTCGAGAACCAGATGGGGCGCCATCAAACGTCTTGTGTCCATCAGGGTTGTGTTGATCCGCCGGGCTGCATAATCGCGTAGCCAGGCTCGCATCTCCTCCGAATCCGCTTTGCTGCGAGCGTGATTTCCCTGAGCATGCAGCAACGAACCCGAAGCCGTATCGTCGCGCTCGATTCCGGGCGGTGCCGTTTCTTCTTGCTTACTAATGGTTGCTGGATGAGCAGACGACGTTTCCTGCCCGCGTCTGGATGCGATATGTCCCAGATCGTTATCCAGATAGAGCTTGCGGCAGAGAACCCTCTGAATTTTTCCGCTGGAGGTTTTAGGAACCGTTTCGGGTTTGACCAGAACAATATCGCTCACCGCAAGTTCGTGTTCCCGGAAGACAGCTTGGCTGATGCGGGACATGATCTCTTTTGTGTCGATGCGAGAGAGCCACGAGCGTTCAATTTCCTGCACAACGACGATCGATTCAGTTTTGCCGTCATCAATTGCAAAGACTGCGCCTCCGGCAGGCTTCAGCGCTTCGTGCGCTTCCTGAACCGTGGCTTCTATGTCCTGAGGATAAATGTTGCGGCCACGAATGATCATGACCTCTTTAATCCGACCGGTAACATAGAGTTCGCCATCGATGATGGTTCCAAGATCGCCCGTTCGTAAGAAAGGCCCTTCGCCGGTCATAGTCATGGCCCCAAACGTGTCGCGCGTGACGTCTGGACGACGCCAATATCCGTTCGCTACACAAGGTCCGGAAATCCATATTTCACCGACTATGCCGTCATTGCAGATTTTGCGGCTTTCAGGATCGACGATGGTTACTTGTTGCGGAGAACGTGGACGACCGGAACTGACGATGGCGCGTGCTCCGGCTCTGCTCGATGGAACAATATGGCCATTATCGAGAGCGTGGGAATCGACAGTCTGTATTTGCGGCAATGACGCTGGATCGGAAATCGTTACGATAAGAGTAGCTTCGGCTAGTCCATAAGCGGGGCGGAAGGTCTCGGGCCGGAAGCCATATTCCCTGTAGGTTTTGGTAAAACTTTCGATCATCGATGCCCGGATTGGCTCGGCTCCGATCAACGCACATTTCCAACTGGACAGATCCAGCCCTTCACGCTTTTCAGATGGAATCCTCCGAACACAGAGCTCGTATGCGAAATTCGGAGCCATACTGATCGTCGCTCTATATCGGCTGATCGTTTCGAGCCAGCGACCGGGGTTCTGGATCAAGGAAACTGGAGGCAGCAGAACGCACAGCGCTCCATCATAGATCGATTGCAGGATATTACCGATCAGACCAAGGTCATGATAAGGTGGAAGCCAGCAAACGATAACCGCATCGGAATTAAATCCGCACATGGGGCCAGCAATATTACTGTGAGCATGAAGATTACCGAAAGTAACGATTGTTCCTTTCGGGTTTCCGGTTGAGCCTGACGTATACTGCAGGAATGCGGGTGTGTCGGCTGAAGGGCGTTCCCATTGAAACTGGGAAGGATCTCCGACCAGATCCTCGGATGCCAGCAAGGGTAAAGCGGTCAGTTCGGGACTATCGGCAAACCAGCCGGCAAGCTTCGGAATCGAAGCTGCTTCGGTCAGTATGCAGGCTGCATCGGAGTCCTGAACAATCGCGATCAGGCGTTCCCAAGTGGACCGTCCCGGCTTTGCAAGATGGCATGGCAAAGGTGTGACGCCGGCGCGAAGGCAGGCAAAAAACGAAATCACAAAACCGGCGCCGGGTTCGAAGAGCATAAGCGCACGGGAACCGGAGAGCCCTTTCTCACGCAATGCGGCAGCGTAACGGTCAACCTGGTTATGAAGCTCGCCATAGGTAAGCTTCGTCTTTTCTCCTCCGTCCGTTCCAACAATGATTAAGGCATTTTTTTGCGGATGGATTTTGGCTCTTTGAGCGAGAATGTCGGAAAAGCAGCGGTGTTGAGGGTCGATGTAATCATCTATGATCATGATAGCCTCTCTTTGCGCGTAAGGGTCCGGCTCCGAAACGACACCGGTAGAGTTTTCGGACGGGTTACAAACGGCCTGTTGCCTGGTAAGTGCGGAGCAGCCAATTAGAACAAACGAGACCGAGGGCGTGGTTTTCGCCACCTTCCAACATGGCGGTTTGTATGTCGCGCAACAGCTTTTCCACGGGGAATTCTCGTCCGATGCCGTTTCCGCCGAATATCTGTATTGCTTCGGACGTTACATCCAGCGCGGTCAAAGTTGCTGTGATCTTGGCTGATCCGGACGCAAGAACATGCGGACCGTTAGCCGAGAAATTATATGCGGCAGCCCTGCGAACCATCGCGCGAGCAGCTTCGATCTTTCGCCACATTTCGAACAGTCGCCACCTCACATGCTGATGATCGGCAAGTACGCCGCCGCCCTGACGGCGCTCGTGGGCATATTTAAGAGCATGTTCGAATGCAGCTCTTGCCACGCCAATGGAAATGGAGCCAATCGACATCACGCCAGATGTCAGAGAACTGAAGAAAGATGCGTAGTAGTCCTCTTTAGGGCGCAACACATATTTTAGTGGTACGTGTACATCGTCGAAAACGATATCGCCGGTGGGCAGTGGACGTTGACCCAGCTTGTCACTGGGTATGCCTTGTGTAATGCCCGGTAAATCAAGGGGCACGAGCATGACAGTACCGAACACACCGCCGTCTGGGCGCCTGTAACCGTTTCCATAATCCGCAGGACTGTGAACCAGCGCGCATTCGGCGATTGGAGCGCAGGCAACCCATTGCGAGGTCCGACCCGACAATATGACCTCGCTTGATGTAACCCGCGCCTTGAGACTTCCTATCGTCTGGTTTGCACCCGAAACAACTTCGAACGCTTCATAGTCCAGCGCGTCCGACCCGCGATCGGGCTGTGTCACTGCCCAGCAGCCGCGAAGCTTTCCAAATTTCTCGATCAGTTCCGGGTTGCCGGACGATTTTACCGCGAAGGCAGGCATCTTGGTCATGAACGAGGTCAGGGCCAGTCCAAAATCGCCATATCCCAGTTCTTCCAGGATGATCGGCAGTATGCGTCCGATTTTTTGCGGAGGCAGATCCGCCAACGTGGAAGGCCCAATCCCCAATTCGCTAAAGTGATCGAGATATTCCCAGAGCGGAGACTGCGAGGAAATGGTGTCCTGAGCAGCAATTTTGTCCAGCCTTTCCGCAGTGGGGCGCATGACCTCAAGTGCAAACCGTCTTACTTTGGCTTGTATTTCTTTCTCATCAGTTGCCAGATCGCCATCCAGCCCGCTGAACTCCAGGTAAGGGGCCCTAACTTCAGTCACATTAAACATGGCTCTTAACTCTTGTTAGATGCTGATTGTCGTTGAAGTACATCACGGCGCATCGCCTGGCAGGCTCTCAGCCGTCGGCGAAAAATGTTTAACGCGGATTGCCCGCGTTAAACTGGACCGTCAGCAGATATCTACGATGAAGGCAGCCGCTTTCACGCGTTGAAACGCTGATGGAGGAGTTTGAAATATTGAAGATTGGGTGGTGTTTGCCTTGAACGTGCTGTCGATCAGGCTGCGGTAAGTCCGCCATCAATCGCTAGGGTCGTCCCGGTAATGAACGACGCCGCTCCGCTTGCCAGAAAGAGAGCCGCTTCCGCCATTTCATCGGCTTCTCCGAAGCGCCCCATGGGATGCATAGCCAGCAAAGCATCTTTTATGGGCTGCGGCGCGCGATCCAGCAATTCGCTATGGGTTCCGCCAGGGCAAATCGTGTTCACGCGGATATTTTGGGTCGCAAATTCGAGCGCGGCGCATTTGCCCAGACCGATCAGCCCGTGCTTGGCTGCTTCGTAAGCCGCCAGTCCTGGCATGCCGACCAGTCCGAGCACGGAAGAGGTGTTGACGATTGCGCCGCCTCCGCTCTTCAGCATTTCAGGGATTTCATACTTCATGCTGAGGAAGACGCCCTTGAGATTGATACCCATCAGGCGATCCCACTCTTCTTCCTCGTGTTCAACTATTGTTTTGCCGAGTACTTCGATGCCGGCATTGTTGAATGCAATATCAAGCCGGCCAAACGCCTCTACTGTCCGGGCAACGGCATTGCGGCAATCTTCGGCCCTGGAAACATCGGTTTGCACAAAAATCGCTTCGCCGCCGCGTTCTCTGACTTCCTGAACAATTTTCTCGCCCTGATCAGCACGCCTTGCGGCGACAACGACTTTGGCGCCCTCCTTGGCGAACAGCCGGACTGCCGCCTCTCCAATCCCCGAAGTTCCACCAGTAATCAACGCAACTTTATTCATCAGTCTTGGCATTTTTTCCCCCTTGCAAAGGTGCGATTGTAGATCAACTATAAATGCAACCGGAAGTAATTAAAAATTACTCCTTCAACTTAAGGAATTTATTTAAGCCCGAGTGTATATGTGTAAATTATTATTCTGATTCGCTTGTTTACTGCAATAATTATTCAAATAATTATTTTGCTATTAATTAATAAGCGCTAATTCAACTAGAATTACATGGTTATTATTTATGAATGATTTGGGTTGAAATTTTCAATTATGAAGGGTCGTGCAAAAATATTGCACCTGCATAATTAAATCGGTTAAATGTAAGTCCTCTTATCAGTCATATTGATTCTCACTGAGATTAACCCTTCGATTTTTATTGATAATTGGCTCTGGTGTGCATTTTCTGTTTTGAAAGAAGGATATTTTTCATCCAGCAGAAAAGTTGCCGATTTGACCAAAAAAATTTGACGCTCGACGTTCAACGCGCTGTGTATGCCTGATCAATAAGCTGGCTAACTCGTGTACACTGTTGACCTGAGGCGGTTAAATCTGAGTGGCACAGGAGCCTGGAAAATTTTTCACTTTACGGAAAGAAACATGAACTGGGTCAGTTATATTTCTTATCGCTCAGCATCAGATCAATTGCGTCAGCAATGAAAATTGCTATGTGAAGACGGACCATAACGGTTGCATTCAGGATAGAGGCGCCGGATGTATCCGACGGTATCGGGAGTCAAAATTGGAGCTTGGGGACGTGACGTTGCTTTCAGTACATGGAATTGCAGTTCCTTTGGGATCGAACGAAGTTTCAGAAGAAATCTGGAATGCGCTCATCAGCGGCAGTTATGAGGCAAAAGAAGCCCGTTGGATTTTTCGCGCCATAAAGGCTAATGACCGTGTACTGGAACTCGGTGCAGGCATCGGAATCATTACGTCGCTTATCGCTGGTATTTCCGGGGTGCGTGTGTGGTCATTCGAAGCGAACCCATCGACGGTTGCTCTTGCAAAGCGCGTTATTGACGCCAACCGTCTGGACAATGTGGTCCTGTCTCAGGGGATACTTTCTGCCGGGCAACCGCAGATGTTCAAATTTTATGTTCGCAAGGACCTCTGGATGTCTTCGATGAACAGGGAGCAGGGACCTTACGAGCAAGAAATATCGCTTGCTTCAGCGGACATCGACGACTTTATCGGACGCCATAATATCAATGCCTTGGTTATGGACATTGAAGGTGCAGAACGAGAACTCCTTCAAAATGCGGAACTTCCGGGCATTGAACGAATTTTCCTTGAACTGCATGACCATCTTTATGGATTGCCAGGTATCCGCGAGATTACGCAGGTATTGGCGGCGAAAGGGTTTGCCTACGATCCTCGAGGATCACAGGGACCCTGCGTCCTTTTCTCGAAAGATGACGGTCCACGGGAGTACGATGCAGAAGTTTTTCAATCCGAACATCGTGTGCCCTCCTGATGGTCGGCGGCTTTGTGGCATTCGAGGCCATAACCCGAAGTTTTGAGACGGATGCCCTTTATCAATTCAACGTAGTCCAGTTTTTCATTTCTATCGATTTCGTGGCATACTCGATAGAATAGGACGCAACCAATGCGCTGATCGCTGCAACCGAATGCCCGAAGGAAGGAACGGATGATATTTTCGCATTTGTCTTCATTTGACATTCGTTTTATTTTCGGTTGATATGATTATGTTTTCGTAAGGCGCTTGTTTCAAGCGCGCGGATAGGGAGGAGCATGGCAAATGAAAATGTGCATGGTCTCTTCGAAAGCGCGTTATATTCTAGAGTATGAACGGGTGCGAACCGAAAGCGAGGTCGTGTGACCACGGTGTAACGAGGCACCGTTACGCATAAGAGGGGAGGCCCGCTCACTGCAAGCATATATTGAAGGAGGCAGTCGCTAACGACAATAATTCCGCAGGTTGGAGGAGGCCCCGGAACATATGCTCGAATTGCGAAATATCTCGAAGAAGGTGGGCGGAGACCATCACATTCATCCGACAAGTTTGAGCTTGCCGCATGGGAGCCTGAATGTTCTGCTCGGGCCGACCCTGTCCGGCAAGACCTCGCTTATGCGCCTCATGGCGGGCCTCGACAAGCCGAGCGAGGGTTCGATCCTGTTCGACGGACGGGATGTCACTGGCGCTCCCGTTCAGAAGCGCAACGTCGCGATGGTCTATCAGCAGTTCATCAATTATCCCACTTTAAGTGTTTATGAGAATATTGCCTCGCCGATGCGCATCGCCGGCAAAACTTCGAAGGAAGTAGACCGCGAAGTCAAGAAGGCGGCGGACCTCCTCAAACTCACGCCCTATCTCAGCCGCACACCGCTGGAACTTTCCGGTGGGCAGCAGCAGCGCACGGCAATTGCAAGGGCCATCGTGAAGCAGGCCCAATTGGTGCTGCTGGATGAACCTCTGGCCAATCTCGATTATAAGCTGCGCGAAGAACTACGCGAGGAATTACCGCGAATCTTCGCGGAATCCGGTGCTATTTTCGTTTATGCAACAACCGAACCGTCGGAAGCCCTGCTTCTCGGCGGTAACACGGCTACACTGTCGAAAGGCCGTATTACGCAGTTCGGGCGTACAATCGATGTATACCGTCATCCGGTTGACCTCATTACAGCGCGAACCTTTGCCGACCCGCCGCTCAACACAGCGCGGATGGTCAAGGCGGGCGACCAGTTCCTGCGTGCCGACCAGCCTGCCATTGCGGTACCCCGCCAGCTGTCCGGTGTAGGCGACGGGCCGTTGACGGTGGCCTTTCAGCCGCATCAGCTGCTGCTCCAGCCGACCGCCAATGCAACAATACCGATCCGTGCGCGCACGCTGATTTCGGAGATTGCCGGCTCGGAAAGCTTTATTCATCTCGATTATGAAGGCGAACGCTGGGTGATGCTCGCGCATGGTGTCTGCGACATCGAGCCGGACCACGAGATCAAGGTGTTTCTCGATACACGGCATCTGATGGCATTCGATGAAGCCGGCCGTGCTGTTGGCATTGTGGCATAGGGGGCGGCGATGGCGCGCATAACCCTGGATAATATCCGTCATGCTTATAGCGCAAAGGCTCAAGCTGCGGGCGATTATGCACTCAAGCAGGTAAATTTCGAATGGGATGACAGCGGAGCCTATGCATTGCTTGGCCCCTCTGGGTGCGGCAAGACGACATTGCTCAATATCATCTCCGGTCTGCTCCAGCCGACCCAAGGGCGTATTCTCTTCGATGGTCAGGACGTGACCGGCCTCGCGACGGAGGATCGCAACATCGCGCAGGTGTTTCAGTTTCCTGTCGTTTACGACACAATGACGGTGTTCGACAATCTTGCATTTCCTCTACGCAACCGTCGTATGCCGGAGCCGGAAGTGGAGCAGCGCGTCACGAATATTCTCGAAATGACCGATCTTGCGGGTATCGCCAAACGGCGTGCGCGGGGTCTGACTGCTGATCAGAAGCAGAAAATTTCTCTGGGTCGGGGGCTAGTGCGCGCCGGTGTCAACGCGATTCTTTTCGACGAGCCTCTGACAGTGATCGATCCGCACATGAAGTGGATATTACGCTCGCAATTAAAACGGTTGCATCGTCAGTCGGGTTTCACAATGGTTTATGTCACCCACGACCAGACCGAAGCGCTCACTTTCGCCGATAAGGTGGTCGTGATGCACGACGGTCAGATTGTGCAGATCGGTACACCTGTCGAATTGTTCGAGCGGCCAGGCCATACATTCGTCGGCTATTTCATTGGTTCGCCTGGCATGAATCTGATGCCCGCCCGGCTCGAAGGGCGTATGGCACGGGTAGGTACGCAGTCTATCCCGCTTCCCGGCCTACCGAAGGTAGGCGATGACAAGCATATCGAACTGGGTATCCGTCCCGAGTTCGTTAAACTTGCCCGCGATGGCTTGCCTGTTCGCATCGACAAGATCGAAGACGTTGGACGTTATCGCATCGTGCGAGCAGGCTTTGAGGGGTACCGGTTGGCTGCCGTGGTGACAGAGGACGACGAGATTCCCGCAGACCCGTGTGTGACCTTCGATCCGAAAGCAATAGGTATTTTTGCAGATTCCTGGCGCGTGGACATGGAGGATTGTCCATGGACAAAAGCCTGAATAACAAAGCATGGTTCATGGTCTTGCCAGTCTTGGTGCTGGTTGCCTTCTCGGCTGCCATACCGCTGATGACCGTCGTGAACTATTCGGTTCAGGATACGTTCGGCAACAATCAGTTTTTCTGGGCCGGAACAGACTGGTTCGAGCAGATTCTTCATTCCAGACGCTTCTGGAATGCGCTTGGGCGCAATCTCATCTTCTCGTTCATCATTCTCGCTATACAGGTACCGCTTGGTATTTTCATTGCACTGAACATGCCGAAGAAGGGTTTCTGGGTGCCGGTCTGCCTGGTCACCATGGCGCTTCCGCTTCTCATCCCATGGAATGTGGTCGGCACTATCTGGCAGGTTTTCGGACGCAGTGACATTGGCCTGCTCGGTTATTATGCCAACCGGCTCGGGCTGGACTACAACTATGTCAACGATCCATTCGATGCGTGGATTACGGTTATCATCATGGATGTCTGGCACTGGACCAGCCTCGTCGTGTTGCTGTGCTATGCCAGCCTCGTGTCCATTCCGGATGCCTATTATCAGGCGGCCCGAATAGATGGCGCCTCACGCTTTTCGGTGTTCCGTTACATACAGCTGCCCAAGATGAAGCGTGTTCTTCTGATCGCCGTACTGCTGCGTTTCATGGACAGTTTCATGATTTATACGGAACCTTTTGTCGTAACGGGTGGCGGACCGGGCAATTCAACGACCTTCCTGTCCATCGACTTGGTAAAAATGGCACTCGGACAGTTCGACCTCGGTCCCGCCGCCGCCATGTCGCTCATCTACTTCCTGATTATCCTGCTGCTTTCGTGGGTGTTCTACACAGTCATGACCAGCCACGATACGGAGGCTTGAGATGATGGAGCGCAATGGCATGCAGGATGCCACACTGTCAGGTGCCCACCAGTCTGAACGGAACGGTGTTGGCCGGCTGATAGCGCGGCATCGCGAAAAGCGGAGATTTAGCTGGCTTGTCCCGACGGTTTACATTGTATTGCTGCTGATACCGATCTATTGGCTGATCAATATGAGCTTCAAGACAAATCAGGAAATCCTGACATCATTGACGCTCTATCCACATGAGCCTACGCTTCAAAATTACCGTGCGATTTTTACCGATCCCGCGTGGTATTCCGGCTATATCAATTCGATCATCTATGTAGTCATGAACATGGTGGTCTCGGTTGCCGTCGCATTGCCTGCAGCTTACGCCTTTTCACGCTATAGGTTTTTGGGCGACAAACACCTCTTCTTCTGGCTGCTGACCAACCGCATGGCTCCGCCTGCGGTGTTCGCACTGCCTTTTTTCCAGCTCTATTCCGCGTTCGGCCTGATCGACACGCATATAGCGGTTGCGCTCGCCCACTGCTTGTTCAACGTGCCGCTGGCGGTCTGGATTCTGGAAGGCTTTATGTCGGGCGTGCCAAAGGAGATCGATGAGACTGCCTATATCGACGGTTATTCGTTCCCGAAATTCTTCGTGAAAATATTCATGCCTCTCATTGCGTCCGGTATTGGCGTGGCTGCGTTCTTCTGTTTCATGTTTTCATGGGTGGAATTGCTGATCGCACGCACGCTGACCACCACCGATGCCAAACCGATCGCCGCGACCATGACGCGCACGGTTTCTGCCGCAGGTATGGATTGGGGACTTTTGGCTGCAGCAGGCGTGCTGACTTTGATACCGGGAGCGCTGGTGATCTGGTTTGTCCGCAACTACATCGCCAAGGGCTTTGCCCTGGGGAGGGTCTGACCATGTTTCATCTGCCTGATTTTTCCTGGATGGCCTGGACATCGCAGACGACTGCGTTCTTCTGCGCCATTGCGCTCCTGCTACTGGGCATGTGCGTGTGGGAATATGTTTCACCCGGTGGAGCGCCGCGCAATGGTATTCTGCGGTTTGAGACGACGCGGGGTGACCGGCTTTTCATTTCGCTGCTTGGAAGCGCGTTCATCAATCTTGCATGGCTCGGGCTGGTCGGCCCGAACTTGTGGTGGGCTCTCGCCCTCTCAGTGGTTTACGCCATCGGCGTATTTCGCTTCGTGTGAAGAATTTGGAGCGGGAGAGAATAGTCCGCTCTGAAGCAGGAATGGGTACGGGACAACCGCACCCGCAAGTCGATATGCGTTCGCAAGCTTTGGGAGGATCACCATGCGACAGCATTTAATGACGACGACTGCAATTATCATGTTGGCCATAACAGGCTCTGCTTTGGCCGGAATGGATGAGGCGAAACAATTCCTTGATAACGAGATCGGCGAGCTCTCATCCTTGTCGCGTGCCGATCAGGAAAAGGAAATGCAATGGTTTGTCGATGCGGCTAAGCCATTTCAGGGGATGGAAATCAAGGTTGTTTCCGAATCTCTCACAACCCACGATTATGAATCCAAAGTGCTTGCTCCAGCGTTTACGGCGATTACCGGCATTAAGGTCACGCACGATATCATTCAGGAAGGGGATGTTGTCGAGAAGATTCAGACACAGATGCAAACCGGGCAGAACCTTTATGACGGCTGGGTCAACGACTCCGATCTTATCGGCACGCACTGGCGCTATCAGCAGGTGCGCAATCTGACCGACTTCATGGCCAATGAAGGCAAGGATGTCACCAATCCGATGCTGGATCTGGATGACTTCATCGGCAGCAAATTCACGACGGCTCCAGACAAGAAGCTCTATCAGCTTCCCGACCAGCAATTCGCGAACCTTTACTGGTTCCGCTATGACTGGTTCAACGATGAGAAAAACCGCGCCGACTTTAAAGCGAAGTATGGCTACGATCTTGGTGTGCCAGTCAACTGGTCGGCCTATGAAGACATTGCCGAATTCTTTACGGGTCGCGAAATAGACGGAAAGAAGATTTACGGCCATATGGATTATGGCAAGAAAGATCCGTCACTGGGCTGGCGCTTTACGGATGCCTGGCTTTCCATGGCTGGTAACGGTGACAAGGGCCTGCCGAACGGTTTGCCGGTCGATGAATGGGGCATCAAGGTTGACGATCAGTCGCGCCCTGTCGGTTCCTGTGTTGCCCGCGGCGGCGACACCAATGGTCCGGCATCGGTCTATGCCATCCAGAAATATCTGGACTGGATCAAGGCCTATGCGCCAGCGGAAGCACAGGGCATGACTTTCTCCGAATCTGGCCCGGTTCCGTCGCAGGGCAACATCGCTCAGCAGATATTCTGGTACACGGCGTTTACCGCTGATATGGCCAAGCCCGGCCTGCCGGTTGTGAATGAAGACGGTAGCCCGAAATGGCGCGTCGCACCTTCGCCGCATGGAGTTTACTGGAAAGAAGGCATGAAGCTTGGCTATCAGGACGTGGGGTCATGGACGCTGATGAAGTCAACCCCTGACGACCGGGCAAAAGCGGCTTGGCTTTATGCCCAGTTTGTGACGTCGAAGACGGTAGACGTGAAAAAAAGCCACGTGGGCCTTACTTTTATCCGTGACTCCTCCATTCACCACCAGAGTTTTACCGATCGCTCGCCCAAGCTTGGCGGACTGGTAGAGTTTTACCGTTCGCCGGCACGCGTCCAGTGGTCGCCGACCGGCACAAACGTGCCTGATTATCCGAAGCTGGCCCAACTCTGGTGGCAGGCTATCGGTGACGCCTCGTCCGGAGCGAAAACACCACAGGAAGCCATGGATTCGCTTTGTGCAGAACAGGAAAAAGTGCTGTCCCGTCTCGAACGGGCTGGCGTTCAGGGAGAATATGGACCAAAGCTTGCTGAGGAACATGACCTGGAATATTGGAACAAGGATGCGGTATCCAAAGGCAATTTGGCTCCGCAGCTGAAGATTGAAAATGAGAAGGAAAAGCCGGTTACCGTCGATTACGACGAACTGGTCAAGAGCTGGCAGAAGTAAGTTCTGCATCATTGGCGCGCAACCCTAAAATTGTAAAACAGTGATGCGCGTCAAAACAAATGATTGGAGCGCCGGTCTGATTCAATCAGATCGAAACGTCTTCTGATGCATCGGGACGGCGTTGCCGTCCCGATTGTTATTCGGGAAGGAAAGCGGGAAGAATGAGCGGCTATATTCTGGCAATCGACCAAGGAACCACTTCCACACGTTCGATGCTGTTCGATCGAAACATGAGGGTAATTGGCGTTGGACAGCAAGAATTCAAGCAGCATTTTCCTGCTTCCGGCTGGGTCGAGCACGATGCCGAGGAAATATGGGAAAGCGTACTGGCCACCATACGGATTGCTTTGGCGGAAGCTGGAATAGGCGCGGCGGATATTGTTGCCATCGGCATTACGAACCAGCGTGAAACAACGGTTGTCTGGGATCGGGCGAGCGGTAAGCCGTTGCATCATGCTGTCGTCTGGCAGGATCGCCGGACGGCGCGACTTTGCGACGACCTCAAACAAGACGGACTGGAACCCCTGTTTACGGAAAAGACCGGCTTGCTTCTCGATCCGTACTTTTCTGGAACCAAGCTCGTCTGGCTGCTGGATCATGTGCCGGGCCTTCGACAGAGTGCGGAAGAAGGAGAGATCTGCTTCGGCACCATCGATAGCTGGTTGATTTATAAGCTGACTGGCGGAAAGGTGCACGCCACGGATGCGACCAATGCATCGCGGACGCTGATCTACAATATCGGTGAAAATCGTTGGGACGATGAACTACTTGAGATTCTTGATATTCCGCATGCGATGCTTCCGGAAGTGAAGGATTGTGCAGCGGACTTCGGCATGACGGATCAGACCTTGTTGGGTGTGTCGATCCCGATACTCGGCGTGGCGGGCGATCAACAGGCCGCTGTCATTGGTAACGCCTGCTTCGAACCCGGAATGATGAAGTCTACTTATGGCACTGGCTGTTTCGCCTTGCTCAACACCGGCGCGGACCGTGTTGCCTCATCCAATCGGCTACTGACCACCATCGCCTATCGGCTGGACGGCGTGACGACTTACGCACTGGAGGGCTCGATCTTTATTGCGGGAGCCGCAGTTCAGTGGCTGCGCGACGAACTGGGCTTTATCTCGGTTGCGTCAGAGGTCAGCGCTCTTGCCCAGAAAGCCGATCCCAACCAGCGTGTTTATCTGGTTCCAGCCTTCACCGGTCTGGGTGCGCCTTACTGGGATGCGGAAGCGCGAGGCGCAATTTTCGGCCTGACGCGCGGAACTGGGAGAGCGGAGTTTGCGCGCGCCGCGCTCGAAAGCGTTGCCTATCAAACCTTCGATCTTCTTGAAGCCATGCGTGGCGATTGGAACGGCGCAAATGGCAACACGGTTTTGCGGGTGGATGGCGGCATGGTCGCATCCGATTGGACAATGCAGAGGCTTGCAGACATTCTGAATGCGCCCGTCGATCGTCCGATTTTTCTGGAAACGACGGTTCTGGGCGCGGCCTGGCTCGCGGCGTCTCGCGCGGGTCTTTGGCCGGACAGATCGGGCTTTTCCAAACAATGGCAACGTGATCGCCGGTTCGAGCCCACGATGCCTGAGCAAGAGCGTAAAGACGCGGTTGCAGGCTGGCGCGACAGTGTCAGGCGCTGTCTTGCGCAGGCTGGCTAACTACCCCGAACGGCTGCCCGACCAGATATCGTCAGCACAAAATAACGAATATCACTTCAGTGAGTGCGAATATTAGCTAGGTTAACAATAAATTGCCTTGCTAATATTGTCTTTCTGAGGTGTTTGAGGGAAGTTGGGCTGCAACGATTTGGGCTTGAATCGGGAATAATAAGTGTGAAAAACTATCACGATTTTGCCGCCGAGAACCACGCGCGCAATGCGCTGTGGAATTTGATACTGTCTGTTGGTCCGTTAATTGTCGGGTCCGGGCGGAAACCAGGCGAAGGTCTGGCGCTGAACTCCGGCTATGTGTTCGGGCGGATGCAGCTTACACCCGAAATCATTTCGAAAATGCAGGTTGAGCTCAAGAGTTGCTCACTGAACAATTTTATTTTCATTTGGCCGTTATCTGGCAAGGTCAACATTACAATCAAGAACAAAACGCATGTGATCGACAGCAATTCCATGATTGCACTTGATTGTATGAATACATTTAAAGCCGAAGCAGAAGCAGAAATCGAGATTTTATTCTTTTATGTGTCGGAGTACGAATGCCGCAGCTTGGCAGGGCGCAGAGAGTTGCACGGATTTGTTTTCGATCTTCGAGAAAGGTGCCACTACGTTGAGAGATTTATTCTTGGCGAACTGGAGAAGTACCTGCAGCCAGGTAGTGCTGATATATTGCGCCAATTTAAGTATGCCTTGATTGGATCGATGAAAAGCAGTGTTCATTTCATGAGTTTTTCCAATAAGTCAGGAGCACAAGGTTTAAAGGAAGATGTTCTCCAATTTATAAATGAAAATGCTCTTGATGTTCGTTTGACGGTGGATGTGATTTGTAAAGAATTTAATATCTCCCGTTCGACGCTGTATAGGCTGTTCTCAGAGGAGCTTGGCGTCAGGGCCTACATCACGCAAAGACGCCTCGATCAGGTTTACACTGATATGCTGAACAATCAGCTGGGGCATCTTAGTATCAAACATATTGCTTTCAATTACGGGTTTCAGAATGCGGCGGTGTTCAAAAAGCAGTTTATGGAACGATTTCATTTTGATCCTCGGCTTAGCAGAGGAAACAAAAATGATCCTATTTCGAAGAACGAGGCAGAAACGCTCGATGAAAACTAAGACGGCTATCAATTCCAGACAGTTGACTTGGCAAATTCCGGATCAGTTTTAGCTTTGCTGGCTTGATCACAGGCAGCCCCAGCATTTCTTCCTATCGCGGCGAGCTCTCCACCGACGAGAACGCCGAAGACGACCAAGAGGTGTTTGTCATGGTGATCACGTTGGACGTCTGTAGCATTTAGATCTTCTGGAAGCTTTAACGTCTGAAAAGCATCAGTGAATCTTATCTGATCGATTTTGAAATTAGTGCATGCATCTGCTATCGCGACTTGATGAGCCAAAAGATTCAATTTGGTTATCTGTTCCGGCGCCAGCATTCCATCCAGCATGTCGATGCCATGCAGTCGCACAAAACTGGAAGAGGGTTCTTCTGCCAGCGCGATAGTAGTGCTTAGGGTACAGGCAATGAGTGCTGAAAAAAGCAGATTTTTCATATGATTTCCTGACGGTTTTCAAAAAACGCGACGTGTCCATGACGGCATGAAATGCCCGCTTTGATTATAGCAGGCGCGCTGATTTGGATAACAGATTATGTTTACTCCCGGGCTGAAGGGGGCACTGAATGTTGGGACAGCACCTCCTCCGATGGACGGGGCTGGCGCAACGGGTCCGGCACCTCTACCTATTGGAGGAGGGGTTGGTGCATAGGGATCATAGGGCCCCGGTCCTGGTGCCGGCGGCGGTGGAAAAAAGTGGTGCTCGTGGCGATGATGGTGCGACGCTGCTGCGAGCGCTAATCCACCAAGTAAAAGTCCGCCAATGATCGCACCAGCGGCGTCCGCGTTTTGAGAATTATGCGACGGATAATGCTGAGCTTGGCTCGGCGAGGTTGCCGAAGCCGCAAACATTGATACTGCAAATAATGCGGCCGATATTCTCATTGTTGCATCCTCTGTTGAAGCAATTCTCATTTATTCATGCAGTTGAGAATAAATCAAGGTCGATTATAACATTAGATTAGACTTAAATAATGTCTTGTTGCTCGCTTTGATGTTCTTTGTGTTGATTTATATTATATTTTAATGAAGTTATATACAATATGGTGATGCTCCTATAACTATATCATTGGGAGTGGCGATAAGCCTCGGCACAAAAGGATTGCAGGTGCGGAACGTGCCTTCAATTACTGAAAGAAACTTGTTTTCGTATTTTTGTGGACGATTGCGAAGGTGGCGGACGGCAGTTTCGTTGGTGGCGCGATCTTGCGAAAAGTCCGCATAACGCCCTAATTCGGAGGAGCAACATACTGCCGCAATTCGTCGATCATGCGTTCGATGAGTTCGTCGTGCATATTCTCCAGCGGAATGTTGAAAGAAATGGCTACATTGACACTGAATGGGCTTGGCTTTGGAAGCGGCAAGCCCAATCCGCCCACGCCCGGCAAATAGTATCCCATGTTGACCGCAAACCCCCGCAGGTGCGCTTCATCGATTTGCCGCTTGACAAGATCAACATCCACATATCGCACCGATGGATATTGAATGTATCGCTCGGTATTGGCCAAAAGGATGGCTTCACACTCTTTTTCCGGCAGCATCGACATGAGGGCAAGGCTTCCGGCCGCTACGCCCATCGGCATTCTTTCGCCCACGCCGAACTGCTGTTGTGGAGGAACGGAGCGGCTGATCATTTCGGCGCATACCGCATCAATGCCCGACTGGGCGATAATGTAGGTGGTATATCCGGTACGGCGCGTGAATTCTGTCATTCCTACACGCAACGACTGGATGCGCGTCGCCAGTCTTTGCTGGCGCTGGGCCAGCAGGAAAATTGCCGATCCAAGTCGATAGTGCCCGTAACGCTCCGCTGCCTCTGCAAACCCCCTTTCTGTCAATGCCATCAGAGTTCTGTGCGCGGCCGATTTGGTTACGTTCAGAGATCGCGCAATCTCTGCGAGCGAGGCGCCATTTTCACCGAAATCACCCAGCAGAAGCAGAATATCCAATGCCCGGGTGGCATTCGAAGAGGCATTGTTCTGTGTCATGAATGTCCTCAAATATCGATAATTGGAATAATTATTACCATAAGATTTCAAATAAAGAAATATGTTGACAGAAAGACAAGTTTTAGGCTGTGATCGGCTCAGAGGAGAACATACAATTCCGTGGCGTCTGATGACGGGCTCGAACCACTGACCGTGGTTGTCGAGGGGTGGGCTTTTTTGCCTTTCTACGGAGTTTAAGAGAAGGGGAGGGGAGATGCTGTCCTTTGTGACAAAAAGGCTTGGTTTTGCAGCCGTCACTCTTTTGAGTGTGCTGACCATAGTATTCCTGCTCGTGCGGATATTGCCCGGTGATCCGGCTTTGGTCTTGCTGGGGGATCAGGCCAGTCCGGCCAGCATCGCTGCTGTGCATCAGAAGCTCGGTCTCGATAAGCCAGTCATTGTGCAGTACGGCCACTTTTTATGGAGTGCCTTGCAGGGCGATCTCGGCAATTCGATGATTACCGGGCGTCCCGTGTCGGGTGAAATACTAAACGTTCTTCCATATACCTTGGAGCTTACATTCGCGGCGCTTGTCCTGGGGATACTGCTGGGTGTTCCTGCTGGCGTATGGGCGGCCGTTCGCCGCAATAAAATTCCGGATTATGTTATTCGCTTCATCTCTTTGTTGGGATTGTCATTGCCGGCGTTTGTCGCTGCAATCGTCCTTCTGATGATTTTCGCGATTCAGCTCAAATGGTTTCCGGTCATCAGTGCGGGTGGTGCTGACAGCCTGCTTGAGCGCTTGAGGCAAATGGCGCTCCCGACGCTGGCTTTGGCTCTGATCATGATGACTTATGTAACCCGCGTTACACGTTCCGCGATGCTCGAAGTGTTGAGCCAGGATTTCGTGCGCACTGCGCGGGCAAAAGGCGCCTCTCCGTTTAGTGTCGTTTGGAAGCATGCGCTGGGCAATAGCCTTGTGCCGATTGCGACGGTGGTCGGCCTGTATCTGGGCATCCTTATCGGCAATTCCGTGCTGACCGAAATCGTATTCTCCCGTCCAGGTCTCGGCAAATTGATTATGTCGGCTCTCACGCAGCGCGACTATACGCTTCTGCAAGGCATGATCGTTGTCTACACCTTCATTGTGGTCATTGTGAACCTTGCAACAGACCTTACTTATGGCCTGCTGGATCCAAGGATACAGTATAAATGACGACACTTTCATCACCTGTTGAAACGCAGCAGAGAAAAACTTTCTTCAGCTCGATTACGCCACTCCTTTGTCGGCTGGGGATCCCAACATGGGTCGGAATTTCCATCGTGGTGTTACTGGTGGTCGCCGCGATCTTTGCTCCCATCCTTTCGCCGTATGATCCAGCCGAACAGGATATTTTCAAGCAGCTCGCGCCTCCAAGCGCTGAAAATCTGCTGGGTGCGGACAACTTTGGTCGCGATATTCTCTCCCGCCTGTTGTGGGGAGCCCGCTACAGCCTCACAATCGGATTGCTTGCTATTACGGCTGCAACTATCATCGGTACGCTAATCGGCATGATTGCCGGTTATCTGGGCGGACGCACGGATGTTATCTGTATGCAGATAATGGACGTCGTGCTCGCTTTCCCTTCCCTCATTCTGGGGCTTGCCCTTGTTGCCCTCATGGGAGCAACGCTGACGAATATCGTGATTGCTATAGCCTTCACGGCTACCCCGGCATTTGCGCGAATTGCACGTGCGGCGGTTCTCTCTCAGAGGGACCGGGAATATGTGCAAGCTTGCCGGTCCATGGGCTTTTCCGGGCCACGCATTCTGTTTCGTCATATTCTGCCGGCGATCCTTCCCGAAGTAATGGTGATGACTTCTCTGTGGATGGCAACAGCAGTCCGAACAGAGGCGTCCCTTGCCTTTATCGGTTTGGGGCTGGCTCCCCCCACCGCGACATGGGGCGGAATGGTTCGCGAAGGCTTCGATAACATCCTGAGCGCATTCCATCTGGCTCTGTTTCCAAGCTTGGCAATTCTCCTTCTGGTTCTTGCTTTTAATCTTATCGGCGACGGGCTGCGTGATGCAATCGATCCGCGTCTGAAGGATGCATCGTGATGTCGGCAAACACTGTACTTTCAATTAAAGACCTGCGCATTTCATTCGGCTCCATACCTGTCGTGCACGGGCTGAGTTTCGAAATAGAAGCAGGAAAAACATTGGCTCTCGTTGGCGAGTCCGGTTCCGGGAAGAGTGTCACCTCGCTGGCGATAATGCGGCTTTTGCCTGATGCAATCGGCCGTGCGGAAGGGTCAATCAGATTGGGCAGTACCGAGTTGCTCGATCTGCCGGAAGAACAGATGCGCGGTGTGCGCGGCAGCAAAATCAGTATGATTTTTCAGGAGCCGATGACCTCCCTCAATCCCGTGCAGACAATCGGCAGTCAATTGGCTGAAGTCATACGCCTGCATCGAGGACTGAAGGGCCGTGCATTAAAGCAAGCCGTTATCGACATGCTGCGCAAAGTCCGCATCCCTGACCCGGAAACTCGGATGAAACAATATCCGCACACTTTCTCCGGCGGAATGCGGCAGCGCATTGTAATAGCCATGGCTCTGGCCTGTAATCCAAAGCTCATCATAGCTGATGAACCGACAACGGCACTCGATGTCACTGTTCAGGCACAAATCCTCGATCTGTTGCGGGACTTGCAACGGGAAACCGGCACGGCCATTCTGTTCATCACTCATGATATGGGCGTGGTTGCCGAAATGGCGGATCATGTTCTGGTCATGCAGAAGGGACGGGAAATAGAGCATGGTGAAGTGCATGAAATTTTCTCAAACCCGAAAGACGAATATACGCAAACCTTGATAGCTGCGGCCCCAAGCCTTGTCGGCAAGGCAACGGCCCTTGACGTTCCCTTGCGTCCCTTGACTGAATTTCCACTCGCGAGTTTTCAGTCCGACGAGGAGGTGTCTCCGGTTATTCAAGTCGAAGATCTGTGCGTGCGGTTCCCTGTCAGGTCGGGATTGTTCAATCGACTGACCGGGAATGTTCACGCGGTAGAGAGCGTGTCGTTTGCCATAAACAAAGGAGAAACCCTGGGACTGGTGGGGGAATCCGGCTCGGGAAAATCCACGATCGGCAAGGCGATTATCGATCTTGCACCCATCCATGCCGGCGTTATCCGGGTATGCGATCGAACGATAGATTACAAAGATGCCAAGAGCCTTTCTTCCTTGCGCCGCGATGTGCAGATGATCTTCCAGGATCCCTTCGGCTCGCTGAATTCCCGTCAGACTATCGGTTCGGCTATTATCGAACCGATGTACGTGCACGGTCTGGCCCGGGGCAACGAAGCTCGGGAAAAGATGCGGTGGCTTCTGGAACGAGTTGGCCTTGATCCCCGGCGCTCAAGCAGCCTGCCTCACGAATTTTCGGGTGGGCAGCGACAACGCATCTGTATTGCCCGTGCTTTGGCGATGTCGCCGAAGCTCATTATAGCCGACGAAGCGGTTTCAGCTCTGGATGTGGCGATAAAAGGTCAGATCATAGATCTTTTGATGGGTCTGCAAGAAGAGTTTGGAGTGTCGTATCTTTTTATCAGTCACGATATGGCTGCTGTTGAGAGAATATGTGACAGAGTGGCCGTGATGTACTTTGGAGAAATAGTAGAAGTAGGTTCGAAGGAAGACGTTATCGCGAACGCAGTCCATCCGTATACGAAAAGCCTCTTGTCTGCCATTCCCGTCACGCATCCCGGACAGCGAACCGAGCGTTACACTTCTCCATTGGACCGTCAGTCGAACCGCAGTCCTATCAAGCCTGTGGGCTACCAGCAGCCAAAGGCCAGCTGGAGCGAGGCTTCCGGCGGTCACTATATTCAGCAAAGCGCTTGACGAAACCAAATTCGGGCAACATTCCATGCATGCAATTGACAGACTTGCGGCTTTTGCTGCGAATTATCCCGCTGGCGCATTGCCTACGGATACGAAAGACCAGATCGCACTGTTGATACTGGATCTGGTGGCGGCGGTTGGCGCGGGTTTCCACTCGCAGCTGGCAAAAGCTGCGCGCTCCTCTGCTTATCATGCTTATGGCGACGGAGCTTCAATTGTTTGGTTGAGCGGAAAAAAGTCCTCTATTGTCGGGGCCGCCAAGGCTAATAGCGCGGCCGCAAGCGCGCTGGATATTGATGACGGTCATCGCGGGGCTGCCGGTCATGCGGGCGCGGGGGTTATCCCGGCTGCCATGGCGGTTGCCAATGGAATTGGCAGCGATGACGAAACGCTCTTTGAGGCCATTGCAGTGGGCTACGATGTTGCGCTTCGTATCGCAACTTCACGACCAACAGGCACCTTTGACAGTTATAGCAGCGGCCGGTGGGTTAGTTACGGTGCGGCGGCGGCGGCTGGGCGGCTTTTGAATCTGAATGCGGAAGCGATGGCTGAAGCTCTTGCGATAGCTGGTGCGGAAGGTCCGGTAGGTTTTCCATCGGGCAGTTCCCGCTATCAGGGCACGACCGTAAAGGAGATGATCCCTCCAGCCGTGGTGGCCGGCATTACCGCCGCGTTTCGCGCTGCAGCCGGTGCTACCGGGCCGCGGGATATTCTCGACAATGCTGAAAAATTCGATCCGGATGTTCTGTTGACCGGGCTTGGTGAACAGTGGTGGCTCATGCAATGCTATCTCAAGCCATATGCTTGCTGCCGGTATATGCATGCGGCGGTTGACGGTATCCTGAAGCTTCGCTGCGCCGAGCGTCCATTGCATTCCCTGAAGATCGAAACCTTCCCTCAAGGATTGAGACTTTCCAACGAGCGCGCGCCGCAAACGCTGGAGGGCGGCCAATACAGTTTCTATTTCAGCTGCGCCCTTGCCGCGTTGAAGGGCGAGGCGGCATTGCAGCCCGTTAATCCTGTTTATCTGCGTGATCCGGAGATCAGGGCACTGGCTGCCCGCATCGAGCTTGAAGCTTCTGCCGATTTCTCAAACTCGTTTCCGAAAACAACGCCCGCCCGCATCGCCCTGGATCAAGGGGAGGGCATAGAAACTATCGAGGTTCATTACCCTAGGGGGGATGTTGCGAATCCGATGGATTACGATGCGATTGTCACGAAATTTCAGCGTATCACGGCGCCCCAGATTTCCGCCGATAATCAGCAAACGCTTATCCAGGCTTTTGGCAACATGAAACAGAATGGCTTTGCCCCTGTGCAGGCCGCTCTGAGCCAACCTGTCATACAATAAAGAGGAGGAACACCAATGTATAAATCTGTAATTAGAGGCGGAATTCTGGCGGCTATGCTGACCTGTACTTCGCTCGTTGCCACCCCCGTGCTGGCGGCCAAAACCGACTTGACGCTTGGCGCGGCAGCGGCGGATGTGGGAAAACTCGATCCACATTTTGCAAACTCCACGTCCGATCGCACGCTTGCAGCCTGGATTTTCGGAGGGCTGGTCCGGTTTGCCCCGGGAAGTACCGATCCATCGACGATCGAGCCCGATCTTGCTGAAAGCTGGGAGCATTCGCCTGATAAGATGGAATGGACATTCCATCTTCGGAAGGGCGTGCAATTCCATCATGGCTATGGCGAGGTGACTGCGGATGACGTCGTTTTCTCGTTGACCAAGGCGGCAAAGCCGGAAACATCCGCTTTTTCAACTGATTACAAAGCCTTTAAGACCGTCGAGGCAATTGATCCCCACACTGTAAAAGTCACACTAGGCGAGCCGGTTCCCAGCATGCTTGGGCTGGTGGCGAATTATGCCGGTGGTTTTATTATCAGCAAAAAGGCTTATGAAGAACTCGGCGATGAGTTCCAGCGCCGCCCGATAGGTTTCGGCCCCTTCCAACTGGAAAAAATCGAGCCGGGCGTTTCCGTGCAATTCAAGGCGCATGATGTATATTTCCGAGGCAAGCCCAAACTGGAAAAGGTCGTCTATCGTTTTCTGAACGCCGCGTCCGCACGTGACCTGGCGTTCATTTCAGGCGAGGTTGACGTATCGGCAGGCACCACCGATCAGAAGTGGTTGCAGCGCACCCGTGAAGTGCCGGATGCAGTCGTTGATATTTTCGATCCAGCGGAATTGACCGTGCTGCATATCAACCGCACGAAAAAGCCGTTCGATGACATTCGGGTGAGGCAGGCTTTCGCTTATGCCGTGAATGGCGCTCAAATGGCGCAATTCCGCGGACAGGAATTCACACGCGCAGGCAAGTCGGTCATTCCAAGCAATAATCTCGGTTACACGGCCGACGCGGGGGTGGTTTCCAATGACAATGCCAAGGCGAAGGAACTGTTGGCAGAAGCAGGCTATCCCGATGGTGTCACCATTAAATTCCTGTCCAGCCAGCTGCCAAGTCTGGAGCAGTCCGCGCAAATGCTTCAGGCGCAAGTCGCCAAGGCGGGCTTCAAACTGGAACTGGAACCGGTGGAACATGCGTCCTGGCATCAGATGATACGAAAGGATCTCAGTCCTATTGTAATGTATGGCGCGGCCCGTTTCCCGGTCGCCGACTATTACCTCACCCAGTTTTATCATTCGGCCAGTATCGTTGGCAAACCGACCGCAGTAACCAATTTCAGTCACTGTAGCGTTGCGGACGAACAGATTGTCGCTGCCCGTTCGGAAGTAGATCCGGACAAGCAAATCGAGCTCTGGCAAGAAGCGCAGAAGTTGATCGTTGCCGATGTCTGCGCGGTTCCGTTGAGCGAAACAGCTCAGGTGTGGGCTCGAAAGAAGAGCCTAGACTGGGGATTTGAACTCAAAGGTTCGATGTCTCTGGGACCATTGGTAACGGAACAAACTCACTTCACCGAATAAACTTGATGGTGGCTGGCGTGTCCAGCCACACCCATATGGTTTGAAAATGTCAAAGCTGACTTACCCGAAGTATTCCAACCTGTGCGGTTGGAATACCATGCTTCCCCTGCGTGTGCCCCGGCCTGCATTGGACCGCGATATCTCGGTCGATTTCGCCGTGATCGGCGCCGGTTATACCGGACTGGCGGTCGCTCGCCGCCTTCGGGAGCTTCATCCGGATGCACGTATCGCGGTGATCGAAGCCACAACGGTTGGCGAAGGATCATCTGCCCGTAATTCCGGATTTACAGGCACCGATGTGCTTCCGCGCAACATAACTGTCCAGATGGCTGAGAAAGCGCGGTTGCAATCCAGGCTTTTCGCGGAAGCGTTTGCGTGGTTGTCCGATGTTATTCGCGACAACAATATTCAATGTGATCTTCAGCAGGTCGGCGCAATTCGCGGCGCTGCCACAGAACGCGGTGAAGCTTCCGTGCGTTCGGTCCTAGAGGTAGCGAAGAAGCTGGGCGTCACCCATCAAGAACTCTCGCGCAGCGATATAGCCGACCGGACCGGCGCGGATTACTACCGGTTCGGTCTCTATCTGGCCGATACATGGCTGCTGCAACCAGCTGCTTTAATTCGGGGGCTGGCCGATGCTCTGCCCGCTGATGTGGAGCTTTACGAGAATACGGCTGTCGAGCGCATTGAGCAGAGGAATGGCTGGGTCTTATCGACTAGCTCCGGACAGGTGAAAGCGACGAAACTCGCTTTGGCAAATAACGGCTTCATCAGTCGCTTCGGCTATCTCGGCACGAAAATGGCGACGATTTATACCTATGCTGCGGTGACCGAATCCATCCCGGAAGCCGATCGTACACATCTGGGGAGCGATGAATCCTGGGGGCTTCTTCCCTCCCACCGGCTGGGTACCACTTTGCGCCGGATCGGGCCGGATCGTCTCATGGTGCGTAGCCTGTACGCTCTTGAAAAGGAGCTTGCGCCGGGCTTTGCCGAAGCTGAGTTGCGCAATCGTTTTGAACGCCGCTGGCCTGACCTTTGTCACGTCGGATTTGAGTATGTGTGGGGTGGAACCACTGCATTTACGATGAACGGCGCTCCGTGGTGGGGCAAGCTCGATGAGGGACTCTATGCCTCCGGCGGCTGTAACGGCAGCGGTATTACCAAGGGCACGATGCTTGGACGGCACCTCGCCGAGTTGATGTGCGGTCAGGGAAATCATGACGCGCTGGAAGGCGTGATGGGACGTGCCAACTTCATCGCCCCCGAACCGTTCCGCAGTGTCGGCTTTCATCTGATTTCAGCGCTTGAAAGCCGCAAGGCAGGTCTGGAAATTTAATCGAAACTGAGAATGCGATGAAACTTGAACGGAATGACATTAATAGCCGCCGGAGCCGTTTGGTAAAATACAATGGGGTTTGTTATCTGTCCGGACAATTCTCGGACGAAGGCGGCAGCATCGAAGACCAGACCCGCGAAACCTTAGCCAAAATCGATGAACTGTTGGAGCGAGGCGGTAGCGACAAGTCACGCCTGCTCACCGCTGAAATATGGATAACCTCCATGGCCGATTTTCCGGGAATGGATAAGGTTTGGAAAGACTGGATCGCTCCATTCGCGCCACCGACGCGTTGCTGTTGTGCGGTGGAACTTGGCGATCCTGAAATGCGTGTCGAGATAATGGTAACGGCAGCAATGGGAGATGTCGAATTCGTTGAGTTTTGATGGCATGGAAGACGATACATGCATCAAGGCGCCATTGGTTAGAAAACGGCGGTGCATGAGTGCATCACACCTGTCTGTCACCAGATTTGCAGTCAATATTGAGTGAAGGCCGGTTGCTTTAATGATGAAAGCGGCATAGTCAACCCAGCATCAAGGATATAGGGTAACAATGGCCGCGAACGACAGTCAAGCCGATCATCTGGAAACACTGGACCGGGACCTCGGGCGGTTCTCTGCGCTCGAGCGCGCCGCGGTCTACACCGCAAGGCCACTCGTCGGCCCCGGAATAGGCTTCATCTTCGTTGTTTTTGCAGGCCTGCTCGCGGCGATGTCGCTGGGGCAGGCTAATAGCACGTTTATCATCGTTATTGTCGCGGTTTTCGGTGCCTATATGGCACTCAATATTGGCGCCAACGACGTTGCCAACAATATGGGACCAGCCGTAGGCGCCAATGCCCTGACAATGGGCGGTGCGATTGCGATCGCTGCCATATTCGAAAGTGCCGGCGCTTTCATTGCCGGTGCAGACGTTGTTTCGACCATTGCCACCGGTATTATTGCGCCCGAGAGCATGGGTGATCCGTCGACCTTCGTGTGGGCGATGCTTGCCGCTCTGGTCTCATCGGCGTTGTGGGTTAATCTCGCCACCTGGATCGGTGCGCCGGTTTCAACGACCCATGCGGTTGTCGGTGGGGTGGTGGGGGCCGGTATCGCGGCAGCCGGTATGGCGTCGGTAAACTGGGAAACCCTGGTCGCCATCGCTGCCAGCTGGGTTATTTCACCGGCTCTCGGCGGGATCGTTGCGGCCGCCTTCCTCTGGTTCATCAAGGCCCGCATCATCTATCAGGATGACAAGATTGCTGCGGCTCGCACATGGGTGCCGGTCCTGGTAGGTATTATGGCCGGGACTTTTGCCACTTATCTCGCCATCAAGGGGCTGAAAAACCTGTTGGGCGTGTCACTTAACGCTGGATTGCTGATTGGTCTGGCTTTTGGAGTGGTTACTTGGCTCGTCATGATTCCGAGGATCAGACGCCAGTCGGAAGGGTTGGAAAACCGCAACAAGTCGCTGAAGGTGCTCTTCGGAGTGCCTCTGGTAGTTTCTGCCGCCTTGCTGAGTTTCGCCCATGGTGCCAATGACGTAGCCAATGCGGTTGGCCCGCTTGCTGCAATTGTTCAGGTCGTGCAAACGGGTATGGTCGCCTCAAATGTCAGCATTCCCCTTTGGGTCATGTGCATCGGGGCGTTCGGCATATCATTTGGCCTCTTTTTATTCGGACCGAAGCTGATCAGAATGGTTGGTAGCCAGATAACCAAGCTCAATCCAATGCGTGCCTACTGCGTGGCGCTTTCGGCAGCGATCACGGTCATCCTTGCCAGCTGGCTCGGATTGCCCGTCAGCTCGACGCATATTGCAGTGGGCGCGATTTTCGGCGTGGGTTTCTTTCGCGAATGGGATACGGAACGGAGACTGCGCCGTGCTCATCTTGAAGCAGACCGTCCGCGATTGCAGCCGGAAGAGCGCCGTCGTCGCAAGCTGGTGAGACGTTCTCACGTGATGACGATTGTTGCCGCATGGGTCGTGACGGTTCCCGCATCCGCTATCTTGTCGGCGATCATTTTCCTCTCGGTATCGCTCGTTGCCGCCAATTTCTAGCGTACTTGCAGCTGAATGGAAGTATTCGATGTCGCTAAAAAGTGCGGCAAAAACTGTGACTTAGAGCAGTTTCGACGATTTCGATTAGAGCGCATCCCGAAAAGTGTGAAACGGTTTCTGGAAAAGATGCGCGTTAAAACAAAAGCTTGGAGCGCAGGTCTGATTCAATCAGATCGAAACGCGCTCTAAAAAGGAACGGCTATAAATCGCACCGCAGATCTGCCGGATCGTGTTGCATTTTCACGGACGTTAAATGAATGCGTCGAGAAGCCCTCATGGTGACCAAAAGCACATCAGCCTTCTTTCCTGTTCAGGAACAAAATTTGGCTCGCGCGAAGCCCGAAAGCTGATTGAGTTGGACCATAAAGCAAAACATCTTCGTTCGGCCTCTGGAAATCCGTGAACGATGCCGGTATGGGCGAAGAGCAAATATATTATCCAGAGAGAAAACCATGGCTTATTTTCCAAGCTGGCGCCTGACGAAGAACGCCACTGTCTTGCCTGATGAGCGGCTGCCTGCCGCTGCCGCCGTGCCTATGGGCATACAGCATCTTTTGGCAATGTCCGGATCGACGATCGTCGCGCCGCTTATCATGGGTTTCGACCCTAATGTCGCGGTATTCTTTTCTGGGATCGGAACGCTTCTGTTCTTCCTGCTTACTGCTGGGCGCGTTCCCAGCTATCTGGGCTCCTCCTTTGCCTTTATTGCGGTGGTGATTGCTGCGACCGGATATGCCGGCAGTGGACCGAACCCGAATATCGGAATTGCCCTCGGCGGTATCATTGCGTGCGGCGCGCTCTATGCAATGATCGGTCTTGTCGTCATGTTTATCGGGACAGGCTGGGTCGAGAAACTGATGCCGCCAGCGGTCACCGGTGCAATTGGCGTCGCCATCGGTCTCAATCTTGCGCCCGTGGCTGTCAATCAGCTCAAAGGCAGTGGCGCGCATGTCACGATAGCCCTGCTGACGGTGCTCTTCATGGCGACCATCTCAGCCTATGGACCGCGAGGCACCAAGCGCCTGTCGGTTCTGCTGGCGCTGGTCTTCGGATATCTTTTGGTGCTGATTTTCGGCAATGGTTTGGGCATCGTTCCAGGTATCGATTTTGCTGCCGTGAAAAACGCATCCTGGTTTGGTCTGCCGCATTTCTCCAGGCCCGAATTCAGCTGGTCGGCAATCACCCTGATTGCTCCGGTGGCAATCGTTCTGGTGGCAGAGAATCTCGGCCATATCAAAGCACTTGGCTCGATTACCGGCCAGAATATGGACCGCTATATCGGGCGCGGTTTTCTTGGCGATGGCATTGCCACCATGATTTCGGGTGCAGGCGGTGGCACCGGCGTAACCACCTATGCGGAAAATATCGGTGTCATGGCCATGACGAAAGTCTATTCGACGCTGATCTTCGTGATTGCAGCCATAGTCGCGCTTGTTCTGAGCATGTCGCCGAAGTTCGGCGCTATTTTGCAAACAATTCCAGCACCGGTTCTAGCCGGACTTGCGGTTTCTGTCTTCGGTTTGATCGCATCCGCCATGAGCCGCATATGGGTTGAAAACAAAGTCGATTTCGCCGATCCGCGCAATCTCTTTACGGTTGGCGTCGCGCTTATTTTCGGAGCGGGCGATTTCACCTTGAAAATCGGTGACTTTGCCCTCGGCGGAATAGCGACTTCAACCATTGCGGCCCTGTTTCTTTATCAGATTCTTGGTATCGGACGTAAGGATTCGGGTGTATCGCGGACGCATACGTCCTGACCGAAAGATAACCGGAAGGTTCTGCCTTCCGGTTATTCAACAAGGATGTTTCAATTAATAATCAAAGTGCGTCGTATTTTCGCTAATCATTAAATTTAATTAGTTTTTTATTATACTTTGATTTCTACCATTTCACATTGAATCCTATATTTGCTGAAGCTATGTAATTTTTTCCAAATCCTTTCAAGCTGCTGGCTGTGTTTATATTTCCAAAAAGGCTATACTTATTGTCATTCCACCCATAGGTTCCTCCAACGCCAATTCCGGCCCATGTTCTTTCATTGTCGCCGGGGTTGATGGCAGTGCCGGCTACATCGAAGTCTTTCGTCGGATTGAGTAGAGATTGATAGAGATTGATCAGACCATAGAGATTGGTACGGCGTGAATAGCCATCGTCGCCCTGCCATGTATCTGCGTAATTGGCTGCCAGCCCGAACCGTGCAGTCAGATCGTTACTTCGACCGAAGCTTGTAACCGCTGCATAGGAGTCCGTAAAATCATCAAGCTTCAGGGATGTCCAGGAAAGCTGGGCCTGAGGGATCAATGACCAGTTGTCATCAAGGGCGATGCGCTTGCCTGCTTCAACGCTCAAGGCATAACCGAAGCCGTCGGCTCCGCTAATTCTGTTATGAACCTCGGTTGCCGCATCAGTGTCATTCTCGATGTCGTTTTTATACCAGACCAGTTTGGTCTGACCATCAACATAGAGACCGCTGTCACCATACCAGGTAAGCGAAGCGCCGCCTCCGTAACCGTGCGCGGCGATCGTCCCTTGACCGAAGAGCGAGGTTACTTTCGCGTCAGCTGCGCCATATTGGAACCAGACGCCACCAATAAATCTGCCTGTTTCAGTTTCATAGAGCTGGTTGTCCACGCCAGCTGTGAAGTTCCACGAATTGATGGTGTATTCGTTGCCGGTTGTGCTGTTTTCCGGTTCGTAGTGCTCACGCCGACCACTAATTTGGCTCCAGAAAAGTCCGTAATCCGTCAGAACTTCATTGCGGGGAATGTCTGTAACTGGCGCGACATCAGGTATGCCACCCCCATCTCCCTGCGGGATTTGTCGTGCGCTTGCACCATTCCAGTAACGATTACCGACACGCTCCTGAAGTGGTGAGACCGTATCGAGGCTGCGCAGAATCTGAACATATGCACTATAGAGAGGCACGCCTGGTTGATAAATTTTAGGCCCGGGCTGAGGGCCGGGTTGAGGGGCAGGCTTAGGGCCTGGACCTGGGCCTGGAGAAGGGGATGGGGTGTCTTTCAATTGGCTTCTCAGATACCAGTCGCCATCGGCTGGATCGGCGGAGCTACCCTTATTGAGCGTATAGGCGTAAGCCCCTGCGACAACCGCGCTACGACCATCCGGGGCCACATAGTCACCTATTAGGTTGAATATGCCGTTTGAAGCGCCGCCGACATCGATGACCTTGATACCATTCTTGGTTTGCGCGCCAAGCCCTCCGCGATTTGTTACTTTTACATCGCTCTTGCCCGATGTATCGCCACCGATATTGAGGCGGCTGGTTTCTGAATTATCATCGCCCAGCTTTGTGCCGATATAAACGACACTTCCATCAAGCCCCGTATAGTTTCCCGAAATATTCAGAGTGCCAGAATGTCCTCCATTGCCCGGAGCGATGGCACCGCCATTAAGCAGATTTTCCAGGCTGCCTGTGCCGTCCAGAATGCCCTTTTGCGAAACCTGGGTCGTGCCGCCAAGCATGCTGTTCACCGTAAGAGTAGCATTGTCCTGAACATTGGTCGTACCGTGGAAACCTGAATCATCGCCGGACAGAATCTGATGTCCGCCATGGACATTGAACAGGCTGTCTTTGGAACCTTCCAATCGACCTTTAAAATCGTCGCTATGGCCGTTGACGATATTTAGTCCCTTGTCGCCGAGTATGAGGCGACCATCCTTATCGCCTGCGAGGCTTTGTATGGTGGTATCTGCCGTTCCTATGCCTGAAACATCGAATATGGCGTCAACCGTGACACGGTTAGAACTCTCAAGGCTGCCGTCCCCCACGAGGTTGAGCGTCCCTTCATTAATTGCAGTATCCCCCTTGAATGTGCTGACGCCGGAGACATTTGCCGTGCCTGTTCCGTTTTTCGAGAATCGTTCAAAGCCAATATACTTGTCGCCAACTGTAGAAGCATCGAAGTTCTGATCTTTTGCCCCTCCGAGCGCTAGATCATTGTCCTTACCCTTAGCCTCGATCTTCCCGTTGATTTTTGAGGCGGACCACAGTTCCAAGGTATTGTTATCGCCATCAAACTTGACGGCCGTCCCTTCATCTGGCTTGTCGCCGCCTGCGGAAATTACGCCATCGTTGATGACAATGTTGTTGTCGCCTTCTGCATAAATACCTATGCCGTCGTACCCGTCGGTGCCGCCGGGCACGGATACACCATCGCTTGCTCTTGCCTTCCCGCCCGCGCCACCGGAAATATTTCCGCCGTCGTTGAAAAGAGTGCTGGCCCCGGTCAGGTCTGCACCGTTGCCACCATCACCGCCGTTGCCACCATTCTTATGTCCGAAAACGGTGCCACCTTTTCCGCCATTGCCGCCTTTCATAGCTCCCTTGTTTGCAAAATAGCTGCCATTACTGATCGATGCGCCAGCGCCGCCATCTCCGCCAGAACCGGCGTAACATTCAAGGCCGCAGGCAGTTCCTCCGGTTTGCGGATTGGCCATGCCACCATTGCCACCATTGCCGCCTGTAACGGTGCTGTCGTTCGTAATGTGGCCACCTAGCTGACGGACGCCAGCACCACCAGCGCCGCCGCCGCCGCTGCCCCCTTTCCAACCCCAGGTGTTGGCTCCTTTGCCGCCATCGCCGCCTGTTATCGCCTTATCGATTGCCCCTTCTATCGAATTCAGGGTAGTTCCGGCGCCACCGCCGCCACCACCACCACCGCCTGCATCAACGCAAACACCGTCCGTACAACCTTTTGCCGGCTCGCCAGGCGACCCGTTCTCACCCGTTACAGGGGTTTGGGGGATGCCAGATGTGCTGCTCGGTTTGCCGCCCTTGCCACCTTGCTCGTTTCCACCCCCGTTTACCCCGCCATTTCCACCGGTCCCGTCATCGGCGGCAACACTGCCATTTCCGCCAGGCCGGTGATCTGTGAACGAGCCCCCGCCATCTCCGCCTTTGCCGCTCCGTCCCCATTCTGCAGCGTTAGCAGACTGCGTGAAAAACAATACGGAAGGAAAGCTTATAGGAATCAATAATAGAGCGATAGAAATGGCTGAAACGCTATTCTTTAAAATGAATTTATTTCTTAGATTAGGAGTTATTTCCGGGTTGCCAAAATGTATTGAAGGTAATCTTGAAATGATCATTATCGTAATTCCTTTCAAAAAAATTGAAATTAACAATTTCAAGAATAGAATTATGATAAAAATCGGTAATCGCTATAAATTGCCATTAATATTGTGAAGTATTTCGATAAATTATTGATTATTAAGAATCATCTAATATTTTTGCTGAACTGCACCGGGTTTCTGGGTGCCGTATTTGAATATGTGTGATGTATTTGCAACGCTGGTGTTGTTCTGCGGACGGGCTAGTGAACGGTAGGCGGCAGACGATGAGTGCAGCAATTGAGCAGCTTATTCCCGGTTTTGAAATGCGGCAGGTGAAAACGGATGATGTCCAATTTGCTGCCATGGTCGGAGGTGAGGGGCTGCCGGTGTTGCTGTTGCACGGTTACCCGGAAACGATGGTAGCCTGGCATCGTATTGCGCCGACGCTGGCTCGATCCTGCTCCGTGATCATGCCTGACTTGCCTGGATACGGCCGAAGCCGTGTTACGGCCAATCCCGCTGACGCGGGGTCGAAGCGACGCATGGCGGCAAGTCTTGTCGCTATGATGCAAGCACTGGGGCACGCTCGCTTCATCGTTATCGGGCATGACCGCGGCGGCAGGGTCGCCTATCGTATGGCGCTGGATCATCCGGAAAAGGTGCTGGGACTGGTCTCCCTCGCGGTGGTGCCGACAGTGGAAATGTGGAAAGGTGCGAGCAAGGCGTTCGGCATGGGGGCTTGGCACTGGTTCATGCTGGCACAGCCGGAGCCGTTGCCGGAAAGACTTTTGTCGGCCGATCCGCGTTTCATGATCGATACGGCCCTGCAGAAAATGGCACACGATCTGGAACGTCTCGATCCGGTTGCCCTTGCCGATTACCGAGAAGCTTTCGCGAATGCCGAAGTTCGGCACTGGATATGCGAAGACTATCGCGCAGGAGCCGGCGTTGATGAGGACCACGATCTTGCCGACCGGGCGGCTGGACGGCGCATTCATGTCCCGGTGCTGGTATTCTGGGAGAAGGGGCGGCGTTATGGCGGTGGGCGGGAACCGCTCGACATCTGGGCGGACTGGGCTGTCGATGTGGAGGGGGAGGCTCTGGCTGGCGGTCATCTGTTGCCGGAAATGGCAGCGGAAGCCATACTGGCACGGCTGGAACCGTTTCTTGCTAAAATTGCCGTGGGTCGATTGCCTGTGAAACCCGCGCATGACGATTAATTTTATTGAAAAGCCCGGCCCGTGGCTTTATGCGAAAAGCAATCTTCCATATTTTTTGATGGCAGAGACGTAACGAAATTATGTTTGCCAGATACGGCTGGAAATCTCCGGCCCTCTGGCTGATATTTGCATTGGAGGAGAGCCAGCATGGATTTCACCCTGACACGCCGTCAGACATTGATGGGGCTTGGTGCGTTGGGCGCAAGCGCGGCTTTTGGTTTTCCGGCCCGTGCTGCAACAAGAAATCTGGCTGTTCTGCATCTGGCAAGTCATGCGCCAAGCTATATCGCCTACGAGCGGGGCTATTTCAAAGATGCCGGTCTCGAGCTTGAGCTGAAATTCTTCGAAGCGGCCCAGCCCATGGCTGTCGCGATCGCATCTGGCGACGCAGATTTCGGTGTAACCGCCATGAGCGGTGGTCTGATCAGCTTGGCGGACAAGGGCGCGATCAAGGTGATCGGTGGTGCGCTGTCGGAAGAAAAAGGCATTACCGGCAATGTCATCCTGGCCTCGAATAAGGCTTATCAGGACGGGCTGACCGAGCCTTCCAAACTGGCAGGACGCAGCTTCGGTATCACAACGGCCGGTTCATCGTTCCATTTCATGGCGCACAAGATTGCCAAGGCAAACAATATTCCGCTTTCGGAAATCCAGCTGCGCCCATTGCAAAAGCTGGGTGCTGTTGTGGGCGCACTTTCTACCGGCCAGATCGATTCATGGGCGATCCAGCCCAATATCGCTAAAAAGCTTATCCGCGAAGGTGCGGCAAAGCAGATCGGTCTCGTCTCCGAGTATGCCCCAGATTATCAGGTGACGACCGCGTTCACGTCCACCAAGAACGCGGGCGAGGAGCGGGCCATGACGGAATCCTTCGTTAAGGCCTATTCCAGGGCAATCGACGACTATAATGCGGCTTTTGTGGACAATACGGCGGATGATGCCGCGCGCGATGACATCGCAAAAATCGTGCACAAATATGTGGAGAGCGACAGTCCCTTTGAGATCGCCAAGCAGAACCTGATAGATGGCGCCATGCGCGTCAACAAGGAGCTGGCCTTATCGCTGAACAGCTGTGTGGAGCAGCTGGAATGGTTCAAGTCTGAAGGCATGGTCAAGGAAGCCGTCACACAGGAAAAACTGTTCGATACGTCTTACGTCAAGACAATCTGATACGATCGTTCCTTCTTCGGCAGTGATTTTCCGGAGAGAGACATACAGACAGGCATCTCGAACCGGGGTGCAGCTGTCGGGGGAATGGGGCCTCTCCCGCCTGGAGTTGAAATGGATCTGCAGCTTAAGAATATCAGTCATTTTTATGGCCCGGTCGAAGTTCTCAAGGATATTTCGCTGACCATTCCGCAAGGGCAGATCGTCTGTCTGATTGGTCCTTCGGGATGCGGAAAATCTACCTTGCTGCGTTTTTTGGGCGGTCTTGAGCGCCCTTCTTCGGGCGAGGTACTGCAAATCGGTTCGCCACCTGCGAATTCACTCAATCCGCTCACCTATGTCTTCCAGCATTTCGCGCTTCTGCCTTGGCGAACGGTTGAGGGAAATATCCGGCTGGTGCTGGAGGATCATGGCCTTGGTCGGGCCGAAATGGACAGGATCATCACGAATGTCCTGGAACGCACGCGGTTGGCTGATTTCCGGCAGGCTTTGCCCAAGCAGCTTTCTGGTGGCATGCGCCAGCGTGTGGCCATCGCTCGCGCGCTTTCAGTGCGCCCGGCGGTGATGTTGATGGACGAGCCCTTGTCAGCTCTCGACAGCCAGACGCGAGAACTGTTGATGGACGATCTGATTGCGCTGTGGACGCGCCAGCCCTTCACCTCGGTTTATGTGACGCATAATCTCAACGAAGCTGTGCGGCTTGGCCATCGCGTTGTTGTGCTGTCGCGGCGCCCTGGGAAAATTCGGGAAATCGTAGATATCGATATTCCGCTTTCCGAACGTCATCTGGGCGATCCTGTTCTCGAAGAAAAACAGAAACAGCTTTGGGAGCTGATGCGCGCTGAAGCGCAGGCTGCGGATCAGGAACTGATTAATGGTTGAAGCCGTGCACGTGGAACAAACTGTCGAAGACAACCCGTCGGCTTGCGCTGTGCCGTTTCGCGGCGGTGGTTTTGCGCCTCAGCCGGTGCGCCACATCGCTTTGATCCTGTTCGTCGCTCTTTTAGCATTGGCGGAGATTGGAACGCGCAGCGGTGTCATATCCAATCTCACTTTGCCGCGCCCCTCGGCGGTACTCGATGCCTTTGTCCAGCTTTGGAGCACGGGCCTTCTGTGGCAGCATCTGCTGCCGTCGTTGCACCGGCTCGTGATTGGTGCCAGCCTCGGCATTGCAGTTGGTGTCAGCCTTGGCGTGGCGATCGGTTTGTTCAGCTACGTCCGCGCAGGACTTGTGCCCTTGATCGCTGCACTGTTTCCCATCCCCAAGATCGCACTTCTGCCGCTGTTCGTGATTTGGTTCGGCATTGACGAGATGTCGAAATATATGCTGATTGCCTTCGGTACTTTCACACCCACCGTGGTGGCCACCTATGGCGCGGTTGACAATGTTGACCGCTCGCTCGTCCGTATGGGCCAGAGTTTTGGCCTCGGCTGGTGGTCCATTGTGCGCAAGATCATCCTGCCTGGCGCTTTCCCAGCCATCTTGTCTGGATTGCGCGTCTCGATTTCAATCGCCATCATCTTGCTGGTCGCTGCTGAAATGCTCGGGGCGCAGTATGGCGTCGGCTCCTACATTCTGGAAGCCGGTTCTCTTTATGATCTGGAAAAACTGTTTGCCGGCGTCACCATTTTGTCGGTGATGGGGCTGATCGTTAATTTCGTAATCGGGCAGATCGAAAAACGCTTCCTCACATGGCGCGGCTGATGCAGTCCGGTTCTTTAAAGAGCCGGCTCCGTACCAATCAGTTCCAGCGTCAGCGCGTGGGCCGCTTTGGAAATATCCAGATTGAAGACCAGCCAGTAACCCTTGTCACTGCTCAACGTCACATTACACGCAGGGACCAGCTGCCCGCGTCTGATCGCACCATCTGTCAGGCCTGACCAGCCGAGTGCTACGCCCTGATCGGCAATCGCAGCCTCTATGACCAGATTATAGGTGTTGAAGACCAGCCCGTAATTGCCGTCGGCTATATTTTCATCCATGGCAGCGAGCCAGGATTGCCAGGTATGCCAGCGGTGGCCCTGTCGTGTATCGAGATGCAGGAGAGGTGTGGAGCCAAGCCCTTTCCCGTCGGGAAAAGGGCCGTTCTTCTCAAGAAATGCGGGAGAACAGACGGGTGTGACAGCTTCTCCCAGAAAAGCGGTGGCTCCTTTGGGAAAATCCTCGCGAGATCCGAAAAGAATGGCGATATCCGCCTCACGTTGATCGAGCGGTTGCAGCATGGATGATGCCGTGATGCGGACATCTATTTCAGGATGTTTCGAACGGAAGCGCCCGACCCGAGGCATCAGCCAGAAAGCGGCAAAACCGTAATCGGTGGCGATGCGCAAACCGGGCGCACGCTGCCGACGCGTGATTTGCTGGACGGCCTCTTCGATTCCGGCGAGACCCGACCGAACAGCCTCATAAAGTATCCGTCCTTCCGGCAGCATTTCCACGCCGCGGGCTCGTCGTGCAAACAGAACCATACCCAAACGATCTTCAATGCGCTTTATCTGATAGCTGACCGCAGGTTGTGTCATTCCCAATTCGCGTGCGGCAAGGGTCAGATTTTCCAAACGGCCGACGGCTTCCAGAACGCCGAGGCTTCCCAAGTCCCAGGATGGAGAAGCCATAAATAACCTCTATATCTCTGATAAAAAATCAATGTCTTTTTCCTTAAACCAAATGATGTTTCCCTAAAAGGAGAAATGTAAGGCATAACGGTTTTTGATTGTAATAGGTGCTTCATGCATCCAATAAGGAGGGGTCACAACTATGGGCTATGTGAAACTGACGGCATTGGCATTTGCGGCGTGTACGGGGCTTGTGAATGTAGCTTCCGCTGCTGACCCGGCAACCTGCGAAACGATTCGGCTTTCCGATCCAGGCTGGACGGATATCACTTCGACAAACTCGGTAGCCAGCGTTCTGCTAGATGGTCTTGGCTATACAGCCGATGTCAAAACCATGTCGGTGCCAATCGGCTATGAGGCGTTGAAAACCGGCAATATTGATGTTTTCCTTGGCAATTGGATGCCGGCACAGCAGAAATTCCTCGACGATCTCGACAAGGCGAAAGCTGCCGAGGTTATCGTCAGAAATCTGGAGGGCGCCAAATTCACGCTTGCCGTGCCGGATTACGTGGCGAGCGAGGGCATCAAGGATATTGCCGATATCTCGGCCCATGCAGACAAGTTTGACAAGGAAATCTACGGTATAGATCCGGGATCTCCAGCCAATCAGAACATTCAGAAGATCATCGGCGACAAAGCCTTCAAACTCGATGGCTGGAAAATTGTGGAGTCGAGCGAGCAGGCCATGCTTGCACAGGTGGATCGAAAGAACCGCGACAAGCAATGGGTGGTCTTCCTCGCCTGGGCACCGCATCCGATGAACACCAAGCTGAATATCGAATATCTCTCCGGTGGCGATGATTATTTCGGCCCCAATTATGGCGGTGCGGAGGTCTATACACTGGCTCGCACCGGTTGGACATCGGAATGTCCCAATGCGGCGACCTTCTTCAAGAATCTGGTCTTCACCGTCGATATAGAAAACGAGCTGATGGACAAGATTCTGAACGACGGAGCGGAGGGCCGCGACGCTGCTACGGTGTGGCTAAAGGCGCATCCCGAGCAAATCGACAAGTGGCTGGCCGGTGTCACCACGCTGAAAGGCGACCCCGGTGCGGAAGCGGTGAAGGCCAAGCTCGGCCTCTGATCGGTGATTGCAGCGTTTTTTCGGCGGGTGTGTTCAGCATCCGCCGTTTGGTGTGCCTCATACTCCAGACACGGTTTGCAGAAATGATAAAGCCCAATATTCTAGTTCTGATGGCCGATCAGCTTAACGGAACGTTTTTTCCGGACGGTCCGGCAGAGTTTCTTCATGTGCCGAACTTGAGAAAACTGGCGGCCCGTTCGGTGCGCTTCGCCAATTGCTATACGGCAAGTCCGCTCTGCGCTCCGGCGCGTGCGTCCTTTATGTCGGGGCAATTGCCTTCACGCACCGGCGTTTATGATAATGCTGCGGAATTCTCATCCGAAATTCCCACTTACGCGCATCATCTTCGCAGTGCCGGTTATCAGACCGCGCTTTCTGGCAAAATGCACTTTGTCGGGCCGGATCAGTTGCATGGTTTCGAACAACGTCTGACGACCGACATCTATCCAGCCGATTTCGGCTGGACGCCGGATTATCGCAAGCCGAATGAGCGCATCGATTGGTGGTATCACAATCTGGGCTCCATCACCGGCGCGGGGGCGGCGGAAATTACCAATCAGCTCGAGTATGACGATGAGGTTGCCTATCAGGCCGAAGCCAAGCTCTACGATCTCGCGCGCGGCCACGATCCGCGTCCTTGGTGCTTGACAGTGAGTTTTACGCATCCTCACGATCCTTATGTCGCACGCAAGCGCTTCTTTGATCTTTATGCCGGAATTCCAGAACTGGATCCGAAGGTCGGGCCGCTCCCGAAAGATAAAATCGATCCCCATGCCGAGCGGTTGTTACGGGCTGCAAAAGCTGAAGATTACGATCTCACGTCTGAGCAGATCAGAACCGCACGGCAGGCCTATTTTGCCAATATTTCCTACATCGACGAGAAGATCGGAAGTCTGCTGGACGTTATCGAACGTTGCGGTATGGCCGACAATACCGTGGTGATTTTTACCTCTGATCATGGCGATATGCTGGGTGAGCGGGGTATGTGGTTCAAGATGAGTTTCTTCGAAGGCTCGGCGCGCGTGCCGTTGATGATCGCGGTCCCGCAAGTCGAACCCAGCCTGATTGAACAGCCGGTTTCCACACTGGATGTCGTTCCGACACTTGCCGATCTGGCGGGTATCGACCTTCAGGCCATCCTACCCTGGACGGACGGTGTTTCTCTTGTCGAGGTTGCATCGGGTTCCAGGTCACGGGGGGTGGTGCCGTGTGAGTATGCGGCGGAAGGGACGATCGCACCTATGGTGTCGCTACGGGAAGGGTCATGGAAACTCAATCTTTGTCAGGCAGACCCGGCGCAGCTTTTCAATATTGACGACGACCCCGATGAATTGAGAAATCTTGCCGCTGAGCCGGAGTGCCGTTCCATCCTTGAGCATCTGGTCCGCTTGGCGGGTGAGCGATGGGATCTGGAGCGCTATGACGCAGATGTGCGCGCGAGTCAGGCTCGCCGCCATATCGTCTATCCGGCACTGCGAAACGGTGCCTATTATCCTTGGGACCATCAGCCGCTTCAAAAAGCGTCCGAGCGCTACATGCGCAATCACATGGATCTGAATATGCTGGAGGAAAATCAACGCTTTCCGCGCTGATCTTTTACGGGTTGCCTCGTCTTATGTGCTCACGAGGCTTCTCAGGATTGGATGTGGCGATATCACCAGCGGCACAGCCCGATGAAAGGCTGCAATCTTCTGCTTTTTCTTGGTTGCACTGATGATGCCCGCAACACCAATTCGGGTGGGGTGGGGGCGATCCGAAGCAAAGTAATTGAGTATGATATTGGCTGTCAGCTCGCTCCGCTGATCGACAAAAGCGACGTCATCCAGTCTGGGACTCGCTTGATAGTGACAACCAGCATGCCATGGCTGAAAAGAATTTAAGCATCGGATCCAAGCAGCGGCATGACGCAAAGCGCAAGTCCGTTTGAAAGTGCGGGCTTTGGGGCTACCGCCGCAATTTCCGTCAGGAAGCCAAGCCGAAACGATCCTGCTGCCACCACAAGTGAAATGCTGGACACCAAGGCAATGGAAGCAGCACCTCCGGTGAGCAACCGCCGCGAACGCGGGCTAGCCGTTCCATCCTCGGGGTTTCTGGCAATTAACGCAGGCACAAGCTCTATACAAATCGATTTGTATGCCTTTTGAATTATGCTATTACTATCCAATACAAAACGTTTTGCATGCGGCTTGAGGAGGCCGGGAGGAGGAGAGCCATGAAAGATGAAATTGGGGATCACATCGATCCAACGGATGAATTATTGCCTACGCGCAAGCTGTTTTTGTTTGGGCTCCAGCATGTGCTGGTGATGGCGGCATCACCGATCACAGCAGTTTTTCTCGTGAGCAAGGCGCTTGGATTTTCGGACGCGCTGACCATTTCGCTCATAAGCGCGACGTTTCTCGTGTGCGGGCTGGGCTCAATGCTGCAGAGCTTCGGCGTCGCAGGTTTTGGAGCGCGGTTGCCGTTTGTGATGGTTCCCGGTGGGGCGCCTATTGCGATATTTCTGGCGATAGCCCAGCAAACAGACGTCCAGACCGCTGTTGGTGCTGTCATTCTGACAGCACTGTTCTATTTTCTCGCATTGCCGGTATTTCGACGCTTGCTTCGATATTTCCCGCCAATTGTCATCGGTACGATGCTGTTGCTGGTCGCCGTCAATCTTGTTCGCATCTATGGCGGGACGATAACGGGAAGGCCGGGCAGCGCAGATTTCGCCGATCCGTCGCATGTTGGTCTGGCTTTATTGACGATCGTTCTGACCGTTGTATTCGCGCGGATTTTCAGTGGTACGCTGAGACGGCTGGCCGTTATGCTTGGTCTTGTCGCCGGTTCGCTGGTCGCTTTTGCTTTCGGTTACATGGACCTTTCCGGTGTTCTCGATGGACCGGTCATCGCGGTTCCGCAGTTGTTTCCATTTGGTATGCCAAAATTCGATATTTTGGCCGCGCTGCCGCTGATCGTCTTTTCGGTGATATCCATGGCGGAAGCTACCGGCCAGACCGTGGCAACAGCCGAAGTTGTCGGACGTCGCGGCGATGTTCATACCATTGTTCCCGCGACCATCCGCGGCGATGCATTGATGTCGCTGGTCGGAGGACTGTTCGGGACATCGCTTATCATCACAAGCGGCGAGAATGTGGGCATTGTTCGCGCTACGAATGTGAAGTCGCGTTATGTCACAGTCATGGCGGGAGCGATACTGGTGGGGGTTGCCCTGTTCGCACCCATAGGCCGGCTCGCTATCGCACTGCCCGAGCCTGTGGTCGGCGGTACGGCTGTCATTGTGTTTTCCATCATCGGCGTGATCGGCATAGACCTGCTGCGTCGCGTCGATCTGCGCGAGCATGGCCCCATGTTCACTTTGGCCTCTGCCCTTTCCATCGGCTTTCTGCCCATACTTGTACCGGGCGTTTACAGCCAGTTCCCGCAATGGGTTCAGATGATCCTCGGCAACGGGCTTGCCGCAGGAACGATCACCGCTGTCATCGTCAATGCGCTTTTTCTCCATTGGGGAAGTGCAAAGCCCTTGCTTGCATCAGCGCCGTCTCACCCCAGCTCAAATGCGATCAATGAAGGCATCAATGAATGACTGATATACGAACTCAACTTTCCGGCGGTGGCGATCTGTTGCTTCGGCCCGGACAGCTATTGCTTGCGGACGGACCGTATCGTGGATTGGCCGTCGTGGTGCGCAATGGCAGATTTGAGGAAATCGGTGAGGCTGAAACACTGGTTGCAGCCTATCCGGATATTGCGCGGGTAGATCTGCCCAGTCATCTTTTGATGCCGGGATTTGTGGACACACATACGCACCTCACGCAGTCGCTGGGCAAGTCGCTGGTATTCGGCGAGCCATCGGAAATTTTCAGGCGAATTTGGGTGCCGCTTGAAGGCAGTCTCGATGAGAGAATGGTCTATCTGTCGTCGAAGCTTGCCGCTCTGGAATGTCTTCGGGGCGGGTTTACCACTGCTGTCGATGCAGGTACACGTTCGGCAGGTCATATCGATGCACTTGTTCAGGCTGCGCGCGAGACCGGATTGCGCAGCGTGATCGGCCTCATTTGCAATGATCTTGGCGGAACAGCGCAGATCACGGCCCGAGACGCCATTCTCGCCAAGGCCCAAGCTCATATCGCGGCCTATGCCGACGATCCTCTTATCCATCCATCGCTGGCTATCTCTATCCCTGAGGCCGCGAGTGACGGGACGATCCGCGACGTTTCCATGATGGCTGCATCGGCGGGTGTTGTGTTTCAGACCCATGTCAACGAACACCTCGTTGCCGTCGAGCGCTCTTTGCTCGCAAACGGACGCCGCCCGATTGAGCATCTCGCCCATCTTGACGCGCTCGGCTCGCATGTTCTTCTGGCCCATTCCACGCTCGTGACGCCGCACGAACTCAATATCCTGCGTGAGACAGACAGCGCCGTTGCCTATAATCCTGTTGCAAGCCTTTGGAAGGGCAACGCTATTGCTCCGGCTTTGCATATGGCGGCCCTTGGTATCCGCTTCGGCCTGGGAACGGATGGCACCAGAGCCGACGGTTTTCGACTTTTGGAAGCTGCCGAAGGGGTGCAGCGTGCAAGCTACGGCTTGTCGAGCGGTGATTCATCGTGTGGTGGAGGCTGGCTCTGGCTCGAAAAGGGAATATCCGGCGCGGCGAATGCCAGTGGGCTTGCGAATGTGACCGGGGCAATCGCGGCAGGGCTTGCTGCGGACTTTTTGCTGGTGGACCTCGACCGTCCGGAATTCACCCCTTCCCATGACCTTATGTGGGAGCTGGTTCGCTATGGCAACCGCGACCAGATCGACGCCGTATTCACCAACGGGAAAATGCGGCTTTGGAAGGGGTGGCCGGTCGATTGGGATGCGCGAGCGCTGATGGCGGAAATTCGTGAAAAGACCCCGACCGCAATTGAAAGTGCACCTATCGAGCGTGTTCACAAACTGTCTGCTGAGCACCGCACGCTGGAATACTATCAATGACCCTTGAACTCTACTCCCTCTTGCTGGTCGTCACTTTCGTATCGGCCTTTATTCAAGGTTCCATTGGTATCGGTTTTGCGTTGATCGTTGCGCCGGTGGTGGGGATGCTGAAGCCGGACCTTCTGCCCGTCACATTGCTTCTGTTGATGTTGCCACTCAATCTGCATGTGACCTGGCGTGAACGGGCACATGTTGATTGGCAGGGGGCGACCTGGATAATGGTCGGGCGTTTCTTTGGAACTTTCGCAGGCGTCTGGCTGCTGGCCGTTCTGTCGGCCCAGCACCTCGATATAACAGTGGGCATCTTCACAGTGATCGCGGCAGGTGCCGCCCTGATCGCGCCGCCATTCTCGCCGGGCCGGGCAAGCGCACTTGGGGTCGGGCTGTTTACCGGTGTCACCGAAACGGCCACAGGTATAGGCGGACCTCCGCTCGCTTTGCTTTACCAGCATGCCAAGGGAGCTGTTTTGCGGGCTACCGTCGCGCTCTGCTTCTTCGTCGGGGAGGTCATGTCCCTTGCCCTGCTGGCCTTCACGGATCGGTTGGGCAAGGAGCAGCTGTGGGCGGCACTGTTTCTGACGCCAGCCGTCTTGCTGGGCAGTGGTCTATCTCGGCTTACACATCACAGAATTGGCGGCAATGGCCTCCGGCTTGCCGTTCTGATCTTTTCCATTGTTAGCGGCCTGTTTCTGATCCTGCGATAGTCCGTTGCTGAAAGGGAACTAACGCCAAGGCTGGACGCCTTGGTTCCGAGTTCAATCCCGATCACGGGCTCCCAGCGGGAAGAGCGGTCGGAAAGGTCGCGCTTCTTCAACTGCGCGCGCGAAGGATGGGTGTGCAAGCAGCCGCGCCCGATAGGCAGAGAGCACCGGGAAAGCATCTGAAATCGGGTGCGTCCAGTCTGCGTAGAACAACGAGGGCGCGGCGGCGCAATCCGCCAGCGTGAATTCGGTTCCTGCGGCCCAGTCTCTTCCGGCAAGGTGTTCGTTGAGCCAGGTATAGGCGATTTCAAGCTTTTCGGCGGTATAAGTCCGCCCTTCGTCGCGCTTCACGGGATCGCCTGTCAGGGCTGCACTCACGGCATGCTGCATCACGTTCATGACGTGCAAGTCGAAGAACCGGTCGAGGAAACGTACATCCAGAGCCTCAATAGGGTCTACTGGCAGCAATTTCACGGGCCCGGGATGCTTAAGCTGCAAGTATTCGATGATGATGCTCGATTCCACGATGCTATGTTCGTTATCAAGGAGCAACGGGAACTTGCTCAGCGGCCAGCGCCGTATCCATTCCGCCGTATGTTGCGGTGTGTCCGGCCCAATGCACCGGAATTCAAATGGTGTATCGTTTTCATACAGTGCGATCAGCACTTTTTGCGTGTATGAGGAGAAGGGGTGACCGTAGAGCGCAAGTGACATTCAGAAACCTTCCGGATAAACCGCTTGTAATTTGCAATTAGTTTAGTGATACTCCTGGTCGTTATTCATTGCAAGTGCCATTTTTGGAGGACTGTCATGTCGCAGGCGGGGCGTTCCGGTTGCCCGATTAATCTGACGCTGGAGCAGCTCGGCGATCGCTGGAGTCTGATCGTTATCCGCGACATCATGTTCGGGAACAGACGAAGTTATGGTGAGCTGCTGGCGAACAGCGAGGAAGGGATAGCCACCAATATCCTTGCAGACCGGCTAAAACGTCTGACTGCATCTGGTCTGCTGACACGTCAACCCGACCCGTCACATCGCCAGAAGGCCATCTATAGTCTTAACGAAGCTGCGATACAGCTTTTGCCCTTGCTTGCACATATGGGGGCGTGGGGGCGGCGACATACGCCGTCGAGCGAGGCGCTGTCCGTGCGCGCGGAGCTTCTGGAAAAGGGTGGCGTGCCGTTATGGGAGGCGTTCATGGACGAACTACGCTACTTGCATTTGGGTGCGTCGCGCCCACCGCGTTCCGTATTCGCTGAGCTTCAAGCAGCTTATGAACAAGCTCTTGCGCGTCACGTTTCCGATGAATGAATGGTGACGGTTGCGCTGTGTCACGTCTGGTCGGCGTCTTCCGAAACCAGCTTCAGCTGTTTGTAGGGCGGAGGCAGACCATGAGAACGGATTGCCTCGTCAATAGCGACAAGCACCATGTCCCGGCAATCAAACTCATCGAGAAAATTCGGAACCCAGTAACGAATGGCGAACCTGATGCCTTCGGCGTCATAGGACAGTGCGCGGACGTCCGGCTTAGGAGATTTCATTATCAGTTCAGCTGTCATGACTGCGGCTGATAGCAGTTCCTTGGCCTGGAGAAGGGAAATGCCATGTCCGATGACAATCTCCAAACTCGCGCGATAGTGTCGTTTTGGTGCGCTGTAATTGGTAATTTTCTGACGTGAAATCTCGCTGTTCGGCAGGATCATATAAGTTTCATTGCGCGTTTGGAGTCGGGTCGTGCGCCATCCGATCTCGATAACGCGGCCGCGAATGACGCCGTCGATCTCAACCCAGTCGCCAATTCTGAATGGTGCTTCGAGGCCCAGCGCGATACCGGACAGCACGTCCGCCAATACGTTTCTTATAGCAAAGCCGAGAATGGCGATAATCAGGCCGGAACTTGCAAGCGCCCCGCCAGCGGACTGTCCCAGAAGCATGGCAATGGTCGCGACGGTCGCTACAAGAAACAGGGCGGCGGTTATGAGTTCCCGCAGCAATCTCGGCGCCTGGCGGCGTCCGTTGCTGGTCCGTCGCAACGCAGAGCCGATCATTCGCGACAGCAGCCAGGCACCCGAGAAATACGCGGTGGCCGCGCTCAGTTTGCTTATGGCTTCACGGTTAGCGTCGGGCGAAAAATACTGTAAGACCGCGTCGTGGAACACATAAGTTCCAATGGAAAGGCCGAACAAGATAGCGGGCCAAATATAGAATGCTGCCCGATGCCAAATTTTCACAAAGTCCTCCCATGAGGCCAAAGCTATCGAGGTATCGATAGAATAATCGTTTCCGTTAACGGCGCTCATTATGTCTGTAGCGGATTAGTTGTCCGGCCTGCAACCGGACTGTTGGGACTTTAATACTGTTGGTATAAGCTTAAAACATTGTGTCGCAGACGCGATTCTTGTGCGAATGGACAAGAAAAGCAGAATAATAAAGGAATTTCGGCGTGTCAGTCGATCTGGAAATGATTGTCAGCGAAGCGCAGGAAAACGAGAAGCCGGAGCTGCGTCTCTGGTTGCGTATGCTATCGACGACAAGGCTCATATCCCAGGAAATAAGGCGTCGCCTGCGCAATGAATTCGGGGCGACGCTACCGCAGTTCGACTTGCTCGCTCAGCTTTATCGCGAACCGGACGGTCTCAGGCTTGGGGAATTGTCACGGCGTACGATGGTCACTAACGGTAATGTTACGGGTCTGGTCGAACGATTGGAGGCTGACGGCCTGGTGCTGCGGGAAACACCGGGCAATGATCGGCGCGTAACCGTCGCGCGTTTGACGGCAACAGGGCACGCCACTTTCACGAAGATAGCCAAAGCCCATGAGGGATGGCTCCGGGAAATGATGGCAGATGTTGAACCGGAGATCGTCCACACATTGCTTGTGGACCTCGATCCGCTGAAGACGTCTGTCAGAAATCATCTTTCCGGTCCCGAAGACGATTAGAGTCAATCGATATTCAGGTTTCGGGCGTGACGGCTGCCGCTCAAACGGCTTGGTTGCGCGCAACGAACATCGGGCCGCCCTTGATCGCGGGGAAACCATAGCCATTGACCAGCACGAGATCGATGTCGTCGGCCCGTTGTACAACGCCTGTATCGAGCAAAGCTTTTCCCTCGCGCGCCATCGTGCCGAGAAGGCGTTGCATGATGTCCGAATCTGAAAAGTGTCGTGGGGTAATGCCGTGTCTGACGCGATAATCATCGATTAATGCGTGGACTTCAGGATCGATCTCACGAACGCCGTCCTGATAAATATGCCAGCCGCACCCCACCTTGCGACCGAAGCGGCCTGCTTCACATAATTTGTCAGCCACATCGAAATAGGGGGCATTGGGATCGCGTGCGGCGGCCTCTCTTTTGCGCCTTGCCCACGCTATTTCCAGGCCGACCATATCGTTGACGGCAAAAAGCCCCATCGGAAAGCCATAAGCCTCCATGGCCCGATCGACGTCTGCGGGATAGGCGCCTTCAGTGAGAATGGCTTCCGCTTCTGCGCGGTAGGCGGAAAAAATGCGATTGCCGACAAAGCCTTCACAAACGCCGGTGATAATAGGCAGTTTCTTCAGCATGCGAGCTAGTGCGATGCCGGTTGCAAGGGTTTCGTCCGATGTTTCGGCGCAGTGCACCACTTCCACCAGCCGCATGATATTGGCAGGTGAAAAGAAGTGGAGGCCGAGCACCCGATCAGGTCTGCTCGTTACTGCCGCGAGTTGATCGGGGTTGAGATAGCTCGTATTGGTCGCCAATATGGTTTCCGGTGGAAGGCATGCATCCAGCTGACGAAAAAGCGATGACTTTATCTCAAGGTCGTCGAACACAGCTTCGATAACGAGATCGGCATGGGCGAGGCGGGACATATCCGACGTGGTGAATAGTTTTCTGATTTGTGCTTCGGCGGTTTCCATGGATAGTTTGCCGGTGGCAACCGGCTTTTTAACAAGATCGGCAATCCGCATGTGCCCGGCTTTTGCTGCTTCGGCGGTTTGTTCGTAACCGACGACGGTATAACCTGCGGCGAGGCAGGCTGCGGCAATGCCCGACCCCATGAGCCCGGTACCTGCAATGCCGATGACAGAAAGCGCTCGCGGTCGAGCGTCCAAACCGTCAACTTTTCCCGCTGCGCGCTCTGCGAAAAACAGGTGACGCAGCGCCGCCGCTTCTGCGCTGTCTCGCAGGCGCAGGAACGCTGCGCGCTCTTCGGCCACCCCATCTTCGAAAGGGTACAAAAAGGAAAGTTCGACCAGCCGTGCAGCTTCGCGTGGAGCTGTGGCGCCGCGTGCCTTTTTGACAGTTTTTATAACGGCTTGATCGAAGATTTTCGTATCGGGCGGCGTTACCGGAAGGGCTGATGTCCGACGAAGCGGAACACCTGTCAGCGACTTTGCAAGATCAACGGCTTCCGCCATCAGGTCACTGTTGCCGATCCGGTCAATCAAGCCGGCTGCGAGAGCTTCGTCGACACCGATGCTTCGGCCGTTTGCAATCATGTCGAGTGCCGGAAGTGCGCCGATCAGTCGGGGCAGGCGTTGCGTGCCGCCCGCACCCGGCACGATGCCGAGCTTCACTTCCGGCAGGGCGAAAGCGGCGCTTTGGGTCGAGATGCGGCCGTGTGCAGCGAGTGCGACTTCAAGCCCGCCGCCGAGCGCTGCCCCGTTCAACGCCACGACGACAGGCTTGCTTGCATCTTCGATGGATGAGATCAACGTGGGCAGTGAAGGTTCGACAGCGGGTTTGCCAAACTCGCGAATATCCGCTCCACCGATGAAGATTTTTCCAGCTCCGGTGATGATTATGGCACGGATAGCGTCGGTCCTTTCCGCAAAGTCGAGCGCGGCAGCCAGTCCGCTACGTACGTCGGCAGAGGTCGCGTTAACTGGCGGGTTGTCGATGGTTACAGCGAGCACATCAGCGTTGATGTGACCACCCACCGAAGCGGAAAAAGTAAACGCAGTACCAGTCATGAGAACCTCAATCCGGGATCACAGCGAAAGCCTGTATTTCAATTTTCGCGCGGTCTTCGAGAAGCGCTACCACCTGAACTGCGGCCATAGCGGGAAAATGCTTGCCGATAATATCACGGTAGGCTTGGCCGACACCTTTCAGATTGGCGGAGTATTCGACCTTGTCTGTGAAGTACCACGTCATGGAGGTGAGGTGTTCCGGCCCGCCGCCTGCTTCCGCCAGTATGGCGACGATGTTCTTGAGCGTCTGTTCCGTTTGTTCGACGAAATTGTCGGTTTCGAACTGTTGTTGTTCGTTCCAGCCGATCTGCCCGCCGATAAAGACTGTGCGGCCGCGTGCTTCCACGCCATTCGCATAACCGATCGGTCTGGCCCAGCCTGACGGCAGAAGAGTCTTGTGCATGTATTGTCTCCAAGGAAATATCGGGTAGGAAGGCCGTTTCAGCCTGCTTTCATCAGTTCGCGGGCGATGATCAGCTTTTGCACTTCCGTCGCGCCCTCATAGATACGCAGCGCCCGGATTTCGCGATAAAGCCGTTCGACAATTTCGCCGCTTTTAACGCCGCGACCACCAAACATCTGCACGGCGCGGTCGATCACCTGCTGCGCATTTTCTGTGGCCATCATCTTGGCCATGGCGGCCTCTTTGGTGGTGTTGAGTTTTTGCACGTCGCGACGCCACGCGGCGCGGTAGGTCAAAAGTGCGGCTGAATCGATGTCGGTTGCCATATCGCCAAGTGCCGCCTGGGTGAGCTGCAAATCGCCGAGGGTCGCACCGAACATCGGACGCTCTCGCGCGTGACACAAAGCCTCTACCGCCGCACGTCGCGCAAAGCCAAGAGCAGCAGCTGCGACTGAAGCGCGGAAAATATCAAGTGTACGCATTGCGATTTTAAAGCCTTCGCCCGGTGCGCCGAGACGGCGGCTAGCCGGAATACGGCAATTGTCGAAGCGGATTGTCGCCAGCGGATGCGGTGCGATCACACTAATGCGCTCGCGAATGGAAAAGCCTGGATCATCCGCGAATACCACGAAGGCGGAAATGCCGCGTGTTCCGGGCGCTTCTCCTGTGCGCGCGAAAACCGTATAAACGTCGGCAATGCCACCGTTAGAAATCCATGTTTTCTCGCCATCGAGTACATAGTGATCGCCGTCAAGCGTGGCCGCGCAACGCATGGCCGCTACATCGGAACCCGCCAGCTTCTCTGACAGGGCGAAGGCGGATATCCACTCGCCGCATGCCACTTTGGGCAGTACCGTCTGTCTCAGCTCGTTGGAGCCAGTCAGGCTGATCGCTCCGGTTCCAAGTCCCTGCATGGCAAAAACGAAGTCAGCGAGCCCATCGTGATAGGCGAGGGTTTCGCGGGCAATGCAGAGCTTGCGGGAATCGATTCCGCCGCCGCTAGTCAGGCTGATGGTAGCATCCAGAAGCCCCGCATTGCCAAGCGCGCGCACCAATGCCCGGCATGCTGCGTCCGTGTCGTGATGGTCAATCTGCCCCAGAGTGGGCCCGGTGGCGAACTCGTCGACTTTGGCCGCCCATTCGCTATGGGTTTTGTCAAAGAACGGCCAGTCCAGATGCTCATGAGTAAAATCAGGGGTGGTTTTGACCATCGGTTCAATTTCCCTCGAAGACAGGTTTGCGCTTGGTAGCGAATGCTTCAAAGGCGCGACGGAAATCCTGTGTCGCCATGCAGATTGCCTGTGCCTGGGCTTCGGACTCCACCAGTTCGTCAATCCCCATGGCCCATTCCTGATTGAGCATGGTTTTGGTCATGCCGTGGGCAAACCATGGGCCGTCCGCAATGGAGCGGGCGAGGGTGTTCGCCTTGCCGAGAAGCTCTGCCTGCGGATGCAGCGCGTTGAAAAAGCCCCAGCGTTCCCCCTCCTCAGCGCACATGAAGCGGCCTGTATAGAGAAGTTCCGCTGCACGGCCCTGACCGATGATCCTCGGCAGAATGCCGCACGCCCCCATATCCGCACCAGCCAACCCGACGCGGGTGAAGAGGAAAGCTGTCTTTGCCTCCGGGGTTGCGATGCGCAAATCCGACGCCATTGCAAGGATAGCGCCAGCGCCAGCGCAAACCCCATCGATGGCAGCGATAATCTGCTGCGGGCATTTGCGCATGGCCTTGACCAGATCACCGGTCATGCGGGTGAATGCCAGCAGGTCCGGCATGGTCATATGGGTCAGGGGTTCGATGATTTCGAATACGTCGCCGCCAGAGGAAAAATTGCCTCCTGCGCCTGTGAGCACGATCGTTCGAACGTCCGACGCATAGGCAAGATCACGGAACAGATCGCGAAGTTCCGCATAACTTTCAAAGGTTAGCGGGTTTTTCCTGTCGGGGCGGTTCAAGGTGAGTATGGCGATCCGACCGTCCTCGCTGGTTTCCCAGAGAAAATGCCGCGCCTGATAATCCCTGAAGGGTTTTAGATTGCCAGCCATTGAAATATGATCGTCGCTCATCCTGCCATGACCTCCCCACCGGCGATTGCAATCGCCTGTCCGTTGATCGATTGCGCGCCGGGCGATGCAAGCCACAACACCGTGTCGGCTACTTCCTCAGGGCGTATCAGCCGCCCTTGCGGATTTGCTTTCACCAGCTCGCTGCGTGCTTCTTCCGGCGTGCGCCCGGTCTTTTCCGTAATTTTTTCTATCGAACGCGCGATGATCGGCGTGTCGGTGAAACCGGGGCAGACGGCATTGACCGTGATGCCCGTTTTCGCCAATTCCAGTGCCAGCGCGCGCGTCAGGCCGATTACGCCATGTTTGGCCGCGCAATAGGCGGAAACATAGGCATAGCCGGTCAGCCCCGCGGTTGACGCGATATTGATGATGCGTCCGCCTTCGCCCTCCGTCCTGAGGTCGGGCAGTGCGGCTTGCGTGACATTGAACACGCCGCCAAGATCGACACCCATCACATGATTCCAGAGTTCGGCGGTGGTTTTTTCAAAAGGCGCGCTCGGCGCATCACCGGCGTTGTTAATGACAATGCCGACAGGACCGAAGGCCGCGCGGGCCGCTTCGATTCCGGCCTTGACGGCTTGCGGATCGGTGACATCGAAACCTGCCGCAACGAGAGCGCTTCCGGCGTCAAGTTGCGCGGCAACAGCTTCGAGCGGCTCACGGCGACGGCCCGCCAAAGTAACGGATGCGCCCGCATGGGCAAGCCGCAACGCAATGGCAGCGCCAATGCCGCTGCCCGCACCGGTTACAAGCGCATGTCGTCCTGCAAGTACACGATCGGTCATCTTGTCATGCTTCCTATTTCGCGGGCTGGGCTGCGGCGGCAGCGCGGGCGAGGTTGGTCTCGTACTGATACTTGCCGGAGCGATACTGCTTCGGCCACGCAATCGAGCTGATCCCGATTTTTGCCGCCTCGTGCAGGGACCAGGCGGGATCGGCAAGGTGCGGGCGCGCGACGGCGCAAAGATCGGCGCGACCGGCTGCGATGATGGAATTGGCATGATCGGCTTCCGAAATCGCGCCGACTGCTATGGTCGGAATGCTGATTTCGTTGCGAATCTTGTCGGAAAACGGCGTCTGGAAAAGGCGGCCGTAAACCGGCTTTTCCTCTTTCCATACCTGGCCGGACGAACAGTCGATGAGGTCTGCGCCTGCCGCCTTGAACATTTCTGCAAAGATTGCTGCGTCTTCCGGCGTGTTGCCGCCTTCGAACCAGTCGTGGCAGGAAAGACGCACGGATATCGGCTTGTCTTCGGGCCAGACTGCGCGCACCGCATGGAATACTTCCAGTGGATAGCGTGCCCGGTTCTCGTGACTGCCGCCATATTCGTCTTCGCGAAGGTTGGTCAGCGGCGAGAGGAAGCTCGACAGGAGATAGCCATGCGCGCAGTGCAGCTCCAGCCAGTCGACACCCGCTTGCGCCGCTCTTTTTGCTGCCGCAACGAAATCCGCCTTCACACGGTCCATGTCGGAGCGATCCATGGCTTTCGGCGTCTGGCTGTTTTTCAGATAGGGCAAAGCCGAGGCCGAATAGAGCGGCCATCCATCTTGTTCCAATGGCTGATCCATGCCTTCCCATGCCAGTCTGGTTGCGCCTTTGCGCCCTGCATGGCCAAGCTGCATGGCGACTTTCGCATCGCTGCTGCCATGGATGAAATCGACCAGACGTTTCCATCCCGCCATCTGCCCGTCGTTCCAGATGCCGAGGCAGCCCGGCGTGATGCGCGCATCCGGTGATACGCAAGTCATTTCGGCGAAGACAAGTCCCGCGCCGCCAAGCGCGCGGCTGCCAAGATGGACCATGTGAAAATCATCGATGAGCCCGTCTGTGGCCGAATACATGGCCATGGGCGAAACGACGATCCGGTTGGGCAATGTAACGCCGCGCACCGTATAGGGCGTGAACATGGGCGGCACGCAGCGCTCCCCATCCGGGACGTTTACGCCGGATTTACGGGCAAACCAGCGCTCATAACCTTCAAGCCAGTTTTTGTCGCGCAGGCGCAAATTCTCATGGCTGATACGCTGCGAGCGCGTCAGCATGGAATACATGAACTGTTCCGGCTCCAGCGTATCGGCATAACGCTGCCCCACGACCTCGAACCATTCCATCGCATTGCGCGCAGCATTCTGGATGCGCGCCACATCGACCCGGCGTATGTCCTCGTAGGTGGCAAGAACGCCGGGGATTTTGTCCTTTTCGTGTCCGGCTTCCTCGAACTGGCGGGTCAGTTCGATAGCATCGTCTATGGCGAGCTTCGTACCGGAGCCGATGGCGAAATGGGCGGTGTGCGCGGCGTCACCCATCAGGACGACATGGGAATTTCCGTTGAAATGGCTCCACTTACCGCAGATCAGACGACTGAAATTCAGCCATGCCGACCCGCGCATGTGGCGCGCATTGGTCATCAATTCGCTGCCGTCCAGTACTTCGGAAAATATGCTTTCGCAAAAATCGATGGAGCCCTGCTGGTCCATCTTGTCGAGACCATGGGCAAGGTAGGCAGCTTCGGTGGTTTCAACGATAAAGGTCGATGTCTTGTCATCGAACTTGTAAATATGCGCCTGAAACCAGCCGTGGTCCGTCTTGCGAAAATCGAAGGTGAAAGCGTCGAAAAGCTTGTTGGTGCCGAGCCAGATATACCGGTTCGGACGCACGACGAGATCGGGTTCGAATTCGTTTTCGTAACGGTTCCGGATTTTGGAATTAAGCCCGTCCGAAGCGATGATGAGATCTGCGTCGGGAAACTGAAGATCGCTTTCCACGTCGGTTTCGAACTGAAGCTTTACACCCAGCGCTTCGCACCGCGCTTGCAGGATATTGAGAAGCCGCTTGCGGCCGATCCCGACGAAGCCATGGCCGGACGTGCGCTGGCGCGTTCCCTTGAACAGGACCTCGATATCATCCCAATGGTTGAACGCATCCTGAATTTCGGCGGCGCTTTCGGCGTCCCAGACCTTCATGGCATCCATGGTCGCATCGGAGAAAACGACCCCCCAGCCAAAGGTATCGTAAGGCCGGTTCCGTTCGACCACGGTGATGTCGTGCGCTGGATGAAGCTTCTTCATCAGGAGAGCGAAATAAAGCCCGGCCGGACCGCCACCGATACATACGATGCGCATGTGAGTTCCCTTCCCGATTTTTTGCCGAAAGGCTTCGGTTAATTGTTTTAAGCTTAAAATATATATTGCTGATGAGGGGCGTCAAGCAAAAAATGGCGCTGCTTGCCATTTGCCGATGCGCTCTCGATCATGTTGTCAGCCGGCGGAAAGGTGACGGGTTTGCGTGAGGTTCCGACGGCTATTTCTTCCAGAAACAGCCATCGGACCGTCGTGATAATAGGGCTCTGAGATGCTGACGCTATCCACGTCTTGAAAGGGTTCCGTCGCCACCCCGGCTTGACCGAAACCCGATGGGTTTCACTCATTGCGCTTTGGTGTAATTCAGGCATGCGCGCCCTCAGGGACACAAAAAATCCAGGGAGCGGCTTTCCTTTACGTTCAGGGTTTCGATGATGTTGCAATGGTGAGACCGGGGAACTTCCCAGGCCTGCGTCTCAACACCGAGCCCGCGCCAGATATTGGACAGCAAAGCGTTCTGGCGACGAAATTCCGCGAGTTCATCCGCCCCGACGCAGCAGAAAACGCGCATGTTATCACGCGGCTGGAGCAGGGCGGCACTTTCAGCGGCGGCTTCGGCTTCAGCCATGCGGAAAATATCGTTCATTGCTGTTTTCAGGAGCGGGCGCAGATCGTGCAGTCCGCTGATGGACAGCACTCGTTGAATTCTCGTGGCAGTACTGTCCGAAACTGGAGCGTTTTTGCAGGCCATGCGGCTAACCAGATGTCCGCCAGCGGAATGGCCGGCCAACGAAATATCGCCCTCGACTTCGCCCGCAAGGGCGTCAAGGAACAGGCCTATCTCGCGCGTGATTTCGTTGATGCGGGCTTGCGGACAAAGCGTGTAGCTGGGTATCGCAACACGATACCCGCGTTCAACCGCACCTCTTGCAAGATGGGACCAGAAGCTTTTGTCAAAGGCTTTCCAGTACCCGCCATGGACATAGACGATTGTGCCTTTTGGCGAACCTTTCGGGAGGAACAGGTCGTAGCGGTGCCGCTCCCCGCTGCTATAAGTGAGATCCTCAACGATACGCCCATCTTCGTACATCTGCTGGCGGAACGCAGCCGCCTGTTTCACCCATCGGGGCGGGTAGGTTGAGGAATCGCACACGGCCTTCATATTGTCGTAGGCGGTATCGAAGTCACGAAGCCTTGCGTGTCCTTCTGATCCGTGTTTCTCGGCCTTGTCCGTCATCGTCATGCCCGTGCATCGGTTTGGGCTTTAGCGCGCAAAGCGGAGCGCTGCAGCTTGCCGGACTCTGTCTTGGGCAGGGCTGCGACCCATTCGATGGCGCGCGGATATTTGTAAGGTGCGAGCTCATTCTTCACATGGCTTTGCAGGGTTTTCTGCAAATCGGCATCGCCTGAATATCCATCATTCAGCACGACATAGGCCTTGACGATAGAGCCACGTTCCTGGTCGGGAGCAGCCACCACGCCGCATTCGGCAACCGCGGGATGGGCGAGCAGGCTTGCTTCCACTTCCGGTCCGGCGATGTTGTACCCAGCTGAAATAATCATGTCATCGCTGCGGGCCTGATACCAGAAATAGCCGTCTTCATCCATGACATAGGTGTCGCCGGTGATGTTCCAGCCGTTCTCGACATATTTGGCTTGCCGGTCATCGGCGAGATATTTGCAGCCAAGCGGTCCGCGAACGGCAAGTCGTCCCGGCGTGCCGGGCGGGCAGATATTTCCTTCTGCGTCAACGACGCGGGCTTCGTATCCCGGCACCGGCTTGCCCGTTGCACCCGGGCGCACATCCGCTTCTCTGGCCGAAATGAAAATATGCAGCATCTCGGTCGCGCCAATGCCATCTATGAGCGTAAGGCCGGTCAGGCGTTTCCAGCTCTCGAAGGTCGGCAAGGGGAGGGACTCGCCCGCCGAGACGCATTTGCGGAGCGATGAAAGATCGTACTCGACAATATTGGCCAGCATTGTACGATAGGCTGTAGGGGCTGTGAAACAGACCGTAGGCTTAAATTCGCCAATGGCATGGGCCAGATCATCTGGTGCCGTTTTGGCAGGCAGAACGGTCGAGGCGCCGATGCGGAAAGGAAAGAGAACTAATCCGCCGAGGCCGAAGGTGAAAGCAAGTGGGGGAGAGCCGATGAAGATATCGTCTTCCCCGACATCCAGTATCTGATGGGCATAGCAGTCGCAGACAATCAGAAGATCACGGTGGAAATGGATTGTCGCTTTGGGCAAGCCCGTGGTGCCGGATGTAAAACCGAGCAGGCAAGGATCGTCCGCTCGGGTCGCTATGGCTTCAAAACTGTCTGGGCTATCGGCCAGAAGGTCGCCAAGCTCCCCGCCGGCTGTGCCTTCCCAGGTAACGAGGGTTTTCAAAAATCCCGTCTGCCCGGCAGCGATTTCCATCTCGTCAATCAGACTCTTGTCGCAAAGAGCGATGCTGATCTCCGCCTTGTCTATGATCTTGACCAGTTCCCTGGCGCGCAGCAACGGCATGGATGCCACGACGATACCGCCTGCCTTGATGATGGCAAGATAGAGAGCAATCGTGGTCGGGTTGTTGCCTGAGCGCAAAAGAACGCGATTGCCCGTTTGCATGCCAAGTTTGCCGGTCAGCACATTGGCCATTTTATCGACAAGGCGTGCCAGTTCCCGATAGGTCCAGCTGATGCCGGGTGCGCGGATTGCAATCCGCTCACCGCGCCCTGCCTCTACATGCACGTCTACCAGTTCGCTAGTGGCGTTCAGTTGTTCGGGATAGCCAAGATCGTCAAGGCCGATAATGTCTGGCAATGCTTCGGCGGCAGGGAGATTATCGAGAACGAATGTATCGACATGAGCTGAGGGAAGCATGTCTTTCTCCTGTGAATGCAAGTTCGCATGCGTGCGTTCGGTCAAACGTGCAGATAACTTTCCTTTATGGCCGGTGTGTTGATCAGGGCGGCGGTGTCGCCGCTCCACACAACCCGGCCCTTCTCGATGACGACATGCCGGTCGGCGAAGCGGGCAAGCGCATCGACATTCTTATCGATGACCAGAATGGCTTCGCCCTCGGCCTTGATGTTGCGCAGGCAGGCCCAGATTTCCTCACGCATCAGTGGTGAAAGACCTTCCGTTGCCTCATCGAGCACCATAAGGCGCGGGTTGGTCATCAATGCACGGCCAACCGCGAGCATCTGTTGCTCACCGCCTGAAAGCTGGTTGCCCATATTACGGCGGCGCTCCTTCAGTCGCGGGAACATCCGGTAGATGCTCGCCAGCGTCCATTTTGCCGAACTGGTGTCGGCGCGGCGGGTGGCCATCAGGTTTTCTTCCACACTCAGCGCCGGGAAGATCTGACGCCCTTCCGGGACGAGACCAAGGCCTTCACGCGCAATGAGATGCGGTGGCTTGCCGGTCATGTCGTGGCCGTTGATGAAGATCTTTCCGCCTTTGGGAGGAAGCAGGCCGAAAATCGATTTGACCGTGGTCGTCTTGCCCATGCCGTTGCGACCGAGAATGGTGACAACTTCGCCCGCATTCACCTCGAATTCGATATCGAATAGGATACGCGACTGGCCGTAAGCATTTTGCAGGCCTTCCACTTTCAGCATCAGACTGGTTCCTCTTCACCGAGATAGGCGGCGCGCACTTCCGGATCGTTGCGAACGGTTTCCGGCGACCCGGATGCAATGACGCGCCCATAGACGAGTACGCTTACGCGATCAGCCAGAGAAAAGACGGCGTTCATGTCATGTTCAATGAGCACCAGTGTATGGGTCTGGCGAAGGGCTCGCATGAGATCGATCAGAATGGTCGATTCTTCATGGCTTGTTCCGGCAAGGGGTTCGTCCAGCAGAAGAAGCCGCGCTCCGGTGGCCAGCGCGATGGCGATTTCAAGCTGGCGTTTTTCTCCATGGGAAAGTGCGCCAGCGCGACGATCCGCGCGGTCATCGAGCCGCACGCGGACAAGTGCGGCCAGGGCTTGACGGTTTATATCCTCGTCTCGGACAGCGGGTTGAAAAAAGCGGAAGCTCGAACCGGATCGCGCCTGAACGGCAAGTGCGACATTTTCCAGAACACTGAAGCCTTCAAGGATGGAGGTGATCTGAAAGGATCTTGCGAGGCCGAGATGTACGCGTTCCGGCATGCCGAGCCGCGTGATGTCCTTTCCGTCAAAAATAACGGAACCGCTATCGCTTTTCAAATTGCCGGAAAGCTGATGGATGAGTGTTGTCTTGCCGGCGCCATTCGGGCCGATCAATGCGTGAATTTCGCCCTTTCTGACATCAATATTGATACCATCGGTAACCTTCAGGGCGCCGAAGCTCTTGCGCAGGTCGTTGACCTGCAAAAGTGTATTACGCATCCGAACCTCCCCGCAGGCGCCTGGCTAGTCCGCCGATACCGTCACGGCTGAAGATCACCACCAGAACGAGAACCAGACCGAGGCCGAGTTTCCAGTGTTCGGAGAAATGTGCGAGCAGCTCTTCGAGGAAAATGAAGACTGCCGCCCCGACGACTGGACCGATGAGTGTGCCCATGCCGCCAAGCACGACCATGACGATGAGTTCGCCGGAACGCTGCCAGCTCATATAGGCCGGCGAGACGAACTGAACCTGATTGGCCAGAAGAACCCCGGCTATTGCCGCAGCGATACCCGCGATCACATAGGCGGTGAGCTGAAAGGAAAAGGGTGCGAAGCCGATGGCGCGCATGCGCACCGGATTGTCGCGCGTTCCCCGCAGAACACGGCCGAACCGCGAGGCCACGAGCATGCGCAGGAACAGGAAGACCGCGACCAGCATCGTAAGCACGAAATAGAAGAGCGCGAGATTGTCCTCCAACAATTCCGCACCAAAAAGTGTGGAACGGGAAGACAGGGTCATGCCATCATCGCCGCCGAAGGCTGACAGAGAGACCATGAAGAAGAATGCCATTTGACCGAAAGCAAGCGTAATCATGATGAAATAGACGCCGCTGGTGCGCAGGGACAGGTAACCGGAGATTGCAGCGAATACAGCCGCCGCAGCTATGGCCGCGATGATCTGAAGAAGAAGATCATCGATTCCGTAGCTCGACAGAATGCCGACGGCATAAGCGCCGATCCCGATGTAAGCGGCATGTCCGAACGAAACGAGCGCGCCGTAACCCATAATGAGATTGAGCGACAGGGCTGCCAGCGCGAAGATCATTATGCGTGTAACGATGACCAGAATGAAGCTGTCGTCGAGAAGAGAGGCAAACAGCGGAACAAATGCGAAGAAGGCAAATACGACCCAGGGTACAATGTTCGTCAGAAATGCGGACCTGGAAGCCTCTTTTTCAACTGCGGAGCCGGTACTGGTAATCTCGCTCATCGGGTGCCTCCGCGAACGGGGAAGAGGCCGGTCGGGCGGATATAAAGGACAGCCGCCATGAGAATGTAGATCAGCATGGGCGCAAGTGTGCGGCCCATCTGCGAGGCCGCTGCCGGATCCAGCAGGTTTCGCAGCAGCATAGGTCCGAATGTCCGTCCCAGCGTATCGACAAGACCGACGATGATGGCTGCTATGAAAGCGCCGCGTACCGAACCGACGCCACCGATGACGATGACCACAAAAGTGAGAATTAGGATGGAATCGCCCATGCCCGGATCGACGGACAGAATCGGGGCGATCATCCCGCCTGCGAAACCCGCAAGCATCGCACCAAGACCGAACACGACCATGAACAGCCTGCGGACATTGACCCCGAGTGCCGAAACCATGTCGCCATGGGTTGCGCCGGCACGAAGCAGCATGCCGACGCGGGTATGGTTCACCAGAAGATAGAGGCCTGCGGCGGTCAGAAGGCCCGCTGCAATGATGACGATGCGAAAGATCGGATAGCGCAGATTGCCCATAAGCTCTATCGATCCCGACAAGATTTCCGGCATTGGCACGCTCAGCGGCGCCGAACCCCATATGATTTTCACTGTTTCATTGAGGATCAGAATCAATCCGAATGTAGCCAGAACCTGATCGAGATGACTTCGGTCATATAGTCGTCGAAAGACGAGAGCTTCCAGTACGATGCCGATCACCAGGGTGACTGGCAGGGCGATGGCTATTCCAGAGAAAAAGCTTCCCGTCATGGCTGTGAATGTGGCCGTCAGATAGGCTCCCACCATGTACAGCACGCCATGGGCGAGATTGATGAGATCCATAACGCCGAAAATCAGCGTCAGCCCAGCGGCGACCAGGAAAAGCAAAATACCAAACTGTATCCCGTTCAGGGACTGCAGCAGAAACAGGTTGAGCATGGGGATATCCGGCAATCGTTATCTAGAAATCCTGCTCACGCCAGGCGGATTTTGCTTGCAGCGTGAGCATAAGTCTTGATTCTTGAAAAGGTGAGGGCTGGTTTAGGGCCTCCAGCCTTCCGCCAGACTCACATCTTGCACTCTGCCGCGTAGTTGTCCTTGTAGTCGTTGAAGATGGTTTCAACGTAGGACGTGGCGAATTGACCGTCGTCACGCTTGATGATCTTCGTCAGATAAAAGTCCTGAACGGGAAAGTGGTTGTCACCGAAGCTGAACTGGCCGCGAGGCGAAGTAAATTTCGCGCCCTTCATGGCTGCGCGTAGCGCATCCTTGTCCTGCAGATTGCCATTCACGGCTTTTACCGCGGCGTTGATCAGCATTGCAGCGTCATATGCCTGCATCGCATAGGTTGCCGGGACGCGCTTGAATTTTGCTTCATAAGCCGCCGTGAACTCCTTTGCTTCCGGATTGTCGAGATCCGGTGCCCAGTTCGACCCGGCCATGAAGCCGGTGGCGGCATCCTGCTGTGCGGGCAGAGTGGTTTCATCGACCGTGAAAGCGGACAGGAATGGAATGCCCTCAAGCCCCGCCTGGCGATATTGCTTGACGAAATTCACACCCATACCGCCCGGCAGAAAGGCATAAACGGCTTCCGGCTGTTCGCTGGCGATCTGTGCAAGTTCCGCCGAATAATCGAGCTGGCCGAGAGGCACGTAAATTTCCTGCGCGACTTCATTTTTATAAGAGTGCTTGAAGCCCGCGAGAGCATCCTTGCCGGCCTGATAGTTCGGTGCGATCAGGACGACACGCTGATAGTTCTGGTTGGATGCATATTTGCCGGAGACTTCATGCATCTGGTCATTCTGATAGGACGTCACGAACAGATTCGGATTGCAATCCTTGCCCGCCAGGTTTGATGTGCCGGCATTCGTGCTGATCAAAAATGTACCGGAATCGGTCGCTGGTTTTGCAATGGCATTCAGAACATTGGAGAAGATCGGTCCCACGACGAAGTCTACCTTGTCGCGCTGGATCATCTGCTGAACCTTGTTGACGCCGATGTCCGGTTTTTGTTCGTCATCCTGAATGATGATTTCGGCGTCAAGCCCGCCAAATTTGTTACCGAGCTTTTCCGCTGCCAGCAGAAAGCCGTCACGTGCCTGTTCGCCCAGCAGCGCGGAAGGTCCGCTCAGCGTATAGATGAGGCCGATCTTGACCTTTCCGTCTTCAGCGTGTGCGGCTCCAATCGATACGCCAGCTGCCAACAGCGCCAGCGCTGCCTTCGTCATCATTTTCATTGTTCCACCTCAGTTAAAGCTTTTTTTGCTTTATGTTTCTGTCGTCTGACAGGCGCGCTCCCATGCGCTATCGAACTGGTACATCATTCTGCCGGGGCTGGCAAAAATTCAACATCAAATGCGGGTGCAAGTTTGACGATTTCTTCTGGATTGCCGACATTGTCGATACGCATGAAGAGGTCCCACAGTTTTGCGGTCGGAGAAACCCAGAAAATGCATTTCACCGTCTGTTGCGTCTTGTTGAAAATGCCGTGCGAAATATTGCGCGGCAGGCAGACGAGATCGCCAGCTTCCGCGACTGCCTCCTTGCCGTTGAGGAGCAGATCGAAGCGCCCTTCAAGCACATAAATGAATTCTTCCTGCGCGGTGTGGATATGCGGTGGGACGAACGTTCCCGGAGGGAAAGTCGCGTGCCAGGACATGGAGCTCTCGCAAAGATGTTTCGGTACATAGGTCTGACCAAGAATGTGCCAGACGACGTTTTCCACGGAAGTGCCGGATTTGGTGACGCCGGAAGGAAGGGGGATTGTCATTATCTCATTCCTTTGATCGAGGCATCAGAGTGCCTGATTGACCTGTTGCGTTGAAAAGCCCGCCTTTGAGGCGTAGCCGCGCACGATCGCCTCCCGTTCTGTGAAGCTGATGACGCTGTCGAGATCGCTGCAGCCGGACGGTGAGCGTCGTTCGACTTCATCGATCACCCCTTCGGGACCGCCAGTACGGTTGAGGCGCACAACCTCCGCTGTGACGGGCAGGCGCATGGATTGATAGGCGGTAATGGCGGCGCGCCCGTGTTCCGCATTCACGAGGCAGTCGGCAAGCGTGCGCGCGTCGATAATGGCCTGGCTCGCGCCATTCGAACCCACCGGATACATCGGATGTGCGGCATCGCCGATAAGGGTTACGCGCCCATCAGTCCACCACGGCGCCGGATCGCGATCACACATGGGATATTCGAAGAATGTGTCCGTCGCGCGCACCAAAGCTGGAAGATCGATTACATCGACGCCGAATTTTTCCACATGCGGCATCAGTTCCTCATGCGTGCCCTTCCGACTCCAGTCCTCACGTTTTGGCGCGGGTGCACCGTCCGCTGCAGCGCGGTGAGTCAACACCCAGTTATTCAGCACCTTGCCGTGCTTGCTGCCCACAGCAATCGGATACAGAACAAGCTTATAGGTAAAGCCGCCCGCGACGATCATTGTACGCCCGTCGAGAAACGGCTCGCTTTCAACCGCGCCACGCCACATCATGACGCCGTTCCATTTTAGGCCCGCTTCGTGGGGGAACATCTGACGGCGAATAACAGAATGGATGCCATCCGCACCGATGATGATGTCGCCTCTAGCGGAGGTTATCGCCGATTCCCTATCAAAATACGCGGTTGCGCCGCCTTCATCCTGCGAAAAGCCGGAACAGCGCTGGTCGGTGACGATGGCGTCATCCCCCAGTCGCTCGATTACTGCTTCATGGAGCAGCTTTTGCAGATGGCCGCGATGAATGGAAAATTGCGGGACGTCATAGCCTGCCTCGATGCCGCGTGGCTCACGCCAGATTTCCTGTCCTTGCCGGGTGGCATAGATAAGCTCCCGCGTGCGGATGCCGATCTTATCCAGCGCCGAAAGCAGGCCGATCTGCGCCAATTCCCTGATCGCGTGCGGCAACACGTTGATGCCCACGCCGAGTTCCCTGATTTCGGGGGCAGCTTCGAAAATCCGGCAGTCTATTCCGCGCGCATGCAACATGAGTGCCGTAGTGAGGCCGCCAATACCTCCTCCAACGATGATCGCCTTCATTCTCCGTCCCCTTGTTGCGTGGCAGCTCTTCGGCGCCTGCAACGGACGATACATCGGAAAATTGCGGGCTCTATCGCCAAACCGCCACCCTGTCGCCAAATCGCCAGAAAGAAGGCTGCCGGCGATTTTAAACTCGCGCTTGCACCACCGTCGCAGCGTGATAGTTTAATCTTCAAATATATAAGAACGGGGAATATCCAGATGATGAATACGAGGTACATGTACCGGGTATCGCCGTCGCTCGATTCTTTTCAGGCGACAATGTCCGGCCTTCTGCGTCCCTGCCGGATCAGCCAGAAGTCGAGCCAGAGTTATCGCACAGAAGTTTCCCATGGCCGTATGCGGCCTTTTGGTCTTACTGCCATTCGCATCGGTGGCCAGGCGCGCATTGCGGTCGAGGCACATCACGACATGACGCTTCTGCAAATTCCACTGCAGGGAATGTTCATATCGAGGGACCGGCGCGGCGATGAGCTTTTTTATAACGCAGGCGTCAATGCGCAGCTCGTTGATGCGCACTCACCGATTGATCTTGAGTTTCATCCGTCCACCCGCATGTTGATTTTCAATCTGAACAATGACCAGATCGATATTCTGGGTGGCAAGCAGTTCATCGAACAGTTTACCCATAAGAAGCGCGTCATCTCGTTTGACGGCCCTGTGGGCTTTGCATTTTATCAACTCGCTCAATTTGTTATGCGTGAGATTGAAAGTGATAAGGAAGCCTTTTTCAATGATGGTTTATCCGAACGTCTGGAGGATAGCCTGCTGGCTTCGCTTGCAGCGGCGCTCGACGTGCAGCCGCAGGAGAAGCTGGAGGCATATGCCGTTCCAAGCTATATCCAGCGTGCTGAAAGATTCATGGCCGATAATCTCAATAAGTCATTGACGCTGAAGGCGATTGTGGATGCCACAGGCATCAGCGCACGTACTTTGCATCGGACTTTTCGCGGCGCCCGTGGAGATACGCCTCTTGGTGTGTTCAAGAATATGCGGCTGGACAAGGTCCATGCCGAGCTTGTTCGCAGAAATTGCGGTCCGGGAGACATAACGCGCGTGGCGATGACCTGGGGCTTCAACCATATGGGGCTGTTCTCTGCGGATTATCGCGGCCGTTTCGGTATGCTGCCATCCGAAACGGTGCGCCGGTCAAGGGAGGTTCCGGAACTCAACAGAGGCTGGAGTTGAGTTTTTTTGCAGCCTTTATCCTTTGCGCGAGGTACGCAGGAGAAGCCACACAGCCACCGACGAGATGCAGGCGATCAGGGCCGCTGTGAGCAGCGCGATTGAAAAGCCGTGCGAATAGGCTAGCCGCGCGTCCGTAACGGCCATTTCCAGTCCCGCGCCTGTCAGGCCGTTGATGATTTGCGGCATGTCTCCGGCAACAACGGCATCCGCGATGGCTTGGGCATCGCCGCAAGCCGCGCTGTTCTCGCATAGTCTGTCCGTCACCACACCGCGCACAGCTGTTGCCAGAATGCCGCTGAGCATGGCGAAGCCGAGCAGAATTCCTGAAAAGCGTGCCGTGGTGCTGATCCCCGACGCCATGCCTGCCCGTTCACGCGGCACGACGGTCATAATGGCCTTCTGCGTCTCGCCATTGAGCAAACCGCCGCCGCTTCCCAGCGTCACCATGCCAAGCATAATGCCGGGCCAGTAACCTGTCTGCGCTCCCCAACCGGTAAGGGCGTTGCCAAGGCCAACAATGATGAGGCCCAGAGCAAGAATATGCGTCGAACTCAGATGCCGCCCGAGCATCCGGCCAACATAGGGAAATGCCAGCATCGCCAGAGCAAAGGGAAGCATGGCAAAGCCTGCACCCAACGCTGTGCGGCCAAGGCCGTTCTGCAGAAAAAGAGGCAGAAGGGAAGCCATTACTTGAGCGCAGGCGGCATAGGCGAACATCGCCCACACTCCGCCGATCAGTTTGGGGTTCCTGAAGAGTGTGAGATCGAGCATCGGTCGCCGTTGAACGCTTTCGGTAACGATGAACGCAACCAAAGAGCAGGCACCGGCGGCAAAACCGGTCAAGGCACTTGCGGAGGTCCAGCCATGGGCCTGCCCGTAGATAAGCCCCCACGTCAGTCCGAACATTGATGAAGCAAAGAACAGAATGCCTGCGGGATCGAGCCGGCGTGCGTCGTCATCACTGGATTCATTCACAAACAGAAAGGCGGCACCGGCAAGAGCCGCGCAGATCGGTATATTGATATGGAACGCCCATCGCCATCCAAGCAGATAGGCTATCAGCCCGCCGATAATTGGCGCAAGCACCATGGTTAGCCCCATCATGCCGCCCCAGATTGCCCAAGCGCGATTTCGTTCAGCCTCGCCATGGAAAGTGTGTGCGATAATCGCCAGCGCGGGCGCCAGAAGAAACGCTGCTCCGGCCCCCTGGAACGCCCTGGCGAGATAGAGTGTCAGGGCAGAGTAGGCGAGGCCGCACAATAGCGAGGCAAGGGCGAAAGCACCAATCCCGATCAGGAATACGCGCCGTCGGCCAAACCGGTCTGCGACTGCGCCCGCCGGGAGCAAAAGGGAGGCGAAACACAGCACATAAGTACTCACCACCCATTCTATGTCCGCGAAGCTGGCGCCAAAATCGCGGGCGATCGTCGGCAGAATGATGGCGGCGATATTCGTGTCGAGGACGGTCATTGCGCAGCCGACAGACGCCGTCAGCAGAACAAACAATGGATGAACGGCACGGCGTTCGATATGAAGCTCAGCCGTCATTGTGCAAACACGGCTGCCGCTGAAACGGCATGCACCAATAGCCCTAACATCTGAAGATGCCTCGACATGTTTTTCCTTTTGGTGGATCACGAATTGTATTCATAGCGAGATTAGAATTTTCTTCATTCGCAATTTTTCATTATATTATTAGGTGAAAACTAATTATCGAGGGTCGGAATGGAACTACGACATCTGCGTTATTTCGTGACGCTTGCTGAAGAGCTTCATTTTTCGCGCGCCGCAGAAAAGCTTAATATCGCACCACCTACCCTGACCGTGCAGATACAGGAAATCGAGCGCACATTATCGGCGCGCCTGTTCGTCCGGACGAAACGAAGCGTCATGCTGACATCGGCAGGTGAGGTCTTTCTGGCAGAAGCCAGACACGTTCTCGAACAATATGCGAAGGCCGAAAGTGTAGGGCGTCGGGCGGGCCGTGGTGAAATCGGGCGAATCGAAATCGGTTATGTCGGCTCGGCAGCCTATGCGGGGGTCCTTCAGGATCAGACGAGCCGGTTTCGGCAGGACTGGCCGGAAGTGCATCTCAACGCTCAGGAGTTTCCGATGGACGAGCTGCCGATGCTGATCGAAAGCGGACATGTGGACGTGGGGTTTATCAGGCTGCCGATGGCGCTTCCAACTTCCTTGAAGGCGCGCGTTCTGCTGCGGGATTATTTTTGCCTGGCTCTGCCATCCGACCACCGCAGAGCTAACGAAATCTCGCCCATACGTCCAGCGCTGCTCGCGGATGAGGCGTTCATTACGCCTGAACAGCAGTTCGGTACTCACGAACTGGCCAGGCGCGGCCGGTTTGCGCCGCGGATAGTATCAGCCCCCGGCAGCTTGCTTGCTGTGCTGGCGCAGGTTTCGCTGGGTGCTGGCATATCGGTGATACCAAGCGTGGTGCGCAATGTTGTTCATCTGCCGGATGTCGCGTTTTGCCGGATTGCCGACAAGCCGATTCATTCAGAAGTGGCGGCCGTATTTCGGACATCTGAAAGTGCGCCAACAGTGAGGAATTTGATTCAGCAGGTGGAGCGGTCGGCAGAGCTGCAACTTCATCCGTCCGATTGGGGTTGAGAAGCCGGTCAGCATCGAATTCCGGCTGGAATCGCTTGTCGCAATGACGTTTGGCTGTTCATTTACAATAACTTGTTCAGTCCCACCTTGTCCGGAAAGAGAAACTAGCGTAACGCCTTAAACAAGCGGATGAAAAGGGAGATCGTCCGAGTGTTGGAAAAAACTTCTCCTCTGGCGCCATTTCAATACAACACCTTTCGGGCGCTGTGGTCGGCCACGCTGGTGTCCAATCTGGGTGGTCTTGTACAGACTGTCGGTGCCGGCTGGATGATGGCGACCATAGCCCGTTCGGATGATATGGTCGCGCTGGTTCAGGCGTCGACAACCCTGCCGGTGATGATCTTTTCGGTCGCGGCCGGCGCATTGGCCGATAATTTCGATCGCCGCCGGATCATGCTGACGGCACAGATACTCCTGCTCGTCATTTCCTTCACGCTGGCGCTCTTTGCCTATCTGGACGTCCTCACGCCCTGGCTGCTGCTGGGTTTCACTTTTCTCATCGGATGCGGAGGTGCTCTGCACAACCCATCGTGGCAAGCGTCGATGGGCGATATCGTCGAGCGGAAGGACCTTCCTGCGGCGGTTGCCCTGAACAGCATGAGTTTCAATCTCATGCGTAGTATAGGCCCCGCCATTGGCGGTTTGATCGTTGCGGCCGCAGGCGCTGCTTTCGCGTTTATTTTCAATGCCTTCAGCTATTGTGTTCTTATTCTGGCGCTATGGCGGTGGAAACCCCAGTCCGTAAAAAATACGCTTCCTCGCGAGACTTTTGGCCGTGCGATGGCGGCTGGCCTGCGCTATGTTGCCATGTCTCCCAATCTCCTGAAAGTCATGTTCCGGGGCTTTATCTTTGGCTTGTCGGCCATCGTGGTGCTCGCTTTGCTACCGTTGGTCGCGCGCGATCTGGTCAAGGGCACCGCGCTGACGTATGGCATCATGCTGGGATTTTTTGGGCTCGGTGCGATTGGGGGCGCATTGGCCAGCGCACGTCTTCGCGAGCTGATGAGCAACGAGTGGATCGTCAGGTCTGCATTTCTGGCGTTTGCCGTCAGTTGCGCCCTTCTTGCCATAAGCCGGCAGATTTGGCTCAGCTGTATCTTCCTGTTGCCAGCGGGTGTTTCCTGGGTTCTGGCACTTTCATTGTTCAATGTAACGGTGCAGCTCTCAACGCCGCGTTGGGTGGTCGGTCGAGCGCTGGCACTATATCAGACGGCGACATTCGGCGGCATGGCCGCAGGTAGCTGGCTGTGGGGTGCCATTGCGGATGAGTTCGGTGTTTCAGGCGCATTGATGGCGTCCAGCGTCGTTCTTCTGGCGGGCGCGGCGCTTGGTTTCGTTCTGTCCCAACCTGAATTCGAATCCCTTAATCTGGATCCGCTCAACCGGTTCAGTGAGCCAAAGCTGCGCCTTGATTTGCGATCGCGCAGCGGTCCGATCATGATTATGGTCGATTACAAGATCGCGCAGGAGGATGTTCAGGCTTTCCTGGCTGCGATGACCTTGCGCAGGCGCATGCGCATTCGCGACGGCGCAAAGCAATGGGCCTTGCTGCGCGATCTGGAAAATCCTGAAACGTGGACCGAAAGCTATCACGTGCCGACATGGGTGGAATATGTCCGCCACAATCAGCGGCGCACGCAGGCGGATGCAGAAGTTTCCGAAAAACTGCTGGCGCTCCATCGGGGAGAGAAACCTCCGCTGGTGCATCGCATGATCGAGCGACAGACGGTTTCAATCCATGACGACATGCCGCTTAAAACCCACCTGGATGTTCCTTGATGAGTATGCGGAACGGGCCTCAGGCCGACATTCGCAGCATGATCTCCGCGTTGAGGAGTATGCGGGTTTGTACTGGGCGCTCCGCGCGGTTATCCTCGCCTTCGCCCAAAGTTCGAAACAGTAATTCTATCGCAAGCCTGCCGATCTCGTTGTAGTCCTGTGCGACGGTCGTAAGCGGTGGCCATGTATAAGCCGAAAGCGGATTGTTGTCGTGTCCCGCGACGCGGGTATCGCAATCTTTCAGGCGACCAACTTTCAGGCCCGCTTGCCATAGGGCGCCCATGACACCGAAAGCGATGCGGTCATTGGAGCAGAGAATTGTGCTCGTCGGGAAGTGGCCTTTCGCGCGGATGATCCGGACAGTCTGTTCGAAAGCATATTGCTCGAAGTCCCAGCTGCGGCTTGGTTCCAGCTCGACAATTCGGGGTTCGAAGCCGAGCTTTTCCATAGCGGTGCAATAAGCTTCCCGGCGCTTGACGGCATTATTGTTTACCACTGGCATGGAGAAATAGCAGGGCTCGCTGCCGGAGCGGCACAGATAATCCACGATCAAGTGGAAGGATTTAAGATTGTCGGTTCCCACAAAAGGCGACGTATTGTCGAGTGGAGAGTCGACATAGACAATGGGCACGTCATCGGCGAGGCGGGCCAGTGTCGAATGATGCGACTGTTCGCCGAGCGGCGCGATAATGGCCCCGGCCACGTTAAGCGAGCGTAGCGTTTCAATAGCCCGCTTTTCCAGTTCAGGCTTGCCGTCAGATGACAGCACAATAGCCAGAAAACCACGCTGTTCCGCAAGCGATTGCAGCCTGCGCGTCATAGCCATGTAGAAATGATCGAGCTGGTTGGGAATAATGATGCCGAGAATTGTCGTACGGCGCCGATTAAGGTTCACCGCGAAAAGATTGGGTCTGAAACCCGATTGCTTGATAGCGGCTTCGATCAATTCGCGGGTCTTGGGACGAACCGAAGCGGGATCGTTGAAATATTTGGAAACCGTCGGGCGGGACAGCCCGACGAATTCGGAGAAATCTTCCATGGTGCGTATATTCTTGCGCACGGTTCAGATCCTGTCTGTCATTTGCGGCCAACGCATTGCGTCGAGGCATACGGCCCTGTGTGGAGCCACCGATCGAACTCTGCAGCACTGATGTTCATGCACGCGGGTCATTGCATGGGGCTTGTTTTTCAACGATTTCAGGACGTTCCTCCGGCTCGGCTTACCCATCTTCTCCCTGGAGCAAGTTGGATTCAAACTGTCAAAGGCCGAAGTAAACGTCAAGCGATCAAATGTTCTCGCTTTGATTGATGCGGTGAAAATCCATGTATGCTAAGGTATCAATCAAAGAAGCAGCAACATGAATAATCTCTCAATTCAGCTTGGTGGAGTTGAGATGGTGGTCTTTTCGCTTCGCAACGGGAAATTGAAAGCTGTTCTTGACAAGTTGCGGAAGTCCGCGCCATAAATTTTACACATGTAAGAATTTTGCTATGCATTCGTAAAGGAGGAGACGAAATGCGGACCAAAACTTCTATAGCAGGACTTGTTGGATCCGTTGCCGGCATCACATTCATGGCAGGGGCGGCGTGGGCGGAGGAGCTCACCATCGCCACGGTCAATAATGGCGACATGATCATCATGCAGAAGCTGTCGCCGGAGTGGGAGAAGGCAACCGGCAACAAGATCAACTGGGTCGTGCTTGAAGAAAACGTGCTGCGTCAGCGTGTTACGACCGACATCGCAACCAAGAGCGGACAATTCGACATCCTGACCATTGGTGGTTATGAGACGCCGATCTGGGGCAAGGCCGGATGGCTCCTGCCAGTTGATGATCTTGGTGATGATTACGACTACGATGATCTCATCAAGCCTGTCCGCGCTGGTCTGACGGTCGACGGCAAGCTTTATGCCGTACCGTTCTATGCCGAAAGCTCGTTCACGCTCTACCGCAAGGATCTTTTCGATGCCGCCGGACTGAAAATGCCGGATGAACCGACATACGAGCAGATCAAGGAATTCGCCACCAAACTCACCGACAAGTCGATGGAGCAGTACGGTCTCTGTCTGCGTGGCAAGCCGGGCTGGGGCGAAAATATGGCCTATCTCGGTACACTGATCAACACCTTCGGCGGGCGCTGGTTCGACGAACAGTGGCAGCCGCAGATCAATTCTGAAGAGTGGAAAAAGGCGATCAATTTCTACGTCGATCTGATGAAGGAAGCAGGCCCTCCCGGAATTACCTCCAACGGCTTCAATGAAAATCAGGCACTGTTTTCCACCGGCCATTGCGCCATGTGGATTGATGCGACTTCTGCTGCCGGTCGTATCTATGACCCCAATCAGAGCCAGGTTGCCGACAAGGTTGCCTTCACGAAGGCACCCGTGGAAGTGACGCCGAATGGTTCGGCCTGGGCATGGTCGTGGAATCTTGCAATCCCGGCATCAACAAAGAAAGCGGAGGCCGCAAAGTCCTTCCTCAAATGGGCAACTTCCAAGGAATATGTCGAACTGGTCGGCGAGAAGGAGGGCTGGGTCGCGGTTCCCCCGGGCACGCGCCAGTCCACCTATGCAAATGAGGAGTACAAGAAGGCCGCACCTTTCGCTGATACGGTTCTGAAGGCAATCGAATCCGCGGATCCGACCAAGCCGACAAAGGATCCGGTGCCTTATACTGGCATTCAGTTCGTCGCGATTCCTGAATTCCAGGCGATCGGTACGATTGTCGGTCAGGCGATTTCGGCGGCTGTTGCCGGACAGCAAAGCGTGGATGCGGCGCTTGATAATGCACAGCGCCAGACTGAGCAGATCATGACGCAGGCAGGCTATATCAAATAAGCCTGAACCACTGGCCTGCCGTCCTCTGGAGGGAGGATGGCAGGTGTGATTCTTCGCAAAGCTGCGCATGACGCGGTTGAAGGCGGGAAGGGGAGGAAACGTCCGATATGCCGACAAATCAAGCGTTGGCCGCTGGTGCCAGATCACGCTTTGCAAGAAAATCCCGCCGCAGTGTCCGCACAGGCCCCTTGCTTGCACCATCCGTCATCCTGCTATTGCTGTGGATGATCGTACCGTTGGCGATGACCCTCTGGTTCTCGTTTCAGTATTATAATCTCATCAACCCGTTCGTGACTGGTTTCGCCGGATTTTCGAACTACAAGTTCCTGCTGTCTAGTCCGGGGCTATGGTCGGCAATCGCCAATACGCTCATCCTTGTGGCCTCTGTTCTGATTATATCGGTCGTTCTCGGCGTGTTGTTCGCCGTTATTTTCGACCAGGATTTCTGGGGCAAGAACATAGCGCGACTTCTGGTCATTGCGCCCTTCTTCGTCATGCCGACCGTTTCGGCACTGATCTGGAAGAATCTCCTGATGCATCCGGTCAATGGGCTCTTCGCCTTTATCTCCCGCAGTTTCGGCCTGCCTGTGGTCGACTGGTTTTCACAGCTTCCGATGGCGTCCGTGATTATAATCGTGTCGTGGCAATGGGTGCCGTTCGCGACCTTGATTCTGATGACCGCCATGCAGTCGCTCGACCGCGAACAGATGGAGGCCGCACGCCTTGACGGCGCCAAAGGGCCGGTGATGTTTTACTATATTATCCTGCCGCATTTGCTGCGCCCGATCTCGGTCGTCATCATGATCGAGACCATTTTCCTTCTGTCGATCTTTGCGGAAATTCTCGTCACCACGTCCGGCGGGCCGGGCATCGCGACTACCACGCTCACCTACTTCATCTATCTCAAGGCACTTCTGCAATGGGATATCGGCGGAGCATCTGCGGCGGGCGTGATCGCCATCATCCTTGCCAACATCGTTGCGATTTTCCTCATTCGTACTGTCGCGCGCAACTTGGATAACTGAGAGGAGGCTGACAATGGCTGCAAAGCGTAGAATTGACAAGGCCGCAGTCTCCGCCGGCATCATCGGCTGGATCGTGGCGATCCTGATGTTCTTTCCGATCCTGTGGATGCTGCTGGCCGCTTTCAAGACAGAAATAGATGCGGTTGCCCCGCCCAAGCTCTTCTTCGCGCCGACGCTCGAAAATTTTGCGGCGGTGAACCAGCGGGCCGACTATTTCAGCTATGCCATGAACAGCGTGGTGGAGAGCCTTGGCGCGACCATCCTTTCACTGATCATCGCTGTACCTGCGGCCTATGCGGCGGCTTTTTTCCCCGGCAAGCGTACCAAGGATCTGCTGCTGTGGATGCTCTCGACCAAGATGCTGCCTGCGGTCGGCGTGCTGGTGCCGATCTATCTGCTGGCCCGCGATACCGGGCTTCTCGACACACGCACCGGCCTCATCATCATCTTCACCCTTTCCAATCTGCCTATTGTCGTATGGATGCTCTATTCCTTCTTCAAGGAGGTGCCGCACGAAATTCTTGAAGCGGGCCGGATGGATGGAGCCGGCGTGGGGCAGCAGGTGCGCTATCTGCTACTGCCGCTGAGCCTGCCGGGCATTGCTTCGACTGCGCTCCTTTCCATCATTCTATGCTGGAACGAAGCGTTCTGGAGCCTCAATCTGACCGCATCGCAGGCCGGGCCGCTTACCGCCTTCATCGCGTCCTTTTCATCACCGGAAGGGCTTTTCTGGGCCAAGCTCTCGGCGGCATCCACGCTGGCTATCGCGCCAATCCTCGTTTTCGGCTGGGTTACGCAGCGCCAGCTTGTGCGCGGGCTTACCTTCGGTGCCGTGAAATAAAGGGAAACTCATGGCTACACTTTCATTGCACAACGCCACTAAATCCTTTGGCAAGATTGACGTCATCAAAGGCGTTGATCTTGATATTGCGGATCGTGAATTCGTGGTTTTCGTCGGCCCATCCGGCTCTGGTAAATCGACGCTGCTGCGCATGATTGCAGGGCTTGAGGAAATCACCAGCGGCGAACTGATGATCGATGGCCAGCAGGTCAACGATGTGCCGCCGGATGAGCGTGGTTTGGCGATGGTCTTTCAGACCTATGCGCTCTATCCGCACATGAATGTGCGCGAGAACATGGGTTTTGCGCTCAAACTTGCAGGTCTGTCGAAGGTAGAACGCGATCGCAAGGTTGAAGACGTGGCGAAGACATTGCAGCTCGACCAGCTTCTGGACCGCAAGCCGCGCCAGCTTTCCGGCGGGCAGCGCCAGCGTGTTGCCATCGGGCGCGCCATGGTGCGCGAGCCGAAGATTTTCCTGTTCGATGAACCCCTTTCCAATCTCGATGCAGCGCTGCGCGTGCAGATGCGTATTGAGCTTGCGCGCCTGCACGATCGGCTGAACGCGACCATGATCTACGTCACGCACGATCAGGTCGAGGCGATGACACTTGCACACAAGATTGTGGTGCTGCGTGACGGCCAGGTGGAACAGGTCGGCTCGCCGCTCGAACTTTATCATCATCCGGTCAATCGCTTCGTGGCGGGTTTCATCGGATCGCCGACGATGAATTTCATCGAAGTGAAGGCTCGCACTGTCGATGGCGATGGTATTTCCGTCGAACTGGGAAATGGTCGTTCGCTGAAGGTTCCTGTTAACGGCGAGGGGGTCAGCGAAGGCACGCCGCTTGTTCTGGGCGTGCGGCCCGAACATCTGCATCCTGCCGCTGACGGTGTGCTTGAAGGTGAGATCATGGTGGTCGAACGCCTTGGCGGGGAGACCTACCTTTATGTCCATTACGAGAATGCGAGCGGGCTGGTGGTTTCCGAAGCGGGGGGCAACAGTACGGCTCGCGCACACGAGACTGTGAATCTCGGCTTCGATGCCGCCGATGCACACCTGTTTACCGCGGATGGCCTGGCGCTTGAACGGCACGACCGCCACCCTCTCATTCTATCGGAAAAGAAAACGCATCTTTAGGTGCACATATGAATTCTCCCGGAGAAACTTCCATGAGACTGAAAGACAAGGTTGCTCTGATTACCGGGGCCGCGCGCGGTATCGGGCTTGGTTTTGCGCAGGCCTATGCGCATGAGGGCGCGAAGGTCATTATCGCCGATATCAATATCGAGCGCGCGGAAGAAGCGGCGCGCGGTATCGGCCCATCGGTGAAGGCTATGAAGCTCGATGTCACCGATCTTGCCCAGATCGAAAAAGTAGTGGTCGATATCGACGCCGAATATGGCGGCATCGATATTCTGGTCAATAATGCCGCTATCTTTGAAATGGCGCCGATCAACGAGATCACCGAAGACAGCTATGACCGTGTTTTCAATATCAATCTCAAGGGGCCGCTTTTCATGATGAAGGCGGTTTCCAACGTCATGATCAAACGCAAACGCGGAGGCAAGATTATCAATATGGCAAGCCAGGCCGGTCGCCGCGGCGAGGCTCTGGTAACTTTCTATTGCGCCTCCAAGGCGGCGATCATTTCCGCCACGCAATCAGCGGCGTTGGCTCTGGTCAAGCATGGCATTCAGGTCAATGCAATTGCGCCGGGCGTGGTCGATGGCGAGCACTGGGATGTGGTGGACGCCAACTTTGCCAAATGGGAAGGTCTGAAACCGGGCGAGAAAAAAGCCGCAGTGGCCAAATCAGTGCCGATCGGTCGCTTTGCGACACCGGAAGATATTACCGGCATGGCCGTTTTCCTGGCATCGTCGGACAGCGATTACATTCTCGCCCAGACCTTCGGGGTCGATGGCGGAAACTGGATGGCCTGAGACAGGGCCGGGATGCTGAAATGAAAGCCATATACTTTACTGGTCATGGTGTTGCCGTGCTGGCGCAATTGCCGGAGCCGGAACTTACGCCGGGACACGCGCTGATTGACGTCAGGGCATCCGGCCTCTGCCATACGGATATCGATGTGCTGCATGGCCGGTATGGTTCCAGCGCATTCCCGCTGGTGCCGGGGCATGAATATGCAGGCGTTGTTTTAGCAGTCGCCGACGATGTGACCAATGTGAAGCCCGGTGACCGCGTGGCGGTTGATCCCAATATTCCCTGCGGACATTGCCGCGCCTGCCTCAAGGGCCTGACCAATCTTTGTCCGGACCTCAAAGCCTATGGCGTCACACATAATGGAGGCTTTGCCGAAAGGAGCCTCGTTGATGCCCGCCACCTCTATTCTATCGGCAATCTGCCATTCGAGGTGGCTGCTCTTGCAGAGCCGCTGGCCTGTGTACTCAACGGTCTCGGTGTTGCCGGGTTGAAGGCAGGACCGCAAAACACTGAAACGGCGTTGGTATTCGGGGCCGGGCCTATCGGTCTTCTGCTTGCGCTATCGTTGAAAGCGCAAGGCGGACTCAATGTTGCCGTTGCCGATATCAACGAGCACCGGCTCGCTTTTGCTGAAAGCCTTGGTCTGAAACCGCTGATTTCTGGATCAGCGGCTCTTCAGGCACGCAGGCATAGCTTCGATTTTGTCGCCGATGCAACCGGCATTGCCAGTGTTGTGGAAAGCACGGTCGGCTTTACGGCGGATGGCGGCACAATCCTGATGTTTGGCGTCTGTGCGCCTGATGCGCTTATTTCGCTAGCTCCCTTTGAAATTTTCCGCCGCCAGATTCGTATCGCCGGCTCGCATTCGCTCAACCGTAATATCGGTCAGGCGTTGGAAATCCTGCAAAAGGATCGGGGCGAAATGGCGCGTCTTGTGTCGCATCGCTTGCCGCTTGAGGAAATGCTGCCATTCTTTACCAGCTATGGCGGTGACCCCGCCACGATGAAAATTCAGTTCGTACCCGCTTGAAATAAAAGGAATTGGTCATGACCAGGCTGTCGCGCGCAACGCTTCAGAGTTTCGACAAGGTGCATAAGCCCGGTTACGATCCGGCAGGACTGAAACCCGGCATTGTGCATTTTGGTGTGGGCAATTTTCATCGGGCGCATCAGGCGGTCTATCTCGATGATCTGTTCGGCATGGGCGAAGGACATGACTGGGCGCTGGTTGGGGCGGGTGTGCGTAACAGCGATGACGCCATGCGTGATATACTGAAGACGCAGGACTGGCTGACCACGGTTGTCGAACAGGAGGCGGATCATGCGAGTGCGCGTGTTACCGCCTCGATGGTCGATTATGTAACTATTTCGACCGATGACGGTCGCAAGGCGCTGATGAACTATCTGACCGCGCCGGAAACCCGCATCGTTTCCATGACGATTACCGAGGGTGGATATTATATTGATCCGGCAAGTCAGGCTTTTGATCATGCGCATCCGGATATAGTCGCGGATGGCTCGTATCCCGATCAGCCAAAGACGGTTTTTGGCCTGATCGTTCAGGCGCTGAAACTGCGTAAAGCAAAAGACATCAAGCCTTTCACTGTCATGTCATGTGACAATATTCCCGGCAACGGGCACGTCGCCGAAGACGCGGTTACAGGAGTTGCGGCACTGAGCGATCCGGAGTTCGCCAGCTGGATTTCCGCCAATGTGGCATTTCCCAACTCGATGGTGGATCGCATCACGCCTGCCACCGGCAACCGTGAGCGCGAGATCGCGGCAAAGGATTTCGGCGTTGCGGATGGCTGGCCCGTTTTCTGCGAGGTGTTCAGACAATGGGTGGTTGAAGACAATTTCCCGACCGGACGACCGGCGCTTGAAAAGGTGGGTGTAACCTTCACGGATCAGGTTGCGGCCTATGAACTGATGAAAATTCGCATCCTCAATGGCGGGCATGCGGCGATCGCTTATCCCGGGGGGCTGCTCGATATTCATTTCGTGCATGAAGCCATGGAGCATCCGCTGATCCGGCGCTATTTGGAAAAACTCACCAAGGAAGAAATCATTCCCGAAGTGCCGCCTGTGCCGGATACCGATCTGGAAGACTATCGCATCCTGATCGACAAGCGCTTCGCTAATCCAAGCATCGGTGACACGATCCGCCGACTTTGCCTCGATGGTTCCAATCGCCAGCCGAAATTTATCCTGCCGACTGCTTCCGACCGCGTATCGGAAGGGAAGTCGGTAACCGGTCTCGCGCTCGTTTCGGCTTTCTGGTGCCGTTACTGCTATGGGACGACTGACAGCGGGGCCATGATCGAGCCGAACGATCCATCATGGGAAAGGCTTACCAAGCAGGCCGCACTCGCCAGGAGCAACCCTGCGGCATGGCTTTCCATGGATGATATTTTCGGGGTGCTCGCATCCGACACGGTCTATGTCGCCACCTTTTCATCCGCTTTGCTGCGCATATGGGAAGACGGAACAGCCAAAACCCTTGAGCGATACCTGGCGGGGCAACCTTTTTAGTGGCCGGGCTTTCAAGATAGGTGGCGTAATAGCTCGCTGTTGCGAAATTTTTCGTTTCTCGCCCCGTTTTCACGGCGATGTCTGTTGCTCAATTGTCCGGATTGTCGAAGTCTATCTGCCAGTATTTATAGCATGTCGCGTGGATTTCGTCATGCGTGCCCGGTTTCAGAAGAGAACGGGCGATTGGATGCCTATGGAAATTCAAGCATTTGAGTTTGAAACATTGACGCCTAACCACGAGTTTGCGACATAGCCTATATGCAAACGGTCATATCCATCGATCACGACTATCTTGTCGCGCGCCTGAAGGCGCTTCTTGCAATCCCAAGTCCAACCGGCTTCACCGATGAGGCGGTTCGTTTTACAGCGCGTGAACTGGAACATCTCGGACTGGAGGTTGTCCTGACACGGCGGGGGGCCATCAGGGCGCGTCGTCCGGGCAAGGCCACGAGGCCCGCGCGCGGCATCGTGGCGCATCTCGACACGCTCGGCGCGCAGGTCAAGTTTCTGAAGTCGAATGGCCGACTGGAACTGGTTCCCATCGGCCATTGGTCCGCACGCTTCGCCGAAGGGGCTCGTGTTTCGATCTTCTCTTCGAAGGGGATTTATCGCGGTTCCATTTTACCGCTGAAGGCTTCCGGCCATACGTTTAATGAAGAGGTGGACAGCTTGCCGGTGGGCTGGCCATTCGTGGAATTGCGTGTCGATGCACTGGCCCGCAGCAAGGAAGAACTCCTGCAGCTGGGCATTGATGTGGGCGATATCGTCGCTGTCGATCCAGCACCGGAATTCATGGATAACGGTTTCATTGTTTCCCGCCATCTCGACGACAAGGCGGGTGTCGCCATTATGCTGGCGGCGCTGGAAGTCATGCAGCGGGAAGGCGTTGAAACGCCGGTCGATACCTATTGGCTGTTTACCATCGGTGAAGAGGTCGGCGTCGGGGCATCCGCAGCAGTGGTTCCGGATATTGCGTCGCTGGTAGCAATCGACAACGGCACCACGGCGCCGGGACAGAACTCCTCGGAATTCGGTGTGACGCTTGCCATGGCGGACCAGACCGGTCCTTTCGACTATCATTTGAGTAAAAAACTTTTCGAACTGTGCGGCGAACATGACATTCAGGTGCAAAAGGACGTGTTCCGTTATTACCGATCCGATGCTGCTTCGGCGATCGAAGCCGGACACGACGTACGCACGGCATTGCTGACTTTTGGTGTTGATGCCTCGCACGGTTATGAGCGTATCCATGTGAATGCGCTGACCTCCATCGCCAAATTGATCGTGCACTATGCGGCCAGCGAAGTGCAGATCGAAAGAGATGCGGAAGAAACAGCAATCGGTCTCAAAGGCTTTACCCGCCAGAAGTCGGTCGAGGCTGAACAGGAGCTCGGACCCGACGACAGCCCGTCGGAGTAAGGGTTGTTTTTTGTTTCGGGAATTGGAAATGCGAGATCGTCTCCCACCACATGATTGTCGCTGAGCGCGGGGTTTTGCCGGGACAAGCGAGGCCATGGGCAATTCTATCGGCAGATATGTAGAGTTTTTCGGAACCAATCCGTTCCTGTCGCATTAGGCTTTAAGGCCGGTGACCGCGAATAACGCGGTGCGGCCTATATTTTGACTGGAACAATGGAGGTATTGGCTCTTTTTATGTGTGGAATTTGCGGTGAAGTTAGGTTTGACGGTGGCACGCCGAGTGTCTCGGCAGTGTCGATCATGGCAGACGTACTTGCCCCGCGCGGTCCGGATTCTTCCGGGATCGTTGTGCGTGGCAATGTTGGTTTCGGACATCGAAGGCTTCGAATTCTCGATCTTTCCGAAAAATCGCAGCAGCCAATGCTGGATTCAGAGCTTGGCCTGTCTATCGTTTTCAACGGATGCATCTATAATTTCCGCGAATTGAGACGCGAGCTCGAAGAAAAGGGCTATCGCTTCTTTTCCGATGGCGACACGGAAGTCATCCTCAAGGCTTGGCATGCGTGGGGGGAAGACTGCGTTTCCCGTTTCCATGGCATGTTTGCCTTTGTCATTCACGAGCGTGATACGGGTCGCCTCGTTATGGCACGCGACCGTTTTGGCATCAAGCCGCTCTATCTGGCGCAAAGTGGCGACGCATTGCGTTTTGCGTCGGCCTTGCCGGCGCTGGTCAAGGCGGGCGGGGTGGATACGTCAATTGACCGCGCCGCGCTCCACAATTACATGAGTTTTCATGCCGTCGTGCCGCCGCCGCGGACAATCTATAGCGGTGTGCGCAAGTTGCCCCCCGCGACCATGCGCATCTACGAGGCCACTGGGCGTTTCCGGGACCGGCTTTACTGGGAGGCGCCGCATTGCCGTCACCCGGGCGATAGCGCCGTGAGCCGCGAAGAATGGCAGGAAAAACTGCTGGCAGCGGTCAGAACTGCCGTCAAACGCAGAATGATTGCCGATGTTCCGGTGGGCGTGCTTCTTTCCGGCGGTGTCGATTCTAGCCTGATCGTCGGCCTTCTCGCCGAGGCGGGCCAGTCCGGGCTCATGAGTTTTTCCGTCGGATTCGAGGAAGCGAACGGCGAGAAGGGCGATGAATTCGTCTATTCCGATCTTATCGCCAAGCACTTCGGGACCGACCACCACAAAATTTTTGTCCCATCAGATCAGCTGATGGATGCGTTGCCTGGTACAATTGCGGCTATGTCCGAGCCGATGGTTTCTTATGACAATGTCGGGTTCTACCTTCTGTCGAAGGAAGTCTCGAAACATATCAAGGTTGTACAATCGGGACAGGGCGCGGATGAGGTTTTCGGCGGCTATCACTGGTATCCGCCGCTCGTTGATTCCAATAATGTGGTCGATGACTATGGCAGGGCGTTTCGCGACCGGTCGCATGAGACGCTCAGCAGCCAGCTTTCTGCCGAGTGGATGCCGGACCGCGATTATAGCCTCGAACTGCTGGAGGAACATCTCTTGCGTGACGGGGCAGACACGCCGGTTGACAGGGCCTTGAGGCTAGACAGCAATGTGATGCTGGTCGACGATCCGGTGAAGCGTGTCGATAACATGACCATGGCGTGGGGCCTCGAGGCACGAGTACCCTTTCTCGACCACGAACTGGTGGAGCTTGCAGCGCGCATGCCGCCGGAGGAAAAGCTGCGTGACGGCGGCAAGGGCATTCTGAAGGACGTGGCGCGCAAGATCATCCCCGAGGCGGTTATCGATCGCAAAAAGGGATATTTCCCGGTGCCGCAGCTTAAATATATTGCCGGTCCCTATCTGGATATGCTCCGCGATGCGCTCTCCTCGCAGGCGGCACGCGAACGAGGACTGTTCAGGCGCGATTATCTGGATCGCCTTTTCGAGAAGCCTTCGGAATATATCACGCCGTTGCGAGGTTCGGAGTTGTGGCAGGCGGGCCTACTGGAAATGTGGCTCCAGAGGCAGGAAGCTTGACATGAAAACAGACCGCGAAGCTCATATGGCCCGGCAGAGGGCCAAAGGAACCAAAGCACTTTCTCATCGATTGAAGCGTTTGCGCGCACCTGCGAGTCCCGGCGCTCATCAGGGCTCCGGTGCCGACCAAACCGGGGAGAACGCGCCCAATGTTGTACTCGATTGCGGATGGGGACGGCTTTTGTTTGCTCCTACGTTCGAGAGCAATGAGGCTCTTCTGGAGGCGCTGCGTGCGGAGGCTCCCCACAGCCGCGACATTGCCTTTTATGTCCGCGATCCGCATGTCCTTCTGACGCTTGCGCCTCAGGAGATATTCCTTGATCCGTCCCATACATACCGGCTCGAATTGTCGACCTATCGCAGCGGCGGACGTCGGACGCGCGGCATTACCATCAGACGTGTCGTGTCCGAGGCGGATGTGGACGGAATAAACGCCGTCTATGCGGCCTGCGGTATGGTGCCGTTGCGGCCGGATTTTTTCTCGTCGGAAAGGGACAACAGGGCTGTTACGTATTTCGTTGCGCAGGACGATGCCACTGGCCAGATTGTCGGCACAGTGACGGGAATCGACCACCAGCGTTTGTTCGACGATGCTGAGCACGGAAGTTCGCTCTGGTGTCTGGCGGTGCATCCTCAGGCGCGCCAGCCCGGTATTGGGGAGCGGCTGGTGCGAAAGCTTGCCGAACACTTTCAGGCTCGTGGATTGAGCCATATGGACCTGTCGGTCGTCCACGATAACGAACATGCAATCGCTCTTTACGAGAAGCTGGAATTCCGCCGTGTTCCGCTTTTTGCCATAAAGCGCAAGAACGCCATCAACGAGAAGTTTTTCGCGCTGCCGCTGGATTCCGTCGATGCGCTCAATCCCTACGCACGGCTGATTGTCGATGAAGCCCTGCGACGCGGAATCAATATCAAGGTCACAGATGCGGAAGGCGGATTTTTCAGGCTTTCACATGGTGGACGATCCATTCATTGCCGGGAAAGCCTTTCCGACCTGACGTCTGGTGTCGCCATGTCTATTTGCGACGACAAGGCCGTGACGAGGAGGATCGTCGCCGAGGCCGGGCTCGTCGTGCCGGAGCAGATCGAAGCGGGCGCGAACGAAATAGAACTTGAAGAATTCCTGCAAACCCATGGAAGGGTTGTGGTTAAACCGGCTCGCGGTGAACAGGGCCGTGGCATATCTGTTGGTATCTCGACGATGAAGGATTTGCATGTTGCGATTAGACAGGCTCGCAGTGTTTGCGACCGCGTGCTGCTGGAAGCGTGCTTTGAGGGCGAAGATCTGAGGCTTGTCATCATCGATTACAAGCTTGTGGCGGCGGCGGTTCGTCGTCCCCCGCGTGTGATTGGCGACGGCAAATCCACAATACGTAAGTTGATAGAGGTGCAATCGCGTCGCCGCGCAGCGGCAACCGGCGGTGAAAGCCGGATTCCACTTGATGCCGAAACCAGACGCTGTCTGGATCAGCAGGGCTTCAATTTAACAAGCATCCTGGAAGACGGGCGCGAGATAACGGTGCGAAAAGCTGCCAATCTGCACACCGGTGGCACGATCCACGATGTCACGTCGAAAACCCACAAGACACTCGTTGAGGCTGCTTGTAACGCTGCGCGGGCAATCAAGATTCCGGTCGTGGGTATCGACTTCATGGTAAAAAACCCGGAAAAGCCAGAATATATCTTCGTTGAAGCTAATGAGCGACCGGGCCTTGCCAATCATGAACCACAGCCCACGGCGCAGCGGTTTCTCGATTTCCTCTTTCCACGGTCGGCATGAAATTACCCGGGGTATGGACGGGAGGGCGAGCGTTGAAGCAGGCTCGTCCCTTGGGGAGGAAGTAAATCTGTGCTTCATATTTTTCAGATTGACGGATAGATTGTCCTGATTGTTTTGCTAGATGATAGGTCAATCGATGTTTTGTCATGATGGTGGCGTATGGGAACCCGCGTTGGAAGTGCGCAAGGGGGTAACGAAACACCGGCTTTTGACAGAAAAGATCGTTGACGATATCGAGCGTGGCATTCTCAAGCCCTCCACCCGGATGCCGACGCATCGCGACCTGGCTCACAGGCTTGGCCTGTCGGTCCAGACCGTAAGCATCAGTTATAAGGAAGCGGAACGGCGCGGATATCTGCGCGGCGAAGTGGGGCGCGGAACCTATGTCTGCAATCGCATAACTGAACGTGCGGACAGCTTCATGCTGGATCGCGATCCAAGCGGTGCGGCTGACCTTTCGATCATTCGGGCGGTCTATACCGAGGCGCATGAACGGGCTTCGCGACATCTTTTCGAGGCATTGAGCCAATCGGAAAACGCAGGGTTCATGCGTCCATGCCGCCCGATTGCGGGCCTTGATCGACATCGTGGGATCGCACGCGACTGGTTGCGTGGGCTTTCGGTGGATGTCGATCCGGGCCGCATCATCATCACAAATGGCGCTGCGCATGGTCTGTTTCTTGCGGTGGCCGCGGTCGTGCAGCCGGGCGAGGTGGTGCTGACAGAAAGTTTGACCGATCACGGTATCATCGGACTGGCCAATGTGCTTGGCTTCACTTTGCGTGGGCTTGCTGCCGATCGGGAAGGGATCATCCCCGAGGCTTTTGAAGCAGCGTGTGAGGCGGGTGATGTGCGGGCGCTTGTGCTGATCCCGTCGCTTGGCAACCCGACCAGCCATTTGATGGGCGCCGAGAGGCGTATTGCGATTGCGGAGATTGCCCGACGTTACGGCGTCTGCGTCATAGAAGATGAGGTCTACAAGCCGATCCTGGAAGAAAGGCTGCCCTCAATGCCTGAATTGCTACCGGAACTAGGCTTCTTTGTCACCAGTTTTACCAAGACTGTCATGACCGGCTTGCGCACCGGCTATCTGGTTGTTCCGATGCAGTATTCCATTCGCATTACATCGATTTTACGGGTGACGAGCTGGAGTGGCGTCAATCTGGTGGCGGAAATGGCAAGCCGCTGGATCGAAGATGGAACTGCTGCGGGACTGGTCGAGATCCAGCGCAATGAATTGCGGTCGCGGCAGGCACTGGTGACGGACATTCTCGGGCAGCATGTGGCGGGAAGCAATCCGCTGTCGCTGTGCGCCTGGCTGGGCATTCCCCGAAACTGGTCGGAAGACGGGCTGGTGCGCGCGCTTGCAAACAAAGGCGTGGCGGTAACGCCGTCCGATCCATTTATTGCGGGCGGCGATCGGGGTAAGGGCGGCATTCGCATCTGTCTTGGTGGTCGGCTTTCGCGACCGGCTTTGAAGACAGCGCTTGAAACCATCCGCGAGACTTTTGCCCAACTGCCGCCCGTCTATGATGTCGGAACGATAGCTTGACCGGAAGCTGTCCGGTTCTGACTGAGCCGCTGATTAGAGGACGGATTGCAGAAATTCCCGTGTGCGTTCCTCTTTCGGATTGCCCAGTATCTGTTCCGGCGAACCCTGTTCGCAGATGCGACCCTTGTCAAAGAAGCAGACGCGATCAGAAACCTCGCGTGCAAATCGCATTTCGTGGGTCACAAGCAGCATGGTCAGATCGTGTTCCTTTGCCAGACTACGAATAACAGCCAGGACTTCGCCAACCAGTTGCGGGTCGAGTGCCGAGGTGGGCTCATCGAACAGAAGTACGCGCGGACGCATGGCGAGCGAGCGCGCAATGGCGACCCGCTGCTGTTGGCCGCCGGACAGTTGCGACGGATAATGGTCCTTCTTGTCAGTGAGTCCGACAAGCGACAGAAGGTCGAGCGCGCGGGCCTCGGCTTCGTCACGCTTCATGCCGAGCACATGGACCGGTGCCTCGATTATGTTGCGCAAAACCGACATGTGCGGAAACAGGTTGAAGCTCTGGAACACCATGCCGACATGCGACCTGATCTTGCGTAAGTGCGCTTCGCTCGCCTGAAAGGATCCTTTGCCGTTCGGCTCGTGATAGGACATTCCTGCAAGTTCCAGCGTTCCCTCCTGAAATGGTTCGAGCGTCATCAGGATGCGCAGCACGGTGGATTTTCCGGAGCCGGAAGGACCAATAAGGGTCACTTTTTCGCCCGTGGTAACCGAAAAATTGAAGCGATCCAGCACGGTCAGTGCGCCAAAGCGCTTGGTTACGTCCTGAAAGCGGATAATTTCCTGGGTCATTTGAGGGCGATCCCGTTCTTTGGAAGAATGCGTTCAAGCATGGTGATGGCTGCTGAACAGATAAGGGTCAGGATGAGGAAGATCAGGCCGACCAGGGACAGCGGCACCAGATATTCGAATGTGCGATCACCGATCAGATTGGCTAGATTGAGCATATCGACAATGCTGACGACCGAAAGCACAGGCGTTTCCTTGAGCATGGAGACGAGATAATTGCCCATTGTCGGAATGATGCGCGGCACGGCCTGCGGAATGACGATATCGCGATAGGTGCGCCAAGGTGTGAGATTGAGTGCCCGCGCCGCTTCCCATTGGCCGCGGGGAATGGCTTCGATGCCGCCGCGATAGACCTCCGATGTATAGGCTGAATATTGCAGTCCAAGCGCAATCGCACCTGTAAGAAAGGCTGGCAGAACGATGCCGTATACCGGCAGAACATAGTAAAGGAAGAAGAGCTGCACGAGCAATGGCGTGTCGCGCAGGAATTCAACCACAATCGCTGTCGGCCATGAAATGGCCTTGTATGGACTGCGGCGCAAAAGCGCGAAGACGAGACCGAGTACCAGTGCTATGCCGAACCCCGCCGCAGCCGCCTTGAGCGTGACCGTCAGGCCGATAGCGAGGATCGGCAGGATCGAAAGCGCAAAGGATAGCGAGGATGTGGTATCCCAGGCATAACCGTAAATCATGCGAAGCCTCCCGCCATGGTTTGACGTCTCAGGCGCCGTTCCAGCCAGCGGATCGCGGCTGCAAGTATCAGTGCCATGGCAAAATAACCAAGCAAGGTCAGAGAATAGATGGTCACGTTGTCCAGCGTGAGATTACGCAGACGCTGCGCCTGAAAGGTCAGATCACTGATGGAAATCAGCGAAGCAAGGGCTGTGTCCTTGAGATTGTGGACCGCCAGATTGCCAAAGGCTGGCATCATTTCAACCACGGCCTGTGGCAGAATTACATGGAAGAGCGTGTGCGTTTTGCCGAAATTGAGCGCGCGGGCTGCTTCATGCTGGGCTTCCGGCACAGCCTGCAAGGCGCCGCGAACAACCTCTGCACCATAAGCGCCGATATTCAAGCCAAGGCCGGCAATGCCGGTGGTGATAGGATCGAACGAAATGCCGATCAGCGGCAGGGCGTAATAAAGCCAGAACAATTGCACTAGCAGCGAGGTGCCACGAAAGATTTCGATATAGACAATTGCGATTTTTGAAAGGATTGGCCCGCCCGCAAAGCGGGCAATGCCGGCGGCAAACGCCAGCACAGTACCGATCACCATCGAACTCAAAGCGAGAATGACGGTGATTTGCGCGCCCTTGAAAAGCGCGGGAAGGTATTCCGTCCAAGACATATGGCTCTCTCCGGGCAGAGATGAGGCGAAACTTGCCGGTCCGTTCTATCGACGGGCCGGCAAGCAGGGAGATGTTATTTTCCGGCACACAGACTTGCTGTGTCGGCTTTGCGTGCAGCCTCGACACTCTCTTCACCCAAGCCGTAGGTCATGAGGATTTTCTTGTATTCATCGGTCTTTTTGAACTCGACAAGCTGCTTGTTGAAGGCGTCGAAGAAGTCTTTGTCCTCGGGGCGGAAGCTGAAAGCGCCGAAGCTTCTGGCGGCCTTTCCGTCAACGACAGGATCGGTGAATGGATGTGCCTGTTCCAGTTCGGGCGCATTATCGACAAGCTTGGCCACGGTCAGTTCCGTTGCGGCATAAGCGTCGGCGCGACCGGTCTGAACGGTGGAAGGCGCATCTGCATTGCCCTGGATCATGACGATCTGCGATTCATCGATCCCCATGCCGTGCAAGAAATCGATCTGGTCCGCGCCTGATACGATGGCGACCTTCAGTGACGGATCTTTCTTGATGTCCTCATAGGAATGGATGTTCTTCGGATTGCCTTTTGGTACCAGAAGACCTTCGCCATAACTGGAATTGGGCACGGTAAATTGCACCTGCTTGCAACGTTCCGGCAGAATATTCTGTTCCGCGGCCACAAATTCGAACCGCTTGGCTTTCAATCCGGGGATAAGTGAGCCGAACGGGGTCACCGTCCAGTCAACTTCGTCGATGCCGAGCTTCTTGAAGATCGCAATGGCCACATCAGGGCCGATGCCCTTGGCTGCGCCGCTTGCATCCACATAGCCATAAGGCACTTCGTTGGCGGTTGCACCGCGCACGAAGCCGGCGCTCTTGAGGTCATCCACCGTGACAGCCTGTGACGGCACGGTGAGGGCGATAACTGCCGCTGCAGAGAGCAGGGCGGAGATGGTTTGAAGTTTCATGCGCATTGTGTTCTCTCCTCTTTGTAGACGCCGGGTGGTTTTTGCTCCGGCTTTTGTTCAACTCTTTATGGGGTCTCGCTGGTTGTCGCGATTACCGAAAGGCAGTCGCCCATTTTGATGAGACCCGGAAAATGCCGTGCGGCCAGCACCCCGTCGAGTGCGGCACGATACTCCTGCGGAGTCGTGCCGGTGCGGGCCACCGGATGAATACGGGCGATCACGTCGCCTTTTTTCAGCGTGCCCCCCAGATCGACGAGCGGCTCCAGAAGGCCATCCGTCTCAGCAAAGCCGAAGCATTCCTGCGATGGCATGTCGAGCCATGTGGTCGGTGTAAGCTCGACCTTTCCTTCGAGAATACCCGCATGGCGCAAAACGTTGCGAATGCCGCGTTTGGCAATGGATGCCGTACGCGCCGAGATCGTGCCTCCACCAGAAAGCTCGGTGGTGACGAACACCTTTCCTGCTTCCTCCGCAGTGGTATCGTACATGCCAACGGCATCGATTTCGATCATCCGCATGGAAAAAGGCGCGGAGAACGCCTTTACGGCATCGAAACACCGGGCTTCCTGCGCCGTGTCGGGCAGGGCGTGGGCCGCCGCATAGGGCAGGAAATCGAGCGTGCGTCCACCGGAATGAAAATCCATGACGATATCGGCCACGGGCAGAAGATAGCGCGTAAAATAATCGGCGATCTTCTCGGTTACCGTTCCATCCGGACGTCCAGGAAAGCTGCGGTTGAGATTTCCCTTGTCTATGGGGGAGGTGCGCGTTCCAGCCAGAAAAGCGGGAAAGTTCATCGCCGGTACGATGATGACACGCCCATTGATCTGCTCCGGTTTCAGATTGGCCGCCAGATCATAAAGAGCGACGGGCCCCTCGTATTCGTCACCGTGATTGCCGCCGGTCAGAAGTGCTGTTGGCCCGTCGCCATTGCGGATGACGCAGATCGGCAGCATGAGCGAACCCCATGCGGAATCGTCGCGCGACCACGGCAGCCGCAGATGACCGTGCTGCACACCGTCGCGATTGAGATCGACCGTCGGCGTAATCGGAGAAGGGCGGGATGGCGGTGTCGTGTGCATCATCGCAAGATCCTAATCCTTGACGACCAGTTTGCGCGGGACGTTCGACAGACATTCGACGCCTGTTTCCGTGATAACGATGCTTTCGGTGATTTCCAGCCCCATGGTTTCCAGCCACAGACCCGTCATGAAATGGAAGGTCATGCCCGGTTGCAGCTCTGTGTGATCGCCGGGACGCAGGCTCATCGTGCGTTCGCCCCAATCCGGCGGATAGGAAAGGCCAATCGAATAGCCGGTGCGGTTGTCCTTGACGATGCCGTACTTCTTGAGAATGTTGAAGAAGCCATTGGCGATGTCTTCGCATGTATTGCCGGGACGAGCGGCTGCAAGCCCGGCTTCCATACCTTCAAGCGTCGCCTTTTCCGCGTCGAGGAAAGCCTGTGTCGGTTTGCCAAGAAATACCGTGCGCGATAACGGGCAATGATAGCGTTTGTAGCAACCGGCGATCTCGAAAAACGTGCCTTCGCCGGTTTTCATCGGCAGGTCGTTCCATGTGAGATGCGGGGCTGAAGCATCTGCGCCGGACGGCAGAAGCGGCACGATAGCCGGATAGTCGCCGCCTATTCCATCGACGCCACGCGTGCCGGCGTCGTAAATTTCGGCGACCAGATCGCATTTGCGCATGCCCGGCTCGATTTTATCGACAATGCGCTGATGCATGGCTTCGACAATGCGGCCAGCCTTGCGCATATAGTCGATTTCGGTCGGACTTTTTACCGCACGCTGCCAGTTGACGAGACCCTGCGCATCCTTGAACTGCGCATTGGGCAGGTGCTTCTGCAAGGCATGATGCGCGGCGGCGGTATACCAGTAATTGTCGAATTCGACGGCTATCGTCTTGCCTCCCCAACCGCGCTTTTCAATGATCGAGGCGAGCATATCCATGGGGTGGCGATCCAGAGACTGCACATAATGATCGGGATAGCCGATTATGTTGTCGTGATTGATCCAGGCCGTGCGCTTTGCACCATTGCCGTCCTGTCCGCGCCCGTACCAGATCGGTTCGCCATCCATGGACAGCACGACGCATTGATGGACGTAGAAAGACCAGCCGTCATAGCCAGTGAGCCAGTGCATGTTCGATGGATCGGTGACGATGATGATATCGAATCCTGCCTTCTCCATGGCCCGCCGGGTTTTGGCAATCCGCTGATTGTATTCGGCGCGGGTGAAGTTGAGTTCCGCACTCATCGGCTGGCTCCTACAGTTTTATTTGAATCGATTTTCGTCCCTGCGTCGCGGGCAATGGCGCGTGTCGTGGCGAGGCGGGCTATCGCCGTGTCCTGAACTCCGGTGCCGGTGAGGTCGCAGAAGGTGATGTCTTCGGCGTTTCGCGCGAAAGTCCCGGCATCGAGAATGATCTGGCCGAGTTCAGGAAAGTTCGCATTCGCCCTGACGATCCCGGCTTTAATTGCGTGATGCAACTCGCCAAGCCTGCGGGTCTGGTTGAGACTATCGGCGACGTAGATGATCGAGCGCTGGAAAATGGCCGAGTCTATCTCGTTTTTATGCTCGGCGTCAGAACCCAACGCCGTCACATGCTGACCGGCTTCCAGCCATTCGGCCTTGATGAGTGGCGTTTCTGACGGCGTTGTCGTCACGATAATGTCGGCGCCCCGGCAGGCTTCGCGGGGGTCGGCAACGGCTTTGACGTCGATACCGAGCTTTCCAGTCAGTGCCTTCGCAGTGCTTTCGGCTTTCGCCATGTCGCGCGCCCAGATGCGTGCTTCAGCGATGGGGCGTACAAGCGCGAGCGCTTCGAGTTGTAATCGGGCTTGCATGCCAGCACCGACAATAGCGGCAATGCCGGCATCTTCTCGTGCCAGATGTTTTGCTGCGACCGCACCGGCAGCCGCCGTTCGCACGTCGGTCAGATAGCCGTTATCCAGCAATAGTGCTTCGATCAGTCCCGTCTTTGCGGAGAATTGAATCATCAGCCCGTTGGTCGAAGGCAGGCCAATGGATGGGTTGTTGAAGAAGCCGGGGCTTACCTTGATGGCGAAGCTGTCGAGCCCCGGAATATAGGCGGTCTTGACATCGACCTCGCCGCGCTCTGACGGAATGTCGAGGCGCAAGATCGGCGGCATGCGGACCTCACCTCCTGCAAGCGCGCGGAAGGCATCCTCAACGCAGGTAATGCTTTCGATATCCAGCGCTATGAGCTGGCGCAGATCGCCTTCGGTCAGAATTCTCATCTCGGCCATCAACCTGCTCTCCGGTTATCAACGATTGTGCGATGCAGTTCCGGGTCGATGTTGCCGCCAGAAACGATAAGGGCGGTCGGCCCTGTTGGCCGGAACTTGTCCGCGAGAAGCGCGCCGATGCCGACGGCGGCGGCTCCCTCGATCACTTCGTGTTCCTCAAGTGCCGCATACTTGATACCGGTGGCGATTTCATTCTCATCAAGCAGGATGACATCGTCCAGAAGTTTCCGGCACATATTGAAGGTCCAGCGATTGTCGAGGCCGATGCCGCCGCCGAGAGAGTCCGCCAGCGTGTCCAGTTCCTCGACATTAACCGGCTTTCCGGCGGCAAGGCTGGCTTGCATGGCTGCGCCCCGCTGCATCGAGATGCCGATTACCTTCGCGTCCGGGCATCTGGCTTTCACCGCCGCGGCAATACCTGCGGCAAGCCCACCGCCGGACAGCGGAATGAGCACTGTCTCGACGTCAGGAAGATCTTCGATAATCTCAACCCCGATGGTTCCCTGTCCGGCAATGATACGCGGATCATCAAAGGGGGGGATCGCATTCATGCCCTGCCCGCGGGCAAGGCGTGCGACTTCTTCCATCGCATCGTCCTGCGATTTTCCGACAATGCGCACGTCCGCACCAAGATCGCGGATTGCCTGAACCTTGTTGTGCGGCACCAGCGAGGAGAGGCAGATAGTGGCCGTCAACCCTTGAGCGGATGTTGCATAGGCCAGTGCACGACCGTGATTTCCGGTGGAAGCGGTGACAAGGCCGCGTTCGCGTTCGTTGGCCGGCAGGCTTAGCACCGCGTTGGTCGCGCCGCGCAGTTTGAAACTGCCGGTCGGCTGGCGGTTCTCAAGTTTGAGAAATACAGGATGGCGGGTGAGCTTGCTCAGGCTTTCAGAACGAACCAGCGGTGTTCGCTCGACGTGGCCCTTTAGCCTGTCGCGTGCTTCTTCGATTTCCACAAGTCCTATCATACCCGACATGGCGCCAGCCTTTCAAAGCGTCATGACAAAGGGGAATGTGGCGGCAGCCGATGCCAAGCGCGGCAATGTGCGAGTAGATTGAGGGCGCAATAAAGCACCCTTTGCGAAACCGTACGGCCGCATCCTCGTTCCCCATATGTTTGATTTTTATCGTTGGCTATATGTGTGAAAGACACAATGCATCATGTCAATAATTATATTGGATCATTACAATTTTGATCTGTAACGACTTTTCGGTCATGCAGTCTTGCCAGCATTCGGCAGCCATGCCAATGAGAAAGACATTGAATGAAAAAGCGCACGCACATCGGACCCACATGATGAAACCGGCCCCCAAGCTTGATGCTGTCGATCTTCGCATTCTGGAAGCGGTGCAGGGGAATGCGCGAATCACCAAGCTGGCGCTTGCGGAAAAGGTGGGATTGTCGCCTACGCCCTGCTGGCTCAGGCTGCGCAAGCTGGAAGAAGCGGGCATCGTGACCGGCTATCATGCGCATATTGCCTATCGCAAAGTTGCTCCCATCGCGCATGTCATCGTCCAGATTACGCTCGGCAATCACCGCCAGAGCGACTTCGATCGCTTCGAGCGGGCAATAGCGGTCACACCGGAAATCGTTTCCTGCTGGTCGGTCGGGGGCGGTGTCGACTATTTTCTGATGGCCGTAGCGCGGGATATCGACAGTTATCAGCGCCTGATTGACCGGCTGCTCGATCAGAACATCGGTATCGAACGTTATTTCACCTATATCGTGACCAAACTGGTCAAGGATGAAAAGGCGGGGATGCTGTTGTCGCTGTTGTCGGACAGCGTGGAGTAGTCCAAACGTTCTGTTTCCTCGACAAGTTTAGTCCAATCCGACTGTTCCCAATCGCCCCTTTGGTCCGAATATTGGCTCATTCCATGAGATATTTCTTCCAGAATTGGGAGAAGCACAATGAATGCTGTTCTGGATCATCCGATACAACACCAGGGGCTTAACAGGCTTAGCGACAAGCACCTGTTTCGCGAACTTGCCTATATAGACGGGCGCTGGATGGCTGGGGAACAGGCCGAGACTTTTGCCGTGCTCGACCCGGCGACGGGTAAGCGTCTTGCCCGTGTTGCAAGCCTGGGCGAGGCGCAAACAGGCCTTGCCATTGATGCTGCGCAGGCAGCCTTTCCCGCATGGCGCAACAAGCTGCCGCAGGAGCGTGCCACGATCTTGCGCCGCTGGTATGAGCTTGTCATAGCGAGCCGGGAAGATCTTGCATTGCTGATGACGCTGGAGCAGGGCAAGCCGCTTGGCGAAGCGCGCGGCGAGATCGATTACGGAGCATCTTTCATCGAATGGTTTGCCGAGGAGGCAAAACGTCTTAACGGCGAAACCATCGCCAGCCATCTGCCGGATGCGGAAATGCTCGTGCACCGCGAGGCTGTGGGCGTTGTCGGGCTGGTGACGCCCTGGAATTTTCCGAACGCCATGATCACGCGAAAGGCCGCCGCAGCCATTGCGGCGGGCTGCCCTGTCGTCGTGCATCCATCGTCGGAAACGCCGCTTTCCGCACTAGCGCTTGCCGAGCTTGCCGAACGCGCAGGAATACCCGCGGGCATATTCAATGTCGTGACAGGCAAGGCCGCGCCGATTGTCGATGTGCTGTGCCGCGACGAGCGTGTGCGTGCCTTGAGCTTCACCGGCTCCACCGAAATCGGGAAACTGATCGCCACGAAATGCACGGCAACCATGAAACGGCTTGTCATGGAGCTTGGCGGCCACGCGCCTCTTATCGTCTTCGACGACGCTGACATCGACCGTGCGGTGGAGGTGGCGATGGCGGCGAAATTTGCCACGTCGGGTCAGGACTGCCTTGCCGCGAACCGCATATTTGTGCAGCGCGGCATCCTCGAATCGTTCACGGATGCTTTCGCGACCCGCATCAAGGCGCTCAAGGTCGGGAATGGCCTCGATACGGATGCCGATATCGGGCCGCTTATGCATAGCCGCGCGGTGGATAAGGTGGAAGAACACGTGCGCGATGCCGAAAGGCATGGCGCAAAACTGCGTGTAGGCGGCAAGCGCCTCGGCGCGGGCACGCTTTTCTTCGAGCCGACCTTGCTGGTCGATGTACCGAATGACGCGGCCATTATGCATGAAGAAACCTTTGGGCCTGTGGCCGGGCTCACCGTCTTCGATAGTGAAGACGAAGTGATAATTCGGGCCAATGCCACGCAATATGGTCTTGTCGCCTATGTGGTGACCTCAAACGGGGCACGTCAGCTGCGCATGGGGCGAGCGCTTGAATATGGGATGGTTGCCATCAACCGTGCGAAGATCACCGGCGCGCCGATCCCGTTTGGCGGCTGGAAACAATCCGGGCTCGGGCGCGAAGGCGCGCATCAGGGCATCGAAGCCTTCACCGAACTCAAATATCTCTGCATCGATACCGCCGCATGAATGCGTCGCGACAGGAAAGGACAATAACGATGTTGAACAACAGCAACGAACTCACCGCTTGGGATCGCGATCATTTCTTCCACCCGTCCACCCATATGGGCATGCATGCGCGCGGCGAAACGCCGACACGTGTTCTGGAGGGTGGCGAAGGTGTCTATATAGCCGATGTGAACGGGCGCAAGAGCCTTGACGCCTTTGCCGGGCTTTATTGCGTCAATGTCGGTTACGGCCGCAAGGAAATTGCCGATGCGATTGCCGAACAGGCGCACAAGCTCGCTTATTATCACGCCTATGTCGGCCATGGCACGGAAGCGTCGATCACGCTTGCCAAGATGATTATCGACCGCGCGCCGGATCATATGAGCCGCGTCTATTTCGGCCTGTCCGGTTCGGACGCCAACGAGACTAACATCAAGCTGATCTGGTATTACAACAATATTTTGGGCCGCCCGGAAAAGAAGAAGATCATTTCGCGCTGGCGCGGCTATCACGGCTCAGGCGTGATGACCGGTAGCATGACGGGGCTGGCCACCTTCCACAACGCATTTGACCTGCCGCGTGCGCCCGTTCTTCATACGGAAACACCTTATTATTTCCGTCGTGCGGACCGCTCCATGAGCGAGGAGCAGTTTGCGCAGCATTGCGCGGATAAGCTGGAAGAGATGATCCTTGCCGAAGGACCGGATACGATCGCCGCTTTCATCGGCGAGCCGGTACTTGGAACGGGCGGGATCGTGCCGCCGCCTGCCGGGTACTGGCAAAAGATTCAGGCTGTGCTCGACCGTTACGACATACTGCTGGTTGCCGATGAAGTCGTGACGGGTTTCGGACGTCTGGGCAGTATGTTCGGTTCCGACCATTACGGCATGAAGCCGGACCTCATCACAATCGCCAAGGGGCTGACTTCCGCCTACGCGCCTCTGTCCGGTTCCATCGTTTCCGACCGCATGTGGCAGGTGCTGGTCCAGGGTTCCGATCAAATGGGGCCAATCGGCCACGGCTGGACTTATTCCGCTCATCCGATCTGTGCGGCGGCAGGTGTCGCCAACCTCCAGCTGATCGATGAACTGAAACTGGTTGAAAATGCAGGTTCCACCGGCGCTTATTTCCGTCAGGCATTGCAGGACGCGGTGGGTGGCCACAAGCATGTGGGAGAAGTGCGGGGCGAAGGCCTTATGGCGGCAGTCGAATTCGTTGAAGACCGGGACGACCGGAAATTCTTCGATCCATCGTTGAAGGTCGGTGCGCAGGTGTCGACTGCATTGCTTGCCAATGGCGTTATTGGACGTGCTATGCCGGAAGGCGACATTCTCGGTTTTGCACCGCCGCTGTGTCTCACTCGTGAGGAAGCGGACAAGGTCGTGGCTGCAACGAAAAAGGCCATAGATTCAGTTTTCGCATAAATTGAACTTGGCACCGCCCGGCCGGAAATATTCCGGCCGGGCGGTGTTTTCTTTTATTCCCCAGGCGCCAGATGTGGAGCCTCGATCTTGGCGCCTGTATGTTTCAACGGACGTTCACCGGAGAGCTTTCGGATCAGCACATAGAACACCGGCGTCATGAAGATGCCGAAGGCCGTCACGCCGATCATGCCTGCAAAGACCGCGATACCCATGGCCGAGCGCATTTCCGCACCCGCACCCGTGGATGTCACCAGAGGCACCACGCCCATGATGAAGGCCATCGAGGTCATCAGGATCGGGCGCAGACGCAACCGGCTTGCCTCGACTGCCGCCTGCACGACGCTCCGACCGGAAAGCTCCAGCTCGCGGGCAAATTCCACGATCAGGATCGCGTTCTTCGCCGATAGCCCCACAAGGACGATCAAGCCGATCTGGGTGAAGACGTTGTTGTCACCTCCCGTCAGCCAGACGCCGGTGAGTGCGGCCATAATGCCCATCGGCACGATCATGATGATCGACAGCGGCAGGGCAAGGCTTTCATACTGCGCGGCCAGCACCAGATAGACGAGCAGCAGTGCAAGCGGGAAGACGAGGAAGCCTGAACTACCAGCCAGAATCTGCTGGTAGGTCAGATCGGTCCACTCGAAAGCGATGCCCGGAGGCAGGGTTTCTTCGGCAATCCGTTCGATGGCAGCTTGCGCCTGGCCGGACGAGAAACCGGGGGCCGGGTTGCCGTTGATATCGGCGGAAAGGAAGCCGTTATAACGGATGGCGCGTTCTGCACCCACGGTCTGCTCGACTTTCAGAAGAGCCGACAGCGGGATCATCTCGCCCGACTGCGAGCGCACCTTCAGCTTGCCGATGTCCTCGGCATGGCTGCGGTAATTCGCATCGGCCTGAATGCGCACGCTGTAGGTACGTCCAAAGGCATTGAAGTCGTTGACATAGAGCGAACCCAGATAGATCTGCAGGGTTTCAAATACATCCGTCACCGCCACACCAAGCTGACGTGCCTTCGTGCGGTCAAGATCGGCATAGAGCTGCGGCACGTTGATCTGGTAGCTCGAATAGAGACCGGCCAGTTCAGGTGTCTGATAAGCCTTGGCGAGAAACGCCTTGGTCGCATCATCAAGCGCTTTGAAGCCAAGCCCGTTGCGATCCTCAAGCTGGAGCTTGAAACCGCCTGTCGTGCCGAGACCCTGAACGGGCGGCGGCGGGAACATGGCGATGAAAGCATCCTGAATGGCACCGAACTGCTGGTTCAGGTCTGCCGTGATGGCATTGGCCGAAAGTTCCGGGGCTTTACGCTCCTCGAACGGCTTCAGCGTCACGAAAACGATGCCGGAGTTCGACGAATTGGTGAAACCGTTGATCGACAGGCCGGGGAAGGCGATGGCATTGGCCACACCCGGATGCTTGAGCGCTATATCACTCATACGACGGATCACATCTTCCGAACGGTCGAGCGTTGCCGCATCCGGCAATTGCGCGAAGCCGATCAGATATTGCTTGTCCTGCGCCGGAACGAAGCCGCCGGGCACTGCACGGAACAGCACGAAGGTGACGCCGAGCAGCACGACATAAAGGCCCATCACCAGCGACTTGCGCGAGAGAATGCTGCCAACGCCGCGTCCATAGGCTTCCGAACTTGCGCCGAAGAAACGGTTGAAACCACGGAAGAACCAGCCGAATAGTTTGTCCATGATGCGGGTCAGACTGTCCTTCGGCGCATGATGACTGCGCAGCAGCAGGGCCGCCAGAGCAGGCGAAAGCGTCAGCGAATTGATGGCGGAGATCACCGTCGAAATGGCGATGGTCAACGCAAACTGACGATAAAACTGGCCGGTCAGGCCAGTGATGAAGGCAAGCGGCACAAAGACCGCAACCAACACCAGCGCGATTGCAATGATCGGCCCGGACACTTCCTGCATGGCGCGATAGGTGGCATCGACCGGTGACAGCCCCTGCTCGATGTTGCGCTCGACATTTTCCACGACCACGATGGCGTCATCCACCACGATTCCGATGGCAAGCACAAGACCGAAGAGGCTGAGTGCATTGATGGAAAAGCCGAACACATACATGACCGCAAATGTGCCGACGATGGAGACGGGAACGGCAACCAGCGGAATAATCGACGCGCGCCATGTCTGCAGGAACAGGATGACCACGATCACGACGAGAACGATGGCTTCGAGAAGCGTGTGAATGACCGACTCGATCGAGGCTTTCACGAATTGCGTTGTGTCATAGACGATTTCGAAATCCACGCCTTCGGGCATGGTCTTCTTCAGATCGGCCATGGCGGCGTGAACGTTTTCGGAAATCTCCAGCGCATTGGAGCCGGGTGCCTGAAACACGCCCATGCCGACCGCCGATTTGTTGTCGAGCAGCGACCGCAGTGAATAATCGGCGGCGCCCATCTCGACACGCGCAACGTCACCCAACCGGGTGATTTCACCTTCGCTGCCCGATTTCACGACGATGTTGGCGAATTCTTCCGGCGTTTGAAGACGACCTTGTGCATTGACGGAAAGTTGAAGGTCGAGGCCTGAAACGGAAGGTGAAGCGCCGATCACACCGGCTGCGGCCTGCACATTTTGATGGCGGATGGCGTTGGCGATGTCGCTTGCGGAAAGTCCGCGTTCGGCAGCCTTCTGCGGGTCAATCCAGACGCGCATCGAATAATCACCACCGCCAAATATCTGCACCTGACCGACACCCGGGACACGGGCGATGCGGTCCTTGACGTTCAAAACGGCGTAGTTGCGCAGATAGTTCACGTCATATCGCCCATCGGGCGAGATGAGGTGAACGACAAGCGTGAGGTCGGGTGAGCTTTTGGCGGTGGTGACGCCAAGGGTGCGCACTTCTTCCGGCAGGCGCGGTTCGGCCTGCGAAATACGGTTCTGCACCAGCTGCTGGGCCTGATCGGGGTCGGTGCCGAGCGCGAAAGTGACGGTCAGGGTCATGACGCCATCTGCGGTCGCCTGGCTCTGCATATAAAGCATGCCTTCGACGCCGTTGATCTGCTCTTCAAGCGGCGTGGCGACGGTTTGGGAAATAACGGCCGGGTTGGCGCCCGGATATTGCGCGCGTACCACGATCTGCGGCGGCACGACTTCCGGATATTCCGAGATCGGCAGACCTGTCATGCCGATCAAACCGGCAACGAATATCAGGACCGACAGAACGCCAGCGAAGACCGGGCGGTCGACGAAAAAGCGTGAAAAGTTCATCTTTTTATCCCCCTTTAGGCGGATGAGCAAAAACTCTCCTGGTCCGCGAAACATGCGTTCTCGCGGGTTGATGAGGCTGAGTTCTTGCGGTTAGCGCGCGCTCAAGCGCGCCGTTTCAACTAATTCTTGGCAAGTGTTTCGGTGACGGGCTGCGGTGCGACGACCACGCCCGGACGAATGCGTTGCAGTCCGTTCACGACGATATTTTCGCCGGGCTTCAACCCGCTTTCGACAATGCGTAAACCGTCATAATTGCGACCGAGAACCACCTGCCTGTATTCAATCTTGTTATCCGCACCGACCACGAAGACGAACTTCTTGTCCTGATCGGAAGAAATCGCCCGGTCGCTCACCACCAGTTTTTCATCCGGTTCCGGTGTGCCGAAGCGGATGCGGACAAACTGGCCGGGTATGAGCCTTCCATCCGGGTTATCGATTGCGGCGCGAACCCGGATCGTGCCGGTCGTGGCATCGACTTCATTGTTGATGAGCTGGATATGGCCGGAAATCGGCGTGCCTTCGTCGGAAGCCGTGCCAATCTGCACCGGAATGCGCTCGATCGCGTTTCCGCCGGGCGAGGCGGCAAGCCTGGCAAGCGCTCTGGTGACGACTTCCTCATTGGCGCTGAAGCTTGCATAGATCGGATCGACCGAAACGAGCGTGGTCAGGACCGGAGAGGCGGAACTTGCGGCAACCAGATTGCCTGCGGTCACTTCGAGTCGTCCGACGCGGCCGGAAATAGGCGCGCGCACTTGCGTATATTGAAGGTCAAGCTCGGCAGAGCGAAGGGTGGCCTTGGCGGAGCGCAAGCTTGCCTGTGCCTCGTCATAGGCGCTGGAACGCTGGTCAAGTCCGCTCTGGGCGATGGTGCGGGTGGTCACGAGCTGACGTCCGCGTTCCAGTTCGGTCTTGGCCAGCGCAACGCGGGCTTCTTCGGCGGAAACCTGCGCTTTCGCCTTTTCGACCGCTGCCGCATAGGGCTCTGGATCGATGGTCACGAGCAGGTCGCCCTGTTTCACCAGAGCGCCTTCGCGGAAATGAGCTTTGAGGATCGCGCCGCCAACGCGCGGGCGAATTTCAACCCGGTCAATCGCTTCCAGACGACCGGAAAATTCTTCCCATGTCGCAATGCGACGCGATTCCGCCTTGGTGACAGAAACCGGAACAGCAGGCGGTGGAGCGGAAATATCGGTTGCGGCATCGGCCTTGAGGTGAGGCGCGCCGAAGAGAATGGCGCCGCCGCCAGCTGCAGACAATAGAATACTCAGGCCGGCGCCCCATAGGGCCCGGCGGGCTGTGATCGATGTCATTGTTGTATCTCCTAACCGGTGGGACCGGCGTTCTGTGAGGGCGTCAGACCGAAAGGTGGGAAGCCGTTCGGTCCGGCATTCAGGCTGTCAAACTCGTCTATTGCTTCGTGCCTGCCTTCCTGAAAAATTCGGAGAACAGGCCGATGAGAACGTCTTCTTGTGGCGACCACTCGCCGTCTGCGATTTTGTTGGCGGGTATCCACCCCGCCCGACCGGGCAGGGTCCTCGACTGGACTTTTACACCCGCTTTTTGCAGGCGTTCCGCATAGGTTTGCGCCTCGTCCCTGAGCGCACATTCTTCGCTGGTTACGATCAATGCCGGAACCAGATCCGAAAGCCGCGAGCAGTGCGCGGGGGCGGCATAGGGATGGGTGAAACCACCGCATTCGCCGAGATATTTTTCCCAACCTTCCGCTATCGACTGCACTTCATTCTGCGGGCAGTATTTGCGAAATGATGCCGTTGCCTGACAGGGATCCAGCATCGGAGATAGCAGTATCTGTCCCTTCAGCTCGGACAAATAGCGGTCCCGCGCCATGAGAGCGACACCCGCTGCCAGATTGCCGCCCGCTTCCTCACCCGCGATGAAAAGCATTGACTTCTTCCCGGCCAGTTCCAAGTAGCGCGTGCGTATCGACGTCAGCATGTCATAAGCAGCATCAAGCGCCGCCGGAAACGGCTTGAGGCAGGCCGATGAGTATTCCGGCGAAATCACTACCGCGCCTGCGGTTGCGAGTGCTTTTGCCACGCGTTCCCCGGCGCCGGTGCAATTGACCGAAAACCCGCCGCCATGCAGATGCAGCACAACCGGCGGCGGTGAAAGCAATCGATTCCCGCGATAGAGACGGGTCGGGCAACTGTTATCCGCCGTTTCTATAGTCTGCACCGTGAACTGCGTATTCATTGTCCTTGTCCTTGCGCTAACGCACACTACATCCAGACATATTCATGCAGCGTACTCCAGCTTTTTGTTTTCTTGCATGCCGCTGTCGCCGCAACACTTCCGCGAAGGAAGACGTCAGGGATTGGCAGCAACCTTTCATGGTTGGATATTAGCATTGTCTTTTGGCTGGAATAGTCCGTTTGTTTTGACTACACTGTCCAAATAATCGAACAATGGTGACTATTCATAATGGACCAACTCACAGCTATGCGTGCGTTTCTGAGAGTGGTTGAAACGGGAAATTTCACACGTGCCTCCGTTTCTCTCAACATGCCCAAGGCGACGATCAGCAATCTCGTTCAGGGTCTGGAATCGCATCTTCGTACAAAACTTTTGAACCGGACAACGCGGCGCGTTCTGGTGACGCCGGATGGCGCTCTCTATTATGAGCGCGCGGCACGCGTGCTCGCCGATCTTGACGAACTGGATGGGAGCATTTCCAGTGCGCAGGTTTCTCCCAAGGGGCGCCTGCGCGTCGAAATGGCCAGCGCCATCGCCAATCTCGTCGTCATTCCGGCACTGCCGGAATTCCACAAGCGCTATCCTGAAATACGGATCGATTTGGGCGTATCGGACCGCCCCGTGGATTATGTTGCCGAAAACGTTGATTGCGCCATCCGAATTGGCACATTAACGGATCAATCCCTGATTGCCCGCCGGATCGGCAACATGAATTTCGTCACATGCGCTTCGCCGGATTATCTGGCGCGTTGCTCTGCACCTGCCCATCCCACCGATTTTGAAAAAGACAATTTCGTGGTCGGATATTTTCGTCCTCCGTCAGGGGAACTGATGCCGATGCAATGGAAGCGCGGCGACGAGGAGGTGGAAATCACCGGGCGTTATATCGTTGCCTCCAATGAGGCGACAACCTATCTCGCGGCTGCGCGTGCAGGGCTGGGGGTTGCGCTCGCGCCGCAATTCATGGTGCGGGAGGATCTGCGCAGCGGTGCCTTGCAGCCGGTGTTGGAAGAATGGCAGGTGGACCCGAAGCCCATCTTCCTTGTCTATCCGCCGAATCGGCATTTGAGCAACCGTCTGCGGGTTTTTGCCGATTGGCTCGTCAAGGTGATCGCACGCTCCCAACTCGACGCCGGTTAAGCCTTCGGCTTTCCCGTGCGTGTCTAAGCCCGATTATTGACGGTGATTTCCCAGATTGCCGTTGCATATGCTTGCCTGGCTATTGAATGCGGTGCAATTTCCGGGCAGATTCATCCTCCTGCAAAATCAGTTTGGGTGATTATGTCCGTCCAGCGCGTAAGTTTCTACATTCTTCTGGCACTGGTCACGATAGCCTTCGCATGGCTGCTTCTCCCCTATTATAGCGCCGTCATGTGGGCGATAATTCTCGCGGTCATATTCTATCCGGTGCAGCTCCGTCTGGAGCGGCTCTTGCGCGGCAGGCGCAATATGGCCGCCTTGCTCTCGGTATTGATGTGTATATGCCTGGTCATCATTCCAATGCTGGTCATTTTCGGATCGCTTGTGCAGGAAGGAAATACACTTTTCCAGCGCCTCAGCAGCCGGGAATACGACCTCAACGGTTATATTTCGCGCATTCTGGCGGCATTGCCTGATTGGCTGGAGGAGTGGCTGACGCGTTTTGATCTGGGCAATTTCGCGGAATGGCGGTCGAGGATTTCATCGGCCATCGTCCAGGGAAGCCAGCTTTTTGCAGGACGCCTCGTCAGTCTCGGGCAGAACACACTGCAATTTTTCGTCGGCTTCGGCATCATGCTCTACCTCCTGTTTTTCCTGTTCCGCGACGGTGCGGATCTAGGCCGGAAAATCAGACAGACGATTCCGTTGAGCGACGATTATACCCGCCAGTTTCTTGAGAAGTTCACGGCTGTGATCCGCGCCACGGTGAAGGGAAACATCATCATCGCCCTCATTCAGGGCACGATTGGCGGTGTGGTCTTTTGGCTTCTCGGAATCGAAGCGGCGCTGCTCTGGGGCGTGATGATGACCTTTTTCTCGATGCTGCCAGCCGTCGGCGCGGCCCTTGTGTGGGTTCCGGCGGCGATCTGGTTCTTTGTGAGCGGCGACTGGATAAAGGGTATCATTCTGGTTTTGGTCGGCGTGCTGGTAATCGGTCTGGTCGATAACCTGCTCCGTCCGCCCCTGGTGGGAAAAGGCACAAGAATGCCTGATTATGTGGTGCTGATATCGACCGTCGGCGGCATATCGCTGATCGGTATTAACGGCTTTGTCATCGGTCCGCTGATTGCCGCCATGTTCATCGCGGCATGGGCTCTCTTTGCGGATGAGCAAAATGGGTCAAATATTTGAAATTAATAAAAGTTCTACTTATAAGAGGCCGTGTCACCCGCCATTCCGGCATGCGACACGGCCTCTTTCGTTCAATCAGATATTGGCGGCTTCGACGAAACGTGGATCGAATGTCTGTGCGAATGTTATATCCGCATTGGCCAGTTCGGGATCCAGCGTCTTGAGCATTTCATAGAGGCTCTTGAAGCCTTCCTCGGCAATCATTCCTTTTTCGGAATACATCGCGCGGGACTTCTCAAATCCGGTCTTGTAAAGCTCGCGGTCGCCCAGAAGATACTCTTCCGGCACCGCATTTGCGACGTCATCGGCAGATGCAGCATGTATCCATTTCAAAGCCTTGCCGAAAGCGTTCACGACGCGCTGCGTCGTTACCGGATTTTCGTCGATGAAACTTTGCTGCACATAGACCGTCGCTGCCGGGTTGGTTCCGCCGAACAATTGGCGTGTGCCTTCTTCCGTGCGGGTATCCAGTAGAAGGCTGATGTCGCCATCGACCTCAAGACGGGTAATGACCGGGTCGAGGTGGACGAGAGCAGCGATTTCGCCCTTCTTGATGGCAGCAACGGCACTTGCCCCGCCGCCAATGCCGATGATCGAGGCTGCATCGGGTGCAAGGCCATTTTTGATGAGCGCATATTGAAGAAGCAGGGCTGTCGATGAACCGGGAGCGGTGACGCCGACATTTTGCCCCTTGAGATCAGCAATGGTTTTGATCTTGTCGGAGAGATCCTTGCGCACGCCGATGCAGATGCCCGGGAACTGGCCCAATTCGCACACGGCCTTGATGTCCTGCCCTTTGTGCTGCATGCGGATCGTATGTTCGTAGGCTCCGGTCACGACATCGACGGAGCCGCCAATAAGAGCTTGCAGGGACTTTGCGCCGCCGCCGAAATCATTGATGCTCACCTTCAGGCCTTCTTCCTCGAAGAAGCCTTTGCGCTCGGCAATCGTCAGCGGAAGATAGTAGAACAGCGGCTTGCCCCCGACGCCAAGCATCAGTTCCGGTTTTTCCGGTGCTGCGGCGGGGTCTTGCGCGTAAGCGGGCAGCCGGCTTGCGATACCTGCAAGCCCAAGGGCTGCGGTGCCCAACAGAATATCCCTACGTGTGAATGCCATTGTCTTTCCTCCTCGCGCGGCCTTGAAAATGAGGCCGCTTTGTCGTTCATGGTTCAAGAGTTTGAGGTGATTATGCTGTTTCAGGCGACGGCCTGATCCGCGGCTTGCGGGCGCCAGACGAGAAGCCGCTTTTCGATGATCGTCACCGCCCAGTCGATGAGCAGCACGAAGGCTGTAAGCACGAACATTCCGGCAAAGACGCCTGTAACGTCAAATACGCCTTCAGCCTGATGGATGAGATAGCCAAGCCCTGCGGATGAGCCCAGATATTCGCCGACGACAGCGCCGACAACGGCAAAACCGACAGCTGTATGCAGGCTGGAGAACATCCAGGAAAGGGCTGACGGCAGATAAATATTGCGTAGCAATTGCCGTTCATTCATGCCAAGCATGCGGGCATTGGAGAGTACCGTCTGGTTCACCTCCTTCACGCCCTGATAGACATTGAAGAAAACAATGAAGAAGACCAGGGACACGCCAAGCGCTACTTTGGACCAGATGCCGAGTCCCAGCCAAAGCGCGAAAATCGGCGCCAGTACGACGCGCGGAAGAGAATTGGCGGCTTTCACATAGGGGTCGAAGACGGCTGCAAGAACCGGACGTCGTGCAAACCAGAAGCCGATGAGAATGCCGCCGATTGCGCCAATCGCGAAGGCGAGCATGGCCTCCAGCATCGTAATGCCCAGATGATACCAGATGGAGCCTTCCGAGAACCATTTATAGGTTCGCTTTGTGACTTCCCATGGCGTGGAAAAGAAGAACTGCGCCTTGGACGGATTGCCGAGCAGGTGGGTGGCAGTAAACACATGCCAGATCAGGATGACGACCGCGGCTACGCTGATCTGAGCCAAAAGAAGCGAGGTCCGTTTCATCGGCTGTCTCCGCTGGTTTGCTTGTATCCCTTGAGCACTTCTCCCTTGAGAGCGCTCCAGATTTCCCGGTGGATTTCATGGAATTGCGGGTCGAGCCGGATTTCCGAAATCTCGCGTGGGCGCGGAAGCGAAATTTGATACTCCGCCATGATCCGCGCACGAGGCCCCGCAGACATGATGACGACGCGATCCGACAGGGCGATGGCTTCTTCCAGATCGTGGGTAACGAACATCACGGCCTTCCTGTCCTGCGACCAGAGATCCAGAAGCAGGTCCCCCATGATTACCCGGGTTTGAGCGTCGAGGGGGCCGAAAGGCTCGTCCATGAGCAGAAACTTCGGGTTGCGGATGAGGACTTGCGCCAGACCTACACGTTTGCGCTGGCCGCCTGAAAGCATATGCGGATAGCGGTCACCGAAATTGGCAAGGCCGACACGCTCCAGCCATTCCTGTGCCTGCGCGCGCGCCTTCCGGCGCGGCGTGCCAGCAATCTCTAGCCCGATCGCGACATTGTCGAGAACGGTTTTCCATGGCATTAGCGCGTCCTGCTGGAAAAGATAGCCGGCCTTTCGGTTCAGGCCTTTAAGCGGCTCGCCATCGATTTCCACCGTGCCGCTTGCCGGGTTTAGAAGACCTGCGACGGCATTGAGCAATGTGGACTTCCCGCAGCCGGTCGGCCCGACAATCGATACGAATTCGTTTTCCGCGACGGACAGATTGCTTTCAGCAACGGCATCGAATCGATTTCCGTTTGCAAGGCGGAAGGATATCGAGACATTCTTCAGATCAATCGCCGTTTTTTGTAGCACATTCGTCCGAATATTATTCGATCCGGCGTTCATCACACGTCCCTTTCAGGGAGCGTGCAGATCACACTGCCGAGATATTTCATTTATTGAACTCCTTCGAAAGACGATCCAGCCAGACGACACCGGTCTGCCGGAACTCCTTTTGACAGGGCGCCAAAAGCGCGCCTGCCGGTATCGACTGAGCACCTACCTATAATCCGCCGCAACAAGGCGCAACATTCAAGGTATTAATCTTTCTGATAACGCCCAATAAAATCCGTTAACCGCAATATTGTTATTCGTTATTCCCGCGAGAAAACCCCGGATGGGCGCCTGAAGAGCGCCGCGCTTGCGAAAAGGCGGCAAAACCGATGTTCAGGTCAAGCTACGCGGAGCGATGTTGTCGAAAGCCCGGTGTCCGTCATTTTGTTATCGACGCCATTTTCGGAGAGAAACTGCTTCATTTCTCCATATGTTTCGAACCACGCCCGGTTGTATTTGTCGAAAAGCGACTGGTCCCAATAGTCTTCCAGGCGGAAAGGCTTGTCGCTGAAGACATCGTAGCTGGGGATTTTATAGGTCTCCGCGAATTCCGCCGTGCGGCTGTCATAGGTGAAATAGATGGATGGGATTCCATTGGCGAGCGCCATGAGGTTGCCGTGCAGCCGATAGCCAAGGACAAGCTGCTGTTGTCGAACGAGGTTTTCGTAATCGGCCACGACGTCGGAATAGAACATGCGGTGCCGGTACAGATTTTCGATTTCATCGTCGAAGTACCAGTCGGCTGTCCATTTGTGGCTTTTGAGAGCTGCAACGGCCTCTTCCTTTTGGTCGGGTGTGCCGAATACCAGCTTCTTTTCCTCGATCTCGCCTTGCGCCATCAAGGTGACATCGAAGCGTCGGGCCATGTCCTTGAGCAGATCGCGGTGGCGGGTAAGGTAGCGTTCGATATCCTGCGCATAGGCGGGGGATACTTCGCGGCGCACGGTGACACCGACCTTCCTGACGGTGTCGAGTGGCGGCAGCTTGATGCGCAAATGCTGATTGTTACGGCGAAACGCGGTTGGGCAACCGACAATCCGTACGTTCCTGATGCCGATATCGTTCAGGACCTGAGCCGTATAGGCACCGCGAACACCAATCGAAGTGGTGGAAGCAGCAATCATCCGCAACACCGCTTTGGTTTCCTCGGACAGCTCCAGTTCCCCTTTCACAGGCGCCTGTGCACCTATGCCGAAAGCGATGACCGGCAGCTTGAGGCGCTGTAATACAGGAATGGCGTCGCGCCAGTTCATGTCCTTGTTGACGTAATTGGACCCGCGTAAAATGACATAATCGTATTCTTCGCGCAGGCGATCGATTCTTTCCGGCGACGGATTGATGATCGGAAGCTCGGCCACTTTCTCGAAGTTCATCAGCTTCAGCGAGGACTCAAACACGAAAGCGTCGCCGATATTGTGATAGTGGTTGATGCTGCCTTGCACGTCCGTATGACGATACCAGCGAACATTATCGTGATCGTACACTTCTCCGGCAGGGATCATTACGAGGGCACGTGCCATACGGTCTTCCTTATACTTGCGATGCCGGCTGAGCGAGGCTCAGCTTGCCCGGGAGAGAACGGCCTGGGCTGCGACAGATGCATCCTGCCTGCGCGGGTTCGCTTCACGCAGCCTGTTGTAAAGGCTCAGGTGTTCTTTCGCGCAGTCGATATGGTTTACGGGGTGGCGGATGGTTTGATGCAGGCGGTCCCAGATAGCGGGGTCGCTCAGCACTTCGGTGAAACGATCGGCGAGGTCTTCCGCGCTGCGGACACGGAAATGCAGTCCGTCTTCGCCATCGCGGATTTTCTCGGCCATACCGCCGATATTGGAGCAGATTACGGGGCGGCGATGATGCAACGCTTCCTGAATGACAATAGGCGAGTTTTCCCACCAGATCGAGGGCATGACCACCCAATCCACCGATTGCATGAGGCGCGGCATTTCCGCATTCTGATAGGCGCCATAGAAGCGAACGCGTGGCCCGGCCTCTTCAATCAGTTTTCGCATGCGCTCCTGAAAGGCTGGAGGCTGCTTTTCCAAATTGCCGCCGAAGATCATCAGGCGGGAGTCCTCGCCCCAGACCTGTTCCGGCACCCGCGATACGGCATCGACCAGCACGTCGATACCCTTGAACGGATTGACCTGCCCGAAGAAGGCGAAGCGGCTGCGACGCGGATTCGGCCCGGTCAGCTCGCGTGGCGGGGTTGTTTCGCGGATCGCGATACCGTTTTCTATGACTGCCAGCTTGTCGGGATTGAGCCCCCATTCACGATAACGCTGCGCCAGAAACTCACTAGGCGAAACAAACGAATCGGCAAGTTCCAGCATACTTCGGATGAACCGCTCACGCTTGAGGAATCGGGCCGGTGGGATGTCTGGAAAACAGGCGTGGCAGTCGATGGGCGACGCTTCACTGCAAAGCTTGGATGTGCCTGCTTTTACCATTTGGCCGTCATTGTTGCAGATCGATAAGAACTCGTGGAACGTGACCAGAATGGTCCGGTCCGGCAAGGTCTCACGGATTGCATAAAGCGTTTCTAGGCCCAGACCCATCACATGATGAAAGTGCACGATATCCGGGTCGAAATCGCGCACAAAGCGCAGCAGATCCCGGCGGATTTCATCTGTATTTTTGTTGGACAGGTAGAAATGATCGTATTCGTCGGCATGAAACAGGATCTCATCGCTTGCGCGGCGCATGCTCATAAGGGCAGTCGTGCCGTGCCGGGGAATGGGATGCCCAGCACGCGCCAGATAGACCGATTGCACGCCGGGCAGAGCATTCAACCCCTTGTGCAGATTGTAGGATGCGATTTCACCGCCACCGAGAGATATCGAGGGATGGGCGTGGGAAATGACCAAAACACGAAGTTTGTCGCTCATGCTGGTTCCTCCGCAGGCGCGCTGCGCCTGCCTGCGAGAATGCCGGACCACCGCGCATCGAAGACCTGACGGTCTATCCTTTCGATGAGAGCTATGGTCGATGCCTTATCAGTTACCGAAACGTCGTCGGAGCCGAGCATCTGTGCGGTCGGAAGCCAATAGGAACGCAGGCCCGACTGCTTCAGCTTCAGGCCAAGGTCGAGACCTTTTTCGTGCGTGCCGAGATAGCCGCGCGTAAAACCACCAACGGAGAAGAGCGCTTCGCGTGGCAAAACGCAGCATTCGAATGTGGCGGTCGCCACTTCGGTCAGCGACATGCCGGATACCGCGTCGATGGGGTAGCCCGCATAACGACTGATGAGCGCGCGATCGGACTGCGGACCCGCAACCCAGGTGCCGGCCCAGCGGATGGAATCGTCTTCATAAGCGAGTGTGGGCGAGAGCACGCAATCCTTATGCGCATCGTAGGCATTGAGAAGTTTGTTGAGCCAGCCTGCACGGCGCGGCAGGAGGGAGGCTGCCAGGAAAACTACCCGGTCGGTGGATACCGCATGCGCGCCGACTTCCAGTGCATCGTAGAGATCTTCCGAGCCGCTTGCCGAGACCAGGCGGATACGCAATCGATAAAAATCGGCAAGTCTGCGTATCTGCACGCCGATCCTGTCGATGATTTCCGCTGCCGCGGCAATGACGATGGGTGCAATGCGCGTTTCGGGATCGAGCGCCAGAAGGGCGAGCAGCGGGCCGATTTCCTCCACCCGCTCATCGACACCAATGATGATGGCTGGGCCTATCGCATCGTCAAAGGGACCGAGGTCTACGACGCCGAATATTTCCGGTGCGGGTCGGACGACGCCGCGCAAAAGCGGGACCAGCTGCTGGTCGACGATATGCCGGAGCGCCCAGGCATTGGGATCGATGGCGCGGATTTGCCGAACAATGGCATCGCGCGATGTCACACGTGTCGGTGCAAGCGGAAAGAAGGCGCGCCTACCGTCGCTGATGGCAAGCTCGATATAGAAAGGGGAGGTACTGTCGCCTGACAATTCCGGCGCGAAGGCCACGAAACCATGGGCATGGCGGTTGGGATCCAGCCCCGCATTGAACGGAGACTGGTTGTCGAATTCGCGCGTGACATCCGGACGGTCGACGCGGGTCCAAGCGTCATCGAGTTGGGTTTCGCTGCGGTGACGGCGCAATTTGACGCTTTCGACGTGGCTGTCAGGGTCGAGCAGCCAGCCGGATACGAGCAGGCCGCTGCCTTCCACACGAAAAACGCTGTCGAGTCCCATGCGGACGGGCAGGGGAAGGCTGGATACCGTTTCGCTGCCGTCGAACCGATTGGCTGCGGAACGCAATCGCAGGAGAATGTCGGTGGAACTGCGCACCCGCGGCAGTATTGCGCGGATATGGCCGGGTGTCTCGCGTGCGCTGGACAACAATCTGCGGTCATAGACTTCAGTGAAACGCCAGCCACGCCGACCGCGAAAGAGAAGACGCTCGATGTCATTGGGCTCGACCGGTTCGTTGGCGAGAAGCAATCCGGCAAAACCGGATGCCTCATCGTTGAGGTCGGGACGGGCAAAGACGCTGACCGCGCATTCGGCGAGCGATGAATTGCGCCCGCTGATCAAAAGCCGGGTAACGGCGGGCGTCAGGTCCTGTGCCCATCCCTGAACGAAAATCTCGCCTTCATCGCTTCCGCCAATCAGTTCTATGCAGCCATCAGAGCGCGCGCCAGCCTGCAACAGTACGGTAATGGCTGCAAGCTTCTTGCGGCTGATAGGCCCAGAAATAAGCCCCTCCACCAGTTCGTCGATGACGCCGGGCAGGCTTCCTCCGGCAAGATCGCCGACCATGGCCACGAGATCGCTGGTCGAAGCTGCGCGCGGCGCGAAACTGTAGCGCGCCACTTTAGCCTTGTGCTGGAACATGATGGTTTTGAGGATACCCCGCCGCAATATGCCCGTTGGAACGATGGCGACGAAGCCGTGCGTTCCGGCTGGCGAAGGTTCCTTCAGCGGCCAGCTCACAAGACTGACCTTCACGCTCAGTGACGGGTCGCCATTCAAAAATGCCGTAACCTGATCGGTTGTCGCATTGCCGATACCCAGCACCAGGGCCAGCGTATCCTCAATGGCGCTGCCGACCACGATCTCGCCTTCCATGATCATGGGCGGGCGTTCAGAGGGGCGCGCTCCCCTTGCCGGTTGTTGGATTGTCTTGTCGTCCTGCACCATGCGCTGTCCTCAAGGCATGACGGTGAGCGTCAACAGCGCACCGGCCGCGAATCCCGCCAGAACGAAGATCAGCATGAACAACAGCTTGATATCTCCGCCCGTACGCTTGCCCAGATCTTCAAGGCGCTTCTCAAGACCGGCGACGACGCCATCCATCCGCATGACGTGGACGTCGAGTTCGGTCATCCGCTGCTGGAAATCGGCGCGCAGTCCTTCCACGGAAGCCACAATGTCAACGAGATCGCCGGAGGCGGTATTACCGGAACCGTCGAGCGTCGGAGCCGTGCGCTGGAGTGAGCGCTGGTTGACCTGCAGCTGGCGCTGGGCGGCCATCAGCATGTCGAGCTTGTCTACAATGCGGGCCATGGGCGCGGCGATAAGTGCTTCTGCGGCCTGTTCGTCGGGCTTCGGGACGCGCAGTCGCTGTTCGTTACCCGCGCTGCTCGCCGCGACAACGACGAGATCGCTGGCGCGAATTGCGGCGAATTGCGGCAGCATCACTTCAAAAGCGTGCTTGCCATCGCCGATGCCGTTGCGTTTCAGGTCTGGACGTTCCTTGTCAGCGGGCGCCTCGGCAATAGGTTTGTCATCGAGGAGAACGCGGATCACCAGGCGCTCGGTGGGCGATGCCGGATCGAAGGCCCAGCCGTAGAGGCGACCCTCATCTATCGCATCCACCCGTCCCTTCATCGGTTCTGTCCTTTGGGGTTGGGCTGCCGTGTCTTGCGCAGCTGCCGGTTTCGCTGCCCCCTCGGTCGGAATTTTGGTCGCGATGGTCATGATCTACCTTTCATGCTGCCTCGACACGTGCTGCGCGCAAGGTCCCGATAAGATCGAGATAGCGCATGGCGGTGGTGTCGATGGTGTCCGGATGGCGCGCCTGGCTGGCGAGGGACTGACGCAAGTCCGGATTTTCCGCGATACGCCGCATCGCTGCTGCCAGCGCAAGCGGATCGTTGGGCGGGACGGTCAGGCCGTTGATGCTGTCATGGATCATCTCGGCCATCCCCCCGATATTGCTGCATATGACCGGGCAATTCTGTCCCTGCGCCTCCTGAATGACCAACGGCGCATTCTCCCACCAGATTGACGGCATGATGGCGCAGTCAACTGTCTGGATCAGCTGGGCGATGTCCTCGCGCCGATAAGCGCCGCGGCGCTGGACAAAGGGCGCTGTTTCGGCAAATAGCCGGTCGATTTCGCTGACGAAGGTTTCGCTTTGAAAGGGAGCGGCCCCATGCACGCGAAGCTCGAAATCGAAACCTTCAGAGATAAGCTGTTGCGCTGCCTCCAGAAGGACTGTCGCGCCCTTCCAGGGGTTTAGATTGCCGAAATAACCAAACACGGGTTTGGCCCGCTCTGGAGAAAGAGTTTCGATGGACAGGCGCACAGGTTGGCCGTTCGGGATGACGCTTATCAGTTCTTCCGCGATGCCCCATTCGACATAGCGCTGCTTCAGAAATTCGCTTGGAGACACAAAGGCATCTACTGCGCTGAGCAGGGATTTGATGTGACGTTCGCGTAGCACGAATTTGTCGAGTGCTATATCCTTGAAACAGGCGTGACACCGATCGGGACTTGCGCCGTAGCATAGTTCTTTGCCGCTCGTGCGAACCATCAGGCCATCGTGATGGCAGATCGGGTAATAGTCGTGGAGCGTAAGGATAATGCGGCAGTCTGGCAGGGTGCGGCGCACGATATGCGGAAATTCGGCGCCGAGCAGCAACAGGTGGTGGAGATGAACTACATCTGGTCGGAAATCGCGCAGAAGCTCCGCAATGTCCGGCACGATGCCGTAGAGGTCGATCTGGCTCATATAGAAACGGTCGAAATGCCCTGACCATAGCAGAATTTCGTCGCCGCTGTCGCCAATGCTTTGAAAGCTGGTTCCGGGGCGCGCTTCGCGGTGCACCTTGTTGGTTGCACCGAGAAAAAGCGCTTCATATCCCGCACGCTGATAGGCGCGAAAAAGATCGTGCGCAAAAATTTCCGTCCCCCCGGGATGGAGGGAGGGGTGATTATGGGCGGCGACGAGTACACGCTGGGCCATCAGGCAGCCCCTCCCCGTCTAGCGACAAAAATGTCCTGATAATGATCGGCGGAGGTGCCGCGCCAGTGACCGAATGATTTGATGTCCGTGGAGAAACCAGCGCCGACAAGCGCACGATCAAGGAAACCGTTTTCAAAGCCGACTGCGGCAAGGGGTGGAAGCTCGGGCACGAACCAGCACGGACCGTTACCACTGCGCTTAAAGCCGAGCCGCAGGTCGCGCTTGCCATGCCGGTCGCGTGCGGCGATATCATCCACGACGAATGCAGTCATGAATAATCGTCCGCCGGGGCTGAGCACGCGCGCGATTTCCCGCAGATAGACTTTCACTTCATCCGCAGCCAGATGGGTCACCACAGATGTCATGATCGCGAAATCGAAACTTCCATCGGCAAAAGGCAGACTGAGGCGCAAACCGTCAATTTCGCCCTTTGGGTTGTAGAGTTCGTGGGCGATATCCAGATGCCGGAACTCGAAATTCGGGTAGATGGCGCTGATGTTCTGGCGGCACCAGTTGACGCCGCCCGCGACGGGATCGATCCCGCAATAGCGGCTTTCAGCCGGATCGAGATATTGCGTCAAGGGGACCGCCATGCGGCCAATGCCTGAACCGATATCGAGTACCCGGTGAGCGGGCGCAAGCGTACCTTTGCGGATGAAATGGCCGAGAAACTCAGCGCCGACTGCACGAAAATCACCGTCGCCCACAAACACGCTGTCGGGATCGGGAGAGGGGAGAAAACGGTTTTTCAGCACCGATTGTGTCAGCCAGCCGATTTGTTCGTCGGACATGGGTGGTTTTACACTCGGTTCAGGCTGTTTCAGCGCAACCACGTCGGTCAAGCGGCGCTCCTTTCAGATTTGGCCACAATCACATTGGGTGCCCGTTCCGTTGGCCGGTCGTCATGCTTTGGGGCCATCAATTCGGTGATGTCTTCGTTCCAGCGCTGAGTGTGGAGCCATGAATTATACTGGCTTGCGAGGCCGCGCATGTAATCAGTGCTACGCCGGATGGAGCGACGCTCGAAATGGTAGAGCGCGACTGTTGGCTCATACCAGATGTGAAAGCCGAGCTGCCGGATTTTCAGGCAAAGATCGCTGTCTTCATAGTCGCCAATGACATAATCTTCAGTATACCCGCCAACAAGATCGAATATATCCTTGCGCGTTACTAAGCAGGCCCCGGTAATTCCAGGAACTTCACGTGCAATCCGCGCAGGGGCATAGTTGCCGGGCATGCCTTTGTAATAATGGTGATTGAGCCAGACACCTTGGCGATCCCGCCCGAAATAAAGCCCCGCATGCTGAAGCGAGCCGTCCTCGAAAAGCAATCGAGGGCCGATTGCGCCGAGCTTCTTGTCATCGAAAAGCGGTTGTATCAGGTGTTGCAGCCAGCCATGGTTCATGGGCACGACATCGGAATTCAGCATAACGACAGTCGTGCCCGTCGCTATGCTTGCCCCGGCATTGCAGGCACGAGCATAGCCGCCATTGCGATTCATGATGGCAAGCCGGAAAGGGAGGTCGTGCAAGATATGCAGGCCACCCAGCATATGCTCGGTGTCATCTTGTATTTCCGGAGAATCCAGAACGAAGATCAGTTCGGCATTTTCGGCAAGCCATGGGTCGGTCGCCATGGCGGAGAACTGAAACCGCAGGAAATCGAGATTACGGTAAAGCGGGATGACGATAGAGGCGAGGGGCGAAGCCGACAGCGTTCCGTAATCCTTGACTTCGGCAATTCTTACGGTCGCACCGAGTTTCTTTTCCACCTCGCGCAGTGCCGGAGCCAGAATATGTTCGAAAATATCGGGGCGGGCGTGCTGCGGCGGTACGGATCGCAGGATGCGGTTGCGCTGCGCAGCCGGTTCAAAGGGTTGCGGCTGTGGAACCAGAGGCGCGGTCATGCCGGAGGCCAGCCGCATCTGAAAACGGGGTTGCAGAAGTGGCCCGAGATTCTGGGCCTCGGGTAGCCAGGCGACAAACCCGGTCACTTCCGCGGCTGTCTTTTCGCTGCTGGCGATTTTGGCTGCAAACTTATGGAAATGCGCCTTCAACGACATGGCGCTGCCATTTTCAGGCAAATATTCGAGATCGGTCAGCATGGCAGCCGAATCGTGCAGCCATCCGCCAGCAATAAGCCCGCCATCCAATGCCAGCGCCAAATCAATTTCGGCCGCTGGATGGCTCGGCGACTGGGCTATCTGCCGAACCGGCAAGGGGGTGCGCGTTTGCAGGTCTATGGCAACGGCGGGGCCGGCCGGACCAAGTTTGCCAAGCTGGCGAACCAGAAATTCGCGAAGTTCCGCATTGGCCTGCCATTTCGACCACCATTTGGTGAAATCAGCGGGTTCCGTGCTTTCTGCGAGTTTTCGTACCGCCGCGCCTTTCTGTCCGACGAGAATCAGAACAAGCGATGACGGTAAATCCTGTGACGCTTCAATGACCATATGGCAGGGCTGCCACCCTTTGCGGAGCTTGCTGCCAATGAAAAAGCGCGGCGGAACGACCGTAACTCCTCCCGAACTGATGCCGTAAACCGCCGATATATCGCCGAGCATCGGGTCAAGTGCTGTTTCGATCAGGTGCTGGCCCTGCACAGGCTGGCCGCAGACATGTGCTTCGCGGGGTTCCGGTGTCAGCGCAAACGTTATGTCACGTACCAGCGAGGCGAATGTCTGGTTTTGCGAAAGGCGGAACGTGCTACGCCATGTAGCCAGAAGGTTGGTCAGAAACTTGATATGTCCCGGCAAAGTCAGCTCGGTGAGCGCCCGCTCGACATCGAACGATGAAAGTTCATTTGCCGGGTAAAGAACGGTTTGCGCAGTGGGGCCTAGCTGTCCGGCAGAGAGAGTGAGCTCAACGGGCTCGCTGCCTGTGCGCATCGCCCAGAACATACGCATGCCGCCAGTTTCAAGCGGTATGCCGACGCTGGTGAGAGGGACCGGCTGAACCGGCATTTCAAGCGTGCACTTGAAGGGAGGGCGTGCGGATGAAAACTGCGTGGGGCCGGGAACATCCCAAATGATCACAGCCACATCGGCGCACAGACGGCAAATGGAGAGGTTCTCGGTATTGCTTTCAATGTCGGCCGAATGGTTGAGATTCAATGTGAGTAGCCTTTCATCCATACCGGATAGCGGGAAATCAAACGTGCCCGGCAGGAGGATAGCCGGGCACGCCTTGTTCGATTAATCAGTGAACGGTGAAGTACTGGTCGGGATGAGCCTGTACGTCGTCGGCACTGGTGTTCACGAGGGTAACGGTGTCGCCATTGCCGAGATCGACAACGACATTTCCACCAACCTGCGTGACGCGATCGGCAAGGTCGTCCGCCGAGGATACGTCGAGGCCGTTGATGCCTTTCTGTACCTGGAGGATGTCTTCACCAGGGTTGAAGTCGAGAACGACGTCATTCCCGCCGCCGCCATTGAACAGGAAGGTATCACTTCCATTGCCACCGATGAGGACGTCATTTCCGGCACCGCCATCAAGGAGGTCGTTGCCGTTGCCGCCATAAAGAATGTCGTTATGCGCGCCGCCATAAAGCAGATCGGAGCCATTGCCGCCCTGGAGAATGTCATCTCCATTGCCGCCAAAGAGCACGTCGCTGCCATTGCCGCCGCTCAGAACGTCATTTCCTTCATTGCCGAAGAGAATGTCGGTTCCATTGCCGCCGGACAGGGTGTCATTGCCCTGACCGCCGAAAAGGATGTCATTCCCGTTATCGCCGAAGATGGTGTCATTGCCATCACCTCCGAAGACGAGATCATCACCGCCATGGGCGCGGATGAAATCGTCAAAGCGGGAGCCAAACAACACGTCGTCGTAGGCGCCGCCTTCTAAAGTGGCCATCTGCTTCTCCTTGTGTTCCTGTATGGGGTTGCCACAAGCCGGAATGCTCCGACCATTATGCTTGTAGTAATCTGCTATGCATCAAGTGGAATTGCAACATAGACATTTGGTATAAATTTGACTTGTGTAAGTAACAAATTATTACCAGTAATTTATATTACGAAATTATGAATGTTGATTTGGAATATATTTAAATCCAGAATAATTTATATTTAGACGATCTATAATATTATTTTGATTCAAAATTTGAAATTTCACAAAATTGACAAATTATAGCTGTTTTTCAAACATATAGCGCCGCGCAACAAAATATTGCGCGGCGCCGGGTTTATTTGGAAATTGAATGCGTTGCTGCCGGAAGACGGGAATGACTTTTCATCTGAAAAGTGTTCCCGCTCAGGAGGAGTCGCCTAGTCTTCACGGAAGGCGCGGTTCAGGCTGTCTGAAATCGGCGAGATTATGTAGTCGATCGCACGGCGTTCCTTGTGAACGATAATGACCTCGGCGGGCATGCCGGGATAAAGCCGCGCTGCCGGATTGGCCGCCAGTGCCGCTGGGGCAATTTCTGCGCGTGCCACGAAAAATGCCGTATCGGTTTTTTCATCGAGCGATTGGTCGGCGGCGATGTAAGTGAGCTTCCCGTCGAGCGGGGCCATCGAGCGCTGGTTATATGCAGTCAGCCGGATTTGCGCATTCGAGCCAACGGTTATGCTGTCGATGTCGCGAGGGCTGATCTTCATTTCCACAAGCAAGGGTTCGTTTTCGGGAACGATATCCATGATGGGTTCGCCCGGCGCAACGACGCCGCCCGGCGTGCGCAACCTTATATTGGCGACGATTCCTGCCTGCGGAGAGCGAACTTCAACACGGCGCATCACATCCTTGGCCGCTACGATCCGTTCCCGGACATCGGCAAGTTCGACTTGGCTGGAGGTGATTTCCCCGGCAATCTCGGATTGGAGGTCGCTTTCTATACCACTCAAGGCGAATTCGGCGCCGGCTTTCGCCTGCTCGGCTTTTGCCTTGTCGCCAGCATACTCGCCACGACTGCCTGCGAGCTCGCTGAGCCGCGTGTCGATTTCCGTCAGTTTGGATTTCTGCGCATAGCCTTTCTCAACAAGGCTGGCGATTGCGCGCCGCTGTTCGCTGATAAGCTCAATCTGGCGATCAGTCGCGGCGATCTGGGCGGTCGAGGCTTTCGCCTGCTCGCTATATTGCTCAATGGTTTTCCGTTGAATGTCGATCTTGCTGTTTTTCTGCGTTTGCCGCTTTTGAAAGAAAATCTGCTCGGCGCGTATGGCATCCATGGCGTTCTCGCTGCCTTCACCGAAATTATCAGGAAAACTGATTTCCGTGGCCCCCTCCTGCTCGGCGCGAAGGCGTGCCAGTTTGGCGATTAGGCCGACGCGTCGGCTTTGCAGGGATTGAAGCTCGGATCGGGCTTTCGTATCGTCAAGCCGAACCAACGGCTGGCCGACCTTGACCTTGTCGCCTTCCTGCACGAGCAGGCGATCGAGAATGCCTCCTTCAAGGTGGCTGATGGTCTTGCGTTTCGAATCTACGATGACTGTGCCTAACGCAACCGCAGCGCTACCCAGTTCAGCCGAATAGGCCCAGGCGAAAAAACCGCCGAAAGCGACGCCAATCGTTGCCAGTCCGGCGATGATGAGCCGGCGCAAGGGAGATTGCGCGTCTTCATTTTCCAGATCGAGGGCCCATTCTGGCTTGACCGAACCAAACCGGGTTAGCGCGTTATGGTCGGATGTTTCTGCGCGCGGTGCGAGCAAAGTCGAAACGCGGCGAGGGATTACAGATTTGCCGATCATGAGCTGACGGCTCCTACTTGCGGACTGTTATTATTCGGCGTCAGTGATGCGACAACATCGGTGCGCGGGCCAAACTGCGTGATGCGGCCGTTTTCCAGAACCAGCAACTTGTCTGCTACCTGCATGATCGTCGGTCGGTGCGCGATCATGATGACGATGGCTCCATCGTCGCGGGCGTGCTCGATCGCACGCATCAGCGCTCGCTCGCCGACGGCATCGAGATTCGAATTGGGCTCGTCCAGAACGATAATACGTGGCCGATTGTACATGCAGCGGGCGAGGCCGATTCGCTGTCGCTGGCCGCCTGAAAGCGTCAGGCGACCGTCACCGACAGGCGTGTCGTAGCCGAGCGGCATGCGTCCGATCATTTCGTGCACATCCGCGAGGCGGGCTGCTTCAAGGACGCGATGCGGGTCGCTGTCACCCATGCGGGCGATGTTGTCCTTGATCGTGCCGTCCAGAAGCGAAACGGATTGCGGCAGATAGCCCGCGATTTCGCCGAACGACCCGCGCTCCCACAAATAGACATTGTTGCCGTCGAGAAAAACGCCGCCGGAAGTGGGCTTCACAATGCCGATGAGAAGACGTGCGAGCGTCGATTTTCCTGCCGCCGAAGGGCCGACAACGCCCAGAACTTCACCAGGGGAAACGGAAAAGGAAATGCCCTTTATGATTGGCAGTTCCATGCCGGGCGCGGCATAAATGAGTCGGTCAACGACAAGATCTCCGTTCGGACGCGGGGTGGGCATGGTCTGGCGCACGGCAAGATTTTCCGAAAGAAGCGCCTGCACGCGTTTCCAGCTGGCAATGGCGCTGACCCATTGTCGCCAGTTTTCCACGATTCGGTCGAACGGCATGAGAAGACGGCCGATGATGATGCTTGTTGCGATCATTGCGCCAGGCGTGATTTCCTGCTGCATGGCCAGTAGCGTCCCCAGGCCGAGGGAGCCGATCTGAACGATGAACCGGGCAGTGCGTGCGATGGACGACATGGCGCGCGCGCGCGTCCCGCCGAGGTCGAGAACCTCAAGTGCCTGCATCTGCAGGGTGCGCCAGCGGCGCGCCAAGGCGGGCAGCATGCCCATGGCCTCAATCACTTCGGCATGGCGGAGGCTGCTGCCGATCTTCGATACGGCCTCCACATTGGCCTGATTCGCTTCCTGAATCAGGTTGCGCGTCAAAAGGTCGGTCAGCACGCCGCAGGCAACCAGAATGATGACCGCGACCAGCCCGATTACTCCCAGCATCGGATGCAGAAGAAACAGGACCCCAAGGAAAATCGGTGACCAGGCTGCATCAAGCGGTGCGTTGATGGCGGGTGACGTGAGAAAGCTTCGCAGTTCCGTCAGATCACGCAGTGTTTGCGTGGCTTTTGGCATGCCTTGGTCGACCGAGGCCTGAACTGCGGCGGTCAGGACCGCGAGATTGAGCCGGCGCACCAGGGCGCTGCCCATCGCCTGAAACGACAACGACCGAATAAACTCCAGAACGCCGAAAACGATCATCGCGCCAACTGCGAGGATTGTCAGCATGGTGAGCGTGTCCATGCTTCGGCTGTTTAGGACACGGTCATGCACCTGCAACATATAGAGAGGTACAGTGAGTTGTAGCAAATTGATACAGGCGCTCAAAAGTACGGCATAAAGCAGCCCGGACAGGAAAACGCGGCGAGCCTTGAAAATCAGGCTTTTAGACGTTGCTACTGAATCATTGGTAGCTTTTTTGGTGGCTGGGCTCTTGCCATTTGGGTTGATTTGGCGAGTATCAATCATGCGCGATCTGCCTTGGAAACGACACAGGTGGCGGTTATCCCTAAAAAGAGTGGTCTACGTTATAAGACTAGTAAAGTAATACCGCACAGAATGTGACGGAAAAAAGTTATTACGGCGGGGAAATGCGAAAGGAGGAAAGAAAATATAACTGAAAATTTCTTCAAAATTTGAAGTAAAATTGAAAATGGAGAGCAAAAGATGCAAAAACTTCTACACGAGGGAGTGGAAGTCGAAACATCAGTCGATGGATTTACTGCCGTTGATTTTCCTGAAGTTACCGCCGAGCAACAGGAACGCAGACATCCGGTTCATACAGTCGTAATCACGCATTTCGAGCTGGCCCGGATGATAGAAAGAGTGAATCGCCGCTTTGTGAGCTTGCTGAAAACGGAGCTGACCAAGTTGGGCGTGGAAGATATCGGCCCGGCACAGACCCTGGTTCTGATGGCCATCGGCGATGTCGAACTCACTGTGGGTGAACTATTGGATCGCGGGCACTATGTTGGGTCCAACATTTCCTATTATTTAAAGCAGCTTACGGATGGTGAATATATCGACCGTGTCGCTTCGCAAAGGGACAGACGGTCGGCGCGTATTCGCCTGACAGACAAGGGTGAGCGGCTTTGTGCCAACCTGCGAAACGCCAGCAGGGCGTATAACCATATCCTTGCCAGAGACGCGGACGATCTGCGTAATCTGGAGATTGCCTATCAGACTTTGCATAGGCTGGAACTGGTGTGGGGCAATGCCGCACGCTATGGCATCTGATAATCAGAAGCGTTTTTCGAATCGATTATTCGCGTTTATCAGAACACGTTTTGTGACATGCATATAGCTTTTGTGCACAGGCGTGGTTTTGGGCAGTTCGCTGCACTGGCCGAGCATTTGGCCACAAGTGGACATGATGTCAGCCTGATTTGCGAGACAATGGACCGTCGCCTCCCAGCGGTCCGTGTCATCCGCCACCGGGTGGAATCCGGCCCGCGCCCAGGCGGCGCGATGGCCAGATACCTCGAGGTACCCGATCACCATACACGTATCGGGTACCGCGTGGCGGAAACCCTCGAATCCATGGTACGTCACGGCCAATCCCCGGATATTGTCATCGGTCATATTGGCTGGGGCAGCATGATGTTCGTAAAGGACGTGCTGCCCACGACGCCCGCTCTCGGTTATTGCGAATTTTTCTATCGGGCGCAGGGAGCTGATGTCGGTTTCGCGCCCGGTGACAAGCCGGATCTCGAAATGCGCAAGCGTTTGCGGCTGCGCAACATGGCGCAGCTGGTCACCCTGGAAGGAATCGACGGCGCGTTCAGTCCGACGCATTGGCAAAAGAGCCTCTATCCGCGCACAGTCCAGAACCGGATCGCAGTGGTTCACGAGGGCATCGACACAAAGATATTCTATCCCGATCGCCATGCATCGATCGAGCTGCCGGACGGACGAATCTTGAAGGCAGGGGAAACGCGGGTCGTCACTTTCGTTGCCCGTGACCTCGAACCCTACAGAGGTTTCCCGCAAGCGCTGGAAGCTGCTGCGAAGGTTATTCGCCAGAATAATGATGCCATCTTCGTTTTTGTCGGGGGCGATGGGGTGAGTTACGGGACGCCTCCGCCAGGCGGCAGTTCATGGCGCGAGCACCTCCTGAAGAACATGGAATTGCCGCCCGATCGCATCGTCTTTCCGGGCACGATCTCGCACGCGCAGTTGCGTAAGCTCTACCAGATATCCACCGCCCATATTTATCTTACCTATCCGTTCGTCCTGTCATGGTCGGTGGTGGAGGCAATGGCCTGCGGAACACTCGTCATCGGCTCGGATACGCCGCCTGTGGGCGAGGTGATCCGTTCGGGGCAGAATGGTTTGCTTGTGCCGTTTTACGACACCGACGCATTGGCCGAAACCATCCTGAACGTGCTCAGAGACCCGGACGCCTGCCTGCCGATGCGGGCTGCTGCCCGCAGAACCGTTGAAAATCGTTTCAGGTTGCCGGAATGTTTACGGCAGCAAAAAACCTTGATCGACGCAGTATTGAACGGTCGCTGAACAATATGTGGCAACAATCGGGCGCTCAAGGTGTGGTGACAAAATATAAAATGCATTGTTTCTGCGTGTTTACGCTGATTTCATAATGTATATGCATATTGTTTCAAATATTGAAATAATTTCGTTTCAAAATTCGCAATATTATCATATATTTGATGCTATATGACTGTTGACAATACATAGTCTGTATTTTCTCATTGTGCGCGCAGGCCGAGCCTCCCAAGTCGGCCCCCTACACAATGGATGATTATGTTGAGCACACCACTTCCTGCGATCTCGGCGCGGAAAACCCGCCGGTATGCCATTGCTTCGATGCGTGATCGTGAAGCGCTGGAAGCGACGTCTCTGGGTGAGTTGACCGCTTTTGTCGAGGGTGACGCTAAACGCCTTCGACTGGCAAATACATTTCCGCTCGTTGCGGTCGCCGCATCCCCGGAAGGCGAAGATGAACTGACAGCGGTTTTGCAGCAGCTCTACCATATGCGCACGATTCCGGAGCTTCCCGTCGTACGGATCGATGATGCCACGCCGGAAACGGTTCCCTTGCTCGTGACGCAATTGCTGGAAAGCAGTCTGGATCGTCTCGCTGGGCATGTGAGCAAGGTTCACGCGGAGCTGGCCATGCTGCGGCGAGAGCGCGAAACGATGTTCGAGAATTATCGGGCGATAGAAGATGCATTTCATGCCCGCAACTGGGATTCCTCGACGGAAGTTTTCAGCCATACGCCCCTGGTCGATCCGAAAGATGAGGGTTTCGCACGGTTGCTGCGTGAATCCGAAATCGAACAACTGTTCCCGGTTTCAAGCTATGCCGTTTCCGGCTTCGCGCTGCATTTTCGCGATTTGCCAGCTAACAGGAATGGCCAGTTGATCGTCACGCTCGAATATCTGGAGAACGGCGAAGGCATCGCTGAATGGCTCGTGCCTTACGGAACGCTACATTCAGAGTGGAATTTCTTTTCCTTGCCAAAAGCGTGCGATGGCAGTCATCGCACGCTGCGTCTGCGCATATCGGCGACTGGCGGCGTTCCGCCGGAGCTGTCGCTCGGCAATGTGATCGCCAATGAGCGTTATGCCGCCCGCGCGCGCATTCCCCATGCCGATCTCGATATGCGCCCGCTGGCGCTACGGATTTTTACCGGGTTGCCGGGCGTGCGTCCTGCATCGCTGCCAAATGCCCTGGTTCCGACTTCGCTCATCGGCGGCCGCAAGGTTGATGACTACCGGCTGCCGGTCGAACTGCTGCGCAATGTGGCGAATGTCTCCGTCTCGCCGATCACCCCGGATTTCCCCACAGTGCGCTTTCTGGAGCACGAGGATGCCATTGGCTGTCATCCTCTCGAAGAGGGGATCACCGCCGCGGCCATTCGTCGTGTGGTCGCGCCGGGCACAGTACGCATTTCCGCCCGCGCCGTGATCGACCATCCGGAAGGCAAGCCCTGCGTGGTCGGGTTGCTGCTGGTCAATCTGGCATCGGATGTGAAGGAAGAGATCGGAGCACTTGCCAGCCTGGATCGCCGTCGTCCGCAGACGATGTTCAGCGGCTGGTCGGAAGTAGCCCCCAGCCGCCCGATCGATATCAATTTCATGCTTGAAGAGCCTATCGACAAGGCGATGGATCTCGTGGTTCTGAGCAAAGCCGCCGGGGACTCGGTCGATTTCTCATGGCTGAAGGTTTTCAACTTCCGGCTGGTAAAGCACATCGAATCTCTTCCCGTTCAGGACGTGGTGAAAGAGGCGGCGAATGTACGATAGATCGAAGGATTTGATCGCCATCGCCATGCCGCTTTATGGTCACGCGGCGCTGGCGCTGGAGGCGTTGGAAAGCGTTCTTGCATCGGAAACGGTGTTCCGCACGCAGATCGTGGTATCGGTGGATGGGGACCCCCGTTGCGAGGTATTCGATAGTCTGGCGCTCTATGCGACCGCACATCCGAACATTCATGTGCTTTTCGCAGAGAATGCCGGGCCGGGGGGCGCGCGCAACCGCGCCGTCGAGTATATTCTGCAGGAAATGCCCGACGTTGAGGCTGTTTACTTCCTCGATGCCGATAACCGTGTGCAGCCGCATACCATCGATACGTTGTATCGCAAGCTTCTGGCGAGCGATGCGGGCTGGGTCTACACCAATATCGATACGTTTTCGGTCAACTGGCGCGCGCATTACGGCGACAGTTATTCGCGTCTGATCCACTGCATTACCGACAATATCTGCGATACGGGATCGATGATTTCGGCAGAGGTGTTCCGCAGCGGCGTGCGTTTCGACACCGACCGCCAGAACGGTTTCGAAGATTGGGAGTTCTGGCTTTCGGCGATTGAGGCCGGATTCGTCGGTACGCCATGCCACGATACCGGCTTTGAGTATCGTCTGCGTGCAGAAAGCCGCTTCAAGGAAGCCAATCGCGACCGTTCCGGCTCGGTCGGTTTTCTGCGCAAAAGGCACAAGGCGCTCTTCCGCCGCCCCACGCTTGTCGGTTTCGAGCATGAGGAATGCCCGCGTTACGGCATCATTCGCGCAGGTGAGGGAACCGTCAGCGTCTTTACCGATCCGGGACTGGCATCGAAAGAACTGAAGTTCGACGATGCCATCCGCGCGTTCTGGGGCAGCGTCTGCGAACCGGATAATTTCCATTTTCCGCCATTTCTGGCCTCTTCGAATACGGAAACTCTGAAGCTCTTGGCGCGGTCCCGGCTGTTTCCGAACATACTGTCCCGGTTGGAAAAACTGGCGGATGAGGTCAACATCGTTTTCGTCGAGCTGACCAATGTGGAAGCCGAACGCCGCATCGATACGGAAATACTCCCGTCTGGTGCGCGGCAAGGTCACGCGGACCTGATCTTCGTCTCGACCAAGCTGATCCAGACCGTCATTGAAAATGATGCACTGGACTGGTTCGCTTCGCTTGGCGCACAGCAATTGTGGCCAACATCGGCACGGATGAAGATACGCTTTCCGTTTCCGCGCGTGCGGCAACGCAGACCGCTGTCGCGACCGGAGCAATCCATGCTCAATCTGGTTACAGCTATTGCAACAAGTCCGCTCAAGCAGAGCGCGGTGACGCGGTGGACATGGCGCCCTCGCCGTTTGCCGGCACTCTCCGAAATGTATCAGGTGCTGCGCAATGAGCTTGGGGGCGGGCCCGTTCTGCCGCTTGCACATAATGCCTCGCGCAGGAAAACGGCAGCCGTGCTCGTGCCGAATGCCTCGTTCGGTGGGGCCGAGAAAGTTGCCTATGCCGCCGGGCGGGAGCTGAAGAACCAGGGCTTCGAAACCCATCTTTTCGTTCTGGGCAACGAACGTATGGACGTACTGGACGAGTTCGATCAAGCGTTCGACTATCTTCATTTCTGGAAGGACGGAATTCCGGCCTGGGGTGATACCAATCGCTTTCTCGGACAGGATTTCATCACCGAGGACCATCCGCTCGACTGGAGCATCTTGCGCGGCCAGCTTTCCGGGTTCGATCTCGTTGTGAACAATCATGTCATGGCGGCACACCCGCTCATGGGCAAGCTGCGATCCGAAGGGACCCGGACGGCCTGCTACCTGCATGTGGTCGATGAGACTGTCTTCCGTCGTCAGGCGGGACAGCCTTATGCAGCGATTGCCTTCGAGCATGCCTATGATGCATTCCTGACCTGCTCGGACCAGCTCAAGATCTATCTGCACAGTTTCGGGGTGCCGTTCGAAAAGGTCTTTTCGGTGCCCAACGGTGCGAGCTTTTCCATCGACACGAAGCAGCGCGCACTGGTGACGGCCACCCGCAAGGCTGGGCGTAAGGGGGAGCTGCTGCGTATTCTCTATATGGGACGGCTGGATCGCCAGAAGGGCATAGACCGGCTGCATGATGCGATCATCAAGCTGAAAGAGCAGGGAATTTCCTTCGAGGCGCAGGCAATTGGCGGTGAAATCCTGTCAGACGACCCAAGCGCCTCATGGATGACCCGACTGAAGGAAGCGGGCGTGAAGGTATCCCCCCCTGTTTTCGACGGCAGGGATATCGCGATGCATCTGGCGTGGGCCGATGTCCTTTTGATGCCGTCGCGCTGGGAGGGCGCACCGCTGATGATCGCCGAAGCCCAGCAGCTTGGCTGTGTGCCGGTTGCGACAGCGGTTGGCGCTGTCGATGAACTGATCAATCATGGCCGCGACGGCATTTTGATCCGCAATGGCAACGATGCGCAGATTGTCGCCGATATGACGCGAATCCTGACCATTCTTGCACAGGATCGGGAAGCCCTGACACGCACCGCTGAAGGCGCACTGGCCTCGGCCATTCATCGCACATGGAGTTCGGCTTTTGCGGAGTTTACCGACTGGGCCAATGAAATAATCCCCGTTTTCCCGAAATCCCGGTCAGCTGACACAGACATGCGCAGAGACTCAAAGCCTGTAGTTACCCTCCCGGGCCGCGCAGTTGCTTGAATGATAGACAGAAAGGCCAGTTTATGAGCCCAAGAATCCTCGTCACCGGTATCCCCAGCCATCTGACGCGCCTGATCCAGCGTGCCGACAAGGCACAGATCTACTATTCCGAAAAGCAGCGGGACTCCGAAAGCAGGGAAAACTTTATCCAGGAGCTGAAAAACATCAGCAATACCGGGAATTACCTGATCGGCGAGGGTGCGATGACTGCCCTTCTGCCATCGGCGAAGCATGTCCCGTTCTGGCATCTCTATAATTGCGTCAATAACGGGACTGGCCTCGACGAGATCAACAAGGAGTTCGACATCTGCGTATTCACCTGCGCGAATCTATTGCGCAAGGGGCTGTCGGCGGATGCGGAAGCACTCGTTCTGTCGAAACTCGACATGCCTGTCGTGATGCTCGGCATTGGCATTCAAAACCGCCCGGACATCGAAGAAGGCTTGCCTGCCGGAACGCAGAAACTTCTTGAAGTGCTGAAGGACCGTGAACACTATTTTCTCACACGCGGTGAGGACGCCGCCGGCTATCTCCGCGATCAGGGTTTTTCCTATGTGCGTCCGGTGGGGTGTCCGTCGCTCTATTTCCGCCCCGACAATATGCGCAAGGCGATCAGCCGCCTGCCGGGAGTGAAGGTTGGCGAAGGCCGTACCGTCTTTACCGGCTATATGGGCGCGGAGCTGGAAACCATCGGTGACATGAATGCGCTCGCCGCCAATGATGGACGTTCGGCCTATGTCATCCAGGATGAGCTTTTGCATTTCGACATGCAGGTGGAGCCGGACGCCAATGGCCGCGCCTATGATTCAACCACGGGCGAGATCGTCGGGCCGCTTGCCTATAAGGGTTCGGGCGATCTGAAAAAGCAGATCAGGATTCACGCCTTTCTCGATACCAATCAGTGGCGCGCCTGGTGCTCGACCATGGATTTTTCCTTCGGGCGCCGCTTCCACGGCAATGTCATCTCCATGCAGGCAGGCGTGCCAAGCCTCATGGTTGCTGTCGATGATCGCATGCGGGAGATGCTCAATTTCTCCGGTCTGCCGAAGATCGATGCCCGCGATTTGAATGCCGCCAACGACCGGCGCGCTTTTGTCAGCGATCATCTCGCGGGCATGAACATTCCGGCAGTCATCGAAACCTATTCGGCACGCGAACGCAATTTCCGAAGCGTGCTTTCAGAAATTGGCATCGGCTAGCTCCCGGATCCGACGCCGTTTCATAAACTCCAGCCAAGATGGATCACCATGCGCATAATGATTACCGGCATTCCGTCATATTTGATGCGGACCGTCGAAAGCGTTTCAGGGGCGAGCGTGAAGCATCGTCCGTATTTCGAACCCATCCGCACCAAGAAAGATGTGATCGATCAGGTCAAGAAAATCGCCAATACCGGCAATTATCTCATCGGCGAGGGTGCTGCCAACAGCGTGCGCGGTCATGATGTGACCTATGTTCCGTTCTGGCATCTGGCGAACAGTCTCAATTCACCCGACACCTATGCCAAGCTTAATGAGAGTTTTGATCTGTGCCTGTTCGCCTCGGCCAATCTGCTGCGTCCCGGCTATGCGGCGACAACCGAATCCTTCGTGTTTGAAAAACTCAATATGCCGATTGTCGTCATGGGGATCGGCATCCAGAAGAAGGAAAACCTCAAGGCCGAACTGCCCGAAGGCACGCGCCGCTTTCTCGAGATTCTCAAACGCAAGGAGAGCTTCTTCCTCACCCGCGGGCACTTCACGGCGGAGTTTCTGAAAGATGCGGGCATGAAATATGTCCGTCCGACCGGCTGTCCGTCGCTTTATTATGCGCCCGATCAGATGAAGCGCTCGCTGAGCCGCCTTGCCGATCCGAGCCTTGCGGATTCACAGAAGATCGCTTTCGGTGGCTATCTGGGCAGCGTTCCCGACACCATCGTGGATGCTCATGCGCTGCTCGAAAAGGACAGTGTCGCCAGCTATGTCATTCAGGACGAGGTGATCGTCTACAATATGAATATGGTCGGCGAGGATGGCAACGAGGCTTACGATCAGGCCGCGAGCCGTATAACTGCTGCGACCGAGTACAAGCACGCAGAAAAATGGCAGCGCAAGCGCGACTATCTGGTGTTCTTTGATACGCATAAATGGCGGAGCTGGATTTCCGGGCAGGATTTCAGTTTCGGACGCCGTTTTCATGGCTCGATCATCGGCATGCAGTCGGGCATTCCGGCGCTCATGATCGCTGTCGATGATCGTATGCGCGAAATGCTGGGTTTTGTCGGCTTCCCGCATATCGAGGCCGGTGTCTGGAATCGTGAACCGCAGAAAAAGGCTTTCCTGCGCGATTTCCTTTCCAAGATCGATGTGCCTGCCGCTATCCATCGCTATTCGGAATGCGAGGCCAATTTCAATGGCGCGCTAAAGGATATCGGCATCCGATGAAGCTGACCGGCAGGAGCATCGGGGGCAGGACAGGGATAATGGCGGCGCTGCTCGGCGCTGTCATGCTCTCGACGGTGCCGGACGGTGCTTTTGCCGATGCGCGCTTCGGCGTCAACCGGGTCAACATGGCTTGGCTTCCGGCGGCGAAGCGCGAACAAATCTTCGATCAGATGGTGAAAAACGGGGTCGTTGCAGTGCGGCTTTCGCTCACGCGTCCTGTCGACCAGAGCATTGATGCCGTACGTGTTGCTCATCACAAGGACCTTGCCGTCCTGCTGGAAATCTCGCTCAATAATGTGGATTTTTATCCCGACGGCACAAAGCCGCGTTCGGGGCGCGGACGCATCTGGGACATGTACCGGCTTTCCGATATTTCGCCGGAACGCTTCCGTATAGCGATTGCCGATGCCTTGCAGAAGATCGATGCGTTCGGCGTCCCCCTTGTTGCCGTCGAGACCGGCAATGAGATCAATTGGGGCGCTTATAATGGCGATCTCGCTATTATGCCAAAGGCAAAAATGAAAACGGCGCGCACGGTGGGCGAGATGAGGGAGCTGCCTCAGATCGAAAAAGGTGCCGAAAAATATGTCGAATTGCTGCGGATCGTCCGCGCCGAACTGGCGAAGACGAAACACAGTACTGGCGCGAAGGTGGTTTCGGCCGGACTGTCAGACATTCCCTTCATCGATGCCGACCGGCGCGGGATCGATAGCGTCGACCCGGCGGTCTTTACCGACCTTTTGAAGAAGTATGGTCTGGATGAGGTTGTCGATGGCTACGGCATTCACATTTATCCGGGCAGCAGCGGCACGCTTGCCGCGCGCGCAAAGCATATCGGAAAATCACTGTCTTTCTGCGGCGGCGCCGATGGCAAGCCATGCTGGATCACGGAATGGGGCTTTGCCAACACCTCCAAGGCATGTCCGGCAAACGATAACAACCGTCAGAAACTGGTCGAGAAGGCGCGTGAGCGCTTCCGGCAGATGATGGATAGCGGCCAGATCGCGGCAGCTTACTATTTCGATTGGGATGAGGGTACTTACGGCGTCTGGCGCTGCGGGGCACTGACCCCGGCCGGGCGGGCCGCAACGGTGACGAAATGAAACTGAAAACTGTAATCATCGGCGGTTCCAACACCGTCATGCTGCCCGGCTATCTGCCGACGCTTCTATCGACCATGGCACGGCGGGGTGTCGAACTCGACGTCGTGGCAGATCTTGCGGTCGGTGGTACGACGAGCGCGCTCGGCCTCTATCAGCTCAAGATCTTTGAACAGCTGGAAGAATGTGACCTTCTGCTGATCGAATACGCGATCAATGACGCCTTCGTTTATGGTGACGAACGCAGGCCGTTTCGTCATTGGGCACGGTTTTATGAAGGCATCATCCGTTATGCGCTGGCGCGAAATCCGAATCTGCGCATTGCGACGCTCGTCTTCGGTGCGCGCAATGGCTCGTTCCTTCATTCCGTTCCGTCCATTGATGCGGGCATCAATTATATCTCGCAATGGTATGGTACGATCTGCGCCGATGTTTCGCGGATGCTGATGCAGCAATTTGGCCGCGAAGTGGTAACCAGCCCGGCCTTTTATCTCGACCAGGGCCATTATGCGCGTCCGGTTTCGACGACCATCGTATCAAATCTGATCGCCGATGTGCTGGAACCGGCTTTGTCCGCTCCGCACCGCCCGAAAGCGCTGCCGCATGCCATCGATCCCGATCATTTCGCCAATGCGCGTGCTTTGAGTGGCGAGCAGCTTTGCAAGCGGCTGGGGCGGGTGCCTGTCATATACAGCAATCGCCGCTTTTCAATCTCAGCGCTTGATCTCGGTTCGGATCGTATGCGTTTTGAGGTCGATAACGGACAATTGCTGGCGCTCGGTTATGTCTGCGATCCGCGCATTCCGCCGCTCGATATCGCCATGGGCGAAGACATGCATCGCGCCGCGATGATGAAAGGTGGCGTGCGCGACGGCACCTACAAGTTTCTGGTTTCCATGCTCAGCTTCGAGTTTCTTTACGGTGCGAACCTGCTCGACGCGCGCAGCAGTGTCGCTTTGAAGCTGATGGGGGCGGAAGAGGGAGCCGAATACAGGCTGCATGTCCCCAAGGACAGTATCCGTCATGACACATTACCTGCGGAGCCGGTTTTGCCGATCACCGGAATTCTGTTCTCCGGCAATCTGAAGGTGTGTGCTCTTGAGAAGGGCGTTACGCGTCCAATTCCCGAAGTGTCCGTGGCTGCGCAGTAACAGACCTTGCCGGAACGCCTTTCGGGCCCATATGCTGGTCAGAACGCTGTTTCTGGAAGGCGATCATGGTCAGGATGCAACTGAAGAGAATTTATGATGCTCCATCCCCGGATGACGGATTTCGTGTTCTCGTTGATCGGGTGTGGCCGCGAGGAATGACCAAGGAAAAAGCGGCAATCGATCTTTGGGCCAAGGACATTGCTCCCTCGACCGATCTGCGCAAATGGTTCGATCATGATCCGGAAAAATGGGGCGCTTTTCAGGAAAAATACCGCGAAGAACTGCGGAACATCCGGTCCGCCCTGGAAGATTTGGTTGCGAAGGCTGAAGACCGTCCGCTGACATTTCTTTATGGGGCCAAGGACGAGAAGCACAATCAGGCGATCGTCCTTCTCGATTTCTTGAAGTCACTTTGACGGATCGCCGAGCGGCGAACGGCGCTTGCGCAGCAGCATGGGTGCATATTCGAGCACAAAGAGACCGAATGCGGCCATCCATAACAGCGCCGAAAGTGCAAGCAGCGTATGGAAGAAATTCGGCATTATCTCTGCAAGTGGGCGAATGAGCGCAGAGGCGACAAGACAGACATAGGACAGCTGCGTCGTCGATGAGGCGGTAAGCTCGCGTCCGGTATGGCCGCGCGTTGCCCGTCCCATCACAGCGAGCATCATTCCGCCAATCGCGCCGACGGTCAGAACATGTAATGCGGAATAGGGGTTCAGCCGATCGATTGCAGAAAGGGCAACCGCGATGAAACCCGCCGGCACAAAGGCATAGGCTATGTGCAGGATCAGCAGCAACCTTTCCCGCGCAACTGTCCAGCCGCACCAGCGATAGAGGCGGACCAGATGCAGCATTGCAGCCATGGTCGCCAGAGCGGCTGTTATCGCATGGTCCGGCAGCGCAATCCAGCTGATACAGGCCACAGCGCCTGCAAGAATGCAAAGCCCATCATAGCGGTTGAAGGAAACGGGAAACTGCGTTTTCCCCATACGGTTCAGCCAGTTGCGGGTGAAACTTGGCACGATCCGTCCGCCGATGATCATGATCAGAAGAGTATAGGCGCTGACGCCGATACGGTTGGCGAGGGCGACATCGCCATCAACTAAGACAAGATAATGGAACGTCAGATTGGCAACCATCACAGCGGCAACGCCAATCAGCACCTTGAGATTTTTCCATTGGCGGCCTGCAACGATTTCTCGGGCATTGATGAAAAGCAGTAACGGCAGAAAAAGGCTTTCAATCGCAATCGCCACATGGATATGCACGAGGTCAGGCGCTAAAAAGACCAGCCTGCCTGCCAGCCAAACGCTGCTTAATACGGCAAGCGGAGCACCCGAAACCGGCAGTCTTCCAGTCCAGTTCGGCACTGCCGTCAGCAGGAATCCAGCAAGAACGGCAGAGGAGAAGCCGAAAACCATTTCATGGGCGTGCCAGTTGAGGCCGCCATAGGAGCCGCCGAGCGGGATGCCGAATGTGAGGGAAAGTATCCAGAGCAGCATAGCTAGAATTGCCCACACGGCTCCACCCAGAAAGAACGGGCGGAAACCATAGCTGAGGATAACCGGGCCGGTCATTTTCAATCCGCGTGGGACGCCCTTTCGTTCAAGGGGCATAGCTGACGGAGAAGCTTGAAAGCCTTCTGGTCTTGTCATGGTGTTCCTCATCATGATGCCGGTCCAAAGCCGACCCATCGGGAATATATCACTTTGCGCCAGCAATGGCCTTTTCAAGTCGAGCCTGCACGAGTTTGGGCTTTTTCGTGGAGACGATCTTTTCCAGATTTTCAGGGCTGTCGCCAACCGTAATGAGCGCGACCATGCCCATAGAATAATGCGGCGTGCATTTTACGAAATAGGCTCCGGGCTGTGTGACGGTGAGAGTGTAGTTCTCGTTGATCTTGCTTTTGAACTTTTCGACGCCTTCCGGGATCATGTCCTTGATGGATTCGACATTGTGCCCTTTGTCGACCGGAATGAAGGTAATGGTGTCGCCGGGATTGGCTTTGATATAGGCAGGTTCAAACACCATCACGCCATCTGCACCCTTGTTGAGCATGTGCACTTCGATTTCTTCAGCCATAACCGGGGTGGCGAGCAGAACGAAGAGGTTAGCAGCAGCAAATTTCATCGCTTTGTTGCGCATTTTATTCCTGATCTCCATCGAAAAGCACAGCCCGCAAAGTTAATTGCCGGTGTGCTGTCGAATGAAGGTTTAGACCCGCCTTGAACAGCACTCTTTGATCTGGATCAAACAGCCACAGATATAGTTGAGAACAACGGTCAGATTTCCCCTTCGGCAATTTTCTGGAGGCGGCGCAGGTCACGCACCAGAAGCGATTGCCGTCCGCCTTCCACCCAGCCCTTGCTTTGCCATTGGCTGATGATGCGCGAAACTGTATGCAAGGTTGTACCTGTCAGTTCGGCTATGTCCTGTCTCGACAGCGGAAAATCGATCCGGATGCCGGCTTCGTTTTCCGATCCCGCTTCTCGCGCCAGTCTGACGACGGCATGTGCGACGCGCTGCTCGACCTCCTGCGTGGAAATTTCACGAATACGATTATGCGCTGCATCGAGGCGCTTGCCGATCATCTGCATGGTGTTGACGGCAAGTTTCGGATTATGGGTCATGAACTCGGCCATCATGTCCATCGGCCAGGCGAGCACGGCGCTGTCCACTACGGCCATAGGCGTGCCGGGATATTCCGTCCGTCCCAAGGCCAGCGCGAAGCCGAAAAGATCGCCGGGATTGACGATGCGCACGACGATCTGCTGTCCGTCAGCGGTTACCTGCATGACCTTCAGTCGGCCTTGCAGCAGAAGGTAGAAGAGTTTGGCTTCCTCGCCCTGCTTGAAAACCGCGCTCCCTTTGGGAGCTGGCCGCTGCACCGCCTGCACAAGTATCTGGTCGAGAGCGGCATCGTCCATACCCGCAAAGACCGGAAGGGAGCGGGCAAGCGCTTTATCGATCGTTACAGCCATACCACCCTCTCAGATTATCTGTATTGCGCAGTGATCGCTATCAGACTGAAGATGCAAATCAAACAGAAATTGCCGCTCCGCGGGTATTGCAGAACGAGCGCACTTGGTTCAGGCTCCTTGGCCGTTGTCGTCAAGCGGTCTGCCTTGCGATGCGTTTGAATGCGGTTATGATACCGACCGCTGCCAGTCCGATCACAATAGCCAGCCCGGCTTGAAGGGCTGAAGTCAGCATCCAACGCAGAGCGCCCGACCAGCCAGTTTCCCCCGATACGATGATGCTGACTGCGTGATGGATAAATTCCTCGACATGGTGAAACCCGAGCGATGACAGCCCATGCACGATGATGCTGCCGCCGACCCAGAGCATTGCCACCGTGCCAACCGAACTCAGGACTTTCAGGATAAGCGGCATGCCCGAAATGAGTGCTTTACCGAATTTCCTGCTCAGGGCCGAATTCTGATTCCTAGCTAGGGAAACGCCCATATCGTCGAGTTTCACAATGATTCCGACCACGCCATAAACTGCGAAGGTTACGAGAATGCCGACGCCGGCCAGAATGGCTGTCTGTGTGTAAATATTGGATGCGGGCAGGCCCGCAAGAGTCAGGGCCATGATCTCGGCAGAGAGGATAAAATCTGTACGGATGGCGCCTGAAACGGTTTTGGCCTCGATTTCCTTTGCCGACGATTGGGCGTCATCCTCGCTTTCATGCGCTTGCGCGTGCGGCAGGAAAAATTCGACCAGCTTCTCGGTTCCTTCAAAAGCCAGATAGATACCGCCGAGCATCAATAACGGCATGATGAGGCCCGGAGCCAGATAGCTGAGAATGAGAGCGATGGGCAGCAGGAAAAGCAGCTTGTTGCGCAAGGAGCCTTTGGTGATCTTCCAGATCACTGGAAGTTCTCGTTCCGGCGTCAGCCCCACAACATATTTCGGCGTGACGGCGGTATCATCGATGACGATCCCGGCAGCCTTGGCGCTGGCTTTGACGGTTTGCCCGGCAACATCGTCGAGCGAAGCTGCAGCCATTTTTGCAATTGCGGCAACATCATCAAGGAGTGCTATCAAGCCTGAAGCCATGGGGCCCCTTTTTGAGAATGACGATCCCGGCGGCAAGGATTGCAGCGCGCCGTTTCATCCATTCGTGCGCGGAATAAAGCTGTTGGTCAATAGATTACGTGTTCAAAGAAACGGTTGAAGGGTGAATATGCACCCGCGTGGGACTGTAGAACCGAAAATGCAGCAAAGACGGTCCGACCTGACCCAGCCCGTTTACCATAGACATCCATGAAAGAGACTACAAAAAAAAGTACCGCCTCGCGGTTTGGGCGGGGGGCTTGGGGTCGCGAGGCGGCGCACAGAAGAATCTGCGCACTACCAAGGTAATGTCTATTAGCAGATTGAAAACCAACAAAGGATTGCGGGCTGAAATAAAGCGTCAGCTGGATAAAAGAACGCCCGCTGCACTGGGAGGAGGAGAGGTGCAGCGGGCTGATCAGAAAAGCGCGACTGGGAGGAGGAGTGTCGCGCTTAGGTCCAGTTTTTGGGAGGAGGAGTAAAACTGAACACCCACTAAATAGGTGGGGTTATAGCCGTTTGCAAGAGGCGCTGTTGCAATGCAGATATGCATTTATGAATAGCTTAAAAAGCGCGTAAAAGAAAACCGCCCCGCAGCGATCAAGCGCGCTGGGGCGGTGCTCCCTCCTCCAAGTGGAGGCGACAATAATGGTGCAAGATCAAAAAGCAACCCCTTAATAAACAAATATAGTTTTCAGAAATTACTGAAATTTCTGCATGTAAAGCAAGCTGTGTGTTATGAATACGTATCCATAATAAATGTGCAAAGCTCTTGTGGACTACAATTTAGCATTAGATTTTGGGCGGTGCTGGTTCCAACCTGAAACAGCCATCTCCGCTATGCGCTTTAAAGGAAACAAATTTTTCCGCTTTGCGGTAATGGAATGAATGGCTTTCTTGTTCGAATCTGGTCAGGAAGCGATACTCAGTTCCAATTCGTTCGCCGGGATATCACGCCGCTTCCCCCAATTCATGACATCGCTGCTGCTGCCGGCAGGCACAGAACGATCGATTTGCGGCGCTGCTCATTCCAGACTGGACAACTTCTTTTCGGAATGTAGCGCAGATGACGGCCCCGATAAAATCCAATCCCCCGCCTGAACGCGGCTCGCGTTTCCGGCTGTTCCAGCCGTTGCTGGCGGGCGCAACGCTGAAAGAGCGGCTGATTGCCTGCGCCGGTGCGCTGATCGGCATCGCCTTTACCGGATTTGTGTCCGGTTATCTTCTGGGGCAGGGCGCTCATCTTCCTTTGATTGTCGCCCCGATTGGAGCATCGGCGGTGCTGTTGTTCGCGGTACCCACAAGCCCGCTTGCCCAGCCCTGGTCGATTATTGGTGGAAATACTATTTCCGCTGCGGTTGGGCTTTTCGTTGCGCAGTTCGTTCATGATCCCGCTGTGGCGATCGGTCTATCCGTGGCATTGGCCATTGCCGCTATGTCGTTTACGCGCAGCCTGCATCCACCAGGCGGCGCCGCAGCCCTGACGGCGGCGCTGGGAGGTCCAGCGGTGGCAAGCTGGGGCCTGTTGTTTCCGTTTGTGCCGGTGGCGCTCAATTCCTGTCTGCTGGTTGGGCTGGGCCTGGTTTTTCACAAGCTTGCAAAACGCAATTATCCGCATGTCGCGGCACCGGCGCCCGTTAATATGCATAAGACGAATGATCTCCCGGCCAGCGTGAGGGTGGGCTTTCGCGACGAGGATATCGACCTGGCTCTCGCGACCCTTGAGGAGAGCTTCGATATTGATCGGAGCGACCTCGGTCGGCTGTTGCGGCAGGTGGAGTTGCACGCATCCATTCGTTCGCATGGCGATATAACCTGCAACGATATTATGTCGCGTGACGTGGTATCGGTGGATGAGGACGCAACGGCGGGACATGCGCGCAGCCTATTGTTGCGCCACAATATTCGCACGCTTCCGGTCAAGGGGCAGGACGAACGTCTACGCGGCGTAGTGGGGCTGCGCGAACTCATTCAGCCGGGTGACGATTTTTCCAGCCGCATCGCGCCGGCGTCGGTGGCGTTCAAAAACGATCCGGCTTTGAGCCTTTTGCCGGTCCTGACCGACGGACGAACTCATGCGGTGATCATTGTCGATGATGACAGAAGGATCGTCGGCCTTATTTCGCAAACGGATCTCCTGAACGCGGTTGCCCGGTCGCTGCCGAAGTCGGCGGGGACGCAAAGGCAGGCCGCATGAACGACCGTTCCATTCCCGGAGCCTCGGTTAGAACGGTTCCTGGTTGAGCGGAATCGTCGGAAACGCTCCAAGCCTTTGCTTTGTTGCGCTATCCTACGGAGAATCTCTGCACACTTTTGCCGGAATGCTCTAAACGGGCCGGGCTTCATCTGTCTGTTTCCATGTCGTTGCGGACCTGCGGTCCATCGCCGTTCATTCCAGTTCAAAGCTTCTTATAAAGCAGCCGCTCCACAGGTTGGCTTGACATTTAATCAATCGATTGATTAAATCTGATGATGGATGAGCGAAAAGACAAGGCAGCGCGAGTGGCCATATCCGGCGAACAGACCCGTATGGCGCTGATTCATGCCGCCTTGCAACTCTTCGGTTCCAAAGGCTTCGATGCCACCTCTACCCGAGAGATTGCTGCGCTTGCCAAGGCCAATATCGGCTCCATCGCTTATCACTTCGGCAACAAGGAGGGGCTGCGGCTCAGCGCGGCCGATTACATCGTCGAGACCATACAAGGGGTCGCCATGCAGGCTTTGGGGAGTTTTCAGGCGATTGGCCATCCCGCCGGAACACCCGAGGCAGCGCGTCTTCAGCTTGGTGCGGCGCTTGAGAGGATGGTGCATTTTATTGTAGCACGACCGGAAGCCGGGGTGATTGTTCAGTTTCTCCTGCGGGAGCTTGGCCATCCGACAGCGGCGCTGGACCGTATTTATACCGGAGTGTTCGAACCGATGCACCGGCGATTGTGCGCCATATGGGAGGTGGCGACCGGGGAACCCGCTGAAAGCGAAACGACCAGACTGACCGTTTTCACCCTGATTGGGCAGGTTGTCTATTTTCGCATTGGTCAGGAAGCGGTGAGGCGCCGCATGGGATGGGCGTCCATAGAATCAGACCAGGCGCATGCGGTTGCAACTATTGTCCGGCAAAACCTTGCGGCTATGTTTGTAGCAAAGGATGGGCAGGAAAGGGAACTTTGACGCGATGACCCTGCTTTGCATTATCCCATTCGTATCGTCATTGCTGGCCGCCTGCGGCGCGCAGCCGCTTGCGGTTGGCTATGTCGAAGGCGAGTTCGTGCAGCTTGCCCCGTTGGAAGTCGCGCAGGTGCGTTCGGTCGACGTAAAACGGGGTGACCATGTCGAAGCGGGCCGATCGGTCGCAATCACCGAGGATATCGATGCCAGGATTGCCGTGACGCAGGCAGAAGCCGCGCTTGCACAGGCGCAGGCGCAACTGGCCGATTTGCAGACCGGCAAGCGACCGGAGGAAATCGCGGTTCTGGAGGCGGCTGTCCGTTCTGCCAAGGCACAGGCTGACGATGCACAGCGTACACTTATGCGGACGCGTGATCTGACCAAGCGGGGGGTGATGACGCAAGCCCAGTTGGATGATGCGGCAACCCAACTGGAGGTCGCGGAAGCGGCAATCGGCCAAAGTACAGCCAATCTCGCCGTGGGACGGCTTCCAGCCCGTCCAGAGGAGATCAAGGCCGCGCTCAACGCCGTAAAAAGTGCCGAAGCGCAATTGGAGACGGCGCACTGGCGGCTTTCCAAAAGAACGCTGGAAGCGCCCGCGCCGGGGCGCATAACGGATGTTATCCGCAATCCGGGCGATATTGCCGGGCCGTCCGCGCCGGTGCTGACGTTGCTTCCCGATGGTGCTGTCAAACTGAAGCTCTATATCCCGGAGGAGAAATTTTCCGCTGTCAGTGTTGGCACGCTTTTGTCCGTGCGCTGCGACGGTTGTTCGGGAAATCTGAAGGCTAGGGTGAGTTATGTTTCTCCCGATCCGGAATTCACGCCGCCGGTCATCTACTCGCTCGATACGCGCCAGAAGCTGGTCTATCTCATCGAGGCGCATCCCGTCGATTCAGCGTCGCCCTTGCAGCCGGGCCAGATCGTCGATGTCGATCTGGATGCCCGATAGGCGGGGAACGATAACCATGCCGAATGCAATCGACGTAAAGGGACTGGTGAAACGCTTCGACAAGGCCACGGTTGTCGATCAGGTCAGCATGTCGGTTGCGGAAGGTGAGATTGTCGGTTTTCTCGGGCCGAACGGCTCTGGAAAAACCACTACAATCCGCATGATGTGCGGCTTGCTGACGCCCGACGAAGGCGAGGGGCAGGTACTGGGCTATGACCTGCGGACGCAGGGCCTCAGCATAAAGCGCGAGGTCGGCTACATGACCCAGCGCTTCTCGTTCTATGAAGATTTGACAATTTCCGAAAACCTCGAATTTGTTGCCCGGCTCTATCGGCTAACGCCGGTGAAGGAGCATGTGGCGCGCACGCTGGACGAACTGGGGCTTGCTTCGCGCGGTGATCAGCTGGCCGGTACTTTGTCCGGCGGGTGGAAACAGCGGCTGGCGCTTGCCGCCTGCATCATGCACAAGCCCAGACTGCTGCTGCTCGACGAGCCTACCGCCGGTGTTGACCCGAAGGCGCGGCGCGACTTCTGGGACGAGATCCACAAGCTGGCCGACGGAGGGCTGACTGTTCTGGTTTCGACCCATTACATGGACGAGGCGGAACGCTGCCACCGTATCAGTTACATCTCCTACGGCAAGCTGTTGGCAACCGGCACAGTGCAGGAGGTGATCGACCGTGCCGGTCTCACGACATTTGTTGTCTCTGGTCGCCGACTTGGCGAGGTGGCGCGCAAGCTGGAAGGCATGCCGGGGGTGGATCAGGTGGCGCCGTTCGGGGCGACGCTGCATGTCGTAGGCTCCGACCGGGCAAAACTTGTCGACGCTCTGGAAAAGATAAAGGGCGACGAAGGCATCAAGGTGGAGGCGGGAGAAACAAGCCTTGAGGATGTTTTCATACAGTTCATGGCGAACGCGAAGGACAATATGCAATGAGGGACGGATGGTTCTCCTTTGCACGCCTTGGGGCCATGCTGGTGAAGGAATTCATACAGATGCGGCGTGATCGCATCACCTTCGCAATGATGCTGATCGTGCCGCTGATGCAATTGCTCCTGTTCGGCTTTGCCATCAATAATGATCCCAAAAGCCTGCCAAGCGCCTTGGTTGCGCTAAGCAACGACCGTTATACGCGCGCCATGGTGTCCGCACTAGAAACCACGGGCTATTATCGCTTTGACCATATCGTGCATTCGTCAGCGGAAGCTGAAGCTCTCATCACCGACGGCACAGTGTCTTTCGTGGTGACAATCCCGTCTGATTTCGCCCGGCGTGTCGACGCAGGCCAAAAGCCGCAAATTCTTATCGAGGCGGATGCAACGGATCCTTCCGTTGCAAGCGGGGCCATTTCGACGCTCGGTACGGTGGCAGGTCAGGCGTTGCTGCGGGAGCAGGGCAAGCAGGCCGAAGCGCAGGATGCGGCGCGCAGCCAGCTGGAGGTGATCGTTCACCGCCGCTACAACCCGGAAGGCGTGTCGCAGTACAATATCGTGCCCGGTTTGCTGGGTGTCATTCTGCAGATGACAATGGTTATGATGACTGCCATGGCGCTGACGCGCGAGACGGAACGCGGGACGATGGAAAACCTGCTCGCCATGCCCGCAACGCCCGCCGAAATCATGCTCGGCAAGGTCTTGCCATATCTGGTCGTGGGGGCCGTTCAGGTGGCAGTGGTTCTGATTGCGGCGAAACTGCTCTTCAGCGTGCCCTTTGTCGGTTCGCTGGCATTGCTTTTGATAAGTGTGCTGATCTTTGTCCTGTCTCTCGTGCTGCTCGGCTATACGATTTCAACCGCATCGCGCACGCAAATGCAGGCCATGCAGCTTACCTTCTTCTTTTTTCTGCCGTCCCTGATGCTTTCAGGATTCATGTTTCCGTTTCGCGGCATGCCCGGCTGGGCGCAGGCCCTGGGTGAGATATTCCCTCTCACGCACTTCCTGCGTATCGTGCGTGCGGTGATGCTGAAGGGCGCTCATTTGCAAGACATCGCCACTGAAATAACCTGGCTGGTGTTCTTTGTCGTTCTCTTCGCCGCCATGGCACTGTTGCGTTTCCGGCGCACCCTTGATTGAGGAATTTTGCGCCGGCATACCCTGTCCGTGCTGATGAAGAGTTTTGCCTTTTTGGAGTCTCGTTATCCCGGATAGCTGATTTATCATGACTTGCAACACGATCACATAGATTGTGTGATTATGTTGTATAATTGTTGTGATGAAATCGGATCAATGGTAGTGAGCAGCATCTTAAAACATTGGCAAGGAGGTTGCCGCCAATGAATTTCGCTCCACCTGTATCCGATATGCTGCAACTGGCCAATTGTATCCGCGCGCTTTCCATCGATGCCGTGGATGCCGCCAATTCCGGCCACCCCGGAATGCCGCTCGGCATGGCCGACGCCGCTGCCGTTCTGTTCTCGAAGCATCTCAAATTCGATGCCGCAAATCCTGCGTGGCCGGACCGAGATCGTTTTGTGCTTTCAAACGGTCATGGTTCGATGCTGCTTTACAGCGCGCTTTATCTGGCGGGCTACAAGGATGTGACCCTTGAAGAACTGAAAAATTTCCGTCAGTGGGGTTCGAAGACCGCCGGTCATCCTGAATACGGCCACACGCCGGGCGTGGAACTGACCACCGGACCTCTGGGGCAGGGGCTGGCCAGTTCGGTCGGCATGGCGATCGCCGAGCGCGCTCTGGCCGATCAGTTCGGCAAGGACGTTGTCGATCACCATACTTATGTCTTCTGCGGCGATGGCTGCTTGATGGAAGGTGTCGGACAGGAGGCGATCTCGCTTGCCGGACACCTGCGCCTTGGCAAGCTGATTGTGCTTTATGACGATAACGGCATTACGATTGACGGCAGCACGGAAATCGCCTTCACCGACGATATTCCTGCCAAGTTCAAGGCTTGCGGCTGGCACGTGGAAACGGTTGATGGTCACGACCATCACGCAATCGATGTGGCGCTGACACGCGCCAAGACACAGACGGATCGCCCGACGCTGATCGCCATGAAGACGGTTATCGGTTACGGTTCTCCGAACCGTGCGGGCACGAGCGGCGTGCACGGTGCCCCGCTGGGTGCTGCCGAAAATGCCGCCACCAAGGCATCGCTCGGCTGGACTTCTGAGGCTTTTGAAATTCCTGTACCCTTGTTGAATGCCTGGCGTGAAGCCGGTTCGCGCGGTGTTGCGGAGCGTGAAGCATGGCAGAAGCGCGTTGACGCATTGCCCGAAGCGGACCGTGCAGAGTTCGGCCGCCGCATCGCCGGCTCTCTGCCGGAAGGGTTCGAAAAGGCCGTCGCCGAAGCGAAGCAACGCCTGCTCGACAAGCCGCAGAACGTCGCGACCCGCAAGGCAAGCCAGATCGCGCTTGAAAGCCTGACGGCGATCCTCCCGGAAATGATCGGCGGTTCGGCGGACCTTACCGGCTCCAATCTTACCCGCGTTCCGGCAGTCGATAGCGATTTCACGCCGGAAAAGAGCGGCCGCTACGTAAGTTACGGTGTCCGCGAATTTGCGATGGGCGCTGCCATGAATGGCCTTGCCGTTCACGGTGGTTTCATCCCCTATGGCGGCACCTTCATGGTCTTCTCCGACTATGCGCGCAATGCTATCCGTCTTTCCGCGCTGATGGGGGTTCGTGTCATCCATGTGCTGACTCACGACTCGATCGGCCTCGGCGAAGACGGTCCGACACACCAGCCGGTTGAGCATCTGGCCAGCCTGCGCGCCATGCCGAACCTGCATGTTTTCCGCCCGGCGGATACGATCGAAACGCTGGAATGCTGGGCGATCGCCGTTTCCGACCCGCATACGCCTTCGGCTCTGGCCCTGTCACGCCAGAACGTTCCGCAACTGCGCACCGAAAACGGCGAAAATCTTTCAGCCCGTGGGGCCTATGTGCTGCGTGAAGCCGCAAGCGAGCGTCAGGTCACGTTGCTTGCAACGGGTACGGAAGTGTCGCTGGCTGTCCAGGCGGCTGAGAAGCTTGCCGAAGAGGGAGTTGCGGCGGCGGTCGTCTCGATGCCGAGCTGGGATTTGTTTGAAAAGCAATCGAAGGAATATCGCCAGAGTGTTCTCGGAACAGCGCCGCGTATCGCCGTGGAAGCAGCCGGAAAGTTCGGCTGGACGCGTTATGTGGACAGCGAAGATGACGTGATCGGCATGGACGGCTTTGGTGCGTCCGCGCCTGCCGAAGTGCTTTATGAAAAATTCGGCATCACGGTAGAAGCCATTGTGGCGCGGGCCGGCTTTCTCCTGGCGCAGGGCGAATAATAATGACCGGTAATTTCGCACCGCTGGTTCTCGCTGGCGATAGTCAACAGGTAGAAGCGCGGGCCGTCGGGGATTATCTCGACGGCTGGGCCGGTCAGGATGATCTGCGCCTTGCGACAGTCGATGCAATCAAGGCTATTCTCGACGGCGCGGGCAAGCTTGCCGCTCGCATCGCGCGCGGTTCGCTCCCCGGGGATCCGGGTAAGCTCGTCGGCGTCAACAGCGATCAGGACCAGCAGAAAAGCATCGATGTCGGGTCGCACAACCTGTTCGTCGATCTACTGATCGCGGCAGGTGCAGCCTCCATTCTTTCCGAAGAGGCGGATGCGCCGGTTGCAGGACGGGCCGGAGGCCTGATTGCGGTCGCCATCGATCCGCTTGACGGCTCCGGCAATGTGGGTCTTGGCGCGCCGCTCGGCACCATTTTCTCGATTGTACCAGCTGATAGCGACGAGCCGTTCCTGCGCCCCGGCAATCGCCAGATCGCTGCCGGTTATGTCTCCTATGGAAATTCGGTCGACCTCGGCTTTTCCGTCGGCGATGGCGTGATTTTCGCGACATTCGATCCGCAAAGCGGTGTGTTCCATATCACGCGCAGGAATGTGAAACTGCCGGAACGCACATCCGATCTGGCGTTCAATGCTTCCGTACAACGGCATCTATCCGCGGGGATGCAGGCTTATGTCAATGACGCATTTCTCGGCAAGGATGGCCCGCGCGGGCGCAACTTCAACATGCGCTGGCTTGGTGCTGCCGTTGGCGATCTCCATCGTATTCTTCAGCGCGGCGGGCTTTTCTTCTACGTTAACGATCGCCGCTCCGGTTATGAGAAGGGCCGCTTGCGGCTTGTCTATGAGGCGAATCCGATAGCTTTCCTCTGTCGAGAGGCGGGCGGCAAAGCTACGGATGGCTTCATGCCCGTTCTTGACATCAAGCCTCAGACTTATCATGAGCGCTGTGGATTGGTCTTCGGTGTGTCCGAAGAAGTTGACATTGTCGGTGACTATTGCGCGCAAAAGCGCATTTGATTTTTAGAGGAGAATGAAATGGCGCGCATCACGCTGCGGCAGTTGCTCGATCACGCTGCCGAAAAAGGCTATGGCGTACCCGCCTTCAATATCAACAATATGGAACAGGCGCTGGCCATCATGGAAGCCGCGGATGCCGTCGATGCGCCGGTGATCCTGCAGGCATCGCGTGGCGCGCGCGCCTATGCCAACGACATCATGCTGCGTCACATGATGGACGCGGTGACGGAAATCTATCCGCATGTTCCAGTCTGTGTGCATCTTGACCATGGCAATGAAGCAGGTACCTGCATGACCGCCATTCAGTCGGGTTTTACCTCCGTCATGATGGACGGCTCGCTTAAGGCTGACGGCAAAACCCCCGCCGACTGGGATTATAACGTCTCCGTCACGCGGCAGGTTAGCGAGATGGCGCATCTGGGCGGTATTTCGGTGGAAGGCGAACTCGGCGTTCTGGGGTCGCTCGAAACCGGCATGGGCGATGCGGAAGACGGTCACGGCGCGGAAGGCAAGCTTTCGCAGGAACAGCTTCTGACCGACCCGGATGAAGCGGTGAAGTTTGTGCGCGAAACCAAGGTTGACGCACTGGCAATCGCCATGGGCACCTCGCATGGGGCTTACAAGTTCAGTCGCAAGCCGGACGGTTCCGTGCTGGCCATGCATGTGATCGAGGAAATCCATCGCAAGCTGCCGAACACGCATCTGGTCATGCATGGTTCGTCTTCGGTGCCGGAAGAGCTTCAGGAAATCATCAACAAATATGGCGGTGCTATGAAGCCGACCTGGGGGGTTCCGGTCGAGGAAATCCAGCGTGGCATCAAGAACGGCGTGCGCAAGATCAACATCGACACGGACAACCGTATGGCACTGACCGGCCAGATTCGCCGCGTTCTGCAGGAAGACCCGAGCGAGTTCGACCCGCGCAAATATCTGAAGCCTGCAATGGCTGCGATGACCAAACTCTGCAAGGAACGTTTCGAGCAGTTCGGCACCGCCGGTCATGCCGCATCCATCCGTCCGATCCCGCTTTCCGAGATGGCGAAGCGCTATCGTGACGGTTCGCTGGACCCGAAGTTCAGCTGATTGTTGCTGACATCACAAAAAAGCGGAGGGTTTCCCCTCCGCTTTTTTGATCCACACGCTGAAGATCAACGGGCGTTGTACTTGGCATCAACTTCATTAATCGCATTGACATTGCCAGCGGAGCGACCCTTTTCATCGAATGTCTGGGTGAGGAAAGCGTCGGCAATGGTCTTCGCCACTTCCGAACCGATCACGCGGGCGCCCATGGTGATGATCTGGGCGTTGTTGGAAAGTGCTGCACGTTCCGCCGAGTAGGTGTCGTGCGTCAGGGCTGCGCGGATGCCCGGAACCTTGTTGGCGGCGATGCATACGCCGATGCCCGTGCCGCAGACCAGAATGGCGCGGTCATAGGTGCCGTCGAGAACGGCGGAGGCCACCCGATCGGAAAGATTAGCGTAGAATGCATCTGCGCCTGCATCGGTGCGCGAGATTTCGGACACTTCGAAACGGTCCTTGAGATGATCGGCGAGAACTTTGGCCAGACCTTCGCCAGCGCTGTCGCCTGCTACTGCTATTTTCATGTTGCTACTCCTTAATTTGATGCGATTTTTGCGGCGCACCTGGCCAGAATGTCGAGATAGCCCTCAATGTTCCATGCCGAGCGGCCAATGAAAAGTCCGTCGATATGCAGGCAGGCGATCAGCTCTTCGCAATTGCCCGGATTGACCGAGCCGCCATAGAGGCAAGGCACGCGACGTCCGAGCACGCTTTCTGCAACTGCAATGATTTCCGCTTGGCGTGCATCGGCGTAGTCTGCCGATGCCGGTATGCCGTTTTCGCCAATGGCCCAGACCGGCTCATAGGCAAACAGGATTTCGGCCTTCTTCTGCTCATCGGAGAGTTTGGAGAGCGCACCGCGCACTTCCTCTTCAAGCACTTCAGCCGCGCGTCCGCTTTCGCGGTCTTCCAGCGTTTCGCCGATGCAGATGAGCGGGGTCAGACCATGGCGCACCGCAGCCTCGACTTTGAGGCCAACCGTTTCGTTGGTTTCACCAAAATGTTCGCGGCGTTCCGAGTGGCCCAGTTCCACGATGTCGAGATTGCAATCCTTCAGCATCACTGGCGAGATCTCGCCGGTCCATGCACCCTGATCGGCCCAGTGCATGTTCTGCGCACCGACCTTGACGGAGGTATCGGAGAGTATTTCCTTGACTTCACGTACGGCGGTGAAGGGAGGAATGACGAAACGCTGAATGTCGGGCGAACGGCTTGCGTCGGCGGTTTTCAGCGCCTCTGCGAAAACGCGGGCTTCGGCCAGCGTCTTGTTCATCTTCCAGCTTGTGCCAATCCAGAATTTGGTCATGCTCAAATTTTCTTTCTCTTCGTTTCCGCGCATTTTTCAGAAATGCTCAATCGTCTGCTATTGTCAGTTTGATCCCGGCCTGTTCAAGCTCAGCAAGAACCGATGTGCCGGGGGATGAATCGGTGATGATCGCATCGAAATCGCCAAGGTCTGCCATCACATGCAGTGCCGGGCGTCCGAAGCGCTGATGGTTGACCAGCAAGCAGGTGCGGGCTGCTGACGAGGTCATGGCACGCTTGGTGCGGACCACGTTTTCGTCCATGTGATAGACACGTCTGCCGCTGACGGCGGGAGAGGAAACAAATGCTATATCGGCACTCAGGTGCGATAGCGCCTCCTCCGTCAGTATCCCGAAAAACGCATTGAACTTTGCGGAGAAAACACCGCCAAGAGCTATGAGGTTGATGCCGCTTTCGCTCTTCAGAATATCGATGATGACGGCATTGTTGGTGATGACGGTGAGCGGGCGCTTTTCAAGAAGCAAGCCACCCAGAACCGCCGCCATGGAGCCGTCATTGATCATCACGGTCATGCCGGGCTCGACGAGTTCAAGTGCTGCACGCGCCATTTTCTGCTTGGCTTCGCTGTCCTGCTGCTCGCGAAAACGAAAATCACTTTCAAACTGGGTGCCTGCGTCGATCGTCGCACCGCCGCGCACCTTGCGCAGCACGCCGGTTTGCTCAAGCTTGTCCAGGTCACGATGGATCGTCATCTTGGAAACCGCAAATCGCTCCGCCAGGTCGTCGAGATCGACGGCCTGATTTTCAATCAGCAGGTTTATGATCGCCTGTCGTCTATCGTCGCGTTTCACGCTGTTTCCGATCCTGCTTGCGGAAAATTTATCGCATGAGCGTAAATCACAAAATCACAAAAATCCACATAGAAATGTTATTTTGTGATTTTTGCCTGACTATTCAACAAGCGCTTTCGCGGTGCGCTCGTCGGTGATCAGGCCGTAGAGCCGACCGCTTTTCAGCACGGCGCGAATGGCTTCGGCTTTGGAAAGACCGCCTGCAAGGCCAACGATGCGGCTCATATCTGCGTTTTCCACCGAGGCGGCTATGGTTCGGGCGGTGAGGGCGGTTTCAAGGCGTTTGCCGTTTGTGTCGAAGAAATGTCCGAGCATTTCGCCGACACCTCCCAGATGCGCAATTTCCTCGACTTCGCCAAGTTCTATCATGCCGGATGTGACGAGCTGTGCCTGCGCATCCACCGTGCCTATGCCGACGATTTTTAGCTCCGCCTGGCAACCCATCTCGAAAACCGTAGTAACGCCGCGTTGGGCTAGCAGCACTTCGCGGTCCTCCGCCGTATTGGCGAAGAAGGGAACCGGCATCACATAGGCGGGCATGCCGGTCTTTTCGGCGATACGGTGCATCACATCGTGCGGATTGGCAGCGAAATTGCGTGTCAGGCCGCCAAGCAGCGAGACAAAGCGGAGATCGCTCGCCGCAACGCGTGGCATGTAGTTTACAGCCGCCGACAGCGTGCGGCCATGGCCGATGCCGATGACTTCATGGTCGCCATGTTCGATTTCCCGGCGCAGAAAATTTGCGCCCGCATGGCCGAGCGCGGTGAGCGGCAGGCCCTCCTCGCCGATATCCGGCGCGACTTCGCAATAGTCGAGACCATACATGTCGGCGAGACGGTTTTCGAGGTCGATGCATTCTGTAATGTCGCCGTCGATGGTGACTTTGACAGCACCGTCAGCAACGGCCTTGGCGATGAGACGATGCGCCTTCACCGATGGCAGGCCAAGGCGTTTTGCGACGGCGGATTGGGTCATACCCGCCACAAAATGGAGCCAGGCGGCGCGAAGTGCCAGAGAATCGTCAGCATCTGCCATTTTTGAAAGCGGTCCGGTTTCTAAATTTTGCCTATATTTTCAAGTCCTTGACGCCAGTGTCAATGTACGGAGCCCAGAAAGCCACACTTTCGGCAATATGGGGAATGACTTCGCGGTCGTTCGGTTCGCGTTCTTTGAACGAAAGCTCAAGGCAGATCTCATTGTCCCGTGCGCCACCTTCGGCGAGGGCCTTCAGAAGCGGTTCCGGCTGGATGCGGCCCTTGGCATTGAACTCCGCCGTGAACGGGCGATGCCCACCTTTGTCCATCAGGCTTTGTTTGATATGGATGATCGGCGAGACTTTCGGCACGGCGCGCGCCCATGCATAGGGGTCGAAATCATCCGGATTGGATGAAGTGACGTCGCCATGGTCGATATCGGCCATCATCCACATGGGAATGGCCATATTGGCGGCGGTCAGGCGATCCTGAAGCCGTATGCATTCCGCGATGGTCTCGCCGAATTCGCGCCCGATGCTCATCGGTTCCCAGAAGACATATTCAAGACCCGCGCCTGCGGCATGTTCCGCCACTTCTGCCCAGCATTCAATGGCGATCTTGATGAGTTCTTCCCGGCGCACGGGATCGTCAAAATCCTTATAGGTGAAGATCGCAAACTGCGTACCCACCGACTTGCCGCCAAGATCGCCGATAATGTCGGCAAAACTCTTGAACCAGTCGATATAGTAGCGGCGCACATCGGCGTCGGGATGGCCGAAATGGTTCAGACGGCCATAGGGGCCGGTCATGCCGGAGGTCACGCGAACGCCAGTGCGCTGCAAGGCCTTGTCCATGTCGCGGGTGAGGCGGCGAATGGTCGAAGCCTGCCAACTGGGATTGATGAACTCATGCGTGAGCTGAAGATCGCGCAGGCGCAGATCGCGCGCAACGGTTTCGATCAGATCGCCCGGCTCTGCAAAGCGGTTGACCAGCGGATTGGTGTTGAGCGAAAGTGTCAGAGCCATGTCGTCCTCAGGCAGAAATCTTGTTTGTCTCGAACCATTGTGCAAAGGCAGTGCGCTCGGCTTCGGTCAGGTGCAAATAATGTTTGGTACGGCGATAGAGAATGTCTTCTGCCGTTTTCGCCCATTCCTTCGCCACCAGATGGCGCACTTCGGCTTCGTAGAAATTGCCGCCGAAATGAAGGCCCAGCTCTTCGAGGTGTTGCGCTGCGCCGACTACATCTTTCGTCCTTGCGCCATAGAGGCGGCCATAATGGTGGACGAGCGTGCGCGGCATCCACGGATAGGTGTCGCGCAAGGCATTGGCGAAGGTTTCGTAATCGGCATTGGGGATTTCCCCGCCTGGAAGCGGTGCGCCATGCGTCCAGTCATCACCCATCTTCGGGAAGATATGTTTCAGGCGATGCATGCCGCGCTCCGCCAATTCGCGGAACGTGGTAATCTTGCCGCCGAAGACATTGAGCAGCGGCGCATCGCTGGTTTCGTCGAGGTCGAAAACGTAATCACGGGTCACGGCTGAAGGGTTGCCCTTACCGTCATCGAACAGCGGACGCACGCCGGAGAAGGAATGCAGCACGTCTTCGCGGCGCAGTTTTTCCTTGAAATAGCGGTTCACGGCGGTCAGCAGATATTCGATTTCCTTTTCATCTGCCGTCACGTCTTCGGCGCGTCCCTCATAGGCAATGTCGGTGGTGCCGATCAGTGCCTTGTCGCCTTCATAGGGGTTGATGAAGATCACACGCTTGTCGTGGTTCTGGACGAGATAGGCGTTCGATCCCGACCAGAACTTGGGCACGATGATATGGCTGCCCTTGACGAGACGCACATTGCGCGACGAGTTCGATCCGGCCACATTGGTGATGACATCCGTGACCCATGGTCCGGCGCAATTAACGATGCAGCGTGCGCGGAACGTGCTGGTTTCGCCCGTATCGCGGTTCTTGGTTTCCACGATCCAGCTGCCTTTTTCGCCCATTTTTTCACGACGCGCGGAGACGACGGGCGTGCGGGTCAGGATCGTCGCGCCCTTTTCGGCCGCGCCGACCGCATTGAGGGCCACGAGGCGGGCGTCGTCCACCCAGCAGTCAGAATATTCGAAGCCTCGTGTGTACTGGTCGAGGATCGGGGTGCCTTCCGGGTCGCGCTTGAGATCAAGCGTTCGGGTTCCGGGCAATTTCTTGCGACCGCCAAGATGGTCGTAGAGAAACAGACCAAGCCGCACCAGCCAGGCCGGGCGATCCTGCGGGCTGTGCGGCAGAACGAAACGCATCGGCCAGATGATGTGCGGGGCGGCGTTCAGAAGCACCTCGCGCTCGATCAGCGCCTCGCGCACCAGGCGAAATTCGTAATATTCGAGATAGCGTAGCCCGCCATGCACCAGCTTGCCGGAACGAGACGAAGTACCTTGCGCCAGATCGTCCTTTTCGGCCATCACGACCTTGAGACCGCGTCCAGCTGCATCGCGGGCCACGCCTGCGCCGTTAATGCCGCCGCCAATTACAAACAGATCGCAGGTTTCCGGTTCAGCCATTTCATGCTCCTTCGGATGCAATCGCATCCCATAGTCTATATGCGGGCTAACTTGTCCCAGATCGGCGTCAGCGCCAGCCGGGCTTCGCGATAGGCAACGAAGAGTTCTTCATAGTGCTTTGCGCGCGCTTCATCCGGCGCTTCGCCGGTGCCGAGCAATGGCTCGACCCATTCGGCGATGCAGTCATCCATGCCCGGATAAGTACCGATGGCGACAGCGGCCATCATGGCAGCACCTGCCGCCCCAGCCTCTTCGCGGGCCGAAACACGCACCGGCGCATTGACGGCGGCTGCAAGCGTGCTGCGCAGGGCCTTCGAGCGCGCCGCACCACCGGTGATGCGCAATTCAGCAGGCATTTCACCCATGGCCGCATAACAATCGCGCGTCGCCATACCGAGGCCTTCGACGACCGAACGCACCAGTTCCGGGAACCGATCGCGGCTGGAAAGTCCGGCGAAGCCTGCGCGTGCATAGGCATTGACGAAGGGGCCGCGCTCGCCTGCTTCCGAAATATAAGGATGATAGAGGATCGTGCCGGGGCGGCTGGCATTGAACCAGTCATCGAGGCGGGGTATGAGATCGCTCAGGGAAACGGGTTTCTCCGGCGTCGATATAAGATCGGCAGCGACCTGCAATATCCAGTCGATATTGATCGTCGCGCCCATATTGGTCTGGACCTGCGTAACGATGCCGGGAATGGGCAGCGCGATGACGTAGCCCGTGCCATCCTTATTCAGGTGAATATCCGCCACGGGCTTGGCGCGCATATGCACGCCCGTCGAGCCGATGGTCGAACATCCGGCACCTGCCGTGCCGCCACGCACGCCGGCGCCGAGTGCCGTCATGGCCATGTCCACATAGCCGAGGCTCACCGGCGTTCCGGCCTTGAGGCCGGTTGCAGCCGCCGCTTCGGGCGATAGAGGATGCTGGACCTCTGTGCCGTCGATGATTTCGGGCAAGAGTCTGCGGCGCTTTTGCAGGCCGAGCGCTCCGATGACCACATCGTCATACTGGCGATTGCGGAAATTGCCGAAGGTAAAACTTGCTTCCGAAGGGTCTGTGGCGCGGACGCCAGTGAGATTGAGGTACAGCCAATCCTTACAATGAAGCGCGACTTCGGCATTGTCGAGAAGTTCCGGCGCAAATCTGTCCATATGCGCCATCTGCGAACCCTGCTGGCAGGTATTGAGTCCGGTGCCGGTCGCCTCAAAACGTGCGCGATTCATCGGTTCGGCAGCAAGCCGTGTGACGGTTTCCGCCGCTCGGGCGTCAAGCCATATCCATGCATCACCGACGGGCTTGTTATCCTTGCCCACCAGCCAGGTACCGTCGCCCTGGCCGGTAACCGCTACGGCTGCCGTGCGCTCGGCAAGTCCCGGCACTTTATTGCCAAGATCGCGCAGTGCGTTCGCACAATCTTCCCAGGTCTGGGAAAGCGATTGGGTGACAGCGCCATGTTCGCCGGTTTCGTATGTGTTGCGAACGGCTGCTGCTTCGAGTTGATGGCCATTGAGATCGAACGCAACCGCCTTGACAACGGATGTGCCAGCGTCGATCCCGATGATGAGGTCACCCTTATCACGCATGACGGATACTAGCTTTCATGAACATCTGGATTCCTCCCGCGACTGAAATATGTCGCTCGCAGCCCTGTTTTAAATGAAAACGGGCAATAGCTTACGCAGGAGATAACATAACGCTATCGCGATGTCTGTAAAATTTTCTGTTGCACGAATTTTTTTTCACCAAAAAGGTGAGGTAGGTGGAATTCCCTACGATGATAGGTGGGGTTTTGGAGAGAAATTGCGTGGAAAGTCAATTGAGAATGCGGTAGAAAATTTACAGAAGATACTGTATTTATTGTTTAATTTGTTCGTTACTCCTATTTCTCGATATGTATGGAAATAGTGACGTTAGCTTCACAAAAAACCGCTTCTCATAGGGAATTTCCCTAATGAATAATCGGGGTTTACTCCGACGAGGTGCTAATCCACGACTGTATCGAAAACATCGGATTGACACTTATCGAGGATTATAACATCATTGCTGTAGTTAATAACATGCCGCTATCATAAGATTTGAGTGCGGCGCTTCGGTTTCCAGTATGCGCAGAGGAGCGGGGCTCTGGAATACATGTGGAGGAATATCATGCCCTTGTCCGTTGCATTTCGCACCGCTCACGCGGAGGCTTTTGCCTATCCCGAATTCAGTGCGAAACCGGCAGGCGGTTTAAAACCCTCCGCGTAATCCGTTTCCATAACGACAATCCGGCAGAATTGCTGAAGGCGTTTGATAATGAGTGCTCAAACTAATCAAGTTTCACGAGTGAACCCCAAGCTGAACCGCACACTTCTCTGGAGTGTGCTTGCGGCTGTGGTGGTTATCGGTGCGATTGGTGTCGATACCAAGGTCGTCAGGATCGGTTCGGATGCCGATGTGCGTCAGCAGGTTTTTTCGCCCGAAGCCTATGGTGCGACCGAGTTTCCGAAGGTCAAGTCCAGTGTTGAAGAACGCGCCGTGGATGCCGTCGAAGTCGGGACCGCACTTGCCGCCGACAAGGTCGCAGCTGGCAAGAAATACGGCGTGGGCGATGTCAATCCGGTCATTCCCGTGAAATTTACGGGAATCGTCGAAGGGCGCAAGTCGAACTATAATATCATCAAGGTTGATGGACTGCCGGAAGGCATGGCGATCCGTGTACAGACGGGACCAGCTGTAAACGGCACTGATCTGCGCGATGCGACCGGCACGATCGAGTTCGGTCAGTTCAAGAACCAGATTGAATATCAGAATGCCGGTTCTGCCTTAAACAACGAAATGAAGAAGCAAGTGCTCCAGGGTGTCGATGTGGACAATCTGGTCGGCAAAACCGTTTCCGTGACCGGCGTGTTCAAGGTCGTCAATCCGAAAAACTGGCTGGTGACGCCGGTGAGGCTCGAAGTCAAATGAGTTCGGCTCCGAAAATAACAGGCAAGAACGGCGAAGTCGTTTTGGCCGCGCAAAACGTGGCCAAGTCCTATGGCAGAATACATGCGCTCAAAGGCGTGAACTTCGAGATTCGCCGCGGTCAGGTCACCACGCTTTTCGGCGAAAACGGCGCGGGCAAGTCAACGCTGATGAAAGTGTTGTCTGGCGTCATTCAGCCGACATCGGGCACAATCTTGCTTGATGGCGAGCCGGTGACTTTCAACTCCTCGACAGAAGCGCGTGATCGCGGCATTTCGATCATCCATCAGGAGCTGAGCCTCGCGCCAAATATGAATGTGCGCGACAATATCTTCATGGGACGCGAAATCCGCACCCCGACGGGTGTTGACTTCGCCGAGGAAGAGCGCCTGACGCGCGAACTCATGAAGGAGCTGGAAGAGGACATCGATCCGCTGACACCTGTTGAGGAATTGCGTCTCGGCCAGCAGCAGATCGTTGAAATCGCCCGTTCGCTTTCGGTCAATTCGCGCATTCTCATCATGGACGAACCGACTTCGGCGCTCAGCGCATCGGAGGTGGAAGTGCTGTTCAAGGTGATACGCGATCTGACATCGCGTGGCGTCGCGATCGTTTATATCTCGCATCACCTCGAAGAAGCCTTGCAGATCACCGATCATGCCGTGGTACTTCGCGACGGCACGATGACAGCCTATGCGCCGCGCGCGAATATCGATCTGGAATGGATCGTGCGCAATATGGTCGGCGAGAATTTCGATCTTGGATCGCCGCCCACCGGTCACGAATGGGGTGATGTCGCCCTATCGGTCGAAAATCTCACCGTTCCCGATCCGGCGGGCGCCGCGTTCTCGCTTGTTGATCGCATGTCGCTCGATGTGCGCGCCGGCGAAGTCGTCTGCATTTACGGTCTCATGGGTGCGGGCCGCACCGAATTGCTTGAAACCGTGGCCGGCAGGCTGAAGGCGAGTTCAGGGCGTGTTTTGCTGCGAGGCGAAGACATTTCGGGCCTTAGTATCGCGCAGCGTATCGATAAGGGTCTCGTTCTCGTCCCGGAAGACCGCCAGCGCGACGGTCTTGTCCAGACGATGACGGTTGGCAAGAACCTCGCGCTCGCCAGCATTGCTGAACTGACGAAAGGTCTGTTCACGTCGCGCAAGCGCGAAAAGCAGATCGTCGATCAGTCGATCAGGAACGTTCACATCAAGACGGATGGCGGCGAAGCGGCAATCGGGTCGCTTTCGGGCGGCAACCAGCAGAAGGTCGTAATCGGCAAGATGCTGGCAACCGAACCGGATGTCATCCTGCTGGACGAACCGAGCCGCGGCATCGACATCGGCGCGAAGGCGGAAGTATTCAAACTTCTGGCCGAGAAGGCCAAGCAGGGGCTTGCGGTCGTCTATACGACTTCGGAAGTCGGCGAGTGCCTCAGCATCGCCCATCGTATCATCGTCATGCACCGTGGACGCATCTCGGCCGAATTCGGATCGGACGTGTCCAAGGAGAAGATCATGGCCGCCTCGGGCGAAGCCATGGTCGGTCACTAGAATAGTTATGGAGCACTGATAGAATGTCAGTCACGAGCACCAATAAAGAAACAGCGGCCCCAAACGGGGCAAAGCGGAAAACCAGCATCGTGCATCTGCTGCTCGAAGGTCGTGCATTTTTTGCGCTGATCGCGATCATCGCGGTGTTCTCGTTCCTTTCGCCGTATTATTTCACCGTCGATAACTTCCTGATCATGTCGTCGCACGTAGCCATTTTCGGTCTGCTGGCAATCGGCATGCTGCTGGTCATTCTCAATGGCGGCATCGACCTTTCGGTCGGCTCGACTTTGGGCCTTGCAGGTGTGGTCGCAGGCTTCCTGATGCAGGGCGTGACGCTCCAGCAATTCGGTATCATCCTGTACTTTCCGGTCTGGGCCGTGGTGCTTCTCACTTGTGCGCTGGGTGCCTTAGTCGGAGCGGTCAATGGCGTGTTGATCGCCTATCTGCGCGTTCCAGCTTTTGTGGCAACGCTTGGCGTTCTTTACTGCGCGCGCGGCGTGGCGCTTCTGATGACCAACGGTCTGACATACAACAATCTGGGTGGACGTCCGGAACTGGGCAATACCGGTTTTGACTGGCTTGGTTTCAACAGACTTTTCGGCGTGCCGATCGGCGTGCTGGTCATGGCCGTTCTGGCTATCGTCTTCGCGATTATCCTGAACCGTACCGCCTTCGGTCGCTGGCTCTATGCTTCGGGCGGCAATGAGCGTGCAGCCGAACTGTCGGGCGTTCCGGTCAAGCGCGTCAAGGTTTCGGTCTATGTGATTTCGGGCATCTGCGCTGCAATCGCTGGCCTGGTTCTCTCTTCGCAGCTGACATCGGCAGGCCCGACGGCTGGCACCACCTATGAACTGACCGCGATTGCCGCAGTTGTCATTGGTGGCGCGGCGCTCACTGGGGGGCGCGGTACTATTCAGGGCACGCTCCTCGGCGCCTTCGTGATTGGTTTCCTTTCCGACGGCCTCGTGATCATTGGCGTGTCGTCCTATTGGCAGACTGTGTTTACCGGCGCGGTCATCGTGCTCGCAGTTCTGCTCAACAGCATTCAATACGCCCGGCGTTAGTGAGTTACGGCTCCGCCCACCGTTCCGGGCGGGGCCGGATATTTGGAGCGTAGTGAAAACTTTCCAAGACGGCGATCAATCTGGAATCCTCGCCAACTGGAATGGTACCGCCGGGGAACCGGCACAATGCAAACGAGAATCTTCAAGGGAGTGAGTCATGTTTAAGAAGGGTATGCGCGTCCTGTTCGCCGCGGCGGCGGCATTGCCGCTCATCGCCAGCTCGGCATGGGCTGAAGGTCTGATGACGATTATCGTCAACGATCCGTCCAACCCGTACTGGTATACGGAAGGTGAAATTGCCAAGAAAACCGCTGAAAGCCTCGGCTATTCGGCCGTTGTCGGCGGTCACAAAGGCGACACCAACACCGAAAGCAACCTGATCGACACTGCCATCACCAACAAGTCGGTGGCCATCATTCTCGATCCGGCCAATGCTGACGGTTCGGTTGGTGCGGTCAAGCGTGCAATCGCCGCCAATATCCCGGTTTTCCTCGTGAATGCCGAGATCAATCAGGAAGGTCTGGCCAAGGCGCAGCTCGTTTCCAACAATGCGCAGGGTGCCGCGCTTGGTGCAACGCAGTGGGTTGAAAGCGTAGGTGAGGAAGGCAAGTATGTCGAGTTGTTCGGCGCTCCGTCCGACAATAATGCCGCCACCCGTTCGAACGGCTATGAAACCGTTCTCTCGCAGTACCCGGATCTGGTGAAAGCTGGTAAGGACGTCGCCAATTGGGATCGCACCCAGGGCCACGACAAGATGCAGGCTCTGCTTCAGGCCAATCCGGACATTATCGGCGTTATCTCCGGTAACGACGAAATGGCACTTGGCGCCATCGCTGCTCTGAAGAAGGCCGGCAAGCTGGATCAGGTCAAGGTTGGCGGTTTCGACGGTTCGCCGGACGCTGTTGCAGCGATCAAGGCTGGCGAGCTTCAGTACACCGTGCTTCAACCGGTTGCAGTCTTCTCGGAAGCTGCCGTCAAGCAGGCCGACAACTTCATCAAGACCGGCAAGACCGGTGTAGATCAGGAAAAGCAGCTCTTCGATTGCATCCTGATCACCAAGGACAATGTCGACAAGTACACGTCGCCCTTCGTTCTGGAACAGTAAGTCCTCACGCAAACGGGGCGCGGGATTCATATCCGCGTCCCATCTGTGCATGAAGCGGCGGTAAGCATGACAGTGAGCAACAAAGCAAGCATTGAGAACCTGATGACGGAGCAGGTGCCGAACGACAGTCGGCACGCGCGCCAGCTGGTTCGCCGCCAGAAAATTGCCGAAACTGTGATGACCGAAGGGTCTATGCGGATCGAGGATCTGACCGAACGTTTCGGCATCAGTCTGATGACGGCGCATCGCGACGTTGATGAGTTGGTCAGCCGCGGTCTTTTCCGTAAGTCTCGCGGCATTGTGTCAGCGGCTCCGACAAGTCTTATCGAAGCAAGCGACCTGTACCGCGTCACGCGCCAGTCGGAGGAAAAACGTCTGATCGCCGAGGCCGCGATGCAGTTCGTCGAGCCGGGGCAGGCAATTTTTTTCGACGACTCCACCACGGTTCTTCAGATGGTCCCTTACCTCCCGGCCAAGGCTCCGCTGACCGTCATCACCAACTCGCTGACCCTGATGAACGAAGTACGCGACATGAAGGATGTCACGCTACTGGGGCTTGGTGGACATCTTTACAATTGGTGCAACGCTTTCGTCGGCGGCATGACCACGAACGAGATTCGTCGCTTGCGCGCCGATATCGCTTTCATTTCGATAGCGGCGATCACGGATGATCTTCTTTTCCATCAATCACCGGAAATGGTGGAGACCAAACGCGCCATGCTTGACTGTGCCGCCAAGCGCATACTTCTGACCGACCATACGAAATTTGAGCGTCGGGCTCTGCATAGCTTTGGCGCCTTGAGCGATTTCGATGTGGTTATCGTTGACGAAAAGACGCCGTTTTCGCATCTCGACCGCATGCAGGCGCAAGGCATCAATGTAATTGTCGCCCGTTCCGGCGGCAAACAAGAATAGACATTTCAGGGTATCGAAAGCCCTTTGCATACAATTCAGGAATACGATCCATGCCCTGTCTGTTGGGAATCGATAGCGGACTGACCGTCACCAAAGCCGTATTGTTCGACGTTGATGGCACACCGTTGTCGGTCGCACGCCGTCGCGTGGCGCAATCTTTTCCGCACGCTCGCCATGTCGAACGCGACATGGACGCGTTCTGGAACGCAACTGCGGATGCGATCGCCGAGGCAATCGCGAAAAGCGGACGTCCGGCATCCGATATTCTGGCAATCGCCACAACGGCGCACGGTGACGGCATTTATATGCTCAACAAGGATCGTCGTCCGCTCGGGCCGGGCATACTGTCGCTCGACAGCCGCGCCGTCGATGTAGCCGAACGCTGGGCCACCAGCCCCGTAGCCGATCAATCCATCGCAATCACCGGTCAATTGCCGCACGCATCCGCACCATCTGCCATTCTGGCCTGGATCCGGGAGAACGAGCCGGAGCGCTATGGCTGCATCGGCCATATCATCGCCTGCAAGGACTGGTTGCGCTTCTGTCTGACTGGCGATGTCGGCACCGACCGCACTGAAGCCTCGACATCTTTCACGAATGTGAACACGCAGGGTTACTCGAAAGAAGCGCTTGCACTTTTCGGGTTGGAAGCACTTTGGAATGCGCTGCCACCGATCTCGCGGTCCGACGAAATTGCAGGTAGCGTCTCGGCTGAATGCGCCGCACGCACCGGCCTTGTCGTCGGAACGCCGGTGGTCGGCGGCCTGCATGATGTCACCGCCTCTGCACTTGGCGTGGGCGGTCTCAAGCTCGGCACCGTCGCCGTCGTGGCGGGCACCTATTCGATCAACGAAACGCTGTCGTCCGAGCCGCGCGTGGACAAAAGCTGGTTCTGCCGCAACGGCATTGCGCCCGGCGAGTGGAATAATATGTCGATTTCACCCGCTTCCACGGCCAATTACGACTGGTTTCTCGACCGACTCTGCCCAGCTGAACGCCGCACGGCAGAGGAAACGGGCCGTTCCATTCACGATATGCTGCGACCGGAAATCGACGCAGCACTGGCAAAGCCCTCAACGGCTATGTTCCACCCCTATCTTTTCGGCTCACCTTACGGTGCCATGGCCAGCGGCTCCTTCTTCGGCCTGCGGGGCTGGCAAGATCGCGGCGATATGTTGCGCGCCGTATGGGAAGGCATTGCCTTCAACCATCGCATTCATGTCGATCATCTAAAGGACGGCTTTGCGATTTCCGCCGCTCGCCTGACCGGCGGCGTATCGCGCAGTCCGACCTTTGCCCAGATGTTCGCCAATGTGCTTGGCATGCCCGTCACTGTGACGGATACGGATGAAGCCGCCGCCTGGGGCGCGGCGTTGTGCGCAGGCACGGGCGCAGGGGTTTTCACCGATGTCTACAGCGATCCGCGTGATCTGGAAGCGATAGGTCGTACCTACGAACCGGATGCCGGGCGCAGTCGGCAGTATGAAAAGCGTTACGCACTCTTCAAGGAAATCGCATCCGCGCTTAGTCCGATCTGGCCCAGGATCGATGCCCTTACGGATTGAAATGCAAAGCGGTTATGTGCCCCAAAGACATAAAGCCAGAGACGTAAAGACAGTGAAATGAATGATTTCGTAAGCCGTGCCGCCATGAAGGACCGCATTGAGAAGCTGGAAGCCGAGGGCGTGGATGTGCTCATTCTCGGTGGGGGCGTCAACGGGGCAGGCCTCTATCGCGATCTTAGCGAACAAGGTGTCAGCTGCCTCATCGTCGACAAAGCGGATTTCGGGTCGGGCACGAGTGCCGCGCCATCGCGGCTCATTCATGGTGGCTTGAAATATCTGGAAACCGGGGAGTTCGGTCTCGTCGCGCAATCGACGCTGGAGCGTAACCTTCTCCTGAAGAATGCGCCGCACAATGTCGAGCCGCTGCCGACCTTCATTCCGGTTTTCTCCTGGACGAAAGGCATTATGGCGGCTCTGCGCACTCTGTTCGGATCGACGACAGCACCGCGCAGCCGCGGCGCTATTCTCATCAAGATCGGTCTGGCGCTTTATGACTATTTCGGCGCGCGCGAACGCGTCATGCCGCGTCACCGCTTTCTCATGAAAAGCACCGCCACCAAGGAAATGCCTTACATAACGCCCACCATCGTTGGCGGGGGTATCTATCATGACGCCAAGGTCAACCAGCCGGAACGTCTGGTCTACGAACTGGTCAGCGATGGGCTGAAAGCGAATCCGAAAAGCGCGGCTGCAAACTTCACCACGCTCATGTCCGTGTATGACGGTGCCGTGAGTTTCGAAGGAGCGGAAGGCGCGCGCTTTACCGTCAAGCCCAGGCTTGTGATCAATGCCGCCGGTCCATGGATTGACCGCGTGAATGCCGCGCTTGGCAAGCCGACCAAAATGATTGGCGGCACCAAGGGGTCGCATATCCTGATCGATCACCCCAAGCTGGTGAAAAGTCTGAATGGCCGCATGATCTATTTCGAAGCCGATGACGGCCGCATCTGTCTTGTCTATGACTATCATGGTCTGGCGCTCGTCGGTTCGACGGATATTCCCTCCGACGATCCCGACAATGTGCGCTGCGACGACAATGAGACGGATTATTTCATCGACAGCCTGCGCTCGCTGCTGCCGAAACTGGACTTCGACCGCAGCCAGATCGTCTATACCTATAGCGGCATTCGCCCGCTTCCGGCATCCTCCGCTTCGGAGCCGGGGCTGATCAGCCGCGATCATTCTGCTCCGGTCATAGAGCCGGATGCGGGACGTCCTTTTGCTATCATCTCGCTTGTCGGTGGTAAGTGGACGACGTTTCGCGGCTTTGCCGAGGAAGTGGCGGATGCTGTGCTTAAGCGTTTTGACCGCACACGCGTGAAATCCACACGCAATCTGGCGATCGGCGGCGGCTGGAATTTTCCGGCAGACGCCACTGCACGCAAGGCATGGATCACAAAATATGCAGGCGAAACCGGATTGTCAGCGGGCCGCGTTGAAACCTTGTTCAGGCGCTATGGCACCACAGCAGCGCTTATTATTGAGGACGAAGCCAGAACCGGGACCGCACTTTTGCCTGACACCGATACGGTGAGCACCACTGAAATCGGCTGGATTGCCCGTAACGAGCTTGTCGTTCATCTGGCGGATGTAGTGTTGCGACGCACGACGCTCGCCATCGACGGTGCGCTGACGACCGGGAATCTGGCGGCAATCGCGGATATCCTTGCACGTGAATTCAGCTGGAGCGATGCGCGAAAGGCGCAGGAAATAGAGGCCGTGAACAGCGAACTAGCCGAGCGACACAATGTCGTTCTGACGGCCCGTCCGGCCAAGAGACGCTGACCTGACGTTCCGAGAGCGGGAGCCGGCTTAACAGTGAAGTCGGTTCAACGGCTGTCGCCGCCGGATCGATAATCCGCACGGTTGATTCCGTGGCGTTGCATCTTGTCATAAAACGTCTTGCGCGGGATACCCAGCGCTTCGATCGTGTCTTGCACATTGCCGTTGTGGGCGGCCAATGTCTCGCGGATGAGTGTTTCCTCGTAGCGTTCAAGCCGTTTGGGCAGAGGATCCGGCCCGTTTGATGTCGAAGGTGTGTCAGGCAGTGTAATTACCCCCAGGGCAACCCTGTCGGCAAAATGTGCGAGTTCGCGCACGTTTCCTGGCCAGTCGTGGCTCATGAGGTAACGGTGTGTGACCGCGTTGATTGTAGGAATATCGCGTTGGAAACGGTTTGCCGCGCGCGCCAGAAAATGCGCGAAGAGGAGCGGAATATCGTCGCGACGCTCCCGTAACGGCGGGATTGAAAGTGTTACGACATTCAGTCGGTAATAGAGGTCTTCACGAAAATCGCGGCGTGCGGATGGGTTCCCGAGATCGACTTTGGCGGCAGCCACCACGCGCAAGTCGACCGGGCGCACCTCGTTGGTACCGAGTGGCGTGATCTCGCGCATCTCCAGAACACGGAGGAGTTTTACCTGCGTTGCCACAGGCATGCTTTCGATCTCATCGAGAAACAGCGTGCCGCCGCTCGCATGCTCGATACGGCCAATGCGTTTTTTCTGCGCGCCGGTAAATGCACCAGCCTCGTGACCGAACAATTCGCTTTCAATGACGGTTTCCGGCAATGCACCGCAGTTGAGCGCAACGAAATTTCCTCTGCTGCGACGGCCCCAGCGATGCAGCAATTGCGCAACCACTTCCTTGCCGCTTCCGGTTTCGCCGGCAACAAGAACATCGACATCGGTATCGGCGATATCGCGCAGTGTACGCCGGAGATTTTCGATAGCCGGCGTCTGTCCGATCAGGGGAGTATCGTCATCAGTGTCTTCCACAGCTTGTCGAAGGGCGCGGTTTTCAAGAACCAGCCGGCGCTTTTCGCCGGCGCGCCGCACGCTATGCACCAGCCTGTCGGCGGCAAAAGGTTTGGCTATGAAATCATATGCACCGTCGTGAAGGGCCTGAACGGCCATCGGAATATCGCCGTGGCCAGTGATCAGGATAACTGGCAGATCGGTATCGATATCCCTGATCCTCGCAAAGAGCTGCAAGCCGTCAATCTGCGGCATCCGTACGTCGGTGACGATAACGCCGTCAAAGGCGGGCGATATTTCCGCCAGCGTGTCAGACGCATTGCCAAAATCCGTCACCATGTAGCCCGCAAGCTCAAGTGTTTGTCTGGTGGCGCGGCGCAAGGCTTTGTCGTCATCGACTAGAAGAACGGGGAGGGGCTTATCCATCATGCTTTTCTCAGTTCAACGCTGAATATGGTGCCATCGGCACCGCTTTCCGCCGATATCATGCCCCCGTAATCGGTCACAATTTCCTTAGCGATCACCAGGCCGAGCCCGAGACCTTTTTCCTTGGATGTATTGAAGGGCTGGAACAGATTGTCGCGAATAAGTTGCGGCATGCCGGGGCCATTGTCGGAAACGGTCAAAATGACGGTGTTTTCCCGCTCGGTGACGCGGACGTCGATATGGCCATTATTCCCTTTTATTTCAACAGCTTCCAGTGCATTTTGAAACAGATTTATAAGAACCTGTTCCAAGCGGATCGAATGGCCGATCACGCGTAGGTCAGCGGCTGGCAGCTCGACATTCAACTGATCCATGCCACCGGAAAAGCGGCTGCGTAAAAGCACGAGTGCACCGGAAATGGCTTTGGCAAGCGGCGTTGGTTCGGAGGGGCCGCGTCCCTTTCTGCCAAGCGCCTTAAGTTCGCCGGTGATGGTACCGATACGCTCGGTCAGTTCTGCGATCTCGGACAGGTTTTCGGCGGCGGCGTCGAAGCGTTTACGTTTGATGAAAGTCTTTGCATTGTCGGCATAGGCCCGGATCGTCGCCACAGGCTGGTTGATTTCATGTGCAACACCTGCCGCCACTTGCCCCATGATGGCGAGGCGATTGGCGTGGACGAGATCCTGCTGCACACCTTGCAGCATAGTTTCGGTTCGGCGGTGATCGCTGATTTCGACTTGCAGACGATCCCGTGCGAGGCTCAAGTCTCGCGTGCGTTCCGCCACGCGCTGTTCCAGCTCCATTTGCGTGCGCTGCGCATCGGCTATGCGTGCGGCGACTTTCAGTCTTCGGTGCAGGAGAAGTCCCGCGAAAGTGGCAAGCGCCGCCGACAGAATGAACGCAAAGAGGCGCGCTTCGCGCACCGCAGCAGGAATTTGCGGTCTGATGGGCGCCAGGCTGTACATTTGCCATTGCGTGGATGCAACGGGGGACCGGACCGCCAGAAAATCTGTTCTCCGTGTCGTGCCGGGCAGCAATGCTTCTATCAATTCGATGTCGCCGCCATCCAGCGATTTGACGGAAATGGGAAGAGGGCGCAGTTCGGTATCGCCGAATTGCAGGCTTTCGCGAATATCTTGCAACGCGGTCTGCCCGAGCTCGCCGATTGTCATGAAGCGCCAGGAGGGGAGGCTGGTAATCAGAACGATGTTCCGGTCGTCAGTTACAAAGGTGGGGCGACCGGTATTGTTCCAGTTGCCTTCAAGACCGTCGAATTCCAGCTTGACGACGATGACGCCGAGCGGTCCCGCAGATCCTTCGATGCGGCGGGAAATATAGAGGCCGGGGCGATTGCTGACATTGCCGAGCGCGAAATATTCCGCGCTGCCATTTTTGAGCGCATCGTGGAAATAGGGGCGAAACTTGTAGTCATTGCCGACAAAGCTGGTTGGTTCGCGCCAGTTGCTGGCAGCGATGGCGAAACCATCCATCCCGACGAGATAGATAACAGCGGCTTGCGTGCCTTCGGCAAGCGCCTCGAATTTCAGGTTCAGGGGATCGATGGCCGCCGCTGACCTGCTTTCCAGTGCAGCCTGCAATTGCTTGTCTTTAGACAATACAAGCGGCAACGCACGTTGCTTATCGAGAACGGCGCGTAAGAATGCGGTGTTCAGGTTGGCGTCAATCCTTGCCTGTTCGCCCAATGCGACCAGAGCCCGGTCGCGGGCGGCATCGCCGACAATCCAGAAAACCAGCGCAAAGGCCACTGCGCACAGCGTGCCGAAAATCCACCATAGGCGGCTGGCGGCGCGCATGCCCGCTTGTTTGACGGTCTGGAACTGCGTTTCGGTCATTGATGCTATTGTGCATTATATCGCATGACCCGTAAATAAATTTGTGTGGTATTCCGCACATATTTGGCGATGCGGAAATTTTCTGTTCATAATATTAAGCAATTTCAATGAGTTGGATTTTGATGCCTATTTGGCACGGATGTTGCGTTCAGGAAAGGCAACAGCGGCGCGGCCGTTGGAATTCCAGGCTGAATGGCTCGGGAGGCCGGACGTGATCCAGGCAGGGCCGAATGGAGGACATCATGATTGCAGCACCGACAAGCGCAGCGACTGGGCCGCGCGGTACCATCCCTTTCTATAAGCATTTATATGTGCAGGTTCTGGTGGCGATTGCCGCCGGTATTCTGCTTGGACATTTTTACCCCGAACTTGGAACCCAGCTGAAGCCACTGGGCGACGCTTTCATCAAGCTGGTGAAGATGATCATCGCTCCAGTCATCTTTTTGACGGTTGCGACCGGCATTGCGGGTATGACGGATTTGCAAAAGGTCGGTCGTGTGGCTGGCAAGGCCATGATCTATTTCCTGACATTCTCCACGCTGGCGCTGATTATCGGCCTCATCGTGGCCAATGTCGTGCAGCCCGGCACCGGCTTGCATATCGATCCCGCATCGCTTGATCCGAAGGCTGTGGCCAATTATGCCGCCAAGGCGCATGAACAATCGATTACCGGTTTCCTGAGCAATATCATCCCGACAACCATCGTTGGCGCCTTTGCAGAGGGTGATATCCTGCAGGTGCTGTTCTTCTCTGTGCTTTTTGGTGTTGCCCTTGCCATGGTCGGTGACAGGGGCAAGCCGGTTACGGATTTTCTGCATGTACTGATGGCGCCGGTTTTCAAGCTGGTCGCGATCGTCATGAAAGCAGCGCCCATCGGCGCTTTCGGCGCCATGGCCTTCACAATCGGCAAATATGGCATCGGTTCCATTGCCAATCTGGCGATGCTGATCGGCACTTTCTATCTTACATCGCTTCTGTTCGTGCTTGTGGTTCTGGGAGCGGTCGCCCGCTATAACGGGTTTTCGATCCTTGCCCTTATTCGCTACATCAAGGAAGAACTGCTTCTGGTCCTTGGCACGTCGTCTTCCGAAGCGGCGCTTCCATCGCTCATGGACAAGATGGAAAAGGCTGGCTGCAAACGCTCGGTGGTGGGGCTCGTCATTCCGACCGGTTATTCGTTCAACCTCGACGGCACCAATATCTATATGACACTGGCGGCGCTGTTCATTGCGCAGGCAACCGATATTCCGTTGTCGTTGGGCGACCAGATTCTGTTGCTGCTTGTGGCCATGCTCAGCTCCAAGGGCGCTGCCGGTATCACTGGCGCAGGCTTCATCACGCTTGCAGCAACGCTGTCAGTCGTACCTGCCGTCCCGGTTGCAGGTATGGCGCTCATTCTTGGCATCGACCGCTTCATGTCGGAATGCCGGGCCCTGACCAATCTGGTCGGCAATGCCGTCGCTACCATCGTAGTCGCCCGCTGGGAAAATGAACTCGATACGAAGAAGCTCGCCGCTGCCATGAACGGTGCGCCTGCCGTCTTCGATTCCGTTCCACAACTGGAACCGGCGGAATAATCCGCCACTGGATAAACATATGCGACGGCCCGCTGCGTGAGCGGGCCGTTTTCAATTGGTCGATACTGGAGCTTTTCTTTTTTGAACGGTATCGTCGGACGGCTTGCCCTGTGTGATCAGTCGGGCACTATGCTGGCCGCTGATAAAGGTCCAGAGCCAGCTCCATGCCACTGCGGCACGACTGCGCGTGCCGATCAGGAAGAAGATATGGGCGATGCCCCAGAACCACCAGGCGATAGCACCTTTGAGCTTTATCCGACCCATATCCACTACAGCCGCACTTCTGCCGATGGTGGCCAGGTTACCCTGGTGCCTGTATCGGAACGGGGCTGGAGCAGTTGTGCCGGAAATACGGCTGCGAATGACCTTGGCGACATAAGCGCCTTGTTGCTTTGCCGCAGGCGCGATGCCCGGAATCGGTTTGCCGTCCTGTCCTTCGACCCATGCCGTGTCGCCGATGACGAACACATTCTCATGCCCCGGCACATTAAGGTTGGACAGGACTTTCACGCGCCCCGCGCGATCACTTTCTGCATCGAGCCATAGGGCGGCAGGGGATGCGGCGACGCCCGCCGCCCAGATCGCGGTGCGGCATGGAATGAATTCCTCGCCAAGAGTGACCCCTTCCGCGGTGATGTCCTTGACCGGCACGCCCAGACGCACCTCCACACCGAGCCTTTCAAGCGCTTTCAGAGCATAATTCGAGAGGTCTTCGGGAAAAGCGGCAAGAATGCGCGGTCCTGCTTCAAGCAGCAGCACGCGGGCTTGCCGCGTGTCGATGTTGCGAAATTCGGGCCAGATCGTCTGCTTCGCCAGTTCGGCAATGATGCCTGCAAGCTCCACGCCCGTCGGTCCGCCGCCCACTATGCTAAATGTCAGCAGCGCCTGTCGTCGGGCCTCGTCCGTTTCGCGCTCGGCGCGTTCGAAAGCCAGCAGCAGGCGGCGTCGGATGGTGGTGGCATCTTCGAGCGCTTTCAGCCCGGGCGCCAGTTTCTCCCATTCGTCATGGCCAAAATAGGCGTGCCGGGCACCTGTCGCCAGAACGAGCGTGTCGTAGGCGATTTCCGATCCGTTTTCGAGGCGGACCTGCTTTCGTTGCGTGTCCACGCCGGTGACGGTGCCAAGCAGGGTGGCGACATCCTTGCGGTCGCGGAAAAGATGGCGGATTGGCCATGCGATTTCCGAAGTGGCGAGAATTGTTGTGGCCACCTGATAGAGCAGAGGCTGAAAGAGATGATGATTGCGTTGATCGATCAAGGTTATGCGTGCGTTTGCGCCGCGCAGATCGTGGATCAACTGCACACCGCCGAAACCAGCACCAACCACGACGATATGCGGCTTTTCCAGCTCTTCCATTGATCTCACCTGCTGTTGCGCGACCGCGATGCATCTTATCCGAAATTTGCGTCACTGTAGAACAGGACAGTGAACGAATCCCAGTTTAAAACTACCAAAATTGCATGGTAGCGTCATGAAAAGCGGCGTGAAGTGCTCTTCAGCGCGAAAGAGATATGAGATCGCGCCGTATTGTGTCGCCATTGCCACCTATAAGACTCACTTCAATATCGGCATGTGTGGCCTTCCAGATGGGCACTGCAGCGGCAAGCGTTTCCTTACCCAATGGTGTGAGTTGCAGCAGTCTCTCGCGCCGGTCGTCCGGATTGACCAGAATTTCCACCCAGCCCTGCCTCTGCAACGGCTTCAGGGCTGCTGTCAGCGTCGTCTGATCCATCGCCAGAAGTTCCGCTACAGGCTTCATCGGTGGCGGGCTTGGCCGGTTCAGCGATAGCATCAGGGAAAACTGGCCGTTGGTCAGTCCGACGGGACGCAATGCTTCGTCAAACCGCCGCGCAAGCGCGCGCGCCGCACGCTGTACGTGCAGGCAAAGGCAAGTGTCGCGCACTAAAAGTGTAGTTTCAAAAGGCACATGGAGACTATTTGACATGAAATATTAATATTGATATCAATATAAATCGTCAAGTAAGAACAGCGCGGGGCGGCGAGAGCGGGGCAAAAGCCGGAGGAGGGCTTGCACCATGAACGAAATAGTATCCCGCGAAGTCTGGCTTCAAGCGCGGCGCGCGCTTCTGGCCAGTGAAAAAGAAGCCACCCATCTGCGTGATCGTGTCAATCGTGAGAGGCTGGCCTTGCCCTGGGTCAAGGTGGACAAGGATTATATTTTCGACACACCTTCGGGCAGGAAGTCGCTCGCCGATCTTTTCGATGGTCGTAGCCAGTTGGTCGTTTATCATTTCATGTACGGACCCGACTGGGAGCAAGGCTGCACAGGCTGTTCCTTTCTGGCCGATAATCTCGATGGCGCGATAGCGCATCTGAATAATCACGATGTAACGCTGATTGCGGTTTCACGCGGCCCGCTTGCCAAGCTTGAGGCTTACAAACGCCGCATGGGTTGGCAGTTTCCGTGGGTTTCCTCCCAAGGCAGCGACTTCAATTTCGATTATCACGTGTCGTTTACGAAGGAAGAGATCGAGGGCAACCGCGTTTTCTATAATTTCGAGAAGCTGGCGCCTGAAGATGCCTATGACGAACTGCCGGGAATGAGTGCTTTCTACAAGGATGACGCCGGCACGATTTATCATACCTATTCGAGTTACGCCCGGGGTATCGAAGACTGGATCGGCACCTTAATGATCCTCGACCGTGCACCGAAAGGGCGCAACGAAGATGGAATATTGCATTTTGTAAAACGGCATGACGAATACGAGACTAAAGCGCAAATACACAGCTGCTGCGGCTGAATGTCCGCCACGTCCAGCAGGACGCCAATCAGGGAGAGTTCCAATGAAAAACGGTGCATCGCCATTCGTCTGGTACGAACTCATGACCACCGATACTGCGCAGGCCGAAAATTTTTATGAAAAGGTCATCGGCTGGAAAGCCAAGGATGCCGGCGTTCCCGGTATGAAGTATACACTTTTTGAAGCGCCGGGCTGTGCAGTTGCCGGCATGATGGCGCTCGCGGACATTTCCGAAGGAGACTGCGAGGGAGAGCCGGGATGGATAGGATATATTGGTGTTGCGGATGTCGATGCCGCCGCCGCCAAAGTGGCCGATGAAGGCGGGAAAGTGCTGCGTCCTGGTGACGATATTCCGAATGTCGGTCGCTTCGCCATTGTATCCGATCCGCAAGGCGCGTTTTTTGCGCTTTTTTCACCGAAGGATAACACCGAGCCGCCACCCGATTTCGGTTCGCGCAAAGTCGGGCATCCCGGATGGCACGAGCTTTACGCCAAGGATTGCGAAACGGTGTTCCCGTTCTACGAAAAGGTTTTTGGCTGGGCGCATTCCAGCGATTTCGATATGGGATCGATGGGCAATTACAAGATCTTCAGCGTTGATGGTGCAGACGCTGGCGGTATCATGACCGCACCTCCCGGCGTGCCGGTCGGCTGGGGTTTCTATTTCATGGTCGATGGCGTCAATGCGGCGGCGGATCGCGTGAAATCGCTGGGTGGCTCGGTGACCAACGGCCCGATGGAAGTGCCGAACGGCGAATGGATCATTCAATGCCGCGACCCACAGGGAGTAAGTTTTTCTCTCGTCGCGCCCAAGCAGTAAACTGCATATATCTTGAGCGGTTCTGGCTTTGAGTTAATGGTCAGAACCGCCCCGTGTTTTTATCAAAAGTCGTCTTCATGGTGGAAATGCCGGAAATAGGCAAAGGCCGTTCCGACCAATATTGGAAGCACCACCAGCCCCGTCCAGAATATAATGTTGCTCATTTTCTGCCTCCCTCGTGGCCTGGAAACCAGAATTTGGTCTACCGGCATGGGGAAAACGTGCAGAGGTCGCTTTTGTTCCGATAATTCGGCAAAGCCTGCCTGATACGAAAAAATGCCGGGCCATTCGATGGAATGGTCCGGCGTTGTCGGCAAGGCAGCCGAAAACTTATTTCTTGTCAATTTTCGGATCGCGCCAAATTTCCGTGTCGATCTGTCCTTGCAGCTCGGGATAGTCTTCGGCGTGGAAGGTCGGCACCTGACCGGCACGCTTCTGGGCGAAATAATCCGCTGTCAGCTTTTTTACCGTTCCAGACAGGAGAACGATGGCGATCAGGTTGATCGATGCCATCAGGCCCATCGATGCGTCCGCAGCATCGAAAACGGTTTGAATGCTTTCATAAGCGCCCCAGACCACCATGGCGAGCAATGCGCAGCGCAGCACGGTGATAGGCCCCTTTGTGCCGAGGCCGAGAAACGTCATCGCATTTTCCGCATAGGAATAGTTGCCGATGATGGAGGTGAAGGCGAAGAAGAAGATTGCCGCGGCAATGAAGTACACACCGGCACTGCCGATATGCGCGGTCATCGCCATCTGGGTCAGATGTGTTCCCGTGAGGCCGGAACCGGGTTCAAGCACGCCGGACAGGAGGATCATGATCGCCGTTGCCGTGCAGACCAGAATCGTATCGATGAAAACACCGAGCGACTGCACAAAACCCTGCGACGACGGATGGTGAGGCGAAGGTGTCGCCACAGCGGCGATGTTGGGCGCGGAGCCCATTCCGGCTTCATTCGAGAAAAGGCCACGCTTCACGCCGTTCAGCATGGCGGCAGCTATCCCGCCCGTCACGCCGCCAACAGCTTCATTCAGTCCAAACGCGCTGGAGAAGATTAGTTTGAGCGCGGCGGGGACTGCCGCGAAATTCACACCCAGAACGTAGAGGGCCATCAGGATATAGGCTGCGGCCATGAACGGCACGACGATTTCTGCCACCCGCGCAATCTGGCGGATGCCGCCGAAGATGACAATGCCGGACAGAAAGGCAAGGATAAGACCCGTTGCAAGTTTGGGCAGGCTAAACGCCGTGTTCATGGAATCGGCAATTGCATTGGCCTGAACCGCATTGAAAACGAGGCCGAATGAAAGGATGAGGCAGACGGAAAACAAGGCCCCGGCCCAGGGCGCGCCCAGTCCGCGTGCAATGTAGAAGGCAGGTCCGCCGCGATATTGTCCCTCTTCATTGCGCACCTTGTAGAGCTGAGCCAGCGTGCTTTCCGAATAGGCGGTGGCAAGGCCGACGAGCGCCACCAGCCACATCCAGAAGATCGCACCAGGTCCGCCGAGATAGAGGGCTACCGCAACACCGGTGATATTCCCGGTTCCCACGCGGGAAGCAAGACTGACGGTCAACGCCTGAAAAGGGGAAATACCCGCCTTGTCGCCGGAACCTGAAGCGAAGACGACTTTAAAAAGTTCGGGGAAATGAACGAACTGCACAAAACCGAGGCGGATCGTGAAAAACAATCCGACGGCCAGGAGGCCATAGATCAAAATGTAGTTCCAGAAAATATTGTTCAGAAAATCGATGATTACAGTCATGCAATGTCCTCTTTTTATGGGACGACGGGTTTAACGAAAACCGTGCAGTTCTGTCGAGTCTTCAGCGAACAGAAATCTTATGCAAATTGCATTATAGTCTGCTCATCCGCATAACATTCAATGCAATATAACTGATATAGAATGAAAGGATAGGCAACACGGAATCCGGTTTGACGTGTTTTCAACCGCGTCTTTGTTCATCTGTGTTGCTTCCGCGCACGCATCGGAGGCGAGCGTCAAACGCTATTGCCATGGCGAAGCAGTTTGAGTAGAAGTGTCGGCACATCAAGAGTTGGGGCGACGCCCAACGCCAACCTGCCTCTCCGGGCAAGGTGGTACTCCCTTTCAAAGGGAGGATGTGGCCCAACCGGCAAATATACGGAAAAAGCCACTTGCGTCCACCCCACGATAAACTAGGGACCGACGCAGCCATGCCGATAAAAATTCCTGACGATCTGCCAGCCACCAGTGTTCTCGAAGCCGAGGGCGTCATGGTTATGCGCGAGGCCGATGCCGTGCGTCAGGATATCAGGCCGTTGAGGATCGGCCTTCTCAATCTCATGCCCAACAAAGTGACGACTGAGACGCAGATTGCCCGCCTTCTGGGGGCGACGCCGCTTCAGGTCGAGCTGACCCTGGTGCGGATCACCAATCACGTCGCGAGGCACACGCCGGCCGATCACATGCTGTCCTTCTATCGTCCATGGGAGGACGTGAGCGCTGAACGCTTCGACGGTTTCGTGATTACCGGCGCGCCGGTCGAGCGTCTTGCCTTCGAGGAAGTGACCTATTGGGACGAGATGCAGCGCGTGTTCGACTGGACGCAGACGCATGTGCACCGCACGCTGAACATCTGCTGGGCGGCACAGGCGGCTGTCCATCACTTCCATGGCATGGGCAAGTACGAATTGCCGGAAAAGCTGTCGGGCGTTTATCGCCAGCGCAGCCTGGTGCCGTCATCGCCCTATCTGCGCGGGTTTTCGGACGATTTTGCCATTCCTGTCTCGCGCTGGACCGAGGTGCGCAAGGCAGAGATTCCGGAAGAAAGCGGCGTGAATATCCTCGTTGACAGCGCCGAGACCGGCCTTTGTCTGCTCGACGATCCTCGCCATCGTTCGCTGCATATGTTCAATCATGTCGAATATGACACCACATCGCTGGCCGATGAATATTTCCGTGACATTCAGGTGCAGCCGGACGCGGCGGTGCCTGCAAACTATTTCCCCGGCAACGACGCGACGCGCCCGCCGGAGAACCGCTGGCGCAGCCATGCGCATCTTCTTTTTGGTAACTGGATCAACGAGATGTACCAGTCTACGCCTTATGAGCAGGAGAATATCGGCAAGGTGTGAAGCATAAGGTCATTGCATCTGGCGCAAGGGTGTTTTGCGCCAGGTGGCATTGAGGCTGGAAAGAACGGCGAGCGCGACGAGGCCGCACCCCATCCATGGCAGTGCTTGTAGCGACACGTACTCCAGCACGATGCCCCCGACAGCCGTTCCAAGCGCTACTCCGATATGCATGGCGGAAAGATTGAGGCTTATCCCGGCTTCCGCCGCGTCAGGATCAATGGCAATCAGAAAGCTTTGCACAACCGGCGAGATCATCCAGCTGATGCAGGCCCAGATCATCATGATTGGGATAAAGGCCGCAGCGCTGCCTGCCGCAAGCGGTATGGCGAGCAGTATCGCCAGATAGAGCAACGGTGTCAGAACGATAGCTGTGCGTGCAGTGAGCTTATCCGCCAGCCAGCCGCCGCAATAACCGCCGGGCATACCCGCCAGACCAAAGGCGACAAACGCCAGAAATACATAAGCGGACGCGATGCCGACTGCCCCGGCCAGATAGGGTGTAAGATAGGCGAACAGCACGAAGTGGCCGCCGATCATTAAAATGGAAACCAGTTGCGCCGATATGAGCCGGTATGATTTGAAATGCACGATGTAGGAAGGTGTACCACCCCGGCGTCGGCCCGCCGCTGGCAGAAACCGCCTGCCAAGCAGAATCGCAATGCATGCGGCGAAAGCCAGCGAGAAAAATACGGCACGCCAGCCGAACCATTGGTCAATCAGCATACCCGCTGGTACGCCAAGCACCATCGATCCGCTGATGCCCATGAAGATCGTGCCGATCGCACGTCCACGTCTGTCCGTGCTGACCAGTTCCGTCGCCAGCATGGTGGCCACGAGGCAAACGGCTGCACTGGCTGCGGCCATGCCGATACGGGCCAGGAAGAGAACGGGATAGCTGGGACTGATGCCAGCAACCATATTGCTGAATATGAAGAGCGCCAGCGCGCCGAGCATGATCGCCTTGCGCTCGAAACGCACTGTTAAAGCCAGCGCCAGAGGGGCAGTGATGGCGAACGTAATCGAGAATACTGTCGTCAACTGTCCCGCAACGCCGACCGATACGTCAAGGCTTGGTGCGATGCCGGACAAGATGCCGATAACGATATTTTCTGCCGTTCCGGTGATGAATGTTGCGAGGGCAAGAAGAAATAGCCGAAAATCCATATTTGCCGTTCCCTGTCATGGCCAGCCATGCGGGAAGTATTGACCCGGCCTGGCGCTGTTACGTGCCGGGTTTCGAGGCAAAGCTTCGGTTATCCCTGATACTGCTTCATAGCATTGCGTACGGTGAGTGACCAGCGCAACGAGAGGCTCAGCTCGCGGCGCGATCTACCCATTTATGCCAGTCCGCTTCCGTGCCATGGAACACGTTGAGGTCTATCTTGCCGTTCACGCCCTGCGACAGACCCGAACCGGAATATTGCCAGAACAGCCACCGGCGTCCTGGATAAACCTTGGAGGGATGCTGGGCGACCGCGCGCAACCAGAACGGATAATTGGTGAAGGCACCTTTCAGGTTGTCGTCGTAAAAGTCGGGCGCGGTATAGATGATCGGACGCTTGCCGTAATGGCGCTCAAGTCTGTCCATGAAAACCTGCATTTTTTCAAGAACTTGCGCGCGTGATGGGCGCCGCTTGCAGGACGAATCGCCATTCCATTCGACATCGATGACCGGCGGCAATGCGTCCGCGTCCTTTGGTACGTTGCGGATGAACCAGTCTGCCTGCTGGCTGGCAACCCTGCACCAGTAGAAAAAGTGGTACGCACCGCGCTTCAATCCGGCGGCTTTCGCGTCACGCCAGTTCTTGCGGAACATGGGGTCCAGATGGTCGCCGCCATCGGTCGCCTTGATGTAGGCGAAGTTTGCGCCCTGCGTGCGCAGTTTGGCCCAATCGATATTGCCTTGCCAGCGGGACACATCGACACCGTGAACGGCAAGCTTGCGCGGTGAAGCGCGCCCGAAATTGATGGGCTTTGCATCGCGGAAGCGATGGCTGTAGATTTTTCTGCGCTGTTTCGGCGAGAGGCGCACGGCCGGATAAGCGGCCACTTCCGGTTTGGGTATAGAAATGCGCGCTTCCGGTCTTTGCCGGGACTCGGGTTGTGGTCGCGGGGCAGGTCTTAGCTGCGGCTGCGGCGCGACAGGAACTTGCGGCTCGACTTTGAATGGACCTGCATCCGGTATAGGCCCGGCCCAGGCGAGCACTTCTTCGCGGGGCTGCGCAGGCATTGCCTGAGGCGCACTGGCCACGTCACTCAACGGTGCTGGCGGCACGGGTCTCACGACAGAACTGGTGGTTTCCGCCGACGGTGTCGGCTGAGACATGATACTGTCGATACCCGAACTCGACGTGCAGCCTGCAAGAGCGACACAGGCAAGGGCAATGGCTGATGCAACCGAAGAACGCATGGGCACCCGTACTCAAAACAAATGGGCTGCAATGCTCCTCCGAGCAAATTGCTAATCAAAGATTACGGGCAAATGCTGAATCCAAAGTTTACGAAATACCTAACGCAATCGGATCAATTCGAAACTGTTCGATAATTTTGGTCATCGCGGCTGCGGATTTCTCCAGTTCGCTTTCATCAAAACCTGAGAAACCGAGGATAAGTCCCTGACGTAGTGGCAAGATTGTATAAAACGGCGACAGCGGTTGCACCTCGATGCCTGACCTTTCAAGCATTGTGGATAATGTGACATCGCTTTGATGTTCCGGCAGGGCAAGCAACAGCGACAGACCGGCAGGCGGCGCTTCTATCGTAAAAAGGGCCGGATCACCGGGCGACAAAGCGGCAATCAGTTTTTGCCGGCGGGCGGCATTGAGGCGCCTCATGCGCCTGATATGCTGTGCGAAAGTGCCTGTCTCGATGAATTGGGCCAGTGGAGGCTGGGCGATCAGGGATGGCGGCGGCAGAAGTGTTTCGCGCAGCCTCTTGAACTTGTCCGCAAGATGCAGCGGCACGATGAGGAAGCCAAGGCGAAGCAGGGGGGAAAACATCTTGGAGAAGCTACCTATATAAAGAATCCGATCAGCGTCGAGCGACATCAGCGCGGGCAAGGGCTGGCCGACATAGCGATGTTCGCTGTCATAGTCGTCCTCTATGATGAAGGCATCTTTCTCCCGCGCCCAGGCGATCAGATCCAGACGGCGGGCAAGCGGCATGGTCACGCCCGTAGGGTGATGTCGCGCTGGAGTCACGAAGGCGGAACGGGCGTCGGGCGCGTTTTCGCGTGCAGCCGCAACGTCGAGACCGCCTGCATCGACAGCCACCGGAACGACCTGAACACCATTCGTGCCGAGAATTCTTCGGGCGGGCGGGTAGCCGGGTTCCTCCATCCAGAGCTTGTCGCCGGGCTGGAGCAACGCTTCGCGAATAAGCGAGAAAGCATCTGCGCTTCCAGCGGTGATGACAACCTGACCGGCGTCCACTGACATTCCGCGCCATTCATGCAGATGACGTGCAAGGGCAATGCGAAGCGGAAAAAAGCCAAACGGATCGTCGCTGGCGATAAGGCTTCCGGAGGGATTTCGCCATATGCGGCCCAGTGCCTTGCCCCATTCGGCATGCGGGAAATGATCGGAATCGAAAACCCCGAGGCGAAACGGGCGCGCCGCCGGTTGCTGCCTGTAAGGCGATACGGAAACTGGCTGCTTGCCAGCCGGTCCCGCTGTCAGCATCATTTCCGGCAGTTCTGCCGCAACATGTGTGCCCGAACCGTGTCGCCCGTCCAGATAGCCTTCGGCGATCAACTGGTCATATGCGGTTAATACGGTTGCGCGCGACAGGCCAAGTTCCTGTGCCAGAGTGCGGGTGGAGGGAAGGCGAGCCTGTGGCTTTAACCGCCCGGCCAGAACGGCCTGCCTGATCTGCTCGGCAAGCTGAACCGCCAGCGGCGTGTCATCGGAACGGTCGATGCCGAGCTCCGGCAAGGAATTTGAAAGTGGCATGTAATTATTGTTTCAAAGTGGTCATTCTCAACAAGCCACTATGCCGTCAATCTGGCAGAAACCAAAGAAGAAATACCGGCCTCAAGGAGAAATACCGGTTATGAGCATGCCCCCGTCAGAACGAACCCGTGTGAAACGCCTTCATGATCGCGGTCACTACGATGCCGAAACAGTCCATGCAATCATTGACGCGCAGCCGCTGGCGCATGTGGCCTATGCTTTCAATGGCACGCCCTATGTAACGCCCACATTTGTCTGGCGTGAGGGGAATTTCATTTATTGGCATGGTTCGTCGGCAAGCCGCATGCTGGAGGCATGCGAGGAGGCGCAGGTTTGTGTCAGCTTCGCGTTGCTGGATGGATTGGTGCTTGCCCGTTCGGCTTTTCACCATTCCTGCAACTATCGCGCGGTCATGGCTTTCGGCAAAGCGCACAAGGTGAGCGATGCGGCAAAAAAGGAACGCCACTTGCGCAGTTTCGTGGATGGGCTGTTTCCGGGCCGCTGGAAAGGTTTGCGTCCGATGATGCCCAAGGAGCTTAAGGCAACCATGCTTCTGGAATTGGAGCTGAATGAAGCTTCGGCCAAAATCCGTTCTGGCCCGCCTAAGGACGATGAGGCGGACTATGCGCTGCCGATCTGGGCCGGTGTAGTGCCGATTTCAACGCAGCTTGGAGAGCCGGTCGATGATGATCGGCTGTTACCCGGCGTGAAGGCTCCGCAAATCCCGATGCAGTTTGGATATATGGCTGAAGCAGCGCAATAGCCGCTTTTCGGCCCGCCGCTTAGGCGGGGCCCAGAAAAATATGCGTCTCGGTTTTTGCTATGCCGTCCATGGAGCGTATGCTCGTCACCAGCCGGTGAAATTCGTTCATGTTCGGCACTTCGATTTCCGCGATGAGATCCCATGTGCCGTTGGTGGTGTTTACTGCGGAAAAGCCGGGGTTCTTGCGAAGAGTGGCGATAACGCTCTTGATGTTACGTCCCGTCAGCTCGATCATCATGATGCCGCGGATCATGTCCGTGGCACCATGGTCCTTCAGACGAACAGTGAAGCCTGCGATGGCGCCGGATGCGATCAGTCTTTCCATCCGGCTTTGCACCGTCCCGCGTGCGACGCCCAGAATGCTCGCCAGGGTGGGGATGGATGCACGTGCATTCACACGCAACTCCGAAATAAGACGTTGATCGAGATCATCCATCGAAACACCAGTCATTGACGATTTCGTCAGTTTGATTGCGTTTATCGCAGATTGATGAGTATTTCTATACAGAAATGGCGTTTTCGTTGATCCTTTGCTCCGTTAGCGTGCCCCTCTGACAAGAAAACAAACAAGCCGGATAGGTGATATGCAACCGGCGAGGGGAATTTCGGAGGTGGATTCATGGAGCTTTGCATTATCCCGACTCTGGATGATCAGAGGCTGACGACCCTGCCTGTCCCGTATGCTTTTTCCCAAAAAATGTTGCATGCTTATAAGGGGAAATCATTCTAACTGTCTGATTTTACACATTTCCATATCCGGAACCGTTTCCGGGTTTTCCAGGAAATGCTTAAGGAGGAAATGAAATGAAAGCTCTTCTGTCTTCACTCGTTGCCGCTGGCATCGGCGCGCTGATGATGCTCGCTCCGGCCCATGCCGACGACCTTGAAAAGGTCAAGCAGAGCGGTGAATTGCGCATCGGCATGAGCGGCGTGTTCCCGCCGTTCAGCTTTGTCGACGGTGAGAACAAGGTCGTCGGTTTCGACGTGGATATCGGCAACGAAATTGCCAGGCGACTTGGCGTCAAGCCGGTTGTGATGACGACAGCCTTCGACGGCATTATTGCGGGTCTGCGTGCGGGCAAGTTCGACACGGTTGTCGGCAGCATGAGCATTACGCCGGAGCGTGAAAAGGCCGTCGATTTTGCCGGACCGTATTATCGCGGCGGGCGTGGTATTTTTGTGGCGGAAAGCTCGCCGGTCAAATCCATGGATGAGTTGAAACAGGGCAAAACGATTGCCGTTACGCTGGGTGAAACCAGCGATAAATGGGCGCGGGAGCAGGGCGGCTGGAACGTTCGCACCTATAAGGGTATTCCGGAACTGCTGCTTGAGCTTCGCTCGGGCCGTGTCGATGCCATTGCATCCGACGATATCCCGATCCTGATCGCCATCAAGGAAAGCGGTGAAAAAGTTCGCCAGCTGGAGACCCCTGAACTTCAGGGCACGGACAATGTCGGCATCGCGCTGCGCAAGAACAATCCCGAACTGAAGGCTACGATCAACAAGGCGCTCGACGACATGAAGGCCGATGGCACATACGAGAAAATCTCGATGAAGTGGATTGGCCGCGACATCCGCTAACGCCATGAAAAGGCAGGCCGGGGCATCTCCCAAACGTGTCCCGGCAGTTGATCCTTCCCATCAGGAAGGGGGAGATGATGAACTTCTCTTTGATGGCGGATGTTTTTCCATATTTTCTGGAAGCCGCCCTTGTTACGATTGAAATATCCGCTCTGGCCATTGTCATCGGTCTGGTTATGGGCGCCATTGCTACAGCTGCGAAACTATCGCGCTTCTGGCCCGTGCGCTTCGTCGGTACGGCCTATGTTAGTGTGTTTCGCGGCACGCCCTGCCTCTTGCAGCTTTTCGTGCTTTATTTCGGCGGGCCGCAGATCGGCATCAACCTTGAGCCGTTCGCGGCGGGTGCCATCGGACTCGGTCTCAACATCGGGGCCTATTACGCAGAGGCCATGCGCGGCGCGATCCTCACGGTCGATCCCGGTCAGAATGAAGCCGCACGCTCCATCGGCTTCAGCGGCGGTCAATCGATGCGCTATGTCGTGTTGCCGCAGGCCGCGCGCCTGATGATCCGTTCGCTCGGCGTCAATACCGTGATGCTGGTCAAGGGTTCCGCGCTCGTCTCGGCGATTTCGGTAGTAGAACTCACCTATACGGCACAACGCTTTATCGGCTCGACCTACCGTCCGTTCGAAATTTTCGGCATCGCTGCGGCCATCTACATGGTCCTCATCTATATCGTCGCACGCTTCGTTGATTTTCTCGAAGCCCGTTATGCGCTCAAATAGGCGGTGATCTCATGCAACTCGATTTCTCGATCGTTCCGCCCTATACCGAACTGCTGATGACCGGCGTCTGGTGGACGCTCATCATCGCCATATCGGCCTCCATCTTGAGCTTTTTCGGCGGTATTTTTTTCGCACTGATCCTGCTTTATGGCCATTGGCTGGTGCGCTATCCGGTCCGCTTCTTCGTCTGGCTTTTCATGGGCACGCCGCTGCTTTTGCAGCTGTTTCTGCTTTATTACGGCCTGTCGCAGGTGGGGATCAATATTCCGGCCATGTGGACGGGCGTCATCGGTCTGGGCCTGCACTTTGCCGTCTACAATTCCGATCTCTTTCGCACCGCGATCCTGACGGTCGATCCCGGACAGAATGAAGGTGCCCGATCGCTCGGCTTCGGCAGCGGCCAGACGCTTCGCTACGTCATCGTACCGCAGGCGGTGCGCAACGCGCTTCCACAAGTGGGCAACAATCTCATTGCACTGCTGAAAGATACAGCCCTTGTTTCGGTTATCGGCATCACCGAACTGGTTCATGCCTCACAGCAGGCGATCAGCGAAACCTACAGCCCGTTTGAATTTTACATCACTGCCGCTGTGATTTTCTACATACTCAATCTCATTCTGGAAGCTGGCTTGCACTGGATGGAAAAGAAAGTTGAGGCCTATCGATGAGCAACAGCAAACCCATGGTCGAAGTGCGCAATGTCCATAAGGCATTTGGCGCGCTGGAAGTTCTCAAAGGCATCGATCTTTCCGTGGAACGCGGCCAGATCATCGCCATCATAGGCCCGTCCGGTTCCGGCAAGAGCACGCTGCTGCGCTCCATCAATCATCTGGAAACGGTCAATTCCGGCGAAATATTGCTGGACGGCGTACAGGTGAACCAGCCTCTCACAGGTCGCGCTTTCGAGCGCCACATCAATGCCGTGCGCCAACAAATGGGCATGGTGTTTCAACACTTCAATCTGTTTCCACACCTCAATGTGATGGAAAATATCACGCTTGGCCCCACCAAGCTGAAGGGAAACAGCAAACAGGAAGCGCAGGAACTGGCGAACTCGCTCCTGAAGAAAGTCGGTCTTGCGGACAAGGCGGCGATGTATCCGTCGCGCCTTTCCGGCGGACAGAAGCAGCGTGTGGCAATTGCCCGTGCGCTGGCCATGCAGCCGAAGGTCATGCTGTTCGACGAAGCGACATCGGCGCTCGACCCGGAACTGGTCGAGGAAGTGAACCAGGTCATGAAGCAGCTCGCGCAGGAGCACATGACCATGCTGATTGTCACGCACGAAATGCGCTTTGCGGCAGAAGTCGCCGACAAAGTGCTTTTCATGGACAAGGGCGTGGTGGTCGAGGAAGGCAAACCCGATCTGATCTTCACTAACCCGCAAAACGAGAGAACCAGAACGTTCCTGAGAAAGCATCTCAACCAGTAAGATCCTATAAGTAACTGGAAATGCAATTGAAATTTGAAACCTGCGCCGTGTTCAGGGTGCGGCAACGGGAAACTGTTAAGCGAGGAAAGACCGTGGCATCCACCAATGAATGGAACCCGACCGAACGGGTGCGAGAACTCTCCTACCGCATGGTACGGTGGCCAAGCGAAACCGGAACGCCTGATGAAGCGTCTTTCGGCCCGAAACTGGCGGAGCTGTTGCGCGAGATCCCGTATTTTCAGGAAAATCCCGGCGATATCGCAGTCATTGACAGCCATGGTTCGCCGATGACGCAAAATATCGTTGCGGTCGTGCGTGGAACGGGACGCCGCACGCTGGCGCTAGCAGGACATTATGACGTTGTCGAAACCGCCAACTATCGCGATCTGAAGCATCTGGCTTTCGAGCCGGATGCGTTGCTGGAAGCGCTTGTTGCCGACCTGTCCAGCCGTCCTCTTGCACCCAATGAAGAAAAGGCGCTGGCCGATTTTCGTAGCGGCAATTATGTTCCCGGTCGTGGCATGCTGGATATGAAAAGCGGTGTTGCCGCTGGCATCGCCACGCTGGAGCATTTTTCCGGGCAAGCTGACCGTGAAGGCAATTTGATCCTGTTCGTGACACCGGACGAGGAGCGCGGTTCGCGCGGCATGCGCAGCCTGCGCGATGCCTTGCCGGAACTCACGGAACGCTGGGGCCTCGATATTGTCGCTGGCGTCAATCTTGACGCGACGAGTGATCAGGGTAACGGTGCCGAGGGCCGCGCGATTTATCGCGGAACGATCGGCAAGCAACTGCCTTTCGCCTTCGTCGTTGGTCAACCCTCCCATGCCAGCTATCCATTCGAGGGGATAAGTGCGCATCGGATAGCCTCCGAGATCATGAGCGCGGTGGAAGCCAACGCCGTGCTTTGCGACACGGGCGATGGCGAGATTTCGCCGCCGCCGATCTGCCTTGAAGCACGCGATTTCCGTGGTGGTTATGAGGTGACGACACCGGAACGCACATGGATTGCCTTCAATTGGCTGACCCATTCGATATCGCCTGATGCGCTACTTCAGAAATTTCGCGGGATTGTCGCCGATGCGCTGGAGCGCTCAATCGAGCATTTCAACACGGAAGCAGAGCGTTTCGCCAATCTGGTCGGTGGCACAGCCAACGGCAATCACAAGGGACGCATATGGACCGTGGCGGAATTGCGCGACGAAGTGAAACGCATTGGGGGCGATGAGGCGCTGAAGCGGATCGAAGCGCTGGAAACCGAGCTTTCAGGCAGCGATAATCCGCTTCTCATCACACGCGAGCTGGTGGATCGCATGGTGGCCGAAGCGCGGATCACCGGCCCGGCAGTCATCATCGGGTTCGGCAGCCTTGTCTATCCGCATGTCCATATCGGAGACGGCACCGCATTGGAACGGGCATTCTCTTCCGCCGTGGAAACCGCTCGTCTTGATATCGAGAAGCGTTTTGAAACCACGATAAGGTATCGTGAAATATTCGCCGGTATTTCGGACATGAGCTTTTTCGGCCATGTGCCGGATGCAGACGAAAGCGCGGTGATCGCCGCCAACACGCCTGCGGCGCAGTTCATCGACCGCGCCAGTCCGAAGACGCTTTCCTATCCGGTGGTCAATATCGGTCCGTGGGGGCGCGAGTATCACCAGCGGCTGGAACGGGTTTATGCGCCCTATGCGTTCAACGTGCTGCCGCAGTTTCTTTATGAAATTGCCGGCCGCATCCTGACGACACAGTCTGTCTGAAGCGGGCGTCAGCCAGCCTGGTTGACTGTAATCGCGATCATGTGCAGCATATCATCGGCGCTGCACCCGCGCGAGAGATCGTTGGCGGGCTTGGCAAGGCCCTGCAAGACAGGGCCGATAGCCTGCGCCCCGCCGATGCGCTGAGCGATTTTATAGCCGATATTTGCCGCTTCGAGATTGGGGAAGACGAACACATTCGCATTGCCCTTCAACGGAGAATCCGGCGATTTCGCATGGCTGATCGCTTCGACGAAAGCGGTATCGAATTGCAGCTCTCCATCAATGCAAAGGTCCGGTTTTTTTGTGCGCACTGCCTGTGTTGCCTGCACCACTTTCGATACCCGTTCGTGGGCGGCGCTGCCGCCCGTGGAGAACGAAAGCATGGCCACAGCCGGATCTTTTTCGGTCAGCTGATGATAGGAACCGGCTGACTGGATCGCGATCTCGGCAAGTTCTGCGACACCCGGTTCCACCACCAGCCCGCAATCGGCAAAAATGAAAGCGCCTTTTTTCTGGTGATAGGATTCGCAGAGCAGCATCAGAAAGAAGCTTGAAACGAGCGAAGCCTCATCAGCTTTGCCGATGATCTGGAGCGCATGGCGCACCACATCTGCAGTTGTCGCCACTGCGCCTGCAATGGTTCCGTCCGCATCGCCTTCGCGCACCATCATGGCGGCGAAGCCCAGGGATGTCCGTGCCATTGTCCGCGCTTGTTCTTCGGTCATCCCTTTTGCCTGCCGCAGCCGGTAAAGGCTTTCTGCATAGTCTTTGCCCTTGCCGGACGTCACCGGATCGATGATGGCAATCTGCGCGCCATTCATCTGCGGGACGATCATATCCGGCCTGCCCAGAAGCGTGATGCGGGCCATGCCTTGCTGTTGCGCGCGGATGGCTGCGTCGAGAATGCGCGGGTCTTCGCCTTCCGCCAGCACGATATGGCGCGGGTTAGAGCGGGCTTTATCGAATATTTTTTCCAGCGGGAGCATATATCCATCCTGAAAAATGCCGGGAGGCTCTCCCTCCCGGCAAGGCTCGCGGGAGAGAGGTCAGGCCGGGGTCTGCGGGCACATATCGGCTTTGTCGATGCCGGCCACGACAACTGGCTTTTTCATCGCATCACGGCGGAACGGTTCGCCCAGTTCTTGATTGAGAATGACCTCGACAAAGGTCGTCACGCCTTTCGCCTGTTCCTCTATCGCCGTTTGCAGCGCCTCGGTCAGCTTTTCCTGGCTGTCCACCGTTACGCCCTTGAGACCGCAGCCGTCGGCCACCTTGGCATAACTCAGGTTCGGGTTCAGTTCCGTGCCCACAAAGTTGTTGTCGTACCACAGCGTCGTGTTGCGCTTTTCCGCGCCCCACTGGTAGTTGCGGAAGATAACCATGGTGATGGCAGGCCAGCCCTCGCGGCCGATGGAGGTCATCTCATTCATCGAGATGCCGAAAGCGCCGTCGCCTGCAAAGCCGATCACCGGAGCGTCCGGCTGGCCGATCTTTGCGCCGACGATGGATGGAAAGCCATATCCGCACGGGCCGAACATGCCCGGTGCCAGATACTTGCGACCATGCTCAAAGGTCGGATAAGCATTGCCGATGGCGCAATTGTTGCCGATGTCGGTGGACATGATCGCATTCTTCGGCATTGCCGCTTGAATAGCGCGCCATGCCTGACGCGGCGACATGCGATTCTTGTCACGCGCGCGCGCTTCTTCGTTCCAGTGCGTACCCGGATCGTCATCCTCATGATCCATGGACGACAATTGCTGCAACCATGCGGACTTGCGCTGATGCACGAGCTGCTTGCGTTCCTCGCGGCCATGATTTCCGGCGTCAGGCCCAAGCTGCGCGAGTATCTGCTGCGCGACCTGCTTGGCATCGCCGCAGATGCCGACGGTAATTTTTTTGGTCAGGCCGATGCGGTCGGGGTTGATGTCGATCTGGATGATCTTGGCGTCCTTTGGCCAGTAGTCGATACCGTAACCGGGGAGCGTTGAAAACGGATTGAGGCGGGTGCCGAGCGCCAGCACGACATCAGCCTTTGCAATCAGTTCCATCGCGGCCTTGGAGCCGTTGTAACCAAGCGGGCCGACCGAAAGCCGGTGACTGCCGGGAAAGGCGTCGTTGTGCTGGTAGCCGCAGCAAACCGGCGCATCGAGCTTTTCCGCCAGCGCGACGGATTCAGGGATGGCGTTGCCGATTACTGCACCCGCGCCGTTGAGGATGACCGGAAACTTCGCTTCGGTCAGCAGCTTCGCCGCTTCGGCAATGGCCTCGCGTCCGCCGCTCGGGCGTTCCAGACGCACGATCTGCGGCAGATCGACATCGATCACCTGTGTCCAGAAATCGCGTGGCACGTTGATTTGCGCAGGCGCGCAGCCGCGCCAGGCCTTTTCAATCACGCGGTTCAGGACTTCCGGGATGCGAGATGCATCGCGGACTTCTTCCTGATAACAGACCATCTCCTCGAAAAGGGCCATCTGGTCTACTTCCTGGAAGCCACCTTGTCCGATGGTCTTGTTGGCGGCCTGAGGCGATACCAGCAGCATGGGCGTGTGGTTCCAGTAGGCCGTCTTGATCGCGGTGACGAAGCCGGTCACGCCCGGCCCGTTCTGGGCAATTGCCATGCCCATCTTGCCGGTCACACGGGTATAACCGTCACAGATCAGTGCCGCATTGGTTTCGTGCGCGCAATCCCAGAAGCTGATGCCCGCTTTGGGAAACAGGTCGGAAACCGGCATCATGGCGGAGCCGATGATGCCGAATGCATGTTCGATCCCATGCATCTGCAAAACCTTTACGAAGGCTTCTTCGGTCGTCATTTTCATGGCGCATACCTTTCCTTGCAATTGCGCTCCGCTCTCGCGGGAATAATCAGAGAACTTCGTCTTTCAACGCATACCAGCGGTACATGGCCCGCTGGCCGATGCGCCGGAACGGCGTCAGCATGCCGTAGCTCGGCAATTCGGAAGTGAAGATCGGCAGGTCCAGCTCGCGTCCGCGACCGGCCATCAACTGGGCGACACGGCGTCCGGCCTGTGCGGAATACATCACGCCGTTTCCGCCGTAGCCCATGGCGTAGTAGATTTCCTGTCCCGGATCGGGGCGAAAGATGCGGGGCATCATGTCGTGACTCACATCCACCCAGCCCCACCATGAATAGTCGATCTGAACACCGCGCAGAGCCGGGAATTTCCGGTGAAGCCCGGCAATCAGCATGTCGTAGTATTTCTGGTTCGGCGCATCCGCGCCGGTGATCGCGCTGCGGCTGCCGATCTGCAGGCGACCGTCGGGGAGGAAGCGGTAATAGTGGCGCAGCGTGCGCGTATCCGTCAGAGGAATGCGTGTCTGCAAGCCGCAGGCGGCGATTTCATCCGCGGTCAGTGGACGCGTGACCACCGAGTTCGAGAGCACCGGCATCAAACGGTAGCGGGTGAGGGGATGCAGCGCGGGTGAGGTGTAACCCGCCGTCGCGAAGCAGACCTGCCGTGCCTTCACCGTGCCGCCCGGGGTGGTCAGATAATAGTAACTGCCATTCTTACGGCAGGTGGTCACCGGGCTTGACGTGTGCACTTTCGCGCCAAGTTTGCGCGCCAGCCGTAAGTATCCAAACGCAAGTTTGGCAGCGTGAATGCCCATGCCATCGGGTTCCAGCATGGCGCCGTGGGCTTCCGCGTCGCGGACGAAATCGCTATGAATTTCTTCCCGGCTCACCATGCGGGTGCCATAGCCGAACACGTCGTTCAGCAGGCGGGATTCCTTTTCGAGCGACGGAATGACCTTGTCGCGATGCGCGATATAAAGATGACCGCCGTCCTGCGGATCACAGTCGATTTCCGGTTCGGCGATCAGTGCGCGAAACAGCTCGAAACCTTCGGCAATCTCCTTGTGCAGCTTTTTGGCTACATCCACGCCCCAGCGCTCGATCCATTGCGACCGCTTGAGACGCCCGGCGGAAATCTGCGCTTGTCCGCCGTTGCGTGTGCTGCAGCCCCAGGCGACGCCATTGGCTTCGAGAATGGTGGCCTTGATGCCATGATCGCGGGCCAGATGAATGGCGGCGGAAAGCCCGGTATAGCCTGAGCCGACGATAGCCACATCAACGTCGATGTCGTGACGAACCGGGCCGTCGTCTTCCGGCGGCGTGCCTGCGGTGCCGATCCAGTATGTCGGAGCATAATCGCGTCCATGGCCGGGATTCTTCGACACGACCGGATCATAGGCCGGATCGAAGGGCTGGCTGGCGGAGAAACTGTTGAATGTGTGGGTATCCATATGTCGGTCCTCCAATTCACCGACTTCGGTCACGGCTGGCCTATGCGGACAGCAAGGGCCGGTTTTTGCGGAATGCCTGCTTACGGGCGATCTTGCCGTTACGCTGGGTGAACAGGTCGCAACCCTCCGCTTCCACGCGCGCGCCGCTGGCGTCGGTTCCGCGAAAAGTCCACTCGGATACGGCGCGGTCACCACTGACGAAATGCCGGTGATCGTCCCAGCTCGCATCGGGCATAGCCGCCCAGACACCGGAAAATGCCTTGGCGATGGCATCCCGCCCTTCAAAGCACGTGCCAAAAACTTCCGTGCCGCCGATCGCGTTGAATACACAGTCATCCGCGAAGAATGCCATGATCGCGTCGATATCATGCCGGTTGAAGGCATCGAACAGATCAGAAAAGTCTTTCTCGGTCAGGTGTCCATTCGTCATCATTTTGCTCCTTGCCGCGGCGGTTGCCCGGATGTTCAGATTAAGGTTTGCGGGCAATGCGTCCCCGTGGCGCGGCAAAGCTGCCGCGCAAAAAATGTTGGCTTTGGTGTTCCAGGATTTCGTGAGGTGGCGTTAACCGCCGGAACGTCTGCTCTTCCTCATATGCGTCCCTTCCATGGGATCAGGACTTTTTCCAGATACCGGATCAGAAGGTCGAAGGCGAAGGCAAAGACCCCGATGACGATGATGCCCATAATGACCGTATCGCTGGCGAGAAACTGCGCCGCATTCAGCACCATGAAGCCGAGCCCGCGATGCGCCGCCACCATTTCCGCGGCAACCAGCGTCGTCCAGCCGACGCCGATGCCGATCCGCATGCCGGTGAAGATTTCCGGCAGCGCCGCCTTCATGATTACCTGTGTTATGACCTGTGTGCGCGAAGCTCCCATCGCATAGGCGGCGTGAATCTGTTCGGTCGAGACGGAACGGACACCGGCGCGTGCGGCGATGGCCATCGGTGCGAAGATTGCCAGGAAGATGAGAAACACCTTCGGAAACTCGCCAATGCCAAGCCAGATGATGATCAGCGGCAGATAGGCAAGCGGCGGCAGCGGGCGGTAGAATTCGATGATCGGGTCAAGCACGCCGCGAATTGTGCTGCTCATACCCATCATGATGCCGACCGGTATCGCCGTCACGCAGGCAATTGCGAAAGCGCCCAGCACGCGGCCAAGGCTGGCCAGTGTGTGTTCGGCCAGCGTGGAATTGGCCACGCCATCGGTCAGCGCAATGACGAACTTGTCGTATACGGCCATCGGAGAAGGCAGGAAAAGAGGTTTCACCCAGCCCATTCCGGTGACCAGAAACCAGAGCCCAATCAATGCGAGGGCGGTAAAGAGGCTGATAAAGCCGCTGTTGCCGTCGCCGGGGGCGCCGTAGATTTTCCCGGGTTTGACCGGCCTGCTTCGAGTTACGAACTCAAGCATGGACCAGTTCCGGGTTTCCTGCTGCACGTTCATCGCCATAGATAATACCCAGAATTTTCTCACGCATCTTGATGAAGTCGGGGCTGGATTTCACGGCGCGCGCGTCACCGCATTCCAGAAAACGCCGGTTGAAGTCGAGATCGTATGTGTGGGTGATCCGTCCCGGGCGCGGTGACATGACAATCAGCCGCGAGCCGAGAAACAGGGCTTCCTCGACGCTGTGGGTGATGAAGAAAAACATCTTGTTGGTCAGCTGCCAGACCTGCAGAAGCAGTTCCTGAATGGTTTCTCGGGTCAGCGCATCAAGTGCCGCCATCGGTTCATCCATGAGCAGCATGGCCGGGTCGCAGGTCAGTGCACGGGCAATGCCTACACGCTGCTGCATGCCGCCGGAAAGCTGGTAGATCTTGTGATTGTGAAAATCCTGCAAACCCACCAGAGCTAGGTTCTTGGCTGCCCGTTCACGGCGCTCCGCCTTGGGAACGCCGCGCAGCTTGAGACCAAATTCGGTGTTGTCCACCACATTGAGCCAGGGCAAAAGCGCGTGTTTCTGGAACACGACGCCGCGTTCGGCGCTGGGACCTCGTACGGGCCGTCCGCCGAGGGTGATTTCGCCGGATGACGGGATCATGAACCCCGCCAACAGATTGAGAAGTGTGGTCTTGCCACAGCCAGACGCACCGAGTGCGACGACGAAGTCGCCGTGATCGATGCGCAGATTAACGCCCTTCAGCGCAATCACGGCTTCTTCGACATAGAGGCCTGGATAGGTCAGGCTGACATTCGATACGTTCAAGGTTTCCACGACGTCACCTTTCGGAAACGATGGTCTTGTTTCAGCAGCACGAATGCCGCTGGCGGAACTTTCTGAATTACTTCGCGGCTGCTTCGGCAAAACTGCCGTTCACATTGCCGCTATAGTCGTCGAGCGCCTTGTCGAGCTGTTTCTGTTCAACCAGAAACTTGGCGCTCTCGGTAATGGACTTCAGCGCGCCGCTGTCCTTGCCGCCACCGAGCCATGTCGGTGAAGCTTGCTCGTCGGCAGTCGGATAGGAAAGAAGTGTCAGTGCGCCCGGGATATCCGCGGCATTGCCGCCGATGAGTTTGACCATGCCTTTCACCTGATCGGAGTCTGCCGTCCATTGAGCGCCGTTGGCCTTGTAATCGGCATAGGCTTCCGCGAGGACCTTGGTGAAAGCTGTCATGAATTTGGGGTTTTCGCTGGCGAAGGTCTTGTCGGCGACAAGTCCGTCGAAGGTCGGGACGCTTTTCGCGCCGATTTCTTCGGAATTGGCGATTTCCTGGCCGGTTTTCAGGATTTCGGACAATGCGGGCGGCCAGACATAAGCCGCGTCAATGTCGCCACGCTGCCAGGCGGCAACGATTTGCGGCGGCGTCATGTTGAGGATTTCTACATCGCGTTGATTGATGTTCCAGACATCCTGCATGCCGACCTGAAGATGGAAATGCGATGTAGAGACAAAGGGTACGCCGACCTTCTTGCCCTTGATGTCTTCGGGCTTTTCGATGCCCGAACCCTCGCGTGCGACAAGGGCTTCCGACTTGCCGATATTGTCGAGAATCCAGAAAAGCTCCAGCTCAACGCCGCGTGTCGCGGCGGCTGCAATGCCCGTCGATCCGATGACGCCGATCGGCACATTGCCGGAAGCAAGTGCCGTTGAAATATCGCCGCCGGAAGCAAACTGACGCCAGTCGATAGTATAGCCCGCTTCTTTCGCCGCCGCGTCCAACTTGCCGTTGGCAATCGCCGTCAGGAATGGTCCCACGATTTGCTGATAGCCCACCACGACGGTAGTTTCGGCATAAGCCGCCGTTGTTGAAAATGTTGCGACGGCAGAAAAAAGCACCACCCGTTTCATGTGATTATAGTAGTTCATGGAGTTCCCCTTCCATTTAAGAACCACGTCCGACTTTGTCATGACTGCTGGCGTTTTCCGCCAATTCTCAGTTCCAGTTATGAACGATAGCCATCTCGCTGGTTTTGCCTTATATCCAGTTTGAATAGTCAATAAGTCCAGTTTTGGTGCGAGACCGGAACGAAGATTATTCCATGGAATGCCGTAAAAAGAAGAAATGTGATTGCGAACTGGAGCACGAAAAGGGAAAACCGGATCGGTTCCGCGATTGTTTGCAGTAGCGTGGCGATGGGAGCGCAAGGTGGAGGCCGTTTCTCCGACGATCTTCTTTATTGATGGTGAGAGGCAGACCGGATTGCAGGCGCAGATCCGGGAAACGACGGTTTCGGCCATTCTTTCGGGCGCGGTACTGCCGGGCGCACGCATGCCGTCCACGCGCGGCCTGGCCGATTATCTGAAAGTTTCGCGCCTGACCGTCACGCTGGCCTATCAAGAGCTTGTGTCACAGGGCTATCTGGAGGTGCGCTCGCGCAGTGCCTATCATGTGTCGCCGACACCGCCCGTCAGCCACCTCGAGCGAGATATGGTGAGGGAGTCGCATGCAGCCGTTGAATGGTCGGCCAAATTGCGTCCTGGTTTCAATATTGCAAAAACCATCCGCAAGCCTTTGGACTGGCGACGCTATCGTTATCCGTTTCTGTATGGACAAATGGACCAGAGCCTGTTCGATCTGGCAGGCTGGCGCGATTGCTCGCGGCGCGCGCTCGCACGTGAAGATTTCATTTTGATGGCTGGCGATTTTGCGGCGGCGGATGATGTCGAGCTGATAAACTATATCCGTTCCCGTACCTTGCCCAGCCGGGGCATACGCGCGGAACCCGATGAAATTCTGGTGACAGTGGGTGCGCAGAACGCGCTTTGGATCGTCAGTCACCTGCTGTTGTCGCAGGGATCCCATGTGGTGTGCGAGAATCCGGGCCATCCTGATATCAGCGCAACGCTGCATCTGACTGGAGCGCGCGTTACGGCAATCGACGTGGATGCGGAAGGCTTGCCGCCGGAAGAGCTGCCGCTTGGCATCGATGCGGTGTTTGCCACGCCAAGCCACCAGTCGCCGACAGCGGCAACCATGCCCCGTTCCCGGCGCCTTGCGCTTCTGGAAGCGGCAGCGGAACGCGATTTTGTGATTGTCGAAGACGATTATGAATTCGAGATGAGTTTTCTTCAGCCGCCGACACCGGCCCTGAAGTCGCTCGACCGTTTTGGCCGTGTTCTCTATGTAGGCAGTTTTTCCAAGTCGCTTTTCCCCGGACTGCGGCTTGGCTATCTGGTTGCGCCCGCGCCGGTCATCCGCGAGGCGAGAGCGCTTCGTGCCCTGATGCTGCGCCATCCGCCCGGGCATTTGCAGCGCACGGCCGCCTATTTTCTGGCGCTTGGGCATTACGATGCGGTTATCCACCGGATGCGTATCGAGTATCACAAGCGGCATATTGCGATGATCGACGCGCTGAACGCGGAAGGGCTGGAGATAGCGGGAAAATCGGCCTTTGGCGGCACGGCCTTCTGGATCAGGGGACCGGAGGGGCTGGACGCAGACAGACTGACACGCGACTTGCGGGAAGATGGTGTGCTGATCGAGTCCGGTTCCCCGTTTTTCTGGGGGGACGACCGGCCCTGCCGCTACTTTCGGATGGCTTATTCATCCATTCCGATCAATCGTATCGCGGAAGGCATCACCCTTGTGGCAAGACGCCTGCGTGAAGCCTGAGCGCCATCAGTTGCGGAATGTGCTTCAGGCGAACTTTTTCGACTGGGGAGATTTGGGTGCTTCCTGAAAGGGATCGGTTAGGGGCCTGGGTTTGACGCTCTCGATCTGACGCATGAGCTTGGCTATATTTTCAGGCGAGGTCACACCGCATTCATAAATCTGGATGATTTCGCGCACCATTTCATCCTTGAGATGATGCGTAGCGGGGTCTCGTTCCAGAACCTCGCACGTGCGGATATATGCAGCCTGCAAACAAAGCAGTTCCGGTGGTTTGAAGCGCCGAAAGTAGTAGTCCCTCGAAAACGGCATTCAACAGCGTTCCATGTCAATGTTCGAATATCTACACGTATATTCCTAATATTTATACGGTCATATATTCGGATATGGGAATTACCGTAAAGGATATTGCCAAAGAATTACTTATGACTGGTAAATGACGCTATCACTCTTTCAGTAACTCCATTTTTGCTGCAACTGCAGCGATTTCCTCCGGGCTGTTCTTGCCGGATTCAAATGTTTGTATGATGATCCGCGCCAGATCCTCTCGTCCTTCATGCGTGGTCGGACAACGGTCCAGCAGCTCGCAACATCGATTAAATGCCATCTGAAGGATGTGCAGTTCCGTCGGGGTAAATGTTCCCTGATATCTGGCGCTCCTGAACGGCATAATTTCCTCCTTGCTAATTGAATTGAAGCGCCAATTCGCGGTTAAAGCAATGGCGTTGAATTTTATGGGAACAATAGATCGATCCAGGCAGGTAAAAGTGACCATAAACTTGCCCGCGATCCGGTAGCCGGCCACATGAGGACGGCATGGGTGGCTCGGGAAGGAAGCCACAGTGGCGAATGTCGCTTAATGGGCGAATTTCGAGCAAAAAAGCGCTTGAAAACGCATATTTTACTAGCAATGTCTGGAACCACTCTTGCAGGCAACGGACCCCGGTTCTATCAGCTTCCCAGAAAACAAACGTTTGGGATGTCTTTTTGCAGATCAGGAATACGTCTCATATATCCGCCCGCGTTCATGCAGGCGGTGAAATAAACGATGGAGCTGAATTGAAAAACCATCACGATATCTGGGATATCGTCGACGCCCGGAGCACCGCATATTTCGAACTGAGCGATACGGTCTGGGATAACCCAGAAACGAATTACGAAGAGTATAAATCGAGCGATGTTCATGCGGCGATGCTGGAAGCGGAGGGGTTTCGCGTCGAACGTGGTATCGCCGGCCTGCCAACAGCCGTCATGGGAGAGGCGGGCGAAGACGGTCCGGTCATCGCCATTCTTGGCGAATTCGATGCGCTGCCCGGCCTCAGTCAGGTCGCTGGCGTCACACGGGAAAGCGCGATCGTGGATGGCGGCAATGGCCATGGCTGTGGTCATAATCTTCTCGGTTCCGGTTCGCTTCTGGCGGCGGCGGCGGTCAAGGACTATCTCGCCGCACACGGTCTGAAAGGCCGCGTTCGCTATTATGGCTGTCCGGCGGAAGAGGGCGGTTCGGCGAAAGGGTTCATGGTCCGCGAAGGATTGTTCGATGATGTCGATGTCGCCTTTTGCTGGCATCCGGCGCCGTTTGCCGGAGTGAACGATCCCGTTTCTCTGGCCTGCAACGAGATCGTTTTTCATTTCAAGGGCCGGGCTGCGCACGCCGCTTCCGCACCGCATCTGGGTCGTAGCGCGCTCGATGCCGTCGAGTTGATGAATGTCGGCGTCAACTATATGCGTGAGCACATGCCGTCCAGCGCCCGCATTCATTATGCAGTCACGGACACTGGCGGCATCGCTCCCAATGTGGTGCAGGCGAGGGCAACGGTTCGCTACCTCGTCCGCGCGCGCAGCCTGCCGGAGATGCAGGTGCTGCTGGAACGTGTCAAAAAGATCGCGGATGGTGCTGCCCTGATGACGGAAACGTCAGTGCACAGCGAGATCGTCAGCGGCGACGCCAATCTGGTTGGCAATACGCCGCTGGAGGTGCTGATGCAGCGCGAGCTTGAGCGGCTGGGTCCGCCGCAATTCGATGAGCACGACCGTGAAACCGCCCGTCAATTTCAGGCCACGCTGTCGAAGGAAGAAATTTCCGATGCCTTCCGCCGCTTCGGTGTGGAGCCGAATGCGGAACTAGCGCTTTGCGATGACATCTATACGCCCTATAAGGGGGATAACTCGCTTGCGGGCTCCACGGATGTGGGCAGCGTGAGTTGGGTGGTGCCGACGGTGCAGATGCGCGGTGCAACCTGCGCAATCGGGACTCCGCTTCATTCATGGCAGATGGTGGCGCAGGGCAAATTGCCGGCAGCGCACAAAGGCATGGCTCACGCGGCGAAAATCATGGGCAGCACGGCGGCCGAACTGTTTCGCAATCCGGAACAGATTGCGGGCATCAAGCAGGATCATGAGAAGCGGCTCGACGGGGCTGTGTTCGTCAATCCGATCCCGGACGATGTGCAGCCCGCTCTGCCCGGGACGGTGAAATAAGTAGATTTCCGGAAAAAGAAATGATTTCCATTCCCCACAACACGTTAATTCCAATATGGCCTGACGCATCATGAAGCAGGGCTTTCTCGATATTCTTAGTTTCGGGCCGGATGGCTGGGGCTATGTGCTCGTGATGGGCGCTCTGGTGAGCGTCGCTCTCGCCGTACTTGGCTTCCTGCTTGGCGGTGTCATCGGTGTTCTTGCCGCCTGGGCGAAAATCTCCGGTGGTAGAACGCTGCGCACGATAGCCGACGGCTATACCACGGTCATTCGCGGCATCCCCGACCTTCTGGTGATCTATCTCTTCTATTTCGGCGGCAGTGCCGCCGTGACGGCGCTCGGCAAATATTTCGGCGCGGAAGGTTTTATCGGATTTCCGGGTTTCCTCGCCGGTGTGCTGGCCATCGGCATTTCCTCCGGCGCGCATCATACGGAGGTGCTGCGCGGAGCATTTCGTGCGGTTTCCAAGGGAGAGATTGAAGCAGCCACCGCTTGCGGTATGGGGCAGATGCTGAAGTTCCGCCGTATCATCGCTCCGCTTGCGCTGCGTCATGCGCTGCCTGGGCTTGGTAATGTTTGGCAGGTGGCCTTGAAAGAATCCGCACTCGTTTCTGTCGCGGGCGTCGTCGAGCTTCTGCGTCAGGCGCAGATCGGCGCGGGCTCCACCGGCATGCCGTTTAACTTCTTCATTATTGCGGGCGGGCTCTATCTGCTGATTTCGTCGGTTTCCGGCGGCATTCTGCAAGCGGCTGAACGCCACTTCTCCCGTGGCGTCAGGAGGGCAAAATGAATTTCCAGTTCTATTCCGAGGCCTTTCTCGCGATGATGGGCGGTGTGCCGCTCACCCTAAAGCTGGCGGCCAGTTCCATCGTCTTCGGTGCGATACTCGCACTGCTTTTTGCGCTTATGCGTCTTTCAGGCATCAAGGTGCTTGACTGGATCGCCCGCATCTACATTTTTGTCTTTCGCGGCACGCCGCTTCTGGTGCAGATTTTTATCATCTATTATGGCCTCAGCCAGTTTCCGGCGATCCGATATTCGTTTCTGTGGCCTCTTCTGCGTGAACCTTACTGGTGCGCCATCATCGCATTGACGCTCAACAATGCGGCCTATGCGAGCGAAATCATTCGCGGTGGACTTCTGTCCGTCCCGCATGGGCAGATCGAGGCCGCCAAGGCCTGCGGAATGTCCACATTCACCTGCTTCCGCCGCGTGGTAATGCCACTTGCCATCCGGCAGGCACTACCGGGCTACGGCAATGAGATGATTTCGATGGTCAAGGCGACGTCGCTTGCGTCCATCATCACACTGATGGAAGTCACCGGCATCGCCGCCAAGCTGATCGCCGAAACCTATCGGGCGATCGAGGTGTTCGTAATCGCAGGCGCCATCTATCTCGCCATCAATTTCGTTCTGACCCGACTGCTGATGTACGCGGAATACAAGCTCACGCCCTATCTGCGTCAGCCCTCTGTGGCGCAATCGAGCGTCAGCCTCTCCACCGAAGGAACCACATCGTGAGTAAAGTCATTTCCCCAAACGCGCCGGTGGCGCTGAAGGTCGAAAACCTGCGCAAGAGCTTTGGCCAGAATGAAGTGCTGAAAGGCGTTTCGCTGGAAGCCCGCGAAGGCGAGGTGATTTCCATTCTCGGCTCGTCCGGCTCGGGCAAATCCACGCTGTTACGCTGCATCAACCTGCTGGAAATCCCGACCTCCGGCACGGTTACGGTTTCCGGCGAAACCATTCGCATGGCGAAGAATTCGAAGGGTGAAGCCTATCCGGCTGACAAGAAGCAGGTTTCGCGCATCCGTTCCGAGCTTGGCATGGTATTCCAGAGCTTCAATCTGTGGTCGCACAAGACCATCCTCGAAAACATCATTGAAGCGCCGATCTATGTGCAGGGCCGTTCGCGTGCCGAATGCGTTGCCGAAGCTGAAGCGCTGCTCGCGAAGGTCGGCATTGCCGACAAACGTGATTTTTATCCGGCCCATCTTTCCGGCGGGCAGCAGCAGCGCGCCGCAATCGCCCGCGCGCTGGCGATGAAGCCGAAAGTCATGTTGTTCGACGAGCCGACTTCAGCTCTCGATCCTGAGCTTGTCGGCGAAGTGCTGCGCGTCATGCGGGGACTGGCCGAGGAAGGCCGCACCATGCTGGTCGTAACGCACGAAATGGGCTTCGCGCGCGATGTCTCCAACCGCGTCATTTTCGTCCATCGGGGATTGGTCGAGGAAGACGGAGCGCCCGAAGAGGTGTTCGGCAACTCCCGGTCGGAACGCTTCCGTAAATTCATCAGCCACGAAAATGCTGCCTGACATCAAAAGATTCTGGTTTCTGGCCCGCAGCCAGACAGAAACAACCGCAACAGGGTAACCACATGAAGACCATCGGATTACTGAAAGCTGTATTCATTTCGGCGCTTGCTCTCACGAGCGTTTCGGCCCATGCCGAAGAAAAGAAATGGACCAAGATCACCATCGCGACGGAAGGCGCTTTCCGTCCGTACAACTTCACCAAGCCCGATGGTTCGCTGGATGGCTATGAAGTGGAACTCTACAAGGATCTCTGCGCGCGCATGAAGGTGGAATGCACCATGGTCGCGCAGCCGTTCGACAGCATCATTCCTGCCCTCAATGCCGGCAAGTTCGATGCGATCATGGCTGGTCTGACCGCGACGCCGAAGCGTGAGGAAACCATCGACTTCTCGATTTCCTACGGCCTGACGCCGCAAACCTTCGCGACGCTGAAGGACAGCCCTTACGCCAAGCTGCCGCATACCGGTGAAACACTGTATCTCGCCAAGGATGAAGCTGTCGCACAGAAGGCAATCGACGATGTGACCGCCGAAATCAAGGGCCGCACCGTGGGCGTCCAGACCGCTTCTCTTGGCCTGACGCTTCTCGACAAGTATTTCAAGGATTCCATCGACATCCGCGAATACAAGACCACCGAACAGCACGACCTCGATCTCAAGTCGGGCCGCGTCGATCTGATCGTCGCTTCGCTGGCTTATCTGACCGACGTTGCCAAGAAGCCCGGCAATGAAGACATCGTCATGACCGGTCCGTTCTTCAAGGGTGGCATTCTGGGTCGCGGCGTGGCCGTCGGCCTGCGCAAGAACGAGCCTGAACTTCAGAAGATGTTCAACGAAGCCATCGAAGCCGCCAAGGCTGACGGCACGATCAAGCGTCTTTCCGAAAAGTGGTTCGGCTTCGACGTTACGCCGTAATCCCGGCACTACACACATGATGAAACGCCGCCGCTTCCGGGCGGCGTTTTCATTTGTGCGGCGATGCGAACCTTCCCATCGCTCCGGCCAGCCGATATAAGGGCAGCGAAGCGTTTGAAAGAGGGATGAAACCGTGAAGATCGGCGTCGTTACCGTTTCCGACCGCGCAAGCCGCGGAGAGTATGAAGACCTGAGCGGTCCTGCCATCGAAGCATGGTTGAAGGGCGCCATCATCACCCCTTACGAGACGGTCAGGCGCGTCATTCCCGATGGCATGGCGTCGGTGCGCGATACGCTCATTGATCTATGCGATAACGAGGGGTGCGATCTGGTCCTCACGACGGGCGGGACCGGTCCCAGCCCGCGTGATGAAACACCGGAGGCCATGCAGACGGTCTTGCACAAGGAATTGCCAGGGTTTGGTGAACTGATGCGCCGCGTCAGCCTTGAGCAGACGCCAACCGCCATCTTATCGCGTCAGACAGCGGGTAGCCGGGGCCGGAGCTTCATTCTCAATCTACCGGGCAAGCCCGCATCGATCGCCATGACCTTGCAGGCAGTGTTTCCGGCGGTTCCCTATTGCATCGACCTGATCGAAGGCGGGCGGATCGATACTAATCCGGCAGTCGTCAAAGCACATCGGCCCGGCTGAGGGCACGAAACAATTTGCGCCAAAGAAAGAGGCCGGAGGAAAACCTCCGGCCTTATCCATTTCAAAGAATAGGCTCGCAATCAGAAGAACACCTTAAAGCGTTCCGCATCGTCCATGAACGTCTTTTCCGGGAAAGGCTGTTCGTTGGAGCCGAATGGCATCTGGGCGCGCAGTTTCCACGAATCCGGAATATCGAAAGCCTTTGCGGCTTCGCTGTCGATTAGCGGATTGTAGTGCTGGAGGCTGGCGCCAATACCTGCATTGGCCAGTGCGCTCCAGACCGAATGCTGAGCCATACCGCCAGACTGTTCCGACCAGAGCGGGAAGTTATCCGCATAAAGCGGGAAATTATCCTGAAGCCCCTTCACGACAGTCTGGTCTTCATAGAAAAGTACTGTGCCAGCGCCAGCTGCAAAGCTGTCGATCTTGGCTTCCGTCTGGGCGAAAGCATCGGCGGGAACGATCTTGCGCAGGGCTTCCTTGGTGATCTCCCAGAGCTTGTCGCTCTGCTCGCCAAACAAGATGACAGCACGCGAGCTCTGCGAGTTGAACGAGGAGGGCGTATGCTTGACCGCTTCACGGATCAGCTCGGCGACGTCTTCCTGGGAGAAGGGAAGCGACTTGCCAAGAGCGTACTGCGTGCGGCGTTTTTTGATGGAATTCAGCAGAGAATTGTTCATTCGTCTTTATCCTGTATTACGGCTGTGCGGCGATCCGCCGACAGGCGAACCACATGAATGGTGTCGGTCCAAATATTGGGAGTAAGGCAGCAGATGCCAGCCCACTTTTGCGAAACACACTGTCAACAGTCAGTGACAGATCCGGGGCAGTTGTTTCCATATCGGCCACGATCCACCGCGCCGGCTGGGTGGGTCTGACCTCATGCAGCGACAAGATTTCCCAATATTTGCGGGGTTTACATAACCCGCCAGATGTTGGAACCTAACTAAAATAGTGGGATTTTACCAACCGTATCGGTTTCGGTGCGCTTGTCGTGAATGGTCATGAGGTCACGATAGTTTGAAGTCATTTATTATCATCGGCGGCGGGGCGAGCGGCGTTATAACAGCCGCGCAATTGCTCCGCACTTCGCCTGAATCGGTTGTCCGCATCTTTGAGCGTTCCGGCAGGATCGGTGCGGGCATTGCATACTCGACGGAAAATCCGGGGCATCTCCTGAATGTCCGTGCCAGCAATATGAGTGCGTTTCCCGATGAGCCGGACCATTTTTTAAACTGGCTTCGGTCGAACCAGCCTGTCGTTTCCGGGCCGGAATGGGAGCCGCATTCCTTCGCGCCGCGCATGTATTATCGCTCTTACCTGGTGAATTTGCTGACACTATACCTGAATGTCGATAAGCCACGTCTTATCATTGATAACAGTGAAGTTTCTGATGTGATGCTTGAAGACGGGAAGCCGCTTGCCGTAACCGCATCAGGCGACAGATTTCCGGCTGACGCCGTCATTCTCGCCACCGGTAACGAGCCGGCGATTGCCACTTCGGGCAAGCATGTCACGGAGTATTGGTCCAGCAATGGCTACTTCGATATGCCGTCAGACATTCCCGTAGCGATATTCGGAACCGGCCTTTCGATGATAGACAGCGTGCTGTCGCTGCTCGACAGCGGCCATAAGGGCGTCATCCATGCCATATCGCGGCGCGGGCTGATGCCTGCCGGCCATGCCGCCGTAAAGCCTTTTCCTGTTGCCGCCGATGACATTCCCTCTGCATCCGGCCTTTCGGGCCTGGTCCGGCACGTGCGCGAGATGACGGACCAGGCCGCTGCGAATGGCTCGAACTGGCGTGCCGTGATCGATGGTCTGCGTCCCTTTACCCAGTCTCTCTGGGGCGGGTTGCCACTTTCCCAACGCAGCAGTTTTCTGCGCCACCTGCGGCCCTGGTGGGACGTGCATCGCCACCGTATGGCGCCTGACGTAGCCGAGCGGATAGCAGCCGCACGGGCCTCGGGACAGCTTACCGTCACGGCAGGCAATCTCGTGTCGCTCAAGGATGAAGGCAATGGAATTGTCGTCCGTTACCGCAAACGGCATTCAAATGTGCCAGAAGATATTCGTGTTGCGGCGATCATCGATTGCCGCGGCGGCAACCCCCGGTTTTCGACGACCCGTAATGCTGTCCTTATCGGCTTGATGGAGCAGGGGCTGGCGAGGCCGGATGCCCTCGATCTCGGCTTCGACGTGACTGGAGATTTTCGGCTTGTCAACACACAAGGCGCAGCAACGGAAGCACTCTTCGCGATTGGCCCCACAACGCGGGGAACTTTCTGGGAAGTAACAGCGGTTCCCGACATTCGGGCGCAGGTGGAAAGGCTCGTGAGCGTGCTGCTCGCCGGATAGCCCGAGTGCACGCTGCCAACACGGTCATGTCAATTCACTGCAAGCAATTCGCGTCAATATGTTTGCCGTTAGGCGACTGCGTGACCCGTTGTAGACGGGAATTGTGCGTTCTTCGCCCCACGGTGAGATGAAATGACTCAAATTTTCGCGATAAGCCATTGAAAGCTATTGCCATAATGTCTGCTAGACGGTCATAATAAGACCATCGGAATATATGATTCCTGTCGACAACTTTCCGGAGCGTTCCTGTTGCTGTTTCCTTGAGCGGTGCCTGTTTCGGATCAACCCCTACTGCGGATTGGAGGCCTTTGGCGCATGACGATGGACGGCAGAATGCTTTTCCTGCTTGTCCTTCTCCCCTTTATTGGTGGCGCCATAACAGGGCTGTTCCGCGGTGCAGACCGCAGCGGCTCCGCCTGGTTCACGGCAGCAATCGCACTCGTTGCCTTCATTCTCACAGCCAGTCTTTATCCCATTGTTTCGGACGGACGCGTTCTGCGCGGAACCATTGAATGGCTGCCCGCTTACGGGCTGAACGTGACATTGCGGATGGATGGTTTTGCCTGGCTTTTCGCCATGCTTATCACCGGCATCGGGCTTTTGGTGGTGATCTATGCGCGCTATTATATGTCGCCGGAAGATCCGGTACCGCGTTTTTTCTCATTTCTCCTCGCTTTCATGGGGTCGATGCTGGGCATTGTTCTGTCCGGTAATCTCATTCTGCTTGCTGTTTTCTGGGAGCTGACCAGCATCTTCTCGTTCCTGCTGATCGGTTACTGGTACCATAATGCCAGCGCCCGCGACGGCGCCCGCATGGCCCTGACCGTCACCGGCATCGGCGGTTTCTGCCTGCTGGCGGGCATGCTTCTGCTCGGTCATATGGTCGGCAGCTACGATCTCGACAGGGTGCTGGCGGCGGGCAATATCGTGCGTGCCCATCCGCTTTATTCCGCCGCCCTCATCCTGATCCTGCTCGGCGCCTTCACGAAGAGCGCGCAGTTTCCGTTCCATTTCTGGCTGCCGAACGCCATGGCCGCGCCAACGCCGGTTTCCGCCTATCTGCATTCGGCAACCATGGTCAAGGCTGGTGTATTTCTGCTGGCGCGGCTATGGCCGGTGCTTGCCGGTACGGAAGAATGGTTCTGGATTCTCGGTTGTGCGGGTCTCATCACCTTGCTGATCGCGAGCTTCTTCGCCGTTTTCCAACAGGACCTAAAGGGCCTGCTTGCCTATTCGACAATCAGCAATCTTGGCCTGATAACCGCGCTCTTGAGCCTTGGTAGTCCGCTTGCCGCAGTGGCGGCGATCTTCCACATGGTCAACCATGCCATTTTCAAGGCTTCGCTGTTCATGGCGGCTGGCATCATCGACCATGAAACCGGCACGCGCGATATGCGCAAGCTTAGCGGTCTTCTGCGCCCGATGCCTTATACGGCTACGCTTGCCATGGTCGCCAGCGCCGCCATGGCAGGGGTTCCGCTGCTTAACGGCTTCATTTCAAAGGAAATGTTCTTCGCCGAAGCCGTCGAGACTCACATGATTTCGTGGCTCGATACGATCACGCCCTATGTGGCGACGATTGCAGGGATTTTTACGGTCGCCTATTCGGTGCGCTTCATCTATTCGGCCTTTTTCGGCCCGCCGCCGCACGATCTGCCGCGCGAGCCGCACGAGCCGCCGCACTGGATGCGCCGCCCCATCGAACTTCTGGTTCTGCTTTGCTTGCTGATCGGTATCATTCCGGGGCTTTCAATCGGACCATTTCTGCATTCCGCGGTGATGTCGGTGCTCGGCGATGCGACGCCGCGTTACAGCCTTTCGGTCTGGCACGGGTTCAATTTGCCGCTCATGATGAGCATTATCGCCATGATAGGCGGTATTCTGCTGCATTGGCTGCTGAAGAACTATCTTGCCTCCAGTGAGGATGGTCCACCGTTTTTCCGGCATCTGCAAGGACAGCGTATTTTCGAGCGCGTCCTCGTCACGCTGTCATGGAACTGGGCGCGCAAAGCCGAGGCTTTTCTCAGCACTCGTCGTCTTCAGCCGCAACTTCGCATCATCGTCGCCATTGCGGTCATCGTCGCCGCATGGCCGATTATCGAAGCAGGCATCCAGACCGGAATGCTCGGCCCGCAGCCTGTCGATCCGATCTTCGCCGGACTGTGGATACTCGGCGGCACCTGCGCCATCGGTGCGGCCTATCAGGCAAAGTATCACCGTCTTGCCGCGCTGATCCTGCTCGGCGGGGCCGGGCTTGTCACCTGCATTACCTTCGTCTGGCTTTCCGCGCCCGATCTTGCCGTCACGCAGTTGCTGGTGGAAATTGTAACGACTGTTCTGCTTCTTCTCGGTTTGCGCTGGCTGCCGAAACGCTTCGAAGATCCTGATCCTGTGCCGGTGGCCTTCGGTCCGCGCATCCGGCGCTATCGCGATTTGATACTGGCGATTGCCAGCGGTGCGGGCATATCCATCATCGCCTATGCGATGATGACGCGACCGTCACCCAACAGCATTGGCGACTTTTTCCTGGAAAACGCTTACTCCGGCGGCGGCGGCAAGAATGTGGTGAACGTCATTCTCGTTGATTTCCGCGCATTCGATACATTGGGCGAAATTGCGGTTCTTGGTGTGGTGGGGTTGACGGTTTTCGCGCTGCTTCGACGTTTCCGCCCCGCGCCGGACAATGCCGGATCAACCGCGCAGCAAAAAATTCAGGATGCCTATGACGAGGCTGCGCCAGATCGCAAGGCTGGCGAGACTCTTGCCGACTATCTGGCAGTGCCATCGGTCATCATGCAATGGCTGTTCCCGGTCATCATCGTTCTGGCCGTGCATCTGTTTCTTCGCGGGCACGATCTGCCTGGCGGAGGGTTCGCAGCGGGGATCACGCTCGCCATCGCATTCATTCTGCAATATCTGGCGGCAGGCACGCGCTGGGTTGAAGATCGGCTTCGCATCTTGCCGCTGCGCTGGATCGGGCTTGGCCTACTTTGCGCGGCGGCAACCGGTGCCGGCGCATGGCTGTTCGGCTATCCGTTCCTGACATCGTTCTTCCAGTATGTCGAAATTCCCTATGTCGGCAAAATGCCGATGGCTAGCGCGCTTATCTTCGATCTTGGCGTCTTCTCGCTTGTCGTCGGCGCGACGGTGCTGGTCCTGATCGCATTGGCCCACCAGTCGATCCGCAAGCATCGTGTCGAAAAACTTGCCGCCGCAAAGGAGGAGAACTGATGGAATTTGTTCTCGCTCTTGCAATCGGCGTGCTGATGGCTTCCGGCGTCTGGCTCATCCTGCGGCCACGCACCTTCCAGGTGGCGATCGGCCTGTCGCTTGTTTCCTATGCGGTTAATCTCTTCATCTTCTCGATGGGGCGGCTGCGCACGAATGCGCCGCCGGTGCTCGATAGTGGTTTGGATGTGCAGGCCGCACAATATACCGATCCGGTACCGCAAGCTCTGGTGCTGACGGCAATTGTGATCGGCTTCGCCATGACTGCGCTTTTCCTTGTCGTGCTGCTCGCGTCGCGCGGGCTGACACGCACTGACCATGTGGACGGCAAGGAGAACTGATCATGGACTGGAAAACGCATCTCGTTGTCGCCCCTATTCTGCTGCCGCTCGTAACGGCGGCTGTGCTGCTGCTTTTCGATGAGCGGAAACGCAAGTTGAAAATGGCGATCAATACGGTTTCGACCATCGGCCTGATAGCCATTGCGGTCATGCTGGTCGGTATGGCACGTGACAAGGCTCCAGAAGCCCTGGTCTATCTGATTGGAAACTGGCCGGCGCCTTTCGGCATCGTGCTGGTTCTCGACAGATTGGCGGCGCTGATGGTTCTGCTGGCGAGCCTTCTGGGGCTTGCAGCGCTGAGCTTCTCGCTCGCGCACTGGCACAAGGCCAGTCCGAATTTCCATACGATCTTCCAGCTTTTGCTGATGGGGCTGAACGGCGCTTTCCTGACCGGCGATCTTTTCAATCTCTTCGTGTTTTTCGAGGTGATGCTGGCGGCGTCCTACGGGCTTGCGCTGCATGGGTCCGGACCGGCACGCGTCAAGGCGGGCCTGCATTATATTGCGGTCAACCTTGTCGCATCATCCCTGTTCCTGATCGGGGTCAGCCTGATTTATGGGGTTACCGGCACGTTGAACATGGCCGATCTGGCGCAACGCATCTGGTCGGTCGCGCCGGAAGATCGAATGCTGCTTGAAGCCGGGGCCGCAATCCTCGGCGTCGCCTTCCTGATCAAAGCGGGCATGTGGCCGCTCAATTTCTGGCTGACGCCGACATATACGGCTGCGGCCGCGCCGGTTGCCGCCATCTTTGCCATCATGAGCAAGGTCGGCATCTACGTCCTTCTGCGCCTGTCCCCTCTGATGTTCGGCATAAGCGCCGGTTCATCCTACGGCTTCGGCAATGATTGGCTTTATTTTGGCGGCATGGTCACGCTGGCCTTCGGGCTGATCGGCGTCGTCGCTTCGCAGGCAATGGGTCGGCTTGCCAGCTACAGCATTCTGGTTTCATCCGGCACACTGCTGGCGGCAATCGGCAGCGGCAACACCGCCATGACGGCGGCGGCCTTGTTCTACATGATCAGCTCGACGCTGACGATCGCCGCCTTCTTCCTGCTGATTGAGCTGGTGGAGCGCGGGCAGGATGCGGCGGCTAACGTCCTGGCCGTCACGATCGAAGCCTATGGCGACGACGAAGAGGAAGAAGAAGAGGAGGAAGTTGGCATTGTATTGCCCGCGACTTTGGCCATTCTCGGTACTTGTTTCGGCGTCTGCGCAATCCTGCTGATCGGCTTGCCGCCGTTTTCTGGGTTCATCGCCAAGTTCCTGCTTCTGGCTGCAGTGTTCAACGGCGATAGCACAACGCCGCAACTGTCCATGCCCGTCACCCCGGCAAGCTGGGCGCTTGTGACGCTCATTCTGCTGTCCGGCCTGTCGGCGCTGATTGCCATGACCCGAACCGGAATCCGTACTTTCTGGGCATCCCTGGAAGGCAATGTGCCACGTGTGCTGGTCCGTGAAGTCGTGCCAATCGCGGGGCTGCTCGCGCTTTGCCTCGCGCTGACCGTCGCGGCAGGACCAGCAATGCGCTATATGGATGAAACTGCCCGCTCGTTGCATAATCCCGGTGACTATATCAACAGCGTGCTGAATGCGCCGCGTGCGGGCACAGAACTGCGGGGAGAACAATGAGGAAAATCCTGCCTTATCCTCTGCTTTTCGCCTCGCTTGTCCTGTTCTGGTTTCTGCTGAACGGGTTTACCCCGGCACAGTTTTTGCTGGGAGCGGTTATCGCTTTCATCGCCTGCCATATCATGACGGCACTTCAACCGCAGAAAAATCGCCTGCGCTCGGTGCCGACAATGCTGCTGCTGTTCGGTGAAATCAGCCTGGACATTCTGCGTTCCAACATTGCGGTGGTGCGGATCATCCTGTCACCCAGAAGCAAACGGCGTCCGGGTTTCGTCATTATTCCGCTTGATCTGGAAAATCGTACCGCGCTCGCGATTCTCTCCTGCATAATCACCGCCACGCCGGGCACCGCCTGGGTGGACTATAATGCAGCCCGGCGCGAGCTGACCATTCACGTGCTCGATCTGGAAGATGCGCAGGCGTGGCGCGATCTCATCAAGCAACGCTACGAAAGACCGCTGATCCGTATATTCGGCGCCGAAGACGTGGTTCAAGAGGAGAGGTCGGCATGAGTGCAGTCATTATCTTCTGGTCGCTACTTGCAGCCCAGCTCATGCTGGTCGCCGCCATGGGCTGCGTAGTCTACCGGCTGCTTGTCGGGCCGCGGGCCCAGGATCGCGTGCTGGCCACTGATGCGCTTTATCTCAATGCGCTTTTGCTGCTGCTGACTTTCGGTATCCGCACCGGTAGCGTCATTTATTTCGAAGCAGCCCTGATTATTGCGCTGCTCGGCTTCGTCGCTACAGTGGCTCTGGCTAAATTCCTGATGCGAGGGGAGGTCATCGAATGATCCATGCAGCAGATCTACCGCTCTGGGCGGCTATTCTCATCGCATTCTTCCTTCTTGCCGGCGCGTTCCTGACCCTTGTCGGATGCATAGGCCTTGTCCGTTTCAAGAGTTTTTATGAACGTGTTCACGCGCCGACCATCGGCTCCACATTTGGAGCGGGCGGAATCTTGATCGCATCGATCATATTTTTCTCCATCTTGCAATCGAGGCCGATTCTGCATGAAGTGTTGATTACCGTCTTTGTGGTGGTCACAACGCCGGTAACGCTCATGTTGCTCAGCCGTGCCGTGATCCACCGTGACCGAACGCAGGACAGCAAGGAGCTTCCTTCATCTTCCGAGTCTCTCTAGGGACCGGGAGCACCGGTCAACGGCATTTGGAGGAGTGCCCGAGGCTGCGGCCAATTGTCCATAACGCTTTGCGATCGGACATGCGGATTGAAGGTTACGGCTATTTGAATTATCTGAATTTCAGTAATTTCTGAAAATTCAGAATTTACGGGAGAGAGTGTTTTGGAATTGTCGCCAATCGTTCAGTCGTTCGTGCTCCATTTCGGGGAGATGGGCAGTCGCTGGGGTATCAACCGCACTGTAGGGCAGATTTATGCGCTGCTCTATGTGTCGCCAGAACCCCTTTGCGCCGACCAGATCGTCGATGCGCTGGGTGTATCGCGCTCGAACGTCTCTATGGGCATTCGCGAATTGCAAGGCTGGAATCTTGTGCTTTTGAAGCACATCCCGGGTGACAGGCGCGATTTCTTCACGACGCCGGAGGACGTGTGGCAGATTTTGCGCACGCTCGCCGAAGAACGCAAGAAGCGTGAAATCGACCCGACGCTCAGCGTCTTGCGTGAAATCCTGATGGAGCAGCCCGAGCGCGACAGCGACCGTTATGCGCAAGACCGTATGAAAGACATGTACGGCCTGATCGAGCGCCTGACCAACTGGTACGAGGATGTCAAGAAACTCGATACCGACAGACTGACCAGCCTTCTGGCGCTTGGCGCCAAGGTGACCCGCTTTCTGGAAACCACAGACAAGATCGTGGCGCTTGGACGCGGGAGAGCATCGGCCAAAAAGGAGCCTAAACGAGAGTGACATCCGTTGTCCCCCGAACGGAAGAACCGACGACAGAAGGCGAAAAGGTGACGGGCGGAAAACGCCGCTCGCGCCGTCTGCAACGTCGTCCCGTTCCGGCTTTGCTCAAACGGGGGGCAATTCTTCAGGTTCTTGCAGCCTTGCTGTGGCTGCCGCAAGCCGGGATTCTGGCCTATGCCATTGGCCGTCTTGCCGATACCGGCTTCGACAATTCCATCTATTATGCGGCGGTGGCGGTTTTTCTTACAGGTTGTCTGCGCAGTTTGCTTGATAGCGCAGGCGCAATCAGGGCTTTCGATGCGGCGCGGGTTGAACTGACGCGCTTGCGCGAAAAAGCTGTTGCCGCACTTTCCAGCCGCTCGCCACTTGATGCAAAACGCGCAGCCTCCGGCGAGGCTGCAAGCATTATCGCCGAACAAGCCGAAATGGTGGTGCCTTATCTGTCGCGTTTCGTGCCGGTGCGCATGCGCGTCATGCTGGTTCCGCTTGCAATTCTTGCCGTCGTTCTATGGTTCTCATGGGCGGCAGCACTTGTTTTGCTAGTGGCAGCGCCGCTCATCCCCATTTTCATGGCGCTGATCGGCTGGCGTGCCAAGGCCGCGAGCGAAAAGCAGCTCGTCGCACTTGGTGGTATGAATGGTTTTCTGCTCGACCGGCTGCGCGGACTTGCAACCATCCGGACCTTTCATGCCGTCGATATGACCGCTGTGCGGTTACGTGACAGCGCCGAGACGCTGCGCACAAAAACCATGGCCGTCTTGCGGATTGCCTTTCTGTCTTCCGCCGTGCTGGAACTCTTCGCGGCACTCGGCGTGGCGATGGTTGCCGTCTATATCGGTTTTCATCTGCTGGGCACGCTGCAATTCGGCGCGTGGGGCCATAAGCTCACTCTGGCCGAAGGGCTGTTTATCCTGCTGCTTTCTCCGGCTTTTTTTGAACCGCTGCGCGATCTGTCCGCCGTATGGCATGACAGGGCATCCGGTGAAGCAGCCATTGATGCGCTGGAAAATCTTGCCGACCCTCCAATATCTATCATCGGCACCGTGCGGCATGATGCCGAATTGGGAGGGAAGCCATCGGTCACGCTGCACAATATCGGCTTTCAATATTCTGAGGGCCAAGCCGTGCTGGAAGATTTCGATCTCGATATAACGGCCGGTGAACATGTGGCGCTGCTGGCACCGAGCGGTTACGGCAAATCCACAATTTTGGCGCTGATCGCCGGTCTGGCCGCACCGCAGGCGGGTGAAGTGAGGATCGGCGGCGTCCTATTGCAGTCCGAAACAGCCGCAGCACAGCGTGCAAGGATGAGCTGGATCGGGCAGAAACCGCATATTTTCGCCGGTTCTGCGCGTCATAACATCACGCTTGGGCGCGACTGCGATGCTTCCAGAACCGGATCCATCATCGACACGATGGCGCTTGGTCATGTAGCGGGTATAACCGGCAATGGCCTGGTCGGCGAAAACGGGGCGGGCCTTTCAGGCGGTGAGGCGCTCAGGCTGGCGCTTGCACGCATTGCTGTGGACCCCGACGCAGATATTATTCTGGCCGATGAACCGACCGCGCATCTGGATCATGAAACGGCGATACATATCGCGGAAAGTCTGATCCGGCTTGCCAAGGGCAAGACGCTGATCATTGCAACTCATGACAATTCGCTGGCCGCGAAGATGGACCGCATAGTCCGGCTGGACAACGGACAAGACGACGAACCGATCTGGCAGCGGAGGGCGGCGGAATGAAAGACCTTTCATCGCTACGTCCGATTATTCGTCTCTTTTTTCAGGCTAAGGGCCGGGCACTCCTCGCCGGTATCGTCACCGCTACGATCACCGTGCTTGCAGGAATCGCGCTGCTCGGGCTTTCGGGCTGGTTCATCACTGCCACGGCAATAGCCGGTCTCAGTGTGGCGACGGCTATTGTTTTCGACGTTTTTGCCCCAGCAGCCGGTATTCGTCTGCTTGCCATTCTTCGCACCGGCGCGCGCTATCTGGAACGGCTTGTGACGCATGACGCAACGCTTGCCGTTCTCGCAGCCTTGCGGGAAAAGCTGTTCAGAAGCTGGGCGCGGCCAGCCGCAGCCCACGCCCTCATGAAACGTCCGGCGCGGCTTCTTTTCCGTCTGACCGCCGATATCGACGCGCTCGATTCGCTTTATCTGCGCGTGCTTGTCCCGATGGGGGCGGCCCTTGCAACTGCGATGATCGCCGGATTTGCGCTGGGTTTCATGCATCCGTTGTTCGGTTTTGTCATTGCAGCGGCGCTGCTCGGCGTCGGGGTGGGAATTCCGCTTGTCGCGGCGAGGCGTTCAGAAAATGCTATGCGACGGCGGGCAAAGGGCACAGAGGCGCTGCGGGCCCGCACGGTCGATCTCGTTGCCGGTCAGACCGAGCTGCTGATGGCTGGTCGTATGGACATGCAAAACAGTGCTCTGGTCCGTGCGGACGCCTATGTGGCTTCCGCCGATCGCATATTGAACCGCATCGAAGTCATGACGGGTGCGGGATTTGGCGTCGCCCATGCGGCTTTGCTGGCCGGCGGCCTTGTCGGTGTCGGACTGCTTGTGCAGACGGGAAACATCGGCGCGCCTGTGGCCGCACTTGGTGTCCTGATTATTCTAGGCTCAATGGAGCCGTTTGCAGCGCTGAGGCGCGGTGCAATGGAACTCGGACGCACCGTGCTGGCCGCTCGTCGGGTGGGACCGCAACTGGCCAAAACGGATCAGACATCCGCTTTGCCAATCCCGTCAGGGGGGAAAGCTGTCGTACTGGAGGGCGTTTCCGCTCGTCATGAAGGAGCTATGGCCTCTGCCTTGCACGCACTTTGCCTCTATATTGCCGACGGCGAGCGCGTTGCCATTGTCGGTACGAGCGGCGCGGGAAAATCAACCCTTTTCAATGTGCTGGCAGGCGAGATTGCCATTGAGAGCGGGCGCGTTGAAGCGCTGCCTGCCACGCTTCTGACCCAGCGTAGCGAACTCTTTCAGGACAGTCTTCGTGACAATCTTCTGCTCGCAAAGCCAGATGCCCTCGATAACGAACTCATGAGCGCCTTGCACGCTGCGGGCCTCGGCGAATTTGTGGAAAAACTACCTGCCGGTCTGGATACGGCGCTGGGCGAGGGCGGACTTGGCCTTTCGGGCGGACAGGCGCGACGGTTGGCGCTGGCCCGGCTTTTTCTCACCGATACGCCACTTTGGCTGCTCGATGAGCCGACCGAGGGACTTGACCACGCGACGGCGCAAGATGTGCTCTCGCGCCTGCGGGAAAGGGCTGCGGGCCGCACCCTGCTGGTTGCGACGCATATCAAGCGCGAAGCGCGAATTTGCGATCGAATCATTGTTTTAAATCAAGGCGCTCTACTTGACTCTATGAACAAAGGGGAGCCGCGTTACGACGCCACCCTTGAAAACTTGAGGTGAAGCATTGAGCAAGGTTCCCAGAATCTGGAACCGGTTTTGGGAAACAGGCGTAAAAACAAAGAATTGGAGCTGGTTCTGGAGTTTTAATGCCAGCCAGCTCCAGAAGGGGGGCTGCGTCGAGGCGCAGCTCATAACACCAGGAGGGCCGGCTTACCGGCTATAAAAAGATGGAACTCGATATTGTCTCCCTGTCGCGATTGCAGTTTGCAATCACGGCACTTTATCACTTCCTCTTCGTGCCTCTGACTTTGGGTCTTTCCGTGCTGCTGGCCATCATGGAAACCGTTTACGTGATGACGGGACGGCTCATCTGGCGGCAGATGACGAAATTCTGGGGCACGCTGTTCGGCATCAATTTTGTTATGGGTGTCGCGACCGGGATTGTGATGGAATTTCAGTTCGGCATGAACTGGAGCTATTACAGCCATTATGTCGGCGATATTTTCGGAGCACCGCTGGCCATTGAGGGCTTGATGGCCTTTTTCCTTGAGGCAACCTTCGTCGGCCTCTTCTTTTTCGGCTGGGACCGTCTTTCAAAGGTCGGGCACCTGATCGCGACCTATGCGGTCGCGGCAGGCTCGAACTTCTCGGCGCTCTGGATTCTGATCGCCAATGGCTGGATGCAGAATCCGGTTGGTTCGGGGTTCAATCCCGAAACCATGCGCATGGAAATCACCGATTTCTTTGCGGTTCTGATGAACCCGGTGGCGCAGGCCAAATTCGTCCACACCGTATCGGCGGGTTATGTAACGGCCTCCATCTTCGTACTTGGTGTTTCGGCCTGGTATCTTCTGAAAGGCCGTTCCGTCGAGCTTGCAAGACGCTCGCTGACGGTCGCTGCATCGTTTGGTCTTGCAGCTTCGCTGTCCGTCGTCGTGCTGGGTGATGAAAGCGGCTATCTGGCCAACGAACACCAGAAGATGAAGATAGCGGCAATCGAAGCGATGTGGGAAACGGAACCCGCTCCGGCATCGTTTACGGTCTTCGGCTTCCCAGACCAGCAAGCGCGTGAAACGCATTTTGCCGTACGTATTCCGTGGGTCATGGGACTGATCGGAACGCGCTCACTCACCACGCCGATCCAGGGCATCAACGAACTGGTGCAAAGCGCGGAGGAGCATATCCGCGACGGTATCATCGCTTATGATGCCTTGCAGAAGATCCGTGCCGCAGGCGGCACGAATGCCGCTCCACAGGACGTGAAGGATACATTCGCGGATAACAGCCAGTGGCTTGGTTATGCGCTTCTCCTGAAGCGTTATGTGGATGATCCGCGTACGGCAACGGACGCACAGATCGCACAGGCGGCAAACGATACCGTTCCCGGCGTCCTGCCGCTTTTCTGGGCGTTTCGTATTATGGTCGGTATCGGCTTCTTCCTGATCCTGCTGACGGGTACGTTCTTCGTCCTGTCCGCGCGCCGGGCCCTGGACCGCTATCCGTTCCTGCTGAAGGTCGCGGTTTTTGCGATTCCACTCCCGTGGATCGCCGCAGAAATGGGCTGGATCGTCGCTGAATTCGGTCGCCAGCCGTGGAGCATCGAAGGCATTCTGCCCACGGCAGTTGCCGTCTCCAACCTTGGCGCGTCAACGGTTCTGCTGACCATTGTGGGCTTCGTGGCAATCTACACGGTCCTTTTCATCATCGAAATGGGCTTGATGCTGCGCGCCATCAACGCCGGACCTGAGCCCGACAGCAAACCCGAAGCGCTGCTCGCCCCTGCCAGCATCGCACCTGCGGAGTAAGGATCATGATTCTCAGCGAATTGTTGGACTATGAAACCCTGCGCATCATCTGGTGGGTGTTACTCGGTGTGCTGCTCATCGGTTTTGCAGCCATGGACGGTTTCGATCTCGGTGTCGGCATCCTGCTGCCATTCATCGGCAAAACCGATGTAGAGCGTCGTGTCGTCATCAACACCATCGGCCCGGTCTGGGAAGGTAATCAGGTCTGGCTGATTCTCGGCGGCGGCGCGATTTTCGCCGCCTGGCCACCGCTTTATGCGGTGTCGTTCTCGGGCTTTTATCTGGCGATGTTCGCCATTCTCTTTGCCCTCATCTTGCGTCCGGTCGGTTTCAAATTCCGCTCCAAGCGCGAGGGGCAAGGATGGCGCAACGGCTGGGACTGGGCGCTGTTCATCGGCGGCTTCGTACCGGCGCTGATCTTCGGCGTTGCGGTGGGCAATGTACTTCAGGGGATTCCGTTCCGTCTCAATGACGACCTCCAGATTTTTTATGACGGTTCGTTCTTCGGCCTGCTCAACCCGTTTGCGCTACTTTGCGGCATCCTCTCCGTCACCATGCTGACAATGCACGGCGCGGCCTGGCTGACGCTCAAGGCGACCGGCGAAGTGCAGGCGCGGGCACGGACCTATGGCAGCGTAGCAGCGCTTGCAACCGTAGCGCTCTATGTTCTCGCGGGTGTCATCAGCTGGCTTTGGATCTCCGGATACCGGGTTACCAGCGCCATTGTCACGGACGGCCCGTCCAATCCACTCCGCAAGACCGTTGAACTCGACCACGGTGCATGGTTTGCCAACTATGCGAATTACCCAATCTTGCTGATCGCACCCGCGCTCGGCATTCTGGGGGCGCTCGCGGTTTTCATAACGCTGCGAAGCGGACGTGAAATCGCACCGCTTCTATTGGGAAAACTGTCGATCTTCGGGATCATTTCGTCGGTCGGCGTGTCGATGTTCCCGTTCATCCTGCCGTCATCGGTCGATCCACGATCAAGCCTGACAGTGTGGGATTCATCATCAAGCCATATGACGCTGTTCATCATGCTTGTAGTGACGCTCATCTTCCTCCCGCTCATCGTCGCTTATACCGCTTGGGTCTATAAGGTCCTGTGGGGCAAGGTTGACCAGAGCATGGTCGAAGACGAGAGTAACCAAGCCTACTGACTGGTCAAGAAAGGAACGCACAATGTGGTATTTTTCCTGGCTGCTGGGCCTGCCGCTCGCCGCCGCTTTCGCCGTTCTCAATGCCATGTGGTACGAGCTGATGGACGACCGGGCACGCAAACGTCTTGCCGCCGATCCCACAGCGGAACTGGCCCGCGAAGGCGCGAAACATCACTGACTTATGCTCAGAAACGGCCCGGAGACGGGCCGTTTTCATGGAAGAGGGATCGTCAGTTCCGCGACGAAGTCATAGGCGTCGCCGCGATAGAGCGATTTGGTAAATTCCACCACCCGACCGGAAGCAAGGTAGGAAATGCGTTCAATGGAAAGGCCCGCATCACCTTCCTTGACGCCAAGAATGCGCGCATCCGGATTCTTGATATTGCAGGCGGCAATGCGCTGTACGGCGCGGGTCGGTCGAAAGCCGGTGCGTCCAAGTTCCGCATAAAGAGAACCCGTGAGAGCATCGGGATCGGGCAGGATTTCGCTTGAAATGCTTGCCCGCTCTATGGCGAGCGGCGTTTCATCTGCCATGCGCAGACGTCCAAGGCGAGCCACACGCGTTTCGGACGACACGCCAAGCTTCATCATTTCCTCAGGTGACGGATAATAAAGCCCGCGTTCCAGCCATTTCGATTGCGTCGTGATACCGCGCCGCGCCATATCCTCGGTAAAGGATGTCAGCATGGAAAGCGATTGCTGCACGCGCTCGCTCGGGCGCACGACAAAGGTGCCGGAACCATGGCGGCGAACCAGAAGTCCGGCCTTGACCAGATCGTCAACTGCCTTGCGCACCGTCACGCGACTGATATTGGCGTATTCGGCAATGTCGCGTTCAGGCGGCAGCGCCTCGCCATCCATCAGCTGCCCCGCGCGAATTGCGGCTTCAAGCGACTGGCGCAGCTGGACATAGAGCGGCCCGGCGCCGGACGACGGCGCAGAACCTTGCAGATTTATGGGCAGAAAGGCGCTGAAATTGCTGGTCATTCGCGCATCTTTCCATATCGCTTCAGGGAGAGTTGCAAGGCGCCAGTCAACGCGTCGGCGGCTGGCTCCACGATGAGTTTCTGTTGATGGGCAGGCAGCCATTCCACATAAAGCGGCGCCATGCCGCCCAGTAGGCTCACACGCTCCGCGCCCTGGGCGATCAGTACGTCGAGCGTTTCACTGACGTAACCGGCGGAACGCTGCAGCAGCATGCGTGCGGTTTCATCGCCCTGGCAGGCATACTGGAAAACGCGCGGGGCATATTTGCCGAAGTCGCCAGGATTTGCCGTCCAGGCGAACTCCACCAGATTATCGGGCTTGTTGCCGAATTCTTCGAGAACAGCGGTCGTGAGAGGGCTGCGAGGATGAATGCCGTCATGCGCCAGCAGGCATTCCTGAAGCAAGCTCTGGCCCAGCCGCGCACCGCTACCAAGATCGCTGAGCGGAAAGCCCCAGCCGCCGACGGAATGAATCCTGTCATCCTTACGCACGATATAGGCCGTACCTGTGCCGAGAATGGCGACGATACCATCCTGGTCGCCAAGCGCGCCCTGGAGGGCGATCAACCCGTCAAACTCCACATTGGCATGCGCGAAGGGCAGTCCGTTTTCAATGGGAATGCCTGCGCCTTCGACATTCCCGCCAGCAAGCCCCAGCACGGCATGACTGGTGGCATAATGACTATTGTCCAGCCCCGCATCGGAAAAAGCATTGTCGATAGCCGCGCGCACATTGACGAGCGAAGTCTGCGGATCGGTAACGATATTGGCCGACCCGCTGCGTCCGTGACCCAGAATCGTACCGTCAATATTCGACACCACCGCGCGGCACCCGGTGCCGCCGCCGTCAACGCCAATGAAAAATTCCGCCATGAAGATACCTCCGATTGGAAGATACCAAAAAAATACCATTAACCAAGTGGATTTATGAGGTCGCAATAAAAATGATTAATTCATTGAAAAAAATTGGAAAAGTAAGCCGCTTTCACTTTTTATGGTCGAAAATCGTAAACTTCACTGGACAATTGGTACGTTTTTGGCATTAAATTCAACAGAAGGGGAGCGCAATACCGCTGAGGGCGAGGATTGCGCGGAGATGGGATGGATGGAAATCCGGCGGGGGCCGCCACCTTTCCCGTACCGCGGCAGGTAATCGCCTACTGCATAATTCCATGGGCCGGTTTCGGTGCAGGAGGGAAGCATGCAGTAAAATCAGATGTCTACAGTGTCTAGCGCATGTCATGCTTGATGTGCGGCACTGTGGGGACGGTCTGGCGTGTTTCGCCTCTTTTGCGCATCCGCGCTTGAAAAAACGGGAGAAGGTCAATGGTTCGTAATACGCTGAAACTCATGCTGCTGGGTTCCACGCTTCTGGCGTCGGGCACGGCTGCGCTTGCCGAAGACGTCACGCTGACGGTGGAAAGCTGGCGCAATGACGACCTGCAAATCTGGCAGGAGAAAATCATTCCGGCTTTCGAAGCTAAGCATCCGGGAATCAAGATCAATTTTGCCCCGAGCGCGCCGACCGAATTCAATGCGGCACTCAACGCCAAGCTCGACGCGGGATCGGGCGGCGATCTTATCTCCTGCCGTCCGTTCGACACCTCGCTTGAGCTGTTCAACAAGGGCAAGTTCGCCGATCTCACCGACCTTGAAGGCATGAAGAACTTCTCCGATGTCGCCAAGTCCGCCTGGACCACCGATGACGGTTCCAAGACCTTCTGCGTGCCGATGGCTTCGGTTATTCACGGCTTCATCTATAACAAGGACGCGTTCGACCAGCTTGGCCTGAAGGTTCCGACCACTGAAGCCGAGTTCTTCGATGTCCTTGGCAAGATCAAGGAAGACGGCAACTACATTCCGATGGCCATGGGCACGAAGGATATGTGGGAAGCTGCAACCATGGGCTATCAGAATATCGGCCCGACCTACTGGAAGGGCGAGGAAGGCCGCAAGGCGCTGATCGCCGGCAAGGAAAAGCTGACCGATCCGCAGTGGGTTGAGCCGTTTGCCGTGCTTGCCAAGTGGAAGGATTACCTGGGCGACGGCTTCGAAGCCCAGACCTATCCAGACAGCCAGAACCTGTTCACTCTGGGCCGTGCCGCCATCTTCCCGGCGGGTTCGTGGGAAATCGGCCTGTTCAACACGCAGGCGCAGTTCAAGATGGGTGCGTTCCCGCCGCCGGTCAAAAACGCCGGTGACACCTGCTACATTTCCGACCACAACGATATCGGCCTCGGTCTCAATGCGGCCAGCAAGAACGCCGAACAGGCCAAGGCGTTCCTGAACTGGGTTGCCTCGCCGGAATTCGCGGAAATCTACGCCAACGCGCTTCCAGGCTTCTTCAGCCTGAACTCGACCGCCGTGAAGATGAGCGATCCTTTGGCACAGGAATTCGTATCCTGGCGCGAGAAGTGCAAGCCAACCATCCGCTCGACCTACCAGATACTGTCTCGCGGCACGCCGAACCTGGAAAACGAAACCTGGGTTGAATCGGCCAATGTCATCAACGGCACCGATACGCCGGAAGTGGCCGCCAAGAAGCTGCAGGACGGTCTCGACAGCTGGTACAAGCCTGCAAAGTAAATCGGCAGGCGCTATGGGCGGCGATTGCGGGGGCACGCCGCCCATATGTTTATCCCGACGGATGGCGCTGCCTTCCCTTTGCGTAGCGCGCAATCCGTGTCAGGTTACACACGCAGCATTCAAGTTTTTCCGGGGTAAGCGTGGTAGCGTCGTGTTATCCGCTGCTGCATTCCGGCAAAAGCCAGACCAAAAGAGCGAAATCATTGATGAGCCAGACCGCCGACATGCCCGGTATCGTGCGAAAGCGCCCGAAGCGATGGCATATACTTGTGTTTCTTCTGCCTTGCGTCCTGATCTATACCGCGGTGATGGTGCTGCCTCTGATCGAGACCTTGCGTCAGGCGTTCTATAATGTCGTCGATGGCCAGCGCGTCTTTGTCGGCCTTGCAAATTTCAGCGCGCTTTTCGGCGATCCGAACTGGTCGCGCGATTTCTGGAATGCGTTGAAAAACAACGTTATATTCTTTCTTATTCACATGCTGGTGCAAAACCCGATCGGCATTCTTCTGGCGGCCATGCTATCGCTGCCGAAATTGCGGTTCGCAGCCTTCTATCGCACCGCGATCTTCCTTCCGACGCTGCTTTCCTTCGTCATCGTCGGTTTCATCTGGAAGCTCATCCTCTCGCCGATCTGGGGTGTCGCACCGTGGATGCTCGACCTTGTCGGCATGAAGTGGGCGTTCGGCCCATGGCTGGGCAAGGCCGATACGGCGCTCGTGACCGTATCCCTCGTGTCTGTCTGGCAGTTTATCGGCATTCCGATGATGCTGATCTACGCCGCGCTGCTCAACATTCCCGACGAGATCATCGAAGCAGCCGAATGTGATGGCGTGACAGGCTGGAGCCAGTTCTTCAAGATCAAGCTGCCGCTGATCCTGCCGTCCATCGGCCTGATTTCGGTGATGACCTTTGTCGCCAACTTCAATGCGTTCGACCTTGTCTATTCGATGCAGGGGGCGCTCGCCGGACCAGACAAGGCGACCGACATTCTCGGTACTTTCCTTTATCGAACTTTCTTCGGCTTCCAGCTTCAGCTAGGGAACCAGTCGATGGGCGCGACCATCGCCGCAGTGATGTTCCTCATCATTCTTGCGGGTGTGTCGCTTTATCTGTTCGGCATCCAACGGCGCATACGGCGCTACCAGTTCTGAGCGAGGCCATCAAATGTCAAAAGCACGCACATCCAAACTGCGCACCAGCCTCGTTCATCTTGCGTTGATCGGCTATACGCTGATTGCCGTATTCCCGGTGATCCTGACGATCATCAACTCCTTCAAGGACCGGAACGCGATCTTCCGGCAGCCGCTGCGCATTCCGACACCGGACACTTTCAGCCTGATCGGTTATGAAACTGTATTGAAGCAGGGGTCGTTCCTGACCTATTTCCAGAACAGCACCATCGTCACGGTCGTCAGTATTTTCCTCGTGATCCTGTTCGGTGCCATGGCGGCTTTTGCCCTGTCGGAATATCGCTTCAAGGGCAATACACTGATGGGCCTTTATCTGGCCATCGGTATCATGATCCCGATCCGTCTGGGCACGGTCGCCCTGTTGCAGGGCATGGTTGCAGCCGGATTGGTCAATACGCTGACCGCGCTCATTCTGGTCTATACAGCCCAGGGGCTGCCGCTCGCGATCTTCATTCTGTCCGAATTCATGAGAACCGTCTCCGACGATCTCAAGAATGCCGGGCGAATAGACGGCATGTCGGAATATGCGATCTTCTTCAAGCTGGTGCTGCCGCTCATCCGGCCCGCCATGGCAACGGTCGCCGTTTTCACCATGATCCCGATCTGGAACGATCTCTGGTTTCCGCTGATCCTTGCACCGGGTGAAGCCACCAAGACCGTCACACTCGGCGCACAGCTCTTCATCGGCCAATTCGTCACCAACTGGAATGCCGTGCTTGCGGCGCTGTCGCTGGCGATCTTCCCGATCCTCATCCTCTACGTTCTTTTCTCGCGGCAATTGATCCGCGGCATTACCGCAGGAGCAGTCAAGTGAGTTCTGAAAATCTGGCGCCTGTCCGCGTGCTTTCCGCCGGCCTTGGCAATATGGGTCGCAGCCATGCGCTCGCCTATCATCGCAATCCGGGCTTTGAAATCGTCGGCCTCGTCAATCGCACGAAGGTTCCCGTGCCGGACGAACTGGAAGGCTATGAAATCCATCCGTCCTTCCACGACGCTCTGACGGAACTGAAGCCTGATCTGGCCTGTGTCGCGACCTATTCGGAAAGCCATGCCGAATATGCCATAGCGGCCATGGAGCAGGGCGCGGATGTCTTCGTCGAAAAACCTCTGGCTACGACGGTCGAAGATGCGCGCCGCGTGATCGATTGCGCGCGGTCCAATGGCCGCAAGCTGGTCGTCGGTTATATCCTGCGCCATCACCCTTCATGGATGCGGCTGATCGAGGAAGCACGCAAGCTTGGCGGGCCATATGTCTTTCGCATGAACCTCAATCAGCAGTCGAGCGGGACCACCTGGGATACGCACAGGAACCTGATGAACACCACATCGCCGATTGTCGATTGCGGCGTGCATTATGTGGATGTGATGTGCCAGATCACCGATGCCAAGCCGGTGGAAGTGCGCGGCATGGGGCTGCGCTTGTCCGATGAGATCAAGCCAGACATGTACAATTACGGTCATCTACAGGTGCTGTTCGATGACGGTACGATTGGCTGGTACGAAGCCGGCTGGGGACCGATGATCTCGGAAACAGCCTTCTTCGTGAAGGACGTCATTTCGCCGAATGGCTGCGTCTCCATCGTGATGAACGAGGCTGTGACCAAGTCCGACGATGTCGATGCACACACCAAGACCGCCAATATCCGCATTCATCATGCGGAACGGGGCGAGGACGGAAAGTTCCTTCGCCCGGACACCAACCTTTCCATGGCGGACGAGCCGGGTCATCAGGATTTGTGCGAACGCGAGCAGGCTTTCATGCTGAAGGCCATTCGTGAGAATATCGACCTCAACCGCCATATGGATGACGCGCTGCAATCGCTGCGCATCTGCCTGGCCGCTGATGAAAGTGTGCGTACCGGCCAACCGGTGAAACTGTAAGGGAATTTGCTACGTGGGATCGCTGCAACTCAAATCGGTACACAAGCGCTACGGTGCGCAGGAAGTCCTGAAAGATATTAATCTGGAAGTCCGCGACGGTGAATTCGTCATTTTCGTCGGCCCGTCCGGCTGTGGAAAATCCACGCTTCTGCGCTCGATCGCAGGGCTTGAAGATGTCACCTCCGGCGAAGTGCTCATAAATGGCAGCGACGTGACGGTCACACCGCCGTCAAAGCGCGGTATCGCCATGGTTTTCCAGTCCTATGCGCTTTATCCGCATCTGACGGTCAAGGACAATATGGGGCTTGGCTTGAAGCAGGCGGGTTCCCCGAAGAGTGAAATTGAAAGTCGGGTCGCCAAGGCATCCGGCATGCTGGGGCTCGATCCTTATTTGGCCCGCCGTCCGGCGGAGCTTTCCGGCGGCCAGCGCCAGCGTGTCGCCATTGGACGTGCGCTCGTGCGCGAACCGGAACTGTTCCTCTTCGATGAACCGCTCTCCAACCTCGACGCGGCGTTGCGCGTTCAGACCCGGCTTGAGATCGCCAAGCTGCATCGTGAGCTGAAAGCCACGATGATATACGTCACCCACGATCAGGTGGAAGCCATGACGCTTGGCGACCGTATCGTGGTGTTGAACGCGGGTCATATCGAGCAGGTCGGTTCTCCGATGGAACTTTACAACAAGCCAAATAATCTGTTCGTCGCCGGTTTCATCGGCTCGCCGCAGATGAATTTCATTGATGCCACGCGTATCGGCGAAACGGGTGCGAAGACCATCGGTATTCGTCCTGAACATCTTTCTGTCAGCCGCGAAAGCGGTAAATGGAAAGGCAAGGTCATCCATGCCGAACATCTCGGCGCCGATACGATCCTGTATCTGGAAACCGAAGCAGTCGGTCTCATCACGGTGCGCCTTTTCGGTGAGCAGCATTATAATGAGGACGATGTGATCTTCGCCACACCGGAAGACGTAAAGATGCATCGCTTCGACAGCGATGGGAACGCCGTTCGATAGAACCGGCTGACTTCTACGACAAAAACCGAACCGCGCCCATGGCGCGGTTTTGCATTTTCTGACAGAATCGATGCCGTGCCGCGCAAAGGGCTTTTGGCCGCACTGTGGACAAATTGCCTCGGCGCAGTTCGTCCATAGCTGCGGGAAAGTCCGAAACCGTACCAATGGGTACTGGCCCTGCCATCAATGATGCGCAAGAAAATTGCGCATTGTAAGGCTAATTCTTTCCATATGAAACCCTATCTAAATCAGGGAAATAAGCTTATTTCTTTGCGTGCCTGATTGAGTTGCAGCCCCTCCATCCGAACCAGTAGGGAAATAATGCGCGTATGGCCTACAAAAATAATCTTGCTTTATTTTGTAAGCCGTTCCACCCTGAAAAGAGTGAAACCGGCGGAGGAAAACCGGCTTCACGTCGTATGGGAGGAGCTGCCGGATTTCCGTCCGGAAGTGGATGGTGTCAATGAGGCCCGAGAGGCTTGGGAAGCCTGGAAGCCTTGGAGCGCTTCATTGAAGTTGGCCTGACAGATCGCTGCGATTACAAGCGAGTTCGGCCTTTTGCTGCTATCCGTATATACTGTCTTCCATTCGACTATCTGTGCCAGTTTTGCGAGGTGTGCCCGCATGAGCGATGATGTCGTACTTTCACTGCATGTTCCCGAGCCGGAATGGCGTCCGGGCGATGCGCCGGATTTCTCCCACGTTAAAATCCCGCGTGCAGGAAGTGTCAGAAGACCCGAAATCGATGAAAAGCCGGAAGCCATGCGCGATCTGGCCTTCAGCATCATCCGCGTGCTCAACCGCGACGGCGAGGCGGTCGGTCCATGGGCTGGCAAGCTCACAGATGAGGAGTTGAAGGACGGGCTTCGTCACATGATGATCCTGCGTGCTTACGATGCGCGCATGATGATGGCGCAGCGGCAAGGCAAGACCTCGTTCTATATGCAGCATCTGGGCGAAGAGGCGGTGAGCTGCGCTTTCCGCAAGGCGCTCCGCAAGGGCGATATGAATTTCCCGACCTATCGACAGGCCGGGTTGCTCATCGCCGACGATTATCCGCTCGTCACCATGATGAACCAGATTTTCTCCAACGAGCACGATCCGCTGAAAGGCCGGCAGCTTCCGGTGATGTACTCCTCCAAGGAGCACGGATTCTTCACGATCTCCGGCAATCTTGCCACGCAATATACGCAGGCCGTTGGTTGGGCCATGGCCTCGGCCATCAGCCACGATACGAAGATTGCTGCCGCATGGATCGGCGACGGCTCGACGGCGGAAAGCGATTTCCATGCCGCGCTGGTCTTCGCCTCCACCTACAAGGCTCCCGTGGTGATGAACATCGTCAACAATCAGTGGGCGATCTCCACCTTTCAGGGCATCGCACGCGGTGGTTCGGGCACCTTTGCCGCCCGCGGCCACGGCTTCGGCATTCCCTCGCTGCGCGTCGACGGCAATGATTACCTGGCCGTCCATGCGGTGGCCAGGTGGGCAACCGAGCGTGCGCGACGCAATCTCGGCCCGACGATCATTGAATATGTGACTTATCGCGCTGGCGGACACTCCACTTCCGACGATCCGTCCGCCTATCGCCCCAAGGCCGAAAGCGATGCATGGCCGCTTGGCGATCCGGTCCTGCGGTTGAAGAACCACCTCATAAAACGCGATGTCTGGTCGGAAGAACGCCACAAGCAGGCTGAAGCCGAGGTGATGGATCTGGTCGTCGCGGCGCAACGCGAAGCAGAGGCCATCGGCACGCTGCATGACGGGCGCAGGCCTTCGATGCGCGACATGTTCGAGGATGTCTATGCCGAAACGCCGCCGCATCTTATCCGGCAGCGTCAGGAAGCGGGGTTCTGATCATGGCCAAACTCACAATGATCGAAGCAATTCAGAACGCCCACGACATCGCTATGGAGCGAGACGATAAGGTCGTCGTGTTCGGCGAGGATGTCGGCTATTTCGGCGGCGTCTTCCGCTGCACCGCCGGACTACAAAAGAAATACGGCAAGGAGCGCTGCTTCGATGCGCCGATCAGCGAGCTTGGCATCGTCGGCACGGCGATCGGCATGGCCACCTATGGCCTGCGTCCATGCATCGAGGTGCAGTTCGCCGATTATGTTTATCCGGCCTATGACCAGATCGTTTCTGAGGCCGCGCGGCTTCGGTATCGCTCGGCGGGCGAGTTCACATGTCCCATTGTCATCCGCATGCCGTCCGGTGGCGGCATTTATGGCGGACAGACGCACAGCCAGAGCCCGGAGGCGCTGTTCACACACGTATCGGGCCTCAAGACTGTCATGCCCTCCACACCTGCCGACGCCAAGGGCCTGTTGCTGGCCGCGATCGAAGATCCCGATCCCGTCATCATGTTCGAGCCGAAACGGCTTTATAATGGACCGTTCGATGGTCATCACGACAAGCCTGTCACCTCATGGAAGAAGCATGATCTGGGCGAGGTGCCGGAAGGCTATTACACCGTGCCGCTTGGTAAGGCGGCGATCCGGCGCGAAGGCAGCGATGTGACGGTGCTCGCCTATGGCACGATGGTACATGTGGCGCTGGCAGCGACTGAGGAAACCGGCGTGGATGCGGAGGTGATCGACCTGCGCACGCTTCTGCCTCTGGATACGGAAACCATTATGGCTTCCGTCAGGAAGACCGGGCGCTGCGTGATCGTGCACGAGGCGACGCTGACCTGCGGTTATGGTGCAGAACTTGCCGCGCTCGTCCAGCGCGATTGCTTCTATCATCTCGAAGCGCCCATCATCCGCGTCACCGGTTGGGATACGCCCTATCCGCATGCGCAGGAATGGGCCTATTTTCCCGGTCCCGACCGGATTGGCCGCGCGCTTACGTCGATCATGGAAGCTTGAGGGGAGGAAAAGATGGCTCATTTTACAATCAAGCTCCCCGATGTCGGCGAAGGTGTTGCCGAGGCTGAGCTTGTCGAATGGCATGTGAAAGTCGGCGATGTCGTTCGCGAGGATGATCTTCTTGCCGCCGTCATGACCGACAAGGCGACAGTGGAAATTCCGTCGTCACGCGCCGGCAAGGTTGTCGCGGTGAATGGCGAAGTCGGCGAAAAGATCGCTGTTGGATCGGAGCTTGTCCGTCTCGAAATCGAAGGTGGGGCAACCGAGGACAAAGCCGCACCACCAGCACCGGCAAAGACGCCGAAACAAAGCGCCCCGGCGCCGGAACCTCCGGTTCTGCTACAAACGCCGGTTCCGGAGAAGCCTGTCCAGCCGAAGCGCGAAACAGCAAGCCGGCCATTTACCGGTGCGGGGCCTCTGCGTGCTGAAGGCGAAAAGCCGTTGGCAACCCCATCCGTCAGGCTGCGGGCGCGCGATGCGGGTGTCGATCTGCGGCGCGTGCGCGGCACGGGTCCGGCGGGGCGTATCACCCATGAAGACCTCGACGCCTTTTTCCAGATGGAAAGCGGCGCGGCTCCCGCAGTGTCGGGTTATATGGCCGACACGTCCGTCAACGAGATCAAGGTGATCGGGCTTCGGCGCAAGATTGCCGAACGCATGGCCGAGGCCAAGCGGCATATCCCGCATATCACCATTGTCGAAGAGGTGGACGTTACGCAGCTTGAGGAGCTGCGCTCGAAACTCAATCACGAGCATAAAGAAAACCGTCCGCGGCTCACACTTCTGCCCTTTGTCATCCGCACCATCGTCAAGGCGGTCAAGGAACAGCCAGGTCTCAATGCGCATTTCGATGACGAGGCGGACATTATCCGACAGTTTGGCGGTGTGCATGTGGGCATTGCCACGCAAACACCGAACGGGTTGATCGTGCCGGTGGTGCGCCATGCTGAAAGCATGACGGTCTTTGCCGCCGCGACGGAACTTTCCCGTGTTACCGAAGCCGCACGCAACGGCACGGCCAAGCGCGAGGAATTGTCCGGTTCCACCATCACCATCACTTCGTTGGGGCCGCTTGGTGCAATCGCCACCACGCCGATCATCAACCGCCCGGAAGTGGCGATTGTCGGCATCAACAAGATGGCCGTACGTCCGATGTGGGACGGCGCGCAATTCGTGCCGCGCAAGATGATGAACCTGTCTTGCAGTTTCGACCATCGGGTGATCGACGGCTGGGATGCGGCTGTATTCGTGCAAAAGCTGAAAGGCTTGCTGGAAACGCCTGCGATGATTTTTGTAGAGGGCTGATCGAATGAGCGAAATTTCCTGCAAACTTCTGATCATCGGCGGCGGCCCCGGTGGCTATGTCTGCGGCATTCGCGCAGGCCAGCTCGGCATCGATACGGTTCTGGTGGAGAAAATCCGGTTGGGCGGCACCTGCCTCAATGTCGGCTGCATCCCCTCCAAGGCGCTGATCCACGCGGCGGATGAATTCCATCGTCTCACGACTTTCGCGGCCAAGGGCGCACTCGGCATTACCGCGCAAAACCCGGCTATCGATTTCACCAAAACGCTGGAATGGAAGGACGGCATCGTCAACCGGCTGAATAGCGGCGTCGCCGGTCTTTTGAAAAGATCACGGGTGCGTATGTTTCAGGGACAGGCGCGGTTTATGGACGGCAAAACGGTACTGGTTGATACGGATACAGGGCGCCAGACCATCCATGCCGAGAATATCGTGATTGCCACCGGTTCTGTTCCAGTGGAAATCCAGATGTTGCCATTCGGCGGCGATGTCATCTCCTCCACGGAAGCTTTGTCGCTCGAAAACATTCCCGAAAAGCTCGCTATCGTGGGCGGCGGCTATATCGGCCTGGAAATCGGCACGGCTTTTGCCAAGCTCGGCTCGAAAGTGACTGTCGTCGAAGCGACCGACCGTATCCTGCCGCAATATGATGCGGAGCTGACACGCCCCGTCATGGCGCGGCTGAAGGAGCTTGGCATCGATGTGCTGACCGCCACTTCCGCCAAGGGCCTGTCACCGGACGGCAAGGCGCTGGAAGTTGTAACGGCGGACGGCGCAAACAAGCCTATTCAGGCAGACAAGGTGCTCGTTACCGTTGGACGCAAGCCGCAGACCGATGGCTGGGGGTTGAGCGAAATCCGTCTCGATATGGACGGGCGTTTCATCCGTATCGATGATCGCTGCCGCACCTCCATGCGCGGCATTTATGCGATCGGCGATGTGACAGGCGAGCCGATGCTGGCGCATCGCGCCATGGCGCAGGGCGAAATGGTAGCGGAGATCATTGCGGGCGGCACCCAGGTCTGGGACAAGCGCTGCATTCCCGCAGTCTGTTTCACCGACCCGGAAATCGTGACGGTCGGCCTGTTGCCGGATGAAGCACGCAAGGCCGGGCATAATATCCAGATTGGCATTTTCCCGTTTCAGGCCAATGGCCGCGCCATGACGACCGAGCGTGACGATGGCATGATCCGCGTGGTGGCGCGTGCCGATAATCACGTTATTCTGGGCATACAGGCTGTCGGCGCGGGCATTTCAGAACTGTCATCGGCCTTTGCGCAGGCAGTGGAAATGGGCGCGCGCATTGAGGACATTGCAGGCACAATCCACGCTCACCCGACGTTGGGCGAGGGCTTTGCCGAGGCCAGCATGAAGGCGCTCGGCCATGCACTGCATGCTTAATCCTTCGATCTGCGCTCGTGCCGCCATACAAAAATGGCGGCCCCGGCAATCATGGCCGCAAGCGCAAACCAGGTAATCGCATAGGAGAGGTGGCTGTTGCGGAATTTGACGACCGTCAGCCCGCCCACAGGCAGATTGCCCGGATTGGCACTCGCATCTGCGTCGATGAAATAGGGCGCGACGGTTCCAAGATTTTTCTTCTTCGCGAAGGCCGCGATATCACGCGAGTTCCAGTCATTGCGTTCAGGGTCGTTGGGACGCAGAAAGAAGCCGTCTGGTTCGGGCATGCGAAGCAGGCCGGTCACGGTCGTTTCGCCGCCAATCTGCGTTTCCGGCCGCGACGCGGGATCGCGTTTGTCGTTCGGAACAAAGCCGCGATTGATGAAGATAATCGCTCCGTCCACGGAACGCATCGGTGTCAGAACCCAATTGCCCGAACCGCGTTCCGTCAATGCGTGAACCAGCACTTCCTTGTCGTTGAGATAGGTGCCGGTCAAGGTGACATGCCGGTACTCGTCATCTGCCTGATTGACGTTCGCCCAGTCGTCCTTGCCGGGAGCGGCAATCGGCTCTGCGTGCACGCGCGCATCAACCCGGGCGATGAGATCTAGCTTCCATTGCAGGCGCTCGATCTGCCAGATGCCCAACCCCATGAAGAGGACGAAAAACGCAAGTCCCAGAACTGCCATGAAGCCAAGAAAAAAGCCGGGCTTCTTCCTTGCGGATCGGTCGTTCGTCTCCACAGGCGTGGTCATGACACCTTCCTTCGCTATAGCGTGCCGTGGTGCATTCCAACGCATTGTCCGACACAAAACCGTTACGCACTTTGCTGGAAATGCTCTGGAATTCCAAACCGTTCCGACTGGCGAGGCTTCATGAAAAGCGACGCGAACGATTTCTGATTCACTTAACCCGGAAAGCTTTGGTTTTAAAGGGAGAGATAGGCAAAAGAATGTGAACGGCAATTGCTGGTTTCAATTAAACAGCAGCGCCAGATGCTCGTCTGGGCGAGCATGGCGCTGACAGTATCATCTAGCGATCAAGCATGTTTATGAACTCGGCGGCGGCGGTGCGAATAACCGCCTTTCGCCAGACGCAGCACATTGCAAACCTGTGTCTTGTCGTCCGAAGGTGGCTGCATCTGCGCATGTATGCGCTGAAGTATCTGCTTGGTGACCGTACGGTCCTTATCGCTAGGTCCGATTATTATGCTCTTCATCGATCATACTCCCTGTTTTTAGGCACGGGACAGCACCCAGGGCTACCCCGGCCGGTCGTCAAGAATGTACGAATGAACTAAATATTAACCAAATCGTAGCGCTTGACAAGCGCCGTCTCTCGTTCCCGCGTAAGCCCTTGCGGGAACGCATGAAAAAGCCGGATCGTCTGCACGACCCGGCCATTCAAAACATGCAAATCTGGCAGCTGTACCAGGCGCTGGATGCAGGTGCGGCCACAGAAATTGCCAATCTCAAACAGACGTGACCGGAATTCGATGGCCAGCGCCTGTCGAGCTGGGAAATCAATCCCGGTTTCCGGTCAGGATCTCACGCTTGCCGACATGGTTTGCCGGTCCGACGAGTCCTTCCTGCTCCATGCGCTCCACAAGCGAGGCGGCCCGGTTATAGCCGATGCCCAGACGGCGCTGGATATAGGAGGTGGAGCATTTCTTATCGCGCATCACCACCTTGACGGCCTGTTCGTAAACATCGTCACCGTCTTCCGAACCCATGGCAGAATTGTCGAAGACCGCCGTATCCTGGCTTACGTCTTCCTCTTCCTCGTCTTCCGTAACGGTTGCCAGATAATCCGGGCGCCCTTGTTCCTTGAGATGGTTGACCACCTTTTCCACTTCCTCGTCGGAAACGAAAGGTCCATGAACGCGGACGATACGCCCACCGCCAGCCATGTGCAGCATGTCGCCCTGACCGAGAAGCTGTTCGGCACCCATCTCGCCAAGAATGGTGCGGCTGTCGATTTTCGACGTGACCTGGAACGAGATGCGGGTCGGGAAGTTGGCCTTGATCGTGCCGGTAATGACATCGACCGAAGGGCGCTGCGTCGCCATGATGAGGTGAATGCCGGCAGCACGCGCCATCTGCGCCAAACGCTGCACCGCGCCTTCAATGTCTTTGCCGGCGACCATCATCAGGTCGGCCATCTCGTCGATGATGACCACGATATAGGGCATCGGCGTCAGATCGAGTTCTTCCTGGACATAGGTCGGCTCACCTGTTTCCTTGTCGAAGCCGGACTGTACCGTGCACATCACGGTCTCGCCCTTGCCCTTGGCGGAAGAAGCCCGTTGATTGAAGCCCTCAATGTTGCGCACCCCCAGACGCGCCATCTTGCGATAGCGGTCTTCCATTTCACGCACGGCCCACTTCAATGCCACGACGGCTTTTTTCGGGTCGGTCACCACGGGGGTCAGCAGGTGCGGAATGCCGTCATAAATCGACAGTTCCAGCATCTTCGGATCGACCATGATCAGGCGGCATTCTTCCGGCTTGAAGCGGTAGAGCAGCGACAAGATCATGGTATTGATGGCAACAGACTTGCCTGAACCCGTGGTGCCAGCCACCAGAAGATGAGGCATCTTTGCCAGTTCCGCGATGATCGGCTCACCGCCGATACCCTTGCCGAGGCAAAGCGGCAGGCGATAATTCGATGCCTCGAACGTGCGGGAGTCGATCATTTCCCGCAGATAGACAGTTTCGCGATTGGCATTCGGCAATTCGATGCCGATGACATTGCGGCCCGGAACCACCGCCACACGGGCAGAGAGCGCCGACATGGAGCGGGCGATATCGTCGGCAAGGCCGATGACGCGCGAGGATTTCACACCCGGAGCAGGTTCGAATTCATAGAGCGTGACCACTGGACCGGGGCGAACATGGATAATTTCGCCACGCACGCCGAAATCTTCAAGAACGCTTTCCAGCAACCCGGCGCTGCGCTCCAGCATTTCCTGCGTGATGACATTGCCGTCCTGCGACGGCGCTTCCTGAAGAAGCTCGCGCGGCGGGAATTCATAAGCGCCGAATGTAACCGGCGCTTCGGTGCGGGGGAGGGGCTGAGGCTGGTAAAGTGCGATGGGGGGTGGAGCCTTCGTCGGAGCCGCGGCCACGACTGGTGCCGGAGCCGGAGCCGGAGACGTGATTTCCTCAACGTTGTGTTCTTCGGCTTCCGCAACGGTCAGGACCACATCGTCCTCGGTTGCCTCACCGGCAGGGATAGCCGGTTCTTCAGCGATAGCCCTCTCGATAACCGGCGCTGGCTGAACCGATGCCGCAGCCGTGGGTGCTGCAACCGGTTGCGGCGCAGGCGTTTCAACAACAGGCGTTGACGCTGTTGCGGCAGCAGGAGATGTCGAGGCTTCCGGCTGGGACTTGTGCCATTCCACGACGCGAAACTGTGCAAGGATAGAATCCACGGAGGGCGCGGAGCGTTTCGGCTCGGCTGAAACGGCTGGCGGTGCGGGAACAGCGTCGAAGTCGAAGCTTTCCCAGAAGGCAAAATCCGAAAGATAGGCAAAAGCGGAAATGGTCGTGGCGCCTCCGGACGCAGGTTCTGCGGCAACAGGCGCAATTTCAGGGGCAGTATGCGGAGCGGCTGCAACAGGTGCTGCCATGGCGGCAGGCGCGACAGGTAGAACCGGTGGAACAGGTGCTACGGGCGTGTGGACCAACCCCTGCGAAACCGTCTGCTGCAGGGCAGCGACAGCCATGGGCTGAACTTCGGCCGCTTTGGCGACATCAACCGCAGGTGCAGATGGCGAGGTGGTGTTGACCTCCGGCAGGGGTTCGCCACGACGGCGTAGCAGTTCCACTTCCGGGGTCCGGGTGAAGCGCACGTTTTCGCCAAGCGAGAAATGTATCTTCCAGGCCGCGTCATCTTCAGGCGTCTGGGGTCCGGCATCGCTGCGCTGCGGCTTTTGATCCGAGGCGCGCCCTGCATGATTTCCATTCGATGGGGAAAAATTTTCTTTCAAATTACGCATGATACCTGAACCATTCATACTATCGCCTGAACGAGCCCAAGTAATAAAAAATGAAGGTTAACAACCCCCTTCCGAAAGGCACCAAAAGGCACAATTTTCATATATCGTCAAAATTGCACCGAAGGCGGCCACGCATACGCAAAACCTGAATGTATTTACATATATCCTTTAAAAACAGATATTTAAAGTATACATCTAATGTATAAAGTTAATATAGATACAATCTATGGTGGATGCCTATCTTCCTTCGCGTATGAAGAAGCGTCCACGCCGAGCCTGTGGATGCAGACTCAGGGCGTTAGTCAGACAGTCTCGCGTTCGCCGGCTGTACAGGAACCGATTCCGGCTTTATGCACCAGCCTTTGCAAGCCAATCGGCAAGAGAACGGCGGCGGTTTCCCGCGCGCCCGCGCATCGCTTCTGCCTGGCACAAGGAATTGAGTACGGCTTCCTGTGTTGATTCTGTTGCTGCCCGAAACAGCGTATCGATGCGATTCTCGTTCAGCGCGTGAATGGTGACGATATCTGCCGTTTCGTCATGATCGAAAGTGATGGCGGTGGAAAAACCGACTGCAATATCGCCGCTGCCATGCCCCCAGAACGCACCGAGCCGCGCCAGCCCTGCGCCACAGCGGCGGGTAACGCGTTTCAGCTGGCGATGCTCCAGAGGTACATCCGTGGCGAGAACGAGAATGACGGAGCCTTTCTCCGGCTGCGGGTCTGCTTTGGGAGAGGGGCTGCGACCGTCCGGGAGAACGAGATCACCTGAGCGGCCGAAATTGGTAAGCGCAAGCACACCCAGATGATAGGTCGCGTCATCAAGCTCAAACCGTCGCGAGGCCGTACCGATTCCACCCTTGAAGCCGAAACAGGTCATGCCTGTTCCGGCGCCGACGTTGCCTTGCGGCACGGTGGCAGATGCGGCTTGCAATGCCAGCCGGGCATGGTCCTCGGTGACAGCCAGTGCCTGAATGTCGTTGAGCGGTCCGTCATTGCATTCCAGCACCACGGGATTGACGGTTGCCGTAGTACGGCCGATATCCGGATTGGAGGCGATTGCCTCGCGGATCAGCGCATTGGCGCAGGTGCCGACGCCAAACGTGTTTGTGAGCAGGATCGGGGTTTCAAGCGAACCGAGTTCCTCGATTTGCACCAGACCGGTGCTTTTGCCAAAACCGTTGATGACGTCGCAAGCGGCCAGAACCTTGCGGCGATACATGTTGCCGTCATGCGGGATGATGGCCGTGACGCCGGTGTTTATCTCGCCTTCGGTGATGGTGTGATGACCGACACGCACGCCGGGCACATCGGTTATGGCGTTCTTGTCGCCGGTCGGCATGATGCCGCAGATGATGCCGAAGTCGCGTGCGTTGCCAGTCATTTCCATCTCCGTTTATTCTACAGGCGTCCGGCTTCGATAATGCGCTTGAGGAACGCCTGTGTGCGCTCGCCTTGCGGATTGCCGAAAATCTGCGAGGGCGGTCCCTCCTCATAGACTTTGCCGTTTTGCAGGAAGCAGACCTTGTCCGCAACCTCACGGGCAAAACCCATCTCATGCGTGGCCAGAACCATCGTCATGCCTTTTTTGGCCAGATCGCGCACAATGTCGAGCACTTCCGAAACCAGTTCGGGATCGAGCGCCGACGTGATCTCATCGAGAAGCAGGAGCGTCGGGTCCATTAGCAGCGCCCGCACGATGGCCACGCGCTGCTGCTGACCGCCGGAAAGGCGGTCGGGATATTCACCGGCCTTGTGGTCCAGCCCGATACGGGCAAGCAAAGCCAGACCTTTTTCCTGCGCTTCCTTCACAGGCGTACCCAGCACTTTGGTCGGACCAAGCGTCACATTTTCCATGACGGTCATGTGCGGAAACAGATTGTAGCCCTGAAACACAATGCCGATTTCGCGGCGCAACATGTCGAGGTCCACGCCGGGGCCGGTGACACGATCGCCATGCAGGCGGATTTCGCCTTCATCAATGGTTTCGAGCCTGTTGATGCACCGTAACAGAGTGGATTTTCCGCAGCCCGACGGGCCGATCAGGCAAACCACCTGATGTTCTTCGATATCGAGGCTGATGCCGGAAAGAACTTCCAGTGCACCATAGCGCTTGTATGCCTTGTCGATTTCAACGAGTGCCATTGCCGTTTCTCCTTACATGCTCGAGCGCATTTTCCTGCGGTCCCTTTCGATCAGGCGATCGACGAAACGTGCCTGCGGAATGGTGATCAGGATGAACAGGATGGCGACGGTGGTGACTGCCGACAGGTTGAAGTAATTGCTTGCGATGATTTTCGACTGGTTGAAGGCGTCGATAGTGCCGATGATGGCGACCAGTGCGGTATCCTTTTGCAGGCTGATGCAGTTGTTCATCAGCGGCGGGATGATACCGCGCACCGCCAGCGGAACCACGACATAACGCATGGTGCGGGCGTAGGAGAGGCCGAGAGACCGCGCGGCTGCGATCTGGCTTGGATGCACGCTTTCAATGCCTGCCCGATAGACTTCCGACGTATAGGCGCCATAGGTGAGCGTCAGCGCGATGATTGCATAGGCGTTTGATGAAAGGTCCTTCAGGATCGGCAGGCCGGTCAAAGGCAGTCCAAATCCGATCAGGTAGATCGTGATGATCGCGGGGAGGCCGCGGAACAAATCACTGTAGAAGGTTGCCAGAATCCGGATCGGCTTGCCCGCCTTGCCGGGCAGCGTGCGGGCAATGGCGATGACCAGCGCCCAAACGAGAATCAGGATCGCCGAGACAAAAAAGATGAAGATGTTGGTGCCGAATGCCTTCAGAACCGTCCCTGCCGATTTGGCGATCAGGCTGACGTCAAAGAAGGTGCGGCTGACGGCTGCATCGTTGACGATCATGAACCATGCGCCGGCGCAAAAGATCAGAACAGCCACGGCATAGGAAATGGCTTGCCAGGAAATATCCGACGCCTGGGCACCGAGCGCGCGGCCCTGGTAGATATCCGCGCTTTTGGCAGCGCTGCTGGATAATTGTACGGCACGCCATGCAAACCACAAAATGCCGAGCGGAGCCAGCAGAACAGCCAGACCGACTGTCACGACCGGAACGGGAACCCAGCCTTCGCCGGTGGTAAATCTCACGACGCTATAGACGGTATATGCGGTTGCCAGAAGGGTTATGAATGCAAGAAAAAGCGCCGCCAGGGAACGCCCGCCATGGGTGCGGGCCTTGTTGCGGGCGCGCCATTGCTCGGCGCGTTGCGCGCTGGCCTCAAGTGCCGAATGGGACATGATTTTACTCTCAATGAAGCAGGTGAACGCATCACCCGACGCCAGCTACGGCAGTCGGGAAGGGGGCGCTCACTTGGTCAGGGCCATAAACTTGACCGGACTGCACCTTGTAGACGCGAATGCAGTCCGGAAACTCGTCAGGTCATGGCTTCCAGAGTGGAACTTCGGACGGAGACGTACCCCATGACGGCAGAAGGTATGCGGCTTCCAGTTTCTTCAGCGTGCCGTCCTTGTGCATGTCTTCGATGAGCGCATCGATGACTTTGGAGTTCTGCGAACCCTTCGGATAGATGCCAGCGGTTTGGCCGCCGGATTCATATTTGCCGACCACCGCCAGCTTACCCTTGGAGTTGTGCGCCTGACCGAGAATGATCGACAAATCGGTCATCACCGCATCGACCTTGCCAGCGGCCAGGGCCGTGAACATGGAGGCCGTATCGTCGAACACGTCGAGGCTTGCAACCTGAAGAGTGTCCTGCGCGAAAGGCACGAGCGTGGTTCCCGCCTGCGTTCCGATCTTCACCTTCTTCATATCGGCTTCCGCGACCGGCTTGTCGGCTCGGGCGGCAACACCATAATCGGAATTCATGTAAGGTGCAGAGAAGTCCACGACCTTCTTGCGCGGCTCGGTAACCGAGATCAGCGCCAGCGCGATGTCGTAGTCCCTGTTCTGACCGGCAACGATGGAATCGAACGACGCATTGACCAGTTTCACCTTGTCGAGACCGAGACGGTGCGCAACGTTGACTGCCATGCAGAATTCATAGCCGTCCCTGATTGTGTCCGGCGTGTCGCCATTGAACTGACCGAGAGCAGGCAGGTTGATGATGACAGTGAACTGGCCGGGCACAGCCGGATCGATCTTGGCGGAACCTTTTTCGCCTGTCAGCGGGCATTCGCCATAGCCTTCGGTGGCGGCAGAAGCCGCGCCGACGCTGGCAACGGCTGCCGTGCTGGCCAGAAGCGCTGCGAAAATTGTGTGCTTGAAGATTGTTTTTATTATCATATTCCCCTCTTATTCCTTAGCTGAAGGTTATGGTTGATAGATCGGCTCACTTCCTGTGCGAGCCAAATTCAGATAGATTTCCTGCAAACGGCGGGTGACCGGACCGGGCTTGCCGTCGCCAATCGCATCATCGGCCACACCGATGATCGGCGTCACGAAGCTGGATGCGCTTGTGAGGAAAGCTTCTTTTGCCGCTTTGGCTTCATCCACGGTAAAGAGGCGCTCCTCTACCTTGAGGCTCAGCTCTTCAGCGATTGCGAGAACAGCGCGGCGTGTGCAGCCGGGCAGAATGGCGTGCGAGTTGGGACGCGTCACCAGAACATCGTCACCGGTAATGATGAAGGCTGTCGACGAACCGCCTTCGGTGACGAAACCGTCCTCAACGAGCCACACTTCGTGAAACCCCTTGGCCTTTGCCTGTTTTTTCGCCAGCACCTGCGCAAGCAGCATCACCGTCTTGATGTCGCGACGTGCCCAGCGCGTGTCGGGCGCGATATCCACGCGAACGCCATTTAGTACAGACGGCGAATTGGCGAGGTTCTTCGCCTGCGTGAACATCACGAAATTGGGCTTGATATCGTCGGTATAAACGAAATCACGCTCGGCTTCTCCTCGCGTCACCTGCATATAGACAACGCCTTCGTACAGCTTGTTGCGACGAATGAGTTCAGCTTGCGCTTGTTTGATTTCGTCCAGCGAGACGGGAAGGGGAATGCCGATTTCCTTCACCGAACGTTCGAGGCGGGCAAGATGCAGATCATTGTCAACCAGCCGTCCGTCAAGCACCGCGCTTACTTCGTAAATACCGTCGCCGAACAGGAAACCGCGGTCGAAAACCGAAACCTTCGCTTCGCTCTCGTCAACGAGAGCACCGTTCAAATAAATTACCCTTGCCAAAACACGCCTCGACCGGTCTATTTTTGATTGGACGGGACGGTATGAAAAAAGATTTGGACTGACCAATGCTATGTTTTGCAATGACTATGCAAAAATTGCATAATGCATTTGATCGCAGAGTAGCAGGAAAAGTAAGGAAACTGGTGCATCAACGAAGAGACGGGTTTGCCGCATCTTCGTTCATACACTGCCTGCGGGCCTGCTCGCTTACGTCCCCCCAAGATTGAGAAGAGACTGACGGAATGGAACTGAAATGGCTGGAAGATTTTATCGCTCTTGCCAGCACGTCGAGCTTTTCGCGCGCCGCTGAGACACGTCATGTTACCCAGTCCGCCTTCAGCCGACGCATCAAGCAACTTGAACTCTGGCTCGGCGTCACACTCGTCAACCGTGCGACTTTTCCCGCAGAACTGACCAGGGAAGGCCGGACATTCCTGCCGGTGGCAGAAGACACGGTTCGCCAGTTTTACGCCACGCGCAAGGCATTGCAGCCAAACCGGGAAGCGAAGAATCCGCTCATCACTTTTTCCGCGCTTCACACGCTGACGGTGACTTTCTTTCCCGACTGGCTGAAGCAGATCGATGACGAGATCGGGGGCATACGCTCGCTGCTCAGTCCAGACCGGGGAGGGTTCGAGGACAATATCGCCACGCTGACCGAAGGCGAGGTGGATTTTCTGCTCACCTATGCGCATCCTTCCGTGCCCATACTGGTCGACCGCGAGCAGTTCCCGTTTATCGTGCTCGGTACGGACAGGCTGATCCCCGTATCGCGCCCGTCACGAGACGGCCCGATGCTGGATCACGCCATCGCCAGCGGCGAGGCCTTGCCCTATCTGAGCTATGGTGACTTTTCTTTCTTCGGTGCAGCTCTTTCGCGGAAGTTCGCGTCCGGCCCCGCATTTAAGCGGCAGGTGGTGCATGAAAACACCATCTCCATCGGTCTGAAGGCCATGGTGCAGGCTGGCTGGGGCATGGCGTGGCTACCCGAAAGCCTGATCTATGACGAGATGCAGGACGGCTCGCTGGTCCGGGCGTCGGAGGATCCTTACTGGGACTTGACCGTGGATATTCGGATTTATCGCCACGATACGTCGCTGCCGGGACATGCCGAGAGCTTCTGGGAGTATTTGCGGGCGAAAGATAAGGCTGTTTCAGAAAAGGGCGATTGACAGCCCCCGTCGTCAGCGCTGTAACAACGCTGCATATATTCGGCCGGAAGCAGGGGATCTAATACGGCATGAAAGTCACCATCGAACAAACGCTGGATCAAGCGGGAACGGGCGCGTTCCAGCGGAATCTGCTTGGGGTCTTCGGTCTTGTATGGGCGGCGGACGCCATGCAGGTGCTGGCAGTCGGCTTTACGGGTGCGGCTATCGCCAGAACGTTCGGCCTGACAGTTCCACAGGCCTTGCAGACGGGAACGCTGTTTTTCCTCGGTATGCTGATCGGCGCCGCCGTTTTCGGAAGGCTCGCGGATCGTTATGGCCGCCGTCGCGTGCTGCTGATAACCGTTGCCTGCGACGCCGTGTTCGGTCTGCTTTCAGCCTTCGCGCCAAGCTTCGGCATATTGCTGGCATTGCGCTTTCTGACCGGCATTGCCGTGGGCGGAACCCTGCCGGTGGACTATGCCATGATGGCCGAGTTTCTTCCGGCAAGGAATCGTGGCCGCTGGTTGGTCATGCTGGAAGGGTTCTGGGCCGTCGGCACGGTCGTGATCGCGCTTGCCGCCTGGACGACCAGTCTTGCAGGTGTCGAAGATACATGGCGCTATATCTTCATCGTCACGGCAGCGCCTGCCCTGATCGGCATCTGGCTGCGTCTCTGGGTGCCGGAATCGCCCATGCATCTGCTGAAATCAGGCCGCACGGAAGAAGCCAAATCGGTCATGAACCGCGTGCTTCGCCGCAACGGCAAGCCGGAATTGCCCCCAAAGGCCCGGCTGGAAGCACCCCATCTCGTCACGAATGAGCGCTTGCTGTCGCCCAATCTGCGCCAGCGCACGCTGACGACATTGGCGATCTGGTTTCTTGTTTCCGTTTCTTATTACGGCATTTTCACATGGATACCGGCCAAGCTCGCAAGCGATGGTTTCGGCTTCGTGCGCGGCTATGGCTTTCTGGTCGTGGTGGCACTGGCGCAATTGCCGGGCTACGCGCTGGCCGCTTACGGCGTCGAAACATGGGGTCGGCGCAAGACGCTGATCGGTTTCCTGTTCATGAGCGCGGCCGCCTGCGCGCTCTTCACGGTCGCGACCAGTTCCGCCGTCGTCGGTGCGTCGATCCTCATCATGAGCTTTGCTCTGCTTGGCACATGGGGCGCGCTCTATGCCTTCACGCCGGAGCTGTATCCAACTGCATTGCGCGGAAGCGGCATGGGTGCGGCAGGCGCGATGGCCCGCCTTGGCGGCTTGCTTGCACCATCCGCACTGGCTTTTGTCATCAGCCACAGTTTCTATGCGGCGGTCGCCATGTTCGCGGGCTTGCTGGCGCTGGCGGGTATCATCGCCTTTTTCATCAATGTGGAAACGCGCCAGCAGGCACTCAACTGACACAAACAGGCCCGGAAAATCGCAGATTTTCCGGGCTTTTCCAGTTTTTTTCAGTGGCTTACAGCGTATTCTTCAGCCATTGCTTTTTATAGACTGCATAGTACTGGCTGTTTGGCGTAAAAACCCTGCCATGCATTTCCGGGACTTTCGCGCCTGCCAGCAATCCCGCACCCAATGCAGTGCCGGTCGAGCCGGGAACGGCTTCCACATCCTGTTCCGTAAAGTTTGCGAGTGCCTGAAGATAAACCGGGTTTGCGGCAAAGGGACCTTCGACAATGACTGGGCCGTCCGCGCCCAGCAGTTCGAGACAGGTACAGGTCATGAGCGCGGCGTACATGCAGGCAGCGGCATAGCGTTCTGCATTGCTGGCGGTTTCGGCATTGAGCCAGCGAAGGCGGGAATCAGGATAAGGTCCGCAACCAGGCACAGCCGAGGGCAGGGCCATGATTTGCCGCTTCAGAACCTGCTGCGCCGCGTTCTCCTGTTCAGCCAGTGACGGTGGCTCCAGTCTTTCGGTCATCATGTCGAATTCACGCCCGCCCATATAGCGCGCCGAAGGCACGGCACGGCCATAGGCATCGACATTGGCCAGCGTATCCCGTGTCGAGTCCAACCCGCCGAGATTGCCGCCAACAGCAAAACTCACCACCCATGTTCCGGTGGAAACCACCGAAAATGGTGCCTGACGGTCGATGAGATGGGCGAGAAGCGAAGCATTGGAATCATGAATGCCGCAATAAACGGGCACTGGTTTGTCGAGACCGATTGCGCGAGCGATATCCGGCAGCACTTTTCCCAGCACATCGAATGCAGAACGAAGCGGTGGAAATTTATCGCGGATAGAGAGCTGATCCACCAAGGGCGAGAATGAGCCCTCCTGCGGCAGCCATAGATCCGTATGACAGCCAAGCGATGTCGTTTCGACGGCTGCAACGCCAGTGAGCCGACAAGCCCAATATTGCGGATAGGTGAGAATGAAACGCGTGCGCGCGAAATCGTCGGGGAACGCGGTTTTCAGATAGTGAAGCTGCGCGCCCATATTAAGGCCAAGCGACAGCGATGGCGAGAATGTATCGGAGAAATCCGGTCTGATTTTCGCATAGGATTCGCGAATTTCGGCGGGGTATTCATGTTCATAGTCGAGAACCGGCATTGCCAGTTCCCCGTCTTCACCCATCAACGCCACGGATGCCCCGTGGGTGGTGATGGAGATGGCGTCGAAGCCAGGATCCTCGGCAAAAGCGCCAAGGCTTTCAATGAAAAATCGCCATAACGCTTCAATGTCATAATGCGGATAGGGGCCGTCGTGCAGCACGGTGTTGGGTATGCGCCGGGCTGCGGCTTCCGCACCGGTTGCAGCATCCAGCACGACAAGCTTGGCATTGGTCTTGCCGATATCGAGAATGGCAATCCGCTTCATGGCATATAAAACACCGGCTTCAGATCAGAGGAAACCGGTGAATGGTCCGGGTTCGTTTCCATGATGTCAGCCATATGCGTCCACCACTTCCTCATTACCGGATGGTCGGGCAAAGCGCCCATGCCGTGGTCCTTTGTGCGGGTCAGTACGCCGAAGAGGATGTTCGTCTCCTCATCGAGATAGATGGCATAATCCGAAACACCAGCCTGGTGCAAAAGGTCCGTCAGTTCCGGCCAGATTTCATCATGGCGGCGGCGGTACTCCGCTTCCATGCCCCGATTGAGCTTCATGCGAAAAGCATAGCGTTCGCCCGTCATGTCGCGTGCCTTGTCTTGAGTTGCCGGATTAGGATCGGCAGCGAAATGGTGACGATCAGCAATAGGCCGATGAAGATCGACATGACGATACCCGGCACGTTGAGCAGTCCGAGCCCGAAGGTGACGAGGCCCATCACGAAAGCCGCGATCACCACACCGGCGATGGTGCCGGAACCGCCGAGGATCGACACCCCGCCCAGCACCACCATGGTGACGATTTCCAGCTCCCAGCCTTGCGCGATGGACGGGCGGGTCGAGCCGAGGCGCGAAGTGAGGCAGACGGCCGCGATACCGCTCATGATGCCTGTCATCAGGAACAGCGAAAACTTCATCTTTTCCACCGGGATGCCGGAAAAACGCGCCGCGAACTCATTGTTGCCGATGGCGTAAATGCGGCGTCCGAAGCTCGTGCTATGCAGAAGCACGCCGAAGATCACCGCGAAGACCGCAAAGAGGGCGAATTCGAACGAAATGACCCAGAACACATAGCCCTGCCCGAAATAGGCGAAGCTTGCCGGATAGCCACCATAAGCCTGATCGCCGAGCACGATGTAGGATATGCCGCGGAACAGGCTCATCGTGCCGATGGTCACCACGATGGAAGGCAGTTTCAATTCGGCCACCAGCCCGCCATTGATCGCGCCACAGACGAGGCCGGTGCCGATACCGATCATGACCAGACCGGGCGTGCCGACACCCGCCTGGGCTGCCGCCCCCATGGCTGTCGAGGCGAGCGCGATGATGGCGGCAACGGAAAGATCGATTTCGCCGGAGATGATGAGCAGCGTCATCGCAAAAGCAATCAATGCCTTTTCGGTGAAATTGAACGTGGCATCCGAAAGGTTCCACGCATTGAGGAAGTAGGGTGAAGCGAAGGAGTTCGCGACGAAGATTGCAACCGCCACGCCCAGCAGCAAGGCTTCCCAGCTCGCGAAAATGCGCGAGAATGGCGTTCCGAGGCTATCCGGGATGTGACGGCGCTGTTCATTACTCATGCCGGAGCCTCCTCGTAAGTCTTCGCGGCCTTGTCGCGCAGGATGATGCGTCCGCGCCGCTTCTCCTGTCTTGCGTTGAAGATCACGGCCAGAATGATCACAGAACCGGAGATTGCCATCTGCCAGAACGGCGATATGTCAATCACGGGCAGGGCGTTCTTGATGACGCCGAGAAACAGCGCGCCCAGCACTGCGCCTGCAACGGTGCCAATGCCGCCAAGAATCGAAATGCCGCCGATAACGCAGGCTGCGACACTGTCGAGTTCGAAGCCTGCGGCGATGTCCACATAGGCCACCGCATAGCGCGAAACCCAGAGATAACCGCACAAACCTGCCAGCGCGCCGGAAAGCATGAAGGCGAAAAAGCGCGTGCGCCCCACATCGATGCCGGTATAGACCGCGGCTGTCGGATTGCCGCCAGAGGCATAAAGCGCACGGCCGAAGAAGGTTCGGGTCATGAGCACAAAGACCAGCGCCACGATCACGATGGCCGTCCAACCCAGGAGCGGCAGACCGAGGAAGACCGTGCGCGGTGTGTTGAGGAAGGGCGCCGTCATCTGGTGCGCATTGACCCATGCGCCGCCGGAAAGCACGAAGGCCATGCCGCGATAGATGGTGAGCGTGCCGAGCGTCACGACGATGGCGGGAATGTTCAGCTTCCAGACCAGAATGCCGTTGATGGCGCCAAGCACCGCACCGATGCCGATGGCCAGCACGATGAGCAGCACGAGCGGCAGAGCCGGATAGGTCGCATTCAGCATCGCCACCGCCATGCCGGTGAAGGCGAGGTTGGCAGCGACCGACAGGTCAATGGACTTGGTCAGGATCACCGCCATCTGGCCGAGCGCGATGATGATGAGGATCGACGTATCGTTGAAGATATTCGCAAGGTTGTGCGGGCTCGCAAAACCCGGTGCGCGGCTGGCAAACAGCCCCACCAGAAGCGCAATGATGACGAGAAGCAGAAGTTCCCGCTGTTTGAACATCTGTTTCATATTCTACTCCGCATTCCCGGTCGCCGCGCGCACCAACACTTCCGCATCGAGATCATCGCGCTCGAAAACGCCCTCCATCAGGCCTTCGCGCATCACCATCACCCGGTCCGACATGCCGATGATTTCCGGCAGTTCCGACGAGATCATGATGATGCTGAGGCCCTCAGCGGCCAGCTCGCTAATGAAAGCATGTACTGCAGCCTTGGAGCCAATATCTATGCCCTTGGTCGGCTCGTCGAGAATGATGACTTTCGGATGGGTAGCAAGCCACTTGCCGATGACGACCTTCTGCTGGTTGCCGCCGGACAGCGTGCCGACGGGCACCGAGAGAGCAGCAGCGCGCAGATCGAAACGCTCGGCATATTTGCGCGCCAGCGCCAGTTCTTCCGCCATACGCAGGAAGCCGTTTCGCGAAGTGCGCGCCAGCGAGGGCAAGGAAACGTTCTGGAAGATCGGCAATTGCGACACCGCTCCGTGCCGTCCGCGTTCTTCCGGCACATAGACGATGCCATGCGCCACCGCATCGCCGGGGCGGCGGATTCTGATCTCACGGTCTTCCAGCACCACACGCCCTCTCGATGGCCTTGTGATGCCGAACAGCGACTGTGCGAATTCCGAGCGGCCAGCGCCGACAAGCCCGTAAATGCCCAGGATTTCGCCCTTGCGCAGCTCAAAGGAAATGTCGCGGAATTCAGTCGGATGCGAATAGTTTTCGACTTTCAGCACCGTCTTGCCAATGGCGACGTCCTGCTTCGGAAATGCTCGGTCCACAGAACGGCCAACCATCATGCGCACGATCTCATTCTGGCGAATATCGGCAAGCGCACCGTGTCCCACAGCGCGGCCATCGCGGAACACGGCGTAATTCTCGGCAATTTCATAGACTTCATCGAATTTGTGACTGATGAACAGGATCGCTTTTCCCTGCGCCTTCAACCGTTCCACGATACGGAAAAGGTCGTCCACTTCCTTGCGCGAAAGTGCTGCAGTCGGCTCGTCCATGATGACGATGCGCGAATCCACCGATAGCGCCCGGGCAATGGCCACGAGATGACGCTGTGCAATCGAAAGTTCCTTGAGCTTGATGCGCGCATCGACCGTCGTTTCCAACGAAGAGAGCAGCGCCTGAGCGCGCGCATAGACAGCCTTCCAGTTGACGAAGCCCAGCTTTGTGCGCGGTGCATGGCCGAGATAGATGTTTTCGCCCACCGACAATTCGTCGAACAGCACGGTTTCCTGATGAATGGCCGTTACACCGTGATCGGTCGCATCCTGCGCCGTCGCCAGATGTACCGGCGTGCCGTCTATGAGGATTTCACCCTCATCGGGCTGATAAATGCCGGTGAGAATTTTCACGAGCGTGGACTTGCCAGCGCCGTTCTCCCCGATCAGGGCGGTCACCTTACCCGGATAAAGCGCAATATTGACATCATCGAGCGCACGCACGCCGGGAAATGCCTTGGCTATGCCGCGCATTTCCAGAATGGGTTGGTCCATTCCATCGTTTGGAACGGAAAGCGCCAACTGCCCGCTGGATTGGAAGGCTGCATTCATCGCAGATACCTGAAATCGGGTCTGAAAAACGAGAGGCAGCATAGGGTTTGCTTAACCCAATGCCGCCATTTTTCCGATCAGAAGACCTTGGAGAACTCGTCAATGTTCGAGGCGTCGTAAACGAACGGATCGCTCATCGCAGCTTCGCCATTGTCACCGATCTTGATCTTACCCATGCGTCCGGCCTCGATTTCCGAACCCGGCTTTCCGTCGGCGTCACCCTTCACAAGATGATAGGCAATCTGCGTGGCGGAATAGCCGAGGTCGATCGGGTTCCAGATTGCGAATTCCTTGGTTGCGCCGGATTTTATGGCCCCGGCCATTTCGGACGGCAAGCCAAGGCCCGTCACATAGACGTCGCCGATCTTGCCCGCATCTTTCACAGCCTGCGAGGCGGCCAGCACGCCAACAGTCGTTGGAGCAACGATCACTTTCACATCCGGATTGGATGTCAGCAATCCTTGCGCTTCGCGATAGCTCTTGTCGGCAAGGTCATCACCGTAGACAGTCGTGACGAGATTGAGGCCAGGAAAATCCTTGAGCTGCTTTTTCATCTCGTCGATCCAGATATTCTGGTTGGTCGAGGTGGTGGTGGCGGACAGGATTGCGAAATCGCCCTTGCCATCCGGCAGATGGTCTGCCGCAAGCTTCAGACACATCTTGCCAATCAGCTCGTTCGAAGACGGGTTGAGATGGACGATGCGGCCTTCAGGCGCAACGCCGGAATCCCACGAGATTACCTTGATGCCGCGCTGGGCGGCTTTCTTCAGGGCAGGGACGACCGCATCCGGGTCGTTGGCCGAAATGGCGATGGCATCCACACCCTGCGCAATCAGGGAATTTATGACCTCGATCTGGCCTTCTGCCGTCGTGGTGGTCGGGCCGGTATAGATGACCTCAACGCCGCCCAGTTCCTTGGCGGCTTCCTGTGCGCCCTTGTTGGCGGCTTCAAAGAAGCCGTTGCCAAGCGATTTCGCCACAAGCGCGATCTTCATGTCGGCCGCCTGCGCATGGGCAGCCATGAAGGCGACAGCCAGCGCAGTGCCCAATGCCAGTTTCTTGAAAAGTTTCATGTCTCATTCCTCCCAGTATAAAGACATCTGTTTCGCTTCGTTCCGGCTCGAAGCCGGAGCGTCGATAAATCCGGATCAGGCGACCTCCGCGGCACTCCCCCGCTCAGCACCCTTGCCGGCAGCTGCGGAAACCTGCGCTACGATGAGCCGGATACCCGCATTTTCCACCATTCGCCGCGCCTCGTCCGAAATGCCGTCATCCGTGATCAGCGTGCTAACCCGGTCGAGAGGGCAAAGGATGAGACTGGAACGGCGCGTGAATTTCGATGAATCGACCATCAGGACAAGTTCCTCCGCCTGGCCCATCAGCTTCTGTTCGCTCTGGATGATGAGCGCATCAGACTCCATTACACCAAGCGGGCTGATCCCCTGACAGCCCATGAACATACGCCGCCCGTAGAAATTGCGGATCACGTCGTTGTCGAAGGGCGAGAGGATCAGGCTCTGTTCGCGATAAATCGCGCCGCCGGGCACGATCACCGTGCTTTTGGACTGGCGCAGAAGATGCTCGGCAATAGCGAATGAATTGGTCAGTACCTGCAGGCGGCGCGCCGCCAGATAATGCACCATCTGGAAAGTCGTCGAGCCGCCATTGATGATGATGCTGTCACCTTCATCGCAGAGCGCAACCGCCTCGCGGGCGATGGCGCGCTTGCGGTCGGCATTCTCGGATTCCGAAACCTTGAAGGGGCGACCGGTGAGACTGCCGAACTGCGGCGGATGGATCGCCTCGGCCCCGCCGCGCACGCGCTTGATACGGCCCTGCATGTGGAGCGATGCAATATCCCGGCGAAGCGTCGCTTCCGATGCCTCGGTCAGCTCCACCAGATCCTGAATGGTGATCACCGGCTTTTCCTGAACCGCGCTCAGGATAATACGGTGGCGCTCTCTTTCGTGCATGGCTCCTCCTTCTTCTTCTATCAGGCATAAAGGCGGCAGGTGTCAATCACAAACAATCACAACACAGCACAATAATCACATATATGATTGAATATGATCGTTTTTGATTGACAGCAAATTGCTTCATACGCCATACCTGCCGTCGACATGATCGTGCGTGTATAGGAAGGATATGCGCGCTGCGATCCACCATAACAGACGTGGGAGGATGACATGGTGGCCCAAAGCAGGCTTCTTGAAAACCGCTGGGATGACGCCAGCGCCGCAGCGCTCGATGAGCCGGGCAAGCTGCTCTACCGTTCCAACCTGCTGGGTTCCGACAAGCGCATCACAAATTATGGTGGCGGCAATACCTCTGCAAAGGTTCTGGAAATCGATCCGCTGACCGGCAAGAAAGTTCAGGTCCTCTGGGTCAAGGGTTCCGGCGGAGATGTCGGCACCATCAAGCTTGACGGTTTCGCCACGCTTTATCAGGAAAAGCTTGAAGCGCTGAAAGATATTTACAAGGGGGGCGAGGACGAAGACCGCATGGTCGGTTTTCTGCCGCACTGCACCTTCAACCTAAATCCCCGCGCCGCTTCCATCGATACGCCGCTGCACGGTTTTGTACCGTTCACCCACGTCGATCATATGCATCCCGATGCGATTATTGCCATTGCGGCATCGAAGAACTCACGGGAACTGACACGGGAAATTTTCGGCGAGGAGATTGGCTGGCTGCCGTGGCGGCGTCCGGGCTTCCAGCTCGGCCTCGACCTTGAATCGTTTGTAAAGTCAAATCCGAACGCAAAGGGCGTAGTCCTTGAAAGTCATGGACTTTTTACCTGGGCGAACGATGCGAAATCCTGCTACGAAACCTCGCTTTCCATCATCAACAAGGCCATTGATTGGCTAGACGCGAAGACCGCAGGAAAGGCGACATTTGGCGGCGCACTCGCGCAAAGCCTTGAAGCATCCGAGCGCCGCGCTATTGCTGCTCGCCTGATGCCGGAGATACGTGGGCTTATCGGCAGGAATGAACGCAAGCTCGGTCATTTCGACGATCAGGATGCCGTGCTCGAATTCGTCAATTCGAAAGAGCTTCAGCCCCTGGCAAAGCTTGGCACATCGTGCCCCGATCATTTTCTGCGCACCAAAATCCGTCCGCTGGTGATCGATTTCGATCCGGCCAGACCCGATATTGACGCCGTTGTTGCCGGGCTTGAAGGCGCGCTGGAAGCCTATCGCGCCGATTACAAGCGTTATTATGAGGCGTGCAGGCACGACAATTCGCCGAAGATGCGCGATCCCAATCCGGTGATTTTCCTGATCCCCGGTGTCGGCATGCTGTCTTTCGCCCGCGACAAGGCGACGGCACGCATTGCCGGTGAGTTTTATGTCAATGCGATCAATGTGATGCGCGGTGCATCCGGCATATCGGAATATCAGGGTCTGCCGGAACAGGAAGCCTTCGACATTGAATACTGGCTGCTTGAAGAAGCCAAGCTGCAACGCATGCCGAAACCGAAAAGCCTTGCGGGCCGCATTGCATTCATCACCGGCGGCGCTGGCGGTATCGGTTTTGCCACAGCGGAACGGCTGGCAGGCGAGGGGGCCTGCGTGATTCTGGCGGATATTGACGCACAATCGCTCAAGACCGCTCATGACACTCTGTCGAAGCGTTTTGGCGCCGATCAGGTGCGCAGTGTCGAACTGAACGTCACCGACGAACAGGGCGTCGCAAATGCCTTTGTTGAAGCCAGCGTCGAGCTTGGCGGTATCGATATTCTGGTCTCCAATGCCGGTATTGCGTCATCCGCCCCGATAGAGGCGACAGAACTCTCCATGTGGAACCGCAATATCGACATTCTGGCGACCGGCTATTTTCTCGTTTCTCGGGAAGCGTTCCGCCTGTTCCGCCGCCAGAAGATCGGCGGCAATGTGGTGTTCGTGGCTTCCAAGAACGGTCTTGCCGCATCGCCGAATGCCTCCGCCTACTGCGCCGCAAAGGCGGCAGAAATCCATCTGGCCCGCTGTCTGGCGCTGGAGGGCGCGGATGAGGGCATCCGCGTCAATGTCGTGAATCCGGATGCGGTATTGCGCGGTTCCAAAATCTGGGATGGCGAATGGCGCGAACAGCGTGCGGCATCCTCAAAAATCGACGTTTCGGAACTTGAGGAGCATTACCGCAAGCGCTCCATGCTGAAGCTGAACGTCTTCCCGGAAGACATTGCCGAAGCGATCTATTTCCTTGCGAGTGATGCATCGGCGAAATCGACCGGCAACATTGTTAACGTGGATGCCGGCAACCAGCAGAGTTTCCCGCGCTGACCTTGCAATCTGGAATGTTCTGGGAGGAACCATGTCCATAAAACCTATTCCGGCCGATTTCATTGCCGACCATAATTCCGGCTTCGAAAATGCACTGAAAAGCGACTATCAGGCGCTTGGCGAGCAGCTGGCGCGCCGCGGCATCGAGATCGATGCGGTCACTGAAAAGGTCGCGAGCTATTTTGTCGCTGTCCCGTCGTGGGGTACCGGCACCGGCGGAACGCGCTTTGGGCGCTTTCCGGGGAGGGGCGAACCCCGAGGCATCTTCGACAAGCTCGATGATTGCGCCGTCATCAACGAACTGTGTCGCGCGACGCCGAATGTGTCACTGCATATTCCGTGGGACAAGGCCGATCCTGACAGGCTGAAAGCCCACGCCGAAGCTCTTGGGCTCGGCTTCGATGCGGTGAATTCCAACACGTTTTCGGATGCAGCCGATCAGGCGCTTTCCTATAAATTCGGCTCGCTCACCCATGTCGATCCGGCTGTACGGGCGCAGGCGGTCGAGCATAATCTTGAGTGCATCGAAATCGGAAAAGCCATTGGTTCCAAAGCCTTGACGGTCTGGCTTGGTGACGGTTCCAATTTCCCCGGACAGCAGAATTTCACCCGATCCTTCGAGCGTTATCTCCACTCGATGGGTGAAATCTATCACGCGCTTCCGGATGACTGGCGCCTGTTCTCCGAACACAAGATGTACGAACCGGCTTTCTATTCGACCGTGGTCCAGGACTGGGGCACGAACTATCTCATCGCCTCGACACTCGGGCCGAAAGCGCAGTGCCTGGTCGATCTCGGCCATCATGCGCCGAACACCAATATCGAAATGATCGTAGCGCGACTGATCCAGTTCGGAAAACTCGGCGGATTCCACTTCAACGATAGCAAATACGGTGATGACGATCTTGATGCCGGCTCCATCGATCCGTACAGATTATTCCTTGTTTTCAACGAGTTGGTCGATGCCGATTATCGTGGCGTGAAGGATTTCCATCCCGCCCACATGATAGACCAGTCACATAATGTGACCGACCCGCTGGAAAGCCTGATCTCGTCCGCCAATGAAATCCGCCGTGCCTATGCGCAGGCGCTGCTGGTGGATCGCGAGGTGCTGGAAACCTATCAGCAGGAAAACGATGCGCTTATGGCGTCGGATACGTTGAAACGCGCCTATCGTACGGATGTTGAACCAATCCTGGCGGAAGCGCGCCGTCGCACCGGCGGAGCGATCGAGCCGATTGCCGCCTACCGCGCCAGCGGCTACCGCGACAGGGTTGCGAAGGAACGTCCTGAAAGCAGGAGCGACAGCGGTGCTTTCAACTAGTGACAGATTCTCTTCGGGCGGGGAGGTGCATGCGGGGAGCTTTCCACTCCGGATTGCTTTCCAACACACTTTTGTCACAATAAAGGCATCAAAAAGCCACACTGCGCGCGATTTTTGCCATGATTTCTGGGCGAATTTTACGCCGGATTGTGTCCATTCTTATGTGTCTGGCGTCTAGAACGCTTTACGGAATGTTAAATTGAGGCGAACATGTGGCAGGCGCTCGTGCTCGCCATCCTTCAACGCCAATACGCCATGATAGAACAGCCGTGACGGTCCACCCCACACGACGACGTCGCCATGGTGCAAAATATACTTTGCAATCGGGTCCGTTCGCTTCAATCCGCCGAACTGGAATGTCGCGGGCAAGCCGAGCGAGACAGAAACAATTGGATTGTTGAAATCCTGTTCGTCCTTGTCCCGATGCAATGACAGTTTTGCACCCGGTTCATAGCGATTGATCAGGCAGGCATCCGGCACGAAATCGGGATAGCCGGCTTCTCTCGCAGCGCTTTCGGCAAGCTGCCGAAACGCGTCCGGCATTGCCGGCCAGGGTTGCCCGGTTTCAGGATCGGTCGGGCTGTAGCAATAGCCGCTTTTGTCGGTGACCCAGCCAGCGCCACCGCAATTGGTCATGGCAACCGACATGCGATAACCGCCGGGCGTAGTCATATGACGAAAGGGAGCAGCAGCGGAAACATCCGTCACCGCCTTCAAAATCGCGTCCTCGTTTGCCAGAACGAAGCCGCGCAGAAGAACGGCTCCCGGTGCAAGGGTTTCACGCGGTTCGAGCTGATAGAAAAGGTCTTTCATAAAACCTTTCTAGCACGAGTTTCCACCACAGCCTCCCGAAACATGCTTTCGAATTCAGGCGAGGCCAAAGGCACGCTCGAACGAGCGCATGAACTGGTTGTTTTCTTCCGGCGCGCCGATGCTGACGCGGATGAAATTAGTATAGCCGCGTTGTTTCCAGGGTTTGACGATAACTCCATCCTGCAACAGCTTTTCCGCAAACGAGACGGAATCCGATTTCACATCGACAAACAGAAAATTGCCCTTGGAAGGAGCCAATCTGACCTGCCGCCTGCCGAGAAAATCAGCCACGCGTTTGCGCTCGCTCAAGGCAAGCGCAACGCTTTTTGCAAGATGATCCGTGTCGGCCCGCGCGATCAGCCCCGCCGCCTGCGCAATGGCATTGACGTTGAAAGGTGTGCGGGCACGGTCCAGGAATCCACGCAGTTCAGAACCGCTGACAAGTCCGAACCCTAGCCGCGCACCGGCGAGCCCGTAGGCTTTGGAGAAGGTGCGAAGCGCAATCCAGTTGAGGCCGCTTTCGCGCAGAAGCCCGGCTGCGGACGGATAATCGTCACCAGCCGCATATTCGGCATAGGCTTCGTCTACAACCAGAAGCGTCTGCGGAGCCATGGCATCGACGACACGCCGCAATGCTTCCGGTGTGAGCCAGCTACCAACCGGGTTGAGCGGATTTGCGAACATGACAAGACGTGGCGCTGCAGCGATGGCAGCGACCAGAGCATCGACATCGACTTCCAGCGACGGCATAACCTCGACACGCTCGACCGACGCGCCCATCGTGGTCGCATAGTCTTCGTGCAGGGGGAAGGAGGGGTAAAGCGTCACCACACGATCGCCGGGGCGCAGAACCGTGCGGCAGATCACGCCGATCAGGTCTTCCGACCCATTGCCGAGAATGATGCGATCTTCAGCCCAATCGAACTCCTTGGCAATTGCCTGCGCCAGCGCGCGCCCGGACGGATCGGGATAAAAACGCAGCAGGTCATGCACATTGCCAAACAGCGCCTGAACCTTCGGGGACGGACCCAGCGGGTTTTCGTTGGAACCCAGTTTTGCGATTGCAGCAGGACGATAGCGCGCTTCCACCTCGGCAATGGTCAGGCCGGCATTGTAAGGGCTAAGCGCACGAATTTCAGGCCGAATCAGATCGGCAGGCAGGGTCATGTCTTGGGCCATTTCGGTTCTCCTCTGGTGCTGCGTTCTTCATTCGGCACGCCTTCCGGAGAGAAGTTCTAAGATTAAAATCCAATTTTGTATATATATGTATAGACAAGTTATAAAAAAGATGGTCCTATGCTGGGGAGACCACAAAAAATTGCTAAACATTAGACCCGGAACAGTTAGAAGTTCGGGCAACGTTATTGTTTTGCCAAGGTCCGCAGGGGAACATTATGCAGGTTTTATCGCTTTTCGACCTTAACGGGCGTAAGGCGCTGGTAACTGGCGCAAGCCGGGGACTGGGGCAGACTATTGCCGAGGCGCTTGCATCGGCGGGAGCCGATGTCGCCATAACCGCACGCAAGGCCGACGATCTCACCGAAACCGCGACCCTTATCGCCGCGCACGGACGCGCCTGCGTGCCGATCGCGCTGGATGTCCGCGATGTAGCCGCCTGCGGCGCAGCTGCAGCACAGGCTGCCGAAACACTGGTCGGTCTCGATATTCTCGTCAACAATGCCGGTTATGAAGAAGTCTGCCCTTCGCTCGATGTCGATGAGGCACTTTGGGACCAGATCATTTCCACCAATCTGAAAGGTGCGTTCTTCTGCGCGCAGGCCGCTGCCCGGCATATGACCAATAACGGGAAGGGCGGAGCGATCATCAATCTTTGCTCGCTCACCTCCTATGTCGGCGTGCCGACCGCGGCGCCTTACGGCTCTTCCAAGTCCGGCCTGATGGGATTGACCCATGCGCTGGCAGCGGAATGGGCTCCGCACGGCATCCGTGTCAACGGCATTGCGCCCGGTTATTTCCGCACCGCCATGACGGACGTATTTTACGAAAACGATGAATGGCAGCAATCCATGCTGGGCAAGATACCGCAAGGGCGCTTCGGCAAACTGGAAGATGTGGCTGGCGCCGTGGTGTTTCTGGCCAGCGAAGCATCGGCTTATGTCACGGGACAGGTCATCCCTATCGACGGCGGCTATCTGGCATCGATATGAAGCCTCGGGCAGAATATTAGAAACATCTGTCAAGCCAATGAAATAAAATAATAAAATGCCGTAACTTATGGCAGATAATGAAACAGGAAACTGCAATGAAGACCACCGCAACCGGAAGAGATCGCGCAACGCAGAACGTGCCGGTTGCCGTCTCGGTCAAGAATGTCAGCATGATTTATAACGGTTTCCACGCCGTTCGCGCCGCTTCGTTCGATCTGAACAGAGGACGTTTTCTCACCATTCTAGGCCCCTCGGGTTCAGGCAAGACGACGCTGCTGCGCCTCATCGCCGGTTTCCAGCGCCCCAGCATCGGCGAGATTTTCATCAACGATCAAGCCGTCAGCGCCGTGCCCGCGCACAAGCGCTCCATCGGCATGGTTTTTCAGAAACTGGCGCTGTTTCCACATATGACGGCTGCGGAGAATGTGGCTTTTCCGCTGAAAATGCGCCGCTTCGATGCCCGCTCCATTCCCGAGCGCGTGGAACGCTATCTCAATCTGGTACGGCTGGGCGGATTTGGCGACCGCCGCGTGCACGAGCTGTCCGGCGGTCAGCAGCAGCGTGTGGCCATTGCCCGCGCCCTGGTTTTCGAGCCCGATCTGCTTTTACTGGACGAGCCGCTGGCAGCGCTCGACCGCAAGCTGCGTGAGGAAATGCAGCTCGAATTCCGACGCATCCAGCGCGAACTCGGCGTCACAACCATCAATGTAACTCACGATCAGCGTGAGGCGCTTGTGGTTTCCGACGAAATCATCGTCATGGATGGCGGCGAAATCCAGCAGATGGCGCAGCCGTCCGACACATATCGCAATCCTTCCAATGCCTTTGTGGCCAACTTCATCGGCATCACCAATTTCATTTCCGGCAAGGTGTCCGCGCTCACCGGAAACCTGGTGCGGGTTGAAGCAGGGCCGGGGCTGGTAGGGCAGGCAGGCGAAGGGCGCTCGCTGCCCGCAACGGGCGATGCCGTTTCCTGCGCAATCCGCGCTGAGCAGATCCGCATCGGGGCAGAAGCCAGCGCGCATGCGGGGCTGGATACGGTGCTCGAAGGTGTCGTCACCGATGCGATCTTCGAGGGCGAACGCATTGTTTATGAAGTGCGGGTAGCCGCACTTGATGATGCAGTGATGCGGGTCTTCGATCACGATCCCGTCGGCCATAGCCAGTTCGGGGAGGGTGCGACCGTACATCTTGGCTGGAATGCCCGCGACCTCATCGTCTTTGCCGCCTGAATTGAAATGTAAGTCACAATGTCAGTTACGGGTAAATCCCGGAGGAGAACAACAATGAGCGACTTGAAGAAACCATTCCTGATGCTGGACCGCCGCCGCTTTTTGCAAAGCGCTGGCGCTTTTGCCGCTGCCGCAGGCACGGCTTCGCTTGGCGTATCACGTGCGTTTGCCGAAGAACCGACGAAGCCTAAGGAACTGATCGTCCGCGCTTGGGGCGGCAGCTGGGTGGAGGCCCTGAAAGCTGGCGTTTCCGACCCCTTCACCGCCAGGACCGGCATTTCCATCCGTCACGACCTGACGGAAGACAACGAGATTCAGCCAAAGCTCTGGGCTGCGGCGGCGCAAAAGCGCATCCCACCGATCCACGTCAACTGGGATACGACCACCAACGCCACCAAGTCCGCGCTGCGCGGCGTCACCGAAGACCTTTCCGACCTGTCGAACCTGAAGAACACCACGGAGCTTGCCAAGCCTGTCGGCCTCGACGGTTATCCGATCGTCAACACCTATGGCTATGTCTATGTGCTGGCCTATCGTCCGGAAGCCTTTCCGGATGGCCCGCCGAAGTCGTGGAAGGCCATGCTCGATCCGAAGTTCAAGGGCCGGATTGCACTTTACAATGATGGAATCGGCTTCCATTTCCCCGCGCAGGTTGCAGGCGGCGGCAAGCTGGAAGACATCCCGGCCAATATGCAGCCCGCATGGGATTTCATCGCCAAGGTGAAGGAACAGCAGCCACTTCTGGGCGAAGACCCGGACTTCACCACCTGGTTCCAGAAGGGTGAGATCGATCTGGCCTGCACCATTTCCACCAATGCGCGCGAAGCGCAGAAGAACGGTGTCAAGATTGACTGGACCGTACCGGAAGAAGGCGCGAAGTTCGATACGGACGGCCTGTGGATTCCAAAGGGCCTGCCGGAAAACGAACTTTATTGGGCGAAGGAATATATCAACTTCGCGCTCACCAAGGATGCGCAGCAGGTCTGGCTCGATGGTCTCGGCCTGCCGGGCGTGGTACCGGGCCTGACACCGCCGGAAGACCTGGTGAACGATCCTGCCTATCCGACCACGGACGAGGATTTCAAACACCTCATCCGCATTTCGGCAAAGGTGCAGGTGGAAAACGAGAGCGAATGGTTCTCCAAGTTCAAGGCCATCATGCAGAGCTAATCTGCCATCGTTACAGGAGCTGCCCGAAAAGGCAGCTCCCAAACCAGTTGATCAGGAATTGAAACATGCGAGCGGCACGCACTGCCTATCCCATGACATGGCGCATCATGGACGCGCTGGAAGCAATCGCAGCCTTTCTGTGGCCTGCCCGGTTCAACCGCGCCGTACCCTATCTGATGCTGCTTCCGGCTGTGGTTCTGGTGGGGCTTCTGGTGCTGGGGCTGATCCAAATCGCCGATGCGAGCCTGCGCACGCTCGACACGTCCACCTTCCTGATGTCGGATTATTATACGCTTGCCAATTACAAGCGGGCGCTGACGGAATCGCTTTTTGCGACCGTCGCATGGCGCAGCCTGTTCGGCTCGCTCGTCGTGACGGCATTCACGCTTCTTCTGGCTTTCCCTTACGCCTATCTGATGGTGCGAACGCCATCCGCAGCGCTGCGCAAATTCCTGCTGATTGCGCTGTTCCTGCCATTCTTCATTGGGCAGGTGGTGCGCGCCTATGGCTGGCTCATCATTCTGGGCAATCAGGGCATGGTCAACGAGGCGCTGGGCCTTGTCGGCATTGCACCGATGCGGCTGCTTTATAATTATCCGGCCGTCCTGTTCGGCCTCATTCAATATATGCTGCCATTCGCCGTACTCATGCTGGCGCCGGCACTCACAGCCATTCCGGAAGAAATGGAAGCCGCCGCAAGTTCGCTCGGTGCTAATTGGGTGCGGACCTTCGCCCATGTCGTGCTGCCGATGGCGCGTCCGGGCCTGATCGGCGCGGGCCTGGTGGTGATGACGCTGTCGCTCACCGATTTTGCCGTGCCAGCCATTCTTGGCGGCGGCTCGCAGGACTTCATTGCCAATGCCATCTATGACCAGTTCTTCCGCACCTCCGATCAGGGGCTGGGAGCCACGCTGGCGCTGCTTCTGGTAGGTGTCGGCTCTATCCTCGTCGGCATTGTTTTCATGCTCTTCGGGGCAGGGACGCTTGCCATGGGGAGGGCACGCAAATGACCGCGCCACTGTCAAAGTCCATCACCATCTGGACCTTCGTGGTCGCCGTTCTGGTGCTCTTGTCTGCACCCACAATCGTTGTGCTTGGCGCGTCCTTCACCTCCGGTAACATGATCACCTTTCCGCCGGAAGGCTTTTCGCTGAAATGGTATCAGAAAATCGCAGGCGCCAGCGATCTCTGGGACGCCTTTCTGCGCTCGCTTTATGTCTCCTTCATCTGCACACTCGTCGCCATTCCCGCGGGAACGTTAGCTGGCATCGCACTGGCCAAATATGCCGTGCGCTTTGAAAAGAGCCTGCAAATCTATCTGCTTTTGCCCTTCACCATTCCTCTGATCGGTTCAGGCATCGGCCTGATGCTGGTGTTTGGCGAGGCCGGAATTCTCGGTCAGCTCTGGCCGGTGGGGATCGCGGCCTGTGTCATCAATCTGCCCTTCATGATCTGGGCAGTGACGGCAAGTGCGGCCAATCTCGATGCCGATCTGGAACTGGCCGCCGCCAATTGCGGAGCGGGGCCGATCTCGACCTTCTTCTTCGTTACGCTACCGGTCGTCGTGCCGGGCGTCATCAGTGGATCGCTTTTGATGTTCATCCTGGCGCTGAACGAATTTCTGGTGAGCTTGCTTCTCGTCGATGCCCGCATCGTGACGCTGCCGGTGCAGATTTACAACTCGATCCGGTCCATCATCACGCCCGACCTCGCGGCCATCTCCGTCGTATTCATCGCTTGTGCCGCCGCCGCTATTTTCCTGCTCGACCGGCTGGTCGGGCTCGACATCTTTCTCAAATCGAAATGACCGGCTGCGCCGTCGCCGCAGCCAGCAAGGAGCCGACCATGTCCGAAGTTTCTTTTCACGAACTGGCAAAGCTGAACGATGCCCAGCGCGCCGAACTTCTCAAGCGCTCGGAAACCGATCTGTCGGGCTTTATCGAGAAGGTGAAGCCGATTATCGAAGCCGTTCGCACCGAAGGCGATGCGGCGCTTGTTCGCTTTGCGCGCGATCTCGACAGGGCGGAAGTCGATCCGGCAAACATCAAGGCGACCGAGGCCGAGTTCGATGCCGCCTTCGACAAGGTGGAAAAGGACGTGATCGAGGCCATCAAATTCGGCATCGACAATATCCGCCACTTTCATGAAGAGCAGAAGCCGGAAGCCATGTGGCTGAAGGAAATGCGTCCCGGCGCCTTTGCAGGCGACCGTTTCACACCAATCCGCTCCGTCGCGCTCTATATCCCGCGCGGCAAGGGGGCGTTCCCGTCCGTCACGATGATGACTGCCGTTCCAGCTGTTGTCGCAGGCGTGCCGGAGCTTGCCATCGTCACCCCGCCGACGCCTGATGGCTCCGTCGATGCCGCGACGCTTGTCGCCGCGCGCCTTGCCGGTGTGGAAACAGTCTACAAGGTCGGTGGCGCGCAGGCTGTTGCCGCTGTCGCCTATGGCACGGAAACGGTGAAGCCTGCGCTCAAGATCGTCGGCCCTGGCAGCCCGTGGGTGGTTGCCGCAAAGCGCCTGCTTGGCGGCGTCATCGATCCCGGCCTGCCTGCTGGTCCTTCCGAAGCTGTCATTTTCGCCGACGATACGGTGAAGGGGGGGCTTGCCGCACTCGATCTTTTGATCGAGGCGGAACATGGCCCGGATTCGTCAGCCTGGCTTGTCACCCACAGCCGCCGTGTGGCTGAGGAAGCGCTGGCTGCATTACCGGACCACTGGGCGCGCATGACCGAACAGCGTGTCGGCTTCTCCAAAACCGTGCTCACTGGCAAATATGGCGGCATCGTCCTGACCTCTTCGGTGGAAGAGAGCTACCAGTTCATCAATGATTATGCGCCGGAACATCTGGAGCTTCTTTCGACCGATCCGTTCGCGCACCTCGGCCACATCACAGAAGCAGCCGAAATCCTGATGGGGCCACATACGCCGGTCGTCATCGGCAATTTCGGCCTTGGGCCCAATGCCGTGCTGCCTACCAGCCGCTGGGCGCGCACCTATGGCCCGCTTTCAGTGACGGATTTCGTCAAGCGCTCATCCATTGGCTATGTGACAGCGTCGGCCTATCCGGAATTTGCAAAGCACGCCCGCACGCTGGCGCGTTATGAAGGCTTCTCCTCGCACGAGAATGCCGTATCGGAAATCCGCAAGGATTACCTCTAACAGAAGCGGGGAGGAAGGCGATGAAGGCCGTCCGGCTTTATGCTGCACAGGATTTGCGGGTCGAGCATATCGACCCGCCAGCGCATCCCGAGCCGGGCTGGGTCCGGCTGAAAGTGACGGCCGCGGGCATTTGCGGCTCCGACCTGCATAATTTCATGACCGGCCAGTGGATCAGCCGTTCGCCCTCGGTTGCGGGCCATGAGTTTTCTGGCGTCGTGATGGAGGTCGGCGCAGGCGTGACGGGGTTCAAACCCGGCGACACCGTGATCGCCGACTCCCGCTACTGGTGCGGCGAATGCGCCGCCTGCAAAAGCGGCAGGCAAAATGTCTGCGATACACTTGGCTTCATCGGTGAAGTCTGCGATGGCGGCTTTGCCGAAGAGACAGCGCTTCCCGCCCGTCTGCTCGTCCCTTACGACCCGCGTATCAACCCGGCGGTTGCAGCCATGGGCGAACCGCTATCCGTGGCGCTGCACGCAATCCGCAAGCAGCGCGCTCCCTCAGGGGAAGCAGTGCTGGTGGTAGGCTGCGGCCCGATCGGCGGGCTTGCTGCTCTTCTTCTCTCCCGTCTTCATGACGGCCCGGTGCTGGTGTGCGACCGAAACGACAGGCGTGCCGACCTGGTCTCGCGCGTAACCGGCGCTATCAAGGTTTCCCTCGACAAAGCCGCCATTGAAGCTGCCCTTGGGGGTGAGCCGGTCCGATACGCTATCGACGCCACCGGCAACATTGCCGTACTCAACGCCACGCTGGATGTGTTGTCGGGCGGCGGTTCGCTGGCGCTTGTCGGCATTTCACATGGCAGGATCGAACTTGACCCGAATATTCTGGTCGAGCGGGAAATCAGTCTGATCGGCTGTCATGCCTATCAGGATGAACTTGCCGAAATAGCCAGCTTGCTGCCACGGCTGGAAGAGCCGCTTCTGAAGTTGATCGACCGCGAGATTACGCTCGATGCGGTGCCGGAAGCTTATGCCGGGCTGATTGCGGGCAAAGCGAACGGTCTGAAAACAATCATAAGAACAGGGGCTTAGACCGACCATGGGCGCTGGCGACAAATTGGATTTCCATCATACCGCCGGCATGGAACTGCCTGAGACGGCAGGGCCGCTCTATGAAAAGGTGAAGGCGCAAGTCCTCGACAATATCCGCTCCGGTCGGTGGCCGGGCAATCATCGCCTGCCTTCGGAGCATGAGCTGGTGGATGCGCTCGGCATTTCCCGCATGACGGTCAACCGTGCGCTGCGCGAGCTGACCGATCAGGGTATATTGAAGCGCATCCAGGGCGTCGGCACTTTCGTCGCCCCGCCGAAACCGGAAACAACGCTGATCGAAGTCGTCAATATCGCCAACGAGATCGAAGCGCGGGGCGCACGTCACCGCGCAGATGTGGTAACGCTCGATGTCATCGAGCCGACACCGGAACTTCTGACCGCTTTCGAACTGCACAAGCCCATACCCATCGCGCATTCGCTGATCGTGCATTTCGAGAACGACGTGCCCGTGCAGATGGAGGAGCGCTTCGTCAATACCGGTCTGGTGCAGAATTATGAATTGCAGGATTTTCGTACGATCACGACCTATGCCTTTCTCCAGAAAAGCACACCCATGACGGAGGTGGAGCAGGTAATTTCGGCCATCACCGCAGATGCCGAGATTGCCCGGTGCCTGTGCCTTGAAACCGGTGCTGCATGCCTGCTGCTCGACCGGCGCACCTGGACGGGTGAGACGGTAGCCACCGTCAACAAGCTGATCTATGCAGGCAGCCGTTATCGCCTTGGCAGTCGCTACAAGCCTGAAATATATAGATAAATCAGGCCTGAAGGATTTTCATAACAAGTCCGTGGCCGTTACCTGCCGGATAATGCCGGATAGCTGAACAAAAGTGCATGAGTTAAGTTCAACAGAAAATGTACAAGAACTGGTGCGATGAGCAGGCCTGTTCTCAAATAGGCCATGCCGTAAAAAAGGCCAGCAACAGTGGCGAGGACGACATAGGTCCAACCGCCATAAATGTGTGACAAGCCGAACAGCACGGCGCTGGCGGCAAGGGCGGTATACGGTGACCAGCCAAAACGCGCAAAGGCCTTCGACAGACTACCTTGTATCATGCCGCGGAACAGCGTTTCTTCAGCGAAGGCCACAAACAGAAAATTGTTAGCCGTCCAGATCCAGAAATATGGCATGATTTTGGGATCAAACGCGATATAGCCCACACTCAGGCCAGCGGCTATAAGGGTGACTGAGCACCCTGCCCATATCAGGAAAACCCACTTCAAGAGATTTTTCAGGTCAGCAAGTTTGTAAAGGGCAGCTTGACCGTTGGCAGATGAAAAAAAGCCGCCACACAGTGCAAGTATCACCGCTGCCGCTACCTTGTCGAAATTGAGATACATTGTGAAAGGTATCGCAACGGGCGACATTACGACGTGATCAATCACCTTTATATTATGGAAACCGGGAACGCTGTGACTGAAGAAAGCTATCGCTGCGGCAACAATAAGCACAGCCGATATCATCGTTGCGCCCGGAAATCTGAAAACCGTTTTCTCGTGTCTAAGGCTGAAGTGCCAAAGAGACAAAAGTAGAAAAACACCTAAGGTTAACAGCCCAATAATATTGACGACACCGCTTTGAAAGGCCGTAACCAACGATAGCGCGATAGCGAATACGGAAAGATTTCTGATGCCACACATAAGCGAGATAGTGGTCGCGGCTAAAAACAGGTATGGAAGCCCATAGAGAGGCAATACAAAAAAATCAGCCATGAAAATCACCTTCGAAGAATAATAAAAATATAGAAATTATATTGATTTTATCATCGCTCACTGGTGGTTTGAAATGAGTAGAAGAAGCGGGGCCGAAGCCCCGCCTTTCACGCATCGGTGCCGAAGCGTTCTTCGCTGAGCGCCGCCGCCATGAGCGCCTTCGTATAGTTCTCATAAGGCTGATCGAAAATCTGGGTCGTATCGCCCTGTTCCACAATCCGGCCATTCTTCATCACAATCACATAGTCGGACACGGCGCGCACCACCGCCATGTCATGGCTGATGAAGAGGTATGAGAGACCATGTTCCTTTTGCAGATCGCGCAGGAGCGTGACGATCTGCTTCTGCACTGAGCGGTCCAGCGCGCTTGTCGGCTCATCGAGCACGATCACGCGCGGTTTCAGAATCATCGTGCGCGCAATGGCGATGCGCTGGCGCTGACCGCCCGAAAACTCGTGCGGATAGCGGTTGCGCATGGCCGGGTCCATACCAACTTCTCTCAGCGCCTCGCAGGCACGGCGATCCCGTTCCTTCGCCGAGAGTTGTGGTTCATGGATCAGAAGTCCTTCGGTAATGATGCGACCCACGGTCATACGCGGGCTGAGCGAACCGAACGGATCCTGGAAGACAAGCTGCAATTCGCGGCGCTTCGGGCGCATGGCCTGAGCTTCGTGCGGCAGTTCCCGCCCCAGATAGGCGATGCGCCCTTCTGAAGCGAGAAGGCGCAGGATCGCCCGGCCAAGCGTGGATTTGCCCGAACCGGACTCCCCCACAATGCCGATGGTCTGGCCCTCCTTCAGTGTCAGCGAAACCTTATCCACCGCCGTCAAATATCTGGCCGGACCAAGCAGGGGCTTGCTGATCACGAAATTGACCTGCACATTGTCCGCACGGATCAGCACCGGAGCATCACCGGGCGGTGAAGCCTTTTCACCTTCCGGTTCCGCGTCGAGCAGCATCTTCGTGTAAGGATGCTCAGGCGCGGTGAAGAGTTTTTCCGTCACGCCGGTTTCAACCACTTCGCCATTGCGCATGACATAGACCCGGTCGGCAAAGCGCCGCACGATACCCAGATCGTGGGTAATGAAGACGACGGCCATACCAAGCCGCTTTTGCAGATCGGCCAGAAGGTCAAGAATCTGCGCCTGAATGGTGACATCGAGCGCAGTCGTCGGCTCATCGGCAATGAGAATATCCGGCTCATTGGCCAGCGCCATGGCAATCATGACGCGCTGGCGCTGTCCGCCCGACAACTCGTAAGGATAGCTGTCGATGCGGCGTTCCGGTTCGGGAATGCCGACAAGCTTCAGAAGCTCGAGAATGCGCGGACGCGCCTGCTTTTTGCTCAGGCCCCGGTGATAGCGCAGCGGCTCCGCAAGCTGATCTCCGATGCGGTAGAGCGGATCGAGCGAAGTCATCGGCTCCTGAAAGATCATGGTGATCTTCGCGCCGCGTATCTTGTTCAGCGCCTTTTCCGGCATGCCGATCAGGTCTTGTCCGCGATAAAGCGCCGACCCCACGGCTTTGCCGTTCTGTGCCAAAAGGCCCATCATAGCCATGGTGGTCTGGCTTTTTCCGGAACCGGATTCGCCGACAATGGCGACCGTTTCACCAGCCTTGACGTCGAGATCAATGCCGCGCACGGCCTCGACGGGACCGTCATGCGTATCGAATGTGACACGCAGATCGCGCACGCTCAAAATGTTTTCCTGCGTCATCTCAGCGATCCTTCGGGTCAAGGCTGTCGCGCAGGCCATCGCCAAGGAAATTCAGCGCAAACAGGATGATGGTGAGGGTGACGGCTGGCCAGATCAGTTGCCAGCTTGCGCCACGCATGTTCTGGGCGCCTTCCGAAATGAGAAGACCGAGCGAGGTGAGGGGATCCTGCACACCGAGGCCAAGGAAGGAAAGCAGACTTTCCAGAAGAATGGCTTTGGGCACCAACAGCGTCACGAAAACGATGACCGGACCAAGCGCGTTTGGAATGATGTGACGCGTGATGACACCACGGCGAGTGGCTCCCAGCGCTTCTGCGGCCTGCACGAATTCCTGCCGTTTCAGGCTCAATGTCTGTCCGCGCACAATGCGTGCCATGTCCAGCCACTCCGTCGCGCCGATGGCGATGAAAATGATGAAGATGGATCGCCCGAAGAAGACGAGCATCAGGATCACGAAGAAGATGAAGGGCAGCGAATAGAGAATATCCACAAGCCGCATCATGACATTATCGACGCGTCCGCCAAGATAGCCGGAAATCGCGCCGTAAGAGACACCGAGCATCAAGGCCATGGCGGAAGCCAGCAGGCCAATGGCAAGCGACATACGCACGCCGATGAAGATGCGCGTCATCAGGTCCCGGCCCAGATTGTCCGTGCCGAGCAGGAAATAATTCCGTGTTACATCGAGGGAAAGCTTGCCCGAAAGGCCGTCTTCGGCAAGCTCTATTTTCGGATTGTTGAACAGGTCGGAGCGCTGGAAATAGCGCAGCACACGCTCATCCGTCCGGCGTTGCGAGGCCACGTCGACAACCAGCTGATTGCCCGAAAGTTCCGGCTCGGCCACAGCTTTGAGCCGTGCGCGGGCAAGCACGCGTTCGAGGCCAGGCAGGATGGTGTCGGCACGCGGATAGGCTTCGAGGCTTGGGGCCACGCGCACGAATTGCGGGTATATTTTGTCATAGGGGTGCGGGCTCAGCATGGGGCCGAAGACCCCCGCAAAGGCCATGATGAGAAGCACGATGGCGCTGGCAACCGCTGCGCGGTTCTTGCGCAGGCGCAGCCATGCATCCTGCCAGAGCGAGCGGCTGGGGATTTCCAGCCGGGCCGTTTCCGTCGGTACGGTAAGATCAGTCATAGCGAACCCTCGGATCAAGCCATGCATAAAGAAGATCGACAATAAGGTTGAACAGCACGACGAAAATCGAGATGACGACAACCGTGCCCATGACGAGCGTATAATCGCGGCTGAGCGCGCCTTGTACGAAGTAGCGGCCAATGCCGGGAATACCGAAAATGGTTTCGACTACCACCGAACCCGTCAGCAGGGCGGCGGCAGTCGGGCCAAGGTAAGAAACAGCGGGAAGCATGGCGGCACGCAGCGCATGAACGCCCACGACGACACGTGACGGCAGGCCATAGGCGCGAGCGGTGCGCACATGGTTGGCGCGCAGGGCCTCGATAGTTGCACCGCGCACGAGGCGGGCAATAACCCCGACTTGCGGCAGCGCAAGTGTCAACACCGGCAAGATCCAGTAAAGCACATTGGCAGACGACCAGCCGCCCGCCGGAACCCATCCGAGGATGACGCCGAACAGAAGGCTGAGGAGGGGTGCGACGACGAAATTGGGGGTGGTGATGCCGAAGGTCGCCAGCGCCACCACGAAATAATCGACCGCCGAGTTCTGCTTCAGCGCCGCAAGCGTGCCGAGAAACGTTCCGATAAGGGCCGCAAGCGTCAGGCCCAGCGTGCCGAGCATGATCGAAACCGGCAGGCCGGATGCGAAGAGATCGTTGACGGAGAAATCGCGCCGCGTGAAGCTTGGCCCCAGATCGCCCTGAACGAGGTTCCCCAGATAAATCAGATACTGCTGCCAGAGCGGTGCATCCATATTATAGGCTTTCTTGAGGTTCTCAAGGATCAGGGGATCGATGGGGCGCTCAAGGTCGAAAGGCCCGCCGGGCGCAAGCCGGATCAGGAAGAATGTCAGCGTGATGATGATGAAAATCGTGGGTATTGCACTACCCAATCGTCGGAGCGTGTAGCCCAGCATCGCTTGTTTCCCTTCTTTGCCGAACCGCTTCGAACGGTTCGGCAAATCCCTTTAAGGGTTTGTTTTATTAACTTTTTATCGATAGCCAGCGTGTGGCATGTGAATTCATCAGATTGTCGTCGTAGCCCTGAACCCGGTCGGCGACCAATGCGGTCGATGAGTAATACAGCAACGGCACGACCGCCTCGGCATTCAGAAGAATTTTCTCGGCTTGCGCCAAAACCTTCGCACGCGCGCCCAGATCGGTCATCGTTGCCGACTTGGCCATTAGCGCGTCGTAGTCCTTGTTCGACCATTGCGCGTAGTTGAAGTAGCTGTCGCTGGTAAATAGCGAGAGGAACGAATTCGGGTCGTTATAGTCGCCAACCCAGCCGTCGCGGGCGATGTCGAACATGCCTTTCTGCTCGAGATAGTTGAAATATGTCGTGCCATCGACCTCGTCGAGCGAGGCGTGGATACCGATATCTTTCAGCATGTCGGCAATTGCCGCCATGGTGTTCTTATGGTTTTCCGAGGTGCTGTAGCGGAGCACAACCGAAAGACTTCCAGGAGCCACACCGGCTTCTTTCAGCAAGGCTTTCGCTTTATCCTGCCTGTCGAGCACGTCCTGATCCGCAAAGCTTAACTTCGGCGCATCCTTGACATAGCCATTGATGCGGGGCGGCACCATGGAATTGGCGGGCAGCATCGTGCCGCGCCAAACTTCCTGGGCCAGAAATTCGCGGTCGATCGCCATGGAAATGGCCTGCCGGACCCGAAGATCGCGCAGCTTGCTATCGGGCTGCCCCTTGATGTCGATGTAATAAATTCCGAGCAGCGGCGCCTGGTGAAATTCGTTCCCGAAGCGCTGCTTAACATAGTCCATCTGCTCTGCCGCAACATCGGAACAGATGTCGACTTCTCTGGCTTCGAAACGGCGCATGCAGCTTGAACGATCCTGAAACGGTATCCAGTTGACCTGGTCGATCTGGACATGAGCGGCATCCCAGTAATAGGGATTCTTCTTCATGACGATCTTGTCGTTGGGGTTGAAACTGACAAGCTCATAGGCACCATTGCTGATCATATGCCCGGGTTGAGTGAACTTTGCTCCATATTCCTTCACGGCCTTTGGATTGACCGGAAAACCCGTATTATGGGTTAGCAACTCTATGAAATAGGGAGTAGGGGCCTTCAACGAAATCTGAAGGGTGTCGCCATCGAGAGCTTTCACACCAAGCTCTTCGACCGGCACCTTGCCCGTTGCCACCTGCTCGGCGTTCCTGATCGCATAGAGAACACTGGCATATCCGGCAGCAGTCTTGGGATCCATCAAGCGTTTGAAGGAGAACTCGAAATCTGCGGCGGTCACAGGATCGCCGTTGGACCATTTCGCATTCTCGCGCATGTGAAATGTGTAGGTCAGACCATCGGCAGAAACCTCCCATGAGGCGGCGGCTCCCGGTATTGCCTTTCCATGGCCATCCTGCGCGACGAGGCCTTCATATAGATCTTTTAAAACGCGGTCTTCCTGAACCGTAGTGGTAAGCTGCTGGTCCAGCGTCGAGGGATCGGTGTCATTGCCTCGATTGAGTACAATCGCGGCGGATGCAGCAGAGCAAAGCGAAACCAGGCAAACGCCCGACAATAATATTCCGCGTACCATCGAAATCTCCCATAGGTTTTAAAAATAAACCACCCCACGAAAAGCAGGGCCTTTCGGCAATATTGCTTGACTCTCATTCGTCCTTTCGGATGCAGAAAAATCACCCAATAAATTGATTTTGCTTCATATTTCCTCCACAGAATGGTTATGAAGCAGGCCGAAAGAAAAAGGGGCCGCGCCAACGACGCAGCCCGGGCTCTAAAATTTATTGTTTAAGCGAAAGCCAGCGAGTCTTGTGGGTATCCAGAAGATTATCGTTCCAGCCGTCGATCTTGTCGGACACGAGTGCGCGCGACGAGTAATAAAGAATTGGAATATTGCTCATATCCTCGAGCTTGAGCTGCTCGGCTTCAGCCAGAACTTTCGCACGAGCATTGAGATCAAGTATCTTCTCGGCCTCGGCCATCTTCGCATCGTATTCCGGATTTTTCACCTTGGAATAGTTGAAGCTGACATTGCTCTGGCTGATGTAAAGGAAGTTCTGCGGATCGTTATAATCGCCGATCCAGCCAGCACGGGCGATATCGAACGGACCGTCATCGCGCAGGAAATTAAAGTAAGTGGCGCCTTCAGTTTCGTTGAGCGATGCCTTGATGCCGATATTACCCAACTGATCGGCAATGGCGGCCATGGTGTTCTTGTTGTTTTCCGAGGTGTTGTAGAGCAGTTCGATAGACAGCGTATTCGGCTCGACGCCCGCTTCCTTCAGAAGCTCCTTGGCCTTGTCCTCGCGCTCCAGCATATCGTCCGAGTAGTCGAGTTTCGGTGCATCGGCGACATAGTTCGCGATGCCGGGCGGCACCATCGAATAACCGGGCAGCATGGTACCCTGCCAGACCTGATCAGCGAGGAATTCGCGGTCGATGGCCATGGAAATAGCCTGACGCACACGCGGGTCCTTCAGCTTGCTGTCGGCAGTCTTTCCCTTGACCGGCAGGTAATAGATACCGAGATAAGGTGCCATCCGGAATTCGTTTTCAAGGTTCTTCTTCACATAGTCCATCTGCTCGGCGGGAATGTCCGAACAGATCTGGACTTCCTTTGCCTCGAAGCGGCGCATGCAGCTTGCGCGATCCTCGAACGGAATCCAGTTGACGGTATCGATCTTGACCTTGTCCGCTTCATAATAATGCGGATTCTTCTTCATGACGATCTTATCGTTCGGCGTGAAGCTTTCCAGCATGTAAGCGCCGTTCGTCACCATCTTGCCGGGCGTAGTGAACTTGTCACCATTGGCCTCGACGCTCTTCTGGTTCATCGGGAAGCCGGTCTGGTGGGTCAGAAGTTCAAGGAAATACGGAGCAGGGGAGTTCAGCGTGATCTTGAGGGTGTGGTCATCGAGCGCCTCGACACCAAGTTCGTCGACGGGCTTCTTGCCGCCTGCAATGTCTTCCGCATTCTTGATGACGAATAGCATGCTGGCATAACCGGCCGCAGTCTTGGGGTCCATCAGGCGGCGGAAGGTGAACTGGAAGTCGCCAGCCGTGACCGGATCGCCGTTCGACCATTTGGCATCGTCACGCAGATGGAAAGTATAAACCGTGCCGTCTTCGGAGATGTCCCAGGATTTGGCAACACCGGGAATGGCCTTGCCGTCCGCATCCGGAATGGTCAGACCGTCGTAGAGGTCGCCAAGTACGTTGCGTTCGGCAATCGTAGATGTGCGATGATGATCGAGCGTTGCCGGATCGGTGTCGTTGCCGCGATTAAGCACGACCTGTGCGGACGCTGCGCCGCCGAGCGCCAGAAGACACACGCCCGTCAGTAGAAATTTGCGATACATTGAAGAACCCCTCCTTTGTAATTTTTGAAATAGCTTGCATCTTATGGATAAGAGCGGCTCTTGCAAGAGAACTTATCAACACTTTGAATTAATTAAAATATCCGAAAATAAGTAGCAAAATATGGCGTGAATATTCTGGTACGCGACACCAGTTTTTCCGCCGATTACATCGGCTATATCGAATTATACCAGTCCTGAAATTTGCCGTGTTTTCCGTGGTTTGCGAAAATGAAGCATCGGCTGAAACATCGACTTTCAAAGCGATTCGTACCGGCTCCCACTTTGTTTTCGTCTATCGGAAAGATCGCAATCCGCCACATGAATTACACTGGGCATATGGCATCACAGTTAGTTGAGTGGGCTCGTATTTCCGATTTCGGACCTTTTAGACAATCGCCATCGAGCGTGAGGCCGGGTTGCCGTCACGGTTCCATAATACATGTTATGCGACTGATAGGTATAAGGGGGCAAGCTTGAAGCGCGACTTGCACCAACAACTGTGCCTGGAATGATACATGCAAATCTCCTTATTTGTTTAACGCAATTCTGACGAATGGCCGCTAGATTAAAACGAGACCATCTTGTCGGGGGAAAAGACATGGCCTGGAAGTTCATGCTTGCAAGCGCTGTTCTGGCTGTTGCGCGCACGATGCCGAATGTTTTTCGCAAACCATCGGGACCGGCGCTCATATCCGACAATGCACTGGAAATGGCGCTGAGCCCCGCTCCGATCAATCCGGACTGGGTATTGCAAGGCAACCCGCAAGCCCGTTCATGCGAGCAATCCGCAAGTGCGGACTGCGCTGCATACACGGCGATCTGGGATTGTACCGCAGGAACGTTCCGCTGGTATTTCGGCTGGGACGAGACTGTTTATATTCTCGAAGGCGAAGTGCATGTAACCGATGCCGATGGCGGAACTCGCACCTTGCGCGCTGGCGACGTTGCCTATTTTCGCGGCGGCACCTGGGCCATATGGAAAATCGACACCTACCTGAAGAAAGTTGCCTTTATGCGGCGCACCCTGCCCGCGCCCGCGTCGTTTGTATATAGAGCCGGCGACGCCGCGCGCAGGCGGCTGGGAGGCCGCAAAGGCGGCGCCTTGCACTGAACGCCGCTCTCTCGTTCTCGCATTGACGTCACATCGCGCTTGTTTGTATAAATTCGGCGGCGGCAAAGCTGCTCATGATGGGAATGGGGTTCTCCCGAAACCGCCGTTATGGCTGATGACTCCTGCTTGAATTGGAAACGGGAGACGAAGCGCGTTGATCGTGGCGGCGTTGTCCGGAGCTGGACTACCTACCGGCAATGCGCAGCTGAAACATGCTTCGATCCGCAATTTGACAGGTAAGACAATGCAGACAACCATCATGGTGGCGCTCGGTGGAGCGCTTGGAAGCGTGGCGCGCTATTGGCTGGCGCTCCTGATGTTGCCCATAAGCCGAAACCTTCCGTGGGGAACCATCGTCATCAATGTTCTTGGATCATTCGCCATCTCCTTCTTCGGTGCGCTGACTCTCGCACAAGGCCGGTTTCCGGTGCCGGAGATCTGGCGTATAGCCTTCATGGTGGGCATATGCGGCGGCTTCACCACCTTCTCTTCCTTCAGCCTGCAAACATTGGACCTGTTACGCGCAGGCCAGCCCGGAAGGGCGCTGTTCAACGTTGGTCTGTCAGTAGGACTTTGCCTGTTTTCGGTATGGCTCGGTCTTCTCGCCGCCGAACGGTTGAACGGCGGTTTTGCACAAATCGCGCAAAACGTGATTGAGGAAGAGGCGTCTTGAGCACCTTGCGTGCTCTTCTTCACATATAAATAGCCCAAAGACAGAAAGATCTTTAAAGAATCTGCTGCCAGGCAGCCCCACCTCGCCGTGCAATCCTCTCACGAAATTGCAAATCGTGCTGATTTCGTATATTGTTCCAAAATGAAACACATGGGGCAGCAGGTTTATCAACTCATCAACGATGCAATACGAGTGAAGGGCACCCTTTCCGAGCCCTTCAAACCAAAAGATGTACGCCGCGTCGCACCTGGCTGGCCCTACCCCAGATATTTTTCATTCATTGCCGAAAACTGCACGGACAACCAACCCGACGATACAGCTCTCTTCGTTCGGGTGGGCAGAGGCGCCTATCGCCTTAACGACAAGGATTGTTAAGCGTCACGCCTTGCGCCGTCGATACTTGGACGACATCTGACGATCATTAGCGGTATCGTGTCATAATCACCTCCCCCGCTTTATGATGAACCAAGACACAGGACGACGGTCTTAGATTCCGTGTAAGTCATCGGTCGAATACCGATCTTTGCGGGGGCAATTTTCCATGCATTCTCGGCATCGGCAAATCCGATCACTGTGCTGTTCCGGACGCTGGCAATCCTGAAGGGGTATTCCGATCAAGTTTTCCCTGATCTCAGGTCTATGTCGCGAAAGATAGTTTGAAAGCAAGAATCGGGTGGCTGCGCCGTCTGCTGTGTCGCTAGACAGCTGTGACACAATGATCGGGAGAGACATGTCATGGAACTGGAAAGAAAGACTATCATCGTCACCGGCGCGAGCAGCGGGATAGGCGCGGCGGCGGCGCGGTTGTTTGCATCCGAAGGGGCCAATGTGGTTCTCGGCGCGCGCCGATCCGGAGAGCTTGGCGCCCTTGCGGAAACGATCAATCAGGCCAACGGCAGAGCCGTATTTTTGGCTGGCGACGCAAAGGATGAGGGCTACGCCAAGGCGCTTGTCGATCTCGCTACAAAGGAGTTCGGCGGGCTGGACGGCGCATTCAATAATGTCGGCATTGTGGGCGAGATGCAGCCTGTGCCGGATATGAGCATCGGCAATTGGACCGATGTGATTTCGGTCAATCTGACGGGTGCCTTTCTGGCCGCCAGGGCGCAGATACCAGCCATGAAAGCGCGCGGCGGAGGCTCGATCGTCTTCACCTCGTCATTTGTCGGGTTCAGCAATGGCGGCATGCCGGGCATGGGAGCCTATGCGGCATCCAAGGCGGGGTTGAACGGGCTGGCCCAATCGCTGGCATCAGACCATGCCGTCGAGGGCATACGTGTCAACGCACTATTGCCGGGGGGCACAATCACGCCAAGCGGGGGCGAAGGGAATCCGGCCGCTTTGGAGTTCATCGCCGGCTTGCATCCCATGAAGCGAATGGCGGCCCCCACAGAGATCGCGCAGGCAGCCTTGTTCCTTCTTTCTGATCGATCCAGCTTCATGACCGGAAGTCCGATGATCGTAGATGGCGGAATGTCTGTTCGGTTGACATAACGACCGCGTCAATGCCACCCGAATGACGTAACCATCATCCGGGTGGCGTGAAACACGCGATATCATCAAAGACTTGGGGTCATCACTGGACACCAAAGAACTCAGTTTCTGGCTGCGGGCCGTTCTGGATTCTGAAGGACAAGTTGAGCTCCCCACGGCGCAGCGCTTTGCCATCAGCGGTTTTCAGCCCCGCTTGGTGGGATTGCTGTACTCGGCGGCAATGGTGAGTCATAGAGGGCAACCGGAATTTATGGCGGAGGGGGTGGGATTCGAACCCACGGTACAGTCTCCTGCACGCCGGTTTTCAAGACCGGTGCCTTAAACCGCTCGGCCACCCCTCCGCATCTGCGCGAAGCAGAGCTGAGCGCTTCTTTACAGAGATAGAACAACAGCGTCAATCTGCCACTTGCTGTCATTTTAATCATCGGCTCTTGATATCCAAAGCTTGCTCTTGATCGCAACGCTGCCTAAACTTGATTTAAATAATCAGAAAAATAAAAAGGGTAGCCATGAGTCTGGAATCCGTGAAGGCATTCTTCGCCGACAAAGCGCCGGAAGTCGAAGTCATCGAACTGCCAACCAGCACCGCTACGGTCACGCTTGCCGCCGAAGCGCATGGCGTGGAGCCAGGACAGATCGCCAAGACCCTTTCCTTTTCCGCCAAGGACCAGACCATCCTTGTCGTCACGCGCGGAGACGCTCGCATTGACAATCGTAAGTTCAAGGAACAGTTCGGAACCAAACCGCGGATGCTGAACGCCGAAAGTGTGGCCGTCGAGACAGGCCACCCTGTCGGCGGAGTATGTCCATTCGGGCTTCCAAGTGCCCTGCCCGTCTATTGCGATGTATCCCTCAAGGCTTTCGATGAAGTCGTGCCGGCGGCAGGGGCCACAAACAGCGCCGTGCGTATTGCTCCGCATAAAATGGCCGAACTCGTTGAAGCGCAATGGATCGATGTCTGCCAATGAATGGCAGGAGCATTTGCAGTCAAATAGAAACATCTGGCGTTACAAAACAAGGATTTGGAGCAGGTTGCGGTTAATTCATAATCAGCCCCGCTGAAGCCGGTCAGGAAAGACCGCGACAAATTGGGAATAATTGACGCTTTTGCGCTTTAAAGATGAGAAAAGACTTCATATATTTTAAGAATGATTCTAAAGTGGATTCGAAATGAATGCACCTGCTTTGAATGCGCAGTTTCGGAATGACAGCCGGTCTTTCGAAGAGGATTGCGCGGAAAGACAAAAGCATGTCGCGGAAAACAACAACCGGTTTTCCGATAAAGATATGCGCAAAACAAAGACCTGGAACATTTCCCAGCCCGGTTTGACCGGGTTTGAAGATAGCCCGGGGACGTGCTGAAAGGAATAATCGATGCGTCTTACCCGCCAGACGAATTATGCCATTCGGATGCTGATGTATTGTGCTGCAAACGACGGCAAGTTGAGCCGCGTTCCGGAAATCGCGCGTGCTTATTCCGTTTCGGAACTCTTCCTGTTCAAGATTCTCCAGCCGCTTGTCGAGCATGGACTGGTGGAAACGGTGCGCGGTCGCAATGGCGGCGTGCGGCTTGGCCGCGCTGCCACTGATATTTCGCTGTTCGATGTCGTGCGCGTGACCGAAGAAAATTTCGCGATGGCGGAGTGCTTTGAAAACGACGCCACCGAATGCCCGCTTGTCGATAGCTGCGCGTTGAATTCCGCATTGCGTGAGGCGCTCAACGCTTTCTTCGGCGTATTGATGAAATACAGCATTTCCGATCTGGTGAAAGCCCGTCCGAATGTACGGTCGCTACTCGGTCTCGATGAGATGGAAGAACAACGCGTCGCAAGCTGATCCTCAGTTAATCTGAAAACAGAACGGCCCGGGAAACCGGGCCGTTTTCTTTGTCCAGAAACGTTTCCGGCTTTGGTTGAATGCACTATTCAGCGGCAGCGCGATAAGCCGATTGTGGCAGCACGAAAGGAACGCCCCGCGCAGGCGGAACTCCTACCCTGAGCATGCATTCATAAACCCGCTCCAGCCGCTCGTCGGTCAAAGCCTGTTGCGGCGTGCCCATTGTATCGAGCCTGCCCCTATGCATGACGGCGATGCGATCGGCGAACATGGCGGTCAGGTTCAGATCATGCAGAATGGCGATGACGCCGCCGCCTGCGGTCGCGAAATCCCGCGCAATTTCCATCACCACGATCTGGTGCCGGATATCGAGGCTGGAGACAGGTTCGTCGAGAAACAGATAGCGCGGCGTTCCATCGACAACCGGCTTCCATACCTGACAAAGAACGCGGGCAAGCTGCACCCGTTGCTGCTCTCCGCCGGACAGTTCCTGATACAGCCTGCCACCAAAATCGCCGAGATCGACCCTCTGCAAGGCGAGATCGGGAAGCTGCTCCTGCTCAGCGCGGGAAACGCCACTGAAGCCGCCCGTCAGACCGATTTTCACGATCTCCCGAACCGTGAACGGAAAGGACAGCGCGCTTGCCTGCGGCAGCACGGCACGGCGAGCCGCCATTTCCCATGGCTTGATGTCGGCGAAGGAACGCCCGTCCAGAGACGCCGTTCCGGTGAAGGAAATATCGCCGGACAGCGCGCGCAGCAATGTCGTCTTGCCGGAACCGTTCGGCCCGACAATGGCAGTTACTTCACCGGGACGCGCGCTAAAGGCGATGTCGCTGATGATGATTTTTCCGGAAAGGCGGACGCCAAGAGCCTTGGTTTCAATCATTATTATAGCCTCACAGATCAAGAAGGCCGCGCTGGCGCAGCAATATCCAGAGGAAGAACGGCGCGCCAAACACGGCTGTAATGATGCCGATGGGCAGTTCTGCGGGAGCGACGAGCGTACGGCTGACCGCATCCGCCAGCAAAAGCAGAATGGCACCGAGCAGCGCGGATGCGGGCAGCAGATACCGATGGTCGGGACCGATGCTGAGGCGCAGCATGTGCGGCACAACGATTCCGATGAAGCCGATGCCGCCTGCAACCGCGACCGTGGCCCCTGTAGCGGCTGCGACCGTGACAATGGCGATATTCTTCATGCGCTGAACCTGTATACCCAGATGCCCCGCCGCCGCCTCGCCCAGCGCCAGCGCATTGAGACCACGTGCAAGCAGCGGCGCTGCAACAAGGATAATCGCGATCACCGGCCCGGCAGTGGCGATTTTGGTCCAGGTGGCCCCGGCAAGCGAACCGAGCCCCCAGAAAGTCAGATCCCGCAACTGGCGGTCATCAGCTATGTAGATCAGCGCGCCAGAGGCGGCGCCAGCTAAAGCGCCAAGCGCGATACCGGCCAGAAGCATGGTGGCCACGGAGGTTCGCCCCCTGCGCGTGGCGACGCGATAGAGAAGCAGGGTTGTCGCCAGCCCGCCAAGGAAAGCGGCAACCGGCAAGGCATATATGCCCAGCACGGCGACGACGGGCGCCAGCATGGTGCCGCCAAGAACGATGATCGAGATCGCGCCCAGGCTTGCCCCGGAAGCCACGCCCACCAGAGCCGGATCGGCGAGCGGATTGCGGAAAAGGCCCTGCATGACCGCGCCGGAAACAGCCAGCCCCGCTCCGATCAGCATTCCCATGACGATACGCGGCAGACGTATTTCCATGATGATCAGATGATCGCGGCGGAAAGCATCCGCCCCCTCGCCCGCACTGAAGGTCAGAGCGCGCAGGACGGAGAGTACGGATGCATCCGAAGCGCCTGCCGTCAGACTGAACAACGCCGTAATGCAAAGCGCGGCAGCCAGAAGGACAACGGCAAGTCGCGCGCGCGAAGCCCTATCCCCGGTCTTGTCCGGGGGCTCACTGGGCGCACGATCTTCACTTGTTTGATGACGCAAAGCGAAGCCCTCCGGGCTTGCGACGCGACCTTGGCTGGTCATTTCGATATTCCTCTGGAGCATGTCTGCCAAAAGCGAACATCGATTTTGGATGAGGACATGCATAAAAACAAAGAGATAGAGCTGGTTCTTCCGATCTCGGTCAGCCGGAAAAACCAATTGCTCTATTGACTGGCGGAAGCCCCATAAAGTTTTGCGGAAAGCTCGCGGATTGCCGCGCCCGTGCGCGGGCCGAAGCCTAGCAGATAGCCCGCATCCATCGCCACGATGTTCTTGTTGCGTCCTGCGGGCGTGCCCGCAATGGCTGGATTCTTGAGCAGATCATCTTCCGAAACACTATCCCCGCCTGTATCCATCATCAGAATCATGTCCGGTGCGGCCTTTTCGATGGCTTCGTCAGTCAGCTGTTTATAGCCCTGATATTCGGTGATGACGTTCTCGCCGCCTGCAAGCTCGATCATGCCGTTGGCCGCAGTACCTGTACCGGACGCCATCAGACGACCGCCCTGCGCTCCAAGAACGAAAAGCACACGCTTGCGCGGATTCTTGTCGGCGGCAACTTTTCCCGCCGCCTCAAGATCACGTGCAACGTCGGCGGCAAGCGCTTTCGCCTTGTCCGCGATGCCAAACGCCTCACCCACGGCTTCGATCTTTCGGATCACCCCTTCCCCGGTGAAACTTTCCGGGATAACCACCATCGGAACAGACGCTTTTTTCAGCACATCGAGCGTGTCGGGCGGGCCGCTGCCCTCTATGAGCAGAATGCCGGTCGGATTGACCGAAAGCACGCCCTCCGGCGCCAGACGACGCATATAACCGACATCCGGCAGCGCTAAAGCCTCCGCCGGATAGGTGCTCGTCTGGTCGCGGGCCACAAGCGATTTTTCTGCGCCCAGAGCATAAACGATTTCCGTCAGCGAACCGCCGACGGAAACGATGCGGGCAGTATCCGCGAAATGATCGACCGTTTCAGCGCGGGCAATGCCGGCGACGGCAAACGACAGCACCAGCGCCGCAATGGCAGCATAGCGCTTGGAACCCTGGGATTTGACAGCCATGGCTTGTCCCTACGCAGCCGTGGACTGCGACAGGCGCGGCAGGTTTTCCGCGATCATGCGCCAGTCTTCCAGTTCGGCCTCACCTTCATGGCGCTCGCCGAAGAACTGAATGATCATTTCGCCCTGGGCGTCATACGCCTCAAGCGAGGTCACATGGCCGTCCTTGGTCGGCTTGCGCACAACCCAGACATCCGCAATGTGATCGGCGCGCAGATGCAGATGGAAGGTCGGGTCGAGCACATTCAGCCAAGGCCCCATCGTCTTGATTTCGCGGATCGGCCCGGAATGGATCTGGATGCAGCCCCGGCTTCCCACAAAGCACATGATCGGAATCTGTTCCTGCACCGCATGATTCATCATGGCCTCGACGGACGAGCAGTCGACGCGCCAGGCGAAATCATGACCGGCAAGATGCACGGCCTGATGACGGTCCACGCCGAAATCCCGCAACAGCCCGACAAACTGGTGCACATCGGTCAGTGCGCCCCAGCGTTCGCGGAACGCGTCGATATCGAGCAGCGAAACGTCGGCTTTCGGCCCCTTGGGAGCCGCGGTATTTATCTCGATGGCAGGAGATTGATCGTCCAGCAGCAGGTCACTGACCAGCTGTTCATAGGCTTCCACATTCGATGCGGTGCGAAGGTGAATTTTATGCACCGCCTCACCATGGGCATCGAAAAACTGCAAGCTGCGGCGGATGCCGTCGCCGTCGCGCTTTTCCACCGCAAAACCGTGAACCCAGTGCTTGGGGAAAATGCGCAGGTCGATCTGCTTGCCAAGCGCCAGTGCGGCATGCTTGCCCCAGATCGTCTTTTCAAACGGTCCGATCTTTTCATGCACGGCGCTTTCATTGCGCGTGAGCACCATCACCTCGCCCACCGCGCCGATACGCTCAAGCAGGATTTCAATATCCACCCGGACACGGCGGGCGAAAATCGGTGCTGCTTCAGCCGCGCCACAATGCGCGGCCACAAAATCGGCCTCGGAGATTGCGAGGCTTTGGGCGAAATCGCGCTCACGCATTTTCGGATTATCGGCCCGTGCCTGGAGAATCTGTTCTGGGGAGGGCTTGGATTGGGTCATCATCGGTTGATTGCCTATTTGTTCAGGATGAGCTTGCCTTGGCGGGTGATCTTGAGGCGATAAAGCGAGCCGCCATGCTCTATCCCCACTTCGCGGGAGCCTTCGAAAAGTTCGCCGCTGCCGTAAGTCTTCAGTCGCGGGTCAGGCGACACCCCACAGGACGGATGCGCTGCGGTTTCACCCGTCTTGTCGCGAGATGCCTCGGCCATCGCGGCGGGGAGCCGTTCCCTCGGCAACCGCACCTGCATATCGATGTAAATGCGCCTGTTCATAACCTGCCTCGCTAGGGCTGTTTTGTGCGAATTGATTTGTTGACAACATGAGTCATGTTTACTAATCACTGCATTACTGGATTAATCGAGTCAAGTTTAAATCTCGTCTTTCCAGTGCAAGCCCGGAAGAACAGATCTTCCCAGCCAGCACGCAGGCTTCCCGATGGTGGCGGCCTATCAACCAATTGGAATTTTTAGGTTTCTCGCCGCCTGTCAGGCCGGTGAGATGTGTTCTGGCATTCAGGAGAGACATGGAAATGCGGGCGACTGGCGGGGTACAAAAGCGGTCATTCTTAGCGAACACAGGCATGGCGAGCACCGGGCTTGCAGTCATTCTTGTGGCGCTGACATCACAGGCCTTTGCACAAGAGCAGAAAGCCACAACGGAGAATGGCGCTGTCGCACTCAAACCGATCCTCATCAAGAACAGCCGTGCGGTCAACGGTTCGGTTACCGACACGCCGCTGGCCAGCACGACAACGGCGGACGATATTCGCAAGCGCGATATCAATTCGCTGAGGGATATCAGCAATACGACCGAACCGGGGGTTGCTGTAAACTCGACCACGGGAAGCGTGAATATTCGCGGCCTGCAGGATGATCGCGTTCTGACGACGATCGACGGTATTCCGATCCCCTATCTCGATGCCTATGTGCGTCCGGATGTGAATGGCGGCACAGATGCCTATGACTTCTCTGCCCTCTCGGCATTCGATGTGCTTTATGGTGCAGATGCAAGCCGGCTTGGCTCAGGAGCCATGGGCGGAGCAATTGCGCTCAAAACGCTTGAACCGGAAGATTTGCTTGCTCCGGGCAAGGCCTTTGGCGGCGTAGCCAAGCTGACTTATGATGGGTCGGACAAATCCTTCATCGGTTCCGCCGCAGTCGCACAGAAGGTTCAGAATACATCCGTTTTGTTCCAGGGCTCGTATAAGCGCGGCCACGAAACGCAGAACACGGGTGATGTCGGCGGATACGGCAAGGCGCGCACCGAGGCTGATCCCAAGGATTATAATCGCAGCAACCTGATGTTCAAGCTGCGCCAGACGCTGGAAGGTGGCCATACGGTAGGCCTGACTGCAGAGCGAAACCGGCTGGATGCGGATATTGACAAATGGTCCGATGCCGGAACCACCTTTGACAACAAAACCTATCGCGAGAACCGTCAGAACAAGCGAGATCGCGTGTCGCTGGATTATCGCTTTGAATCGCAGAGCGGCGATAGTCTGGTCAATAATGCCTTCGCAACCCTTTACTGGCAGAAAATCGAACGTTCGTTCGGCTCCGACGCGTATCGTATCAGCAGCCTTCGCGGTCCCTTCACCCGAAGCTACAACCTTCAGGAAGAACGGTATGGCGCGACGGGCTACACCAATTTCGGCTTCGACACCGGAACGCTTTCACACTCTCTGACGGTCGGCGGCGACATCAGCACAACGAAATATACACAGGTGATGTCCGGTGCGGATAATTGCACGCGTGGCACCGCCTCGCCGATGGAACAGGCTTACGTCTGCCCATTCCTTCATATCAATCAGGAGGATACGCCGGACGTCGATGCCTACAGAATCGGGCTGTTTGCTGAAGACCGGATTGAAATCGGCGATACGCCCTTCGCGATCACGCCCGGCCTCCGCTATGACTGGTTCAAGTTCAAGCCGGATTCGAACAGCGGTCATGATGAAAGCTCCGGCAATCGCTTCTCGCCGAAAATCCGTGCCTCCTGGCAGGCGACGCCGGATCTTGAACTGTTCGTCCAGCTTTCGACCACATACAAATCGCCTGAAATCGACCAGCTCTATGTGACCTATCTGTCGGCCAGCTACGGTACAATCGGCAATCCGGACCTCAAGCCCGAAACCGGTTACGGCATCGATGTGGGCGCGAATTTCGGTGACCAGAATTCCGGCGGACGCATCACCATCTTCGCAAACCGCTACAGCAACTTCATCGACACAGTCACGACCAGAACCACAGAGTATCCGGATGGCCTCACCACCTTCCGCAACCTTAACAAGGCGCGCATCGCCGGTATCGAGGTGAAGGCCCACCACAATTTTGTTAGCGGCTTCAACGTCCATGGCGCTCTGAGCTACGCCAAGGCGATGAACCTCGACGACGATATTCCATTATCATCGTCGCAGCCGTTCAAGGGTGTCTTCGGCGTCGGCTACAACGCGAATTCCTGGGGCGTGGATGCCAGTGTCGTCGCCGCTGCCTATCTGAACCAAACCATCTCGACGCGCGCCGGAACGGCAACCCGCAGGCTGCCCGGTTACGGTGTCGTCAACCTCACGGGATGGTGGGAACCGGAACAGCTGAACGGCATGCGCTTGCAGGCCGGCGTCTATAATCTCTTCGATCAGGAATATTATGACGCAATGACGGTCAACAGCGTGGCCAATGTCACCGAGCTTTACTCGGAAGCAGGCCGTCATTTCAAACTGTCGTTGACGCAGAAGTTCTAGGCTTCCGTCATAGATTCCAAAGATCGTCGCATCTGCGAAGACCGGCCATTCCTGACCGCGGCTTGGCTTCCGATCCCAAGATGCGGCGCGGCGCGTGCGGTCCCTACCACCGCACGCGCCGGAAAGTGTATAGATGAAATAGCCAGTCCATATCCGAAGGAAGGATCAGCAATTATGTTCATAGCAATGAACCGCTTCAAGGTGCGTATCGGCAGCGAAGCCGATTTCGAAGCCGTCTGGAAAAACCGCGATTCCACCCTCTCCGAGCTTCCGGGCTTCGAGACTTTCCACCTCCTGCGCGGTGCGACCAATGAAGAAGAAGGCTATACGCTCTATGCCTCCCATACAGTATGGCGCAGCCGTGATGATTTCATCTTCTGGACCAAGTCCGAACAGTTTCGCGACGCACATCGCAATGCCGGCAACAACAAGCCGCTTTATCTTGGACCACCGCAATTCGAAGGCTTCAGTGCGGTGTCAGGTGCCTGACAGGCAATCGACGCGTGTTCATCCACAAGATGCGGCAAAATAGCGCAGAAACCCTTGGCGGGCGATAAATTCACCCGCCATCGCGTCGTGCAAAGACCAATTAACGTTTAAACATGGATATTTAACTCATATTTAGAATAATTCTAACATATTGATTTTTAGAACATTTCAAAAACATAAAGTTTGACAGAACTGCGCCGTGCCAGCCATAACCTGACTTGAATTGGTGGGTTTAATAAATCCTGCTGAAGTCAAACCTTTAATGTTTGGGCCTTTAACCCTTGCAGTTGGAGGAACCTTTGTCCGGTTCAATTCGGCCTTGCGCCACCAGTAGAGTAAAGCCGCATGTAATTGCGAGCGGTCTTGAAGTTGAAGTACAGAGTGAGCCGGTATTGTCTCTCCATCTGGCGCTTTTCGCGCCCGGTATCTGCTATGCGAGCATGGGAGAATGCTTCTCATGCTAGTTTGTAGCTGCAACGTTATTACCGATAAAGACATTGAAGCCGTTGTCATCGAACTGCTCGATGAAGATTGCTGGCAACTTATCGTTCCCGGAACCGTCTATAATGCCATGTCCAAGCGCGGCCGCTGCTGTGGCTGCTTCCCAAATGTCGTAGAAACCATCATAAGGGTGACTGAAGAATATCATCTTCGTCGCAACCAAATGGACGAAAACGTGGTCCAGTTCATGGATCGTGTGCGTTCTCTACGTGAAAAATTCGGGAGTTCATGGAATGAAAGGCGAACCAAAGGTCATCGAGCGGCTTAACGAGGCACTGTTTCTCGAGCTTGGTGCGGTAAACCAGTATTGGCTGCACTACCGTTTGCTCAACGATTGGGGCTTCACCCGTCTCGCCAAGAAAGAGCGTGAGGAATCCATTGAGGAAATGCATCACGCCGACAAGCTGATTGATCGCATCATCTTCCTTGAAGGCCATCCGAACCTGCAAACGGTTGCTCCGCTGCGCATCGGCCAGAACGTCAAGGAAGTGCTCGAATGTGACCTCAAGGGCGAATATGACGCCCGCGCTTCCTACAAGAAATCGCGTGAAATCTGCGACGAGCTGGGCGACTATGTCTCCAAGCAACTTTTCGATGAGCTTCTCGCGGACGAAGAAGGCCATATCGACTTCCTCGAAACCCAGCTCGACCTGCTGGCGAAGATCGGTGAGGAACGCTACGGCCAGCTGAACGCCGCCCCTGCGGACGCCGCCGAATAATCGACCTTTTCGAACTGAACCTGGAAAGCCGGAACATTGTTTCCGGCTTTTTCTTTGTTTTAAGAGCAGAGAATCCTGGTTTGGAAATCTTTAGCAACCCGCTGCCATCGTGTTGATGCGCCGCGCATCCGGAGAAGACGTCGCGCCGCATTCAAGCCTGGCGGGAGATCTGCTCCAGCTCGTTATCGTCGATGAAGCCAGTGGCTCCATCGGCAAGGAGCACACATGTTACGCTGCGATGGGGAATATCGTCACCGTGAACATTGAGGCTGGCGACCCCTGCGATCCGCATGCTATAGCGATCTGATGACCGCTGAACCGACCGCAACCATACGAAAAGCAGCATCTGCAGACGTGGCGGCAATCGTCGCCATGCTTGCCGACGATGCTCTTGGCGCAAAGCGTGAGGATGCCAGCCTGCCGCTGCGTGACGAATATCGCAATGCATTCGCCGCTATTAATGCCGATCCGAACCAGCTTTTGGCTGTCGTCGAGCGTGGCGGACAGATTATCGGATGCATGCAGATAAGCTTTATTCCCGGCTTGTCCCGCATGGGACTTTGGCGCGGTCAGATTGAAAGCGTGCGGATTGCAAGCTCGGTTCGCGGCGGCGGAATTGGTCGCCAGATGATCGAATGGGCTGTTGAACAATGTCGTGCGCGCGGCTGTGGACTTGTGCAGCTTGCCACCGATAAATCCCGTGCGGATGCACTGCGCTTCTATCAATCGCTCGGCTTCAACGACAGCCATGAGGGGCTTAAACTATCACTTTAACAGCTTCCCCTACTCTATTGTCATATAATAAAAAGGGCGCTGGAAGCGCCCTTTCGTTTGGCGGATTGAAAGCTTTTACTGCGGCAGCTTATCATCTACACCGGCAACATAGAAATTCATGCCGAGCAGTGTCTTGTCGTCAGCCTTTTCGCCGTCCTTCAGCCACTCCGAACCGTCCTGTTTCTTGATCGGTCCGGTGAACGGAGCAAGTTCGCCTGACTTGATCTTCGCTTCGGCTTCCTCGGCCATTTTTTTCACGTCGTCCGGCATGTTGGTGTAAGGCGCCATCTTCACCAGACCTTCCTTCATGCCCCACCAGATATTCTGGCTCTTCCACGTGCCGTCGAGCACGGCCTTGGCGCGGTCGATATAATACGGACCCCATTCGTCGACGATGGCCGTCAACTGGGTCTCAGGACCGAACTTGATCATGTCCGAAGCCTGACCGAACGCCTTGATGCCACGCTCATGCGCGACCTGAATGGCGGCGGTGGAATCCGTATGCTGGGTGATGATATCCACGCCCTGATCGATCAGCGCCTTGGCGGCATCTGCTTCCTTGCCCGGATCGAACCATGAATTGGCCCAGATGACCTTCACCTTGAAATCCGGATTAACCGACTGTGCGCCCAACATGAAGGCATTGATGCCCTGCACGACTTCCGGCACCGGCACGGACGCGATGTAACCGGCCACGCCCTTGGTCGACATTTTGGCTGCGATCACGCCCTGAACATAGCGGCCTTCGTAAAAGCGCGCATTGTAGGCCGACACATTATCGGCAGTCTTGTAGCCGGTCGCGTGTTCGAACTTCACGTCCGGGAACTTCTTGGCGACCTTGATGGTCGGGTCCATGTAACCGAAGGACGTCGTGAAGATCAGCTTGTTGCCTGCACGTGCCAGACGCTCGATGGAACGTTCGGCATCCGCGCCTTCCGGCACGTTTTCCAGATAAGTGGTTTCGATCTTGTCGCCAAGCGCTTCCACCAGCTCCTTGCGGGCCTGATCGTGCTGGTAAGTCCAGCCGAAATCGCCCGGAGGTCCAATATAGATGAAGCCGATCTTGAGCTTTTCTTCCGCATGCGCCGCACCGCCGAGCATGAAGCTCGCCGCCGTGGCCATCGCCAGCATTGTCTTTTTCATGTTCCCTGCACTCCTTGTTTGCACCCTCTATCTGAAAGCGGCGGAGCCTTGGGAGCAATTCCGCCGCTGCGGATCCTTTACCTGTCCGGCACGAACGGTTTGCCCAACGATGCGGGCGTGTTCATCATCGTCAGACGCTTGTTGCGCGAAATGACGACCAGAACCGCGATAGTCGCAAGGTAAGGCAAGGCGGACAGAAATTGCGACGGCAGGCCGAAGCCGAGCGCCTGCGCATGAAGCTGGCCGATAGTGACGGCGCCGAAAAGATAGGCGCCGATCAGTACCCGCCACGGACGCCACGACGCGAAAACGACAAGCGCCAGCGCGATCCAGCCGCGCCCGGCCGTCATGTTTTCGACCCATTGCGGCACATAGACGAGTGAAAGCTGCGCCCCTGCCAGACCCGCGCAAGCCCCGCCGAACAGCACCGCCAGATAGCGTGTGCGCACCACATGCACGCCTAGCGCATGGGCCGAACCGTGATTATCGCCGATGGCGCGCAGCTGAAGCCCGGCCCGTGAGCGGAACAAGAACCACGTTACGCCGATCACCAGCAGGATGGAGATGTAGAAAATCGGGTCCTGACCGAACAAAAACCGTCCGATCAGCGGAATATCCGACAGATAGGGAAGGTCGATGGCGTCGAGACGAACGCCCGGCAAGCCAATGAAGCTTTCACCGATCATCGCGGAAGCGCCGACGCCCAGAATGGTGAGAGCGAGACCGGTGGCCACCTGATTGGTGACGAGGGTGAGCGTCAGAAAGCCGAAAATTGCCGCGAAAAGCGCGCCGACAAGCACCGCCGCAAAAAGCCCCAGCCAGGCGGACCCTGTCATCTGGGCGGCAGCAAAACCCGATACCGCACCCATCAGCATCATGCCCTCGACACCCAGATTGAGAACACCGGAGCGTTCCACGACCAACTCGCCGATCGCGGCAATCAAAAGCGGCGTGGCAGCAGTTGCAATGGTAAGCAGAATGGCCTGTGTCAATTCCATGCGATCAGGCCTTTCCTGCATGACGTGCCGCAACAAAACGGATGCGGTATAGAATGAGCGTGTCGCAAGCGAGCACGAAAAACAGGATCATGCCCTGAAACACGCGCGCCGATTTTTCCGATATGCCGATAGCAACCTGCGCCGCTTCGCCGCCCAGATAGGAAAGCGCCAGCACGAGGCCTGCGGCAACCGCGCCGAGCGGATTGAGACGCCCGAGAAAGGCGACGATGATGGCGGTAAAACCGTAACCGGGGGAAATCACCGGACGAAGCTGCCCGATGGCGCCGGACGTTTCGGCAATGCCTGCAAGACCTGCCAGCGCACCAGACACAGCAAAGACGAAGAAGACGAGCCTGCCCGCGCTGAAACCGGCAAACCGCCCTGCTCGCGGGCTTTGCCCGATCACCTTGATCTCAAAACCTTTCAGCGTGTGCTTCAGCAGGAACCAGACAACGGCAGCAGCGATGATCGCAAAGATAAAACCCCAATGGGCGCGGCCCGACGCACTCCAGATTTCCGGCAGAATGGCGCTGTCGTTGAACTGGCGCGTTTCGGGAAAGTTATAGCCTTCCGGATTGCGCCACGGACCGCGCACCAGCCAGTCGAGGAAAAGCTGAGCGACATAAACCAGCATGAGACTGGTGAGGATTTCATTGGTGTTGAAGCGGACTTTCAGCAATGCCGGTATGGACGCATAAGCCGCACCGCCCGCCATCCCCATCAGCATCATCAGCGGCAGAACCACCCATGACTGGAGATCGGGGTACATGACCGGCAAAATGGAACCGGCGACGGCTCCCATGATGAACTGGCCTTCCGCGCCGATATTCCAGTTGTTCGACAGAAAGCAGACGCACAGGCCGACCGCGATGAGGATCAGCGGCGCGGCTTTTACCAGAAGCTCATGCCAGGACCAGATGTCGAACAGCGGCTCGACGAAGAAGACATAAAGCGCCTGTAACGGATCCTTGCCCATCAGCGCAAAGGCAAGCCCGCCGAAGACCATGGTGAGTGCCAGCGCCAGCAAAGGCGATACAGCGCTGAAAAGTTTCGAAGGCTGCGGCCGTTTGACGAGTTCAATCCGCATCATGCCGCACCCGCCTGTGTTTCGCCCGATATGCCGCCCATCAAAAGCCCGATCCTTTCCAGTGTGACATCGGCGATGGGCATGGGATTGGACAGATGGCCGTGATTCATGACGGCGATGCGGTCGCTGATTTCCAGAAGCTCATCAAGATCCTGACTGATGACGAGAACGGCGGAACCGGAACGCGCCAGATCGACGAGCGCCTGCCGGATATGCGCGGCAGCACCGGCATCAACGCCCCATGTCGGCTGGTTGACCACCATGACCGCTGGCGAACGGTCCAGCTCGCGTCCGATGATGAATTTCTGCAAATTCCCGCCGGAAAGTGCGGAAGCTGGCGGGTTTTCAGCGCTTTTGCGCACATCCATCCGTTCAATAATGCGCTTGGCGGCCAAGTGCAGCGCGCCTTCGGCAATCAGTTTCAGCTTGCCGCCACGCAGGAACACTTTGGCGTCGGTCTTGTAACGCGACAGGAACAGGTTGTCCGTCAGCGGCAGCGAAGGCACGGCCCCGTGCCCCAGACGTTCTTCCGGCACGAATGCGGCACCCATCATACGCCGGTCGCTGATACCGAGCCTGCCTGCATCCTTGCCGCGAATGCGGACCGTTGTGGTGCCCGATTGCAGCACTTCGCCCGAAACCGCTTCGAAAAATTCGCCCTGCCCGTTGCCGGCGACACCGGCAATGCCCACCACCTCCCCGGCGGCAACGGAAAGCGTGATGTTTTTCAACGCGGTCGAAAAAGGCCCGCGCGGCGGCTGCGAAAGCGCATTGATTTCGAAAAGTGCGGCCGCATTGCGCTGCGACGCGTTCATCTGGCTGCGCGCGACAACCGAAATATCATTGCCGACCATCATGCGGGCAAGAGACGCAGCGGTTTCCCGGCGCGGATCGCAATGGCCGACCACTTTGCCGTGGCGCAGCACAGTTGCGCGGTCGCAAAGCCGCTTCACCTCTTCCAGTCGGTGGCTGATATAAAGGATCGACTTGCCTTCAGCCTTCAGCCGCTCCAGCGTCTCAAACAGCTTGTCGGCTTCCTGAGGGGTCAGCACCGAAGTCGGCTCATCGAGGATGATGAGGTCGGGCTCCTGCAACAGGCAGCGCACGATTTCGATGCGCTGGCGCTCGCCGACCGAAAGATCGCCGACATGCGCCTGCGGATCAACCGGTAGACCATAGGCCTTGCCGACATCGCGCGCGCGCTTTGCAATTTCGGAGAGCGGCAGGGAATTGTCGAGGGACAGGGCGATATTTTCAGCGGCAGTCAGAGAATCGAACAAGGAAAAATGCTGGAAAACCATGCCGATGCCGAGTTTTCTTGCAGCGGCAGGCTGGTCGATGCTGACGCTTTGTCCTTTCCAGACAATTTCGCCATCCAGCGGTTGCAGCGCACCGAACAGCATTTTCACGAAAGTAGATTTTCCAGCGCCGTTTTCGCCCAATAGCGCGTGAATTTCACCCCGCGCGATGGTCAGATCGACAGCATCGCAGGCTTTGAGCTGACCAAATACTTTCGTCAGCCGGCGGACATCCAGAAGAAGCCGGTCGGATAAGTGCGCTGACATTGTTCCCCAAGTATATTTTTAAGCGAGCTTATCCAGCAAGTCCGCTCTTGAAAAGCCCAAAAGCAAACGGCGGTGGACATATGCACACCGCCGCTCGGATCACCGTTGTTCAGGGGATGAGAATACTTGTCCCCGTCGTCTTGCGCGCCTCCAGATCCTGGTGCGCCTTGCTTGCATCTTTCAAGGCATAGGTCTGGTTGATTTCAATCTTCACGGCCCCGCTTGCCACCACATCGAAAAGCTCGGCTGCAGTCTTTTCGAGGTCCACACGCTTGGCGACGTAATTGAAAAGTGTCGGGCGCGTGGCGAAAAGCGATCCCTTTTGCGCCAGAATGCCGAGGTCGAATGGCGGGATCGTGCCGGAGGACTGGCCGAAGCACGCGAACATGCCGAGCGGCTTCAGGACGTCGAGCGACCCCATATACGTGTCGCGGCCAACCGAGTCATAGACCACATCGACACCTTCGCCCCCGGTCAGTTCCTTGACCTTTTCGGCAAAATTCTCCGTGCGGTAATTGATGACGTGATCGTAGCCATGCTGTTTCGCCAGCGCGATCTTTTCTTCCGAACCTGCCGTACCGATAACGGTGGCGCCCAGATGCTTCGCCCACTGACCGGCGATCAGCCCGACACCACCGGCTGCCGCATGGAACAGGATGGTCTGTCCCGGTTCAACCCGGAAAGTGCGACGCAGAAGATATTGCGCGGTCATGCCCTTCAGCATCATGGATGCCGCCGTCTTCAGATCGACATCGTCCGGCACCTGCACCAGCCTGTCGGCTGCCAGGTTACGCTCATCAGCATAGGAGCCGGGCGTGGCGACGTAGGCCACACGGTCGCCGACGCGAACATTTTCGACGCCTGCGCCTACGGCGACAACCGTTCCTGCGCCTTCATTACCGGGCGTAAAAGGCAACTGCGCGGCTTTGTAGAGTCCGGTGCGGAAATAGACATCGATGAAGTTGAGGCCGACCGCCTCATGGCGCACCCTCGCCTCGCCCGGTCCTGGCCCGCCGATTTCCACCTGTTCATATTTCAGGACTTCCGGTCCACCTGTCTGATGGACGCGAATGGCATTGATCCCACTGGCATTATTCATTGTGCTTCTCCGGTCTGGCTTTTCTTCGCAGCGGCAGCATTCTCGGCTTCGATCACTGTGGCTGTGCGCCCGAGCCCCGGGAATAACTGCATGATCGCGCCGATGAAGTAGATGTAGAGCCCCGTCACGGAAATACCGACACGGACCCACAAAGGCGCGTCCAGAGTATAGTAGAGCGCAATCGCGCCAAAAGCACACCAGAGCAGAAATACCGTCAGATTGAGCGGGCGTAGCCGCACCACACGCACCGGGTGCAGGAAGCTGATCGGCAGGAACGACAGGATCGCCGAGACGACGACGGTTGCAAAGGCCACCCATTCTCCCGGTTTCACGATGAAAAGCGTGAAAACCACCATGTTCCACACGACGGGGAAGCCCTTGAAGAAGTTCTCCTTCGTCTTCATGCCCGTATCGGCATAATAGATCGCGCTGGAAACCACGATGATTGCACCGGATATGAAGGACAGATTCGTCCCCATGAACCCGCTTTGATAGAGCGCAAAAGCAGGTATCAGAACATAAGTGACATAATCGATAATGTTGTCGAGCAGTTCGCCTGACCAGTTCGGCAGAACATATTTGACTTCAAGCTTGCGGGCGATGGGACCGTCAATGCCGTCAACGAACAGCGCCAGCCCCAGCCACCACCACATCGCCGTATAGCGCCCGTCGCTGGCTGCAACGATGGAAAGGAAAGCGAGAAAAGATCCCGACGCCGTCAGAAGATGAACCGAAAACGCCTTTGCCTGCGGCGCGGTGACTTTCCTGGCTTTGATTTTTCCGGTCAGTTTGGTTTTCACGCCGTCCGCCATTTCCTTCTGTCCCCCGCGTAGGGTTCGCCACCGAATCCGCTTGAGGCAGCGCCTTCATTTCAACTTCGTCGGGCGCCATACACCAAACAATTTCAGCGTCCTGGACACGACAATTCGGCTTATCGCAGAAAAGCCGCGATCTTCCACCAGCTTTCCCCGAATAAGGCCCAAAGTGCAAGTAAGCCCGCGGTCAAATTTACCCTCATTCCACGGAAGATTAGATATTTTCCGCCGGACGATAAGGTATTTGCCCGAGGAAGATCAGTATCCGTCATGGAGGATTGGTCTTTTGACCACAATTCGGTTTAAGTGCAGCTGAAACCTGTTCGACAGGAATCGCTTTCACAGGCGGCGCGTTTCACCAGAGCGGCACGACAATGTGTGAAACGGTTTTCGGATAGGTGCGTGTGAGATAAAACGGAGCAAAACAGGCTCCGGGCCATGCCAAGGATGAAGCGGATGAGCGATCTGGTTTTGAACAAACCTCTGACCGATATTGTCATTAGCGGCGGCGGTCCGGCAGGCATGATGGCTGCGCTGGCGCTTGCCTCAAAGGGCTATCACATCGTCCTGCTTGGCCCCGAAACCGACCCGGGCGACCGGCGCACCACAGCGCTGATGATGCCGGCGATCAGGCTTCTGGAAACCATCGATGTGTGGGCCGGGATAGAACCGGAAGCGGCGGCGCTGCAATCGATGCGCATTGTGGATGCAGCGCAGCGGCTGATCCGCAGCCCTACCGTCACTTTCCGCGCAACCGAGATTGACGAAGAGGCCTTCGGCTACAACATCCCGAATGCGATACTGAACGAAAAGCTTGCCGCAGCAGTGCAGCGCCATGCAAACATAGAGCGCATCACCGTGCCCGCAATCGAATATCGCCACAATGGCGATCATGTCACGATAACGCTGGCCGGCGGCGATACGCTGCATGCGCGCCTTGTCGTGGCGGCGGACGGTCGCAATTCGACGGCGCGGGAAGCCGCAGGCATCCGCACGCGGCGCTGGAGCTATCCGCAAACCGCAGTGGTGCTTTCCTTCGCCCATACGGTCGATCACCAGAATATTTCGACAGAATTCCATACCGAGGAAGGACCGTTCACGCAGGTTCCGCTTAAGGGAAAACGCTCCAGCCTTGTCTGGGTAGTCAATCCGCGTCGAGCCGAAGCCTTGCGTGCACTTGATGGTGCGGCACTGGCAACGCGCGTCGAGGACATGATGCAATCCATGCTCGGGCAAATAACGGTGGAGGTTGGCCCGCAAGCCTGGCCGCTTTCCGGCCTTGTACCGCACGCCTTTGCCGCCAGACGCACAGTCCTGATCGGCGAAGCGGCCCATGTTTTCCCGCCAATCGGCGCGCAAGGCCTCAATCTCGGCTCACGCGATGTGGAAACCCTCGTCAAAGCCATTGAGAGCGATCCCGTCGATCCGGGTTCAGACCGGGTGATCCGTGCCTATGACCGGGGTCGGCGACCGGACATTCTGGCACGCACCGGCTCTGTCGATGCGCTCAACCGTTCCCTCCTCTCCTCCATGCTGCCAGCACAGATAGTGCGCGGCGTGGGGCTGGAGATGCTGCGCTCCTTTGCGCCGCTCAGGGCATTTTTCATGCGTGAAGGGCTTCGCCCCGGCAGCGGATTCACGCATTTCCTGCCCAGCCTTCCACGCCTGCCGGAACGACAGAACGGCAACGCTGGAAAATAACCGATCACCTGACAGAACTTCACGCTTCCCGCTGGCTTTAATTCGCCGGGCGGTGAACTACATTACGTCCCATGGGTATGACACAAATAAAACACGCAAAATTTCAGATAGGCCAGGTCGTCAAACACCGGCTCTTTCCCTTCCGGGGTGTGATTTTCGACGTGGATCCGGAATTCGCCAATACAGAGGAATGGTATGAATCCATACCCGAGGATGCGCGCCCTCACCGCGATCAGCCCTTTTATCACCTTCTGGCCGAAAATGCGGAATCCGAATATGTCGCGTATGTCTCGGAACAAAATCTGTTGCCGGATTTAAGCGGCGAACCATTGCGCCATCCGCAAATCGACGAAATCTTCGACCGCCTCGATAATGGCAGCTATCGCGTCAAGCCGCAGCATTCGCACTGACCGCATGGAGCGACAAGCGATTTCTTAAAAGAAAAGGGGCGCTCGAGGCGCCCCTTGAACTTTACCGTATGGAACTGCAAATCAGTTTGCAGCGCCCTTGGCCTTATCCTGTTCAGCCTTCATCTTGGCTTCGAATTCCTTCTGGCGCTTCTGAACGGCTTCCTGAAGTTCCTTCTGACGCTCTTCCAGTTCCGACTGCTTGAGAGCCGGACCGGTCAGGGCCTGCGAGAAGCCAGTAAGCGCAACCGGGATAGGGTTCGGCTTGTTCTGGTAATTGACGGAGGTAAGCGTCAGCTTGCCGCCCTTCTTGAGCGCGTTGGTCAAGTCGTCGGTCAGCGGCGCTTCCGCAATGCAGCGATCCGGGAAGCAGATGCCATATTCAAGCTTGACCGGCTTGTTGGTGTCGATCTGGAGGCCGACGCCTGCCGGGATCAGACGACCGATCGGCACGGTGACTTGAAAAATCTTGCGATTGATCTTGCCCTTGATCTCGATGAGATTGACGGCGGTCAGCAACTGGCCGGAATCTGCCGTGACGATGTTCTGCGTATTGCAGATGTCGTTGTCTTCCTGCTTCGAGCAAACCTTGAACCAGCCCTGCGGCGGCTGCTGTGCTGATGCAGGCATCGTCGCGGAAGCAAGCAGGGCGAACGCGCCAGCGATTGCAGATGCGGCAGCGATTGTCTTCGTGCTGGTCATGATCAACAGGTTCCTTTCAAAACTATGATCTTTAGTTCCCGTTCTCTGGTTTTGTCAGCGATAGACCGTCACTGGTTTGAAAATGCGGCAACAGCGTGACCTTTGAGACCATCAATTCCAATCCGGCCCCAATCCGGGCCGGTGTTACAACGACTGCGGACATGAATCCAGAGAGCTTTCGTCATTCACGGGGCAGAATCCCTCAAATTTTGTGTTTTAGCAGCCACTGTCGCCCGCCGGACACGCTCTTAATCCGCACATAATGTAGGTTCATGCTAGTTTATCCAACGATTCGACATTCAGTCGATGCAAATCATCACAGATATTTACAATGGACGCGTGAAGTTGAACTGTTTGATTGCTCTTCTCCGCAGAACAGCCCTCTCAACAGCGCTCTGCGGCCTCATCGGAGCTGCGCTTGCCTGTCTGCCTGCCCAAGCGGCTGATACCGCCCCGGATTACGCGCTTTCCATGCATGGCGACGTGGCCCTGCCTGCCGGTTTTACCCATTTTCCTTACGCCGATCCCGACGCACCCAAAGGCGGCGCGCTGAAAATGGGTGTCGTAGGCACCTTCGATAGCCTCAACCCATTTGTACTGAAAAGCATGCGTACCACCGCACGCGGCCTGTTCGGCGATATCGATCTGGGGAATATGGTCTATGAAACGCTGATGCAGCGCTCGCGTGACGAACCATTCACGCTGTATCCGCTGCTGGCTGAAAAAGTCGCGACCGATCCCGACCGCAAATGGGTGGAATTCACGCTCGATCCAAACGCGAAATGGTCGGATGGCACGCCGGTCACGGTGGACGACATCCTCTTCACCTACGATATCCTGACCGAAAAGGGCCGCCCGCCCTATAATAACCGCATGAGCCGGATCGAGCGGATCGAAAAGACCGGCGAACGCTCAGTGCGCTTCGTCTTCAACGACAAGTCCGACCGCGAATTTCCGCTGCTGATCGCGGCCTCGATGCCAGTGTTGCCCAAACATGCCATCGACCGCGAGATCTTCGGCAACTCCACCTTGAAGCCACCTGTCGGCAGCGGCCCTTATCTTGTATCCGCCGTACAGCCGGGGCAGCGCATCGTCTACAAGCGCAATCCCGATTACTGGGGCAAGGACCTGCCTGCGCGGCGCGGTTTCGATAATTTCGACACGCTCAGCATCGAATATTACCGCAACGAAACCTCGCTGTTCGAATCGTTCAAGAAGGGTCTTCTCGATATCTTTATCGAAGCCAACCCCACGCGCTGGGAAAAGCTTTATGGCTTTCCCGCCGTCAGGGAAGGCAGGGTCGTCAAGGAGAGTTTCGAAAAAGGCACGCCCGCCAATATGTTGGGTTTTGTCTTCAACACGCGGCGTCCAGTGTTCGAGGACCGTCGCGTGCGGCAGGCGCTGGGCCTTCTGTTCGATTTCGAATGGGCGAACCGCAATCTGTTTGCCGGTCAGTACAAGCGCACGCAAAGCTTCTGGGAGGGTTCGGAACTGTCTTCGGTGGGCAAGCCTGCCGATGCACGCGAAAAGGAACTGCTTGCGCCTTTCCCCGAAGCGGTGCGCGAGGACGTGATGAACGGTACCTGGCACCCGCCCGTAACCGATGGCAGTGGCCATGACCGGACACCAGCCAAAAAGGCCCACGACCTTCTGGAAGAAGCGGGCTTTCGTATTGAAAACGGCCGGGCTCTGGGGCCTGATGGAAAACCGCTTTCATTCGAAATCATGACGCGCTCGCCGGATGAAGAAAAGGTTGCCCTCGCCTATAAGCGCAATCTGGCGCGGCTCGGCATTACTGCCGAAATCCGGTCGGCGGATGACGCCCAATACCAGCAGCGACTGCAAACCTACGATTACGACATGATTCTCGGCGCGCTGTCCGGTTCTCTTTCACCTGGCAACGAACAATGGCGGCGCTGGGGTTCCGCTTCCCGCGATGTGCAGGGCAGCTTCAATTATCCCGGCGTTGCCGACCCAGCGGTGGATGCGATGATCGAGGCGTTGCTTGCCGCCCGCAGCCGGCCGGAGTTCGTAAGTGCCGTGCGTGCACTCGACCGCGTGCTGATATCGGGCGATTATTACATTCCTCTCTATCACCTGCCCTATCAATGGGTAGCGCGGTGGAACCGGATCGGCCACCCGGAAAGGACCTCCCTCTACGGCTACCAACTGCCGACATGGTGGCAGGCGAAACAATGATGCGGTTTTTGATTCCGTCGTAATTCGCCCTACATGCTTTCGCTATAAGATATGGAATAAAGCAGAAGGCCGCACGCCTTCCTGCATTCTGATGGAGCCCCTATGACCGCCAGAAAGATCACCATTGATGTCGTTTCGGATGTCGTGTGCCCGTGGTGCTTCCTCGGACGCAAGCGTCTTGAAAACGCGCTTGCGATAGTGCCGGAGGTGGACGCCGAAATTCGCTGGCGTCCGTATCAGCTAGACCCATCCTTGCCGGCGCATGGCAAGGACCGGCAGGTCTATATGCGTGAGAAATTCGGCACCGGCTCCAAGATCGACGACATTCACAAACAACTGAACGAGCTTGGCGAAGAAAACGGTATCATCTTCGATTTTGAAGCCATCACCCGTGCGCCGAATACGCTGGACGCACACCGTGTCATTCACTGGGCGGCGCAGGCCGCTTCCGGCACTCAGGACAAACTGGTGGGCGCGCTGTTTTCGCTCTATTTCGAGCAGGGGCAGGATATCGGCGACCATGAAGTACTGGTCGATGCCGCCGCAAGTGTCGGCATGGACGGCGCAGTCGTCGCCCGCCTGTTGCAGAGCGAGGCCGACAAGGCGACAATTCGCGAAGAAATCGACACGGCCAACCGTATAGGCGTGCGCGGTGTACCCTGTTTCATCATAGACCAGAAATATGCCGTCATGGGTGCGCAAACCGCCGATGTTCTCGCCGACGCCATCCGCCAGACGGCGGAAGGTTTCGAGCCGGGGATTGCGGAAGATCGGTGATATAATAGCTGGCAGGGTTTGACTGCCTTGGAAAATGGAGGGGGCATGTCTTTCGTAGCGGGATCCAACGGTTATCAGGAGAATGCGGCTGTTCTTGCCGATCAATACGAGAGCATCACCTTTGAGCAGGTTCACCGCGATGTGCTGCATCTTTTCCCAACTGCATCGTGCAATGTACTTGATATAGGAGCAGGCTCGGGGCGTGACGCTGCTGCTCTGGCGAAGCGTGGGCATCGCGTTACTGCCGCTGAACCGACCGATGCACTTCGCGATCATGGGCAAACCATCCATGGCGACGTGCCGATCCAGTGGGTCAATGACGCCCTGCCCGACCTTGCTGTCATATGCGAGAGCGGTGAACAGTTCGATCTCATCTTGCTGACAGCTGTCTGGATGCACCTCGATGCAGACGAGCGCAGCCAGGCAATGATGCGCACTGCATCACTCCTCTCACCCGGCGGTAAAGTGGTCATGTCGTTGCGGCACGGGCCAGTCCCGGAAGGACGTCGTATGTTCGACATCTCCGCGCAGGAAACTTCGGAATTAGGCCAACAGCATGGTCTGATTGACGTGTTTTATTGTGCACGGGAAGACATGCTTGGACGAGAAGATGTGCAGTGGAGCTTTCTCTGTCTCCAAAAACCATAAACCTCACCTGACGGGAGGAATATGATAAACAACCGAACTGTATTTCGGATGTTCCTGTTTGTCTTTTATTTTCCCACCATACGCTTCGGCAATTCGTCTACTTGCCACGTTCTCTTCGGCAACCGGATATACGAAATAGTCAATTTCCGTGCATTTGCTTGCCCAAGTTGTTACCGCCCCGATCAATTCCCGGCCATATCCCATCCCATGCATGTCCTGCCGAAGCCAAATGCCGAGTTCCGGTGTGGTGGATTGCAATGCATGAAGCCCAACGATTCCGACGAAACGGGCCGTTTTACCACCACGTGCGACCAGATGAACGTCAGTCAACTCCGCGAGTGACGACAGCCAGCTTCGCCAGATTTCTTCAAAGTCGATTAAAATTGCAGGCGGATCCCAAGCCATAAATCGGGTTATCTCCGGAGAGATGCTGGCGAATATATCGGAGGCATCGGCTTCGGCGAACGGCCTTATGATGGTTCGTGTCGAGATGATTTCAATGTCGGGCATTGATAATATCCGCCCTCACACAGCCGCGATCTTCGCAAGCTGTGTCATGACGACCGCTGAGCCGTTGAGGCGCTTTTCCGGTGTCGGCCAGTCGCGGATGAACACGATGCTCTGGTCCGGCCTGATCTTCGCCATGGAACCCTGCTCGCCGATCATCTTCACCAGCCCGACCGGGTTGGCGAAGGTCGCGTGGCGGAACTGGATGACCACGCCCTTCGGACCGGCATCGAGCTTCTCGACATTAGCTCTGCGGCACAGCGCCTTGATAAAGACGATCTTGAGCAGGTGCTGCACTTCGTCCGGCATTGGACCGAAACGGTCGATCAATTCCGCGCCAAAGGCGTCGATGTCCTGCGGTTCCTCCAGATCGGCGAGGCGACGATAAAGACCAAGGCGCAATTGCAGGTCGGGCACATAGGTTTCCGGGATCATGACCGCCGTACCGATCGCAATCTGCGGCGACCATTGGCTGTCTTCCACTTCGCCGGAGCCTTTGAGCGTTGCAACCGCCTCTTCCAGCATCTGCTGGTAAAGCTCGAAGCCCACTTCCTTGATATGGCCGGATTGTTCTTCACCAAGCAGGTTGCCCGCACCGCGAATATCCATATCGTGGCTTGCAAGCTGGAAGCCCGCGCCGAGCGTATCGAGCGATTGCAGCACTTTCAGGCGGCGCTCCGCTGTCTGCGTCAACATCTTGCCTGCTGGAAGTGTGAACAGCGCAAAAGCGCGCTGCTTGGAACGGCCTACACGTCCGCGCAACTGATAAAGCTGCGCCAGGCCGAACATATCGGCGCGATGCACGATCATCGTGTTGGCGGTTGGAATATCGAGACCCGATTCCACGATGGTCGTGGACAAAAGCACATCATACTGCCCGTCATAGAAGGCGTTCATGATGTCATCGAGCATGCCCGGTGCCATCTGGCCGTGGGCGACGGCCACTTTCAATTCCGGTACATGGGCTTGCAGGAACTCCTGAATTTCGGTCAGGTCCGCAATGCGCGGGACAACATAGAAGCTCTGGCCGCCGCGATAGCGCTCGCGCAGCAGCGTTTCGCGGATCACGAGTGGATCGAAAGGCGAAACGAATGTGCGCACCGCCATGCGATCCACCGGCGGCGTGGTGATGAGCGACAGTTCGCGCACGCCCGTCAGGGCAAGCTGCAAGGTGCGCGGGATCGGCGTGGCCGAAAGTGTGAGCACATGAACGTCGGATTTCAGATCCTTCAGCCGTTCCTTGTGCTTGACGCCGAAATGCTGCTCCTCATCGATGATGAGCAAGCCAAGATTCTTGAACTTGATCGAATTGCCAAGCAGTGCGTGGGTGCCGACGACGATATCGACCGTGCCTTCTTCCAGCCCTTTCTTGTTTGCAGCGAGCTCCTTGGCGCCAACGAGGCGCGAAGCATGCGCGATATTAATCGGCAGGCCGTGAAAACGGTTGGAAAAGGTCTTGAAATGCTGGCGGGAAAGCAGCGTGGTCGGCACGACCACCGCCACCTGAACGCCGTTCATGGCCGCGATGAAGGCCGCACGCAGCGCCACTTCGGTCTTACCGAAGCCGACATCGCCGCAAATCAGGCGATCCATCGGCTTGCCTTCGGCGAGATCGTCCGCGACAGCGTCGATAGCCGTCAGCTGGTCTTCCGTCTCATCATAAGGGAAGCGCGCGGAAAATTCGGCATAGAGACCGTCCGGCGGCGTCATCACCGGCGCGCCGCGCATCTGGCGTTCGGCGGCAATCTGGATCAGGTGTCCGGCAATTTCGAGCAGGCGCTTCTTGAGTTTGGCCTTGCGCGCCTGCCATGCGCCGCCGCCAAGCTTGTCCAGAACCGCGTCCGACCCTTCCGAACCGTAACGCGACAAAAGCTCGATATTCTCGACCGGCAGGAACAGACGATCATCGCCCGCATAATGGATTTCAAGACAATCGTGCGGCGCGCCCGCAGCCGTAATGGTCTTGAGGCCGACGAAGCGCCCGATACCGTGATCGACATGGACGACGATATCGCCAGCGTTGAGTGCAGCGACCTCCGAGATGAAATCCTGATCACGCTTGCGCCGCTTGGAGCGGCGAATAAGCCGATCACCCAGAATATCCTGCTCGGCAACAACAACGAGATCGCCCGCATCGAAGCCATTTTCAACGGCCAGAACCGCTGCCGTGATCTTGTCACGCGACAGCGCCTTGACAGTGGAAAGCCGATCCACTGTCTCGATCTTCTCAAGGCCGTGCTCGTCCAGCACCTGAAGCAGACGGTCCAGCGAGCCTTCTGACCAGGCTGCAACCAGAACTTTTTTGCCAGCCGCGCGCAGTTCCGCAACATGCTTCACCACGGCTTCAAAAAGATTCACGTCGGTTGCGGCGCGCTCTTCGGCAAAACTGCGCCCCGCGTGGACATTGGCATTGACGACCTTACGGCCCGTCACTTCCGGCGTACTGAAAGGCGTCAGATCGATACGCACACCCATCGCCGAGGCGAGTTGTTCAACGTCCGCCGGCGAAAGATAAAGCGTCTCCGGCTTCACCGGCTTGTAGGGCACGGCTTCGCTGCCGGGCTCCTTGCCTTCGGCCTGGCGCAGGCGCGATTCGTAATGATCCACAACCATGGTGTGACGCTCGGTCAGCGCCTCGTGCACCAGATGGTCGAACACAACCGGCATCCCGCCCGCATGGTCGAATACCGTCTCCAGACGGTCATAGAAAAGCGGCAGCCAGTGCTCCATGCCCGCAAAACGACGGCCTTCGCTGATCGCCTGATAAAGCGCATCGTCGCGCTGTGGCGCACCGAACATGGCCACATAATTCTTGCGGAAACGGCTGATCATATCAGGCGAAAGGGTGATTTCGCTCATTGGCTGGAGCACGAATTCCTTGCGCGTTCCGGTGGTGCGCTGCGACGCCGGATCGAAAGCGCGGATCGTTTCCAGCGTATCGCCAAAGAAATCGAGCCGCAGCGGCTCTTCCGCGCCCGGCGCGTAAAGATCGAGAATGCCGCCACGCACCGCGAATTCGCCGATGTCGCGCACGGTCGAGACACGCTCGAATCCGTTGCGTTCAAGCCGCGAAGCCAGATCGTTCATATTGAGCTGGTTGCCCGGACGCGCGGAAATCACCTGCTCTTCTATCGCCGCCTGCGGCGGCAGCTTCTGCAAAATCGCATTGGCCGTGGTCAGGATGATTGACGGGTGCGGCGATTTCTTCAACGCCGCAAGTGCACTTAACGCGGCAAGCCTGCGTGCCGACGCATCCGCGCCCGGCGACACGCGGTCATAAGGCAGGCAATCCCAGGCTGGCAAATGCAGAACAGGCAGGTCGGGCGCAACGAAGCTCAGCACCTGTTCCAGATCGGCAATGCGCTGTCCGTCGCGCACGATATACATGATTGGCCCGCGCTCGCCGATCTCGTCCACCAGACGCGCAAGGCAGAATGCCTCGAAACCGTCGGCAACGCCGTCGATCACGATATGGCGACTCACACCGGCGGCTATGATGGGCTTAAGACCTAATTTGCTGAAAACGGGCATGAGGCTCTATCTTAGAATTCTATGCGGTCGCGGAAGGCGACAATATCGCGGAAAAGCGGCGTATCATATTCGGCCGGAATCGGGCTTTCACCCGTCACCCACTTCAGAAGATCGCGATCCAGCACCTCGAGAATATGCTCGAACTCGTCGAGCTGCGGATCGGTGAAGCCTGCAAGATACGCATCTGCATACTGGCCAAGGATCAGGTCCATCTCACGCATACCGCGATGCCAGGCGCGAAACAGAAGCTTGCGACGCCTTACATCGAGATTTTCCGTCGCAAGTGTGCTGCCAGTCATTGTTTCGAGGCTCCAATTATAAAATCCGAAGCCGGTATATAGCATCTGTTGCCGATGTGGGAACCTGTTTCCTGAACGAGAACAAAAAGAGCACAGAAACTTTCGCCCCCGGACTTGCGTCGGACGGCGAAGCAGTTAAAGCTCCGCATCATGCGTCCGTCTATGCTCGATCCCTTTTTCGCCTCTGTTCGCTCGCTTTCCGGCATTGGCCCGAAAGTGGCCGCTTTGCTTGGAAAACTGCTTGGAACCGATGTTCCGGGCGCCGAGCCGAAAGTGGGCCAGCTTCTGTTTCTCCCCCCCCACAGCGTCATCGACAGGCGCAACCGCCCCGGCATCGCATTCGCGCAGGAAGGCGCCATCGTCACGCTGGAAGTGGTGGTCGATCAGCATCAGCCGGCGCCGCGTGAGCGCAAGAATGTGCCGCATCGGGTTCTTGCTCATGACGATACAGGCGAAATCGCCCTCACCTTCTTTCACGCACAGTTGCCATGGCTGCAAAAAATGCTGCCTGAAGGCGAGACCGTCATCGTGTCGGGCAAGGTGGAATGGTTCAACGGGCGCGCCTCCATGGTGCACCCGGATTATATCGCAGGGGTAGACGATGCGGCCGACCTGCCGCTGGTCGAGCCGGTCTATCCGCTGACAGCGGGCCTATCGCCCAAGACACTGGCGCGCGCCGTCAAGGAAGCGCTGTCGCGCGTGCCGCCCCTGCCGGAATGGATCGATGCGCCACTGCTGGCCCGCGAGCGTTTTCCCGACTTCCAGCAGGCGCTTACCACCATGCATCTGCCGGAAGATCCGACCGACATCGCACTGGAAGGCATTACACGGCGCAGGCTCGCCTATGACGAATTTCTGGCGGGGCAGTTGGCACTGGCGCTCGTGCGCGCCAAAACGCGCAGGCTGTCGGGGCGTCCGCTGGAAGGCAATGGCCGCACCGTGACCGAGATCATGCGTCACCTGCCCTATCGCCTCACCCAGGGACAGGATCAGGCGGTTCGCGAGATCATCACGGACCTCAAATCGCCAGAGCGCATGTTGCGGCTTTTGCAGGGCGATGTCGGTTCCGGCAAAACGGTCGTGGGCCTGCTTTCCATGGCGCATGCTGCCGAATCCGGCGGGCAATCGGCCCTGATGGCGCCAACGGAAGTTCTGGCGCGCCAGCATTTTGCGACCATTGCACCGCTGGCTGAAAAGGCCGGCTTGAGAGCTGCCCTGCTGACAGGCCGCGAAAAGGGACGTGATCGCAACACCGTGCTGGAAGGGCTGAAAAGCGGCGAAATCGATATCGTCATCGGCACCCATGCGCTGTTTCAGGAAAAGGTCGAATATCACGACCTCGTTCTGGTCATCATCGACGAACAGCACCGCTTCGGCGTGCATCAGCGCCTGATGCTGACAGCCAAGGGCTCGGCCCCGGATATGCTGGTGATGACGGCGACGCCTATTCCGCGCACGCTGGTTCTGACCGCCTTCGGCGACATGGATGTGTCGAAGCTCACCGAAAAGCCCGCCGGACGCCAGCCGATCACCACGGCAATCGTGCCGATGGAGCGCATGGACGAATTGGTTGACCGCATCGCCAAGGCTGCGCGCGAAGGCCAGAAAATCTATTGGATCTGTCCGCTGGTCGAGGAATCGGAAGTCGTTGAACTAACCTCCGCCGAAGAGCGCTTTGAAAGCCTGAAGTCCGTGTTCGGCAGCAGGATCGGCCTTATCCATGGGCGCATGGCGGGCGCGGAAAAGGACGAAGCCATGCGCGCCTTCAAGGAAGGCGAAACGCGGCTTCTGGTGGCGACGACCGTGATTGAAGTTGGCGTTGACGTGCCGGATGCGACGATCATCGTCATCGAACATGCCGAGCGTTTCGGTCTGTCACAGTTGCACCAGCTTCGCGGTCGCGTAGGACGCGGCGACAAGCCTTCGACATGCCTGCTGCTCTACAAGGGACCGCTGGGCGAAATTGCGCAGGCGCGGCTCAAGGTGATGCGCGAAACGGAAGACGGTTTCCGCATTGCGGAAGAAGATTTGAAGCTGCGCGGCGAAGGCGAACTGCTCGGGACCCGCCAGTCGGGCACGCCGGGTTTCCGGCTTGCCTCCATCGAAGCGCATGGCGATCTTCTGGAAATCGCGCGCAAGGATGCGCGCTATATTCTGGCCAGCGACCCCGATCTTGAGAGCGAGCGCGGGCAGGCGCTGCGCGTCCTGCTCTATCTCTTCGGACGCGATGAGGCGATCAGATTGCTGAGGGCCGGATAACAAAATGGCCGCGCGATCGCGGCCATTTCTATCGTTCGAAAGTGTTTATTCCACCGTCACAGACTTCGCGAGATTACGCGGCTGGTCGACATCGGTGCCCATGATGACGGCGGTATGATACGCCAGCATCTGGATCGGCAGAGCATAGACCAGCGGCGTGATGAATTCCGGCACGTCCGGCAGGACGATAGTCGTCATCGTATCGATGCTGGCCGCTTTTGCGCCCTTCTCATCGGTAATCAGGATGATGCGCCCGCCGCGCGCTGCCACTTCCTGCATGTTGGAAACGGTCTTCTCGTAAAGACGATCCGACGGCGCAATCACGATTACCGGCATGGCTTCGTCGATCAGCGCAATCGGGCCATGCTTCAGCTCGCCCGCCGCATAGCCTTCGGCGTGGATATAGGAAATTTCCTTGAGCTTGAGTGCACCTTCCATGGCCAGCGGGAACGAAGTGCCGCGGCCAAGATAAAGGACATGATTGACCTTGGCCAGATCATGGCAAACCGCTGATATCTGTTCTTCCAGCTTGAGCACTTGATTGATGAAACGCGGCGCCTCGGAAAGCTCGCGCACCAGTTCCTGCTCACGCTTGTCGTCAATTGCACCGCGTGCCTTGGCAGCAGCAATCGCCAGCGAAGCCATGGCTGAAAGCTGGCAGGTAAACGCCTTGGTGGAAGCGACGCCGATTTCCGGTCCGGCCAGCGTCGGGAAGATGGCATCGGATTCACGTGCAATGGTCGAACCGGTGACATTGACCACCGAGGCGATCTTTAGCCCCTGTGACTTGCAATAGCGCAGCGAAGCCAGTGTATCCGCGGTTTCACCGGACTGCGAGACGAACAGCGCCAGCGTATCCTTCGACAGCGGCATTTCGCGATAGCGAAATTCCGAGGCAATATCGCAATCGACCGGCAGATGCGCGATCTGCTCGAACCAGTATTTGGCAACCGAAGCGGCATAAAAGGCCGTTCCGCAGGAGGCAATCGTCAGACGGTCGATCTTGCTGAAATCAACGCCGATCGCTTCCTGTCGCACCGTGCCCTTGGTGAAATCGAGATAATTGGCGAGCGTGTGGGAAATGACTTCCGGCTGCTCGAACATTTCCTTTTCCATGAAATGGCGATGATTGCCTTTGGAAACCAGAAGATTGGCGGCCTGCGACTTCTGGACCGGGCGCTCGACCGGCGTGTTGTTTTCGTCATAAACGGTGACGCCCTTGCGCGTGAGTACGGCCCAGTCGCCATCTTCGAGATAGGCGATGGAATCGGTAAAGGGGGCCAGCGCAATCGCGTCGGAACCAAGATACATTTCGCCTTCGCCATAGCCGAGCGCAAGCGGCGGGCCCTGACGCGCGCCGATCAGAAGTTCTTCATCGCCATCGAACAGGAAGGCCAGCGCAAAAGCGCCGCGCAGTTGCGGCAGGCAATCGCGCACGGCCTCGATGGGCGATTTGCCTCTGTCCAGTTCGCGCGTCACCAGATGTGCGACGGCTTCCGTATCGGTTTCGGTCTCGAATGTGTAGCCATCGGCTTCCAGCATCGTACGCAGTTCGGCAAAGTTCTCGATAATGCCATTATGCACCACCGCAAGGCGTTTGGTGATGTGCGGATGGGCATTGCGCTCCACCGGCTTGCCATGAGTGGCCCAGCGTGTATGGCCGATGCCGATCACACCGGGAAGCGGCTCACCGGCCAGACGCTTTTCCAAATTGACCAGCTTGCCCTCCGCACGGCGACGGTCGAGCTTGCCATTTTGCAGCGTGGCGATACCGGCGGAATCATAGCCGCGATATTCGAGCCTTTTCAGGGCATCCACCAGAAGCGGAGCGACCTCCGTGTTACCGATAATGCCAATAATTCCGCACATGCTCTGCTCCGAATCCGTTTCCACGCCTTTTAAGGCCGGTTTAATCATTGTTGGTGACAGTCGGCAATCAAAGATAATTGCCGACTGTCACCCATTCCGGCCTAACCTGCCTTGTTCTTTGCCGCTTTGATGGCAGCATATTTCTCGCGCAGGATTTTTCCGCGTCCTTCCTTCGTCTCCTGTCGCGCGCGCCCAAAGGCCAGCGCATCGGCGGGAACGTTGGATGTGATCGTGCTGCCAGAAGCGATATAGGCGTTGTCGCCAATCTCGACGGGCGCAACCAGCGAGCTGTTGGAGCCGATAAAGGCATTTTCGCCGATTATGGTCTTGTACTTGTTGTAGCCATCATAATTGCAGGTGATCGTACCCGCACCGATATTGCTCGAAGCCCCCACCGTCGCATCGCCGATATAGGTCAGATGGTTGATTTTCGCGCCCTTGCGCACGTCCGCATTCTTCACTTCGCAGAAATTGCCGACCTTGGTTTTTTCGCCGAGATTGGCGCCGGGACGCAAACGGGCAAAAGGTCCGATTTCGGCATTTGGCCCGACGTGGGCACCTTCCATGTGGCTGAAGGAATGGATCAGCGCACCGGACGCGATATGTACGCCCGGGCCAAAGAAAACGTTCGGCTCGATGACGACATCGGCCTCAACCACCGTATCGTGGGAGAAGAACACCGTTTCCGGTGCGATCAGCGTTACGCCTGCCAGCATCATCTCGCGGCGCTTGCGGTTCTGCCAGATGGATTCTGCTTCGGCCAGTTCCGCGCGATTGTTGATGCCTATGACATTATCGACCGGCACCTCGATGGCCGTGACGTTGAGGCCCTTGTCATGGGCGATAGCCACGATGTCGGTCAGGTAATATTCGCCCTTCGCATTGCCGTTGCCCACAGCATTGAGCAGCGCCAGCGCCTGATCCCCGCGCACGGCCATCAGGCCGCCATTGCAGAAGCCGATCTTTTTCTGCGCCGCTGTCGCATCCTTTTCCTCAACGATGGCGACCAGTCTGCCGTCCTTTTCGATCAAACGGCCATAGCCGTGCGGGTTGGCAGGGCGGAAGCCGATCACCACGACATCGGCGCCGTGCGCCAGACGCTCACGCGCCGTCAGCAGGGATTGGGCTTCGATCAGCGGCGTGTCGCCGAACACGATCAAGAGATCATCATAACCGCGTGCGATTGCTTCACGAGCGGCCAGAACCGCATGGGCGGTGCCAAGGCGCTCTTTCTGTTCGAAGGAAGAAACCCCGCCCGCGATTTTCTCCACAGCGCCGCGCACTTCGTCCGCTCCGCGACCGACCACCAGCGCAACGTCGCTCTTGCCGGTGCCCTGAACCGCCTTCACGACATGACAGACAAGCGGCAGGCCGGCCACGCGATGGAGCACTTTCGACATGCTCGATTTCATGCGTGTGCCTTCGCCAGCGGCAAGCACAATGGAAAGGCAGGAACGATCAGTCATGGTTTTGTCCGAATTTTTGGAGTGCTGATCTGCACATAGCATCAAAGCGTATATGGAAACTTACAAACAATTAGCCGAGCCTGCCCAGAGCGGGGAACGTCTCAAGCAGCCAGAACGAGAAGGATTGCATACCGCCCGTGAGAAACAAGACACCGGCAATGACGAGAAGCACGCCCATCGCTTTCTCCACCTTGCCGAGATGCACCCGGAAACGTGAAAGAAACCGCATGAATGCGCCCGAAAAAAGGGCGGCGATCAGGAATGGAATGCCGAGACCCAGCGAATAGACGGCGAGCAACGCTGCGCCCTCGCCCACGGTGGCACTGCCGCCGGCAAGCGTAAGGATCGGCCCCAGAACCGGTCCGATGCACGGTGTCCAGCCGAAAGCGAAGGCAAGCCCCATAACATAGGCGCCAAGTGGCGAGGCGGGTGCATTGCGCGCCTGAAACCGCGCTTCACGAGACAGGAACGAAAGGCGCAAAAGCCCGAGAAAATTCAGGCCCATCAGAATGATGACGACGCCCGCGACAATGGCGATTTCCTGCTGCCACATGCGCAGAAACGCACCAATGGAAGACGCGCCTGCGCCAAGCGCCACGAAAACGGTGGTGAAACCCAGTACAAAACAGATAGCCGCAAAAGCCAGCGAACGTCGTTGCGAGGGTTCGGCAGCGACACGCGCCTCCTTGTCCGCCCGGAAATCCTCCACGCTGACCCCTGCCATATAGCATAGATAGGGCGGCACGAGCGGGAGAACGCAGGGCGAAAGGAAGGACAGCGCACCCGCTCCGGCCGCCGTCAAATAGGAAACATCGAGCACCAATACCTCTTTCAGTCAATCAGAACGCTTGCAGTTGAAGCCAACCGCGCGCCTATATAAACCAACTTTTGCGTTACTTTGAATATTTTCGGTGCGGCATCTCGCTCGAACACAAGTTCGCCCTAAATCGGGATCATTTGGCGTTTTATTTTAATTATTGCTCCAACTGGACGATGTTCCGATGAGCTTGATCGATAATGAATTGCCTTCATCGCATCAGACAGCACCTTCCAGATATTTCAGCTGGCTGAAGCGATACCAGAATTTTCTGTTTCCGATTGCTGGCATCGCGATTGCACTGCTTGCCATCTATGTGCTGGAAAACCTGCTCCAGCACACTTCTCGTTCGCAGACCATGGCAGCGCTGCACGATATGTCATGGACAAGGCTTGGCCTTGCCGTGTTCTTCACCGGACTTAGCTATGCTGCCGTGGCGCTTTATGATGTTGTGGCCGTGGATACGATTGCGCCCAACCGGATCCCCCGCCGCGTCGCGGCTGTTGCAGGGGCGGCAGGCTATGCGATTTCCAACGCGCTCGGCTTTTCGCTTCTGACTGGTGGAGCCTTGCGCTACCGCATTTATGCCGCCGAAGGAATAAGCCTTGCCGATATCGGCAAGATTGTCGGCACTTCATGGTTTGCGATCTGGTTTGCGCTTGTCATCATGGTGGGAGCCGCCCTCCTCATCGATCCGCAGGATGTACCCTGGCTGTCGGCCATCGATTCCCGGATCGACATTGCCGCCGGCGGCATCATTCTCGGCGGGATCGGCTGGCTTATCTACTGGCTTTCGCATGGGGAGCGCAGTGTCAGCTTCGGTGCGTTCAGCCTTCGCTTGCCCAATTCCAAAGGCGCCATACTCCAGATCCTTGCGGGCCTCCTCGACGTAGGCGCGGCAGCGGCAACGCTTTATGTGCTTTTGCCCGAAAGCGCGGTTCCCAGTTTCGCCGTCTTCGCACTCGTCTATGTTATAGCCATCGTGCTTGGCATCGCCAGCCATGCACCGGGCGGTCTCGGCGCCTTCGAGGCAACCGTCATTGCAGGTCTCGGCCTGGGTGGAAAACCCGATGCGATCGCCGCTCTGCTGGCCTATCGCGTGATCTACACCGTCATGCCGCTCGTAGTCGCCACGGCAGGCATTCTTGTGTGGGAGATCATGCGCCGCCGCCATATGCTCGGCAAACAGGCGCGCTTTGCAAAAAGACTGGTGGAACCGCTTATCCCAAGCCTGTCGGCCAGTATCATCTTTCTCGGCGGCATCATCCTTCTCGTCTCCGGCGCAACGCCGGACTTGCGCTACCGCGTCAAGATCCTGTCCGATATTGTGCCCGAATTCTTCGTGGAAATGTCGCATCTGGCGGCAAGCCTCGTCGGCGTAACCTTGCTCATCGTCGCACGCGGCCTTGCCAAACGGCTGGAGCGCGCATGGGTGGCAGCGACGCTCCTTCTCTTGAGCGGCGCGATCTTTTCGTTGGCCAAGGGCCTCGACTGGGAAGAAGCAACCATTCTCTGCGCCTTTGCCGCAACACTGTGGGGCTTCCGTGATTCCTTCTATCGCCGCCCCATTTCCGGCCCGTTCGAGCTGAGCTGGCACTGGATTGCGACGGTTGGCACCACCGTACTCGTTTCCACATGGCTCGGCTTCTTCGTCTATCGTCATGTGGAATATTCGAGTGACCTGTGGTGGGACTTCGCCTGGAACGGCAATGCGCCGCGTTTTCTGCGCGCCACCGTACTCGTTTTCGCGGTCGTGGCGGCGGTTGGCCTGCATGCCATCATCAACAGACACGGCGAGCATCGCCGCAGGATCGATTATTCGATCCCCGAAGCCATTCCCGAGCTTGTCGCCCGGTGTCCGCACACGGATGCCGCACTGGCCATGCTCGGCGACAAGCAGTTTCTCATCGCACCCGATAAAAGCGCGTTCGTCATGTATGCGCAATCCGGCGGGAGCATGATCGCGCTTGGCGAGCCGATAGGCAATCCGCAGACAGGCAACGAGCTTGCATGGTCATTCCACGCACTGGCCGACAAGCTGGCATTGCGAACCGTCTTCTACGGCGTCGGACCGCAAAGCCTGCCCCTGTTTCTGGACATGGGGCTGGTCGCCCTAAAACTCGGTGAAGTCGCGCGTGTCGATCTCACCACCTTTTCGCTTGACGGCCCCCGCCGCCAGCCCTTCCGCTACGCCGACCGCAAGGTGGACAAGGACGGCTTGACCTTCGAAATCATTCCCGCAGCCGAGGTGCCGCCACTCATCCCGCGGCTGCGGGAGATTTCAGATGCCTGGCTCGATTTCAAATCGGGCAGCGAAAAAGGGTTCTCACTCGGCTATTTCGACGATGAGTATATCAAGCGCTTCGATCTCGCGGTACTGAAATACCGGAGCGAAATCGTCGCTTTCGCCAATCTGTGGCGCGGAGCGGACAAACACGAAATCACCGTGGACCTCATGCGCTATATGCCCAATGTGCATAAGCTTTTGATGGATGCGCTCTTCGCAAAACTGCTCATGACCAGCAAGGCCGAAGGCTATCGATGGTTCAATCTCGGCGCCGCGCCCCTGTCCGGCCTGAGCGGCAGCAGGCTTGCTTCCCGCTGGAACCGTTTCGGCTCGTTCATCTATCGTCGTGGCGCGGACATCTATCATTTCGATGGTTTGAAAGCCTTCAAGGAAAAATTCGATCCGGTCTGGACGCCGCATTACATGGTTTGCCCCGGCGGGTTTGAAACGCCGCGCGCTCTTCTCGATGCCACGACATTGATCAATGGCAGTCCTCTGGAGTTCATCCGCAAATGAAAAAGAAACGCGTTCTTCTCATCGTTCTTGCGCTGGCGCTGTGTGGCGCTGCAGGCGTTTACGGCGCGTTGCACAGCCACACGATTGCGCGCATGTGGACCCGGGTTGACGGCTCCAACGAGCCTGTCATCCATGCAAGTGCCGAACGTCTGTCGAACATTCCCGTCTACATGCCCAAGGGCGAACCGGTGGGGCTTGCCATTCTCATCGGCGATGGCGGTGGTCCGGACGGCAGGGAACGCCAGTACAGGGATGCCATGCTGGCGCGCAACCTGATTGTCCTGCCCGTTGAACTCGGACCATGGCGCGCGGCACTGGATAAGGAGGATGGCGAGTGCAACTATCTCGATTCCGATTTCGAAGCCATCACCAAGGAGGCTCTGCGCGGCCTCGACCTGGGCGCCTATTTTCATCCGGTTCTGACGGGCATAGGACAAGGCGCGACCATTGCCTATGCGGCAGCGTCGGATTCGCCCGACGCTACCGTTGCGGGCGCCGTCTCGCTGGACCCGTCTCCGGCAAAGACCCGCCTGCCCTCCTGCACCGAAAGGGCTGAAGCCATCAAAGCACCGGGCAGCGGCTTCACCTATGGGATTGACGCCGCGTTACCCGCACCTGCCCTACTGATCGGTCCAGCAGGATCGCCGGTCAACAATCCAGTGGAAGCACGCCGGAAAAATGTCGCCGTACTGCAAAGTGCTGCGGATTTCCCTGCCCGGCTTAAAATCGCCGCCGACACTGTTGCGGCCATGGCCGGTCAGGATGCGAAAAGCGAAGCGCTGCCGATTGTCGACCTGCCAGCCAAGGGCGTCACCGCCGATATGGTGGCGGTATTCTATTCCGGCGATGGCGGCTGGCGCGATCTCGACAAATCAATTGGCGAGTGGCTCCAAGCCCATGGCGTGCACGTGATCGGCGTCGATTCACTGCGCTATTTCTGGTCTGAGCGCACGCCGGAAGAAATCGCCAACGACACCACGGCCATGATCAGAAAGGCAGACCCGACCGGAAAATTGCCTGTCGCCGTCCTCGGCTATTCTTTCGGGGCAGATACATTCCCCTTCGCATGGAAATACCTTGATCCCGCCATTCAGGAGCGCACGAAGATGGTGGGGCTGGTCGGTGTCGAGACCACCACGTCATTTCAGGTTTCCATCGAAGGCTGGCTCGGCATGGAAGGCGACAAGAATGTCGTGCCGGCGATCGCAGATATTCCTCTCGACCGCGTTGTTTGCGTCTATGGCGAGGAGGAGGACGACACGGCCTGCACGGCGGATGAACTGAAAGGTATGGACGTCATCAAACTGCCTGGCGGACATCATTTCGATGAAAACTACGAGCCGATTGCCGCGGCACTTCTGGACAAGATGCGCATTCGCGCAGGCCTGCCGCCTCGTCCGGCGAGCTGAAACGATTCCACAATGAAATGAACCAAATCGCATTAACCGCGTTTATTAACCATACGCCAACTATGCGAGGAGGCAGTCATGCTCTGGTACTATCGGCTAGAAAGCGGCTTCTTATCCGTATTCCTGATCGCTGCAGCGCTGACACTCCTGTTGTTTTAATCGGCGCCGAGCTTGCTTGAACTTGTTGCAAATTCAGGAGGATTGACCATGGATTGGTTTATCTGGATTGAGATCATGGCGGTAATTTCCGTCAGCGCGGCTGTGCTGTTCATCACCTGGATGGAAGCGACGCGAAAGTGACGCCGTTACCCCGGCACATTGATCTACCCCTTACATGAATGAGCGCTACACTCTCCACGAAGGGGAACACTGATGAAGAAGCTCACTACTGCCTGCGTTGCCCTGCTCGTTGTGTCCGGTTGCGTCAGTAATCAACCACCCAAGTCTGAATTCAAGGAGTTCAGGTGCAAGCAACTCGTTCAGCGAGCCGAAGACCCTGCAATAAGGGAAATTCAGCGGGTACAGGCCAGAACAGAAGCAGCTCAACGGGGCTGTTATAGCTAGCCTGAGCTTCTCTCAGTCGAGTGACAGACTAAATTGCCTTTGAACATGGTGTAATCCATTGAGAATCAAGGAGGCAATTTTTGTCGCTTGCAGTAAAGTTGCCTTTTTCGCTAACAAGCAAGATGTGTTCTGGCTTCAGTCAAAGGGAGTGAGCGTCGATAATATCATCGTTCTTATGCCACATTTCTCTACCCAGGCCTGTCTCTGCTCGTCAATTTTAAACCTCGAATACCTCACCTATCATCGATAGCAGGCGCTCCGTCTCGAGTTGAATCAGGGGGTGGTAACGAGCTCAGGAACGTGGAGGATGCGAACCACAGCACCTGAGTTATCCATCGTTATTCTGTATTCCGGTGAATCTGACCGCCATAGCGCAGGATCAGCGACGCATACCCCCGTGGTAAGCAACTTGCGATCTAAACGGATAATAACCCGGCTTGTTTTATCCATAGCTCCCGATAAAGCCCGCATGAATGAAGGAGATAGGCATGTGATCCGGTTGCGACCACCTCACCGCTTTCAAGTACGATGATTTTGTCAAAGTCTTTGACAGTAGATAGGCGATGAGCAACTGCTATGACTGTCGTGCCTACATCCAGCGAGACAATCGCATCCTTAATCAGACTTTCACTGTTGGTATCGAGAGCAGAGGTGGCTTCGTCAAGAATTAGAACGGGTCGATTTTGGAGAAATGCGCGTGCTAGTAAGATACGCTGTTGTTGCCCGCCGGATAGCTTGGCTCCTCTTTCACCGACGACCATGTCAAATCCCTTTCCATCAGGTGAAAGCTCTTCTATGAACAAAGATGCATCGGCAAGCTTAGCTGCATGCTTTATAGCTCCATCGTCGGAGATTGTAGTGCCGAATGCGATGTTCTCTTTTATGGAGCGATGAAACAAGGCGTCATTTTGTGCAACGACCGAAAAGAAGCCTCGAAGCTCCGAAATATTCACGGAGCGGATATCCTGCCCATCCAATGTAATCTGTCCAGCATCCACATCGTACAGCCTCAACAGGAGGTCGATCAGTGTCGACTTGCCCGCACCTGATGGACCAACGATGCCGACTTTCTGGCCTGGCTCTATTTCGAACGAAATATTACTCAACGTCTGCCTTAATCCGTAGGAAAAATGGACATTCTTAACAGAAATGTGCGGCGGATGGGATGCCCTTAGGTGCTCATGACCATCTTTAACGGTCGGCTGAGCGGTGACAGTTGAACGCGTGTCCCGTATAGTACCAAAGGTCTGCGTCAGCCCTTCCCATACTCCGACGAACCACCCCGCATCCGCAGCCATTCCGCCAGCGAGCGTAATACCTGCAACGAATTCCCCGGCAGATATCATACCATGGCCTAACCCATACAAACCTAAAGCAAGTATACAGGCAACAAGGCTGGTATTCAGCAGGCGGATGAACAGACCGGCAAAAGTGGTTAATCGATTGATGTCTAGATTGGTCTGGTGCTGGCGATCAATTCTGGAAAGAACGAAACTGTTTTCCGTGTCAAAAGCAAACAGGGTCTTGATAGCCCGAATATTTGAATAATACTCAGTGACCGCACCATTGACGATGCTTGATGTCTCCGAAATCATTTCGGCCTGAGCGTTGAATTTCGGCACCAGATAAATCGCTAACAAACCATTCAATATTATCCAAATAAGCACCGGAACAACAAAGAGAGGTGCAAGATAGGAAATGAGGATGGCGGAACCTGCAAAACGAACAAAGCCTAGCGGAAAGCGGCCCGCTAAAATCTCTATGCCTGACTGTACAGCATTTGAGAGTTGTCCAATACGCCCGGCGATCTGGCCCGCGTGATGCGTATGGAAATACTCCATATCGTGTTGGGACGCAGCCTTGTGCGTCTGCCACAGAGCTGATGATTTTGTTTGTGATCGAAGTGCCTGCATTCGCAGCATATAATTGGCTAGCCAAAGCGCAGGATCAGCGATCGCATATGCGACTATCAACGCACCAAAAAGAGTGATCGTTGTAGTAGTTAGACTTAGTTCGGTCGGATGCGTGACCATATCAACTATATGTGCTACGGCCCACAGTCTTAGCAGGTCGATCACCGTGAGAGCCGCACCAGACAGCGCAGATGCGGCAATTAACCGCCGAAACGGTTTTATGAGAGTAAAGAACAGGGAGAGCGCAGTGCTCGACTGATGCGCTCGCAGACTATGATTGTGAAAATCAACTAGCTGTTCAAAATAATTAAAAATTCTAATAAGCAAAATCAGCCCTCAATTATCTGGCCGACAACTTTACCAGAAATCGAAGCGCTTCGGAGATATGTTCGGGTGACGGGATATTCTTCCATAGGGCCTTCAAAAATATCGCGGGCATGAAACCCGTTCGCATTATTGAAAATAATAAGCCTTCTGCTCTCCTGAGGAATTGAATAACGGATCGGATTAGTTGAAATAGCATTCTTAATTTCGGCAACGACGTCGTCTTCCTGGTCGGTATTTTTATCAGCCCTGCCGTCAAAAGTTCCATTCATAAAAGTCGTAATTGAACCATCCGAGGTACGGGTGAAAATTGCGACCCTAGCGCGCCGGTCTACAACCTTAACATCTGGTTTTCCGTTATCGTAAACGGCGGGGGTCAGGCTAAAGCAGTATTCTTGTGACAACCCGACTTTTTCTACAATCTGAGAAAAACTTGGAATAGCGCTAGTTGGCACCCAATAGAAATTGCCCCTATTATGGTAATTGATAAACACGTTAAATATCGAAATGTAATCCGGAACTGACAGTTCCTCTCCTGCGATTGAGCCGTCGGAATGAAAATCCAGAACATCGGTAGGGGTGAGACCGCGTATGCCTACGTGATCCAACTTCTCACTATTATCCTTTGACGCAGTGAATATTGAAAACGGCGTGTCGTTCTCGCGGTCAAGCAAGCTCGGCATAATCGCTTGGGTCAGAGACATAGCAATTAAAGAGCCCACGATTGCATCGGCCGTAGCGTCTTCAAGCACTTGGGGCACATCAATGGCAACAATCCCGACTGACGGCCGGTTAAGTTGAGACTGAATTTCGGAAATTAGATCGGCAAAAAAATGAGAAGCCTGCTCTGCCAAGTTCTTCAAGACCGCTCTGTCTTTGGTATCGGCCAATGAGATCAAAGCACCGTTGATCAACAGGTTTTTGTGGGCGAACTCGCGAGCACTCTGTACAGGAATGGATAAAATAGGGGCTTGATATTGTGTAGCTTCCATCAACTTGTCCTCTCCCATAGAAAATGAAAAGGGGCGATAAACGCCCCTAAAAATTAATGCCCGACGCCGGGGCCACCACCGCCCACGCTCTGCGATCCTCCGCTATCGGTGCATTCCGGACGAGTCAGCGTAACGGACAGTCCCTTGGTTAAAGCTTCAATCGATACGATGTCTTTATCTTTGGAATTGTTAATAATATTCATATATTTACTCCAATGTTGCTTGCATTCAGATTAATGATCTTCAACTGTACTCAAAAAATTAAATATATAAAGCGCAATTCATTGGCCGCATTTCTCCGCTCACAAGTATTTGTCCGCACGTCAGGCGAACGTTCCATCGTTGACAGACATCCGTCGCGCCAAAGGTCCGCAACGGGGTGCCGTAGTCATTTAAACCTACACGCCCCGCAAACATGTATGCGATTCCCTGCCCCGCGCTTAGGTCATTGCCTGCAAGATAGACAGCCGTCGCCGGTTTAAGGCTGATCGGCTTTGACAACCGCCGCAGTGGTGTTGAAATTCTGGCCAGCACCGACTGCCGTTGTGGCCACCAATCGCTCAACCAGATCATCTGGAAAGCAAGTTGGTTGGCAAACCCGTCGACCGAAGTAATCCGGCGCTCTTGGCCGCGACCAAGTACGTCCGGCAATCCGTTCCCGATGCGGTCGGGTTCTTCAAACTGACGGACGATAAAATCACCGACCTTATCAGTCCTAAACTCATTCCGAAGACGTAGCGCCAATGTCTACGATCCTTCTCGGCATTCTAACGGGGGCGGCTGCAATAGCCGCCCTTTTATACAAAGCGTTTTCTGCGGGCAAGAAAGTGCAATCCGTCGAAGACACAAGGGGCAAGGCCGACAGCTATGAAAAGGAAATCGAAAGAATTGGCCACGCTGCCAATGCTCGCGCTTCTGCCGAGCGTGATGCTCGCGGCGGGATGCTCGATGACGAGTGGACAAGGGATTAAGCAGAATGTGGACACGAACGCAGTTTGCGCAGTCTGGCTGCCGGTCACGTCGAGCAAGAACGACACGGCACAAACGAGGGTCGAGATTAAGGGCAACAATGCCGCCCGGAAAGAATGGTGCAATGTCGGTTCATGAATTCCTTGCAAGTCTCGGTCTCAATCCGAACTTCATCGTCGCGGGCACCGCAGGCGGCTTTCTGCGGGCGCTATCTCGAAAGCAATTCAAAATCCGGGAAGTCGTCTTCTCTCCCATTTGCGGTGCGCTCGCCGCAGCATATCTAACCGAACCGATCATTCATTACGCCCGCATGATGAATTGGCCCATGCCGACCGATGGCGCATCCGAGGCGACGAATAACGCCGCCGCCTTCATTGTCGGTGTCATAGCAATGTGGATTACCGACATTCTGGCCGACCGCCTTATGCGCTTTGTAAAATCACGAGACAAAGAGTAGAGAAAGCCCCGCTCGGTTAGTCGCCGAGCGGGGCTTTTTTGTTGCCTGATTTTCTGCGCCACCAGCACGCAAGCAAATCATTCTGCGTTACCCTGTGCGTTACCCCGAATAGTGGGCAATTCGGCTAACGGGAAAAAAATGTCTACTAACTGATTGAAATTGTTGGTGAGCGCGCAGGGATTCGAACCCTGGACCTACTGATTAAAAGTCAGTTGCTCTACCGGCTGAGCTACGCGCTCCCAGGGGGGACAAATCATCCCCGGAAGTGCGGCGGAACATAAGGGCGGCTTTCGCAATGGTCAACACCATAAAAGCAGGTTTCTCCAACATAAATTCAAAAAAATAGCCCCGCAGGCGTACAATCGCCAATCGTTGTCGAAACAGACATCTCCAAACCGGCAATCGATGCCCGGTTTGCTCCGTTTTCTGGCGATCTATCGATTATGATCAATGGAATCACATCGCAGATCAGAAGCCAACGCGAGCAACAAAAACGCAGTCCCGACAAGCCGCCGAGAATACGCAGGCAACGCCACCGCCGCGCCAGCCTTGCCGCCTCAGACAACTACCTCTAATATCTGCATAAATAGTCATATTCGCGAAGCGGTGTTTTATGTCTTTTGCCACCACGGCATTCATTCAGTTCAGACGCTCGCTTTCAGGCGTAGGCATAGCTCTGGGAACGTTGTTCTTTGCGGCAGCACTGACACCAAGCCTCATTCCCCGCACCTATCTCATGCAGGGAGTTCTCGGCGGCATCGCTTTTGGCTCAGGCTATGGCATTGGTGTGCTCTGGCGGTGGCTTTGGCACTATCTCGAATTACCGGAACCGCGCGCCCGATTGCGTCGCCGGGTCAACCTGATCGTCGGCATCGTCTGCCTCACGGCAGCTATAATAGCGCTCTATCTGGCAGCCGGCTGGCAAAATTCGGTTCGCGCCGTAATGGGCATGGAGCCGGTGCCCAGCGCCTACCCGGCAAGCGTTTCGGCGCTCGCAATCATCTCTTTTCTGGTGCTGCTCATTCTTGCACGCTGCTTGATCTGGCTCGGTCGGTTTGTTTCGGCAAAAGTGCACCTCATCATGCCGCGCAAAGTGGCCAATGTCATCGGTATCGCCATTACCGTGGTCCTGATCTGGACGGTCGCCAACGGCGTGCTCATTCAGTCATCCTTCAAGGTGCTGGATCGCTCGTTTCGCGAATATGACGCACTGATAGAGCCGGACAGGCCGCAACCTACGAACCCCGCCAAAACGGGCAGTGTGACCTCGCTTCTCCAATGGAACGAACTGGGCCGCGCGGGCCGTGAGTTTGTCTCGTCAGGCCCGGACGCAAACGACATCGCTGCACAGACGGGCAGAGCGACGGTCGATCCAATCCGGGTCTATGCCGGGTTGCGGATTGCCGACACGCCCGAGCAACGCGCGCAACTGGCACTTGAGGAACTGAAGCGCCAGAAGGGTTTCGAACGCTCCGTGCTCGTCATCATTACCCCCACGGGCACCGGCTGGGTTGATCCGGCGGCTATGGACGGGCTGGAATTCCTGCATGACGGCAATGTCGCAAGCGTGGCCATGCAATATTCCTATCTATCCAGCCCGCTTTCGCTGTTTTTCCAGCCTGAGTATGGCGCAGAGGCTTCACGCGCCTTGTTCGTCGCCATTTACGACTACTGGAAACAGCTGCCCCATGATCGCCGCCCTCGCCTCTATCTCTACGGTCTGAGCCTTGGCGCGATGAATTCCGAACAATCGTCGGAACTCTTCGAAATGCTGGACGACCCGATCAACGGCGCGCTGTGGAGCGGGCCACCCTTCCCAAGCCGTGACTGGAAATCGATCACAAACCGCAGGAACCCTGGCACGCCGGAGTGGCTGCCGGTATTTCGTGACGGCTCATTCACCCGGTTCATGAACCAGAACGGCGAAGCGCCCGGAAACGGTACCCGCTGGGGACCGCTCAGGATCGTTTATCTGCAATATGCGAGCGATCCTGTAACCTTCTTCGACAGCCTTTCCTTCTATCGCCAGCCTGCATGGATGCACGCGCCCCGCGGCCCCGACGTATCGCCCGAACTGCAGTGGTATCCGGTCGTGACCATGCTGCAACTAGCGCTGGACATGGCTTTCGCCACGGCAGCACCCACCGGCCATGGACATGTCTATGCGCCGGAACATTATGTGGATGCGTGGATGGAAGTAACCGCCGTGGAAGGCTGGAGCAGTGACGAGATCGCCCGGCTAAAACAGCACTTGCGCGCACGAATGGGCATTGAAGGGGCAGAAGGCTATCAGCAGCGCGGGGGGTGATTTTGCCTTGAAACACCCTTGGGCCTGTTTGGACTGAATTATCGGAACGCTCGCGAGCTTGTTTTCACGCATCTCCGGACATCAGACCCACATGGTCTGGATGAAAAAAACAAAGCCGCCCGAAAGGGCGGCTTTGAATCTCTGATCCGGGAATGATCAGCGATAGGGCGAATAGCACTGCCGACGCGGGCCATTATAAGGCTGGAACGTGTTATCCGAAGACCTGTACGACCGGTAGCGATTGTAGCACCACTGGACGTGCGCGCTGCTATAGGCCGGAGCGCGATAAACCGGCGGTGGGGACGCGATGGCGCCGCCGATGATGGCGCCTGCGCCAAATGCGGCAAGCGGATACCACCAGCCATTACTATGGCGACGATAGCCGCGGCGATAGTCGCGATAGCCGCGATGCCCGTTCCAATATCCCGGCCCCGGGCGATGCGGACGACCGTGCCAGCCGGGACGCGGACCCGGGCGATGACTACCCCAGTGTCCACGCCGGTGCCGACGATGATCACGGACATACTGAACATTCTCGTTAGCCACCGACGGTGCGGAAGGCATCACGGGTGCCGCCGATACTGGCGCTATCGCACCGATCAGAAAGCCTGCGCTAACCAGACCGACCATCATCTTCTTGAAGGTTTTCATCATGTGCTTCTCCAGTTCAACTGCCTGCATCATGACCAGGTCAACATGAATGCTCCCTGAATGATGGGATATAATCTATAGCTTTTCATCGAACAGACAAGCCGGATGATAAGACAGAAAACCCATCTGAATGCAGTAATTTCTTGAAGCCATGGCTGCATTGATTGCCCCTAGTCATTATTTTTGTTCCCAAAATCGCAGCTTATGGGCTAACCTGACTGCGATTGGACAGCTTTGCAGCGTCTTGAGCGAGTGGGGGTTGCAGTGGCAACAGAATCAAAGCCGTCCATATCGTGGGAAGCAGGCGTGATTTCGTCAGAGGCCGATCCGTTTCTGGCGGCGGTTGAGACTACGCCCATGTCGATGCTCATCACCAATCCGCGCTTGCCAGACAATCCGATCGTCTATGCCAACGATGCCTTTCTGAGGCTGACAGGCTATGAAGCCGACGATGTGGTGGGCAAGAACTGCCGTTTTCTTCAGGGCGCGGGCACCGCTCATGCGGATATAGAGGCCATCCGGAAAGCCATCGAATCCCAGACCCCGATCGACATCGATATCCTGAACTACAAGAAATCGGGCGAAGCGTTCTGGAACCGGCTGCATATCGCCCCGGTCAGGAATACCGATGGCGAAATTCATTACTTCGTTTCCTCACAACTCGATGTGACGCTGGAACTCGCCAAAATGGTCGAGCTGGAAAAGGAGCGTGATACGCTTTCGATTGAGAAGGAGCGCAGCGCCAGCCAGCTCAAGTACATTGTCGAAGTGGCCAATATCGGCTTCTGGACACACGAATTTCACACCGGCAGAATCACCTGCTCGGCGGAATGCCGTCGCATTCTCGGATTGACGCCGGACGAACCCGTTCATTTCGATCAGCTCATCGAAATGGTCGTGCTGGAAGACAGGATGGCGATGGTGCAGCAATCCCAGCATGCTTTTGCGACCGGCGAATCCTATTCCATAGAATACCGGATCACCACGCGGCTCGGTCAAACGCGCTGGGTGGAAATGCGCGCCAAAGCGCTGCTGGACAAGAACCCCGTCAGTCTCGGCATTATTCTCGACGTCACGGAAAGAAAGAAAGCCGAAGCGGACAAAGCGCTGGTGACACGTGAAATCGCCCATCGCTTCAAGAATTCGATGGCGATGGTGCAGTCGATCGCCAACCAGACATTGCGCAGTGTCCGCGATCCGGAACAGGCCAATACGCTTTTCAGCGAACGCCTTCGCGCGCTTGCACAGGCGCATGACATGCTGCTTCAGGAGGACTGGTCCGGTGCCACAATCAACCAGATCTGCGATACGGCGCTCGCGCCTTTCAACAGCACGTTTGGTAACCGCATCCGCATGGAAGGACCAAGTCTGGTCGTCAGCGACCGGGTGACGGTTTCGCTTTCGCTGGGTCTTTACGAACTGGCCACCAATGCCGTCAAATACGGAGCCCTTTCGAACGAAACGGGCGCCGTCGATTTCAGCTGGGAAATCGTCGAGGAAGACGGGGAACAAAAATTCCAGATGCGCTGGATCGAAACCGGCGGCCCCAACGTGCCGCGTCCTTCCCGTCGCGGTTTCGGACAGCGTCTGTTACGCTCCGTGCTGGCGGAAGAACTCAAGGCCAGATGCGATGTGGAATTTGCCCAGGAAGGTCTCAGGATAGATGTGCTGGCGCCGATTACCCCCGATGTTTTTCCCGGGTTCAATCCGAATGCGCCAACCAGGACGCTGACGGCCTGAGACGCAGCACAGCGGCATGGAAGCGGCTGCAGCGCCGCTTCCTTCAGATGCTTGATTCGGCGCCCGGTCAATCATGCGGACCGCGACGCCGCCTCGGTTCAACATAATGGCGATGACGGTCGCGATGGGCATGCCGCCAGCGGCGATTACGCTCGCGTTCCCGGTAATAACGCGGGGAATGCCGGTCCCAGCCGTGCCTGCGGTCACTGCGCCAGCGGCGATCCCTTATGCAACGTCCGCTGGGAGTGCGCACAGTACCGCGCGGACAGCGATAATCGACCTGGATAGCCCTGTTGGCACCGTCAACGGCCATAGCCGGAACAGCCGCCGGGCTGACTGGCGCTCCCGCTTCGGCAACCGCCGTGACGGCAAAAAGAGCGAAAGCCGCAGAAAGCAATGTATATTTCATTCCGGGTCCTTTCCGGGACAAGTTTTCGACCCGGAAATAGGTAGGCTTCTCGCGCAGGCGGTAAAATCACTAATTTTTACAAGCGCCTACCAATCTCGATTATCTCCGGCACCAGTTCATCAGCGTTCTCGACCCTGTCTGGCGGCAAGCTGGAGCATGGCTTTAAGAGCACGCGGGCGTCATATGGGGGATTGAGTTCATTCAAAGTGGCTTATAGAGCATGGCGAACCGTCGATTCTCCCGCCGCAATGCCGATCCGTTCGAGATCGAAAAACGATTGCATACCAGGAGCCACGGTCTTTGCAAGGAGTTTGGAAATGGATCATTCGGCCTCATCAATCGACCCGACTTGGGGTACGAAAACCGGATTAGGCGCAACACAAGCCGAATGGATCGAACTGGTCGGCGGGCTTTCCGAACCCCATTCCCAACTACTCCGCACTCTTATTGCCCGGCATCGGCAGGAATTCGTGGACGTGTTCTACGGTCGCCTGATGAACAATCGCGATGCCGCAGCCTTTCTATCGCAAAAAATCGTTCAGGAGCGGCTGCACAATTCGCTCAGCGACTGGCTGGTCAAGCTCTTTCAAAGAAGGCCGGAAGATGTTGCGGCGTTCGTCCGCGAACAACGCAAGATCGGCGAGGTTCATGCGCGCATCGATGTACCCATTCATGTGGTGATGCAGGGCGCGCGTCTCCTCAAGAACGAAATCATCCGCCAACTGGAAAACGACGTAGCCGAACGTGACGTACTGGTCCGCTTGATCGTGCATGTCAGCAATGCCATCGACATTGCAATCGAAATCATGAGCCAGGCTTTCGTGAAGGATGCCCGGGAAAGCGCGCAAACCGACGAGGCATATCGCGCCTTCACCTTCAGCCATGATTTCCCGCTTGAGCGGGAATCGCAACGCGCAGCATTGATGGAGTGGAGCCAGTCCGTGCTGTTCAACCTCTATGGCAATTCCGAAACCGCCCTTCTTTCGCTGGCCCGCTCGGATTTCGGGTTGTGGCTCCAGCACAAAGCCGACCTGATGTTTTCCGGTTCGAGCGTTCTCGATAACATTCGCCGCAACGTTCAGTACATCGACGATGCTCTGCTCCCGGCCATCAACACGGCCCGCAAGGGCGACCCGGCGAGCCTCGCGCCGCCGCTGGCGCAGTTTCAGACCAGAATCGGCGAGATCAAGTTCCTGCTGTCCGAGCTTTTCCAGACCGCCGCCGCGATGGAAACCGGGCGTGACCCGCTGACGCGTGCGCTCAATCGCCGTTTCCTGCCGTCCATCCTGACCCGCGAGGTGCGGATGGCCTCCCAGAAGAATATGGATCTCAGCGTGCTGATGATCGATATCGATCACTTCAAGCGGATCAACGACACCTACGGCCACAGCAGCGGAGACGTGGTATTGCAGCAGGTGGCTGAAACAATTCTGTCGCTCTGCCGCCCAAGCGACTTCGTATTCCGTTACGGCGGCGAAGAATTTCTAGTGGCGCTGGTTGAAGCCAATGAGCAAAAAGCCTTTGCGATTGCCGAGGAACTGCGTGTCCGCATCTCCAGTCAGGCGATGAACCTTCCCGACGGCGCACAGCAGAAGGTGACGCTTTCCATCGGTGTGGCGTCGTTTAACGGCCACCCCGACTACAGCCATCTGGTCGACGCTGCCGACAAGGCGCTTTATCGTGCCAAGCAGGCGGGCCGAGATCGCTGCGAAAAGGAAACACCGCTCGCGCTTCATTGATCGCCTGATCGTGGCATCCACACCGTCGGGTCATTTTGACATCTGGAAGAATGTCGGGAAAACCGCCATATGCAACAGTCATGACGAACAGTTCTGCATCCTCGATCCTCGAAACAGTTTCACAGCCTTTGCGCGAGCGTGGTGCGCTCGACACGCATTTTCTGCCGAGCGCGGCCGATACGCCGCCGGTGGAGTGGCTCGTTGCGGACGGACTGACGGATTACGAGGAGGCGCTGGCCTTCATGGAGGCGCGCGTGCAGGCGATCCGCGAGGGCACAGCCGATGAACTCATCTGGCTGGTCGAACATCCGCCGCTTTATACGGCGGGCACGAGTGCGCGTGCGCAAGACCTGCTGACACCCGACAGCCTGCCGGTTTTCAACACCGGGCGCGGCGGCGAATATACCTATCACGGCCCCGGCCAACGCGTGGCCTATGTCATGCTGGATCTGAAGCGCAGACGCGAGGATGTCCGCGCTTTCGTAACCGCGCTGGAACAGTGGATCATCGAAAGCCTTGCGCAGTTCAACGTCAAAGGCGAGCGCCGCGAAGATCGTGTCGGCGTATGGGTCGCCCGCCCTGAAAAACCGCCGCTCGCAAATGGCGGCATGTGCGAGGACAAGATCGCGGCTATCGGCATCCGGCTGCGCCGCTGGGTGAGCTTTCACGGCATTGCGATCAATGTGGAACCAGACCTCAGCCACTATGGCGGCATTGTGCCATGCGGCATTGCGGAGCACGGGGTCACCAGTCTTGTCGATCTGGGATTGCCGGTCGTGATGGGCGACATGGATGTCGCGCTGGGCAAGGCGTTCGAAACAGTGTTCGGGGCGCGTCGGGTTAAGTAGCGTTACGCCGCCGCTTCGGCCTTGATGCGGCGCTCGCGCAGGAAGACGTAGAAGCCCGAGCCGATGATGATCGCAATGCCGAACCATTTGGACGGCGTCGGAAAATCACCGAAGACAAGCAGCCCGACCAGAACTGCATTGACGATCTCGAGATACTGGAATGGCGCCAGCATGGACGCCGGTGCAAGCTTGAACGCCTTCACGACCATGAGATGGCTGACGGTGCCAATCGTCCCGAGAATAATGAGCAGCAGCCATGCATGACTGCCGTGCGGCAGACTGAAACGCATGTCTTCCAGCCCCGTATAGGGCGCGATCATCATGGCCACTCCTGCGAACATCCACCCGCCAGCGCCTGCATAAAACTGCATGACAAGCGGACTTTCCTTAGCACCATATTTGCGGTTCAGGATGAGATAGATCGCAAAAGTGACGGCGGTGGCAAGCGGCAGCAGCGAAACCGCGCCGAAAATCTCGAAGCTGGGCTGTATGACGATCATCGTACCGATGAGGCCGATGCCCACCGCACTGAAGCGCCTCCAGCCCACTTTCTCTTTCAGAAAGATCGCCGAAAGAAGCGTAAGGATCAGCGGCTCGGCGAAAAAGACCGCCATCGCATCGGCAAGCGGCATATACTTGATCGCCGTGAAGAAGCACAGACCGCCAAACCCCATCAGCGCGCCGCGCACCAGATTGCCTGCAAGATGCACTGTACGCAGCGCCTTGAACCCGCCGACCGCCATCAGGATGATGAACATCAGCAGGAACTGAATGAAAAAACGCAGGAAAGTAACTGTCGCCGGAGGCATGTTGTCCACCATGGCAAGCCATTTGCCAATGGCGTCCATCAGTGGCAGCAGCAGGACCGAAGCCACCATGATGGCCATGCCCTTCACATGCGCGTCCATCCCGCCCGTGCTGTTTGCCTGCATTTTCCGCTCCCCAAGATCCGGGCGATTACACTCCACGCTGTAGGTCCCACGCTGTAGGCCAATGCCCCGCCTCTTTCCATCCTCTGCCCGTAAGAAACAGCAGGTTGTTTGACTTTCGCCTTCTTTCTGGTGCAAATCGGTCGCGCCGTGAGCAAAATCCTTTGATAAAGCCGTGCGAAAGCGGAACGTAAGGCGAACTTCAGTCGCCTTTCGTGCTCGCACATGGCATTATTCGGGTGATTCGCAGGCAAGATATTTTTTGCGGCCCGCGTCGGGTGTCGACCCACACGGACCGTCCAGAAGTTCAGACAGAAAGCTTTTCGGGCACAGATGGACGACAGCAACGATCTCTTCTCAAGAGTTGTAAGCAACGCCCGGGAGCGGCAGACGGAACGGAAATCCGGCGTAAGCGCCGCGCCGAAGCCCGTCGCTCAGCCGGCAGTGACGCCATTGCCATCCGTGCTGAAACCCGCGCCCGTCGCTACAAAGTCGCCTCCGATCGCCAGCGGCGGAGACGATTACAACGCCTCGTCCATCCGCGTTTTGGAAGGCCTGGAGCCTGTTCGCCTGCGTCCCGGCATGTATATCGGCGGCACCGATGAAAAGGCACTGCACCACCTCTTCGCCGAGGTCATCGACAATTCGATGGACGAAGCGGTGGCGGGCCACGCCAATTTCATCGAGGTCGGCGTCGACGTCGACGGTTTCGTGACGGTTTCCGACAATGGCCGCGGCATTCCCGTGGACGAGCATCCGCAAGTACCCGGAAAATCCACGCTCGAGGTCATCATGACCAAGCTGCATGCGGGCGGCAAATTCGACGGCAAGGCCTATGAAACGTCCGGCGGCCTGCACGGTGTCGGCGTATCTGTGGTCAACGCGCTCTCCGATATGCTTGAAGTGGAAGTAGCGCGCAATCGTCGCCTCTACCGCCAGTGCTTCTCACGCGGCATTCCGCAGGGAGGACTGGAAGATGTGGGTGAAGTGCACAACCGCCGCGGCACTCGAGTCCGCTTTCATCCCGATCCCGAAATCTTCGGCAAGAATGCCCAGTTCGACCCGCACCGGCTTTACCGCATGGCGCGCTCGAAAGCCTATCTGTTCGGCGGCGTGGAAATCCGCTGGAACTGTGATCCATCCCTGCTCGACCCGAAGAAGGAAACGCCGGAAAAGGCCGTTTTTCACTTCCCCGGCGGCCTTAAGGACTATCTCAGCGCATCGCTGGGCAAGGAGCATCAGGTCACCCGCGAGATATTCGCAGGCAAAACCGAGAAACAAGGCGGACATGGCGCCGTTGAATGGGCGGTGTCGTGGTATGGCGGCGACAGTTTCGTCCATTCATATTGTAATACGATCCCGACGGGCGATGGCGGCACGCACGAGGCGGGCCTGCGCATCGCGCTCACACGCGGCCTCAAGGCCTATGCGGAACTGACCAACAACAAGCGCGCCTCCATCATCACAACAGACGATGTGATGATTTCTGCAGCAGCCATGCTGTCGGTCTTTATCCGCGAGCCGGAATTCGTCGGCCAGACCAAGGACAAGCTCGCGACCGTCGAGGCGCAGCGCATCGTGGAAAATGCGATCCGCGACCCGTTCGACCACTGGCTTGCCGCCTCCCCGCAAGAAGCATCGCGCCTGCTCGACTGGGTGGTCGATCGTGCGGAAGAACGGCTGCGCCGCCGCCAGGAAAAGGAAACCGTCCGCAAAAGCGCGACGCGCAAGCTGCGCCTGCCCGGAAAGCTGGCCGACTGCACGCAGAATGCGGCAGCGGGTGCGGAACTGTTCATCGTCGAGGGTGACTCGGCTGGCGGCTCCGCCAAGCAGGCGCGCAACCGCGCCACGCAGGCAATCCTGCCGCTGCGCGGAAAAATCCTCAACGTGGCGAGCGCCGGTCGTGAAAAACTGACGGCAAACCAGCAAATTGCCGATCTTGTTCAGGCGCTTGGCAGCGGCACGCGCAAGAATTATCGTGAAGACGATCTGCGCTATGATCGCGTCATCGTCATGACCGACGCCGATGTCGACGGCGCGCATATTGCGTCGCTGCTCATAACCTTCTTCTATCAGGAAATGCCGGATCTCATCCGGAACGGCCACCTTTATCTGGCAGTGCCTCCGCTATTCCGCCTCAGCCAGGGTGGTAAAGTTGCCTATGCCCGCGATGACGCCCATAAGGACGAGCTTTTACGCACCATGTTCACCGGGCGTGGCAAGGTGGAAATCGGACGTTTCAAGGGTCTTGGCGAAATGCGGGCCGAACAGCTCAAGGAAACGACGATGGACCCCAAAAAGCGCACATTGCTGCGCGTGCAGGTGGACGAGGACTATATCGACGAAACCCGCAATACGGTGGATGAACTGATGGGCACGAAACCGGAAGCGCGCTTCCGCTTCATTCAGGACCGCGCCGCCTTCGTGGAAGAGCTCGACATCTGATCCTGCGTGATATGAGAAACGGCAGTCTCACACCCTGCCGTTTATGTCTTTAAGTAAAGCCTATAAATCATTATAACTGAACAATTTTCAGCTTTTCATCTCGATACCGAGCTTGGTTTCGATTTCATCAATAGATTCCTTGACGAAAAATGTCAGATCCGTGCTCAGGGTCACAATGCGTGTCCCTGTTCCATAAACATTGTAGGAAAGAACGTGGTTGAAATTGACCGCCACCTTTTCCCCGCTCACATCGGTCAGCAAGATCCACATGAGTGCCCTCCTCAAAAAGTATTGTTCCTCAGAGATAGGTAGGCGCATTTACTGTTCCGGCAACAGTCCGGCTTGAGAGAAGTCCGATTTACAACCTGGCGGACATGCGCACTTTCTCGACGGTCCGGCCGAAACTTTCCGACCATTCGTCACCACGCCAGTCGATGCTGAAGCCGGTTTTCTCGTAAAGGCTGATTGCCGGATGATTATCGGCATGGGTGCCGATGCACGCTTCATCAAAGCCGCCGAGCAGAATTTGGGTCATCAGCGCGTCGAGTATCCGGCGTCCGATGCCCAGCCTGTGACAGGGCGGATCAATCCAGAGATCCGAGATATAATTTGTGTCGGGAACGCATGCGCCCCAGCCGCATATCGTGCCGTCAATTGCCGCTACAAGAACACCGTCGACATTCCCACGAATATCGCGGAGGAATTTTTCTTCCAGTGTCCGATGGCACTCATCGCTCAATTCGATGCCATGCGCCGCGACGGCCCATGCTCGCACGGCAAGAGCCGCCATAGAACCAAATTCGCCAGCCGTCGAGTGCTCTGCGTCCTTTCGGACGCATATGGAGCCCTCGATATTCTTCATGTGTTGCATCGTGCTTTCCGAAAAGCGATCCCGATTTTCAGGTTGATGCAATACCCGGCGAACGATCAGTTCCGTCTTTACCACCACTTGGTCGGGGTAAAGCGCCCGGCTGCCTGCTCGATGGCATGGGCTGCCTGAAACAGGGTTTCTTCCTCGAACGGACGGCCGATGAGCTGGAGACCGAGCGGCAGGCCCTGCCCGTTGACACCTGCGGGAACAGCAATGCCCGGCAGACCAGCCATATTCACCGTGACCGTGAATATATCGTTCAGGTACATCTTGACCGGATCGTTGGCGAGGTCCTCGTCGGCCAGCCCAAAAGCAGCCGATGGGGTTGCGGGTGTCAGGATCGCGTGTACGCCCTTGGCGAACACATCCTCGAAATCCTTCTTGATCAGCGTACGCACCTTCTGCGCACGCAGATAATAGGCGTCGTAATAGCCAGCCGACAGCACATAGGTGCCAATCATGATGCGGCGCTTTACTTCCTTGCCGAAGCCTGCGGCACGGGTCTGTTCGTACATGTCGGCAATATCCTTGCCGGGCACGCGCAAGCCGTAACGCACGCCGTCATAACGCGCGAGGTTGGACGAAGCTTCGGCAGGCGCCACGATGTAATAGGCGGGCAGCGCATATTTGGTGTGCGGCAGGGAAATATCCACGATTTCCGCTCCGGCATCCTTCAAATACTGGATGCCCTTCTGCCACAATTCCTCGATTTCATCCGGCATGCCATCGACGCGGTATTCTTTCGGAATGCCGATCTTCATGCCCTTGAGCGATTTGCCGATTGCCGCTTCGTAATCGGGCACGGCCAGGTCCACGCATGTGGTATCCTTGAGGTCGAGCGAAGCCATAGACTTCAGAAGGATTGCGGCGTCACGCACGTCGCGTGCGATCGGGCCAGCCTGATCGAGCGAAGACGCGAAGGCAACCGTACCCCAGCGCGAAACGCGACCATAGGTCGGCTTGATGCCAACGGTACCCGTAAACGCGGCTGGCTGGCGGATCGAGCCGCCGGTGTCGGTCGCGGTGGCTCCGGCGCAAAGCTGGGCCGCAACGGCAGCAGCCGACCCGCCCGACGAGCCGCCCGGCACCAGATCGGCATTGGAGCCATTGGCGCGCCAGGGGTTCTTGACCGAACCATAATAGGAGGTTTCGTTGGACGAACCCATGGCGAACTCGTCCATGTTGAGCTTGCCCAGCATGACCGCGCCGTCAGCCCACAGATTGGCGGTGACAGTCGATTCATATTCGGGCTTGAAGCCGTCGAGAATATGCGAGCAGGCCTGCGTATGCACGCCCTTGGTGGCGAACAGGTCCTTGATGCCCAGCGGAATGCCTTCCAGCGCGCCCGCTTCACCCTTGGCGATGCGTTCATCCGACGCCTTGGCCATCGAGCGGGCCTGATCTGGCGTCACGGTGACATAGGCATTGATCGTTTCATTGGCTGCATCGATTGCCGACAAATAGGCGTCGGTCAGTTCAGTCGCGGTGATGGCCTTGGCCTTCAGCTTGTCGCGCGCTTCGGCAATAGTCAGTGCGGTCAGTTCGCTCATCGTCAAATCCTGTCAGTGCGCCACTTGATCGGGCGCTTTTCGTGCATTGCGGAAAGGTCTATTCGACGACCTTCGGAACCACGAAGAAATTCTCTTCCGTAACCGGTGCGTTTGCGACGATCGCAGCGGAGATATCGCCGTCTGTCACTTTGTCGTCGCGCATGCGCATTTCCATCGGCGTAACCGAGGTCATCGGCTCTACGCCGTCCACATCGACTTCGTTCAATTGCTCGACAAATCCCAGAATTGCATTGAGTTCTCCGGTCATGCGTTCGGCATCGTCTTCGCTGACGGCGATGCGCGCGAGATGCGCGACGCGCTTGACGGTGGAAATATCGACGGACATCCTGTTCTCCGCAATAATCATTGAGGGCGGCTCACCGCCGCCCTGAAGGTATCTTTGATACCGGCTATAACGGCGCGGCTGTGCAAGCGCAACATTTTAAGCTGTTCAGAAGGTGTGAACCGTGCCAGCCGGATCGGCAACCACCTTCGTTCCCGGATGGTCGGCCATGCCTGCGATAAACTTTTCCGCCGTCTGATCGATGATCGGGAAAGACGCATAATGGCAAGGCAGCACAGTCTTGAACTGGAAATAGCGCTGGCAGGCGAGCGCCGCGACCGCACCGCCCATGGTGAAACGGTCGCCGATGGGCACGATGCCGATTTCCGGCTGATGCAGTTCGTTGATGAGCGCCATGTCGGAGAAAATATCAGTATCACCCATGTGATAGAGCGTCGGTGCATCCTCGAAATGAAACACCAGTCCGTTGGGATTGCCCAGCGCCTGCGAAACGCCATTGTCAGTCAGCATGGCGGAAGAATGCAGGGCATTGACGAAAGTAACGGTGAAACCTTCATGCACCAGCGTTCCACCGGTATTGCCGGGGTCGAGCTTATTGACACCCTGGCTGCCCAGCCACGAAGCAAGATCGGCATTGGCGATTACAGTGGCCCCGCTTTCCTTCGCAATCGCAACGGTGTCGCCGACATGATCCCCATGGCCGTGGGTCAGGACAATATGAGTGACACCTTTGGTGACTTGCCCGAAATCGATGCCTTTTGCGCCTGGGTTTCCGTTCAGGAAAGGATCGATGAGGATAACCGCTTTTGCAGTTTCAACGCGGAAAGCAGCGTGGCCCAGCCAGGTGATTTTCACTGTAGTGTCTCCTTCGAGCTCGATTTGTTTTGTCTGAACAGATATGACGTCCATAAAATTGAAAGCAACAGCTATGCGCACGAAAACCCGGTGAGAGAGAATGGCTATCGTTGAAATCGAAGAAGTTCCGACCGTTTTGCAGCCCGGCCAAACCGTCGCCGGACTTGACCTAGGAACAAAGACCATCGGCCTCGCGGTTTCGGACCTCGGTCATTCCTTCGCCCATCCCCGCCCGGTCATCAAACGGGTGAAATTCTCCATCGACGCACAGGTGCTTCTCAAAGCGCTGGAAGTCGACCGCGTGGGCGTGATCGTCATTGGCCTGCCGATGAACATGGATGGCACCTCCGGTCCGCGTGTTCAGGCGACGCGGGCTTTCGTGCGTACCATGCAACCCTTGACCGACCTGCCCTTCGTTTTCTGGGACGAGCGGCTTTCGACGGTCGCCGCCGAGCGGGCGCTGATCGGCATGGATGTCTCGCGGGGCAAGCGGGCCGAACGCATCGATTCGGCTGCCGCCGCCTTCATCCTGCAAGGAGCGCTGGACCGCCTGCACCTGATGCGCAACAGAGATCAGGCCCCTGGATAAAGCTGGTCGATGATCCGCCCGGCATTATGGCGCGCATCGAGCATGCCATAAGTAGTTCGCCATTGGCCCCCGAGACGGGTTTCGATGAAAGCATCGGCAATATCGTCCGCGCCGAGCTGGCGCAGTTCGGCTGCGGCGGCTGCGAAAGCGAGCTGTTCGGTCAACAGGCGCGCCACGCCCTGATCGGTTTCCGTCAGTTGCAAAGCCGCGCGAAGAACATCGATGGTTCCTTGTCCGCGCTGACCCAGCTGCCCGCCGATCCACCCCAGCACCTCGTCGAAAAGGGCCGGTGCACGCGACAGGACACGCGCCACGTCCAGCGCCATCACATTGCCGGAGCCTTCCCAGATCGCGTTGACGGGCGCCTCGCGATAGGCGCGGGCGAGGTTGCCTTCTTCGATATAACCGTTACCGCCTAGACACTCCATCGCCTCGTAGAGAAGCGCTGGCGCGATCTTGCAAACCCAGTATTTCACCACCGGCGTCATGCATCGCGCGAAAGCGGCTTCGGCGCGGTCGCTCGCAGCCATGTCGAAAGCACGGGCAAGACGCATGGAAAGCGCCGTCGCGCCTGCAACATCAAGCGCCATATCGGCCAGAACGCGGCTCATCAAGGGCTGCTCAATCAAAGGCTTGTCGGAAACCTGACGGTGGCGGGCATGGTGTACGGCTTCCGCGAGACCGGAACGCATCAGCCCCGCCGAGGCGACCGCGCAATCGAGACGCGTCAGCGTCACCATATCCATAATGGTCTTCACGCCCTCGCCCGGATTTCCGATCATATGCCCGATGGCGCCATCGAACTCGACTTCGGATGACGCATTGGACTTGTTGCCCAGCTTGTCTTTGAGGCGCTGGAAGAAAAAGCCGTTTCCGGCGCCCTCTGGTGTCAGGCGCGGCAACAGGAAGCAGGAGAGCCCCTCTTCCACCTGCGCCAGCACCAGAAATGCATCCGACATGGGCGCGGACATGAACCATTTGTGCCCGCTGATCGTGTAGGTGCCGTCTTCGTTGCGGTTCGCGCTTGTGGTATTGGAGCGTACATCCGTGCCGCCCTGTTTCTCGGTCATGCCCATGCCGAGTGTCACGCCCTGCTTGGTCAGGGCAGGTTTCTGTGAAGAATCGTACCGGCGCGACAGAACTGCCGGCGACCACTCCTTGTAAAGTTCGGGCGCGGACATGACAGCGGCAAGCGAGGCGCTGGTCATGGTAAGCGGACAAAGGTGCCCGGCCTCAAGCTGCGCGGTCAGATAAAAACGGGCAGCGCGGGCCTGATGGCGGCGACCGTTTTCCAGCGGGTTGTCTTCCCAGATGGAGCAATGCAGCCCCTGCGCGATGGAGCGGCGCATCAGCGCGTGATAGGCGGGGTGATATTCCACCAGATCGGCGCGCCTGCCCTGGCGGTCATGGGTGCGCAGCTTCGGCAGTTCCGTATTGGCGAGCCGCGCCAGATCCTGTGCTTCCGCCGACAGGACGAACCGCCCCGTCTGCTCCAGATCGGTATGGAGTTCCTTGGGAAAGCGAGCTGCAATCTGCATCAGAAGCGGATCGCCCAGATAAGCATTGGTGCCGGTCATGGGCGGCGTCTGGTTGGTGACTTCGTGCGTTTTCAAAGGCTCGGTCCGTATTGCTTGAATCAACTTACTTTATGTCTCTTGCACTGCATTTGCTAAAATTTTGCCATCCTCAGCGCAATTTGTCGTCAGAAAGCGACAGGTTTTTCTTTGGGAAACCACATAAGCCATTATAAGGACGGTTGCCGGGCCGATCCTCAGGCCCTATACGGGTGACTTGCCATGACATCACAACCTGTCTCTCCGATCTTCCCTCACCGCCACCTGCTTGGCATCAAGGGGCTATCGCCCCTGGACATTCTTTGCCTCCTCGATCTTGCCGATCAGGAGATCGCTGTTTCAAGACAGTTCGAGAAGAAAAAGTCCGTGCTGCGCGGTCGCACGCAAATCAATCTCTTCTTCGAAGCATCGACCCGAACGCAATCCTCGTTCGAGCTGGCCGGAAAACGGCTTGGCGCGGACGTGATGAACATGTCGGTCGGCAACTCTTCGGTCAAAAAGGGCGAAACGCTGATCGATACCGCCATGACGCTGAACGCCATGCAGCCGGATATTCTGGTCATTCGCCATGCTTCCGCCGGTGCCGCCGCCCTTCTGGCCCAAAAGGTCGGCTGCTCGGTCGTCAATGCGGGCGATGGCGCGCATGAACACCCCACACAGGCGCTGCTCGACGCACTCACCATTCGTCGCGCCAAAGGGCAGATTGAAAACCTCACCGTTGCAATCTGCGGCGATGTGCTTCACTCCCGCGTCGCCCGCTCCAACATCTTGCTGCTCAATGCACTCGGGGCGCGTGTTCGCGTGGTCGCACCATCCACGCTGCTGCCTTCCGGCATCGCCGATATGAGCGTTGAAGTCTACAACACCATGGAAGAAGGTCTGAAGGACGCCGATGTCGTGATGATGCTGCGTCTCCAGCGCGAGCGCATGGCCGGCGCTTTCGTACCGTCGGTGCGCGAATATTTCCGCTTCTACGGTCTTGACCGGGAAAAGCTCAAATATGCCAAGCCTGACGCGCTCGTCATGCATCCGGGACCGATGAACCGCGGCGTGGAAATTGCCTCGGACGTAGCCGACGGGCCGCAAAGCGCGATCCAGAGCCAGGTGGAAATGGGTGTAGCCGTTCGCATGGCCGTTATGGAAGCCCTGCTTGACCCCCGCCGCAATCCAAGCCATGGAGAACGGGCATGAGCGCGATCCTCTTTGAAAATGCGCGCATCGTCGATCCGTCGCGCGGGCTGGATGAAGCTGGCAGCCTGCTGATCGAAGACGGCAAGATCGTCGCCAGCGGCGCGGATGCCCGCAACCAAGGCGCGCCGGAAGGCGCGGAAATCGTCGATCTCGGCGGCAAAGCCGTGCTTCCAGGCCTGGTCGACTCACGCGTCTTCATCGGCGAACCGGGGGCCGAGCACCGCGAAACCATCGCTTCGGCAAGCCGCGCCGCGGCTGCAGGCGGGGTTACCTCCATCATCATGATGCCGGATACCGATCCGGTCATCGACGATGTGGCGCTGGTGGAATTCGTCAAGCGCACCGCACGCGATACGGCCATCGTCAATGTTCATCCCGCTGCCGCCATAACCAAAGGCCTGCACGGCGAGGAAATGACCGAATTCGGCCTGTTGCGCGAGGCGGGCGCCGTCGCTTTCACTGAAGGCCGCAACACGATCGCCAACACACAGGTCATGCGCCGCGCGTTGACCTATGCACGCGATTTCAACGCCGTCATCGCCTGCGAAACCCGCGACCCCTATCTGGGCGCCAATGGTGTCATGAACGAAGGGCTTTTCGCAAGCTGGCTCGGCCTGTCCGGAAGCCCGCGTGAGGCGGAAGTCATTCCTCTCGAGCGTGATCTGCGCCTCGCCGCCCTCACCAACAGCCAGTACCACGCCGCACAGCTTTCCTGCGCGATGTCCGCTGAAGCCATGCGACGCGCCAAGGACTACGGAGCCAGGGTTACGGCCGGTGTGTCCATCAATCACCTGTCACTCAACGAGAACGACATCGGTGAATTCCGCACCTTCTTCCGTCTTTCTCCGCCACTGCGGGCCGAACAGGACCGGCTCGCCATGGTGGAAGCGCTCAAGAACGGCACCATCGATATCGTCGTTTCCGCGCACGATCCGCAGGATGTCGATACCAAGCGCCTGCCATTCGCGGATGCCGAAGTCGGCGCTATCGGTCTTGAGACCCTGCTTGCAGCTGCGCTGCGCCTCTATCACAACGAGAGCATCCCGCTCCTGCGTCTGGTAGAAGTGCTGTCCACTGCTCCGGCACGCATTTTCGGTCTCGATGCTGGCACTCTGAAGCCGGGCGCAAGCGCCGATCTCGCCATTGTCGATCTGGATGAACCGTGGGTCGTGCGCGAAGAAGACCTGCATTCGCGCTCGAAGAACAGCTGCTTTGAAAGTGCCCGGTTCCAAGGACGCGTCGTCCGCACTATAGTCGCCGGCACAACCGTTTACTCGGCTTGATAACAACACAGGGGAATTTATATGGCCGAACCGGGTTTCTTCAATCTGACGCTATTGGGCACTCTCGTCTTCGGCTATATTCTTGGTTCCATTCCCTTCGGCCTGCTCCTGACCCGGTTTGCCGGGTTGGGCGACGTGCGCTCCATCGGTTCCGGCAATATCGGCGCCACCAATGTTCTGCGAACCGGTAACAAGAAACTGGCCGCAGCGACGCTCATCTTCGATATGCTCAAGGGCACCGCAGCCGTGCTAATCGCCGCACGCTTCGGGCAAGGGGCCGCCATTGCTGCAGGTTTCGGCGCTTTCATCGGCCATCTGTTTCCGGTCTGGATCGGCTTCAGGGGCGGTAAAGGCGTCGCCACCTATCTCGGCATTCTGATCGGCCTTGCCTGGCCGGGCGCACTGGTTTTTGCCGCCGCATGGATCATCACTGCCCTTCTGACGCGTTATTCCTCGCTGTCGGCACTCGTGGCCAGCGTCATCGCACCGATTGCCCTCTATGTGAGGGGCGATCATTCGATAGCGGCTCTTTTCTCAATATTGACCGCAATCGTCTTCATCAAGCATCACGCGAATATAACCCGGCTCCTGAACGGCACAGAAGGCAAAATCGGAGCCAAGGGATGACGCAAAGCGCGAATTCAAAGACTGGAATTCGCCTCTCTGATCACCAGCGGCTCAATTGGCTGCGCCTTATTCGCACCGATCATATCGGCGCAGTCACCTTCCGCGATCTGATTCTGTTTTGCGGCTCGGCCTCCAATGCGATCGAGAGACTGCCGGAACTCAATATTCGCGGCGGTAGCGCCCGCCCTCTTCGCATTACACCTGTAGAAGATGCCGAGCGCGAACTGGAAGCCATCGAACGCATGGGCGCCCGCTTGGTCGGCATGGGCGAGCCGGACTATCCCCAACAGCTCAAAAACTGCGAAGCGCCGCCGCCGCTGGTTATCGTCAAAGGCGATGCTTCGATCTTCCGCAAGCCGCCGGTCGCCATCGTCGGTTCCCGCAATGCTTCCCTCGCGGGTGCGCGCTTTGCCGAGCGATTGGCACATGGCCTCGGCGAGGTGGGCTTCGCAATCATTTCCGGCCTCGCACGCGGCATCGACGCCGCCGCGCACAGGGCGAGCATAACAAGCGGAACAGTTGCAGTTCTTGCGGGTGGACTGGACAGGCCATACCCATCAGAGAACCTGCCGCTCTATCGCGCTATACCCGAACATGGCGGCGCGCTGATCACTGAAATGCCCATCGGGGCCGAACCGCGTTCGCGGGATTTTCCCCGCCGCAATCGTATTATAGCCGGTCTTTCGCTCGGCCTGATCGTCGTGGAGGCGGCGGAACGATCCGGCTCGCTTATCAGTGCGCGAATGGCCGGCGAAATGGGCCGCACCGTGTTCGCCGTTCCCGGCTCGCCGCTCGATCCGCGAGCGCGCGGCACCAATCTGCTTCTCAAGCAGGGAGCGACGCTCGTCACGACACCTGACGACGTCATCGAAACGCTCTCGTCGCTCATCCGTCCGGATATTTCCGTGCGCATTGCGGAGCAATCGAACTTTCTCAACCAGATAGATGAAGAGCCGGATCATTTGCCGGCCATGAACATACCGACCATGAGCACTGACCGGGAAAGGGACAGGGTTCTTGATGCACTTGGGCCAGTGGCCGTCGATATCGATACGCTCGTGCGGCACACCGGCGTAGAGCCCGGCTCGATCCAGCTCATCTTGCTTGAGCTGGATCTGGCTGGAAGGCTTGTGCGCTATCCCGGCAACCAGGTCGCGCTCACTCCCGACGGTGAACTCAGCCCCGTCTGAGCAATAGCCTGAAATACAGAATCAACCATCTGCGGTTGCATCAATGCAGTCACGCGCTTCCTGTAGCGCCATTTCAATCATATAGGCGAGCAAAGGACTATCCGTTTCCTTCGCCATTTTTCCCAATTCTTCCAGCATCTGCTCAATATAAATTAACCGTTCGGAATAGCTTGCGCTGCGTTGCGCCATGTTTGCCCCCGCAAATAATCTCGTAACTGATCAGAAATGACCTTTTGGCTAACCGTTCGCTATGTATCCTCCACGGAAAATCTACCAAAAGTTTTAAAACTATCAACCGCACTTTATAGTTGTATTTCTTGAATTTTCGCCTCACGCTCTTGACCAAACGCCGCCCGCTGTTCATGTGGAAGACAACTAATTTCACGCGGTGGCGAGGTATTTTGCCTCTACGGGACGCGAATCTGGGCTGCTTTAATGAACGTTGTCGTTGTCGAATCGCCTGCAAAGGCAAAAACTATCAACAAATATCTGGGCTCGAACTATAAAGTTCTGGCCTCGTTCGGTCATGTGCGAGATCTGCCAGCCAAGGACGGCTCGGTGCGACCGGATGAAGACTTCGCCATGTCATGGGAAGTGGACAGCAATTCTGCCAAACGCCTGGCCGATATCGTCAAGGCGCTGAAGGACAGCGACAATCTGTTCCTCGCAACTGACCCGGATCGCGAAGGAGAAGCCATTTCCTGGCACGTGCTGGAAGTGCTGCGCCAGAAGAAGGCGCTGAACGGCAAGACGGTCAAGCGCGTCGCTTTCAACGCCATCACCAAAAAAGCCATTCTCGACGCCATCGCCAATCCGCGCGACATCGACGAACCGCTGGTGGACGCCTACCTTGCCCGTCGTGCACTCGACTATCTGGTCGGCTTCACCCTTTCACCGGTTCTGTGGCGCAAGCTGCCTGGCGCGCGCTCGGCAGGCCGCGTTCAGTCCGTGGCGCTGCGCCTGGTGGCGGACCGTGAGGCGGAAATCGAACGCTTCGTCCGCGAGGAATACTGGAACATCGCAGCGCTTCTCCAAACCCCGCGCAATGACGGTTTCACCGCGCGTCTGACCGCGCTCGACGGCAAAAGGCTCGGCAAGCTCGACATCAAGAATGGCGAGCAGGCAACGGCCATCCGCACCATGCTGGAAGGCGCGAACTTCAAGGCCGTTTCCGTCGAGGCAAAGCCCACCAAGCGCAATCCAGGTCCGCCCTTCACCACATCCACCCTGCAACAGGCAGCATCGGGACAGCTCGGCTTTTCGGCCTCCCGCACCATGCAGGTGGCACAACGTCTTTATGAAGGCGTGGACATCGGCGGCGAAACCGCCGGTCTGATCACCTATATGCGTACCGATGGTGTGCAGATGGCACCCGAGGCGATCCAGGCGGCACGAGATGCGATCGGCAACAGCTTCGGCGCAAAATATGTGCCGGAGAAGCCGCGCTACTATTCCAGCAAGGCGAAAAACGCACAGGAAGCCCACGAAGCGATCCGCCCGACGGATTTCTTGCGCCATCCCAAGGAAGTGCGCCGCTACCTCGATGAAGACCAGGCACGTCTTTATGAACTGATCTGGAAGCGGGCAATTGCCAGCCAGATGCAGCCCGCCGACATCGAACGCACCACCGTCGACATCGAAGCGATCAATGGCGCACGCTCCGCCATGCTGCGCGCCAACGGCTCGGTGACGAAATTCGACGGCTTCCTCGCCGCCTATATGGATCACCGTGAGGAAGAGGACGACGACGAGGACAGCGCAAAGCTGCCGGAAATCCGTTCCGGTGAAACGCTTTCACGCGAGAAGATCGATGCAACGCAGCATTCGACCGAACCGCCGCCACGCTATTCGGAAGCGTCGCTCATCAAGAAGATGGAAGAGCTCGGCATCGGACGTCCATCCACCTACGCCGCAACTCTCGCCACACTGCGTGATCGTGAATACATCACTATAGAAAAGCGCAAGCTCATACCGGAGGCCAAGGGCCGTCTGGTGACATCGTTCCTTGAAAGCTTCTTCAAGCGCTATGTGGAATATGATTTCACAGCCGATCTGGAAGAAAAGCTCGACCTGATTTCCGACGGCAAGCTTTCCTGGAAAGACGTGCTGCGTGATTTCTGGCGAGATTTCTCCGGTTCCGTCGATGACATCAAGGAACTGCGCGTTACCAATGTTCTCGATGCGCTGAACGAAGAGTTGGCTCCGCTCGCTTTCCCGGCACGTGAAGACGGAAGCGATCCGCGCTCCTGCCCGACCTGCGGCACTGGCACGCTTTCGTTGAAGCTTGGCCGCTACGGCGCATTCGTCGGCTGCTCCAACTACCCCGAATGCAAGTTCACCCGTCAGCTTGGCGGCGAGGCCAATGGCGACGCGGCTGCGGCGGACGAGCCGAAATCGCTCGGCAAGGACCCGTTCACCGGCGAGGAAATCACTGCACGAACCGGGCGTTTTGGCCCTTATATCCAGCGCGGCGAAGGCAAGGAAGCCAAGCGCGCCAGCCTGCCGAAGGGCTGGACGCTGGATGCGCTGGACCATGAAAAGGCAGTCGCGCTGCTTTCGCTGCCGCGCGATGTCGGCCAGCATCCCGAAACCGGCAAGATGATTTCCGCGGGCATCGGGCGTTATGGACCTTATGTCAGCCATGACGGCACCTTCGCCAATCTGGAAAACGCCGAGGAAGTTTTCTCCGTCGGACTCAACCGCGCTGTCGCCGTGCTCGCCGACAAGCAGTCGAAGGGTGCGGGACGCGGCCGTTCGACACCCGCGGCACTCGCCACGCTCGGAGATCACCCTGATGGCGGTGCAATTACCGTGCGCGACGGACGTTATGGTCCCTATGTCAACTGGGGCAAGGTCAATGCCACCTTGCCGAAGGGCAAGGACCCGGCCAGTGTCACGCTGGAAGAGGCGCTTGCGCTGATTACCGAAAAGGCCGGTTCGACAAAGGGCAAGAAAGCCCCTGCCCGCAAGGCATCGGCAGCAAGTGCCGAAAAGAAGACCGCGGCGAAGAAGCCTGCGGCAAAGAAAGCGCCCGCCAAAGCCAAGAGCTCCGTGAAGAGCAAAGCCAAGGCGGCAGAGGAGTAAGAATTGGCACGCCGTTTTCCCAAACCCGATACCGGACGATCCGCGAGGACCGAACGGCGTGCCGTAAAAGCCCAATCGGGCGATCCTAGCGCTTTTTTGCCGACTCGCGAGGATGTCCTCAAATATATCGAGGAAAATCCCGACCGCGCAGGCAAGCGAGAACTGGCCAAGGCTTTCAATATCAAGGGCGATGCGCGCGTTTTTCTGAAAGATCTGCTGCGCGAACTGGCCGATGAAGGACTGGTTGAAAAGCGCGCCCGCAAGCTTTCACGCCCCGGCTCGCTGCCCTCCGTGACCGTTCTCGACATTACAGGCCGCGACGAGGATGGCGGCCTGCTGTCCCGCCCGTCGGAATGGGATGAAGCGATGCATGGCAAGCCGCCGGTCGTGCTGATCCGCCGGTCGCGACTCGACAAGACGTCCGAAGGCGGTCCTGCGGTCGGCGTCGGCGACCGCGTGCTGGCCAAGATTTTCCGTGGCGACAACCGGGATGGACCGGAATACTCCGCCCGCGTGATGAAGCGGCTGGAGCATCGCGCCGGCGCCGTACTGGGCGTGGTGCGCAAGCTTGGCAATGGCGAATGGCGGCTGGAGCCGGTCGACCGCAAGCAGCCGGAAGTGCAGCTTGATGCTGCCTTGCTCGAAAACGCGGAAAGCGGTGATCTGGTCGAAGTGGAACTGCTCTCCTCGCGCCGCCAGGGGCTTCCGCACGGCAAGGTGCGTCAGGTAGTCGGCTCCATCGACAGTGAAAAAGCGCTTTCGATGATCGCCATACATGCGCACGAGATTCCGCATGTCTTTCCAGACGAGGCGATCCGCGAGGCGGAAACCGCCCCGCCTGCAACGCTGGATGGCCGGGAAGACTGGCGTGACATTCCGCTCATTACAATCGATCCGGCGGATGCGAAGGACTATGACGACGCCGTTCATGCCATGCCGGACGCTGATCCGGAAAATCCGGGTGGCCAGATCGTCATTGTCGCCATCGCGGATGTAGCTGCTTATGTGCGCCCCGGCTCTGCACTGGACCGCGAAGCGCTGAAACGCGGCAATTCGGTCTATTTTCCCGACCGGGTCGTGCCGATGCTGCCCGAGCGCATTTCCAACGATCTCTGCTCGCTGCGCGGACTGGAAGATCGTCCGGCCATGGCCGTACGCATGGTGTTTTCTGCGGATGGACGCAAGAAATCGCACAAGTTCCACCGCATCATGATGCGCTCGGCAGCACGTCTGGCCTACAGTCAGGCGCAGACCGCCATCGATGGCGCGCCGGACGATACGACGGGACCCATTCTCGAGGACGTTCTCAAGCCGCTCTGGGCCGCCTATGCGGTCCTGAAGCGGGGGCGCGACACGCGTGAGCCTCTCGAACTCGATCTGCCTGAAAAGAAAATCCTGCTTGCCGCGGACGGCAAGGTGGACAAGGTCATCGTGCCCGAACGGCTCGATGCCCATAAGCTCATTGAAGAATTCATGATTCAGGCGAATGTGGCTGCAGCCGAAACGCTGGAAGGACGCCACCAGCCGCTGATCTTCCGCATTCACGATGAACCGGCGCTGGCAAAACAGGAAAGCTTGCGCGAATTCTTGCGCACGCTCGATATGAACCTCGCAAAAGGCACGCAGTTGCAGCCTTCGCAGTTCAACCGGATTCTCGCGGCTGTGGATGGCACAGACCATCAGGATCTGGTCAATCAGGTGGTGCTGCGTACGCAAAGCCAGGCCGAATACAGTCCCGACAATATCGGGCATTTTGGCCTGCATCTGAAACGCTATGCGCATTTCACCTCGCCGATCCGCCGTTATGCCGACCTGATCGTGCATCGCGCACTTATCAAGGCGCTGGGACTTGGCAGGGATGGGCTGACGACCGACGAGGAAGCGCAGCTTGCAGAAATCTCGGCGCTGATTTCCTCGACTGAGCGGCGTGCCATGCTGGCCGAGCGCGAAACCGTGGACCGGCTGATCGCCCACTTTCTCGCCGCACACCTGGGCAGCGAGTATGAAGGGCGTGTCACAGGCGTTACCAGAGCAGGTCTTTTCGTAAACCTTGCGACATATGGCGCGGACGGGCTGGTCCCCATTTCAACTTTGGGTCATGAATACTATTTATATGACGAAGCTAACCATGCGATTGCAGGCGAAAGAAGCGGCAAGGGCTTCCGGCTCGGCGATACGGTTACGGTAAGGCTGGTTGAAGCGCTCCCCGTTGCGGGCGCGCTTCGTTTTGAAATGGTATCTGAACCGCATCCTCTGCCAATGTCGACGCGGTCGCATCATAAGGCAAGCCGGACAATGCGAGGCAGAAGGGGCAAGCCATCAGGCATCCCCCATCACAAGAAAAGAGGTCGGTAATGAGCACGCTAGAGGCCAATTCCGCGCAGAATGTTCAGGTTTTCGGCAGCGAAAACCCTGCAAAGGCGCACCCCAAGCGTCAGCTGGGTGAAGCCATGTGGCGCGGTTTTCGCGGGCGTTGCCCGCATTGCGGTGAAGGAAAGCTGTTTCGCGCATTTGTGAAGCCGGTGGCTCAATGCTCCGTCTGCAGCGAGGACTATACAGAGCAGCGTGCCGATGACCTTCCGGCCTATCTGACGATTGTGGTTGTCGGTCACATCGTGGTCGGCGCTTTCATGGGCGTTGAAGCGACGACCAGTCTGTCCTTGTGGGTGCATATGGCGATGTGGGCTCCGCTGACGGTCCTTCTGTCGCTGCTTTTGCTGCAGCCGATCAAAGGGGCCATCATCGGCCTGCAATGGGCACTTTACATGCATGGATTTGGGGGCAAGGGCGAAGGCGAATTCGGCGACGTGACCTGACTGGCATCATGACCGTGACGGTTCAGCCCCAATCCGCTTCGACAAAGGCCCGAAAAGCCTTGCGTCCGCGTGACGCGGCTTCCCTGCTCCTCATCGACAGATCCGGCGCCAGGCCGCGCATTCTTATGGGCAGACGGCATTCGAGTCTCGTATTCATGCCGGGGAAATTCGTTTTTCCCGGTGGCCGTGCCGACCCTGCCGATGGGTCGATTGCCGCCGCAAGTGAACTCAGCCACAGCGACACGCAGAAACTCCTGACCGGCATGGGCGCACGCGCGACCATACGTCGAACCCGTGCGCTCGGTCTTTGCGCCATCCGCGAGACTTTCGAGGAGACGGGTCTGCGCATCGCGCATGCCTCACCGGACGAAATCCCGCGTCCGTCGCATCATGACTGGTGTGCATTCTTTGAAAGCGGCCTGTTGCCAGCGCTGGGCAGTCTGCGCTATTTCGCGCGAGCGGTGACGCCGACCGACTATGTCCGGCGGTTCGACACGCGGTTTTTTATTGCATTTCGTGATAGCCTGCCGGGACTGCACAACCAGAAACTGGCTCCAAGCGGTGAACTGGAGGATCTTGACTGGGTTCCCATCGACGACATCAACAAACTTGACGTCGCCCGCATTACCCAAACGATTTTGAAGGAAGCTCAGGCGCTTCTGACCGATACCCGGCTTGATCTGCCCGCCGCCTTGCCAGTGGTGCAATACAGAAAGCGGCATGGCCGTTTTGTGCGTGAAGTGATCTGATCTTATGAACAAAGAAATTCAGCCCGCCGACCTTGTCCCGCAAGAACCCGGCGGAGGTCTGCAACAGGGGCAGATGCACTGGCGCTCGCTTGCCGCCGCCATTGCGACGATCAGCGCCGTAGGCGCCGCTATAGGCCTCGGCGTACCGCTTCTTAGCGTTTTATTGGAAGGCCGCGGTCATTCGGCCAGTCTAATCGGCGCGAATACGGCTGTCGCAGGTCTGGCGTCCATCGTCGCCGCTCCGCTTGCTGCCCCTATCGCCGCTCGAATCGGTGTCGTGAAGGCGATATTCCTGATGCTGCTTATCGGCGGCGGCGCCTTTCTCGGCTTTCATTTTTTCCAGCCCCTGTGGACATGGTTCGCGCTGCGCATCGTACTGCATTTTGCCTTGACGGTCCTTTTCGTCCTGTCGGAATACTGGATCAACGCTTCCGCACCGCCAGAAAAACGCGGACTGGTGCTCGGCATATACTCGACCTCGCTGTCGCTCGGTTTCGCGCTGGGACCATGGCTTTTTTCCAAGATCGGCAGCTCCGGCGGTCTTCCCTTCTTCGTCGGTTTTGCAATCATCATGGTCGCGCTCATTCCGGTGCTGATCGCCTGGCGCGACAGCCCTGATTTCGAGGAAGGCGAGCATGTACCCTTTTTGCCCTTCATCTTCGCGGTGCCGACCGCCACGATGGCGGTTTTCGTGTTCGGGGCGGTGGAGACCGGCGGCTTTGCCCTGTTTCCAGTGTTTGGCGCACGCGTCGGCTATCCCGAAGCCGACGCCGCATTGCTGCTGACGATGGTCGGCCTTGGCAATGTGCTGATGCAGATACCGCTTGGAATCGTCAGCGACCGCATATCAGACAGGCGCAAGCTCTTGCTGTTTTGCGCCACGACCGGTCTCATCGGAATGATTGCGCTGCCATTCCTCATGCAGCATTGGTACCTGATGGCTGGCGTACTGTTTCTTTGGGGTGGTGTGGTGGCCGGGCTCTATACGATCGGGCTTGCGCATCTGGGCTCCGAACTGACCGGGCGCGAGCTTGCATCGGCCAATGCGGCCTTTGTATTCTGCTACGCAATCGGCATGCTGGCCGGCCCGCAAGCGGTGGGCGTAGGCATGGATGCACTGGGTCCCAAAGGATTCCCGATGACCTTGGGAGTATTTTTTGCGGCATATGCGCTCTTTGCTGCGGGAAGACTGCTTCTGAGAAGAAAGCAGGCTTGACTTTTCGGCACCAATACGTAGTGTCGCGCCGAATTTCCGCTGCCGGATGAAATTGCCGGAATCGCTGGCGGTTTCTAACATTCGAGCATAATCCCGAAAAGTGGGACCCGGTTTTCGGAGAGATTATGCCCGGCAAGCACATAGAGCAGGTATTTCGATATGGCCAAGGCTACGACGATCAAGATCAAGCTTTTGTCGACCGCTGACACCGGCTTCTTCTACGTTACGAAGAAGAACAGCCGCACGATGACGGAAAAGATGACAAAGACCAAGTACGACCCGGTTGCGCGCAAGCACGTCGAGTTCAAGGAAACGAAGATCAAGTAATCCGTTTCCTGACGCTGCCTTTGCAGGCGGTCAGAATGCAAACGCCGTCTCTCGTGAGGCGGCGTTTTTGTTATCGGTACAGGATTCTGTTTAAACGGAACCGCTGTCGCCGACACTGCATAACGCTATCAGGCTGCCGCCAGCACGATTCGATTTCGGCCTGCCTTCTTGGCTTGATAAAGCGCAGAATCTGCGCGCGCGAAAAGAGCGTCCGCGCTATCCCCCATCAAGCGCAGCCCCGCAACTCCTACACTGATGGTCATATTGACCTTGTGCTTGCCGTTCGCGACAGCGAAGGGTGTCGCCGTCACTGCGCTGCGGATGCGCTCAGCGACGACCGAAGCGGGATCAAGCGCCGTATCCGGCAGGACGACCACGAACTCTTCCCCGCCATAACGGCACATCAGGTCCATGCTGCGGATGCTTCTGCGAAGCCTGGAAGCAAACTCGCGCAGGACATCGTCGCCCGCCTCATGGCCATATTGATCATTGACGTGCTTGAAGTAATCGAAGTCGATCATGATGACCGACAGGGGCCTTTCACGGCCCGTGGCGCGCGACAGCAGCACAGCCATATGCGTGTCGAGATAGCAGCGGTTATGAAGCCCTGTGAGGCTGTCTGTGACCGCCATGGTGATGGTGCGATTGAGGCTTTGGCGCAGAAGGTCGTTATAACACTTGCGCTTGATCTGCGTGCGCAGGCGCGCGAAAAGCTCAAGCTTCTCCAAGGGACGCATCAGATAGTCATTGACGCCCAGTTCAAGCGCCCTGACCACCAGCCCGCCCTCGTCTTCCCGCACGATCAGGATGATCGGAACCAGCCGAGTGCGCTCTATGGTGCGCAATTGCGAGCAAAGCCGCAACGGATCGTAAGAATGAAACGCCGCCGAAACGACGATGCAATCGTAATCCGTCTCGATGGCGCGGATAAGCGCCGCATTGGCGTCATTGGCTTCATCGACGCAATAGGTCTCGCCCAAGATCGCGCGCAGGCGCGTGCCTGCCAGTTCATCCTCGTCAACGACGAGGATTCGCGCGGCATCCTTGTTCCCCGCGAACTGACCGGCCATTTTGGAGGCGAGCAATGCCTCCACTTCGGCCTCGGCAACAGTGCCGGTACGCTCGAAAAGCTCGTCGGAAACCATTTTCAGCCGCGCCAGGCTCTTCACGCGGGACATGAGCTGCAGGTCGCTGACCGGCTTCGACAGAAAATCGTCGGCTCCCGCTTCCAGCCCGCGAATCTTGTCTCCGGCACTATCGAGCGACGTAACCATGACGACCGGAATATTGGATGTTCGTGGGTCCGCCTTCAGTCGGCGACAGGTTTCAAAACCGTCAATGCCCGGCATCAATATATCCAGCAGGACCACATCGATCTGACCGCCAAGGCAAATCTCGATGGCTTCGGAGCCGCTATAGGCTGAGACGACTTCATAATATTCGCTGAGAAGCCGCGCCTCGAGGAGTTTCACATTGGAATCCACATCATCAACGACGAGAATTCGTGCTGTCATGGTGCCCCTCGCCCCAGTGCCTTCTAGGCGTCGCCCAGATAGGATTTTATGGTCTCGATGAAGCGCGGCACCGATATTGGCTTTGAGATATAGGCTTCGCAGCCCCCCTGCCGGATGCGCTCTTCATCTCCCTTCATGGCGAAAGCGGTGACGGCAATGACAGGAATATGCCGCAGCTCGTCGTCGTCCTTCAGCCATTTCGTAACTTCCAGACCAGAAACTTCCGGAAGCTGGATATCCATCAAGATGAGGTCGGGGCGATGTTCCCTGGCCAGGTCCAGCGCCTCCAGACCGCTTCTCGTGCGAATGGTCTCATATCCGCTGGCTTCGATAAGATCGCGAAACAACTTCATATTAAGTTCGTTGTCTTCGACGATCATCACGCTTTTCGTCATCGAAACTTCCTTGGCCTAAGTCTTCCTCGTTACCCGGCTTGCGGCCTGCACGTTTTATCCGCCAGACAACGTCCCGCCTCTGAAATCCATTAGGATTTTGTGTAGTTTAACCCCATTTCATTGACGAAAGGCAAATAATTCCATTGTCGTACAGTGCAAGCGCCGCTACACACGCGGCAACAGATACCGGTGCGCAGGCCCATCCGAATGCGTTTCGCATTGTTCAGAGGCCGCGCCCGCAAAGCGGAGAAAGCACATGAAGGCCGCCATGAGCCAAGCCGATGCGCACAACCTCGCCGTGGAGGCGCTGGCGTGGCTGGCGCAGGACAAGGACCTGCTTCCGCGCTTTCTGGCGCTGACCGGCATCGAAGCTGCCTCCATCCGGCAAGCCGCGCGTGAACCCGGTTTTCTGGCTGGCGTCCTGCAGTTCTATCTTGGTCATGAGCCGACATTGCTGCGCTTCTGCGAGGAAACGGGGCATGATCCGGCAACGATCGAGAAAGCCGCAGCCCTGCTTCCCGGCGGTATCAATCAGCATTTGTAAAAAAAGCCCGGCCATCGTGACCGGGCTTTTTTAATCGAGAATGCAGATCAGGCGGCACTCGGCCCGGGATCCTTGTCATCGGCAGACGGCACGGCCTGCTGGCGGGCTGAAAACTCTATGACCTTAGCGGTCTCGGCAGCGGTTTCTTCACCGTTCGAGACATTGATGACGCTCAGTTCGTGCTGACGTCCATCTCGCGCCGTCCAAGACATGGACTGGCCCGGCGCAAGGCCGATCAAGGCCGTGCCGATCGGCGTCAGAATGGAAATCTTGCCCTGCGCAATGTCCGCTTCGCCAGGATAGACCAGCGTGACGGAACGTTCATGCCCGTCATTCGAGCGGAAATCCACGCGCGACCCCATGCGGATGACATTCTCCGGCAGACGTTTCTGCGGGACGACCTTGGCACGATCGAGTTCGGCCATCAGTTCATCAGCCACTTCCTCGAGACGTTCGGTGACATTATTAGCCAGACCCACCAATCTTTCGTAGTCAACTTCGCTGACGACGATATTGGGCTTCTTGCGATTCTTTCCGCTCATAGCGATAGCTCACTGCTGTTGAAAGATAGTAGCTCTCCGTACCGAACACGGCCCGAAGCACACTTGATTAAATTCTAAGGTGAAGCGCTTATTAACGTCCGCTTATAGGCAAGCGGCTAACCGTCCCCCGGTGCCCATCTGCGCTTGGCAGGCCTCGAGGGTTTCTATCCCGCGATCGGTTGAACCCGATGGAGTATGGATGCGAAACGGTTGTTCATGACTCTAAACTTGGTGATATTGCCCGCAATGTCAAGTGCAAGCCTTACAGGTCGCCGATAGCTGTTGCAGCATCAGGCCAAATTGATGCTATAAAAGGATGTTCCTTTTATGTTCGTCATACCGCTCTGGACACCATGTTTGACAGTTCCGCCGGAAACAGCGCCGAAAAAGGCTTATGCCGCGATTGCCTGTCGCTGCAAAAGGCAGAATCAGCGCGCCGCTGCCATGCCTGCGGAAGCCCGAGACTGATACGCCATCCGGAACTTTACAAGCTCTCGCTGGCACACGTGGACTGCGATGCATTTTACGCTTCGGTGGAAAAGCGTGACAATCCCGAACTGCGCGATAAACCGGTCATCATCGGCGGCGGCAAGCGTGGTGTTGTCTCCACGGCCTGTTACCTTGCCCGCATTCACGGCGTGCGCTCGGCCATGCCGATGTTCAAGGCTCTGGAAGCCTGCCCGCAGGCTGTCGTCATCAAGCCCGACATGGAAAAATATGTACGCGTGGGACGCGAGGTGCGCCAGCTCATGCGCGATCTGACACCATTGGTCGAACCGTTGTCCATCGATGAAGCCTTTCTCGACCTGAGCGGAACCGAAAAACTTCACCGCGCCCCGGCAGCCGTGGTTCTTGCCCGCTTTTCAAAACGTGTCGAAGAGGAAATAGGCATCAGCGCTTCTATCGGCCTGTCATACTGCAAGTATCTTGCAAAAGTGGCCTCCGACCTCGAAAAACCGCGCGGTTTTTCGGTCATCGGCGAAGCGGAGGCACTCGATTTCCTGCGCGACAAGCCTGTTTCCATGATCTGGGGCGTCGGCAAGGCTTTTGCCGCAAAGCTCCAAAGCGACGGCATCCGCACCATCGGGCAGCTTCAGACCATGGAGGAAGCTTCGCTCATGAAGTCCTATGGTACAATGGGCCAGCGTCTCTACCGGCTTTCGCGCGGTCAGGACAGCCGCAGGGTCGAACCCGAACACGACATGAAGAGCGTATCGGCGGAAACGACGTTCAACACCGACCTGTCGGGTGCAGACGATCTCGTGCCTGTGCTGCGCGCTCTTTCGGAGAAAGTCTCGCGGCGTTTGAAATCAGGTGGCATTGCCGGGCGAACCGTGATTTTGAAGCTCAAGACACAGGACTTCAAGCTGCGCACGCGCAATCGTCAGTTGGCCGACCCCACGCAACTTGCAGACCGCATCTTCCGCAACGGACTGCAGCTTCTGGAAAAGGAGCTGGACGGGACCCGGTTCCGGCTGCTCGGCATCGGTGTCAGCGACCTGTCGACAAGCGACCGGGCAGATCCGCCAGATCTGGTCGACACACAAGCCACCAAACGCGCCGTAGCCGAAACCGCTATCGATCAGTTGCGCAACAAGTTCGGGCTGAAAGCAGTCGAAACGGGCTATACCTTCTCAAAAGGCAATCTGGCGCGACCGCAAATGCCGCCGGATCGCGACGAAGAAGCTTGAGAAAGATATAAGGAATACAGTATAAACATCTGAACGCGTTGTATTATTTTATTGCCACCCTCACTCCTTCCGGCACGCTCTCCATTGTCATCGTTTCTTCGCAAAAGCGTCATCCCCCTGAAATGAACTGGCGTCAAAGCTCGTTTCGGTTTCAACTTTCCGATACGAGGATGTCCATGCAAAAACGTTCGATCACACTTGCCTTGCTGACGGCGCTGTCCGCCTCAGCGGCCTTTTCCGCATCCGCCGAACCCGTCTTCAACCGTATCGCGTCGTTTCCCGTCGTGGACAATCTCCCGCAGGACGCGGACAAATCGAAACCGACCTCTTCCGAGATCATCACCGCTTCAGAAGACGGCAAGACGCTGATCTATTCGGACAGCCCCTATGGCGCCATCGGTTTCATCGACATTACCGATCCGGCAATCCCCAAGGCAGGCGGCATCCTGAAGGTCGAGGGCGAACCGACATCGGTGGCAGTGGCTGGCCAGCGGGTTTTTGCCGGTGTCAACACGTCGGAAAGCTACAAGAATCCATCCGGACGACTCGACATCATCGATATTGCGTCGAAGAAAGTCGAACAGAGCTGCGATCTCGGCGGGCAGCCCGACTCCGTCGCTGTTTCGCCGGATCGCAAGTTTCTGGCCATCGCCATTGAAAACGAACGCGATGAAGATTTCAACGATGGGGCACTGCCTCAATTGCCGGCGGGCAATCTGAAAATCGTTGAACTGAAGGATGGAAAACTCACCTGCGAAACGATGAAAACGGTCGACCTCACCGGAATTGCGGAAATCGCGCCGGATGACCCGGAGCCGGAATTCGTTTCGTTCAACTCCGAGAACCAGATTGCGGTCACCCTTCAGGAGAACAACCACATTGCCATCGTGGATGCCGCCACGGGCAAGATCATTTCGCATTTTTCGGCTGGCAAGGTTGATCTCGACAAGATCGATACCAAGAAGGACGGCCAGATCAGCTTTGACGGCGAGATGAAGGGCATTGCCCGTGAGCCGGACACTGTGAAGTGGCTGGACAATGAGCGTATCGCGATTGCCAATGAAGGCGATTACAAGGGCGGCTCGCGCGGTTTCTCGATCTTCTCCAAAGACGGCAAGCTGGTCCATGAATCCGATAATACGCTGGAACACAAGATCGCAGCAGCCGGGCATTATCCCGAAAAGCGCAACAAGAAGGGTGTGGAAATTGAGGGGGCGGAAACCGCGACTTTCGGCGACACCCGGTATCTGTTCGTCGCCAGCGAACGCGGTTCCGTGGTTGGCGTCTATAAGGACACCGGCAAAGAACCGGAATTCGTGCAGTTGCTGCCCTCGGGCATCGGTCCAGAGGGGCTCCTCGCCATCCCCTCGCGCAATCTCTTCGTGACCGCAAACGAGACCGATCTCGGTGAGGACGGCGGTGCGCGGTCGCACGTCATGATCTATGAGCTGCAGGATAAACCCGCAGCCTATCCCCACATCGTTTCGGATCTCAAGGAAGACGGGACGCCAATCGCCTGGGGCGCGCTTTCCGGCATGGTTGCCGATGTAGAAAAGGAAGGCATTTTCTATGCAGTTTCTGACTCGGCCTATTATGCCGCGCCAGCAATCTATACGATCGATGCCAGCCAGAAACCTGCAAGGATTACATCCTCACTTCTCGTCAGGCGCGGCAAGGATGCGGCGCAAAAGCTTGATCTTGAAGGCATCACCACTGACGGCAAAGGCGGTTTCTGGCTGGCCAATGAAGGCGATCAGGCCAAGCTCGTGCCGCATGCTATTTTGAACGTGGACGACAAGGGCGTCATCCAGAAGGAAATCACCCTGCCTGCCGATGTGCTCAAGCATCAGACCCGCTTCGGCCTGGAAGGCATTACGCGGGTGGGCGAAGGTGATGATGCCACTCTCTGGATGGCCGTGCAGCGCGAATGGGCCGACGACGAAAAGGGACAGGTCAAGCTTCTCGCCTATAGTATCAAGGAGAAGGAATGGGCCGCTGTCGCCTATCCACTCGATGCCAAGGAAAAGGGCTGGGTCGGTCTTTCCGAAATCACCGCGCATGAGGGTAACCTCTATATTGTCGAGCGCGACAACCTGATTGGCGCCGAAGCCGTCAACAAACGCCTTTACAAAGTCGCATTTGCGGAGCTGAAGCCGGCCAAGATCGGCGAGAAGCTGCCGCTGGTGAGCAAAACGCTGGTACGCGATTTCATACCCGATCTGAAGAAGAGCAACGGTTTCATGCCCGACAAGCTGGAAGGCTTTGCCATCACCAAGGCTGGCGAAGCCTATGCGGTGACCGACAATGACGGCGTGGACGACAGCAGCGGCGAGACTCAGTTTTTCTCTATCGGGAAAATCGACGGCTAATCCTTAACCCCTGCCCTGTTGTCAGGCGCCGCATTCTTCAAGGAATGCGGCGTTTTTGCCGAGACCGGGCGATCAAGGTTGTGAAAGTGCTAGAGAAATTTTCTCCAAACGCCGCTAACGGCTTGACGAACCCGACAGGTATCAATATTGGAACTGCGCAGAGAGGCTGCTGACTGATTTGGGTCCCTCTCTCAGGAAGGCCTCGTGGCGGAGTGGTTACGCAGAGGACTGCAAATCCTTGCACCCCGGTTCGATTCCGGGCGAGGCCTCCAATCGTTTCCCAATCTCCAGATAACATATTGAATTAAAACAAATTATTTTTGCGGCGTGGCAAGGTGTTCACCCGGTGTTCCACCACACTTTTTCGGGTGTGGCAATTCGTTCTGTTTTTCATCCAATTACCCGAGGCATACGCTTTGAAGTTTGCACATCGCGAAGTTCACAGGGACGCTGCCGCCTCGGCGTACACACGCGTCACCACATGGCGCGAAAGGCCGAAATAGATTTTGCATGTTTAGTTACGCGACCGCACGGCATATGAGCGCTTTTATGCGTCGCCATGGCGGCAAGCCGTTCAGTGCAGGCGGACGGAAACGGATCGTCATCCGGTAACGTAGACGTGCCCTTTTCTCGCTTTATAACGAAACCACCAGAATCTTTTTGCCATTTCAAAAAAAATGATTATTTATTTAGCTTGAGTAAAAATATGGAGCAAGTATCTAATGATGAAAAGCGGGAACAACATGCCGGTTCAAGCCCCCTTGGTGCCGGATCCGATACTTCCATACAGCTGCAAGAACAGCCGGACTGTTTATGCGATTTGCGAAGTTAAAGAAGAAACTTTGCGTCGCCATTTGTCGCCCACTCCGTTCGAGTACGTAAATAATCTATGCATGATCTATGTTAATGACTTCAGCGAAAGTTCTGAACTACCTTACATGGATGCTGGAATTATCTTCACCGTAAAATACAAAGACACTTTTGGTGGCTACTATATGTATGAATGGGAAGATGACGACGCTGCAATCGAAACTGGCCGCTATTGGGGCTACCCGAAGAAGTTTGGCCAAATGACCTTGGAACGGTCCGAAAACATTATTCGAGGGACGGCCACCAGGCGAGGCGTCAAGCTGATCGACATTGAACTAGATTGCGCAGACCCCATAACCGATGTCCCTCAACTGCACACGATATACCCGCACCTAAATCTACTCACAATTCCAAACCCCGATGGTCCCGGAATATTTTCGCAGCGCGTCACAGCTCGAGACAACTCGTCTACCTGCAAAACCCTCTCGAATATCCAAGCCAGCGTAAAGGTCACGGTGAACAGCTCCCCAACCGACCCCATTGGCGATTTCGCCCCTCTCAAAGTGCTGGGCGGCGGTTATTCTGTAACAGATTTTCTCGCGTCCACGGAAAATGGTTGGGCTAAGGTCATCGACACGATCATTTAAAACGCCGCCACTCTATCATCTACAAAAGAATTATGGGAGAATATAGTGCAAAGAAGCGGCTTTATAACTGTTTTTATCTTATCTGGCGCATACCTTGCTTACCTATCAGGCTCAGGCTTTGGTAGCGGACAAGAAATAATGCAGTATTTCACATCGTTCGGCTACATTGGGATACTTGGCATATTGGTAAGCGCTGCATTATGGGGCTCATATGCGGTTTTTATTGTTAAAGATTCACGGGACTTTCAACTTAAATCTCTCCACCAAGTTTATATTTTCTACTGCGGAAAGTACTTGGGCAATGCGCTTTTCATGTTTTCGATCGCATATCTTTTCTGCATGGCGAGCCTGATGATCGCAGGGGCAGGTGCGGCGTTCTCGCAATACTTCAGCGTCGGAAACGAAGTAGGCCGTATTATAATGACCGTTTTGGTGCTCATAACCGGACTAATGGGGATGAGGAAGATGGTAGACGTAATTGGCGGCTTAGGTCCCTGCATCATCGTATTCGTCATGCTTATTGCGCTGATTGCCGCACTCAGCGGGTCCGATGGCTTGGAAGCAGGTAACGAATATATTCAGGCGACCGACATGTTGAAGCCCACCAGTAATTGGCTTTGGGCAGCAATAATGTATTTCTCTTACTGCATTCTCTTTCAAGCATCTTACTTGTCTGGAATCGCGACCACAAACCCTGCAACGACTAAACAGCTAACGACAAGCGTTATCATTGGCGCGTCATTGTATGTTGCCTCCTGCATTGTGATGTTGCTTGCGTTTATGTCAAACATCACAATACTTGATGGGGTAGAGGTTCCCAACCTGCATTTGGGAGCTCAGATCAGCCCCATCTTGGGTGGGGTTTACGGGATCGTCTTAGTCGCGGCGCTCTATACGACTACTGCGCCATTGATCTGGTCAGTTACCAATGTGTTTGTAAAGGAGCGGACAGGGGCGTACAAATGGGTGATTACGATCACCGCAGCACTGGCCTATTTCGCCAGCGGGATCAGTTCGTTTTCAGTGCTGGTAAACGTTGTCACAACCGTCGCGGCATACGTAGGTATTCTCTACATAGTACCCGTATTTTATGTTAAATTCATCAAAAGGCCCACGCCTCCGTTAAGGCAGGCGTCCTAAAATGTCGTCCAGCCTACCCGCTGTCAGGCATATCCTGACAGCGGGATATAAGCATCATAACGCGGACGGCGCGCCTATACCGAGAATCTCGGTAATATCCGCAGTCGGATTAAATAGTCTGTAAGGCAAACTAGCTCTATAGCAGATTGAATCACCCTTTTCTGCAAAGTACATTTGACCATTATACTCAAACCCCAGCACTCCAGACAGCACATAGATAAACTCTTCGCTCTGGCATGTAACAAAAAGGCCTTGTGGCTCCTCATAATAAGGAGCAATTTTTATAATTGCCGCCTGTAAGTCTATTCCAGGAATGCTATTTCGCAATAATTCGTAAACAAGCGGCGAGTCTGGCCGACCGAACTTTGGTCGCTCGCCCGCTTTTACCAATATCTGATCGTCTCCAGCGGATTCAAAAAAGTATACGACACCTACACCGTAAAAGGCAGCTAATCTACGCAGTTGAGAAATCGACGGCTCTGCTTTTCCTGTTTCAATCTGACTCAGATATCCTGGTGAAAGATCAGTAGCCCCAGCAACATCCTGTAATCTTTTATTTGCTTTCTTGCGTAGATATCTCAGCTTAGTGTGTATCATTATCGACCTTGTTCTGTCTTCGCTTCCAGAGCGCACCTCTCAGCCAATCCGAGCCAATTCTACGTACTTAAGCCTCTCCGCAAAATAGATGATCTTATTCAGATCTTACATTCGGCTTGCTGCGCCTTTCTCCTCAAACCAATGTCAGCCTTGAAGATGCTTCCGAGCGCATGTGACATGCATTTAAACTCGGTCCCGCAGGCCGGTAGCACGTGGTAGCTCGTGCTGCCGCCGTCGGTGGCAATGACGGTTTAGGATGGCACTATAAGGCGAGACTCCTGCGCCCAGTCTGTCGTGGACACACAGTCTCCTCGTGTTTGGATTGGTAGCCGTAATTAGCGGCGCGGATTGGTGGTCCGATGAGGAAAAGAAAATGGATTTCGAAACGAGATGTCAAGAAAAAAAAGACGCCAGAATACCAATTCCTTGAATTTTTATAAGTATTCCTTATATATAATTAAAAGATGGAGTGTAGTTTTATATGTCTAGAAATAACACAGAGAAAAAAGAGACGCCGATGGAACGCGCTGACCGTATTGCGCGTGAGCTTCTTTCGGCAGAAAGAAAAGAACGCGAGAAGAAAACTGCACGGCTCCGTGAAAAGCGTCTGGAGATGGAGCGTATTGCTGCGCTATAGTAAGGGATAAACTGGACTAAGCGGCCCAACTAGCGGGCCGCTTAGTCCATGCGGTCAACGACAAGCTGGCACAATGTCGAAAGCATATCGACCGATCATCGCCACGTTACGGCCTAGAGTTAAGGCTATGCGATTGTGCTCTCGATGAGCCCGCAGCGCGATTGGAACTCCTGGAGAGCGCACCCATTCGTCTAGCAATTCGCCTCAGTGATCGGAAAAGAAATAATATATTCCCACAATTCTACACAACCGGCACGCGTCCCTCAACAGGCTGTGCCAACCCCTCGCCCGCGTTTTCGGCCGTATGAAGCACATGGCAATCGGTCAGCAAACGCACTCAGAGAATATAAGCGAGCATTGAATTTTATCGTATCTCTGTGTACTAGAATTCAACATGATGAGCGGGTGGGGCATGAATCATTTTGGCAGGAGAGCCACCTATGTCACCGAAGCTCAAAGCCGCCCTCGTCGGTGTAATCATTGCAGTTGTTGTAGGCTTCGCCGCGTCGCAAGGGTTAATCAGCCAGCAAACCGCAGAAGAAATCAAAGCCAAGACAAACGAAGTTCTTTCGGAAGAGCCTGCAACTACACCTCCACAACCCGATCCCGCAGATGCTTCGCAGCCGCAGCCAAATGAAGTTCAGGCTCAATAAGGGCTTATGAGAGCAATCGTCGGAGGGGTACAGTAGTGACCATGGGCCACTACTGTCGTATTCTCGCCGCCGTCGTCTGCATGATATTATCGAGACGTTCAGTAAGCCCGTCGATGCGCCGCGCTTTCGATTGCCCGCATGGACGTTGTCCTAACCATCTACGGACTGGAATCTCAGCAATCACGGAATGTTCGGAACGTCAGGAGAGTTGACCGCAATACCGGGAACCGTCAGCGAATTAACTCGTTCATTTCAGCGGCGGGCGCGAAAATAAGAATGGAATAGGTGCCATGTACAAATTTTCGGCAGTAATAGTGGTCATCATGTCGGCGCTTGCTTCCTCCGTGCCTGCGCATGCGCAAAGCATCGAGATCGGCCCGGATGGGATTCAAGTAAACCCAGATGGGAACCGTCAGGTAGACCGTGATCGTCGCGATTACCGTGATGGAATCAGTGAACGTCGTGCGGCGAGAATTGCGCGAAGTGAAGGAATGGATGAAGTCGAGAGCGTTTCACGACGCCGAAACGTTTATGTCGTCCGGGGCATAGACCGTCGCGATAATGATATGCGCGTAGTTATCGATCGTCGCTCTGGTGAAGTCCTCGAGGTGCGTTGACGCCATCTCCCATAACCACCTCTAGTGCCGCAGCCCCGGCTCCAGTCAACATTGGCCGGACCTTCTTTCGGCAAAGAAAAAATCACCTCAGTGGGCGGCGTCCAATCTTGAACGAGCAAGTCGAGACGTTATGAACGTCCGAGGTCGACCTAACTGACACTTTCCTAATTCAATTACTGCCAATACAATCACGACAAAGACCATCTGAACGTGTAAGGGAGATGGATGTTCAGATTCTGCGTCGTAAGTGTGATTTTAGTTTTGTCGGGGATTTTTCCTGCCGCAGCGAACAACGCACAACTAATCACAGATTTGGCAGCCAAGTGTTGGAAACTGCCGGAATCTATTGATTACCAACGCGCTTCCGCGACTTTCGAAGTTACTTATGATGCGGAAGGCAAGCTGGTGCGGATCGTCACCATCGAGTATCAGCCCGTTCGTAAAGCTGGCCAGCAATTCGCAATTAATGCACAACAGGCGATTATTGAATGCGCGAGTAATACCCCCGTCAGATCAAGGACGGTCCGTGTCGTGATGCGGTATGTAGCGCCACAATCCGATGGACCGCTAATTATGAAAAAACCCCTTCGGTAGCCCCCGATAGAAACGCGGCCGAGGCCCCTAAATGGTGATGGTAGTTCTCGACAGTTGGGTCGACATCAAAAAGACTCTAACGATTTTTCTGTCACTTAACGACATCTGAAATAACTAAGATTGTCACCGTATCAGATCGCGCTCCAATTACGATGCGTATCCCCGTCGACAACGATATCGATATGACTGCCGCAATCACTACGACTGTAGCCGTGCGCTTCCAAACGTAACTCGCTGGCATCCGCACCCCCCTCCGAGCTGAGAAGACCCTATGAGGGAAGTAGCGCTTACAACTTATTACATCAACAAGCGTTATTTATTGCGCCGACACCAGATGACGACGTCGATTTTGTGGCGCAGAAACTTCAACCCCATGGCATAGAGGTTAGGTTCGACGGAATCCGCATCGTTGCTGGTCAACGGCTTTGGGTGAATCCATTCAACATGGAATGCAACATGCTTGACTCTTTTATCGCCGTGAACAAAATAAGAACATAGAAAGGCGCCGCGGTAACATCACAGACACGTAAGGTGGCGTGTGTGATCCTGACAGCGTGGTGTCAAGATCAGCCACGCTGTTCTGTAGCTATCGGATTACATGTCAGGTACGAACAAACGTTAACAATGAAGGTGAGGTGGGATGCACATTATACTCGGAGGAACAGGGCAGGTAGGCTCGGCGGTGGCGCGTGCTTTGCTCAAGCGAGGTGAACCTGTCACAATCATCACGCGCGATATCGACCACGGATCGGGTCTGAAAGCGGCCGGTGCGCGTATTGCGGTCGTTGACATTCGTGACGTTGCCCGACTGCGAGAGGTATTCCGTACCGGCAAGCGTGCGTTTCTGTTGAACCCGCCAGCAGCCCCTTCCGGAGACACGGATGCTGAAGAGCGCGCCAATGTCGCGGCAATCGTAAAAGCCCTGGACGGGTCGGGTCTGGAGAAGGTTGTTGCCGCATCGACCTACGGAGCACACCCTGGCGAACGATGTGGCGACCTATCCGTACTTTACGAGTTTGAACAGTTACTTAAGGCACAATCCATTCCCGCCGCGATCAACCGCGGAGCTTACTACATGAGCAACTGGGGCGGAATGCTCGATACCGTTCGTGACAGCGGCAAGCTGTTGAGCTTCATTCCAACCGATATGGCCCTTCCAATGGTCGCGCCACAAGACTTGGGCGAGGCGGCCGCGCATCGTCTGCTGGAACCTGTCAATGACACCAGCCTGCGGTGTGTCGAGGGGCCTGAGCATTACACACCGCGCGATGTAGCCGACGCATTCTCCGAAGCGCTCGACAAAGCTGTTGAGGTTACAACCGTACCTCGCGAAGCGTGGGAACCAACTTTCATGCAGTTCGGTTTTTCGAAGGCAGCTGCACAGTCTTATACCTGCATGACAAGAACCCTTGTGGATGGCGATAGCGAGAAACCGGACAATCCCGAGCGCGGTCCGACTGCCTTGCGAGACTATATTCGGGATATCATGAAAAGGGCGAAATGAACGACCACGCACATATTTGGAAGCCTCTGATGCCAAGCTGTATTCTACAGTTCGATCGGAGAAACCAATAATCTGGGCTCCCTCAATTCATGTCGCCCGAGGGCGCTGAACACCCCTGCTCTATACCCAACCTGAATCTCTGCCTGAAATGACGTTCGGAAGCGCTCTTGCTTCAGCGCGAGACTCAAGCTTCAATTCCTGATCGGTAAATCAGGGAGACAGTTATGAGCAAGATTGCGATTATGAGTTTGGGCATGATGATGCTATCAGCGCCCACTTTTGCCGCCAGTAAATGCGAGAATGCACAAGATCAGGCAACGATGAACCAGTGCGCTGATGGCGAATTCTCAGCCGCCGATAAGAAACTGAATGCAAACTATAAAAGCATCCAGAGGCGCTTGGCTGATACTCCGGACGCAAAGAAGCTTCTGGCTGCATCCCAGCGAGCATGGCTCAAGTTCAGAGATGCAGAATGCGCATTCTCCTCGTCTGCAAGTGACGGTGGAAGCATACAGCCGATGCTGATTGCGAACTGTAAGGCGTCGCTTACGTCCGATAGAAACAAACAACTCGACAATTATCTCAACTGCCCTGAGGGCGATATGTCTTGCCCCGTTCCGTCCGGCAATTAGTTGCCGTTTTCGCGAACGGTTCTGGCTTTGACTGAAACGCCAGAGCCGTTCAGGGGTTCGTTCTATCCGCATCTGGTCCGCGAACCAGCATCAGAAAATCAGCCCAACAAACTGATTTCCTTCAGAATTCCTGATCTCAAAACAACAAAAAAGGCCGGGGCAAAAATGCACCGACCTTCCTGATCATCATTTACCTGCCAGTGCCAGTACATCCGTGGTCAAAAGCATCAACGATGAGGGCAATAGCGAGCGACAGACGCGTTCCAGCGCTCTTAAGCATTGCCGATGTCAGTCGTATAGGATGGCAATGTGTTCAAAACAAGTTGCTCGATGAAAAAATCCCCCCAAAGCTGCTTTGATTCCCTGAACGCAAATCGGAGCAAGCGACCTGTTAACAATTCAGTAACTATAAATTCGTTTTCACTAATCCTCGATTCTGACATCATTGGTCACGAATCAACCTATCGGGAGGAGTGTAATGGCCCTTTGTGTTTGGCGAAAAACTATAATCGCTATACTGGCAGCCATCGCCCCTCTTACCACACCTCATCTGGCGATAGCCGAAAACATTGGGTTACATGACACCGGTTACTTTGGCGAGACCGGCATTCACTCGCAATATAACGAAATCCGGTTTGGCGTTCTTTCCTACGATACCGGCCTGTTCACAACCAAAGACTACGACGGCGCCGTCATCAATGGCGAGTTTCTTTTCAGATCCCCTGATATGCTGAGCTCCATCGGGTCACCTCGACCGTATATCGGATTCGATGCTGCCATCGCCGACGATCCGGTGCACTTCGTATATGGCGGTCTAAACTGGGATTTCCGAATTTACGAAAAGTTGTATCTGACAACCAGTTTCGGCGGGGCGGTAACAACAGCCAGCGAACTTCACGATCCAGACGGATACAAGGCTCTCGGCTGTCGCGTGCTGTTTCATCTGGGCGTCGGGCTTGGCTACGACTTCAATGAAAACTGGACGGCCCAGCTATATGCTGATCATTTTTCCAATGCCAATATCTGCAAGGAGAACAACGGCGCGGAAGCTGCCGGTTTTCGCTTGGGCTATCGGTTTTAAAGCGTTTTCCGCTTCGCCTACCTGCCCTGCACCACCTTCACAATATTCGGCGTAACCTGCCCTCTCGATGCAGCGTTCATATCTGCATGGGTCAGCCGCCCTGATGCGATGCCTTTTGTCAGCCGTGAGCAATAAACGCGCGGAGCAGCGGACACGGAGGTATTGGCGACCTTGGCAATCCCCTGCCTGGTTTTCAGCGGTTTACTGCGGATCCTTTGAGTGCAGGTTTTGATGAAATCGCTCCGCAGCGCCGGGCTGCCGCTCAACGCCTGCTGACCTGTCGCATATGTCGAAGCACTAACACCGCAGCCCGATAGCAGGACAGCCATCGCGACAATTGAAACTATGTTTCTGTTCATGTTGTCCTCCCGATCTTTGAAAGAGTGAAACAGTTTTCACAATTCGTCAAACCGGCATTGCCTTTAGAGTGTGCCGGATGTTGCCCTTGGTGCTGCGCTCTCAATCGTATACTGATCTGTGCATACTCGAAGTTCCGCTATCCGGCGGGATCAGAGGACCGAAGCAAGTCCATGTCGAACATGTGCGTTATGCAGAGGCATAGTCTGATCCGCGGATTTAACCGCCTGACTATATCCAATCTGGACCAGCTTCACCGTGTGTTAGATCGTCAACAAAATCGACATCCAACGCTTCGCGCTCTGAGAGCTTCATCATGGAATCCAGCTGGCCGAGCAGTAGGCGCGCGCCCTGATCCCCATGCGCTGCCTTTTCCGCATCTGCGTAATCAGCTGCAACAAGCATCACCGGCGGCATTCGCGCCTGTCCGAGTGCAGAGCAAGTGGATTGGCTCTGTTTTATCAGACGGCGCAGGTGATCGGGCGAGACATTTGGCATGTCACCCAAGCAGACGAGAAGCTTGTCCGCATATGCACTGCGGGCATATGCCAAGGCATGCTGAAACGATGCCGCCATAGGCAAGCCAGCAGGTATGAACAGCGGCTGCATTTTTTCGGGCAAAATAGCAGCAACGCCACGCGAAGAAACAACTGCGGTACAGGCGTCGCAGCCGGCGGCTAAAAGCGCCTGTGCTGCGACAGTCACTAGAGGCTCCTGCCTGTAAGGCGCGAGAAGTTTGTCGTCAGGACCAAAGCGGCGTGAAGCACCCGCTGCCAGCAATACGCCCACAGCCCGCATGATCAGCCCACCTCTACCGGCGTTGCCGGAACCGGATTTGCCCGTCGCGCTTCCTCTTGGGTAATTTCGGCCAGCACGGAAGCAGCAAGTGCCTGTGGATCGCGTGTCGAGGGGATCATGCCAATCGGGCCACGCACGCGTTTTCGATCCTGCTCCGAAACGCCAAGCACTTCGAGGCGGTTCAAGCGGGTACGATGTGCCCTGGCACTCCCCTGAGCCCCGATGTAGAAAGCATCGCTCGCAAGTACATGGCGCAATATCTCCGGTTCGTGATCATGATCGTGGTAGAAGAGCGTCACGGCTGTGTTCGCGTCCATCGGCACCAAGCGAAGATCGGAAAGCCGTGTCAGCGATTGGCTGGTGATTCCCAGAATGCCCGTAGAGCGAAGCGTGGTCTGATCATGACTGAGCAGAACGTGACTGCGCCCCAGACTTGCTATCATCTGTGTAAAGACCAAAGCTTCCGGACCAGCCCCGAGAATGACAAACCGCGTCTGCGGATAAAACGGTATGATGAAGCTTCCATCGCCGCTGGCCGGTGCATCGTGTCGGCCGAGCGAGAGCCTGCCATCCGGCGACACACGCAGGAATGCCGATAAGCGCTTTCGTCGGCGCTCCGCCAGGGCCTGCAACACCAGGCGATCCCTCAACGGAAAAAGCATGATCTCGATTGCGCCTCCACAGGGCAGGCGTATATCGAAATAAGGGCTGTCCACTCCATAGCGAAGACGCTTCGACCGGCCAGTCGAACGCACATCGCAGGCATGCAGCGCAATATCTGCTTCAACACAGCCGGACGTTACCGCGCCTACCCATCGATTGTCTGGAGCGATGGCCATCGCAGCCCCCAGATTGCGGTATGCAGAACCATGGGTCGCCGTCAATACAGCGATGACCGTGCCCTCGCTCATATTGAGCGCGGCCTGCCATGGGTCAATCAGAGCGGGATGTATCGCACCGTCGCTTCCGTCCAATTCTGTATTGTTTGCGTTCATGAGTATATCTTTCTAGCGGGTGAGCGCCATGGCGCCACGCTTTATCATCCCCCGTGCTGGATTAACTTTAGATCGTCCTCAATATCCGACGGTGTGACATCGCCTGCCCGTCCGCCCCAACGCTGCCTGAGATAATTCACCAGATCGGCCATCTGCCGGTTATCAAGACGGTCGGCGAAGCCAGGCATGGTCTGCATGCGCTCGCCACGAGCCAGATTGCGCTCCTGCACACCTTCATTAATGACGCGGACAAGCGTGATCGGGTCATCAAACATAGCGGTCGTATTGATATTGAGCGGTACGGAAGAATGCGGCTGCCCTTCCCCTGCAATGCCATGACACCCAGCGCAAAGCCCGACATAGAGCTGCTCGCCCGCGCGGTTAGGCACTCCGACCGGCTCCTTTATCCGCGGCCCCGGCATTGGTCGATCCTGTGTGAGATAGGCCGAGATTGCCTGCAAATCTGCATCGTCGAGATGCGCGGTGGAATGCTTCAGCACCGGGAACATACGGAACGTCATTACGCCCTGTGGCGACAGGCCATGGCTGAAAAACCGGAGAAGGTCGTTTTTCGTCCAGCCACGATCAGTCAGGGCCGCCGCCGTCAAATCCGGTGCATAAGCCCCCTCAATCACATTCCCTTTGAGATATCCGTCCGCACGCAGTGCAAAGGTAAGGCTGCGCGGCGTATGGCACTCGCCGCAATGCCCCAGAACATCGACGAGATATTTGCCCCGGGCAAAAGGCGCGTTCGCTGCTTCGCTTTTATCGAAAGGCTCTACCGCAGGACGCTCCAGCGCATTCCAGAGCGCAATCGCTGGACGAATATTAAAGGGAAACATCATTGAATTAGCCTGATTGGGCTTCTCGACGGCCGGTTGCGCCATCAGCCAGGCAAAAAGCGCATCGCTATCGGCACGTGTGATCCGATGATAACTCGTATAAGGCATTGCCGGATAGAGATTGCGGCGACCGGGCGCCATTCCGTATGCCAGGGCGCGATAGAGATCGTCTGAGGTCCATGTGCCGATGCCATATTCTACTGAAGCGCTGATATTGGTGCCATAGATTGTGCCCATCGGCGTGACAATGGGCATGCCACCTGCCAGTTCCGATCCGCCAGCGGGGTCGGAATGGCAGGCGCTGCAATCAGCCGCGCGCGCGACATTCTGGCCCTGCGCGACCAGCACCGCGCGTTCTTCATCGCTCAGCCGGGAAAAATCTACCGTTGCCGGGGGTATGGGAGAGGAACCGCTGCCGATCCAGTACATGCAGCCCACGACGATGAGCCCTAAGACGCACAACAATGCAAGGATGCGCATATATTTAGCCATTATCCGTCACTTTCCGGGTGCGAGTGCCCGTAGTGAGACCCGGCATGGTCAAAATTACGTCTCGGACAGCATTATAATAGCGGACATAACCCGTGCAGCGGCAGATATTTGAATCCAGCGCTTCGAGGATCACCTCTTCCACATCGTCGGCAGAAACAGGATTCTTCTCCAGTTTTTCGATCAGAACCGTTGCAGAATTGACGAAGCCGGGCGTGCAATAGCCGCACTGAAAGGAAAAATGCTTCAGGAATGCCTCCTGAATCGGTGACAGGATTATCTGTCCGCTCGAATCTGATCCGGCTATGCCTTCGATGGTGCGGATGGTCTTGCCGTTGAGCCAGGCGATGCCTGTGATGCAGGCAGGAACCGTCGATGCGCCAGTGTGCGGGTCGTCGACGATGATCGTACAGGCGCGGCACACGCCTTGACCGCAGCCCAGGCGGGTTCCTGTCAGATTGAGATATTCCTGCAGGAATTCGATCATCATGAGATCTTCCGGCAAATCGACCGGCCCCACCTTCCGGCCGTTGATGTTGGCAGAAAAGTTGATTCTGGCTTCCATTACAGCGCCTCCTTGATCCGAGCCGCACTCACCGGCAACCGATAGAAACGTTTCCCCGTTGCATGTGCAATGGCATTGGCGCATGCACCAACAATCGGGATCATGACGACTTCCGCCATGCCTTTTGGTGCATCGGTGCGTGACGCCGGCGGTAGGACATGGCCTGTTTGTGACCATACCGCGATCTCGGAAGCACGCGGCAAATGATAACGACTGAGGCCCCACTCGCCATTGCCGGGGCCACTGGGTCCGGTGGGCAGCTCTTCGTAAAGCGCGTGGCCAATTCCCATGGCGATGCCACCCTGAAGTTGGCCGGAAACCAGTTCCGGCACAATCTGCGTGCCGCATTCGAGCCAGGTTTTATGTGACAGAAGCTTCACCTCGCCATCGCCGGTCGACACGGCAAGCTCGACGAGAGTGGCGCAGGGAGCATAATAGATCGCGCCGGCGGCTGCGCGCTTCACTGGCGGATAGGAAACACGCGTGCGTGACTGGAAGGAATAACCGCCCTGCGTCATCGCAGCCTGGCGGGCAGCATCAGCGCCATCACCCCATTTGACCGACAGCGCATCGATCTGCATTGTGATCGGCTTTCCATCCACTACAAAATCGGCCTCCGCCCAGGCACGCCGATTGAACGTGTGAACGCAGACGCCCGTAACCAACCCACGCTCATGCGCCCTTGCGGCCAGCCGCTCGAGGGAAAGCGGTTCCAGCGATCCGGCAACCAGCTTGCCATCGCGCCATTCAGCCTCTCCGAAATCGACCGGAACGGGCATTATCTGACCCCCATCAGGCCCACCCCAGATCGACAGCGCCGCTTCCCATAAACCCAATCGAAGAAGAAGCTTTGCTGCCTGCTGCGTCGCGTGAGTGAAATAATATGCGGAATTTGAGGCCGAGCGCGGCGATGTGAAGCTTGGCACCCAATAAGGATCCTGCGCCAGCTTGTCTTCGTCCTCTTGTGAGGTGGAATAGGGTTCCTCTTTTGTGTGGACCGGCATTTGCGGCCAGTCCTGAACCGCGAACTCGACCTCGTCCACGGCACGCCCAAGGAAGGGTTCGGTGACGAGCATCTGCGCTGTTGTCGAACCGGCACCGATTTCCGATGTGACGTGCCGCATGTTCAAGCGCCCTTGCGGAGTCACCTCGATCTGAACGATCGCTGCTTCCGCAGCCGTACCGAAGCTTTTCTGCACCGAAGCGAAACCAATGCCATATAACACGCCGGGATTGGCTGCCTCATAGTCCGCTTTTCGCTTCGCACGCTCGACCCATAACGGATCACGGGCGGCAAGTTCGAGTATTTCCCCCATGCGCAGATTGCCAGCGGGAGTAGCGCCTTGCGTATTCTTCATACCGGCCTGCAAGACATTGCGTCGACGCAGTTCGATCGGGTCGATGCCTATGCCTTCGGCTACTTCATCGACCAGCATTTCCGTTGTCGCCATGGACTGGAGCGTGCCATAGCCGCGTACCGACCCGGACGTTACGCCAATGGTCGGCAGCACTTCGACCGACAGGTCGCTCTGCGGAAAATAATAAGCCGACTGAGCCGATGCGACAGCCAGCGTACCGATAGATGGGCTAAAGTTCATAACCCCGCCGCCGTCGCCAGCCATATGGCAGGTCAAGGCACGGAATTTTCCCGCGTCGTCCACCGCAATTGCCGTTTCAATATCGAAAGGATGACGTTTCAGGCTGAACTGGAAATGCCGCCAGCGGTCGAGCGCCAGCCGCACAGGACGGCCTTGCGCGTAAAGCGCGGCGAGCGCCACATAGAATGGAAACGGGTGATGTTCCTTCTGGCCGTAGCCGACCGTGTAGCCGGCCATGAAGTCGATCTTGCTGAGCGGTAGCCTGCTCGCCTTGATCATGCCCATCGTCAGTTGCGCAACGGCATAGGGTGCCTGCGTTGCCCCGACCATGTGCAATGTACCGTTTTCGCGCTCATACCAGGCCAGCCCGTTATCCATTTCCAATGCTGCCGGTTCAGTGGATTGGCTATGGAACTTGCGAGAAAATACCCGTGTTCCCGCGCCCGGATTGCGCATTTCATTGTTGATGCGGGCCGATTCGCGCATGGCGGCACCAAACTTCGGATCATCGTCCAGAGGCCAGACAATACCGGACGCATCCGCCTTGGCTCCCACCATTGTGTTCTTCATCGAAGAATAACGGTCTTCGGCAGATGGATTTCCACCGTCAACACGGACATGACGTGCAGCCACATAGGCCGCACGCGTCGGCGGCGACGCCTCGGCTCCAAAACGGAAGATGTCGCTGTTGAACCGCAGCAGATTCGCAGCAGCCCGAAAGCGCTCATAATCATGCCAGATGCCCATTGCCACCGGTTGACCGAGCATGGGGGAAACATGGCCGGGCTTCAGGAAAAAGTCTCCGTAGAAGCCGGGCTCGGGCATGACAACATTGTCGGCGGCGACCGTATCGGCGTCAATCAGCACGTCGGGTTGAAGCCTGTCACCGAGAACAGATAGATCCAACCCCTCGTAAATCCGATCTGCGCGTGGAACATGGATTGTCAGGGCGTAGGACTGGTGATCCGGCCAACCCGGAAGATCACGCGCGCGGCTGTCGATGGCAAAGACTTTCTGTCCCGTCACCTTGGCGACACCGTCGCGGCGATACCGCAAGGTTCCACCAGCGATCCAGCCACTATCGGAACCGATTGGGGACGGCATCATCTCAGCCCTTGCTTCCCCGAGCGGGCGCACCAGTGCGGTGACCCCCAGCGCTGCCGCAGCTTTCAGAAAACTGCGCCGTGTCAGATCGAGCCTCGCCACGATCCCTCCTTTGTCATGCCTAAGCGCCGCCCGCGCGAATGGGCGCACAAAGGACGCTCTAACTTACTGAAACCACGCAGCGTGCTTTCCAGAAACCGATTTCGATCATTGGGCCGGCACCGTAGTCGAACGCGTTGGAAACTGCTCGTTCTCCAACGTTAAACCCGTCGCCTTCAATCAGGCAGACAGGTCGCTTTTGGTTGACTAGCATGATAATTGAAGTTTGCAAACCGATTTGCTTCGTGCAGAATATGGTAACGGTATTGAACTAGCGTTCTGTATTACGCATTGGATATTACGGCCCAACGCTCCAGAAAGAGCGGCCATACCTTTTCCCCACAAGATTGAAGAATAATGAGCCAGTCAGAACGTAATGGCAAAAAAGCGCCGATCCGACCGCGATCCTGCTTCAGCAACACCAGACCAGACACCACAATGTGAAAGCGGGTTAATTTTTCCGCCAACTGTCAGCTTCAAATGATCTGCAACGACGACGGGACAGCGCCACCTCCTTCCACCATTCGCCCTCCCCCGGTTGCCAGGTCCCGGGACTGGGAAGACACCAAGCTGATAGTTGACATCGTGACATCATGACGTCATGATGTCACGATGTCTATAGAACCCAATCACACACCCCTGTACGCAAAGGTCGAGGCTTCTTTGGCTTCCGACATTTCGACGACGATCCTCTCTCCAGGCAGCCGGCTTCCATCTGAAGATCAGCTCGTCGACCGATTTGGCGTTAGTCGTACGACCGTTCGCAAGGCGATTGAAAATCTTGTTGCCCGCGGGTTGGTCGAAATCCGTCGGGGTAAAGGTACTTTTGTCGCGCAACCCAGAATTTCCCAGGAATTGACGGAACTGACGGGCTTTGTGGAAGATATGCAGGCACTCGGCCGCATACCGACAGCACGGCTTGTCAGCCAGAAGATCGTGCCCGCCGATGCAGATGTCACCCGGCAGCTGGCTGTCCCTCTGGGCAGTCTTGTCATGCGGATTCAGCGGGTCCGCATGGCCGATGGCGTTCCGATATCCTTCGATGAAACCTATCTGCCGCGCGAGATCGGAGAACAGATTGTCACGCACAATCTGGATGCAGAACCGATTTTCTCATTGCTCGAAGACAAGTATGATCTGCCATTAACCGAGGCTGAATACCGACTTGAAGCAACCAACGCCACGCCGGAAGTGGCGACGGCCCTGACAATCATACCGGGTAGTGCAGTCTTTTTAATCGAACGTACGTCTTACACAGATGGTCATCGCCCCATCGATTACGAAAAACTTCACTATCGCGGCGACTTGATCAGCTTCTCCACCCGATTGGCGCGGCGTCCACGATAATTTCCACAACCGAAGGCAAAAGAATGGAAACCTTATGGCTATTCGTGGCCGCATTCGGCGCGAGTGCACTCGGCGGTGTGCTTGGCATGGCCAGCGGCATCTTTATTGTACCGATCCTCACCCTGCTCTTTGGCGTTGATATTCATGTCGCAATTGGTGCCAGCATCATATCGGTGATCGCATGTTCGTGCGGCAGTGCAGCTCCGTTTCTGAAGGGACGCCTGACCAACATACGACTTGCCATTGTTCTGGAAACCGCGACCACTCTTGGCGCGTTGAGCGGTGTGTTTCTCATCGGCATAGTCTCAACGTCAGTTCTATACGGCCTGTTCGCGGTCATACTTGCGCTTTCCGCAAAACAGATGATGGCACGCCGCCGCGAAGCCATTGATGCGAGCGCCCCGAACGTCAATAGTTGGGCCACAGTCTTGCGACTGCATTCCAGCTTCCCCGATCAAACGTCAGGGCAGGATGTGCCATATCTGGTTGGTCGCGTCCCACTGGGCATGGTGCTGATGTATGCTGCGGGCCTGGTTTCAGCCTTGCTTGGAATTGGTTCTGGTGTTCTGAAGATTCCGGCCATGGATACAGCCTTGCGACTTCCCATCAAGGTCTCTTCAGCGACCTCAAATTTCATGATTGGGGTGACAGCCGCCGCTAGCGCGGGGGCATATTTTATGAAGGGCGATATCGATATTGGCATCGCAGGTCCAATTGCGCTCGGTTCTGTCGTCGGCGCTTTGCTTGGCGCCCGCCTGCTCATGGGGCTTCCGGCTGACAAACTGCGTGTCTTCTTCGTAATCGTTCTATCGCTACTGGCTGTTCAGATGTTTCTGAGCACTTTCGGTATCCATCTCCTCGGAGGACCAGCATGAAACCTGCAACAGATAGTTTTGAACGGCGAGACCAGATCATAGCTGCGCTGCTCTGGTACGGTACGTGGTTCGCCTCCGCAGTCATTGGTGTCGGCGTGCTTTTAACGGCTTTCGAGCCGCTTCCAGCTTCGTTATCCATTCCGATAACCGGTTACGAAACGGTGAAAGCCGGCGTGGCAGTGTTCATCCTGTTACCGATTGCGCGTGTGGCGCTGATGCTTTCCATCTTCCTGCGAGAAAAAGACTATACCTATACAATAATCTCCGCATTGGTGCTCGCTATCATCGCAACCGGCGTCCTGATTGAGATTTAAACACATTGCAAGGCATGGAATTTCTGATGGTTGCTCTGTTCAGAACTTGATCGCAGCAATTCTGAACGAGTTTGGGAAGGTGCCTCTGCGAACCCAGTTCGGTTGCCGGTATATTACGAACCCGGCTCGTCAACTTCCCATGGTGCGAGCTGCCGACGAGTCTCGCAGCACCAACGCTGGTTGCGAGATGTGATAGGATTGCGGTTCACGATGTTCCAAACGAGCGAGGAGCAGATCGACTGCTGCGGCGGCCACCTGATCCAGATGGAGATCTACCGCCGTAAGAGCGGGTACGGCCAGTTTAGCCCGCATGCCGTCGTAACGCGTCGCTAAACGAAGATCCTGTGGCACCTTTCGCCCGACGGCATTTGCAGCATCCAGAACACCGGTGGCGAATGCATCGACAGGCACGCACAGTGCATCAATGGCCGGATCGGCCCGCAGGAGTTCCTCGGCCGCCGCAGCGGCGGCCTGTTCCCCCCCCCGCTCGTCAACGCGAATAGCGATGGATGAAAGGCCGTATTGCGCCACTCGCGCTGCATACGCAGCTTCCATCTCGATATATGAAGTGCGTCTTTGCAAACCGGTTATTAGGCCAACACGTTTCCCATCCGAAAACAGATGGTCGAGCAGGAGTTGCGCTGTAGTGCCGCTTTGCATATCCACGAAGGGAAGAGCGTCCCGGCCAGGCGCACGCCCGATGGCGACAACATCAACACCCCGATCAACGAAGAAATCCAGCACTGGATCATCGAACTCCGGTTCAACGACGATAGCACCATCTACTTCGAGCGCATCTAGGCTGTCGCGTGGTCCAAGAGGCGGAACAAGGCACAGCGCAATCCCTCGCGAAAATGCTGTAACGGCGGCCGCAGCCGCGATCTCCATCAAGAAGCCCAAACGCGATGGGCCAGCAGCAACAGCAAAAGGCATCGACGAGACGAGAGCAATCGTTCCGGCTCTTCCGGTACGTAACCGTTGAGCACGATGATTGGGTCTATAGCCTATCTCTTGAGCGAGTATCTCAATGCGCCTTCGTGTTTCAGGCTCAACGTAGCGGCGACCGCTGAAAGCGTGCGATACCGTGGTAACAGATACACCCGCCGCCCTGGCAAGGTCAGCGATGGTGGATTTCTTCATTTGCCCTCCATGGAGCGACCCTCGCCGGTTTTTAGATTGTTAGTTCGAGCCTAGCTCATTTAAATTGCCTTATCAATTTAATGACTAAGCTTATAAACTGGGCTGAAATGGTATACTCGATTGATCTATTTCCCCAACCCCTCGCGACAGCATAATCGGACCTGTCAGCGTCCGTCAGGCGTATGAATGCCTATCCATTTATCCTTTACGCATAGTAATGCTCTTTAGGATTATATCTCGCAACTTTCAGCCCGAATCTTTCTTGTGAAAGACTCCTGATAGACCGCACTGTGTCGTATGTCGACAGTTCATAATCGCGTTTGGCGGCGACCAGATTGAGTTTTGCATTGATGAGGTCCGCAGGGCATGAACTCACAATGCGAGCCCGCAGCATAAAGCTGATAAGGGCCTTACCTTTAAAACTTTGCGACACAACCACCCCTCTGGCCACCGACAGCTACTCCCGTGATGTCTGACCCACCTGGGCGCGGCGACGCTCGACCTTGACGAGCAGGATGAGGCTTGCAGTCAGCAGCAATGCACCGTTGAACGGATGGAGCGAAAGCTGCAACGGTTTCGATCCGACGGCCAACGCCACCTGTAGGAGATAAAGAATGAAAGTCAGTCCCGTCCACCAGCCAAATCCGTTTAGGCGCCTGACGAGAAGCGATCCGCCAAGAAGAGCGGCGACAGGAAGGAACAAGGCTCCGCCAACAGTCGCGTGCAGGCTCCATGCCACTCCATTTCCAAAGAGCGCCATACCGGCGCTGAGAAACTGCCCCAGAAGCCCGAACGGGAGGGCTTTGGCCGACAGTGTGAACCAGACAGGCGTACCACGGGAAAGGTCAGCGAAAGTGTCATGTGTCTCCTTCATCTTAAGCTGCTCGCTTCTCGGATGTTGCGATCCAGCGGGATAGCGCTGCGACATAGCGTTCCGCGGCAGCTTCCAGTTCATCCGGCGAAAGTTTGTCGGCGCGGTAGATGATGAAGGGATCACCCCAGGCCAATCCGCAACGGTGCGCCGTGGCCCGAATTGGGGTCAAGATGGCTGACATCGGAAACATGTTGCGCCCGCCAGGGGTATAGGCTTCAGGCGTGTTGCCGACCGTAGCCGCTACCATAACGGGCGTGCCTTCCAAGTGACGCCCTTCGGCCTCATATTCCAGATAGAACATCCGGGTCAGAACCGCGTCCTGCCATGCTTTCATCAGCGGTGGGGTCGAGTACCATTGCACGGGAAATTGCAGCACGATCCGGTCGGCGGTCAGAAGTCGCGCTGCTTCATGCGCGGCATCGCCCATCAGGTCGAACCCATTTGGGAACCCGGCCTGCATGTCGATGATCTCGACACCCGGCAGAGCGCCGGCCGCGTGGGCTAGCGCGGCATTGGCTCTGGAGCGAGACAGGTCGGGGTGAAAGAGAAGTATCAGGGTCTTAGTCATCATCATCTCCTGCGTTGCAATGGGGAATTGATGACAGGAAGATAAAAATCACTCCAATCGATTTATGATCTGATCTATTATTCACCAGATGAATTTACGCTCGCTCGACCTCAACCTCCTGGTGATCCTCGATGCCCTTCTGGACGAGGCGCATGTCAGCCGTGCCGCCAACCGTCTGGGCCTGTCGCAGCCCGCCGCTTCTGCCGCCCTGCAGCGCTGCCGCCATCTGTTTCGCGACGAATTGCTGGAACGTGGCCGCGGCGTCATGCGCCTGACGCCCAAAGCCGAAAGCCTGCGAGCACCGCTGAAGGCGTTGCTCATCGACGCCGTCGATCTTATTGATCCACCCGATATCCCGCTCAAGGAAACACAGCAGACGATCCGCATGACGATGGCGGACTATCCGGCCATTCTTGTTGTTGCGCCGCTTCTTGCCGATCTTGCCGCCTCGGCTCCCGGCATCAATATCGTCGTTCAGCCCTGGCGTGGAGTGGAAGCAGCGACCCGTGCGCTGGTGGAGGGAGACACCGACATGGCCGTCTCGGTGTTTCCGTCTGCCGAGGATCATCTCGATATCAGGCCCCTTACGCGGGAAGATTATGCCGTCGTCATGCGCGCCGACCATCCTGCAGCGATTGATTTCGACCTCGATCGCTGGCTTGCCTATCCGCATGTCGTCGTGTCGGGACGCGGCGAGACGCGGACGCCTGTTGACGTTGAACTCTCCCGAAAGGGATTGAAACGGCGCATCGGCCTTGTCGTACCGAGCTTCGGCATGGTGCCTCCGATCCTTCGAACGTCGTCCATGATAGCAGCACTGCCTTCGCGTGTCCTCGCGCATGCCGGAGATTTGGTCTCGTTCCCGCCGCCGATGCAGATCGAGGGTTTTGCATTAAGCTTGGCCGTGCACAGGCGCCGTGCCCGGGACAGATCACTCAACCATGTCACCGAGCGCCTCACGATAATCTTGCGCTAAGGCATATTGCAGAGCTTAAACTCGCGGATTCAATGTCCACCTTATTGGTCAGCAGCCGCGCAACGGGCCACGACCTGGCTCGACACCCAGCCGCGACTCGGCTTTGATGAGCATCAATCAACGATGGGGAATTGCGATGTTCAGCCATGTTACTGTCGGGTCCAACGACATCCAGAAATCAAAGGCTTTTTACGACGCCCTCTTCAAGGCCGCCGGTGGAGAAGAAGGCTGGCTCGATCCGGACGGTGGGGTCGTTTATGTAAAGGATGAACGGATTTTCATTGTTATGAAGCCCATTGACGGAAAACCGGCGACTTGCGCCAATGGAGGCACTGTCGGCTTCGTCATGCCCTCACCGGAGGCTGTAAACTCATGGCACGCTGCCGGCACGGAAAATGGTGGGGTTTCTGTCGAAGACCCACCCGGCATACGGATTAAAATGGGCAAAAAACTATATCTCGCCTATTTGCGCGACCCGGCTGGAAACAAGCTTTGCGCGATAACAACTGTCAAGCCTGACTGAAACACGAAGCAGTTCTAAACTCCTCCCCTGACCGGTCGCCAAAACGACCCAGAGCGGTTTGACGGGATTGCCAAACCGCTCTGGGGCTTCGTTGTCGTCTACCGTGCGGCGAGAATACCCGCAATGAGGCCCGTTGCAGCGGTGATGAGCAGATACTGATTATCAACCTTTACCCAACGCTGCCCGCGACCCGGCTTGCGCAAGCCGTGGCGCTTATAGTCGCGGACTTCCTGATGGCGCCGCCAGTCACTGTAACGCTGTCCCTTGGACCAGTGCTTGCGACCGGCGTCGCGGCGATCCTGACGGTCGTAACGATAGAATTCCTTGCCGTGAGAAGGACGGGCAGGCTCTACGCGATGATGACCAGGCTTGCGGGGCGAGTGGTTATCGCGAGCCTGCGCCAGCGGCGCACCAACGAATGACAATGCAATCGCGGCAAGAACGGCTTTCTTAAACATGGGTCTCTCCTTTGCTGTTGGAGCGACTGTATCGGCCATGACGTGAACGCGGGATGAATGATCAAGCGCCAAACATTAAATAAAATCAATGTGGAGTAAGGCTTTGTTAACCCGACCCCAACGGAGGGGCCTACACGTTCGCCATTAGTGTGTGTCGTCGGGTCGTCAGCATTAGAACGCGGTGGTGCGGCATTAAGGATCGCAAAACGGAAGCCCCGCAGTAACCCCTATCGTATTGGCCTGCGGCGCGCATTCTACAGCGACCACAGACCAACCTGTAATAAACTGCCCTGTAATGTGCGGGTCGTGATCGGAGTCACTCTCCTGATGGGCAGCTCGTGCAGGAATGGAGCGGCTTGCGGTGGGGCACTTTCTAATGCGTTCTGTTACGGTTTAGCGCCTTGTTGCATACGCTGTCCATTTTCACTGTTGAACTGTCGTCCGTGTGGCTCTTGGTTTTTAAGCCAACCTTGATGAATGGGCGTTCGTCGTGGCATCAGGCACACGTCAACCGGTAAATGCCGCTCAGCTCATGTCGCACGTATTTGTTATATCGCTCGACAGTAGCCCACTTTGTAACCCAGATCACAGCCGGGACTACAATCCAAATAGCACACATTTTTATGCAAGACTTGAGAAGCGCACTCTAAATAATTGATTTTATTGAGCCAGGCTTTTTGAGTATTGTAACCCAAAAATGAAAGTGGCTCCCCGGGCCGGATTCGAACCAGCGACCAACCGGTTAACAGCCGGTTGCTCTACCGCTGAGCTACCGGGGAACAGGAGCTCGTTGTCAGCGAGGTGGCGTATAGCAAAAGGGTTTCGCATTTGCAAAGGGCAAAATTGTTTTTTTTGCATCTTTTTGCATTCACGCCATGAAACCCTATATTCTGTCGGGCGTTCCTGCCTGTGAAATTCTAAAAATCAGTCCGAGAGAATATCCGAGTGAACGAAGAATACACCCAAACACCCCGAAAAAGAGCGATTGTGATTCTCGGTCGCCGAATCCCCATGCCACAATCGGTAGTGATGCGGAGAATGCTTGGCGGCACGCTAATCGCCGGAGGTGCTTTGGGATTTTTGCCCGTCCTTGGCTTCTGGATGGTGCCGCTTGGATTGATTGTGCTTTCTCACGATTCGCATCGCGTGCGTCGTTGGCGGCGCAAAAGCGAGGTGCACATCTGGCGCAAATGGTTGAAGCGCGGCTCAACTTCGACGGAGAGCTGAGGCGTAGAAAATTTGATCTGTCCGGGCTTCGTTCCGGAGCGTTGCGAAACCGGCCAGATCCGGCCGGAATCGCCCCCGTTTCATACCCCACAAGAAAATTTCACCTGAGACGTTCAACACCCTGCCTTATTCCTCGACGCCTGACCTCGCCCGGCGTCAGGTGTCGGTATTTTTTCAAAGCCGTCGTCAAATGGCTTTGGCTGGAGAAACTGAGACGAGTAGCAATTTCTCCGATCGGCATATCGGTTTCCCGCAAACACCGCTCCGCTTCGTCTAGTCTCAGTTTCATCAGATATTGATGCGGTGTCCGACCGAAACTGGTACGAAAACAGGTTGCGAAATGCCCCGCCGATATGCCCAGCAAGGCTGCCATATCGGGCACAGACACCGGATTGCGAAAATTTTCTTTCAGATATATCTCGATCTGTCGGCATGCATAGTTGCTGAGACCAGACTGCTCTCCACCCGAATTTTCCGCTGCATGCGCATTGCGCATCAGCAAGTTGGACAGCACCCCATAAAGCGCATCTAAATAATCATTATGATCGTGAAACGGCTCTGTAACCTCCTCCCAGATTATCTGCGCCACCTGCAAGCATTGCTTGCTCGAAAAGCGGATGATGGTGCCGGATGATGGACGCGCCTCATCCAAACCGCCCTCCGTATCAGAGAGTGTCACCGTCCTGTCGAGCGAAACAATGAGATGCTCGATACTTTCCGGCCATACAAGCGTGAACCTGGCTGCAGCAGGCACTATGAAAGCCGTACCCGCAGGACAGCTTGCCGTGGCCTCCTCACCAGAAGAATAAATCCACTTAAGATTGCGGACAGGTGCGAGCAGGACGACCGCAGTCAGAGTTTCAAATGCATAACAAACCGCTCCCTTTTCGGTGAAACCGCAAACGAAATCCCCCCTAGAATAACGGATGCCCTCAATAGAGGGTTCATTCGTCAAAGGAAGTATCGGGTCATTTTGATGGAATCGCTCAACTATATGATTTTGCGCAGATAAACTCATTATTATCCTCGATCATTAAATCAATAATCAAAAAATGAATTCCGGATGCATAGGCGTCCGTTCTGCGTAATCGACAATGTCGGCATTCTGGAATACCCCCCGCCATTTTCGAGACACAAACCGGACTCGCTCCAAGAGAGAGACTACACAAAAACAAACCATAATACAATCTATACGTGCAATTACTGTTCAATTGAATATTCCTTCAGGTGGAATCTTTCATGCAAATGATTTGCAATAGCGCTTGCGATCCTGCTTCAGGCGAGTTATGCAATTGCAAGCTATTCGCAATTAGGAGTCCAAGTATGGTTCATCGCATTCTACGCACACTATCGGTCGGGCTGGTTGGCGGCATGCTTTTCTGCGCCCTGTCGGGTGCGGCTGTCGCTGCCGAAAAATTCAAGGCTGTAACCACCTTCACCGTGATCGCCGACATCGCGCGAAACGTGGCGGGTGACGCTGCCGATGTAGAATCCATTACCAAACCGGGAGCCGAGATACATAACTATCAGCCCACGCCCGGCGATCTGATCAAGGCGCAGGGCGCAAAGCTCGTCCTATGGAACGGATTGGGGCTTGAACTGTGGTTTGAAAAGTTTTTTTCGCGCCTGAAACATGTGCCGAGCGCGGTTGTCTCGACAGGCGTGGAACCAATCGACATCAGCGAGGGACCATATAGCGGCAAGCCCAACCCCCATGCATGGATGTCGCCAAGTGCCGGTCTGATCTATGTGGACAATATCCGCGACGCCTTCGTGAAAAACGACCCGGAAAATGCCGAGACCTACAAGGCCAACGCGGAGGCCTACAAAGCCCGGCTCAAAGCCACAATCGATCCCATCCGCGAAGAACTCGCCACTATTCCGGAAGACAAGCGTTGGCTTGTCTCCAGCGAAGGCGCATTCTCCTATCTGGCGCGCGATTTCGATTTGAAGGAGCTTTATCTCTGGCCGATCAATGCCGACCAGCAAGGCACGCCGCAACAGGTGCGCAAGGTTATCGATGCGGTGCGCAAGAACGGGATCAATGTCGTCTTCTCCGAAAGCACCATCTCCCCCGCCCCTGCGCAACAGGTCGCGCGCGAAACAGGTGCCAATTACGGTGGTGTTCTGTATGTCGATTCGCTTTCCGAACCGGATGGACCTGTCCCGACCTATATCGATCTACTAAAAGTAACGTCGAGCACAATTGCCAAAGGGCTTAAACAGTGAATGCTCCGATAGACCTTCACACGAACAAGGCCGCCCCGTTGGAAAACAACGGGAGTGCGGGACTGCGGGTAAGCGAAGCGACGGTGACGTATCGCAACGGTCATACAGCCTTGCGCGATGCCAGTTTTGCCATTCCCACTGGTACGATCACGGCTCTGGTGGGTGTCAACGGCTCAGGTAAGTCCACCCTGTTCAAAGCGATTATGGGTTTTGTCAGGCTGGCCAAGGGGGAAATTTCCATTCTTGGACTTCCGGTCAATGCAGCGCTCAAGAAAAATCTTGTCGCCTATGTGCCGCAAAGCGAGGATGTCGACTGGAATTTCCCGGTGCTCGTGGAAGATGTTGTCATGATGGGCCGGTATGGTCATATGGGCATGATGCGTATTGCGCGGCGCGCCGACCATGAGGCGGTCGAGAAAGCGTTGAGCCGCGTAAACATGCTTGAGTTTCGCAAGCGCCAGATTGGCGAGCTGTCCGGCGGCCAGAAAAAGCGTGTCTTCCTTGCCCGGGCGCTGGCGCAGGACGGGCGCGTGATCCTTCTGGATGAACCTTTTACCGGCGTTGACGTAAAGACTGAGGAGGCCATCGTCACGCTTCTGCGTGGCTTGCGTGATGAAGGCCGCGTTATGCTGGTCTCAACGCATAATCTCGGCAGCGTCCCCGAATTCTGTGACAGGACAGTGCTGCTCAATCGCACCGTGCTTGCGCACGGCCTGACGGACGATGTTTTCACGCAGAGCAACCTTGAGAAAACCTTCGGCGGCGTGCTGCGTCATCTGGTTTTGGGCGGCTCAGGCAAGCAGCACCGGGAGGCCATTGGCGTTATCACCGATGATGAGCGGCCTTTCGTTCTTTACGAAAGCCATCAAAAGAAACGAAAAAAAGTGCCGGAGGAGCGTGGATAATGGCGCTCCTGCTCGAACCGTTCGGATATAGCTACATGCTGAACGCCATGTGGGTTTCGGCCCTTGTCGGCGGCGTCTGCGCCTTCTTATCCGCCTATCTGATGCTGAAAGGCTGGTCGCTCATCGGCGATGCATTGTCTCACTCCATCGTACCGGGCGTGGCGGGAGCATATATGCTTGGCCTCCCCTTCTCCATCGGAGCTTTCTTTTCCGGCGGGCTGGCAGCGGCGGCGATGCTGTTTCTCAATCAGCGCACCAAGTTGAAAGAAGATGCGATTATCGGCCTGATATTCTCATCTTTCTTCGGCCTCGGCCTGTTCATGATTTCGCTGAAGCCCACTGCCGTGAGCATTCAGACCATCGTTCTCGGTAATATTCTGGCAATCACACCTCAAGATACGCTGCAACTCGCCATTATCGGCTTTGTGTCGCTGACCTTGCTCCTTTTGAAATGGAAAGACCTGATGGTGGTGTTTTTCGATGAAAGCCACGCACGGTCCATAGGCCTGAAGCCGGGCGTGCTGAAGGTCATGTTCTTCACCCTGCTTTCGGCCTGCACGGTCGCCGCCATGCAAACGGTGGGCGCTTTTCTGGTGATTTGCATGGTCGTCACACCCGGGGCGACGGCTTATCTTCTTACGGACCGCTTCGCACGCCTGTTGTGGATTGCGGTTATCATCGGCTCGATCACGAGCTTCATCGGCGCCTATGCCAGCTATTTTCTTGATGGCGCGACTGGCGGTATTATCGTTGTCCTGCAAACACTGGTTTTCCTGCTAGCGTTCTTCATTGCCCCGAAGCACGGCATGCTGGCGGCACGTCGGCGGGCTGCGATCACGCTGAAGGAAGCGCAGCCATGACGTTCATCGATACGCTCTCCATGCCGTTCCAGTTCGAGTTCATGCGCTACGCTCTGGCAATTTCCGTGCTGATCGCCGTGCCGACCGCCCTGCTCTCCTGCTTTCTGGTGCTGAAAGGCTGGTCGTTAATGGGCGACGCCATCAGCCACGCTGTGTTTCCCGGTGTTGTGATTGCTTATATCATCGGCATTCCATTCGGCATCGGCGCATTCATTGCAGGCATGATTTGCGCGCTATCAACCGGCTTTCTCAAGGAAAACAGCCGTATCAAGCAGGATACGGTTATGGGCGTCGTCTTCTCCGGCATGTTCGGGCTGGGGCTTGTGCTCTATGTGGCGATCCGCTCCACCGTGCATCTCGATCATATCCTGTTCGGCGACATGCTCGGCATCACGACGCGAGACCTCGTCGAAACCGGCATCATTGCCGCACTGACTGCAGGCATTCTCATTGTCAAATGGCGCGATTTCCTGCTGCATGCTTTCGATCCGGCGCAGGCAAAGGCGGTTGGCCTGCCTGTCCGGCTTTTGCATTACGGGCTGCTCTGCCTCATCTCGCTTACGATTGTCGGCGTCCTGAAAGCAGTTGGCATCATCCTGGCGATCGCCATGCTGATCGCGCCCGGCGCAATCGCCTATCTGCTGACGAACAGGTTTAGCACCATGATGATCCTATCGATCGCAATCGCCGTCATAGCGTCGTTTACCGGTGTTTACCTGTCTTTCTTCATAGACAGCGCCCCCGCCCCGACCATCGTATTGCTGATGTCGTTGATCTTCGTTGCAGCCTTCCTGTTTTCCACCTGGCGGACTGCCAGATTGGAAACGCGCTATGCAGTGCAGAAGGACTGAAACCTATCCTCCCGACGATGCCGCCACTCGGCGTCATTGTCTTTGACAAGCTGGGCCTCTGAAACTCTCCGTTCAAGCTCGCTTGCGTGCAGGCGTGGACAGCTTTGCAAAGCTGTCCACGCTTTCGCCCATCAGTCATATCGCTGTAATAAAATCCCGCTAAACAACCTCACATACAGAGTTCCGTAACAGAATTCCGGACAGTTTTTCCGCGCAAATATCATTTGACGCTTGTCGAGGTGCTACAAAGATGCTTCAATTCAGATTGCACGGCTGTGCAGAAAGAATAAAACCAGCCGGCATTCCTGGGGAGGAGGCGCAAATGCCAGCGTTTTTGGAGGTGGCGGACGCTCACGTCCGCTATGGCAGCAACGAAGTTCTCAAAGGCGTAGATCTGTCTGTAAGGAAAGGCGAATTCGTCGCCCTGCTCGGCTCGTCGGGTTGCGGCAAGACGACTTTGCTTCGCGCTATTGCGGGCTTCAACACGCCGAGTAGCGGTGCAATCAAAGTGGACGGCAAGGACGTTACAAGACTGCCGCCCGATAAACGCGGCATGGCGCTGGTTTTCCAGTCCTATGCCCTCTGGCCGCACATGACCGTGGCGCAGAATGTCGGTTACGGCCTGCGTATCAGGGGCGTCGCCAAGGACACCATCAAGCAGAATGTACTGGACGTCGCCCGCCTGCTTGGCCTCGACATGCTTCTGGATCGCAAGCCCTCGGCCCTTTCCGGCGGCCAGCGCCAGCGCGTCGCACTCGGGCGCGCGCTGGCAGTCCAGCCGGATATTCTGCTCCTCGATGAACCCTTGTCTAATCTCGATGCGCGCATTCGCCTCTCGGTGCGCCATGAAATCAGCGCCTTGCAGCGCCGTCTCGGCATTACCGCTGTTCACGTGACTCATGATCGCGAAGAAGCCATGGTCATGGCCGACCGCATTGTCATCCTGAACAATGGCGAGATCGCACAGGCCGGAGCGCCCGAAGACGTCTACAATCATCCGGCATCAGATTTTGTCGCTGCCTTCATGGGCGCCGAAAACCTGATAGAGCTGCCCATCAGCGTCAGGGCGGACGGTATCGAGATACCAGCAGGCCCGAACAACCAGGCAGGCGTTATTCGGGCTGGGCATCGCAACCTGTCCGACGGTGTCGTATCGGCACGTTTTCGCAGTGAAGCAGCCCGACTGACCAAACTTGGCGACACCGACTCCGGGTCAGCGTCCGAACTCGTTCTTTCAGGCACAGTGGAGCAAACCAGCTATCCCGGCGGCCTGTGGCGGCACATGATCCGCGTCGGCGATCGGCACATCATGGTCGACACACCGGACAGTCACCAGCCCGGCGGCAACGTCGAAATCCGCATTCCGGAGAACAAGCTGTTCTTGTTCGACAAGTAATCCCGTGGAGGACCGAAAGGCCCGCCGCGGATAGAATGAGCGGTTTTCACACCATTTCGCAGATCGCTCGCCCGGGGGATAGATGATTGGCAAACGGAATCCATCAACACCATAGTTTGGCGTGCACGGCTGTGCATTTGATAGAGTATCCTTTCCATCCCTCACAATCTCATTGGCAACCAAACATCGCCAAGAAACGAAAGCGCTCCGGGGCTACGACAGGCCCGCAGCAACGTCCAGTTCCCGATCCAACCTTCGCCGGATGCACAGCATCCAGATTATATCCGCTGTCCGGATCCCCGGAGAAAACAGGAGTTTTCCATGAAGACGATCTTGAAAGCATTTATGGCGCTTGGCATCACCGCATCACCGGCGGCGGCTGGCGAGCTGACCGTTCTCACCGCTGGCGACCAGAACATGGTCGATTATATCAATCAGTATCTCGGGCCTTTGTTCGAAAAGGAAAACCCCGGCACGACCGTCCGCGTCGTCGGCACCGGCCCCGGTGATGCAGGATCGCAGAAGATTCTGGAGCGTTTCGAGGCCCAGTCCAAGGCTGGCGTCGAGAAGTGGGACACCGATGTGGCCGTAGTTCACGAGAAGTTTGTCGGCCCCATGGTCACAGCCAAGTTTCTGGAAAATTATCGCGACAAGATCGATAGTGGCAAACTGGTCACGCGGGACAATGCCAAGATGGCACTCGGCACCAATGTCGACGGCTATGTAATGCCGATGTTCAACAGTCAGACAGCCCTTGCTTATAATCCAGCACTCGTCGCCAATCCGCCCAAGAGCTATGACGAACTCGTCACCTGGGCAAAGGAAAACCCAAAGCAGTTCGGCTATAACGGCATCAAGGGCGGCGCGTCCGGGGTGAGCTTCGTCATGGGATGGATTTATGCTTATGGCGGCGATGCCGACAAGCTGATGAAAGGCCCGTTCGAAGAAGGCGAAGCCAAGAACTGGGACAAGGCCTTCGCATCGCTGAAGGATTTCACCACCAATGCGACATTGACGCCAGGCAATGCAGGTACGCTCGACATGCTCAGCCGCGGCGAAATCGCCATAGGTCCGGTCTGGGTCGATATGTTCTATTCGTGGAAGGCCAATGGCCAGCTTCCGCCGGAAATGAAGCTCGTTCTGCCTGCACCCGGCATGCCCGGACAGCCGATGCACTATGTGATCCCCGAAAAGGGCGCGCAGAAAGAACTTGCGGAGAAATTCGTGGCACTCGCCACCAGCCCGAAGGTACAGGCTGAAGGCATCGTCAAGCGTTTCAACTGGTATCCGGGCATCGACGCCGGTCACGTCAAGGCAGAACTCGACGCCGATACATGGAACAAGCTTTTCACCGATATTTCGCCGGAAGACCTGGCCAAATACGGCAAGCCGTTCCCGATTGCACCTTACAACACGGCAATCCTCGAAGCCTATGAACGTCAGGTCGGCAACTGATTTTCCGTCGTTCCGGGCGCATACAATCGCGCCCGGAACTGCTGCAATTCAAAGGAAAAATTATGTCGCAGAGATTGACGGGCTTCCTGTTGGTCGCCCCGGCGCTGGCAATTGTGGCGCTGCTTTTTATCGTGCCGCTGTTCGGTTCGATCACAGGCGCATTTCTTGTTTCGGGGGACTGGGGCTTTGGCAATTTCATCAAGGCTTACGAACTCTATTCGAGCGACATGCTCTTCACCTTTGTGATCGTCACCCTTTCTTCGCTGCTGATCGCGTTTTTTTCCATCGCCATCGGCGGCTATCTCACACTCGGTTCCAATCCACGGGCGGTGGCCGTGCTGCGCTGGCTTTATCGCTGGCCGCTTTTCATCCCTTTCATTGTCGTTGGCCAGATATTACGCACCTTTCTCGCCAAGAACGGGCTGATGAACAGCCTGTTGATTGAAAGCGGTATATTGGCGCCAATTCAGGCCATGAGCTTTCTCGACTGGCGTGGCATCGTCATTGCCTTCGTCTGGAAGCAGACGCCTTTCGTCACGCTGTTGCTTGCCGGCGCCATGGCCTCCATCGACCGCAGCACCATTGAATCGGCCCGCAATCTCGGTGCGGGGCGCCTGCGAATCCTGATCGAGATCGTCCTGCCGCAAGTGCGCCAGACCCTGCTTGTCGGACTGATCCTGAGCTTCGTAACCATGATGTCGGTGCTGTCCGTACCACTGATGATCAATGCCCAGTCGCCCACTATGATTACCGCCAACATGGCCTTCCGCATCAATGCCTATGGCGATTACGGCGTGGCCAATGCGCTTGGAACGATCTCCCTGCTGATGACCAGTCTGGTTGCCTGGATCTATCTGCGCCAGACCATGAAGGAGCACAGGCAATGAGCGGTATTTTCGACTGGCGCTGGCTGCCGCGCGGCATTCTGCTGGGGCTGCTTGCCTTTGCAATTTTCGGGCCACTTGCCAATCTTCTGCTCTGGGCCGTGGCGGAGCGATGGTACTTCCCACATACGCTGCCGTTGCAATATGGTTTTTCCTTCTGGGCAAACGTGTTTTCGCCACGCGGCAATGCGCTCTCCTCGCTTGGAACCAGCGTAGTGATTGCGGGATTGACGGTCATCGCCTCGCTCGGCCTCGCCATTCCGGCAGGGTATGCACTGGCGCGCCTGAAGCTGCCGTTTCGCGGCCTGATCCTGCTCACGCTTCTGATTCCGCAGGCCTTTCCCAACCTGCCTGTCTATGTAAACATCGCGCAGATGTTCTACTCGTTCGGGCTGAACGGCACGATCACCGGCGTCGTGCTGGTGCATGTCACGCATGGGCTCGTCTACGCAGTATGGATCGCCACCGCAGCATTCTCGGCCATCGACCGTGAACTGGAAGAAGCCGCACGTTCCATGGGCGCCTCTGCGCTCAAGACCTTTTTCGACATCACCTTGCCGATTGCCGCCCCCGGCCTGCTGGCCAGTGCGATTTTTGTGTTCCTGGAATCACTCGATGAATTCACCGGTACATATTTCGTGGGCGCTCCCGATATTTCCACCTTGCCGCTCCTGCTCTATACAGCCAGTTCCGGCGGCAACTACCAGATCGCATCAATCAGCGCATTGATCCTGCTGGTGCCTTCGATTGCCTTCATGTTTGTGGTCGAGCGCTTCCTCAGAGCCGATGTCCTCTCGAAAGTCGGGCGATAAAATGGCAGATAAACACAGCTACCGTGAAACAGAACAAGACGACCTTACGGATACTCCGCAACGTTTCATCAGCGCGCATGAAGTGGCGCTGGAGGCAGGCGTTTCACGTTCCGCCGTATCGCGCACGTTCACGCCGGGCGCCAGCGTTTCACCGGCAACCCGTAAGAAAGTGCTGAAAGCCGCTGAAAAACTCGGCTATCAGGTCAACGATCTGGCACGCGGTCTGCTTGCCAATCGCAGTCGCATTGTCGGCATGATCGCCGCCGACCCGGACAGCCCGTTTCGCTCCCGCCAGATCGCCGCGCTTTCGCGGCGGCTTGCCGCGCGCGGTAGCGTGCCTGTCCTGATTCCAACGGGCCAGCACGGCGAGAACCTCTCTGCCGCGCATGAAACGCTGTTGCGTTACCGCGCCGAGGCAACCGTGGTTCTATCCGGCATGCCTTCCTCTTCCTTTGTCGAACTGGCACAGCGCAACGGCCAGACACTCATTCTGGTCGGACGCACGGAAGAAGGCGCGGACCATATCCACATCAACAACCGGCTGGCAGCGGAAACGGCCGTCGATATTTTTGCCGCTCGCGGCATGAAGAGGCTCGGCCTCATCACGTCCAATGTCGGAAGCCGCAATCTGGTCGAGCGCCAGGAAGCCTATATCGCCAGAGCGAAGAGCCTGGGGTTACAAATCAGCATGCAGCGCGGCGAATTGACCGATTATGACGGCGGCTTTGCAGCCGCCTCTCTATTGCTGGGTGAAAAAGAACGGGTCGAAGGCATATTCTGCGTCAACGATCTGATGGCTTTCGGCCTTATGGACTGCGCGCGCGATGTCTTCAGTCTGTCCATTCCTGACGATATTTCCGTGATCGGCTTCGATAATGTAGCCGAGGCGCGCTGGGGCGCATACAGGCTGACAACCTTCGATCAGAATGCGGAACGGCTCTCCGCCGAAATCATCCGGCTGCTCGATGAAAGACAGGCCGCACCCAATGCACCGCCGCGCATGGTTACGCTCGATATACCGCTGATCCTGCGCGGCAGCGTCAGAGCGCTTAAACCCGAAAACGGAACACGGGGAGTCGGAGAATAAAATGTCGCCCGATCATTCCATATGGTTGCGGCCTGCCCGCGAAGACCTGAATTTTCTGGAAACAGTCGTCCAGGATTTGGCAGGGCTTTTCGGCACACCGACTTTTGAGCCGCACGCAACACTTGTTCCGGATATGAAACGTTCGGCGGATGACCTCCTCCCGCTGGCCCTGAGCATGAGCATGGGGCGTGTCCCGCTCGATCTGCGAATCGAGAATGTCACCGGAACGGAAGTCTATTTTCGCTCATTTTATGCGGCGTTGGAAAAGACGCCTGCGCTGATGGCTCTGAAGCAGGCAGCGCTCGGCATTTCCGGCGAAAACAGTCTGGCGGATTTCATGCCGCACGTATCGCTTGCCTATGGTGTCGAAGACAGCGCGTTGAAACAGACCGAAATGGCGCGGCTGGGCAAGGCCCTTTCCGGTCGCAAGCTGCGCTTCGACCGGATGGTAATCGTCAGTTCATCGAGCGCAACTCCGGTAGACCAATGGATCGTAAAACACGAAATTTATCTCGCTGGTTAGAGCCTGATAAACCGGACGAAACGCGATCCAAACAAAACCCGCCGGCACGCGACGGGTTTTGTGAAAATCAAAGCGGGCGCGAATGCGTGCGATACACCTGCTGAATATCCGCCATCACCTCGTCCGACAGCTTCAGCGTGTGCGCAGCGATATCGGTCTTCAGCTGTTCGATCGTGGTTGCGCCAATGATCGTTGACGTCAGGAACGGACGGGTCAACGTGAAGGCGATAGCCATCTGCGCAATGTCGAGACCGTGCTTTCTGGCCACGTCGATATAGGCGCGCACAGCCTTTTCGGAATGAACATTGTTGCGCCAGAGACCGCCCTCGGAGATCGCCGCACGCGACCCGGCGGGCAGCTTTCCGCCAAGATATTTGCCGGTCAAAACGCCTGCGGCGAGCGTCGAATAAGCCAGCAAGCCGACATCCTCGCACAGTGCGACTTCCGCCATGTCGAAATCGAACTGACGTTGCAGAAGACTGTATTCGTTCTGGATCGAAGCCATGCGCGGCAAGCCATGCTCGCCCGCAAGACGCAGCCATTGCATGGTGCCCCACGCTGTCTCGTTCGACAGGCCGATATGCCTGATCTTGCCTTCTCGCATCATATCGTCCAGCCCGAGCAGAACCTCGTGCATCTGCTGCAATTCCGCTTTCGCGTCGGTCCCCGACGGATCGAAGCTCCAGGACTGCCCGAAATGATAGTGCGACCGCATCGGCCAATGGATTTGGTAGAGGTCGATATAATCCGTCTGAAGCCTGTTCAGGCTGCCTTCCACAGCCTCGCGAACGCTGACGCGGCTTGGTCTGGCGCCCGCCCGTATCCATTCCTGGCGACCGCCCCCTGCAATCTTGCTTGCAAGGATGATGGAATCGCGCTTGCCGGTCTTCTTCAGCCACGTGCCGATATAAGTCTCAGTTTTCCCGTAGCTTTCCGGGCTCATTGGGATGGCATAACCTTCCGCCGTATCGATGAAATTGATACCGGCATGAACTGCGATATCGAGCTGCTCATGCGCGTCGGCTTCGGTATTCTGCACGCCCCAGGTCATGGTGCCCAGGCAGATTTCGGTGACAGTGAGGCCAGTACGGCCCAAAGGCTTCATTTTCACGAGAATTTTCCGGATCAGTTGGTCCGCAATGGTGCGGTTCATGAGTGGGAGCCTTTTGATAGCCCTCCTCAACCGCTACTGACAACCCCGCCCGAAGATATTTGTAATTGCTTACAAAAAGCGCTCGGCAGAATAAGGCGCGGGATTGATATAGGGCTGTTCGCCGGTCAACATTTCTGCAATCAGCCGTCCGGTGGCGGGGCCTAGCGTCAGACCATGATGTGCATGGCCGAAATTGAACCACAAACCCTTGTGACGCGGCGCGGCACCGATCACCGGGCGCATATCGGGCAGACATGGACGAAGGCCGAGCCACGGCGTTTTATCCACCGCTTCGCCCAATTGGGGCAAAAGCCGCCGCGCCAGCTTTTCAGCTTTCTTCAACTGGATACGGTTGGGCGGCGCATCGGGCGAGGCAAATTCGATGCCAGTAGAAAGTCGTACGCCCTGCACCATCGGCGCAAGCACATAGCCGCCTTCCTCATCCACGACGGTATGCCCAAGCCGGGTACCGTCCTGCATGTCGAAATGCAGATGATGACCGCGCTTGATGCCAAGCGGAATGGGATATCCCAACTGACGGAAGATAACGCCAGATTGGGGTCCGAGCGCGACGACGACATTCCGCGCATGCACGACGCCGTCCTCGGTCACGACCTGCCAACCGCTCTCGCTGGAACTCAGGCTTGCCGCATCACCACGCGCGAAAAGCCCGCCCCGCTTGCGAAAAAGATCCGCATAGGCTTTGACCAGACCACCGGGATTGACCACCGTTTTCGGGTCGAGCCAGTGAATGCCGCCCGCCACGCGGCCCAACGACGTTTCACGTTGCCCCAGAGAATCCGCATCCAGAATATCATATGACAATTTGAAACGCTGCAAGTCCGGCAGACGGCGCACCGCCGCATTGAATGCAACTTCGTTGCGAAACACCTCGATCCAGCCTTGCGTACGGATCAAATTCTCGCAGCCTGCCTGCCCGACAAGAAAATCATGTTCGCGCACGCTGGCTTCGACAAGCGGAAGCATTGCCTCGGTCGCGATTTTCAATCGCTCGGGCGAGGATTCGCGCCAATATTGAAACAGCCAGCGCGCCATGCGCGGCACATAAAGCGGATCATAGCGCACATCCGACCGACGGTTCATGCCGTAACGGACAAGCGTCCAGAACCCTTGCGGGAAGGAATAGGGAATCACGCTCGACCGCTCTATGAGGCCGGCATTACCGAAACTCGTTCCGCGACCCGGGTCTCCTTTGTCGATCAGACAAACCGAACGATTTCTGGCTTGCAGATGAAGCGCCGTTGAAACACCGACAATGCCTGCGCCCAGAACGATAACATCTTGTTGCTGCATAGCTATTCCCGGCATCCAAATCGCATGAGAAAGACGCGCCGATATCAACCGGCGCGTTGATGCTTACACCAAAGTGCTGAAGACTTTACAAGCAATCAGTAGATATCGAAGTCGAAATATTTCTTCACGATCTTGGCATAAGTGCCGTCGTCGCGAATTTTCTTGATCGCCACATTGAACTGTTCACGCAGATCATCATCTCCCTGACGCAGCGCAATGCCCGTATCGGTCTGCGTGCCGGGAATATCGCCGAGCAGCTTGCAGCATTCAGCCCCATCTCCCTTGATCCAGTCGGCGATCGGAAATTTGTCCGACGCCACCGCGTCAAGGCGACCATTTTTCAGATCGGCATTCGCTTCGTCAGCGGTCGGGTAAAGCTTCACCTCCGCTCCGGCCTTGCCGTAAACATCCTCCGCATAAGCGGATTGCGTGGTCGAACCCTGCGCGCCAATGGTCTTTCCCTTGAAAGCTTCCGCGTCCAGTGAGGTGATCGGGCTGTCTTTCGGCACGGCGACGGCAAGCGGCGTCGAATAGTATTTGTCGGTAAAGGCAACCTGCTTCTTGCGTTCTTCCGTGACACTCATCGATGCGATAACTGCGTCGAACTTGTTTGCCTTGAGGCCCGGGATCATCCCGTCCCAGTCATTGGCAACGATCTCGCACTTTGCCTGCATCGCCTCGCAAAGCGCTTTGGCGATCTCAACATCGAGGCCCTGTAGCGAGCCATCGGCAGCAACAAAATTGAATGGCGGATAAGCACCTTCCGTAGCGATGCGAATTTCCTTCCATTCCTTGGCCTGTGCCGGAAGAACGGCAATTACCGACGCCATACCGGCAAAAAGGATGGCTTTAAGCATAATAGTTCCCCTTACTGTTTGTTTTTCATTTTATTTGCAGGATGTCCCTGCCACAAAACAGCGCCCCATTTTTTGCGCCGCTTAGACTGAAGCACCGGACGCCTCCGACATCAAGAAGAGTCTTGAAGGCGTCCGAGTGAATTTTGTCACATCAATAGATGTCGAAGTCGAAATACTTCTTGCGGATGGTTTCGTAGGTTCCGTTCTCGCGAATTTTCTTGATGGCCGCATTGAACTGCTCGCGCAGATCGTCGTCGCCCTTGCGCAGCGCAACCGAAATCTGCGTTTCCGAACCAGGAATGTCGCCAAGGAACTTACAGCAATCGGCACCCTGCTTTTTCAGCCAGTCGGCAGCGAGAAACTTGTCGGCGGCAATGGCGTCGAGGCGCCCGCTTTCCAGATCGGCATTGGCTTCATCGGCGGTCGGATAGAGCTTCACATCCGCGCCAGCCTTGCCATAGACGTCATCGGCATAGTTGCCCTGCGTCGTACCGGCTTGCGCGCCAACGGTTCTGCCGTCGAAAGCCGACGGCTCAAGCGAGGTGATGTCCGTGTCCTTGGGAACCACGACCGCCAGCGGCGTCGTATAGTAGCGGTCGGTGAATCCGACCTGCTTTTCGCGCTCTTCGGTGATGGCCATCGAAGCGATGACGGCATCGAACTTGTTGGCTTGCAGGCCGGGTATCATGCCATCCCAGTCATTGGCGACGATGGTGCATTTGGCTTCCATGGCTTCGCAAAGCGCATTTGCGATATCGAGGTCGAAGCCCATCAACTTGCCGTCCGACGACATATAATTGAAGGGCGGATAAGCGCCTTCGCTGGCGATGCGGATTTCTTTCCATTCCTTTGCCTGAACAGGCAACGCGAGAACGACGGAGGCCAGACCGGCCAGCAAGACTGATTTCAACATGATTTCCCTGTATCGTCAGAGCTGCTTCAGTTTTGACGGGAGTAGCTGAAACGGCTCCAATTGTTGGTTTTTGTAAATTCCCGGATGAATGCGTGATTTCTCACGCGATCCAAACAGGCCCGGCAATACGCCGGAAAGCCGATCCTTTCAATTCCAACTTCCGTTGAAGGCTGAACCGGCAACAGCAAAGCAGGAAGGCCCGTTGCGCTTTTCCACGCAACGGGCCTCCATTCATGCAAGGTCCAAAATCAGGCAACGAGACGCGAGCAATGGTCTTCCTGCGCGTATGCCTTGCCAAAACGGTTGGCGAGGAAGGTTTCGAGCGCGATCTCTTCCTGCTTGATGAAGCCCTGCTGCGGCAGGTCACCCTTGGCAAGCATGTCGAGAACCGCACAAATTGCCGACGCCGTAGTGATCTGGATACCCGAGCGGACCAACTTGCCAACCTGCGCTGCATAGACCTTGTTCGCATAGGTCTCCTGAACCAGACGGCCATTCTTGGTACCGGATACGGTGACGAAGATCACAACGACATCCTGCAAAGTGGTCGGCAGCGCGTTTTCGAAGATGTCCTTCAAGACCTCACGGCGATGACGCAGGCCAAGATCGTTCAGCAGCGCCTTCATCAAAGCGACGTGGCCCGGATAGCGGATGGTGCGGTAGTTGAGCGTGCGCACCTTGCCTTCCAGCGTTTCGCACAGCGTGCCAAGGCCGCCCGACGTATTGAAAGCTTCGTAAGTCACGCCATCCAGAGAGAATTCCTCACGCTCTTCAAGGGCGGGCACTTCGGTCAGCTCGCCATTCACGATTGCTTCGCACGGCTCGATATACTCGTTGATGACGCCGTCGGTGCTCCAGGTCAGGTTGTAGTTGAGAGCGTTGGACGGATATTGCGGCAAAGCGCCGACGCGCATGCGTACATTGTCGAGCTTGTCGAAACGCTTGGCGAGGTCGTAGGCGACGATGGAGATGAAGCCTGGAGCAAGGCCGCACTGCGGAATGAAGGCGGTCTTGGCGGTCTTGGCCAGTTCCTTGACGCGGCGCGTGCTGGCCACATCTTCGGTCAGGTCAAGATAGTGGACGCCAGCCTTGGCTGCGGCTTCCGCAATGCGCGTGGTCAGATGGAAAGGCGCAGCGCTAAGCACCGCGAACTTGCCGGCAAGAGCAGCTTCAAGCGCCTTGGCATCCTCGATATCGAGCGCCTGCGTCTTGACGGCAGCGCCCGATTCCAGCGCGTCGAGCTGCGCCTGCGAACGGTCAACGACAGTTACGGCATACTCGCCTGTAGAAGCGAGAAGATCGGCAATGGTGGCGCCGATCTTGCCTGCGCCGACGACAACGATCTCTTTCATTTCAGTACCCCTTGGAATGCAATTCGGATATGCAAGAATCGCATAGTTTCATGCAAAAAGAAGCATATATATTGACGATATGACGTTGTTTGTCTGTGCAGTTTAACGTATTTAATATGCATTATGACGACAAACGCCGATCTCGCTCTGATAGCCCTTCTCCGTGACAATGCCCGCGCCTCGACAGCCGATCTGGCAAGGCGACTCGGCGTCTCCCGTACGACGGTACAAAGCCGCATTGAAAAGCTGGAAAAACGCGGTGTCATCGAGGGTTACACGGTCCGAATCGCACCGGAATTCGAACGCGATCTGGTGCGCGCGCATGTACTGGTCACGGCGCTGCCCAAACTTGCGCCCAAGGTGGATAACGCGCTGCGCGAGATGATGGCCGTACGCTCGCTGCACTCGGTAAGCGGTCATTTCGACATGATCGTCGTGGTTGAAGCTCCATCCATTCAGGAACTCGATGCGGTGCTCGATCGCATTGGTGCGCTGGAAGGCGTGGAACGCACCATGTCCTCCATCATTTTGTCGACGCGCATCGATCGCTGACTAGTTTCGTTTTCGCAAGCGAGAACGCCGCTTATGCATTCCGTACTTTTCTTTTGAACAAGATCGCAGCCAGCCCGAGAAGCAGTGTGCCTGCGATGAAGAGGAATGCGGCGGCGGCGATGGCCGGGCTGATATTCTCGCGAATGGTGGAGAACATCTGACGCGCCAGCGTGCGCTGATTGGGCCCAGCCACGAAGAGTGTCAACACCACTTCATCCAGCGATGTGGCGAAAGCCAGCACGGCACCCGAAGCAATACCCGGCATTGCGAGCGGCATCGTTACCTTGCGAAACACCGTGAACGGTGCCGCCCCAAGACTCTCGGCTGCAAGTTCCACCCGCCGATCTATCCCGGCCAATGCCCCGCTCACGCTGACCAGCACAAACGGGATTGAAACAACGGTGTGGGCGACGATGACGCCGAAATAGGAATTGGCAACACCCAGTCGCACGAAAAAGAGCTGCATGCCCACACCCAGCACGACGGCGGGCACCACCATGGGCAACAGAAACAGCGTGCGTATGGGGCCGAGCAGAAACAGGCCGCGGTTGCGCAATCCCAATGCTGCCATTGTGCCCAGCGACGTAGCGAGCGCCATCGTGCCCAATCCGATAATCAGGCTGTTGACGATGGCCCGCCGCCACACCTCGGCGGTCACCAGTTCCTCGAACCACCGCATGGACCAGCCCGGAACCGGATAGGTCAGGAAGACGCTGGAGGTGAAGGCTAGCGGCAGAATGGCGAAGAGCGGCGCGACAAGGAAAACCACCGCTGCGACGCCGAACACGATCTTTGCGATGCGCCCCATCGTCATGCCCTCCCCGGTTCTTCTGCCGTCAGCCGCCCATAGACGGCATAGAGGATGAGACATACGACCAGCAGCACCAGCCCCAGCGCGCCGGCCATGCCCCAATTGGCGGTGCCTGTGGCGTAGAACGCAATGATGGAGCTGATCATCTGATCGCCCGGCCCGCCGATCAAGGCTGGCGTGATGTAATAACCGATGGCGCTCATGAAAACGAGCAGCATGCCCGAGAAGATGCCGCGCATGCTCAGCGGCAGCAGCACGCGCAGGAAAGCACGCCATGGCGGCGCGCCAAGCGACGCGGCGGCAGGCATGAGATTGGTCGGGATCGTAACCAGTACACTATAGATCGGCAGCACCATGAACGGCAAAAGCACATGCGTCATGGCGATAACCACGCCGGCTCGATTGAAAATCAAAGGGAGCGGCCCGTTGGTCACTCCCAGCCAGATCAGGCTATCGTTGATAAGACCCTTGTCCTGCAGGAGAATGAACCAGGCGGCGGTCCTGACCAAGAGGGATGTCCAAAGAGGCAGAAGCACCGCCGCAAAAAGAATGTTGCGGACCCAGCCGGACGAAGTGGCAAGCAAAACAGCATAAGGATAACCGATGGCGACGCAGGCCAGGGTCACCAGAGCCGCAATCCAGAATGTGCGCGCCATAATGGCCCGATTGGCCGATGCTTCCGCAGCCATGGAAACGATTTCGCCTGAAGCGTCGCGTTCCATATCCACTGCCGCAAGCAGGTTGCGGTCCGTGACCGGCGACAGTGCATTGGCAATGGCGCGCCAGAATTCGGGCCTGCTCCAGCGCTTGTCGACGCTTTCCAGGTCGAGTGCCGGATCGCCCTTCTCAATGGCGGACAATGTCTTACTCATCAATGTGCGGAAGCCCGACTGCGCACTGTTGAGCCTGCGCACCATGTCGCCCACGGCCTGCTGGTCCGGTGAAGCCTTCAGGTCTGCAACGAGCGCCTGCTTCATTTGAGGTGTCGGGCCGGATTGACCATCCCAGCCACCAACTGCCTCCGCCGTTTGCGGCAGGACGTGCAGAACCGCAGTATCCGACACTGCCTGCTTCATCATCACGCCGAGCGGCCAAAGGAAAAAAAGCACGATAAACACAAGCAAAGGCGAGATCAGAAAAACAGCGCGGGCAGATTTCCCGGACAGGAGCGTCATGCGGCAATCGTCCAGCAATCGGATGCGTTGAAGCTAGCGACGACATCCGCCCCCGGCTGCCATTCTTGCGCCTTTCTGTCGAGGCGCACGATGAAATTATGCGCCTGATCGTCAAGCTGGATGCGCAGGTGATCGCCCTGATAGACGCTGTCGATGACATGGGTTCGCAAACTGTTGTCACTGCTGACCTGCGCGCCCAGTTCAATGCGCTCCGGCCGAATGGACAAAAGTACATGCTGCCCGATACCGAGCTTGCCACCCGAAGTCGCCGTCAGCGCGGCCCCGCCCTTTAAACGGATAAGTGTATGGATGCCTTCCACGCGTTCGACGGTGCCTTCGGCCAGATTGGTCTCCCCAATGAATTCGGCCACGAAACGTGTCTGCGGTTCGTCGTAGATTTCACGCGGGCTGCCGATCTGCTCTATCCGTCCCTTATCGAAAACCGCGATACGGTCCGACATGGTGAGCGCCTCGCTCTGGTCATGCGTAACGAAAACGATGGTAAGGCCGAGACGGCTGTGCAGGGCGCGGATGTCGAGCTGCATTTGCTCACGCAATTGTTTGTCGAGCGCGCCGAGCGGTTCGTCCATCAGCACCACGCCCGGTTCGAAAACCAGCGCACGCGCCAGTGCCACGCGCTGCTGCTGGCCACCGGAAAGCTGCGAGGGCTTGCGTCCGCGCATCGCCGAGAGCTGCACCATGTCGAGCACCCTGCCCACGCGCTCAGTGATCTCGGCTTTACCTATACCCCGCATCTGCAACGGAAAGGCAATATTCTCGCCGACCGTCATATGCGGAAACAGGGCATAGTTCTGGAACACCACACCCATATTGCGCCGGTAAGACGGCACGTCGTTTATGGCTTTTCCATCGACGCGGATCGTGCCGCTCGATACGCTTTCAAATCCCGCGAGCATCATGAGCATTGTCGTCTTGCCCGAACCGGACGGCCCCAGAAGACTGACAAACTCGCCTCGCGCAATGTCGAGGTTAAGCCCGTCTATGACTTTGAAATCGCCATAGGATTTGCTGATATTCTCGAAACGAATGCGATAGTCCGTCAATGAATCACTCCATTTTCCGGAAATCTGAAACACCTCGCCCGCCAACCCGGCGGACGAGGCGGCGATTGATGCTTACTGTGCCAGCCAGGCGTTGAAACGCTTTGTCAGCTCTTCTGAATTGTCGATCCAGAAATCGACATCGAGCGGAATGGATTGCGCCAGATTGGCTTCAGCGGTTGGTAGATCGGAAGCAAATTCCGCGGGCACTTTTGCAGCCGCTTCCTTGTTGGGCAGGCCGTAGGCGACATATTTCGGAAGCTTCACCTGATTATCAGGTTCGCTCGCGAAAGCGATGAAGTCCATGCCCGCATCCTTGTTCTCTGCATCCTTCAGAATGACCCAGCTATCGACAGCATAAATGCTGCCGGGCCAGACAACCTTGAAATTCTTGCCCTCGGCGCGATTGATGCCGGTGATGCGGCCATTATAGGCGGAAGCCATCACCACTTCGTCGGAAGCGAGCAATTGCAGAGGCTGGGCACCGGCCTCCCACCAGACGATATTCGGCTTCAGCTCGTCGAGTTTCTTGAAAGCCCTATCCACACCTTCAGGCGTCGAGAGAACATCATAAACTTCATCTTTGCCGACACCATCGGCCAGAAGCGCGAATTCCAGCGTGTATTTTGCCCCCTTGCGCAGTGAACGCTTGCCCGGAAACTTCTTCACATCCCAGAAATCGGCCCAGGATTGCGGCCCTTCTTTCAGCTTGTCTGCATTATAGGCAATGGCCGTGGACCACACGATCGCGCCAACGCCGCAATCATTGACGGCGCTATCCAGAAACTTGTCCTTGCCACCAACCTTGTCCCAGTCGATCTTTTCGTAAAGACCATCAGCGCAGCCAAGCGCTAGTTCTTCAGCCTCGACCTGTACCACATCCCAGTTGGGCGCCCCCGCCTTCACCTTGGCCTGCACGACGCCATAGCCGCCGTCCCAGGATTCGTCGAGAAGTGGCTTCCCGGTCTTTGCAGCAAACGGTTTGAAATAAATCTCACGCTGCGCATCCTGATAGTTGCCGCCCCAGGATACGACCGTCAGATCGCGAGCGGCAGCAGGCCCGGCATGGAAAGCAACAGCAGATGCAAGGAATCCCCCGACAAGGGCGAGGCGAGCCATTTTCATAATCACATTCCCCATTTTTGTTTGAGCAGATTTGTTCTGCCGTTCTTGTAATGGGGGCATGCTAACGTGATCGTTTGTTGCGGGCAATATTCCAGTTGCGACGCGCGGCCCGCCATGACGGGATTAGGGTCAATCGATATTCAGGATTTAGAGCCAGACAGGATTTGGAGCCTAATATAACTGAAAATCCCGGACGGCAGAACCATCCGGGATAGAGATAAATCAAGTAGCGGGGTTAAGCATCAGACGCGTTCGAGCGCGACAGCGATCCCCTGTCCCACACCAATGCACATTGTCGCCAGTGCATATTTACCGCCGTTGAGCGACAGTTCCAGCGCTGCCGAGCCTGCAATGCGGGCTCCCGACATGCCGAGCGGGTGGCCAAGTGCAATGGCCCCGCCGTTAGGGTTCACGCGCTTGTCGTCATCGGCAATGCCAAGCTCGCGCAACACCGCAAGTCCCTGTGAAGCGAAAGCTTCGTTCAGCTCGATTACATCGAAAGAATCGGGCGTAAGGCCGATCCGCGCGCAAAGCTTTTTCGTTGCCGGAGCCGGACCAATCCCCATGACACGCGGCGGAACGCCAGCGGTCGCGCCGCCGACGACACGTGCAATAGGCTTGAGGCCATATTTCTTCACCGCAGCTTCCGAAGCGACAATGAGCGCCGCTGCGCCGTCGTTGACACCGGACGCATTGCCCGCCGTCACCGTGCCGCCCTCGCGGAAAGGCGTGCCAAGCTTGGCCAGAGCCTCCATGCTGGTTGCGCGCGGATGCTCGTCCTTTGCAACGATCACCGGATCGCCCTTGCGCTGCGGGATCGTGACAGACACGATTTCCTTTGCCAGACGGCCATTGGCCTGCGCGGCAGCAGCCTTGTCCTGGCTGCGCAAGGCGAAGGCGTCCTGATCCTCGCGCGACACCTTGTAGTCTTCAGCAACGTTTTCGCCGGTTTCTGGCATGGAATCAACGCCATACTGCTTTTTCATCAAGGGATTGACGAAACGCCAGCCGATGGTCGTATCAAAGATCTCCGCCTTTCGCGAAAAGGCGCTATCGGCCTTTGGCATAACGAAAGGCGCACGGCTCATACTTTCCACGCCGCCTGCGATCATCAGTTCCGCCTCGCCTGCCTTGATGGCGCGCGCAGCCGCAATGAGAGCATCCATGCCTGAGCCGCAGAGACGGTTGATCGTCGTACCCGAAACGGCGACCGGCAAACCGGCCAGCAGCAACGACATACGCGCCACGTTGCGGTTGTCCTCGCCCGCCTGATTGGCCGAACCGAAGATGACGTCATCCACCGCCTCCCAATCGACCGACGAATTGCGTTCCATCAGGGCTTTAAGCGGGATCGCGCCCAGATCATCGGCGCGGACAGACGAAAGAGCGCCGCCATAACGGCCGATCGGCGTGCGGATATAGTCACAGATATAGGCTTCAGTCATAGACGTTTCCTTACAGTTCGGGAACGACGAGATCCGCAACGGGACCATCAATATGCAGCGGAGCACCAGTCATAGCCTGAAGTTCCTCCTGCGTCATAGCCGCAAGCTTTTCGCGCAGAACGAAACGGCCCTTGTCGATGTCGATAACGGCGTGACTTGAATAGATGCGGGTGATGCAGCCGACCCCGGTCAGCGGGAAAGTGCATTGCTCGACCAGCTTCGGCTCGCCCTTTTTGGTGACGTGCTCGGTGATCACCACCACCTGCTTCGCACCATGGACAAGATCCATTGCGCCACCGACTGCGGGCACGCCTTTCGCGCCGACCCGCCAGTTGGCAAGATCACCGTTTTGAGCAACCTGATAGGCCCCGAGGATCGCCACGTCGAGATGTCCGCCGCGCACCATGGAAAAACTGTCAGCATGGTGAAAGAACGCGGCACCGGGCTTCAGCGTCACGGCCTTCTTGCCGGCATTGATCAGATCCCAGTCCTCCTCGCCTTCCGGCGGCGCTTCGCCAAAATCCAGAATGCCGTTTTCGGTATGGAAGATCGCCTGACGGCCTTCCGGCTGGTAACGGGCAACCATTTCGGGAAAGCCGATGCCGAGGTTCACATAGGCGCCATCGGCAATATCCTGCGCCGCACGCCATGCGATCTGGGCATTGGAAAGCTTGATATCCTCACGCGTATCGACGGTCATGCGTAAGCCACTCCTGCTCGAATAAGCTCTTCTTCCTGCTGCGGATTGGCGACTTCGACGACGCGGTCGACGAAAATGCCGGGGGTGACGACATGTTCAGGCTCGATCCCGCCAAGCGGGACGATCTGCGAAACCTGCACGATGGTCTTTGCAGCCGCCATGCACATCAGAGGATTAAAATTGCGCGCCGCCATCCGGTAAGTGAGGTTGCCATGACTGTCGCCGGTATCGGCCTTGATCAGCGCGAAATCCGCCTTCAGCCAGCGCTCCTGCACATAGGAACGGCCGTCGAATTGCGCGATCACCTTGCCGTCGGCAAGCTCCGTGCCATAAGCCGTCGGCGTGTAAAATGCCGGAATACCGGCGCCGCCAGCCCGGATGCGCTCGGCAAGCGTTCCCTGCGGCACCAGTTCAAGCTCAATCTCGCCGGCAAGATATTTATCCGTGAAGGCACGCGGATCGGACGAGCGCGGAAACGAGCAGATCATCTTCCTGACCATACCTGCATCGATCATCGCTGCGATGCCGATGCGTCCGTTCCCGGCATTGTTGTTGATGACCGTCAGATTTTTCGGCCCTTTGTCGATCAGGGCATGAATAAGCTCGATCGGCGCGCCGGATCCGCCAAAGCCTCCGATCATAACGGTCGCCCCGTCGCCAATACCGGCAACCGCTTCCGCCAGACTTCCAGTTGTTTTGTCCATGAATACCTCCAGGCCGGGAAACGGGAGCCATAAGCCTGGCTACCCGGCGTCAACCGGGCTGGAGTTAGCCATCCCGGCTTCTCAAGGTCAACCGCATTGTGCGTTATTTGACATTTGTTCATATATCGCACAAACTTAATCTGAAAGTTGGAGGAACGTCCATGCGCGAAACTGATTTCGTTGGCGGTTTTGCCAAGGGATTACGGGTGATCGAGGCCTTTGGCGAAGACAAGCCGCGCCTTTCCATCACTGACGTTTCACGGATTACGGGTCTCGACCGGGCGACGGCGCGCCGCTGCTTGCTGACGCTATCGCAACTGGGCTATGCTGAATATGATGGCAAGTTCTTCATGCTTTTGCCGAAGATCCTGCGCCTTGGGCACGCCTATCTGTCTACGACACCCTTGCCGACGATCATCCAGCCGCATCTCGACCGCCTGTCGGAAATCGTCGGCGAAAGCGCGTCTGCCTCGGTGCTCGACGGCACAGAAATCGTCTATATCGCCCGCGCCTCGCAGATGCGTGTCATGTCGATCAACCTGATGGCAGGAAGCCGCTTGCCCGCTTACTGTGCCTCGATGGGGCGTGTTCTTCTCGCCTGGCTCGATGAAGCGGAAGCCCGTTCCGTGCTGGAACGCACCGAGCTGAAGCCAAGAACTCCGTTCACCCGAACGTATCCCGATCAGCTGATCGAGGAATTGAAACACATCCGCGTACAAGGCTATGCCATCAACGATCAGGAACTGGAGTTGGGGCTTCGCTCCATCGCCATTCCTGTGTTCGATCATCGCGGCATGGTCGTCGCTGCGATCAATATCGGCGCGCCGGTCGCCCATGTCGAAGTCCGCGATCTTATCGAGCGTGTACTGCCCGCAATGCGTGCGGTGCAAGCCGAACTACGCGGCATGCTACGCTGATTTCCATATTCAACGCTCTGTTTCAAAAGTGCAATTCAGTCCTCGACGGCAACCTGTTGCTCTGCCAGCCGGGTGCGCTCGCGCAAACGAAAGGCACGTGGTGTTTCACCGGTAACGTTCTGAAAAAAGCGGGAAAAATACGCCGGATCCGAAAACCCCAGCGAATAGGCGATGTGCTGCACGGAAGACGGCATTGCAACCAGATCGCGCTTGGCCACGTCGATGAGCTTGTGTGCAATCATGTGCTGTGTCGTGCGGCCCGTCAGCTTGCGGACCAGCCGATTGAGATGAGCCGGGGAAAGACTGAGAAGGTCTGCATAAAACGAAATAGGCCGATGTTCGCGGAAGTGCCTGTCTATCAATTCAAGCAGTCGCTCCACGCGAGCATCCGATAGCGCCTTCAGGTCACGACCATTTCTTTGCTCCACCAGGGAATGACGAGAAACCAGTATGATTACATTCTTAAGTAGCGACTCCAAAATACTGTTTCTGTATAGTTTTCTCGATTGAAACTCGTCCTGTATGCGGCGCATGGCGACCGCCGAAAAGTCAAGATCATCGACTGTGGCCTCCGCCATCGACACTAGCTGCGGCATTTTCAGCCAGTTGGCCATGACGCCGGTAAAGCCATCAGCGATGAATGGCATTTGCGGGTTCAAAACGGTGACGATATGCCCGACAATATCGCGCGAGAAGGCAAAGCCATGATTGAATCCCGGTGGAACCAGAATCGCGCATGGTGTCTGGAACCGGTGCAGAACGCCATCGAAATTCACGTCTCCTGTTCCGCTTTCAATGTAGAGAAACTGAAAGAAATTCTCGTGGCGATGCAGCGAAATTTCAAACTGATGCAAGCTTGAGCGAGAATAAAGCGTTTCGCAATGCAACCAGAAATCGGGTTTCCGGTCCGGCCCCTCCCCATAAAGCTCATAAGTCGGGATGTCATTTTGCATCGCATCACCTTTCGATATATGTTTGTTTTGTGCAATTTATTGCTCGGAAAGTCCATTGCCAGTTTGAAATGCCTCTAAAGAATAAAAGGCGAAATTGCAGTGGGAGATTTTCATGCGCACCAACGTCGTCATCATCGGCTCAGGCCCGTCGGGTCTGCTTCTGGGACAGCTTTTGACCCGGGCCGGGATCGATAACGTCATTCTGGACCGCGTCAGCGAGGATTATATTCTCGGTCGGGTGCGTGCCGGTGTGCTGGAAGAGGGAACGGTCCGGCTCATGGATGAGGCGGGTGCTTCCGGTCGCCTCCACCGCGAAGGACTACCGCATGACGGCTTCGCGCTTGCATTCGACGGACGCGATCACCGCATTGATCTGCACAAGCTGACCGGCAAGCGCGTCACGGTTTACGGGCAAACCGAACTGACGCACGACCTTATGGACGAAAGGCGCAAATCCGGGGCACTTGGCATCTACGAAGCGGCAAACGTCGTGCCGCACGATTTCGACGGTGCGTCACCTTACGTAACCTACGAAAAGGATGGCGTGACCTACCGCATCGATTGCGATTATATCGCCGGATGCGACGGCTATCACGGCATCAGCCGAAAATCCGTACCCCAATGCGCGGTTACCCTTTATGAAAAGATCTATCCTTTCGGCTGGCTCGGCGTGCTGGCAGACATACCGCCTGTCGATCACGAACTGATCTATGCCAATCACGAGCGCGGCTTTGCGCTCTGCTCCATGCGCTCGCTGACCCGCAGCCGCTATTACATCCAGTGTTCGCTGGATGAAAAAATCGAGGACTGGAGCGATGATCGGTTTTATGACGAACTGCGCCGCCGCCTGCCAGCCAATCACGCCGAAGCGCTGGTAACAGGTCCGTCATTTGAGAAATCGATTGCGCCTTTGCGTTCATTCGTGGCCGAACCGATGCGTTTTGGAAAGCTCTTTCTGGTAGGCGACGCCGCACATATTGTCCCGCCCACCGGTGCCAAAGGCCTCAACCTCGCGGCCAGCGATGTGCATTATTTGTTTGAAGGATTGAGAGAGCTTTATCTCGAAAAATCACCATCGGGCATCGATGCATATTCAAAGCGGGCTCTGGCCCGCATCTGGAAAGCCGAACGTTTCTCGTGGTCCATGACCAAAATGCTGCATCGCTTTCCGGGTATGGGCGCTTTTGATCAGAAGGTGCAGGAAGCTGAACTTGATTATATCAGCGGTTCCCGCGCTGCTTCCACGGCTCTGGCCGAAAATTATGTCGGCCTGCCTTTCTGAGGCTCTACTTGCGGAATCTCAAATAAGAAATTGCTGATATTGTATATCATAATTTCCAGTGAATCCTTTGAAAGAACATCAAATAACAGTTTATGAAAAATTAGGTAGGCAGTAATTTAAACGCGGATCAAAGACCCCCGGCGCGGAGTTTTCAAGCAAAATTTCGCGCGATCGACGCGGCCAGCCATGTTTGCACGTGGCTGGCCGCGTGTCTTTTATCCGCACAGAAAACCGACGCACTTCCCGCTTCGGATGACATGCTTTAGACACCTGCGGCTTCCCGGATGGTTTGGACGAGAATCTGCATTGCCGCAGTCTGAATCATATCCGTGCGCATCGTAAGACCCACGGGACCCGTTGTTTCGCTGGTATCGATCGGCAACATGACCAGCTTTCCTTCCGCCACATCGCGCGCCACAACGCCCTCGGAAATAATCCACACTGCATCGCTGTCGCGAACAAAGGCCCGCCCGAAGGCATCGGACACGGTCTCTATCTGGGTCGGCAAGTTGCCGATGCCGTTGGTGATCAACAATCGCTCGACAAATGGCCGGATGATCGACTTCCGGGTCGGCATCAGGACGGGATACTCCGCCAGATGTCCGAAAATGGATCGCCCGTCAGTGAGCGGATGCCCTGCCCGCACCAGAAACCGCACCTGCTCGGAATAAAGATGCTCGAATGAAAAGCCGGTCATTTTATCCGGTGCCGCCAGACGCCCCACCACGAGATCGAGATCGCCGATCCGCAACTGCTCCAGCAGCACCGCATTTTCTCCGGTTACGATCTTCACGCGGCTACTGGCGCCCTCGGCAAGAAAAAGGCTCATTGCTTTCGGCATGATGCGTGTTGAAACGGTCGGCAGCGCACCTATGCGGATCGGCGGACCCGACCCGTCCAGCTCCTGAGAAACGGAATCCAGCCCTTGACGCAGGGCCGTCAAAGCGGTTCCCGCATGGCGCAGGAACACTTCGCCATAACGCGTGATCCTGATACCGCGTCCGTCGCGCTCCAGAACGGGGACACCTAGAATTTCCTCCAGCTCACGCATGGTTTTGGTGACAGCCGGCTGGCTTACATTCAGAATTGTCGAGGCTTTCACCACGCTTTTCTGGCGGGCCACTTCGACGAATGTGTGCAGATGGCGAAATTTGATCCTGTTGCTGATCACGTGGATTATAACCTGTTAGTTATGATTTTGGCCAAGAATATCATTTTACTTAACCGTATGAAAGCGCAACAGTGATGTCCGGGAGGAAATGCCGTGCAATTTGCCAACATAAACGACATCGTGGTCCACTACGATTTGCGCTCGCACGGGGCAGATAAACCCGTTCTCGTTTTCATTAATTCGCTCGGAACCGATTGCCGCATATGGGATGATGTCATCGCGCTCCTCGGCGACAATGTCACCACGCTGGTCTATGACAAGCGCGGACACGGTCTCTCCGATACGGGTGAAACGCCCTATACGATCGAGCTTTTGGCACAGGACCTCACCACGCTGCTTGAAAAACTGTCCATCAGTCGAGCGGTTCTATGCGGCCTTTCGGTCGGCGGACTGATTGCGCAGGCGGTCTGTGCCGCCCGTCCCGACCTCGTGGCGGGCCTCGTTCTTTCAAACACCGCGCACAAGATCGGCACCGCCGAGATGTGGAATGCGCGTATCGAGGCGATCATGAAAGACGGGCTGGCCAGCATTCTCGACGCCACCATGCCGCGCTGGTTCACTGCGGATTACCGCAAGCCGAACAATGCCGCCTACCGCGCCTACTGCAATATGTTCGTGCGCCAGCCACTGGATGGCTATGCCGCAACCTGCGCCGCGCTGCGCGATGCCGACTTCACCGGCGCCGCGAAAAACATATCCGTTCCGGTTCTATGCGTCGTCGGGGATCAGGACGGCTCCACACCACCCGCTCTCGTAAAAGAGCTGGCGAGCCTCATCCCCGGCGCGCGTTTTGCCGAAATCCCCGACAGCGGCCATATCCCCTGCGTCGAGCAGCCAAATGCCTATGTCGCGCTGCTGCGCGAATTTCTATCAAACAGTCAATTGCATGGAGAATACCCCCATGGCCGATAATGCCGCACCGTCCGAGCGCTACCAGCTTGGCATGAACGTACGCCGCTCGGTTCTTGGTAATGCGCATGTAGACCGGGCGTCGAACGCCGCCACTGATCTTGATGCGCCATTTCAGGAGCTTATAACCGAAGCGGCATGGGGTACGGTCTGGGCGCGTCCGGGCTGGACAAAGCGCGAGCGATCTATCGTAACGATTGCGCTTCTGGCCGCACTCGGGCAGGACGATGAGCTTGCCATGCATATTCGCGCCACGAAGAATACGGGCGCAACCAGGGAGGACATCTGCGACGCACTGATGCATGTTGCGATCTATGCCGGGGTTCCCGCATCGAACCACGCATTCAAGATCGCCAAGCAGACCTACGCGCAGATGGAAGCGGAGGAAACCGAGAAATGAAGAACAGCCTACCGGAAACAAGTCCATTCTTCGCGCGCGATCTGTCGATACATCCGCCGGCCTATACGCCGACCTACAAGACATCCGTTCTGCGCTCGCCGACCCGCGCACTGCTATCGCTCGAGGGTACCAAGAGCGAGATCACCGGCCCGGTCTTCGGGCATAACATGCTTCATGAGCTCGACAACAACCTGATCCTCAACTATGCGCGCCCTGGTGAAATGCCTGTTGGCCCACGCATTCTGGTGCATGGCCGCGTGCTGGACGAGAGCAATCGTCCCGTCCCTGGAGCCCTTCTGGAATTCTGGCAAGCCAATGCCGGTGGCCGTTATCGCCACAAGAAGGAAACCTATCTCGCTGCCATTGATCCGAATTTCGGCGGCGTCGGTCGCGCGATTACCGATGGAACCGGTTATTACTGGTTCAAGACCATTCAGCCCGGCGCTTATCCGTGGCCGAACGGTGTCAATGACTGGCGGCCTGCGCATATCCATTTTTCGGTATTCGGTCATGGCTTTTCACAACGCCTCATCACACAAATGTATTTCGAGGGCGATCCTCTCATCTGGCGTTGCCCGATCGTGAAAACCATTCCGGATAAATCTGCCATCGAGCGCCTTATCGCGCCGCTCGATATGAATGCCAGCCTGCCCATGGACATGCTCGCCTACAAATTCGACATTGTGCTGCGCGGGCGACGATCCACTTTCTTTGAAAACCGTCCGGAGGGAAACTGATATGGTCCAGCCACTCGGATATCTGAAAGAAACCGCATCCCAGACCGCCGGCCCCTATGTGCATATCGGACTGACGCCGAATTTCGTCGGCATCAATGGCGTCTTTTCGGAGGATCTCGGCTCCGGCCCGCTTTATGATGAAAAGGCTGCGGGTGAACGCATTACCATCAAGGGGCGCGTCATCGATGGCATGGGCATGCCGCTTCGCGACGCATTGGTCGAAATCTGGCAGGCCGACTCCAAGGGGCTCTACAACAGCCCAACCGAAATGGCTGGCAAGGCCGATCCGAACTTCAGAGGCTGGGGGCGCTGCCCCAGCAATATGGAAACCGGAGAATTCATCTTCGAAACTATCAAACCGGGCCGTGTTCCGTTCAAGGACGGCAGGCTTATGGCTCCGCACGTGATCTTGTGGATCGTGGCGCGCGGCATCAATCTGGGTCTGCAGACGCGGATGTACTTCTCAGACGAAGAAGCAGCCAATGCGGAAGATCCTGTCCTCGCCCGGATTGAGCATCGCATGCGCGTGCCGACCCTGATTGGCACCCGCGAAGGCGATGTCTACCATTTCGACATTCACCTTCAGGGCGAAAAAGAAACAGTTTTTTTCGATATTTGAACCATGAGTATTTCGGTTTTCGAGCACCCCCTTCTGTCCGGGCTTTTCGGTGACGATAAAGAGATCGCAAGTCTCTTCACCGCTTCCGCCGATATTGCCGCGATGGTCCGTTTCGAAGTCGCACTGGCCAAAGTTCAAGGGGCGCTCGGAATTATCCCTTCCGAGGCCGTGAACCGCATCGCCATGGCCGCCGAACTATTCGAGCCGAACTTCGACATTCTGGAACGCGGCACCGCGCGCGACGGCGTTGTCGCTCCGACACTCGTCAACAAATTGCGCGACGCCGTGGGTGATGAATTTACCGGTCATGTGCATTTCGGTGCGACCAGTCAGGATGTGATCGATACCAGCCTCGTCCTGCGGCTTCAGCATGCAAACGCGATTTTACGCGAAAGGCTGCAACAGTTTTCGGGACGGCTGGGCTGGCTCGATGCCACGTTTGGAACAAACAGGCTAATGGCCTATACGAGAATGCAGCCAGCGATCCCGATCACCGTCGGCGACCGGATTGCAAGCTGGCGCTCTCCCCTCATCGACTATGAAGCGCGACTGGACACGCTGCGGTTTCCGCTGCAATTTGGCGGCGCTGCGGGAACACTCGAAAAATTCGGCCTGCAAGGCGCAGAATTGCGAGCGCTGCTGGCCGACGAGCTGGAGCTAACCGACAAACCCCAGTGGCATAGCCAACGTGCGTTCATCGCCGATTTCGGCCATCTGCTGACGTTGATTAGCGGCAGTCTCGGCAAGTTCGGCCAGGACATTGCGCTGATGGCGGAGCTTGGCGGGGAACTTTCGCTCTCGGGCAGCGGCGGATCGTCCGCCATGCCGCACAAGCAAAATCCGGTCGGTGCGGAAGTTCTGGCGGCACTGGCCCGTTTCAATGCGGTCCAGATTTCCGGTCTGCATCAGGCGATGGTGCACGAACAGGAACGGTCCGGCGCCGCTTGGATGCTTGAATGGATGGTTCTACCACAAATAGTGGCAGCAACCGGGGCTGCCTTGAACGTGGCATTGACGCTCGCGGACAATATCGTGTGCATCGGCACGGTCCACTCTGACAAGACATAACCGTTCGGGTATGGATTATGAGGATTTTTTCATTTTACATGACCAAATAGTTGGGCATGTTAAAATAAGGTCATTCCCTGTTGCGCTGAGACGGTCATGCGCGGGAATGTTGGGCAACCGGGAGGAGAACATGAAAAAAATCGCACTCACCGCTCTGGCGGTATTTTCGCTCGCAACATCGGCTGCTTATGCCGATGTGGTCAAGGTTGGCGTCATCGGTCCATTTTCGGGGCCGTTCGCCATTCAGGGCAAGAATTTCAAGGCCGGTATCGACGCTTACATGGCCGAACACGGCAGCAAAATCGGCGACGATACGGTCGAGATCGTCTATCGCGACGTACCGCAGGCTGATCCGGCGCAATCCAAGGCGCTAGCGCAAGAACTCGTGGTGAAGGAAGGCGTACAGTATCTCGCCGGCTTCTACTTCACGCCTGACGCGATGGCCGTGACCCCGATCCTGAAACAGGGCAATGTGCCGATGGTGGTTATGAATGCCGCCACCTCATCCATTGTGACGAAAAGCCCTTACGTGGTGCGCACGTCGTTCACAACCTGGCAAACCTCGACACCGATCGCCAAGGTCGCGCTCGACAAGGGCGTCAAGAAAGTCATCTCCGTGGTCAGCGATTATGGTCCGGGCGTCGATGCTGAGAATGCCTTCAAGGCAGCCTTCACGGACGCTGGCGGCGAAGTGGTTGAAGCCATCCGTATGCCGCTCGCCACCAATGATTTCAGCCCAATCATGCAACGCATAAAGGATTCCGGCGCGCAAGGCGTGTTCGCGTTCCTGCCATCCGGCCCGACAACGCTCGGCTTCATGAAAGCCTATGTGGATAATGGTCTGAAGGGCTCCGGCATCCAGCTTTTTGCGCCAGGCGATCTGACGCAGGAATCCGACCTTCCCGCCCTTGGTGAAAACGCGCTCGGCGTGCTGACCACCTTCCATTATGCCATTTCGCATGACTCGCCGGAAAACAAGAAATTCGTCGAAGAAGCCGAGAAGGCCATCGGAAATCCGGCGGAGCTTTCCTTCCCGTCCGTGGGCGCTTATGACGGCATGCATGTCATCTACAAGATGATTGAGGCAACCGGTGGCGAAAAGAATGCCGAAAAGGCCGTTGAAGCCGTGAAGGGCATGGAATGGGTAAGCCCGCGCGGACCTGTGTCCATCGATCCGGAAAGCCGCCACATGACGCAGAACATCTATCTGCGCGAAGTGGCCAAGGCCGACGACGGCACTTACTACAACAAGGAAATCCAGACCTTCGAAAAGCAGGGCGATCCGGGCCTGAAGGCCCAGTAAAGCGGTCTGATTTCAAAGTTCAGCCTGCCTTGGCTGTTACCTCGTGTAATATCCATGGCATTTACGCTCCCGGAAAACCCGGGAGCGGTTTTTCTCCTCAACGCCGCATGGCACGGGGATTTACTCTTAACAGGACCAATCAATGCAGACTGTGCTCAGCATTGCTGTCGATGCCCTTGCCTATGGCATGGTGCTCTTCGTAATCTCCATCGGCCTTTCCGTGACCTTGGGGCTGATGCGCGTCGTCAATCTGGCGCACGGCGCATTTGCCATGATCGGCGGCTATTTCGCTTCTTATGCGGCGCATCAGCTGGGTCTCAATTACGGTTTTGCGATCATCATTGCGGTTATCGGCACGACGATTATCGCCGTTCCGGTCGAACGCCTGCTTTACAGACGTATCTATGGCGCCCCGGAACTGACACAGGTGCTGATGACTATCGGCATCACATTCTGCATCATCGGCCTCACCAATTACATTTTTGGCCCGACGCTCAAGACCATTCCCCTGCCTGAGATGCTGCGCGGTTCCGTTGATCTGGGCTTCCGTGCCATCGCCAAGCATCGCGTGTTCGCCATCGGCTGCGGGCTCGTCGTGGCGCTGGGCCTCTGGTATGTCATCGAACGGACCGCCTTCGGCGTGAAATTGCGCGCGGCTGTAGACAATGCCAATATGGCCGCAGCGCTCGGCGTGCGCACAGAGATTGTCTATGCGGTCAGCTTCGCGCTAGCCATCGGCCTTGCCGCTTTCGGCGGCGTGGTTGGCGCCGAACTTCTCCCTGTCGAACCCTATTATGCATTACGCTACATGGTGACCTTCCTCGTCGTCGTATCCGTTGGCGGCGCGGGCTCCATTCCCGGTGCGCTGATCGCCTGTCTCCTGCTCGGCGCCATCGATACGACAGGCCGTTATCTTGCCCCTGAATATGGCGAGTTCTTCTTCTATCTGGCGGTGATCGTGATCGTCACGCTATTCCCGCGCGGTCTTGCAGGAAGGCTGGCCAGGAAATGACCGACATGACGCAATCCCTCCCTCAAAGCCGTCATTCCTATGCCGGCATCATCGGTGTTGCGGCGATCATCGTCGCCAGCATCATCGGATGGTTTCTGTTTCCCGACAATCTGGCGCTTTTGACCCGCATCATCGCGATTGCGCTTCTGGTGCTCTCGCTCGATCTCGTCACCGGCTATTGCGGTGTCGCCACGCTGGGGCATGCTGCCCTGTTCGGCGCGGGTGCTTATGGTGCAGGCATTGCCGCCGCCCACTTCGGCGTTACCGATCCCATTCTCATGACGCTGGTCGGCCTTGTGGCGGGTGCCATTACCGGCCTCCTTTCCGGTGTCGTGATCCTGCGCGCCCATGGGCTGGCGCAGCTTGTGCTGTCGATCGCCGTCATCCATCTCTTTCATGAAGCCGCCAACAAGGCATCCAGCTGGACCGGCGGCAGTGATGGTCTGAGCGGCATTTCCCCCGATCCGCTGCTGGGCCTCTTCGAGTTCGATCTCTACGGCCACACCGTCTACGTCTATGCAGTCGTGCTGCTCATTCTCTCCTTCATATTCCTGCGCTATGTCGTGCGTTCGCCCTTCGGCATGCTGTGTCGCGGCGTGAAGGAAGACCCGATCCGTATTCATGCCATGGGTGCATCGGTGCAATCGGCACAGTTGCGCATGTACGTCATTTCCGGCGCAATTGCCGGTGTCGGCGGCGCGCTCAACGCGATCTCCACACAGGTTGTCGGCCTCGACAGTCTCAGCTTCACCATGTCGGCGGAAGCGCTCGTCATGCTGGTTTTGGGCGGCACGGGTTCGCTGTTCGGCGCGCTCATCGGCACAGTGGTCTTCATGTGGTTCGAAGACGTCGTTTCAGCCGCCAACCCGTTCCATTGGCTCACCATGGTCGGCGCGCTACTGATTGCAGTGGTGTTGTTTGCGCCGCGCGGCCTCTACGGCACGGTGGTCCATTACTTCGAGAAGCGGAAGGCGCGCAGCAAATGAGTACCGTGTTTGAAGTTTCCGAGCTGCGCAAGAATTTCGGCGGACTGGCCGTCACCAATGACGTATCCCTCAGCATGGCCAAGGGCGACCGCGTCGCTCTCATCGGCCCCAACGGGGCGGGCAAGACCACATTCGTCAATCTGGTGACCGGAAACCTGCCCGCCACATCGGGCACGGTGTTGCTGGGCGGCGACGATGTATCCAGGCTCAACGCCATGCAGCGCGTGCGGCGCGGTCTCGTGCGCTCGTTTCAGGTAACTCGGCTTTTCTTCGACATGACGCCGGAAGAGCATGTGGCTCTGGCCATTCTCCAGCGCGAAGGCAAGACCGGCCATATTCTCGGCAATTACCGCAAGATGCCGGACGTCATGGACGAAACGCGTGACATTCTGGATGCGCTGGGATTGTTGCCGCTCAGCCACTTGCGGGTGAGTGAAATCGCCTATGGTCAGCAGCGGCTTCTCGAAATCGCACTGGCGCTGGCGTTACGCCCCAAGGTGCTGCTGCTTGACGAACCGGCCGCTGGCGTTCCGCAAAGCGATACTGGCCGTATCGAGGAAGCGCTTGCCCGCCTGCCCGCCGATCTCGCTGTCCTAATGATCGAACACGACATGGATCTGGTATTCCGCTTTGCCAAGCGCGTCGTGGTGCTGGCCGCAGGAACTATTATTTTCGACGGCCTGCCACAAGATGTCGTTCAGGACGCTCGCGTCCGTGAAGCCTATCTCGGGAGTTATGCGCAATGAGTGCGGCATCGCTTGAAATCCGCAATCTTTCATCCGGCTACGGCCCGACACGGGTGATTGAAGACGTTTCCTTCACGGCTGGACCGGGTTCGCGTCTTGCAATTCTGGGACGCAATGGTGTCGGCAAGACCAGCCTGTTTGCCACCATTGCCGGTCAGACTCGGCGCTATGGCGGCGAAATCCTGCTCGACGGCAAGAATATCGCCACTCTGCCTTCGGCTGCGCGCGCCCTGGCCGGCCTTGGCTATGTGCCACAGACCCGCGATGTTTTCCCAACGCTGACAGTGGAAGAAAATCTTTTCGTCGGCCTCAAGAAGCGCCCGAAAGACGCGCTGGAGGAAGCTTACACCATGTTCCCGCGCCTGAAAGAGCGCAGGCGTAACCTCGGCTCCCAACTTTCCGGCGGCGAGCAGCAAATGCTTTCCACCGCGCGCAGCATTCTCGGACAGCCGACCTTGCTGCTGCTCGACGAGCCGCTCGAAGGGCTTGCTCCCGTGATCTGCGAAGAACTGATGGCTGCATTTTCTGCGCTTGCACAGAAAGGCGACATGACAATCCTTCTGGTCGAGCAACGCATCCAGAGCGCTCTCGATTTCGCCGATCACATCATCATTCTGGAGCGCGGACGCATTGCATGGTCTGGCACGTCAGCCCAACTTTCTGAAAACCAGCAGACCGTTGAAGAGCTGCTGGGTGTCGGGGGCCTCCACTAAATTTAATTCCCGACGAACTCGAACTTGTCGACATCCACCAGGCCGCGATCGGTGATCTTCAGATGCGGGATCACCGGCAGCGCAATGAATGCAAGCTGGAGAAACGGTTCTTCAAGAACCGAACCCAGTTCCTCGGCGGCATGGCGCAGCTTGCGCAACTCATCACGCACCGTTTCGTAAGGCTCCATACTCATCAGCCCGGCAATGGGCAGCGGCATTTCGGCCAGAACCTTGCCGTCGCGCACCACCACGAAACCGCCTTCGATCTCGCCAAGCCGGTTGGCCGCTGCCGCAATATCCTCATCCGAGGTTCCCACCACGCAGATATTGTGGCTGTCATGGCTGACAGTGGAGGCAATAGCGCCGCTCTTCAGCCCGAAACCGTGCACGAAACCCGTCGCGATATTGCCATTTTTCCCATGGCGTTCCACTACCGCGATCTTCACCACGTCCCGTTCGAGATCGGATTCAACGCCGTGCGGACCAACCTTCAGATCAAATTCAAGACTTGTAGTGATGATCTTGCCCGGCACGATGCCGATGGCGCGCGTCCGGCCGCTGTTGGAATGCGAGCGGAAACTGGAGGCGCTGACAGGCGGAGCCTTGACGCTGTTGCGTCCGACGGGCGCGACAGGTTTGCGGGTCGCAAACAATTCTTCTGAAACCACCCTACCCGCCGAAAGAACGATCTCGGCATGACAGTCTTCCAGGCTGTCCACCACCACTAGGTCGGCGCGCTGACCCGGCGCGACAAGCCCGCGATCAAACAAGCCAAAAGCGCGTGCCGCAGAAACACTCGCGGCGCGATAGATGGCGACCGGCTCCACACCGCCCGCGATCGCGGTACGGATGAGATAATCGAGATGTCCCTGATCGGCGATATCAAGCGGATTGCGATCATCCGTGCATAGCGCCAGAAACTGCGCGTGGCGCTCCGTGATGATTGGCATCAGTGCCTTCAAGTCCTTGGAGACGGAGCCTTCGCGCACCAGAACATGCATACCCTTGCGCAACTTTTCGAGCGCTTCTTCCGCACTCGTCGCCTCATGCTCGGTGCGGATACCGGCGGCAATATAGCCGTTGAGGTCGAGTCCGCGCAGAAGCGGCGCGTGACCATCGATATGCTGCCCCTGAAAGGCTTTCAGCTTCGCCATGCATTCAGGGTCTTTCGCCAGAACGCCCGGAAAATTCATGAATTCGGCAAGGCCGATTACCTTGGGATGGGTGGAGAACGGCAAAAGATCGTCAATCAGCAATTCCGCGCCCGATGTTTCCATATGTGTGGCCGGCACGCAGCTTGAAAGCTGCACGCGAATATCCATCACCGTCTCTAACGCGCTGTCGAGAAAGAATTTCAGGCCTTCCGCGCCCAGAACATTGGCGATCTCATGCGGGTCGCAGATAACGGTCGTCACACCCTGCGGCAGCACGCAGCGGTCGAACTCATGCGGAGTGACATGCGAGGATTCGATATGAAGATGGGTATCGATGAAGCCCGGCACGACAATACGTCCGGAAATGTCAATTTCCTGCCTGCCTTCATAAGCGCCAAAGGTGCCGACAACACGATCACCGCAAATCGCAATGTCGCTTTCCACCAGTTCGCCGGTGACCAGATCGAAGAAGCGTCCGCCCTTCAACACGATATCGGCAGGCTCGCGGCCCGCGCCCTGATCGATCATCCGTTCCAGCATCGCTTCACTCCCTCACTCAGAATCAATTCCGCGAAGCTATCACAATGCAATACGCGGCGGTAAGGTTGCCCTTCCGCCGCGCATCATACACGAGCAAATTCAAATTCAGCGGATGTATTCCATCATCCGGCTGCGGCTCAAAACCAGTTCCACACGATTGTCATCGAGCCGGTGCAGGCACACGCGCTTGGTCCACGGCCCATCGTGAAGCGTGAACAGCATGCGCCCATTGCCGAGATCTTCCAGCGGCATCGCACGGCGCGTCGGGCCGACGCCCATAATCACATGACCGTTCTCGATCGCGAAACTCGCGCCGTGAAGTGGTGTTTTCCAACGACCGTCGAGCGCACCGTCCGCAGGCTTTGCCACAACGGGCTTCAAGCGGCGCGGTACATAGCCGATTTCGCCCTCCAGCTCTTCACCTGTCCAGCGCAGTTTGACAGGCGAAGACGGCGATAGCGACGAAAACCAGCCATTGCCAATGTCGTACAGCGTGTCTTCGGAATCGAGATAATTGGCAATGCCGTTGCGCATTTCCAGCCAGAAATGGCCGGTTTCCGTCACATAAAGCCCATCGGGAATGGTGCAGTTCGTGTCGGGCAGCGGCAAGCCATTGAGCGCCGCCATGCAGTCGCGCGCCATCTTGTAACTGTTGGTGTCTTCGCGATTGGAAACGACGACCATGCCGGTCTTGGCAATCGGATCAAGCAGAAAATAGCTCTTGTAGCCCGGATGTGAACCGCCGTGCCCGACAAAGCGCGTTCCGCCAACCTCGTTCCAACGCAGGCCAAGCCCGTAGCCGGTGGGCCGTCCATCCGCCAGAAACCGTTCTGCGGACAATGCGTCGAGCACGCCGCGAAACGCGCCTTCACCGTTGACAAGCATCTGCGCCCATTTCGTCAGCGCCATGCCGCTGCCAGCGAGACTCCCAGAAGCTGAGATATGCAATCCGGCTGCGCTCAGCTGCCACTTGTCGCCATGCTTCCAGTAACCAGGAGCCAGCCCCGCCACGGTGTCGTTCCAAACATCCGGCGCTTCCATGAAGATGTCCAGCGGACCGGCGATTTCGGCCTTGACGAAATCGTTGAAGCGGAAGCCCTTGCGCTCCAGCGCCGCCTCGACCAGACGGTAGCCCGTATTTGAATAGGAAACTTCCGTGCCAGCGTCGTAGTTTAGACGGGTCAATGAGGCCAGGAATTCCAGAAGCTGGTCTGCTTGCGTATCGGTGTAAACTGAGAGGCCGAGCAGCGTCAGGCATTCACGCGTATCCGGCAATCCGCCGGTCATATCGAGCGCCCTGCCGACTGTCACATCCGCAAGCGGGCTTTGCAGTTCCGGCAGATGATCGCCGAGACGATCATCAAGGCTGATCACATCGCCGTGCCGAAGTACCATAGCGCAGAATGCATGCTTGGTGACGGAAGCATAACGAACGACTGAATTGGCCGTGAAAGGTACGCCGGTCGCAAGGCTTTCCACACCGCCCGCATAAGCAAATTTCACGCCTTCACGGTCAAAACCGATGATGACGCCGCCGGGCTCGTCCTTGGCCCAGGTTCTCGAAAAGACCTTCGCAGCCAGAGAGGCTGCGTTCCAGTCGGCACGGATAGACATGGGGGAATGCTCCGATCAGGCAGGTTCTTCCAGATTGACGCTCAAGGCGCGCAATTCTGTGGTATGCGGATGCTTGGTATGCCCGGCGCGAAGATCTTCCGCACTGAGCATCTCCACCATCTCGCCATGCTGCATGACACCGACTTGCGGACACAGATGCGCAATCACAGCGAGATTATGGCTAACCAGAACATAAGTGAGATTCTTTTCGGCGCGCAAGTCTGCAAGAAGATTGAGGATTTCCGCTTGCACAGAAACATCGAGAGCTGAGGTCGGCTCATCAAGAAGCAGAACCTGCGGTTCGGCAATCAATGCACGCGCAATTGCTACGCGCTGGCGCTGCCCGCCTGACAACTGATGCGGGAAGCGGAAGCGTACGGCCTTGGGCAATGCCACCTCTTCCAGCGCCTTCTCGATGCGCTTGTCGATATCGCCGATACCGTGCACCAGCAGAAGTTCGCTCAGGATACGGTCGATGGTCTGGCGTGGATGCAGCGAGCCGAACGGGTCCTGAAACATCATCTGCACCTGGCGGAAGAACTCTGGCGAACGCTTTTTCGCCACGTCCTTACCGTCGAAGGCGATACGCCCGCTCCACTGCTCGTTGAGACCGGCCATAGCGCGCAGGATCGTGGATTTTCCCGAACCGCTTTCGCCGACAATGCCGAAACTGTCGCCGGTCTGCACCTTGAAGGAGACGCCCTTGACGACTTCGCGATCGCTGAAACTGATCCGGAGCTGATCGATATCTATCATGGGTTAAGCCAGCTTGCATCGCGGTTGAGGACAGGCAGTCGGTCGCGCGGATGCGTAAGCGACGGAATGCAGTTGAGCAGCCCCTTCGTATAAGGATGCTCGGCGCGCACCAGTTCGGACGCCTTCAGTTCTTCCATAACATGGCCCGCATACATGACCATCACGCGGTCGCAGAAATGCGACACCAGCGGCAGGTCGTGGCTGATGAGCAGTAGCCCCATGCCGCGCCTGGAAACCAGATCGTCAATCAGGCGCAGGATTTCCGCCTGAACCGTCGCATCGAGTGCCGAGGTCGGCTCGTCAGCGATCAGAAGCTCCGGATCGGGCGCGAGCATCATGGCGATCATGACGCGCTGGCCCATACCGCCGGATACTTCATGCGGATAGAGCTTTGCCACATCGCGCGGATTGCGGATCATGACCTGATCGAGAAGGTCGACCGCCGCATCCATTGCCTGCTTCTTGCTGCCACCCTTGTGTGTACGCCACGCCTCGGCCACCTGTATGCCGATGGTCTTGACCGGGTTGAGCGAATATTTCGGGTCCTGAAGAATGAAACCCGCCCGCTTGCCGCGTATCTGGCGCATGCCGCGCTCGGTGGCCGACAGGATATCGATGCCATCGAAGGACAACTTTTCGGCCTTTACCTGGGCTATTGGCGGCAGAAGCTTCATCAGGGCGCGGGCGGTCAGGGACTTACCCGAACCGCTTTCACCTACAATGCCGAGCTTTTCCTTGCCCAACTGAAGGGAAATACCACGCACAGCGTCGAAACGGCTGGTGCGCGTTTCGAAGCTGATTTGCAGATTTTTGATATCAACCAGCATCTTCTCTCTCAATTCTGCTTCGGGTCGAGCACGTCGCGCAGACCGTCGCCGAGGAAATTGAAGGCGAGCGATACGAGGAAGATCGCAATGCCGGGAATGGTAGCAACCCACCATTGTTCGAAGATAAAGCGCTTGGCGGTTGCGATCATCGCGCCCCATTCCGGCGATGGCGGCTGGGCACCCATGCCAAGAAAGCCGAGGCTTGCAGCGGTGATGATGATCGAGCTCATGTCGAGCGTGATGCGCACGATGACGCTTGGCACGCAAAGCGGCATGATGTGACGCAGAATAATGCGGAAAGGCGCAGCACCCGTCAGCTTGGCGGCAGCGACAAAGTCGCTTTTGCGAAGCGTCATGGTCTCCGCACGTGCCAGACGTGCGTAAGGCGGCCATGCCGTCAGCGCGATTGCAAGCACCGCACTTTCGACGCCCGGCTTGAGCGCGGCCACGAAGGCCAGCGCCAGAATAAGACGCGGGAACGCCAGAAAGACGTCTGTCACACGCATCAGCGCCGTATCGACAATGCCGCCGAAATAGCCCGCGATACAGCCGATTAGCAGGCCAATAGGCGCGACCAGAACGACGACCGCGATCACCATGCCGAGCGTGACACGCCCGCCATAGAGGATACGCGAAAGAATATCGCGGCCAAGCTCATCTGTCCCGAACCAGTGTTCGGCGGTGGGCGCGGCAAGGCGATTGCCCAGATCCTGAATGCTTGGATCGTAAGGTGCCAGCAAGGGCGCCAGCAGCGACAGCGCGACGAAAGCCACGATAATGATGAGGCCAAGCATGGCAAGCGGGTTGGCCTTGAGGTTCACCCAGATGCGGTAGCGCCGGCCCCAGTTTGCCTGAGAACGCGAGGAAGGCGATTCATCCAGCGCCCAGTTATGAAAATTAGCAAATATCATCGGACACGCGGATCCAGCACTTTATAGAGAATATCGGCGAGAAGATTGAGCCCCACATAAATGACGCCGATGAGCAAGGTTGCGCCTACCACCGGGTTCATGTCGGCATTCATCAGTGAAACCGTCAAATATTGCCCGAGGCCGGGCCAACTGAATACCGTTTCGGTCACGACCGCGCCTTCCAGAAGACCGGCATAGGTCAGCGCCAGCACGGTCACCAGCTGCACGGCAACCGTCGGGAAGGCATGTTTCCAGATCACCGATGTAAGCGACAGGCCCTTGGCGCGCGCGGTGATGATAAATTCACCTTTCAGTGCATCCAGCATGAAGGCGCGCGTCATGCGAGTGATATAGGCCATGCTGAAATAAGCGAGGATCAGCACCGGCTGGATCATATGATAGACAGCATCGCGGAAAGCGTCCCAGTCACCCTCGATCAGCGTATCGACTGCCAGCAGACCCGTGACATGCGGGATCATGCCTTCATAGATGATATCCTGCCGCCCCGGCCCCGGTGCTATGCCGAGCGTCGCATAGAAGACTAGCAGCGAGATCAGCGCCAGCATGAAGACTGGAACTGAATGGCCCGCCAGGCAGACCACACGGATTGTCTGGTCAACGACAGAACCTTGCCGGACAGCAGCCCAGACACCAAGCGGAATGCCGATAATCGCCGCGACGATGAGCGCAGCCGTGGCCAGCTCCAGCGTTGCCGGAAAATAGCGCGCAATATCCTGTGTCACTGGATTGCGGGTCAGGATGGAATTGCCGAAATCGCCATGCAGAACCTGCCAGACATAATGCACGAACTGCATCACGAGCGGCTGGTCGAGGCCCATCTCGGCGCGCACGCGCTGGATGACGGCCTCCGGCGCGTTGTCGCCAACGGCTGCGATAACAGGATCGACCGGCATGACGCGGCCAATCATGAATGTAATGACCATGAGCCCGAACAGCGTGATCAACACGCTGCTCAGGATGCCGGTCAGGTTCTTGAGGCTTTTATTCACGCCTTGGCGATCCCTGCATAGGAATGGGAGTCGGACAGGACGCCGAGACGCATGCCGGTAACGTCCTTGCGGCATGCCGCGGTGGACACGGTTTGCAGCATGACGATGAACGGGCTGTTGTTCATGAATTCGCGCTGCAGGTCTTCATACATCTTGATGCGGGTCGCCGGGTCTTTCTCGTCACGCGCGGCGATGGACTTCTTGGCGAAATCTTCGTTCTGATAGGAAGAGCGCCATGCGAATGGTTTGGTCTTCGAATCCTCCGAATTATCCGGATTGTTGCAGAACACGTCCGCATTGGTGTTCGGGTCGAAATAATCTGAACCCCATGCGGTAAGCGCGATCTCATGCTCACGGGCGCGCATCTTGGTCAAAACCTGACGGTTCTCAGCCGACATCAGCTGAACCTTGATGCCGATTTCGGCCAGGTTTGCCTGAATGGCCTGCGCGATATCCGGCCACGGTTGCGCGGCATAGTGGTCCATCTTGACGCTGAAACCGTCGGCAAGACCGGCCTCGGCCAGCAAGGCCTTGGCCTTTTCGGTATCCTTCTTGAACGGCAGATCGTTCACTGCGCCTGGAAAGCCTTCCGGAATTATGCTCTGGTGCTGCTTGTGCGTCAGAGGCACGATGTTCTCCTGGATGCCTTCATAATCGACCGCCCACTTGATCGCTTCCCAGACCTTCGGATTGGTCAGCGCTTCGACCTTCTGGTTCAGCGACATCAGGCCAATACCGGCGATACCCTTGGTCACGAGCGTGAAGTTCTCGTCGTCCTTGAGAACGCGAAGCTGTTCCGAAGTCAGGTTGCGCGCAATATCGGCATCGCCCTTCTGCAGCATCAGAAGCTGCGAGGACGGATCGGCGACATGGCGCAGGATGACGCGCTTGACGTTACCCTTGTAAGCACCGTGCGGATTCACATTGAGGATGATGCTTTCGCTTGGCTTCCACGAAACCAGCGTCCATTCGGCGGAACCGGCGCTGTTCTTCTGAAGCCAGCCATTGCCCAGATCGTCACCGGAAGCATTTTCCAGAACGACCTTCTTCTCCACGATGCTGGCGACGCTCGATGACAGGCAATAGAGCAGGAACGACAGCGAGGTCGGCGTTTCGAGCGAAATCTTCACCGTATCGCCGTCGGCGACGGTGACCCATTGCTCGACATTTTCAGGTGTGAAGCCGAACTGGGAAATGATGAAGGCCGGACCCTTGTTCAGCTTGATGGCACGCTGGAGGGAGAACGCCACGTCTTCAGCCGTTACGGCTGCGCCGCTGGCGAATTTTGTTTCGGGATTGATCTTGAAGGTGAAAATCTTGCCATCGGCATCGCCTTCCCAGGAAAGGGCAACGCCGCCTTCGATCTTTTCCGGGTTCTCGAAGCTTGGATGAACCAGACGCTGGTAGATGTTGTTGCAGATTTCGCTGCCCACCGCCTCAAAGCTTTCATGCGGATCGAGGCTCGTCATATTGTCGAGCTGCTGCGCTACGACAAGGATATCCTGACGTCCCGCGCCAATGGCAGGCAAGATGCTCGCATAGGACAGAAAAGGAACGGCAGCAGCGCCGGCCAGAAAACCGCGTCTTGAAATCATCGTAAGCTCCTATTGCATGCGTCAGCAGACTCACCCTCCCATGCCGGCGGCAAGCTTTGAACGCTCATTCCTCGGAAGACATTCTTCGCGCTTCCGGTATCATGACTGTTACAGCAGGGGCCAATGCAGAATTTTGCAATCCTTATGCAGAGATTGCATGAGACCCCGCTAAAGGATGATCCCATAAGCGTCATCCAATACTCATGCAAGAGCGTCATCACGATTGACCGAAAACGCATTTGCAATTTTCCGTGTGCGGGTCCACTACCCCATGACAGACGAAGCGAAGCTTCCCTTAAGATTTGATTTGCAGAAGGCCCCACTCATGGCGACAGAACAGATGATTCCAGTTTTCGACGGTCATAATGACGTGCTGTTGCGTCTCTGGTCATCGGACAAGCCGGAACCCGAAAAGCGTTTTCTCGACGGCGAACCAGTGGGCCACATCGATCTGCCGCGTGCGCAGAAAGGCGGGCTTGGCGGCGGCTTGTGTGCCGTTTATGTCCCCTCTCCCTCGCGTGAACTGGATGCCAATGGCAATCTGGCGACGCCAAGCCAATCCGACGCCCTGAAAACGACGCTTGCCATGTCGGCGATCCTCGAGAAGATCGAGCGCAACTCCGAAGGCAAGGTTCGCATTTGCCGCACCGCAGCAGATATTCGCGATGCCTTCGCCAAGGGTATTTTCGCATCCGTCTATCACATCGAAGGCGTCGAAGCGTTCAGCGAAGACCTCGACGCGCTCTATGTGCTTCACGCGGCGGGCCTCAGAACCCTGGGCCCGGTGTGGAGCCGCCCGAATATCTTCGCTCACGGCATTCCATTCCGATTTCCGTCCTCCCCGGATATCGGTCCCGGCCTCACCGATCCCGGCAAGGCGCTGATCCGCGCCTGCAATGAGCTGAAGGTCATGGTCGACCTTTCGCATATGAACGAAAAGGGCTTCTGGGACATCGCGGCCCTGTCGGATGCACCTCTGGTGGCCTCGCATTCCAACGCCCACGTGCTTTGCCAGCAAAGCCGCAACCTCACCGACAAGCAGCTCGACGCCATTCGCGACACGGGCGGTCTGGTCGGCCTCAACTTCGGCGTATCGTTCCTGCGCGAGGACGGCAGGCGCGATCCCGACACCGGTCTGGAAGAGCTGGTGCGCCACGCGGATTATATCGTGAACCGCATCGGCATCGATCATCTGGCGCTCGGCTCGGATTTCGACGGCACGACCATCTCGGCCAAACTGCGCGATGTGGCCGACCTTCAGCTCGTGATCGACGCTTTCCGCAAACACGGGTATGACGATGCATCCATCGTCAAGCTGGCGCATGCAAACTGGATCAATGTTCTCGAACGCACCTGGGGCAAATAAGCCATGACAAAAGCGGCATTGGCGATCCATGGCGGCTGCGGCGTCATGGCGAAGCTCGACCTGAGCGAAGCAGAATGGGCCGCGGCGCGCGTCGATCTGGGGCGCGCCCTGAAAGCCGGTTGGGCCATTCTCTGCGAGGGCGGAAGCGCGCTCGACGCGGTTGAAGCCGCGGTGGTCGTGATGGAAGATTCTCCGCATTTCAATGCGGGTCATGGCGCAGCGCTCAACGCCGCCGGCTATCACGAACTCGACGCATCGATCATGGACGGCGCCCAAATCGGCGGAGGCGCTGTCGCCGGCACGCGCGAAATCCGCAACCCGGTGAAGGCCGCCCGCTACGTGATGGAGCACGGCGATGCCGTTCTCATGGCCGGTCATGCGGCAGACACCTACGCCCGTGAGGGCGGTCTCGACATGGTGCCCAACAGCTATTTCACGACGGAACGCCGCGTCAAGGCACTCGCCGTGATGAAGGAGCATGAAAAGAAGGGCACTGCGGCAAAGGCCAGCGAAGCCGAAAAGCACGGCACTGTCGGCGCCGTCGCACTCGACAGGAATGGACATCTCGCCGCCGCAACATCGACCGGAGGCTACAACAACAAACCAGAAGGCCGCGTCGGCGACAGCCCGGTCATCGGGGCCGGTACCTATGCACGTGACGGCGTTTGTGCCGTATCTGGAACCGGCAAGGGCGAATTCTTCATTCTCCACGCCGTCGGGCATGAAGTTGCATCACGGGTTGCCTATCTCGGCGAAAACCTTGAGCGGGCGTCATCGAAAGTCATCGTGGACGATCTCAAGCCGCTGGGCGTCGGCGCCGGACTGGTTGCCGTCGGCACCGATGGCTCGATTGCGGCCCCTTACAACACCGATGGCATGTTCCGCGGCTGGGTGACGCCTGAAGGAAAATTCTTCGTCGCCACGCATGACGAAGTCATCGCCCTGCCCTGACCACACTCATCAATTGTCGAGCGCCAGTTCGAAGACGTGATGATGGATGTGTCCCTCGAACATTTCGAGGAGGCCCTTGGTGGCCTCCCGGCTTTCATAACGCACCGATGAATCCAGAGCTTCCGCCAGCGCTTCGCGGCTGTCATACATTGTCCACAGCACCATTGGATAGGCCGGAGCGCCTTCGTCGCGCTCCACCGCGTAAAGCACGCGCACTTGCCTGATTCCGGGAAACTTCAACCACATCGGCATCAGCGTTTCAGCCACATAGGTCTTGAAAGCATCCTCGCGCCCAGCATGGATGCTGCCTTCGAAAAAAGCCTGCCTGACAATCATGAATTTGCTCAGTTCACCTTGGTGGGCGGGATTTCCCCGGCGCAATAAGCCTTGAGATTGGCGAGGACCAGTTCGCCCATGCCTATGCGGGTTTCAACTGTGGCGCTACCCTGATGCGGCATCAGAACAGTGTTTGGCGTGCTGAAGAACTCTTCGCGGATCGCAGGCTCGTTCACGAATACGTCGAGGCCAGCGCCTGCAATCGTGCCGTTGTTGAGGGCTGCAAGAAGCGCATCCTCATCCACCACGCTGCCGCGCGCGACATTGACCAGAAAACCCTTCTCGCCCAGCGCCGCCAGAACGTTCGCATCCACGATATTCTCGGTCGAAGAATTGGCCGCGACACAAACAGCCAGCACATCGCAGTTTTCAGCCAGCTCAACCGGAGAGGCATGCGCGGTCCAGCCAGTCCCGGCAACCGGCGAGCGGTTCCAGTAATGAACGCTCATGCCGAAAGCCTCGGCGCGCCGCGCGAAAGTCTTGCCGATCTGGCCAAGACCAAGAATGCCGATACGCTTGCCCTTGGGGCTGGTTCCAAGCGGGAACGCTTCCCGCTTCGCCCATTTGCCTTCGCGGACATAATCATGGCCTCTGGCGACATGGCGCAACACCGCCAGCATCAGCGCGATACCAATATCCGCAACGTCATCGGTCAGGACGCCCGGCGTGGTGCTCACATGCACGTTGCGGCTACGCGCAAAGGCAAGATCGACCTTATCCGTACCCACGCCGTTGATGGCGATCAGACCAAGCGACGGCAGGCGTTCAATCCATTCATTGGAAAGGCCCGTGCCGCCGCCGGTCACGACCGCCCGAATTACGCCAAGTGCTGCATCGATAGCGGTCTTTTCTTCAGGCTTGTAGAGCCGGTGAACTTTGTAAGCTGCATCAAGCCGCTCTTCGATCAGCGGCATCATTGGCTCTGTCAGCAAGATTTCGTGCGTCACTTCAAACTCCGTTACCAACTACCGGCTAATATTAGGAAATCTGGCCAATAAAGGCTCTTGTCCGTTCGTGTTTCGGATTACCGAAAAACTCTTCCGGCTCTGCCATTTCAAGGATTTCACCCTGATCCATGAAGATCACACGGTCGGCAACCTGCCGTGCGAAGCCCATTTCGTGGGTCACACAGAGCATTGTCATGCCTTCCTTGGCGAGATCGATCATGGTGTCGAGCACTTCCTTGACCATTTCCGGGTCAAGCGCCGATGTGGGTTCGTCAAAGAGCATGATTTTCGGATTCATGCAGAGCGCGCGTGCGATCGCCACACGCTGCTGCTGTCCGCCGGAAAGCTGAGCCGGATATTTTTCCGCCTGCTCGGGTATGCGCACGCGCTCCAGATATTTGCGCGCTGTCTTCTCGGCTTCCGTCTTGGAGACACCGCGCACCTTCATCGGTGCAAGCGTACAGTTCTCCAAAACCGTCATATGCGGGAACAGATTGAACTGCTGGAAAACCATGCCGGTTTCCTGCCGCACAATATCGACATTCTTGCCGCCAGCAGTCAGGTCATATCCATCGACGATGATGCGGCCATTCTGGATGTTTTCGAGCTGGTTGATACAACGGATCAGCGTTGATTTTCCCGAGCCGGAAGGTCCGCAAATAACGATGCGCTCACCGCGCTCCACCGTAAGGTTTATACTCCGCAGGGCATGATAGGTGCCGTACCACTTGTTGACACCTTCCATAAGCACCGCAGGACCGGAAGCTTCTCGCCGTTCCGCTTTTCCTTGAGCCGTCTGGTTCATGATGAGAAACTTCCTTTCCTCCAGTCCTATCAAGGTCACGCCCGGACACACGCCGGGCATGACAGGGGCCATGGACTTACTTTGCGTTGGTTACGAAATCCGGCAGTGGCGAACCGAGCCACTTTTCGTGAATCTTGTTAAGTTCGCCGTCGCTCTTCACCTTCTCGACGAACTTGTTGACGAAATCGAGCATTTCCGTCGAGCCCTTCTTCACGGCGATCCCCTGAACCTGCTGGCTGAGCTGGATTTTCTGCTCGTAGCGGCCCGGTGCAGCCTTTTCGATTTCCGCAGCCACGACGTTGGAAAGACCGATAAGCTGGACCTGTCCCGAAAGAAGAGCCTGCACGGCGCTCGCATCGTCGTCGAAGCGGCGGATATTGGCGTCCTTTGGCGCAACCTTGGTTACAGCCGTATCCTGGGTGGAGGCGCGGGCAACGCCGATGGACTTTCCGGCCAGATCTTCAGGCTTTGTGACCTCGGTATCTTTCGGGCCGAAAACGCCAATCGAGATACCAGCATAAGGCTGCGAGAAATCGACGTTCTTAGCGCGCTCTTCCGTGATGCCGAGCGACGCGACAAGCACATCGACCTGTCCGCTCTGGAGATAAGGAATGCGGTTCGGGCCGGTCACAGGCACGATCTTGGCTTCAACGCCGAATTCCTTGGCGAGAAGCTTGGCAACGTCGGCGTCATAGCCATCCGGTTCATTGCTGGTGTTCATGATGCCGAAAGGCGGAAAATCGACAAGCATGCCGATCTTGATCGATCCGGCAGACTTGATGCTTTCCACAGTCTGGGCAAAAGCGGCCGGAGCGAAAGCGGTTGCCAGTGCGCCCGCACCGATAACAGCCATCGCCATACGTCTTGTAATATTCATGGTCTTTCCTTCCCTGAGATTAACCGGCTCCTCGTCCGGCTTGCGTCCCGTCAACGTGCTGTTGCGCGGGAGAATTTATTTTCCATACGGCGCGCCAGAATAGATAGCGGCCAGCACAGGACGAAATAGACAGCCGCAACAGTGCCGAACACCATAAAAGGGCTGAATGTGGCATTGTTGATGATCTGCCCCTGACGTGTCAGCTCGGTGAATCCGATGATCGCGGCAAGCGACGTGCCCTTGATGAGCTGCACCAGAAAGCCGACCGTGGGCGCGACGGCAATGCGGGCCGCCTGCGGCAGAACCACATAGCGCATGCGATTATAATAACGAATGCCGAGGGCCGTTGCGGCCTCACGCTGGCCGGGCGGAACGGCATCGATGCAGCCACGCCAGATTTCACCCAGAAACGCACTGGCATGCAGTGTCAGCGCGATAGATGCTGCGACCCATGGATTGATGCCGAAACCAAAAATATTGAGCCCGAAAAACACCAGGAAAAGCTGCATCAGAAGCGGTGTGCCCTGAAACAGACGGATGAAGCCAAGCCCGATGTAACGCGGCACACGCGCATCCGAAACGCGCATCAGTGCGATTATCAGCCCGCCGATACCGCCGCCGACGAAGGCAATGGCCGAAAGGGCAATCGTCCACTGCGCCGCATAGACAATGATAAGAAATTCGTTCCAGCCGAAAGGTCTGATCATGATCCGCTCCTATCGGCTCAGGGGATATTTGAACGCCATCTTCTCGATCAGCGAGAAAATCGCCGAGAACCCGATGGACATGACGAGATACATAAGTGTGATAACGATATAGACCTCGAAACTCGCAAAAGTCGCTGACTGAAGGTCGTTGCCCGCCGCAGCAAGCTCATTGGCGGAGATCACCGAAACCACGCTCGACGTCAGCATCAGATAGATGAACTGGCTGGTCAGCGACGGATAGACCGTGCGCAGTGCGGGTTTCATGATGATATAGCGGAAAACCTGAAGCTGGGAGAGGCCCAATGCAGTGCCCGCCTCCACCTGTCCCTTATGAATGGACTCGATGCCCGCACGAATGATTTCAGTGCCGTAAGCGCCAAAGTTCACAACCAGCGCCAGCAGCGCCGCACTGTTCGGCGACAAACGCACACCGGCAGAAGGCAACCCGAAAAAGATGAAGAAAATCTGCACCAGAAAAGGCGTGTTGCGGATGATCTCGATATAGGCATCGATGACAAAACGCACTGGCTTGGGGCCGGATGTCTTGCCCCACGCACAGACAATCGAAACAATCAAGCCCAGCACCATGGCCATGCAGGACAGTTCAATTGTCTGCCATGCACCAACGAGGAGCGTGTCCATCGACGCGAACACGGGCGCGAAATTGAAGTTGTACACAGGAACCTCCCGGAACGCTTTCGACCTATTTGTAGCTATACAGCCAGCCGATTTAGATCGATCTAAAGACGTTTATACGGTATAGTCAATTATTAATTGGCCTTAGATGCTAAAAGCTTTGACAGGTCCACAAGACTGTCGAACCTGCAGGCATGTGTCACTTACGATGCGCTGCGGCGGCCTTCCAGGATCGGCAAGCCGTTCCAGAAGCAGACGGGCCGCATTGGCCCCCACGGTAACGGGCATGGTGGATACCGATGACAGCCGCGGGCGTGTCGCTTCAGCATCGCTGACATCGTCAAAGCCGACAAGAGAGAAATCATCACCGATTTTACGACCACAATCGTAAAGCCCGGCTGCGAGACCCAGCGCGATCACGTCGTTGAAACAGATCGCGGCGGTGGGTTCCCGCCCCTGCTGAAACAGCAAAGGCGCGGCCTCGGCGATTTGCGGCATGGCGTTCGGCACACGCACGATCAATTCCGGATCGAGACCTTGCAGGAACATCGCCTCACGAAATCCCTCGACACGCTCGCGATAAGCCGAGTGGATGGGACCATGCACGGCAAAGGCAATGGTCTGGTGCCCAAGCGAAGCCAGGTAGTTCACCGCCTGCCGTATACCGCCCGCATAATCGACGCCCGCATAATCGACCTTGTCCGTAACATGGCGCAGCACCTGAACCACCGGCAGACCCCAATCGGCAATCTGCTCGATGAATTGCGGCTCGGTCTGCGCCGTGAGCGACACAATCACCCCATCGACGCCGTGTTCACGCATGCGCTGCATCAGCGTGCTCTGACGCGAAAACTGTTCGCTGCTATTGGCAAGCAGCACGACCATTCCGGCTTCACCGACCACGCTGTCGATACCCGAAAGAAGCTCGCCATAGAACGGATTGCCAAGCGTCGGGACAATGACGCCGATCGTATTCGATCGTTCGACCCTCAGGCTTGCCGCCCCCATATTATAAACATAGCCAAGCTCCAGCAGCGCCTTCTCGACCTTTTCGCGCGTCGCCGCACTGACAAGAGGACTTTTGCGAATGACAAGCGAAGCCGTCGCACGGGATACGCTGGCATGGCGTGCCACATCCAGCAATGTAACGCGGCTTTTCTTGCGGTCGTCAGCGGGCATCGAACTCACCTGTCAGGATACTCCGGCATGTCCAGAGGCAGTTTCAAATCACAACATCAAAAGTTGCTGAGGAAACGGGCGAACCAGAATCGAACCGGCATATAATCATTTCAGACTTATACCGCGGTCAATCCATGTTATTGGCCCATCCATTCATGGCATCAGAAAACTAGCGGAAATTTGGGGGCTTTCGCACCGGCCTTTCCCACATCGAACGATGCACCGCACGGTGGTTACCCGCCACAGAAACCGAGGGATTGCACAGATATCCGCCAGCCTCTGGGCAGACTCCGTCTTGACTTGCCGTTATTATTCACATCTTCTCCCCATTATTATCGCTTCACTTTCGATTTTTTTCATTTTGGGCGCTACCGTTTTCGGTTTTATTCTGCCATTGAAGGAATCGAAGGTTGAAACTTCATTCAAAATTGCATTCAAATAAGAGCAATAACGATACTGTAGGTACCGGAACCTGAAGAGCTTGCTAGAACTGGCTTCTTTGTTGTTTACGTGATCACGCCCCACGAGGAGGAAATATGCTTATCCGTTTGATTTCGACTTCGGCGCTCACCGGCGCACTTGCTTTTACCATCGGCTCACAGGCCTTCGCCCAGACGGAGCTGTCATGGTGGCACGGCATGACCGGTGCAAACAACGAGATGGTCAACGAGCTTTCCAAGGAATTCAACGAGAGCCAGAGCGAATACAAGGTCGTTCCTGTCTACAAAGGCAGCTATCCTGAAACGCTGAATGCAGGCGTCGCCGCGTTCCGTTCCAAGCAGCCACCGGCAATCATTCAGGTTTTCGATGCCGGCAGCGGCGTCATGATGGCCGCCGAAGGCGCCGTCGTTCCGGCAGCCGAAGTGCTCGAAAAGGGCGGCTTCAAGTTCGACAAGTCGCAATATCTGCCGGGTATCGTCGCTTATTATTCGAAGCCGGACGGCACGATGCTGTCTTTCCCGTACAACTCTTCCTCGCCGATCCTCTATTACAACAAGGACGCCTTCAAGAAGGCCGGACTTGATGAAAACAATCCGCCCAAGACCTGGCCGGAAGTTTTCGAAGCGGCCAAGAAGATCAAGGCCAGTGGCGCTTCCGCCTGCGGCTTCACCTCGACCTGGTTGACCTGGATCCAGACTGAAAATTTCGCAGCCTGGAACAATGTGCCATACGGCACCAATGAAAACGGCCTTGGCGGCACGGACGTGAAGCTCGAAATCAATGCCCCGCTTTACGTTGAGCACTTCCAGGCGATTGCCGACCTCGCAAAGGACGGCACGTTCCGTTACGGCGGCCGCACTTCCGAAGCAAAGCAGCTCTTCACCTCCGGCGAATGCGCCATGCTGACGGAATCCTCCGGCGGTCTGGGAGACGTAGTGAAGTCCGGCATCAATTACGGCATCGGCCAGCTGCCTTACTATGAAGGTCACGGCCCGCAGAACACCATTCCTGGCGGTGCCAGCCTCTGGGTCTTCGCCGGTCTCGACGATGACCAGTACAAGGGCATTGCCCAGTTCTTCAACTTCCTTTCGCAGACCGATATTCAGGTAAAGCTGCACGAAAAATCCGGCTATCTCCCGGTTACGCTCGCAGCTTACGAAGAAACCAAGAAGTCTGACTTCTATGAAAAGAACCCGGGCCGTGAAACGCCGATCCTTCAGATGATGGGCAAGGCTCCGACGGAAAACTCCAAGGGCGTTCGTCTCGTCAACCTGCCGCAGGTTCGCGATATTCTCAATGAAGAATTCGAATCTATGCTTGGTGGCAAGCAGGACGCGAAAACCGCTCTGGATAATGCGGTAAAGCGTGCGAACGAAGCGATCGCCGCGGCTCAATAACCTATCAAGTCAAAGCAAGGCCGCCTTCTCGCTCGAGAGGAGGCGGCATTGTTTCCTGCAAGGAAACTGCCCGTGCAGAAAGTCACATTTCCAAACAAGATATTGCCTTACTTCCTGCTTGCCCCGCAGATCATCCTCACTGTGGTGTTCTTCTTCTGGCCAGCAAGTCAGGCTATTTACCAGTCCTTCATGCGTGAAGATGCCTTCGGGCTGAAATCCACCTTCGTCGGGCTGGCGAACTTTACCGCTGTCCTTTCGGACCCGAATTATCTTCATTCGGTCAGGGTAACGATTGTTTTCAATCTTCTGACCGCCCTGCTCGCCATGGGCGCCGCGTTGCTTCTGGCGACGGCAGCTGATCGCATGGTGCGCGGCCAGACGTTCTATCGCACGCTGCTGATCTGGCCTTATGCCGTCGCGCCTGCTGTTGCGGGCATGCTGTGGCTCTTCATGTTCAACCCCGCAATGGGCACCCTGGCTTATATCCTGCGCCGTAACGGAATAGCATGGGATCCGCTTCTGGACGGCAGTCAAGCCATGGGGCTGGTTGTGGTTGCAGCGGCCTGGAAACAGATTTCCTATAATTTCCTGTTTTTTGTCGCAGGTTTGCAGGCAATTCCGAAATCACTGATTGAAGCAGCCGCCATTGACGGCGCGCGCGGCGCACGGCGGTTCTGGACGATTGTCTTCCCGCTTCTGGCCCCAACATCGTTCTTCCTTCTGGTGGTGAACACTGTCTACGCCTTCTTCGACACGTTCGGCATCATCCATGCCGTCACCGGCGGCGGACCGGCCAAAGCCACGGAAACGCTGGTCTACAAGGTTTACAATGACGGCTTCGTCAATCTGAACCTGGGCTCGTCTTCGGCCCAGTCCGTTATCTTGATGGTTATCGTGATCGCCCTGACCGCATTCCAGTTCCGCTTCATCGAGAAGCGCGTGCATTATTCGTGAGTGAGGCGAGCATGATAGAAAAACGCCCAGTCTCAAACATGATCGGTCATCTGATCCTGATCCTCGGGATCATTATCGTTGCCTTCCCGATCTACTACACATTCATCGCCTCGACAAAAACCGCCGTCGAGATCATCCGCCCGCCGATCACACTGGTACCCGGCGCGCACATGATGGAAAACTATGGCGACGCCATTTTCGGCGGCGTCGAACGCGTGGTCGGCGTCAGCCTTGAACGGCTTCTCTGGAACTCGTTCGTCGTGGCGATGGCGATTGCGGTCGGCAAGATCATCATTTCATTCATGTCCGCCTTCGCGATCGTGTTTTTTCGCTTTCCACTGCGGATGTTCTTCTTCTGGATGATCTTCGTCACGCTGATGCTGCCGGTGGAGGTGCGCATTCTGCCGACCTACAAGGTCATCGTCGATCTTGGCTTGATCGACACCTATGCGGGACTCACCTTACCGCTGATCGCCTCGGCGACGGCAACTTTCCTGTTCCGTCAGTTCTTCCTCACCATTCCCGGTGAACTGGTCGAGGCTGCACGCATAGACAATGCAGGACCGTTCCGCTTCATGCGCGATATTCTGTTGCCGCTTTCGAAAACGAATATTGCGGCTCTCTTCGTCATTCTCTTCATCTACGGCTGGACCCAGTATCTGTGGCCCCTGCTCGTAACCAATGATGCGAAAATGAACACCATCATCATCGGCCTGCGCCGCATGGTGGACTGGGCCGACGCGTCCACGCCCTGGAATTACGTGATGGTAACAGCCATCCTGGCCATCTTGCCGCCGATCATCGTGGTGGTTCTGATGCAGCGTTGGTTCGTCAAAGGTCTGGTTGAAACGGAAAAATAATGAGCAAGATTGTTCTTGATAACGTCCGCAAGAGCTATGGCGGCAATGTTGAAGTCATCAAAGGCGTATCACTGGAGATCGAAGACGGCGAATTCGTCGTTCTCGTCGGCCCCTCCGGTTGCGGCAAGTCCACGCTGCTGCGCATGATCGCGGGCCTGGAAGGCATCACATCCGGCACCATCGCGATTGGCGGTCGTGTGGTAAACGATGTCGAACCGGCGGAACGCGATATCGCCATGGTGTTCCAGAACTATGCGCTTTATCCGCATATGACGGTACGTGAAAACCTCGCTTATGGCCTGAAAAACCGCAAGACGCCAAAAGACGAAATCGAGCGCCGCATCGCCAAGGCGGCAACCGCACTTGAGATCGAGCAATTCCTCGAACGCAGGCCACGCCAGTTGTCGGGCGGTCAGCGCCAGCGTGTCGCCATGGGCCGTGCCATCGTGCGCGAACCAGCTGCGTTCCTGTTCGACGAACCGTTGTCGAACCTCGATGCGAAGCTTCGCGTGCAGATGCGCGTAGAAATCAAACGTTTGCAGCGTTCTCTGGGTACAACCAGCGTTTATGTAACACACGACCAGATGGAAGCCATGACCATGGCCGACCGTCTGGTGGTGCTTAATGCAGGCAACATCGAGCAGGTTGGCACGCCGATCGAGCTTTACGAAAAGCCCGCCTCGACCTTCGTCGCGACCTTCATCGGCTCGCCGTCGATGAATCTGCTTGAAAGCGGCGAAAGCACCGCCTGGCAGACGGGCAGCGCAATCACGGTTCCTTCCGGCAAATTTACCTTCGGTGTGCGCCCGGAAGATATTCGTATTCTCGAACAGGATGAACCCGCCGCCAATGGCTTCAATGCGGATATACGCATCGAGGCCATAGAGCTGGTCGGCGCGGAAAGCTTCATCCATGGTTCGCTTTCAGACGGCAAGCCGCTGATTTTCCGCGTGGCCGGACGCTCCGCCCATAGTGTCGATGAAGTGGTGAAAATCGGAGCTCTCGCCAAGAGCGTTCACATCTTCGACGCCAATGGACGCCGCGCAAACGATTGATTCAAAAAGAGCTTTGCGCTCCCCGTAATGGGCGCAAAGCATCTGTTCCGGGCAAGCATCTCATATGCCGTGTCCCTTGAATTAACGATTTCGATTTCAAATTTTATACGTTACACAGGACTGGAATAATTTTTCCTCTCCTGTGGAACCCGCGATAGATGACCCATCAGCAGATATTGTCCTTTGCAGTGATCGTGCTCATGATGGGGGCGTTTATATGGGGCAAATTCCGGTACGATGTGGTCGCGCTTTGCGCGCTCCTGCTTGCAATCGGAGTCGGCGTCGTTCCCTACGATCACGCTTTCAGCGGCTTCAGCGATGATATCGTCATCATCGTCGGCAGCGCGCTGGTGGTCAGTGCGGGCGTGGCGCGGTCGGGTCTCATGCAGGCTGCGGTCCAGCGCTTTTTGCCCGAGATGAACAGTGTCCGCCTGCAACTGGCGGTGCTCGTTGCCGTGGTAACCGTTCTTTCCGCTTTCGTGAAAAATGTCGGCGCACTGGCGATCATGATTCCGGTCGCCTTCCAGTTTGCACGCCGCTCCAATGTTTCGCCGTCCACCTTCCTGATGCCGATGGCCTTCGGGGCCCTGCTGGGTGGATTGATGACCCAGGTCGGCACCTCGCCCAATATCGTGGTTTCACGCATTCGCGGCGAAATGGTCGGCAATCCCTTCACTATGTTTGACTTCACGCCGGTTGGTGCCGTGCTATCTGCTGTCGGTCTTGTTTATCTGGTGCTGTTTTATTGGCTCGTGCCTCAACGCACCCGTGAAAATCTCTCCCTCAACGAATCCATCAAGATCAAGAATTACGCCTCCGAAGCGCGCGTAACCAAAGCCTCGACGGTAATAGGAAAGCGTGTGACGGATCTCGTCAAGCCCGCCGAAGGCGAGGTCATGGTAACAACGATCATACGCAAGAAAAACCGTATGACCCCGTTGCCCGATACGGTGCTGGCCGAGGGCGACGTTGTCCTGCTGGAAGGCGATCCTAAGGCGCTAGATACGGTCATCAGTGCGGGCAAACTGGCGCTTTCTGAAAATCGTGACCCTTCCGACACAAGCGGCTCCACCGATATTGAAGTCGTTGAAGCGGTTATCGGAAAGAACTCGCGGCTGGTGGGCCTGACCGCGCAACGGCTCGGTCTTTATGCGCGCTACGACGTCAATCTGCTGGCGGTCAGCCGCCCCGATGAGCGCATCACGGAACGATTGAGTGAAGTGAGCCTGCGCTTCGGTGACGTTGTCGTACTTCAAGCCAGACAAGCCAACCTGTCCTCGTTCCTGCTGGAATTCGAACTGCTGCCGCTTGCCCGCCGCAAACTGATGCTGGGCAGCGTCAGGCGTGGACTGATCCCGCTTTCGATCCTGATTGCCGCCATAGGCGCGACGGCGTTCGGCGTCGTGCCGGTGGCGGTGGCCTTCTTCGCCGCAGCCGTGGCCATGCTTCTGTTCAAGGTCATTCCGCTCAACGAAGTTTATGACGAAATTGACGGGCCGATCCTCGTCATGCTGGCCGCACTCATTCCAGTATCGGATGCTTTGAGAACGACCGGCGGGACAGACCTCATTGCCGAGGGGCTGGCCTCCATCGGCCACCAGTTGCCGCCCGCCGGGGCTTTGGCGCTCATGCTTGTCGCAGCGATGATCGTGACACCTTTTCTCAACAATGCAGCCACCGTGCTTGTCATGGCACCCATTGCAACAAGCTTTGCGTCCGGCCTCGGCTTCAAGCCGGAAGCGTTTTTGATGGCGGTTGCCATCGGCGCAGGCTGCGATTTTCTCACGCCTATCGGCCATCAGTGCAACACACTGGTCATGGGTCCCGGCGGTTACAGATTCAGCGATTATCCGCGCCTTGGCCTGCCGCTTTCGATCATCATCGCGATTGTGACCGTGCCGACGCTGATGTTTTTCTGGCCGCTGAAATAATCTCAGCTCCCGACCGAGACTATCCAGGCCAGGCCATCGGCGACGATCTTCTCGACTGGATCTGCAATATCCGCACGGAACACAAGGGCTTCGCCCACCGGACTTTCGAGCGTTGCAATCTGGCTTTCAAGCATCGAAACCGGCATGAAATGCCCCGTGCGATGGCGCATATGTTCGTATAGAACCTCGAAACTGCCATCGAGAAACACAAATATCAGCGGGCCGCCGGCTGTAGCACGCAAACGGTCGCGATAGGCTTTCTTTAAGGCCGAACAGGAAATGACGACACCGCTTTGCGCCGCCGACAGACGCTCACCTATCATATCCAGCCATGGCCAGCGGTCTTCATCCTGCAGGGGAATGCCAGATGCCATCTTGTCGACATTGGCCTGCGGATGAAGAGAATCTCCCTCCAGAAATGGCAGTTTCAATTGCGAAGCGATCTTCTCGCCAACGGTGGACTTACCCGAGCCGGAAACACCCATGACAATGATGCGCAACATCAAATTCCTCATACACTCGCTGTCATGCCGCCATCGACATGCAGGACCTGGCCGTTCACAAAGGACGAGGCATCGCTGCCGAGAAAAACGGCTGCGCCGACCAGTTCCTCGACATCTCCCCAGCGTCCGGCAGGCGTGCGCTTTTCAAGCCATGTGGTGAAATCGGTGCTATCCACCAGTGCCTGATTGAGCGGCGTCTTGAAATAGCCCGGCGCTATGGCGTTGACCTGCAATCCATACCGCGCCCAGTCGGTCGCCATGCCGCGAGTCAGATTGCGAATGGCCCCTTTCGTCGTCGTATAGGGCGCAATGGACGGGCGCGCCAATTCACTTTGCACCGATGCGATATTGATGATCTTGCCGCGCCCGCGCTCGATCATATGGCGAGCTGCTGCCTGACCGGCATAAAACGCACTGGAGATATTCGTCTCGAGCAATTGTTGCCATTTCTCGATTGGAAAGTCCTCAAGCGGGGCCCGATATTGCATCCCCGCATTATTGATCAAAATATCCAGCGGGCCTATTTCTTCCTCTATTGTATCGACTGCGGCGCGCACCTCGTCCGCATCGGTCACATCGAAAACAGAGGCAAAAACCGTGTGCCCTTCGTCCTCAAGCGTCAAAACCGCGGCATCGACCCGGCTCTGGTCACGCCCATTGATGATGACCGTCGCGCCATGTTCGGCAAGTCCCCGTGCCAGCGCGAAACCAATGCCCTGACTGGAGCCGGTAATCAGGGCAAGACGCCCCTCGAGATTGAAAAGTTCGAAAGAAGGAGCCATCAGAAAGTTTCCAGCTTGAGCTCGACACGGCCTGCCGCCTGCACGATATGATGCCGCATGACCTCGCGCGCGAGCAATGGATCGCGTGACGCGATCGCATCACGAATCCGGGTGTGTTCGGCAATGGTGGTTTCCACAATTTCTTCCAGAACAGCGCGTGCCCGCGCCGCCTTGATCGCCTGATTGATACGTTCGGCAATGAAGCCGAGAATGAGCGGAAAATATTCGTTATGCGTTGCCGCAGCCAGCGCACGGTGGAAGGCCAGATCGGCAACAATGCCCTCCTCCGTCCATTTCTCCGCACCGCTCATCTGCGAGAGCGCTTCATCGAGCTTCGCCATGTCGCTTGCATCGTGATGCACGGCGGCAAGGCCCGCCGCTTCGATCTCCAGCGCCATACGCAGCTGGAAAAGACTGTGAAAATGATCTCTGTCCGCGAGCGTTTCCGGTTCTATGCGAATGGACTGCCGCCGCTCCGGTTCGGTCACGAAAGCGCCGACGCCCTGCCGCGTTTCTACCAGTCCTTCATTGCGCAGTTGGGCAATCGCTTCCCGAATTACAGAACGGCTGACCCCAAAGCTTTGCGCCAGGCTATGCTCGGTCGGGATTTTCTGGCCTGGCGACAAGGTGCCGTCCGTGATCTGGCGCGCAATTTGTGAAGCAATGCGTGCGGGAAGCTGCTCATTGCGCCTGATTTCACCGAACAATGCCATGCCCTTTCCCATCCTTCAATCTGTTCCTCAATCCTTTGACGATTCACGCAGAAGCTGGCAACCGGGATTCATCAATCCGGCAGGGTCGATGACCTGCTTTATACCTTGAAGGAGCATTTTCCGCGCTGGATCAAGCCGTTTTTCGAAATCGTCGCGTTTCAGACGCCCGATGCCATGTTCCGCACTGATGCTACCGGCATAACGGTCCAGAACCGCATTGATCGTTTCCTTGGCAAGCTTGATTTTCTTGTCGCGGAGCGCAATTTCAAGGTTGCTGTCCGGGATGACATTGAGGTGAACATTGCCGTCCCCGACGTGGCCATATGAAACCGCCAGACAATCTGGCAAAACCTTTGCCAGTTCCGCTTCCGCCTCGGCCACGAACTCCGCAAGCTTCGAAAGCGGGACCGATATATCCGTGCGCAAATGCTTGCCGCGCAATGCCTGCCCCTCATTCATGCCTTCACGGAACTGCCAGAGATTGTGCCCCTGTGCCCGCGAGGATGCGATGGCGCCGTCCAGCACCAGCCCCTCCTCCATAGCTCCCTCCAGAAACCGCTCCATCACCGAAGCGATGTCAACAAGACCGGAGCCGGACATCTCCATCAGCACATAAGCCGGATATTGGCCGAGCGGCATGGCGAGGTCGGGCAGCGCCTCCTGCGCAAGCGTGAAAGCCATGGGCGGCATGAACTCGAAGGCCGACATCAGATCACAGCATTGCACGCGGGCACGCCGATAAAGCGCGATAGCATCATCCAGCGAATTGAGACCCAGCAGCGCCGTTTCCACCTTGTCCGGCAAGGGCATGAGCTTGATCGCAACCGCGGTCACGATTCCGAAGATGCCTTCCGCTCCGATGAAAAGCTGCTTGAGATCAACACCGCTATTGTCCTTGCGCAGGGTTGAAAGGCCGTTGAACACCGTACCGTCCGGCAGCACGACCTCAAGACCGAGCACCAGTTCACGCGTCATGCCGTAGCGTAGGACGTTTACGCCACCGGCATTAGTGCTGACATTGCCGCCGATACGGCAACTTCCCTGCGAACCGAGCGCCAGCGGGAAGAACATGCTCTTTGCCGCAAGCTGGTCCTTCAACTCCGAGAGAATGCACCCTGCATCGACCACAGCGGAAAAATCATCGGGATCGATCTGACGGATGCGGTTCATGCGCTCAAGACTGAGAATCACGACATCGGGCCGTCCGTCGGGCACACCGCCCTGCACCAGCCCCGTATTCCCGCCTTGCGGAATAACAGTAAGACCGAGGGCATGACAGGCTTTCAGCGATGCCGAAACGTCTTCGGTCGAGCGCGGACGCAAAACGGCAACGGCATCGTGTTCCACGTCGCCGGGCCAGTCACGGCAGTAACGGGCCATGTCAGCCTTGTCGGCAAGCACCATGTCGTCGCCCAGGCGCGCCCGCAACCCGGCCTGTTTATCGCTGAGACAATCCCCCATTCCGTGCATTCCCATCCTCATTTCCAAGCCGGTTAAAGCCCAGTTCTTTGACATCGCCCAACGCGAACGCCATCGCTTGTGCCGACGTTTGAGGTCGCCACGGCTTTTCCGTTTCAAACTTGCGCACATGCGCAAAAAAATTGTTTCCAAGTTCTACATATAAGGTTATCAGACAACCCTACAACAGGTTTTTGGCCTGCAACACATTTTTGGAGGAAACCGAAATCTTCTTTTGCGCCTGACCGTATTGAGCGACAAGCGGCAATGATTTCGGCATAGCGAGGAGGCTGTCCAGAATGCATATCGCGATTATCGGTGCGGCGGGAATGGTCGGGCGCAAGCTGACCGAACGATTGGTCAGAGATGGCGCGCTTGATGGCAAGCCCGTCAGCAAGCTGACGCTTATCGACGTCGTGGCCGCCGAGCGTCCCGCCGGCTTCACGGGAGATGTAGTGTCGCTTGCCGCCGATATCGCGACGGTGAAAACCGCCGAAACGGTCGTCGCAAGCCGCCCCGACGTGATTTTCCATCTCGCGGCCATCGTATCCGGCGAAGCGGAACTCGACTTCGACAAGGGCTACAGCATCAATCTCGACGGTACGCGCTACCTGTTCGATGCGATTCGGCTTGCGCATCTGGCCGATGGCTACAAGCCGCGCGTGGTTTTCACCTCGTCGATTGCGGTCTTCGGCGCCCCTCTGCCTTACCCGATCCCGGATGAATTCCACACCACCCCGCTCACAAGCTATGGAACGCAGAAGGCAATCAGCGAGCTTCTGCTTTCAGACTATACGCGACGCGGCTTCTTCGACGGCATCGGCATCCGACTGCCGACGATCTGCATACGTCCTGGCAAGCCGAACAAGGCTGCTTCGGGCTTCTTCTCCAACATCCTGCGCGAACCGCTTGCAGGACAGGAAGCAGTGCTTCCGGTGCCTGAAGATGTGCGGCACTGGCATGCATCGCCGCGCTCTGCTGTCGGCTTCCTCATCCATGGCGCGACCATAGACACGGAAAAGGTAGGTCCGCGCCGCAATCTTTCCATGCCGGGCCTGAGTGCAACGGTGGGCGAGCAAATCGAAGCCCTGCGCCGCGTCGCCGGTGAGAAGGCAGTCGGCCTCATCCGCCGCGATCCCGACGAAATGATCATGCGCATGGTAGCGGGCTGGGCCCCCGGCTTCGAGGCAAAGCGCGCGCGTGCGCTTGGCTTTACCGCCGAAACGTCCTTTGATGAGATCATCCGCGTTCACATCGAAGACGAAATGGGAGGCACACTTTGACGCGCAAGATAGCTTTTCTCGGCACCGGACTGATGGGAGCGCCCATGGCACTTCGTCTGCTCGGTGCAGCCTTTGACGTTACAGTCTGGAACCGCGATGCCGCCAAAGCCGCTCCGCTGGTGAAAGAAGGCGCGAAGGTCGCGACGACACCTGCGGAAGCCGTGAATGAGGCCGATGTTGTCATTACCATGCTGACGGACGGTCCGGCCGTGCGTGACGTGCTTTTCGAAAAAGGCGTTTCGGACGCTCTGAAGCCGGACAGTTGCGTCATTGACATGAGTTCGATTTCGCCCGATTACGCACGCGAACACGCTGCAAGGCTGACGGCGCTCGGCATAAGCCATGTCGATGCCCCGGTTTCCGGCGGTGTTGTCGGCGCCCGTGAAGGAACGCTGGCCATCATGGCGGGCGGCGACGAGGCAATTATCGCCGCACTTGCCGATGTCTTCAAACCGATGGGACGACTGACCCGCGTGGGGCCATCCGGCTCCGGCCAACTCGCCAAGCTTGCCAACCAGCAGATTGTCGCCGTCACCATCGGCGCGATTGCCGAAGCTATGGTGCTGGTAGAAAAGGGCGGCGGCTCACGCGCCGCATTCCGCGATGCCATTCGCGGCGGCTTCTGTGAAAGCCGCATCCTCGAACTGCACGGCAAGCGCATGATCGACCGCGATTTCGCCCCCGGCGGAACATCACGCATCCAACTGAAAGACCTCAACTCCATCCTTCAGACCGCAGGCGATCTGTCGCTAAAGTTGCCTTTGACCGAAACGGTGCGGGAAGCTTTCGCAAGCTTTGTCGAAGAAGGCGGCGGCGAGAAAGATCACAGCGCGCTGCTGCTCCATCTGGAAAAACTGAACAGTAGCCCGGAAAGCTGATCTGAACTCGAACGTGCTTTGGGAGGAGCAATGAAGATAACCGCAATTGAAACCATCCGCATCGCTGAACGCCCGAATCTTCTTTGGGTGGAAGTGCATACGGATGAGGGGCTGAAAGGTCTCGGCGAGACGTTCTTCATGTCCGAAACCGTGGAAGCCTATCTGCATGAATATGTGGCACCGCGTGTGCTTGGCCGCGACCCGTTGCAGATCGACCTTCTGGCTTCCGATCTTGTCGGCTATCTTGGTTTTCGCTCGACCGGAGCGGAAGTGCGCGGCAATTCAGCTTTCGACATCGCCCTGTGGGATCTTTACGGACAGGCGACAAACCTGCCCATCGCCCAGCTTCTGGGCGGATTCAGCCGCCCCTCGATCCGCACCTATAATACCTGTGCTGGAACCGAATACATCAAGAAGGCCACCGGACAGCAATCCGCCAATTACGGCCTCGCCAAGCCGGGCGCAGATTACGACGACCTGAACGGCTTTCTTCATCGCGCAGACGAGCTGGCGATCTCGCTGCTCGAAGAAGGCATTACAGCCATGAAGATATGGCCGTTCGACATGGCTGCGGAAAAGACACGCGGCCAGTATATCTCCCAAGCCGATCTGAAATCCGCTCTCCAGCCCTTCGAGAAAATCCGCAATGCGGTTGGCGACCGTATGGATATCATGGTGGAGTTCCACTCCATGTGGCAGCTTCTGCCTGCCATGCAGATCGCGCGTGAACTAGCGCCTTTCAAGACCTTCTGGCACGAAGACCCAATCAAGATGGACAGTCTCGGCAGTCTGAAGCGCTATGCCGACGCCAGCATCGCACCGATCTGCGCATCCGAGACACTCGGGAGCCGCTGGGCGTTCCGCGATCTGCTGGAAACCGGCGTCGCAGGCGTCGTGATGCTGGATCTGAGCTGGTGCGGCGGGCTTTCGGAAGCGCGCAAGATCGCAGCCATGGCTGAAGCCTGGCATTTACCGGTCGCCCCACATGACTGCACCGGACCGGTTGTGCTGTGCGCATCAACCCATCTTTCCCTGAACGCGCCGAACGCGCTCATCCAGGAAAGCGTGCGGGCGTTCTACAAAACCTGGTATCGCGATCTCGTGACCGCGTTGCCGGAAGTTGCGAACGGAATGATTACCGTGCCGCCGGGCGCCGGTCTGGGCATGGCGCTCAACCCGGAAATGGACAAGGCCTATACGGTGAGCCGCCGCAAATCCGATAAGTATGATTTTTGAGGATAGTCGTGTTCGCAAGGCTGGACTTGATCGAAAACTGCTAATAACAATTGCATTCATGTTGTCAGACATCCTGACAACACTGCCGTGGGAAACGGCCATAATCTGGGAGGACATCTGTGCAAGACAAGCGTGATTTGAACGCCGCCGCAATTCTGCCTGAAGACAGCTCGTCTGCGTTGCTGATAGGCCGTGTCTGGTCGAAGGCTGAAAACGGCCCCTGCCCCGTTCTGGTTTCGAACGGCCGCTTGCGCGATCTTTCAAGCCTGTCAGCGACCGTTTCCGGACTTCTGGAACGCGAGGCACTTGTCGAGGAACTGAAGGCTGCGGATTCGTTTTCCGATCTGGGGTCGCTTGATGATTACCTGTCCGGCAAGGCCGGAGACCTGCTGGCCCCGATCGATCTTCAGTCCATCAAGGCTGCTGGCGTTACCTTTGCCGACAGCATGCTGGAGCGCGTCATCGAGGAACAGGCAAAAGGCGACCCGACCCGTGCACGCGAAATCCGCGAGCGCCTCGCCCCCGTCATTGGTGACAATCTGCGCGGCGTCGCTGCCGGTTCCGAAAAGGCGGCTCAGGTAAAGTCGCTTCTTCAGGAAATGGGCCTTTGGTCACAATATCTGGAAGTCGGTATCGGTCCAGATGCGGAAATTTTCACCAAATCCCAACCCATGTCAGCGGTCGGATGCGGCGCCACGGTCGGCATTCTGCCGATCTCGCAATGGAACAACCCGGAACCCGAAGTGGTGCTGGCCGTCGCCTCCGATGGTCGCATCGTGGGCGCGACACTGGGCAATGATGTCAACCTGCGCGACGTCGAAGGCCGCTCCGCCCTGCTGCTCGGCAAGGCCAAGGACAACAATGCCTCTTGCGCCATCGGCCCGTTCATCCGCCTGTTCGACGGCGATTTTACCATGGATGTGCTGCGCAAGCTCAAGTTGTCGCTGAATGTCCACGGCACCGACGGCTTCGAAATGACGGGCGAAAGCCCCATGGAAGCCATCAGCCGCGATCCGGAAAATCTGGCCGGTCAGATGATGAATCGCAACCACCAATATCCGGACGGCGCCGTCCTTTTCCTCGGCACGATGTTCGCGCCGGTGAAGGACCGTCGCGGCGCCGGGCAAGGATTTACCCACGAAGTCGGCGACCGCGTTGAAATCTCCACGCCGAAGCTCGGAACGCTGGTCAACTGGGTGGATAGCACGGACAAGTGCCCCGAATGGACGTTCGGCATCAGGGCGCTCATCCGGAACCTTCAGGCCCGCAATCTACTCGACAAGGTGTGAGGAGAATGCATGACGAAAGCCATTGATTTCTTCTACAAGATACTTGGCGTAATTCTCGTCTTCCTTCTGGCCGGCATGGCAATCATGGTTTTTGTCAATGTTGTGCTGCGCTACGCAGCCAACTCCGGCCTGAACGTATCCGAGGAACTTTCGCGCTATTTCTTTGTGTGGATTACCTTTCTGGGTGCTGTTCTCACGTTCCGCGAGAACAACCACCTCGGCATAGAATCCCTTGTCGCCCGTTTTTCCCGCAAGGGACGGGTTGCCTGCATGGCGACCGGCTATCTCGTCATCATGCTGTGCTCGGGGATTTTTTTCTGGGGCACGTGGAAGCAGTTCGATATCAACGCAAGTATGGTCGCTCCCGTCACCGGCCTTTCGATGATATGGGTCTATGGCGTCGGCCTCTTTACCGGCGGAGCAATGTTCATCATCGCGACGGAGCGCTTTCTCCGCGCAGTTACCGGACGATTGACGGATGAGGAAGTCGCTACCTTCGCCGGTGAACATTCACTCGACCACCTGATGGAGCCGTGACATGACGCTCGTTGTATTCGTCGGTTCGCTCCTGAGCGCCATGGCCATCGGCGTGCCTATCGCCTTTTCGCTGATGTTCTGCGGCGTCATCCTCATGTGGTTCATGGGGATATTCAACACGCAGATCATTGCGCAGAACATGGTCGCAGGCGTCGATTCCTTTACCCTGCTCGCCATTCCGTTCTTCATCCTCGCAGGCGAATTGATGAACTCGGGCGGGCTTTCGCGCCGCATCATCGATTTCGCCATCGCCTGTGTCGGTCATATTCGCGGCGGCCTCGGCATCGTGGCGGTTCTTGCGGCGATCATCATGGCCAGTGTTTCCGGATCGGCTGCGGCGGATACGGCAGCGCTGGCGTCGATCCTCATCCCGATGATGGCCAAGGCCGGCTATAACGTGCCGCGCTCCGCCGGGTTGATGGCGGCAGGCGGCATCATTGCGCCGGTCATCCCGCCCTCCATGGCGATGATCGTCTTCGGCGTTGCCGCCAACGTATCCATCACCCAGCTTTTCATGGCGGGCATCGTGCCCGGTCTGATGATGGGTGCGGCTCTCATGTTCACCTGGCAGATCGTCGTTCGTCGCGACAATGTAAAAGTGCTTCCCAAGCAGTCCGGTTCCGAGCGCCTGCGTGCAACGGGCCGCGCATTATGGGCGCTCGGCATGCCGGTCATCATCCTTGGCGGCATCAGGATGGGCGTGATGACGCCGACGGAAGCCGCGGTTGTCGCCGCCGCCTATGCATTGCTGGTCGGCATGTTCGTCTATCGCGAACTGAAAATTTCCGATCTTTATGAAGTGTTCCTGCGTGCGGCCAAGACGACGTCGGTCATCATGTTTCTGGTCGCATCCGCTCTCGTCTCGTCATGGCTGATCACGGCTGCAAACATACCGGCGGAAATCAGCAGCTACATCACGCCGCTGATCGACAGCCCGAAACTCCTGATGTTCGCAATCATGATCCTCGTACTGATCGTGGGAACCGCGCTTGATCTGACGCCGACCATCCTGATCCTCACACCTGTTCTGATGCCTATCATCAAGCAGGCCGGAATCGACCCCGCCTATTTCGGCGTCCTGTTCATTATGAATACCTGTATCGGACTTATCACACCGCCAGTCGGCGTTGTTCTCAATGTCGTCAGCGGCGTCTCCAAAGTGCCGCTTGGCAAGGTCGTCTCGGGCGTCAGCCCGTTCCTGATCTCACAAGTCATCGTCCTGTTTCTGCTGGTGCTGTTCCCGGACCTCGTTCTGGTCCCCATGCGCTGGCTGCATTAACTACTAACCACTACTCTGGGAGGAGAAAACCAATGAAAAAACTGATAATGCTGGCAACGACCGCTCTTGTGGCAGGTTCACTCACCGCCCCCGCCTTCGCTGAATTCCAGGAGCGCAATATCCGCGTTTCCAACGGCATCAACGAAGATCACCCCGTGGGCAATGGCATCAAGGCCATGAACGAATGCCTTGCCGAAAAGTCCGGCGGCAAGATGAAGATCACCGCATTCTGGGGCGGCGCTCTTGGCGGTGACTTGCAGGCAACGCAGGCTCTGCGTTCCGGCGTTCAGGAAGGCGTGGTCACCTCATCGTCGCCGCTCGTCGGCATCGTTCCGGCACTGGGCGTCTTCGACCTGCCCTTCCTTTTTGCCAGCGATGAAGAAGCGGATGCCGTCATGGATGGCGACTTCGGCAAGATGATGGATGAAAAGCTTGCAGCCGTGGGCCTGGTCAATCTGGCCTACTGGGAAAACGGCTTCCGTAATCTTTCCAACTCGAAGCGCGCGGTCAACAAATGGGAAGACTTCGACGGCATGAAGGTGCGCGTCATGCAGAACAACATCTTCCTTGATACGTTCCAGAATTTCGGCGCGAACGCTACGCCGATGGCTTTTGGCGAAATCTTCTCGGCACTGGAAACCAAGGCCATCGACGCGCAGGAAAATCCTTACGTCACCATCGACACGTCGAAATTCTACGAAGTTCAGAAATACGTAACGGAAACAAAGCACGCCTATACGCCGTTCCTGTTCCTGTATTCCAAGCCGATCTTCGACACTTATTCGCCGGAAGAACAGGCGGCCCTGCGTGAATGCGCCGTTATCGGTCGCGATGTTGAGCGCAAGGTCATCCGCGAACTGAACCAAAAGTCGCTGGAAAAGATCAAGGAAGCCGGCCTGGAGGTCAATACGCTCTCGCCGGAAGAACATGCCCGCATGCTCGAAAAGTCGCAACCGATTTATGAGAAGTACAAGTCCCAGATCGGTGCGGACATCGTGGACAGCGTCCAGAAGCAGCTGGCCGAGATGCGCAAGTAATAGGCTTCGCACGAGATGGAAAGGCTCCATTTCTGGAGCCTTTCCGGTAAAAGTGCGCAGAATCAGGCGGCTCTCAGCCGGTTATTGACCCGGTCGGCCAGTTTGCGCGCACGCGCCAGACAGTCTGCCTGTTCGGTGTTGAACCTTTCCTCACCGATTTCCATGATGAGGAACGTGTCCGGCAGGAACGTCAGCTCGTCAAAAATCTCTTCCCATGGAATATCCCCCCAGCCGATCGGCAGATGCAGGTCGCCTATTCCCAGAGCGGTCGCTTCCGCCGGATGATAGAATTTCGTCATCGTATAGGGACGGCCGAAGCTGTCGTGGATATGCAGATGGCCAGTTACCGGCGCCATGGCGCGGATCTGCTCGCGCCAATCCAGCCCGAGGCGCGTGCTTTCGATATAGGCATGACTGAAATCGATGAGACCGCAGACGGCGGGGTGATTGACAGCAGCAACCGTCTCACCCACTTGCGCAGGCGTCTGGCGATACTCGGCGTCGCTTATGGCAAAAATGTTTTCAAGAGCGATCCGGACGCCATACCCCCTGGCAATCTCGGCCATCTCGCCGAGCGCATCGCGCTCCATGTTGTCGAGGCCCGGAATGCGCGACAAAGCCGGCATCGGTGCGCTGCCCGAATGATGAACCAGAATTTCCGCTTCAACGCGATTGCAAAGTTCCAGCATCGCGCGGACGGCAGCCTTTTGGTAGGCCAGATGGTCGTAATCCATGAAATTCGAAACAATCTGGCCGTGCACGCTGTAGCGCACATCAAACTGCTTTGTGATCCCGACCAGGCGTTCGACCCGATGCGGAATGAGACGCCCACCGGAAATGATCTCCTCGCCATAGAGCGAGAGTTCTACCACGTCGGACCCGAGTTCGACGATATTGCGGATTGCGCCTTCAAGCGTGCTGAAATTGCCGTCACCGGTCGGCGTACAAAAGCCAACCGCTGAAATGGTGGAGGGAGTGCTGGTCATCGTTTTGTCCTGTCACGTAAGATGAGTCGCGAGCCGACGATCGTCAGTGTTGCGCGCGTCATCTTTCACGCCCATATTTCAGGCGTATGACTGTCCGGGGACAAAAGCAGATTGACCACCTTGATGCGCATCCCGAAAAATGTGAAACGGTTTTCGAGCAAAATGCGCATCAGGACAAATGGCTAGAAGTACAGGTCTGTTTCAAACAGATCGAAACGCGCTCTAATTGAGCGGGATAGCATTGCCCTTCTTGCCTGACTGGTATGAACCGGACATTGAGTCATATTTTGCACGGATGGCATCCAGACGCTTTTCAAGCCGCGACCGGTCAGGTTCCGGCAGAGCCGCCACCAGTCTAGGCAAGGAATGGCTGTGCCAGAACGCATTGTCGCGGTTGTAGCCGCCCGGCTCCAGCGTGAAAACTTCCTTCAGTATTTTCAGATCGTGCGGGATCGAGAAAGCGTCCCGAGAATCCTCATGACTGAAGAGATAGTAGAAATTGTCGAAGCCGCTCCAGGTGATTGCCGAAAGACACATGGAACAAGGCTCATGTGTGGAGAAAAAGACCATGTCCTTCGTATCGGGACGGCCATTTTCCGGCATTTCATAGAAGCGCTTCAATGTATGTACTTCACCATGCCAGAGTGGATTTTCCGTCTCGTTATTGGTTTCCGCCAGAACGAGTGAAAGATCGGACTTGCGCAGCAGGGCTGCTCCGAAAATCTTGTTACCCTGAGCAACACCCTGTTCGGTCAGGGGAATGATATCGTGTTCGAGGACTTCGATCAGTCTTTCAAGCAGCTTCAACTCACCCGGTTGCACAGTTTTCTCCTCCAGAGTTCTTTTCAGGAAACGGGCCGGGCGCGAGCGCCCGGCGCCATATGATTTACTCCGCGAAGAATGCGAAGCGGATCACGAACAATGCCGCCACGAGCCAGGTTGCCACGTGGATATCGCGGGCCTTGCCGGTGAAGGCCTTCAGCACGACATAGCTGATAAAGCCGAAGGCAAGACCGTTTGCGATGGAATAGGTGAACGGAATTGCCAGTGCCGTCAGGGCGGCAGGTGCAGCTTCCGTGATTTCGTCCCACTCGATCTCGATCAGTTCGCGCATCATCAGGCAAGCGACATAGATCAGTGCAGGCGCGGTCGCATAGGCCGGAACCGAACCGGCAAGCGGCGAAATGAACAGCGCGGCAAGGAACAGCAACGCGACGACCAGAGCCGTCAGGCCCGTGCGCCCGCCGGCTTGAACGCCCGAAGCGCTTTCCACATAGGCGGTCGTTGAAGACGTGCCGAGCAGCGAACCACCGAGAATAGCAGTGCTATCGGCAAAAAGCGCACGGCCAAGACGGTTCGGCTTGCCGGGTTGGATCAACCCGCCGCGCTTTGCAACGCCGATCAACGTGCCGGTAGCATCGAAAACTTCAACAAGCACGAAGACCAGGATCACATGCAGAATACCGGTGTGCAGCGCACCCATGACATCCAACTGCATGAAAGTCGGTACGAGGCTTGGCGGAGCAGAGAACACGCCGCCGAACTGGCTGATACCGAGCGCAATCGACACCACGGTTACCGCCAGAATACCGATCAGGATCGCACCGCGAACCTTCAGGGCATCGAGTACGGCGATGATGAAGAAACCGGCGATTGCGAGCAGCGGTCCAGATTTTGTCAGATCGCCGAGGCTTACCAGCGTTGCTTCGTTACCCACGACGACGCCGGCGCTCTTCAGGCCGATCAGCGCCAGGAACATGCCGATACCGGCCGCAATGGCGCTTCGCAGTGAATGCGGAATACCTTCCACCAGCCAGCGGCGAATACCCGTCACCGTCAGCAGCAGGAAGATGATACCGGAAATGAACACCGCACCGAGCGCCTGCTGCCAGGAGAAACCCATGGCGCCGACGACCGTGAATGCGAAGAAGGCGTTAAGCCCCATACCGGGCGCCATGCCGATCGGCCAGTTGGCGACCAGCGCCATAATGATCGAACCGAGTGCCGCCGCAAGGCAGGTCGCCACGAAGACGGCGTTGCGATCCATACCGGTGGTGGACAGAATGTCCGGGTTGACGAAGATGATGTAGGACATCGTCAGGAAGGTTGTCACACCAGCGATGATTTCCGTTCTCGCCGTAGTGCCGTGTTCCTGCAATTTGAACAGCTTTTCGAGCATCATTCCTCCGAGGCAAGTGCGCCCGTTAAAAGGCGCTCCGCTTCCGGCTTTCCGGATAGGCATGCAGCCATATCCGGAAAGTTCTGAAGTGAAGCAACCTTATGCGATTGCCATAATGTTAGCTGCCGCCGCATTTCCTGCGAACGGACAAGTTCCCCATACACCCATCGCGGAGAAAAGCACAGTTCCGCCGCTTGAATGCCCGTTTATTGACATGATTCAGTGTGGACTGACTTTCGCGCAAGCGCCAGTTCCCTATTCGCCCGGAAATATTTGAAAGAGATTCAAAAAAATCCGCATCGGTGTTTCACCTGCCGATTCGGATAAACCTTTGATCCAGCGTCGGTTTAAAGCAGCAGCGCGGTGCCGTACATGCCCAGTGCGAAAAACGTATGGGCGACAAGGTTCAGAAATCTGACATTTCCGGCGTTCGGCAATCTGGACGCCGCCCAGCCGATTCCCAGGCCGGGTTGCAGCAGAAACCAGCCCGCCGCGACCGTGAGTATGCCAAAGATCCAGACCGGAAGAAACACCGGATCTGCGAACCACTCCGCCCCGCCATAAAACGCAAAGATGACACCATAAAGAATGCCAACAGCATAATGGCCGATCCAGCCCAGTGCCGTTTCATGTCGGTAAGGTTCAGCTTTGGCGATGTCGTCGTGAAAAATCTGCCCGTGGCGAAGATGCCAGAACCAGCGGCCAACCAGACCCCAGCTCGGTCGGGATTGCCCAGGCAGCACTGCCAGTACAAGAGCCCAAATATCCATAACGATTGTCGCGCCGATCCCGATCAGGATACCGCGCCAGAAGAGGTCCATCATGTATTCGCCTTTGCATCGTCGGGTGACCAGATAACTGTCTGGTCACCCGAAGCGCAAGATGTATGATCTTGATATGCACATGCCCCCGCAATGCGCATGGTCGCAACAATTTCAAAACACGAATGCAATAAATCTTCTCAATATGCACTGCTATGAAATCTGAAGCGATGAAGATACGCAGATAACTGCATATCGAGCGGCAAGGTGCTTATCTTCATCGCCTGTGCCCCCACATCAGTCAATCTGGCGCAAACATGCCGTAGCGGCAACCACAGACTGTCTCAAATTAGTGCGGAATATATCTCATTCGCAAAATATCGCTTGGAAAAAGCCGGCGATATATTTGAACGACGCAAGATATCGTAAATCTTGAATGCAGCCTGACAGGCTACATGTGCCACGCAACAATGAAATGGCTAAAACTGAAAAAGCTGCAATAGTACATAAAACAAAAGCGCCGGGACTGGAGACCGACGCTTTGTTACTTTATTTTGATTTGACTTACGGGGCGATCGTTTGAGAGCCGCACCATAAGGTATTATCGACCGAAAACGGCGCTCTGAATCTGCGAACGCGAAACGCCGATATCGGCAAGAAGATGGTCGTCCATTGCACCCAGTTCACGGATGGCGCGGCGACGGGATACATACTGCTGGAATTTCTGACGAATGTTCATTTGCTTTCTCCTCGTTGGATGATTGATAAATAGGCTCATGCCTAAATTTCCACCACGGATATGATTGCAAATGAGGCATGCGTTTTCAGGAGAGCTCGCAACCTTGAAACGGCCTTAATTCCTTATACTTGGCGCTGATCGCCAGAGCCGAAATGCGCCGCCCGGAAAAGCAAATCTCCTTTGCCAAAGCCAGGCTAATCGATTAAGGCATCCGGCGGAGAGCTTTTCTCCCGCTCCTTTCGGATATTGTCATGTTTTACGGTATTATACTTGCGTTTGCTTCCTATGCTGCATTCGCCATCAGCGACGCCTGCGTCAAATTCCTGGATGGCACGCTCTCGCCATATGAAATCGCCTTTTATGGCGCCGTACTTGGATTGCTGGCCATCCCCTTCACCAAGAAAGCGGATGACGCCTGGCTCGACATGTTTCGAACCACCAATATCCGCATGTGGCTGCTGCGCACTGTAACCGCGGCCATGGGAAGCATCGGCAGCGTGTCGGCCTTCACCCATCTTTCCATGGCCGAAGCCTTCGCGCTCATCTTCCTGCTGCCCGCTTATGTGACCATTCTTTCGGTCATTTTCCTCAAGGAGCAGGTCGGCTGGCGGCGTTGGTCGGCGGTCGCCATCGGCTTTGCGGGCGTTCTGGTGGTTTTGCGCCCCGGTTTTCGAGAGCTCTCCATCGGCCATCTCGGCGCGCTTGCCGCCGGCATGGGCGGCGCGTTCAGTATCATCATCTTTCGCGTCATGGGAAAGAATGAAAAACGCATTTCGCTCTATACCAGCGGCCTTGTCGGGCCGATCATTATCTGCGGTGCCCTGATGGTGCCGAGCTATCAGACGCCGGTCAATGGGCCTATCTTGCCGGGTATGGGCTGCTGGCAGCGCTGGCCAATATCCTGCTCATGCTTGCCGCGCAGCGTGCGCCTGCCAGCGCGATTGCATCCCCCCAATATAGCCAGATGATATGGGCCATTCTTTTCGGCTATTTCATATTCAACGATCACATCGATATGGCCATGCTCATCGGTATCGTGCTCATCACCATTTCCGGCCTGTTCACCTTCATCCGCGAGCGTCAGCGCGGCGTGGAGGGCCCGCCCGCCGTGGTGTCATCAGAACCAACACCGGCTTTGGTCGACGAAAAACCACTGTAAATCTCGGCTTCATCGCATTATCCGACGCAAAACCGCTACGCACGTTTGCTGGAAATGCCAAGTTCCGACTTGTTTCCGGCAGCGCGCACTCCTACCATGTGCGTCTCTCGCCCGCATTTTATGCCCTTCCCCAACAGGATCAATTGCAGCAGAAGGCGCACCGTCGCGGGCTGACGCCACAACGATGACCAGAACGAGGACCAGAGAGATGACGAATACCCGGCCTATGTGGACCTATTACAAGGGCGAATGGCGTGAAGGCGACGTGCGCATTCTCGGTGCCGCCTCACAGGCAACGTGGCTCGGCTCCCTGGTATTCGACGGTGCGCGCCTGTTCGAGGGCGTGACACCCGACCTCGACCTTCATTCAGCGCGCGCCAACGATTCCGCGCGGGCGCTCGGCCTCGAGCCCACGCTTTCCAGCAACGACATCGAAGCGCTCGCCCGCGAGGGACTGAAGAAATTCGCACCGGGAACGGATGTGTATATCAGGCCGATGTACTGGGCTGAGGAAGGAGATACAAGCACGGTCGCACCGCTTGCCTCCTCCACGGATTTCGCGCTGTGCCTGGAAGCCATTCCCATGGTCGAACCGAAGGGCTTCACCGTCACGACAACCTCCTTCCGCCGCCCTTATCTGGAAGTCATGCCGGTCAACGCCAAGGCCGCCTGCCTTTATCCCAACAATGCCCGCATGCTGCGTGAAGCCAAGGCCAAAGGTTTCCACAATGCGCTCGTGACCGACGTGGTTGGCAATGTGGCGGAAACGGCCACATCCAACGTCTTCATGGTGCGGGGCGGCGAAGTGTTCACGCCCGTCCCCAACGGAACTTTTCTTAACGGCATCACGCGCCAGCGCGTCATCAAGCTTCTGCGCGCCGCTGGCGTAACGGTGCACGAAACCTCGCTGAAAATCGAGGACTTCCGCCAGGCGGACGAAATCTTCTCGACGGGCAATATGAGCAAGGTCGTGCCGATCATCGGCTTTGATGACCGCAAGCTGGAATATGGCGCCGTGACCAAACGCGCGCGCGCACTTTACTGGGAATGGGCGCACACCTGAAAGCGGAGTTCTAAGGCATATTTCCCAAAAGTGAGAATCGCCTACGCGGGGGAAATTGGTCCACTGGACTGGTTTCTGGTTCCGCTACGATGGGATAAAGACATGCGTAAAAATAAAGAATTAAAGCGTGCCGCACGGATATGCGAAAACGCGACACGCTTTAGGCTTGAGTATATACCAAGGCGCTCCGAACCATAGGGCTCGGAGCAGTTCCATAACAGCGGCTTCCGAATGATCGAACACACACATCTGTTTCTGGCAGTTGCTGTCATTGCTGCATTTCTGGTCGGACTTTCGAAAGGTGGCCTGCCATCTGTCGGCACGCTTGCCGTGCCATTAATGGCGCTGATCATCTCACCGGTCACTGCGGCGGCGCTCCTTCTGCCGATCTATGTCATCAGCGATATGTTTGGCCTGTATCTCTACCGGCATCATTTTTCGGCGCGCAATCTCGCGATCCTCACACCCTCTGCTATCGTCGGTGTCGGTGTGGGCTGGCTGTTCAGTTCGCACCTTTCCAGTGCGTTTATCGGCATGCTGGTCGGTCTGGTGGGCATCATGTTCTGTTTCAACGCGTGGATAGGCGCACGCTATCGCAGACAGGCGCGCAAGGCCGATGTGCCGGGGGGCATTTTCTGGGGTACACTGACAGGACTGACAAGCTTCGTTTCTCACTCAGGTGCTCCGCCCTTCCAGATGTATGTACTGCCGCAGCATCTGGAAAAGCTGGTTTTCGCGGGCACATCCACGATCCTTTTCGCCATCGTCAACGCCGTCAAACTGGTGCCCTATTGGGAGCTGAACCAGTTTTCCAATCTCGATCTCTCGCTCGGATTATGGCTGGTCCCGTCAGCGGTTATCGGCACATTCATCGGCGCGAAGCTTACAAGAATATTGCCCGATGGCCCATTCTTCCTGCTGGTGCAGCTCACGCTTTTCGGACTTTCCATCAAACTGGTAGCCGATTGGGTTCTGCCTTATGTCTCCTGATTAGGTCGCCGTCTTGCCAGATGTCCGCGCTTCGGCCACGATAACGCCATCGGAGAGCTTGCGGGGAGGACGTGCGGATGGCAGATGCGGATGCGATCATCATAGGCGCGGGGCTTGCCGGATTGGTTGCCGCGCATGAGCTGACCAGCGCGGGACGCACGGTCATCATGCTGGAACAGGAAGGCGAAAACTCCATTGGCGGGCAGGCTTTTTGGTCGCTTGGCGGCCTTTTTATGGTCGATAGTCCCGAACAGCGCCGTTTCGGCATAAAGGACAGCCTCGACCTTGCCCGGCAAGACTGGCTCGGCTCCGCGCAATTCGATCGCCCCGAAGACCATTGGCCCCGACAATGGGCGGAAGCCTATCTGCAATTTGCGGCTGGAGACATGCGCCCCTGGCTGCACAGCCTCGGCATGCGCTGGTTTCCAGTCGTCGGCTGGGCCGAGAGAGGCGGTGCGCTGGCGCACGGTCACGGCAATTCGGTGCCCCGCTTCCATGTGACCTGGGGTACAGGGCCGGGCATAGTCGCACCGTTCGAGCGCCTGCTGCACGCAGGGATCGGAGTCGGCCTCGTCACACTCAAATGCCGCCATCGGGTCAATGAGATTGTCACCACGGGCGGGCGGGCGACAGGCGTTCGCGGCGAAGTTCTTGTGGCTTCGACGGCGGAACGCGGCCAGTCGTCGTCACGCGATATTGCGGGAAGCTTCGAACTCTCGGCAGGTTGCGTGATCGTCACCTCCGGCGGCATCGGCGGAGACCCTGAAAAGGTACGCGGGGCATGGCCGCGCGAAAGGCTTGGAAACCCGCCGAAGGAAATGGTGCTGGGGGTCCCCGCCCATGTGGACGGACGCGGTATCGACATGACGGTCAATGTCGGTGGCGAAGTCATCAATGCCGACCGCATGTGGCACTACACGGAAGGGGTCCGCAATTGGAACCCGATTTGGCCCAACCACGGCATACGTATCCTGCCCGGCCCCTCATCCATGTGGTTCGATGCCAGGGGCAATCGCCTGCCTGCCCCCTACCTGCCGGGGTTCGATACACTCGGCACGCTCCGGCACATTCTCTCGACGGGCTATGATTATTCATGGTTCATCTTGACCGAGAAGATCGTCCGCAAGGAGTTTTCGCTGTCCGGTTCGGAACAGAACCCCGACCTGACGGGGAAGAACTGGAAGCTTCTCGTCAAGAGCCGCCTTGGCAAGTCGCCCCCACCGCCGGTCAAGGCGTTTGTCGACCATGGTGCGGATTTCATCTCAGCCAGAACACTGGATGAACTCGTGGCAGAAATGAACAAGCGCAGCGCAGAAAATCTGCTCGACGCCACTTATATCCGCGACCAGATCGAGGCGCGCGACCGCGAAATAACCAACCGTTATTCCAAGGACGCGCAGATCATGGCCATCCGCAATGCTCGGTCCTATATCGGCGACAAACTGACCCGCGCGGTACCGCTTCACGCGCTTCTCGATCCGGCCAACGGACCGCTGATCGCCGTCAAGCTGCATATTCTCACACGCAAGACGTTGGGCGGACTGCACACCAACCTTCAGTCAGCAGCTCTCGATGAAAAAGGTGCGCCGATACCTGGCCTTTACGCTGCGGGCGAAGCGGCAGGGTTCGGCGGCGGCGGTTATCACGGCTACAACGCCCTCGAAGGCACGTTTCTTGGAGGATGCATCTTTTCCGGTCGCGCAGCGGGCCGCGCCGCTGCCTCATCCAGCTAAGCCCGTTCCATATATGACTTTTTTATTTTTCAGGCCGTTTCCCTGTCTCGAAACCCTATGGCCGTCGGCAACATAATTGCCGCGAGGTTGAACCTCTTCGAAAAACAGGGAAGCCCGGCAGGGCGATCACGGTCATGACAATGGATATTGCCGTTCTTGCAATCGGCATCGGATTCTTCGCACTCCTCTTCGGCTACCTGCACAGCTGCGAAAAGCTCTGAGGCGCGTCATGCTGTTTGAGTATGCCGCAGGTGCACTGGTCGCGGCTTTCATCGCCGCCTACCTCCTTTACGCGCTGATACGTCCGGAACGGTTCTGAACCGGAACCGATAAGACTGACAGCCCGAACGGGCCGGAAAGAATCATGACAATCAATGGATGGATACAGATCCTCGTCTTTTGCGGGATCGTAATCGCGCTGGTCAAGCCGCTCGGCGGCTACATCACGCGCGTTTTCAATGGCGAGCGCACTTTGCTCTCGCCTGTTTTCGTACCGGTAGAGCGCGGTCTTTACAGGCTGGCAAGTACCGGCGAACGCGAGGAGCAGCACTGGACGAGCTACACCGCCGCCATGCTGCTCTTCAATCTGGCAGGTTTCCTGCTGCTATATTTTCTGCAACGCTTTCAGGGCGTCCTACCCTTCAACCCGATGGGTATGGGCAATGTGCCTGCGGATCTTGCCTTCAACACCGCCACCAGCTTTGTGACCAACACCAACTGGCAGAACTACGGCGGCGAAAGCACCATGTCCTACCTGACCCAGATGGCGGGCCTGACGGTGCAGAACTTCGTTTCAGCGGCCACTGGTATTGCGATAGCCATCGCGCTCATTCGCGCCTTTGCGCGCAAATCCGCCAGAACGCTCGGCAACTTCTGGGTCGATCTCACACGCTGCGTACTCTATATCCTGTTGCCGCTCTGTATCGTTCTAGCACTCGCCTATGTCGCGCTTGGCGTGCCGCAGACGCTTGGCACTTATGTTCAAGCAACCACGCTGGAAGGCGCGCGGCAGACCATAGCGCTCGGTCCGGTGGCCTCGCAGCTTGCAATCAAGATGCTTGGTACCAATGGCGGCGGTTTCTTCAACGCCAATTCCGCGCATCCGTTCGAAAACCCGGATGCGATCTCCAATATGCTGCAAATGGTATCCATCTTTGCGATTGGCGCAGCGCTCACCAATGTTTTCGGCCGTATGGTCGGGAATGAAAAACAGGGCTGGGCGATCTTCACTGCCATGGGCGTTCTGTTCGTGATTGGCGTGGCCGTCTGCTACTGGGCCGAAGCCGCAGGCAATCCGTTGATCCACGCGCTCGGCATTGACGGCGGCAATATGGAAGGCAAGGAGGCACGCTTCGGCCTCGTCATGTCAGCGCTCTTTGCGGTTGTCACCACAGCCGCATCCTGCGGCGCGGTCATCGCCATGCACGACAGTTTCATGGCGCTCGGCGGCATGATCCCCATGATCAACATGATGCTCGGCGAAATCATTATCGGCGGCGTTGGGGCCGGTTTCTATGGCATCGTTCTGTTCGTGATCGTGGCCATTTTCGTGGCCGGGCTGATGGTCGGTCGCACACCGGAATATCTGGGCAAGAAGATCGAGGCCAAAGAGGTGAAGATGGCCATGCTCGCTGTCCTGTGCCTGCCGCTGTCCATTCTTGGTTTCACGGCGATTGCAGCCGCCATTCCAACCGGCCTCGCATCGATCGCCAATGCCGGACCGCATGGCTTTTCAGAAATTCTGTATGCCTACACGTCCGGCACGGCCAATAATGGTTCTGCCTTTGGCGGCCTTTCGGGCAATACGCTCTGGTACAATATCACCATCGGGCTTGCCATGCTGATGGGCCGCTTTCTTGTCATCGTTCCGGCCATGGCCATCGCAGGATCGCTGGCGGCGAAGAAGGCGGCGCCACAATCGGCAGGCACTTTCCCCACCCACGGGCCGCTGTTCGTGGGCTTGCTGATCGGCGTCATTCTGGTGGTCGGCGGATTGATCTTCTTCCCCGCACTGGCGCTCGGCCCGATAGCCGAACACTTCGCAATGATCAAGGGACAGACATTCTGATGTTGAACCCATCGAGCTGCATTCTCTCAATCCTCGTCGCCGCCGCAGCAGTCATGCTGGCGTGCAGGTTCGCAGGCTTGATCTGAACATCCCCGCTCAGACGACAATCTTACTGGAGTCTCGAAATGAGCCAGTCCAAATCTGCGAGCATACTCGATGCCCGCATTCTTATCCCTGCGGCCGGCGATGCCTTCCGCAAGTTGAACCCGAAAAGCCTTGCCCGAAATCCGGTCATGTTCGTCGTGGCAATCGTCTCGATTCTCACCACCGTCCTGCTTGCGAAAGATGTCATAACCGGCAGCGGCAATATCGGCTTTTCGTTCCAGATCGTTGTGTGGCTATGGTTCACCGTTCTGTTTGCCAATTTTGCCGAAGCCGTGGCCGAAGGGCGCGGCAAGGCGCAGGCGCAATCCCTGCGGCGCACGCGCACCGAAACTCAAGCCAAATTGCTCAAGGATGCCAGCCTGACCGACTATGGCAATGTGCCGGGCACCAGCCTGAAGGTGGGCGACATCGTCCTGGTCGAAGCGGGCGACATCATACCGTCAGATGGCGAAGTGATCGAAGGTGTCGCTTCGGTCAATGAGGCCGCGATCACGGGCGAATCCGCGCCCGTCATCCGTGAATCCGGAGGTGACCGTTCCGCCGTTACCGGTGGCACGCAGGTATTGTCCGACTGGATCAAGGTTCGCATTACCGCAGCCCAAGGATCCACTTTCATCGACAAGATGATCGGCCTCGTGGAAGGAGCGGAACGCCAGAAGACACCGAATGAAATCGCGCTCAATATCCTGCTCGCAGGCATGACCCTGATTTTCGTTCTGGCCGTGGTGACGATCCCAAGCTTCGCGACTTATGCGGGCGGATACATCCCCGTCATCGTGCTGGTGGCGCTGTTCGTCACGCTAATTCCCACCACCATCGGGGCGCTGCTTTCCGCCATCGGCATTGCGGGCATGGACCGTCTCGTCCGCTTCAACGTGCTCGCCATGTCGGGCCGCGCCGTGGAAGCGGCGGGCGATGTGGATACGCTGCTTCTCGACAAGACGGGCACCATCACGCTCGGCAACCGGCAGGCCACCGCCTTCATGCCGGTCGGCGGCGTCACGGAACAGGAACTCGCCGATGCGGCCCAACTTGCCTCGCTCGCCGACGAGACCCCTGAAGGCCGCTCCATCGTTGTGCTTGCCAAGGAAAAGTACAGCCTGCGGGGTCGCGACATGCAGAACCTGCACGCCAGTTTTGTGCCTTTTACTGCACAAAGCCGGATGAGTGGCGTCAATTTCGACGGTTCGTCCATTCGCAAGGGCGCCGTGGACGCAGTGCTGAAGCAGGCCGGTTCCGACGAAAAGACCGTTCGCGAGCTTCAGGCCATTGCCGACACAATTGCCAGGGCGGGCGGCACGCCGCTGGCCGTCGTGAAAGACAAGCGGCTGCTGGGTGTCATTCACCTCAAGGATATCGTAAAGGGCGGCATAGCGGAACGTTTTGCCGAACTGCGCCGCATGGGCATCCGCACGGTGATGATTACCGGCGACAATCCGATGACTGCCGCAGCGATTGCAGCAGAAGCAGGCGTCGATGATTTTCTGGCGCAGGCCACGCCGGAAAACAAGCTGGCCCTGATCCGTGAGGAGCAGGCCAAGGGCAAACTGGTCGCCATGTGCGGTGACGGCACCAACGACGCCCCCGCCCTTGCGCAAGCCGATGTCGGCGTGGCCATGAACACCGGCACCGTGGCCGCACGCGAGGCTGGCAATATGGTGGATCTCGATAGCGACCCGACCAAGCTCATCGAGATCGTCGAAATCGGCAAGCAGTTGCTGATGACACGCGGCGCGCTGACGACATTCTCCATCGCCAACGATATCGCGAAATACTTCGCGATCATTCCGGCAATGTTCCTCGCCTTCTATCCGCAGCTCGGCGCGCTCAACATCATGGGGCTCGCCACACCGCAAAGCGCCATCCTGTCGGCGATCATCTTCAATGCCCTCATCATTGTGGCACTGATCCCGCTTTCGCTGAAAGGAGTGAAATACAAGGCTGTCGGTGCAGGTGCCCTGTTGTCGCGAAATCTTCTGATCTACGGCCTCGGCGGCGTCATCGTGCCGTTCATCGGCATCAAAGCCATCGACATGGCCATCATTGCCATTGGCCTCGCATAAGGAACAGACATATGCTGAAGCAACTTCGTCCCGCACTCGTCATGATTGTCGCTCTGACCGTCATTACCGGATTCATCTATCCCCTCGGCATCACCGGCCTCGCACAGGCAGTCTTTCCCCGGCAGGCCAATGGCAGCCTCATCGAACAGAACGGCACGGTGATCGGCTCGGAACTGATCGGACAAAAATTCACCGGCGAACGCTATTTTCACGGTCGTCCGTCCGCAGCCGGAAAGGACGGCTATGATGCCGCCAGTTCCGGCGGCTCCAATCTCGGCCCTTCCAATGCTTCCCTGATTGAGCGTGTCGAAACGGACACTGCCGTCTTGAGGCAAACGGCAGCCGGTGCCGCTATTCCCCTCGATCTCGTCACGACATCGGCAAGCGGCCTCGATCCGCATATCTCGCCGCAAGCCGCCCTCTATCAGGTGCCACGCATTGCCAAAGCGCGCGGCCTTGACGAAGCGAGCCTTCGCGGCATCGTCGAACAGCAGATCGAGCCGCGCAAGCTTGGCTTTCTGGGTGAACCGGTCGTCAACGTTTTGAAGCTCAACCTTGTTCTGGACAGAACCGACAATAACTAGAATAAAATGGCGGCGGGCCTGCCGCCGCCTTATCATTATTTCGAGGAACCATCGATTGACATCGGACGATACGCGCTCAGGCGACATAAGGCCCTCTCCCGATGCACTGCTCGAACAGGCGGAACGCGAAATGCGCGGCCGCCTGAAGATATTTCTCGGCGCGGCGCCCGGCGTCGGCAAGACCTATGAAATGCTGATGTCCGGTCGGGCGCGAAAGGCCGACGGCGCGGATGTCGTCATCGGCATCGTGGAAACCCATGGCCGCATGGAGACGGAAGCGCTCGTTGAAGGCCTCGAAATCGTCCCGCGCGCGAAAATTTCCTATCGCGGCCATATGCTTGACGAGATGGACATCGACGCCGTGCTGGCGCGTCGCCCCCAGCTTGCGCTGGTGGACGAACTGGCCCACACGAACGCACCGGGAAGCCGTCATCCCAAACGCTATCAGGATGTGGAAGAAATCCTCGCGCGCGGGATCGACGTCTATACGACGCTCAATATCCAGCATGTCGAAAGCCTCAACGATGTGGTGGCTCAGATCACCCGCATCCGCGTGCGCGAGACCGTCCCCGACGGCATTATCGACCGCGCCGACGATATCGAACTGATCGACCTCACGCCGGACGATCTCATCAAGCGGCTCAATGAAGGCAAGGTCTATCTGCCGAAGACGGCGAAACGTGCCGTCCGCAATTATTTTTCTCCCGGCAATCTCACGGCTCTGCGCGAGCTTGCGCTACGACGCACCGCCCAACGTGTCGATAAACAGCTTCTGACCCATATGCGGGCGCACGCGATCGAGGGCCCGTGGGCGGCTGGTGACCGCCTTCTCGTCGCCATCGATGAAAGTCCTCGTAGCGCTTCGCTTGTGCGCTATGCCCGCCGTCAGGCAGACCGGATGCGCGCGCAATGGGCCGCGATCCATGTGGAAACGCCGCGCACAGCAAGCCTTTCCGAACAGGGCAAGGACCGCCTTGCCGCAACGATGCGTCTGGCAGAACAACTCGGCGGCGAAACCGTGGTTATCCCCGGACAGTCGGTCGCCGAAGATGTCGTGCGCTATGCGACCACGCACAACTTCACCCATATCGTGGCTGGAAAGTCGCTGAAGCCACGCTGGCGGGAGTTTGTCGAAGGCTCTATCAGCCACGACCTCATCCGGCTTTCCGGTGCGATCGACGTGCATGTCACATCGGGAACCGAGCGAGAAGACACACTTGCCGCACGCGGCATAAATACGGCTGACCAGCCGCGTTCGAAAAATATAAAGCCCTATCTGGCGGGGACGCTCATCGCAGCGCTGGCACTCATGGCGGGCCTTGCGCTGGAGCAGGTTCTGGACGTGCGCAGCATCGCCCTCGTCTTTGTGGTCGGCGTGCTGGGCGCGGCTGTCACGCTTGGCCTGTGGCCAGCGCTGTTCGTGTCGGTGCTCTGCGCATTTGCCTATAATTTCTTCTTTCTGTCGCCGCTTTACACGTTGACCATCGCCGATCCCGAAAGCGTCGTCGCACTGGTATTCTTCCTGCTCGTCAGCTTTGTGGCCAGTAATCTGGCAAGCCGTGTCCAGCGGCAGGCGACTGCGGCACTCCAGCGCGCGCGCATGACCGAAGACCTCTATCTTTTCAGCAAAAAACTTGCCGGGACCGGCTCGCTGGATGACGTTCTATGGGCGACGGCCTTTCAGATTGCCTCAATGCTCAAGGTGCGCGTGGTCATTCTTCTGCCGGAGCGGGAAAGCATTACCGTTCGTGCAGGCTATCCGCCGGACGACACGCTCGCCGACGCCGATATTGCCGCTGCCCACTGGACCTGGGAACATAATCTTCCTGCCGGACGGGGTGCAGATACCCTGCCGGGAGCAAGACGGCTTTACATGCCCCTTAAAACTGCTCGCACCGCCGTCGGTGTTATCGGCCTCGATAACGACCGCCAAGGCCCGATCCTCACGCCCGATCAGCAAAGGCTTTTCGAAGCGCTGGCTGATCAGGCGGCCATTGCCATCGAGCGCGTTCAGCTGGTCGAGGATGTGGAACGCGCCAAGCTTGCGGCTGAAACCGACAAGCTGCGCTCCGCATTGCTGACATCGATCTCCCACGATCTCAAGACCCCGCTTGCCGCCATTATGGGGGCTGGCACGGCGTTGCGGGAATATGCCGCTTCCCTGCCGGAGGAGGACCGGGTGGAACTACTTTCCACGATCGTGGAACAATCCGAGCGGCTCAATCGCTTCATCGCCAACCTGCTTGATATGACCCGTATCGAAGCCGGTGCAATGGAACCGAACCTGTCGCTTCACTATGTCGGAGACATTGTGGGGGCTGCGCTGCATCGCGCAGCGAAAATTCTGTCGCGCCACGCCGTTCGGGTAGCAGTTCCGGCCGATCTGCCGATGCTGAAGCTCGATGCGGTCCTCTTCGAACAGGTTCTCTTCAATCTTCTCGACAATGCCGCCAAATATGCGCCTGAAGACTCTGAAATCAGACTGGAAGTTCGCGTCGAACAAACGCGCCTTCTGCTCGAAATCGCGGACCGGGGACCAGGTATTCCCGATAGCGATCTGGAACAGATCTTCGATACCTTCTACCGTGTCCGGAAGGGAGACCACGTGCAGGCCGGCACAGGACTGGGCCTTTCCATTGCCCGCGGTTTCGTCGAAGCGATGGGCGGAACGATCACCGCCCACAACCGGCCAGATGGCGTCGGGGCGGTTTTCACACTGTCGCTTCCGCTATCAATGCCCGAAACAGACACGGAAAAATCCTCATGAACCTGCCAGGCGTCAAAGTGCTGATCGTGGATGACGAACCGCCCATCCGCAAACTTCTGCGTGTCGGGCTGACAACCGAAGGCTACAGCGTCGTGGAAGCTGCTGGCGCGCATGAGGCAATTGACAAAATCGCAACTGAAAATCCCGACCTCGTGCTTCTCGATCTCGGCTTGCCGGATATGGACGGGCACGACCTGCTGCTCCAATGGCGACAGAAGGGGCTGGACCTGCCAATCCTGATCCTTTCGAGCCGTACCGATGAGGCAGGTATCGTGAAAGCGCTGGAACTGGGCGCGGATGATTATGTCACTAAACCGTTCGGCATGAAGGAGCTTGCCGCACGCGTTCGCGTCGCCTTGCGTCACAAGCTCCAGCAGCAGGGAGAAAAGCCCGTCTTTAAGACGGGCGGGCTATCGGTCGATCTGGTCCGCCGCATCGTGCGGGTGGATGGCAATGACGTTAAACTCTCACCGAAGGAATACGATATTCTTCGCCTGCTCGTACAATATGCCGGCAGGGTACTGACCCATCAATATATTCTGAGTCATGTCTGGGGCCCCTCGGCGGATGTACAGTATTTGCGGATATATGTTCGCCAGCTGCGACAGAAAATCGAGGCTTTGCCGGACCAGCCGCAATATATTCTCACCGAAACAGGCGTGGGCTATCGCTTGCGGGAGGCCGATGTCCTATAATCGACAAACGATTGGACCATGCGGTCAGGCCAGTATCCGGCCCTGGATGAAAGCCGGTATCGATTGGACCGCCAGACCCATTCTGTCGTTGAACAACAACATGAGGGCAACGGAGGGCATTTCATGGTCGAGCTGACGAACAGTCTGAATAACCTTGAGTTCATCATCTCCAAAGCACGTGAGTATGACGTTCAGGTGCCTGCTGTCGATGAAAACTCCGGCTCCAACCCCAGCGACGACGATGATGTCGATATTCTGGACGCCTCACCCGACAACCCCACGCGCAAAGAACTCTTCGCTGCCATTCGTTCGCTCAACGAGGATCAGCGGATGGAACTGCTGGCACTGATGTGGCTTGGACGCGGTGATTTCGGCGCAGATGAATGGGAAGAAGCGCTTTCCACAGCCAGTGACCGCCATAATGGCAGGGAAGCGAAATATCTCATCGGAACACCGCTTCTGGGGGACTATATCGAGGAAGGTCTGGTTGCACTTGGCTTCGATGTCGAAGCCTACGACAATGAATAAGAATTATTGATGTTTGCGTGCATTCTTCTGTTTTGACGCTGCTGCAACTGGGCATTAGTCTTCCGTGCAAATCAGAATGGCCAGACCGGCAAATGTCGGTCGTTATAGCCAGTCACTATCGGAGGAATACGCCATGCTTCAGAAGAACCTTATCCAGAAGACAGAATTCTACATTGATGGCGCGTGGCGCGCTCCTCTCGAAGCAAAAAGTATCGAAATCGTCTATCCGGCCAATGAGAAGCCCTATGCGGTCATTTCGGCTGGCTCGGCCGGGGATATCGATCTGGCCGTGGCCGCTGCACGCAAGGCTTTCCCTGCATGGAGTGAGACGCCCGCTGCCGAGCGTATTGGCTATATCCGTCGTATCGCGGAAATCTACGAAGCGCGCATGGAGGAAATGGCCAGAGCGATTTCGATGGAAATGGGCGCGCCCATCAAGCTTGCACGTGAATCGCAGGCCGCCGCCGGGCTGTCGCACACAAAGGCCTTCATTGCCGCTTTCGAAAACTTCGAATTCGAGGAAATCCTGTCGCCAAAATTCCCCAATCAGGCAATCGTGCGTGAACCGATCGGCGTTTGCGGCCTGATCACGCCATGGAACTGGCCGATGAACCAGATTGCGCTGAAGGTCATTCCGGCAATTGCCGTTGGCTGTACGGTAGTGCTGAAGCCTTCTGAAATCGCCCCTATGTCGGCCTTGCTCTTTGCCGAATTCGTCGATCAGGCCGGACTGCCGAAGGGCGTGTTCAACCTTGTCAACGGCGAAGGTCCGGTGGTGGGCGAAGCGCTTTCCCAGCATCCAGATGTGGACATGATGTCATTCACCGGCTCGACCCGCGCCGGTACGGCGGTTTCCCGCGCAGCAGCAGCAACGGTCAAGCGCGTTTCTCTGGAACTTGGCGGCAAATCGCCCAACATCGTCTTTGCCGACAGCGATCTTGAAAAGGCGATGTCCCGCAGCCTCGCCCATTGCTTCGAAAATACGGGCCAGTCCTGCAATGCACCGACCCGCATGCTGGTCGAACGCTCTGTCTATGACAAAGCTGTCGATCTCGCCAAGAAAGCTGCGGAAGGCACGAAAGTCGGCGACCCGGCGGAAGAAGGCGATCATATCGGCCCGCTTTCCTCTTCCATCCAGTTTGAAAAGGTTCAGCATCTCATCCAGAAAGGTATCGATGAAGGCGCACGGCTGGTTGCTGGCGGCACCGGTCGCCCGGACGGATTTACCGAAGGCGATTTCGTCAAGCCAACCGTCTTTGCCGACGTCAATAACGACATGACCATCGCACGCGAGGAAATCTTCGGACCTGTACTGGCCATGATTCCTTTCGACACGGAAGAAGAGGCTATCGCCATCGCCAATGACACGCCTTACGGGCTTGCCGCCTATATCCAGACCGGAAGCCCGGAGCGAGCCAAGCGCGTTGCCCGCAAGTTGCGCGCCGGTATGGTTCAGATCAACGGAACATCGCGTGCGCCGGGCAGTCCGTTTGGTGGTTACAAGCAGTCCGGCAACGGTCGCGAAGGTGGAAAATGGGGTCTGGAAGATTTCATGGAAGTGAAGCTGATCAGCGGATAAGCTTCACTTCCATAATTGAAAAGCGCCGGTAACCCGGCGCTTTTTTATGCTTCTTCGATGAGGCGAATACTTTGTCCGCCACCGATTTCGACAAGTTTCGTCGGCGGAGGCACTTCGTGCACATCATGCGTGCCGAAGCTGTTCGGATAGAAACGATAGCCCCGTGGCGGCGCGGGCGGTATACTGTCATCGATCAACTGTCCGCCGCCCAGCTCTGTCATGGGATCGGGAATGGCGCTGATGAGACGCCGCGTATAGGGATGCGTCGGATTTGAGAAGATGCGGTCCCAAGGGCCGGTTTCGACTATCTGCCCGAAATACATCACCGCGACGCGGTCGCTCATGTGCTCGACCACGCTCAGGTCATGGCTGATCATGATGTAGGAGAGACCCAGCCGCTCTTTCAGCTCCAGAAGCAGGTTGATGATCTGTGCCCGGATGGAAACATCGAGTGCTGATACCGGCTCGTCCAGCACGATCACCTTCGGACTGAGAAGCAGTGCCCGCGCAATGCCGATACGCTGGCGCTGACCGCCGGAGAATTCATGCGGGAAGCGCTTTGCCTGTTCCGGCTTCAATCCGACGAGACGCAAGGTTTCCTCAACTCGCGCATCTATCTCGCCACGGTTTTTCACGCCATGAAGCCGCAAGGGTGCAGCAAGCGACGTATAGATCGTCTGGCGCGGATTGAGGGACGCAAACGGATCCTGAAACACCATTTGCGCCATTTTTGCGCGGTCGAGGCGCGACGGTTCCTGCCTGCCGGTTATCGGCGTGCCTTCGAAATATATCTGTCCGCTTGTCGGCTTTTGCAGCCCAACCACGGAAAGCGCCAGTGTGGACTTGCCGCAGCCGGATTCACCCACGATGGAGAGACATTCGCCCTTGTTGAGGGTGAGGCTTAGATTATTGACCGCCCGCAACAATTGTTTCGAGCGGCTGAAAACGCCGTTTCCGACCGGGAAATAAACGCATAGATCGTCGATACGAACGATCGGTTCGGCCAGCGCATTTTCATGGGTTGCCATATTATTCATGATGGAAACACCTCACGAAACCTGCATCTTCAAGCGGTGTCTGGGCGGGCTTTTCAGCCCGGCAGATATCAGTCGAGCGCGTGCAGCGCGGCTCGAACCGGCACCCTTTCGGAAAAGCGGAAATAGACGGCACCACACCCTCGATTTCCTGCAAGCGCCGCTGCCCTTCGCGCTGGCGGGAACCAAGCTGCGGGAGAGATGCCAGCAGCCCGTGCGCATAAGGGTGGGATGGATGGTGGAACAGCCCGGCGGTTATCCGTTCCTCGACCAGATGACCGGCATACATGACGCCGACGCGACGACACATTTTGGCGATCACACCAAGGTCATGACTGATCATCAGAACCGCCGTACCGCGCGCATTGCACAATTCCTGCATCAGGCGCAGAATCTCGGCCTGTACGGTGACGTCAAGCGCGGTGGTTGGCTCGTCCGCCACCAGCAGGTCCGGATTGCAGGCAAGGGCGATGGCGATCATCACACGCTGGCGCATGCCGCCCGACATCTGATGCGGATAGTTCTTCACCCGCTGATCGGGTGCAGGCACCTGCACGCTGGCCAGCGCTTCCACGGCCTTGCGCTCGGCCTCGTGCCAAGTCGCGCCTTGATGGAGCACGAACATTTCCGCGATCTGCCGCCCAACAGGCGACAGCGGATTGAGCGCGGTCATCGGCTCCTGAAAGATCATCGCAATGCGATTGCCGCGCAGCTTGCGCATGTCGCTCGCAGGCATGTTGCGCAATTCCTGTCCCTTGAAACGGACAGACCCGCCGGTCACGGCAAGCGGTGGACGCAGTAAACCGATCATCGAAAGTGCGGTAATGCTTTTGCCGCAGCCTGATTCACCAACAAGCCCGAAGGTTTCGCCCGCATCGATGGTGAAAGATACATCTTCCACTACATTATGACTGCGCGCGCCACTGACGATATCAATGCGGAGGTTCTCGACCTCAAGCAATACTTCTCCACTCATACCTTGCGTGTCCTCATATGCGGGTCGAGCCAGTCACGCAGACCATCCCCGAACAGATTGAGCCCGAGCACGGTGATGAAAATGGCAAGGCCGGGAAAAATCGCCGCCCAGGGCGCATTCACAATCAGCTCACGCGCATCGGTCAGCATGTTGCCCCAACTCGGGAAAGGCGGGCGTATGCCAAGACCGAGATAGGACAACGCAGCTTCCGCGAGGATCGCGTCGCCCATACCAAGCGTGCCGATGACGAGGATCGGCCCAATCATGTTCGGAACGATCTGCGTGACCATGATGCGGATATCGCCATAGCCCAGCGTCTTTGCTGCCTGCACATACCCCTGTTTTTTCAAGGATAGTGTCGAACTGCGCGCGATGCGGCACGTCCACGACCAGTTGGTTAATCCCAGCGCCAGAAGCAAACTCGGAAGTCCCGGCCCCAGCACCGCCATGATGGCGAGCGCAAAGATGAGGGATGGGATGGCTAGCATCAGATTGGTGAGTCCATTGACGAAATCGTCCCACCAGCCGCCGAAATAACCAGCCGAAATACCAAAGCAAAGACCGATAAAAGTGTTGATGAGCTGAGACCCGACGCCCACGGTCAGCGATATTTGAGCGCCATAGAGAATGCGGGATAAGACGTCGCGCCCCTGTGCGTCGGTGCCGAACCAGAACTGCGCATCGGGCGGCAGCTCCGCATTCATCAGGTCGGCATCCATGATCGGATTATAATGCGCAAGCAGCGGTGCAAAGATTGCGGCCGTCACCATGACGACGCATATCACCCCGCCGAATACGAGATTGAAACGCAGCTTCATGGGCTTACTCGTGACTTATGCGCGGATCGATGACCGCATAGAGAATATCAACGATCGTATTGATGACCAGAAACCACAATACGATCACGAGAATTGCACCCTGCACCACCGGGATATCGCGCAGCGAAACGCTGTCGATGAGCAGCGAACCGAGGCCCGGCCACGAAAACAGCTTTTCCACCACGACCGCTTGTCCCATCATCGAGCCGAACTGAAGGCCGATGGTGGTGATGATGAGCACGAGCGCGTTGCGCATCACATGCCATTTGACGAGACGGAAACTGCTCATTCCCTTGGAGCGCGCGGTGCGGATGAAATCCGCGCCCATCACTTCCAGAACTGCGGCGCGCGTCGTGCGTGCAAGCAGCGCCAGCGGAGCGACGCCAAGCGTTATGGCAGGCAGAATGATGTTGCGAATACCGCCATCTCCGTAACCGAAGCTCGGCAGCCAGCCGAGCGTCAGCGCGAAAAGATACATGCCAAGCAGACCGAGCCAGAACTGGGGCAAGGATAGGCCCGATACGGCGCCGATCATCGTCACGCTATCAAGAAGACTGCCAGGCTTCAGCGCAGCCAGAAAGCCGAGCGGCACGCCGACGAGGATGGCGAAGCCCATCGCCGCGAAGGCGAGCTTCAGCGTCGGCCACATCCGTTCCTGAATGAGCGTTATGACCGGCTGTCGTGAACGATAGGACGTGCCCAGATCAAATTGGGCAAGCTGCACGAGATAATTGCCAAAGCGCACATGCACCGGCTTGTCCAGTCCGAATTCCTGGGTGATCTTTTCCACCATCTTCGGATCGTTCATGCCCTTGCCATTGGCAATGAGACCGGAGGCGATGCTGCCGGGAACCACGCTGAAGATGACGAAGATCAACAACGATACCGCCACAACGGTCGGTATCATCTGCAGCACGCGGCGCAGAATAAAATAAAGCACACGGTCCTCCTTCCGTATCAGCGCTGAAAAGTGCTGGAGCAAAGGGGATCAGTGGCCCGCACCAGGCTTCACCCGGAGCGGGCCGATCCTGTTCAGCCGAGGTTTCAGCGTCCCGACGGAACCGTGTCGTCGACCCACAGCTTTTCATAGGACTGGACCGCCAGCTCTGCGGAGTTCGGCTGCAGACCGTGCAGCCACGGCTGATGCGCGATGACTGCCTTGTTGTAGTTGAAGAACCAGACCGGAGCTTCTTCCTGCAACAGGTTGTTCGCCTTGCGCAGAAGGTCGTTCTTTTCGTCTTCCGTCTTGGCAACCTTGGCGTCGTCTACCAGCTTGTCGAAGTCGGCATTCGCGAACTTCTGATAGTTGCAGGCCGATTGCGGTGTCTTCGAATAGAAGCACTGCATTGCCGTCAGAGCGTCGGGACCGCTTTCCAGTGACCACATATAGGCCTGGAAATTGCCGGATGGCACGACATCGGCGAGGACCGAAGCTTCCACCGGCTTGGCCTTCACCTTGATGCCGACCTTGGCCAGCATCGGGATGAGGGCTTCAACGATGGTGAGGCCCCAGCTCTCGTTCTGCGTTGCGGTCAACTCGAATTCAAAGCCGTCCGGGTAACCGGCTTCAGTCAGCAAAGCTTTAGCTTTTTCAGGATCATACGGGTAAGGCTTCGCATCCTTGTCGAAGGCAGGCGATGAATTCGGCAGCCAGCCGACAGCACGATAGGCCTTGTCCTTCACGAGACGCTTGATGATCAGGTCGCTGTCGATGGCGTAATTGATCGCCTGACGCACGCGCTTGTCCTGAAAAGGCTTGAAATCGGGATTGAAGCCGACAGTGCGCGTATAGACTTCGGCCACTTCAAGCAGGTTCTTCGACAGTTCTGGGTCCTTGAGGTAAGCGACATATTGCGCAGAACCAAGCACCGACACGTCGATTTCCTTGTTGCGGAACGCCACGTCACGCGCAGCCGCATCGCCCATGATCATGATGTTGATCTTGTCGGCGTAGGGCTTGCCCTTTTCATAATATTTGTCCCACTTCTCGACCGTCAGGCGCGAGCCGGGCACATATTCGGCAAACTTGTAAGGTCCAAGGCCGATCGGATGACGCTGGAATTCCTCGCTGTCGCCTTCGCCCGCCGGATAGATGGCGGTATTGTTGCGCATGAACAGGTAGCCGGGCTCGACCGGCTGCTTCAAGGTGATTTCAAGCGTGTGATCGTCGATTTTCTTCAGGCCGGAAATTTCCTTGGCCTTGCCTTGCGTATATTCATCGGCACCCTTGATCTCGGCAATGTAGCGTGCCGGCGGAAATGCCTTCTTCGCATCCATGATCCGGGTATAGCTCCAGATAATGTCATCCGCCGTCAGCGGCTTGTCGTTATGGAAGAAAGCATCCTCACGCAGCTTGTACGTATAGACGAGCTTGTCATCCGAAACGCTGACATCGGTAGCCAGACCAAGCACAGGCTTGCTCTGGTTCGCATCCCAGTCATAGAGCGTGCGGTGGATGGCCTTGGCGTAGAGTTCATCCTGCGTCGCCGGCGAAGACTGGATATCGAGCGTGGAGAAGCTGTCGCCATAGGGCGCGACAAAATTAATGACCCCGCCTGGCCGCGGTTCGTCCGCCGCATAAGCGGCAGTCCCGGCCATCAATACGGCCGACAAGGCCGCGATCAATGCAAATCTTTTCATATTGTTCCCCTTCCTGGTTATTGTTTTGCGGTCAGAGCAAACCGTCTTCCGGGCAGTCTGGCACTTTGCCACGCTGCCCGGTGCCCCGCTTATTTTCTCTCGAAAACGACCTTGCCACCGCGAATGGTGAGATTGCAATGTGTGTCGCTGAGGATTTCTTCCGGCTTCGCCGTCAGCATATTGCGCGAGAAGACAGCAATATCCGCAGCTTGTCCCGGCACAAGCCTGCCCTTCACATACTCAAGTTTTTGCGAGTATGCGCCATATTCCGTATAGACCTGCAACGCTTCCTCGATGGTCACGCGCTCGCGTGCATCCATGACCGTTCCCTTGCCGGTTTCACGCGTCAGCATGGAATAGATGTTCGGATAGGGATTGGGATGGCAGACGGGGGAATCGCTTCCCGTCGCAGGTTTGAAGCCGAGATCTTTCCACGTCTTCAGCGGATAGCTGGAAAGCGCCCGCTCCTCACCCAGAACGGAAATATAAGCATCGCCGAAATCATAGATGAAGACCTGCTGCGGGCACGGATAGATCCCCGCCTTCTGCATGCGTTCGTGTTGTTGCGGGGTGGAGAAGCCGCAATGCTCGATGCGATGCCGCCGGTCTGCGTCGGGATGGGCTGCGAGCGCCTTTTCATAGGCGGTGATAAGCTGGCCGATGGCTGCATCGCCGATCGCATGGCAGGCAAGCTGATAGCCCTTCTTATGGGCATCAAGCACCAGTGCTTCCAGCTCGGCGTCAGGCAGTATCTGTACGCCGATATTGTTGTCGTCGCCAAGATAGGGCTTGCTCATCCATGCGGTGCGACCGCCTGCCGAGCCATCGAGGAATATCTTGACCGCGCCGACCGTCAACATGTCATCGCCGACGCCGGACACCAGCCCTGCTTCGTAGCACTTATCGACAATGGAAGGCCCCGGATCGCCGAGCAGGACCAGCCATGTGCGCACCGGCAAGCGATCTCGCAGCTTTGCAAGATTGTAAGCGCGGATTTCATCGAAGCCCGCTACCTGTCCAACAGCCGCGTCCATGACACTGGTAATGCCGTAGGAAAGCAGCAGCTCGCCGCCTGCCTCGATGGCATCGACCAGTTCTTCGGTCGTTGGCGTGGGAATGGCGGCCCGCACGAGACCTTGTGCATTTTCGGCCACCATGCCTGTCAATGCGCCGTTTTTCCGCTCGATCAGACCACCGTCCGGCACAGGTGTGTTCTCGTCAATGCCGGCCAGTTCGAAAGCCCTGGAATTGAAGATCGAAACATGCCCGCATGCGCGCACCAGCATCACCGGATTGTCCGGTGCCGCGGCGTCGAGTTCGGATTTGAGTGGGTGACGCCCCACATCAAGCCTGGTCTGGTCGTAGCCGCGCGCCTTGATCCAAGTGCCAGGCTGCACTGAGGCTGCCTTTTCGCGGATTGCGTCAAGCAGGCTGTCCAGTGTCGGTGCCGCCTGCGGCGTGGCGTCGATCCATTTAATTGTCAGGCCGACGGAAATCAGATGAAGATGGGCGTCATTCAGCCCCGGCGTCGCAAAGCCGCCCTTGAGATCAATGAGGCGGGTGTCGTCGCTCTTGAGCGACCATATCTGCTCTTTTGTTCCCGCCGAAAGAACTTTGCCCTGCCAGATCGCCAGGGCCTCGACGGTACCTTCTTCAAAGCCGCACCAGATAGTACCATTAAACAAAATCGTATCGGCACGCAATTCAGGCATTAAGCGATCCCCTCCCCGGACCTTGTGGCACAGGATTGTCGACCCAGTGCCGCTGAAACGAAATTCTGCATCTCCGGCTATATCCCGGACAGTCTGCCGTTCCAGTTGTCTCTTAACTAAAGAGGTGGACATTTCCATCTAACGTTTGAACGATCAAGCCGTGGAACTGCCAAATTTGGGCGGCATTTTTATTCAAAACGCCGCACTCGCCGTCAGATTGACGAAATCTTTGCAACTATTTCGCAAACCGTGACTAACAAAATATCGCAATAAGCGAACTTTCTGTAAGATTCGGCCCCAATCCTGCGACACCTGCCAGCTTACCGCGTGCGGAAAACCGGCTGATTATAGGCTGCGATCATTTCAAGATGCATCGCAAGACCCGGCAAGCCGGGTTCTTCGGCACACCCCCGGCCCGTTCCTTGACGGCAAGGAAAATAACCGTCAAGGGATGGACCATCAGACATCCGCCTGCCGCGATATAGCGGTCACGGCACCTTCGCTTGCCGGCAAGTCAGGTCAATGCGCAGAAGCCGGGGCCTGCCCGCCGAGATGTTCCTGCGTCAGGAGATCAGCATGGTGAGCGCGCGCGACATCGGGGTGCGAGCGCAAACGGCTCTTGAGATTGTTGAGACCGACCTCGCGGAAAATCGGGTTCAGCGCATCGACGGAAACACCGCGTTCCTTGGTCTTCAGCTCCTCCGGCAGATCGATGACAGGAACCGTGGCGTCGTATCGCGGACCGAGAAAGAAGGCCACTGAGTAGCGTTCGGTCCCAGCCGGAGGGGCAACCACGCCATGCACGTCGGCGCGAACAAAGCCGTTGGTGGCAAGTTCCAGAAGTTCACCTGTATTGATGACAAAAGTTCCCGGCACCGGTGGCGCATCGATCCAGACGCCGTCCTCGCGCCGCACCCGCAGGCCGGGAACCACATCCTGCAACAGGACTGTGACGAAGCCGCCATCCTTGTGTGCGCCGACGCCCTGCTCGCTTTCGGCAACATCGCGACCGGGATAGCGGATAATCTTGAGGAGCTGCGAAGGACGCGGCTCATAAACCTGAGCGAAGAAATCCTGTTGCTGGCCAAGCGCTTCGGCGATGGCCTTCAATATATCGATGCCCACACGTGTGACTTCCGCCTGATAGGCCAGAAGCAATGGCTTGAGTTCCGGCAGGGCCTCCGGCCACTGATTGGGACCCATGAGCCGCTTCCAGGCCGGGCTGTCGGGAGCGATTTCAACTGGCTCGGCCTCAGTATTGATATCGAGCTGCTCACGCCAGTCCTGCTCGCCGCGGGTTCGTTCCAGTCCAGCACGATTATAGCCGCGAAAGTTCGAGGTCTTGATCATCTCGATCTTAAGCTTCTCTTTTTCCGGCAAGGCGAAGAAGCGCTTTGCGGTGGCCACGACATCGGCGATCAGCTTCGGCTCGACGCCGTGCCCGGTCAGATAGAAGAACCCGTGATCGTGCAGCACATGGCGCAATTCACTGATGAAGCTCTTGCGCTCTTCCGGCGTGCCGTTGAACCGGGAAATATCCAGCAACGGCAAATTAGTGACGGTGGCGGTTCTGGTCATGGCGGTCTCCTCGGCCTTTCATCCAGCGAAGGCGCCGGGAAACACATGGCGTCCCTTATCGGCTTCCCGTATCGGATCAACCCTCCATGCCCCGCGCTGAAACAGTAGGCCGCACGATAAAGATTGCAGGACAGGCAGACAAAGCACGAACATACTCTTCAGAAAGGCTGGCAGGAACGTTTTTCCAAGCTTGTCCATTTCTAGAAAATTTTTCTCTCGCCAGCCCCTTCCGGGTGAAAATCACGCGTCAGAATGGCGATGTCGCGCGCGCCACAGACCCTCAGCCTTGCGATAAAACTCATCATAGCTGTCATTGTCCGCCGAAAGCGCCGTCATCAGCGCCATCGCTGCTGTCGCGATGATCGTGTATTCGGCACGCTTATCAATGGCAGCACCGGCCCAGACCGCATGCCAGTATTCGAAAGAACTGAGGCTGGAATGCTTTTCGCCACTCTCCTTCGACAAGGTGGGCAGCAGAAGATCGGCCTCCCGCCCGTCCAGCAACCTGTAAATCGTATGCCCGCGATGGGGGACCAGTTCGGCGACATCGCGGCTGGTGGAAACGACGGATAGCGACGTCATGCCCAGCAGCGCCGCCGCATCGCGATGAAGCTCGCGATAGGCCGGCTGCGTCACACCGAGGAACGACGCTTTCAGGCTCATCGGGTTGAGAAGATGCACGAGACTGTTCATCGACGAGCGCGATTCAAAAAGTGGATAGAGCGCCAAAAGCGCATGGATTTGCGGCGCGAAACCCGCCAGCGGCATGAAACAGATGCGATGTGCCTTCAATGCGCTCTCCGCCATCGCAGGGGATGTCGCCACAGGCAGATCGATTGCTTCGGCCGCGACTTCCAGTTTGCCGGAAAGCGCGCCGGTTCCACAATTACCATGCAAAACGACCGGGTGCCCCGCACGCGCAACCAGCAAAGCCGCCAGCATGAACCAGGGCGACTGGGCCGAGTTCGGAGAAAGATAGGCAGGCCAGTCCAGCGCAGGCGTGTTGAAACCAGCATCCGTCGCATAATAACGCCGTGCCGCCCGCGCCATGCCAGCCAGCTCAGGAGCCGTTTCCCCACGATAATGAATAAGCCGCAAAAGCGCGCTAATCTGCATCGGATCAGCCTCACCGGCAAAAATAGTCGTGAAGGCGTCCTCCGCCTCTTGCAGTTCCAGCGGGCGTGTATGCCCCGCCTTACGCCCGACGATTGCGATATATTTGGCAAGCCGCCGAACGGGATTGTTTTCCTCATGAATATTTGCGAACTGTGCGGCAAGCTGCTCTGGTGTCGGATGGTTTTCCAGCTCCACGACCTTGCGGATACCTAGCGGCGGCGGTGTCAGGATTCCGCTACGATTCCAGCCATGATGCCCGGTGCAGACCGGTTGCGGCTGATCGCTCATTTCCGGGTTCATCAATGCTTCCGTTTCATTGGCCAGACGGCGCAGGCGCCCGCGCAGGGCCTCGGCCTTTGGCGTTGCAACCATCCGGCGTCCTGAACGCACGAGAATGGGATCGTCGAACCTTTCACGAATCTGGCCCAGCAACCGGCTCATGGCGGCAATGCTAAGCCCCATCTGCTTTGCTGCCCCACCGACGCTTCCCTCCACAAGAAGTGCATCCAGTGCAATCAACAGCCGTAACTGCCCCAACCGGAAGCTTTCAGCCTCGCGATTTCCCGCTTCCGCCAGCGTTTTCGTCAGCTTGCCACCCATTGCCACTATTGCCCGTCCATTTGCGTTTTCTGAAACTTGGAATGGTTATAAAACATGACGATTGACGTCACCGGATTGCCATACATAAGGAGACTTGAAAACTCAACTTTAAACGGTGATGAAAATGACCAGCTTGTTTCGGGGACTGTGGGCCGATAGCGCACAAAACAGGCATTTGGCCAGCAAATCGCTCATTACCCGGGCGATCCTTGCGGGGACATGTCTTTCGACGGCGCTGCTTTGGAGCCAAACCGCTTCCCTGGCGCAGACGGCGACAGCGAACGAACAGGTTCAGTCCGCATCCGATGGCAGCATCAAGCTCAACCAGATCGTGGTGTCGGCAACGGGTTTTGAACAGAGCATTACCGATGCGCCAGCAAGCATCACGGTCGTTCCCGGCGAAGAACTGGAAAAGGGCGCTTATAGCGACCTCACCGATGCACTCAAGAACGTGCAGGGCGTGGCCGTCACCGGCCCTGCCGCCGAGCGTGACATCTTCATCCGCGGCCTTCCCGGCTCCTATACGCTGCTCCTGGTCGACGGCAAGCGCCAGAGCACGCGCGACGCCCGCACCAACGGCAATGCGGGTTTCGAGCAGAGCTTCCTCCCGCCTGCAAACGCCATCGAGCGTATTGAAGTCATTCGCGGTCCGATGTCCTCCCTCTACGGCTCGGATGCCATGGGCGGCGTGATCAACATCATCACCAAAAAAGTGTCCGACAAGTGGAGCGGCTCCTTCACTGTGGACGGCACAGTCCAGCAGCACTCCAAGTTCGGAAACTCTCTTCAGGGTTCCTACTACCTGACCGGACCGCTGGTGCCGAATCTCGTCGGTGTGCAGCTCTGGGGACGCGGTCTCAAGCGTCAGGAAGACAGCATCGTCAGCGGCGCGCCGGAACAGAAGGATATCGACATCACGGGTCGTGTCACCCTGACGCCCAATGAAGATCATGACATCATGCTCGAACTTGGCAAGACGCGCCTCCGCCGCGATATGACGGTAGGCAATACCGTGGATGCGAGCGGCAAGAAGCCTGTCGACGCCTATAACTACAATGACCGCGATCATTGGTCGATCAGCCATACCGGTCGCTGGGGTCCGACTACTTCTGAATTTTCATTCATGCAGGAATGGGCAGAGCGCACCAATTTCAACTGGGATAAGAAAACCAACGGTTTTGTGGAAAATCTGCGTTCGCCGCATATCCGCAATTCGGTTCTGGATGGCAAATTCACCACTCCGTTCGAATTCTATGGCAATCATACCCTCGTGACCGGCGGCCAGTTTATGGACTCGGTTCTGACAGACCAGAATCCGGGACGCCGTAACGATATCGACGAAGAGTTCAGCGTTCGCCAGTGGGCACTCTTTGCCGAAGACGAATGGTGGATTACGCCCGATTTCGCCATCACCGGCGGATTGCGGATGGACGACCATGAAATTTATGGCTCGCATTTCAGTCCGCGCGGCTATGCCGTCTGGCATGCGACCGACCAGCTGACTTTCAAGGGCGGTATTTCCACCGGTTTCCGCGCTCCCGAAATTCGCACCATCGCACCGGGCTACGCATACACAACTGGTGGTGCGGGCTGCACATACAGTCCAGATGGCGACTGCGGCGTCATCATCGGCGATCCAGACCTGCAACCCGAAAAGAGCACGAGCTATGAAGCCAGTGTGCAGTGGGACAACCAGACTGGGCTGCGTCTGGGAGCAACCTATTTCTACACGGACTTCAAAGACAAGATCTCCAACGCTCTCGTCACCGACGCCAATGGCGATCCGGTTCGCTGGAGCGAAGACCCGAATTATCGCCTGTGGTACGCCTTCAACATTGATGAGGCCGTCATGCAGGGCGTAGAGCTGACCTTCGACTGGGAAGCGACCGACACCATCACAGTCCGTGGTAATTACACCTATACCGACTCTGAACAGCAGACCGGTGACTTCAAGGGCCTACCGCTTGCTCGTACGCCAAAGCATATGGCAAGCCTGCGCGCCGACTGGATCACACCTGTTGAAGGTCTCAAGGCCTGGGCTTCGGGCAACTATCACGGCGAAGAAGTCAATGCCGGTGCACGTATCGGAACCGCAGGCGAACCAATTTATCGCAATGGAAAAGTGGTGGCTCGCAAATACAAGCCCTACGCGACCTTCGATCTGGGCGGTTCCTACGATTTCAGCGAAAACGTGACCTTGAACGCGGCCGTTTACAACATCTTCGACAAGAAGGTGGATGTGGACTCGTTCAACACGGTCGTCGATGGTCGTCGCCTCTGGGTCGGCATGACCTCCCGCTTCTGATCTGACCTTTCTGACGCCAGTCGCCTGCGATTGGCGTCGATTGCATGAATGGATGCTCTCATGAGCGCTCTGAAAACCGCTATAAAGAAGGTCTGCGCGATGGCAGGCAGCATATTCCTTGCTTCTGCCGTTCAGGCCGCCGAGCCCGTTATGGCGTCTTTCGACACACAGGCCAACGGCGTTTCCTATCGCATTTTCACCGCCGCCCCTGCTGAAACCGCCCCTGACGATGGCTATCCGGTCGTTTATATGGTCGACGGCAACCGCATGCTTCCAATTGCGGCAAAGCTGATGGCGGAAAATCCGGCCATCAAGGCTGTGTTCGTGGGCATTGGTTATCCCACCGACAACCCGGAAGAAATCATTCGGCTGCGCTATTTCGATCTGACGCCCCCCACACCGGACGATCTGGTTCCCGCTCATTTCAACGTGCCTAAAACCGGAGGACGCGACGCCTTTTTCGACTTTATCGCGCAGCGCGTAAAACCCGAAATCGAACAGCGCTTTCGCATCGACGGGAACCGTCAGGCGCTGTTCGGTCATTCGCTCGGCGGACTGTTCACGCTTTACGCGCTTTTCAACCATACCGGGTCTTTTCAGACTTACAGTGCCGCCGACCCTTCGATCTGGTGGAATAACCGTTCGATACTTGCCGACAAGGACCGTTTCGTTTCCGCATTCAGTGCGAAACCGCATCCGCTGCGCCTGCTCATAGAAACATCTGGCAAGCGTGGGCAAAGACCGGGGCAGAACAAGCAGGACATCGAACGCATGAAGACCCTGCGCGGAGGCCCCTCCGGCTCGGACATATACGCGGAACTGTCGAAACTGCCGCGAATGGATATCGCTTATCGGCGTTTCGACAATGAAAGCCACGGTTCGATGATCCCGCTAACGGTTGAAGACAGCCTGAACTTCATACTGCTGGGACAAAGCCCCGAACCCACAAAGAATTGAGAATATTTGCCTTCTTGTCTTTGACGGGAGGAAAACTGGACTGTAAAGCACAGGATTGCTGAAAGGATCGAACACCATGCTGAAAATTGGCCAACACGCCGCCCGCCTTTGTGGCGCCGCCGTTATGGCGCTTGCTCTGGCATCCGCCGCAAACGCCGCCGACATCACGGTCAAACATGCCCAGGGCGAAACGGCGGTTCCCGCCAGCCCGGAAAAGGTCGTGGTCTTTGATCTTGCAACCCTCGACAATCTCGACCGCCTCGGCGTCAAGGTTATCGGCGTACCGAGTCTGGTTGCTTCGCCCGAAGGGCTGAAGAAATATCAGGGCGACGACTATGCGAAGGTCGGCACGCTGTTCGAGCCGGATTACGAGGCCGTCAACGCCGCTGAGCCGGACCTCATCATCGTCGGGGGCCGCTCGGCTGCCAAGTATGGCGAACTGGCCAAGATCGCACCAACGGTCGATCTGACGGTAGCGGCAAAGAATTTTGTCGCCGACACAGAGGCCAATGTCGAAAAGCTCGGCCAGATCTTCGGCAAGGAGGCGGAAGCCAAAGCCGAGATCGAAAAGCTCGATGCAGCCATTGCAGCATTGAAGGACAAGGCCGCTGCCAAGGGCAACGGTCTTCTCATTCTCACTTCCGGCGGAAAGATGAACGCCTACGGTCCCGGTTCGCGCTTCGGCGTCCTGCACGACAGCTTCGGCGTGAAGCCTGCCGCACCCGACCTTTCCATCGGCAATCACGGCCAGCCGATAAGCTCGGAATTCATCCTTGAAACCAACCCCGATTGGCTTTTCGTGATCGATCGCGATGCCGCTATCGGTCGTGAAGGCAATTCTGCCAAGCAGGTACTGGACAACGATCTGGTCCGCCAGACCACGGCGTGGAAGAACGATCAGGTCGTCTATCTGAATGCAGCCAACTGGTATCTTGTCGGCGGCGGGGTCAGCGCACTGCACAACACCGTCGATCAGCTTTCCCAGGCTTTCGACAAAGCGAAGTAAAATCTCCATACCCAGCCGGTTCGGGCTATCCGTCGCAACGGATAGCCCGCAATCATGGCCAGGCACAGAGAACAGGAAACAAGCGTGAAGGCACTTGCCGCAGCTATAATTGTTGTCGCCATACTGGCTGTTATCAGCCTGTTCATCGGCGTCAGCGATGTGTCGTTGCACACGCTTTTCGGCGCGAGCAGCACGGATCGGGCAACGGAAGTTCTGATCGTCAGCCGCATACCGCGCACGCTCGCCATCATTCTCGCGGGCATGTCCCTCGCGGTTGCAGGCATGATCATGCAGATGCTGACGCGCAACCGTTTCGTCGAGCCTTCAACGGCAGGTACTGTCGAATCCGCCAGTCTCGGCATTTTGCTCGTTATCCTCTTCGCACCGGAAACCCCGGTGCTTGGCAAGATGCTGGTGGCTTCCATAACCGCTATGGCGGGAACCGCGCTGTTCCTGCGCATCCTGCGCTCCATCCCGCTGCGCTCAGTGCTGGTCGTGCCGCTCGTCGGCATCATGTTGGGCGGCGTCATCAGTGCCATCACCACCTTTATCGCCTATCGCTTCGATCTACTGCAATCGCTCAACGCCTGGACCACAGGCGACTTTTCGGGCGTTCTGCGCGGGCGCTACGAACTGCTCTGGCTCGCTTTTTTCCTGACCGTGATTGCCTATATCGCCGCCGACCGTTTTACCGTTGCAGGAATGGGCGAGGATTTCACCACCAATCTGGGCCTCAACTACCGTCGCGTGGTGACGCTCGGCCTCGCCATCGTTTCGATGGTCAGCGCCTCCGTGGTGGTGACCGTCGGCATGATCCCGTTTCTCGGGCTGATCGTGCCGAATGTCGTGAGCATGTTCATCGGCGACAATATGCGGCGCGCAGTGCCGTGGGTCGCGGTGCTCGGCGCCGGACTGGTGCTTGCATGCGACATAGCCGGACGCCTGATCCGTTTCCCCTATGAAATTCCCATCGGTACGATGATGGGTGTGGTGGGAAGCGTCATCTTCCTCTACCTGCTTTTGCGGCGAGGATCACGCCTTGCTTAAACGCCCTGCCGTCATCGTCCCGATTCTCTGCGTGCTCACCCTCCTCTCCGCCCTCGCCTTCATGACGATTGGCGCGAAGGGAAGCTGGTCATTCATCCTGCCATTTCGAGGCACGAAACTGGCAGCAATGGTGCTGGTCGCCTATTCCGTCGCCGTTTCGACGGTACTGTTCCAGACCGTCACCAACAATCGCATCCTGACCCCCTCCATCATGGGCTTTGATGCGCTCTATATCTTGATCCAGACGCTAGTCGTCTTTTCGTTTGGCGCGGTGCAGATCGATTGGCTTGGGCCCAATGTCCGGTTCCTGGCCGAAGCCGTCATCATGGTGATTTTCGCGGGCACGCTCTATTACTGGCTGTTTTCAGGCGCGACCCGCAGCCTGCATCTGGTCATGCTGGTCGGCATCGTCTGCGGCGTCTTTTTCCGCAGCGTGTCGAACCTGATGCAGCGCATGCTCGACCCGAACCTTTTTGCAGTACTTCAGGACCGCTTCTTCGCCAGTTTCAATACCATCAATGCGGAAATTCTAACCCTCTCCGCAGTCATCGTTGCGGCGGTTTCGCTTTACGGACTGCGACTGATGCATGTCTTCGACGTATTATCTCTCGGACGCGAGCCAGCCATCAACCTGGGCGTCGATCACTCCAAAGTGGTGCGCAAGATCCTGTTTATGGTGACTGTGCTGGTTTCCGTTTCCACCGCGCTTGTCGGACCGATCACTTTCTTCGGCCTGCTGGTCGCAAATCTCGCCTATATGATCGCAGGGTCCGCCAGGCATCGTATCGTGCTTCCGGTTGCGGTGCTGTTGGCAATCCTGTGCATCGTCGGCGGACAGACCGTGCTTGAACGCGTCTTCTCCTTCAATACCGCGCTCAGTGTCATCATCGAGTTTCTGGGCGGCCTTGTCTTCATCATCCTTCTCGTCAGGGGGAACGCGCGTTGATCGAAATTAGCCAAGTCAGCAAATCCTATAACACCGCGCTGGTGGTTGATGATGTAACGTTGAAACTTCCGGGCGGCGGCATCACCTCGATCATCGGCCCCAATGGCGCGGGAAAATCCACACTGCTTTCGATGGTCAGCCGCCTGCTGCCGATGGACAAGGGGCGCATCAGCGTCGACGGCCTTGACGTCACGACAACACCGGGCGACGTGCTGGCGAAGCGCCTTTCGATCCTGCGGCAGGAAAACGCAGTTCATTCGCGGCTCACCGTGCGTGATCTCGTGACTTTCGGACGCTATCCCTACTCCAAGGGGCGTCCGAACAGCGAAGACCTCAAGCATGTCGAGCAAGCCATCGGCTATCTCGGACTGGAATCTTTAAGCGAGCGTTTTCTGGATGAGCTTTCCGGCGGCCAGCGCCAGCGCGCTTTCGTGGCCATGGTGCTATGTCAGGATACGGATTATGTGCTGCTCGACGAGCCGTTGAACAATCTCGACATGAAGCACTCCGCTTCCATGATGAAGCTTTTGCGCCGTGCAGCGAATGAGCTGGGCAAGACGGTCGTGCTGGTACTGCACGACATCAATTTCGCGTCCTGCTATTCCGACCATATCGTCGCCATGCGCTGCGGCAAGGTCGTGCATCAGGGCACGCCGGACGAACTTATTCATCCGGATATTCTCAGCGATATTTATGATATGGAAATTGCCGTCGAAATCATCGGCGGCAAACGCATCGGCGTCTATTATCTGTGATTATGTGATCGGCTTAAAGCGGCTCCGCTTAACACGGAATCGAAGAACCGCTCCAAGTTTTTATTTTATCACATTATCCAGCGCATAACCGTTTCACGATTTTGCTGGCAATGCTCCAGACGGGAAAAGCGCCTGCAACGCGTCATAGGCCGAAAGCACGGTTTCCATCTGCGCTGTGTGTCCCTTCACGAAGGCATCGCCATAAATGGTTTCGTCCGGATACTCGGTGATCAGCGTCAATGGCACGGTATGGCGGTCATCAACACCGACCATGCATGGAAAGCCGTTGATGATGCGGAAACCAGTTTCGCCTGCATGTTGCTCGAAAAGCTTGATCTGAGCGTCGTTGTATTCAAGAAGCCCGTCAATCGCGCCCAAGTGTTTAGTCACGTGATCCATAAGCTGTTCGGCTTCTTTTCCCCATGACGCATGATGGCGAATAATCAGGAAAAAGCCCTTCGGTAGTGTCCACATAGCGAAAGAACGCGGAACATAGCCCGATAGCGGACGCGTCCATTCATGCGACGGATAACCATGCAGATTGACGTGTAGCTTCGCGCCGGTGCACGCCTCCGCTTCGACGCGGATAGCCTTTTCATAAAGCCCTTCGCCGCTTCGATACTCCAGATCATCACCCAGCGCTGTGTAGCGTGCGGCATGGTGCATATGGTGCGGCTGCGACGCGCAAAGACGCTTGTGAACCTCATACCCGTCCGGGTTTTCCTGCGGCGAGATAGTGAAATGCGCGCCGGTGCGCCGGGCCAGGCGATTGGCAGCGCGCAAGGCGCCCACAACGCCTGTCGTCTCGTTCGCGTGCTGTCCGGCACTGATCATCATAGGCGCGTCACTGCCCTTGATAAAGGTTGCATGCACGGTGCGACCTGAACGGGTTTCGGCTCGGAAAGGCTTCCCGCCAAGCTTTGCGATCTCGCGGCGTATCTGGTCAGCGGAAAGCGGTGCCTGTGCGGCTTCCAGAACTTGCTCGGCGGTCAGTGCGTCGGCAGTGGAAAGCGCGCGCATTTCCACTTTCACAGAAGGGTCAGCATCGCGAAAACGAACTTCCGGCACGATCTGGCCGGGCTGCAATCCTCGATCGCCAACCGGGCGGCCTGATTTCTTCTGGAACACTTCAAGCAACGAGAAATAAATATCCTCGTGCATGGCTTCGGTGAGGCTCAGCGCTTCTTCATCGTAAGCCAAGCGACGGTCGGTGATCGGCAGACTGACGGAGATGTTCAATTCATCGAAATAAGGCTCGCCCCTGCCCCAGTCGTGAGTGGCAATGATTGAGACCGTCTCAAGAAACAGCTTTTCATACGCTGTTTCATAATGCCGGTTTTCCGTTGCACCACCATGTTCAACCCGCAACCATCCGGTGGGCGAAACCAGCGTTTCGCCGATGAAATCTTCATGCACCCGGTTGGGGGCGAAAACACGATGGCTTTCGCTGTGTCCATTCTTGAAGGTGAGGTCGACTTCGTAAAAGAAATCGTCCTTAGCTGAGGCCGCAAATGTCACCTTCACATTGGGCAGAAGCGCCGATAACGGATAGGTCTCGAGCAGGAAGCGGTTCGCTACGCAATTTTCATGGCGTGGATAATGGATCGTTGCCGTCTTCAGTGCAGCTCCGTCCACATCTTCAAGGAAAAAGTGCAAAAGCGGCTTGTAAGCCGAGCGCAGCTTGGCTTGCACGCCTGCTTCGCGCAGCAAGGTTTCGGCGGCAAAACGGCTTGGCTGATCGTCGAAAAGCCAGGCTTCAACCTTCGCGCCGTGCATTTCCGGCTTTGCGAAGCGCGCGACAAGAGCGTTGATCGTGCGCGGATAGATCTTTTCGAAAATTATGCTCATCGGGTTCTTCCGGTCGGGTCGAGACTGTCCCGCAGCCAGTCGCCAAGGAGGTTGAGGCCAAGCACTGTGAACAGGATCGCAAGGCCCGGAAACACGCTTACCCACCAGGCGGTCTGGAGATAAGTGCGCCCGTCGGCCAGCATGCCGCCCCAGCTTGGAATGGTCGGATCGACGCCGAGGCCGAGGAAGGTCAGGCTCGACTCCAGCAGGATGTTGTTGGCGACATTGAGCGTCATCAGCACGATCACCGGGCCCAGCAGGTTTGGCAGCAAGTGCTGGAAGATGATACGCCAGTCCTTCACGCCGATGGCGCGGGCCGACAGGATGAACTCGCGTTCACGCAGCGACAGCACCGAGCCACGCACCAGACGTGCATATTGCACGCTTTGGGATATGATCAGCAGAATGATCGTGTTGAGCAGCCCACCGCCGAAGATCGCCATGAAGGTAATGGCAAGCAGGATGAACGGCATCGCGAGCTGCACATCCACGAAACGCATCAGCGCCATGTCCCAGAAGCCACGGTAATAGCCGGCAACAAGTCCCATGATCGTGCCGATCATGACGGAGCCGATAACCGAGACAAAACCGACGAACAGCGAAACCTTGCCGCCGGTCACCACACGCGCCAGCACGTCGCGGCCCAACGGATCGGTGCCGAAAATATGCACCGGATTGACGAAAGGCGGCGTCAGGCGCGCCAGAAGATCAAGCTTAGCCCCACCGCCGGGGAACAGATAGCCAGAGAAAATTACCGCCAGACAAATGGCGCCCGTCAACACAACGCCAAGGATGAATTCCAGGCTGGCGAAACGGGAAAAAAGAACGGAAGAGGTTTTGGTGGTTGCTTTGGCTGTCATGGCCCTACTCCGTGCGGATACGCGGATCGACAAGGCCGTAGGCAATGTCCACGAGAAGATTGACGCCGATAATCAGCATCGACAGGATCGCGATGGTGGCTTGCAGTACCGGATAGTCGCGTCCGGCCACAGCGTCGAAGGCGAGCGTGCCCATGCCGGGCCAATTGAAGACCCGCTCCACCACGACGATGCCGCCCAAAAGCCCGCCGAACTGGAGGCCGAGATAGGTAATCAGCGGAATGGCGCAATTGCGCAGCGCATGCTTGTAGAGCACCTTGTTTTCGCTCAGGCCCTTGGCGCGCGCTACCATGATATATTGCGACTGCAACGTTTCGAGCATCGAGGTGCGTACAAGCCGCACATTGGTTGCGGTCAGGATGATGCCCATGGTAAGTGCCGGCATGATGAAGCTTGCAATGCCGGTCATGCCGCTAGGCGGCAGCCATTGCAGCCAGATGCCAAACAACAACACCAGCATGGTGGCAAGCCAGAAGTTCGGGAACGACAGGCCGACCAGCGAGCAGATACGGATCAGCTGGTCTGCCCATTTGCCGCGCGAAACCGCAGCCTTGATGCCGAGTGGCACCGAAATCACGATGGAAACGAACAGCGAGGCGAATGCGAGCATGAGTGTTGCCGGAAGCGCATTGCCGACCAGCAGAGAAACCGGCGTTCCTCCGAGGAAGCTTCGTCCCAGATCGAAAGTAAACAGCCCTTTGAGAAACTGCCAATACTGGACGAGGAACGGCTGATTGAGGCCAAGCCCCTCGCGGATGCGTTCCAGGTCGGCTTCGGTGATACTTCCCGCGCCCTGCGTCAGCATCAGCGCCGGATCGCCAGTCAGGCGGATCGCAAATGCGACAAGCAACGTCATCGCGACAAGCACGAACAGCGCCTGCAAAATTCGTTTGATCAGAAACCCGGCCACCAGAACGCCTCCAGAATGCTGCGGCAAGCCGGAACCGGCTTGCCGCTTGATGATTTGATTATTCGACGGTCACATCCGTGAGCCGCAAGCGGCTATCCGGAACCGGCACGAAATTCTTCACGCGCTTGTTCACGCCGAAGATGGCCTTCAGGTTGTAAAGCGGCATTTCCAGCGCGCGCTCGCCCGCATAATGGGCGATTTCCTGAAGGAGCTTTTCACGTTCGCCGCGGTCGAGAACCGAGCGCTGCGCTTCCAGCATCTTGTCGAGCTTTTCGTCCTTATCGTAAGGATTCCACTTCTCGCCGGAGTGGTACATCGAATAGGCGGTGTTGTCATAATCGAAGGTCCAACCGCCCCATGCCTGCTGGAACATCGCGCCTGTCTTGCCCTGCGGGATGATGTCGTTGAGCAGGACGTTCGTGTCGTAAGGCTTGATGGTTGCCGTCACGCCAACCATCTGCAGGAAGCTCGAAACGGCCTGCGCCACTTCATTGAAGCTCGCATCCTGTCCGCGCACGTCGATCTGGACGGTCGCGCCTGGCTGCACGCCTGCTTCGACCAGAAGCTTCTTGGCTCCTTCCGGGTCATATGGCAGCGGCTTCATGTTCGGATCGAAACCGAAGGAAAGGGAGCCCTGGAAGCTTGCAATGGGTTCAGCCTGTCCCGCAAGGATCGACTGGATGATCGCATCGCGATCCACAGCCATGATAAGCGCCTTGCGCACGCGCTCGTCCTTGGTGATGCCGTCACGCGTGTTGAAGCGCAGGGCATAAACCGTCGGGCCGGCGGTCGTTACGAGTTCAAGCTTAGGGTCCGCCTCGATGGTGGGGATCATACCAATCGGAATTGTTGGCGGGATGACCAGATCTACGCGGCCTGCCTGAAGTTCGGCAACGGCGGTCGAAGGCTCGGTGATAAAGCGGTATTCGACTTCGGAAAGCTTCGGCGCGCCGCCCCAGTGATCAGCGAAGGCTTCAAGCTTGATGTTCACCTTCGGCTCATAGGAAACGAACTTGAACGGGCCGGTACCGACCGGATGCATGTTGAAATAATCGTCGCCCTTTTCCGCGATATATTTCGGCGGAACGATCATGCCGCCATAACCGGCAAGCTTGGTGATCAGCACCGGATCGGGCGCCTTCAGATGAAAATCGACAGTCTTGTCGTCGATAATCTTCACCTTCTCGATGGCGATATAATTGGAACGCTGCGGACCTTTCGCGCCTTCCTCTCCGAGCAAGCGGTCGAAGGTAAATTTGACCGCTTCGGCGTTGAACGGCTCGCCGTTGTGGAACTTCACGCCTTCACGCAGATGGAACCGGATGCGTTTGCCTTCGTCCAGCTCTTCCCATGAGGTCGCGAGAGCGGGAACGATCTTCAGGTCTGGTCCGCGATAGACAAGGCCGTCGAAAATATTTGTGGCGACCGAAGCCCAGTTCACGAGAAAAGTATCGATAGGATCCCAGCTGCCGGGATCCTGCGGCGATGATATGGTGAGCTTGCCCGCAGCGAACGCCGGAGCAGTGGCGAGCATGGCCGCTGAAACAGCAGAAGCCAGCAGCGCGGCTTTCAAGGTCTTTTTTATCATTTTATTTCCCCTTTGGGTTCCGGTTGAACTTATCCCGTCAGGCACTTTCCGCGATGAAATGCCCTGACGCTATTTCGCGATGCCTATAAATGATCGGTTGATCGTCGATCCGGCGCGTTGTGCTCGGAATTTCGCCTTCCAGCACCGAACGTTCGGCGCGCGCAGACGGATCGGCAACCGGCACGGCGGAAAGCAGACGCTTCGTATAGGGATGCGACGGCGTTTCAAAAACCTGACGGCGCGAACCAAGCTCCATGATCTGACCCAGATAGAGCACGGCAACGCGGTGGCTCATCTTTTCGACAACGGCCATATCGTGACTGATGAAAAGATAGGCCAGCTCGTGTTCCTTCTGCAAATCCATGAACAGGTTGATGACCTGTGCCTGAATGGAAACGTCGAGGGCGGACAGTGCCTCGTCAGCAATGATGAGCTTCGGCTTCGAGGCAAGAGCCCGTGCGATACAGACGCGCTGGCGCTGGCCCCCGGAAAACTCATGCGGGTAGCGCTTGGCATGCTCCGGCCCAAGGCCTACACGTTCCAGAAGCTCGGCGACACGCATATCGATCGCCTTGTTATCGTCTAGAAGACCGTGTGTGCGGATCGGCTCGGCGATGGAGAACCCCACCGTCTTTCGCGGATCGAGCGATGCAAATGGATCCTGGAAAATATACTGCACCTCGCGGCGCATGGCGTAGCGCTCGGCGGCGCTCATGGTCGAATAAGCCTTGCCCCTGAAACGGACATCACCGGCCAGCGGCGTTTGCAATTGCTGGATCGTGCGCCCGATTGTCGATTTTCCAGAGCCGGATTCACCCACCAGCGCCAGCGTTTCGCCAGGATAGATATCGAAACTTACCTTCGATACGGCGTTGCAGACATGAGTGACCTTGCCGAACAGATTCTTCTTGATCGGGAAACGCACATAGAGATCGTCAACCGCCAGAAGCGGCTTGTCGTCATAGCGCGCCGTGTTCTGAATGCGTTCTTCGCCGCCCAGAAAAGGCACGCCGTCGCGCATCACCATGACCGGCATGCGCTTCGGGAACGCCTCGCCCTGCATGCTGCCAAGTTTCGGCACAGCGGACAGGAGCGTCTTGGTATAAGGATGCTGCGGTGCTTCGAAAATGCGGCCCACGGGGCCTTCCTCAACCTTCTTGCCCTTCCACATAACAACGACATCGTCGGCCATTTCCGCCACAACGCCCATGTCGTGGGTGATGAAAATCACGGCCATTTCAAGCTCTTGCTGCAAATCTCTTATAATATGCAGTATCTGGGCCTGAATGGTGACGTCGAGTGCTGTCGTCGGCTCGTCGGCGATCAGCAGCTTGGGACGACAGGCGAGCGCCATGGCGATCATCACACGCTGACGCATGCCGCCGGAAAGCTGGTGCGGATAACGCTTCAACAACCCTTCCGCGTCCGGCAGGCGCACCATCTCCAAGAGGCGCTTGGCTTCGGCAAGAGCGGCACGCTGCGTCACGCCTTCATGCAGCATCAGCACTTCGCAAATCTGGTTTCCGATGGTGAAAACCGGATTGAGCGAGGTCATCGGTTCCTGGAAGATCATGGCGATCTCCTTGCCGCGAATACCGCGCATGGTCTTCTGATCCGCCTGCAACAGATCGCGCTCGCCAGTCGGCCCGTTGAACAGAATGCGCCCCGAAGGGAATTTCGCACCGTTCATATCGGCAAGCCGCATGATGGAAAGCGACGTGATCGACTTGCCTGAACCGGATTCTCCCACGACCGCCATGGTGCGTCCGGGACTTACCGAAAAACTCAGATCATCAACGACACGGGAGGCGCCGAATTCAACGCTCAGGCCGTCGACCGTCAACAGAGGTTTTGAAACAGGTGCGTTCAACTCGGCTCCGCTCAAACTTTAAACTTTCTCAAAGGGTAATGGCAGACCGCGTGGCCTGATTGAAAGCGCCTGACATGAAGCGCAAAAGCGCCGCCACTTCCGATAATGTTTCTTCCGACGGGCGCGCATTGACGGTGGAATCGACCAGCAGCCGCTCCCTGATCTGCGCGTAACGCGCGCAGGCTTCCGCACCCTTGGCGGTGATTTTCACCGTCTTTTCCTTCGACGCCTTGCCAGTCGTCAGAAGACCGGCATTTTCAAGCTTGCGAATGGCATAAGTAGCAATGTGCGTGTCTTCGATATCGAGGACAAGGCAAATATCGGCGAGTTTCTTCTCGCGCCCGCGATGGCGGATGGAATGAAGAATCAGGACTTCGATGGGAGAAAGCCCCGGCAGGCCCGCCGCAGCCATGCAGCGCACCATCCAGCGCGAAAAAGCATGAGATGCAAGGATGAGGCCATATTCCACCTCGGACATACCGGGCGAACCGCCTTCGGCAAGATGGGCGGACGATACGATGGGACCGATGGAGGCGACAGGGCGCAGGTGCTTGGGCAGCGTCACTTCATCGAAGCCGACCTCGCGCATTTCTGCTGACGCTTCCGCCATCTCCTCCGTCACCCTATTTTTTCCCATTCTTGCCGCTCCCTCATTTATGTGTATTTTATGTCACCATCTTATCGACATTTTGTCAATAAAGTGGGACTATGAAATTCCGAAAAGTTGCGGGATGCACCAGAGAATTCGTATGAGGGAGCCAAGAATGAGCGGAACGGGACGCGGAGTATGGGACTTCTGGATCGACCGCGGCGGTACGTTTACCGATGTGATCGGACGCGATCCTGAAGGTCGGCTCCATGCACGCAAGGTTCTCTCTGAAAACCCGTCCGCTTATAAGGATGCGGCTGTTCACGGCATTCGCCTGCATCTCGGCCTGACGACCGGCGAGCCGGTTCCAGCCGGGCTGATCGGTGAAGTGCGTATGGGCACGACGGTTGCCACCAATGCGCTTCTGGAGCGCAAGGGTGAGCGGTTGGCGCTAATTACCACCAAAGGTTTCCGCGACGCGCTGAAGATCGGCTACCAGGAGCGCAAGAACATTTTTGCGACTGAAATCATCAAGCCGGAAGCGCTTTACGATTCGGTTATGGAACTGAATGAGCGCGTCCACGCCGATGGCTCTGTGGAAACTGCGCTTGATCTAGCAGAAGCCGAAGCAGCGCTTCGCAGCCTGCAAACGCAAGGCTATAAGTCCATCGCCATCGCACTCATGCATGCTTATAAGTTTCCTGCCCATGAGGCTGAAATCGCTCGCATTGCCCGCGAGATGGACTTCGAACAGGTTTCGGTCAGCCACGAGGTTTCACCGCTGATCAAACTGGTGGGGCGCGGCGATACCACAGTTGTCGATGCCTATCTCTCTCCGGTCCTGCGCCGCTATGTGGCGCAGGTGTCGAACGAACTGGATGTGACCCGCACCGGCGCGCGCGTCATGTTCATGATGTCGTCGGGCGGGCTGACCGCCGCCGACCTTTTCCAGGGCAAGGATGCAATCCTGTCCGGTCCTGCCGGTGGCGTTGTCGGTCTTGCCCGCACTGGAGAGACGGCTGGCTTCGGACAGGTCATCGGCTTCGACATGGGCGGCACCTCCACCGATGTCGCGCATTTCGACGGCGAATATGAACGCGCTTTCGAAACGGAAGTGGCGGGCGTGCGCGTACGCGCGCCGATGATGCTGATCCATACGGTCGCGGCTGGCGGCGGCTCCATCCTGCATTACGATGCGGGGCGTTTTCGCGTCGGCCCGGATTCGGCTGGCGCCAATCCCGGCCCTGCCTGCTACCGCAATGGTGGGCCGCTCGCAGTCACCGACGCCAATGTCATGCTCGGCAAGCTTCTGCCGGAATTCTTCCCGGCGATCTTCGGCCCCGAACAAAACCAGCCGCTCGATGTGGAGCGCGTGCGTGAACTCTTCACCGCGCTGGCCGAGGAGATCGGCGACGACCGCTCGCCAGAAGCGGTGGCCGATGGCTTCATCCGCATTGCAGTCGCCAATATGGTCGAAGCGATCAAGAAAATCTCCGTCCAGCGCGGCTTTGACGTGACGCGCTATGCGCTCAACTGCTTCGGCGGCGCGGGCGGGCAGCATGCCTGCCTCGTGGCCGATGCGCTTGGCATGAAAAACATTCTTCTTCATCCGATGTCGGGCCTGCTTTCCGCCTATGGCATGGGGCTTGCCGACATTCGCGCCACCCGCCAGAAGGCGCTCGGTGTTTCGCTCGATCCGGCTGCTCCTGCGGCCCTGAAGAAACTTGGCGAAGAGCTGGCAGACGAATGCGCGGCGGAGCTGACTGTGCAGGGCATTGAAACCACTGCCACTCAACGTCATCTGCGTGCTCATATCCGTTATGCGGGCACAGATACGGTGCTTTCAATCGATGCTACTTTCCCCGGTGAAGACGATGCCGAACGCCTGCGGACCGAATTCGAGGCCGCACACAAGCGCCGCTTCGGCTTCATCGCCGAAAACAAGGCTCTGGTGATCGATGCGGTGGAAGTCGAAGCCGTTGGCGGCGGCGCTGGCGAAACCGAAAGCGCCCGATCTCTCGACAGCGATCAGGAAGCACAGGCTGCAAAGCGCACGCGCTTCTTCTCGCAGGGTGAGCATCACGATGCGGGCGTCGTTCTGCGTGAGCAGATGCAACGCGGCCAGACTGTCACCGGCCCGGCGATCATCATTGAAAAGAACCAGACCATCGTCATCGAGGATGGCTGGCAGGCGCGCCTGACCGCTCACGACCATGTGGTGCTGACCCGCATCAAGGCCCTGCCCGCACGCACGGCAATCGGCACCGAAGCCGACCCGGTGATGTTGGAGATTTTCAACAATCTGTTCATGTCCATTGCCGAGCAGATGGGCGTAACGCTTCAGAACACTGCCTATTCGGTCAATATCAAGGAACGTCTGGATTTCTCCTGCGCCGTATTTGATGCGCAAGGCAATCTCGTCGCCAATGCCCCGCATATGCCGGTACATCTGGGCTCCATGGATGCATCCGTCGCCACCGCGATTCGCGAGAACAGCGACATAAAGCCGGGCGACGTGTTCCTCATCAACGCGCCTTACAACGGCGGCACACACCTGCCGGACCTGACTGTCTGCACGCCGGTCTTCGATGACGGGAACCGCGAAATCCGCTTCTGGGTCGCAAGCCGAGGCCATCACGCCGATATTGGCGGCATCGCACCCGGTTCCATGTCGCCGCTGGCGGTCAATATCGAGCAGGAAGGCGTCTATATCGACAATTTCAAGCTGGTCGATCGCGGCACTTTCCGTGAAGAAGCGCTAAGCGAACTTCTGATGGGCGCGACCTATCCAGTCCGCAACCTGACCCAGAACGTCAACGACCTCAAAGCGCAGATCGCCGCCAATGAAAAGGGCGTTGCCGAACTGAAAAAGATGATCGTCCATTTCGGCGAAGATGTCGTGAAGGCCTATATGGGCCATGTGCAGGACAACGCCGCCGAAAGCGTGCGCCGCGTCCTCGACAAGCTGCCGGACGGTCATTTCACTTATGAAATGGATCAGGGCTGCCAGATCGAAGTGCGTGTTACCATCGACAAGGCAAAGCGTGAGGCAACGGTGGACTTCACCGGAACGTCTGATCAGCGCGGCGATAATTTCAATGCGCCGGAGCCTGTCACCCGTGCCGCCGTCCTCTATGTCTTCCGGGTTCTGGTGGAAGGTGACATTCCAATGAATGCGGGCTGCCTGCGCCCGATTAAAATCATCGTGCCGCAGGGCTCCATGCTCTCCCCGCGCTATCCGGCGGCGGTTGTAGCGGGCAATGTCGAAGTCAGTCAGGCCGTGACCAACTGCCTGTTTGGCGCGACCAAGGCCATGGCCGCAGCACAAGGCACGATGAACAATCTGACCTTCGGCAATGACGAATATCAGTACTATGAAACCATCTGCTCCGGCGCGCCTGCCGGGCCGGGCTTCAATGGGGCCGACGCCGTTCACACGCATATGACCAATTCACGTCTGACCGACCCGGAAATCCTTGAAACACGCTTCCCCGTGCTGCTTGAGGATTTCCATATTCGGGAAGGCTCCGGCGGCAAGGGAAAATGGCACGCAGGCGACGGCACCAGGCGCACGATCCGCGCACTGAAGACACTCGATTTCGCCATTCTGTCCGGACATCGCCGTGTGCATCCGTTCGGTCTCGAAGGCGGCGAAGCCGGTGAAACCGGCCGCAATGAAGTGCGCCGCAAAGATGGCTCGGTTGAAGTGCTCGGCAATTGCGACCAGACCGTTCTGGAGGCGGGCGAAGCCTTCACCGTCGTAACACCAACCGGCGGCGGTTACGGAAAACCGGAATAAGCCGGCATTCTCCGGCATGATGACGCCGCCCTATCGGGCGGCGTTTTCGTTTATCGGGAAGGGTTCAGGTTTCAGTTTTCCAACAGTAGCATTGGCTTTTGGGAGAAACATCTTCCGCCGTCCTTCTGGACAAAAAGCAATATTGGAATAGATTACTCATACAGCTTCTGAAATTGGAAATAATCTCTCACTTGAGAGGATTTGCGGTCCGGTTTGGACCCACCATTAGAATTAAATTTCTGCGATCAATAGGACATCAACCAGATCACGGATACCAAAATGAAATTCGTTCAGATTCTCGCCACCGCAGGTTTTATTCAGGCAGCCCTCCTCACTGGCTCGATGGCCGGTGAAAATCTCGACGCGATCAAGTCGGCGGGTGTTCTGAAGATCGGCACCGAAGGCACCTATGCGCCCTTCACTTATCACGACAAGGACAACAAGCTCGTTGGCTTCGACGTGGAGATCGGCGAAGCGGTTGCCGCAAAGCTCGGCGTCAAGCCGGAATTCGTGGAAGGCAAGTGGGACGGCCTCATCGCCGGTCTCGATGCCAAGCGCTACGACGCCGTCATCAACCAGGTCGGCATCACCGAGGAGCGCCAGAAGAAATTCAACTTCTCCAATCCCTACATCGTTTCCAAGGTCGTGCTGATCGTCAGCGACAAAGACGATGCGATCAAGGGTTTCGCCGATCTGAAAGGCAAGAAGTCCGCACAGTCGCTGACCAGCAATTACGGCAAGCTGGCCAAGGAAGCCGGTGCCGAACTGGTCGCCACAGATGGCTTCGATCAGTCGATCCAGCTCGTCCTGACGGGCCGCGCCGATGCGACGCTCAACGACAGCCTGTCTTATCTTGATTTCAAGAAGCATCAGCCAAATGCGCCGGTGAAGGTAGTCGCGGAGAAGGAAAACGCGGATGCGTCCGGCATTATCGTGCGCAAGGGCGACGATGATCTGGTCGCCGCCGTCAACAAGGCACTTGACGAAATCAAGGCCGATGGCACCTACGACAAGATCTCCCAGAAGTATTTCGGTCAGGACGTTTCCAAGTAAGTTTCGGACTGCCAGAAATCGCGAAGCCGGAACATGTTTCCGGCTTCCTTTCGTTGTGGCGATACTCCATGGTATTGATGCACGGACTTAGAGCACATCCCGAAAAGTGTGAAGCGGTTTTCGGACAAGATGCGCGTCAAAACAAGGGGTTAGAGCGCCGATCTTATTCAATCGGATCGAAAAGCGCTCTAATGGCCTCCAGATAGGGAACAGGACACGTGCCCAATTGGCTTCAACTTATGGCGGAATCCCTGCCCACCCTGCTCTGGGCCGGATTGCAGTTCACCATTCCTTTGACAATTCTTTCTTTCATTTTCGGGCTGTCGCTGGGTCTAATCACGGCATTGGTGCGCCTGTTCGCACCGATCTGGGTGTCGTCCATCGCCCGGTTCTATGTCTGGATATTCCGCGGTACACCGATGCTCGTACAGCTGTTCGTCATCTTTTACGGACTACCCAGCGCCGGCATTTATCTCGACGCATTCTCCGCTGCCGTCATTGGCTTTTCGCTGAATGTCGGCGCCTATAGTTCGGAAGTCATTCGTGCGGTCATCTCATCGGTGCCGAAGGGGCAATGGGAAGCGGCTTATTCCATCGGCATGAGCTGGTCGCAGGCACTCAGGCGCACGGTTCTGCCGCAGGCCAGCCGAACCGCCGTACCGCCACTTTCAAACACGTTCATATCACTGGTGAAAGACACCTCGCTTGCAGCCGCGATCACCGTGCCGGAGCTTTTCCAGTCGGCGCAACGTATCGTGGCCACCACCTATGAACCGCTGATCCTCTATATCGAAGCAGCACTCATCTATCTGGCACTGAGCACGATCCTGTCGCAGCTTCAGGTGCGGCTGGAACGACGCTTCGGGCGCTATGGCGGAACGCTGGAGACAAACGCATGATTGAGCTTCAACATATCGTAAAGCGTTTCGATGACGCAGTGATTCTCAACGATATCAACGTCAAGATTGCCGAAGGTACTGTCACGGCGCTTGTAGGCCCTTCGGGCGGCGGCAAAAGCACGCTGCTGCGCTGCATAAACCTGCTGGAAGTGCCGACATCCGGTACGCTGGTGCTCGGCGGGCAAAGCCTGTCATTCGAGCCGGACCGCAAGCCAAGCTGGCAGGCGATCCAGTCCATTCGCCGCCAGACCGGCATGGTATTCCAGAACTTCCAGCTTTTTCCGCACCAGACAGCCATTCAGAATGTCATGGAGGGCCTTGTCACGGTTCTCAAATGGCCGAAGGAAAAGGCCACGACCCGCGCAATGGAGTTGCTGACGAAAGTCGGCATGGCGCACAAGGCGGATGCCTGGCCCTCCACGCTTTCCGGCGGGCAGCAGCAGCGCATCGCCATTGCGCGGGCGCTCGCCCCCTCGCCGCGCGTGCTTTTGTGCGACGAACCAACCTCGGCGCTGGACCCGGAACTGGCTTCGGAAGTCGTGGATGTCCTGAGCAAGCTCGCGCAAGAAGGCACCACCATGGTCATTGCCACGCATGACCTGCGCCTCGCCTCGAAGATTGCGGAGAATGTGGTCTTCCTCGAGTCTGGCAATGTGGTCGAAACCGGGTCGGCGCAGGATGTTTTCTCGCGCCCTTCCCGCGAACGGACCAAACAATTCGTCGCGACCATCAACGCGGCCCATACTTACGATATCTGACCCGCATTCAGTGAGGGCGCGTCGCATTTGACCATATCCATACGACGTTCTTTAACCATTTATTTTTGCTGCATTTATGCGCCGTCAAATATTTAACGGCGATTTAGGGCTTTCGCCACCAGCGAAAGCCCTCGCACGCCGATGTTTCAAAATCCATAGGTGCTTTCAAAATATTCCAACGGCTGTTCACAGCCTGCCCCTTGGTAAAACAGAAAACCACTGTTACATTATGCACAACGTGAAAATTAAAGCGCCTTGCTTGCGTCCTCATGGGTTCGCGCGGCGCCAAAAGGACCAGAATCTTGAAAAACCCCGAAGAGCGACCTGCGGAACAGGCGCATCAAGGGGCGTCCGGCGGACAAACGGGCACTGTTCAAGCCCGGAATCCGTCCCAGAACGGCAAGCGCAATTCGCGCAAGGAAGCCGTCGCGGAAGTCGGCAATGCGCGCAACGCATCCGATTCAGGGCGTCCAAAAGCGCAAAATGACGTGGAAGACAAAGGCTCGAAGAGCCAGCGCAAACGTGCGCGCCGGCGCAGCCGCGGAAAAGCTGCGCACCGGCTGGAGGCGTCTGTGCAAAAACCGCCGGCTGCCGAAGCAATCACCGCCGAGGCAAAGTCTTCCGGAAAAATTTCGAATCGCCGCCGACGCGCCCGCAAGAAAAAGCAGGCGCGCCAACAGGGCGATCAGGTTGTCCGCGCGACAGATAATGCAGCGAAGATGTCCCATGACGCACCGCGTCGCGAAGGCCACCAGCCAACGTCCAGTCAGGCAAAGCGCAAGAACGGCGCGGCGGCAACGTCACGTCCGGCCTATGGCGGCGAAGCACCGCTCTATGCCGCGCTCGACCTTGGCACCAACAATTGCCGCCTGCTTATCGCCTCGCCCACGCGTCCGGGACAGTTCCGCGTTGTGGATGCGTTTTCGCGCATCGTGCGTCTTGGCGAAGGCCTGAGTGCGACAGGAAAGCTCAGCGACAGCGCGATGCAGCGCGCTATCGATGCCCTGAAGATCTGCCGCGACAAGCTCAACGGCCGGAAAATCCGCCGCGCACGTCTAATCGCCACAGAAGCTTGCCGTTCGGCATCGAACGGCGAAGCGTTTCTGGCGCGCGTCCACGAGGAAACCGGACTGGATTTGGAGATCGTTGATCGCCAAACTGAAGCGCGCCTTGCCGTTTCAGGCTGCGGAACGCTGGTCGCCCGTGAAACCGATGCCATCGTTCTGTTCGATATTGGCGGCGGGTCGTCGGAAATCGCGTTGATCGATGTTTCGCAGCGGCGTTCTCCGCGTTTGGCCGAACACATTACCGCTTGGACGTCGCTGCCTGTGGGCGTGGTCACCCTCGCCGAACGTTTCGGTGGGAGGCATGTCACTGCGGAAAGCTTCGAGGCGATGGTAGGTCACGTGACCGAACTTCTGTCCGGCTTTGCCGAACGTCACTGCCTCGGCAATCTCGCCACCAGCCCGCGTTTCCATCTTCTGGGCACATCGGGCACGGTGACCACACTCGCTGGTATTCACCTTGGGCTTGAGCGCTATGACCGCCGCCGTGTTGACGGCATGTGGATGGGTGCCGATGATGTGACCCAGATGACCAGCCGTCTTTTGTCGTGGGACTTCGATGCTCGCGTGGCCAATCCTTGCATTGGCGCGGACAGAGCGGATCTGGTATTGGCAGGCTGCGCTATTCTCGACGCCATACGGAAAGTGTGGCCAAGCGAAAAACTTCTCGTTGCCGATCGCGGCTTGCGCGAGGGCATTTTGACCGAACTGATGTCGCGCGACGGCGCATGGCGGCACAACCGCGCACCGGGCGCTAGAAACAGGCATTGACGATGAGCAAAGCAGGCGGAAACAAGGGCGGCACGAAAACAGGCGGTCGCGGCGGCGCGGGCAGCAGCAATCTGCATGTGCGTGTGAAAAAGAAAGCCGGCACGATCAAGGAATCGTCGCGCCGCTGGCTGGAGCGCCATCTGAACGATCCATATGTGCACAAGTCCAGGGCAGATGGTTATCGCTCGCGTGCGGCCTATAAGCTGATTGAAATCAATGATCGCTATAACCTTCTCAAGAAGGGCCAGAAGATCATCGATCTCGGCGCTGCACCCGGCGGCTGGTCGCAGATTGCGGCAAAAATCGTCGGTTCGACGGATGAAGATCCGCAAGTCGTCGGCATCGATTATCTTCATGTCGATCCCCTGCCCGGGGTTATTTTGCTGGAAATGGATTTCCTTGACGACGAAGCGCCGCAAAAGCTGATGGAGGCGCTCGGTGACAAGCCCGACCTCGTCATTTCCGATATGGCAGCACCGACGACCGGGCATCGCCGTACGGACCATTTGCGCACCGTGCATCTTTGCGAGGTGGCAGCAGATTTCGCCGTGTCCGTTCTCAAGCCCGGCGGGCATTTCCTGACCAAGACCTTTCAGGGCGGCACGGAGACCGATCTGCTCGCGATGCTCAAGCAGAAGTTCCGCTCGGTGCATCATGTCAAGCCGCCCGCATCACGGGCGGAATCCGTCGAGCTTTATTTGCTCGCCCGCGATTTCAAGGGCTGATCTTTACTTGCCGACGGAAGAACCCGCTGCTCCCACGGCAGCGTGTTCATTGCTGCGGCGCTTTATAATGGTGGGCGCGGCCAGTTCCTTGCCTGCATCCGGTGCGAGACGAGCAAACCAGAAGAAAGCCCCAGCCGAAACGGCGGCAACGACAAAGAAGCCGACGTGGAAGTCGATTAGCGCCAACGGCGCGCCACGAAGTCCCGTGCTGATTTCCAGAATTCCACCGGCAAGCGCCACGCCGATGGCGATGGAGACCTGCTGGGCAACAGCAGTGAGCGGCGTCGCCTGACTGGTCTTCTCGTTGGGAATTTCTGCGAAAGCCAACGCATTGACGCCGGTAAAGAACAGCGATCGTGCAAAGCCGCCGATAAGCAGGAAGCCGATGATGATCCAATAGGGCGTCGCGGGCGTGAAAAAGCCGTTTACAGCGATGAAGCCCGCCGAGATCAGCGAACCGAACATCAGGGTCCGGCGGAAACCGACACGGGCGAATATGCGCTTGGCTCCAAATTTCATAACGATGGCGCCGATTGCCGATACGAAGGTCATCATGCCCGACTGGAACGGCGTCAGTCCGAAGCCAAGCTGAAACATGAGCGGCAGCAGGAACGGGATTGCCCCGATGCCGAACCGAAAGATGCTGCCGCCGAGAACGGCTGAGCGAAAAACCTGATTGTCGAAAAGCCTCAGGTTCAAAAGCGGATCGGCGGTTCGCCTTGCGTACATGATATAAAGCAGGGAACACACAAGGCCGACCGCCAGCGTGACGAAACCGATAATGGGTGGTAGCGCAGGCAGGCTCACCACCGACAGGCCAAACACCACGCCCGACATGGCCACACCGGAAAGCACGAAACCCGGCCAGTCCAGCCGTTTGAGGATACGCTCGTCATTATCCGGCAGGTAGTGTGTGGCAAACCAGATACCGATGACACCGATCGGCACATTGATCAGGAAGATCCAGTGCCAGGTAAAATAGGTCGTGATGAACCCGCCCACCGGCGGACCCACGAGCGGGCCGACCATCGCCGGTATTGTCAGCCACGCCATGGCGGAGACGAGTTCGCTTCTGGGGGTCGAACGGATGAGCACGAGGCGACCGACAGGCGTCATCATCGCGCCGCCCATGCCCTGCAAAAAGCGGGCGATCACAAATGCGGCAAGGGAATTGGCAGCGGCACAGGCGAGCGAACCGACGACAAAAACAGCAATGGCCGCCCTGAAGACATTCTTCGCGCCGAATCGATCCGCCATCCAGCCGCTGACGGGAATGAAAACGGCAAGTGCCACGAGATAGGCTGTCAGCGCCAACTTCAATGCAATGGGGCTGGAGCCAATATCCGCGGCAATTGCGGGAAGCGAAGTTGAAATAACATTCGAATCCATCTGCTCCATAAAGAGAGCAATTGCCAGCACAAGCGGAATAATGCGGTTCACGGGTAAGCTTCCGTAATAAAAGTGGCCTCAGATTGCCGACAACACCTATGTAGTGCCTCTGCCGCTTTTTCCAGTCAACACCTTCTCACAATGCGGTGACCTGCCCACGATATATCGTTAGCAATCATGCACATGGCCGTTGAGCGGCTATTGGCTTCGCGCGCCGGAACCTTGCCGGCAAAGCGGTGTTTTTCTCACGCCGGATTACAGTCATTCACATTTGTGTAAAGTGGGTTGCGCTCCTCGTAACAGGCTGTTACATTTCGTTACAGTTTCACGAGGCTTCGGATCGGGTGGGGGGCCACCCCGGTCCAAGGAGGTAGGAAATGAACGATATTACAAGAACTGCGATCATCTACGGAATGATGATCATTTCGCTGAACACCGCATTGGCGATCGGCCTTCTTGGGCTGGACTTCCTGCGCTGACAGCGCCGCGATGAGTTTTCAATTGCCCTCCAGGCAAGTATCAAAAGAGCGCTCCCAAACTGGGAGCGCTCTTTTGATTCAATCTGTAACATTTCGCAGCCAACCATAATGATGCAGCTTCGCGCGCCGGCCATGATGCACGAACCTACAGCCGCGATATCGCTGCCTTACAGAATGCGCCCCTGGGTCTGCGGATCGAAGAAAACGGATTTATCCAGATTGAAGGCCAGCCGGGCCGACTGTCCCGCCACAATGCGAGCATCTGCCCGCAAACGCGCAATGACATGCTTGCTGCCAAGACGCGTAACCGCGAATGTGTCCGAACCTGCCGGCTCCACCACGTCGATCTGGCAGTCTCCCTCCACAACGGAGCTCGCATTCCGGTCCGCCCCGTCCAGATCCGTCAGGGCCTCCGGGCGAATTCCAAAAACGATTTCCTTGCCCACATAGTCAGCAATGCTCTGCGGCGCATTCTTCAGCGGCAGTGTCAGAGGTTTTTCGTCAGCCCGGCTGAGTGCAATAGTATAGCCAACGCCGTTTTTCTCCACGGCCACGGGCAACAGGTTCATCGCAGGCGAGCCCATGAAGTCAGCCACAAACATATTCGCTGGATTGTTGTAGATTTCGGCCGGTGTGCCGAACTGCTGAAGGATGCCATCCTTCAGTACCGCGATCTTTGTCGCGAGCGTCATCGCCTCGATCTGGTCGTGGGTCACATAAACGATGGTGGTCTTCATGCGGCTGTGGAGACGCTTGATCTCGGTACGCATATCCACGCGCAACTTAGCGTCGAGATTCGAAAGCGGCTCGTCAAAAAGAAAGACCTGTGGATTGCGCACAAGGGCACGCCCCATGGCGACACGCTGGCGCTGACCACCGGAAAGCTGGCTCGGTTTGCGATCCAGCAGATGGCCGATTTGCAGCATATCTGCGACTTCGTGAATGGCCTTGTCCCGCTCGGCTTTCGGCACTTTACGGATTTCCATGCCAAAGGCGATGTTACCGGCCACTGTCATATTGGGATAAAGCGCGTAGGACTGGAATACCATCGCGATATCACGCTGCGAGGGATGCAGGCCGGAAACGGACCTGCCATTGATCGCAATATCGCCCGAAGTGATCGGCTCCAACCCCGCAATCGTGTTTAAAAGCGTGGACTTGCCGCAGCCCGACGGGCCGACCAGCACCAGAAAGCCGCCTTCCTCGATTTCGATATTGATGTCCTTGAGAACCTTGACGTTGCCATAGGACTTGTGGAGGTCGGTAATCTTCAGAAATGACATTTGCAGCTTATCCCTTGACGGCACCGGACATCAGGCCACGCACGAAGTAGCGACCCGAAACGATATAGACGATCAGCGTCGGCAGAGCGGCCAGAATGGCGCCCGCGAAATGGACGTTGTATTCCTTGACGCCGGTGGAGGATGAAACGAGATTGTTGAGCGCCACGGTCATCGGCGTCGAATGCGCGCCGGAAAACGAGGCACCAAACAGGAAGTCGTTCCAGATATTGGTGAATTGCCAGATCACCGACACCACGATGATCGGACCAGACGAAGGCAGAAGAATCCGCCAGAAAATCTGGAGGAAACTTGCGCCGTCGATCTGCGCTGCGCGAACCAGTTCGGTCGGAAACGCTTCGTAATAGTTGCGGAAATACAGTGTTGTGAAACCAAGGCCGTAGACCACATGAACGAGGATCAGCCCCCATATGGTTCCAGCGATACCGAACATGCCTAGCACACGCGCCATCGGGATCAGAACGATCTGGAACGGGATGAAGCACGACAGCAACAGCAGGCCGAAGAAGATATTCGATCCGCGAAACCGCCATTTGGTCAACACATAGCCATTCAGGGCGCCGACGATGGTCGATATCGCGACAGCAGGCACGACCATCAGAATGGAGTTGATGAAAAACGGCTTGAGCCCGGTCGGCTGCACGCCGATCTGCGCCGTCGACCAAGCCGCCAGCCATGGTTCGATGGTCCATTGCTGCGGCAGATTGAGCATGCCGCCCTGGCGGATCTCGTCAAGCGGCTTGAACGAATTGACCAGCATCACGTAGAGCGGCAGCAGATAATAGAAGGCGAACAGCAGCAGCGCCGAATAGATCAGCACCCGCGTCAGCTTACCGCTGTTGATGGCGTTTTCCTGGGTCTGAGCGCTCATGACCGCGATCCTCCCCGAAGTTCCGAATAAAGATAGGGGATGATTATCGAAAATATCATCACCAGCATGATGATTGCCGACGACGCGCCGATGCCCATCTGGTTGCGGGTGAAGGTGTAGGAATACATGAAGGTAGCCGGCAGTTCGGTCGCCTGCCCCGGCCCGCCGCCGGTCAGCGCGATAACAAGGTCGTAGGCCTTGATCGCCAGATGCGCCAAAACCACGAAAGCCGACAGGAATACAGGACGCATCAGCGGAATGATGATGCGGCGATAGATCGTGGACGTCGATGCACCGTCGATCTGCGCGGCCTTGATGATTTCATTATCCACGCCGCGCAGTCCCGCAAGAAACATCGCCATGACAAAGCCCGATGATTGCCAGACGGCAGCGATCACGAGGCAATAGATCGCCATCGTATTGCTTTTGATCCAGTTGAAGGAGAAGCTCTCCCATCCCCACAGATGCATCGTGTTTTCAAGGCCGATACCCGGATCGAGAAACCACTTCCATGCCGTTCCTGTCACGATGAACGACAGCGCCATCGGGTACAGATAGATCGGGCGCAGAACGCCCTCGCCGCGGATTTTCTGATCGAGAAGGATGGCAAGAAACAGGCCGATGACTGAACAGATGACGATATAGAGCGAAGCAAAAATCGCCAGATTGGTGATCGCCCGCCACCAGTGCGGCAAGGCCCAGAGCTTTTCGTAATTGGCAAGCCCCACGAAACCGTATGAAGGCAGCATACGGCTGTTGGTCACCGAGAGCACGCCCGTATAAATGATGAACCCGTAGACGAAGACGAGAACAATCAGGAAGCTCGGAGCCAGGACAAGCTTCGGCACCAGTTCCTGCAATCGGCTGTTACGCTGCATATTCGCGCCATCCTGTTTGCGCCGCCCGGACACTCCCGCCTGAATTCAACCGGGTCCCGGAACGATTGTTTCAGCGACATTGATGCGATGCCGGATGCGCTATCCGGGTGCACAATGCACTTTATCTATCGACGCCCCCGCAACGTCCGATGGAACCATGCGGAAGGGCATCATGCAATTTTTGTTTTTGAATTCCAGCGTCACGGCACGCCCCAAAAAAAGGGGAATGATACGCCGGATAAAAATGCCCGGAAGAACCTGCTCCCGGGCATTTCATCCCAAGCCGTTACTTTGCGGCTTCGACAGCCGACACGAGTTCCTTGACCGCGTCTTCCGAAGACAACTGACCGTTGAACTGACGGGTCACGACGTCGTAGATCGCGTTCTTGACCGAAGCCGGATTGGCATAACCATGAGCCATGGAGCCAAGCATGGTACCCTTATCGGCGGCTTCCTTGACATCGGCGATCGCCTTCTTGCCGCAGGCATCGAAATCGGTGTCAGGAACATCCGTGCGAGCCGGTGCCGACCCCTTGACCACGTTGAAAGCCGACTGGAATGCCGGGCTTTCGATAGCCGAAGCCATTTCAAGCTGCGCGGGAACCTTATCTTCAGAAACCTTGAACATGGCGAACATGTCGGAGTTGAAGGTTACCGCACCCTGCGTGCCAGGATAGCGCATGCAGACGAAGTCCTCGCCCGGCTTCTTGCCAGCCTTGAGGAATTCACCCTTCGCCCAGTCGCCCATGAACTGAACGCCAGCCTTGCCTTCAATAACCATGGCGGAAGCGAGGTTCCAGTCACGGCCCGAGAAGTTGTCATCGACATAGGTGCGCAGCTTCGTCATGCGATCAAAGGCCTGCTTCATCGTATCACTACCCAGCGTTTCCGGGTCGAGATCAATGAAGGCTTTCTTGTAGAAGTCGGTCCCGTATGAGAGCACGACTGCGTCGAAAATCGTTGCGTCCTGCCAAGGCTGGCCGCCATGGGCAATTGGCGTGATGCCCTGTTCTTTGAATTTGTCGAGAAGGGCAACCAGTTCATCCCAATTGGTCGGTTCCTTGCCGCCTGCCTTGTCGAGAGCGGCCTTGTTGATCCACATCCAGTTGGTGGAATGGACGTTTACAGGCGCGGCGATCCAGTGGCCGTCATATTTGGCAAATTCCTGCAATGGAGCCGGAATAACCTTTTCCCAGCCTTCCTTGCCGGCAACTTCATCAAGATTGCCGAGCGCGCCCTGCTCCGCCCAGTCGCGGATGTCGAAGCCGAGCATCTGCACGGCGGTCGGCGCGTTGCCAGCCGTAACGCGGGCGCGCAGAACGGTCATGGCTTCTGTGCCGCCACCGCCTGCAACCGGCATGTCTGTCCAGCTGATGCCCTTCTTTTCAAGGTCCTTCTTCAGGACATCGAGCGCGGCAGCTTCACCGCCGGAGGTCCACCAGTGCAGAACCTCCACGTTCTGCTTTTCCTGCGCGCTTGCAACAGGCGCCATACCGGCGAGCAGTGCACAGGCGGCCGTACCCATTGCGGCGAGTTTCAGAAGTTTATGCATGTCTACCTCCCGTAGAAACAAACGAAACTGTTACAGTCGGACCGCCGCTCCGATCGAAGATCGCAAAGTCTGACCAGTCCGAAATGCCATTCCTACCCGCGCCGCTTGACGCGGAACCGGCCCGTTCGCGCCACCTGGCGCCGAGCCGATACTGACTGCACTACACAGCCAGCCCTCCTCATTCACTGCCGCAATACGATGTGAAGGACCCATCCTTCACCCGCGCCCCGGCCTATCGATGCAACGTGTCCTGATTTCCTCCACCTCGCTTCTACGTCGCTTCACCCCAATTGACAACGTTGTCTTTTATGAATGCAACCCATCCACGAGACAAGATGTGACCTTAGGATAGGCTCAAATACCGGATAGGTGTCAATATGCTCTCACAAAGAAAGCCTGGAACATTTAATCGATTGAAGCGCGGCAATGAAATTTATCTGTCGAAAATCATTTGGAATTAGGCAGATAGCGGCGTTTTCTCAACGACCGAAATATCACTCCCCGCAGTCTTGTTCCGGCCAGCCGGAATAATCAAATTCTCTTGAGCAGACTGGACAGGGCAGAGTGAAATGTCTAATTTCGCCGCGCCTGCGCAATGGTGCGCGGGCTTGTTCTCGGGGCGGGGTGAGACTCCCCACCGGCGGTATGAAGAGAAATCTTCGAGCCCGCGAGCGCTTGATTGAGGGGCGATTCGCCTCTGCGATCAGGGTCAGCAGATCCGGTGAGATGCCGGGGCCGACGGTTATAGTCCGGATGGAAGAGAGCGAATGAACGTTTCGAAACACGCCATTCGGCGTCATATCGTTGCGTTCTTTTGTGCGCCCTGATTCTAGTTTCGTGAGGAACCTATGAACCAGAGCTATCCGAACAAAACATTCTTCAAAATCGCTTTCATTCAGGCGCGCTGGCACGCTGATATCGTCGATGAATCGCGCGAAAGCTTCATTGCGGAACTGGCTGCGAAAGCCGGCAGCACTGTCGAGGTTGAAATCTTCGACGTTCCCGGCGCCTATGAAATCCCGTTGTTTGCCAAGACCCTGGCCAAAACCGGCCAGTACGCAGCCATTGTCGGCTCGGCCTTCGTAGTCGATGGTGGTATTTATCGACATGATTTCGTGGCGACGGCAGTCATCAACGGCATGATGCAGGTGCAGCTAGAAACGGAAGTTCCAGTCTTGAGCGTCGTGCTTACGCCGCACCATTATCACGACAGCAAGGAGCATCACGACTTCTTCCACGCCCACTTCAAGGTCAAAGGTGTCGAAGCGGCCAATGCTGCCCTTCAGATCGTTGCCGAGCGCAGCCGCATCGCTTCTCAGATATAACGCCGAACTCGCTGTCCGGCTCCGTTTTCCAGCGGGGCCGGTCACGCCGCTTCGATACGTCCGCCATGGGTGTAGATGTCGAATTCATCGTCACGAACCAGCGCGATCAAAGTGAGATTCGCCTCGTCCGCAGTACGAATTGCCAGCGCGGTCGGCGCCGATATCGCCGCCAGAACAGGCGCGCCCAGCATCACTGCCTTTTGCACCATTTCCACCGAAACGCGACTGGTAATAGCGATTATTCCGCTTTCCGGTTGCACATTGGCGCGCGCGGCAGCACCGACAAGCTTATCCAGCGCATTGTGCCTGCCGACATCCTCCCGCACCGCGAAAAGCCCCTTCCCTGGAACAAAGAAACCAGCGCCGTGAACAGCATGCGTTTCGGCGTTCAAACGCTGTCTGGAAGCAAGCAACGACATTGCATCGACGACCGAACGTGTGTCGAAGCGAATGCTGTCCGACGCCAAAGGCAGCAACGGTCGCAGCGCTTGGTCGATTGAATCGATACCGCACAAGCCACAACCCACCGGCCCGGCCATGAAACGTCGACGGGCGGCGAGCTTCTGTTCCGGCCGCTCGGCAAGCCGGATCTGGACATCGATCCCGTTATCGAAGCTGACGATGTCCATCGCCTCGATTTCGGCGGCATCGTCGATAATGTTTTCGGTTATGCTGAAGCCGATGGCAAAATCTTCAAGATCTGCGGGCGTCGCCATCATCACGGCCTGCGTGGTGCCGTTATAGCTCATCGCAACAGGCACTTCCTCCGGAACGGTGCGCCGACCTTGCTGAAAACCTGACACACGATGCGCAACATGCGCAACATCCTGGCTGATCTTCTGTATCGTCATCGCCCTCGCTCGCCTTCTTGTGTCCCATTTTATACCGACAGTTTGATGTGGCATGAAAAGCGGTTTTATGTAAGGTGCCAGCGAACAAGCAGCGCCGGGTTTCAAGCGTGTCTTCGTGATAAGGAGAGCATCCTGATAAGGACATGCGCGAAAACATACGGCTGGAGCGAGGAAGAAAATGGACATTCGCCTGATAGACGACAACTATTCCGTAACCGGTCAGATTGCGCCCGACGATGTGCGCGACATCGCAGCCGAAGGTTTTCAGACCATAATCTGCAACCGCCCGGATGGTGAAGGTGGAGCGGAACAGCCTGAATTCGCAGAGATCGCTCGTGTCGCGGAGAAAGCCGGTATCGCCACCTACTATATTCCGGTCGTCGGCGGTCAGCTGACACAGGACGATGTGGACGCGATGGCAGAGGCGCTTGCGGCGGCTGAAGGGCCGGTGCTCGCCTACTGCCGTTCAGGGGCACGTTCTACGAATATTTACGGGATCGTGCAGAGCCAAAAGCGCGGATAAAGAACGAGCGCAGGCTACGCGGACGGTGGAGCCGCAAGGGCATTTCGATAGTCTTTGCAAACATGACGCTCACCGTCCCGACAGCCTTGTGCGTCGCGCCTGCATGCCGTGGGCATTATGAGCGCAATACTGCCGGTAATAGGTAAGACCTGCGCGTGCAACAGTAGCGGCCACGCCACCTGCCACGAGCATCCAGCCCAAAGCCTGCGGCCAGTTGAAGCTCTCGATGCCGCCGCTCAACGCCACGATGACCACGCCCGACCACAAAAGGGCAGCCGTGCGGCGCCAGAAGACCGGATTGAGCTCGTCAAATACTGCCTTCCACAAGGAGTGAACAAGACAGGCGAAGAAAAGGGCGGCTGCCAATCCGATATTGAGCAACTCGACCGGGAGCCATTGTTGCGTAGTCAGCATTGTTTCATCATCCAATCAGGCTTCGATACGTAAAGATGAAATCGCATCGCGGCTTTTCCTTTCGTATCGGAGTATTGCTTCGATTGCCCCATTGAGCATTCGCTTTGTGGCTTCAACGTGTTACAAGCACGGAAGATGCGTGCGATAAATTCACTTATTATTGCGATCACGCGAAATATCGTGTTGAAATCATTGCATTATATCGCCAGGCACAGGCACTTTGAGTGCATCAATCCCATTGATAGTCTTGAAGAATCCGCTCTTGCGACGCAAGCCGGGCAGCGCGATCGCAAACAGTTGCAATCGCGCCGAGTAACAACTTTGTAACAATTTGACAAAGCAATTTCCGCCTTGAAACTGCTTCGGATGCATTTTTATCTTTCGCGTGGAAAACCCCCGGGAAATCTTTACTTTCTGGCCAGCGCTTTTCCTGCCAGTTCTTCTCCAGCCAAGAATTTGTATGAATGTTGTTCCGCAGAGGTTGCGCCACCGGGCGGGTCGGCAGGACGACCAAACAGGAAGCCCTGAACCTGCGCGCAGCCTTCCTCGATCACCATGCGATGCTGATTGAAAGTTTCGATACCTTCGGCCACCACCGGCAGATCAAGGCTGCGGCCAAGCCCGACAATGGCCCGGACGATAGCGCGCGCGCTGACATCCGTTTCCATGCTGGTGATGAAGCTGCGGTCGATCTTGATCTTGTCGAAGGGGAAACTCTGAAGGTTGCTCAGCGACGAATAGCCGGTACCAAAATCATCCATCACAACCCGCACACCGAACGCCTTGATCCGGCGCAAAAGCTCCAGCGTATTGTGCCGGTCCTTCATCAAGGCTGATTCCGTCACCTCGAGTTCCAGCCTGCCAGGTTCCAGACCGGTTTCCTTCAAAATGGAACCGACCGTTTCCGGTAGGCCTGCAAGCCGGAACTGAACGGGAGAAAGATTGACCGCAATCTTCAGTTTTTTTTCCCATGTGGCCGCTGTCCGGCACGCTTCGCGCAGCACCCATTCACCGACCGGGACGATGGCGCCGGTTTCTTCAGCGATAGGCACAAAGACTTCAGGCGGAATCTGACCTCTTTCAGGGTGGTTCCAGCGAACCAGCGCCTCGTATCCTTCGCACCGACCGTCCACGGTCGCGAAAAGCGGCTGATAGGCGAGGCTGATCTGGCCCCGCAGCATCGCATGGCGCAGGTCGGCCTCCATTTGACGGCGCTCCCTGATCTCCCGGTCCATCTCCGGCGAATAATAGGCAACCGTTCCCCTGCCCTCGGTCTTGGCGCGATAGAGGGCGATGTCGGCGGCATGGCGGATGGCATCGGCATCCTTGCCGTCATTGGGAAAAACCGCAACGCCAATGCTGATCCCCACCGCGGTCGGGTCAAGCGCCGTGTTCATTTCGGTGCGGAAGGTTTCCAGAATCCGTTCGGAAAGATTGCGCGCACCCCTGGGCTGCGCGACTCCTACTTGCAGGATCACGAATTCGTCACCGCCAATCCGCGCCGCCGTGTCTATGCCCTTTATCGAACGCTTGAGAATACTAGCCACTGTTTTCAGAACACGATCACCTTCGGCGTGGCCGAAAATATCGTTGACCGCTTTGAACCGGTCTAGATCCAGCGCGAGGATTGCGAACGGCTCACGCCTGCGATGTGCAATGGCGTTGGAAAGTCGCTCCTCGAAGAACATGCGGTTCGGCAAATCGGTCAGCGCATCATGGCGGGCCATATGCTCGATCTGTCGCTGTGCCGCCCGCTTTTCCGTCAGGTCGCGCACTGCGAGCACCTCGCATGGCCTGCCCTGATATTCGATCGTATGGACGGCCAGTTCGAAAATACGCTCGTCATTTTCGAACCGCAGCGCTGCTTCTATCGCGGAAGCGCGCGACGTACAGGCCGGCAGCCCGTCCGCCGCAAGTAGCAACGCATCCGGCTTCATCCCGATCAGCGCCTTTTCGCCGCGATGCATCAATTCGGAGAAGCGGGCATTCATCTCCACGATCTGACCGTCGCGGATGACCGCAAGTCCATCCAGCGTCGCATTCGCAAAACCTTTCAGGTCGGTCATGTAACGATCGATAAAAACAGCGATGATCGTCGTTATCGCAACCATGCAAACAACAACGGCGATAGCGCCAGTCAGCCAGTCACGCCCGACACCCAGAGGATCCGCCGGAGGCAGCATCGGGTCCGGGATCAGTTCGGTGGATGAAACGGCGGTAAAATGAAGTGTGCAGACGGCAAGGATGCCGAACACCGTCGGCAGAACGATGCGCAGCCAGCTGCGCGTGTGTCCCAGCAACCAGAACGCAGCCAGCATCATGAACGCGGCAAGGGCGCTGCCCACTGCGACGGGCGCGAGATCATAGTGCACTGTCGCGGCGGCCCTGACCGCCGCCATGCCTGTGAAATGCATGGCTGCGATGGACAGGGTTGCCCCAATAGCCGCTCCGACACAATATTTCAGACTGGCCTGTCGCAGCATCCTGACGCTCAGCCAGAAACCCGCTACTGCAATCACGGCTGACAGAACAGTAATGACGGAATCATATTCGATGGCCACAGTGCCACGATAGGCCAGCATGGCCACGAAATGCGTCGCCCATACACCAAGACCGCCCGCGAAGGCTGCAATCGCCAGCCAGTTGTCACGTCGGCGCTGCGTACACTCTCCCGCCCGCGCAATCAGAAGAAAAAACGCAAACATGCTTGCAAAAGAAATCGCCGCAGCCAACAGCACCATTGGCTGGTCATGCTGCACGGATACGCATTCGAAAACTTTGAACATGCCGCCCCTGATTTCGACTGGCCAAGCTTTTATCGGAAAACCTCGTAAAAGCTTCGCTCACCTTCTTAGTTAAAGCGGTTCTGTTTTTATTGAACTGCTCTAACCATTTCTTTCAAGCATTTCCCAACACAAACCGTTTCCTGTTTTTCCAGGAAATGCTCTAGCCCGAAAATAATTTTATGAAGCACTACTTAAGCAATTCTGAATTGTGAACGCTGCAGCCGATTGTATGCCCAGAATTTGTTGCCCGACGCGCAGCCCTGCAAATAAAAATAGTCATTTGTGCGAGCCCGGCGAATGCGACCAACATATCCTCGCCTATGCGGTTTTTCCCAAGCGCCGCCCCACCCGTGCGAGAAGGATCACCGGCAAAATACCGATCACGACAATCGCCAGCGCCGCCACGGACGCTTCTTCATAGGTTCCGCGGGCGGCCTCCCCATAGAGATGCGTCGCGAAAGTTTCTACGTTCAGGGGCCTGAGCAAGAGCGTTGCCGGTAATTCCTTCACGCAATCGACGAAGACGAGCAGCCCTGCGGCAACGATTGCCGTTCGTGAGAGCGGCAGGTGGATGGAGCGGAAAGTCGCCGTCACGCTGCGGCCCAGAGTGCGCGAGGCATGATCGAGCGACAGAGGGATACGTTCCAGCCCCGCATCGATTCCGCCGGCGGAAATGGCCAGAAATCGCGCAACATAAGCGTAGACGACCGCCGCGCCGGTGCCGATCAGCACCAACCCGGCAGACACGCCGAAAAACTGCATCGAAACCTGATTGAGCAGACGGTCGAACACCCCCGAAACGACCAGAATTCCGATAGCGATCACTGTGCCCGGCGCGGCGTAACCCATGGTCGAAAGGCGATAGAACCAGCGCGATACCGCTCCGGGGAAAAGCCGCACCGCATAGGCGACCAGCATTCCGCAAATCAACACTGACACAGTAGCGGTGGATGCCAGTACGACTGTATTGACGGCTTCTCCCGCCAGACGTGGCGAAATGCCTGCAAAGCGCATGCGCTTTACCGCTTCATTGACGAGATAGGTGGCAGGCAGAATGAAACCGATAACGACCGGCATCGCACCCAGCGCAAAAAGTGACAACCCTTTGAGCGCGCTCACCTTCGATGGTTCGAAACCGCGCGAATGCCGTATATTGGAAGCGAAACGCTGTTTGCGGCGCGCCCAGCGTTCGAGCGAGACGAGTGCGACCACCAGCAGAAGAAGCGCCAACGCCAGCTGCGCCGCGCCCGGAAGGTCGGAACGCGTGATCCATGTCGTGTAGATGGAGACGGTCAGCGTTCTGACGCCCAGAAATTCAGCCGCGCCGATGTCGTTCAGCGTTTCCATCAGCGCGAGGCTGACGCCGACTGCGACAGCCGGGCGCGCCAGTGGCAACGCCACGCGCCAGAAGATGCTTCTGCGGCTGACACCCAATGTGCGCGCGGCATCGATCAGGCTTGCCGATTGCGTGAGAAACATCGCCCGCGTCGGAATATAGACATAAGGATAGAGAACAAAGCCCAGAAGCACGATGCAGCCTGCCATCGACCGGATATCGGGCAGGCGGAATTGGCGCGGATTATCATAGCCAAGCAAAAAGCGAATGGCACCCTGCACCGGCCCGATGGGGTGGAGAATATCGAGATAGGCATAGGCCACGATATAGGTTGGAACCGCGAGCGGCAGAAGCAGCGCCCATTCGAGGACGGCCCGACCGCGAAAATCATAAGCCGTCACCAGCCAGGCGGTGGACGTGCCGAGCATCGCCGCGATGAGCCCGACGCCCAGCAGCAAAACAACCGTATCGACGAAAGCGGTGGGTAAAAGGGTTGAAAAAAGATGCTGCCAAAGCCCGGACGACCCCTGCAAAGCCTCCTGAACCAGCGCAAGGACAGGCAGGAGAACCAGCATCGCAATCAAGCCAGACGACCACAGCCAGACGCGACCGGCCCGGACGGGACGAAGAAACGTCTTTCGCGCTGTTACTGATGTCTCGCTCATGGCTTTCTCATATTGCAACGCCGGCGCATCACTGCACCGGCGTCATTTGATACAATTCGACCGTTGCTTTAGTTGTCGAACCCGACTTTGTCGACCAGTTCGCTTGCTTGTTTGCGATGGCTCACGATTTCAGTCAGCGGAACATTGTCGATTTTCAGTTCGCCAAAAGATTCAACAATCGGGTCGAGCAGTGCGCCCGGCTTCACAGGATATTCGAAATTGGCCTTGGCATAGAGCTGCTGGGCCTCATCCGAAACGAGATATTCCAGAAGCTTCACGGCTTCCTCTTTATGAGGAGCGTATTTTGCAACTGCGGCGCCGCTGATGTTGACCTGTGTGCCGCCATCCTTGAATGTCGGCAGGATAACCTTGATGCCCTCGCCCCAAGTTTTCTGTTCGTCACCGCCCTTGCCCGAACGCATCAGGCCGACATAATAGGAATTGGCGACAGCGATATCGCAAATACCACCGACAATGTCCTTGGCCCCGTCCCGATCCCCGCCTGCGGCCTTGCGCGCAAGATTGGCCTTGAGGCCCGTCAGCCATTCTTCGGTCTTCTCAACGCCATGATGGGCGATGTAATCGGCGAAAAGCGCGGTGTTGTAAGGATGCTGGCCGGCACGAATGCAGAGCTTGCCCTTCCACTTCGGATCGGACAGATCTTCGTAATTGATGGCGTCGAGATCGAGATCCTTGGCCGCATAAACCACACGGGCGCGCATCGAAAGCGCATACCAGTTGCCCTTGGCGTCCCGCAGTTGCTCGGGAACGGCTTCATTCAGCGCCTTGGATTCGACCGGCTGGGTCAGGCCCTTCTCGGCGAGATCGACCAGATTACCGGCATCCACCGTCATCAGAATGTCGGCAGGCGAGCTTTCGCCTTCAGAGGCAACGCGCTCGGCAAGACCATCCTTCAGAAACACTGTATTGACCGTAATGCCTGTCGAATCCTTGAACGCGTCGAGCAGGGGCTGGATGAGACCCGGTTCACGCGTCGTATAAATGTTCACCTCGTCGGCAGAAGCTGCACTTGAGAGAAATGTCGCTGCAACCAGAGCCAGTCCTGTACGCGCGAGCATGGGCATCTTACCTCCGTTTGGAATAATTCCAATCTAAATTATGAGCGTCCTAATCAAGTTATATAAGCGCTGCGTGAACCGGTCAATTGCTCTTGTGACCCAAAAGCTGGGCACCAGAAATCAGCTGGGGAAAATCAGCGCCTTATCGCGATTGAAACGCACGAAGACATGGTTGGTGGATGCGGGAATCCGCGCCGCCGTGCGAAGACGCAGCCGCGACGGCACGCCATCGGCATGAATGACAAGCTCTTCCGCTTCACCAAGGAACGTCCGCATCTCGATAAGGCAGCGCACATCTCCGGCCAGCGCCGCTTCATCCGCCACGATATGCAGATCGCAAGGACGCAGGTAGACAGCGGCTGCACTGGCAGATTGCATGGATTGCGGGGCCTTGAAGGCGCCAAATGGCGTTTGCACGTTTCCGCCCTTCACTTCGCCCGATATAACGTTGAAATCGCAGAAGAAGTCGGCGGCATAACGACTTGATGGCCTGTCATGCAGGTCACGTGCGGTTCCGCTTTGCACGATTTCGCCTGAGCGCATCAGAACCACCCGGTCCCCCGTGGACAGCGCCTCTTCTGCCTCATGCGTCACGATGACGGCCGTAGTGCCAAGCTCGCGTAGCAAAGCCACCGTCTCGCGACGCACCCTGGCGCGCAATCCGCGGTCCAGATTGGAAAAAGGCTCGTCCATCAGCAGAAGATGCGGCTTGGGTGCCAGGGCGCGTATCAAAGCGATACGCTGCTGCTCGCCGCCCGAAAGCATGTGCGGATAACGGTCGGCCATTGCAGCCAGACCGACAAGATCAAGCAGTTCCCGCGTTCTTTCATCGGCGGCATCGCGGCGCAGCCTGCGCAGACCGAAAAGCACATTTTCGCGAACCGTCAGATGTGGAAACAGGGCGTAGTCCTGAAAGACCACTCCGATATTACGTTTTTCCGGTTCAATGAAAACGGAGGGGGAGACGAGCGTCTTGCCGCCCATCGCCAGTTCGCCGTCATCTGGCGCGTCGATACCGGCAATGATGCGCAGCATAGAAGTCTTGCCGCAACCGGAGTGACCGACGAGGCAGATGATCTCGCCCGCCTGTACCTCCAGCGAGACATTGTTGAGCGCACGAATATTTCCGAACTGACGCCGGATGCCCGAAAGCGTCAGCGCCGGGCCCGACTGCACTGTCTGCCCGTCCCGTTCGTCATATTGATAGCGTGCATCCATATGCCAGGCCGAAGTTTCAATTTGCTGTTCAGCCGCATATAGAGCCAGTTTGACCGGAACGCCACCAAAACAAGACCGGCCACCTCAAGAATCTATATTAATCGTTCACACAAGCGCCAATTTCCGCTGCATCCGGTTGATTGCGAACGAAAACCACGCCATGTTCTGCCCGCTTCCACATACCCGATTGCATTGCAGGAGAATAAGCATGGGGCCGGTCACGGATAAGGTGGCGACAGCCGAAAGCTTGCCGCGCGAAACCAGAATCGCCATTATCGGCGGCGGCGTGATCGGTGTTTCAACCGCCCTTTTTCTGGCCGAACGTGGGATTCCCGTCGCGCTTTTCGAAAAAGGCGAGATCGCCGGCGAACAATCCAGCCGCAACTGGGGCTGGTGCCGCCGCACCGGACGTGACAGCCGTGAAATGCCGCTGATCGTCGAAAGCATGCGTCTGTGGGAAGGCATGAATGAACGAACGGGGCGCGAAACGGGGTTCCGCGTGACCGGCATTGCCTACACTGCGGAAAAGGAAGCTGAAGTCGAACGTTTCGCCGAATGGATCAGCATCGCCCGCGAGCACGGCATCGAGACGAATTTGCTTGATGGCCAGCAGGCGGAGGCACTTGCCCCCGGTCTGACCCGGCGCCTGAAAGGCGGCATGATAACCCCGCTGGATGGCCGCGCCGAACCGCAAAAGGCCGTTCCGGCCATCGCCGCCAAGGCACAGGACGACGGCGCCGTCATCATGCAGAATTGCGCAGTACGCGGTATCGAAACCAGCAATGGCCGCGTTACGGCGGTGCTGACCGAGAAGGGCCGTGTGGGTTGCGAGGCGGTTGTAGTCGCGGGCGGCGCCTGGTCGCGGCTGATAATGTCGGCTTTTGACACCCACCTGCCGCAGCTTAAAGTCCGCGCATCGGTTTTCCGTACCGCGCCGATCGAGGCCCATGTGGAGCCTGCCATCGCCTTCTCGGATTTCGCACTGCGCAAGCGCCTTGACGGCGGCTATACGGTGGCGAGTCTTAGCGGTTCGATTGCCGATATTGTCCCGGACAGTTTTCGCTTTTTCCGCGATTTCATCCCATCGCTTTCGACCGAATGGCGCTCATTGCGCTTTCGTTTCGGCGAACGCTTCTTCGAGGAAGCATTCCAGTGGAAGCTTCGCTCGGCGGACGAGGTTTCGGTGTTCGAGAACATCCGCACCCTCGACCCCAAGCCGCACCACGCAGCCAATACGCAGGTTCTTGCCCAGTTGAAACAGGCCCTGCCGTCGTTTGCGTCCGCCACGATCGCGCAGGAATGGGCGGGGCTCATCGACACGATGCCGGATGTCATTCCGGTGATTTCGCCTATACCGGGCGTCGCGGGCCTTATCGTCGCCACCGGCTTTTCCGGGCATGGTTTCGGCATTGGCCCCGGCGCGGGACGGCTGGTGGCCGACATCGTCAGCGGCGAGACGCCGGTGGTCGATCCATCGCCATTCCACATTTCGCGTTTTTCGGATGGCTCGAAAATCCGTATCGAAAACTGGGGTTAGTTCCCTTGCTTTGCGCTACTCGATCACCCCGCAGGCAAACCGGGCGCCACCGCCGCCAAGCGGCTTCGGCTCGTCGGAATAATTATCGCCGCCGATATGGATCATCAGCGCGCGCGCCTTGACTTCGTCCAGCGATTTGAGACGCGGAGCAACCACACTATCGGTCACTGCCCCTTCGGCACTGGCTTTCAATGCAGGTAGATCGCCAAGATGGCCCTCGCCTTCCGGCCCCATATGATGCCCGGAATTACTGGGGTCATAATGACCGCCCGCAGCCTGTGCAGCTACGGTCTTGCCATCCTTTTCGGCAGGCGCGCAACTGGCGTTCTCATGAATATGGAAACCATGTTCGCCAGCTGGCAAACCCTTCAACTGGGGCGTGAACTGAAGTCCGTCACCGCTCTGGGAAATCGAAACCGTTCCGATTTCCTTGCCCTGCCCTGTCGGCAAAGCCTCATACATTTTCACGCTGAGCCCATCGGCCAGAACCGGCGATGCCATGAACACAATCGCTGAAGCCAGAAACAAGGACCGCATCGTCTTCTCCTCATAAGAATAGAGTTACGTCATGAGCAGTTAATGCGCCACAGCACAAATTGTTCGAATATTGGCGTTCACATTTATCTGGTGCGCGGCGGGCATCCGCTCGCCGCGCAATCTCGTGCAAACTCAGACGGTCACAAACTGCGCCATCATACCCACATCTTCATGCTCCAGCACATGGCAATGGAACATGAAGGGATGGCTGTGCGCTGCCTCGCGGTCGAAATGCACGAGCAGCTCGGCCTTCCCGTCGATAAGCGCCGTATCCTTCCAGCCCGTCTGATGGGCAGGCGGCGCCTTGCCGTTCAGTGACAAAATGCGGAACGAAGCACCATGGATATGGAACGGATGCGGCATCTCTCTGGTCGATAATTCCCAGATTTCCCATGAGCCAAGCTTTGCCTCGACATCGATGCGATCCATGTCGAAGGGCTTGTCCGCAATCGCCATCTGAACGCCGGACGTCAGCGCATTGAGCGCAGGCCCGGCATCCGCAGCGCTTCTGCCGCCGTGCATATCGTGGTCCATCGCCCTGCCCTGCATGGCGCTCATGTCCATATTGCCCATATCATGTCCGGCATGCGGATCATCAGCAGGCTTCTGCATCATGAGCTTCATGTTCTCGGCCATGCGTTCATCGAAGAAGAACGAACGCCTGCGAACCGAAAGCTTTTCATCCGGCGCATCCGGGCCATCCAGCTTGGCCGGAAGCTTGTCAGCGCCGCCCTTCAACGCCTTGTCGATGGCGAAGCGCATAAGATGCATGTCGTCGCCGCCGGAATCGTCACCATAGGTCAGAAGATCGACCGGCTCTGTGCCTTGCGAAAAATCAACCAGCACTTCGTAGCGCTCGCCGGGGCTGAGAACCAGCCGTCCGACAGGCTCGGGCCTGCCGATATACCCGCCATCGGATGCAATGACATGCAAAGGCCGGTCATCGCTGAACCGGACATGGAAATTGCGGGCATTGGCGCCATTGAGAATACGCAGGCGCACGATAGCGGCAGGCACGCGGGCTTCCGGCGCGATAACGCCATTGACGATCAGCCTGTCGCCGCGAAACCCATGCATGAGATCCATGATATCAGGCTGATAAACATTATCGCCCTCAATTATGCGGCGGTCCTGAAGCACCAGCGGAATATCGTCAACACCATAATTTTCCGGCAGTCCGCGCTCACGATCCTGGCCGTCGCTGACGATCATCAGCCCGGCAATACCCATATGCGCCTGTCGCGCCGTGTCGCCATGCAAATGAGGATGAAACCAGTTGAACGACGCAGGCTGGCTAACCGTAACTTTCGGCTCCCAGCTTTTTCCAGCGGCTATGACATTATGAGGTCCGCCATCGAGCACGGACGGCACGAAAAGCCCATGCCAATGCAGGGTCGTTTCCTCATCCATGTCATTCTCTACCGCAAGCGTGACCGTCTCGCCATTCTTCAGACGAATGACGGGGCCGAGATAGGCGCTATTGATACCGGCGGAAGCCGCTTCGCTGCCTTCCGTAAAGGCATGCCGCCCTTTGGCTACCTTGAGACGCACCAAGCCAGATGCATCCGGCTCCAGCAAGGGCGGCAGCGGCAGCGCTTGCGCCTTGGCTGCGGAAGACGCAGCCCCGTGGTTCATGTGCTGGTGGGCATCTTGCGCAAAAGCGTCAAACGGCCGAATGGCTGTCATGAAAGCCGCTCCTGCTCCGAGCGTCAGCAGGCGGCGGCGTGTAATTCCGGTCATGATAAATCTCCAGACAATAATCATCCTTGCCGCCGGCGAAACCGGTGGCGTTTTTCGTGATCAAGCCTGAATAAATATTGGTGGTCTGAGCACGCCATGCGGCGCGCTGCCGTCCAGGGCAGCAACGAGTGGCGGCAGGCCAAAATCCTGAATGGGTGCGGAGGCACTCAGATCGGCGCTCATTTGCACAAGACAGCCACACGTCATCATGACGCATGCGGCTGGCGGCTTTGCCCCGTGATCTATGGGCGCAGACTGGTCCGCATGATGCGGCTGCGCCATCAGGCCACCGGCCTGCCGGGTTCCACTATGACAGCCAACCGTCGCCATGCACGATATCACCCGGCATGGCGGGCATGTCATGCGCCATCGCATAGCAAAGCTGGGAGGATACCAGAAACAGGAATGAGAATACCGCGACCAGCATATGCGAAGGCAACCGGAGAACCGAATGCCCCCGGACGCTCAAGCTGATCCTGCGCTTTCTCAAATGCATTGCCGTTTCCAAAAGCTGGCATGCCGCCCAACCGGCAACATGCGCACAAACACATTTAGACAGGGCTTGCGGCAATTGAAAGGCCCGGAACGCAGTTCTCTCCGAAAACCGCGAATCTTCGCTTTTCTTTCGAAACCAACGCATTCGAACTCACAAAATTACGCAAAAGCCCTTTTCCACTTGCGATTTTGTATTCCGTGGCTTTAAAGAAGCCTGATCTCGGGCCTCCTCCCAAACTCCGACGGCCCGCCAAAATGGATATGAAACAATGACTGTCGCTCAAGCGGTTGCCCCACAGGCAAATTCCGTGCGTCGTGTCTTGACCGCAAGCATGATCGGCACGACCATCGAATTCTTCGATTTCTATATTTATGCAACGGCTGCGGTAATCGTATTCCCGCATCTTTTTTTCCCGGCAAGCGACGGCAATTCCGCGCTGCTGCAATCCTTCGCAACCTTTGCCATCGCCTTTTTCGCACGCCCGATCGGTGCTGCGATTTTCGGTCACTTCGGCGACAAGATCGGCCGCAAGGCAACGCTGGTTGCCGCACTCATGACAATGGGGCTTTCGACGGTCGCCATCGGTTTCCTGCCGACCTATGAATCGATCGGCGTTGTCGCGCCGCTTCTGCTGGCGCTTTGCCGTCTCGGCCAGGGCCTCGGGCTCGGGGGCGAATGGGGCGGTGCCGTTCTGCTCGCGACCGAAAACGCACCGGAAGGCAAACGCACCTGGTACGGCATGTTTCCGCAGCTCGGCGCACCTGTCGGCTTCATCCTCGCAACGGGTGTTTTCCTGCTTCTGGCTGAAACGCTGACCGACGAACAGTTCTTCGCCTTCGGATGGCGTATTCCATTCATTGCCAGCGCCATTCTCGTAGCCGTCGGCCTTTTCATCCGCTTGCGTATTGCTGAAACGCCGGAGTTCCAGAAGGCCATAGACAAAGCCGAACGTGTGTCGGTTCCAGCCGCAGTGCTGTTCAAAAAGTACAAGATGAGCCTTTTCCTGGGCACCATTGGTGCCATGGCAACCTTTGTGCTGTTCTATCTGATGACAGTGTTTTCACTCGGCTGGGGCACACGTGCGCTCGGTTATAGCCGGGAGGAATTCCTGGTTCTCCAGATGGTTGGCGTAGTCTTTTTCGGCCTGTTCATTCCCATTGCTGCGCTCATGTCGGATCGTTGCGGAATGCGCTTCACCATGGTCGTCGTTTCCCTGCTGATCGGTGCTTATGGTTTCGCCATGGCTCCGCTTTTCGCGGCCGGCACACCGGGCGTCCTCACCTTCCTCATCATCGGTTTTGCACTGATGGGTATGACTTATGGTCCGATCGGCGCTGTTCTGGCCGAGCCTTTCCCGACGGCGGTGCGCTATACGGGGGCGTCGCTCGCCTTCAACCTGGCAGGCATTCTCGGTGCATCGCTTGCGCCTTATATCGCCACCTGGCTCGCGACCAATTATGGATTCAACTATGTCGGCTACTATATGGTGTTTGCCGCGGTCATATCGTTGATCGGCTTTGGCTTCATCACCTTCAAGCACAAGGATTGATCCGAGATAGCAGCAATCAAAAAAGCCCGCGCGGAGCGATCCGCGCGGGCTTTTCATCATGCCTGAGAAAAGCGTGTTTATTCGACGTCAGCCGCTTCAAGTGCAATGGCAACCGACTGGATGATCGATGCGAAACGCACAGCCGCCTGAATCGTTTCCGTCGTAACGCCTGCCTTGCGCAATACATCTTCATGCGCATCGATGCACATGCCGCAGCCATTGATGGCCGAAACAGCCAGCGACCAGAGTTCGAAGTCAAGCTTGTCGACCCCCGGATTGCCGATCACGTTCATGCGCAGCTTGGCCGGCATGGTGCGGTAATCCTTGTTGGTGGCCAGATGTACGAAACGATAATAGATATTGTTCATACCCATGATCGACGCTGCCGACTTGGCCGCCTGAATGACGGATGCATCGACCTTGGAGGCTGCTTCAGCGACAAACGCCTTGCGCACATCGGCATTGCGCGAAGCAATGGCGCAGGCTACGAACAGGCCGTATTTCTGCTGCGATGTCAGCGTTTCATCGCTCGCCATGGAAGACAGATTAAGACGGACATCCTTGGCGAAATCCGGAATTCTTGACTTCAGGTCATCAATCGACATGGAACCCTCTTTTCTTGTTGCAGGACAAAAGAAAGGCGGGCATTAACCCGCCTTTCCGTAAAACCGTCGGGCCGATCAGGCAGCCTTGAGCGTCTCGCCACCGACTTCGCGGTTGCATGGGCACAGCTCATCGGTCTGCAAAGCGTCGAGCACGCGCAGCGTGTCCTTCGGCGCGCGGCCAACATTGAGGTTGGTCGCATAGACGTGCTGAATGGTGTTGTCAGGATCGACAACGAAGGTGTAGCGATACGCAACGCCATCCGGCGAGCGAACACCCAAACCGTCAACCAGCGAACCGTTGGTGTCAGCGAAGGACCAGATCGGCAGCTTGTCGAGGTCGCTGTGGTCGCGACGCCATGCGAGCTTTACGAATTCGTTGTCGGTCGAGCCGCCGAGAACAACCGCATCACGATCTTCGAAATCCGAAGCCAGACGGGCAAATTCAGCGATTTCCGTCGGGCATACGAAGGTGAAATCCTTCGGGTAGAAGAAGATGACCTTCCACTTGCCTTCGAAGCTCTGTTCGGTCAATTCTTCAAATGCCGAAACGCCGTTTTCTTCGTGGAAATTGAAGCCGGGCTTTACACCGGTTACCTTGAAAGAAGGAAGCTTGTCGCCGATACCGAGCATTTTAAAACCTACCTGTAAAATTCAAATGTTATGCAGAAAATTCAGAAGCTTCAGAATTTCCCGCTTGCGAGTCGGTTATAGCCATCTTGCCTCCATCGGTCAAAGCGATTAAAGCGATCATTATCATCGTTTTTAGCGATAAGGCAGATACTCGATTCCATGCTCAATATCAGTGTGCGTCAACTCCATTATTTTCTCGCGCTTGTTCATGCTGGCTCATTTTCGCGGGCAGCGGACACGGTTGGCGTAACGCAATCCACATTGAGTGCAGCCATTCAGGCGCTTGAAGCCGAGCTCGGCGTTACGCTTATCGATCGCACGGGGCGGCGCATGCAATTGCTTCCCGCTGGTGAGGATTTTCTCGCCCGCGCCCGCGACATCGTCGCCCTGATTGAAGAGCTGCCGGAACATGCCCGTCAGGCAGAACGTCCACTGACCACACGACTGCGCATGGGTATCATCCCGTCCATTGCGCCATTTCTGCTGCCGAAAATTCTGCCTGCGACCGCCGGGACCTTCCCCGAGCTTCAGTTGACCGTGCGCGAGGGCCTTACACGGCCACTGCTGGACAGCCTGCGTTCGGGTTCTCTGGATGCGGCCCTTGTCGCCCACCCTTATGATCTTGACGAATTCGAGGTGGCGGAAATTGGCCGCGATCCGTTTTTTCTGGCGGTGCGGCGGGACCACGCGCTGGCCAACCGCGACCGGGTGGATGCGAGCGACCTTCAGGACCAGCCTTTCCTCTTGCTCGAAACCGGGCATTGCCTGCGCGAACATGTGATGACTGCCATCGGCTCGAAACCCACGCAGATGAGCGGTGACGTGCACGCCACCAGCATCATGACGCTGGTGCAGCTGGTCGAATTCGGCATGGGCGTAACGCTTCTGCCCGAGATTGCAGTCAAGGCAGGTGTGACACGCGGGACTGAACTCAGTATCGTCCCTTATGAGGGCCAGCACAATTACCGGTCACTCGTGCTCGTCTGGCGCCCCAATGCCGCGCGGCGCGCAGAATTTCAGCTCTTTGCAAACCACCTGCGCGACAATTGCATGAGGAAAATTTAGAGCACGCCCCAGGCACGAAACCGCCCGCGACCGGTGATCTCGCGCAGATTAAGCTCTGCAATCAGCTTGAGCGCTCCCTGCTGCGTGACCTGCAATTCTTTCTCGACGATCTGGCTTGAAACCAGTGGACTGCGCAGGATCAGCTCCATTAATTGTGGCAGGCGTGAATTGGAGCGCCTGCCCTTCAGCTTGCGCTGCATCTGCTCACGCGCAAGCATCAGACGATCATGCTCTTTCATACTGACTTCCGCTGCCTCCTCAATGGCAGACAAGAAAGTCTTCAAACGGATCAACCGGTTGGGCGACCGTCGCTCATCGGGCCGCTTCGACCGCAGACCGAGGCTGATCGCCGGAAGGTGGTTTGCCGCAATACCCGACTGCCGCAGGAAAGCTGCGGTCAGAAGCCTGCCGATCCATGAGGAACGCTGCACCACCTCCAGTGAGAACCATGCATCGTGCATGATTGTCGCTCGCAAGAGCGGCGGCAGATGGGCGGTTGCCGCAAAACAATCCCGCCATTCCTGCAACCGTGCATCTTCGTCCCAGTCGTCATCATAAAGCAGCGCGTCGCGGTCAGCCGTATCCGGCTTGCGCGCTTCCGTGACCACGCCTTCCAGAAGCGCGTCGGTGCGCGCCAGCAGTGCATCGATATCGTCGAGCAGCGGATCATCGCCATCGTCTTCAGAATCGGAGCGATCGATCTCCCTTGCAGGCGCTACATCCAGATTGCGTCCCAGCAACTGCTGCATGCCCGTTGGGCTCAACGCCCAACTGGCGGAGCGACCGCTGATCTGCCTGCGCATGCGCAAAACTGCATGGGCAATGGTCAGCGCATGGCTCGGCATACGGCTGTCCATAAGTGCATCGTGCAGAACGAGATCTTCCATATGCACCAGTTCACCCTCGAGCCACATGGATGCGACAGCATCATGCATATGCATGCGCTGCAACATCCCGTCACGAATGGGAGAACGCGCCAGCCGCTCGTCGAGCCTCGCCAGCGCCGCTGTCGCGCTGCTCACAGGCATGAAAAGGTCTTGCAGCGGCAGATTGTCTAACTCATAGGCCATGTTCCGCATATCGCAGCCGATCGCGGCAAAAGGCAAATGAAATTGGCTCCTTACGCAAGAACTTCCGCAACTTTAACGGTGCGGCCTTCCTTGACCGAGCGCAGAGCCGCTTCCGCGAGTGCAAGTGCCTGCAAGCCGTCTCGGGCAGAAGGCGATGGAGCCTTGCCGCCGTCGAGAGCATCTATGAACGAACCGATTTCAGCCGCATATGCCGCCGTATAGCGCGTCATGAAAAAATCATGCAATGGCGGACGGTTGTACCCATCTTTTGAAGCGACTTCGATGGAGACGGGCCGCTGGTTTTCGGCGGAAACCGCGCCCAGCGAACCATGCACCTCTATGCGCTGATCGTAACCGTAGGATGCGCGGCGCGAATTGGAAATAACGCATTGGCGGCCTGACGGGGTCGTCAGGATGACGCTTGCGCTGTCAAAGTCGCCCAGCTCGCCGATTTTTGGATCGACCAGCACGGAGGCTGACGCCGAAACGCTTTCGATTTCCTCGCCCAGCAGGAACCGCGCCATGTCGAAATCATGAATGGTCATGTCGCGGAAGATGCCGCCCGAAACCTTGATATAATCGGCAGGCGGCGCGCCGGGATCACGGCTGGTGATCGTGACCATTTCCACATTACCGATGCGCCCGTCATCGATCGCCTTGCGCACGGCGGCAAAATGCGGATCGAAACGACGGTTGAAGCCAAGCATCACGCTGGCACCCGTATCCTCGATCACCTTCAGGCAGACACGGACACGGGCAATATCGAGATCAATCGGCTTTTCGCAAAAAACCGCCTTGCCGGCGCGGGCAAAACGCTCGATAAGATCCGCATGGGTGTTGGTGGGTGTACAGATCAGCACCGCGTCCACATCATTGGCTTTTTCGATATCTTCAATCGCGCGCACTTCGGCGCCCGATGCATCGGCGATTGCCTTCGCCGCATCCTGATTGGCATCGGCGACCGCGACCAGTCTGGCACGGCGGTCGGATGCGATCGCGCCCGCATGAACCTTACCGATACGACCCGCACCGAGCAGCGCCAGACGTGTCACCATTGCCTTCATCCTCCCAGAAAATGGCCCCTCGCAGTTGGCCAGCGAGACTGTCTTTGCTATTCCGCGCCATCCGTTCCCCACATATTTGGGAGAAATCTCGATGCGCTATGGAATATTTATTCTATTTTGCTAGAATGTGACATAAAGATTGTCAAGAGACGGTTTTGAAAGGACAGCAATGGATTCCGCCCCCGCACAATTCCCTACACCTTCCAGCATCAAGGAGTTCGAAGCAAGGCTGCTGGAAGTCTCTGACCGTCTGCCCAAGCGCCTGAAGCAATGTGCCGATTTCGTTGCCGCCAATCAGGATCGCATCGCCGTATCCACCGTGGCTGAAATGGCGGAAGGCGCGGGCGTTCAAAGCTCTGCCTTCATGCGTTTCTGCCAGATTCTCGGCTTTTCCGGCTTTTCGGAAATGCAGAAGCTTTTTCGTGAATCCTATGCAGGCGGCTGGCCGGATTATTCCACAAGGCTTGAGCATCTGCGCGAGACGGCGGCGGGCAGCGCGCCTGCCCTTCTGGCTGAATTTGCCGAAGCGGGCCGCACCTCGCTCGAAGGTCTGCTGAAGACCATTGAACCGGAAGCACTGGAAAAGGCGGTCGAACTATTGGCTGGCGCCGAAACAATCCATATCGTTGGCATACGCCGCGCCTTTCCCGTCGCAAGCTATCTCGCCTATGCACTGGAAAAAATGCAGGTCCCCGCCATGCTGCACAGTGCGGTCGGCAAACTCGAAAATCTGCATGCCTTACGCAAGGGCGACGTGCTGCTGGCAATCACCTTTTCCCCCTATTCGTCCGAAACCGTCGCCATGACCGAAGCCGCCGCTGCGCGCGGAATCGATGTCGTGGGTATCACCGATACGATCGTCAGTCCGCTGAGCAAGCTCTCCCGCCAGACCCTGCTGGTCTCGGAAGTGGATTTCGGTGCCTTCCGTTCCCTGTCTGCAACGCTATGTCTCGCCATCACGCTTGCCGTCGCTGTCGGAACCGCGCGGCAATCCCGCTAGCTGGCAGCGGGTATTCCATTTTTCAGTTGAAATAGAATAATAAATCTATTTTAATCTCAAATGGAATAACTGCTATGCATGGAGAATCGCACGCATAGATACTGCGGCTATAACGAAAAGCGGAAACGCCGAGGGAGGATAAGAGTGAAGCGGCTGGACTTGATCACGATTGGCCGGTCTTCGGTGGATCTCTACGGCGCGCAGATTGGCGGCCTTCTGGAAGACATGGCCTCCTTCAATAAATATGTCGGCGGTTCGCCCACCAATATTGCCACGGGTACGGCACGACTCGGCCTCAAATCCGCACTCATTACCCGTGTCGGCGATGAGCATATGGGGCGTTTTCTGCTGCGTGAACTGGATCGGGAAGGCGTGGATACGCGCGGAATCGTAACCGACCCCGAAAGGCTGACAGCGCTCGTTATCCTGGGCATTCGCGATCAGGAACATTTTCCGCTGATCTTCTATCGCGAGAACTGCGCTGACATGGCGCTTTGCGAAGACGACATCGATCCTGCCTTCATCGCTGAAGCCGGCTGCGTCCTCGCCACCGGGACACATCTGTCGCATCCACGTACGGAAGCCGCCGTCCTGAAAGCCTTGCGGCTCGCGCGAGAAAACGGAAGCCGCACCGCACTCGACATCGACTACCGGCCCAATCTATGGGGCCTGTCCGGCCATGGCGACGGGGAGAACCGCTTCATCGAATCCGCCGCCGTCACCGCCAAGCTGCAATCCACTCTGCATCTTTTCGATCTCATCGTCGGCACGGAAGAAGAATTCCACATCGCGGGCGGCTCGACCGACACGCTGGAAGCGTTGAAAGCCGTGCGCAAAGTCTCGAAGGCGGCCCTCGTCTGCAAGCGCGGGCCGATGGGTGCCGTGGTTTTTGAAGGCGGTATTCCAGACAACCTCGACAAGGGACAAAGCGGACAGGGCTTTCCCATCGAGGTTTTCAATGTGCTTGGCGCGGGCGACGGCTTCATGTCCGGCCTGCTGCGCGGCTGGCTCAAAGGTGAAGACTGGCCGACCAGCCTGAAATTCGCCAATGCCTGCGGCGCATTCGCCGTTTCCCGCCATGGCTGTACGCCCGCCTATCCAAGCTGGGAAGAGCTGCAATATTTCTTCGAAACCGGCATTCGCAACAAGGCTTTGCGCAAGGATGCGGCACTGGAACAGGTACACTGGTCCACCAACCGCAATGGCGACTGGCCGCATATGCGCGTATTCGCCTTCGACCATCGCATCCAGCTTGAGGAAATGGCGGCAGAGGCCGGCGCGAGTATCGAGAAGATAAGCGACTTCAAACAGTTGTGCCTGGATGCTGCCTTGAAGGTTGCGGACAGCCAAAGCGGGTATGGTATATTATGCGACGGGCGGCTGGGACGCGATGCACTTTACAAAGCTGCGGGCAGCGGCTTGTGGATCGGACGCCCCACCGAATGGCCGGGCTCGCGCCCGCTGAAACTTGAACCGGAACTGGGCCCCGATTGCGGCTCGCTTGTCGAATGGCCGGTCGAGCATGTGGTAAAACTGCTCTGCTTCTATAATCCGCAAGATACGGACGACATGAAGCGCCAGCAGGAAGAAACCGTGGCACGGCTCTTCGCTGCTGCCCGCCGCAACCGGCTGGAGTTTCTTCTGGAAGTGATCCCTTCCAAGGCCGGACCTGTCGATGACACGACCACGGCGAAAGTGATCGAGCGTTTCTACCAGATCGGCGTTTGTCCCGACTGGTGGAAACTGGAGCCCATGAAAACTAGGGCCGCCTGGGCCAATGCCTGCGAGGCCATCACCCGCAACGACCCGCATACGCGTGGTATAGTGGTTCTGGGTCTCGACGCGCCAGCGGAAGAGCTTGAACAAAGCCTCAAGGTTGCGGCAGGCTTTGATCTCGTGAAAGGTTTCGCAGTGGGGCGCACCATCTTCGGCGATGCCGCCCGCAAATGGCTGAGCGGCGCCATCAGCGACGGGGATGCCGTAACGGACATGGCCGCTCGCTATCGCCGCCTGTGCGATGTCTGGGACAAAGTGCGCAGGCGCTGAATAAAATGCTCTGGGAGGAGACATGAAAACCATACGACTGACCGCCGCGCAGGCGCTGGTGCGCTATCTGGCAAACCAGATGACGCCGGATGGGGAAACCTTCCTCGCCGGTGTCTGGGCCATTTTCGGTCATGGCAATGTGGCGGGCATTGGTGAAGCGCTCTATGGCGTCCGCGATCAATTGCCGACATGGCGTGGCCAGAATGAGCAGACCATGGCACATGCGGCCATAGCCTATACCAAGCAGCTTGGCCGCAGGCGCGCCTGCGCCGTCACATCGTCCATTGGTCCTGGCGCAACGAATATGGTGACTGCGGCGGCCCTCGCCCATGTCAACCGGTTGCCAGTGCTTCTCATCCCCGGCGATGTCTTCGCCAATCGCGGCCCCGACCCGGTTCTCCAGCAGATCGAGGATTTCAACGACGGCACCATGACCGTCAATGATTGCTTCCGCCCCGTGAGCCGCTATTTCGACCGCATCACCCGACCCGAACAGCTTCTGACAGCCCTGCCTCGCGCCTTTCGCACCATGACTGACCCCGCCGATTGCGGCCCGGTCACACTGTCATTCTGCCAGGATGTGCAGGCACAGGCCCATGACTGGCCGGAAGAGTTTTTTGTGCCGAAAGTCTGGCATTGGCGGCGTCCGCCACCCGATGCCCACGAACTAGCCGATGCCATTGCCGCGGTTCAGGCTGCGCAAAGACCTGTGATCGTCGCAGGCGGCGGCGTGCACTATTCCGGTGCGCATGCGGCCCTTCAAAGCTTCGCCGAGAAACATGGCGTACCCGTCATCGAAACACAGGCGGGCAAATCCGCCTTGCCGTGGGATCATCCACTGAATTTCGGCCCTGTCGGCGTGACGGGCGCGGATTGTGCGAATGCCATCGCGGCGGAAGCCGATCTGGTAATCGGCGTCGGCACGCGATTTCAGGATTTTACGACCGGTTCATGGGCGCTGTTCAAGCATCCTGAACGCAAGCTGATGTCGCTCAATGTCCAACCTTATGACAGTCACAAACATGGCTCGCTGTCGCTTGTGGCCGATGCAAGAAACGGTCTTGAAGCCCTGTCCCATGGCTTGCGGGCCTATAAGCGGCAAGCTGTCGACACCGCGCTGAAAACCAGATGGTTTGCCGATGCAGACCGTTTTACCGCCGCCCCTTCCGACAGCAACGCGCTTGCCACCGACATGCAGGTCATTGGCGCGGTGCAGCGTCAGGCGCATGAAAATACCGTCGTCATGTGTGCCGCAGGCACTATGCCGGGCGAACTGCACCAGCTCTGGAAGGCCGGTCGCCCGATGTCCTATCACATGGAATACGGCTTCTCCTGCATGGGATACGAGATCGCCGGCGGTCTGGGTATCAAGATGGCTGAACCTGATCGCGACGTGATCGTGATGGTCGGCGACGGCTCCTATATGATGGCCAATTCCGAGCTTGCGACTGCGGTCATGATGGGTATCAAGATCACGGTTATCCTCACAGACAATCGCGGTTTCGGCTGCATCAACCGCCTGCAAATGGCGACCGGCGGCGCCGAGTTCAACAATCTGCTGGACCATGCCGCCCATGTGAATCCCGCGCATATCGACTTCGCCGCCCATGCTGCCGCAATGGGTGCGGACACCCGAAAGACCGGCTCCATCCGGGAACTTGAAGAAGCGTTGGCCGAAGCGCGCACTTCGCCGCGCACGACCGTTATCGTTATAGACACCGACCCTTATCCGACACCGGAAACGGGCGGCTGGTGGTGGGATGTCGCCGTGCCGGAAGTTTCGGAACGTGAGGAAGTGCGTGCAGCGCGCAAGAATTATGAAGCCCAGATCAGAGAAAGAAACTGACCGATGATCCTCTACGGCACCAATCCAATTGCCTGGTCGAATGATGATGACCGCAATCTGGGCGCGCATATCACACTGGATCAATGCCTCGACGAAACAGCGAAAATCGGCTTTGACGGAATCGAAAAAGGCCATAAATTTCCGCAAGTTGCAGAGGAACTTAAAGCAGTACTCGAACCGCATCATCTGCGTTATGTTTCAGGCTGGCATTCACTCAATCTATTGACCAATTCGGTCGAGGTCGAAAAGGCCGCGATGCAGCCCGCGCTTGATCTACTGAAGGCGATGGGGTCGAAAGTCATCATCGTTTGCGAGACATCCAACGCCATTCATGGCGACAACGACAAGCCACTTTCGGAACGGCCTGTTCTGGAAGAGGCCCGCTGGGAAACCTTTGGCGGTGGCGTGGAAGCGCTGGCAGAACATGCCGACGCGCAAGGCATTACGCTTGTCTATCACCACCACATGGGCACGGTTGTGCAGAGTGAAGACGAGATCGACCTTCTGATGGAACACACCGGCCCTCATACGAGACTTCTGCTCGATACCGGCCATTGCCTGTTCGGCGGCGGCAATCCTGAGCGGGTGGCGGAGAAGCATATGGCCCGCGTCGGGCATATCCATGCCAAGAATGTGCGCCCTGCAATCGCGACCGACGTGCGCGACCATGATCTTTCCTTCCTCGAAGGCGTACGTCGCGGTGTGTTCACGGTTCCCGGCGACCATGAAGGCGATGTGGATTTCGTATCCGTGCTGAAAATTGCAGCGAAAAACGGCTATCAGGGCTGGCTCGTCATAGAAGCAGAACAGGACCCGGACGTACGCAATCCTTTTGAATATCAGTCCCTTGGACTGAAATCACTGAAGGCGTTCGCGCGCGAAGCCGGACTGGATAAAGGAAACTGAACCATGGCTAATCTTTTACGCAAGCCGACCGGCACACATGGCAAGGTGCATGACATCACACCTGAAAGCGCCAACTGGGGTTATGTCGGCTTTGGTCTTTATCGGCTCAAACCGGGTGAGAGCACCGCAGAGAAAACCGGCTCAACAGAAGTCATCCTCGTGCTTGTCGAAGGCATGGCAAAGATCACGGCGTCCGGTGAAGAGTTTGGTGAAATGGGCGAGCGTATGAGCGTATTCGAGAAACTGCCCCCCCATTGCCTCTATGTGCCAGCAGAGAGTGACTGGAGCGCTACTGCCACAACCGATTGTGTGCTTGCAGTATGCACAGCGCCTGGAAAGCCGGGGCGCAAAGCGCAAAAACTTGGACCCGAAGGGCTGACGTTCGATCAGCGCGGCAAGGGTGCGAATACCCGCTTCATCCATAACATTGCCATGGAAGGCCGAGACGTCGCCGACAGTCTTCTGGTGACGGAGGTTTTCACACCGCAGGGCAACTGGTCATCCTATCCGCCGCACCGGCATGACGAAGACAATTTCCCGGACATGACCTATCTGGAGGAAACCTATTATCATCGTCTGAACCCATCGCAGGGCTACGGCATCCAGCGGGTTTTCACCGAGGATGGCAGCCTTGATGAAACCATGGCCGTTGCCGATGGCGATGTCGTATTGGTGCCGAAAGGCCATCATCCGTGCGGCGCACCCTATGGCTATGAGATGTATTATCTCAATGTCATGGCCGGACCGATCCGCAAATGGCGGTTCAAGAACCATCCCGACCATGACTGGATTTATCAGCGCGATAATCCAAGCTCTTAAAAATAAAGCCCCGGAAATCCGGAGCTTTATTTTAGACTCTTGCCACCTTCTTCAGGTCTTCCACCGCTCCCGGCGCGGCAACAAACACCTTGTTTCCCTTGGTCAAATTTTCGCCGTCAGTTGGGAACGGATGCACGTAGCCACCAGCCTCTTTCACAAGGCAGAAGCCAGCCATGCAATCCCATGCATGCATGTAAGGCTCATAATAGCCCACCAGCCTGCCAGCCGCCACATAAGCGATCATCAGCGCGCCCGAACCGTTGCGGATAAATGTGCCACCCGCTTCCAGCAGATCTTCCACGAGCCTGGCGACAACCTGCGGCGTCACATAATTGTTCGCCCCGATGCCCGTCACCGCGTTACGGATGGTTTGTGTATTGTCGAGCTCAAGCTTTTTGCCGTTAAGCGTCGCACCCAGGCCTCTGGCCGATGCATAAAGCTCGTCGAAACAAGGCGCCTGAATGACGCCGATCACCGGTTCACCATCCTTCAAAACAGCGATGGAAACGCACCAGTTCGGCATGCCGTTGACGAAAGGGCTGGTGCCGTCAATCGGGTCCACCACCCAAGTATAGCCGGAGCTTCCCTGATTTAGCCCGTATTCTTCACCCAGAAATCCGTCATCAGGAAATGCGTCGGCCACTAGATCCCGAATAAGCTGCTCGACTTCCCGGTCGGCAATCGAAACCACATCCTGCGGGTCACGCTTGGTTTCAATCACCAGTGTCTCGCGGCGATTGAAGTAATCGAGCGCTTTGGCACCCGCCTCGCGCGCCATTTTTCCGGCAAGAGCCAGCCGTGTTTCCAGTTCCTGCCGGACATGCGATGTCATGATTCATTTCCCTGAAAAGCGTGTTGCAGCCGCGCCGTTCATGCGCTTATTGATTGATGATGGCAAGACCGCGCGCCTTGAAATGAATGGCGACGTCCGTTTGTGGCAGCAGAGCCTGCTCGACCGCCGGATCGACAATGAACAGCTTGCCATGCTCGGTCTCGATTTCATATTCGATGTGATCGCCAAGATAGGCGGAGTGGGAAATGCGGCCGGGAAAATCGCCACCCGCCTGCGCCTGCAATGTCACCGCATTGGGCCGGATTGCCAGTTGCGCCGGTCCCGGACGCGCATGCCGGGCCGGAACCCGGTGGGTGAGGCTTCCAACACGGATGACCGCCTCGCCGCCTTCGGTGCTCACGACCTCGCATGGCACCACATTCGCTTCGCCCATGAAATCCGCAATGAACGCGGAAGCGGGCGTTTCGTATAGATCCCGCGGACTGCCCTGTTGGGCGATATTGCCTTCCTTCATGACAATGATCGTATCCGATACGGCAAGCGCCTCATCCTGATCATGTGTGACATAGACAGCAGTAAAGCCAAGTCTTTGCTGCAATTCGCGGATTTCCGTGCGCACGCGCCTGCGCAGCCGTGCATCGAGGTTGGACAAAGGCTCGTCGAGCAGAAGAACCTGCGGTTCCAGCACAAGCGCCCGCGCCACGGCGACGCGCTGCTGCTGACCGCCGGAAAGCTCAGCCGGCAGACGGTGCCCCATGCCCGCAAGACCGACGAGCTTCAACCCCTCTTCCGCCCGCTCCCGTGCCTCGTTACGTTTCAGGCCGGATGATTCCAGCCCATAGGCCACATTATCGAGCGACGTCATATGCGGGAAAAGCGCATAGGATTGAAACACCATCGATACGTCGCGCTCATTGGCGGGCAGCATGGTGACGTCCTTATCGCCGATCAGGATGCGCCCCGAGGTCGGATGCTCAAGCCCGGCCAACAGGCGCAGCGTCGTGGTCTTGCCGCAGCCCGATGGCCCGAGCAATGTCACCAGCGTGCCCGGTTCAACCGTCAGGGACAGATCGGGCAAGGCGGTAAAATTACCGAACTTTTTCGATATATTTTCAAAGGTAACCGAGCCGGGACGGATCGCAGTCATGCGGCTTTCTCCTGATGAACAGCTTTGACGGATGCAGCGGCGGCAACGCGGTTTTCGCGCCGCAGTTTACGTTCACCCACGAGCAACTGGAACGCAGTAATCACCACCAGCATCACAACGATGAGCATCGACGAATAGGCAATAGCCACGCCGAATTCCCCATTCTCGACAAGCCCGACAATGTAGGACGTGGCCATATTGTATTGTGCCGAGACGAGAAAGATCACCGCGCTGATGGACGTGATGGCCCGCACGAAGGAATAGACGAGCGCCGCCGTGATGGCGGGGCGTAACAGCGGCAGGATGATCTTGCGGATGGTGCGGAAGCTGCCGGCCCGCAGCGTGAGTGAGGCTTCGTCAAGGCTCTTGTCGAGCTGGCTCATGGCGGCGATGCCGCCACGCACGCCCACCGGCATGTTGCGGAAGACGAAACAGGCGATGAGGATCAGCGCCGTGCCGGTCATTTCCAACGGCGGCAGGTTGAACGCCATGATGTAGCTGACGCCAATAACCGTGCCGGGAATGGCGAAACTCAGCATCAACGCGAATTCAAACACATTGCGACCGAAAAAGCGCTGTCGCACGATCAGATATGCGGTCAGCAAGCCAACAGCGGCGGTAAGCGGTGCCGAGATCAGAGAGATTTCCATCGTGGTCCAGAACGAGTTCCATGCAACGCCTGTCCAGGCTATGCCGTTCTCAGTCAAGGAGAAGGAGAACGCCCGCTGGTAATGTTCGGTTGTCAGCGAATTATCGAGACCCCATTGGCGTACAAACCCGCCGACAATAATCATCACATAGACCACGACCGTGAAGATCATCCATGGAATAACAAGCGCATAAACGCCAATCTTAAGCCCGCGCGGCAGGCCGGCATGCATGCCAGAGTCGCCTTTGCCGGTGACTGTTGCGAAGTTCTTGCCGGAAAGCCAGAGACGCTGGATCAGGAAAGCCGACAGCGTGAAGCAAAGAAGCACGATAGCCAGAACCGCTGCGCGCGATGGATCATTCTGTGCGCCGACGACAGCGAAAAATATCTCGGTAGAAAGCACACCGTGACTGCCGCCCAGCACCATAGGATTGCCGAAATCCGCCATGCTCTCGATGAAGGCGATCAGGAATGCATTGGCTAGCCCCGGCGCCATCAAAGGCAGCGAAACGCGTTTGAAGGTGCGCCAGCGGTCGGCCCGCAAGGTTTGCGAGGCTTCTTCCATAGACGGCGACACCCCTTCCACAACGCCGATCAGCACCAGAAAGGAAATGGGCGTAAAGGACAGAACCTGCGCAATCCAGATGCCGGTAAGCCCGTAAAGCCATCGCCCCGGCTCCAGCCCGAGAATATTGGAAATCTGCTCTGTCACCACGCCTGCGCGCCCGAAAAGCAGCGTCAGCGCCAGACCGACCACGAAGGGTGGAGTGATGATCGGGAGGATCGTGAGAAGACGAAGTCCTTTTTTGAAAGGAAAGCTGGTGCGCGTCGCCACCAGCGCGAAAGCCAGTCCTAGTACGGTCGAACCCGTAGCCGTCATCAATGCGAGCCAAAACGTGCGTATGGCGACGCCGCAGCGCCCCTCACCTATCACGCAGGCAAGGCTCCAGATCGAGGAATCCTGAATATTACCGATAAAGCCTTCAGGTTTGAACGAGCCATCGAAATCCTGCACTGAACCGGCAAACATGCTGAGGACAGGATAGAAAACAAAGACGCCGACCAGCGCCACCAGCAGCGTGATCGATGAAACGACGAAGGCATCGCCTTTCATTACACCGTGTTCCGCCAGCGCGAACGAAAAGATCAGGAGAAAGCAAAGTCCAGTCAAGATAGCACCGGCACCAAATGCTGGCTGTCCGTCGGCAAGCTGCCCGAATAGCGTCTCGCTGATGGTCCAGTTCCAGCCGGTAAAGCCGATCGCCAATCCTTGCAGCGCGAGAAACGCCGCCCCCAGCAGGCTTGCCCAGACAAGCACGGTGCTGCGCTTTTTGGCAGATATCACGAAACGTGCAAAAGCACAGACCAGCATCAGAGCGGCCATAATAACAAGCCACGGCTTGCCGAATACGAATACCTGCAAGATGGCTGGAGCTTTTGCACTCTCGCTGAAAAAGCCCTCGACCCAACCGAAGTGAAGGAAGCCGTTTTCGGCGCGATACCATGGCAGAACTAGAAACGCGATCAGCGCCACTGCCAGAACGATATCCAACCTACGGTTATGCTGTTTCATGGGTTGTCCGCTTTCCTGCTTCCGGGCGTTTGCCCGAAAATGGATACGCTTCCCCCGCCCCGCAGTCTCGACCGCGGGGCGTCAGATCAGGGAAATCCGGCTGATGTGCCGCGATGGAAATCGCGACAGACACAATTGCATCAGTTCGCGTTCGCGCCGATTTCCTTGTCCCAACGCTCCAGAAGTTCCTTGCGCTTGGCTGGCTCGCCGTAGGTCTTGAAGTCGTAGTCGATCAGCTTGATATCCTCAAAGCGCGGCGATTCCTTCGGAACCTCGGCAGACTTGTTCGAAGGAAGCTGGAAGGACTTGGCGTCCTTCATATGTGACTGCACTTCAGCGGTCAGCGCCCAGTCATACCACTTCTTGGCGTTTTCGAGGTTCTTCGCGCCCTTGATGATCGACATGGAACCGATTTCGTAGCCCGTCCCCTCACAAGGCGCTATCGACTTCACCGGGAAGCCTTCCGCCGTCATCGATACCGCATCGTGCATGAACACAATGCCGATGCCGGTTTCGCCACGTGCAGCCGACTTGACCGGCGCAGAGCCCGACTTGGTATATTGCGAGATATTAACGTTGAGCTTCTTGAGGTAATCGTAAGCCTTTTCCTCGCCCATCAGCTGCACAAGGGTTGCAAGCGCTGTATAGGCCGTGCCGGAAGAATTGGGATTGGCCATCTGGATTTCGCCTTTGTAAGACGGATCCAGCAGATCGGCCCAGCACTTCGGTTCCTTCAGGCCTTTCTTTTCGAAGAAATCAGTGTTGTAGCCCCAGCCCAAGGCACCGGCATAGACGCCCACCGTGCGGAAGCCCGAGCTTTCGGCCTGCTTTATTGCCCAGTCGTTCAACTGGTCAAGCATGGGAGATTTATATTCCAGCGTTAGACCTTCAGCAGCGGCCTGCAAATGCGGATCGCCCGTGCCAGCCCACCAGATATCGGTTTTCGGATTGCGCGCTTCCGCGCGCACCTTGGCATAGGTTTCGCCAGACGAGAGACGCACCATATTGACCTTGATGCTGGTCTCTTTTTCAAACATGTTCTTCATCTGCTCGCAGATCACCACATCTGCCGAACAGATGAGATTGAGATTGCCTTCGGCCTGTGCCGAGAATGCAAACGAAGAAATGCCAGCGGCAAGTGCCGCAATCATGAATGCCGAACGCATTTTATCCTCCCTTTATGCAGCGCCTCCACGCTGTGGCTTTTGCAAGCCTGTGCACAGTCTTTGCTTTTTAAGGCAGACTGTCAACGTTGTTGTAAATTTTATTCTGAAAAATTTTAGAATAATCCAATCATTCTGTTTTGGAACATTGCTTGCACAGCCATGCAATTGTTTTGCAAGCATAAAAGAAAAAGGCGGCCCGCAAGCCGCCTTTCAAAACCCATGTGGATTTGGGCCAGAGTCAGCCGATTGCCATCAGGCTGGCATTGCCGCCCGCCGCCGTAGTGTTGATCGAGGTCGATACCTCTTCCAGTAGCCAATTCAGGCAATAGGCATCCGGATTGGTGGCCAGCTCCTGCGTCGACGCAGCCTGGATGAGAACAAGCGGGCCGGGCAGTTCGACGATCTTCTGGTTCACCGCAATGATGCGCGCGCTGTCGCCCTCCACAAGAGCACCGGCAAAAGGTGCATCCGCCTGCCAGTCCTTGCTCCAGCTGATGCGTGCCGCGAGGGTCGCAGGCAAATCCTTCAGCGCCGACTGCAAGCCGGTTGCGGCATCGATCGCAACGGTGTTGCCGGTGGCAAGCGCTGCTGTCAGTTGGCAATAGAGGCCGGTTTCCGTCTGTGGCACCAGCAGAATGCGGCCACGCGGGTGAAGTGCATAGAGGTTGCGCTCGCCCACCGGTCCCGGAAGCTCGATATCAAGGCCGAGGGCCGAGGCACTCCCTGTCTCGCGTGCGGCCTGCGCCAGATCGTTCTGGCCCCGCAGCCCCAGCCATTTAGCGAAATCCTTGAGCGCTGCGTCGGTATGCACCGAGGCATGGCGCGGCGGAATTGGCGCCGTTTCGACAAGACGGCCAAGATAGAGCGGACCGCCCGCTTTCGGACCGGTGCCGGAAAGTCCGCGACCTCCGAAAGGCTGCACGCCGACTACAGCGCCGATGACATTGCGATTGATATAGATGTTACCGACGCGAATACGGTCCGCGACATTGGCGATGGTCTCGTCCAGACGCGTATGCAGGCCGAAGGTTAGCCCGTAGCCGGTGGCGTTGATATCGTCGATCAGGCGCTCCATGTCGTCGCGCTTGTAACGGACCACATGCAGGACTGGGCCGAAGACTTCGCGCTTCAGATCGCGCAAGGTTTCGATTTCGATGATCGTCGGCGCAACGAAGGTGCCGTTTTGCGTTTCCGGTCCAAGCGGAAGCTGCTCCACCTTGCGGCCAAGGCTGCGCATGCCTTCAATGTGCTTTTCGATGATCCCCTTGGCTTCATCGGTGATGACCGGCCCGATATCGACCTTCAGCTTGTCCGTGCGACCGATGGAAAGCTCCTTCAGTGCACCCTTGAGCATGGTGAGGATACGGTCGGCCACGTCTTCCTGAAGACAGAGAACGCGCAGCGCCGAACAGCGTTGGCCAGCGCTGTCGAAAGCCGAAGCGATCACGTCGAAGACAACCTGTTCAGCCAAAGCCGACGAATCCACGATCATCGCATTCTGACCACCGGTTTCGGCAATCAATGGAATCGGCTTGCCATTTGGTAGCAGACGCGAAGCAAGCTGCGCCTGAATGAGACGCGCCACTTCCGTCGAACCGGTAAACATCACCCCGCAGGCTTCAGGCGCGGCAACAAGAGCCGCACCAATGCGACCACCACCCGGTAGAAGCTGCAAGGCCTCGACAGGAATCCCCGCTTCATGAAGAATGCGGATGCCCTGCGCCGCGATCAGCGGGGTTTCCTCGGCAGGCTTTGCCAAAACCGGATTGCCCGCAACAAGGGCTGCAGCAATCTGGCCGGTAAAGATCGCCAGCGGGAAGTTCCACGGGCTGATGCAGACGATGGGGCCGAGCGCCTTATGCCCCACCCCCAGCGTGCGGCGGGTCTGCTCGGCGTAGTAGCGCAGGAAGTCGATGGCTTCGCGCACTTCGGCAATGGCGTTCGGCATGGACTTGCCCGCTTCACGCATCACGAGGCCCAGCAGTTCCGGCATGTCACGCTGCATGATATCGGCGGCACGCTCCAGACAGGCCGCGCGCTCGGCAGGTGTGATCGCCGACCAGCTTGCAGTCGCCTTCTGCGCAGCCTTCATGGCTTTTGCCACATCGGCCTCGGCGATTTCTGCTACCGTGCCTACCACATCATTGCGATCGCCGGGATTGAGAACCGGACGGCTCATGCCCTTGACCTTGCCACCGGCCACCTGTGGTTCGGATATCCAGGCCCGGCCAGCGGTTTGCTTCAAGGTTTTGCTCAACTCAGCCAGTGTCAGTTCGTTGGAAAGGTCGAAGCCAGCGGAGTTCGTACGGGCGCCGTAAAGTCCTTCCGGCAGGGATATCTGATCATGACGTGCACCAAGCACGGCCATGGAACGCACGACTTCCACCGGGTCGGCGACCAGCTCGTCAACGGAAACACTCTCGTCGCCGATGCGGTTGACGAAAGACGAGTTCGCACCGTTTTCGAGAAGGCGACGCACCAGATAGGCGAGTAGAGTTTCATGCGTACCGACCGGCGCATAGATACGTGTCGGACGGCCAAGTTTGTCGGCGCCGACAACTTCATCGTAAAGCGGCTCGCCCATGCCGTGGAGGCACTGGAACTCATACTTGCCTGTTTTGAAGTCCGGTCCCGCAATATGATAGATCGTAGCCAGCGTCTGCGCATTATGCGTTGCAAACTGCGGGAAAATCACATCTGTCGCGGCCAAGAGCTTACGAGCGCAGGCGATGTAGGAAACATCGGTGTGGACCTTTCGCGTGTAAACGGGGAAGTCTTCCAAGCCATCCACCTGTGCACGCTTGATCTCGGCATCCCAATACGCCCCCTTCACGAGACGCACCATCACGCGGCGCTTGGTGCGACGTGCCAGATCGATAATGAAATCGAGCACAAACGGGCAGCGCTTGCCATAGGCCTGCACCACAAAACCGATGCCTTCCCAGCCGCCGAGATCGGGGTCTTCGCAAAGGCTTTCAAGCAGATCGAGTGAGAGCTCCAGACGGTCCGCTTCCTCGGCATCGATATTGAGGCCGATGTCATATTTCCTGGCAAGAACCGCCAGCGCCTTTACCTTGGGCAGAAGCTCGTCCATGACGCGCTCGCTCTGCGCGCGGACATAGCGCGGATGAAGGGCGGAAAGCTTGATGGAGATGCCCGGACCGTCATAAATGCCGCGGCCGGCGGAAGCGCGGCCAATGGCATGGATAGCCGTCTCGTAATCCCTGTAATAGCGCTCGGCGTCGGCAGCAGTGGTCGCGGCCTCACCCAGCATGTCGTAGGAATAGCGGAAGCCGCGCTCTTCCAGCGCCTTGGCACGCTTCAGCGCTTCATCTATGGTTTCGCCGGTCACAAACTGTTCGCCCATCATGCGCATGGCCATGTCGACGCCACGACGGATGACCGGCTCGCCGCAACGCGCGATCAAGCGGGTAAGTGCAGCGGACAAACCACGATCATTGACTGTATTGGTCAGCTTGCCGGTGACCACAAGGCCCCAGGTCGCAGCATTGACGAACAGCGAACGACCGCCGCCGATATGGGACTTCCAATCGCCATTGGAAATCTTGTCGCGGATAAGCGCGTCACGGGTCGCCATGTCCGGAATACGCAGCAGCGCTTCGGCAAGGCACATCAGCGCCACACCTTCCTGGCTCGACAGCGAGTATTCATGCACCAGACCTTCAACGCCAGTGCCCTTGTGCTTGGCGCGCAGCGCTTCGATCAGCTTGCGTGCGGTTGCCCGAACCGTCTTACGGGTTTCTTCCGGCAAAGTTGCCTGCTCGACCAAGGCCGTAACACATTCGGCTTCAGGCTTGCGATAGGCGGCGGTAATCGCCTGCCGGAGCGGACTCTGCTCACGGATCGGCGGCGCGAAATTGTCGAAAACAGCGGCTTTGGAAAGTGGAATATTGTCGGTCATGGTGCACTGCTCACAAAAAGGAAACGGCTCCCAGATGTCACTCAGGATAGCCCTTCTTCAATCTGGACGCACATTATCATTGCCGTAAATTCCATTCTGCCTTCATTTGATCTATATATAGGTAATTCAACCCTATTAATTACGATATTGAAGGCAAAATGGATGAAAAAGATTGACTCTGCAGACGATCTGGATCAATTCGACCGGCGCATTCTCGAAGTACTGAGCGAAGACGGGCGCATTCCCGTGACAGAACTGTCGAAAAAAGTGGGTCTTTCCAAAACGCCCTGTCAGGCGCGGCTGAAACGGCTGGTCGATGAAGGCTATATTCTGGGCTTTCGCGCTGCCATAGATCCGGAGAAGCTCGGTCTCGACCACATCGCCTTTACGACCGTAAAACTGTCCGACACGCGCGAAGCTGCGCTTGAGGCGTTCAACGTTGCTGTGCGCAAGCTGCGCGAAGTCGAGGAATGCCATATGATCGCAAGCTCCTTCGACTATCTCCTGAAAGTGAGAACGCCCAACATCCGGCGCTATCGCGAGGTGCTGGGCGAAAAAATTTCCAGCCTGCCCAATGTGGCAAGCACCTCGACCTTCGTCGTCATGGAGTCGGTCAAGGATAACCGTCCGGTCCGGGTTTATCCCGGTGCGCTTTGAAGAGATTTCAGCGCCGGATAAAGCCTGCGATAGCGATCATATGCGGCATCGTAAGCTTCCCGCAGCCATGCGTCGGGCTCTATGGAGCGTTCGATTGCAGGCAGCGTGCAAACCGCGAACGGGTCCGCTCCCGTTGCGGCAATCAAGCCGAGCCGGGCTGCGCCAAAGGCCGCGCCAAACTCGCCGTCTTCCGGCAGGTCCACGGCAATATCCAGCGCAGTTGCAAGCGATGACAGCCAGTAGCGAGAACGCGATCCACCCCCTATCGCGATGACGCGGTCGATCGTCGTACCGGCAGCATGCAACGCCTCGTTGCAGTCGCGGATCGCAAAAGACACACCTTCCAGAACGGCCTGCGTCAATGCTGGCCGGTCGCTCTGCTGTTCTAGCCCGATAAACGCGCCGCGAATATCCGCATCGTTATAAGGCGTCCGCTCGCCAGAAAGATAAGGCAGGAACAGGGCACTGCCCGGTGCCCGGAGATCGTCGCCGAGTTCATCGGTCAATTCCACCGCCGTCCTGCCGCTGACCCGCGCATGCCAGTTCAGCGCATCTGCGGCTGACAGGATGACACCCATCTGGTGCCACATGCCGGGCACGGCATGACAGAACGTGTGAACAGCGCTTTCCGGCTTTGGCGTATAGGCAGCATTGGAGGCGAACAGCACACCCGACGTACCAAGAGATACGAAGGCATGGCCCGGACGCACGATACCCACACCGCAGGCGGAAACGGCATTGTCTCCGCCGCCCCCGGCGACGATGACGGTGCTCTCCATACCCCATTTCTGCGCCAGTTCGGCGCGCAAACTGCCTGACGGCTGGGTACCTTCAACGAGAGCAGGCATCCGGCTTTCGTCCAGATCGGTCGCAGCCAACAGTTCGGGCGACCATTGCCGCCCGCCGGTATCGAGCCAAGCCGTACCGGCGGCATCGGACATATCCGACACATATTCGCCGGTCAGCCAAAGGCGCAGATAGTCCTTCGGCAGGAGAACACGGTGCACTTTACCGAAAATCTCCGGTTCATTTTCCTGGATCCAGACGAGTTTCGGCGCTGTGAACCCCGGAAAGACGATATTGCCGGTAATGGCGCGAAAGCGCGGATCGGCGTCGAGCCGCGCCGCCTGCGCGTGACTGCGTGTATCGTTCCACAGGATGGACGGCCTCAGAACCCGGTCCGCATCATCCAGAAGCGTTGCACCATGCATCTGGCCGGACAATCCGATACCTCTGAGCGCCGCCAGCGCTTTCGGGTGTGACTGGCGCAACGTGCCGATTGCCGTTTCAGCGGCGGCGATCCAGTCGGCGGGCGACTGCTCCGACCAGCCATGATGCGGTCGCGACACAGTCAGCCCCGCATTGGCCGAAGCGATCACGGTCTGGCTCTCATCAATGAGGAGGGCTTTCAGGCCCGACGTGCCGAGATCCAGTCCCAGATACATAATCCCTCCAAATCGGTGTGTATGGTTCAGATGCACCGGAGCCGGAATACCGTGCGATGTCAACAGGTTCATTTCAAAACGACAATGGCGGGCCAAGCCCGCCATTGTCCATGATCCACACCCGTGGGAATGTTTAATTGAGTCCCAGCGTACCGCGCAGGGTCGAAAGATCCTCCGCCAATGTAGTGATCGCACCGGCCATGACCTTGCGATCCGCATCCGTCAGCTTTTCATAGGACTCATAACCGTCGCCCGTTTTGTACTTGGCGAGAATCTCATTGACCGTCTTGAAGTTCGCATCGGATTTCTTCAGCAGTTCCGGATTTTCCTTCTCGATCAGCGGGCGAAGCAGTTCCACGATCTTCTGCGACCCGTCAACATTGGCCTGAAAATCCCATAGGTCGGTGTGGCTGTAACGGTCTTCCTCGCCGGAAATCTTCGTTGCCGCCACTTCTTCCATCAGAACGGCAGCGCCGCCGACGACCTTTTCAGGCGGAAAGGTCATGTCCTTGATGCGCTTCTGGAGTTCCTGAACATCGGCATAGAGCTTGTCGGCGAAAGGCGTCAGGCCTTCCGTAGTGTTCTGCGCGAACAGCCCGTATTCAAGACGATGGAACCCGGTGAAGTCGTCCGACTTTTCGCCGTTTTCGTGATCGTCGGCGCGGCTGTCGATCGACGCATCCAGATCGGCGAAAAGCTCGGCAATCGGTTCGATCTTTTCATAAGACACGCGGGACGACGGATAAAGCGCCTTGGCCTTTTCCAGATCCCCTGCCTTGATCGCGTCGGTGAAGGCCTTGGTGTCCTTGACCAGAATGTCGAGGTTTTCCTGAATATAGACCTTGTAATCGGCAATTGGCTGAACAAGGTCCAGCGGCGACACTTCAGCCTTGGCAATACCGAAGCTGAGCGAAAGTGCAACGGCACATGCCGACGCGAGCAAGGGCAGACGATACTTCATGTTTAGCCTCTCCATGTGATGGATAGGGCGTTTCCGATCAGAACCGGTCACGAAAAAGCTCTATCTATTTGTTTCCGCGCATATCCCGACGCAAAACCGCATCGCAGTCCCGCCGAAAATGTTCACCTCTCACCCACGGGCGTTTTGTGGCCCACTCGCCTCAAACAGCGCTCGTGCGTAATAGTCATTGCGATCTTTGACTCCGGGCAATGCGTAAAAATACCCGCCGCCGACCGGCTTGATATATTCTTCGAGCGGCTCGCCGTTGAGCCGGTTCTGTACGGTGATGAACCCCTTTTCGAGATCAGCCTGAAAAGCGATGAACAACAGCCCCATATCGAGCTGGCCGGCCTTGCTTACACCATTGGAATAGTTGAACGGGCGGCGAAGAATGAGATGCTGCTCCGCCTTCGCATCGCGGGGATTGGCAAGCCTTATATGGGAATCCATGGGCGTAACCTTGCCCTCTGCATCCTTCGAATAATCCGGCACATCGGTTTCGGTTTTGCCGTCGAATGGCGCGCCGCTGTCTTTCCGGCGTCCGAAAATCATTTCCTGTTCCTGAAGCGGCGTCCTGTCCCAACGCTCGACGAAGTTGCGGATGATACGCACCGCCATATAGCTGCCATCGGCAGCCCAGTCCGGCTCGTCGCTTGCCTTCTGTACCCAGACGATGCGCTTCATCAACTCCTTGTCCGACGAATCCGGATTGGCCGAACCGTCGCGAAAACCGAGGAAGTTGCGCGCGCTTTCCTTTGCCTTCGGCGAGTGCAGCGGCTGAACCGGCACCGACCCCTCCTGCTTCCAGCGCACCATCAGAAGATCGGGCATATTCTTCAATATGTCGCGCAGAGCGTGGATATTGGTGTCTGGCGTATTCGAACAAAACTGGATGACGAGATCGCCGTGGCACAGGTCTTTCTGCAAAGCGTCGTTGGGAAAGCCCTTCATGCGCTGAAGCTGTTTCGGCTTCAGCGGCTTCAGACCGAAACGATCGTCGAAGAGCGAATTGCCAAGGCCGATGGTAATCGTCAGATTGTCCGGCGTAATCGTGGGGCCGAGAATGCCGGAATCCGAAGGCGGAAACTTCGGATCAAGCTGCGGCGGCTCGCCGCCCTTCATCAAAAACGCGGTGCGTTCGGTCAACAGCCGGAACATGCGCTCCAGATCTGCCCGGTCGCGAGCCAGAACGTCGAAAGAAGCCACCAGCCCCGCCGCAGGACGCGGCGTCACGATACCCGGCTGGTGGGCACCATAAAACGGCTGGCTCTCGTGGATCTTGTCGCTTTCCGGCGCGTTCGTCACGCTGTCTGTTGACAGCGCCCTGGCGGTTTGCGGTGCAAGCACACCCGCGACAGCACCGGCAACGCCTGTGGCTCCCGCGCCAAGCAGAAGTGCACGGCGAGCCGCAGACTGCGGCGCAGTTGACGCGGTATCATTGCCTTTGAGAGATTTTTTGGTCATCAATCCACTCCAAGGTGATCGCGGAGTTTTGAAAACTGGGCGGCAAGCGAACTGGCGCCGTCCTTGATCTTCGCCTTTTCATCGGCTGAAAGGGCATTATAGGCCTTATAGCCCTCGCCTTCGACCTGAGCGTCCAGCAAAGGCTGGATTGATGCCACGCCCTTGTCGATGCCTTCCAATGCCTTCGGATCTGCCTTCCCGATAATTGGGCGCAGAACATCGGCAGTTTTGGCTGAGCCTTCTACAAGTCCGGCAAAAGCCTGCAAATCCGTGTGACCATAGCGGTCTTCGCCTTCATCCCCGGCCGTGGATGCGAAGCGGTTGAGCGCGGAAGCCGTGCCGGCCAACATGCGATCCGGCGAGATGCGAAGGCCGCGAATCCGGTCTTTCAGGCTGGCGGCGTCCTGCACCAGCTTTTCTGCAAACGGCGCCAGACCCTCAACGCTCTTCTCCTGAAACAGGCCATACTCGATACGGTGCAATCCGCCGAAGCCTGCATCCTGCTCGCGTTTCTCAAAATAATCGGCCCGCGCATTGATCGCCGTATCAAGATCAGAGAAGCTTTCCGAAACCGGCGCGATACGCGCATAGGCAGCGCGGGCGGGACCGTAGGCTTTCTGCGCGGCCTCCAGATCGCCATTGGCGATGGTAGCCGACAGACCGGAAACGGCTTTCTGGAATTCAGCCACTTCGGTCGTAAGATAAATCTGGTACTCGGCCAGCGCGCCAATGAATGCGGTAAGCGGCAGTTTGCCTTTCTCGGCATCGCTGCTCGCCGATGGGGTCACTGTCAGCTTGCCGCGCGGATTGGAAAGCAGGCCACAAGTGATCTGATATTCACCGGGAGCGAGCTTGGCGGAAAGTGTCTGCCTGAAGCCCGGCGCGATATTCTCGCGCTCTTCAAGCACCATCACGCCGTCGAGAATTTCCCATTCCACGGTACGATCAGACTTGTTGACGATCTCAAAGACCGTACGCCCGGCCGGGACCGTCAGCTCGTTCGGCTCGCAGTTCCTGGCATTGACCGCGACCTGCACCCTGCCTTCCGCATTCGCATGGCGCGCTTTGTCCGAGACCTGCGACGCGTAATAGAAGGCAGCCCCCGCCGCCGCCAGCAAAAGAACCGCCAGCACAAGGGCAATACGCACCAGGTTGCGCGAGAACGGTTCAGCGGGTTTCGGGCTTTTCGGGCTGGTCATGGAAATCTCTTATTGAACGCTTTGCTTGATCTGCTTGTTTTGAACGGGCGCGGCTGCTGGCATCAGGAAAAAAATGAGCGCGGGCACGAGGAAGGCAACATAAGCCACGACTTCGCTGACCGTGGGGGTCGCGATATAGCCGAAGACGCCGGACAGGACCGAACCGAGCGTGCTATCGAGCGGAAGAATGTCGCTCATATCGAATACCACCATCTGGAAGTGGTTCCACAGACCGGCTTCGTGCAATGCCATGACTGAATTGGCGAGAATGCCAGCCGCAATAACGAGGATGAAAACGCCGGTCCAGCGGAAGAAGCGGCGGAGATCGAGCTTCAGCCCGCCCCGGTAAATGCCGTAACCGACAGCCGCTGCCAGCAGCACGCCGAGAAGTGCTCCAAGCGGCGCGGCTCCGCCTTCGCTTTGCTGAAAGGCCGCAAGCAGGAAGAATACCGATTCAAGTCCCTCACGCGCCACGGCAAAGAAAACCATGAGGATCAGCCCCATGCCTTTGTGCGTGGGCGTTTCGAAAGCTGCATCGATGGAATGATGCAGCTCCGCTTTTATGGAACGAGCGGCCTTGCGCATCCAGAACACCATGGATGTCAGCACGAACACCGCGATCAGGCCGATGACCGCTTCGAACAGCTCCTGTGCCTTTTGCGGAAACTCCGCGCTGAGCAACTGCAATATAGCCCCGACTGCCAGCGACATGGCCAGTGCCAGAAAAATACCGATCCACACGACCGGCATCCATGCGCTGCGGCCTGTTTGATGAAGATAGCTCGCAATGATGCCGACGATCAGCGCGGCTTCCACGCCCTCGCGGAACATGATCAGGAACGGTACGAGCATTCAAATTCATCCACTCAATCGAGGAATCAGTCCGTTTCCGGGCCGATTTTCCAAGCAAAAGACCGTTAAGCCTTCGTCAATTTGTCATCTTTCTATAACCACACCGCCACTGCTGCAAGAAAAATGAACTTGAGCGGCACGGGAATGTTTTAGAAGTATTCTAATGATTTCATGACTTTATGGAATCGCACTGAAGGAATCGAATACAATTCGGCACCTGAAATCGCTCAATTTCGCACGCTATCTCCCGGAAATGATTTCGGATTTTTCGCTCCGACCTGACCCAAAATGGAACGAAATTATCGTATCGGGAAAATTCACGGCACTAAAACGTGAAAATTTTCAAATTTTTCCGAAATGGTCAAAATATTTTTGGCCTTAGGGGTTGAAGAATGGGGTCACCTGATACATATCACAGGTGCTTGCCGCTGTGCCTCCTCCCATTGCGCGCGGCAAGTGTTCCCCTCTGGAGGTTTGCCCAAGTGGCACCTTCATAACTAAGCCGGACTTCCCAGTCCGGCTCTTTTTTTGCCCAAAATTCACCCACCTGTCCGCAAGCAGAAAAATATTCTCGGCGCAAAGAAAAAACGCCGCGTTTCCGCGGCGTTTTTCCTTGATTATGGGTTCGTCAGTCAGCCGTAGGCTGCAACCGGCGGGCAGGAACAGATAAGGTTCCTGTCGCCACCGACATTGTCCACGCGGCTGACCGGCGGCCAATATTTCGCGGTCGGGTCAAAGTCACCGCCGTTCAAAGCGCCAGCGGGAAACACGGCTTCCTCACGGGTGTAAAGATGTGTCCATTCGCTCGCCAGCGTGTCGCTTGCCGTATGCGGTGCGTTTGCAAGCGGATTGTCATCCGCAGGCCAGACGCCATCGGCAACCTTCTTCGCCTCAGCCGCAATGGCAATCATGGCGTCGCACAAACGGTCGATTTCCAGCTTCGGCTCAGACTCGGTCGGCTCGATCATCAACGTGCCCGCTACCGGCCATGACATGGTCGGTGCATGGAAACCATAGTCGATGAGCCGCTTGGCCACGTCTTCCACGGTCACGCCAGCGCTGTCCTTCAGCACGCGGGTATCCACGATGCACTCATGCGCCACGCGGTCATGTGCGCCCGTATAAAGGATCGGATAGGCATCCTTCAGGCGATGCGCCACATAGTTGGCGTTAAGCACAGCCATTTCAGTCGCCTTCTTGAGCCCTGCTCCGCCCATCATGCGGATATACATCCACGTAATGACCAGAATGGAAGCGCTGCCGAACGGCGCTGCCGAAACAGCATGCTCGGAACCGATTTCCACATGACCCGGCAGGTAAGGCACGAGATGCTTGGCAACGCCGATCGGACCGACGCCCGGACCGCCACCGCCATGCGGAATGCAGAAGGTCTTGTGCAGGTTCATGTGGCAGACATCGGCGCCGATGTCGCACAGACGTGCAAGACCGACCAGCGCGTTGAGGTTCGCACCATCAAAATAAACCTGACCGCCATTGTCATGCACGATTTCGCAGAAGGCCTTGATGCCTTCCTCGAACACGCCATAGGTGGACGGATAGGTAATCATGAAGGCGGCGAGATTGTCGCGATGCTTCTCGGCCTTAGCCTTGAGATCGTCAATGTCGATATCGCCATCCGGACGGCAATTGACGACCACAACGTTCATACCCGCCATCGAGGCACTGGCCGGATTGGTGCCATGTGCGGAGGACGGAATGAGGCAGATGTTGCGATGGCCTTCGCCGCGCGCCTGATGATAATGACGGATTGCCAGCAGGCCGGCATACTCGCCCTGGCTGCCCGCATTCGGCTGCAAGGAAACACCCGCAAAACCGGTGACTTCGCAAAGCCATGCTTCGAGGTCGGACGTCATTTTTGCGTAGCCCGCAGTATGCGCCGCGGGTGCGAACGGGTGCATGTTCGCGACCGAGTTCCAGCTCACCGGCATCATTTCCGCTGCTGCGTTCAGCTTCATGGTGCAGGAACCGAGCGGGATCATCGCACGGTCAAGCGCTAGGTCCTTGTCGGCCAGACGGCGCAGAAAACGCATCATCTCGGTTTCGGAACGGTGCGAATGGAACACTTCCTGCGTCAGGAAGCCTTCGCCCCGGCCCTTGCCTGGAACGAGAACCTTGTCGCCTTCGCCCGCCTTCGCGCCGAAGAGTGATGCAAGCTGGCTAAGATCGTCGTCGGTCGAGGTTTCGTCGAAGGTAACGCCAACCGTATCCGCATCGATGATGCGGATCAGGCGGTTGCCCTTTTCGGCTTCGCCAGCGATTGCTGCGGCCTTGCCTGCGACCTTGACCGTAACGGTGTCGAACAGGCTTTCACCCGCGATTTCGACGCCTGCGGCCTTGAGAGCGGCGGCAAAGCGGGCAGCCAGTCCGGCAACGCGCGTTGCAATCGCCTGCAGGCCGGCCGGGCCGTGCCAGATCGCGAAGGAAGCCGCCATATTGGCGAGCAATGCCTGCGCAGTGCAGATGTTCGACGTCGCCTTGTCGCGGCGGATATGCTGTTCACGCGTCTGGAGTGCCAGGCGATAAGCCGCACGGCCATGCGCATCGACCGACTGGCCGACAATGCGGCCCGGAATGATGCGGGTCAGCGGCTCGGAAACAGCCAGATAGGCTGCATGCGGACCACCAAAGCCCATCGGCACGCCATAGCGCTGCATCGAACCGACAGCCATGTCCGCGCCCCAGCTTGCCGGAGCCTCCATGATGGTCAGTGCCAGCGGATCGGCAACCGCGATGACGAGCGCGCCCTTGGCTTTCGCATCGGCGATGACCTTGGCGAAATCGCCATAGACGCCGCGCGTATCCGGCCACGGCACCACGACCGCAGCGGTGTTGTCGTCAACTTCGCTGCCGGTTTCAATCTGCCAGCCAAGCGGCTCGGCGCGGGTGTTCACCACGTCAATGGCCTGCGGATGCAGGTCGCCCGCCAGCAGGATACGGCTGCGCTTGTCGCGGTGATGACGGCAGGCGACACCGATGGCTTCGGCAACGGCGGTTGCTTCGTCAAGCAGCGAGGCGCAGGCAACCGGCAGGCCGGTCAGTTCCGCAACCAGCGTCTGGAAGTGGAACAGAAGCTCAAGACGGCCCTGACTGATTTCCGACTGGTAAGGCGTATAGGCCGTATACCAGGCCGGGTTCTCAAAGAGGTTGCGCTGGATGACCGGCGGCGTATGCACGCCATGGTAACCGGCACCGATGAAGCTCTTCTTCACCACATTGCGGCCCATGATGTCGCTAAGCTCGGCTAACGCATCGGCTTCGCTGAGCGGCGCGGGCAGATCGAGCGCGCGGTTCAGCCGGATGGAAGCCGGAACCGCCTGCGTGATAAGGGTTTCCATGGAAGGAAGACCGAGCGCGGCCAGCATGGCGCGCTCATCTTCCAGTCTCGGCCCGACATGACGGGCGACAAAGGGAAGAACGGTTTCCGTCATTGGATTAGCCCACCAGTGCGTCGTAACCGGCCTTGTCGAGAAGGCCGGAAAGCTGGCCTTCATCCGAAAGCTTCAGCTTGAACAGCCAGCCTTCGCCTTCAGCAGCCTGATTGATCAGAGCCGGATCGCCCGACACGGCATCGTTGACTTCAACCACTTCGCCATCGATCGGCGCATAGACGTCGGAAGCGGCCTTGACCGACTCCACGACCACAATGGCTTCGCCCTTGGAAACGGTGCGCCCAACTTCCGGCAGGTCCACAAAAACGAGGTCGCCCAGTTGTTCCTGTGCGTGGATCGTGATGCCCACAGTGGCAACGCCGTTTTCGACGCTGATCCACTCATGATCTTCGGTGAACAGGATATTGGCCATGGAAATCATCCTTTGCGATAGCGATGCGGAGTAAAGGGAAGTGCTGAGACATCAACGGGAACTTTGTTGCCGCGAACGTCTGCAAAAACGCGGGTACCTGGGGTGGCGAGGCTTGTCTCGACATAACCCATGGCGACCGGGAAACCTGCGGAAGGACCGAAGCCGCCCGATGTGACGGTTCCGACCTGACGGCCTTCAGCATCGAACAGGTCTGCACCGGCGCGCACCGGCTGGCGGCCTTCCGGCTTGAGACCCACGCGCTTGGCGCTGGCACCCTTGGCGATTGCGTCAAGCACGGCCTTGGCGCCGTTGAACGCTGCCTTTTCACGCACCGGCTTGGAAATTGCCCAGGTAAGCCCGGCTGAAACCGGGTCGGTTTCCGGCGTGATGTCCTGCCCGTGCAGGCAGAGACCGGCTTCCAGACGCAAACTGTCACGGGCGGCAAGGCCGACCCATGCCACGCGCTCGTCAGAAAGAAGCTTTGCCGCCAGTGCACGGCCTTCGTCAACAGGCAGGCCGATTTCAAATCCGTCTTCGCCCGTATAGCCGGAGCGGGTCATGAACCAGCCCTCTTCCGGCTCAAAGCCGTTCATGAAGGCAAGATCGCCACCGGCCAGACCGGCATCCTTGATGACGGCTTCGGCTTCCGGTCCCTGTATCGCGAGAAACACGCGGTCAAGCGGATTAACCTTGACCTGCTTGCCGGATGCGGCTTCGTTCAGATGCTCGATGTCGGCTTCGGCGTTTCCGGCATTGGCCACAACCATATAGCGGTCTTCGCCAAGCCGCGTGACGATCAGATCGTCCAGAACGCCGCCATTGTCATTGAGGAAGAACGTGTATTTCGACTGACCGGTCTTCAGCACGGTCGGATCGAGCGGGCATGTTTCGGCCAGAAGCGCGGCGGCATCTGTGCCCGACACGTCGACAAGCTTCATGTGAGAAATGTCGAAAAGCCCCACATGCTCGCGTGTATGAAGATGCTCCTTCATCACGCCCAGCGGATAGGTGATTGGCATGTTCCAGCCTGCAAATGCGCCAAAGCGCGCTTTTGCAGCTTCATGCAGATCCTGCAAAGGCAGGGTTTTCAGATGTGCGGTATCGCCCATATCAACTCCAGAGTCGCACGTGTACCTTCCGCGAAATGCGGTCGTTCCGTGCCCCTCTGTCTCAGGCCTGAGAGACTCGCATGGCTATATATAAACCACACTTACACCTTCGGCGCGGGGTTTCCCCCGACTTTCCAGAGTTGTCTTACCCGTCTGCGGTTCCTTGTACCTGAGAGATTTCGGGCGATTTCCCCTTCGGCGGCCAATTGGCGCTCTCCCGCAGACAGACAGTGCAAAAACATCACCGTTGAATGTGACGTCCCGGCACCCGACGCATCTCCCTTAACCCAATCCGGAGCGGGAGTCATGCGGAATTGTTGTCTTTAACCGACGATTTCCCGGACTTTTACGACAAAATATTATGTCGCGAGGATCAGGCCGTCGCGTAGGCGATGCACTTTCAATATATGCCCCGACACATGGGATGCCGACTGGTTCGTCCGCGAAGCCCGGCCCGTGGCGATTGCGTTGGCGAGCTTGAATGGAGAATTGAGACGTCGGAAATTTTTCAAGTTTTATTAATTATTTAGCCCAAATCCGGCCTAAAAACCGACGATCCCTCCAAGAGACCAGATGATTGTGGGAATATGATGGCCGACTTATGCAAAAGCGGTGCATTCGACGAGCTTTAATGCAAGGCAGCTATGCAAATCTGGCTCTCCAATTCGGTACGGTTCGAGCCTATATGCTGTTTGCAACAAAGAGATAAGATTTTACTAGGTGAGAGAAATGAACCTGATCCGCTCGTACAACAACTGGCGCCGTTACCGCAACACCGTTAACGAACTGAGCCGCCTGAGCCCACGTGAACTGAACGACCTTGGCATCCTGCCTTCGGAAATCCCGTTCGTCGCACGTAAGGCCGCTGCTCGCTAATAGCGCCTCCCGGAAGGTTTCAGCCTTCCTTCAGGATCGCGACCTATAGATCACGCGGTCCTTCCAGTTTCCCAGATATCGCCGGGGTTTCTCCTCCTCCCATTTCCCCGGTGATCAGAAGACCGGATATCCTCCTCCCAGTCCGGTCTTTCCCTATAACACCCGCCGCTCCTCCCGCGGCGGGTGTTGTTTATTGTGCTTTCTCATATTTCCTGTGAAGCCAGTTTGGCCCTGAGGCGCTCCCGCGCGCCAGAAGAATCGAGAGCCCAAACACAGCCAGTCCGCAAAGTGCAAGAAGGGCCCCGACGGTTCCCGTCGATGTCCAGCCGAACCCCCACGCGATAGCCAGTCCTCCCAGCCACGCGCCAATGGCATTCGCCAGATTGAGCGCCGAATGGTTGAGCGCCGCCGCAAGGGTCTGCGCATCCGCAGCGACATCCATCAAGCGTGTTTGCAGTGCCGGAACCAGTGCGAAACCGCCACCCACCAGCAAGACATTGAGAAATGCCGTCACCGGGTGCTGCATGAGGAACGGAAAAGCCAACATGACCGCCATATCGTAGACGAGCACGCCCCCGACGGTTCCCATTACCGAACGGTCGGTCAGCTTCGAGCCGACGATGTTGCCAAGCACCATGCCCAGGCCAAAGGTTGCGAAAACAAACGGCATCCATTTCACATCGATTTGCGAAACTTCCGTCACGGTGGCCGCCACATAGGTAAAGACGGAAAACAGACCACCTGTGCCGATTGCCCCGATGCCCAGCGTCAGCCAGACCTGCTTGCGCCGGAAAGCGCCAAGCTCTCGCAGCGGTGACGCACCTTCATCGGCAGGTTGTTTCGGCACGAAGATCGCTACCAGCGTCATGGTGAGAATGGCGATCAGACCGACGGCTGCGAACATTGCACGCCAGCCGGCAATCTGGCCCAGCGACGTCGCAAGCGGTGTACCGCAAAGCGTGGCGATGGTGAGGCCCATCATGACGCGACCGACAGCTTGTGCCCGCTTGCCCGGCTCCGCCAGAGACGCCGCAACCAGCGAAGCGACACCGAAATAGGCACCATGCGGAAAACCGGCAATGAAGCGCATGATGTAAAGTCCGGTATAGTCCTGCATGAAGGCACTGGCGAGATTGCCGAAGGCGAACAGCCCCATCAGCAGAAACAGAAGCTTGCGGCGGTCGAGCCTTGCACCAATCACCGCCAGTACCGGCGCACCGATCAGCACGCCCAGCGCATAGGAACTGATGAGATGCCCGGCGCTGGGGATTGAGACATCGAGGTCGCGGGCGATATCGGGCAAAAGCGCCATGATGGCGAATTCGCCAGTACCTATGCCGAAGCCACCGACGGCCAGAGCGATTTCCGCCAGCCGCACGGGCGCACGCGGCGAAGGTTCCCGCAACGCAGCGGAGGACTGTAACTGGGACATGAATGAGCCTGAAGGGAGTGGAGGGTGTCGGACAACCCTACCACCCCTTTCAGGCAAAGGCGATACGCGTTTTTATAATGCGGCCTTACGATACGGGCACCGTTCAGCGTGCCGCCAGAACCTCGATCTCAACCTTGAATTCCTCGCGGGTGAAGCCCGAGACAATCATCAGTGTCGATGCGGGCGCGGGCTGCGGAAACAGCCGGTCGCGCACGTCCATATAGGACCGCATGTAGCTGCGGTCGGTCACATAGGCGTTGATGCGCACGACATCTTTGAAATCCATGCCACCATCGCGCAGGATGCGGCGGATATTCTCAAAGCAAAGCTCGGCCTGCGCGCCCGTATCTTCAGGCACATCCGCGTCCGGCCCGATGCCAAGCTGACCCGAGGTGAAAATCATATCAGTCCCGGCCCTGACCTTGACGCCATGGCTATAGGCGGCAAAGGGAGCGGCCATGTCCTGCGGCAGCAGGGGTTTCAAAGCGGTCATGCTTCTTCCTCACGGTTTGGGCGCGGTGGCCAGCAGTTCCTTCAGGCGCGGCGCGCCTGTTGCAATGTCCGCTTCGGTCGGGCTGATGCCCGCCGCAAGCATTCGCCGGGCAATCATGTGATCCGCCGGGCGGTTAATGGAATCGACCGCCACCAGCCTGTCGCCCGCGAAATGGAAGACTGAGAATGCGTTGTCTTCCGGGTTGCCGGAAAGAATATGCCGGTCGGCCTCAAAGGACAGTCCCGCCGTCTGGAGCTTCATATCGCCCTGATCCGACCAGAACCACGCAACCTCGCGATAGGGAGCCGCGCGGCCTGCAATGGTGCGTGCGACATGCTTGGCCTGATCGGTGGCGTTCTGCACCGATTCCAGCCGCACGCGGCGGCCGGCATGAAAATGATCGTAGCTCACGCAATCGCCAATGGCATAGATATGCGCAGCGGAGGCGCGCATATGTTCATCCACCACAATGCCGTTATCGACGGCAAGCCCGGCTTCGACGGCAAGTTCCACATTTGGGACCGCGCCTGTGCCGATCACCACCATATTCGCCGGGAAGACGGTTCCGTCAGCAGCCTTTACGCCGGTGACGCGACCGTTTTCGCCTTCGATGGCCGCAATGCCGAGGCCGGTCAGAAGCGTTATGCCCGCTGCGCGGCTGCGCGCCTCGACATGAGCGGAAATATGTGTCGCAACGGAACGGCCCAGCACGCGCGGCGCAGCCTCGATCAGCACCGTATTCTTGCCAAGTCCGATTGCGCTATGCGCCATTTCAAGGCCTATAAAACCGCCGCCGATAATCACGACATTTTGCACATCCGGCATCATCGCGGCGATGCGGCGCGCATCGTCCATGCGGCGCAGCGTGACGACACCCTCGAGATCAATGCCCGGCACATCGGGTATGCGCGCACGCGCGCCGGTGGCGAACACCAGTTGCGACCAGTGAAGCACCCCGCCGTCGTCCAGTGTCACCGTCTTTTCAGCGATGGAAACATCGCTCACCAGGTGACCGAAAAGCATTTCGACATTGTTATCGCGATAGGTGCTTTCCGGACGCAGGACCAGAATGCCGTGCTCCGGCGCCTTGAGATAGGATTTGGAGAGCGGCGGTTTGTGGTAGGGAATATCAACTTCATCATTGATGAGGATGATTTCCCCGGCATAGCCTTCCTGCCTGAGGCTGATTGCGGCCTGCGAGCCGGCATGGCCAGCCCCTATAATAATGCATCTGTCGTCCATAGGACCTCCGGAATTTCCGCGCATCATAAACGCGTCGCGGCCCGTCGCGTGGTGAATTGGCCACGGATTCACATCTTAATTGCATGCAATTTAGATATTTAAAACATTTAGTTTGACCGATCGGTCAGATTGTTTAGTAAGATCGCTGCACACCCAGCCGCAAGCGTCTGAAGCGTGTCGCATTTCATCGGAACCACTGCGCTGCTCCAGATTCTTTAAGTTTGTCGCATTGTCGCGGGTGCCGAATGAAGCCATTTGGCTGCGAAATGCTCTAGGAGTTGCGCCTTGAAACGATATTGGTCCGATTATACGAGCGAAGCGTTCTCACGCCTCGATCGCGAAAAGCTCGTGGCAGTCCTGCCCGTCGGCGCGATTGAGCAGCACGGACCCCACCTGCCGCTGGCCGTCGATGCGGCCATCGCCGACGGCATGGTCAGGGAAACGATCACGCGCCTGCCGGAAACGAGCCATGCGATATTTCTCCCGACGCAGGCCATCTGCAAGAGCAATGAACATAGCCTTTACCCGGGTTCGTTGACGTTATCAGCTGAAACCCTCATCCGTGTCTGGTGCGAAATCGGTGCCTGTGTTGCGGCAAGTGGCGTGCGCAAAATGGCAATCCTCAACAGCCATGGCGGCAATATCAGCATCATGGACATTGTGGCGCGCGAATTACGCATCAAGCACAATATGATGGTGGTGAACATCAACTGGTTTGCGTTGGGTATGCCGGAAGGCGTTTACAGCGAGCATGACATGAAGCACGGCATCCATGCCGGCGACATGGAAACCTCGGTGATGCTGGAAATGCACCCCGATCTCGTCGATATGTCGAAAGCGCAGGATTTCCGTACACTTACAGAAGTATTTGCAAGCGAATACAAGCATCTTTCGCTCAGTGGCGGCGCAAAGCCAGCTTGGCAGATACAGGATATCAATCCTTATGGCGCCGCTGGCGACGCAACCATTGCCACGGCCGAAAAAGGCCGCAAGACCATCGATTTCGCCGCTGAAAGGCTGGTCGAGGTACTCGCCGAAATCGAACGCGCGCCGCTGTCGTGGCTCGACAACAAACCAGCCTGGTAAGGACGATGAGCGTGGCCCCCAACTCGCAAACCCCGTCTTCCCTGATCGAAATCGACGGTGTCTACAAGCAATATGGCACCGGCGTCATGGCCGTGAGCGATATGTCGCTCAAAATCGAACAAGGCCAGTTCGTGAGCTTCCTCGGCCCCTCGGGCTGCGGCAAGAGCACGGCCTTGCGCATGATTGCCGGACTGGAATCCATTTCGGCAGGCGATATTCGCGTCAACGGACATGCACCCGGCAAAGGCCCGTCCGGTGCGCAGGACATTGGTTTCGTGTTTCAGGAGCCGACGCTGATGCCTTGGGCCAGCGTTTTCGACAATGTTTACCTGCCACTGCGCCTTTCCGGCATTTCGCGCAAGGAAGCCATGCCCCGCGTCGAGGAAGTGCTGGCGCAGGTTGGCCTGTCGCGCTTCGCCAATGCATTCCCGCGTGAACTTTCCGGCGGCATGAAGATGCGCGTCTCCATCGCCCGCGCACTGGTCACGCGCCCGCGCCTTCTGCTGATGGACGAGCCTTTTGCAGCTCTCGATGAGATGACGCGCTTCAAGCTCAACAACGATGTACTGCGTCTCTGGCAGGAGCATGGCCTGACGGTCATCTTCGTCACCCACAGCGTTTACGAGTCGGTCTATCTGTCAAACCGCGTCATCGTCATGGCAGCGCGTCCGGGCCGTGTCGTGGATGACATTTCGATCATCGGTTCCTATCCGCGTGCGGAAAACTACCGGACCACGGATTCCTACTCGAAGTATTGCGCCAGGGTTTCCGACGCGCTGACCGCGACGCTTTCGTCCGAAGATATAGATCATTGAGGACAGGCAAATGAACCAGATGCAAAACGAACTGCCAGTCCTGAATTCCGAGCAGCACCGTCTCGCGCGCCGTGAGCGAAACCTGCGCATCATCATGCCAACGCTTGCGATCATCATCGCGCTTGGCATCTGGGAAGGCCTGGTGCGCTATTATCAGGTGCCGCATTATCTGATCCCTGCCCCGTCCCTCATCGCCCAAACGCTCTTCAAGGACGGCCCTTCGCTGATGACCTCCATGTGGTTCACGGTAAAACTGACCCTGATCTCGCTTGCCTGCGCCATTATCGGCGGCGTGCTGCTCGGCATGATATTCGCCCTGTCGCGCCCGATTGAAATGGCTTTCTTTCCTTTCGCCGTCATCCTCCAGGTGACGCCGGTCATCGCCATCGCGCCGCTGATCCTGATCTATGTACGCGATACTTTCTCGGCGCTTCTGATCTGCGCATGGATCGTCGCTTTCTTCCCGATCCTGTCCAATACGGTGATCGGGTTGCGCAGCGCGGACCACAATCTGCGCGATCTGTTCAAGCTTTATCGCGCCACTCCATGGCAGCGCCTGCGCTATCTGCTGGCACCAAGCGCCCTGCCTTATTTCATGGCGGCGCTGAAAATCGCCGGTGGCCTGTCCCTGATTGGTGCGGTGGTAGCCGAATTCGTCGCGGGCAGCGCGGGCCAGAGCACCGGCCTCGCCTCGCGCATTCTGGAATCGAGCTTCCGCAACGAAATTCCACGCATGTTCGCAGCCCTCATCCTCGTTTCGCTGCTCGGCATCGTCATCTTCCTGATTACAAGCTGGCTCTCGCGCGCCGTCCTCGGACGCTGGCACGAAAGCGAAATCCGCAGAGAGCGTTGATATGCTGCAAGGCGTCGCAATAGCAGGACTACCTGGTCGCTACGACATCGCATTTGAAGGCACACATATTGCCTCGCTCATGCCGTCAAAGGCAATGAATGGCGGGGTTGTCACGCCGCTGCTTGCCGATGTGCATGTGCATCTCGACAAGACATTCACCATTCAGCGCATTGCAGCCAATGGCAGTGCCAAGGTTGAATGCCTGTTCGACGCTATCGATCTGATGGCGACCGACAGACAGAACTGGGATGCGCATGATATCCGCAATCGCGCCACGCGCGGCCTCCAAGCAGCCTTCGCGCAAGGCGTGGGGGCGATGCGCACCCACATCGACTGGACGACGCCCGATGTTCCAACCGCCTGGCCAATTCTCAATGAATTGCGCGACGAATGGAAAGATCGGATCGACCTGCAGCTTGCAGCCCTCGTACACGGCGATCTGGTGCTGGATGCCGGCAAGGACATTGCGGCACGCGTAGCTCAAGATGGCGGTGTGCTCGGTGCCTTCTTCTATCGCAATGATGACCAGCAAGCCAAAATCGAGGAAATGTTCCGCCTCGCCGTCCAGCATGATCTTGATCTCGATTTCCATGTCGATGAAGGGCTTGAGCCGGAAGCGAACGGCCTCCCGGTCATTATCGCGGCGACAGCGCGCCATAATATGGGCGGTCGCGTGCTTTGCGGTCATGCCTGTTCGTTGTCATTGCGCACTGAAGAAGAGTTGAAAAGCATTCTGGAAGCAGCAGCAACGGCGGGCACCGCCCTTGTTTCGCTGCCCAGCACCAATCTCTATCTGCAAGACCGGCTTGGCGGGAAGTCCCCACGTCTGCGCGGTGTTGCGCCGCTCAAGGAAGCACGTCAGGCGGGTATGAACGTCATGCTCGGTTCCGACAATGTGCGTGACGCCTTTTATCCTTATGGCGATTACGATCCGCTTGGCATTCTGCGCCTTGCGGCCCCCGTCTGCCATCTTGAGCCAGAAGACTGGCTCGACAGCATCACCACCCTGCCCGCCCGCCTGATCAAAAGCGAGCGCGTCCAGGTGCTGTCCACGGGCAAGGTCGCAAATTTCATCTGGCATGATGCCGAAGACTTGAATGATCTCATCAGCCGTCCGCAGGCTCGCCGCGTCATCTGGCGCGATGGCGCTCCTTCGACTGAATTTAACGGGAGAAACCCATGAATTCTGTTGCTCCGCAACGCATCTATGACTGGGCTGCGTTTCGCGCCGAAATCGACGGCATTCGTATCTATGACGATCCGAAGCAGGTCGAACTGCGCTCACGCGATTATTTCTGGTATAGCCCGATCCTGACCGAAGATATCGGCCACTATGTCGGCGATCTGGTCGTGATCCCCAAGGATCAGGACGAAGTGCGCCGTGTGGCCGCGGCTGCCGCAAAATTGCGCATTCCGATCACCGTGCGCGGCGGCGGCACCGGCAATTACGGCCAATGCGTACCGCTGGAAGGCGGCATCATCCTCGACATGACCAAGCTCGACCGCGTGATTTCCATCGAACCCGGCAAGGTTCGCGTAGAAGGCGGCGCGCGCATCTCACGTCTTGACGATGCCGTGCGCGAAACCGGTCAGGAACTGCTGATGTATCCGTCCACCCGCCGTATCGCCACCATTGGCGGTTTCTTTTCCGGTGGCTCAGGCGGCATCGGCTCGCTGCGCCATGGCATGCTGCGCGACGATGGCAATGTCTATTCGGTCAAGGTTCTGACCGTCGAGCCGGAGCCGAAAATCATCGAACTGACCGGTCGCGATATTCACAAGGTCCAGCACGCTTACGGCACGAACGGCATCATTCTGGAGCTGGAAATCGGGCTCACCAAGGCTACAGACTGGATACATACCGCAGCTCTGTTCAACAGCTATGAAGCAACACTGAACTTCTGTCTCAAGGCGCTGGAAGAAAAGCTCGACTGCTATCTGCTAACCACGGTGGACCGTCGGTTTGCACGTTTCTACACCAAGTTCGGCGATCTGTTTCCGTCCGACAAGGACGCGGTCTTCGCGATGATCGCGCCGGGCGAAATGAGCCGGTTCGAAGCGCTCGTCGCGGAATTTTCCGGTCGCGTGTCATTCAGCATGACGCAGGAAGAACTACACAAGAACGGCCTTCAGCCCGCTTATGAATGCGGCTGGAACCACACTACGCTTCAGGCACTCAAAGCCGAGGAAGGCTGGACCTATTTGCAGGTCGCCTATCCGCGCCCCTTCGATCCGACACTCGTTACCCGCCAGATGCAGCGTTATGGTGACACGCAATATATGCACCATGAAATGGCGCGTCTTGAAGGCGAAGTGCAGATTTTCGGGCTGCCGCTTGTCCGCTTCGAGGACCGCGATGCCATGTATCGCCTGATCGAAGAACTGAAACAGATCGATGGCTGCGATATCTATGATCCTCATGCCTATACTATCGAGGATGGCGGTATGAAAGAGATCGACAGCGCACAGATCGAGTTCAAGAAACTGGCCGATCCTTACGGCTTGCTCAATCCGGGCAAAACCCGCGGTTGGACAGCCGACATGGCACTGAAGAACTAAAAGTAAGGGGAACCGAATATGAAAAAGACACTCGCAGCGGCGATCACTGCACTATCGCTTGGCCTTTCCGCGCAGATGGCTCACGCGCTCGACAAGGTTACGCTCGGCACCAACTGGCTGGCGCAAGCTGGCCATGGCGGCTTCTATCAGGCACTGGCCGATGGCACCTACGAAAAATACGGTCTCGACGTGGCGATCGAAATGGGCGGACCGCAGGTTAATAACCGCCCGATGCTCGCCGCTGGCCGCCTTGATTTCCTATTGGCTGGAAATCTACTGCTCTCATTCAATAATGTGGCTAATGGTATTCCAACCACCGTGGTGGCTGCTTTCTACCAGAAAGACCCGCAGGCACTGATGGCGCATGAGGGTGAATACAAGGATTTTCAAGATCTCGCCAATGCCGAGACTATTCTGATTTCCAAGGATGGCCAGTTTTCCTTCTGGCCCTGGCTGGTGAAAGAATTCGGGTTCAAGGACGAGCAGCTTCGCCCCTATGGCTATAGCCTCGCACAGTTCCTTAGCGACAAGAAAACAGTACAGCAGGCCTATGCCACTGCCGAGCCGCTATATGCCGAAAAGGAAGGCGCGAAAGTGACGACCTATCTTCTCGCAGATCATGGCTACAGCACCTATGGCAACACCATCGAAACGCGTCAGGAACTGGTCGATACGAACCCGGATCTCGTGCAGCGCTTCGTCACGGCCTCCATCGAAGGCTGGACCAATTTCCTTTATGGTGACCGCAGCAAAGCCTATGAGCTGATCCTGAAAGATAATGCGGATATGAGCAAGGAGACACTCGATGCGGAACTGGCACGCATCAAGGAACTGCAGCTCATCGATTCCGGGGATGCGCTCGAAAAGGGCATCGGCGCGGTTTCCATGGAGCGGGTAAAGGACTTCTACGATCTGGCACGCAAGTCCGGTATCGTCAGCGGTGACGAACTGGACATGAACAAAGTCGCGACCGACGCCTTCGTCAACAAGGGTGCAGGTCTCGATATCAAGAAGCAGCTGGGCCAGTAGGCCCCGCTCTTTCACTCACGGTTCGCGGACATGAATATCGACAACGGGAATGACGACACCGAACTGACCGGGCGGGACAAGGTTCTCGACCGAAGGCGGCGCATTCTCGATGCGATACGCACGGCCGCAATCGATGAATTTGCCGAAAAGGGGCTTGCAGGTGCATCCACGCAAGGCATTGCTCAGCGTGCCGGCCTCACCAAACCGCAGCTGCATTATTACATCGCAAGCAAGGAAGAGCTTTACGAGGATATTATCGTTTATATTCTCGACGAGTGGGAAGACATTTTCCTTGGTGCCAGCACCGAGGAAGACCCAGCCAAGGTGATCCGGCAATATATTCGCGCGAAGCTTGAATACAGCCGGAAAAACCCCAAAGCCTCACGCCTTTTCACCACAGAGATTGCCAACGGCGCGCCCTATCTCGGTCGCCACTGGGCCAAACATCAGTCGGCGACGCAAAATGCGGTGAAGCTTATCCAGTCATGGGTGGACGATGGCCGCATCAAGCCCGTCGATCCGCTTCTATTGCAGATGCATATATGGGCAGTCACACAGCATTATGCGGATTTCGAAACGCAAGTGCGCAGCATGATGAATGTCGGTCCGGACGAGCCGCTCGATTTCGACCGGATCGAACAAGACGTGACCACGCTCTTTCTTCGCGCCTGCGGGCTGGAATAATCATCTGAGCCCTTCAAGCTCGGCGATGCGTGCCGCGCTATCCTTCTCCAGCATGCGTGTCATTTCGCGTATGATTGTTTCGGCAAGCACGAAAAGAGCAGCGGAAGAATCCCACGCGGAAGGCACGGCGATACGCCCCGCCAGCACATGGCGCGCGGCGCGCGCAATCGGCGAAAGCCACTGGTCCGTCACCAGAACAATTTCGACACCCCTGCCCTTCGCCTTTTCCGCCAGCATGAGAAGGCTTTCCTGATAACGGCGGATATCAAACACCACCAGAATGTCCTTCCTGCCCATGTCGAGCAGCCGGTCGCGCCACCCGCTTTCCTGACCGCCAAGATGAAACACATGCGGACGAATGACCGTCATATGCGCCGCCATGTATTGCGCAATGGGATCAGTGAAGCGTCCGCCGATGAGATAAACATTGCCCTTTGCATTGCAGAGCGCACCCACGGCCTGGGCGAGCTGTTTTTCGCCCAGATGACGAAAGGTTTCGCGAATGTTTTCGAGCGTGTCGTCCACGGCAGGATAGGCAGCGCCGGGATCTTTTTCCGGCTGCTCGTTGCGGTGATGCGGTGACTGAAGCTGCGCGGCCAGTTCATCCTGTAAGCGCGCCTGAAAATCCGGATAATTATGAAAACCCAGCCGATTCACGAAGCGTAAGATAGTGGGTGAACTGACACCCGCCTGCGCGGAAAATTCCGCCACGGTCTTCAGGCCCAGCAAAGGGTAATTTGCAATCAGTGTATGGGCGGCACGGCGCTCGCCTGCGGGCATAGCGTCAATCCGTTCATTGATCAATTCCGCGACGCCAGTGCTCGTCGCTGCAGCAGTTTCCATTCAGGCAGCTCTTTTCCAATTTGGTCAAAATTGTGTTTGACAAATTATCATACGACGTATCAAATAATCCACAATAGCGCATAATCGTAAAAAACGTAACATAAGTTACAGCGCGGGGAACGAGCAGAATGGCGAACGAGCGAGACGATCGCGCGACGGCGCATGAGCCGGTTTTTGTCGTCAACGAGGAGAGGAGAAGTCCCTATCTCTTCGTTTGCGAACACGCCTCCAATTTCATTCCGGCAAGCTTTGACCGTCTCGGGCTGGACGCGGAGGCGCTTAAGGCACATATCGCCTGGGATCCCGGCGCGGTTGAAGTAGCCCGGTATCTAAGTGAGGCACTGGATGCGACGCTGATCGAGGCGGGCCTTTCGCGCCTTCTGATCGACTGCAACCGTCCGCTGGAAGCACATGATCTCGTACCCGAAGTCAGCGAAACAACTGTCGTTCCCGGCAATCACGGCCTGAGCGCCAAGGAACGGCTTGCTCGTATCGACCTGTCGCACCGGCCCTTTCATACCAAAATCGAGGAGGTGATCGCCGCGCGCGCCGCACGCGGCCAGCCTTCGTGGCTTGTCACCATCCATTCCTTCACGCCCGTTTATCACGGACTGCGAAGGCCCTGGCAGATCGGTATCATCTACGACGCCGACGATCGCATCGCCCTGCCGCTGATCGCGGCTCTCAAGACCGACGCGCAGTTGAACGTCGGTGCAAACGAACCCTATTCGCCAGACGACCGGGTTTATTACACACTGGAGCGCCACGCCCGTCCACGTCATGCCCCATGCGTGATGATCGAAATCCGCAACGATGAAATCACCCATACAAACGCACAAAAAGACTGGGCGTCGAGGCTGGCGTCGATCCTGAAGAACATCGCCGAAACGCTGGCACCGAAAAATCAATCCACCGGACAGAAGGCCTGAAGGAGCGGAATATGCCGAAGCCGATCAGACTGTTTGTCAAATATGTCGATGCGCTCAATCATTATGTCGGACGCTTCGCCATGTATCTCATTTTCGTTCTTGCGGCCTGCCTGCTGTATTCCACATTTTCGCGTGTGGTGCTCGGCGCGCCGGTCAACTGGGTTCTGGAAATGTCCCAGTTCATTCTCTCGGCCTATTATCTGCTGGGTGGTGCCTATGCCATGCAGCAGGGCGCGCATGTGCGCATGGACCTGTTCTTCGATCGCCTGCCTCCGCGCAGGAAGGCGATCACAGACATGATCACCATCCTGTTCATCGTCTTCTATCTGGGAGTGATGGTTGCAGGCGGCATATCTGCCACCAATTACGCCATTGTCTATGACCAGCGCAATTACACGGCCTGGGCGCCGATTCTGTGGCCCATCAAGCTGATCATGACGGTCGGCATTTTTCTTCTGCTTCTTCAGTGCATCTCAAATTTCTTCAAGGACTGGGCCTCCTGGCGGGGAAAACCAATTGACACCGTTGCAGGCCCCGCCATCGAAGAAGGCCACCACATATGAGCTCTGAACTCATCACGCTTTTCATGTTCGCCACCATGATGGTGCTGCTGATGACCGGGCAGCGCGTGTTCGGCGTCATCGGCTTCGTCGGTGCACTGGCCGCCCTGCTCCTTTGGGGGCAAGGTTCGTTCGAAATGCCGTACAACGCCACGTTTGCGGTGTTAAACTGGTATCCGCTCATCACCGTTCCGTTCTTCGTTTTCATGGGCTACATGCTTTCGGAATCCGGCATTGCCAGCAATCTCTATCGGATGTTTCACGTCTGGTTCGGCGGTATTCGCGGCGGGCTGGCACTGGGCACCATCGGCCTGATGGTCATCATTTCATGCATGAACGGCCTCAGTGTCGCCGGCATGGCCATCGGCGCGACGGTTGCCCTGCCGGAACTGAGAAAACGCGGCTACAACAAGATCATGGTCACCGGCGTCATTCAGGCGGGCAGTTCTCTGGGCATCCTGATTCCACCCAGCGTCGTGCTGGTTCTCTTTGCAATGATTGCGCGCCAGCCGGTACTGCAACTGTGGCTCGCAGGCATCGGCCCCGGCCTGCTGATGGCCGCGCTCTTCGCGATCTATATCTATATACGCTGCCGCATTCAGCCGGAGCTCGGACCCGCCCTGCCCAAGGAAGAGCTGGATCAGATCACCTGGAGCGAGAAGATTTCGCTTCTGCGTGCAGGCCTTCTGCCGCTTGTGATCTTCGGTGTCATGATGGGTCTGTTTCTGACCGGCGTAACCAGTCTTGTCGAGAGTTCCGCCGTTGGCGCGCTTCTCGCCACGCTTGCGGCCCTCGTCACAAAGCGCCTGACGAAACAGGTCTGGGAAACAACGACGCGCAACAGCCTCACCGTCACTTGCATGTTCCTCTGGATCATTCTGGCGGCGCTGTGTTTTTCCTCGGTCTATGACGGGCTGGGCGCGGTGAAGGCTATCGAAAAGCTGCTGCTTGGCACTTTCGATCTATCGCCCTGGACCATTCTGGTGCTGATGCTTCTGTCGTTCATCTTGCTGGGCATGTTCCTGGACGACACCGCAATGCTGGTCATCGTTGCACCGCTTTACATTCCTCTGGTCAAGAGCCTCGGTTTCAACGCAATCTGGTTCGGCATTCTCTATACGATCACCTGCCAGATCGCCTATATCACCCCGCCTTTCGGCTATAATCTCTTCATGATGCGGGCATTGGCACCCAAAGATGTCACCATGGTCGATATCTACCGTTCCATCGTGCCATTTTTCTTCCTTATGGTGCTGACGATCATCATCCTGATGATCTTTCCGCAAATCGCCCTGTGGCTACCCAACTGGTACTCTGGACGATGAAAATAAAGCAGGCTGGACAAAAGAGCCGCAACCAGCGGCCGGGTCCGAAAAATCTAAAAAGGGTGAACGTCAAACAACAAATGGGAGAATAAGCAATGAGTGAGAATAATAGGCTTAACAAACGCGACTTTCTCAAAAAGGCCGGACTGACCGGCGTTGGCGCCCTTGGGGCCACCACGCTGGCCGCGCCTTATGTGCGGGCACAAAGCCCGATCAAGTGGCGGCTTCAGACCTATGCCGGTCCGGCTTTGGCCGAACACGTCATCAAGCCCTCCATCGATGCTTTCAACAAGGCGGCCAATGGTGAAATGGTGATCGAGCTTTACACGTCGGATCAGCTTGTGCCGCAGGGCGAGCTGTTCCGCGCCGTGCAAGCGGGAACCATCGACGCCGCCCAGAGCGACGACGACTCGATGGCTTCTCCGGTCGACGTTGCGGTATTCGGGGCCTATTTCCCATTTGCCTCGCGCTACAGTCTGGACGTGCCGGCCCTGTTCAACTGGTACGGCCTCAACGAAATATGGGAAGAAGCCTATAATGAAATTCCCGGCGTCACCTGGCTCAGCGCCGGTTCCTGGGACCCGTGTAACTTCGCCACGACCAAGCCGATCCGCAGTCTGCAGGATTTGCAGGGGCTGCGTGTCTTTACCTTCCCGACCGGCGGACGCTTCCTCACCAAGTTCGGTGTCGTGCCTGTCACCTTGCCCTGGGAAGATATTGAAGTGGCGATCCAGACCGGAGAACTGGACGGCGTGTGCTGGTCCGGCGCAACGGAGGTCTATACGGTCGGCTGGGCCGACATCAATAAATACTACCTCACCAACAATATCAGCGGTGCATGGGCCGGTTCCTATTTTGCCAATACGGAGAAATGGAATGCAGTCCCGGATCATCTCAAACAACTGTTCAAGCTGGCGATGGACAGTTCGCATTATTACCGCCAGCACTGGTACTGGTGGGGTGAAGCGCATTACCGCACAACGGGCGGCAAGCTGGAACTCACCAGCATTCCGGAAGCCGAATGGCAGCAGGTGGAAGATGCGGCCATGCAGTTCTGGGATGAAATTGCCGCCAAGAGCGCACGCACGGCCAAGGTGGTCGATATCCTGAAGAAATATCAGGAGACCATGCGCAAGGCTGGCGCACCATACCGTTATTCCTGACGAATTCGGCGTCGCGCTCCGGCGCGGCGCCTCTCTTTTTTCCCGTTTGGAGCGAAGCATTAAATGGCCGGACAGTTGACTTTCGATGCATTGGAAAAAGCGGTCGCGAATGACGAAATCGATACGGTGCTTGTATGTTTCGTCGACATGCAGGGCCGGTTGATCGGCAAGCGTTTCTACGGACAGTTCTTTGTGGAATCCGCCCATGACGAGACGCATGGCTGCAGCTACCTTCTGGCCGACGACATCGATATGGAGCCGGTTCCCGGCTATGAGGCAGCAAGCTGGGACAAGGGCTACGGCGATTTTGTCATCAAGCCGGATCTCTCCACGCTGCGCCTTGCGCCATGGCTTGAAAAAACGGCCATAGTTCTGTGCGATGTGCTGGATCATCATGATCACGAAGATCTTTCGCATTCGCCCCGCGCTATCCTCAAAAAGCAGTTGGCACGTCTGCATGAACGCGGCTATCGCGCCTATTTCGCATCGGAACTGGAATTCTATCTTTTCGATGAGACTTATAAGAGCGCGCGCGCCAAGCACTGGCAAGCGATGGAAACCTCCTCGCCCTATGTGCAGGACTATGTGATCCATCTCACCACCAAGGAAGAACAGGTGCTGCGCGCCATGCGCAATCATCTCGCCGCCGCAGGAATTCCAGTGGAAAATTCCAAGGGTGAATGGGGCCCCGGCCAGCAGGAACTCAATGTGCGCTACGCCGAGGCGCTGGAAATGGCAGATCGTCATGTCGTCATGAAAAACGCCATGAAGGAAATCGCCGAAGCCCATGGCAAGTGCATCACTTTCATGGCCAAATATGATTACAGCAGGGCTGGCAGCTCCAGCCATGTGCACAATTCGCTCTGGAGCGCCGACGGCAAGGAGCCGCTGTTCTTCGATCCGAAAGCGCCATACACGATGACGCCGCTGATGCGATCATGGGTGGCGGGCCAGCTTAAATATGCTGCGGATTACACCTATTTCCTTGCGCCTTACATCAACTCCTACAAGCGTTTTCAGGCGGGTACTTTCGCGCCGACCAAGATCATGTGGAGCCAGGACAACCGAACGGCAGGCTTTCGCCTGTGCGGCGAAGGCACCAAGGCCATTCGCATGGAATGCCGCATCGGCGGCGCGGACCTGAACCCCTATCTCGCTTTCGCAGCGCTTATCGCCGCCGGTCTGAAAGGCGTAGACGAAAAGCTGGAACTGGACGAGCCATTCATCGGCGATGCCTATAGCGCGGTGAAGCTGAAGGAAATTCCCTACACGCTGCGCGAAGCGGCTCAAGCGCTGAAGAACTCGGCGTTCCTCAGGGAGGCGCTAGGTGACGATGTGGTCAACCACTATGTCCATACCGCCCATTGGGAGCAGATCGAATATGACCGCCGTGTCACCGACTGGGAGCTGCATCGCGGGTTTGAGCGCTATTAGAGCATTTCCAGCGAAAGCGCGCAGCGGTTTCGCGTCGGACAATGCGGCACAACAAAGACTGGGCCAATAACGAAATGACCTTCTTCAAAGGAAATATCTATGAGCGGCACGGCAAAACTTATCTCCCCAATTGATGGTTCGCTCTATGCGGAGCGTCCGTTTGCAAGCGAAGCCGCAATCCAGTCCGTGGTGTCGGCGGCGCGACAAGCACAGGCTAGCTGGGCGCGATTGAGTATCGCCGAACGGGCACGTTATTGCCGTGCCGCGCTTGATGCACTGGCGGCGATGCAGGACGAGATTATTCCGGAAATTGCCTGGCAGATGGGGCGCCCCACCAGATATGGCGGCGAGAACGGCGGCACGCAGGAACGCGGCCAGTATATGATCGATATAGCCGAAGATGCACTCAAACCCTATTTGCCCGCGCAAAAAGACGGTTTCAGTCGCTACGTGAAACATGTGCCGCTCGGCGTGGTGATGGTGATCGCGCCGTGGAATTACCCTTATCTCACCGCCGTCAACACGATTATCCCCGCATTGATGGCCGGAAACAGCGTGATCCTCAAACACGCAACGCAGACGCTTCTGGCTGGTGAGCGCTTTGCCCAGGCTTTCGAGAAGGCAGGGCTGCCAAAAGGCGTATTTCAGAATGTCGTTCTGGATCACGCCTCGACGGAGAAATTGCTGGCATCAGGCATGATCGACCATGTCAATTTCACGGGCTCGGTCGGCGGCGGGCGCGCGATCGAAAAGGCTGCTGCGGGCACTTTCATGTCGCTAGGGCTGGAGCTGGGCGGCAAGGATCCCGCCTATGTGCTGCCGGATGTCAATCTCGACCATGCGGTGGCCAATCTGGTCGATGGAGCCTTCTTCAATTCCGGTCAGTGCTGCTGCGGCATCGAACGCATCTATGTGCACGAAGCCGTGTACGACAAATTCGTCGACGGCTTTATTGATCTCACCAGGCAATATGTGGTCGGCAACCCGCTGGATGCGTCGACCACACTCGGTCCCATGGCGCAGGCGCGTTTTGCCGATCTCATCCGCGAACAGAAGGCAGAAGCCTTGCGCAAGGGAGCAAAAGCGCATGTGAATATGACTGCCGACCACGACAAGGCCGGATCGCCTTATATCGCGCCGGAAGTGCTGACCAGTGTCGATCACCAGATGAGCGTGATGCGTGAGGAAAGCTTTGGCCCCATTGTCGGCATCATGAAGGTACGCAATGACGAGGAAGCGCTGGCTCTGATGAATGACAGCATTTACGGCCTCACCGCCTCACTCTGGACCACGGACACCGACCATGCCGCATCACTGGGCGAGCGCATCGAGACCGGCACCGTTTTCATGAACCGCTGCGACTATCTCGACCCAGCACTGGTCTGGACCGGCGTGAAGGACACCGGCAAAGGTGCTGCCCTTTCGCCCATCGGCTACGGCAATCTCACACGGCCCAAATCCTTCCACCTGCGTGAAAAAATCTGACCTGCATTACCTTCGGAAAGCAAATGACATGACCACTTTGACCGCTAAATGGAATTTCCCCACCACTGTGCTTTTCGGACCGGGCCGTATCAAGGAACTGCCTGCCGTCCTAAAGGCCGCCGGTATCAAGAACCCGCTTTTTGTCACCGATCCGGGGCTGGCCAGGCTGCCTGTGGTCGCGTCCACTCTGGCGGTTCTCGATGCGGCAAACGTGCGCTATGCTGTCTTTTCCGATGTGAAACCCAATCCGGTCGAGAGCAATCTTCATGCAGGCGTCAAGGCGTTCAACGATGGCAAGCATGATGGCGTGATCGCTTTTGGCGGCGGCTCGGCACTCGATCTTGGCAAGTTGATCGCCTTTCAGTCTGGCCAGACGCGCCCTGTGTGGGATTTCGAGGACATTGACGACTGGTGGACCCGCGCTGACGGCGACGCTATCGCGCCGATTATCGCCGTGCCGACGACGGCCGGCACCGGCTCGGAAGTGGGCCGCGCAGGCGTGCTGACCAACGAAGCCACGCATACGAAGAAAGTCATCTTCCACCCGAAGATGCTTCCTGTAACGGTGATTGCCGATCCGGAGCTTTCCACCGGCATGCCGCCCTTCATCACCGCAGGCACTGGCATGGATGCGCTGGCGCATTGTCTTGAAGCCTATTGCGCACCGGGCTTTCACCCGATGGCAGACGGCATCGCACTTGAAGGCATCCGCCTCGTTTTCGAGAACCTGCCCAGAGCCTATGCCGATGGTTCCGACATCGAGGCGCGCGCGAATATGATGGCGGCGGCGGCCATGGGCGCGACCGCCTTTCAGAAAGGACTTGGCGCGATCCATTCGCTCTCCCACCCGATAGGCGCGCTTTACGACACTCATCACGGCATGACCAATGCCGTCTTCATGCCCTATGTGCTACACCACAACCGGGTGGCGATTGAAAAGCGTATCGAGCGGCTTGCCGATTATCTTGGCATTGACGGTGGGTTCGACGGCTTCGTGGAAGCGATCATGAAGCTGCGCAAAGAGTTGGGCGTACCCAACAGCTTGCCGGAATTCATCAAGGGGCTGGACATGGATGAAGCGCGAATAGATCTGATTGCGGAAATGGCGATCGTGGATCCGACCGCTGGCGGCAACCCCATTGAACTGACCAAGGAAGGCGCACTCAAGCTGCTCAACAACGCGCTGAACGGACAATAGTAAGCTTATAAAGCTGGTTCCCCAAAAGCGCCCCTCACGGGCGCTTTTTCGTCAGTTGGTCATGCGCGACCATTCCCGCCAGCATGCACATCACAAAGAGTATGGTTTCCGCATATCCGACCGATAGGGAGGCAAGCGCCGGGCCCGGACAAAAGCCTCCAAGCCCCCACCCCAAGCCGAAAATCGCTGATCCGACAATCAACCGCTTATCGACAGGCCGCGTCGCGGGAAGGTGAAAGCTCTCATCGAACAGCGGCTTGGCAAACCGTTTCTGCAAAGCGACGCTTGCGAGCGCAACCAGCACCGCACCGCCAAGAACGAAAGCCAGCGTTGGATCCCATTCGCCGAAAATATCGAGAAAGCCTTGTACACGTGCAGGATTGACTATGCCGGACAAAGCCAGCCCCAGCCCAAATACGATGCCGCTGATCAACGCCGCCCCTGCCCGGAGCCATTCACTGGAATTTGTCTGGTTCATAGACCGAAACCTCTCAAGATTGCCACAGCCAGAATGCCCGTCAGCAAGAAGGTGACGACCGCAACAACTGAACGTGGGGAGAAGCGAGCCAGCCCGACCACGCCATGACCGCTGGTGCAGCCCGACCCCATACGCGACCCGAACCCGACCAGGAGGCCGGCAAGCATGATGATCGGCAACGGCGTTGAAATCGATATTTCAGGCCATTCTCCGGCAAGCAGCAGATAGATGACCGGTCCGAGCAGAAGACCGGCTAGAAAAGCGCCATTGGCGAGTGCGGATGAGCCTTGTGCCAGCCGGCCGACAATACCGCTTATCCCCGCCACGCGGCCATTGATGAGAAGCAGAAGCCCCGCCGAGAGCCCTATGAGCGTGCCGCCCAAAAGCGGCATTGTATAATTCGCGATCAACTGTGCGACCTCCTAATGGCAAAAGATATGATAGAGGGAATCGATAAGCTGCGCGGCGCGGGCTTCCGTAAGCCGATAGAAAATCTGTTTTCCATTCCGGCGTGTTTCGACAATGCCAGCCCCCCGCAACACGGTCAGCTGCTGTGAAAGCGTGGGCTGATAAATGCCCAGCTTGTCTTCCAGCTCCTTGACGGAGAACTCCCCTTCTGCCAGCGCGCAGGCGAGCATCAGCCTCGCAGGATGCGCAAGCGTTTTCAAAAGCGTGGCAACTTCGGCGGATCGCTCCTCCATCAAGCGACGGTCGATGCTGCTGTTTTCCGTTGACATGGCTTGTCCCTATATTATACATTATCATATAATATGTCAATATTTTCAATATGCCGTGTTTACTTGTCAGACAACGCATCGAAACCGATGGACAGGATTTCACTGCTCAGTTAAATTGCGGCCTCTAATTTATTGGCTTCGCAGAGTTTTTTTATTGGTTTTTTATCGTGCAAGAAGAAGTCTTCATTTCTACCGAGAACATCGCCCCCGAATTGAGGGGGGATCTCTGGAGAGAGGTCACCCGCCCTCTTTTTTCGGTCGACTGTCCCAATGGAAGTAAAGATCGGAAAATAGAGGGCTTCGTACGATCACGTAAACTGGGCAGCCTGCTGATCTGCAAGGCGGGTTTCAACCCGCAACATTATCTTCGAGATCGCCGGATTATCCTGGATAGCGACCTCGATATCTATCTGCTTCAGGTTTTCACTTCAGGTCACCTGACCGGAAACTTTGAAGGACGTTCCGTCACAGTCGATCCGGGTGATATATGCATCATCGATATGTCGAAGACGTTTGAAAGTTGCGTTACGCTCGGCACGACCATATCGATCTTTCTTCCTCGCGGAATCGTTGACAAAGCCACCAGCCACCGCAACATCCACGGCCTGACCCTGAAAGCCTGCAATCCGGTTACCAGACTGGTTTCCGATTTTGTGGCAAGCCTGATGCACAACGCGACCAATCTTTCCGCCGCGGAAAACAGCGCGATGGAAGAAACCGCCGGAAACTTCATCGGCACCATACTGGCTTACAAAAGCGCCGAATTCACCACTGCCACGGAAACAGCATTTCCTTCCCTGTTACGAGATCGCATTCTGGAATTCATAGACATGAACCTGCTTAGGCCCGAGCTATGCCCATCGCTGATCATAGAGCGGTTCAAACTGTCCCGGGCCCATCTCTACAGAACATTTACCGAAGACGGCGGGGTAGCCAAGATAATAAGGGAAAAGCGCCTCGATCTTGCCTACAGAGAATTGCTGCGCCAGGACGAAGCGCCTTCCGCGAAAGCCATCGCCTATAAACTGGGCTTTACGAACAGCCATCAGTTCTTACGCGGGTTCAATACACGATTTGGAGTAAAACCATCAGAATTACGAAAAAATGCGATCAATAAATTAAACAGATATTCCTCGCCGGAAACCATACACGAATACTTTAAAAATATACAATTAAGGGCGATGTCCAAGCAGGACCGCATTGTTCCAAATTCTTCTGATATGTAGTCATAATATCCGTTCCTTTCCGTGCACGTCATTGCGCGACACCGCAAACCGGGCCGCAGGAATATCGGCACAGACAGAAAGCACGGGACGCCACAAACACACGTCTTTGGTCTACTTGACCGACCGCTCTCATCGGGTCTACTGACCGTTGATGATCCCGGGTTGAATTTCGCTCTTCCTGTCCCGGACATCCACCTCTCGGCAGAATTGCACTTCTGGCAGGATCGCTTCCGGCGAAGCCATAAGTGCGTTCGCTCAATTATCGGAATATCGAAAGTGACGCATACCACCATCCCCAGTTCCACAGCTTCATCCCCACAGCGCTGGGCAATGATGGCGCTGATCGCGGGGGGCATTGCCATCGGCAGCTCGCCGATCTTTGTCCGCCTTTCGGAAGTGGGTCCGCTAGCCACCGGTTTCTGGCGTCTGGCGCTCGCAATACTGCCTCTGCTGCTCATCGACGGACGCGACCGTCACGAGAAAAACGACGCAGCACCCCTCACCCTGCCGGACTGCCTGCGCCTGGCAGTGCCTGGCATCTTCATAGCCGCCGACCTTGCTGCATGGCATCTGTCCCTGCATATGACGTCCGTCGCAAATGCGACATTACTGGCTAATATGGCTCCAATTTTCGTCACCATCGGCGCCTGGCTGCTTTTCAAGTCACGCGTCAGCGCTTCCTTCACCGTCGGCCTCGCCGTTGCCATTCTGGGCGTGATCGTCCTGAAGGGCGGACCGGGCGAATTGGTGCATGCGCAATCGTCTGGTGACGCCATGGCGCTTCTCGCCGCCGTTTTCTATGCAGGCTATATTCTGTCCGTCGGCCGGTTGCGCAGCCGGTTTTCAACCATGCGCATCATGTTGTGGAGCAGCGGCATTGCCGCGCTTTTCTCTCTGCCGGTCGCATATTTCATGGAAGATCAAATTCTGCCGGCCACGCTTTATGGCTGGCTGATCCTCGCAGGACTGGCCTGGGTAACGCACGCAGCCGGTCAAAGCATGATCGCCTATGCGCTGGCCTATCTGCCCGCATCGTTTTCGTCACTGACCTTGCTGCTTCAGCCCGTGATCGCGGCGTTTCTCGCCTGGACAATCCTTGCCGAACCGATCGGGAGCCTGCAGGCACTTGGTGGCGCCATCGTCATTTCCGGCATTCTGATCGCCCGTCGCGGATAAGAAGCCGGAATATGAAAAAGCCCCGGTAACACAGCCGGGGCTTCCATTCTCACATTTAACTGCGCGTTATTCGGCAAGCCATTCCTTGATACGATCAGGATGGTCGGCAATATACTTGTCGACAGCCTTTTCGTAAGAGGTTTCCTGCGCATCGAACATTGCAGCTTCCAGTTCGCTGATCGGGATGTTCATCTTGGCAAGCAGCGCAGCCGCCTTCGGGTTTTCTTCCTTGAAGCCCTTGCGCGCGATGGCGTCGATATGTTCGGCACCACCCAGTGCGCCTTCCGGATCGGCGATGTAGCGCAGCTTGTACTTTCCGAACATCCAGTGCGGGCTCCACGATGTCGCGACAAACCAGCCATCGGAGCGGGTCGCCCGGTCGACCGTGGTCAGCATCGCGGCTTCACTCGAAATGTTGAGCTTGTAGTCCAGCCCGTATTTCTTGATGGCTTCCTGCGACAAACGGGTAAGGCCTGCGCCCGGATCGATGCCCTGGATCTCGCCCTTCAGCTTTTCGCGAACTTCCGGCTTCTTGAGATCTTCGATGGAGCTGATCTCGCTTTCCGGAATATAGTCCGGAACGATCCAGCCAAGCTTTGCGCCTTCATAAAGCGGACCGAGGTTTTCAACCTTGTCCTCGACGCGCTTATAATAGTCGGCATGGGTTTCCGGTAACCATGCCATCATCATCGCATCGATATCGCCACGGCTCACACCCTGATAAAGCGGCGCCACGTCCGTCTGAACCAGTTCGACCTTCTGGTCGAGATTGTCTTCGATCAGCTTCTTGGCGAGCTTGGTGACGAATTCAGCGTCCGACCAGGGTGCCCAGCCGATCTTCACCGTCTTGGCATCCTGCGCAAAGGCTGCGCCCATCGTCATGGTACCCGCCACCACTGCCGCCAGACCGAATTTTGTTAGATGTCCTAACATACCTACTCCTTTTCGATTGGTTTCAGTTCCCGTTATTTTTGTCTGTTTCATGCTTCCTGCTTGCGAAAGGACGAGGCGGACTGTTCGCCCGCCGCCTTTCTCAAAGATGCCAGCCTCTTGAAGAAACCAGCTCCACCTTTGCCGAAACTCTGGGTGATACGGTCAAGGATGACCGCCAGAATGACGACAGCGAGACCGCCCTCGAAACCAAGGCCCACATTCAGGCGCTGGATGCCGGTCAGAACCGTGTTGCCAAGACCGCCCGCCCCGATCATCGAGGCAATGACAACCATCGACAGCGACAGCATGATCGTCTGGTTGATACCGGCCATGATCGAAGGCATGGCGTTGGGCAGCTGCACCTTGAACAGAAGCTGCCGCGACGTGCAGCCGAACGCCAATCCCGCCTCAACGAATTCGGCGTCGACCTGCCGGATGCCGAGATTGGTGAGCCGCACCACCGGCGGCATGGCGAAGATCACCGTTGCAATCGTACCCGGCACCGCGCCGAGGCCAAAAAACATCGCCGCCGGAATGAGGTAAACGAAAGCGGGCATGGTCTGCATCAGGTCGAGAACCGGACGCACGACTGAAGCCACGCCATCGCTGCGCGCCATGGCGATGCCAAGCGGAATGCCGATCACCACCGCAATGACGGTGGAGGCCAGCACCAGCGACAGGCTTTCCATCGTGCCGTTCCACAGATCCATGTGGATGATAAGCGCGAGAGCGAGAGCGGTGAAGACCGCGAACTTCCAGCTGACGCGCCATAGCGCGAGCAGTGTGAGAATAGCGATACCCGCCACTGGCGGAACCGCTATGAGTGCGTTCTGAATGCCATCGGTCACGAAACCGATCGCGGCTGCGATCATATCGAGCGCAGGTGTGAAGTGATCGAGAATATAGTTGACCACTATATCCGCCCACCCGCCGATACTAAAATCTAAATCCATGGTTTACCGTCCACTTCAGGTCTTGTTGCCTCTGGATTGGACCAAACCCGCTCGCTTGCGAGCAAAAGTCCGGCTGGCGCGCGTTTCAGCCCGCGCGACCGAGCGTTTCAAGCAATGCCGATTTGCTGATGGCACCCAGATAACGGTTCTGTCTGTCCGTGACCGGAACCGGCCACGGGCTTTCAGCCACCTGCGTGAGAAGCCCGGAGAGCGGCGCATCGGCTTCGATTGCCGCAACGTCGTCGAGCCGTTCTCCGCCCTGTGTCGCCGTTCCGTTGGCAAGCGCATCCCGGCTCACCATGCCACGATAGGTGCGATCCGTGTCGATCAATACGCCAAAGATCTTGCCGCTGGCATCGAAGCGTTCCAGCGCCGTTGCCAATTGCTCGGGTTCGAAGACGATAAGCTCGTCTTCGCGCGCCACATCCGCGGCCTTGAATACCCGGGAAACATCGACATTACGGAAGAAGGAGCGAACATAATCGTTCGCAGGCGCCGAAACGATTTCGTTGGGCGTTCCCACCTGCACGACCTTGCCGTGCTGCATGATGCAGATACGGTCGCCAATACGCATGGCTTCATCAAGATCGTGGCTGACGAAAATGATGGTGCGCCGACTTTCGGCCTGAAGCCGCTTCAGCTCGTCCTGCATTTCCGTCCGGATCAGCGGATCGAGCGCCGAGAAGGCTTCGTCCATCAGCAGGATTGTCGGCTCGCTGGCCAATGCACGTGCCAGACCGACACGCTGCTTCATGCCGCCGGAGAGCTGGTCGGGCATACTGTGCGCATAAGGTTCCAGACCGACAGCCGCAAGCGCCTTCAAGGCCTTTTCGTGCCGTTCGGCTTCGCCCATTCCGGCAACTTCAAGGCCGAATGCAGCGTTGTTCAGAACCGAACGGTTCGGAAGCAGCGCAAAAGACTGGAACACCATGCTCATGTCGCGGCGACGAAGATCGATGAGCTCGCGTTTCGTCATTTCGACGATATTGCGACCATCCACCTCGATGGAACCGGCAGTGGGTTCGATCAGGCGATTGAGCAGGCGCAGAAGTGTAGATTTTCCTGAGCCGGAGAGGCCCATAATAACGAATACTTCGCCTTCGTGAATGTCGAAGGTCGCATTATCCACACCGATGGTAGCCCCTAATTCGCTGTGAATCTGCGTCTTTGATTTACCTGCACGCAACTCTTGCATTGCGCGATCCGGATCGTCGCCAAAGACTTTAAACACGCCATTCAAGCTTATTTTTGTCTCCGCAGGCGACTTCATACTTTCATCCTTGTATAAAATACCATGCATTAAGTTTAACCCCGCTGTGCTGGCGGACTTAATCTCCTTTTCATCATTGAAATAACTTCATTCCAAAGCAAAATGCTCACAAGCAATTTGCGCCACACGAAAGGTCCGCGCGGAATGATTAACGATAGATTGCATGATTCTATATAGGTCATTTCCCGACATGTCCACCCACAGCCGTGAATTCATCTCAGCGTATCGCCCGACAACCCGGCCCCTTGAATGATTTTTTGAAGGGCTGCGCAGCGAAACATGAAAGGCTGGCGGAGGTCTGCGGCAGTTACCGCAAGACGACCAGCCTGACAACGATAGTAGTCTTCTTCCAGCCTCGCGCCCGAACGGCCTGCGACAAATATGGCGTCAGGTGCGACATCAGTCTTTTTAGTATAGCACAAAGGAAATTTATCTGAATAACAGTAAAATAGTATGATTATACTGAAGAACTTCGAACAAAAAATGCGCAGCGATTTTGCATCGGAGAGTGCGAAAAAACAGGGGGCTGGAAGCAGTTCCGGCGTTTCCGTTTAAACGGGAACCGCTCGACACTTGCTCCAGAAATCGCGGGGCCGACACATCGACTGGAACCCGCAAAACCACTGCAAATACTGATTTATCAACGATAGGCCATATATCCGATAAAGCCGGTAATCTTCCAGCGGTCGCCCTCACGACGACAAAAATAGAGTGTCTGCCAATTAAGACGGTCCACCGTACCGTCTTTTCTGGAAATCGTGCCGTCGAATTTTTTCCGCGCCAGAGCCACATCGCCGGTAATGTCTATGACACTCAGGTCAGTGGCGCGGAAAATGCCGTCCGCGAGCGGCTCGGCATATTCCACCGATGCGCTTTCCGCCGCCTGTCGCAACCATTCATCGCGATAGCTGGCAAGGGTCGGAAAACCCGTATCCCATTTATCGGGATTCGGGTCGTTGTGCGCGTGAATGCCGAGGAAGCGAAGCTCATCGAAATCATCGGCGACCAGCGACCAGTTCTGGGTAACAAACGCTTCGATATCGCGGCGCACCAGCATATCCCAAATCTGTTCACGATCCCTGTCACCTGCGAACGGATTGACCGCTCCCGTCATGCTAACCTCCTGATTGTTCTAATTTGCCGCGTGTCGCGAGATTATTTTAGTTTTCCACGTGCCGCGACCGGCACGATATCGATAACCGCCTCACCGGAGACGAGATTCACCTCGTCGAACAGATTGGAAACGATGCAGACGTGATCGGGAACCACCCTCACCCGCTCGCCGACCCGGAGCCCGGCGAGATCGCCCCTGATAGTACCGTGTTCTTCGCTGAGGCCCGTCACCCGCGCATCGGATCTACCCATCAGTTCGCCAAAATCCGGCAAACCGAGCGTCTCAGTGGACAAAGCCTTGGAACCCGCATCGATGATGGCCCGGTCCGCCGTGGGATGGCTTACGACCGTCGTAAGCACGGTGAGCGCGCAATCATCCAGCGTCGCGGCGCCCCTGGCCACCTGGGAGCGATCAAAGTAGATGTAGGTGCCTGGGCGATATTCCGTCACGACATTTCTGACTGGCTTGCGCCACATGTCCGGGGTTCCACCGCTGGAGATCGTCTCGCACTTAATGCCATTGGCGGCCAGCAATTCGCGCGCGTCGTACAGCCATTCTTCCGCCTCGTCCGGCTTGCCCGCGGCGGGATAGGTCATGAGGCCACCGAACCGCAAGCCCTCGGACCGATTGATGATCTGCGCCAGTTCCAGCGCTTCGGCAGGCGTCTGAACGCCACAGCGGCCCATGCCAGTGTCGCATTCCACCAGCACTTTCAGCGGACGTCCGGCATCCGTGAAACGTCTCGCCAAACCATCAAGCGATGTCGTGTTATCGACCGTAACCGACAGGGCAATGCGTTGATGCAACACGTGCAGCCGGTCGAGCTTCTGCTGTCCGATAATGTTGTACGGCAGGAAAATGTCGGTCAGCCCCGCATCAGCCATGACTTCGGCTTCACCAAGCTTCTGGCAGGTAATTCCTGCGGCCCCCGCCTCGATCTGTTTGAGCGCGAACATGGGCAGTTTATGCGTCTTGATATGCGGCCGCAGCTTCACACCCAGCGAATCAGCATGGGCCTGCGCCTTGGCAAGGTTCGCTTGCACCCGGTCGATGTCGATCAGAATCGCGGGTGTATCCACCTCGTGAATGGTTTTCGGTCTTGTCATTCGGTCAGTCTCCCAGCGGCAGGCGCGGATCGTCTATGGTGAGCGTGTTGAGGCTATGCTTGATGCGGCGCAGGCTTTCGAGCACCTTAGGGCCACGCGTCTCGGCGACAGCGGTGGCAATCATGTCCAGAAGTGCAAGGAGTGCAAAGCGCGAAGATGTCGGCTTGTATATATTGCCGTCTTCATTGGCTTGAAAAGGAATAAGCACATCCGCCGCTCTGGCGAGATCGGAACCGGTCGGTGTGATCGCTATCGTTTCGGCTCCATATTGCCGCGCCACCAGCACCGCCTCCACGACAGAGCGCGCAAAACCCGACACGGAAAAGGCGATAACCGTCGTTTCATGCGTGGTGACGGCAGCATACATGCGTTGTAGTTGCCCATCGACCTGCGCGTTCACGGGAACTCCAAGCCGGAACAAACGGTTCTGCATCTCCGTTGCCAGCATGGATGAAATCCCCCCCGACCCCAGGCAAAGCACAGGACCGCCTGAGGCCAGCCTTTCTGCCACCCGCATCAGGACACCCATATCGAGGCCGTCGCTGGCGCACTGGATAGCGGCAATGGCTGCATCCGTCACTGCCGTGACGATACGGCTCTCACGCACCTCGCGGGCTGGAATTTCCGCCGTCAGATATTGTCCGCCGATCGCCAGCGCCTGCGCCAGATAGAACTTGAAATCGCGCACGCCATCGCAACCGAGCGCACGACAAAACCGCGTAACCGTGGGCTCGCTGACCCCTGCACGCGCCGCGATCTCCGAAATTGCCGCCTTGGAGGCATAATCGGGATCGGCCAGCACCAGTGCAGCCAACCGCCGGTCGGATTTCGATCCATCCTGCGCCACGACATGAAGCCGCGTGATGATGTCGGCAACCTTGCTCATGCGGTTTTAAAGCGGAAGTCCGCTATCCTTGTCGAAGAGGTGAATATGTTCGGGTCTGGCCGTTATACGAATGCGATCCCCCGGCGCAAGGCTTACCCGCTCGCGAAACACGGCCCGCACCGCTTCGCCCGCCAAGCGGCCATAGACATGGGTTTCCGGCCCAGTCGGCTCTATCACTTCGACTGCCAGCGTCAGGCCCTTGCCGTCCTGCGCCAGCATAAAATTTTCCGGGCGGATACCTGCTTCCGCGGTTCGTTCTGGCCCCGCGCACCCCGATACGGCGATTTCTTCGCCGTTCTGCGTGCGAAATACCCCGTCCCGCACCACACCGGGAATGAAACTCATCGACGGCGAACCGATGAAACCCGCCACAAACTTGTTGGCTGGACGGTCATAAAGATCGAGCGGCGCACCCACCTGCTGAATCTTGCCCTGGTTCATCACCACGATGCGGTCGGCCATCGTCATAGCTTCGATCTGGTCATGGGTGACATAGATCACCGTGGTCTTCAGGCGCTGATGCAATGTCTTGATTTCGGTGCGCATCTGCACCCGCAATTGGGCGTCGAGATTTGAAAGCGGCTCATCGAACAGAAAGACCGAAGGCTCGCGCACAATTGCTCGCCCCATGGCGACACGCTGCCGCTGCCCGCCGGACAGCTGGCGCGGAAAACGGTCGAGATAGGAATGAAGATTGAGAATTTCCGCCGCCTTTTCTACTTTTGCAGCGGTTTCTCCCGGCTTTTCACCCCGAATGCGAGGGCCAAAGCCGATATTGTCGCGTGCCGTCATATGCGGAAACAGTGCGTAGGACTGAAACACCATGGCGATGTTGCGCTTTTGCGGCGGCAGGTCGTTGGCGCGCTCACCACCAATCACGAGGTCGCCGCTGGAAATCGGTTCAAGCCCAGCAACCATGCGCAAAAGCGTGGATTTCCCGCAGCCCGAAGGTCCGACAAGCACCAGGAATTCGCCGTTTCGAATATCAAGATCAATATGATCGAGAACAGTCAGATTCCCGAAGGATTTGGTAATTCCGCGAAGGGAAACATCTTTCATCGCTCTCAACTCCCTCCCAGAATGTCTTCGATGAAGGGACGACATCCGGCTGTCAAACCGGCATCAACCGGCAATATGGCACCGGTAATCCCCGACGCGCGGTCGGACGCGAGAAAGGCCACGGCTTCGGCGACTTCCTCTACATTGACGATACGCCCAAGTGGATAAAGCCGTCTCAGGCGGTCGAGCACACCCAGATCCTGCGCGATGCGGTGGTCCCATGCGGGCGTGCGGATCGAACCGGGACAAACAATATTAGCCCGCACCCCTTGCTGGCCGAACTCCACCGCAATGGCGCGGGCGAATGCGTTGATACCGGCTTTTGCCGCCGCGTAGGCCGGATTACCGAAGTGTAAAAGTGCATTGACTGACGAAATGAAGACGAAAACGCCCTTGCCCCGCGCGGCCATGGCCTGCGCCATGACATTGGAAAACCCCGCAACGGCGGTGAGATTGAGATCGATTTCGGTTTCGATCTTATTCTGATTCAACCCGTCGAAGGTTTCGGCGCGTGTCCATCCGGCATTGTTGATGATAATATCCGGAACGTCATCGATCGCGATAATCTTCTGCGCGGCGGCCTCCAGACCGGCACGGTCGAGCAGGTCAAACTCATGACGGCTATGAAGATGCGAAGTCGCCATATGGTCGCGTGTCATGTCACAACCGATCACCCGTGCGCCACGCAGCGCAAACAACGTCGCGAGCGCACCACCAACGCCGCCGCCTGCCCCGGTAATGAGCACGGTTTTTCCGGCAAATTCGCCTGACTGCTCCACTCTGTTCCCCTTTATGCGGCGGTTTCCGCAACTGTTTGTTTCGATCAGCGTAAAAGTCAAAATGTAAGTTTGCAACAAAACTTTTTGCTTGAAAGCAACAATTAAGCCGATAATGTAGGAAAATAACAAAAATGAATATGCCCGCATAAAGGTGGGCTAAACAAGGGAACGGGAAAATGTCTATCAGCAAATGGGAATTAGGCAACAAATGGAAGGCCGGCCTTCTGGCCGGATTGAGCATTCTGGCGTTTGGGGCAAGCGCTCAGGCTGGCGAAGTTCGTATGACCGTTGCGGAGTACAGCTCCAAGACCGGCCCCTATTTCGAAGAGGTGAAGAAGGCTTTTGAAGCAGCCAATCCCGGCATCACGCTCAATTTCGAGGTAGTCCCATGGGACGTGCTCCTGCAAAAGCTGACCACCGATATTTCGGCGGGCACCAATGCTGATTTGTCGATCATCGGTACGCGCTGGCTGATCGATTTCGTCCAGCAGGGCATTGCCGAACCGCTCGACGGTTATATGGACGATGCCTTCAAGGGGCGCTTTATCGAAACGTTCCTGTCACCATCGGTGCTTGAGGGCAAGACTTACGGCCTGCCCATCGCCGCTTCCGCCCGCGCCATGTATTACAACAAGGATATTTTCGCCAAGGCAGGCATCGAGAATCCGCCCGCAAACTGGGATGAGCTGAAGGCAGACGCCGCCAAGATCAAGGCGCTCGGCGGCGAGAATTATGGTTTCGGCCTGCAGGGCAAGGAAATCGAGACAGACGTCTATTACTATTATGCCATGTGGTCCTATGGCACGGAAATCCTGAACAAGGATGGCACATCCGGCCTCAGCACGCCGGGCGCGCTGGAAGCGGCCAAACTCTACAAGTCGATGATCGATGAAGGCCTGACGCAGCCGGGTGTCACCTCCTATGCCCGTGAAGATGTGCAGAACCTCTTCAAGCAGGGCAAGGTCGGCATGATGATTACCGCTCCTTTCCTGTCGAACCAGATCAAGGAAGAAGCGCCGGACCTCAAATATGGCGTCGCAGCTATTCCCGCCGGTCCGACCGGCGCGCGCGGCACCTATGGCGTGACCGACTCCGTCATCATGTTCCAGAATTCCAAGAACAAGGAGGAAGCCTGGAAGGTGCTGGACTTCCTGTTCCAGACCGAATGGCGCGCCAAGTTCACGCAGGGTGAAGGCTTCCTTCCGGTCAACAAGGAAGAGGCGAAGATGGATTATTACGTCAACAACGCCGATCTCGCCGCCTTCACCGCCCTTCTGCCGGATGCGCGCTTTGCGCCGATCATTCCGGGTTGGGAAGAAATTGCCGACATCACATCTAACGCCATGCAGAGCATTTATCTGGGACAAGGCGAACCGGATGCCGTGCTGAAGGAAGCAGCCGCCAAGGCGGACGCCATCCTCAAACAGTAATCTCCCGGCTACCCGGCGGTGTGCCTCTCCATGCGCTGCCGGGCTTTTTTCTCGATGGATTCATTCACCTGATGCAAAGCCGCGCCCTGCCCTATCTCCTGATCCTGCCGAGCCTTTTCCTGGCTGCGGTAGTGATTTTCTGGCCTGTCGTGCATCTCATCGAAATCGCCACCCATGATGTGAACCGCTTCGGCCAGTTGCGCGACTTCAACGGCAGCGCCAACTTTGCGGCTCTTTTTGCCACGCCGGATTTCATGAATGCGCTGTGGCGCACGGCACTTTGGACAGTCGCCGTTGTCGGCGGCGCGCTTGTCGTCTCCATTCCCGTCGCCATCATCCTCAATATGGATTTTTACGGGCGCTCGATAGCACGTGTCATCGTCATGCTGCCCTGGGCCGTATCGCTGACCATGACGGCCATCGTCTGGCGCTGGGCGCTCAACGGTGAAAGCGGCATGTTGAATTCCGCCCTGCGCGGCCTTGGCATCATCGACACGAATATCCAATGGCTGGCCAGCGCCGCCACGGCATTTCCGATGCAGATCATGGTCGGTATTCTGGTGACGGTGCCGTTCACAACCACGATCTTTCTGGGTGGTCTTTCATCCATCCCCGACGATCTCTATGAGGCCTCATCCCTTGAAGGCGCCAGCCTATGGCAGCAGTTCCGCGAAATCACCTTTCCGCTGCTCAAGCCCTTCGTGAACATCGCCATCGTTTTGAACACTATCTATGTGTTCAACTCCTTCCCGATCATCTGGGTGATGACGCAGGGCGGACCGGCCAACTCTACCGATATTCTGGTGACCCATCTCTACAAGCTCGCCTTCCGGCTGGGCAAACTCGGCGAAGCCTCGGCGGTTTCCCTCATCATGCTTGCCATATTGCTGGTCTTCACCGCCATCTACATAAGGCTTTCCATGCGGAGCGAACGCACATGATGGCACCGAAGCTCAAACGCACCATTGTCGCCTGGGCGGTGCTCTTGCCGCTCGTCATTCTCACGCTGTTTCCGTTTGCAGTGATGTTCCTGACCGCCGTGAAGCCGTCGCAGGAAGTGCTGTCACCGCACTGGTGGCCGAGCACCTTCCGCTGGCAGAACTTTTCAGAAATGTGGGTGGCGACGAAATTCGGCAATGCATTGCTCAATTCACTTTATGTCTCGGTTATCGCTTCCATCGGCGCAATCATCGTGTCCATTCCCGCAGCCTATGCCATGTCGCGCTTCGGCTTTGCGGGACATGGCGCGTTCAGGCAATTTTTGCTCGTTTCGCAGATGATCTCACCCATTGTGCTGGTTCTGGGCCTGTTTCGTCTGCTTGCGGCCTATGGCCTGATCGAAAGCGTGTCGGCGGTGGGTGCCGTCTATATGGCCTTCAACATCGCATTTACTGTCTGGATGCTGCAAAGCTATTTCGACACCATCCCGCGCGATCTTGAAGAGGCCTCGTGGATGGAAGGGGCCGGTCGCGGCAAGACACTCGTGAAGGTATTCCTGCCCCTCTGCCTGCCGGCCATTGCCGTCACGGCCATCTTCACCTTCATCAATGCGTGGAATGAGTTCGTCGTTGCGCTGACCATGCTGCGCAGTCAGGAAAGCTACACGCTGCCCATTCAGGTCTTCTCACTGGTGGCAGGGCGCTACACGGTCGAATGGCACTATGTCATGGCGGCAACACTTGTCGCCACGCTTCCCGTCGCAATTCTTTTCGTCTGGCTACAGCGCTACCTCATCAAGGGGCTGGCACTTGGAGCCGTTAAATAACCGGAGAAATTCATGTCCAAGAAACAGGTCTTCGGCGCATCCCATGTGCCGCTATCCCCCGCCGTTCGCGCCGGCGACACCGTCTATATCTCCGGCCAGGTACCAATGGGCCCCGATGGCAAAATCGTTGATGGCGGCATTGAAGCGCAGACCAAACAGGTGCTCGAAAACGTCAAGGCAGCACTCGCGCTTGCCGGCGCGACCATGGAAGACGTGGTCAAAACCACGATCTGGATCGAGGATGCACGTGATTTTGGTCGAATGAACGCGGTTTATGGCACCTATTTTCCGAAAGACCCGCCTGCCCGCACGACGGTTGAATCCCGCTTGATGATCGATATCAAGATCGAGATCGAAGCCATCGCCTACGCACCACAAAAATAACCGAAAGCCCCCCAGATGCGCATTTTCACTGCGTCGCTTGCCACAGAAACCAATACATTCTCGCCGGTCCCCACCGACCGGGCATCGTTCGAAATGGCCTTTTATGCGCCACCAGGAAAACATCCCGAAACGCCGACGCTCTGCTCCTCGCCCATCGTGGCGCTGCGCAAGCGCGCGCCCGCGGAAGGGCTGACGGTCATCGAAGGCACAGCCACCTGGGCGGAACCGGGCGGATTGTTGCAGCGACAGACCTTTGAGGGATTGCGCGACGAGATTCTGGAGCAGCTCAAGGCCGCCATGCCCGTCGATGCCGTGGTGCTTGGCCTGCACGGCGCAATGGTGGCGCAGGGCTATGACGATTGCGAAGGCGACCTTCTGGAACGCATGCGTGCAATTGTCGGGCCGGATGTGCTGATCGCCAGCGAGTTCGACCCGCACAGTCACCTGACGCCCAAGCGCGTCGAGAATCTCGACATTTTCGCGACCTTTCTGGAATTTCCTCACACGGACTTCTATGAGCGTGGCGAGCATGTGGTCGAACTGGCACTGGACGCATTGAAGGGTCGCAGCAAGCCAGTCATTTCGACCTTCGATTGCCGGATGATCGCAGTTTATCCGACCAGCAAGGAGCCGATGCGCTCCTTCGTGGACCGCATCAAGGCGATGCAGGGCAAGGATGGCGTTCTTTCCATTTCCGTCGTGCATGGCTTCATGGCCGCAGACGTACCCGAGATGGGAACGCGCATCGTCGTCGTCACCGATAACGATCCCGCAAAAGGCGCGGCTTTGGCCGAAACGCTCGGGCGGGAGCTGATCGCCATGCGTGAACAGGCAATGATGACTATGTTCGATACCGATCAGGGCATCGACCGCGCACTTGCGGCCCATACGGCAAATCCGGCAAGGCCCGCGGTGATCGCCGATGTCTGGGACAATCCCGGGGGCGGCGTTGCGGGCGACGGCACGTTCGTCCTGCGCCGCCTGATCGAGCGCGGCATCAACAGTGTTGGCATTGCCAATATATGGGATCCGATTGCGGTCAATTTCTGCCACGCGGCGGGCGAAGGCGCGGTCATAGACCTGCGTTTCGGCGGCAAGTCCGGCCCGCTTGGCGGCGAGCCTATCGATGCCCGCGTCACTGTGCTCAAAGTCGCGGAGGAAGGTTGGCAGAGTTTCGGCCCAAGCCGTGTGACGCTCGGACCATCGGCGGTGGTGCGCATCGAGGGGACGGAGATCGACATCATCCTCAACACCAACCGCACCCAGACCTTCGAGCCGGATATTTTTTCCAATCTCGGCATCGACCCGATGAACAAGGATATCTTGGTGGTCAAATCGACCAACCATTTCCATGCCGGTTTCGTGCCGATTGCTGCCGATATCATTTACGTCGCAGCACCTAGTTCCTATCCCAGCAATCCGCGCATCACCAATTATCGCAAGCTCGTGCGGCCCGTCTGGCCGCGCGTGGAAAACCCTTGGGAATAGCAAAAGAGCGCGGGATGAACCGCGCTCCTTTCATGGTTCAATAGGCCAAAAGGGTTGAAACAATCGGCACATAGGTCACGATCAGCAGGAAGGCGAAAAGCGCCATATACATGCTGACTGCCTGTTTGGTGAAATCGCTCACCTGCACCTTGGCGATGTTGCAGACCATCAGCATTACAGTACCGACCGGCGGCGTCAAAGTGCCGATGGATAGATTGACGATTGTGATAATGCCGAAGTGAACCGGATCGATACCGAGAGCTTTCACCGTCGGCATGAGAAGCGGCACCAGAACGATCATCAGTGCTGTGCCTTCAATCAGCATGCCGAGGAACAGCAGGATCACATTGATGGCGAGCAGGAACACATATGGGTTGTCGGTGAAGGACGAAATCACCAGCATCAGCGACTGACCGGCCTGTTCCAGCGAAAACACCCAGGCAAGCGCCGACGAGGCCATGATGACCAGCATGACGGAAGCGGTCGATTTCGCCGTTTCGATCAGCGAATCCACGACATGCGAAACCCGCATTTCACGATAAATGACAAACCCGATGATCAGCACCAGCGTGACCGCAATCGCACCGGCTTCCGTCGGTGTGAAGATGTTGAGCCGGATACCGCCGAGAATGGCCACGATCAGCACAAGGGCGGGCCATGCGGATGAAAGTGTGGAGCGAATTTCAGCGCCAGTCAGCTTGTGCTCGCGGCTTGCCTTGTAACCGCGCCGTACCGAGGTCGTATAAGCGGCAAACATCAAAATCGCGGCGCCCAGAATACCTGGAATGATGCCGGCCATGAACATCTTGCCGATGGAAACATCGGCAATCAGGCCATAGATAATGAGCGCGATGCCCGGCGGAATGATCGGCGTGATCAGCGATCCGGCTGCGGTCACGGCACAGGAGAACGCCCGGTCATAGCCGCGTTTTTCCATTTCCGGCACCATCATGCGGGTCAGCATGGCGCTGTCGGCGAGGTTGGATGCGCTGACGCCGCCCATCAGTGTCGACACCATGATGTTTGTCAACGCCATGCCGCCGCGAAGACGGCCGACCAGCAGGTCGGCAACTTTGATCATGCGTTCAGCGATGCCGGTATGGGACATCACCGTGCCCAGCATGATGAAGAAGGGAATGGCCAGAAGCGACGTGTTCTGCGCCGGACCGATAAAGCGCTGCACCGCAATGGCGATGGGCATCGGATTGAAGAACACGAAGTAAGTGAAAACAGCGACCAGAATGCCGATATAGAGGCGCATATTCAGCGCAATCAATGCCAGCATGATGAGAATGATGATTGTAAGGTTCATGCCTTGGCTCCGGCAAAAGCAGCGCGCAAGGTCTTGTAAGCGCTAGCAAACATGTAAAGAGCGATGATGACGAAGCCAATCGGGACGGCGATGTCGATCCAGAAATAGGAAACGCGCAAGACGCTCGTTATCTTCAGCTTCGCGGCAACAGCGAGCTTGTAGCCCGCATAGGACACGTAAAGCAGAAAGATGCCCGACAGGACCGAAATGAGGGCGTTGAGCACGGCACGCGCCTTCTCCGGCAACAGATCGACAAGCATGGGAATGGTCAGGTGCTGGTTGCTGCGTTCGGCTGCGATGCTACCCAGCATGACAATCCAGACCATCAGCAAACCGGCAATCTCTTCGGTCCACTGCAAGGGTTGGTTCAGCCAGTAGCGCATCACCACGGCAACATTGAACACGGCAAGCAGAACGAAGAGCGGAGCCGCAGCCAGCCAGTCGGTCAGTTTTTCAAAGAATTTCATCGGAAGCAGCCTAAACAACTGGCCGTGCCTCAAAACATGTTTGCGGCACGGCCATTCATGACGACGATTATCAGTTCAGCTCGGCCTGAATTTTTTCATAAAGGCCCGGCGACCACTCTGGGAACTGGGTGTAGACTTTCTCGGCCAGAGCCTTGAAAGGCGCGCGATCGACTTCGATCACTTCCACGCCGGCTTCCTTCATCTTCTCGATCATCTCGTTGTCTTTTTCGGTCGTCAGCTTCTGGCTGTAGAGACCGGCATCGTAAGCCGATTCATGGATCAGCTTGAGCTGGTCTTCCGACAGGGTCGAGAAGAAAGCTTCGCCGCCGACGATCAGCGCGACGTTGGTCAGATAGCCGACCTTGCTCAGATACTTGGCTTCTTCCTGGAATTTCTGGCCATAAAGGACGGAAATCGGATTTTCGACGCCATCGATCACGCCCTGCGCCAGCGCCGGGAAGGTTTCGCCCAGCGGCATCGGCGTCGGGGTCGCGCCCATCGCTTCGAACGACTTGATCTGCATGATGTTGTTCGGCACGCGGATCTTCATGCCCTTGAGGTCTTCGGGTGTGCGGATCGGCTTCTTGGAAATGATCTGGCGAATACCGTAGAGGTAGTTCGGCATCACGATGTGGATGCCCTTGCCCTTCAGCTCTTCCGTCTTCTGCTTGAACCACGGACCGTCATAAACCTTGAACAGCTTTGCCGGTTCGTCGGTCAGGAACGGGCCGTAAAGCACGCCGAGATCGGGATCATATTCAGCAAGGAAGCCGACGTCGGAAATCGTCACGACGTTGAGGCCCATCATCGCCTGCTCGGTGACATCCTTCTTGGAGCCGAGCTGCGAGCTTGGATAAAGCTCCAGCGTGATTTCGCCATTGGAGCGCTTGGCAAGATCATCCTTCCAGTAATGCATGACTTCATCGAAAGGTTCGCCGGGATTGTTTTCATAGGCAACCTTGATCGAGACATTGGCAGCAAGCGCTGCCATGCTTCCAGCCAGCAACATGCCCGCAGCGATCATGCCGGTAACGAGTTTTTTCATTTAAACCTCCCTGTGGGTCGTTATGTAAGTTCGGCCCGTGAGCCAGTTTCCTCCACTAGCGTTACGCGCCGTCCTTCGCGGCGCGGAACATTCGTTTCGATCTCAAGTTCTTTCGATGACGATCTTCAGAACATTGCGGTCGCTATCCCAATAAGGCAGCGCGGCTTCCGCGTCTTCGAACGGGAACACCCGCGAGATCAGCTTGTCCGCTTCATCACCGATCTTTTCCAGATGCGAAATCACAGCTTCGAAATCGGCATGCGTCGCATTGCGTGAGCCCATGATGTCGAGCTCCTTCAGATTGAAAAACTGCGTCTGATAGGTCACCGGAGCCTTGGAATAGCCGACATAGACGACACGACCGGCAAAGCCCGCCAGATCCACGGCCTGCGTAAACGTGACCGGCAGACCGACCGCTTCGAAGGCAACGTCCACGCCGTCATCGCCGGTCAGTGCCATGACCTTTGCAACAACGTCTTCACCGCTCGCCAAAGCGTGGGACGCACCAAACTGGAGCGCAAGTTCACGCTTTTCCGCGCTGGGATCGATGGCGATGACCTTTGCGCCGCGCGCTACCGCACCCAGCAGTACGCCCATGCCGATCATGCCGCAGCCAAGCACGGCAACCGTATCCCCCGCCTCAACCCGACCACGTGCCACCGCGTGAAAACCGACTGAAAGCGGTTCGACCAGTGCAAGATGACGCGGCGCAAGCGTTTGATTCAGGATCAGCTTTTCGGCAGGCAGCACGATCTCGTCTGCCAGTCCGCCGTTCTGCTGCACGCCGAGCGTCTTGTTATAACGGCACGCGTTCAGACGACCCTTACGGCAGGATGAGCAAGTGCCGCAATTGGTGTACGGCATGACGATAACCCGCGCACCGGCGACATAAGCGGCATCCACGCCGTCGCCCGCCTCAATGATCTCGCCACCAATCTCATGGCCGGGAATGCGCGGTAGTTCGACCAGCGGATTGAGCCCCTTGAACGTGTTGAGATCGGAGCCACACAGTCCAACGTGCCGGACCCGCACCCGCACATGGCCGGGCAGCAGGGGTGCCGCATCAATTTCAGCGAAACGTGTGACATTTTCGCTCTCGATACGCAGAGCTTTGACCATCGAACTATTCCTGTAAATCATTATGCAATTGGGTAGGTCAGGTTACGGCGCCGACCTGCCAGGGGACGAATTCGTTGTCGCCATAATCATAGATTTCGCTGAGTGTCTTCTCACCGGAGGCCACCGCAATGATATGCTCGAAGATGCGTGTGCCGGATTCCTCGATTGTCTCTTCACCGGTGACAATGCCGCCGCAGTTGAAATCCATGTCTTCCTTCATGTGCTCGTACATTTCGGAATTCGTGGCGATCTTGATGCAGGGCGCTGGCTTGAAGCCGGAAACCGAACCGCGACCGGTGGTAAAGCAGATAACATTGCAGCCGCCAGCCACCTGCCCCGTCACCGCAACCGGGTCATAGCCCGGCGTGTCCATGAAAACGAAACCCTGTTCAGTCACGGTTTCGGCGAATTCATAGACGGCCTTGAGCGGCATCGAGCCGCCCTTGGCAACCGCACCAAGCGACTTTTCAAGAATGGTGGTGAGACCGCCCAGCTTGTTGCCGTGCGAGGGGTTGTTGTTCAGCTCATCGCCGTTACGCGCAGTATAGTCGCGCCACCAGTCGATGCGCTGCAAAAGCTTCTCGGCAACCGCAGGCGTTACCGCGCGCCGCGTCAAGAGGTGCTCCGCCCCATAGATTTCCGGTGTTTCGGAAAGCACCGTCGTGCCACCATTGCGTACGATCAGGTCCGATGCATAGCCAAGCGCAGGATTGGCGGAAATGCCGGAATAGCCATCGGAGCCACCGCATTCGAGCGCCACTTTCAGCTTTGAAAGCGGCTGCGGCGTGCGCTTTGCAGCATTGACCAGCGGCAGCATTTCCCTGATCTCGGCAATCGCATGATCGATGGTCTTGCGCGTGCCGCCATGCTGCTGGATCGTCATTGTGCGCAGACGATCACCCTCTTCCATACGGTAATGTTCAAGTATCGGCGCGATCTGGTTTGTCTCGCAGCCGAGCCCGATCAACAATATACCGCCGAAATTCGGATGCTTGGCATAGCCCTGAATAGTGCGCGTCAACAGGCGATAGCCTTCCGACTTGGTGTTGAGCGCACAGCCGCTGCCATGGGTCAGCGCGACCACACCGTCAACATTCTCGAACCCGTCGAGACCACCCATGCGATTGAAGTAATCGGCGATGTAACGGGAAACGGTGGCGGAGCAGTTCACCGACGAGATGACACCGATGAAATTGCGGGTGCCGACGCCGCCTGCACCGCGGTCGAACCCCATGAACTGGCGGCGCTCGGCCTCCGGCAACATGCCGCGGTCCTCGATATCGACGGAAAACTGGTGCTCGTGTTCGGAAGGCAGCATGGCAAGATTTTGCAGATGCACGTGCTCTCCCTGCGCAATGTCCCGCGTGGCCACGCCGATGACCTGCCCGTATTTCAGAACTTCCTTACCTGCGGGAATGGCGCGGATCGCCACCTTGTGGCCGCGCCCGATCAGCTCGCGCGCCACGATTCCGTCGAGCCCGATCGGGTCGCCAGCGCGTACCGGCACGCGTGCCACCGCAACGTCATCCGCGGGATGCAGCAGGATAACTGGCGCAACTGCCGTAGCAACGGATTCATTCATGGTTCTGACCTCACTCCCAAATTCACGTCCGGGTTAATCCCTCGGCTCGTTTTCCATCCAGCGCCGCTTGGATTCCTCCAGATGCGTGTGTATGGCCGCCTGCGCCAGAAGCGGATCCCTCGCTTCCAGCGCCGCATAGATTGCTTCATGTTCCGACAGGGCTGACGCCCAGGTATCGATGTTTTCGAACCGCGTACGCATATGCGCCGCCAGTGGGCTATGCCGCTCGTCAAACAGGTCACGCACGACGCGCGCCAGAACCGTGTTTCCCGACTGTTCGGCAATGATGATATGAAATTGGCGATCCAGTTCGATGGCCTTGTGGTCGGCTTCGACCTGCGCGCGCATCGCATCGAGATTGGCACGCAGCCGCTGAAGCGCCTCGTCGGCAATCCGCGAGCAAGCCATCAAAATGGCGCTGCCTTCCACGACCGCACGCGCTTGCATGATTTCGAGCGGACTTTCGCCGATGGACCCGCCTTGGCCCGGCAGACGGCGCTCGGTTTCGCCCGATACATAAATGCCGGACCCCATACGAATTTCAACATTACCCGCGATTTCGAGAGCAATCAGCGCCTCGCGCACTGACGGACGGGACACACCAAGCTGCTGCGCAAGCTCGCGCTCGGCGGGAAGCCTGCTTCCAGCCGGGAACTGCCCTTCATGGATCAACTGTCTGATCCTGTCGGCTATCTGCTGATAAAGCCTCCGCGGCTCACTAAAGCCAATCTGCTCGTTCATGCTCTCTCCCAAATTGGCCTTACCATATTTCCAAGTCACAGAAAGTGCAATATATTTTAAGTTATTGATTTTATATAATATTTTGATTATCGCGATGCAAAGCGTCTCCCTGCGAGTAATGTTTTCAGTCACTGGCTTGACCAATTTGATCGACTGGATTAGCTATTTCCACCAGTCAAACAGGGAGGAAAACATGCCCGGCAAGCCATCGATTCTACAGTTCGGAACCAGCCGATTCCTGCTGGCGCATGTCGATTTTTTCGTTTCCGAGGCACTGGCAAAAGATGAAGCCATCGGCACGATCGCGGTTGTGCAGACAACCTCCAATCCCGACAGTGCGCGCCGTGTCGCAGCATTGAACGAAGGTCAGGGCTATCCGGTCCGTATTCGCGGGCTCGTTGACGGTGCGCCATCGGAAACGGAACATCGGGCCAAGGCCGTCACCGCCGCCTATTCCGCCCATACCGACTGGGCTGCGATTCTCGAGCTTGGCGCGACTGTGGATGTGATCCTCTCCAATACCGGCGACAAGGGTTATCAGCTTGATGCAAGCGACGACAGTTCGCTACTTGGCAACCTCGAAACCCTGCCGAAAAGCTTTCCCGCCAAGCTTTTGGTGCTTCTGCATCATCGCTGGCTGACAAATCCGGACGCTCCGCTATCAATCTTCCCGTGCGAGTTGATCTCGCGCAATGGCGACAAGCTGCATTCTATTCTGATCGACCTGGCGGCAGGCTGGAGCCTGCCGAAAGCATTCACGCAATGGATTGAAACCAAATGTATTTTTGCCAACAGTCTGGTTGATCGCATTGCCTCCGAACCCATCGACCCGGTCGGCGCGATTGCCGAACCCTATGCGATATGGGCCATCGAACGGGCTGAGGGCCTGACGCTCCCCTGCACGCACCCCGACATCGTAGTGACGGACGATCTTTCGCGCTACGAAAGGCTGAAGCTCTATCTGCTCAATCTTGGCCACACATTCATCGCCGAACAATGGCTGAAGGGCAATCGACCGAAGGACGAGATCGTGCTGGAGGCCATGCAGGACAAGGCAATCCGGGACGAGCTGGAAGCCGTGTGGCGTGAAGAAGTACTTCCGGTTTTTGCGGCAGACGGCCTTGGCGCGGGGGCGGAATCTTACGTCGCTTCTGTGCGCGAGCGCTTCCTCAACCCCTTCCTCAAGCACCGGATTGCGGATATTGCTTCCAATCACGAGGAGAAGAAGCAACGCCGCTTCGCCCCCGTTATAGCCCGCGCTGAAGAACTGGGGCTCGGCCTGGAACAGCGGCGACTGAAGGCCGCTTCTTAGAGCATTTCCCGAAAAAGCGGACACTTGTTTGCATCTGGGGGCTGCGTCTGGGCGCGTCTGGAAATGTGTAAAACAAATGGATGGAGCGGTTCTGACGTTTCCGTTTAAACAGGAACCATTCTGGCCTCGGCATACCGGTTCGCATTTTTCAGCCCTTCTTCCTGCTCCCGGGTAAGAGCGCGCGGCGCGCAATAACGGATGTGACAGCCGCGTGCACCGATATATTCGACCTCCACATCGACGCCGAATACGCAGCGAATGCGCCCCGCGTTCAAGACTTCTCGCGGGGCGCCCAGCGCGACCAGTTCCCCATGGTTCATGACCGCGATGCGGTCGCAGAACATGGCAGCATGATTGAGGTCATGCAGCGCCGCCACAACCGTCAGGCTCTGGCGACTGACAAGGTCGAGAAGCCCGATCTGGTGGCCGATATCGAGATGATTGGTGGGCTCGTCCAGCAGGAGAATTTGCGGCTCCTGCGCCAGCGCTCGCGCAATATGCAGCCGCTGGCGCTCCCCGCCCGAAAGCGTATGCCAGTTGCGACTGGCCAGTTCGGTCATATCGACATTAGCAAGAGCCCGTTCAACGATAGCGTCGTCTTCGCCAGACCATGGCGACAGTGCGCCAAGATAAGGCGTACGCCCAAGTTCCACCGCCTGCCGCGCAGTGATACGTTCTGTCGTTTCCGCCTGCTGCTCCACCAGTGCCAACCGCCGCGCTATCTCGCGACGGCTGAATGTGTGGGTCGGCGCGTCACCCAATTTCACCTCACCCGCACGGCATCGCCGCACACCGGAAAGCAGCGACAGGAGACTGGTTTTCCCGGAGCCGTTCGGCCCGATAATGCCGAGAAATTCGCCCTCGGCCACATCCAGCGACACATTGCGGAGGATTTCGACGCCGCCAGCCGACCAGCAGACATTACGTGCTGAAAGTATCATGAACTGGCCCTTCTCTGTCCAAGCAACAGGGCAAAAGCAGGCGCACCGAACAGCGCCGTGATGACGCCAATGGGCAGAACCTGACCGGGGATGATGGTTCGGGACAGAATGTCGGCGGCAATCATGAAAACCGCGCCGATTAACGCCGCTGCGGGAAGCAGGACGCCATGCCGCACACCGACGATCATACGCGCCGCATGCGGAATCACCAGCCCGACGAAACCTATGGAACCGACAATCGACACCATCACAGCCGTCATCATGGCGCTGACGCCGATGAGAACGGCATAGACGCGGCGGACGGGAATACCCAATGATGCGGCTGATTCCGAACCGAAAGTGAACGCATCAAGCGCACGCGCGTGCCAGAAGCAGACCGCAAGCCCGACCAGACAGGCAGGCAGGGCCAAAGTGACATCCGGCCAGCGCACGCCGGACAAATTGCCCAGAAGCCAGAACATGATCGCGCGTGCCTGTTCGGCGTTGGCAGCTTTGGTGACGATGAATGAGGTCAATGCATTGAAAAGCTGGGAACCGGCGACGCCCGCCAGAATGATTGCACCGTTACCCCGCCCTGCCCGCATGGCGAGCAAGCTTACCAGCGCAAAAGCGACCAGCGCACCCATGAAGGCGCCAAGCGGCAAGGTGAGAATGCCCGCGCCGACACCGAGAACGGCCACGGCAACTGCCCCCGTGGAAGCGCCAGCCGAAATGCCCAGAATGTAAGGGTCGGCCAGCGGGTTACGCAGCAGCGACTGCAACACCACGCCGGATAGCGCAAGCGCCGCGCCGCAGCATGCGGCAACGACAGCCCGGCTCAGCCGATAGCTCCATACAATCCCTTCATCGATGGGCTTTATCGGATAACCGGCATTCCAGATGCGGTTGGCGATGGTTTTTGCCACCACATCCAGCGGTATGGAGGTTTCACCGATGGCAGCGCCCAGCCACAGAGCCGCAAGCAACAGGACAAGCGCCAGCAAGCCGACGTTTAATCGATTGCCCAAGTGCCGTTTGGAAATGCGCGCAGCGGCGGTCCGGACGGTCACTTGCTCAGACCTGCGGCAGAAACGGCATCGGCCAGCGTTTCGATGCCTTCCACAACCCGTAGAGACGTGCTCATCGATTGTGAATCCATATCGAACACATGGCCCTCCGTCACAGCGGGCATCAGGCTCGCCACCGGATCGCTGTTGAGAAACCGATGCTTGACCGCAATATCGTCCGCCGGATAGCGGCGGCGGTCCATCTTGGCTGCGACGATCATCGTCGGGCTGGCCTTGGCGACGGTTTCCCAGCCAACCGCCGGCCACTCCTCGTCGCTCTCAATCACATTTTTGATGCCTAGCGCGGAAAGGATATAGCCAGGTGCCCCGTTCCTGCCCGCCATATAGGGGTCGATGTCGAGTTTCGCGCTGGAAAACCACACGACCGCGGAAAGCTTGCCATGGGCGGAAGATATTTTCCTACGCGCCGCTTCCTCCCGCGCCTTTAATGCGGCAACCAGTTTATCACCGCGATCCTGCACATTGAAAATCTCGGCAAGTTCGGTGATTTCCTGATAAACGACATCCATGGTAAAGGCCACTGTGCGAACACCGTCGCCACCGCCGGAATTGTCCTTACCAAGACAATCTGTGGGTGATGTATAGGCCGCAATGCCCAGTTCCTCGAATTGCTCGGGGCTGGCGACAATACCGGCCGGTCCTACATGCCACTGGAAATCGGCGGTGACGAGATCAGGTTTCTGCGCAACCACGCTTTCAAAGCTTGGATCGTTGTCGGCAAGGCGCTTGACCTTTGCATTCACCTCCTCGAACCCTTTGAGAACGGGGCCGAACCAGACCGCTGTTCCCACAACCTTGTCGCCCAGTCCGAGGCTGTAAAGGATTTCGGCGCTACTCTGCCCGACGGCCACCGCACGGGTCGGAGCTTGCTCAAAAGTGACATCGCGACCGCAGTTTTTCAGTGTCAGCGGATATTGGGTTTCCGTAGCATGAAGCGCTGGAACGCCTGCGAAAAGGGTGAAAGCGCACAGCACGGCGCGAAACGGTATCTGGCCGATGAGTTTCATGGAATATCCCCGAAATGATAAGAGAAAGGCCAACGTCAGGCGGCGACGTCGGTGCAAACCGCAGCACAGACCCGCGTATCCGGAGATATGGATGGCAATGGGAGAAGGCGCCTTGCGACGCGAAAAACTGTCATAACCGGCTCCTGCTCCGGGCATCCCCGCCCGTGACAATGGATTTAAGCAAGACGGCAGGTCTCCTGGCTCACGGATATATGCTGTTCATCTGCCTTCCCGCGTCTTTCGAAGGACGCAGTGGCATGACGCTTTCAACGCCACGAGGATGAACGGCAATCCGCTTACAGTTGCGGGGGCAGCCACGGTCTCGGTCCCTTTTGGGTCGTCCTCACCGTGTTCCCTATTAATCCCCTTCGCTCTCGGTCGGGGAACCGTCAAAACACGTAACACTATTACGTGCTGCCGCGCTGGCCGTCAAGCCGGCTTGTGCAGGACTGCTTCTTCCAGGATTTTGTCGATTGTGGCTAAAGTTGTACGCGGTTTGCTGGCGTATTGAATTTCTTTTTTGTAATCTCCATTTACTGACTCCCCCGCTGGAGGAGCGGAACTTTGGGGAGCGCTGCATTATTGCGGCATCATAACAATTCGAGGGAGGACTTATGCGTAAATTCATGTTGGCTCTTACGTCTGTTGCGGCGTTGACGATGGCTGCCGGCTCGGCCACGGCAGAGGACTATAAAATCCTCGCGCCTGCCGCTCCGGGCGGCGGCTGGGACCAGACGGCGCGCACGATGCAGAATGTGCTGCAGGATGAAAAGATTTCGGGCAGCGTTCAGGTCATCAACGTTCCCGGCGCGGGCGGCACAATCGGCCTTGCCCAGTTCGTCAACCAGAACAAGGGTGATCCCAGCCAGCTCATCGTCGGCGGCTATGTCATGGTCGGGGCGATCCTGACGAACAAATCGCCCGTCACGCTCGATGCGATCACGCCGATTGCACGCCTCACCGGCGAATATGAAGCCATCGTCGTTCCGGCATCCTCGGATATCCAGAATCTGGGAGATCTCGTCGCCAAGCTTAAGGCCGACCCGGGATCTGTCTCATGGGGCGGCGGTTCGGCAGGCGGTACGGACCACATCACAGCCGGTCTTTTCGCCAAGGCGTCCGGCGTCGATCCGACGAAGATCAACTACATCGCCTTTTCCGGCGGCGGTGAAGCGCTTGCGGCCATTCTCGGCAATCAGGTAACTGTCGGCATTTCCGGCTATGGCGAATTCGAGCCCCAGATCAAGGCAGGCACGCTGCGCATCATCGGCATTTCCAGCGACGAGCGCCTGGAAGGCATCGACGCGCCGACCTATAAGGAAGGCGGCGTGGACGTGTCGATCCAGAACTGGCGCATGGTTGGCGCAGCTCCCGGCATCACCGCAGAACAAGAAGCGGCGATCAATGCCGACATCGAAAAGATGGTGAAGTCGGAAACCTGGCAAAAGGCGCTCAAGGACAAGGGCTGGGCAGACACCTATCTCGCCGGCCCCGCATTCAAGGAGCAGCTTGCCAAGGACGTCGCCGCAACTGAAACCATCCTCAAGGAAATCGGTCTCGTCAAATGACAGGATCTGATCAGAAGGAAGAGCGCCGTCCCGAAGGGGCGGCGCGAGATCACGCAGCAATTGTTATCGCCTTCGTTCTTGCCGCTGTCGCCATCGCCATTGCCTGGGCCACCGCTTACGGCAATGATGTAACGACCTACTCGCCGGTCGGCCCGAAAACCGTTCCCTATATCATCGCGGCGGGTCTTTTCGGCCTTTCCATCTGGACGCTGTTCGAGGCCTTGCGCGGTGACTTTCCCGCAAGGGAGCATCAGGAAATCGCCCCTATGGCGTGGATCGTCGGCGGCTTGGTGATCCAGATGCTCTCAATGAAAACCGTGGGGTTTTCACTCTCCACCGGCCTGCTCTTCGCGGCAACGGCGCGCGGTTTCGGCTATCGCAAATTCTGGATCAGCGTGCCGGTCGGCATCGCCTTTTCTTTTGCGATCTGGTTCATATTTGCGCGCGGCCTTCAACTTTCGCTGCCATCCGGCTGGCTGGAACAGTTCGTCTAAAGGGGAGATGCCAACATGGACACTGTCGCACTCCTCACCCACGGCCTCATGGTGGCACTGGAGCCCATAAACCTTCTTTATGCATTGATCGGCGTTACACTGGGAACGGCGGTCGGCGTTCTTCCGGGCATTGGTCCGGCACTTACCGTCGCCCTTCTTCTGCCCGTCACCTACAAGCTCGACCCGTCCGGCTCGCTCATCATGTTCGCGGGTATTTATTATGGCGGCATGTATGGCGGTTCGACCACATCCATCCTGCTCAACACGCCGGGCGAAAGCGCCTCCATCGTCACCGCGCTGGAAGGCAACAAGATGGCGCGCGCCGGACGCGGTGGCCCGGCACTTGCCACAGCGGCCATCGGCTCGTTCGTCGCAGGCCTGATCGCTACGCTGGCACTTGCCTTCGTAGCTCCGTGGGTGGTGAAATTCGCGCTATCCTTCGGACCGTCGGAATATTTCGCGCTCATGCTGCTGGCCTTCATGACCGTTTCGGCGGCTTTCGGCGATTCCACGCTACGCGGGATAACCTCGCTCTTCATCGGTTTGACGCTCGGCCTCATCGGCATTGACCAGCTGACCGGGCAGGCACGCCTTGTCATGGGCACGCCGAACCTGCTGGACGGCATCAATGTCACCACACTTGCCGTGGCGCTGTTCGCTATCGGCGAAACATTGGCCGTCGTCTCCAAAAAGCTCGGACCGGAGGACGATGTCATCGCCGTCAAGGGCTCGGTCTGGATGACCAAGCAAGACTGGAAACGCTCATGGGTGCCGTGGCTGCGCGGCACGGCGATCGGCTTCCCGATCGGCGCCATGCCTGCTGGCGGCGCAGACGTGTCGAGCTTCCTGTCCTATTCGGCAGAACGGCAGTTCTCCAAGCACCCCGAAGAATTCGGCAAGGGCGCAATTGAAGGCGTCGCCGGTCCGGAAGCAGCAAACAATGCATCCGCCGCCGGTACGCTGGTGCCGCTACTGACGCTCGGCCTCCCGACAACGGCGACCGCTGCGATCATGCTGGCGGGCTTCCAGCAGTTCGGCCTTCAGCCCGGACCGCTGCTTTTCGTGACCAATGCTACGCTCGTCTGGGGGCTGGTCGCAAGTCTGCTCGTCGCCAATCTCATGCTCCTGGTACTCAACCTTCCACTGATCGGGCTTTGGGTGAAAATGCTCACCATCCCGCGTCATTGGCTCTATGCGGGCATTCTGGTCTTTGCGACGCTCGGCACCATCGGCGCCAACGCCTCGACCTCGATGCTGTTCGGCCTGCCCGTCTCGTTCGAACTGGGACTGCTTCTGGCTTTCGGCCTGCTCGGCTATCTGCTGCGCCGTTTTTCCTACCCTATAGCGCCCGTGGTGGTGGGATTGATCCTTGGCCCGATGGCTGAGAAAAGCCTGCGTCAGGCATTGCAAATCAGTCAGGGCAATCCGATGACGCTGGTACATTCCTGGGTATCGGTAACGCTGATCGCGCTTGCCATTGCGGCAGTGGTCGTGCCGATGATCCTGCGCCAGCGCGGCAAAGGACAATTGCTCAGCCAGATGGCGACGGACGAAGACTAAAGCAAAAAGCCGCCGGATTAGCTCCGGCGGCTTTTTTTTTTAATCAGCTACTTTACGCTTATACCAAAGCTCAATGTGTGAAACTCATCAAACTTTGGTAAGTGCGCGTGGCGATTGAAAGTTTTCAAGGCGTGATGCAGCGGCATCTTGGAGCGCGTTTCGATCTGATTGAATCAGATCTGCACCCCATTTTTTTAACGCGTATCTTTTCCGAAAACCGTTTCACGCTTTTCCGGATGCGCGCTAGCACCTTGGTATTAATCGTGAATCTTGCGGAATTGCTCCACATCGATGCCAAGCGTCTCAAGGTCTCTTGCGGTGGGCTGCTGGCCAACGCGCACAGCCGCCGAGGCACGAACGGCGCTACCGAACTGCGCGAATGCACGACCGAAACGGTTATTGAAGCGGGCAAACATTTTCATCTCCATTACGAACGCTTCCTGCGTCCGCTCCCGAAAGATGGTGTTCCCGCGACCGGTTGTGAAGGGCTGCCCGCGCATGCCAGCCATGCGGTTTCCGCATGCGCCGTTTTCCTTTCACTTGATCGCGATCAATGCCCCGCCCGTCCCCTCCTGCGAAGCTTGGGTCAAACAAACGGAAGGAGACGTCATGTCGAACACACCGCACACGCTCGGAGAGGAATTCCCCGGACAGCTTGACGCTATTCACGCCTTGAAGGCCAAGGACGCCCGTTTTGCACGTATCCTGGAAGAATATGACGCGGTCAACGACCGGATTCACCGTGCCGAAACGAAGATCGCGCCGGTGAGCCAGGAAGAAGAAACCAACCTGCGCAAGCAGCGCCTTGCCTTGAAAGACACGATCGAACAGGCGCTGGCAGCAGCCTGATCCTTTAAATATCGCCCGGCCAGCCGTTCATGGCTTTTCAACGCCCCTGCTGCTGTCCGGGCTGACCACAGTTTCCATCTTGCTGACCACCACGAGCACGATCACCGCAATGGCGGTCGCCATGATTGCGATATGCCAGAGACCGAGGCCTGCCGCGAGGCCCACGGCTGCGGCAAGCCACATGCCCGCGCCGGTCGTGATGCCGGTAATTTTGCCCCGCGCGAAGATGATGAAGCCCGCCGCCAGAAACGCAACGCCGCTGGTGATCGCCTCTACCAGTCGCGAGGGGTCCATCCTGATATTCTGATCGTTGAAGACAGGCACATTCACCAGTTCAAGCGACACGATGGTGAAAGTAGCCGACGCCAGACAAACCAGCATATGCGTCTTGAGGCCCGCCGGTCGTTTGCGCCACTCGCGCTCGATCCCGATGATCGATCCCAGAAGCGTCGCCAGAAGCATCCGCGCCAGAACCACCGGCAGGCCAAGTGTGTGATCGTGTGTAAACTCCGCCCAGAACTGATCCCAAAACTGATCCATGCCCCTAAACGGGCATCAGGGCGGATGGTTCCCGATCATGCGGGCACGATCATCACTGGTCGCCGGAAGCTGGCGGCACGGTTTGCGTGGCTGCGGGGGGAACGGAGTTCTCACCATTCGGCGTATCAGCGTCTGGCGAAATCATCGCACCATAGACCTCCACCAGCAACCAAACGGCAAGCGCTGCCAGAATACTGATCACAAGTATGGCAAGGACAGGTTTTCCCTCTCTGCCCTGCCGGGCTTCAGTCGGGTTGATCTGTTTCATGGATCAATACCTCCTGTCTTGAAGATGCATAAGCCAAATGGCTGACAGAAAGATTGGTTCCACAACAGATAAGCTTCGGCGTCGGCACGCAAACGAGAGCCTGTCGGCAATCATCTGCCAGACCGGCATAGCAGCAATTTGAAACGTCGCTTCCACACTGTCAAAGCTGTGATATATCTGCGTCCGGCGCGCCAGCTCAAACACAATGCTCCCACCAATACACGTTCGCAAAGGTATGCTCTTATGACCTCATTGTCACCTCTCCCGAAAATCCAGGACGAAGAACGGCGGCAGCGGCTGGCGACGCTGCAAGGCAAGCTTGGGGATCGGGGTATCGGAGGTCTCCTGCTTGGACCGACAGCGAGCCTTCGCTATTTCACAGGACTTGTCTGGGGTATCAGCGAACGTTTTCTCGGCGCACTCGTTACGCCTTCCGAAGTGATCTACATCGTGCCCGGCTTTGAGCGCAGCCGCGTTGAAAGCCTGCCGCATCTGCCGGGAGAAATCCGCGTCTGGGAGGAGGAGGAAAGCAGCCCAGCGCTGATCGCGTCCCTGCTTCCGGAAAATGCAACGCTTGCTGTCGACGATGCGGTTCCGCTCTTTGTCTATAACGCGCTCAGACAAGAGATCGCACCGCAGCGCCTGCTCGACGGCGGGCCCTTGATCCGCGAGCAGCGCCTTTGCAAATCCGCAAATGAGATTGCGATCATACAATATGCCATGAACCTGACACTTGAAGTGCATCGCCGTGCGCATGCGCTGATAAAGCCAGGCATCGCGGCGAGTGAAGTGGTGCGCTTCATCGACGAGCAGCATCGCGCATTGGGCGCAACCGGTGGATCGACCTTCTGCATCGTCTCGTTCGGCTCAGCCACAGCACTGCCGCACGGCGCGGACGGAGAGCAATTCTTCCAGTCGGGCGACGTCATTCTGGTCGATACGGGCTGCCGGATAGACGGCTATCATTCCGACCTGACCCGCACCTATATGCTGGACAGGCCGACGGCGGAATTCGCGCGCATCTGGACAATCGAACGTGAAGCGCAACAGGCCGTCTTCGATGCGGCCCAGATCGGCGCCGCCTGCGCGTCTCTCGACGATGCCGCACGAGCCACGCTGGTAAAACATGGGCTAGGACCGGATTACAATCTGCCGGGTCTGCCGCATCGCGCCGGACACGGCCTCGGCCTCGAAATCCACGAAGCGCCCTATATCGTACGCGATAACGCACTGACGCTTGCCGAAGGCATGTGTTTTTCCAACGAGCCGATGATCGTCGTGCCGGAGCACTTCGGCGTGCGTCTGGAGGACCACATCTATATGACCGCAACCGGACCACGGTGGTTTACGAAACCTGCAAAGAGTCCCACGGAGCCTTTCGCCTGAATAAACCGTCCAACATCTTTCGCTTCGATAACGAGGGGGCGACTGATCGAAGAATGGATGCAGACGGATTACAGGAGTTTTCTGCGTCAGCTTGGAGCACCTGGACAATAGGACAAAAGCGATCGTCACGACGCTTCAACAGCTTGATACGCTCAATGGCTTGAGAGTCCCAAAGGAAACCTCCAAACTGCGCGCGTCGCCGCGCTTGTGGGGACTGTCGGTCATGCCGCGGTCTCGCCTCAAATAGATGGCATGAATTAGCCGCTCGGGCGCTCAAAGCTTTCCTATGCAATAAAAAATTTACAATCAGACCCTTGTAAAAAGAGATATCGATAGATACATTAAGAAAATCGATTTTGTTTTCGAACGACATGGCGCATATAACGCCCTGACTTTTCTTTCAATCTCGTAAAACTAAAAACGAACATCAGTTCGTTATTCTTCAACCATACGAATTGAAAGGAATTCACTATGGCAACTGGAACAGTTAAATTCTTTAATAGTGGCAAGGGCTTCGGATTTATTCAACCTGAAGATGGTTCGCCGGATGTGTTCGTTCACATCTCCGCTGTTGAGCGCGCTGGTTTGCATACGCTCAATGAAGGCCAGAAGGTAAGCTTCGAGCTGGTAGCGGATCGCCGCTCCGGCAAGAAGTCGGCCGACAACCTTCAGGCGCTGTAATTCAGGCGTAAAAACATTGTCTCCGATTTTTGACCACGGATGTACTGGCACTGATCGTTGAGGCAATTAAAAGGTCGGGGCTTGCCCGGCCTTTTTCATTTTAATCGCTCAACAGAGGAGCGAAACCGAAAGCGAGTTCGCACTTGGACAGTTTTGAAATCGGCGATCCCATTGATTCAGGCGGAACAAACCGTCATCACGCCCCTGTGGCGACCAAACGGGAAATTGAGAATGCGCATCGACAGATGCTGCCTCCATCGCGAGATTGGACCAAACTGTCGAACATATTGCGACGGTCTTGCGGAGGCTCCTCCCGAACCCGCTCCTTTCGCAATAGGACCGTTTAAACTTTGCGGGAGTACGAAGAATGTCTGAACAAAAATCTGCGGTTCCGACCAAGGACACCCTCTTTAAGAAGCCGCTTTCGCGCATGGAAGCCAAGAACGCCGTAACAGACACAGCCGCCAAATCTATCATCCAACGAGAAAGAGCGGCAGTGGATGCGAAGACAGAACGGCTTCGAGCTGCGCGCCTGGCGCGCGAACAGAGCAAATAACCATAAGTTAGGGAATAAATGCAGGTACTAGTACGGGATAATAATATCGAACAGGCACTGCGCGTGCTGAAGAAAAAGCTTCAGCGCGAGGGAGTCTTTCGCGAGATGAAAGCGCGCCGCGCTTACGAAAAACCGTCGGAAAAGCGCGTTCGTGAAAAAGATGAAGCAATTCGCCGCGCGCGCAAGGATGCAAAAAAGAGAGCACAGCGAGAAGGCTTGCTTCCAAAGCCAAAAAGAAAAGCGGCACCTGCCCGCCCGCGGAATCCTGCGCCTCCTTCGGCAGAATAATCAAGCCATTAAGTTACTCCGCCAACTAAAGCGGCGGAGTATTCCTTTGATTAACGATTTGCCTCCAGCATCTTTAAGCTATCCGCGATAGTATATGATCCATTCAGATCGTATATCCGGTTAACCGTGCCTTTTTGCTGGTGCTCGTGATATTGCTCGATGCCGACAGAGGCAAAAACGCGCCTTTGTCGTACGGGCAGCAAGGCCAGCACGCTATACCTTCCCGAACCCATCGCCAATGATAACACGCCATCCGAACGACAGAGCGGATCGTCCTTGCCGACAACCGCAGCGATATGCGTTTTCAGATAACGATGTGGGTTCGATTGGATGCGGCAGTTATCCATATGGGCGATATAACTCGTTGTTGCGCGCCAAAGACTTCAGCCACCGAAGCAAGGCTAACCTTGTGATATTAGACAAGAAATTGTGAGTGTGGCTAAATAATGGTACGGTCGGTTGGAGTTGAACCAACGACCTCAGGAGCCACAATCCTGCGCTCTAACCAACTGAGCTACGACCGCGTACCTTAGATTTCGGCAGGACACATCATCTGTGTACCGCTGACAGGGGGTCACATACGGAGAATCGCTCCATATTGCAAGAGAGTATAACGCTCTTTTTTGAGAAATCCCCGTTTGTGGAATTCAGCCGCCGCCCAGATGTGCCTGAAAAGCCGACCGAAGCATGCTTCGGATTTTTGCATGGGGCTGTGTACAACTAAAATAAAACGCCGGACGTGTAAAATTGCTCCAACCACATTAACTAATGAAATAGAAAATTGAGCCCATACCGGATGGCAATGTGGACCCGAGATCGCAAGAAGCTTATTAACAGGGCGTTAACAGGTACTGCGGGCGGTCGAAAGAACAGGTAAAGGACTGGTATGTCAGGATCATACCCCTTCATCGATATTGCTGCGCTGGATTCCATCCGCGACGGCTTTGCCAGGGGCGATGCGCAGATTGTGCTGACGCATGACCTCTCGAATGTGCTTTGGGTCAACGGCCCCGGCGCCGCGCTTTTTGGCATGGACTGTGTCGAGGACATGATCGGAGGTGGTCTTGATCTGCCTGTGGCGGCCCGACGCCAGATTGACGCCTCAAGCGATGAAACTGGCGGTGCGCCGCGCGCCGTGACCGTGCGGCTCGGTTCCCGACTTATCCGCCTCAACGTTGCCCCCATCACCCTGCCCGATGGTGTTTCGGCGCTGTTTGTTGCGGCCGAAGCCCAGGATTGCGATGCGCAGACTATCATCTCCGGCCTTGGCGACGACAGCACGCATGTCGCGCTGATCGGCAGCGACAGCACGGTGATTGCGGCAAGCCCGCGTTTCGGTGCGCTCGACATTTCAGACGCCACCCTGGATGACCTGATCGTGGAAGCCGCCGATGCCGCCGACCGCATCGTCAAGCGCCGTATCCGCGCGGGCAACCACTCCATTCCCGGCGCAATCGCGCGTCTTGTCGACATGCCGCCCATGCATCTGCTCTGCATTGTCGCAGATATGCCTGCTGCCGTTTCCGCACCCGTTACCCAGCCGGAAGGAGCGGAGGAGAGTCTCGAAGAAATACTCCCTGAGCCTGCCAGCGCCGTCGGAACTACGGAGGAAGGGCCTGCGCCGAACGAAGCTCCGGCCCTGGAAGCCAACCGTCAGGGCTTTCAGTTCGACCGCAACGCCCCACCCGCCCGCTTCATATGGAAAACCGGGCCGGACGCCGTTTTCGATGAAATTTCACCAGATCTCGCTGCAACGATAGGCCCTAACGCGGCCGATGTCGTCGGACGCCGTTTCGCCGACGTCGCAAATGTGTTTGGCTTCGATCCCGATGGCAGCATTGCGGCGCTGCTCGACAAGCGCGACACCTGGTCGGGAAAACGCCTCCTGTGGCCTGTCGAAGGAACGAACCTGCGGGTGCCGGTGGAGCTTGCCGCCCTGCCCGTTTATTCCCGCGACCGCGAATTCGTCGGTTTCCGCGGCTTTGGCCTCGTGCGTCCGGCCGGAGCGGAAGAAGATCCTGAAGAGATCGGCCTTGCCCTGGCCGGCGGCATTCCGCAAAATCGCAAACGGGAAGCCAAGCCCGTCGAATCCGCTGATGAAGGTGCTGACGATGACGTGCTGGCGCTCACACAGGACATCGCCAATGACGACCAGCCGGCGTCCGTCCTGCCGAAGCCGCCACTCGACGTCACGCCGTCGCCCGGCAGACGTTCCGCCGACAAGATCATCAGTCTTCTGGATGCATGCGCGCGCGATAAGGTCGCCGCGGATCAGGCAAAGCTGACCAAAACCAAGGAACACACAACACGTCCCGAAGGCGGCCTGACCAAGACGGAACGCAACGCATTTCGGGAAATTGCCGAACGCCTGCGCAAGCAGGGCATCGCCAGTGCACGGACAGAGCCTGAAGGAACAGGGACCGCGCCCGTCCGGCCTGCTGCAGAACCCGTCGCTCCTACACCCCTCGTTTCCAGCGCCGTTGAAACGGCTGCGGAAGAACCGCGCGCCATCGAGGCAAAGACCAGTGTCGAAGAGACCGCATTGCTCGCGAACCTGCCCGTGCCGGTCATCATCCATGCAGGTGATGAAATCCACTATGTCAATCAGGCGCTTCTTGACCTGACCGGCTATGAGGCACTTGAGGATATTCGTGATGCTGGCGGCGTGGAAGCGCTGTTCAACAGTGAAAGCGACGACAACGAACCGCGTCAGGGCATGGTGCTGCGCCGGGCGGACGGCAGTGAAGAGCCGGTGGACGCACACTTGAATGCAATTGCCTGGCGCGACGGTCGCGCCCTCATGCTGAGTCTGATGCCGGTGGCAGCTCCGGCCTCCCTTCCCATCGAGGAAGCTCCCGTTCCCGCCGCCATCAACGCTGGCGATGTACAGGAAATGCAGGCGCTCGAAGCCCACGTCGAAGAACTGAAAACCATTCTGGATACGGCTACCGACGGCGTGGTATTGATCGATCCGGAGGGCCGCATTCGTTCGATGAATCATTCGGCATCGGCCCTCTTCGGTTATGATCGCGAGGAGACCGAAGGCAAGTTTTTCTCCATGCTGTTTGCCATCGAAAGTCAGCGTGCGGCGATGGACTATCTGCACGGTCTTTCTGGAAACGGCGTTCTAAGCGTCCTGAATGACGGGCGTGAAGTGATCGGTCGCGAAGCCAAGGGCGGTTTCATCCCGCTATTCATGACCATAGGCAAACTGCCGCAATCGCGCGGGTTCTGTGCGGTGCTGCGCGACATCACGCAGTGGAAGCGCACCGAGGAAGAGCTGACCAATGCACGCAAGGAAGCCGAGCGCGCGTCAAGCCAGAAGACCGAGTTTCTGGCTCGTATCAGTCATGAAATCCGCACGCCGCTCAACGCAATCATCGGTTTCTCGGAGCTGATGGCCGATGAGAAATTCGGCCCCGTCGGCAATGACCGCTACCGCGATTATCTGCGGGATATAAACCGGTCCGGCAATCATGTGCTGGCGCTGGTCAACGATCTGCTCGATATTTCCAAGATCGAGGCTGGCGCACTCGACCTCCAATTCGAAGCAGTGTCGCTCAACGATGCCATCGCGGAGGCCATTGCGCTGATGCAGCCGCAGGCAAACCGGGAACGCGTCATCATCCGTTCCAGCTTCCAGTCCAACCTGCCGGATATCGTCGCCGACGCCCGCTCGATCAAGCAGGTGGCACTCAACCTGCTTTCCAATGCCGTTCGCTTTACGGCACCGGGCGGTCAGGTGATCATTTCGACGAATTACGAGCTTAACGGCGATGTGGCCATGCGCGTGCGCGACACAGGCATCGGCATGACCAAGACCGAGGTCGAACAGGCGCTGAAACCGTTCCGTCAGGTCAACACGCTGCAACGCCGTCAGGCGGAAAGCGCAAAGGACTGGCGCAGCGAAGGCACCGGCCTCGGTCTGCCCCTGACCAAAGCGATGGTCGAAGCCAATCGCGCGCAATTTGCAATCGACTCCACCCCCGGTCGCGGGACGGTCGTTGAAATCCTGTTCCCGCCGACACGCGTTCTGGCAGACTGAACCGTCACCAGCGAACACAAAAGCCCCCCCCTCCGGGAGGCTTTTTTCTGGTCCTCAAAAAGTCAAAAAAAAGCGCCGGGCAAAACCGGCGCCATCAGAATCTCAGAGACAAAAGGACACAAAAGCAATTCGCAAGAGAGCACCGGAAACGGCGGCTCGGTCACTACTCAGTGTTGAATACGTTATCGCGCAAGGCCGGTTAATGGCATCTTAATTTCTTCTCTCGGAATTTACACATTCGTAGCGACTGTAAAATCAGGGTTAAATTCAGTGCAGTAATCGATTAACCATAGGTCAGAATCAGCAGGAGCGGCTTTGCTTTGCCTCACTGCTGGTCTACACCTTATGCCAAGGTGTCGGGATGCGGTGTGCCTCTTCCTGGCAAAGTTCAAGCCCCCAATGGGGCTGGACCAGCGCATTTCCGGCAAGCGAATGAATCGGTTTTGCTGGTCGCGAAATGCGTCGCAAAAACAGCTGGAGCGGTTTCGACGTTTCCTTTTAAGCAGGAAACGCTCCAGACCTCACTGATTGGATGATTGATGCGCCGGCCTACACTCATGCGCCCCAAACTGATGCGGCCCAAACTAATACGGTTTGTCTTTGCGCTCGTCATTTTCTGCGCGGCAGCCGCGGCAACATTGTTGGCTATCATACCATTCATCGTTTCCACGGATGCGATCCGCGTTCGCGTGGCGCAGGAAATCAGCGCATGGACCGGCTATAGCGTCGAGCTGCGCCAGGCTCCGCGCCTGAAAGTTTTTCCAGTCCTGCGCGCCTCACTGAGCGGCGTTACACTCAGCAAGCTGACCGATCAGGGTCAGGCCCCCTTTATGAGCGCGGACCGGATCGACGTGGAACTTTCGCCACTCGACGCGATCATGGGACATATTTCCTTCTCGGAAACGCAAATCATACGGCCCAGTATCAATCTTGACGGCCCTGTCGGTAATTTTCCCGAACTGCTGGACGCCATCGCCAGTTCCAACGGGCGTCTCGGCACCGCCATCCGGGCGCAACGCGCTTTGCAGCAAACCAACAGCGGCAACAACAAGCAGACCGTGCAACAGGCATCGCAGCCCTTCGGGCGTGTCGTGGTGCGCGACGGCACGATTTCGTTCAATCGCTCCGCAGACAAAACTGAACGCGACAAGGACGAGAAAATCACCGGCGTGAACGCGACGCTGGAATGGCCACGAACCTCCAGCACCGCGACGCTGAAGGGAAGCGCCGAATGGCGCGGCGAAGCTTCGCAATTCAGCCTGACGGTCGCGCAAGCTCTGCCGCTTCTTGCGGGGGGCATTTCCGATGTGACCGCCAGCCTAACCGCCAATCCGCTGAGCATCACGTTTCAGGGCAAGGCCAATATTTCCAAAGATCGGTTCTTTGAAGGCGACCTGACCGCCAAAACCGCTGCCTTGAGCAGCGCCGTGCGCTGGCTGAGCCTGCCACCCGTTGCAGGCAGCACGGAAATCGGTGCGTTCTCGCTGGGTGCCACCATCACCGCCACACCTAAGCGGCTGAAGTTTGCCGATGTCAGCATGACAGCAGGCGAAAGTCCCGCCAAAGGTGTCATAGAAATCGGTCTGGAGCATGATCAGCCCGCCGTTACCGGAACGCTCGCTTTCGAAAAGCTCGATCTGCAGCGGCTGTTTTCCGCATTTATTCCGCTGCCCGATACCAGCGCCCTGCCCCCCAACGAGCGCCATGACAGCAATCGCGATGTCGTTGACACAAGCTTCATCGACCGGGCAGAACTCGACCTGCGCCTGTCCGCGCAAAGTGCCGCCGTCGGCCCGGTGACACTGACCGGCGTTGCCGCCGCGGTGCAGATCAGAGGCGGGCGCGCGATTTTCGACATTGGCGATGCCAAGGCTTTCAACGGCATCTTACAGGCGAATGTACAGATCGTGCGCGACCTGAAAAGCGCCAGCGGCGAGCTGCGTTTCAACGCTTCCGACATCGACAGCTCACAGTTTTTCACAGCGCTGGGCTTCGAAAAACCCTTTATCAGCGGCAAGGGAAATGTTTCTCTGTATATGAAGGGGCCCGCCAATCGCTGGTCCGCCCTGCTTTCGAATGCACAGGGCAATGTGTCCATGCAGCTCAACAACGGCCAGATGCAGGGCTTTGCCGTTCAGGACTTTCTCGCCAAGGCGCAAAGTCAGCGCTTTTTCGCACTGGAGCGAAAGGAAAATATCGCGCTGGCCTTCAACCGGCTCGATGTGAAGGCCAATCTTTCCGACGGCGTGGCGACACTCGAAAATGCCCGACTCGATACATCCGACGGGACGCTGACGCTTGCCGGCATCGTGCCTTTCATTGATCGCAGCCTGGCGCTGAGCGGCGAAGTGATCTTCCCCGACAGCCAGCCGCAACAGCAGGAAAACAGCGCCGACGGCCAGCAAGCTGAACAACCGGCTGAAGATGCGCCGCCCGTAAAGCCGCCGCTGAATTTCTTCGTCGGCGGCTCATGGGACCGGCCCTTCATTTCTCCGTCGTCAATGGGAGGCGGAACGGGGCAATAAGCCCCGCGCCACAATTTTCCTTCACCCCATCCGGAATGCCGCCTGCTCGTCGCGACGGCGCTGTACTTCGCGACGCTTGTTGACGACCGATGCGATGATGACGCCGATCGTCACCAATGCAATCAGAATCGTACAGATCGCGTTGATTTCCGGCGTCACGCCAAGGCGCACCTGGGAGTAGATTTTCATTGGCAGCGTCGTTGCGCCCGGACCGGAGGTGAAGCTTGCAATCACCAGATCGTCCAGCGACAGCGTGAAAGCCAGCATCCAGCCGGAAACCACGGCAGGCAGGATAACCGGAAGCGTGACCTTCATGAAGGTCGTCACCGGCGTTGCGCCGAGGTCCATGGCCGCTTCTTCCAGCGAACGGTCGAAGCTCACCAGGCGCGACTGCACCACCACAGCCACGAAACACATCGAGAAAGTGATGTGCGCGAGCGTCACGGTCCAGAAGCCACGGTCAAAATTCATCGCCACGAACAGAAGGAGGAGCGACAGGCCGGTGATGACATCGGGCATGACCAGTGGCGCATAGACCATGCCGGAAAACAGGATACGTCCGCGAAAGCGTGTATAACGCGTCAGCGCCAGTGCCGCGAGCGTGCCGAGCACGGTTGCGATTGTTGCGGACAGCAAACCCACGCGGATCGTCACCCAGGCTGCATCCATCAGCGCCTGATTTCTGAACACCTCGCTATACCATTTGGTCGAGAAACCCGCCCAGACGGTGACCAGGCGGGATTCGTTGAACGAATAGATGACCAGAAGCACGATGGGCAGATAGAGGAAGGCGAAGCCCAGAGCAACAGACGCAATATTGAAGCGGGACCAGTTGTTGTTCATCACCTATCTCCCTTTTTCCTGCTGGCGCGCCTGCACTTGCTGGAAGATGACAATCGGCACGATAAGCAGGATCAGCAGCACCACAGCCACCGCTGACGAAACCGGCCAATCGCGATTGGAGAAGAATTCGCTCCAGATCGTCTTGCCGATCATCAGGGTCTGCGAACCGCCCAAAAGATCGGGAATGACGAATTCGCCCACGGCCGGAATGAAAACGAGAAAGCAGCCGGCAAGCACCCCTGCCAGTGACAAGGGAAACGTGATTTTCCAAAAGGCGGCAATCGGCGTGCAGCCCAGATCCTGCGCCGCCTCGATCAGCGAATAATCCATCTTTTCAAGAGAGGAGTAGATCGGCAGCACCATGAAAGGCAGATACGAATAGACAATGCCGATATAGACCGCCGTGTCCGTATTAAGAATGGTCAGCGGCGTATCGATGACGTTCAGCCACATCAGAAACTGGTTGAGCAGCCCTTCCGGCTTCAGAATGCCGATCCACGCATAGACACGGATGAGAAATGACGTCCAGAACGGCAGGATCACCATCATCAAGAGCGTGGGTCTGATTGTCGTCGGCGCGCGCGCAATGCCATAGGCCATCGGATAGGCGACAAGCAGCGTCAGAAACGTCGAGATCGCTGCAATGCGGACACTCGACAGATAGGCTTTGTAGTACAGCGGATCGTCCAGCAGCCACAGGTAGTTGGCAAAGGACAGCTGCTTGAACTTTTCCCAGTTCAGCGCAAAACCCTGGGCGAAATCGAAGGTCGGCACGTAGGCCGGAATAGCCATCGCCACTTCAGACAGGGAAATCTTGAAGACGATGAAAAACGGCACAAGAAAGAAAACCAGCAGCCACAGATAAGGCACTGCGATGACGAGGCGGCTGGCGACGGAAGCGATCAGCTTTTGCATGGGCTTGCCCCTCAGGCGGTCAGAACCAGACCGGCGTCGGTATCGAAAGAAACCCAGACGCGCTCGTCATAGGTTAGCGGATTTTCCGTCTTGCGCACGGCATTAAGACTTGCTGCCTTGATGGTGCGTCCGGTGTCGAGCCGCACATGGAACACCGTCATATCGCCGAAATAGGCAATATCCCAAAGCTCGCCTTCGACCGCATTGACCGAAGCCTCATCCGGTTTTTCGCGGGCAATGCGCGTCTTTTCCGGCCGCACCGCATACCAGACCTTCTGGCCTGGATTAAGTGTTTCACGGGTTTCGGTATGAATATGAAATCCGAATTTCTCGGTGGCAATTTCCGCCTCGCCGCTTTTCGTTTTCACCACCTCGCCTTCGATGATGTTCACATTGCCGATGAAATCCGCCACGAATTTCGAGCGCGGCGCTTCATAGACCTCCGCAGGTGTGGCCACCTGCATGATGCGGCCCTTGTCCATCACCGCGATACGGTCGGCCATGGTCATGGCCTCTTCCTGATCATGGGTGACGACCATGAAGGTCATGCCGAGCTTGACCTGCAAATCCATCAATTCGAACTGCGTTTCCTCACGCAGCTTCTTGTCGAGTGCGCCAAGCGGCTCGTCCAGCAGCAGAACTTTGGGGCGCTTGGCAACCGAGCGGGCGAGAGCCACGCGCTGGCGCTGGCCGCCGGAAAGCTGGTGCGGCTTGCGCTTGCCATATTGCTCCAGCTTCACGAGCTTGAGCATCTCGGCCACGCGCGCGTCGATTTCCGATTTCGCCATGCCGTCCTGTTTCAGGCCGAAGGCGATATTGTTTTCGACCGTCATATGCGGAAACAGCGCATAGGACTGAAACATCATATTGACTGGACGCTTGTAGGGCGGAATGCCGCGCAAATCCTGACCGTCGAGCATGATGCGACCCGATGTCGGCTCCTCGAAACCTGCCAGCATGCGCATCAGCGTGGTCTTGCCGCAGCCCGATGCGCCCAGCAGCGCGAAGAATTCGCGATTGAAAACATTGAGCGACAGATAATCGACGGCGGTGAAATCGCCGAAGATCTTCGTCACATTCTCGAAAGAAATGAAGGGCTTGGCCACCGGATCGTTCCAGGGCGCAAATTTGCGGCGAAAGCTGCCAAAAGATTCCATTCCGTTCCCCTATCGACCTGTCTGGAACTCTACCCCCAAGCCGTCAGCCTGCTGTTACAAGACGCAGAGCGGCCCTCTGTCTTTACAGGGAGCCGCTCTTCACGATGTCGGGCGGGGCCTTTAAGCGCCCCTCGCACTGTCTGACGCTTACTGGCCGGTGACAATCTTGGTCCAGACGCGAGTCACCACGCGTTGGGTCTTGGTGTCGTATGGCGACGGCACGAACAGTTTCTTCATGACGTCTTCTGTCGGATAGATTTCCGGATCGTCGAGAATTTCCTTATCGATGAATTCCTGCGAAGCCTTGTTACCATTGGCGTAGAACACATAGTTCGAAGCTTTGGCCGCCACTTCCGGACGCATCATGTAATTGATGAATTCGAGCGCTTCCGGCACATGCTTGGCGTCGGCAGGGATCGCCATCTGGTCGAACCAGATCAGCGCACCTTCTTTCGGGATCGAATAACCGATTTCCACACCCTGATTGGCTTTTTCTGCCCGGTCACGCGCCTGAAAAATGTCGCCCGAATAGCCCACGGCCATGCAGATATCGCCGTTCGCCAGTGCATTGATATATTCCGACGAGTGGAACTTGCGGATATTCGGGCGAACTTTCAGATAGAGGTCCTGCGCCTTCTGCAAATCGTCCGGCGACGGTGAATTGGGGTCCAACCCCAGATAATTCAAAGCCGGACGCAGCATTTCGCTGGCAGAATCGAGCAGGTAGATACCGCAATCCTTCAGCTTTGCCGATTTCTCCGGATCAAAAAGAGCATCCCATGAATCAATCGTATCCGTGCCCAGCGCTTCCTTGATCCTGGCCTTGTTATAGCCGATACCGGTCGTGCCCCACATATAGTTGACGGAATATTCGTTGCCTGGATCGTAAACCATCACGCGATCGGAAATTTCGCCCCACATATTCTTGATGTTCGGCAGTTTTTCCTTGTCGAGCTTCAGGAAGACGCCTGCCGGAATCTGGCGACCAAGAAACTCGCCCGACGGCACCACGACATCATAGCCGCTACCGCCCGCCAGAAGTTTGGTTTCAAGAAGTTCGTTGGAATCATAAACGTCGTAAACGACTTTGATCCCGGTTTCCTTGGTGAAATCCTTCAGGATAGAATCGTCGATATAATCCGACCAGTTATAGATATTGACCACCCGCTCCTGCGCACTGGCGGACAATGTGGCGGCAGCTACAAAACCCGTGATCACGGTTGTCGCCAGAAGGAAGGATTTGATCCCCATCGCGTGCTCCATTCTGCACATCAATTTCCTGTGCAGGTTCAAGGTGGATATACAATTTCTTTATTGCACTTTTTTAGATTGCACCGCGTTCGTCAACCACCTCATGACGTGACAAACATAAAAATTGTGCCGAGTTCAGCTGTAGCGGCGGTGAGATTTGGTCTCTGCCGCGTCGAAAATGGTGGAAGGTGCGAACCGGCAGATCGCCAGAACCGAAATATCGCGTCCTTACTGGAAGTCGAAGGCTGACAACCCCGCAACCATCTCGTCCAACCCAAGCGGACGGGTCAACGGCGGCTCGGCGCGGGTAATGCAGCCCTGCCGCTCGCACAGCCGACAGGCTGGACCTATTTCCGTATTGGCGGCGCGGCCCGCGCCGTAAATGGTGTCCTCCCCCGCTTCCAGCGAACAGCCGAGTAGAAGCGCGGTGCGGCGCGGGCGCTCGTTGAATGCGCCTTGCGGCCCTTCCAGCGTGCGCGCAATTGTGAGATATGCGGAGCCATCGGGAAGTTCCGCGGGTTCGACAAGCACCTGCCCTGCCTGCGCAAAAGCGGCATAGACGGGCAATTTGGGACATTGCCCGCCAAAGCGCAGTGGAAACCCCTCCGCCCCCACCAGGCGCAGACGATTGCCCGCATGGTCGATTTCCATCAGGAAAAACGGTAAAGCGCTTGCACCCTGCCGCTGCAGGGTCGTGAGACGGTTCGCAGCCTGCTGAAACGACACGCCAAAGCGGGAGCGCAGCACATCCACATCGTAACGTGCGCGTACCGCCGCATCGCGGAACTGCCGATAGGGCATCATCAGCGCCTGTGCGGCGTAGCGCGCCAGTTCGAAACGCGCAATACGCTTCGCCTCACTCGATGACAGTTTCAAGCCTTCCGTTTCCGCGCCAATTACCACCTGCATGCGGATCAAGGCCGCTTCCATGGCGATTTCCTGCAACTGATCGAAAGGCGACAGACGCTCGGAAATGAAAAGCCGCTGCGAGTGGCGGTCATAGCGTCTGCGCCAGTTAGGCATGGTCGCAACAGGCAGGCTACGCACCGTAATGCCGTGCTCGCGCCGCAGCCACTCTTTCAACGCACTGGATAAATCGTCGCCCGGTTTCAGAAGACTAAAGAAACTTTCGGCTTCCTCCTCGATACGAGGATAATGGTTGGGCCTTCGCGCCATCACGTCGCGCACCTCGTCGAGAGGCAGGCGCGTCGCGGAAAGCTGCGCCTCACCGCCTTCATGCGAGAGCAATTGCGACAAATCCGAAAGGCGCTGCTGCTGCTCGCGATAGGCGCGGTAAAGCTTCACGACCCCCGCCGCCGCGTTGGGCGCGGCCTCGCCGATTTCCACGAGTTCCTGGTCGCCCGGCAATTCGCCTGTCAGAAGCGGGTCGGAAAACACTTCCTTGAGGCCCGCGACCATCGCGCCGCTTTCCGCCTGAAGACTGTCCAGATCAAGCTTGTAGACACTTGCGAGTTTCAAAAGAAGCTGCACAGTCAAAGGGCGCTGATTGCGCTCGATCAGATTGAGATAGGACGGCGAAATGCCAAGCGCCTCGGCCATCCCCGTCTGGGTAAGAGCCCGCTCGTTACGGATGCGCCTGATCCGCGGCCCGGCGAAAATCTTGCGCTCGCTCATCATGGTTCTCCAGATCTGGACAGGCGATATTTACAATTCATGACAAAGTAGCCGTGAATTCTATCTTTGACAAGATTTACAATTTTACACGGCCTGACAGTCAATAATCAGACAGCATTACTTCAATTTTTAGGCGCTTTTCATGCTTTTTCTGGCCTCACCTCCAGCAAGAATGTAAATTCAGTCACAGAAAGAGTAGCGGCAAGCGCTCTTCGAAAACCCGTGAATAGTGTGAGGAGACACCGAAATGACAGATTTTTACAGCCTCATCCCTTCGGCACCCAAAGGCCGCTTCGACGGCATCGAGCGTGCGCATACGGCCGAAGATGTGAAAAGGCTGCGCGGCTCGGTGGAGATCAGATATTCGCTGGCCGAGATGGGTGCAAACCGTCTGTGGAAGCTTATCCACGAAGAGGATTTCGTCAATGCGCTTGGCGCGCTTTCGGGTAATCAGGCCATGCAGATGGTTCGCGCTGGCCTGAAGGCGATTTATCTTTCCGGCTGGCAGGTTGCTGCGGATGCGAACACGGCTTCAGCCATGTATCCGGACCAGTCGCTCTACCCGGCCAATGCCGCACCGGAACTGGCCAAGCGCATCAACAAGACGTTGCAGCGCGCCGACCAGATCGAAACCGCTGAAGGCAAGGGGCTTTCGGTCGACACCTGGTTCGCACCCATCGTTGCCGATGCGGAAGCAGGTTTCGGCGGTCCGCTGAATGCATTCGAGATCATGAAGGCCTTCATCGAGGCAGGTGCAGCCGGTGTCCACTATGAAGACCAGTTGGCATCAGAAAAAAAGTGCGGCCATCTGGGCGGCAAGGTTCTGATCCCGACTGCGGCGCATATCCGCAATCTCAACGCGGCGCGCCTTGCAGCCGACGTGATGGGAACGGCTACGCTGGTCATCGCCCGCACGGATGCGGAAGCCGCCAAGCTTCTGACCTCGGACATCGATGAGCGAGACCAGCCCTTCGTCGATTACGATGCAGGCCGCACTGCGGAAGGCTTCTATCAGGTGAAAAATGGCATTGAGCCATGCATCGCCCGCGCGATTGCCTATGCGCCCTATTGCGATCTGATCTGGATGGAAACATCCAAGCCCGATCTCGAACAGGCTCGCCGTTTCGCGGAGGCTGTGCATAAGGCGCATCCGGGCAAGAAGCTCGCCTATAATTGCTCGCCGTCGTTCAACTGGAAGAAGAACCTCGACGACGCAACGATTGCCAAGTTCCAGCGCGAGCTGGGCGCCATGGGCTACAAGTTCCAGTTCATCACGCTGGCCGGTTTCCACCAGCTCAATTACGGCATGTTCGAACTGGCGCGCGGCTACAAGGATCGGCAGATGGCCGCTTATTCCGAGTTGCAGCAGGCGGAATTCGCAGCCGAAGCCAACGGCTACACCGCAACCAAACACCAGCGCGAAGTCGGCACCGGCTATTTCGATGCCGTGTCGCTCGCAATCACCGGCGGCCAGTCTTCGACCACCGCCATGCAGGAATCGACTGAAACAGCACAGTTCAGACCGGCTGCCGAGTAGCAGCTGGCACCAAACAGGAGGAACAGTTCCATGAATTCGCCAGCACGCGTCAAGGAAAGAGCAGAAGAACAGTCTTCAAGCATGAGCACGGATCAGCAAACCGTCATCCGCATGCTTGCCAACGATCTGCATCGCCTCAACTATTCGGTCATGAAGGCGGTCGAGGCAGGCGTTTCGGTGGAACTGGTCCGCTCGGCTCGTCATCATGGCGGCGACGGCAACTGGGGCGATCTCCTCATCCCCGTTATCGTCACCAACAAACAATAATGACGATCATGGCAACCGCCCTCGCCACCATGCTTTTTGTTTTTGTGTGCCTTCGGCAGCACGGAAGCGGCGACGGCAACTGGGGCGATCTCCTCATCCCCGTTATCGTCACCAACAAACAATAATGACGATCATGGCAATCGCCCTCGCCACCATGCTTTTTGTTTTTGTGTGCCTTCGGCAGCACGGGAACGGTGACCACAGTCGGAGCGACACTCTCATCCCCATCGCTCACGACGACCGGCCATAAAATCGTCCCGAATCTGTCCAACAATACCTAGACTGACCTTCCCCGGCTGGCTCTGCCAGTCGGGTTTTTTATACCGACCTCTGAAAGTATTCAGCCCGCTCGTATATCATACTGTTAACGATGCAGAATGGTTTCATTTGACCTGCATGCTTCATTCGCTATCGTCCAGAATTAAATCCAGTAAACATCCTTTTTAAAACACGGGACGGGCATGACTATTCAATCGATCATCGACAGTATTTCAAGTAAAGCTAATATTGACCCGCAAATTGCGCAGCATGCCGCAGGAACAGTTCTTTCGGTTATTCAGCACGAAGCGCCTGACATCGCCACTCAGCTGTTCAGCAAAATTCCCGGCGCTGGCGATCTGGCGAGCGCCAATGATGTCCTGACACCGGGGCAAAGCACGGGCAGCGGCTTGTTCGGCACGATTTCCAGCCTCATTGGCAATGTAGCGGGCGAAAAGGTCGGCGCTTTGGTCAACGGCGTCGCGGCGTTGAAAGCCAGTGGCCTGACGGCAGACCAGATCAGCCAGGCCGGTTCGCAAGTGATCGGTTATGCCCGTGAAAAGGATCCGCAGCTCGTGGACCAGCTCGTTGCCAATGTGCCCGCCCTGAAAGGCCATTTCGGGCTTTGATCCGGCCACGTGCGGCGTCGAGACCGGCATGCGCAAAAGCTTGATCGACCCATTTGTCAATGGACGCCGGCGCAGCTATCATGCGCGCACACGAAATCATTTTTTGGTGTTGGATGTCTGCTGATACGACGGAAAAGAAGGCCGCGCGCGCGCCGCGTCGCCGCACGCCTGCCTATGTCAAAGCCCTTCGCGGCGTCAAGAACTGGAAGCAAGCCACCGAATGGCTTGCCTGGCGTGATATCGAAGACATCGAGTGCATTACCCCCGACCAGGCGGGGGTAGCACGCGGCAAGATGATGCCGTCGAAGAAATTCACGTCGAACACGTCGCTGGCGCTGCCGTCTGCCGTTTTCATGACCACGATTTCCGGCGCCTACCCGGAAGACGGTCATGGCTTCCATTATCCGGAAGATGACGGCGACCTGAAACTGCTGCCCGATCTCTCCACGCTTTCAGCCGTGCCGTGGGAATCCGACCCGACCGCACAGGTGATCTGCGATCTCGTCTATCAGGACGGGCGTGCGGTGGAATTCACCCCGCGAAATGTACTGCGCAAGGTCGTGGCCGCCTATAACAAGCGCGGGCTGAAGCCGGTTGTCGCACCGGAAATCGAGTTCTACCTCGTACGCAAGAATCCCGACCCGGATTATCCGCTGGTTCCGCCGGTTGGCCGTTCGGGCCGCGCTATCGGCGGCGGACAGGGCTATTCGATTGCAGGCGTCAACGAGTTCGACGAACTGATCGACGATATCTATCACTTCTCCGAAGGCCAGGGGCTGGAGATCGACACGCTGATCCACGAAGAAGGAGCGGGCCAGCTTGAAATCAACCTGCGCCACGGCGACCCGGTGGAACTGGCCGATCAGGTGTTCATGTTCAAGCGAACGATCCGCGAAGCGGCGCTGAAACACGATATGTACGCCACCTTCATGGCCAAGCCCATTCAGGGCCAACCGGGCTCGGCGATGCATATCCACCAGTCTATCGTGGACAAGAAAACGGGCCGCAACATCTTCTCCAATGAAGATGGCAGCGAAAGCGATGCCTTTCGCCATTTCATCGGTGGCATGCAACAGCATGTGCCCAATGCACTGGTGATGTTTGCGCCCTATGTGAATTCCTATCGCCGTCTGACGCCGGATGCTTCCGCACCGGTCAATGTCAAATGGGGCTACGACAACCGCACGACGGCTTTCCGCGTACCCCGCTCGGAACCGGGCGGCAGGCGGGTGGAAAACCGCATCCCTTCGTCGGATGCCAACCCTTATCTGGCGCTCGCCGCCTCGCTTGCCTGCGGGCTTATCGGCCTTGTGAACAAGATCGAGCCGGACCAGCCCGCCACGACCAGCGTCAACACCAAGGAAATCGACCTGCCCCGCGGCCTGATCGATGCGGTGGAGCTGTTCGTAGCGGACGATGAACTGCGCAACCTGATCGGCAGTTCATTTGTCACGACCTATGCGGCGATCAAACGCGCCGAGTTTGAAACCTTCATGGAAGTCATCAGCCCATGGGAACGCGAGTTCCTGTTGCTCAACGTCTGAGCGGTTCACAATGCCATACCAGTCCCCAATCTCTCCCGGCCTTTCATGGTATGAGGCCAGCGTGTCCGACCGACCGCAATATCCGGAGCTTAACGGATCGCGGCAGGCGGATGTCATCGTCATCGGCGGCGGTTATACGGGACTGTCGGCGGCCTATCATCTGGCCCGGCAGGGCGCAGATGTCGTACTGATTGAAGCCGCACGCTTTGGCGACGGCGCGTCAGGGCGCAATGGCGGGCAGTTCGGCACCGGGCAGCGGACATGGGCCGAGGAACTTGAAGCCGAATATGGCTTCGAGCGCGCCAAGGCACTGTTCGACGTGGCGGAAGAGGCCAAGACCTGTCTCCTTGCCTTTGCCGACGAGCACAAAATCGATATGGACTATGTGCCAGGCCAGATTTCCGTCGTGCACAAGCCGCGCTATCTCAAGCAGTATGAGCGCCATGTAGAACTGATGGCCACCCGCTTCCACTATCCGCATCTACGCTCGCTCGACCGTGCGGAAACCGCGAAGCTTCTGGGTTCCGACCGCTATCATGGTGGCATTTACGATACAGGGACCGGCCATATACACCCGTTGAAACTGCTCATCGGCACTGCGAAGGCAGCAAAAGCAGCGGGCGCGCATCTTTATGAAAACACCACGGCAACGAAGATCGGCACCGCAAGCGGGCGCGTGGAAGTGGAGACCACTCACGGCACGATTTCCGCAAGGCATGCGCTCATCGCAGTCAATGCCTACAATGGGGCCTATGGCGGCCTGCTGGAGTCGGCGAGCGCATCGCATGTCATGCCAATCCGCTCGTTCATCGGAGCGACCGTTCCGCTGGGCGACGACAGCCCGGTGATCCCCGGCGGAGAGTCGGTGGACGATTCCCGTTTCGTCGTGCGCTATTTCCGCCGCGCGAAAGATGGGCGATTGCTGTTCGGCGGACGCGAAGCCTATACCGCCGATAACCCGCGCGACATCAGCATCCATATTCGCCGCCAGATCGCCGAAATCTACCCGATGCTGGAGAATGTGGAAATCACCCACTCATGGGGCGGCTCGGTGGGCATAACCATGCCGCGCCAGCCCTTCGTGCGCGAGGTGATGCCGGGTGTCATCTCGGCAGGCGGTTATTCAGGCCACGGCGTCATGCTGGCGAACCATATGGGAAAACTCTACGCGGAAGCCATTTCCGGCAAGCGCGAGAAACTGAAACTGTTCGAGGAACTGCGCATCCCGGCTTTTCCCGGCGGTCGCAGGCTGCGCTCGCCGCTGCTGTTTCTGGCGCTGTCATGGTACGCCCTGATGGATCGTCTATAGAACACAAACGAGACGCCCTCCCCGGCGCCTCGCTTGAGCTTTGGTATCAGTCAGTTCCCCTGAAGCTTTTTTTGCCGGAACTCTCTACACCGCCCACTCCCCGGCTCTGGCGGCAAGACGTTGATAGGTCTCCTCCACCACGTCACGCAGCGGCAGGACACCACTAAGACACAGCAATGCATGCAGATGCTGGCGAGGACCTTCATAGCCGACAATCGGTGCAAAGGGCTGCATGGCGATATGCGGCGCCCCCCTGTAAAGCTGCTGATATTCCTCGAAGTTCGTAAAACTCTTGTAGCTTTCGCCTTGCATCAGATAAGTCTCGACAGCCGCCCCCTCTGCCAACATGACTTCATGACTATCGAGAACGATATTATAGTAGTCGATCCCGCTGAAAACGCGCTCCGGTGCAGGCGCAATCGAATGCCCGTTGACGAGATCCTTCACACGGATAAGAACGTCATCGATGAACATTGCATGGTTGGGTGAAAGATAAAGATCCCGGTGCGGGGTCTTGCCGTCCAGCGCGTGGCGGGAAACACGGATCGGCATAATGCTGTCATTCCAGTGCGCGCCACCTTTCCTGTAGCTCTGCCGTCCGATCCATTTGACCGGCATCAGACTGCCGACAACCGTTTCGACGAGATCGCCGATTTCCAGCTTCTCGACGGCCATAGGTCCCATCGATGTCTGGATCAGGGTGCCTTTGAGAAGGCAGTTAGAACCGGAACCGCCTCCGCCAGTCTCCCACCATTTGGTGCCCATGGCCCGCGCGGGTAGCGACGAAACAAATGCTCCCAATGCGCCAAGAGCGGCTGCCTTGGTGGCGGCTGCCGCGGCTACTCCGAGGAAATGCCGCCGCGCTCGATTGCGCGGCGAATGCCGGTCTTTATCCGATGACATAGGTCCCTCCGCTCCTGCATGTGGAGCATCCTGGGAACTGGCTGCACCAGACCGGATGCTCCAACTGTTTGTTTTAAAGCACAATCCTGTCCGGAAAATCGATCTTCCGGAATCATGCCCGCAGTTGTTCGCCCCAAGGTAAGACGTTGATCTTAACCGAACACAGAGCTGAAAATATTTCGGCAATCCGGGCAAAAGCCTTCACGAATAGACGTAGCACCTACGCCCAAAGGTCAGCTTTCGCAAAGGTTCGCAACCTGAACGCAGGATCCGTCGGACGGCAGCAGCGGAAGCCACATGCCCCGCCCAGCCAGAAAGCCAAGTCAAAAAGCTGGAGCCACTCTTTCCAGACTGGATGTCCGCCCTATCTTGAAAGTGTGCGGAGAAGAGATGCCCATCCCCATTTTTGAGCCCCTCACAGGCCTGTTCGATGTTTCGTGTCCAATCCCCGCACCGCATCCATAAGAGATTGAAAAATGGAGCCGTCGTCCGACGGCGCTTTCCATTCCAATTCCGCATAAAGGAGCAACCACGTGGTTACAAAAGCCTATGGGGCCTATGCCGCCGACAAGCCACTGGAATCGATGGATATTTCAAGACGGGACCTCGGTCCGGACGATGTCCGGATCGACATCGCCTATTGCGGTGTCTGCCATTCCGATCTGCATCAGGTCCGTTCGGAATGGGCGGGCACGCTCTATCCGTGCGTTCCCGGCCATGAAATCGTCGGCCATGTTTCGGCGGTCGGCAAAAACGTCACCGGGTTCAAGGTCGGCGATACGGTGGGCGTCGGCTGTCTGGTGGATAGCTGCCAGCGGTGCATCGCCTGCGATGACGGTCTTGAACAGTATTGCGAGCACGGTTTCACCGGCACCTACAACTTTCCGACACCGGATGCGCCCGGCCACACACTTGGCGGTTACGCACAGCACATCGTGGTGAGGGACAAATTCGTCCTGAAAATCACACATCCCGCAGAACAGCTTGCCGCAGTCGCGCCGCTGCTTTGCGCAGGCATCACCACCTATTCACCGCTGCGTCACTGGCGCGTCGGGCCGGGCATGAAGGTGGGCATTGTCGGCATAGGCGGGCTTGGCCATATGGGCATCAAGCTTGCCCATGCCATGGGGGCGCATACAGTCGCTTTCACGACATCGGAAAGCAAACGCGCCGACGCCAAAGCACTCGGCGCGGATGAGGTCATCGTGTCCCGCAATGCGGATGAAATGGACGCTCATGCCAACAGCTTCGATTTCATCCTCAACACCGTTGCAGCCAGCCACAATCTCGATGCCTTCACGAAGCTTCTCAAGCGCGATGGAACGCTGACGCTGGTCGGCGTGCCGGAGCGCCCGCACCCGACGCCGGACTTTTCGGCGCTCATCTTCCGGCGCAGGGCGATTGCCGGTTCGCTTATCGGCGGCATCGCAGAAACGCAGGAAATGCTCGACTTCTGCGCCGAGAGGGGCATCGTGGCCGATATCGAAATGATCCCGATCCAGAAGATCGACGAAGCTTATAACCGCATGCAGAACAGCGATGTGAAATACCGCTTCGTCATCGACAATGCCACGCTGGGATAGAGCGGCGCTGGCGGCATAGCGAAAATCAAAAAGTGGCCCGGTTCATCCGGGCTGCTTCATTTTCAAAGCGGCAGCTCCGACGTCTGCTTGACCGTCTGGCTAGGCACGTCGGTCTTGACGTTCTGCACACCCTTGATGCGGCTTAAATGCTCCGACTGGAACCGGCGATAATCGCTGATATCGGCGGCGACGCTGCGCACCATTGCATCGCAATCGCCAAGCATCAGATAGCATTCCAGTACCTCCGGCAGTTTGAGCACTTCATTGGCAAAATGCTCGATCGTGTCTTCATCCTGCGCGCTCAGCCAGATGCGGGTGAAGAATGTAAGCCCCTTGCCGATCCTCGCCTGGTTGAGCACCGCGACATAGCGCTCGATCACGCCTGCCTCCTCCAACAGCTTCACCCGCCGCAGACAGGGTGAAGGCGACAGCCCCACCTCGCGCGCAAGATCGTTATTGGCAATGCGACCGTTGCGCTGAAGCACCCGCAGAATCCGTTTATCGATCTCATCCAGCTTCATTGGCTACCAATTTCATAAAATACGAAAATATCAGCATATAATGCCAAACAATCGCGCAATCGACCAATCTTTGCAACAAAATTGCGAAGAAGAGTAGCTATATTGCCGAGGACTATCGAGCATCTGCAAAAATGCGACGAGCCGGCGGAAATGTCGGCTAGGGAAAATTCTATGGACATTTCACAGGCTTATGTGCCGCATAAAAGCAAATCCGGACGCGGCTCGGAATTCCGGCGCGGCTTTGCCGCCGGTCTGCCGGTGCTGCTCGGCATCATTCCCTATGCCCTGGTTCTGGGTGCCCAGGCAGCGCAAAAGGGCCTGAGTGTGCTGGAAGTGCCCATGATGACAGGCCTGAATTTTGCCGGTGGTTCGGAATTCGCGGCCATTCAGCTCTGGACCTCGCCGCCGCATGTTCTGCTGATTGCCGCGATAACCTTTCTCGTCAATAGCCGCCATCTTCTGATGGGCGCGGCGCTTGCTCCCTTCATCCGCCACCTGCCGAAGCGCAAGGCCTTCGTCACCCTGTTCCTGATGTGCGATGAAAGCTGGGCGCTTGGCCTTTCCGATGCAAAACGCCGTCAGGCGAAGGGCGTGAATCCGGCGTTGAGCCTCACTTTCTATGCGGGCGTGGCCATTCCCTTTTACGTTGCATGGATCGTCTTCACGACGTTGGGTGCTGCCTTTGGTCCGATGATGGGTGACCTGCGCCCTTATGGTTTCGACATGGCGTTTCCCGCTGTTTTTCTGGTGCTGCTGGCGGGCATGTGGAAGGGTTTTGCAGCCGCGCGCCCGTGGCTGGTCAGCCTCGTCGTCGCAGCGGCAACCTATCTTACCGTGCCCGGCGCATGGTACGTCGCTGCCGGTGCAATATCCGGCCTGATCGCCGCTTATCTGCTGGCAGGTGAAGAATGATCGATCCATTGGTTGCCCTGACCATCATATTGATGGCTTCCGTCACCTATCTGACACGGATCGGCGGTTATGTTCTGTTGCGCAACCGCACGCTGAGCAAACGCGCCATGGCAGTGATGGAAGCTGCACCCGGCTGCGTGCTGATCTCGGTGATCGCGCCGGATTTTGTTTCCGACAAGCCAGCCGACCTGCTGGCACTGGCCATCACCGTTCTCGCCGCCACGCGTTTTTCGATGTTGCCCACGGTGCTGATCGGCATAGTGTCAGCCGGGTTGTGCCGGTATCTGATCGGATAAAATCTCCAGCATGCCTCTGATCGCAACCACTGCGAGCCGCACAGCGGATCGGGTCGGCTTATCGCCCCAGCTCGCCCAGAAGCCACATTCTGAAGCTGCGGATTTTGGGTACATTGCGGCGCGATTCAGGGTAGACTAGCCAGTAGGACCGTCCATCATCGCACAGAAGATCGAAGGGCTGGTACAATAAGCCCGCCGCAACCTCAGTCGTGTGGAAGGCGGGCGTGAGAATGCCAATCCCCTGAGCCGCGGCGGCGGCACGCCCCTCCAGATGCTGCGCACCGAAGCGGCTTTGCGTGTTTCCCTCAAAATGCGCATCCTTTACGCCCGCCGCGTCGAACCATGCTTTCCACCACGGATCGCTGGGGTCGATCGCACGCAGGCGCAACAGGTCAGCCGGCTCACGCACCCCGCCGATGGTTTCCGCAAGCTTCGGATTCAGCATCGGCGTGAACTGCACCTTGAAAAGTTCATGCGCGACCAGTCCCGGCCAGCGCCCCCTGCCGGTGCGGATCGCCACATCCACCTCGCTCTGCGTGAAATCGATGAGATTGTCCGTCGTGTCGAGCCGCACGGCCAGCGACGGGTGCTGCATCTGAAACGCGCCAAGCCGATGCACCAGCCAGTTGGCCGCAAATGTCGCCAGAACACTGATCGTCAGCACGCCCTCGGCAGTCTCGCGCAGGCTCGCAAACGCGTTGCGCATCGTATCGAACGCTTCCGTCAACGCAGGCGCAAGGCATTTGCCAAGCTCGGTCAGTTCCACCTGCCTCGGCAGGCGCAGGAACAACGGAGCGCCGACGCGCTCCTCCAAGAGCTTGATCTGATAGCTGACAGCAGCCTGCGTCATGCCAAGCTCCGCCGCCGCCTTGGTAAAACTGGACCGGCGGGCAGCGGCTTCAAAAACGCGTATGGCAGAAAGCGGCGGCAACGATGAGGTCATAATACATAAGTTCTCCTTATGCAGGATAATCGACGTTCAATTGGAAAACAACGGATTTTGGGCGCAAATTTATAGCCGAGATTTAACCGGAGACCTCCTCCCAGGGTCCAGGAACATCATAGGTAAAGGCCATGAAAACCGTCAATTCCGCCTGCATCCCTGTCGAGCACCGCCCCGTTAACGCCGGCTCTACGGGATGGCGTGAGCTTCTCGCCCGCCTGTTCCGACGGAAATCCGCGCATTATGCAATCAGCGAGCACTCCCCCCAGTATCTTCTGCGCGATGTCGGAATCATCGAGGGGCGCCCGCCACGTTTCTCGCGGAGTAGGCATAAGCTGCCCGAATGGCGTTGAGAAAATTCAGGCGCTGACCACCGCAAAGCCCCGCGCCTTCAGGCCGCGACGATCTTCACGCAAATTACTGACAAGACGCGCGCGGCTCCCGCCCAGATGCGTGCTCATAAAGCTGACGGCCTTGTCGGCATCGCCGTCGCGCACCGCGTCGAGAATAGCGTGATGCTCGGCCCAGGCGCGGGCAAGCGCCGCTTCGTCGCGCACTTCCAGCCAGCGCGCGCGTGACAGCCGCTGCATGGCATCGCGCACGCCGCGACTTAGAAAGTCATTGCCGGACAACCGCGCCAATTCGATGTGAAAATCCATTCCGACGCGATGCCATTCCTCGCGCGGGGTCTGCGCATCACAACTGTCCAGCATGGCGGCGATTGCCTCCACACCGCTACGGTCATCCAGAGTACAGGCAAGCCGCAACGCGGCCAGTTCCACCGCCTCGCGATAGACGCCTATCTGTTCGATTTCATAGAGGTTGATCGGCGAAACGCTCCAGCCCCGCCCTTCACGGCAGACCAGCCCTTCCGCTTCCAGCCGCAGAAGCGCCGCACGGATCGGCGTGCGCGAAGCAGCAAACTGCGCCTCGATCCATCGCTCGGTCAGACGTTCGCCGGGGCCAAGCTCAAGCCCGAGGATCATGTCACGAAGCTGCGTTTCAACCTGCCTCATCTGCGACATTGAACCTGCTCTCCTTTTCGCGCCGCACCATATCACGCGCTAGCGACATCACACAGCGATTGACAAGCCGCAACAACAGGCTCATGGATGTATTCCGTATTGGTATCCCAAAATGGAATACATTGCAATCGCAGGATATGACATGAGCATCACCCAAGCTGCCGCCAGGGATGAAACCGCTGGTATGGTGGACGAGGAAAATCACGATCGCCACTGGAAGCAGAACCTTGTTATCTGCCTCATCGGCTCGTTCACCACGCTCATCGCCATGTCGCTGCTTCTGCCTTTCCTGCCGCTTTATGTGGAAGAGCTCGGCGTCACCGATCATGCGGCCATCGTGCAATGGTCGGGCATTGCTTACGGCGCAACCTTTCTGGCCGCCGCTTTCGTCGCCCCGCTCTGGGGCAGACTCGGCGACCGCTATGGCCGCAAACTGATGCTGATCCGCGCCAGCCTCGGCATGGCGGTGGCCATGTCTCTGATCGGCATGGTGACAAGCGTGTGGCAGCTGGTGGCCCTGCGCTTGTTTGTCGGCATTGCGGGCGGATACTCGTCGGGCTCGATGATCCTCGTCGCCACGCAGACGCCGAAGGACAAGACCGGCTGGGCGCTGGGTGCCCTGTCGGCAGGCATCATGGCGGGCAATCTGGCCGGACCATTGCTTGGCGGCGCGCTGCCACCGCTGATCGGCATCCGCGCCACGTTCTGGCTGGCAGGCGGCGTGATCTTTCTCACCTTCCTCGCCACCACCTTCCTGATCCGTGAAGAGCGCAAGCCATCAAAACCGACCAAGGAACAAAAGGCGGAATCCATCTGGGCGGCTATCCCCGACAAAAAGCCGGTAATTGCCATGCTGGTGACGGGCATGCTGCTGCTTTTCGCGAATATGTCGATCGAGCCGATCCTCACGGTCTATGTCATGCAGCTGATGGACGACCAGTCGAAGGTCACGCTGATCTCCGGCGTGGTGATGGCGGCGGCGGCGTTCGGAAGCATCTTGTCCGCCTCGCGGCTGGGACGGCTGGCGGACCGCATCGGCCACAGGCGCGTCATCATCGGCGCGCTGGCGGTTTCCGCCCTTCTCCTGATCCCGCAAGCATTCGTGACTGAAGCCTGGCAACTGATCAGCCTGCGTTTTCTGATGGGGCTGGCACTGGGCGGATTGCTGCCCTGCATCGCCAGCGTCATCCGCCATAATGTACCGGATCGCGTAGCGGGCGGTATACTGGGCTATTCCGTCTCGGCGCAATATATGGGCCAGGTCGCAGGGCCGGTGGCGGGCGGCTTTGTCGGCGGGCACTACGGCATGCGCGCCGTCTTTCTCGGCACCTGTCTCCTCATGGCGTTCGGCGCGATTTATAACTGGACGGTGCTGCGCAAGAGCCAATAATGCCTGTCATCGTCCCGATTCCCGAGAACCATTGATGACAGAACATATATTTGCACCTTTCGAGGCGCTGGCGCAAAAACTCCTGCCGCACGCGCTGGAGCATGAAGAGGACGGATCGCACGACCTGTCCCATCTTGCCCGTGTGTGGAAAAACGCAGCCGCCATCCAGCTTCTGGAAGGTGGCGACGCCGAAGCGCTCTGCGTGGCGGCACTGCTGCATGATTGCGTGAGCGTGGAGAAGAATTCACCCGACCGTCACCGCGCTTCACGCCTTGCCGCGGACAAGGCCTCAATCCTCCTGCGGGATATCGGCTGGAGTGACGAGCGCATCCATCTGGTGGCTCACGCCATCGAAGCGCACAGCTTTTCGGCCAATATCGAGCCGACCACCATTGAAGCAAAAATCCTGCAGGATGCCGACCGGCTCGATGCCATCGGCATCATCGGCGCGGCACGATGCTTCTACATCGCAGGCCGCATGGGCAGCGCCCTCTATGACTGGCGCGACCCGCGTGCCGAAAACCGTCCGCTGGACGATAAAAGCTTCGCACTCGACCATTTTCGCGCCAAACTGTTCAAGCTCGCCTCCAGCTTCAAAACGGAGGCTGGAAGCTGCATGGCAGCACAACGACATCAGCGGCTGGAAGCCATATATAATGACTTCCTCGTTGAAGCTGGCGCTAAATAGAATAGCCGCCGTCGATGCTGAGCGCCACGCCCGTCACCATGGAGGAGGCGTCGGACGCAAGCCAAAGTGCAGCCTCCGCAACGTCGTCCGGTGTCGAGAAACGACCAAGCGGGATGGTCGCCTTCAATGCCGCACGCGCCTCCGGCGTATCGTCCGGCAGAAATAGGCTCAGGCCCTCGCCGCCGCTTTCCGAAGGGCAGATGCAGTTCACGCGGATATTCTTTTCGGCCAGTTCCAGCGCCATCGCCTTGGTGGCGCTCACCACCCAGCCCTTGGAGGCGCAATACCAGGCCAGTCCCTTGCGCGGGTGCAGCGCCGTTGCAGAGGCGGTATTGATGATAACCCCGCCGCCCTGATGCTCCATGATCGGCACCACGATCTGCGTGGAATAATAAAGTGCTTTCATATTGACGGCATGGATAAGGTCGAAACTGTCTTCCGTCACTTCCGTCAACGGCATGTTGCGGTGCGTAAAACCGGCATTGTTGACCATGATGTCGATACGACCGAACTCTTCGAAAGCTGCCCGCGCAACGCGCTCCATATCATCCTTGCGCGACACGTCCGCCTGTACGGAAAGCGCGCTTTTTCCGATATCGGAAAGCTCGTCTTCCAGTCGCTTTACATTCACATCGGCGAGCACGACCTTCGCACCCTCGGCTGCAAAACGGCGCGCCGTTTCCGAACCGAAACCCGATCCGGCCCCGGTAATGATCGCGACCTTGTCCTGCAACCTCTTCATGTCATTCTCCTTTTACGCATTCCCAGCAAAAGCGTGAAACGGATTTCCGGCAAGATGCGCATCAGCACATTGCCAGAACCACGATATCGTCCGCCTTTACCAAATCACTTGAAACCCGATTGTTTGTTCCAATATGGCCTTATGATGAACATGTCATGTGTGGATATGCGGTTAACCCGCCAGAACCGACAGGTAAATGGGCCAATTCTTCACAATAGCGAGAATGCGGTGCTGCGACGGTTGAATTTAAATCGATTAGATTATAGACAGGACCGGCGTGAAAATCGCATGCTGACGACAGGCAGACTGATTTGCGCAAAAAGAGAAGAGAGCGATAGATGACCAGCCAGACAATTCCGGTAGAGCCCTTCGATTGCATCGTTTTCGGTGGCTCGGGCGATCTTGCCGAGCGCAAGCTGATCCCGGCGCTGTATCAGCGCCAGCGCGCAGGCCAGCTGAGCGATCCCACGCGCATCATCGGCGCTTCACGCAGCCCCATGACCGACGATGAATATCGCCAGTTTGCGCGCGATGCCATTCATGAACACGTGAAACCCGAGGAAGTGGACGAAAAGCAGGTCGATGAATTTGTCACGCGTCTGAGCTATGTCGCGGTCGATGCCAAATCCGACGACGGCTGGGATGCTCTCAAGGCCCTGATCGGCAAAAAGCCGGAAAGAATCCGTGCTTTCTATCTCGCGGTAAGCCCGACACTCTTCGGCGATATCGCCACGCGGCTCAAAAGCCACAGCCTGATCACGCGGGACACGCGCATCATCGTTGAAAAGCCGATTGGCCGCGATCTGGAATCCGCCATGATGCTCAACGACACGCTGGGCAGTGTTTTCCGCGAAGACCAGATTTTCCGCATCGATCATTATCTCGGCAAGGAAACCGTCCAGAACCTGATGGCGCTGCGCTTTGCCAATGCGCTCTATGAGCCGTTGTGGAACTCCGCCCACATCGATCATGTGCAGATCACGGTAGCCGAAGAGGTGGGCCTTGAAGGCCGCGCCGGTTATTACAATACGGCGGGTGCGCTGCGCGATATGGTGCAGAACCACATTCTCCAGCTTCTCTGCCTGGTCGCCATGGAACCGCCTTCATCGCTCGAAGCCGATGCCGTACATGACGAAAAAGTGAAAGTACTGCGCTCCCTCCAGCCGATCACCACCGCTAATGTGGAGGATCTCACCGTTCGCGGCCAGTATCGTGCGGGTGCTTCTGCCGGCGGTCCGGTCAAGGGCTATCTGGAAGACCTTGAAAACAACACCAGCAATACGGAAACCTTCGTCGCACTGAAAGCCGAAATCGCCAACTGGCGCTGGGCGGGCGTGCCGTTCTATCTGCGCACCGGCAAGCGCCTTGCCACCCGCGTTTCGGAAATCGTCGTCACGTTCAAGCCGATCCCGCATTCGATCTTCGGCGAAGGCGCCGGCAAGGTCATCGCCAACCAGCTCGTCATCCGCCTGCAGCCCGATGAGGGCGTGAAGCAATGGCTGATGATCAAGGATCCAGGTCCGGGCGGCATGCGCCTGCGCCATGTTCCGCTGGACATGAGCTTTGCTGAATCCTTCAGCGAGCGCAATCCGGATGCCTATGAACGTCTCATCATGGATGTCGTTCGTGGCAACCAGACCCTGTTCATGCGCCGCGACGAAGTTGAGGCCGCATGGCGGTGGATCGACCCGATCTTGCAGGGATGGGAGTTGAATAGCCAGCCCGTACAGGGCTACACAGCAGGAACCTGGGGGCCTTCGTCTTCCATCGCGCTGATCGAGCGTGACGGACGCACATGGCACGAAAGTCTCTAGCAACTGCTTTGGAAAGGAACGGCATGAACATCGAACGGCATGATTTTACCAGCGGAACGGAACTGGCGCAGGCACTCTCCGAAGCCATTGCGAACAAGCTGGCTGCCGCCATCGCGGAACGGGGACAAGCCACACTGGCCGTCTCCGGCGGCACCACGCCGCTCAGGCTGTTCGAGGTTCTGTCGCGCAAGATGATCGACTGGAATCTTGTGACGATCACACTTGTCGATGAACGTTTCGTCCCTGCCGAGAGCGAGCGCTCCAACGAAAAGCTGGTGCGCGACCATCTTTTGCGCGATCATGCGGGTGTGGCCAAATTCGTCGGCCTATATATTCCGGCGGCGACGGTCGATACGGCAGCACTCGCTGCCGCCAGCCGCATCGATGCGTTGCGCCGCCCGTTCGACGTGGTGGTGCTCGGTATGGGCAATGACGGTCATACCGCTTCGTTCTTCCCGAACGGTGACCGGCTCGATCAGGCGATCGACCCGGAGACGCGGGCGCTGGTCCTGCCGATGCATGTTGAAGGTTTGGGCGAAAAGCGCCTGACACTTACCCTGCCGCTCATCACGGAAGCAGATTTCCTCGTCTTGCATATCGAGGGAGCGGCCAAGCAGGCAACGCTTGAAAAAGCGCTTGTCGGCAACGACGAAAGCGAAATGCCCGTGCGTGCCGTGTTCCATCATGCCCGCACACCGATCCAACTTTACTGGACAAGCTAAAGCATGTCTCCCGAAAGTGGGAACCGGTTTTGGGAGAAAGATACGTAAAAACAGAGAATTAAAGCGTGTCGCCGGAATATGATGAAACGCGACACGTTTTAGCTCCTCAAGCTGGCCTCTTTGGCACAGGTGATACCCATGCCCACGCAGACTGCACATAAACGCATACAGGAAATCACCGGGCGCATTCGCGAACGCTCCAGGCCAACCCGCGAAGCCTATCTCGACCGCGTGCGCGAGGCTGCTTCCAGCAAGCCGAAGCGCGCAGTTCTGGGGTGTGCCAATCTCGCGCACGGGTTTGCAGCCTGCGGGCCGAACGACAAGGCGGCGCTCGCCGGCGACGAAGTGCCGAACCTGGGTATCATCACCGCCTATAACGATATGCTGTCGGCGCATCAGCCGTTCGAAACCTTTCCGCAGCTCATCAAGCAGGCCGCGCGCGAGGCGGGCGGCGTGGCGCAGGTGGCAGGCGGCGTGCCCGCCATGTGCGATGGCGTCACGCAGGGTTTTGCAGGTATGGAGCTTTCGCTCTTCTCGCGTGAAGTGATCGCCATGGCCACCGCCGTCGGCCTTTCGCACGATATGTTCGATGCTGCCGTCTATCTCGGCGTCTGCGACAAGATCGTACCCGGCCTGATTACCGGCGCGCTGACCTTCGGCCATCTGCCAGCCGTGTTCATTCCCGCCGGACCAATGACCAGCGGCCTGCCGAACGACGAAAAAGCCCGAACCCGCCAGCTTTATGCGGAAGGCAAGGTTGGGCGCGCCGAACTGCTGGAGTCGGAATCGAAGTCCTATCACGGTCCCGGCACCTGCACCTTTTACGGGACCGCCAATTCCAACCAGATGCTGATGGAAATCATGGGCCTGCATCTGCCGGGCGCATCGTTCATCAATCCGGGTACGCCGCTGCGCGATGCGCTGACGCGCGAAGCCGCAAAGCGTGCGCTGGCGATCACCGCCTGCGGCAATGAATATACGCCGGTCGGCGAGATGCTGGACGAACGGTCTTTCGTCAATGGCGTCATCGGTCTTAACGCCACCGGCGGCTCGACCAATCATACCATTCATCTCATAGCCATGGCCGCTGCCGCCGGTATCAAATTGACATGGCACGATATTTCCGAAATTTCGGACGTCGTGCCCCTGCTTGCACGCGTCTATCCGAACGGCCTTGCCGATGTGAACCATTTCCATGCAGCAGGTGGCATGGGCTTTCTGATCCGCGAGCTTCTCGATGGCGGCATTCTGCATGAAGATGTCCGTACTGTCTGGGGCGAAGGCTTGCGGCCCTACGCCATCGAGCCGAAGCTCGGACCAGACGGCAATGTCGTGCGTGAGCCGGTGCCGGAGAAAAGCGGCGACGACAAGGTTCTGGCGAAGATCCACGCGCCCTTCCAGCCGACCGGCGGCCTCAAGGTGCTGGCCGGCAATATCGGCAATGCCATCATCAAGGTTTCCGCCGTGAAGCCCGAGCGCCATGTGATCGAAGCGCCTGCGAAAACATTCAACGACCAGTCCGAATTGCAGGCGGCCTTCAAGGCAGGCGACCTGACCGGCGATTTTATCGCAGTGGTCCGCTATCAGGGGCCGAAAGCCAACGGCATGCCGGAACTGCACAAGCTGATGACCGTACTCGGCATTTTGCAGGATCGCGGCCAACGCGTTGCCCTTGTAACCGATGGCCGCCTCTCGGGCGCTTCAGGCAAGGTTCCGTCCGCAATCCACGTCACCCCGGAAGCCCTCGACGGCGGCATGATCGGTAGAATCCACGATGGCGACATCGTTCGTCTCGATGCAGTGAACGGAACTCTGGAAGTTCTCGTCAACGATGCGCTACTGCACGAACGCGATGACGTCCGGCCTGACCTTTCCGGCAATGAACACGGCATGGGACGTGAACTTTTCCGCGCCTTCCGCCAGATCGCCGGACGGGCCGATGAAGGCGCTTCAGTCTTCTGAAAGACCCATAAATGAAATAAGGCAAAACGGTGATATGACCCGTTTTGCCTCAAAATCATTCAAAAATTGCGATTCAGGGCCGTTTTTAGCCTCCTGAATTGTGTTTAAAAACGGACACAGTGTGTCGAAAAGCCGGATTCGTGTGTCAGAAAACGGGCTTTTTCACGCCAACGGTGCGGCAAGCCGCCGTCAACGTGTTCGCCATCAGCATGGCGATGGTCATCGGGCCGACACCACCTGGAACCGGCGTGATCGCACCTGCAACTTTTTCGGCTTCCGCAAAATCCACGTCGCCGACAAGCCGCGTCCTGCCTTCACCGCGTTCGGGCGCGGGAATGCGATTGATGCCCACATCGATGACGGTTGCTCCGGGCTTTACCCAGTCGCCCTTGACCATTTGCGGGCGGCCCACGGCAGCAATCAGAATGTCCGCTGCACGTGCAATGGCCGGCAAATCTTTTGTCCGGCTATGCGCCACCATCACCGTTGCATTGGCCGCAAGCAAGAGGTTGAACATCGGTTTGCCGACGATGTTGGAACGACCGATCACCACCGCATTCAACCCGGAAAGATCGCGGCCATGCACGCGCTCGATCATGATCATCGCGCCCGCTGGCGTGCAGGGAACGAATGCCGTTTCGACCTCGCCGGTGCCAAGCTTGCCGACATTGATGAAATGGAAGCCGTCCACATCCTTGTCCGGCGAAATGGTCTGAATCACACGACCTGAATCAATGTGGGCAGGCAACGGCAGTTGCACCAGAATGCCATGGATGGCCGGGTCGTTATTGAGGCTTTCGATCAAGTCCAGCAGTTCCTTCTCGGATGCGGTTTCCGGAAGATCATGCTGAATGGAATGAAAGCCGCATTCCTTCGCCTTTCGGCTTTTGGAGGCCACATAGACCTGGCTTGCCGGGTCTTCCCCGACAATAACCACAGCAATGCCGGGAACCACGCCGGTGGCAGCCACGAGCTTTTCGGTTTCGGTCTTCACCGTGGAAACCACATCCTCGGCGAGCTTCTTGCCATCGATCAATTGGGCCATAGCGAGCGCTCCATTTTTAGCCAGCACATACGGGAGTTACACCGTCTCTTTTTCGCATACATGCCCATAAGCGTCATGAAGCCATATGACAATCGTCGAAAGCGCGACAACTCAGGATTTGTTGAAACGCGACGAGCGCACATCGTCTATCGTGCGCCGCAACTCGACATTTTCCTTAGGCCCGTTAGCACGGCCATGTTCGGCTTCCCAGCGGGCATTGGCTTCGCGAATAACAGCTGCAAGCCGGGTTTCGCCATAGGTTTCCAGAACCTCTTCCGGCTCTATTTCCACCCGACCTTGCGGAGAAACAGGGTCCTTTCTACCGAAAGCAAACGACAGAAGGCCAAGCAGCAGCCCGCCTAAAAGACCGAGCAGAACGGAAGCCTCCATCGATAAGCCGCGTGGGGTTGGATTGGGCCGTGCGGACGCGATAACGCGCAGATGTGCACCTGCTCCAGCAGCTGTGGCTTCACCACGCACCGCGCGCATCTGCAAGTCTTCCAACAGAACCTGTCTGGCGGCGGCATCCCGCTCCAGCGCCTGCAAGCGGCTGCGGTCCTCATCCGTCGCCCTCGGGGCATTCCGCCCGGCTACTGCCGCAGCGGCTTTCTGCTCGCGTTCGACCGCAGCTTTAAGATCGGCCTGTAAAAGTCGGCGTTGGCTGGCGATTTCCGTATTAATCTGCGACTCGATTGTCTTGGCAGCATCGCCCTGTCCTGCGGCGGCGTATCTTTCCACAAGCTGCCCCAAAGCACCTGAGCGCAAGCTGTCCGGCACGCCATTTTTCAAAAGGCTTTCCGGCGTTGCGCTATTCAGCGCATTGGCCTCGGCGCTGATGCGCAGTGTTGCGGCCTTGCTTTCTGCGAATTCACGGTCCAGCGCAGTCCTGCTGCCGGCGTCGCCAAAATTGCGGCTGGCACGAAAGGCGGCTGCGGCCTGTTTTGCGGTCTGCGCATCCGTCTCAAGGCTCTGTAAACGCTCGGGCAGATCACGATCCGTGGGATTCGCGTCATCGGCCAGATAGTCGCGAAACGCCTGCGTGACCGCATTGGCGATCACGGCCGCCGTTTCCGGCGTTGCGGCGGTCGCCGTCACACTGATCGCCCCACTGCCCAATGCCTGCACAAAGGAAACATGCGGACGCAAAATCGCCGCCCCCTCCGGTTTGGCCGTGGGAACAGAAGACGGCTGGTCATCATCTACAAGAAATGTCTCCAGTTCCTGCCGCAACTGCTCGAAGAATGAGGGCTTGCCCAGATCGTCGCGGGTCTGAATCCGCGCGAGCTGCGCCGCCCGGTCGAACACCGCCTGCGATGCGATTTCGCTTCGCCTCTCCATTGGCGTCACCAGCAGGGAAGCTGTCGCACCGTATTGCGCGGGAAAGAGCAGGCCGTAACCGGCGCCGATCAGTCCGCCGACCACGACGAAGCCGAGCACACGTCCCCAGCGTCTGCGCGGGGAACGCGCTTTGATTTTTTCCTGGTCCGCCCGTGTCGGTTCGGGTTCCGGTGCGGTTGACTCGGTCGGCTGCTCGCCGAGGCTGGTCTGCAACGCATCCCGCACGGCACTCATCCGGTCAAGAATGTCCTGCCGTGGATCGGTCGTGTCATTCGCGTATGCGGTTTCTGTGTCATCCAGAACGGCCTGCTTGCGGCGAAACAGCTCTTCCCGGCGCAACCGGTGCTCATGTTCGGCGATGTCTGCACCGAGCTGCGTTTCCGCCGTAAAGGGTCCCGCAACCGGAAGCGCGTCAAGGAATTCGGGTGCATAGGCTAGTAGCGGACGTGCAGCCGCACGCCTCCCCTCTGTGTCCCGCTCTGCCATCGCTTCCTTCCCGCTTTTTTCCTGCCGGAATGATGATTAGATTATTGATAGGCGTTATGGCAAATAAATCGTTAAAATTGTAAATTCACGCATTGATTCACGCAGATAATTCGTTTCGAAATATGCCATGGACACCACAACGGAACAGACGCTCGATCCCGACCGCCTTGATGGCATCATCCAGTTCATACAAAGCGCCGAACGACTGAAAAGCACGTTGCGTTCAGGCCATACATCACAGGGCCGCCCCGAAAGCACCGCCGAACATAGCTGGCGGCTCTGCCTGCTGGTGACATTGTTTGACCGGGAGCTTGGCAATTGCGACAGGCTGCGGCTTATCAAGATGTGTATCGTCCACGATCTCGGCGAAGCGATCTCGGGCGACGTCCCCGCCATTCATCAAACCGCCGACGATGGCCGTGCAGAACGGGAAAAGGCCGATCTCGTGACGCTTTGCGCTCCGCTGCCGGGCGATCTGCAGGCTGAAATTCTCGATCTATGGACGGATTATAACACCGGCACATCACCGGAGGCGGTCTTCGCCAAGGGTTTCGACAAGCTCGAAACCATCATGCAGCATAATATCGGTCGCAACCCGCCCGATTTCGATCATATCTTCAATCTAGGCTACGGTCGCAAACAAACGGACCGCCATCCCCTTCTGCGCCAGTTTCGCGAGGTGGTGGATGCGGAAACGCGACGCCATGCGGATGTGGAAAGCGGCTGATCAGCTCAGCGTCGCGAAGTGCCGGAGCGTGAATGTGACCTGGTAGACCAGCGCCAGCGCAACAAAAACCGCGTGAAAACGCCGGTTGCCCCAGAAGGCGGCGATGAGGCTGAGTAGAATGAAGGCCGCAATCTGAATGGGATATTCGATGCCATAGAGCTTGTAATGCTCCATGCCCTTCAGAAGCGTATCGATAATATCGACAACGTAGACCAGTGCCAGAATGCCGAAGAACCATTTTCGCCGCGACAGGAAATAGTCGCGATAGCCGGTATATTCCTCCATGCTGTCCGGAAACAACAGCGTGGAAAGCAGGAAATAAAGCCCCGCATAGAAGATCACGAAAAGATACTTCTCGAAACTCCATAGAGGGATGGTCCTGAGGCTGAACTCAAACCACCAGAAATGGATGACCGACAGCAGAATGAAACCGACCCATGCCAGATGGACCGGATAGATTTTCTGCTTGCCCGGATGCTGGATAAACCGCGCAAACCCGGTGAGAAGGCGTGAAACGCAAAGACCCAGAATCATGCCGATGATAATGCGAACATGGCCGAACGCTTCAGCCGGTGGAACGCCTGTTGTCAAAGCCGGGTCCATGTTTCCCTCATCCCTGCGATCCTAGAGCATAGGCCGTTTTTGATGCCGTCCTGCTGCCTATACTGGTTCATGCTTGATGAGCGATCAATGGTTTACGGGCAATAATGCAGGGATTTCGCTGTTTTTCCCCCGCCCAGCACAGCCTTGCGGACGAGGCCGCGAGAGGGCTATACCCACATGACGCGCTTAGCTTCACAAATCAAACAGGCGGAACAATCAACATGCATGATACGGTAATTCTCGTCGGTTGCGGCAATATGGGTTTTGCAATGCTCAAGGGCTGGCTCGACAGCGGCATTCTGAAACCCGGCGACGTCCATGTTGTGGAGCCTGCCGATGCGCTTCGCGAACGCGCCGCCAGCGCGGGCGTGAATGTCCATGCCAATGACGGATCGCTGCCCGGCGATCTTCAGCCGCGCATGGTGCTGGTTGCCGTCAAGCCGCAGGTCATGAACAACGTTCTGCCGGCCTATAAGCGCTTTGCGCCCGCTTCGACCTTCGTCAGCGTCGCGGCCGGTATTCCAGTTTCTCTGTTTGAAACCCACCTAGGCAAGGATGCCGCCATACTGCGCTGCATGCCGAATACGCCTGCCGCCATCGGCAAGGGGATGCTGGTGACCTACGGAAACGCCAATGTGACCGCCGACAGCGAAGCCTTCGTTACACGCCTGCTGGAAACTTCCGGCAAGGTGGCGAGTGTGGACGAGGAAGCGCAAATGGATGCGGTCACCGCCGTTTCCGGTTCCGGCCCGGCCTATGTCTTCCACTTCATCGAAACCTTGACCGAGGCGGGTGTGACCGCCGGTCTGCCGCGTGAAACCGCAGCGCTTCTCGCCATGCAAACCGTGATGGGTGCAGGCGCGCTGGCCGATGCCAGCACCGACAGCCCGTCGAAACTACGCGAGCAGGTGACAAGCCCGAACGGCACCACCGCAGCGGCACTGGAAGTGCTGATGGGTGGAGATCGCCTCAAGACGCTTGTTACCGAAGCGGTTGAAGCCGCACACAAGCGCTCGGTGGAACTGGGCAAAGTCTAATCGGATAACTGCGGCACCGCATCGATCAGCGCCCTTGTGACGGGTGCTTGCGGCGCTGCAATCAACGCGCGCGGCGGGCGGCATTCGACAATCCGCCCGCGTTCCATCACCGCGATGCGGTCCGCCATCTGCGCTGCCACGCCAAGATCATGGGTGATGAACAGATAGGCCGTATGTTCGCTCTGCTGGAGATCCCGCAACAGTTTCAGGATGGTTCTGCGTATGCTGACATCGAGGGCGGAGACCGCTTCATCCAGCACGATCAGCGATGGAGTGGTCGCCAGCGCACGGGCGATTGCCACGCGTTGGCGCTGGCCGCCGGAAATTTCGTGCACGCTGCGCTCTGCCAGTGCCGGATCGAGCCCGACTTTTTGCAAAAGTTCAGAAATATCGCGTTTCAGACCGTGAATACGCAGCGGCTCGTCGACAAGTTCGGCCACGCGGCCACGCGGATTGAATGCCGATAACGGATCCTGAAACACCATCTGCATTCTGGCGCGGCGCCTGCGAAGCATCGCGCCTTTCAGCGCCAGCCAGTTTTCGCCTTCAAAACGGATCGACCCGGATTGAAGCGGATGAAGCCGCAACAAAGCGCGGGCGAGCGTCGATTTTCCGCTACCCGACGGGCCGACCAACGCCAGCGTTTCGCCGCGCCTTATATCGAAGCTGACGCCTTCCAGCGCAGGCCTTTCGCCATAGAGCGCAACCAGATCCGTTGCCTGCAAAAGCGGCTCATCCATCGGTTTTCTCCAGCCTCGGTATCGCTGCAATCAGCGCTTTCGTGTAATCCGCTTTCGGATTGGCGATGATCGCGCGAGCGCTTCCCGTTTCCACCATTTTCCCCCGATGGAAAACAGCAATGCGATCCGCCAGGCCCGATGCCAGCGCGATGTCGTGCGTGATGAAGATCAGCGTCATGCCATCCTCGCGCACCAACCTTTGCAGCAGTGCGACAACCTCCTTCTGCACGATGGTATCGAGCGCGCTTGTCGGCTCGTCGGCGATCAGCAGGCGCGGGCCAGCGGCAATGGCAAGCGCGATGGCGATGCGCTGTTTCTGCCCCCCAGAAAACTGGTGCGGGTAGCGCGAGAAACTCACATCCGGGTTCGGGATGTGAACGCGGGCAAGCAGCGCAACCGCCCTTGCCCTAGCCGTTCTTTTATCAACCCTTACGTGGGCGCGAATGGTCTCGACAAGCTGCGCGCCAACAGTCATTAACGGGTCGAAGCTCGACGTCGGGTCCTGAAACACAAAGCCGGTATCGCGTCCGGGCTTCGGCTGGCCATCCCGCCAGCTGATCCCGCCGACAACAACGGCATTGGCAGGCAGGAGATCAGCCAACGCGAGCGCCAGCGTGCTTTTTCCAGAGCCGCTTTCGCCAATAATGGCAAGCGTTTCGCCGGCCTGAATATCAAGATCGAGGCTTTGCAGCGCAGCTTCCCGGCCATAACGCACGGTGAGGCCGTCGATGCGGGCAATAGCACTCATGAATGCACCTCACGCCGCGCGGCGGCATTGGTTATCCCCTCGCCTGCTAGATATACGCCAACCACGGTCAGCGCCAGCGCCAGCCCGGGCAAAATGGAAAGCCACGGCGCGGAGCGCAGCACCGTGCGTCCTTCGGCAATCATGCCACCCCACGTGACGCGGTTCGGGTCGCCCAGACCGAGAAAGGACAAGGCGGCTTCGATCAGGATCGCCGAAGCGACAATGACCGGCACCAGCGCCAGTATAGGCGGCAGAGCATTAGGCAAGATCTGGCGGAAGGCGATTTCCAGCGGATGCATGCCGATGACACGCGCAGATGCCACATAATCGCGTTCACGGATGGAAAGCACCTGTCCGCGTGTCAGGCGTGCAGCCTGCGTCCAGCTTGAAAGAGCGATGGCCGCTACAAGCACCGGCAGCGACGGCCCGGCGATGCTGACCAGCGCCAGCGCCAGCAGAAAGCCCGGTACAGTCTGAAAGGCTTCGGTGATGCGCATCAGCACTTCATCGGCTACGCCGCCTGCAAAACCTGCCAGCGTGCCGACAATGCTGCCGACGATGATCGACGCCGCCGCCGCAGCCAGCCCGACGACCAGCGAGGTGCGGCTGCCATGGAAAAGCTCGGCCAGAACATCGCGCCCGAGTCTGTCGGTTCCAAGTGGAAAGGCAGAATTTTCAAAAGGTTGCAACAGCGGCGCTGCGACAATGCGCAAAGGGTCTCCCGGAAACAGAACCGGCGCAAGCAGTGCTGACAAAACCAGCAATATCAGGATGATCGCACCCGTTATACCTTCAACCGTTCTGAAATAACGTGACAAGCCGATCATGCCTTGTCGCCCTCCGTAGCGATGCGCGGATCCAGCCAAAGATAGAGAAGGTCCATGAGAAAATTCACGACAATAACCATCACCGCACTTGTAAGGATCACGCCAAGCAGAAGGGGCGTATCGCGCGCGGCAACGGCCTCCTGTGCCAACCGTCCGAGACCGGGCACGGCAAAGACGCTTTCAATCACCACGCTGCCGCCCAGCATGGAAGCGGCCTGCAAGCCCAGCATGGTGACAAGCGGCAGAAGCGCATTGCGCGCTACATGGCGCAATGCGATGCGCGACCGCGAAATGCCACGCGCACGCAAGGCACGCACGAAATCCATACGCCAGATGTCAGCCATAGCGGCGCGCATGACACGCAGATACAGCGCCAGATAAATGATCGACAGGGACACCACCGGCAGCACCAGATGCCGGGCGACATCGCCTGCTCGCACCAGCCCCTGCTTGCCTGAGGCAATGGTTTCAATGCCGCTAGACGGAAGCCAGCGCAGCCGGATCGAAAACAGGATGACCAATACCAGCGCCAGCCAGAAGCCGGGGATTGCGTAGAGAACAAGCGACGTGACCGACAGAAAGCGATCACGAAAACTTCCCGGCCTTGCCCCGGCAACAATGCCGAGAACTGAACCGGCGGCAAAGGAAAGCGCGGTCGCAGCCCCCATCAGCAACAGCGTGTTGGGCAAACGTTCCGTGATGATGCTGAGAATGGGCCTGTTGAAGCTGACAGACCAGCCGAGATCGCCCTGCACAAGCACGACAAGATAAGCACCGAGCCGGTGCCAGGCCGATTGATCCAGTCCCCAGCGCGCCCGCATTTCAGCCATTTGCGCTGCATCACCGCCCAAAGTGACCGCATAGGCATCGACGGCGTCGCCTGGCGCCGTTTCCAGCATCAGAAAACAGCCGACAACGACAATCAGCAGCACGAACGTGCTGCCGACCAATCGTTTTCTCAGAAGGGCCAGAATCTGTTTCACATCAGAACGATACAATCAAATGCGATGGTTCGTCACCGCCCGATCCATGTATCGGCCCAGTTGGAAACCGCCCAGCGCGGATTGCTGGAAACATTTTTAACCCGTTCATTGGCGACCGTGATGAAACCCCATTCGGCAACATTGACGAGCGGCAGATCAGCTTCCACCATTTGCTGGAATTTTTTGTAGAGTGCGGTGCGCTTCTTCTCATCTATCTCGCGCACGGCCTTGGCGATCAGCGCATCCAGTTCGGCATTGGCATAGCCGCCCTGATTGGAGAACGGCACGCCCGACGGAATGCCGCTTTCGACCAGAATCGTGGTCGAAATGGCCGGATCTCCGCGATAAACGGTCGGTGCGATGGCGAGATCGAAATCGTGGTCGGTATAGACCGCTTTCTGGTGTGCCGCTGAATCATTATTGACGATGCGCGCATCGATGCCGACCGCCGTCAGCGCCTGCCGCAGATAGTCGCCGAACTGCTTCGTCTCGTTGAAATAAGGTGCAGGCAGAAGCTTCAGCGTAAAGCGGGTTCCATCATTGCCGCGCTTATAGCCCGCCTCGTCCAGAAGCGCATTGGCCTTTGCCACATCGAACGGATAGGCGGGCACATCGTCGGTATAAAACTGGCTGTCATAACGCGGCACCGGCCCGGTGGAGGTTTTGGCGTAACCAAGAAAAATCGTCTTCACAACGAAATCCCGATCAATGGCATGGGCGATTGCCTGCCGGACCTTCAGGTCCGCCAGCTCCTTGCGGCGATGATTGATCTCCACCACGAGCTGATAGGTCAGTGCTTCATAGCCTTTCGAGATCACTTTCAGTCCCGGCACTTTGGAAATACGATCGAGATCGGCCAGAGGCACGGCGGAAAAGGCCGCGAGATCTATCTCTTCGGCCTCCAGCGCGCCCGCAGCAGCAGCGCGATCCGGCAGCACGCGATAGATAATTTCGTCCAGATAGGGTTCGCCGTCGCTCCAATAGCTCTCGTTTTTCACAAGGCGATAATATTCGCCCGTCTTGTGCTCGGCATATTTGAACGGGCCTGTGCCGATGAGCTTCTCATTGGCCGGATTGGAAAGGATGTCCGTGCCCGCAAAGAGGTGCTTCGGCAAGACGGCTGTGAGTGCCGGCAGCGCATTGCGAACGAGCTGAAACGGCGTCGGTTCTGAAAAATGGAAAATGGCTGTATGGTCATCGGGCGTCTCCACCTTTTCCAGCGCCTTGAAAACCACGCGGCCAAGGTTCTGCAAAGGTTTCCAGACTTCCATCGCCGAGAAAGCCACATCAGCAGAGGTGAACGGTGTGCCGTCATGCCATTTCACGCCCTCGCGCAAGCGGAACCTCACCGTCCGGCCGTCGGGGGAGCCTTCCCAGCCAGTCGCCAGGCGCGGTCTTAGCCCGTTCTCACCTTCATAGGATGCTTCCGCCAAAGGCTCGATCACCTTGCTGGCAACGAAAAAGACACCGTTGGAAGCGACGATGGCCGGATTGAGATTGCGCGGCTCGGAATCCGCTGCCACGACCAGACGTCCGCCTTTTGCAGGCTCGCCCGCGGCTCTTGCCCCTTTAGGCCACGCCAGGGTTGCAGCCAGAAAGGTCGAACCAACCAGAAATACCCTTCGCGATGCAACAAAACGAGCCATAATTTTCGCCCCTCATTTCCTCTTCAGCAGAACCTTATCTCTACATCAGCTTTATGAAAATAGGAGAGGGAAAGCTGTCACCGAGACAATAAGCACCGAATTTCATTCCTTTTTTGTCATATTTGACCAATGAATAAAAACAGTAAATCGGACTACAGACGTATTGTTTTGGAAGTATTTCCTCTTACGCCAGTAAATTATTTTTCTTACTAAGACCGATCTAAAGAAATTCCCCCCTTGCCAAGGGCAGGGTATTGCGTAGATCATGGTTAATTATGTGTTGTCTTCGTCTGCGCGACTTGCAGGCCCGAGCGATCATAATCGATGACAGAGCACAACCACCATTGGAAGAGAGGAAACAGAAATGTCTAGTTTGCTGCCTCCGCTTCATGACGGTCATGCACCGATCTATCTGCATCACGCATTCCATGATGCAGTCGATGCCTATGAAGACTGGACCCTGGAAACGGCTGAGCCCGTTGTGCAGGTCAATGGCAAGATCACGCGTATCAGCGTTATCTTCCGACGTCTGTGGAACTGTACGGACATGGTGCCGCGCCATACGCTGGAAGCCTTGAAAGATATCGTTCCGTCCACTCTGGTCCATGCAGAGCGCTGGAAGGAAAACGCAACTTTTGCAGAAGCAGCACATGTGATGCGTGCTGCTCTGGAAAAGCGCAAAGCACGGCGGCTTCCGGTCGTTTGCTGAAGACGCCGAGCGTCGATTTATCCTCCCTTGAAACGGGAACGGGCGGGGTTACACCCCGCCCGTTCTGCATTTTCTCCAACAGGATGATTACGCGACAGGTTCCAGCTTGCGGAAGCGCACGCGCGCGCTGCGTTCGATTGCGGCAACGGTCAACTCATCCAGCGTCCAGCGGTCGCGCAGCATCTGGAGGAATTCCAGTTCCTCCTGCTCGACATGCAGATCGGCTGCGGCAACCTCGACTGCCAGCGCGTAAGCCGTGTCATAAAGCCGTTCCGGCAGGACCTCGTGCGCAATATCGAGAATTCTTTCCAGACCGTCTTCGTACGACAAAAGCGCATAGCAATCGCTCGCAAGTTTCGGCAAACGTTCCGTATCGAAACCGCGGAAAACTGGCAGACGCGTTACTACATTGCCGATGGATGACAGTTCAGCGTCGGTCATGGTTGTGTCGGCGGCAGATGTCGTGACCATGATGTAGACGAGTGCGTCCTGCGGCGAAATCTTTTGCATCAAATACTCCTGCACAAAACAACCGGAATCAATTTGCAATCCGTTTCGATGGAAAACTAGGTAGCCTCACTCGCTCGCGCAAGGAAATTCGGTGCTGACGATTGACCTTGCTGACCGGGCAAGCCATAGAGCATCAGACGTCTAGTTTTCAACGAATACAGCTCTTCACAGGATATCAGGATAAAATCATGACCTCGCATCGTCTCCCCGAAATCACGCTGACCCCGGAACTGACCGCGGCGGCTGCGGAGGCGAAAGCGTGGCCTTTTGAAGAAGCCAGGAAAATCCTCAAGCGCTATGCAAAGACCGGCCTGCCGGACACGGTGATTTTCGAGACCGGCTATGGCCCTTCCGGTCTGCCGCATATCGGCACTTTCGGCGAGGTGGCGCGCACGACCATGGTGCGCCAGGCCTTCCGCGTGCTGACCGAAGACAAGGTGAAGACGCGCCTCATCTGTTTCTCGGACGATCTCGACGGCATGCGCAAGATTCCCGACAGCGTACCGGACAAGGCAGCACTTGAGCCTTATCTGCACATGCCTCTTTCCGCTGTGCCGAACCCGTTTGGCGGCGAACACAAAAGTTTCGCCGAGCACAATAATGCGATGCTCTGCCGCTTCCTCGACACTTTCGGCTTCGACTATGAATTCGCCAGTGCGACCGAATATTACCAGTCCGGCAAGTTTGATGCGGTGCTGCTGCGCGCTGCCGAGTGCTATGACGACATCATGAAAGTGATGCTGCCCACCCTTGGCGAAGAGCGTCAGGCGACCTACAGCCCCTTTTTGCCGATTTCGCCCAAGTCAGGTCGCGTGCTTTACGTGCCGATGAAGAAGGTTGACGCCAAGGCTGGTACCATCACCTTCGATGACGAGGACGGCGTTGAAATGACCCTGCCCGTCACCGGCGGTCACGTGAAGCTGCAATGGAAGCCGGATTTCGGCATGCGCTGGGCGGCACTGGGCGTCGATTTCGAAATGTTCGGCAAGGACCACCAGACCAATGCGGGCATTTATGACCGCATCTGCGAAATTCTCGGTGGCCGTGCGCCGGAACATTTCGTCTACGAACTTTTCCTCGACCAGCTTGGCCAGAAAATCTCCAAGTCCAAGGGCAATGGCATTTCCATCGATGAGTGGCTGGCCTATGCGCCGACCGAAAGCCTTGCGCTCTATAATTTCCAGAAGCCCAAGACTGCAAAGAAGCTTTATTTCGATGTGATCCCCAAGGCGGTGGATGAATATTTTACCTATCTTTCCGCTTATGAACGTCAGGAATGGAAGGACCGGCTGAACAATCCGGTCTGGCACATCCATTATGGCAACCCGCCAAAGGTCAATCTGCCGGTGCCGTTCGCGCTGCTGCTCAATCTGGTCAGCGCATCGAATGCGGAAAATCCGGATGTGCTCTGGGGCTTCATCTCGCGTCACGCGCCGGGCGTTACGCCGGAAAACAATCCGGAACTCGACGCACTTGTCGGCTATGCGATCCGTTACTTCAACGATTTCGTCAAGCCGACCAAACAATTCCGCGCACCCGACGATGTGGAGCGTGCGGCCCTCGAAGGCCTCGACGCCAAGCTTGCCACCCTGCCCGCCGGCACGGATGGCAGCGACATCCAGAACGCCATTCTGGACGTGGCCCGCGCCATCGAACGCTATCAGGACCACAACAAGAAGAGCCCGGAAGGCGGTCCCGGCGTGTCCGTGTCCTTCTTCCAGATGCTCTACCAAGTACTGATCGGACAGGAACGCGGCCCCCGTTTTGGCTCCTTCGTCGCCCTTTATGGCATTGACGAAACCCGGGCGCTGATCAAAAAGGCGCTCGCTGACGAATTGTCCTGATCTCTGGATCTGAAACGAAAAGTAAGCCTCGCAATGCGGGGCTTACTTTTTGCAGGTCAGAAAACCATTACACAGTTTTGCTCAAGATGCTCTATTGCGCGGGACCAACCGGGGGCGGCGGAAATTCACCCTGCTGCGGCGAAGGTGCAGAAGGCTGCGGCTCCATCTCAGGCGCCAACGGCGATAATGATTGCACATCCGGCGAAGAGGAAGAACCGGGGAGCGTTGTGTCCGGCTTCGCCCCATAGATGCCGAGCTTTGCCTCCTGGGCTTTCTGCCCAGCCTCCGCGTAGGCACCGCCGGGCGTCGCTTTTACCCAACCGTTCGATACGAGCCAAAGCGCTGCGTCCTCATTTCCAAGCCTGCATTCGGTTGCGACCGCGCCACCGCTATTGGACTGCGGCAGACGGCACATGATGGCGCGCGAGCGCAGCCACTGGCGGAAAGCGGTGCGCGCCTGCATGCCGCATGGCCAGCTTTCACCAGATGGAGACTGGCACATTTCTTCAATAGGCATGACTTCAATGCCCTGCAGATCGACGATGCGTCCCTGGCTCTCCAGCCGTCCCGCTGCGACCGCAACTGGAAGCGGCAGCAATTGCATCTGTTCACCTGCATCGACAGGCGTTGCAGGTGGCGGCGGCTCAGGCGGCTTCGGTGCCGCGGCAAGGCCGAGATCGCTTAATGGCGGGCGTGGGGCCTCCCGCTCAAGAGCGCCTTCGTCTCGCGACGCAGTATCCCCCGCATCCGGTGCGGGTGCTGGCGCGGTTTCCGACGATGTACCGCCTGTTCCGGCATTGGCGTCAGGTTCGGTATAGTCGAATTGCTCCACCACAATGCCGTTTCCGGATGCCTGGCCCTGCGCTCCCCCGGATTCAATCACCGTCACGGGACGGTCAAGCGCACCATAAAAAGGCGCGACAAAGGCCGCCACGAGCACAACGCCAGTCACTCCGGCCAATGTGCCGAAAACAAGACGCGCATGGTTTTTATCCTGCGGTTTGGCCATCACTGGCTCGCCCACAGGACGCGAGCGATCCATTCGATATCTTTGGACTCGAAGATACGGTTGGAATGTTCGGGATTGAGCGAATGCAATTCTATGGTTCGCGGTGTCTGGCGATGCAGGATTTTAGCCATAACCTCTCCATCTTTCGTTCGCACCACGACACGGTCGCCACGGCGCACCGCTGCATTGGGCGCGACGATCAGCGTATCGCCGTCACGATACAGGGGCAACATGCTGTCGCCGGAAACTTCGAGCGCATAAACACCTTCGTCCGCACGCGCAGGAAACTCCACGATGTCCCAACCCTGCCCTGCCGGAAAACCCGCATCATCGAAAAAGCCACCCGCCCCCGCCTCGGCCATGCCCAGAAGCGGAATGGAACGCGGCTCCTGCGTATATTCGCCGAATTGCACCGCCGGTTCCTCCCCCCGGATAAGCCGGGTGAACTCATCGAAGGTCGAGCCTGTGGCTTCCATGACCTTGGCAAGAGATTCGGTTGAGGGCCAGCGCGCGCGCCCATCGGCTGCGTAACGCTTGGACTTGTTGAAGGTCGTGGGATCGAGCCCGGCACGCCGTGCCAGACCAGATGCGCTTAAGGAATGGCGTTCTGCCAAGGCATCGATGGCAGCCCATACACTATCATGAGAAAACATAGTACGATCCGCCAAGTTCTGATGCATGATTATCCCATCGCGGACAATTCCGCTTCCGGAAGATATGCATAGAGGATTTTAAACCTAAACCTCCATCCCATATTTTGTTGCAAACTACCGAAAATCCACCATTTACGCAAGATGTACGAATTAGCAGGGAAAATTTTCTTATTTACCCGATCCTGAACAAAAAACGCGCGGCACCTTCATACCGCGCGTTTTGCAATCGTTGAATATAAAGTCGGTCAGGCTGCCTTCTTCGCCTCGCCCTTATAAGGGTTGAAGCGCTGATAGAAGCTTTCGCCGTTCTCTGCCATATCGAGCAACAGTTTCGGCGCCTTGAACTGCTGGCCGTATTTCTTCTGCATGCCCTTGGCGAGCTTGACGAATTTGCTTGCCCCCATGCCGTCGATATAGGACAGCGTGCCGCCCGTATAAGGTGCAAAGCCAAAGGCAAGGATTGAGCCGACATCCGCCTCACGCGGATCGGTCACTATGCCCTCTTCCATTACCCGGGCGGCTTCCAGAGCGATGGTGACAAGGAAACGTTCTTTCAGCTCCTTCACATCGATTTTGTCCGGGTTCCGCTGCGGGTAGAGGTCTTTTAGGCCCGGCCACAGGTGCTTCTTGGCAGGCTTTGCCGGATAATCGTAGAAGCCCTTGCCGTTCTTGCGGCCCTTGCGGTCGAATTCGTTGACGAGCCTGTCCACCAGTTCCACATGACGCGGATCGACAGCCTTCTCACCCAGATCAGCCAGTGTGGCTTTGAGAATTTTCTGCGACAAGTCGATCGCCGTTTCGTCGTTGAGCGCGAGCGGGCCGACCGGCATGCCGGCCATGCGCGCGGCATTTTCGATCATCGCAGCCGGGACGCCCTCGATGAGCATATTATAGGCTTCCGACATATAGCGCAGCACGCAGCGATTGACGTAGAAGCCGCGTGTGTCGTTGACGACGATCGGCGTCTTCTTGATCGCCCGGACATAATCAAGGGCGACGGCCAGAGCCTTGTCGGAGGTCTTCTTGCCCAGAATCACTTCCACCAGCATCATCTTGTCGACGGGCGAGAAGAAATGAATGCCGATGAAGTTCTTCGGGCGCTTCGACACTTTCGCAAGTCCGGTGATCGGCAGGGTCGAGGTGTTGGAAGCGAAAATGGCAGAAGTCTTGAGCACTTCCTCGGCCTTCTCCGTTGCAACGCGCTTGACTTCGCGGTCCTCAAACACAGCTTCGATCACCAGATCGGCACCTTCAAGCAAAGCGTAATCAGGCGTTGCGGTGATGAGCGACAGAAGCTTTTCCTTGTCGGCTTCCGTCGCACGCCCCTTCTGCATTTCCTTGGTCACCAGATCGGCGGTATGCGCCTTGCCCTTGTCGGCAGATTCCTGATCGCGGTCGATCAGCACCACCGGAATGCCGGCCTTCGCCGTCACATAGGCAATGCCCGCACCCATGAAGCCTGCGCCGATGACGCCGATCTTCTTGAATTTGTTTGGTTTTTCTTCCGCCGGGCGGCGTGCACCCTTGTTGAGTTCCTGCAACGACACGAACAACGAACGGATCATCATAGCCGCTTCGGTGGTTTGCAGGATTTCGGTGAAATAGCGCTGCTCGATCTTCAGCGCCGTATCGAAGGGCACCAGCAGCCCCTCATAGACCGATTTGAGGATCGCAAGAGCTGCCGGATAATTGCCCGATGTTTCGCGGCGCAGGATCGCAGTCGCCGCAGGCCAGAGATTGGCGCCCGCAGCGGAATAGATCGCGCCGCCCGGAAGCTTGAAGCCCTTTTCATCCCATGGCTGCACCGGCTTGAGGCCGCCCTTGATGAGCTTCTTCGCCGTTTCGACCAGTTTTTTGGCCGGAGCAATCTCAGTGACGAGGCCCATCGCCCTGGCGCGTTGCGCCGTCAGGCTGGAGCCGGTCGTCATCATCTGAAGCGCGTCCTGCTGGTTGGCAAGGCGCGGAACGCGCTGCGTGCCGCCAGCACCGGGAAACAGGCCGACCTTCACTTCCGGCAGAGCCATTTTCACGCCCGGCGCATCCGACGCCACACGGGCATGGCAGGCGAGCGACATTTCAAACGCACCGCCCATGCAGGTTCCGTTAATGGCCGAGACCCAAGGCTTGCCGCAGGTCTCAAGCTTGCGGAACAGACCGCTCATCTTGCCGACATTATCAAACAGTGCCTGAACCGCGCCCTGCGCATCCTTGGCCTTGCCTTTGTGAAACTCCTTCAACATACCTTCAAGCATGGTCAGGTCCGCGCCGCCGGAGAAGCTTTCCTTGCCGGATGTTATAACAATACCCTTGACCTTCTCATCGGCTGTCGTCGCATCGATGATCGCGTCGAGTTCCTGCATCGCCTCGACGGTGAAGACATTCATCGACCTGTCGGGCATATCCCATGTTACGAGCGCGATGCCATCATTATCGGTTTCAACTTTGAAATTCTTGTAAGCCATTGATAATGTCTCCTTACACGCGCTCGATGATCGTGGCCGTTCCCATGCCGGCGCCAATGCATAAAGTCACCAGCGCCACATTGAGATCGCGGCGCTCCAGTTCATCCAGCACCGTACCGAGGATCATCGCGCCCGTCGCACCCAACGGATGGCCCATCGCGATAGCGCCGCCATTGACGTTGATTTTGTCAAGCGGAATGTCGAAGGCCTGCATGTAACGCAGAACCACGGCAGCGAAAGCTTCGTTCAACTCGAACAGATCGATGTCCGAAAGCTTCATCCTGGCCTGTTTCAGAAGCTTTTGCGTCACATCGACCGGGCCAGTCAGCATCAGCGCCGGTTCCGAGCCGATATTGGCAAAAGCGCGAATGCGCGCGCGCGGCTTGATGCCGAACGCCTTGCCTGCCTTTTTGGAACCCACCAGCACGCCAGCCGCGCCATCAACGATGCCCGACGAATTGCCCGCATGGTGGACGTGGTCGATGGCTTCCACTTCCGGATGGGCCTGAATGCCCACCGCATTGAAGCCGCCCATCTCGCCCGGCATGACAAAGGATGGATTCAGTTGCCCCAGCGCCTGCATGTCGGTGCCGGGACGCATATGTTCGTCACGGTCGAGAATGGTGAGGCCGTTCTGATCCTTGACCGGAATGACCGAGTTCTTGAAATAGCCCTTTTCCCACGATTTGGCGGCACGCTTCTGGCTTTCGACCGCATAGGCATCCACATCATCGCGGGAAAAGCCGTATTTGGTGGCGATCAGATCGGCGGAAACGCCCTGCGGCATGAAATAGCCGGGGAAACCCACCGACGGATCCATGTACCAGGCCCCGCCCGACATGCCCATGCCGACGCGTGACATGCTTTCCACGCCGCCCGCGATCACCAGATCATCCGCGCCGAAAGCAACCTTGGCCGCGGCCAGATTGACAGCATCCAGACCGGAAGCGCAAAAGCGCGAAATCTGTATGCCCGGAGCCTTGAAATCGTAACCCGCTTCAAACGCCGCCGAGCGCGGAATCACGGCTCCCGCCTCGCCGACCGGATCGACGCAGCCGAAAATAATGTCATCTACCTTTGCCGTGTCGATGCCGTTGCGATCACGCAAGGATTCCAGCACCTTCGCGCTCAGACGCACAGCGGGCACTTCATGCAGGCTGCCATCCTTCTTGCCGCGTCCGCGCGGCGTGCGGACATGATCGTAAATATAGGCTTCGGCCATTTTTTCCTCCGTCAAAATCAGAATGCGTCTGCAGGCAGCGCCAGCATCGAATCCGCGCCCGACTGGATGCGTGCGAGATGTGCAGCGCTTTCCGGCATGATACGCTCGAAATAGTAACGCGCGGTGACAAGTTTGGCCTCAAGGAAATCCTTGTTACCCTCACCCGATGCCAGTTTTTCTTGCGCCGCTTTCACCATCCGCCCCCACATATAGCCCAGCGCCACCAGACCGAAGAGATGCATATAGTCGTTGGACGCGGCACCCGCATTGTCGGGTTTTGCCATTGCATTCTCCATCAGCCACATGGTTGCAGCCTGAAGGTCGCTGAGGCCCTTTTTGAGATGTTTGGTGAAGAAGGAAAGCTTTTCATTCTCGCGATTTTCTTCGCAGAATTCGCCCACTTCATTGAAAAAAGCCGTAACCGCACGACCGCCATTGAGCGCCAGCTTGCGGCCAACCAGATCGAGCGCCTGAATGCCGTTCGCACCCTCATAGATCATGGCGATGCGGGCATCGCGCACATATTGGCTCATGCCGCTTTCTTCGATATAGCCGTGACCGCCGAAGACCTGCTGCGCCATGACGGCATGTTCAAATCCCTTGTCGGTCAGAACACCCTTGAGCACCGGCGTCAGCAGGCCGACCAGATCGTCCGCCGCCTGCCGTTCGACCTCATCGCTTGAACGATGCGCGATGTCGGAATGAAGCGCGACCCATAAAAGCAGCGCCCGGCCAGCCTCATTGAAAGCGCGGATATTCATCAGATTGCGGCGGATATCCGGATGCACGATGATCGGATCGGCCTTCCTGTCAGGAGCTGCGGCTCCGGAAAGCGCACGGCCCTGAATGCGTTCGCGCGCATAGATTGCGGCATTCTGGTAGGCGGTTTCCGCAATCGAAAGTCCCTGCAAGGCAACGCCCAGCCGTGCTTCATTCATCATGGTGAACATGGCGCGCAGGCCCTTATGCGCCTCACCGATCAGATAGCCTGTCGCATCGTCATAATTCATGACGCAGGTGGCGTTGCCGTGAATACCCATCTTTTCTTCAATGGAGCCGCAGGAAACGCCGTTGCGTTCGCCGGGATTTCCATCGGCATCAAGAATGAATTTCGGCACGATGAAAAGCGAAATGCCTTTCACGCCTTCCGGCGCGCCGTCGATACGGGCCAGCACCAGATGGATGATGTTTTCCGCCATGTCATGTTCGCCAGCCGAGATAAAAATCTTCTGGCCAGAAATCTTGTAAGTGCCGTCATCCTGCGGCGTGGCACTGGTGCGCAACAAGCCCAGATCGGTGCCGCAATGCGGTTCGGTCAGGTTCATCGTCCCGGTCCAGACACCCTCGACCATCTTCGGCAGATAAGTATCTTTTTGCTCATCGGTGCCATGCGCAAGCAATGCGGCAATCGCGCCCTGCGTCAGCCCCGGATACATAATGAGCGCCATATTGGCCGAGGACATATATTCGCCGACAGCGGTGTGCAGCAGATAGGGAAGCCCCTGCCCGCCATACTGTTCCGGAACGGCGAGGCCGATCCAGCCGCTTTCGCAGTAAAGATCATAGGCTTCCTTGAAACCTTCCGGCGTTTTCACCGAACCGTCGGGCGCACGGATGCAGCCTTGCCTGTCGCCTGTGTGATTGATCGGGAACAGAGTGCCTTCGGCAAGCTTTGCACCTTCCGCGAGGATCGCCTCGACGACATCGGGCGACGCGTCGGCAAAGCCCGGCAGATTGTTGTAACGCTGATAATTCAGAACGTCGTTGAGAACGAAATTCGTATCTTCAACTGGCGCGCGATAGCTCGGCATCGATATCCTCCAATTCATCACCTGAGTATTTCCGCAGAATGCGGAAATGCTCGAACCGCTTTTCATGCACGACGTGTCACCCTATAGCGAAACGTAGTGACCGCACGCATGTTGCAGCAAAAGGGGTATCCGCTCCCGAAAAATCGCCATTTTTGCCGCTTTCTGGCCAATCACATCCCTCATTCAGACAATGATTATCCAGCTTGACACCGAAACTAGCGCATTTTGACGTTTCCGTAAACGTCAAAATTACGAGCACTTGCGCAGCCGCTCAGCTAAGTGGGTTGTTGTATGTAAACGCCGCCTTGGTTTGTCCCCCCTGCGCGTTGGTATGGGCATTTCGTTGCGTTTGATTTATCTGAAAAGAAAGTTTCTCCGAACTCTGCGAATTTCATCACGTTGCCCCCAACAAAAACTTCCAATCCATCAAGCCGCTCCACGAACGAACCGCTCAATTCCGAACTTACGTTTAGGGAAATTTGTCTGCAAATTAGCAAACTCAGACAAGGTTTCACCGATGTCCTGTTCTTTGGCCCGATGTATGAGACAGGTGATTGCAAAAACTGAAACTGTGAGTTAGTTATCCTCACCCACAAGGACCCGGTGCAACTCCGGGTGGCTCTTCTGGCCGCCGATCCGCCAGACAACACATGAACGCAACCTTCTCCAGGGCTCCGACTTGCTCGGCGCGTTGCCTTCGACTGTGATCTCATCAAGCCATTATGTATAACTTTACCCAGTACCGCCGTGAGTGGTTTTCCAACATTCGTGCCGATGTCCTTTCAGGCATCGTTGTAGCGCTGGCGCTCATTCCTGAGGCGATCGGCTTCTCCGTCATCGCCGGGGTCGATCCGAAGGTTGGCCTCTATGCCAGTTTTGCCATCGCCTGTGTCGCCGCCTTCACGGGTGGAAGACCTGGCATGATCTCTGCCGCGACCGCCGCAACCGCCGTTGTCATGGTCTCCCTCGTCAAGGAACACGGCCTGCAGTATCTTTTCGCCGCTACGATCCTGATGGGCATTATCCAAGTCGCCGCCGGCGTTCTAAAGCTTGGTCGCATCATGCGCTTCGTCTCCCGCTCGGTCATTACCGGCTTCGTCAATGCCCTTGCCATCCTGATCTTCATGGCGCAATTGCCGGAACTCGTCGGCGTGCCGGTAGAGACCTATGCGATGATCGCGGGCGGTCTTGCCATCATCTACCTTTTCCCGCGCCTTACCACGGCTATTCCATCCCCGCTGGTGGCAATTGCAGTGCTCACCTTGATCGCATGGTCAACTGGCATGCAGGTCCGCACCGTCGGCGATCTTGGCGAACTACCTTCTACGCTACCAGTCTTCGCTCTGCCGCAGGTGCCACTCAACTGGGAAACGTTGAGGATCATCCTCCCCTATTCGGTGACACTTGCCGCCGTCGGCCTTTTGGAATCCCTGCTCACCGCGCAAATCGTCGACGACATGACGGATACGCCGAGCAACAAGAGCCAGGAATGCATTGGTCAGGGTGCTGGCAACGTCGCCTCTGCCCTGATTGGCGGGATGGGCGGCTGCGCCATGATTGGCCAGTCAGTGATCAACGTCTCCTCGGGTGGCCGTGGACGGCTGTCGACCTTCGTTGCCGGAGCATTCCTGCTCTTTTTGATCGTGGTCCTCAACGACCTTGTGCGCATCATCCCGATGGCCGCGCTAGTCGCGGTTATGATCATGGTCTCCATCGGCACCTTCTCCTGGCGTTCGATCTACGATTTGAGGCGCCACCCGCTTCCGTCTTCCGTGGTCATGTTGGCGACCGTCGTTACCGTCGTCGCTACGCACGACCTTGCGAAAGGCGTCATCGTCGGTGTTCTGCTGTCAGGCATCTTTTTCGCTGGCAAAGTGGCAAAGTTGTTCAGGGTCACACGCCTGGAAGACATAGAGCAAAACAGGGTCACCTACGCGGTCGAGGGCCAGGTGTTTTTCGCCTCGGCAGAAGCTTTCATCTCCGCGTTTGACTTCACGGACCGAGAGAAGCTCATCATGATAGACCTCACCAAAGCGCATCTCTGGGACATCACGGCCGTAGGCGCACTGGACAAGATCGTTCTGAAGTTTCGCCAAGCAGGCAGCGAGGTTGAGGTGCTCGGCTTCAACGAGGCCAGCGCCGACATGATCGACCGCTTTGCATTGCACGACAAGGACAAGCGGCTGGCAGCAAGTACCTCTCTGCATTGACATGCGTGGCTGCGTGCATTTGTACGCAGCCACAAGCATTGGCAATCGCTTGGTTCAGAGTGTCGTCTCGACCGGATATTCCCAAGGCAGTCGCTTGTCGATCCGGCTCTGCTTCTGTCCGTGGGCGATGGCGGTAAGCGTCGCGGTCAAATAGCCTGCGGATCAACAGCACTGAGTTTGCTGGCCTCGATCAGCGAAACGATAATTGCCAGCTCTCGGCTCCGGCGTAGGCCCGCCCCGTCATCCAAGCTTCAGAACCTCCCCAAGTTTGATGGAGTGCATCACGATTTGGCGACGTCACCGTTGTACGGTCACTACGCGGGTCTTATAAAACTCGGCAGTGCTACGGGGTACATTCGCCAAGAAGAACGAAACGACAATCCAAAAACGTTCGAACAGCCTTCCAAAACCAGGATCGTCGAAATCAGGCAACGGTTCAGCCATTTGCGAAGTCAACTAGACGAACGCGCATTGTCGGCGCCGCTCCTGGTCGCCCTATCCTTCGATCAGCGGAACAAATCGAACCTTATCAATATCCTCGCTGAAGTACTCAGTCGCACCGCAACGTGTAATCTTCAAGAGAACCTGATTGCCCCATGATCGGCCTACAGGAACGATCAGACGTCCGCCAACCGCCAACTGGTCTTTCAGGGCTTCGGGGATCCGAGTTCCGGCAGCAGAGACTACGATCACGTCATAGGGTGCCGACTCTAACCATCCTTTTGTGCCATCGCCGAAATGCAGCGCGACATTGTCATAGCTGAGTTTTCTCAAACGTTCTTTGGCAAGTACAACCAATTCTGAATGTCGTTCAATTGCTATTACTTTGGCAGCAATTCGGCTTAAAACGGCAGTCGCATATCCAGAGCCTGCGCCAACTTCCAGAACACAGTCGGTGGATTGCACATTTGCCGCCTCAACCATCAGAGCAACGATAAAGGGTTGTGATATTGTCTGTCCTTCGCCTATGGGAAGCGGACTGTCCTCATACGCGAACTCCTCATATCCTGCCTCGACGAACATCTCTCGGGGGACTTCGCGCATTGCCTGAAGAACTTTTGTATCTCGTATTCCACGCCGTTCAATCTGGGTTTTGACCATGCGCCGTCGGGCACGAGTGAAATCAACGATGTCGGCCATAGCTGTTGCTTTCGTATCATTACGATTGCCTATGATCCCCACCAACCTGGGAAATGCCCGTCAAAGCGTCGCCCCTGCGCCATCAACACATTTCCAGCCATTATACTACAATTAATGCAACCGTAACGCTTGAGTTAGTCGGGCCAAATCAAGGCCAGATAACTTTCCTTGTGAGGCGTCATAAGCGCATAATCAGGCCGGGGGCCCTCCAGCACTTTGTCCAGTGCTTCGGCCACGATCTCGGCTTCGCTTTCATGCAGATTGCAGGGATCGAGATAAAAACGGCCAAGCTCGACCTCGTGATTGCGTACGATGATTGGTGGCTCGGCAAGCGCCAGTGCCTTTGCGAGCCCCGATGCAGAGAAGCCAGATTCCGGCATGACACGGACTTCCAACCGGTCAAGCGGATTGCCGGTCGGGTCCGGCACTATCTCACCCCTGATGCCCTTTCGACCGCTGAGCGTGTCGTGCCAGAGCCTTAAGGCTGCATTTTCGCGACTGCGGATACCGGCGTGATCACGGTTTTCCCAGGCCTCCAAAGCCGCGATCACACCGGCAATGCTTTCCTTGCCGACCTTCATACCTCGACCAATACCGCGATTCTGGAGAAAGGCTGCGCGAACCAGATCTTTACGCCCCGCCACGATGCCGGTTGTTGGCCCTCCCAGAAATTTATGGCCGCTATAGATGACGATATCGGCCCCGGCTGTGAGGAAACATTGCAGATCATATTCGGATGCCGCATCGACAATAACCGGCACGCCCTTGGCGTGGCAAATTTCGGCGAACTGCTGCAAAGGCAGCACGCCGTACTGCACCGTATGGTGCGACACGACGTAAAGGGCGGCGGCTGTCTTTTCAGTGATCGCATTGGCAACATGATAATCGTGCGTAATGCTGACCGTGCCGGCCTGTATGACCTTGCCGCCAGCCAGCCGTATCGCCTGATCGATATTGCCCCCGAAATTCACCAGATGGCCAAGCTGGACGATTACTTCGTTCTTCACCCCGGAGCCTACTTCAGGCAAACGCTCGATAGCCAGAAGATCAGTTCCGGTGATCGTACCGGCAAGCGCAAGCGATATGCCGCCAGCACAGGAAGCGGTGATAAAACCCGCATCTCCGCCAGTCAGGCGCGCGACCACCCGGCTCGCCGTACGATGCAGATCGTCCATTTCGACGAATTGAGGCGCGATCTCGGCCATGGCGCGAATGGCTTCCGGCACAATGATCGAAGCACCGAGCGCCGTCATCGTACCGGAGACATTTATGATAGGACGCAAACCAAGGCGCTCGCGGATTGTTTGGTTAGGATGAGAATGGTCTAGACCAAAATGCTCCATAGCCTTATCCATTATTGTGTCCTTCCGGAAAAATTTCGACAATCGCTTCCACTTCGACCGTGATATTATTGGGCAGCGAGGCGACACCGATCGACGAACGCGCATGAACGCCGTCGTCCCCGAAGACTTCGACGAGGAAATCGGAACAGCCATTGATGACCTGTGGGTGGCTCTGAAAATCGTCAACCGCATTGACAAAGCCGAGAAGTTTCACAACCCGCTTCACCCGCTTGAGATCACCGAGATACTCTTCAAGGACGGCAAGCAGGTTCATTCCGACGAGGCGCGCATGTTCGCTTGCTGTTTCTGTTGTCACGTCGCGACCGACTTTGCCCTTGTGCAGGACACCCTTGGCGTCCAGCGGACCTTGTCCCGAAATATAGAGCATACTGCCGACTTCAAGCACGTTGCGGAATGTGCCGATCGGCTTGGGAACTGGCGGGAGCTCATATTTCCGCGCGGCATTCTTACGATAACCAGCCATGCACATACGGGTCCTAGTTCAAATGAGCGGTTCGGAAACGTGACAGAAAAGCCTTGAGACGATCGTTCTCGTCGGCCTTCGCCAGAAGCTCCGCAGGAGGGCCTTCAGCCGCGACACGGCCATCGTCCATAAAGACGATACGGTCGCTGGCATCGCGGGCAAAGGCGATCTCGTGCGTCACCATCAGCATCGTCATGCCCTCCTGCGCCAGCTGACGCACCACATCGAGCACTTCGCCGACAAGTTCGGGATCCAGGGCCGAGGTAATTTCATCGAGCAGCAATATCTTGGGCTCCATGGCAACCGCGCGGGCGATGCCCACACGCTGTTGCTGACCGCCCGACAGTTCGGATGGCAGGTTATCGATCCTGTGGCTCAGGCCAACGCGCTTCAGCCAGTATTCGGCAATCTCACGCGCTTCTTGTTTCGGCTTCCTGCGTACTTTTGTCAGACCGAGCATGACATTCTGGGCCGCAGTCAGATGCGGAAACAGGTTGAAACCCTGAAACACCATGCCTGTCTCGGCACGCATTCTGGCAAGGTCCGCCTCGCCCCGAAGCTTCTGGTTGCCGACGTCAGAATAACCGACCTCCCGCCCGTCGATCTGTATGGAGCCGTCGTTGTAGACCTCCAGAAAGTTCACGCATCGCAGCAGGGTCGTCTTGCCGCTGCCAGACGGGCCGATTACTGCTACGACCTCGCCCTTCGTTACATGCATGTCGATGCCTTTCAGCACGGAGACATCGCCGAAAGATTTCTGCACATTCTCGATCTTAAGAAGCGGATTTCCGGTTGCATTCATGACCTAGTCCCGAATGTAAGCGTAGCGTCGCTCAACCGAGCGACTGACCAACGATAGTGAATAGTTGATGACAAAGTAGAAAAAGGCGCCGAGCAAATAGAGCGGCATCGCCTCATAAGTGCGACCTATGACTTCATTGATTGACTGCATCAAATCGACCACACCCAGCAGTGAGATCAGAGCACTGCCCTTGACAGCATCAGTGACACCATTGATCCAGGGTGGCAAAAAGCGCCGCACGGCCTGTGGGATGATCACATATTGCAGTCGCGGCACGAAAGTCAGGCCGATGGCCTTGGCAGCTTCCATTTGCCCTTTCGGTATGGAAGCAATGGCGCCGCGGACATATTCGATCACCTGAGCCGCCTTGAAGAGCGTCAGGGCCACCACTCCCGCCCAGAAAGCATTGATCGAAATGCCGAGTGGCGGAAAGCCGTAATAGACTACGAAAATCAGCACCAGGATTGGAATACCGCGAATACAATCGCTGAACAGACGGATGAGCCATTGCAGAGGACGCGGACCATAAACCAACCCGACCCCAAGGATGACGCCAGAGATCAGCGAGAAAAGGACGACCAGCGCCGAAACCCAAAGCGTGATCATCAGGCCCTTGCCGAGAAAAGGAAGTGCGTAGACGACGGCGGACATGGTTCAGCGCTCCGCTCTGAAATGACGTTCCAGCTGGCGCAGGCCGAGCAGGATTCCATAACCGGTCACGAGATACATCACGGTCGTTACGATATAGACCTCGACAATCCGGAATGTGTTGAAATTGATCCATTGGGCGCCATAGGTGAGTTCCGGCACCGCGATAACGGACGCGACAGACGTATCCTTGAACAGGGATATGAAAGTATTGGAGAGCGCGGGCAGCGTGATGCGCGTCATGGTCGGCAACCGCACATAGAACAGCCGCTGCCAGGGCGTCAGACCGATAGCCTTGCCCGCGTCGATCTGGCCGCGCGGAACCGCCTCAAGGCCGGAGCGAAATACTTCAACCAGATACGCGCCAGCATAGAGCGACAGTGTAGCGACGAACGAGACCGTGGGGCTATAAGCAATGTTGACCAGCGTTGGGATGCCGTAGAAGACGATATAAACCAGCAGGATCAACGGCACGTTGCGGACCACCTCGACATAGGCCGAAATCAGTCCGCGAATGGCTTTGCCAGCCGACACGTACCAGACGGCCAGCACCAAGCCGATCACCGCGCCGATCAGGATCGACAGAACCGCAAGTTCGAGGCTGAGAACAAGTCCTTGCCAGAGCTTGTCGAAATGTCGCCAAATCAGGTTGAAGTTCATGTGATAGTTCATGTGCAGACGCGAACCTCCCGACACGAAAAAGCCCGGACGAAGACACGACCAGGCATTTCGGATTCAGATGGATGGGAAACCCGGCTTGCGCTCTGGCGGCTGTAGGCCGAAGAAGTCCTTGAAGCCGGCGTCATACAGAGCGTTCTGGTGACCGAACATGGCCACGGAGAAGGCTGTGTTCACGAAGGTCAGCCAATCAAGATCGCCCTGACGCACCCCGCCGCCGTAAAGCATGGCATTCCACTGCTTGCCTGCGTCGAAATAGCGGTCCGGGTTCTTTGAAACCAGCCAGCGCACGTTCGATAGATCGACGGCCGATGCATCAGCGCGGTTGGATTCCAGCGCCTGGAACACGTTGGCCTGTGTATCGATCTGCATCACCTGCGCCTCCGGCAGCACGGCATGGACAGTCGTTTCCGCATCAACGTTCTGCAAGATGGCGATGCGTGCAGCACTGCCCTTTGCCTTCAGTTCGTCAAAGGTTTTTGCAGCGGAATCCGGCTTCGTCAATAACGCAACGCCTTCAACATAATAAGGACGTGTGAAATTAATCAGCTGGGCGCGCGCGCCGGAGATCGTCATGAATTGAAGCGTGATGTCGACCTTACCGGTGACGATGTTGGGAATGCGCTGCTGCGCATCCTGTTTCACGAATTCAACCTTGGTCGGATCGTCAAACAGCGCCTGCGCGATGATCCGTCCCATGGTGATATCCATGCCGACCAATTCGCCCGCATCATTTTCGAAGTGCCATGGGGCATTCGTACTGCCTGTGCCGACGATCAGATGCCCGCGATCGAGAACGGTCCGCAGCAAACTGTCGCTTGCAGCCTGCGCTGCCGCCTCCTGCACATTCAGTGTCGCAGCTGCAGCCGCTCCCAGCGCGACACCTCCCAGTCCGAGTTTCAAAAACTCACGGCGCTCATTACCCGCAGTCATTTTACCCTCCCGATAGTTTGCTCAGTCTGTTCCCTTGAAATCTTTTCTCGGTCTTATATATTGGACAGAGTTCCTATATTCAGGACGATATCGCATGATGCGTGGTTTGGCAACCGGCATCGGATCAGAAAGGGCTTCGCATGGCCTCAGAGCAAACCGCCATTGGCACACGCGTGATGCAGAGACCCCGTGAACGGGGTGTTGATCGAATTCTCAAGCTGTTTTCCTACCTGCAGAGCAATGGCGGGCCCGCACGACTGGCGGCGCTGCCAAAGGCGCTCAACGCACCAAAATCGACGATCTACGATCTGGTGAATATTCTAAACGAAGCCGGCTTGCTGGAAATCAGGGACGCTCAGGTCTATTTCGGCAAAGTGATGCAGCTCTACGGCGCCAGCTATCTGCGTGCCAATGATATTGTGGCGCGCGGCCGCGAAATGGTAGACCAGTTGGTCAGGGAGACAGGCGAGACGTGTGAACTGTGCATCCGGCTTCGAGGCAAACAGGTCATCATTCACGCCCGGCCCGGCTCCCGGCCACTCCGGATCAGTTCCGAGGTCGGTTCGCAGATTCCTATTCCCTGGACTGCATCCGGTCGACTGATGCTGTCCAATTTGTCGGAAGTGGAAATCGAAGCAATCCTTGAGCCGGAAGACCGCATCCTGCCGGACGGAAAAGCACTGGACACCACAGCTTTCATCGCTGAATGTCATGCTCACCTGGGTCAACCGCTGGCCCGCACAGTTGGCGCGATCAATAATTTTACCCAATGTCTGGCGGTTCCCCTGATCAATCCAAGAGGAGCCGTAGAAGCGACCATCTGTTTCGTGCTTCCCATCGATATTCCAGAAGAGAGAAGGCAGATGCTGGAAGCGAAACTAATCGAGACCTCGAACAGCATCTCTTTTTTACCGCTTATGAATAACGAGCCTCGTGCGAAGTGAATACGTCATGAAGCAATATGTCATCGCTTGCTGTCCACCTCGATGAGTCCATCGCGGCTTGTTGGACATCCTTTGAACTGTCGAAATTCAAAGAAGTTGGCTCGATCAGATTAACATCGAGTGGTGTGTCGATGTTCGCATGCATAAATAAGCGGGCATCCGAGCACTGAAAGTCAGCCGGTCGGCATTGCAGATATTATCGATATCAGACCATTCGCCGCGGATCCAATCCCTGTTGATAAGGATGAAGGTCACTGGCGGGACTGATCCGCGTGGGGTTCTGAATCGTCAGGTTCGGCAGATTGCGGTCCTGCGACGGTGAGACCCCGTACTGTCTGCGATACTGGTCCAAGAAATGCGAATAGGAGGCGAAACCGCTGATCGTGCTGATCTCGCCCAGTTCCATCTGCGTACTCTTGATCAGCTTGCGCGCCCGCGCCAAGCGAATTTGCAGGTAATATTTCGCCATGGTGCAGTTGAAGGTCGCCATGAACATTCGGTCCAAATGCCGACGCGAAACACCCACCTTATCGGCAATCTTCTCGGCGTCCGGAGCATCGGTGCCAATGCCATCTTCCATCATCCGGCAAGCCGCGCGCACGATAGGATGCTGGCCCAGCGACAGCGCAGTAAGCAGCCCGTCCTGCAATAATTCGTCGCGCCGGCGGATCGGATGCGAGATCAGCGCTGAGACACGGGCCGCCATTACTGGCCCCAGATCATTCTCGATCACCTGCAACATCAGGTCCAGGCAGGCGGTACCGCCGGCAGCGGTCATGCGTCGAGATTCACAGGTGTACGCACGGCGGGTGAAATCTACGCGCGGAAACAGTTGCTGGAAGAGCGGCAGGTTGTGGAAATGCGCCGCTGCCCGATGACCGTCCATCACCCCTGATTTCGCCAAGTGGTAGATACCGCTCTCGAACGAGCCGAGCGTCTTTCCCAGCCGCGCAAACCGGCGCAAGATAGCATCGGTTCGCGCGCCGGAATGATCGCCGTGACGAAAACTGGCGGTGATGATCAGCACGTCGAAATCGTCCAGATCAGTGATATTGCAGGCAGCTTGGACCGTCATCCCCGCACTGGATGCGACTTGCGGTTCGCCATCGTGGATAAATTTCCAGTCATAGGCCGGAGTCTCACAGATGGAGTTGGCTACCCGAAGCGCCTCGGTAGCCGAGACTAGTCCCAGCAACTGGAAAGACGGATAAACCAGGAAGGCGAATTTCCTCATACCATGTCCAACCTCAGCCCGAAGCGATATGCTAAGCATGGCGGGACCCGGCAGACAAGCAGGTTTGTGCTTACGAAAGGTCGATTTCGGACCACAACCAGTCTTTCACCACATCGCAGCGTAGCGAGACACCGAAGCCGGGGCGGTCATTGACCGGGATTAGTCCATTCGCCACCGCCTCCTCAACCGGAGCCGTCAGAATATCGAGATGGCCCGGAATACGCCCCCAATAAGGAAAATGTTCCTGCCAGTAGAAATTTGAAGTCGCCGCGCTGAAATGCATACCTACCGCTGTAGACAAAGCCGAAGCACAGATGTGCGGCTGCACCTTCAACCCATAGGCCTCCCCCATGGAGGCGATGCGGCGAGCTTCCATCAGGCCGCCGGTATTGCCAATATCGGGCTGCAGAATGTCGACGGCGCGCGCCTCCAGAACATCACGGAAACTATAACGCGAATATAGGCGCTCCCCGACCGCGACGGGCTGTGAGATCGCCGCCCGCACCATGCCTAGCGCAGCCGTATCGCCGGGCACCGTAGGCTCCTCAACAAAGGTGATGCCCAGCTCCTCGATCTGGCGGCAAAAGCGGATCGTGTCATCGGGTGTCAACCCGGCCGAGAGGTCGAGCATGATCTCGATCTCCGAGCCGACCGCGCGGCGGATCTCGGCGATGCGGTAGACAGCCCGGCGCACAACATCCTGGTCGAAGGTCGAGCGACGCGAAGGATGGCGTAAGCGGCCCTCGGCCAATATCTCGACAAAGGGATAAAATTTCAGCGCCTTGTAGCCGTCGCGGACGGCCAATTCGGCGGCCGCCGGTAGTTGAGCATCTGCGGTACAACCGAAATACCAGCCGTTGCAGTAGGCGCGCAGGCTGTCATTGACCTTGCCGCCCAGCAACTCATAAGCTGGCACGCCCAACGCCCGAGCACGCAGATCGAACATAGCCTGCTCGACAGCGCTGATCCCGGCCATGACCACCGGGCCGCCACCCTTGGCCCAGAAACTGTGGTCATAAAATTCATGCCAGATCACCTCCCCTTGAAAGGCACTGACACCACCATTCAGGTAGCGATCAACGATATCCTTCACCATCCCCGCTGCTGCTGTCGAGCCAGTGCCATAGGCGATTGCGGCCTCACCAAGGCCAAGGGTGCCGTCCTCAGCCTCCAGTTCGAGGATCACTGGGCGGAGACCACCGCTGTCGATGACGTAGATTCGGGCTTTTCTGATCTTCATAGCGTTCTCGGTCAGATGACGCGGCCAATGCGGGCAGCTTCCAGGATGGCGGCGTGAATGTCGCGCGAGGACACCGCATCGCCGATGCGAAACAGCTGATAAGTCTGGCTTTCCGGAGCGATGACCGGGCGGTTTTGCGCCATTGCGTCAAGGTCGAACGCCCCTTTGTTATCAGACCCCTCGGTTAGGTCGTGATAGACTTCATCCATCGGAATGGTGCCGTTTTCGATCACGACGCGGTCTGCCTCATGCTCGCTACGGATATTGGAAAAAACATTTTCCAGCGTGGCCACCAACCGGTTTTCACGTCGCGCAATGCCGATCAGCCGTGAATCAGGAATATGCGCGACACCCGCCTTATAGAAGTCACGCATCATCAGCGGGCGTTCGGTACCGCTCGTTTCCATACCCGCCATCGAGTCCGGGGTCACGCAGGTCACATGAGCGCCACGCTCAGCCAAAGTAGTGGCACCATTCACTCCGGTCGCATTGCCAGTCACGTCGAAGAACAGCACGTCGCCATGTAAATCGCCCGGAGTGCTAACTACCTCCCACAGTGTCTCAGCCAATTCAGCGCCGGTCAGTTCCGATTCCATCTGGTCGGGTATTCCCCCGGTCGCTATGATGACGACCTCCGGGTCACTCGTCAGGATGCTTTGCGCATCGGCGACGTGGTTATAGTTAATTCTCACACCCAACCGCTCCAGATCGCTCAACCGCCAGTCCACGATACCGATCAGGTCACGACGCTTGTGTAGTTGCGCGGCCAGCAGTATCTGGCCTCCGGCGCGTGGCGCAGCCTCTAAAATAGTCACCTGGTGACCGCGCTCAGCGCAGACACGGGCAGCCTCCAGTCCGCCGGGTCCGGCACCGACGATGGTAACGCGGCGTGAGCGCGGCGCCTTCTCGATCTCGTGCGGCAAGGTCTTTTCGCGTCCGATCGAGGGATTGTGGATGCAGCTGCCGAACCACGAGCAATAGGTGGCACCGACGCAGGGGCGGATATCGTCCTCACGTCCCTCTGCAAGCTTTCGCACAATATGCGGGTCGGCGATATGGGCGCGTGTCATCCCGACCATATCCAGCAACTCCTCGGAAATCGCATATCGCGCCGTCGCCAGATCATTGATCCGTGCGGCATGGAATACCGGTAGACCGACATGGCGGCGGAAGGCGGCGACGTACTCCAGCTGCGGCGCCAAACCCAGCGCCATGCCCGGCATATAGCGTGCCAGCCCCAGAGAAGTATCGATCCGGCCATAAGTAAGATTGAAAAAGTTCAGCAAGCCGGAACGTTCGTGGATGCGGCCCATCTCCATATAATCCTCATCGGACATGCCGGGGTCATCGCCCTCGCCCACCGCCATACGGATGCTAATGAGGAAATTATCGCCCACCCGGTTGCGCATCGCCTCAAGGACGCGCAAGCCGAAGCGAGCGCGGTTCTCAATCGAGCCACCATATTCGTCAGTACGATGGTTCATCAATGGTGACCAGAACTGGCCGACAAGATGGTGATGGACATGCAGTTCAACCCCGTCAAGTCCGGCCTCGCGGCAGCGCCAGGCAGTATCACCGAACTCCTTTACAATGCGATCGATGTCGTGCTTCTCAATTTCTTTGGCAAAACCGCGATGCGCTGGCTCACGGTAGCGCGACGGCGCAACTGTGGGCAGCCAGCCGTCCGTGCGCCAATGACTGCGGCCGCCCAGATGGGTCAACTGCACCATCAAAGCAGTATCATGGCGATGAATGCGGTTCGCAAACTGACGCAATACCGGGATGGCATCGTCGTGATAGAGGTTCAGGCCCCCGAAAATTGCCCCGGAATCAGGCGAAACGTTGGAGGAGCCGCCGAACATTGTCAGTGCAATACCGCCCTTGGCTTTTTCTTCATGATACAGCTGATAGCGTTCTTGCGGCAGCCCGTCACGGCCAAAGCGGATGGCGTGGCTGGTGCTGAAAATACGATTTTTCAGCGTCAAGTGACCAACCTTCAGCGGCTGAAGAAGGGGATCCCTAGATTGACTGGCAGTCGGCACGGAGCTGGAGTCAGACATTGGTCGGCGGCCTCTCGGTTTGAAGCAGAGCACGGGTTACAGCTGATTGTGCTACCCGCCTCCGGCAATCCGATAGCCTCATTATAGACATGATATCTTCCCGTTTCGGACATAATGGGAATGTCCAGAATGGGCATCTCTTTCGTCCAATATGGGTCTTTCGCGTTCGGGGTTTTGACCGGAGACTTGCACGATGAAAAGATAAAAAGAAAACTCCGACGCCGACGGTCTGGGACCGCGTGTCCCCTGATGATCTGCGGTTGCGGGATGATAATAATAACGGGGAACGAGCCATGATTTTCGACAGCAAAAACAAAGGAATGATAAGGTCCGCCGCAGCCGCACCGATTTCACGGCGTGACTTCAATGTCGGGTTACTGGGTGCGGGGATGGCGGCACTTCTGCCCATGGATCGTGCTTCTGCCCAAAATGCACGCCCTAAGCGCGGCGGACATGTGCGCCTCGCGCTTGTCCAGCAGACAACGGGCGAAACTTTTGACTCTGCCCGTTACGATAAGGGGAACGACTATATTAGAGGCAAGGCAGTCTACAGCTACCTGACCGCCCTGGACCAACAGGGGCGGGCACAACCCGAAGTCGCGACCGAATGGACGCCGAACGAGACCGGAACCGTCTGGCATTTCAAGTTTCGTCAGGGCGTTACCTTTACCGACGGCAGTCCACTGACGGCACAGGATATTGTCTTCTCCATCATGCGCCACAAGGACGGTGCAGTGCCCTCGACCGCCAAACAGTTGGCAGGAAACATTAAATCCGTAACCCCGAAAGGTAGTGATGGCATTGTCATCGAGCTGAATGCCCCCGATGCCGACTTGCCGGTATTGGTAGGCCTGTTTCAGTTCGCGCTGATCAAGGACGGCACCACCGACTTCACCAAACCGATCGGCACCGGCGCTTTCACGGTAACCGAATTCCAGCCCGGCCTGCGGACCATTCTTGATCGGAATCCGAATTATTGGAAGGAGGGGCAACCCTATATCGACCGCTTGGAGATGTTTCCGATCCCTGACCATACCGCACGTGCAAATGCGTTGCTGACCGGCCAGGTGGATCTGTGTCTGGAACTGCGCGGCAATGCCATCCAGGACGTCGAAGCTTCGAATGTATCCGGAGTTTTTGTCACGCCGTCGACCCGGTATACGTGCATCCAGGCGATGATGGACCGGATGCCCTCGCAGAATGTTGATCTGACCTTGGCCATGGCGCATCTGATCGACCGCGACCGTTTCCTTAATACAGTAATTCGAGGCTATGGCCGGATCGCGAACGATCATGTGGTAGGCCCCGACAGCCCGCTGTTCGATGCGAGCCTGCCACAGCGGCAATTCGATCCAGACAAGGCGAAATTCCATCTCGGTAAATCCGGTATCGGCAACACCCCGTTTGAGCTCTCGGTTAGCGACGCTGCACTCTATTCGGTCGAGCTGGGGCAGATGCTGCAACGCGAGGCGCAGCGTGTCGGCATGAATCTGTCCCTGCGCCGCGAGCCAGCGGAAAGCTACTGGACCGCAGTGACCGGACAGAAGCCCTATGCGATGGCCAACTTCCACCCACGGCCGACAGTGAACATGCTGCTGGACCTGGCGTTCCGTAAAGGCGCGGTCTGGAACTTCTCGCACTACGAGAACGACAAGCTGGAGCGGTTGATGGATTCATCCCGCGCTACGCTGGACCTGGATATGCGCAAGCAGCAATTCGGCGAGATTCAGAGCATGATCCATAATTCCGGTGCGATCATCATTCCTTGCTTCCTGAACTACGTCGATGGGGTCTCGAATAAGATCAAGGGCCTGACACCCCTCTATATTGGCAATCTGGGTGGCTTCGACTTCGCCGACAAAATTTGGGTCGACGCATAATCTCTCGGCCCCTCCAACCTATACGGATGATGGTCTGCCGCGAAACGGGAAGTCAGCAAATGACGCTCACCACTTTCATTCTACGACGTATCCTCGCCCTGCTGGTGTTGCTGCTTGTGGTGTCGCTGCTGGTCTTTGTCGGCACGGAACTGCTGCCGGGCGACGTGGCGCAGGTGGCGCTGGGATCCTTCGCTTCGCCCGAAAATGTCGAGGCATTGCGGCGCGAGTTGGGTCTCGATCAACCCGCGATCCTGCGCTATCTCGATTGGCTGGGCGGGGTAGTGCTGCATGGCGATTGGGGTATCTCGATCGTCAGTCGGCAGCCGGTAACCGTCATGCTATCCGAGCGGGTGCGCAACACCGCCATTCTGGCGGGAGCCACTGCGGTGATCGCGATTCCGCTGTCGATAGCACTGGGCATCGTGATGGCGGTCTTTCATGGAAGACGGCTGGATCGCATACTGTCAGTAGTGGTATTGACGCTGAGCGCCACGCCCGAATTTCTGCTTGGCGCACTTGCCGTGCTGCTACTGTCGCTCCAGTTCGATCTGCTCCCCTCCGTCTCCTATCTCGGCTCCGGCGCCACTATCAAAGCGCTGGTGATGCCGGTAGGGGTACTGGTATTGGTGATGACGGCACAGATCGCACGGATGACGCGGGCCACACTCGTCAATGTCCTGTCCTATCCCTACATCGAGATGGCCTTGTTGAAGGGCGTGCCTGTTTGGCGCGTGGTAACACTGCATGCGCTTCCGAACGCCATCGGCCCCATCGTCAACATCATCGCGCTGAACGTGGCCTATCTGGTTTCGGGCATTGTCGTGGTCGAGACCGTGTTCAGCTATCCCGGCATCGCGCGGCTGATGATTGACGCGGTACAGTCGCGCGATTTCCCGGTGATCCAGGCCTGCGCACTGATCTTCTGCGCCAGTTACGTTCTGCTGATCCTGCTCGCCGACGTGATCTCCCATATTGCCGATCCTCGTGCCCGCGCATCCTCGCACTGATCCGTCATCACCCAGACAGAGTATTCTTCATGGCATCCACCGAAACGATTAAACCAAAGCCACTCCGCGCCGCATCCACGCGTCGCAGGGATGCGGGGTTCATGTTCGCGGCCACCTGCATGACACTCATGGTGCTGGTCGCTCTGCTCTCGATGGTTTGGACCCCTCATGACCCTGCCGATTTCGTGACTGACACGGCCTTCGCGCCGCCGGCACAGGGGCTCTGGCTAGGCTCGGACTATCTGGGGCGCGACGTGCTGTCACGGCTGATCGACGGCGCCCGCATTACGCTCGGCATGGCTTTCACCGCCACGCTGCTGTCGCATCTCTTGGGCAGCAGCCTTGGGCTGCTGGCGGCAGCACGGGGAGGTTTGATCGATATGGTTCTCTCGCGACTGGTGGATTTAGTGCTGTCACTGCCGAAGATCATCGTCGGGCTGGTGGTGCTGGCGGCGCTGGGGCCCTCGATCCCAGTAATCGTCGGCATAGCGGCGGTGGTATACGGGGCGGCGGTGTTCCGTATCGCCCGTGCACTGGGCAACGACGTAACCCGGCTGGATTTCGTCGAGATCGCCCGATCGCGAGGAGAATCCATGCGCTGGATCATTTTCAACGAGATGTTGCCCCATGTGCTGCGACCGCTCGCGGCGGATTTTGCCATCCGCACCAGCTTCGCCATCCTGTTTATGGCCAGCCTCAGCTTCGTCGGCCTTGGAGTGCAGCCGCCGATGGCTGACTGGGGCGGCATGGCGCATGAAAACATCGAGGGCCTTTCTACCAATCCACTGGCTGCCATTGCCCCCGCGCTTGCCATTGCATTGGTTGCGGTCAGCCTCAACCTCCTCGTCGATGCTATGGAACAAGGGACAAAATGGTGACCGCAACCCACACCCCGATCCTGCGCATCCGTAATCTTTCCATTGCGACTACCCTGGGCAAACCTGTGGTCTCGGACATCAATCTCGATGTCTCGCGCGGCGAAGTGGTGGCGGTAATTGGCGCCTCCGGCTCGGGCAAGACCACGCTGGCACTGGCGGCTTTAGGTCGGCTACGCCCGGGACTGACACCAGCTGGCGGCAGCATCGAACTGGAAGGCATCGACATGCTCGCCGCGCCGGAGCGGCAGCTGAACGCCCTGCGCGGCCGACGTGTGGCCTATGTGGCGCAAAGCGCCGCCGCTTCGTTCAACCCGCGCCACCGGCTGCAACGGCAGGTAATCGAATCCGCGTTGTTACATGGCAGCCAGACGCGGGAGGAAGCCATGCAGCGGGCAAAGGACACCTTTGCCCTGCTAAACTTGCCTGTCGACAAAGAACTGCCACTGCGCTTTCCGCACCAAGTCTCGGGCGGGCAACTGCAACGCTTCATGATCGCGATGGCCATGCAGGAGGAGCCGCTGCTGCTCATTTGCGATGAACCGACCAGTGCTCTCGACGTCACGACGCAGTTGGAGGTGATCACCCAGCTGAAACAGGCGATTGCTGCGAAGAACACGGCGGCGCTATTCATCAGCCATGATCTCGCCGTCGTTGCACAACTGGCCAGCCGCATCGCGGTTATGCACCGTGGCAGGCTGGTGGAATGCGGCACTGCCGACCAGATATTGAACGCCCCGCGCGAAACCTATACCCGCGAACTGCTGGCTGCTTGCACTAGGTTCCCAAAAGGCGCGGCACCAGCACCGACCGAGGCATCGCGTGCAATGGCGGCGCCTGCTCTGCTGGCGTCGCAGATCGTGGCCGGCTATGGGCCGGTAATCGACGGACGCCCCCAGTTGACTGTACTCAGTGATATTTCTCTGGCGATAGATCCGGGTGAGATCGTGGCGTTGATCGGCGAATCCGGCTCAGGCAAATCGACCTTCGCGCGGGTGGTGGCCGGATTGCTGCCGGCCGCCAGCGGCACAATGCATTTCGGAAGCCAGCCCCTGCCTGCCGCCATCCAGCGGCGCAGCGCCGAACAGCGCCGTCGTATCCAGCTGGTCTATCAGTCCGCAGACACGGCGCTGAACCCGCGCATGTCTGCGCGACGTATCCTTGGGCGCACGCTTCAGTTCTATGGTGGTTTGCGAGGCGCGCAAGCCAGCACGCGAATGATCGAGCTGTTGCGACTGGTCCATCTGCCGCCCGAATACCTTGACCGCACTCCGATGCAGCTTTCAGGGGGAGAAAAGCAGCGTCTCAACCTTGCGCGCGCGCTGGCCGCAGACCCGACGCTGCTGATCTGCGACGAAATCACCTCGGCGCTGGACACCATTGTCGCTAAGGGCATCATCGACCTGATCCGCGACCTGCGTCAGCGCCTCGGCATCTCGGTACTGTTTATCAGCCACGATCTGGCGACGGTGTCCTCATTGGCCGACCGCGTGGCGGTGTTACGCGACGGACGTCAGGTTGAGACCGGCTCTACGGCCCCTGTTCTCAGCACTCCCAGCCATCCCTATACGCGCCTTCTGGTCGCATCGGTGCCACAATTGCGAACCGACTGGCTGGAGGACGCTGCCACCCAGCGAGACGTGCTCGTTTCGGAACTCAACCAGCAGGAGATATCTTCAAGATGACAACAGATCGGTTGGCATCCCTCGACGGACGCGATTTCGACGTGGTGGTGGTCGGCGGAGGAGCAGCCGGTGCTTCGGCCACGCAGAACCTCGCTGCAAAGGGTTTCCGTACCCTTCTGGTCGAGCAGGGTGATTTTGCCAGCGGCACCTCCAGTCGCTCCAGCCGGTTGCTTTATTGCGGATTATCTTATTTTTCGCCCGACTATCCGCTGTGGCGGGCGATTTTCAACCCCCGCGACATGATGCGCCGGGTGCAGATGGTGCAGTTGGCGATGGGGTGCCGTACCGAACTGGCCAGCGCCTCGCCCGAACGCGTGAAGCCCTATGACTTCGTGTTTCCAGTCAAACAGCGCAGCGAATATCCTCGCTGGAAGGTTGCCCTGGGCTATCGCGCGCTGAGTCTTTTCGGCTCGGCCAAGGTGCCGCTGGCGTATCGCCACGATCCGATGCCAGATGCAGCGCGTGAGGGACTGGTTTCTTTCATGGACCCGTCCGAGCTGGTCGGCGTCGCCCGCTTTCGCGAATATCAATACGACTGGGCCGAACGCATCTGCGTGGATGCGGTGATGGACGCAGAACGGTTGGGGGCGACAGTAGCCAATTATATCCGCGTCACCGGCTTTCACCGCGAGGGCGACAACTGGTGCCTGACACTGGAGAACGGGTCCCTGCCGGGCCGCCGGCCCAGCCAAGACAATCGTCGTGCAGAGGTGCGGGCGCGCTTTCTCGTCAATACCGCCGGGGCCTGGGTGGACAGATTATTGAAACAGGGCCCAGGTCAACACCCCCGCCATGTCATCGGAGAAAAAGGCATTAACTTGGTGGTCAAGCTGCCTGATACCTGCCGTGGGCAGGGGATGGAGACAATCAGTTCCAAGGGGCAGCCCTTCTACCTGATGCCTTGGGGAGATTATCACTTCTTCGGCCCCACCCAAACCGTTTTCGAGGGGCCTCCCGAGGATGTTCGCGTTCTCCCCGAGGAACTCGACTATGTGCTTTCGGAGGCCAATCAAGTGTTTCCCAGCTTCCAGCTTACCCGGGACGATGTCGTCTATTCCTGGGCAGGGGTCCGGCCGCGCACCTCGAATGCTTCGGCGAACGTGATGCGGGTATTTACCATCCACGACTTGGCAAAGGAGGGGCTGGAGAATGCTATTGCCGTTACCGGTGTGCCAATCATGGTGCATCGTCATGCTGGTCGGTCAATCGCAGCCTGGGTCGCCGCCCGCGCCACACCTAGCGGCCAGTCGGGACAGCTGAACCCCGGCGCACAGCTGCTGCCAGCGGATGATGGGTCGGCGATCGGCAATGTGCCTGTTACCAGCCTGCGGGCTGCCGCACAGCGCGAGCATGTGCACTGCCTGCTGGACCTGATGTTCCGTCGCGTAAATATGGGCTGGCAACCGGATATGGGCCTGCCCCATGCCGAAGCCACCGCGCGTGCGGTAGCCGATATTCTCGACTGGGATGAGGTGCGCATTGCAACCGAGGTCAATGCATACCGCGCCTTTGTTGTCACCAATTTCAACCCCGCTATCGCCCGATCCCAAGCCGTAGCAGCATGACCGCTATCTCATTTCTCGACGCCGCCGCAGTCCATCGCCGAGCGCCCTGGGGCACGCTAATCAACGCGCTGGAGACCGCGCATCTGCGCCCACGCATTCTCACCGGCCAATTGCGTCTGGTGCAGGAGCGACTATCTCGCCAGCCCGATGTACTGATCCTGGCGCCCGCCTGGGACGATGGCCAAGCCCTAGGAGTAAAGCTTGTAACCTCATTTCCCGGCAATTCCGAGCACGGGTTGAGTACCGTCGGCTCAGTCTATGTGGTTTTCGACCAGGCGACAGGCAGGCCGAAGATGCTGCTGGACGGCGAAGCGCTGATCTTTCGCAAGACCGCCGCTGATACTGCACTGGGCGCACAACTGCTTTCGCGGCCCAATGCACGGCGCCTGCTCATGCTGGGCGCTGGCGCGTTAGCCCCGCATGTGATCGCCGCAATCCGCCATGTACGGCCGAGCATCGAGGATATCCGCATCTGGAACCGGACGCATGAAAAAGCTGAAGCGTTGGCCGCCGATTGCCGCACGCGGGGCTTCCCGGCCTCAGCTTGCAATGACGCAGATGCAGCTCAAGCCGAAGCCGACATCGTGATCGCCGCGACCATGGCCGAAGTGCCGATAGTCCACGGCGCCCGGTTGCGTCCCGGCACTCATGTCGGGTTGATTGGATCGTTCACACCGCAAATGCGCGAGGGCGACGACTTACTGCTGCAACGCGCAAAGATCTATGTGGACGATCCCTCTGCATTGGAGAAATCGGGGGAGTTCACAGGGCCGCTGGCTCGCGGCGTGATCACAAGGTCGGACATCCTGGGGGATCTTTATGATCTGTGCCAGAACCGATGCATCATGCCGGAACCGGACGATATCACACTGTTCAAGAACGGCGGCGCCTCACATCTCGACCTGATTACCGCCGTAGTGGTGGAACGGGCAGAAGCGGAGAAAGTCTGATATATACCATTACGTCGACACGACCAATGTGCCCGGAAACGCAAAGCCAAAGTCAGACGAAATACTGCTTATCCCGGGCGTCCAAATCTCCACAAGCACCCCTGTGATTGTGCAAGGACTATCACATCCTTCCAGGATCAGACTGCCGTCTCCGATATCATTGAACAGTTATGAACCAAGCTGCCCGTCAAGTCGAGATGGAAGCTCCAGCTTCAATCGTCTCATGCATGTATCGCGCGGTAAATAGATCCAAATGACCTCCCCCAACATTCTTGAAGACAGTAATCTGCTTGTTATTCGTGCGGCCAGAATGTTGATTTCGACATAGCTCAAATAGATCAGCCTCAATGTTATCCATGCTGATCAACCCTTTTTTGAGCGGAATACCGAGTTCTCCCGATCCGTCGCAGCAATGCCGCGTGTCAACGAAAACTCGCCTGCACGGAGTATCACGTTATCATCCGCCTCCCGCATACTCGGCATATAAGCACCAATCAGGTCCACATGAGCCCCTTCCTTTAGAAGAACTCCCTTGACCAGAGGACGTGTTGCCATCGTCACGCAGGACACGATGTCTGCTTGTCCGATCGCTTCGTCGAGATCTTCCGTTGCTGCAATTTCCACCCCGGGGATAGCAAGGCTGCTGGCGAGCCGGACTGCCTTTTCATTGTTCCGGTTTCAGATAAGCGCCTGTTTGATGGACGGGCGTACAGTGCGATGCGTATTGATGACATGAGGAGCAAGACCACCTGCCCCCACAACAAGCAACGTATGAGCATCCTTGTGGTCACTTAAAACTGGCGAGGATCGTTTCCTTTAATTATACGGCAGTTGATTCTGCTTATGGCTAAAGCGTCACGCCGACATCCTCTTCTTGCAATTCTATGGGGCTGGAATGAATAATCGTTACGGAACACTAGCTGCTTGGGTCTATAATTTAGATAAACCGGTTGGACGCTCATTCGGAGATGTGGAATATTATCAGCAACGTATTGCGGGATCCGAAGGTCCGATCCTGGAGCCCGCTGTAGGCAACGGTCGTATTTTTGTGCCACTGCTCGAGTCCGGATTCAAGATAGCGGGGTTCGATGCGTCTGACGAGATGCTTGGCTACTGCCGGGATGAATGCAGGAAGCGGAACCTTTCCGCGAACGTAACACGCCAGACATTCGAAGAGTTCTCCTATGGCGAAAGCTTTGCAGCCATCATCATCCCGGCAGGGTCGTTTCAGTTGCTCACAGATGTGACGTCGGCGATCGCTGTACTGAGACGCTTTTATGAATATCTGGTTCCAGGCGCGAAATTGGTCATAGACCTAGATCCCATCAGCAGTTTCCTTGGCCCGACCGGTTCGGTTCGGCATTGGAAGACAGAGGACGGAGATCTCCTCACACTTACAGATCATCGGGTTGAAACCGATTATGTCGCGCAGACCACACTAGCTCATCTCCGCTATGAACACTGGCGAGATGGAAATCTTGTGAAATCCGAACTCGATTTGTTTAAGTTGCGATGGTGGGGTGTCGAAGAATTCTTGATGGCGCTCCAGCGCGCCGGCTTCGTGGATGTAGTGGTGTCAGGCAACTACGAGCATGGAAGAGCACCGCATAAGGACGACGAGATTATCAGTTTCGAGGCGCGGCGCCCCAAATAAACAAAGATGCGCTCTTCGGCTGCCGCGGGGATTTGAATGTCCGCAATCGGTCCGTCTCGCCAAATTGCTAAAGGTGGTTTTCGCGACTTTATTGTATAAAGCTCGGACCGGAAACCTCCGTCACCGACATTTCGTTATAATCTAAAAGAATGGCCGCTTTTGCAATCATTGGAATAGTGGGCCTATGATCGAAATAAAGCGCAAAGTTGCGTTGGCTTAGCCCCCATCTCGGTCGTTCAGGTTTGAATTGGCGACCACGGAAAGCCACCACAGTTGCCAACCTGCCAAAACGGCACTTGGCCGACACAGAGCCGTTCAGAGCATAGCCGGTCTGCAACAGAACTTAGTTACTGCCTGTCTTGGTCGTAGGCGCGACGATACTCCTCAACGATGGGCAGATCGTCTCGAAGCCAAAAGTTGAGCCCCTCAAGGGCGCGCAGAACGCCAGTACCCATCTCAGTCAACTGATATTCGACCCGCGGCGGCACTTCAGGAAAATAATGACGCACAACAAGACCGTCGCGCTCCAGATTGCGCAGTGTCAGCGTCAGCATCCGCTGAGTGATCCCCTCGATCTCGTTTTTTAGCGCTGAGAAACGGAGCCGCCGTTCATCTGCAAGAGAAAGGCGCCAGCCTCGCACACATGGTGAAGAGCTTGGAGAACGGCCCACTGGCAGAACATATCGATTTGAACACCATGCGTGAGATCAATCCGGAAATCCTTTCTTTTCGCTCCTGGCTTGCGACGAGCGGACGCAAAGCCCTCGACGAAGCCTTGGGTGCGAGTGCCACCTGATCATTAGGTTTCTTGAGGCTCCCGCCGCCGTTTAGCAGAGATGACAGCCAGCTGCCTCAAATACGACAACTATATGCTTTCGAAATTCAAGAGCGGTCAGACCCATCCTTGAGCAACTCACTGTTGTCCATTGGCCAAGCGGGGTCGGCGCTTGCGACCCAGCCTCGGAACGAGAGGGCAGCATAAAACATCGCAATATCGCTGAATCCGACTTCGCGCAGCAGTTCTTCTTCTTCGTTAGGAGAAAGCAACGTAAGCCGCTCTGTCAAAATACGACCGGAGGTGGCGGCTTTCAGCCAATCGAGTCCATCATGATCGCCAAAAGCGACGGAGCGCGTCATCCAACGCGCGGGGTCGGGCTCGCACGCCGAGTGTTCCACGAGCACCATACGCGCTGCAGGTTTGAGGCGCCGCCGGATCTCCTGCAAGGTCCGACGTCGTTCGTTTCGATCGAGATGATGAAACGTAAGCAGGCAGGTCGCACCGTCGAACGGATCTGCGGGAAGCTGATCGACTGTGCCTTCGACCAGATTAACACGATTGGCGAAAGGGTTGACGACATTGCGAGCAAGATCCAGCATCGCCGGTGAAGGATCAACCCCGGTAAAGCGCCAGGTCGGCTGTGCCTCCGCCATCGCCTTGGTTTCCATGCCCCTCCAGCACCGACGACCAGTATACGAGCCGGTTCCGGCACCTGTTCGGCCAGAAGCAACATCGCCATACGATGGAGATCGGCCAGGCCAGGCACGTTGCGCCGCGTATTTTCTGCATAGGACGCTATAGCAGCCGGATCGGCGAATGATGTGTGTTTGTGCGTCATGATTATCAGGCCCCTAATACCAGAGAGCGATGGATCGCCAGCGCGGCCATCACCCCGTCCGCGCAGGCGAAGGTGACAGTGTGGCCCATGCGAGTGATGTCGCCGGCCGCATAGACGCCAGAGATACTGGTTGCCTTCATGTCGTCCACGGTGACAACTGATCCGAGTGGGCCTTGTTCGAGGACGCATCCGAGTCTTTTGGGGATATCGCTGTTGAGGCGATTGGCAGATCCGATGAACAGCGCATCGAGCGGCCGCTCGTTTCCATCGCGGAGTCGAACTGCGGAAAGGCTGGTTCCTTCCCCGAGAAGGCACTCGACGGGCTCCGGCTCCACAGCAATCCCGCGCTGTACAAGGGTCGCTGACACTTCAGCGTCGATCGTGCTACCGTTGAGAAAGAAGGTCGTCGGCCCCCATTCAGGAATAAGACTGGCCTGGTGCACTGAAACCGGCGAGAGGTTGAGGACACCAAGACGCTGTTCCCTGAACTCGTAGCCGTGGCAATACGGGCAATGAATGACAGTTTGTCCCCAGCGTTCGGCGAGACCGGGAATGTCAGGCAGGACATCGCTAACGCCGAAAGCCAGCAGCAGCTTGGTACCGATAATGGACTTGCCATCTGCCAAAGTCACATTGAAGGCATCGCCATCGCGAACAGCATCCACGGCGCGCTGATTGTGGAAATCAACAGTCGGATAAGCTGCCACCTGTCTGCGCATTGTCTCGAGCATGATCCTTGGATCGTTTCCGTCCTGGGCAAAAAGACCATGGGAGGCTGCCGCGAAGCGATTGCGTGGTGCGCCAGTGTCAAGCACGACAACCGAGCGCCGGGCACGGGCCAGGTAAAGTGCGGCCGACAGACCGGCAAAGCTTCCGCCGACAACGATCGTGTCGTATTTCATATCCATCTCCTTGCGCCAACTGGAAATCCATGTATCAGTTGAAGATACATAATGACTTGACCGCCTTGTATCAAGAAGAGATACGAATTATCTGATGTATCGGCGGAGCCGTGTGGTTTTGCAGCTGAAGCGGAGGTAGAATGTGAATCGGGATACTCGTCTCTCTGATGTCCTCCATGTGCTGTTGCATATGGCCCAGGCGGATACCCTACTGACCTCTAAGGTATTGGCGCGCAGCATGGGGACGAACCCGGCCGTATTCCGCCGCACCATGGCCGGCCTGCGCGAAGCGGGCCTGGTGTGTTCGGAAAAGGGGCCGGGCGGAGGTTGGCGACTGGCACGGCCGCTCAGCCAGATCACCTTGCTCGCAGTCTATGAAGCGCTCGACCGTCCCAGCCTTTTCGCTATCGGCAATCGGAGCGAGCGCACCAATTGTTTCGTGGAAAAGAAGGTCAACACGGTCATGGCGGAGACAATGGCCGAAGCTAGAGCATTGCTCGACAGACGCTTCGGCGCGCTGACGCTGGATCAGATCGCCCCGAACCTTCCGGCAACAGCCTCGATACATATCCACGCATGACGAGCATTACGATACCGATATTCGCCGTTGGTGTGCGACCATGGGCATGACCGCTTTATCGACCGCATTGCCGCCATGTGCAGTAAAGTTGTGAGAGCCGAAAGCCGCCATTGTCCAACCATGTCGACAACGACCTTCGTCAGCTAGTCATGACGAACGCATCTTAAGGGCGGCCTGGTGGAGCGCGATATTACGTGGGAGTCTGGAATGGGTATGGAGCGCTGATCTGCAGTCTATGACATCAATCAGTTGGGACGCGAGCTATTACCTTGATCTCGAAGTCAAAGCCGGCCAGCCAGTTCACGCCAATGGCTGTCCAATTGGGAAAAGGTGCGTTGACGAAGTTCCGGTTCCTGACCGCCATGATGGTCTCGAACTGGTTCTCCGGATCGGTATGGAACGTCGTCACGTCGATGATGTCGTCGAAGCCGCATCCGGCAGCTTTGAGCGTGGCTGCAAGGTTGTCGAAGGCTAGCTGCACCTGGCGCCCGAAATCGGGTTCGGGCGTTCCATCCGCCCGACTGCCCACCTGCCCTGATACGAATACCAGATCGCCGGACCGTATCGCCGCCGAGTAACCGTGCGTCTCATAGAGGTTATGTCGATTAGCAGGAAAGATTGCTTCGCGCTTGGCCATCGTTCGTTCCTTGTCGTTTTGTCCAGTGATTTGATATACGTTACGTATGCAAATAAGCCACATACGACATGCATGTCAATTCGTATACGGCTTGTATGTGAAAGGATGTATCAATGACAATGAAGCGACGACAGGAAACCATGGAGGAGAACCGCGCCAAGCTGATTGCTGCGGCAAGAAAGGCATTCGCCGAAAAAGGATATACGGCGGCCTCGATGGACGACCTCACGGCGGCGGTTGGACTGACGCGCGGCGCGCTTTATCACAATTTCGGTGATAAGCGCGGCCTGTTGGCCGCAGTGGTTGGCCAGATCGATGCGGATATGGCCGCGCGGGCTCAGGAGGTCGGCGCCCGATGTCCAGATGGCTGGCAAGGACTTCAGGCCGAGGGTGTCGCCTACATCGAGATGGCTCTCGACCCAGAAGTGCAGCGCATCGTTCTGCTGGATGGGCCGGCAGTGCTCGGTGACCCGTCGCAATGGCCGAGCCAGAACGCTTGCCTTCAGGCTACGAGGGCGACTGTGGAGAGTCTGATCGCGCAAGGGATCATGAAGCAAATGGACGCCGAGGCCGTCGCAAGACTGCTTAACGGCGCCGCCCTGAACGCGGCTCTCTGGGTTGCTGCAAGCGACGCCCCCGAGAAGGTATTGCCCAGGGCAGTCGAGGCATTCCATGCGATGACGACCGGCTTTTTGAACCCGCACAGCGAGATATCGCGCGATACGCCTGCCCCGGTCACTCCAGTCTGACTATGCCGTGCCACTCTGTCATAATACGACCGGTGGCGGTTTTCGGCCAATCGAACCTATCATGATCGCCAAAAGCGGCGGAGCGCGTCATCCGCACGGTAAGAAAAAGGTCCGAAGTGCCAAATGAAGCGATCAGTGTTGTCGGCGTGACAATTAGGCTTTCCGCCGCAATCACCGCTACGGCACCAGTATGCGATCTTGAGAAGCGCAGGAACTTCTGTCTGATCGGAAGATAGCTACGATCTCAGCCTTTCTTGCACAGCGCCCGAAAATTGAGATCGTCTCCGTGATCGAAGCGGTGGCTATCGTGAAGCTGCAGTCAAGGCTTTGCCAAACTCCAGCGAGCCACCGATGGAAAGAGCTGTAGAAGGCCATAAGAGAGAACTCTGAATAAGTAAAAACAACAAACAGTTTAGTTATCTTGCTTTCTCCGTTCAGAAAGCTTTCAGCGTCGTAATATTATGTTTCTTGATGAAACATCACGTGCAAATTTCTGTCTTCTAATTGTTATTTATCGTTTCTATGATCAGCCTCTCTGATTATGCAACAAGTATATGAGGGTAATATGAAAACTGTACTTCTCGCTCTTTCGCTTTCATTAGCTGCATCGTCCGCTGCACTGGCTTGTACCGCCGAAGATTTACAGGCAAAGGCGACCGAGGTCTCCACAAAAATGCAAGCGCTCGCTGCAAAAAATCCGCAGAAGGCTTCTGAAATCGGTGCAAAACTGGCGTCTGTGCAGTCGACGCAAACGACTGACCTGGAAGGCGCGTGCAAAGTCTACGACGAACTCAGCGCTGAACTCGAAAAGGCCGAATAATGCCTGAAGCCGGTAAGTGCGCGACGCACTTACCGGCTTCATAATCGCAGATGAAAATTGAGCTTTGATATACCCCTGTTACCACGACGCACCACCGAGCGGAACCAGTCGTCGCCTCGCGAAACAACACCTCTTGTTGCTCTGATTTCATATCGGCGGCTCCCTTGCGGGTAAGTTGCTGAAATGAAGTTTGGCGAATTGAAATCCATCGGTCGTAACATCGCGGACTCGCTTGCGAACGGGATCGGATCGATGATCGGCGTGTACGACGACATGGATGTGTTTGGGGAAGCGGCACTCTCTCGAGCTATCTCTCTTTATGCACACGCTTTGGGCGAGCTCTGCCGACGACACTGGGACGAGAGCTCATGCGGTCCGTGAGCTAAAAGCGCACTACCCGTCGGATGTGCAATCTGGCCGATTTGTTGTTACGGTCGCGGACCAAAATGGACGCCGCTCGACCGATGAATATCACGGTACACCGGGTAGATGGGTCATGCCCGCATTCGCTCTTTGGTCTTCTGAGAGACAAACGGCATCAGGTGTCGGGCGCATTCGATTTGATGAACGTGTTCAAGAAAGCACGTTGAAACGGCGTTCTCCAGTTTGCTGTCCTGAACCATAGCCTGGTCAAGAAATCGCCCGAGTGCCGCAAGCTGATCTTTTGTAAATGTATGAGCCAATGCGCCAAAATATTCAGTAAAATGCCGCATCACGCCGTGCAGTCCGACGTACTCCGTTTCAATCTCTGCCAATAGTTCTGCATTTCCAAATGTCGGGAATATAGCTTGAAGGCTTTTTAGCAACTCCGATGGCACTGACGTACCCTCCGCTTCACTTATCACCTTACAATTATATAATGCCATTGTCTGTCTAGCCGGGAATAGTTTGTAACGATTGCAAAGTTCCTTGTCATTCCTCGTTCTTACGATAATATCTTCTTGTCAAATTCTCGAAAACAAAAAAGATTATAATCAGGAACAACACGATGACGCCGCAAGTTATCGCGGTTTTGGGCCACCCATTAACCATCCCGCTGACGCCGAACGTCGTTGCTATTAAAATCGCCAAAAGAACAAGTTTTCTGAGCATAGGCGGGCCTTTCGGTGCGGTACGAAAATTCGCGATGTCGGAACGATGCCCTATGCTGGACCTGCGCAAGTCAATTGGACCTGGATTTCCCGATTGGCGACCAAACCTAGGTCGCTCGCAAGAACGAGCGTCTTCGTCGCGTCCCCTCTGATCACGATAACGCCTTGCTGCAATACGCCTCGCACACCTCCTATATCGACGCTGCTCGTATAGGTCGCCCGCGCCGAAAAGCACCCGCAGTCACCAATTGATTTGTGTAATTGAAAACTGGTGTTGACTGAGACGATGTTCGTTTTCGTCACAGGTTTTGCGGCTTTGAGGGTCACACATGTCGCCAGTTCATTCTGAAAGGCAACACCACCGGCATCGGCAGCAGCCGACGCGCTGCAGAGCGTCGCGGATAGAAGTGCACCATAGATCAAACTATGCATGGGCGGCTCCTCGTTTATTGCGGCGGTAGTTATTTAATGCAACTCAGAATGTCCGTATCGCAAACGGGAACTTCGGACCGTGTTTCTGGCTCTTCCAGCCAACGATGATATGCGCTTCGAATCTCCACGTCCTTGTAACTATAGACTTTCGCCTTCTTGTCGATGCGGCTCGTTTCCAGCGCTTTCGGGGTTACGGCCATATGAAAGGCCAGCTCATTGAACTGCCAGACTTTCCAGTCCTTTTGCCGCTCAATAACCCGCACATGATAATAAGGATCATCCGGTCGCGTCGGCCGCACTTTATAGACATCGGCCCACCGCACCATTTTCGGTGAGACGGATAGGACTATGCTTTCCTGCAGCTCTTGGGCCGAAACCGGAGCGGCTGCGAGAACGCCAAGAACTGCCAGGGACACGACGTGTCTCAAAGGTTTCGGCATTCAATTCCTTTCATCTATCGTCTCATTCTTGACCTTGAAGCAGTCTCTACGGCACGGGTTTCCGCCATTCGGGATCGCAATTCACGACGAAAAAGGGATGGCCTCCAAAATTAATGGAGAACAGGAAACGCCATACGACAATTGCTCCAGAACAGCGTTACTGATTTTCAACAATAGCCCAACACCTATTAGTTAGCAAAGCTGCTCATGGTACAGTACGGTCGCCAAGTCCTTCACATTCTAACGAATGTTGAGATGTGATGAGGATTGATTAAGATTAATCATATGAGTTCTGATTCTTTATCGCACCGCAAATCAATGAGTTCTTCATGGAATTCCGTTGTAGTTTTCGTGACAGTAGCCATCATTATTCTTCTTGGCTCGCGAGTTCCTTTGCCTGGTGTCAATACAACCGCCCTGGATGAACAGATGGCCTACTCATCCAACGGTGAGATGATGAGGTTTTCTGTCGTTGCCCTTGGGGTCATGCCGCTCTTCACCGTGTTCGCTTATGCAGAAATCGCGAAACTGGTCTTTCCTTCGTTCGCTCTATGGCAGAGGGCTTCCTCGGAAAATACCTTTCTTACAAGCATGATCATCAGGTCTATTATCCTCGCTCTCGCTGCCATACAGGGATATGGCATCGTGAGCGCGCTTGCAGCCATGGGACTCCTGAATGGTTCTCCCGGCTTGGTGGTTACCGGAGTTGCGTCATTCGTCGGTACTTCCGCATTAATGATTTGGCTGGCAGGCATGGCGCGTATACCCCATCTGGGCAATGGCTTCTGGTTGCTGCTGGCGGTGTCGCTGATTTGTGCGTTTCCGGGAGAACTCATCGGGGCGCTTGAAATGACACGCTTTGGTGCTGTATCTTCCCTGGATTGGCTGGTTGCCGTCCTTATCATCGTTTTCGCAGTTTCGATGATCGTTGTCGCCAACGTACTGTTATCTGGAAATGGTGATGAAGCGAGGCCAACATTATCGATGGCGGTTCTGCTCTGGCCGCCATTTCTCGCCAATATTGTTGCAGGCTATCTGTTCGTCATTCCTTCGCTATTCATCCCGGAGTTGTTTTCCGATGCACCGCAGCTGCTGAACGTGGTGTCTCTGGTGTTGTCCGCCGTTCTCATTCCGTTTTTTGTTTACGCCTATTATCGGCTCATTTCGATCGTCCGGCCTGACGTCGCCCGGAGTGACATCAGATCGATCCTGCTGGTCGTGGCCGGTATTCAGATACTGGTATGCGTTGGTCTGGGCTTTCTGAAACAGGCTACATCTTTTTCGTTCATTCCCGGTGGCGGGATGCTTATCGTTTGCGTCACAGTCCTGCTGGCTCTCAGGTGGTCACCGGGGCGGCGCCCCGCGTTGGGGATATGATGGCCGTAGCGAGGATCATTTTGGGATTTGCTTTGTCACCTCTTGCGTCAGGAGTTCTGCAAATCCTTGTCATGAGAAGTTTTCGGGGCTTCCCGATCATCGTGTACAGCTACCCATTGGCAATAATCCTCGGAGTACCCGCATTCTTCATCGCCCGATATTTTGGCTGGCTGAGTCTGAAGGCTGTACTTTCAGGCGGCGCGAGCCTCGGAGTATTCGCTGGGCTCCTGCTTGCTCTCGACGGACTTCATGGCCGTTCGCTTTCAATAATGCTTGGTTTTGCTCTCCTTGCTGCCCATGGCACAGTTGTCGCAGGGCTATTCTGGTTCATCGCCTTATGGCGTCGCAATGACTATTAAGTTCGTTGTTCTGGGCCCTGGAATTGATCGCAGCGGCCTTTTCTAAACATCATAGCCCTCGGAAAACTCAAATTCAGGAACGCTACATACAATGAAGCACTCCGTTTTACCCGCCTGCCTGATTGCCGTATTTTTGTTCGCGAGCACTCCGGCCCGGGCTGACACAATTGAAACGTCTGTTCAAAAAGCTTTTGATGCGATGGCGTCTGCCCAAAGCGAAGAAGCATTTTATGCTGCAACACGCAGCGTTATTACTCTTGGTCGCGACGCTCTGCCTGTTCTGACAGAACATCTCGCTGCAGCGAAGAACGACGATGAACGCATAGATGTCACCTATCTCCTTGCCAGTATTGTTGGTCCGATGAAATTCAAGCGCGAAGCGATCGAGTTGCCGCCTGAACTGGTCTCTCTTACCGGACGACTGCTTTTTGAGACGAGAAATCCGCAACTTGAAGCCAATCTTGCCAATTTTAGCGTTGTAGCCCCTCATCCGGCTGAATTCGGACCAGGATTACTAGCCCTGCTGGAGCGAACGGAAAACGAGGCCTTGCGTGCAACGACTTCGGCAGCGATCATTTATCAGGGGGAAAAGGTTCTGGCTCTCGTACAGAACGCTTTCTACGCCAGCACCAATGACAGGTTCAGTGGAGATCTGGCACATTTGCTCGCCGATACGGAACTCACCGAACGGTCGATTGCCAAAATGCACGACTTGCTTAAATCCGACAATGCTGACGCACGTCGGTCAGCTGCGCGTACACTCGACAGAGCGGGCATAAAAAACGGCGCTTTGCTTGAATCTGCTTTGAAAGACCTGGCTTCCGCCCGAACAGAAGTCGAATTGAGTTTTGCGGCCGGTAAAGTCAGGAAGCAAACCGACGGCAGCGAGCGCGTCGCCGCCGCTCTTGCAAGCGCTTTCGAACGGGCGCACAGGGTTGAGGAGAGAAGCGAGCTTGTATCCGCGCTACTGGCGACCGGCGAGCCCGGTAAAAAACAGCTTTTTGCTGTGCTGCAGGCCTCGAACGATCCGGATGAAATCAGCGATTTGATGAGGGTTACAAACAACCGCTTTCGTAATGATCCACGGTTGCCCTCCGCTTATATCGCCATCCTGAAGCGGACTGACGATGAAAAAGTAAGCGAGGCCGCCATTTACGGTCTCGTGATGACGCGAAAGACCGGACAGGAAGCAATAAAAGCGGCGTTGGACGAGACGTCAGCCGATGAGCGTTTACATCACAGGCTCACAAAAGCGGCAAGATCGTTTCCCTCGAGTACCACTTCAGACTAACGATCAACCCTTTTGCTGACGATTAAGGCGCGCATTCATTTGAAAACCAAGCTCTAACGAAACACCACTGGAAAATTGTCCATGACAAAAGCGCGCTTTCGCATTCTGATACTTTGCTATGCCCTGTCGCTCGCCGCCGCAGCCGTTGACACTGTATACTTCCCAGCACAAGTTTCGGATGAACTTGCAGCGGCATATGCCAGGGAGGCTTTGCCTCCATTTGTGTACAGTCCCGCCGTTTTTCTGTCTCTGGCAGCAGCATCGCTTGCTGCAATCGTCATTCCACCGGTGGCATTATTCTTTTTCAAGAAATGGGGACGATGGTTGGGGGTCTGTACGACCATCGTCATGCTCGTCGCTCTACCATTCCTCGGCCCTTCGCTCTCGTCCGGTATGGGAACGGCCATATTGCAACTGTCAGCCACACTGTGGGGCGCGGTACTAGCACTGGCATATTTCTCATCCGTAGGGCCTGACTTCCGGTAAGCGCTTACTTTTACAGTCGCTTTGAGTTGATCGGAGCAACAAGGTCTGGGAGCAACAAGCTTGTATCTTCTGTGATAGGCTCTTCTAGCCCCGGCGGCTCCCGGGCTTGAGCCATATCAGCGGCCAGTTCCGGTGCAATGTCTGGGTGGTCGTCTGGTGCCAACCAGCACGGTTTGAAACTGAAGTCCCGCTGCGGATTACGCCATGACAAGGCAGTTGTCCAAACAGTATTGCTGACGTTCAAGGCCAAAAGCGATAGTCAGGATCGTCAAGACGAACGGCAAGAGATTGTCGCGCGGGCGATACCGATGTTGATCGAGAAGAAGACTACTGACAAAAATGGTAGCTCCTTGCGGATCATTCTGTTCTGAAATCAACAGGCAACTGAATGAAAACGGGATCGCCGCGCATATCCGGAGACGGCCTGGGAAAATGCTTCTGCTCTGTGACCATCTCCAAAACTGCCTCATCGAGACGTTCCACGCCCGAACTCTGGCTGATTTTCGCGTCAATCAGTTTCCCGTCCCGGCTTAACTTTAAATCTACCATGGTCAGGCCCGAGGGTGTTTTTCCATCGGCAATGCTATCTTTCAGCGAACGTGTAAGGGTCCGGATTTTAGGGGAAACCAGCTCACCGAATTTATGTTGCCATTCCTTTATATTCGCCGGGCGCGGCAGCTGACTATGTATTTCATTTTCGCGGGCTTGCCTGCCAATTTCCGCAAGTTTGGGGCCGAATATGCTGACTGCCATGATCAGCAGCATTGACACGAAAGCGATGGAAGCGATTTTTTGTGATCGCCCGAACACCAGCCAAAGCAGCCATGTGATCGCGTAAGGGACTATCAGAACGATCAAATAAGCTGATAATCTGCCCAGTACAGCGGCATTCAGCATTCCTGCCCAGATAGAAACCCAGATTGCAAGTGCGCACCATATCAATATCCATGGTACAAGAATAAACCAGGCCACCAAAGGGACACGAAAAGTCCATCGACGTGCCGGCTTGCTCGGTTTCAGTGTGTTCATTTTTCTGATCTTACTTTTCGGCTACGCCCAGGTGAGAATGAAAAGGCAAATATGCCTTTACTTTCATGAGAGATCGAAGTGTTGCGCGCTCCACCGCACTATCGCACACTGTTAACTGAACCAGCTTTCCCATTTCGCTTCCTTTCCGTCTAATCGCGTGCCGGTTCGTTGAACCAGAACAGGGCAACGATCGTGCCAACCGGCATGAACCACGACACGAGCTGAAACCAACCGCTTCTGTTTGTGTCGTGCAGGCGCCGTGCTGTGACTGAAAAAAACGGTATCATCGTAACGAGCAGCAAGATCGAAACAATAATGTCTGGAAGGTTGAGCTGGCCGAGCACGAATAGCATCAGCACATAGAAAAGCATCGCATACCAGAATTCCGTGCGGCTCGCCCTGCCTTTGAAATCGAAGTATCCGGTAAAGAATCTCCGAACCGCAGTTGTAAAGTCGACAGGTGAAGCTGTCTCGCCAAAGCGGTTAGGGCCTTGCGGTGGTTTGTTCTTATAGGAAATTACAAAAACAAAAAGCAGTGAAACCAATATGCCAAACGCGAAAATCCAATGCATTATTCCGAAATCTCCGTTCTCATGATTATGGAGTTCATCCGGGAAGAGGGTGAAACGACGTTCCAACCAAATCCGATCCTGCTCCTGGCCGCGGAAAACGTGGCGGGGGGCGGGCTAGAAGGGCGGCATCGTGACGAGGCCATACACAGCGCCGACGACAAACCCGATGCTGAAACTATAGCGACGCAACCATGGACGATCAGTGGGCAGGTTGTTTGGAATCGGATCAGACTCGGGCGGACGCCCGCGACAGCGCTGCCAGAGCACCACAAGTCCAACAATTATCCCTTCGAACAGAAACTGGAAAAGGAGTAACGGCAAGGCTAAAACTACGAGCATCCAAAGTCCACTGTATAGCAGGACGATCATCCCACCGATGATCAATCCGACAAATAAGCCCAACGCAAACCCTGCGGTCGTCACACACCAGTCTGCGAGTGTCATTTTGCGTTTAACTATTTCCATGGACTTTCTTTTGTGCGTCAACAGAGATTGGACTCACCGGCCGCTGCTTCGCCTCAAGGCGACAATCCAAAATAGCCCCGCAGCGACCGCGCCATGGGCGGCAAGGAGCGCCACCCTCAAACTCAGCCATCCGAGATATCGGGCAATGAAGAATGCCGGTATTCCGAGAATTAATGCGAATGGATAGCTGATGACTATGATCGGGAAGCCCCGAAAGCCTCCCGCGACAAAGATTTGCAGCACGCCTGATGACGCCAGAGGTGACAAGGCAAATCCCACAACAATCCTTAGAATACGCATCACACTACCAGAAATAGCAACATCCTCGAGTTCTATTTCAAATCAAATACATGCCTGATTATGAAGTAAATAGCAAAAAACCCAATGCAATCTCATATACCAACCCTCCCCAATACGTGAGCCATTTAACAGTTACCTCCCTTTGAATCCCTTTCAGTCGATGCGTGTAATTCTGATTTTTATATTAACATAACGAAAAACCCACCCAAATTTAGAACAAGATAAACTTCAAAAACCAATAAAAATGAGATAATTATTATATATATTTTTGATCTGTATTTCTGTAGGAAAATCTCGCGGATATTATTGGTCTACATCTTCATAATGCGTTCGCAATCTATACAGACGAAGCGGCGCCGTAAGATTATCCATAATCTGGTTGCCAGCGGATAAACAACACCGCAAAGTGATGACCATCACAGCTAGAGTGATTGCAGGATTGCCATGACGTCGAGCAACGATGCTGATCGTGATACCCGGCACATACGTCTCTCGGACTACGCCAACTTCTTGACTGTGGACCAATCACGGTGGCGCTCCCGTGCGGCGGGTTGATCGTTGGTTGCGGAGCATGCAACTACCGATACCGACATTCATTAGCGGTACAGGTATGACCAACCTTAGCTCATCCAAACCGATCATATCGTACTGATTGCCGGTCCTGATGATGAGGTCGCCGGCGTGGTGCACGAGATTTATCAACGCTTCGTCGAAGACCTTATCCCGGGCCGGCAGATCGCTAACGAGCTCAATGCCCGCGGCATCGTCACGGATCTGGGCCGCACTTGGACGAGAGGCACGGCCCATCAGATTCTGATCAATAAAAAATATATCGGCAACAATGTATGGAACAGGGTGTCGTTCAAACTGAAGAAGAAACACGTCCGATATGTGAATTCGCGCCGACGGAGCCTTTCCACTGATCGTCGACCAACCTTTCTTCGATGCGGCACCAAGGTCTTCCTCCAATGCCCTGACCCTTGCGCTGACACTGGGCTGGCTGACTCCGAGTACGTTCGCGGCTCGGTGAAAGCGTGGATCAGGGATGCGAGGGGAATGCGCGATCCCAATGAAGTCGCCCCCCGTTGACGATCAATTATCGATGCAACCGGCCGTCGCATCAGCTTAGCCGCTTGCCTTTCGGTTTAGCGAGTTCGCAGGCAGACTCTGGATGAACTGCCAAGCCGTTCGACCGGAACGCGAACCGCGTTGCATGGCCCATTCGAGCGCGCGGCGCTTCAATTCTTCCGGGTCCACGGCGACTTTGAGATGCTCGGCGTAACCCAGAACCATGTCGAGATAACCGTCCTGATCGACATTATGAAATCCGAGCCACAAGCCAAACCGATCCGAGAGCGATACCTTTTCTTCCACCGCCTCACCGGGATTAATTGCCGTTGCCTGCTCGTTCTCAATCATGTCACGCGCGAGGATATGTCGGCGATTTGATGTGGCGTAGAAGATCACATTCTCTGGTCGTCCAGCGATGCCGCCATCGAGGACCGCCTTTAAAGATTTGTATGCGGCGTCTCCTGCGTCAAACGATAAGTCGTCGCAAAACAGGATGAAGCGTCTTTCCTCGGTTGTTTCGAGCAACGCCAGCAATTCAGGAAGAGTCCCAATATCCTCGCGTTGGATTTCAACCAGCGCGACAGGAGCATCTGCTTTGGCAAACTCGTGATTCACGGTGGCATGAACCGCCTTAACCAAGGATGATTTTCCTGTGCCGCGTGCACCCCATAGCAAAGCGTTGTTCGCTGGCTCTCCGCGTGCAAAGTGCCTTGTGTTGTTAAGTAGAGTTGCCCGCTGACTATCCACGCGCTTGAGCAGATCAATGTCGATCCGCGAAATATGCGTAACGGGTTTTAAGCGCGTTTCTCCGGCCTGCCAAAGATAACCCTCGGCGATCTCTTCAAGACCGGAAGAACGGACCGGAGGTGTAAGTCGCTCCAGAGCCTCCGCGATCCGCAGCAGAACGTCCCGATTGCCATTTTTAAATGCAGCGTCTTCCATTTTCATCAATCCACAATCTCAGGCACCTCATGCGCCTGCTGGCGGAGGTAGTCCAAGTCTCGGATGTATTGCCATTGCATCTTCCCTTACCCTCAGAGCCGCGAGTCAAGTTCATCTGCGAATCAATCAGCCGGCATCCTTGCGATGTTTCGACCGCCAGTGAATGGGCCAAACGCCTAAACGTGACCGCCAAGACAGTGCACCAGCTCTTCGTCAAGGAAACGGGCATGACCTTCGCACAATGGCGCGAGCAGGCGCGTTTGGTGTATGCACTTCAAAGGCTAGCGGGTGGCGAGCGCGTAATCGATGTCGCATTCGAGTGCGGATACGCCAGTCAGAGCGCGTTTACCGCGATGTTTCGGAGACATTTCGGGGTTCCTCCATCAAGTTTTTATCGCTAGGCGGCAACCCAGTCATAACTATCGTCATAGTCCCAACCCCTTCTGCCGCCTCAACTGCCGCGACACCGATCCGCCCTGCACAATACCCATGCCCCCCGCGGCCGAGTTAACGGTCGATGAGGGGCCGCCGCGGGACAAAGGTGAATTCATGGCTCTTTTTCACCGCGGCGAACTTGCCACTGACGGTTTCGCCGTCCGTGGTGACACGGAAGGGCAGCGCCTTGTCGCCTGCCATTTTCATGCTAACGCGAGCAATACCGCGCAGAATGAAGAGATCGGAAAGCACATCGATGACATCAACTGCCTTCAGTTTCCTCTCGACGCGAATGGCGATACACTCCCGTGTGAACTCGTCGATCACATTGAGCATCCGGATTTCCTGCCATTGTGCGTACGGTCCTCGACGAAGCCGTAGGACCAGACATGGTTGGGGTATTCCGGCCGAAGCCGGATGCACGAACTGTCGTTCAGCCACAAACGACTGCGCTTAGGTTGCTTGTGCGGCACTTTCAGCTCCTCCCTCCCGCCGGAAGATGCGCTCGACCCCTGCGCCGATGTTCACCCAGTGGAACCGTTGCCCCGATCACATGTAGAAAACACAGAATATTATAGGTCATCGCACCTCCAGTATCATTGCAACGATATGCGTCACGGCAACCGGAAAGTCGCCATCAGGGCTTAATGCTGCTGATATCTGCTGTCGTCTACAAATTATCCGCTAGCCATCCCGTGCGCAATCCCACGCCTGTTAACGTGGCATACCTCCTAAAGAGTGCTGTAAAGATATTGCGCGACAAACAGATCGAGATGCCCGCCGCCGACATTCTTGTAGACGGTGATCTGGCGGTCGTCGCTCCGACCCGGATGTTTTGCCTGGCACAGCTCGATCAGATCGGCTTCGATCTGCTCGCGGCTGATCAGACCGGTGGCAAGCGGAATGCCGAGTTCGCCCGAGCCATCACAACAATGACGCGTATCGACAAACACCCGTCCCGCACGACGGAACACGTCATCATCGGCTTCTCGCATGTCTGGCATATAGGCGCCGATCAGATCGACATGAGCGCCCTCTTTCAGCAGTCTTCCCTTGACGAGCGGACTCGTCGACATGGTGACACAGGATATAATGTCCGCCTTGGCGACGGTGTCATCGAGATCCTGCACGGCAGCGATGTCGACGCCGGCAATGTCAAGCCGACCAGCCAATTTTTCCGCCTTGTCGAAATTGCGGTTCCAGATAAAGACTTGGCGGATCGATGGTCGGCTGGCGCAATGAGCCTGCACCACATGTGGCGCTAGCCCCCCGGCGCCGACCACCAGCAAGGTACTGGCGTCCTTGCGTGCCAGCAGGCTGGCGCCAAGCGCCGAATCTGCCGCCGTCTTCTTGAAGGTTTCAATGGCACCGTCGCAGACCATCAGCGCTTCGCCGGTCTGACCGCTGAACAGCGTTACCGTGCCTTGGATCGAGGGTTGGGCCACAGGAAGTTTGACATTCGCAGGGAAAACGCCGACCAGTTTGACGGCAACAGCCTCGCCTTCGAGCCACGCTACCAGGGACACGAACTGGTTGTCAGCACTTTGCCGGTCCTGAAGTACAGTAGTGTCGCTTTGCGGTCGTTTGCCGGTGGCATGCGCTTGACGCAAGGCTTCAATCAATCCTGGATAATCGAGCGCGGCATCGGTTTGCTGTGAATTGAGAGTTATCATCATTCGTTCCTGTCAGGCCACGCGCGCCAGAAAACTTCTGGTACGCGGATGTTGTGGATTGCCCATCACCTTTTTGGGCGGGCCGGATTCAACAATCACGCCACCATCCATGAAAATCAGATGGTCGGCGACTTCGCGGGCGAAGTTCATTTCATGCGTGACAACAATCATGGTCACGCCGTCTTCGGCCAGCTGGCGCATCACCGCCAGAACCTCACCGACCAGTTCCGGATCAAGAGCTGATGTCGGTTCGTCAAACAGCATCAGCTGCGGCTGCATTGCCAGCGAACGGGCAATCGCCACGCGTTGCTGCTGCCCACCGGAAAGCTGGTCGGGATAATAATTGGCACGCTCGGTAAGGCCGACTTTTTCCAGCAGTTCCAACGCCGCCGCGGTGGCCGCCTGGCGGCTGGTCTTGCGTACGATCATCGGCGCCTCAATGATATTTTCCACCACGGTCTTGTGGGGAAACAGATGGAAGCCCTGAAACACCATCCCCATTTTCTGGCGCTGGTGCGCCAGTTCGTTGAAGGACAACGTATAGAGCCGCTCGCCCTGCCAACGCATGCCGATCGGCTCACCTTCCAGCAACACGGCGCCAGAATCCGGCACTTCGAGATAGTTCAGGCAGCGCAGCAATGTGCTTTTTCCGGAACCGGATGGCCCGACAATGCAGGTCACGTCACCTTTTTCCACCATCATATCGATGCCGTCGAGCACCCGGTGATCGCCAAAAGATTTGGTCAGTTTTTCTACCTGCAGCAGTGGCACTGTCGCGGATGTTTCGTTCATTTTTGATATCCAAGCGCAAATTTAAAGGGCCGCAGTCGGGACAAGAATGACGTGGAACGGATGGTCTGCCGGGACTTCAGGTGGTTCTCGATTTGGTGTTCGATGATGGTCAGGGCGGTTGACAGGATGAGATACCAGATCGTGGCCACGATCAGCAGCGGAATGGTCTGATAGGTGCGCGAATAGATCATCTGCGCCGAATAGAGCAGATCCGGCAAGGCCAGAACGCTGACCAGCGACGTGAATTTCAGCATTGAAATGGTATCATTTCCGATCGGCGGAATGATGATGCGGATTGCCTGCGGCAGCACGATGCGCGTCATGATCTGAAACCGCGTCATGCCAAGCGTCGCGGCGGCCTCGGTCTGGCCCGGATTGATCGCCTGGATGCCAGCCCGGATGGTTTCGGCAGCATAGGCGCTTTCTGTAAAGGACAGGCCAAGCAGTGCTGCACTCATCGGCGTGATCAGCGTGTTCATGTCCCAGGACCAAAAGGTCGGCCCGAGCGGGATGCCAATGGTCAGACTGGGAACCAGCAGCGCCAGATTGTACCAGAAAATCAGCTGAACCAGGGGCGGAACGCCGCGAAAGAACCATATCCACAGCCAGCTTGCCCATTGCAGCACCGGATTGGCCGACAGGCGCATCACGGCCAGTATGATGCCAATGGCAAAGCCGAAGATCATTGCGGCAAAAGTCAGGAACAGCGTGCGCGCCAAGCCGGCAAGAATGTCGGGATGAAACATGTAGCTGACGACAATGTTCCATTGCAGGTTCTCATTGGTCGCCAGCATACTGACAAAACTCAATGCGATCAGGATGAGCGCGGTACCGGTGATCCATCGCGACGGATGGCGCACGGCTATCGGTTTGACACTATGTATGTCCGGCCGGTGCACGACCGTCTTTGCTGTTCTTGCCATGATTTACTCCAGACTACCGTATCGTGTTTAGCGAAATTCGTATTCGAACTCACCAAACCCGCCGGCCCCGTTTCAGGCCGGCCCTTGCGTGATGGACCGGGACTGTATTCGCGCCGTCGCCTACTGGCTGGCGCTCTTCTTCATTAGGCCGGACTATTTTGGCTCCGGATTGTCCTTGGTAATCAGAACTGCCTTTTCCAGGGTGCCAGCACCATCAACGCCCCACTTTGCCATGATTTCCTTGTAGGAGCCGTCATCGATCATCGATTGGATGGCATCACGGAAAATTGGCCCGAGCGCATCGCCCTTGCGCACGCCAATGCCGTTGAAGACCGGATTGCTGACCAGTTCGGATACGCTGAAGCGACCGGTAATCTTGGCCATATAATGCATTTTTGCCGATCCGGCCGCCACCATCTCAACGCGCCCCGAGGATACAGCCAGTTCGGCGGCGTTCTGGGTGGTGAATTGCTGCAGGTTGATCGGCTTCTCACCCGCGGATTCGCACAATTCCGTGCTCTTTTCCTTCAGATACTGGTAGTCCCAAGCGCCGGTCATCACGGCAACACTGTGGCCGCACAGATCCTTTTCCGACTTGATGGCGAAATCCTTGCCTTTCAGAAAGGCATATGCCGTGCCTTCCTTGCGCTGAGGAATGAAATCAAGCGAATCGAGCCGTTCCGGCGTTACGCCAAAGGAAGAAAATCCGGCGTCAAAGCGCTTGCTGGCCAAGCCGGGAATGATGGCGTCAAAACTGGTTGCGGTAAACTCGAATGGCACGCCGATGCGTTCTGACATGGCGTTAGCCATGTCGATGCTCCAGCCCTTCAGGACGCCGTCTTCGACAAATTCGTCGGGCGGCCAGTCATTGAAGGCGGCAATCTTGACGCCCTTCTTGTAATTCTCTGGCACGGCGTCCTGGAGCGCCTTGATTGGTTCGGCATGCAACGACGTGAAGCTGATGGCCGTGGCCAGCGCTGCCAGCACTACCGTCAAGCGCCGCGATGCGGTTTTGCGACTATTGGACATTTATCTCCCCTATGACTTGAATTTTATCCCCTTGCGAGGCTCGTCTTCTACTTGCGTTGCTGATAATGATATGCGAACGTTCTCACATTATAGCCATCGATTGATCGCATCAGTCAAGATGAAAGTTGAGGTCAGGGCAATCTTCGCCTATGAAACGGCACAGGTATTGAGCAGCATGACACTGCTTGGAAGGAACGCGCAAACATGAGTGAACGACGTGCCGAAAAGACGACGATTGCTGATGTGGCGCGCCTGGCCGGCGTCAGTACAGCGACCGCCGGACGTGTATTGGGCGGCTATGGCTACACCAGCGAGGAAATCCGCGACAAGGTGAAGAAATCCGCTGATATGCTGGGCTATCGCCCCAATCTGTTAGCACGCAGTCTTATCACCGGGCGCAGCAAGACCATCGGCGTGGTTGCGGGCGACATGCAAAGCCCGTTTTACGCCAGCATTCTGCGCGGTATTTCCGATGTGGTTCGGGCGCGTGGTTTCGGCCTGATCGTCACCAACAGCGATGAAGCAATCGATCGAGAGCTGGAGGCAGTGGATCTTTTGCGCGAAAAGCAGGTCGACGGCATCATTATTGCACCCTGTGATATTCTCAAGGCGCAGCACCTGCATGATGTCGTTGCCAGCGGCTGCCCGGTTGTCCAGATCGATCGCCGCGTTAAGGGATTGAAGGCGGATTCGGTGACCGTCAATGGCCGTCAGGCCGCCCATGCTGCAGTGACCCAAATGATTCTCGACGGCCATAGTCGCATTGGCGTACTGGCGGAACTCGAACATGGCCGCTACAAGAATCTCAACGCATTTCTTCACGACCGCCAGCACAAGAAAATCGATATTTCATTGCTTTATCCAAGCTGGCAGCGTCTGCTCGGCTATATTGAAGCGCATGAGGAAGCCGGCATCGCCTTTGATCCGGGCCTCGTAGCCCAAGTGGGCAGCTATTCGATCGATATTGCCCGTCAGCACGCCATCGCGTTGCTGACCGGGGAAAACCGGCCTTCGGCGCTGTTTACCACCGATGGACTGATGTCGGCTGGCGCCATGCTTGCCATCAGTGAACTCGATATTCTCATTCCGCAGCAACTCTCCGTGGTCTGCTTCGACGATCTGGACTGGATGTCGTTCTTCACTCCGAAACTGTCGGCCATCCGGCAACCGCTGCTCGAGGTTGGCGAAGCTGCGGCCCGTCTGGTGCTGGAGCGGCTCGATAGCGCTGACCGGGCGCAGCAGGATATCGTGCTGCATGCCGAATGGCAGCCGCGCTGTTCGCTCGCCCACCATCCCGGTTGATTCAACCGGTCTCAACCGTAACAGGCCATGCGTCGAAGACTCAGTCCTGCAACTCCGCTATCGGCTCGCCGAGATCGATCGGTGCGGCATGACCAGTGCCGCCATATTGGCCGCATGTCGCCGCAGCGACGCGCGACGCGGCCTGTAGCAATGTTGCCGGCGCCTCGCCTTTCACCAGGCCATAAAGGGTGCGGGCAATGAAACTGTCGCCAGCGCCTAAGGTGTCGACCGCCACAACCGGCGTTGCTTCGGCATGAAATACCCCTTGCGCACCGGCAAGAACTGCGCCTTCGGCGCCGCGGGTGACCAGCACCCAACACGCCCCGCTCTCCCGCAGGCAGGCAATGGTCGTCGCGACCTCGTCCGGTGACAGCTCACCGCCGGAAACAGCGGCCAGAAAACATTTCGGGCCGATGCGCCGATAGTGTTCAACGTCGCGGCGGGTGGAGAAATCATAGGACAGGCGTTGCGGCGCAATGGCGTCCAGCCAGCCATCAAGGCCACTCGACTGACCGATATGGACGGCATCAAACCGGCGCGCAAACTGGATATCGGCAGCGCTCGGCTCAAACATCGACACTCCGAGATCAAAGCGGATGAAATAACGGTCATTATTGCCGCGATGACCAATGATGCAATACGCCGTCTTGCCCGTGGCTTCCATGCGCAGATGCGACGTGTCAACGCCCTCGGCACGCAGCGCGGCCTGAATGATCCTTCCCGCAGCGTCCGCAGCCACTGCACCGATATAGGCCGCCTCGGCGCCGAAACGGCTCATATGAATGGCAGCATTGACGCAGTTTCCGCCTGGATACATTTCCCGGCGCGAAATGTAACAATCGACCACATTATCGCCCATCGCCGCGATTTTGATCATTCTCATTTTCCCAATTGACAAGATGTGAGAACGTTCGCACACTAAAGTAGAACTGTCAACGCATCGCCGGAATGATACCGGACCGGCGTTGCACCAGACAGGAAAGGCTGCCGATCGGCGCAGCCATGCTCTTCAAGAGACTGAAAAGAGGAACAGAATGCCCAAACAACTTCCTACCGATATTGCCGAAACCTTGAATGCGCTTGCGCAGCGGGATTTTTCGCATGTGTTTCTGGTTGCCTGCGGCGGATCGCTGTCAATCATGCATCCAGGCAAGTATTTTCTGGATCGCCATTCGGGGCAGCTGACATCTGATGTCTATAATGGCGACGAGTTCGTCACACGCGACCCGCGTCGCCTCAACAGCGACGCCATTGTCATTCTGTGCTCCCAAACCGGCACGACCAAGGAAACGGTGCGGGCGGCAAAACATGCCCGTAGCCGGGGTGCCCGTGTCATCTCCCTGACGCTGGATCCGCAATCGCCGCTCGCCGTCGCCGCCGACCACGTACTGCAATACCAAGCGTCCTACACCACCGGCATTCCGATCAATGGCGCCGACAGCAATTACAGCGTGCTTTACATGTTACTGGCCGGCATTGTTGATTTACGCGACGAGACCAGCCTGCTGCCAAAGTTGCTGGAAAGCCTGCCGGCACTGCAACCGGCTATCGAACGCGGGCAGCAGAATTTTGAGGAAACCTTTACCAGATATGCCGAGCGTTATGGCCGCGAAAAAGTCATTTACACCATGGCCAGCGGTCCGGTTTATGGCGCTGCCTATTCATTCTCCATCTGCGTGCTTATGGAAATGCTGTGGATCAATTCGCAAGCTATCCACGCCAATGAGTTCTTCCATGGCCCGTTCGAGGTCGTCGACAAGAATGCCTGTTTCGTCGTCATGATCGGTCTCGATGAAACGCGTGCGCTAGCCGAGCGCGGCCAAGAGTTCCTGTACCGGTTCGGTGAGCCGGACAATATGCTGGTGTTGGATGCGGCGAAACTCGATCTCACTGGCATAGATGACACTTTCAAGGGATATTTCGTGCCGTTGATTTTCTTCGATGCCCTTTGGAAATTTGCCTATAAACTGGCGGCGAAGCGTGAGCAAGTCATGCTGGATGGCCGCCGCTACATGAAAAAGATCACCGATTACTAAGCCGCATCGACGCCGGTCCATCTCTGTTGAAGTTGGGCCGGCGCCGCATGTAATCTCGTGGCTGGTCGGCAGCCTCGGAAATGACGAACTTGATTAGCTGGGGCCGGTGGAGGCCGAGAATGTTGTGAAGCCATTGAACGTGTTCTCCTGCTTAGCAACACCTATTCCAACGGTTCCGTTGCAAAATGCCGTCGCAAAAAATCACGCACTTAAGCGCGACTTTTACGACCGACTTTTGCGACGAGAATTTGAACACGGTTCCAACTATCGATATTTACAGGTGATTCAGGATTTCCCCGACGTAATGATCGGCATCGTATTGCGGTCCGATTCAGCAAATACATGAACAACGCCATCGAGCAGGATCATCGGCGCATCAAACACAGGATACGATCCATGCTGGCTTCAAAACCCAAGCCTCAGCCAATATCACACTCGCTGGCATTGAGCTTGTTCACATGATGCGCAAGCAGCAATGCCTGTTTGCTTCAACGAAGGCGCTCTCCCTCAAAGAGCAATTCAAGTTCCTTGTAACGTAACTGCGTCTTCAATTAAGGCCAACTTTACCCAGCTCGAAATTTGCAACGGTACCGTATTCGCGGCCACAAATTTCTGGGGTCCTCGCCAAGGAATCTTTTAGAGCGCTCATATAGCCACGATAAGGCAACGCTCATCCCGTGTGCCCCCTTAATAGTTTCCCGCCTGCGTTGGTGCCAACGCTGGAGATAGCGGCTCATCACCGATGGCCAGCCGCATGACGTTCATTTCCTGCAACTGATCGATGATGACTTCCTGCGCAATGCGCTTCAACTGCTCGTTGCCACCAAAGCGCAGATAGATCTGGGCCATATTGATCGCGCCTTGATGATGGGGCGTCATCATCTGGACGAAATCACGATCGAGGTCGCCGGTGGGAGGAACGACCATGTCATACATCATCTGTTCCATGGAATTGTTCATGGCGCTGAGATAAGCCGCCTCGTCGCCGAAACTCTCTATGCCTATGTTACAAACCGACATCACGTTCGATACCAGTTGCCTAAGCCGGGAAGGCGACTTCACGTCTACTGCTGGCAACAAAACGGCCAGGATAACCGCCATCACGGCCGCTCCGGACAGCGCACAAACGAGATAAGCGGCCAGTGTTTTTAGATGTTGCATGTTGTGCCAGAGCGACGTCAAAGGTCGCTCTCTCCTTGATAGATCGTTCCTCGCTCATCCGCCGGGCCAGGTCGCGACGAATGGCCCTCGGGATTGCGTTGTCGTAGACGGCGAAGCGATCGGCTTTATTCCATTGGCACTGGATTTTCCTGATCGCCCTGCGGCTTTTCCTTGTCATCGCCAGCGAGATAGACGCCGCGTCCCGCGCTTTTGGCAGGCTTCGGAATGACCTTCAAAGCCATGGAATAAAATCGCGGCCCGGTCGTCTACCTGACCATGCGGACTGCAACGCAACTTGCGGACCCTCAATTAAACAAAGGGACATTAACGAATGCGACACTGTCTCACCTCTCCAGCGGCAAGGAAAATTCCAACGGCGAAAGCGAAGAAGCTCCTGCCGCTTCTCCTGACCACGACGTTCATCACGTTTTGTGGTGCAACGGTAGCATCGGCAGCAGAGGTCAGCATAGGCGACCTGAAGCTGTCCGATTCCTGCATCCGCGCAATGTTGCCCGGCGCCCAGGTGGCGGGAGGCTATCTGACAATAACCAACACCGGGCAGACGGCCGACAGGCTGATCGCGGTCAGTTCGGAGAGGTCCGGAAAGGCCCAGATTCATGAAATGGCGATGGACGATGACGTCATGATCATGCGTGAGCTTCCAGAGGGCCTGGATATCCCGGCGCACGAAAGCGTCAAGCTGGCCCCTGGCGGCTACCATCTGATGCTCATGGACATCGCCGACCCGCTCAAGGAAGGACAAGTCAGCAAGGTAACCTTGAACTTCGAAAAGTCAGGGCCTGTCGAAATCGACGTCACAGTGGGCCCCGTCGCCGGCAGTTGCCTCAGCCAGCCCTCCTAGACGCGACAGGTGCGATTGAATAGCCCGGGGCTTATACGCGCCGGTTTCGACAACATTCCGCAACCCGTCGATTTCTCGATTGGACAATATAATGAAGCATCGCATCGGAATGATATTTTCCGTCGCCGTGATCTGCGCCTCGCTCGCCTTCGGCGCGTGGACCCTGCTGGGCCGGGCTGATGAATCTGATTCCAGATACGACGTGCCGTTTGAACTCACGGACGATCTCGGCGCGCCCATTACTCAACAGGCGCTCGAGGGCCGCCCATCCCTTGTCTATTTCGGCTACACGCACTGTCCCGAAATTTGCCCCACGACCCTTTTCGAGATGGCCGGCTGGATGAAAATGCTTGATCCAACCGCCAGGGAGCTCAAGGCATTCTTCTTCACCGTCGATCCCGAACGGGACACCGTGGAGGTCATGCATGGCTATACATCCAACTTCACAGACCGCATCACCGGAATCACAGGTGACCCAACGGAAATGCAGAAGGTAATCAAAGGATGGCAGATATTCGTCAGGAAAGTACCCACGAGCGATGGTGACTATACCTACGATCACACAGCTTCCGTCTTCCTGGTCGACAGTAAGGGGTATCTCAAGGACACCATCGAGTATGGCGAGGACACCAACTCAGCCCTGACGAAAATTCGAACGCTCCTGAAGTCGGACTGACATCACCGAAGTCGAGCAGCTAAACGAGACCGCGTGTCAATGCGGCCTCTGTCACTCATCCATACAAGATGGCGCGAGCCGAGAAATAGCGGTTTCAAGGAAGTATTATGACCACTGCAACCCTTGCGGCGCATCCCGAAGCGACGGCCAGCACCCGGCTATATCGTGCCGTCTGGCGCTGGCATTTCTATGCCGGCCTCTTTATCATCCCGTTTTTGCTCGTGCTTGCTTGCACAGGCCTGATCATGATCTACGGTAACTCGATTGCGACGTCTCTCGGCGCCAGGCACTTTGTGGCGCCGGGCGGTGAACGCGCGTCCTACGAGAAACAGGTTCAGGCTGCGGTCTCCGCTGTTCCCGGAGGCGTCCTGAAGCTCATGGTCGTGCCGAAGGAGGACAACCGCGCCACCGTCTTCATCATCATCGGCAACGACAACGACAACGTCGTCGCCGTTGACCCACACGGGCCGAAAGTGCTCGACACGATCGTCAAGGACGACACCTGGTTCTACTGGGCAAGCAACATCCACGGCACGCTGCTGCTGGGTGACGTGGGAGATCGGCTACTAGAAGTGGCCGCCGGTCTCGGCATCGTGCTGGTCCTGACCGGGCTTTATATGTGGTGGCCGCGCAATGGGCGCACGCTCCGTCGGGTGCTGTTGCCGAACCTCCTGACCAGAGGTCGTGGCTTCTGGAGGGAACTGCATGTTTCCCTCGGCTTCTACATTTCTATCGTGCTCCTCTTCTTCCTGCTGTCGGGCCTGTCCTGGACAGGTATATGGGGTACCCAGATCGTGCAGGCGTGGAACACCTTCCCGGCGGGGAAGTTCGACAATGTCCCGCTCTCGGACAAGACCCATGCTTCGATGAATCACGGCGCATTGAAAGAGGTGCCATGGGTGCTTGAGCAGACTCTGCTGCCACTTTCAGGGTCCGAAGCCGGCAAGCCCGGCCTGCCTAAGAGAATGCCTGTCAATCTCGATACGGTTGTGGCCTTCGCACGTGCAAACGATTTCACCGAACAGTTCCGTATCAATGCGCCACGGGATGCGGATGGTGTTTATACGATCTCCGCCGATTCCCTCGACGGCGACACCCGCAATCCATTCGGCGACAGAACCGTGCATATTGACCGCTTCAGCGGGAAGGTTCTGGCCGATGTTCGTTTTGCCGACTATGGCCTGGCAGGTAAGGCCATGGCTGCCGGCATCGCATTGCATCAGGCCAATCTCGGCTGGTGGAACACTACCCTCAACCTGCTATTCTGTCTGTCGGTCATAACCATGGCGCTGACTGGCATCGTCATGTGGTGGAAGCGCCGCCCCGCAGGAAGGCTCGGCGCACCGCTCTATCCGCACAACCACCGCACGCCGCTTGTCATCGCAGTCATTGCGCTCTCCGTCTCGGTCATCTTCCCGTTAACAGGCATAGCAATCATTGCCTTCGCCATTATCGATTTCCTCCTGCCAAGAGAGTTGAAGGAAATCGGTCGTCGAGCGGCCACTGGCTAAATGAAACCCGCGAATGTGTGTGCCGCGGTTGCGGTAACGGCGAAAGCGCCACTCCGGATGTAAGCTACCCACGAAAAGGAAGACAAATGCTCAAGACGATCGTCGCGGCGCTTCTGGCGTCCATAGGTACCGCTCCCTTAGCACTTGCCGCCGAACGGCAGATCAACTTCGAAGTCGATGGCGAGCGCGTGGAAGGAACGCTAGTGCTGCCGGATGAGGTAGAGCATCCGCCGGTCGTGCTGATGCTTCACGGCTTTGGAGGAACCCGCAATGAGTGGACGTCCTCCCATGTTCCGAAAGGATTATTCGGGCAAGCGGCAGAGACTCTTGCGCAGCGTGGCATCGCTTCGCTGCGGATCGACTTCAGAGGAAGCGGTACAAGCGAAGGCAAGCTGGCGGACGTTACGGTCAATGGCGAAGTGAAGGATGCCATTGCCGCCATGGGGTTCCTGCGGTCCAGCGGCGACATCGACAGTCAAAGAATTTCGGTGCTAGGCATGAGTCTCGGCGGGGTTGTCGCATCGGCCGTCGCCGCTCGGGAAGGCGACCATATTCGCTCGGTCGTTCTATGGAACCCCGGCGTCAATCTCCCTGCCGCGTTCACCGCGCTGGTTGGCCTCGGAGAAGTCAGAAAGGGGCTCGCGGGCGGCGATCAACCCGTTGATATATCGCTTCCGAATGGCAGTAAAATTGCCCTCAGAAGGGAGTTTTTCGAAAGCCTCTACGAAGTAGTTCCCGCAGCCGAGATTGGTCGTTATGCGGGTCCCTTGCTCGTCATGATCGGCACAAAGGACAATCTCGTCTTTCCACAACCCGCGTCCGTCGAGGCGTTCCTGTCCTACCACCCCGGGCAGCACGAACTGTGGCAGCGCCCTGTCGATCATGGCTTCAATGTCGAACAGACCTCGGAGACCGTATCGGCGCTGATCGACGGCACCGGCGACTACTTGCAAAAGAATTTTGACTAGCTGTGGAGCCTCAACAGGTCGTCCCTGTCCAGTCCAAGTCGACTGATGGGTGTTTGGATTTAGACTGCCATGCGGGCGATGCCAGTTTCGGCCGTCGGCGCACATTCGATAACTTTCGGTGTAAACTTGCCGTGGACGCAGCTTCATAGCTTTAAGCGTTTCAGTTCGATATTACCGTATGGAAGGCGCGCTTTCGGCTTCGTGGGCGCACCAAGCGTAAAACTCTATAGGCAAGCAGTGCGCCTATCAGAGTCAAATAAACATAATGCTCCACCGCCAGCACCTTGGTCGAGAGTGCATAGTGCAGCCCCACAAGTATGGAGACGATATAGACGAGCTTGTGCAAACGGGACCAGTTTCGCCCCAGGCGCTTGATCGAAAACTTGTTCGAGGTCAGCGCCAAAGGCACAAGCAGTAACAGCGATGCCATGCCGAGCATTATGAAGCGCCTTTTCACGATGTCGGCGAACACCGCCGTCAGCGATAACGCCTGGTCCAGAAACAGGTAAACTACAAAATGCATCGCCACGTAGTAGAAGCTCAACAGGCCGAGCGCGCGACGGTATCGGATGAGGTTCGGTCCGCCGAGATCGCGAAGAGGCGATACCGCAATCGTCAGGATAATCAAACGGAGCGCCCAAAGGCCCAATGAATGCTCGAACGCCTTGACAGGATCGGCGCCGAGATTTCCACTAGCGCCCAGATAGAAGCACCAAATAGCCGGAAACAGGCCCGCTACGTACAGCATCCAGACCGACGCCGAACGCCACCGGCTGGAGTTCATGCTTCTAGCCGCCATCAGAAGTGCTTCGCGAGGTCCATGCCGCTATAGAGGCCAGCCACCTCGTCGGCATAGCCATTGAACGGCAAGGTCGCCCGGCGGCCGGCACCGAAGAAGCCGCCTTTCCCGATCGGTCTTTCCGTCGCTTGGCTCCAGCGGGGATGATCCACCGCCGGATTCACATTGGCATAGAACCCATACTCCGTCGGATTGACAACCTGCCAGGTGTTGCGGGGTTGCTTGTCAGTCAGGGTGATCCGCACGATCGATTTGATGCCTTTGAAGCCATATTTCCACGGCACTACCAGCCGAATTGGAGCACCATTCTGGTTTGGCAAGGTCTGCCCGTAGAGACCTACGGCCAACAGGGTGAGAGGATGGCGGGCCTCGTCCATGCGCAGGCCTTCGACATAAGGCCAGGGCAACGACTGGAACAGGCCGCTCTGACCCGGCATCTCGGACGGGCGCACCACAGTTTCAAAGGCAACATATTTTGCGCTGCCGAGCGGCTCGACCTTGTCGAGAAGCGCCGCAAGCGGAAAGCCGTCCCACGGAATGACCATCGACCATGCTTCCACACAACGCATGCGATAAACCCTTTCCTCAACCGGAAATTGTTTGACCAGTTGATCGATGTCGAAAGTCGCGGGCTTGGTGACCATTCCGTCAACCTGAATGGTCCACGGCAAAGGCTTGAAATTGCCTCCGTTCGTGGAGGGATCATCTTTGCCCAGACCAAACTCATAAAAATTGTTATAGGTGGTCACATCCTCAATCGGCGTCACCTTGTCGTCGACGGTATATTTGCTCGCGCCCGCCTGAATCGGTCGGGCCGTTCCCCTCGATGCATGAAGAGCAAGTCCGGCGGCGATAGCCCCGGTCAGGAATTGCCGTCGTCCAAGATAGAACTGGGGCGGAGTTATCTCAGAAGAACGAATTGAAGGGGGGCGATAGCGGCTCATTATTCTTTCTCCGGATATTGAATTCGATTTTGTAAATGTCGGCAAACCGAGTGCCCAAACGCCAGGCAGCACCTGGACGGTACAATGCGCTTAAGGCTCTCGTTTCTATGCTTTAGACTCCGAGCCTCTTGCTCGCGGCTTCCGCGGCCAGGCGGGCCTGTTCGTCCATCCGCTTTCGACTGTTCCGCATTGCAGCGACGCGCTCCGAGCCAGCCTGCTGCGGTGTCCCATTGGCGAAGGGAGGCTCAGGCGAATATTCGATAATGAGCTGAGCGCGACGTGCCGCCTCCTCGCCATTCATTTCGGCCACGAGCGAGAGCGCGAAGTCGATCCCTGCTGTGACCCCGCCGCCCGTCATGCGATTGCGGTCGCGAACGACGCGCTTGTCGACATAGCGGGCCCCCATTAGCGGTAAAAGATCGCTCACGGCCCAATAGGTGGTCGCGTCATAGCCTTTGAGCAGGCCGGCTGCACCAAGCAGCAGACCGCCCGTGCAGACGCTGGTGACCCATTTGGCGCGCGATCCGCGATCCGTGAGAAACGTGCACACATCCGGATCGTTCATGCAGCCCACTGTGCCTAAGATGCCACCGGGCACGAAAATCACGTCGAGCTCCCTCGGGCATTCCTCGAAAGTCTGCGTCGCTGTCAGGGAGATGCCGACATCGGTCGAGATCGGCGTCTTGTCCTTCCACACGAGTTGCACGTCGAAACGCATAATATTGAAGACAGTCATAGGCCCGATCAGGTCCAGAGCCACCATTTTTGGATGGACGAGCATTGCGACTTTCGGTGCGTCGGGCGATGTCCCGGCCATGGAATGCGCGTGTTCTGCCCCGGTTCTGCCCTCCGATGACGCCGGCAAGACCACGCCGGCGGCAAAGAGCGTACCCATGGCCAGAAGCTCGCGACGATCAATTGCAGCTGTCATTACAAATGTCCTTAATCAGATCAGAGGCGACTGAGAATTCGAAGTGCCTCTGTCGCCCAAACCGGCCAGTTCTGACCGACACGATGACGTAGACGCCACGAACCAATCTGTATTCCATTTCGAACGAATTTCTTCGCTTCGAAGCAATCGGACGAACTGCCCGAGAGAAATGGTCGCCGCCGACTGATGCTCACGGTCGGCCCAGAAAAGTAAGAAGAAATGGCCAGTGCGTGCACGATGGATGAGCTTCACACTTGAGGCCGGCTCGAAGCAAAAATCTGGAGGAGACGGAATATTTTCGCAGCGGCGATGTCTACGAACATGAACCGACTGTAGTCCAAGCGTCACTACTGAAAGGAAATCCCATGAAGAAATTACTCATTTCCCTCCTTCTGGCCGGGGGCATATCGATTTCGTTTGCTGCATTCGCCGGCCAAGCGCCGCGGTCGGCATCGTCTCCCGACATTCCCATTAGTAGCAAGGATCGCCTCTACGCGGCCGAGCAGTTCTCCAACACGGTGTCCGTCACGGACCCGTCAACCAATAAATTGCTCGGCGTGATCAAGCTCGGCGACCCACAGCCGAGCAGCCTCAGCCCGCTCTACAAGGGACAGTTGCTGGTGCACGGCCTCGGCTTCTCGCCCGACAGCAAGACGTTGGCAGCCGTATCAATCGGCTCCAACTCGGTTACGTTCATCGATACGACAACCAACGCCGTCAAGCATACAACCTATCTCGGACGCTCCCCGCATGAAGTCTTCTTCACTCCCGATGGGAAGGAAGTCTGGGTGACAGTGCGGGGTGAGGATTACATCTCGGTCATCGACGCATCGAGCTTCGAAGAGACAACCCGGATCAAGGTTCCAGGCGGCCCCGGCATGCAAATCTTCTCTCCGGACGGCAAATACGGCTACATTTGCTCGTCCTTCAACCCGGAAACCGTAGTGGTTTCCGTGGCCGACCACGAGATCGTTGGCCACGTAAAGCAGGAGAGCCCCTTCTGCCCTAACATCGCCGCTTCGCCGGACGGCAAACAGGTCTGGCTTACACTGAAGGACATTGGCAAGGTCCAGATATTCGATGCCAAGCCACCGTTCAACGTCATCAAAACCTTTTCGACAGGCCCTATCACCAACCACGTCAACTTCGCCCGCAATGAGAATGGCGACTTCGCCTATCTCACGATCGGCGGGCTCAACGCCGTAAAGGTCTTTCGAACGGATACTTTTGAACAGGTGGCCATGATCCCGGTCGGCAGCCTGCCGCATGGCCTCTGGCCTTCAGGCGACGGAACGCGTATGTATGTCGGGCTAGAGAACGGTGACGCCTTCGCGGTGATCGACACGCTCTCCAACAAAGTGATTGGCAATGTTCCGATTGGCCAGGCACCGCAAGCTGTTGTCTATGTCCCCAATGCTGTACCGGAAGGGGATGGACTGGAGAACCTTCAGCCACTCGGCATCGCTGCCCAGACGGCAGAGCTCAAGCTGGTGGGAAAGACGAGTTTCGGGGAGGCACCGACTAGTGTCACGCTGTTCGATCAGGGATTACTGCAAGTGCTCCAGGCTTCTGTAACCGGTCTTAAGCCGAAATCGCGCTACGTTCTGGCGCTTGCTGCCAACCCCGACGGCGAAGGTGAACTTCAACCCGTGTCGAACTTCATGACAAATCCGGCAGGCGCGGCCGTCGTCAACGCCCTCGGCCCGATCCGTCAGATTGTCCAGAACGAGAAGGCCGACATCCGCCGTTATCTCGTTATCGCGGCAGCCGGCGAGAACGGACCCGGCGAGGTAATCCAGACGCAAGCCGATTGAAAAAGCGTTCCGCCCACTAGGCTTGAACAGCGTGGGCGGACTTCCTGCTACCCAGTGGAAGATATATGATGGATGATATCCTACCGTTGGTCGAACCCATGATCCCGGCACTGCGCCGGTATGCGCAAGGGCTTCTGCGCGACGTGACCGAGGCCGACGATCTCGTTCAGGATTGTCTCGAACGCGTCATCGCCAACTGGCATCGCCGGTACAACGACGATCCACGCACCTGGGTCTTCACGATCCTGCACAACCTTGCAATAACCAGTTTGCGGAAGCGGGCGCGTCGCGGCACGCCGGTTTCCGTCGATGCCGTCAACCAGGGCGTTCTCTCCCAAAAGCCTTTCCAGGAAGACCGCCTCTTGCTGCAAGATATTCTCGACGCTATCGACCAGCTGCCCGAAGAACAGAGAAGCGTGCTTCTGCTCGTTTCAACAGAGGATATGTCCTACGCCCAGGTTGCAGACGTGCTTGCAATACCTATAGGAACAGTCATGTCGCGCCTTTCGCGTGCACGCGAGCGTCTGAGGCTGATAATGGAGCAGCCAGCAATGACGAACGCAAGACCGGTCGCGCACCTGCGGAGAGTCAAATGAATATGAAACCGATCACCGAAGACGATCTCCATGCCTATGTCGACGGACTGCTTGACGAAAACCGTCGCGCGGAAGTGGCGGCCTATTTCGAGACCCATCCGGATATCGCAGCGCGTTTCACGCAATACGGTGATCATCGCGCGCTGATCCGCTCCGCTCTTGATCACGTCTCCGACGAACCCGTTCCGACGCGGCTAAACTTAACGCATATTATGACGGCTCCCCGCAGACGCTCGCCGCCATTTTGGCAATCGGCGGCCGCGGTGATCCTCCTGTTGGCGGCCGGAGGTGTAGGCGGCTGGGGTCTGCACGGAGCGCTGCAGGTTCCTGTCGAAGGTGTTGCCGCCCTTTCCCAGGAGGCGGCGGACAGTTTCAGCACTTTTGCCTCCGATCCTCTGAGACCAGTCGAACTGCGGGCGGATAATACCGCCGAACTGGTCGAATGGGCGAGCAACCGCATAGGTCGGAAACCCGTCTTGCCGGATTTGTCGAAATCCGGTTATCGCATGATGGGCGGGCGGATCATCTCCACGCCGCATGGAGCGGGCCTGATGTTGATGTATGACAATGACCGCGGCAACCGCCTCGTTATGTTAAGCAGGCCGATGGCACTCGACCAAAACCGAAAGATGACGCCACACTCGCAAGGCAATATCGAGGGCTGGGGCTGGGCTTCAAGCGGAATGGGATACAGTCTCACGGGCTCGCTGCCTCTCGACGAGTTACATCCGTTGGCCGACGACATCCGGCGTCAGGTTTCACAGCAGACCTGAAAATCACGATATAAGAAGCTGGGATGTGCCGCGTCCTATCGCCTTCCACAAAGCGACAGTGGAGGTCCTGCCCGAGTTCCTTCGTCGGGCGCTCTCTGTGTCCCTAGTCGTCGCACATCGGAGCAATCTGTCACGACGCGTCCACTTCGAGATACTTGGATTCTCACCAAACCGCATAACATGCCGGCGGTTATACCCAGCCTGCCGACGTCTCTGCTCGATTGGCATGCCTCGTAAACATCCCACCGATAATTCACCCGACCGTTGATCCTCCCCGCCGATGTTTCATGGAATGAGGGCGGCAAGGTGGGTGGCATTCTGCCTGATATCGAGTCGCAGAGCCCCTCGCCTTTACAGATCGATCGTGCTGCGGCGGCGTGCCGCAGTGGCGGGCGTGTCGTATTGGTTCTTGGAAGTGCGGCGCTTAGGGTTGAGGCGCAACCACTGCTGGCGGGTTTGCAACAAGCAGGCATCGATTTGCGGATAAGCCAACTTGCTGGACTGGTCCCCGTCGGACGCGGTCGGATGGCAATCCCGCGCGTGCCTTATGTTGTCGATGTCGCACTGGAAGCGCTCGCTCCTTATGACCATGTCATTCTGGTCAATTGTCCACCGCCGACTGCTTTCTTCCTCTATCCGGGGCGTCCCAGCCGTGTCACCCGGCCTGATGCCGACGTGTTTCACCTTTCGCGTCCCGAGCAGGATGCCATTGCGGCGTTGCAGGCTCTAGCCGACAGATTGGAAATTGAACCATGCAGCCCGCCGATGGTTGTGCGTCCATTTACACAAGTCAAAGGCCGTATCACGCCCGAAGGCTTGGCGGAAATTGTTTGTTCGCTGATGCCGGAAAATGCAATCGTCTCGGATGAATCCCTGACGCAGGGTGCAGGCTTTCCATCTCGCATCGCCAGCATGGCCCCTTGCCAATGGATGACGATGGTGGGCGGAGCCATTGGCGGCGGGTTGCCGATGGCAACTGGTGCCGCGATTGGTACAGCCGAAAACGGCGAGAGTGAACGACGAATTGTATCACTTCAAGCAGATGGTTCTGCCGCCTATACTATGCAATCTCTGTGGACGCAGGCGCGTGAAAATCTGCCCTGTACCACCGTACTTTTGAACAATCGGAAATATGAAATCCTGCTGGGCGAATATGCCAAGGTCGGCGCCAATCCGGGCGAGACCGCGCATTCCATGCTATCGCTGGACAAGCCTGCCATCGACTGGACTGGCCTTGCACAATCCTTTGGCGTTACAGCGAAAACCGTCACCACGCTTGAAGAATTGCGCAATGCCTTTGAAGAAGCAATCAGGCATGACGGCCCGTATCTCATCAACGCGATGATGGGCTGAACTACCCGGAACAATGAGTGCAAGAAATACCTTTGATCGATCAGCTGGCCGTAATAGGCTACGGCCAGCTGATCGATCTTCTCAATTAGTCTTGAAAACGGGATGGGACCACTCGCCGATGACCAAAGATTATCCGTGGCGTGGTGTTCTCAACGACGAGCTTCACTCGCGTCCATCGATTTATTTCGATGCTCCGGCGGTGGTCTGGCACGAAGCTTTCTTCGTCGGCAATGAGGCCACACATGCTCCCGATACTCTTTTAAAGCTGGGTTTGAAGAATACCAGCGACGGTAAAAGTGGCATCGCACAAACGACGAGCGGCCGCATCAAGTGGGAAATTCACGCCGAGTTTGTATCGCTTACCTACGTCATTCAATGGAGTGGTGACTACGATGCCATTCCGCTCAGAGAAGAAATCTGGATCAAACTCGTCAATGAAATGCCAGGGCAGCGCATCAACTCCATTGAAATTGTCGTCGGCCTTGCGGGTACGCATGATGCGAAGCGAATACTGGGTGCAGAGACGGATATGGATGTTGCAGTTTCTGCGATAGGCAATTGCGACGCTGAAATCTGGTCGACGTTTCGGTTCAACGAGGCCCGCGCGACGCGCTTTGTCTTGCTCAATCGCAATCTCAATGCCTTCCGGACTGGGCGTATGGTTCGACGATTGCTTGAAATCGAAGATTACCGTCTCATGGCGCTGATCAGCCTGCCGCTGGCACAGGACACATTCTCGCGCTGTTCCGTGTTCGAGACCCGATTGCAGACAATCGTCGATGCGCTTGGGAAAGAAGCGCACCAGCAGGAACGTCTTCTCAAGGATCTGGCGCAGCTGGCCAGCGAAATTCTTGACGTATCGGTCAATACGGGTGAGCGCTTCAGTGCAACTGCAGCCTATTCGGAACTGGTGTTTGCGCGGCTTGCCGAATTGCGTGAACAGCACGTCGACGGCTATCAGAGGCTCGGCGTATTCATCGAGCGTCGTTTCCGTCCGGCAATCAGGTTTTGCGCGCAAGCCAGCAAACGCATCGAAAACTCGGCGACCCGCGTTGCGCGCGCCAGTGATTTGTTGCGAACGTCGGTTCAGGTTGAACTGGAGCAGCAGAACCTGCAATTGCTGGAATCGATGGAAAAGCGTGTGCAGGTACAGACAAAGCTGCAAGAAGCAGTCGAAGGGTTCTCAATCGTCGCCATCAGCTATTACGGCATCGGTCTCTACAAGACGCTTCTGGAAAGCCTGAGTCATGTTGAAGCGATCTCCGACTTGAAAACATTCCTGACGTTGGCCGGCATCCCGGTAATTATTCTTGCCGTGTGGTACCTCGTACGCCGGGCAAAGAAACTTACCCATCTCTGACCAATGAACTGCCTTATCTCTTGCGGCCCAATGTACTCAGCTCTCGTTTCAGCACGCGGGTGGCAGTCCTTATTTCTCGATTAGAACTTGCTCGCATTCGTTGATGCTCATACCTAGAGCGATTCCGGTTAAAACGGAGTCATTGGAACAGCCTGTCCATTTGTTTTTATGCATGTCTTTATCCCGAAACCAGCTCCCCTTTTCGGGAGACATGCTCGAGAGCATTATAATCTGCCAAATACTTCAAGTATTATTTGAAGATAAGGTGTCCGAGAACGCAGCCTGAAGGGCTCTGTTGCAAAAATTCGTCTGATGGCAGCAAGAGCGCTGAAGATTTATAACGAAACTTCTAATGAGCGATTTCAGGTGGCGTCATTTTCAGGGTGAAATCATCCTTTGGGCGGTCCGTTGGTATTGCCACTATGGGGTGAGCTACCGCGATCTTGAGCAAATGATGGAAGAACGTGGCGTGCCCGTTGATCATTCCACTATCTATCGCTGGGCCCAGAAATACACGCCCGAGATCGAAAAGCGGCTGCGTTGGCATTGGCGCAGGCCGCAATCGACGAGTTGGCGTAACGATGAAACCTATGTGAAGGTTCGTGATAAATGGACATATCTGTACCAGGTGGTCGACACGTTCGGCAACACGATCGATTTCTATCTGTCACCGACCCGCAATGCCAAAGCGGCCAAACGCTTTCTTGGCAAAGCCTTGAACGGGTTTAAAGACTGGGAGAAACCAACCGTCATCAACACCGACTTACGGCATCGCGATTGCAGAGCACCGGGACGCTTAAGATACTACCTGAAGCGACCGACTACTTCGCAAAATGGAGCGGTAGAGGAAACTGTATCGTTTCGTCTCTTGGTCCTGATCGGATGAAAAAGTTGGCCGGAGAGGCGCTGAATATTGATGTTCTCGAATTACAAGTACCTCAGCAAGGCTCGGTTGGCGGGATATTCACACCCTGGCCAAATTCATGAGTGCCGAGATGTCTCAAGTCGATGAATTACACCATAGCACTTGACTCACTGCAGACGATATTCTGGGTACATATCATCCGGATTGTCGGTGAGCCATTTTATCCGATCCTTCCGAAAACGACCGGCCAGTCTCCCCACCAGCACCTCACAGAGCGCCGTATTGAGCGTGCTGCCAAGCTAATCGCAGAAAATAAGTGACCTGCGCATAGTCGCTGCAGTTTGTGGTTTCGTCAGCCAAAGCCACATGACATCACTCATGTGACGTCACTGGGGAGTGACACCAAAACAGTTTCGCGAGTAGTTTTCAGTCGCCACTTACAGCTCCGCGACCGGCTAATCAATGGCATGGCTCGTCATCGTGCAGGCGTGTTGAAGCCACAGGGTGAATTTCAGGCAAGTTTGAGCGACGCGGTTCTCCATTCAGCAATAGCGTTTTGGCAATGCACTCGGATCTGGTCAGCGGAGAGGTTGGAACTTGCAGGAACGAAATGGTTTCGGGGGGCGAAAAGATCGATACGAAATGTTGCAATGACCTGATCGACCGAAACGCTTGCCGGGTTTGCTCTCGTTTCCGCAACGACAAGTGCGAATTCTCGGCTCGATTGTTCAGGCCCTTGTGTGAGCGGTGATCGACGTGAGGCATGACCTGACGCTTGGCCGCACCGTAGGATCGGAGCTTGTCAGTGACGATACGCTTTGGTGCACATTCTTGTTTTTTCAATAACCGGACCAGCACGTAGGCATATTGATCAACCGCGCGCCACAACCAGCATTTCTTGCCACCGATGCGAACAACGACTTCATCGAGATGCCAGACATCGCTGGCCGAGGCCGCTTGCGGCGCAATCGCGCCGTGAGCAGCGAACCATGCCACCGACATCATCGGCGGATCGTTTCGTAGAAAACCACAACGCTACGCTCAAACATCATTTCCCCAACTTCACACAGACTGAGATTGGAAAGCAATGATTTTTGTACGTCGGGGCCTGCTTATTCATCAAACTCAACTATCGCAGGCACGTTGACGATTAATCAATGTGATAGCACCGATAGGGAAGATATGCGTGGCACAGCGAGCTTTGCGTATTTGACATATTTCAATGGGTGGCCGATAGAGCCACCACGTCTTGCTTTTAGAATGGTAAACTGATGTTCCAGTACCAGCGGTATGCTGTTTTCGGTCTCGTCGCGCTTCTGACTGTTCTCTCCCTTGTCGGCGCATTGATTTACAGCGATTGGTTTCTACTTTTTGCCGTAATTTTAGGGGCGTTAACAATTCTGGGAACATGGGACGTTTATCAACGCAAGCATTCTATCCTGAGAAATTACCCGGTGATTGGGCATATGCGATTTCTTTTGGAGAGCATCCGTCCGGAGATCCGCCAGTATATTATTGAGAGCGATCACGATGAGGTGCCGTTCAGTCGTCAGGATCGTGAGCTTGTATATCAACGAGCCAAAGGCGTGGAAGATAAACGGCCTTTTGGTACTATCGAGAACGTCTATAGTTCCGGATACGCTTGGCTGACCCATTCAACAACCCCCGTTCATATAACGAATACGGATTTTCGTGTGTGTATTGGTGGTTCTGCCTGCAGACAGCCGTACGACGCCAGTCTATACAATATTTCTGCCATGAGTTTCGGTGCCTTATCCGCCAATGCCATCCTTGCTCTCAATAGCGGAGCAAAAAAGGGCGGGTTCGCGCATGATACGGGCGAAGGCAGTATCAGCAAATACCACCGGATGGGTGGTGGCGACTTAATCTACCAGATAGCTTCGGGTTATTTTGGATGTAGGGACGCCGCTGGGAACTTTTCTCCGGAAAAATTCGCGATCCAGGCGGCTGATCCTCAGGTTAAGATGATCGAGGTCAAATTGAGCCAAGGGGCGAAACCAGGCCACGGCGGAATGCTGCCAGCAACCAAGATTTCTTCCGAAATAGCTGAGGCGCGTGGCATAGAAATAGGGGAGGATTGTGTTTCTCCTCCGGCTCACAGCACGTTTTTAACGCCAATTGGACTTATGAATTTCATCGGGCAACTGCGCGAGCTTTCCAGCGGAAAACCTGTGGGCTTCAAACTGTGTATCGGTCATCGCAGAGAATTTCTATGCATCGTAAAAGCGATGCTGGAGACCGGGACCACGCCGGATTTTATCGTTATAGACGGCGCTGAGGGTGGAACGGGTGCGGCTCCTGTCGAGTTTGCCAACCGTGTTGGTATGCCGATGCTGGAAGGATTAACGTTCGTTCATAACGCCCTGCGAGGGGCGGGGCTTCGTCATGAAATTAAAATAGGTGCAGCAGGAAAGATTGTCTCTGCCTTCGATATTGCTCGGACGATGGCTTTAGGAGCAGACTGGTGCAATTCGGCACGCGGCTTCATGTTTGCCATAGGCTGTATCCAAGCCCAATCCTGCCATACGAATACCTGTCCAGTTGGTATTGCAACTCAAGATCCAGTTCGCCAACTGGCTATCGATGTTGGAGATAAAAGCGATCGCGTGGCGCGTTTCCACCGTAACACGATGAAAGCGCTGGGAGAAATTGCTGGGGCGGCGGGTTTGCAAGATCCACGTGATTTCATGCCGTACCACTTCATGTTTCGAAAGCAGGAGAACCAGTTCCTAGACGGCAACGAAGCCTATCCTTATCTTCCCGATCGATTTCTGGTTTGTGGCCCGAAGATACCGGAACTACAGGAATGGCATGATCGCTGGGATCGTGCGACTGCAGAAACGTTCGCGCCGCCGTTGATACCCCATGGACCGTTTGCGAACCGCAAAAGCTCCATATCGGATACGCTATTAAGAGCCTGAACAAGGTCAAATACGTGGTCTGGTGGCGGGCATGCTTGTTGACTGGGGAATATCGATCCGCTGTGCTTGTGCGGCACTTCGCTTCGAAAGATCAACCATCAATTACAAGTCCCGCCGCAGCGTGCAGGCCGTTGTTGAAAAACGGATCAAAGAGATTTGTGAGACCCGTGTGCGTTACGGTTACCGGCGTGTACACATCCTGCTTCGCCGCGAAGGATGGGGTATCAATATGAAAAAAAAGCTGAATATACAATGAATTAGGCCTTCAACTCAGGAACAAAAATCCAAAATGACGTGTCGAGGCCAAGCTGCGTGAAGACCGACAACAAGCTACCGGGCCGAACGATGTTTGGGCGATGGATTTTGTGCATGACCAGCTGGCAACAGGAAGGAAACTCCGGATCCTGACTATTGTCGACATCCATTCGCGCTATTCGCCGACAACCGCCCCACGCTTCAGCTATCGCGGCGAGGATGTGGGCAGATACTTGAGAATGCGTCGTATTGAGCCCTATTTTCCGCTTTCCCATGGCATTCCAAGGGTTGATGACCGCCGAATAATCAGTGACATCATCTTTGTGATCAAGAATGGTTTACGCCGATTGATGCTACCCATCTTAAAGCCCATCGCACCGCAGCCAGCCTGCTAAAAAGGGGATGTTCCCAGACGTATTGGGCGCACCAAAGGCGGACTGACTTCTAAAGTGCATGCTGTTTGCGATGGTTATGGTCGCCCATTAATCATGCTGCTCTCGGAAGGGCAGATGAGTGATTAAAAGGGCGCAGCCTTGATAATTAACGCTCTTCCAGAAGCTAACGTACTCTTGGCTGACAAAGGCTATGATGCAGATTGGTTTCGTGCTGCACTGATTGAGCGTGGTATCGTGGCTTGTATTCCATCAAAAGCCAACCGCAAAATCGCGTCCCCTCATGACACCAAGCTTTATCGGCAGCGACATAAAATT
>NZ_JACLZJ010000020.1 GCF_014253075.1 Ochrobactrum sp. CM-21-5
GCTCAGGCCGTAGGCCAGATACCAGCGGACGCAAAGCAGGATCACTGACCGGTCGAAATGGCGACCCTTGAACATGAACAACTCTCCAGCAAACTGTCGGTCACCTATGCCACGCCGGCCGTAAGCGGGAAGTTTGCAACAGAACCCCCTGCTCTGGTAGAAGATCAGAGCACCCCGCACGTCCGTCATCACCTCGTCGCGACATCCGCGCCGCTGCATTCGCATATTCTTCTTGTGACCATTTTGGTCCCGTGATATAGGTACGCTATGAGGATCATTGCCCGCCGCACCTTGCGGCAGTTCGTCGACAGCCTCGCGGGGCAGAAGGACCAGCCGGCGGTCAAGGCCGCGCTCGACGCCTGGTTCGACGAAGTCAGCAAGGCGGACTGGAAGAGTTCGGCGGATGTGAAGCGGCTCTACGCAACGGCCAGCATCGTCAGCGCCGAACGCATCGTCTTCAATATCAAGGGCAACGATTATCGCCTCGTGGTGGCGGTCGACTTCGAGAAGGCCATCGTCTGGATCAAGTGGATCGGCACCCACAAGGCGTATGACGGGATCGACGTGACGGAGGTCAGACATGGCGACTGAACTGAAGCCCATCCGCACCGAGGCGGATTACGATGCGGCGCTTGCCGAAGTGGAACGGCTGTGGGGCGCGAAGAGCGGCACGCCGGATGGCGACCGGCTCGACGTGCTGGCGACGCTGATCGAGGCTTATGAAGCGAAGAACTATCCGATGGATCCGCCCGACCCGATCGAGGCGATCCGGTTCCGCATGGAGCAGCAGGGACTGACCCGCAGGGACCTGGAGCCGATGATCGGCCCGCGCAACCGGGTGGCCGATGTCCTGAACCGCAAGCGGGGACTGTCCATCGAGATGATCCGGCAGTTGCACAACCACCTGGGCATTTCGGCCGAAGTGCTGATCCGGCCGAGCCGCTTCGACAAGGTTGCCTGAAGGAGTCTATGCCATGACGCGCGTCGCCCTTTATGCCCGCTATTCCTCCGATAACCAGCGCGAGGCGTCGATTGAAGACCAGTTCCGGATTTGCCGGGAGCAGGCGAAGCGCGAGAAGTGGAAAGTCGTTGGCACCTACAAGGATGCGGGGATTTCCGGGGCGAGCATGATCCTACGGCCCGGCATTCAGATGCTGTTGCAGGACGCGCAGGCAGGAAAGTTCGACGTGGTATTGGCCGAGGCGCTGGACCGGATCAGCCGCGACCAGGCCGATGTGGCGACACTGTTCAAGCATCTGAAGTTCGCCGGCGTGCCTGTCGTCACGCTGGCCGAGGGCGAGATCAGCGAGCTTCATGTCGGCCTCAAGGGGACGATGAACGCGCTGTTCCTCAAAGACCTTGCTGCCAAGACCCACCGCGGCATCCGTGGGCGTGTCGAGGAAGGCAAGTCGGGCGGCGGGCTTTGCTATGGCTACAACGTCGTGAAGCAACTCGACGCGCGCGGCGACCCGATCCGGGGCGACCGCGAGATCAATAAGGCCGAGGCCAATGTCGTACGACGCATCTTCCACGAGTTTGCCGCTGGCATCGGCCCGCGCAGCATTGCGCGCAGGCTGAACGAGGAAGGCGTGCCCGGCCCGAATGGCAAGCTGTGGAGCGACACCACCATCCGCGGCCACGTGAAGCGCGGCACCGGCATCATCAACAATGAACTCTATATCGGCCGGCTGATCTGGAACCGGCTGCGCTACGTCAAGGATCCGTCAACCGGCAAGCGTGTCTCCCGGCTAAACCCCGAGGCGGAATGGATCGTCAGGGAGGTGCCGGAACTGCGGATCGTCGATGACCAACTCTGGCAGGCCGTTCGCACGCGTCAGGGCGAGATCGCCGAGAAGTTCGCCAATGTTACCGAAGCCGTGCGTGCCCACCACAAAAAGAACCGGCTGAACGGCGCGCGGCGTCCGAAGTCGCTGCTGTCGGGCTTGGTGTTCTGCGGCTGTTGCGGAGGCCCCTACTCACTTCGCGGGGCCGAGCGCTTTGCCTGCTCAAACCACATCAGCAAAGGCACCTGTACAAACAGCCGCACGATCCCACGCACTGAACTCGAAGCCCGCGTGCTGACCGGCCTGAAGGAGCGGATGATGACGCCCGAGATGGTGGGAGAGGCGATGCGCGCCTACGCCGAAGAGACAAACCGCCTGAACCGGGAACGCCGCGCGAACGGTGAAGCATGGAAAGCCGAACTGGCAAAGGTTGACAAAAAGATCGAGCAGATTGTCGAAGCCATTGCAGACGGCATGTATCATCCCTCGATGAAGGAGAAGATGGATGTGCTGGAGACGCGTAAGGCGGAGCTGGCCTCACTTCTGGCCGATGCCCCGGAAGACACCCCCGACATTCTGCCGAGCGCAGCAGCGGTCTACGCCAGGAAGGTCGCCCGGCTCACTGCCGCCCTGAATCGCCCCGAAGAGCGCCAACAGGCCGCCGAGGCCCTGCGGATGCTGATCGAGAAGATCGTGCTCACTCCCGGCCGGGAACGGGGGGAGATTTTCGCAACGCTGCACGGCGAGTTGCGGACGATCCTCGACTGGACGGAGCGTCAAGCCGTTGGCAAAGCTGGTAAAATGACAAAATCCGCCGCTGGTGCGACGGATTTGTCGGTATCGGTGGTTGCGGGGGCAGGATTTGAACCTGCGGCCTTCAGGTTATGAGCCTGACGAGCTACCGGGCTGCTCCACCCCGCGTCAAGGTGAGTATTCTTTGTTACCGGCTGGGTATTTTTCTGGCGACGAGCGCGAATGCGACTGTTTTGTATG
>NZ_JACLZJ010000021.1 GCF_014253075.1 Ochrobactrum sp. CM-21-5
CACCTCACTGGGCGAGATATTTTTTGAGGAAGGCGCGTGTGCGTTCCTGTGTTGGGTTGCGCAGTATCTGGTCTGGCGGTCCTTCCTCGACCACCACGCCGTTATCCATGAACAGGATGCGGTCGGCGACTTCGCCTGCAAAGCGCATCTCGTGGGTGACGATCAGCATTGTCATATGTTCGGCGGCAAGCTGCTTCATGACGGCGTTGACCTCGTCCACCAGTTCGGGATCGAGCGCCGACGTGGCCTCGTCGAACAGCATCACCTTGGGCTGCATGGCGAGCGCTCTGGCAATCGCCACACGCTGCTTCTGTCCGCCCGACAGACGCGAGGGATAGACGTCGATCTTGTCGGCAAGCCCGACCTTGGACAAAAGTTCCAGCGCCAGTTTGCGCGCGGCCTCCTTCGTCATGCCCTTGAGCTTGAGCGGGCCGAGCGTGATGTTTTCCAGCACCGTGAGATGCGGGAACAGATTGAAGTGCTGGAACACCATGCCCATCTGCTGGCGCACGCCATTGATGTGCTTCTCGAAGGCCTGCCCCGTCAGCGGCTGGTTGACCTGCACGCCGTCGAGCCAGACCTCGCCGCCATTGAGCGTTTCCAGATGATTGATCGAACGCAGAAGCGTGCTCTTGCCCGACCCGCTGGGACCGATGATTGCAACGATCTGGCCGCGTGCCACCGAAAGGTCGATGCCTTTCAGCACCTCCAGCGCGCCATAGGCCTTGCGGGCATCCTTCACCTTGACCATCAGCTTGGCGGATTTGGGGCTGCTCATCGCGTGACCTCCACTTTTCTTTCAATGCGCCGCAGACCGGCCTCAAGGACGAGATTGACCACGTAATAGATGGCCGCGACGGTGATGTAGAATTCGAACGGGCTGAAGGTCTCGCTGATGGCAAGCTGGGCGCTGTGCACCAGTTCGGCGATGCCAATAATCGACACCAGCGACGTGTCCTTCAGAAGCACGATCATGTTGTTGCCGATCGGCGGGATCGTGTTGCGGATCGCCTGCGGAATGACGATGTAGCGCAAAGCCTGACCATGGCTGAAGCCGACGGAGCGCGCGCCTTCCATCTGACCGGGATCGACGGCCACGATGCCTGCGCGCAGGATGTCGGCATTGTAGACGGCAAAGTGCAGGCTGAGACCGATGATGCCCGCCCCCAGTGCCGGAATATCGATGCCGACCTGCACCAGCCCGAAATAGATCAGGAACAGCTGCAGCAGAAGCGGCGTGCCCATGAACAGCCACATGAAGAAGCGCACCGGCCAGGCGAGGATTGCAGGCGCATAGAGCACGACCAGCGCAAATGCGATGCCGAGCACGAAGCTCAAGAAGGCCGAGGCAACGGCCAGAACCAGCGTCCACCACAGCCCGGTTAAAAGAAGGTCGGTATAGGGAGCGACGATGCTGAAATCGAGAGCCTGCATCCCGTCCCCCTCACTGCGCCGCGAAGCGCTTGTCGAGAAGATCAATCCCGCGCGCGACGATATAGATGATGATCATGTAGAGAACAGCGGCAACACCGAATATCTCGAACGGCTTGTATGTGGAACCGATGAAGCGCTGGGCGGTATAGGTCAGCTCCACCACCGAGATGGTCGAGACCAGCGCCGATCCTTTCAGGAGTGCGATGGCATTGACGCCGAGCGGGCGGATCATCAGCCGGGCGGCCTGCGGCAGCACGACGAGCTGCATGGTCTGGCCGCGTCCGAAGCCGATGGAGCGGGCGGCTTCCGTCTGGCCGCGATCGACGCTGACGATGGCGCCGCGGATGGCTTCCGACATATAGGCGCCGATATTGAGCCCGAGCCCGATGACACCGGCGGCAAAGGGTTCCAGATTGATGCCGACCTGCGGTCCGCCGAAATAGAGAATGAACAGCTGCACCAGGCAGGGCGTGCCGCGGAAGACGCTGACATAGGCCCGCGCCAGGCCCCGCAGAATGGCCGAGCGCGACAGGCGTGCGGCCACCAGCACGGCGGCCACCGCAAGGCCCAGGATCAGGGCCAGCGCGGAAATCTGCACAGTCACCCAGGCCGCCTCCACAAAGAACGGGAGGACGCGCTGCATCAACGCAAAATCCATCGGAAACTCCGGTCGGTTCTCAACCGGCCCGGAACAGGCCGGGCCGTGGCAGAAGAGGCGGAAAACGGATCAGCGGATGTCGCTGCCAACCCATTCCATGGCGATCTTCTCATAGGTCCCGTCCGCCATGATCGCGTCCAGAGCCGCCTGCATCGCAGCCTTCAAATCCGGATTGTTCTTCCGGATCGCAATGCC
>NZ_JACLZJ010000022.1 GCF_014253075.1 Ochrobactrum sp. CM-21-5
GATGATCCACATGATGCGCAAACGACAGGCGAGGTACGTCTACAATCCAAATCCGTCAATTGCCGAGCAGTTTGAAATCATCGGCGCAGCGTGAAGCTCTTGCCGCCCCGCAGTTTCTGTGCCGCGACGAAAGTTTGCAACAGAACCTTTGAAGTTCGCAGGCGTTACCATCGTCACGCTGGCCGAGGGGGAAATCTCAGAACTGCATGTCGGTCTGAAAGGCACGATGAACGCGCTGTTCCTGAAAGACCTTGCGATGAAGACACATCGCGGCCTGCGGGGCAGGGTAGAGAAGGGCAAGGCCGGGGGAGGGCTCTGCTACGGCTATCGTGTGTTGAAGAAGGTCGACGCCAATGGCGAGCCGATCCGGGGTGATCGGGAGATCGTGCCGGAGGAAGCCGAAATGATCCGGCGCATCTTCCGCGAGTTTGCGTCCGGCAAGAGCCCCAAGGCCATTGCCAAGGATCTCAACCGCGAAGGCGTTCCCGGTCCGCTCGGCCGTGCCTGGGGCGACACCAGCATTCGCGGTCATGTCCGCCGGGGAACGGGCATCATCAACAACGAGCTTTATGCAGGCGTTCTGGTCTGGAACCGTCTGCGATACATCAAGGACCCTTCCACCGGCAGGCGCGTTTCGCGCATCAACCCGGAAAGCCAATGGATCAGGACAGAGGTTCCGCATCTTAGGATCGTGGACGATGAGCTATGGAACGCCACCCGTGCGCGGCAGCAACAAATATCTGCCATCTTCGGGCCGAACCCGGCCAGCAGCCGCGAAGAACGCATGAAGCGCGTTCATCTGGCGAACCGGCCTGTTTCCCTACTTTCCGGGCTTCTCATTTGCGGATGCTGCGGCGGCAAGGTCGGCATCATCACACCAAACCGCTATGCCTGCCTCAATCATCACCGGCGTGGCACCTGCAACAACAACCGCACCATCACCCGCCAAAACATCGAGGCGCGTGTGCTGACCGGCCTGAAAGAGCGGCTTGTGTCATCGAAAGCGGTTGCGGAAGCTGTCCGCGCCTATGCGGAAGAAATGAACCGCCTGAACCGCGACCGCCGCGCGCAAGCCGCCGCCGATCAGAAAGCTCTCGCCAAGATCGAAAAAGCCATTGCGGGCATCATCGCCGCCATCGAGGAAGGCATGTACCAGCCATCCATGAAAGCGCGGATGGACGAGCTTGAATGGCAGAAGGCGGAAATCATCGCCCGTATGGCGCAGATTCCAACGGACGTTCCCGACATCCACCCCAATATCGCCAATGCCTACCGGCTGCGCATCGAGCGTTTCACCGAGGCGCTGAACGACCCAGAGGGCGGCAGGCAGGCGGCGGAAGCGCTGCGCTCGCTCATCGGTGAAATCGTGCTCACACCGGGAGCCAAGCGGGGCGAGGTCCATGCCGAGCTACGCGGCGAGTTGTTCGGCATTGTCGACTTCGCGAAGGCTGAAGAAACCGATCGTCCAGCGGGTTTTATGCCAGCAGTTGCAACGAGCCCCCGCAACCACCGATTCTAACAAACCCGCCGGACCCACGGCGGGTTTTGTTGTTTTACCCGCTTTTCCAATGGCTTGTCGTTCCACCCAGTTGAGGATCGTGCCCAGTTCACCGTGTAGCGTCGCATAAATCTCGCCGCGTTCCGGGCCGGGCGTCAGCACGATCTTCTCGATCAGCGCGCGCAGGTCCTGAGATGCCGCCTGACGCTCTTCCTTCTGGTTCAGCGCCGTCGTGAGCGCAGCGACCTTCTTCGCGTAGATGGCCGACGCACTCGGCAGAATGTCTGGTGTGTCCGCCGGAGCATCGGCGAGCAGATCAGCCAATGCCGCTTTACGTGCCTCCAGCGAATCCATCTCGCCCTTCATGCTCGGGTGGAACATGCCTTCCTTGATCGCCTCGATAAGGTTCTGTTGCAAACTTTCGTCGCGGCACAGAAACTGCGGGGCGGCAAGAGCTTCACGCTGCGCCGATGATTTCAAACTGCTCGGCAATTGACGGATTTGGATTGTAGACGTACCTCGCCTGTCGTTTGCGCATCATGTGGATCATC
>NZ_JACLZJ010000023.1 GCF_014253075.1 Ochrobactrum sp. CM-21-5
TGGACTTCCCCTTCAAAAGTGGAGGGCTTCTGTTAGATAAGACTGACAGGAGACATAGAGTTGAAGCAGCGAGAATTTACAGAAGAGTTCAAACGCGAAGCCGTTCGGATTTTAACGACGAGTGGTCGAAGCATTTCATCGGTTGCCGAGGACCTTGGCATTGGCAAATCAACACTTGACCGCTGGCGTCGTAATTTTGCTGAGAAAGATTTGCTCTCCGGTCCGCATGAAGACATGAGCCAGGAGCTTGCTCGGCTTCGCAAGGAAAACGAACTTCTGCGCCAGGAACGAGATTTATTAAAAAAAGCGACGGCCTTCTTCGCTCGGGAGACAAGTCGATGAAGTTTGCATTCATCGACATGGAGAAGGCCCACATGTCTCTGTCACGGCTTTGCGCTTTCGCAGGCGTCAGTATCAGCGGTTATTATGCATGGAAGCATCGTTTGCCCAGTCGTCGCCAACTCGACGATATGATCATTCTGGCTCACATTCGTAATCAGTTTGAGCTGTCACGTGAAACTTATGGCAGCCCTCGAATGCACGTTGAACTGAATGAAGAAGGTATTCGAGCAGGACGTCACCGCACGGCGCGACTGATGCGCGAAAACGGTCTTAAAGCCCGGCAGAAAACGCGCTTCAAACGCACAACCGACAGCAATCATGGTGAACCCGTCGCTCCCAATCTTCTGGATCAGGACTTTACCTGTAATGGACCGGATCAGAAATGGGGTGTCGATATCAGTTACATATGGACCGCCGAAGGCTGGTTATATCTGGCAATCGTTGTCGATCTGTATTCTCGTCGCATTATCGGCTGGGAAGCGCGGGATCGGATGAAAAAGGATCTGGCGATAAGTGCTTTAAAGAAAGCTATTGCAATCCGGCAACCAAAGCCGGGGCTGATCCAGCACTCGGACAGGGGAAGCCAATATGCCAGTTATGAGTATCGCAAAATCCTCAAAGCTCACAAAATGCTTCCATCCATGAGTGCAAAAGGAAATTGCTATGACAATGCAATGGTGGAAACCGTCTTCAAAACGATCAAGTCGGAACTGATCTGGCGCACTGTATTCCAGAACAGAAACGACGCAACCAAAGCCATTGGCGAATATATTGACGGGTTCTATAATCCCGTGCGCAGACATTCTGCCCTCGGGTATAAATCGCCGATCCAGTTCGAGATCATGAACCGGAATTTTGAGACAGAACCTCTCCACTAAATAAGGGCAAGTCCA
>NZ_JACLZJ010000024.1 GCF_014253075.1 Ochrobactrum sp. CM-21-5
TGACCTGAGACCCATCTTCCCTCCAGTTTTCAGGAGAGTCTGGGGTTTTCAATCTGGCCTTATGCGGCCAGTTTTTCCATAGCCATTTTCATTGCGAATTCAATTGGTGTGATGTTGCCCAGTGAAGAGTGTGGTCTGTTTCGATTGTAGTCCTCCTTCCATGCTGTGATTTCGGTCCTTGCCTGTGCCAGTGACGAGAACAGGGTTTCGTTGAGGCATTCGTCGCGGAAGCTGCCGTTGAAGCTTTCAACGAAGCCGTTCTGCATCGGCTTGCCAGGGGTGATGTAATGCCATTCGACGTGAGTGCTTTGGCACCATTCGAGAATGGCCATGCTCGTCATCTCCGTGCCATTGTCGGAGACAATCGTTCGCGGCTTCCCTCGTCGGGCGATGACGGCATCGAGTTCCCGCGCGAGCCGCCGACCGGAAAGCGACGTGTCGGCGACTAGCGCCAGGCATTCGCGGGTGAAGTCGTCAACAACGGCAAGAACGCGAAAGCGACGGCCATCCGTGAAGGCGTCGCTAACGAAGTCCAGGCTCCAGCGCTCGTTGGGCCGCGACGGTAGTGCCAAAGGTCGCCGCGTTCCCAAAGCCCGCTTGCGCCCGCCGCGTTTACGCACGGTCAGCTTTTCTTCCCGATAGAGCCGTCTGAGCTTCTTCAAGTTCATGACAATGCCCTGTCGATCCAGCATGACGTGAATGCGTCGATACCCGAAACGGCGACGTTCGGATGCCACCAGCTTCATTGCCTCACGGATATCAGTATCATCCGGTCGAATGCTGCGGTATCGCACACTCGACCGATCAATGGACAAAACCTCGCACGCCCGACGCTGGCTCACCCCATGCTGTTTGCAGACATGAGCCACGGCGTCCCGCTTCACATCGGGCGTCACCATTTTTTTGAAGCAACATCCTTCAAAATGGCATTATCCAACATGGTTTCGGCCAGCAGCTTTTTCAGCTTGGCGTTCTCGTCTTCCAGAGCTTTCAGCTTGCGAGCATCGGAAACCTCCATGCCGCCAAACTTGGCCTTGTATTTATAGAAGGTCGCTTCGGATATTCCGTGCTTGCGGCAGACATCGGCTGTTCTCAGGCCGCTCTCCTGCTCTTTCAATATTCCAATGATCTGCTCATCCGTGAACCGTGAATGCTTCATGCTGTCCGTCTCCTCAGTAACGGACTCTACCAAAATTTGGAGGAAAAGCAGGGTCTCAGGTCA
>NZ_JACLZJ010000025.1 GCF_014253075.1 Ochrobactrum sp. CM-21-5
ATGGCGAAGAGTAAGTTTGAACGTACGAAGCCCCACGTTAACATTGGCACGATTGGTCACGTTGACCATGGCAAGACGTCGCTGACGGCGGCGATCACGAAGTTCTTTGGTGACTTCAAGGCCTATGACCAGATTGACGCCGCGCCGGAAGAAAAGGCCCGCGGCATCACGATTTCGACCTCGCACGTGGAATATGAGACGCCTAACCGTCACTATGCCCACGTCGACTGCCCCGGCCACGCCGACTATGTGAAGAACATGATCACCGGTGCGGCGCAGATGGACGGCGCGATCCTGGTTGTTTCGGCTGCCGACGGCCCGATGCCACAGACCCGCGAGCACATCCTGCTCGCCCGTCAGGTTGGCGTTCCGGCGATCGTCGTGTTCCTCAACAAGTGCGACCAGGTTGACGACGCCGAGCTTCTCGAGCTGGTTGAGCTGGAAGTGCGTGAACTTCTGTCGAAGTACGATTTCCCGGGCGACGATACCCCGATCATCAAGGGTTCGGCTCTGGCGGCTCTGGAAGATTCGTCCAAGGAGCTGGGTGAAGATGCGGTGCGTGCGCTGATGGAAGCTGTCGACAGCTACATCCCGACGCCTGAGCGCCCGATCGACCTGCCGTTCCTGATGCCGATCGAAGATGTTTTCTCGATCTCCGGCCGTGGTACGGTTGTGACGGGTCGCGTTGAGCGCGGCATTGTGAAGGTTGGTGAAGAAGTTGAAATCGTCGGCATCAAGGCGACGACGAAGACGACGGTTACCGGCGTTGAAATGTTCCGCAAGCTGCTCGATCAGGGCCAGGCTGGCGACAACATCGGCGCGCTGATCCGTGGTGTTGGCCGTGAAGACGTTGAGCGCGGACAGGTTCTGTGCAAGCCGGGTTCGGTGAAGCCGCACACCAAGTTCAAGGCAGAAGCCTACATTCTGACCAAGGACGAAGGTGGCCGTCATACGCCGTTCTTCACGAACTACCGCCCGCAGTTCTACTTCCGCACGACGGACGTGACGGGTGTTGTGACGCTGCCGGAAGGCACGGAAATGGTCATGCCTGGTGACAACGTTGCGATGGACGTGACGCTGATCGTGCCGATCGCCATGGAAGAGAAGCTGCGCTTCGCTATCCGTGAAGGCGGCCGCACCGTCGGTGCAGGCATCGTCTCCGAAATCATCGAGTAA
>NZ_JACLZJ010000026.1 GCF_014253075.1 Ochrobactrum sp. CM-21-5
GCCAATCTCTTGGAGCGGCTTTTGTCGCGTTTTTGCTTGGGCGTTGGGGATTGCAGGGGACGCCGTCGATCCTGTTCATTGCATCTGGCTTTGCGCTCATTGCGTCGATTGTGAGCGTCCTGCGCCTTAGGCTCTGACGGCGGTTTCAGGCGGGCATTTGCGGTTTTCGACCGGATGCGGTTTTGCACCGATATGCTGTGTTGAATTGGCGATTTGCCTGTTGCAATCTTTGTTTTGATGGTCCATATAGCGCCTGCCTGATGGAAACAACTGGCGCGAGCGGGTGTAGCTCAGGGGTAGAGCACAACCTTGCCAAGGTTGGGGTCGAGGGTTCGAATCCCTTCGCCCGCTCCAGTTTTCCATTCGATATCAGGCGAGGATTAACGCTGCCATAGGCGGCTTTTTTGTTTTCAAGCTTTAGTGCATTTTCGCCCGTAGCCGCTTTCCTGCAGGCTGGCTTCTGTTCGCGCATTCGCGTGCGCAATACTTGTGCTTTCCCTGTCGCGGAGAAAGCCTAAAGTGACGTAGTCTCCTCTCTGCATTCAGATATGACCAAGGGAACATACGACAAGGCAGCTTTTCTTGTCGTGTCGCGTTCATTTAGCGGCTTGCATTCTGACGGGTATTGCTCATCGGCTGGAGTGTATCACCACCTGAGTCCGCTTATGGGAGATGGGTCCGTCCCGACCTTCGCGGTTGGGTTTTCTTTTTTACGGCATGTATCGCTGCAAGGGATCGGCGGCGTATCGGCCGTTTGCCGACGTTTTGTATTTTCGCCGGAATGGTCTTTCAGTGATTTTCGGGCATAAAAAAACCCGCCATGCGGCGGGTTGATCAATGGTTGCGGGGGCAGGATTTGAACCTGCGGCCTTCAGGTTATGAGCCTGACGAGCTACCGGGCTGCTCCACCCCGCGTCAAGGTGAGTATTCTTTGTTACCGGCTGGGTATTTTTCTGGCGACGAGCGCGAATGCGACTGTTTTGTATG
>NZ_JACLZJ010000027.1 GCF_014253075.1 Ochrobactrum sp. CM-21-5
AAGGTTCTGTTGCAAACTTTCGTCGCGGCACAGAAACTGCGGGGCGGCAAGAGCTTCACGCTGCGCCGATGATTTCAAACTGCTCGGCAATTGACGGATTTGGATTGTAGACGTACCTCGCCTGTCGTTTGCGCATCATGTGGATCATCTCGATCCCGGCCAGGGTCACAGTCGCGCTCGCGAACGACTTGAAACCCAGCATCGGTCGCACCCGGCGCTTGATGCGCCGATGATCCTGCTCGATGCGGTTGTTGAGGTATCGGCTCTGGCGGATGAGAATCCGCTTCGGCGCGCGCCGCGAGCGGTCCCGCAGTCGGTTCTCGGCATCGCATGAGACAATCGCCTTGCGGTTGGTCTGGCTGCCGTCGATGACGACCCGCTCGGGCCGGCCATGGCGTTCAAGCGCGCTCCGGAAAAACCGCTTGGCCGCCGGCAGGTCGCGGTGTTCGCTGAACCAGAACTCGACGGTGTCGCCGGTGCTGTCGATCGCACGATAGAGATACATCCACTTTCCGCGAACCTTGATGTACGTCTCGTCGACATGCCATTTTCCGGTCACGGCGCACTTGCGCCGATTGAAGCGCTCCAGCAGCAGGGGCGAGAAATGAACAACCCAGCGGTGGATCGTCGAATGGTCGAGGCTGATGCAGCGCTCTGCCATCATTTCCTTCAAGTCGCGCAGGCTCAGGCCGTAGGCCAGATACCAGCGGACGCAAAGCAGGATCACTGACCGGTCGAAATGGCGACCCTTGAACATGAACAACTCTCCAGCAAACTGTCGGTCACCTATGCCACGCCGGCCGTAAGCGGGAAGTTTGCAACAGAACCCCC
>NZ_JACLZJ010000028.1 GCF_014253075.1 Ochrobactrum sp. CM-21-5
AGAGCCTAACCGAAAATTAAGTTGAGCGATTTCAGTTGTTTATGATTCTCTGTGGTTTACCAAGACTACGGAGGATCACATGGCCTGGACTGAAACCGCCCGTCGCGACTATTGCAGACGAGGCTTGCGCTATGCAAGCGACTGCACCGACGATGAATGGTCTGTCGTCGCGCCGCTTTTGCAGCCGATGAGCAAGGTCGGACGTCCGCGCGAGCATGATCCGCGTACATTGTGGAATGCGATCCAGTATATGGCGACAACAGGCTGCCAATGGGCGCAGTTGCCGAAGGAATTCCCGCCGTTCACGACAGTGCAGTACCATTTCTACCGGATGCGCGACAGCGGCTTGCTCGATCTTATCAATGAAATGCTGGTTGCGGTGACACGGCTGTCCGAAGGCCGCAAGGCGGAGCCGACGGCAGCCATTATCGATAGCCAGTCGGTGAAGACGACAGAAGCTGGTGGTCCGCGCGGCTATGATGCAGGCAAAAAGATCAAAGGGCGCAAGCGCCATATCGTAACCGATATGGTCGGCAACATGTTGGAAGGCATCGTGCATGGCGCGGATGTTCAGGACCGCGACGGTGCGCACGATCTGATCGAGCGCGCCTGCCAAAACCACCCCACGGTGAGGAAACTCTTTGCCGATGGCGGATATGCTGGCGAAAAGCTGACAACTGCTGTGGCACATATCGAAGCACTGGCTATTGAAATCGTCAAACGCTCCGATCAGGCCAAAGGCTTTGTAATTCTGCCCAGGCGGTGGATCGTTGAGCGAACC
>NZ_JACLZJ010000003.1 GCF_014253075.1 Ochrobactrum sp. CM-21-5
TCCGGCGCGGCGTCAATCTGGTCATAGGCCTTGAAGTCACCAAAGAACTTCGTGATCGCCGCCGTCAGCGACGTCTTGCCATGGTCAACGTGACCAATCGTGCCAATGTTAACGTGGGGCTTCGTACGTTCAAACTTACTCTTCGCCATCGCCGTTGTTCTCTCGTCTTTTAGAACCGTCTGCGCTCCAGCGCGAAAATCCGAGCTGGTGTTTATGCCCAAAAACGGAACGGCGAACCGCCCGTCAAATGATTCCTTACACGCCAATCCGCTCAGAGATAACTGGAGCGGGTAGCGGGAATCGAACCCGCGTATTCAGCTTGGAAGGCTGCTGCTCTACCATTGAGCTATACCCGCGCACTCATGACTCGGTCCGACAGTGGTGGAGGAAGTTGGATTTGAACCAACGTAGGCATAGCCAACGGATTTACAGTCCGTCCCCTTTAACCACTCGGGCATTCCTCCACATAACACTATCAGCAGAGTCGAGCGACTAGGCATTTCCGCGGGGCTTCGGGCTGACTTGTTGGGCCAGCCGTCGATCCGCGAGGGGCCTTATGACGATAAGCTTATCCCCTGTCAACAGGGTAAAGTGGAAAAGAATGCATCTCCGCCTACAGCTTCGCAGAATCGATACCTTCAATTGCCCACCAAGGGTGCCTGAAACACCCTGTTTGTGGGACTTCATCGGTTATTCGGCAATTGGAACAGCCTGATAGCATTTCGTGGGCGAGCCGCTATCTTCTGTTCCGCTAAAGAGTTATAAGCCCCTCCATGACCGATCAAAACTCACCCCGCACCCCAAAAGATTCTCATTATGCGCGCCTGCGTCGCCAGCACCGTGACCAGAAAGCTGCATCAGAAGGGAAGGAACAGCGCAAGCCGCAGCGTCCCGCCACTTCCGCCAGCACATTGGCGGACGGAACAGTTCGGCTTTATGGCTTGCACACTGTCCGTGCGGCGGTTCAGAACCCTTTGCGTCAGATTCTGCGCATGCGTGCAACACGCAATGGCTTTGCGCGCCTTGAAATTGGAGACACCGAAACCCTCCCCTTTCCCGTCGAAATCGTTGACCCAAGGGACATCGACAAGGAGACGGGCTCGGAGGCTGTTCATCAGGGCGTGATGATCGAAGCCAAGCCGCTTCATCCGAAGAAGCTGTCGGAATTAACGGAAAGCCCGCTTCTTCTGGTTCTCGATCAAGTTACCGATCCACATAATGTTGGCGCGATCATGCGTTCCGCCGTGGCTTTCGGCGCGAATGCGCTCATCACGACCAGCCGCCACAGCCCGCAGGAGAGCGGCGTTCTGGCCAAGGCGGCGTCCGGTGCGCTGGAAATGATTCCACACATTGAAGTACGCAATCTCGCGGAAGCAATCGAAGAACTTCATTCGCTCGGCTTCATGACGATCGGCCTTGATTCGGAAGGTCCATTGGAAATGGAAGCCACACTGTCAGGAGGACGAATCGCTCTCGTTCTCGGAGCGGAGGGCAAGGGTTTGCGACAGAAGACGCGTGAAACAGTAACCGCTCTCGCCCGACTGGATATGCCCGGCGAAATCAAGTCGCTGAATGTATCAAACGCCGCAGCTATTTCACTGTATGCGGCGGAGCGCTATCTGCGCGCGCATTCGGCAGGTTGAGCCGAATCGCATCAAGAGCGTATCGCATTTAATCATTGCGCTCGCTCCTGATATTTAAGTGACGCATTATCGCCGTCGCTCGATGAAACCATTGAGCTGCGAAGTGCTTCAGGCCGTCGCGATATAAGTACGGATATCCTCGGCTTCGCGCTCCACATCTTCGATTCGCCGCTTCACGACGTCACCAATGGAAATAATGCCAACCAGCTTGCCGTGTTCTTCAACCGGCATATGGCGGAATCGGCTGCGTGTCATGATCTCCATGACCTGATTGATCGTGTGGTGTTCCCGGCATACCTGTACCTTGAACGTCATGGCTTTAGAAACGGGCATGCTCATGGCTTTGCTTTCTTCCGTTGCAAGCGCGCGCACAACGTCCCGTTCCGACAGAATACCTTTGATATGACCGGCCTCGTCGCAAACCACCAGCGCGCCGATTCTATGTCGGACCAACATTGCAACAGCGTGGGAAAGCGTGTCAGCGGGCGCGATGACAACAACATCCCTGCCCTTTGTTTCGAGAATCGATCTTACCGTCATGCCAAAGTCCCTCCAAGGTTTAGCATTCGCTGTTCCAGGCGATAACGCCATGACAACAGAACGCAGCTCCTCCCGCCGCGTTCCATGATGGTGCGCTTTGATTGTCTGCTTTGCAAGCGCGATCAATTGGGAGAGAGTGGGGGTCAGCGTTTCAACACGGCATCATAGCTGCGCGGACGGTCGAGCAATGAAATACCGAAGAAACCGGCGATAAAACCACCGATATGCGCTTCCCAGGCGATACCCGAAAGGTCCGCACCTCCGGTGGAATAAAGGCCGCTCAGAATGTTGATCAGAAACCATATGCCGACAAAGGTGATGACAGGTCGCAAGGTTAGCGTCAGCCCGACCGGCAGAACAGGTCCGGCGAACTCCGATCGCCGTCCGGATCCAACCCGACGGAATCCATAACGTGCGGCAGCTCCCATCATGCCGGAAATTGCTCCCGAGGCCCCGACCAGCGGCGAAATGCTCTCCGGATAGATGGCATAGTGAGTGAGACCGGCAATGATCGATGTCAGCCCCCAGAAGACGAGCATTCTGCCGGTGCCGATTCGGCCTGCAAGCGGCGAACCGAATGCCGCAAGCCAGATCATATTGACGGCGATATGGGCGATACCACCATGCATGAAGGAATAGCTGATGAGCGTGAAAAGCGCCGCCGGATCGAAAAAACCGCCAGCAAGCGAAAACCGCGCCGGAATCAGTGCAAAATTCAGCATGAACTCGTAATTCTGCTGCTCACTGATGATGTAGTACTGGTAGATATAGATTGCCGCACATAAACCGATCAGTGCAAGAATCACTCCCGGTATATTGAAGATCGGCTCCTTGCCTCCCGACTGATCCATGTTGCCATGCATTTCCGGCTGAGGGATGCTCATGAACTGCGCTTTCCAATCCCGTAGAAGTCATTCAAAACAGACCGGATAGGCCGTTCACCTTATAGACGTAGCCCCTTGATAGGGCACAATTCGTTAAAAATAAAGGTCGGCGGATATTACCAGCCGACCCTGACGCGAACAGATACGCTTCGCGAAAATAAATCTGGAGCTCAGAAAAACGCCAACCAAGACAATAGCTTCTTCCGATAAGCCATCAAATCGCCGTAACCCTCCCATTGCAAGCACAACCTGCCGTTAACCTTAACAACCAACCACAGTGGATGAACAAAGGGTTAAGCTGGCCCTCAGCTCGTTAATACTATTTTAATGCGTCAACTGCCGAGCCCCTGCTCTGCAAAAGATTAAACGAGTGATGACCCCTGGCGCATGATGAAACACCGCAGCACGATCGCAATATTCAGCGAGTGGCAGCGACTGGCCGCAAGCCATGACAGCTCCGGCGGCAAATTGCATTTGCCCAAACGCGAAGCGGTTGAACCGCGCAAGCTTGGTCGCGCCCTGTCTGATCTCTATTTTCTCGAACCCAATGCGAATGGCGAGCTCACATTCCGTCTGGCAGGAACGCGGATTTGTGCGCTGTTTGGACGTGAACTCAAGGGAACCCGTCTTCTCTCGCTCTGGCCCGAACGTGACCGTCCTGCCCTTGATGAGCTGACCCAAAGTGTCGCCGCACTTCAGGTACCCGCGCTGAGTTTGCATGACGGAATCAGCCTTTCCGGTCGCAGCATTACCTTCGAAATGTTTCTAGCTCCACTTGAAACCAGTAAAACGGCGGGACCATGCCTTCTCGGAAGCATCGCTGTTCTGGATAATGTTGCATGGCTGGGTGCCGACCCCATCGTGCTCGGGCACCTCAATTCCGTCGAGCCGCTGGCGCCGGATCTCGTACTGGCTGAAGAAACTCGCCAGATGACGGCTATAACGATCAACGCATCGAACCGCACCGGCCGTTGGAACGAGACGAGCATAACCGCCTCACCGCCGCGCACCCCCCCGAAACTGACCGTAATCAACGGAGGCAAGGCCTGAAGCAATCGGGCAAGGTCGGATGAAATACCGGTTTCGTTTTTATCCGCCAGTTTTGTAACGTGCGCGACAATCGAAATGGTCGCAAATCTGGATAGAATAGCCTCAATGAAAAATATCGCTACGGCATCTTTGTCGAGCCCAGGGAAAACTTCAACGCCGTCAATCTCAATGGCCGCTACATGCTGGAGAATCGCAGCGAGTATCCGTGCTTAATCCGGCGAATGTCATCGGGCACCGCTTTGATGACCGGCATCGCGACGCCAAGAAATGGCGAACGCGTGATTGCTTATATTGACCACATCGGACGAATCGAAGGCGTCACCGACGAAATCTCCGCTGAAGGCTTTCTGCTACTTTCCAACTCCGAACAGAAGAGAGACAAGCTCTCGGCACAGCTCGCATGGCTCGCCAACAAACACGAGCTGTCCCTGCCGGAAGACCGGCGACACGAGCGCCCTGCGCCCCGCAAGACTCATCACAATGTCACCTTCCTGACGGGAGCCAGAAACTTTGCCGGATCGCCGATCTTTCCTTGTCCGGTGCAGCCGTCGAGTTTGCAATCGTCCAGGATGGTATAACGCTGGAAACACTTTTTGGCTAACGGACGGCAACAAAAGATAAACGCGTGCTAAGGTTACGGATTGGCAAACTGTCCGGATGGTCAAAATTGCCGAAAAGCAGCAAATCTCCTTCAAAAGCGCCGAAATCCGCCCGTTTCTAAATACAAAGTTTCAGCTTAGTTCGCAGTTTTAATTAAATTAGACTCGCATTTTCGCACGCAAATTTGCCTGCCTTCAAATTGTCCACGTCATCTTGATCTCCGACAGGGAGACAAAAGAATGACAAAACAATCAATCTTCGCAGCCGTCCTGGTGCTGCTTGGAATTGGAATGGCGCAGGCTGCAAGCCCGGCGTCCAGCTCACCCTGGATGTCGACGGGCGAACGCACATCCCAGCCGATCGGTCACTATGAATTTTGTGAGCGCTATCCCGCCGAGTGCAGCGTTTCCAGCCATAACAGCGCCCAGCTGAAATTGACGCCGGACGTCTGGAAAGAGATCATCGCCGTCAACGCAAAAATCAATACCAGCATTGCTCCACGCACCGACATGGAAGCCTGGGGGCGCGAAGAATATTGGGAATATGCGACGACGGCAGGCGATTGCGATGACTACATGCTGCTGAAGCGCCGCGAATTGATGGCACGCGGCATCCCTGCCAACACGCTTCTTTTCACTGTCGTGCGTCAGCCTAACGGCGAAGGCCATGCCGTACTTGCAATCCGCACTGATCGCGGCGATTTCATTCTCGACAACCTCGACCCGCGTGTCCTTGCCTGGAACAAAACCGACTATACCTATCTGAAGCGCCAATCGACCACCAATACCGGTACCTGGGTTTCCATCAAGGATGATCGCGATATTCTGGTGGGCAGCATTCGGGATTAAGTCGACCCATCGTAATGGAAAATCGAGACGGATCGTCATTCTCCGTCTCGATTTTTTACGCGGGTTCCATACCGCGCATGAAAGAATGTCCCTTTTCGACGTAATGTTTCGCCGAAGCCTTCAGCTTTTCAATGGCCGCTTCATCCAGTTCCCGGATAACACGGGCGGGCGAACCGACAATCAATGAATTGTCCGGAAAATCCTTGCCTTCCGTGACCAATGCTCCGGCACCGACGAGGCAATTCCGGCCGATTCTGCCCCCATTGAGAATCATGGCGCCCATCCCGATCAGTGTATTTTCGCCAATGATGCACCCGTGCAGAACCGCCCGATGCCCTATCGTGCAGCCCGCACCGATTGTGAGCGGAAAGCCGATATCCGTATGCATGATGCAATGTTCCTGCACATTGGTATCATTCCCGACTGTGATCGGCTCATTGTCGCCACGCAGCACGGCGCCAAACCAGAAACCTGCATTTTCTCCGACCACAACCTTCCCGATCAGCGTCGCATCGGGTGCAATCCAGTTGCTGTTCCGGTCAGCAAATTGCGGCTGATGCCCGTTATATGCATAAATCGGCATGAACTGTTCCTCCATCATTACTGTCCATTGCAAATGGCTAAGCCGTTTCCGTCCACCAGACAAGTATCGCTTTACCGTCCATTAACCATGGAAAGCCGATAGTCCGCCCAATATTGTCAGTATGGCATTTCAGCCGGATGGAACGCGCAACGCAAATCCCACCAACCAGGAACAACCATCGTTATTTCGTCAGATTGTCTTTGATGATTCTGGCGCTCATTCTGCTGTCTGTGGTAATTAATCTTGGCGGACACTTGCTCGGCCCCCTGATTGCACGCGGTGGACATTCCGACAGTAGCCGTGATTATGAGGTTGTCATCGGCAACAATGTGCTGTCTATCCCAGCCAATATGATCCGCTTTGCAAAGCAACGCCGTGACGGCGTAACAGCGCGGCTTGACCTCTATGCGCGATGGCCCGGCTTGACCGGCTATAGTGAGGCCGAACGGACAATCTTCAATCTCCAGACACCGAAACGACAGCTCATTTTCATGTCAATTGAGGAGCACACAATGTCACGTGACATGAGCGGGCGCTTCCTGCCGATCTATGCCGAATTGATCGTCCCCAGCGGCAATCCCGCTCCCGCCGGTCTGACCATCCACCAGTTTCTGGAGGATAGCGGCTATCAGGGTGAAGAACTCGTGGTTTCCGATACGCGCAACGGGAATCCCGAATTTGTCGCACGCTGCATGAGCGATGAAACGACCGGCAATTTCAATACCTGCGAACGCGACTTTCATTTCGGACGTGGTTTGCAGCTTCTCTACCGTTTCCCGCATGACATGCTGAAAGACTGGAAAACGCTGGACCGCGCTGTGCGCAACTTCGCCGATGCGCATCTTCTCGATACCACGCGCTCGAATTGAAGTATTTCCGGCGAAAATAGTCGATCAAAAACAAAAGCGCTGCAAGTGCATAGCAAAAGGCCCTCCCGCAGAAACGGAAAGGGCCTTTAAAAAAACAGGCTATGACGGACTTAGAGATCGACGTCGAGGATAGCCATCGAGAAATTGTAGGACAGTTCGCCCTCATCCTCGTCCTTATAGATAAGGCCAAGAAATTCGTCATCAAGATAGAGTTCGGCAGAGTCGTTCTTGCGCGGACGCGCCTTCACCTGCAGAGCAGGGTTGTTGAAAGTCCGTTTGAAATAAGCGTCCAGTTTTTTAAGTTCTTCGGGTTTCAACCGGTTTCTCCTGATAATGAATTAGGCCAGTTTATTGCACCCGGCATTTTCTAATGTAAAGCTCAAACAGCTTGTGTCCCCAAGGGCGCGCACGGATATTCCGGCCATCGATCACAATATAGGCCGCTTATGGCAAAAAACCAGCAAGCGGCCCAAATTCATGTCGATCAAAAATTTGTTTGCGAGAGTTAGATACCTTCGCCCAGCATCTGGTCCATGACACGCGAAGGTTCGGCACAACCCGTCTCGCCCATGATCCGTGCCGGCACACCGGCAACGGTAACATTGCTCGGAACGGGTTTCACAACCACGGAACCGGCGGCGATCTTGGAGCAATGGCCGATTTCGATATTCCCCAGAATCTTTGCGCCCGCTCCGATCAAGACTCCGTGACGGATTTTGGGGTGACGATCTCCGCTGGATTTGCCAGTACCGCCCAGCGTCACACCATGCAAGATCGACACATTATCTTCGATGACAGCCGTTTCTCCGACAACCAGCCCCGTTGCATGATCGAGAAACACACCGCTGCCAATCCTTGCCGCCGGATGGATATCAGTCTGGAATACAGAGGACGAACGGCTCTGCAGATAATATGCGAAATCCTTGCGCCCCTCATTGTAGAGCCAATGCGCCAAACGATGTGTCTGGATCGCGTGAAACCCCTTGAGATAGAGTATCGGGTCCATAAACCGGCTATAGGCCGGATCACGATCATAGACCGCCTGAATATCGACACGTAGTATCTGCGACCACTCGGGATTGGCTTCCAGCATCCCGTCGAAAGTCTGACGCAAAATATCGGCACTCAGATCTGCGTGGCCGAGACGTTCAGCAATACGATGCATCACGGCATCTTCAAGGGTCTGCTGGTTTAAAACTGTCGCATAGAAAAATGATGCGAGCACAGGATCGTTCTTGGCCGCTTCCTCCGCTTCCGCACGGATGGAATGCCAAATAGGATCAACCTGTCCCAACGCGGTGTTTACTTTCGCAGTTGTGCGAACGGACATATGCATACTCCAGTTTTGCATCGTGTGGTTCTGACGAACCGAAATTTCAGTCAAATCCACATCGCAATACGAGTTCGGCGGGCAGCATAACTTAAAACGCCATGCCTTGACACCGCCGAATTTGACGCGGACGCGCGCTGCCCCTTTGTTGCGGATCAAAGAGGATTATCCTTCAAAAAGGCCAGCACACCTTGCTTGTAAACCTTGTCGCCCACAGCCAACATGTGGTCGCGTCCCGGAATGTCGAGTGCCTGCCCATTCCGCAACAGGTCGGCAAGTTCATGTGGGTTTCCGGCAATATCGTCATTGGTACCCACAGCCACCAGAACCGGTTGCATGATGCGGGCAATTGCTTCGGCCGGCACCAGCTCCTTGGAGGTAATGACGCAGGCCGCGAGTGCGATACGGTCGCTCTTGGTCTGATCGGCGAACTTCCGAAACATCTGACCGCGTGGATGCGTGATCGTGGCGGGATCATCGGCAAGCAACGCCTCACCAATCGGTTCCCAGTCGCCCGCACCCGTCACCATGCCGATTCCAAGACCGCCGAAAACAGCGCTGTGTACTCGCTCCGGATGTTCGAGAGCGAGAAATGCTGAAATGCGCGCGCCCATGGAATACCCCATGACATGCGCTTTTTCGACCCCCAGATGATCCAGCAATGCTGCCGCATCGCCTGCCATTTTCGTCGGCGTATAGTCGTCCGCATCGTGGCTCTTGTCCGAGAAACCATGCCCGCGATCATCGATCGCAATCACTCGATAACCGGCTTCCGTCAGCGTTCGAAACCAGCCTGGCGATACCCAGTTGACAAGGCTCGATGACGCAAAGCCGTGAATGAGCAGAATGGGATCGCCTTCTCCGTCCTGACGATACGCAAGACGCAAACCGTCATGTTCGAAATATTCGATATCGAGCGCACTCACCTGTTTTAGTCCTTTGATTTTGGCGTGGATTTTTATGAACGGCATTCGCCGCAGATCACACGATGAATCGCCTTGTCACCACGTTTAATGCCAGTCCGCTTGACGGTCCCGGCCAGCAATTCAACGACATACGCCGCCGGAGCTTCCGAGGAAATGATATTTTCGGAGAATGGCACCGCATTCTCATGAATCGACGAAACCTCCCCCCTGTCATCAAGGAAAACCATGTCGAGCGGCGAAGGAGTGTTCTGCATCCACATCATGACCCGGCGCATTTTCCCGAAAATAAAGATCATGGCTCGATCTTTGGGAAAGTCAGTGCGCCACATGAGACCGCGCACACGGGCCTCATCCGTATCGGCGACCTCAAGATCGAAGGAAGCCTTGCCTTTCACCGTCAGGAAAACGAGCGGTTCTTTGTCTACCGGCAGCAGCATGGGGCTGGCCTCATCGGCTTGTGCTGCAAAAGCGATAAAGACAAACACGACAGCGAGAAAAAAGCGGCCCATATATTATCCGTAATCTGAAAGTCATTTCCGGCTGTTCCGGAGCGTTGGCTGACAAGATTATCAACGCGACCGCCTAGCAGCAAGGGCTGCCTGCTCATCCATCACCGGCTTGTTACCACAGCGAAACAGGATAATGCAGCCTGACTTGTTCAGGCCGTCGGGTGGTTGCTCAATGTGAAACGGGAATCGCCGTACCGAGGTCCGGATGGATTTCGGCGGCCATCAAGCCTTTTTCACCATTGCCGAAACGAATGAGCACGACCTGACCAGGACGAAGTTCCATCATCCCGAAACGACGCAACGTTTCCATATGAATGAAAATATCTTCCGTACCCTCGCCGCGCGTCAAAAAGCCAAAGCCCTTGGTACGGTTGAACCATTTGACGATGACCCGCTCCAGCCCGCTTGACGGCGTGACGGTAACATGCGTGCGCTGCGGCGGCATTTGTGCAGGATGCACTGCCGTGGACGTATCCATGGAAATGACACGGAAGCATTGCAGCCCGCGATCACCCTGACGGACCTCGCAAACGATACGGGCACCCTCAAGTGCCGTCTGAAAGCCATCGCGGCGAAGCGATGTGACATGAAGCAGAATATCGGAAAAGCCCGGTTCATCAGGCACGATAAAACCGTACCCCTTGGCGACGTCAAACCACTTTATATGGCCAGATATCTCGACAAGATCCCCAATCTCTTCCGAGGAGTGCAGGCTGCGAAACTGGTCATTCGACACCGACTTGTCCGCCATGCGTTCGCCCCTCCTCTGTTCTTCCAATCCGATTCCGACCTGATTCTCGTCCAAAGAATAACACTTCCTTAACCCAAAGCGGCAAGCCTAAACTTCCGTTCTCCCCTATGATCACCACAGACTTTGTCGTTTCATGGTTACTTCCCCAAACGCTAAAATATGAAAACGGTCACACTCTCGAAGATATGGCGATATTGGCGTCTGGCAACTTTCCATTCTCAGATATTTTGAAGTGCTCCCACGCCAATGCGCTTGACGTGACCACGTATAAAGCCTTTGGAGAGCATAAGGGCGAACCAATCCCGTGGACATGCGTTTTGCCTGTAGCACCGATCAATTTCAGCAACAGTGGAGAATATTATGCGCTATCTTCATACGATGGTTCGAATTCGTGACATCGATGAATCGCTCGATTTCTACGTGAACAAGTTCGGCCTTGAAGAAATCCGCCGCACGGAAAATGAAAAAGGCCGCTTCACGCTGATTTTCCTTGCCGCCCCTTCGGACAAGGATCGTGCTCAATCCGAACGTGCCCCTGAACTGGAACTCACCTATAATTGGAATCCCGAAACCTATACAGGCGGACGCAATTTCGGCCACCTGGCCTATATGGTCGACGACATCTATGAGACGTGCCAGAAACTGCATGACGCGGGCGTAACAATCAATCGCCCGCCCCGCGACGGCCATATGGCGTTCATCAAATCGCCGGACGAGATCTCCATCGAACTCATTCAGAAAGGCGAACCCCTGGCTCCGAAAGAACCTTGGGCTTCTGCACCGAATATCGGCAGCTGGTAATGCCGCAAACAAAAAAGCCCGGTCACAAGACCGGGCTTTTTTCCTGATGATTATATGAACTTAATCGGTGCCCTGAATGGCTGCAAGCTGCCACTCATTGCCGTCCTTGCGCGTAAAGGTCCATATCTCGGTGCTCTCAACCGCTTCATCCGGATTGCCTTCGACAACCGCACCGGTATTGCGGTCCAGCATGACGTCAACAGCGGAATAGCGGATTGCAACCGTTGCATAGTCGGTATCATCTTCGCGCCAAGCTTCGGCAATATCCCCCTGAAGGAGCTTCACATCCTTTACTTCGTTGCGCATGCCGCTGGAGGCGATTTCGCCAAGCTCCTCGGCGAGATAGGACATCGCTTCAGGTGTGGTCAGCGTGCGAAGCGCCGCGTAATCCTCGCGACCATAGGCACTCTGGATTTCAGCCAGCATCACTTCAAAGCGGTCGAGATCGGCCTGACCGACTTCAATAGGGGCGCCTTCCACCACAGGCGTAGCCACGACTTCTGCTTGCTTGGTCTGGAACGGGTTGACCGACGGCGTATGGCCGCCCAAATTTCCCTGCGGTGCGGCACTCTTGGCCGCGCCGAAAGGCTGAGCGGCACCGAAGGGCTGCCCACCCGCGTTACCGGCCGCCGCCGTTTGGCGACGATTTGCGAACATGCGCATAACAAACATGGCAATCAGCGCGATGACCGCGACCTGCAACAGCAGGCCGAACATGCCAGCAAGACCGCCAAGGCCGTTGCCAAGCAGCATGCCGATCAGACCGCCGACAAGCAGGCCACCGAGCATGGAACGACCGAAATTACCGAACATACCGCCCGACCGTTGAGCGGAAGCGGCATTTTGCGCACCCGCCGCAGGTCGCGTTGTCTGGGTAGCGCCTGTGTTCGGCGTCATCGAACGTTCGATAGGTGCAGCGTTGTTCGGCGCGGTGCGTGTCGGCGCAGGCGCCTGATAGGTACGCGCGCCGCGGCTGCCAAAACCGCCTCCGCCTGCACGGCGAGCCTCGGCAAAATCGACAGCGGCAAAGGAAGCTATAAGCCCCAGTGCAATGGCGGCTGTCAGTTTGGTCAGGCGGTTTCCGGAACCCGGCATCGGTTTCTCCCATTTAGAGACATATCTGAATGTTTAAATCAGTGCTCATATGGGAATTGCGCCCCATTCTCCACAAGAGCGCAAAAGAAAAAAATCGAGAATTTTCAAACAGGCAGCGCTGCATCCAGAATCTGTATCTGAGGAGAGACGGAGCCATTCCAGTGATTTAGCGAAAGATTGCCTGCGACATGCACGCTCTGGCCAATATTATTGAACAGGAAGCGTCCCAGGTCGCCTTCCGCAGCCCGAAAAGCAATTGCATTAACCCGTTTTCCATCGGCACCACGAAGCGCCACGCGCACATGATCCCGCCCCACGCCACGCACATCGGCCAGCACATGATGTGGCAGCGCCAGAACCGGCTGAGGATGCGCAGAACCGTACGGCCCGGCCTTCTGCAAGGCTTCATAGAGCGAAACGTTGGCTCCTGAAGCGGCCAGCGCTCCGTCTATGGAAAGGCTTTGGCTTTGGCGTAATCGCGCAACAATCTGCGCGGATTCTTCCTCGAAATAAGCTCTAAGCGCGCCAAGCTTGCTCTGCTCGATCGTAATGCCCGCTGCCATTGCGTGGCCTCCCCCCTTGATCAGCAAACCCTTGTCAATTGCGCCGCGCACCAGCCTGCCGAGATCAAGACCGGCAATGGACCTCCCGGACCCAGATCCAACGCCGTTCGCGTTGAATGCAATGGCGAAAGCGGGACGCCGCGCTTTATCCTTCAGGCGGGAGGCAAGCAGCCCCACTATGCCCGGATGCCAGCGGTCGCTTGCCGTCACGATAACGGACGCTCCTGCCCCTCCCGAAATCTCAAGCGCCGCCTCGGCTTCAGCTTCCAGGAGCATTTCGGCCTCCATGGCCTGACGTTCCTGATTGAGCCGATCTAGTTCCATGGAAATGGGGTCAGCCAAAGCCGGGTCGTCCAGCGTCAACAAACGCGCGCCAAGCCCGGCATCGCCGATACGCCCGCCAGCATTGATGCGCGGGCCAATCAGGAAGCCCAGATGGAAAGCATTCAGCGGCTCGCCAATCCTTGAAACGCGAGCCAGCGCGGCAAGTCCGGCATTGCTTTGGGTGCGGGCAACCAGCAGGCCCTTGACGACAAAGGCCCGGTTGACGCCTTTAAGCGGCACCACATCGCACACCGTCGCCAATGCAACCAGATCAAGCATTGAAAGTAGATCCGGGCCTGGGGCCCTGCCGCGTTCACGCAGTATCTTCGTCACTTGAACGAGCGTCAGAAACACGACGCCCGCCGCACACAAATGGCCCTGTTGAGAAATATCGTCTTCACGGTTCGGATTGACGATAGCTACCGCGTCCTCCGGCAAGTCACCGCCGACCTGATGGTGGTCGAGCACAACGACATCGGCACCGGCCTGCTTTGCAGCCGTGATCGATGGCGCACTGTTAGTGCCGCAATCGACCGTGACAATGAGACTTGCACCTTTGGCAACCAGCTCACGCATCGCGTCAGGATTTGGGCCATAACCTTCAAAGATACGGTCGGGGATATAAATCGAATGGGCAATGCCGTGATGTTTAAGAAACCGTGCCATCAGTGCCGAAGAACAGGCTCCATCGACATCGTAGTCACCGAATATGGCCACGGTCTCCCGCCGCTCGATCGCATCGGCTATACGATCGGCGGCATTCTCCATATCCGTCAGCATTGCCGGATCGGGCATGAGATTGCGAAGCGTGGGATCGACGAACTCCGGCGCCCCCTCCACCGTAACGCCCCGCCCCGCCAGCACCCGCGCCACCAGATCGGTAATACCGTGGTGCTGCGCGATGGCCAGCGCCGTATTGGCTTCACGCAGGCCAAGCCGGTCCACCCATTTCTGGCCGGTTGCGGATTGTTTTATTCCAAGGAAAAGGCGCTCTGTCGTCATAATCCCCTTAAAGACACAAAAGGCGGCATTTTTGCAATGCCGCCTTTTGCCAACCAGTATGCTGTCCTGTCAGAACTTAGAAAGGTCCTGATGACGAGCCTTGATTTCACGGATGGTTTGTGAGCTGGAACGCATCACGATAGTGTGTGTCTGGATATAATCGCGCGCGAACTTGACGCCGGAAAGCATATTGCCGTCTGTCACGCCGGTGGCCGCGAAGAGCACATCGCCCTTGGCCATTTCTTCCATCGTGTAGACTTTTTTTGGATCGGCGATGCCCATCTTGGCCGCACGTGCAATCTTTTCATCGGTATTGAGCTGAAGACGGCCCTGCATCTGGCCTCCGATGCAGCGCAGCGCAGCCGCAGCCAGCACGCCTTCAGGTGCACCGCCGATGCCGATATAGATATCGATGCCGGTTTCATCCGGGCTCGTCGTATGCATCACACCCGCAACATCACCATCACCGATGAGACGGATCGCAGCTCCCGTTGCCCTCACTTCCTCGATCAGGCGCGCATGACGCGGTCGATCCATGATGCAGGCCGTGATTTCGTTCGGCTTCACACCCTTGGCCTTGGCAATAGACATAATGTTGTCGGTTGGCGTCGCATCGAGATCGACAACACCCATCGGATAGCCGGGGCCAACGGCGATCTTTTCCATGTACACGTCAGGTGCATAGAGAAGATTACCCTTTTCCGCGATGGCGATAACGGCAAGCGAGTTCGGCAGGTTCTTGGCGCAGATCGTCGTGCCTTCCAGCGGATCAAGAGCGATATCGACGTCCGGTCCCTGTTTGGTACCGACTTCTTCGCCGATATACAGCATCGGCGCTTCATCACGCTCGCCTTCGCCAATCACGACCGTACCGGCAATCGGCAAACGGTTGAGCTCCTGACGCATGGCATCGACGGCAGCCTGATCGGCAGCCATTTCATCGCCGCGCCCCCGCAGCCTTGCCGCAGCCACTGCTGCACGCTCGGCCACGCGGACCAGCTCCAGCGTCAGAATGCGATCCAGTCCATGGGGGTGCTGCTCTGCGGTTTTGGCCATTTGAACAAAGTCCTGAATTCGAATTGCGTTAAATGCGGCACAAACTGTGCCCGAACCTGCTTACACTGCCAGTTCCAGCCTGAACGCTATACCGACATTGTGCGAACCTTTTGTCAAAGTCCCCGCCCCCCTGCAAGAGCGGGAAAGCTGAAAACAATGTCATCTCAAACGCTTAATCGATTTAAGAACTACACGCTTCATTGCACCTTCTGGCGAGGCGTGATCGCGCCGCAAAACGGGAGGGCGCTCAGCCCGCCCGCTCGATCCGGATCATCTGCGGCTTATCCACCAGATGATCGTCCTTGAGAATGGCCTCAAGGGCTTTCTTGACTGCGGATTCGGTTGTCTCATGCGTGACAAGGATCACAGTCTTGATACCGTCCTGATTCGCACCATCCATCGGAGGGCGCTGGACGATCGATTCCAGAGAGATATCGTTTTCGGCCATGCGCTTGGCAATCGCTGCGAAGGCGCCTATGCGGTCGAGGACCGTCAGACGGATGAAGTACCCGCCTGCATGTTTGCGCATCTTGGCGCGTTTGTACGGCTGCAAGGCCTTGGCAGGCGTACCGAAAACCGGACCATGCTGAAAACCGGGACGGCTTTTGGCAATATCCGCGACATCGCCGATCACGGCAGACGCCGTCGCATTACCACCCGCGCCAGGACCGGAAAGCAGAAGCTCACCAAGGAGATCGGTTTCAATCGCCACCGCATTGGTCACGCCATGCACCTGTGCAATGACTGACGACGTTGGTACCATTGTCGGGTGGACACGCTGCTCAATGCCGGTATCCGTTTTCTGCGCTACGCCGAGCAGCTTGATGCGATAGCCCAGTTCATCCGCCGCGCGGATATCGGCCAGCGAAATATTGCTGATGCCTTCAAGATAAATATCGTCGGCAGCAATCTGCGTGCCGAAAGCAAGGCTGGTCAGCAGCGCAAGTTTGTGCGCGGTATCATTGCCTTCAATGTCGAACGTCGGATCAGCCTCGGCGTAACCTAGACGCTGGGCATCCTTCAGGCAGTCCTCGAAGGAAATCCCCTCTTCCCACATCCGGGTCAGGATGTAGTTGCAGGTTCCGTTCATTATGCCGTAAACGCGCGAAACCGTATTGCCGGTAAGCGACTCGCGCATCGCCTTGATAACGGGAATACCGCCCGCCACTGCCGCCTCGAAATTAAGAAGAACGCCTTTGTCTTCCGCAATCTTGGCAAGAGCCACGCCATGGCGTGCAAGCAATGCCTTGTTGGCTGTCACAACATGACGACTGGCACGCAAGGCAGCTTCAACGGACGCCTTGGCCGGTCCGCCCTCTCCACCGATCAGTTCGACAAAGACATCAATCTCGGCCGATTTGGCCATCTCCACCGGATCATCGAACCATGCCATCCCGGTAAGGTCCACACCGCGGTCGCGGGTGCGATCACGGGCGCTGACCGCCGTGACTGTAACTGGCTTTCCGCACTGACGCGTGAGCATGTCGGACTTGTCACGCAGAATACGCAACACCGAAGCACCAACGGTGCCGAGGCCGGCAACGCCGATCCGCAATGCATCACTCATTATATTGACCTTCTGAATGGAGTGGGAATGAAGCCTGGGGCGCGTTAACGGCGACCCTCAAGCGGAATCACATTATGCAGGTTCTCATCCGTCGTGGACAGGAAGCGCTTGATATTGCGCGCCGCCTGACGGATGCGATGTTCGTTTTCGACCAGCGCTATACGAACGTAATCGTCGCCATGTTCACCGAAGCCGATGCCCGGCGCGACGGCAACATCGGCCATTTCAACCAGCAGCTTGGAGAATTCAAGCGACCCCATAGGCTTGAACCGTTCAGGGATCGGCACCCATGCAAACATAGTCGCGGCAGGCGGCGGAACATCCCAGCCCGCACGACCGAAGCTTTCCACCAACACATCGCGGCGCTGCTTGTAAACATTGCGCACATAGGCAATGTCGGAACCGTCGCCGTTGAGCGCAGCCGTCGCGGCCACCTGAATAGGTGTGAAAGCACCATAATCGAGATAGGACTTCACACGGGTCAAAGCTGCAATCAGACGTTCGTTGCCGACTGCGAAGCCCATGCGCCAGCCCGGCATGGAAAAAGTCTTCGACATGGAGGTGAACTCGACCGCCACATCCATCGCGCCGGGCACCTGCAGAACCGATGGCGGTGGGTTATCGTCGAAGTAAATTTCCGAATAAGCAAGATCGGACAGAATGACGATATCATGCTTGCGCGCGAAAGCCACCACATCCTTGTAGAAGTCGAGCGTCGCCACATAGGCCGTCGGGTTGGACGGGAAATTGAGGATGAGCGCAATCGGCTTGGGGATCGAGTGCTTCACGCCCCGCTCAAGCGTCGCGATAAAACTGTCGTCCGGCTTTGCCTGAACCGAACGGACGACACCGCCGGACATAATGAATCCGAAGGAGTGGATCGGATAGGTCGGATCCGGGCAAAGCACGACATCGCCCGGCGCCGTGATGGCCTGTGCCATATTGGCGAAGCCCTCTTTTGAGCCGAGTGTGGCGACGACCTGCGTATCCGGGTTGAGTTTCACACCGAAGCGGCGCGCATAATATTGCGCCTGTGCGCGGCGCAGGCCGGGAATGCCTTTCGAAGCCGAATAGCGGTGCGCGCGCGGGTCCTGCACGGCTTCGCAAAGCTTATCGACAATGTTTTGTGGAGTGGGCAAATCGGGATTACCCATGCCAAGGTCGATAATGTCGGCTCCGGCCGCTCGCGCCGATGCCTTCAGGCGGTTGACCTGTTCAAAGACATAAGGGGGCAAGCGACGGATTTTATGAAATTCTTCCGACATGATCCTGTTCCAAAGGAGGGTTAAAGGTAAGAGCGCATATGCGCCGCAAAGGAGCTATACACCGGTTATCGAATCGGGTCGAGACTTGTTGCCATAGCTTGTTTGCGACTATTCGGCCTATGAAAAGCCTATTCGCCTCCAGCTTCGATCTGCTTCAGTGTCGCGTCCGTTTCAGCCTGCGCCTGCTTGCGCAACGCGGCAGCCTGATCGGGAGTAAGACCGCCACCGGTCGCCCTGGGCGCGGCCAGTCGTGTGCGGTCAGCATCGAGCTTGCTGGTAAGCTGCTGTTTTTCTTCCGGTGTGATCTGCGTGGTGGCGGCCTTCGGCATGCGCCCGAATGTCGGATATGTGCCCGTTTTGGCAGCACCTTCTTGCGGCACACCCTGAAATTCGGGACCGCCGGCACAGGCGCTGAGCATCGTTGCGGCTGTTGCTGCCAGCACGAGATGGGCGATCTGCCGCTTGAGCTGTGTCATGTTCATGATCTCGGTACCATGCTGGTGAAGTCGCCGCATATCCTGGCAGCGCCTGATGAAGATAAGGTATACCCAAAGGGATAGCATCAGTTCGATACATCATGTCAACAAGCGAGTTGTCCGAACGGATTCTCCCCGAGCCGCCCGACGCAACTACGAGTAAATATAACGCAAAGTTACATAAAGTAATATTTCGTTATTATCCGGCGTAACAAGAGCTTACACAATCCGGCGGACAACAAATCCGCTTCAATAGTTGCGTTCAACGAATAAAAAACTTAAAAATTGGTAACGAATTATCGAATTGGTGATTTGTCTGGCATGCATATAGGTGGATATAGCTCCAAGCTACCTCCTATAACGCACTGAAATTCTTTATTTATCTATCCTGGCAGCTTTGGCCGGGAGCTGTGGGGACGGTTGCTTCGCATGATTGAATCATCCTCGCGCGGGAGAGCCGATCTCCCGAAACCAGGCGGCCCGGAACAAACGGATCGCTGGACTGGTCAGGGAAATCGAGCTGGAGCGGACTATTGAAATTTGCAGTTTCCTCGCGCCGGGCAACCGGAAAACTCCTTTCAGGCAGCGTGGCCTTGCTTGCGCTCCTGGTCGTGTCTTGCACGTCGACCGGCACCGGCCTCGATGGCAAACCCCTGCAAATGAGCGCTGGCGCTGATGGATCCGTCATTGCCGATACGCTTCAAAGCGCAGCAGACCAGACGATTGCCACCGAAACTGCCACGGAAACGAAGGAGCCTGGGAAAAAGGCCGAGGAAAAGCCTGCAAGCACAAAGCAGACGGCAGTTGCCGAAGCACCGCAAGCGGGCAAGAAACAACCAGATCCCGCCGCGACAAGCACTGAAGCGACAGAAGTACAGGCTCAGCCGGTACAAGTCGCCGCGCTTGCTCCGCAAAAGAAGACCACCTCTCTCTTTGAGATTTTCGGCGGCAAATCGGATGAGGCGAAGTCCGAGACCACGGCATCAGAGGAAGTTGGAACTGCACCAGAGCAGACGGCAGTGGATTCGACCAAGCCGACTGCACCTGCGACCGAAGCCAAGACGGCACAGACAGCATCCCAGGAACAAGAGCCACAGCAGGAGAAAGCAGCGAAGCAGCCCACCGAATCATCGGGAAAACCCGTGCAGGTCACATCGCTTTTCGGCTCGGCCAAAAATGCCAATGCTTATGTTGCCCCGCAACGTCCCACAGCATCGCAAGGCAGCATCGCACGCCTTTTCTCCGATGAATCGACCGAACGCCGTTCAGACCGGACCGAAAACAAGAAACTCGCGGTCGTTAAACCTGTTTCACCCTCCGCGAAGCACGAATACAACTATTCGCTGCCCGGCGTGCGTCCCAATGGCGGCATCGAGATCAAGCATCGCAACAGCATCTATGACGACAGCAATATCGATGCGAATGAAGACGACGAATTCGCGAATATAACGCTTGCTTCCGCGCCGGGCCTGGCCCGTCTTGCACCGAACGGCCTGAAAGTACAGCGCGAAACAGTGGATGTCGCCTGCCTCAAGCCACAGCTCGTTTCCATGCTGAAGAGTATGGAGCGGCACTTCCGTCGACCGGTCATGGTCACGTCCGGATATCGCAGCCCTTCATATAACCGTAAAGTCAATGGAGCCCGCAAATCGCTCCATATGATTTGCGCAGCCGCCGATATTCAGATCGACGGCGTTTCCAAGTGGGAAATAGCCCGCTTTGCCCGCTCCATGCCGGGGCGCGGCGGTGTCGGCACCTACTGCCACACCACTTCCGTCCATGTCGATGTCGGCCCTGAGCGCGACTGGAACTGGCGCTGCAAAGGCTGACAGGCCTACAACGCGCAACCGCGGCAAACCGGGCAGCTTGCCCGGTTTTTTGTTTCTCATTGTTTTTCAAGGCAATAGATTGATCGATCAGGCGACTGGAGCGGGAAGAACGCGCCTGCCGCTTTTTTTTCTGAAAAGTGATTTTAAGGCTTGCGAGTCGGAACCTTCCTGAATATAAGCCCACTCACACCAGCAACGGGCGCCCATCGTCTAGCGGTTAGGACGCCGCCCTTTCACGGCGGAAACAGGGGTTCGATTCCCCTTGGGCGTACCATTGCTGGTTTTTCTTTTCCCTTACAATTCAACGATATAGCGCTTGTAGCGCATTTTCTGCGTTGTTCGTATTTATGCACAATTGCTCCAAAAAAGGGGCTTGCATGTCAGAAACTTCCTGAATATAAGCCCACTCACACCAGCAACGGGCGCCCATCGTCTAGCGGTTAGGACGCCGCCCTTTCACGGCGGAAACAGGGGTTCGATTCCCCTTGGGCGTACCATTTTCTGGTTTTTCTTTCCCTCGAAATTAACGCAGATATTACTGGATGAATTTCCAGGATGCTGTTACGCGCCGTTGTGCAAGCAGGCCGCTGGGCTGTAGCGGCCGCGATAAGGCGACGAAACCAAAGACTGAAAGCCGTTCCGACAATTCCGTTTAAACAGGAACCGCTCCGGTCTTTCCGGAAAGGACAGAATATGTCGAAAGCAACCGCAATTGTTCCAACTGCGCATGGCAGCCGCTATCTGCAACAGCTGTGCAAGCATTGGGCGCACAAGTTCGCCGTCGAATTCACGCCCGAACACGGCACGATCGATATGGGCGAAAACCGTCTTGTGATTCTCGACGCTGATGCAGAAAAATTGACGGCCACCGTCGAAACGTCGGAAGACAACCTCGCCCGCCTTGGAGAAGTCGTCGCCAACCACATCGTTCGGTTCGCCTTCCGGGAAGAGCTGGTTTTCGACTGGGTGAAGGAATAAGCAGAATCGGGGGCGTTTACCTTTTCCGTAAATAGCCCGCAAATTGCCCGGAAAAACCATCATCGCATCACAATCCGGGCTAATTCTCCCGCAAAATTCTCCCCAACTTCGAATGAATGACTTGATGGGGGAACAGCGATGACGAGCGAAACCAGAACCACCCTCACCTTCCTCGGCGCCGGCCTTTTTGCCGCCGCTCTGGTTCTCGGCGCCGATTTAAGCTGGGCAGACGTGGTCAGAACGTTCTTCTAAGCATGTCTCCCAAAAGCGGGAACCGATTTTGCGTTCAAAAATGCGCAAGAACAAATCATCTGGGCGAGAAAAGCCGCTGGGCTTGCAAGCCGTCTTCCGAACGCCTAAACCGGCGCATGCTTTTCCCAACTCCCCTCATTTCGGGTCGGCTTGAACGACGCTACAAGAGATTTCTCGCTGACGTCACGCTGGATGATGGCCGCTTCATTACCGCTTCTGTACCCAACACCGGCTCCATGCTCGGCCTCACCACGCCCGGCTCCCGCGTTTGGCTGAGCGTCTCGGACGCACCGCACCGAAAATATGCTCACACGCTTCAAATCGTGGAAGCGGATGGCACGCTGGTCGGCGTCAATACAGGGTTGCCGAACAAAATCGCCGAAGAGGCCATCCTCGCAGGCCTTATTCCCGATCTCGCAGGATATGCGAGCCTCAGACGCGAACAAAAATACGGACGCAACTCGCGCATTGATCTCCTGCTGGACGCAGGCGACCGCCCTCGGGCCTATGTTGAAGTGAAAAACGTACACTTTACACGCACGTCGGGCTTGGCCGAATTTCCCGATACGGTCACCGCGCGCGGTACAAAACATTTGGGCGAGCTGACCGACATTGTTGCCGCTGGTCATCGGGGGGTAATGCTGTTTATTATTCAGCGAAGCGATTGCAGCCGGTTCAGCATTTCCGGTGATCTCGACCCCACCTACGCACGCACATTCGAGCGTGCGCTTGCGTCCGGGGTTGAGGCTTGGGCAGTTCGATGCCACATAACGGAAAAGAGCATTGACGCCACCGCGCTGGTGCCAATCGAATAGAGAAAAGACGGATCGAGTGATGGTGACCTATATCGAAGCGGCTAACGCACCCATGAAATATACCGGCCAGATCAAACTTTACGGCCCGGAGGCTTTCGAGCCCATGCGCAAGGTCTGCAATATCACCGCGCGCTGCCTTGATGAATTGAACGACATTGTAAAACCTGGTGTAACCACGAACGAAATTGACCGTTTCGTGTTCGAGTTCGGCATGGACAACGGTGCGTTTCCGGCAACGCTGAACTATCGCGGCTATACGAAATCAACCTGCACATCCATCAATCATGTGGTCTGCCACGGCATCCCGAATGACAAGCCGCTGCGCGAAGGCGATATCGTCAATATCGATGTTACGTACCTTCTGGATGGCTGGCATGGCGATTCCAGCCGCATGTATGCGGTGGGTGAAATCAAGCGTGCAGCCGAACGCCTACTTGAAGTGACCTATGAAAGCCTGCTGCGCGGCATCGCCGTGGTGAAGCCCGGTGTGAAAACAGGAGCGATCGGCGCGGCAATCCAGACTTTCGCCGAGGGCGAGCGCTGCTCTGTAGTGCGTGATTTCTGCGGCCATGGCGTTGGCCAGCTTTTCCACGACGCGCCCAATATCCTGCACTATGGCACGCCCAATGAAGGCGTCGAGATCAAGGAGGGCATGATCTTCACGATCGAGCCAATGATCAATCTGGGCAAACCGCATGTGAAGGTTCTTGCAGATGGCTGGACGGCCGTCACGCGGGATCGTTCGCTTACCGCTCAATATGAACACACGATCGCCGTGACCAAGGATGGCTGCGAGATATTTACGCTCTCCCCGAAAGATCTTTTCGGCCCGTCATCCATGCGTTGAACAATTGTCTCATCTGTTTTTGCGGGGGTTTAAACAGAATGAAGAAGGAAAAGAACGGGCCGGGAATCTTCGACTTTCCCGGCTTCAACGATACGATGCAGCTGTCACCGCGGCTGGAAAAGCCTCATCATGCCGGGCATCGCGACAGGCTCAAGCAGCGTTTCAGGACGGCACCCGATGCCCTCGCTGATTATGAATTGCTTGAACTGCTTCTTTTTCGTGCGATTCCGCGGGCAGATACCAAACCACTCGCAAAGGCACTGCTCAACCGCTTCGGTTCTATAGCCGAGGTATTGGGCGCGCCTGAGACGCTGATTGCAGAAGTTCCCGGCGCGGGCCCTTCGGTTGCCCTCGAACTGAAAATCGTCGAGGCGATTGCAAAGCGCAGCGCCAGAAGCGCGGTCATGGAACGCGAGGTCCTTGGTTCCTGGAGCAAGGTAATTGATTATTGCACCACCGCAATGGCCTACGAAACCCGCGAGCAGTTCCGTATCCTGTTCCTCGACAAGAAGAATCGTTTGATCGCGGACGAGGTTCAGCAACAAGGCACTGTCGACCACACACCGGTCTATCCTCGTGAAGTGATGAGACGGGCACTGGAACTGTCGGCAACCGCCATCATTCTGGTGCATAATCACCCTTCCGGGGATCCGACACCGTCCCGAGCCGATATTGAAATGACAAAGCTTTTGGTTGAAGCCGCCAAAGCGCTCAGTATAACGGTGCACGATCACATCATTGTCGGCAGGCAAGGCCATGCCAGCCTGCGCGGCCTGAAACTGATGTAGCGTTTAATCAAACTCGCCTTCCTTACCATTTGTTAATCATAGTACGAAGAATGGTGCGGCTATGTGTTGAATTCGCTCGAATTTTCTTAAATTTGGTCACAATCACGAGCGAGACGGAAGGCTGATCGAAGGCCAGCCATTCTACCTTCACAAACCGAGTTGATACATGTTCCCCGCCAGCGTTCCGGAGGGGAAAATTGGAGTACATGATGTTGAAGCGTTCCTTTTTCGCTGCGGCGCTTGGCGCCGGGTTCCTCACCTTTGCAGGTTCGGCCTTCGCAGCCGACATGATGGGGGCAACCGATTATTCCTACAACGATCCCGTCACCGCTGGACCGCACGATTGGTCGGGCAACTATGTCGGCGCGCAAATAGGCGCTTCCTCATCGCGGTTCCCAAGCCCGTTCAGCAGCCGTACCGATGTCCTCGGCGGCCTTGTCGCAGGCAAGAACATGCAGAGCGGCAACATTGTTTTCGGTGGCGAGCTTGAAGGCAATTTTGCTGAAGCAGAACATCGCATCGGCAAGGGCGGCAAACTTCAGCAATCCTGGAACGGAAATGCAAAGGCCAAGATTGGCTACGCGTTTGACCGCACCCTTGTTTACGGCACCGCCGGTTACGGCGTCACGCGCTTCAAGGCTAAGGGCAACACCACGTCCGCGCCTGGCTGGGAAGGCGGAGTGCTGGTTGGCGCTGGCGTGGAGCAGGCACTTTCCGGCCCTCTCTCCGTTAAGGCCGAATATGACTTCCAGCGTTTCAACGACGTCAAATCCGAAGTCAACGGCGTCGCGCAACGCAACAATCTCAAGAACCACTCCATCAAGGCCGGCTTGAATTATCGCTTTTGATCGCAACCACGAGAAGTTCATTCCATTTTCGCATGAACCAATTCCGATTTCACACCAAAGGCTGCGCTTTTACGCGCAGCCTTTTCCTTTTGCACTGTTTTCTATGCTTGCAAGTCCCCTTGACGGGATATGCACGGCTTGACTTAACCGCCGCCTCTCATCTTATAAATTGCAGGCTTGAAATGGGGGTTTCAAATTGGGGGCTTTGACTGCGGCAATTTTAATCGATTTGTCGTTCGTCCCAAACACATCAGCATCCCAATGAGAACCAGTATTAATTGAGCGACTGCAATTATTTGGCCGCTCAGCTAGGAATGGATAAAATGCAGCGCGTTTTCGACGGCCACAACGATGTCCTTCTAAGGCTCTGGGAAAATTCCCGTAACGGCAATGACCCGGTTGAGGAATTTGTCAGTGGCACCGATATTGGCCATATCGACCTGCCTCGTTCACGCAAGGGCGGCCTTGCCGGCGGTATTTGCGCTATCTACATTCCATCGGGCCACCACATCGAACTGGGTAAAACCGACGCCAACGGTCACTACGAGACTCCCCTTTCCCCTCCGCTGGAACGCAGTCCCTCTCTCGATATAGCGCTGGAGATTGCAGCAATCGCTTTACGGCTTGAAGAGGCCGGTGGCTGGAAGCTGTGCCGTAATGGTCGCGATCTCGATCACGCGATGAACAATGGCACATTTGCAGCCGTGCTCCACATGGAAGGCTGTGAAGCCATCGATAACGATCTTGCGGCGCTCGACGTGTTCTATGCAATCGGCCTTCGCTCCCTCGGCCCTGTCTGGAGCCGCAACAACATTTTCGGGCACGGTGTTCCTTTCGCTTATCCGATGAACCCGGACACCGGGCCCGGTCTCACCGAGGCGGGTAAACGTCTTGTCAAAGCCTGCAACCGCAAGAGCATTCTGATCGATCTGGCGCACATTACGGAAAAAGGGTTCTGGGACGTAGCCGAACTGAGCGACCAGCCGCTGATTGCCAGCCACTCCAACGCCCATGCCCTGACCCCGGTCGCACGCAATCTGACGGACCGCCAGCTTGATGCGATCCGCGAACGCAAGGGACTTGCCGGCCTCAACTACGCAACCACCATGCTGCGCGCGGATGGACAGGAAGACGCAAATACGCCGCTTTCTGATATGGTTCGCCATATTGATCATATGGTGGAACGCATGGGGATCGATTGTGTAGCGCTCGGTTCTGACTACGATGGTGCAACCATTCCAGCGGAAATCGGCGATGCAGCCGGGACACAGAACCTTGTCGCAGCTTTACAAAAAGCGGGATATGGTAAGGATGAGCTGGAAAAGCTCTGCCGGGACAACTGGACAAGGGTTCTCAAGCAGGCCTGGCACGAAGCGGCCTGACCGAATCCGAATAAAATCATAGAAAGGGAACTTATAACATGATGCACTTTGGACGTTTTCGCATTCTCGCTGCTGGCGCAGCGCTTTCGGCGATCCTCGCCGCAAGCCCGGCCTGGACCGCGACGCCTGCAGACACGCTGGTTCAGGCCTGGGCCATCGATGACACGATCACCCTTGATCCAGCCGAATCCTTTGAGTTCAGCCCGGCGGAATTCATCGGCAACACCTATGACATGCTGGTGCGCCTCGATATCAACGATACATCCAAGGTGGTGCCTGGCATTGCCGAAAGCTGGACCATCTCGGATGACGGCCTGACCTACACGTTCAAGCTGAAGAAAGGCATCAAGTTCGCCTCCGGAAACCCGATCACGGCAGCAGATGTTGCCTATTCCTTCGAGCGCGCCGTGCGCCTGGACAAAAGCCCGGCCTTCATCCTCACTCAATTCGGCCTGACCGGCGACAATGTCACCGAAATGGCCAAGGCCGTCGATGACGAGACGTTCGTTTTCACCACCGACAAGCTCTATGCGCCAAGTTTCGTGCTGAACTGCCTGTCCGCAACGGTTGGTGCGGTTGTCGATAAGAAGCTGATCCTGGAACACACCCAGAAAGTGACACCGGACGACAACTATAAATACGACAACGACTATGGCCTGGCCTGGATGAAAACCGGCTATGCTGGCTCCGGCCCATTCAAGATTCGCGAATGGCGTGCCAACGAAGTTGTCGTTCTGGAACGCAACGACAATTATTATGGCGAAAAGGCCAAGCTCGCCCGCGTTTTCTATCGCCATGTCAAGGAAAGCGCGACGCAGCGTCTGATGCTCGAATCCGGCGACATCGACGTGGCGCGTAATCTGGAGCCGGGCGACTTCGAGGCGGTCCAGAAGAACGACAAGCTGACGACGACGAGCGCGCCGAAGGGCACGGTGATGTATATCAGCCTCAATCAGAAGAATCCGAACCTCGCCAAGCCGGAAGTCCGCGAGGCATTCAAATATTTGATCGACTACGATGCAATCGGCTCCACACTTATCAAAGGTATCGGTGAAATTCGCCAGACCTATCAGGCCAAGGGCGTTCTGGGCGCGCTGGACTCCAACCCATACAAACTCGATGTTGAGAAGGCCAAGGAACTGCTTGCCAAGGCCGGTCTGAAGGACGGTTTCTCCGTTACCTTCGACGTGCGCAACAACCAGCCCTCGACTGGCATTGCCGAATCCTTCCAGCAGACAGCAGGGCAAGCCGGAATCAAGATCGAGATCATTCCAGGCGACAACAAGCAGACGCTGACCAAGTACCGTGCGCGTAACCACGATATGTATATCGGCCAGTGGGGCATGGATTACTGGGATCCGAATTCCAATGCGGAAGCTTTCACATCCAATCCTGACAACAGCGACGATGCGTCGAACAAGACGCTGGCCTGGCGCAACGCCTGGGATATCCCGGAACTGACGAAGCAGACTCAAGCCGCGCTGCTGGAACGTGACAGCGAAAAGCGTGCGGAAATGTACAAGAAGCTCCAGCAGGAAGCGCTCGATAAAAGCCCGTTCGTGGTGCTCTTCCAGCAGATCGAAACGGCAGGCGTCGCCGGCAATGTGAAGGGCTACAAGCTCGGTCCGACCTTCGATTCCAACCCTCTGGCATCCGCCAGCAAGGAATAAGCAGCGAGTGCAGTTTCGGGCGAAGCTCTGAAAATTCGCCCGAAACTGTAATAAAACAGATAGATAGAGCGGTTATCAGATTCAAAAAATGAAAGCCGCTTTATATTCGCTACGTGTCGAAAGCGGTCAAAAACATTGAGTACCACCGGAAATGCAACGAAGGAAAGGAGCGCCCGACGGCGATCCTCATCCGTCACCACAGCGATCGCCAGCTTTCTGGTCATCGTTGTGACCACCTATCTCGGCTTGCTGGCTGTGACGTTTTTCATCGGCCGCGTCGTTCCGATCGATCCTGTTTTAGCGATCGTCGGTGACAGAGCCCCTGCGCATGTGGTTGCCCGCGTGCGCGAGGAAATGGGTCTCAACCTACCGTACTACCAGCAATTCTTTCTTTACGTGAAAGGCGTTCTGCAAGGCGACTTCGGTACGTCCGTTCTGACCACCAATCCGGTGATGACCGATATCCGCCGCGTCTTCCCCGCCACGATGGAGCTTGCTACCGTGGGCACCATCATCGGAGCGCTGTTCGGTATTCCGCTGGGCGTGCTCGCAGCCGTCAAACGCGGCAGCATCGTGGACCAGATCGTGCGCGTGATCGGCCTTGTCGGCTATTCCGTGCCGATCTTTTGGCTGGGCATGCTCGCGCTTCTCGTTTTCTATGCCCGCCTTGGCTGGACCTCTGGCCCCGGCCGCCTCGATATAACTTTCGAATACACGTTCACGCCGATCACCGGCTTCTTTCTCATTGATGCGATCATTCAGCGCGACTGGGAAGCGCTGCGCAATATCGTTTCCCACCTTGTCCTTCCCTCTGTCCTGCTCGGCTATTTCTCGCTGGCCTATATCAGCCGTATGACACGCTCTTTCATGCTGAACGAGCTTGAACAGGAGTATATCGTTGCAGCACGCGCGAAGGGAATTTCAGAAACCCGCATCATCTGGGGCCATGCGCTGCGTAATGCTGCCGTACCACTTGTAACCGTAATCGCACTCTCCTATGCGGGCCTGCTTGAAGGTTCGGTTCTGACCGAAACCATCTTCTCCTGGCCAGGTCTTGGCCTCTACATCACCAACTCCCTGCAAAATGCTGATATGAATGCCGTTCTCGGTGGCACAATCGTCATCGGATCGGTCTTTATCGCGCTCAACCTTGTGTCTGATCTCCTCTACAAGGTTCTCGACCCAAGGACGCGCGTACAATGAGCCAGATGACAGATACTTCCAACCTTTCATGGCGCGAATGGCTGCTTACCGAACGCCCTCAGTCGCGCACGCAGGCCCGCCTCGGTCGCTCCTACATGATCTGGCAGCGCTTTACCGCCAACAAACTTGCGGTTCTCGGCTTGCTAATCATCGTGGCGCTGCTCGTCGTGGCTGCACTGGCTGACGTGCTTGCACCGCATTCACCTGTCGCCGGAGACCTTGCCAATGCGCGGCTCTTGCCGCCCGGAACGCCCGGCTATCTGCTAGGCACTGACGATCAGGGTCGCGATATTCTCTCGCGGCTGATTTACGGTTCCCGTCTCACGCTCTATGTCGTGCTGCTGGTCGCCCTCATCGCAGCTCCCATCGGCCTTCTGGTCGGAACGGTTGCAGGCTATGCGGGCGGCTGGGTCGATGCGGTGCTGATGCGCATCACCGATATTTTCCTCGCCTTTCCAAAGCTGATCCTTGCACTTGCCTTCGTGGCGGCACTCGGACCCGGCATCGAAAACGCCATCATCGCCATCGCGATCACCTCCTGGCCGCCTTATGCGCGTATTGCGCGTGCGGAAACCCTGACCGTGCGTAATTCGGACTATATATCCGCCGTGCGCCTGATGGGTGCTTCGCCGTTCCGAATCGTGTTGCGCCACATCATGCCGCTTTGCACATCGTCGTTGATCGTCCGGGTGACGCTCGACATGGCGGGCATCATTCTGACCGCAGCGGGTCTCGGCTTCCTCGGTCTCGGCGCACAGCCACCACTCCCGGAATGGGGTGCCATGATTGCTTCCGGCCGCCGCTTCATTCTCGACCAGTGGTGGGTTGCCGCCATGCCCGGCATCGCAATCCTCATCGTCAGTCTCGGCTTCAATCTTCTGGGCGACGGCCTGCGTGATGCACTTGATCCGCGGGGTAGCAACCAATGAAGCCTCTCCTGACAGTTGAAGACCTGCGCGTCACTTTCCCCACCCGCACAGGTGCTATCGAGGCCGTGCGCGGCGTTAACTTCCAGCTTGGACGCGAGCGTTTGGGCATTGTGGGCGAGTCTGGCTCAGGCAAATCCCAGACCGGCCGCGCCATCATGGGGCTCACGCCGCCTCATGCGAAGATCACCGCCAGAACGCTCGAATTTGACGGTGTCGATCTTCTCAAAGCATCGGCGCGCGAACGCCGCGCGTTGCGTGGCGGGCGTATCGCCATGGTGTTGCAGGACCCGAAATATTCGCTCAATCCGGTCATGACCATCGGCAGGCAAATCGCCGAAACGCTTAAAGCCCACGGCAAATATAACGGCGAAGAAATTCGCACGCGTTCGATCGCCATGCTGGAAGCCGTGCAGATTCGCGATCCCGAACGCGTCATGGCGCTTTATCCACACGAAGTTTCGGGCGGCATGGGGCAACGCGTGATGATTGCCATGATGCTGGTGGCCGAACCTGAAATGCTCATCGCCGACGAACCGACTTCGGCTCTTGACGTAACGGTCCAGCTCGAAGTTCTGGGTATTCTCGACAAGCTGGTTGCCGAGCGTGGCATGGGGCTGATCTTCATCAGCCACGACCTGCGCCTCGTTTCTTCCTTCTGCGACCGCGTCATCGTGATGTATGCCGGTCGCATAGTGGAGGAAATCGCTGCGAAGGATCTCGCTGAGGCGAAACACCCCTATACGCAAGGATTGCTGAACTGCATGCCGAAAATCGGAGCCGATCGCCATCCACTTCCCACCTTGCAGCGTGAGGAGGCGTGGAAATTATGAACAAGGCACCCATGAACACGGCGCCAGCACTAAGTGTTGACAAGATCAACGTCTATTTTGATCATTTTCATGCTCTGAAATCCGTCAGCATAGCAGTCGAGCGGGGCGAATCTTACGGCCTTGTGGGGGAATCCGGTTCCGGAAAATCAACATTGCTGCGCGCGGTTGCAGGGCTTGCGCCCACCGACAGCGGTGAAATCCAGATTGACGGCAAGCCTCTGAAGACCCCGCGTGACAAGGCTTTCTACCGTAACGTACAGATGGTGTTTCAAGACCCCTACGGTTCGCTGCATCCCCGACAGACGGTGGACCGCCTTTTGCTTGAACCGCTGGCCATTCATGGCGTGGGTGACAGCGAACAGCGTATCGTTCGCGCTCTGGATGAAGTGGGACTGGGGGCCGGCTTCCGTTTCCGCTATCCACACCAGCTCTCAGGTGGCCAGCGCCAGCGCATCGCCATCGCCCGCGCGCTGATCGTCGAGCCGAGCATTCTGCTTCTCGACGAACCCACCTCGGCACTTGATGCATCGGTACAGGCGGAAGTGCTGAACCTGTTGGAACAAGTGCGGCGTGACCGCAATCTGACCTTCGTGATGGTGAGCCACGATCTCGCGGTCATTACGCATATGTGCGATCGTCTCGCGGTCATGCGCAATGGCGAAGTGATCGAACAGCTCGAAGCCAGCGATCTGGTAAGCGGCAGAATTCAAGCCGACTACACCAAGAACCTCATGGTCGCGAGCGAAGGCTTCCGCAGATAGGAAAATGGGACCGAACGGTCCCATTTTCATTCGTCGCTACTGCCGCGACGCGCATTGTCCCCATCCAGTCCTCGCCGCCAGTAGGCAACGATCAACTGACGGTCTTTTGGAATATTGCGCTCCTTGCGCATATAGTTGCGAATGGAGCGGAAGGCCGCAAATTCGCAGCCAGCCCAGATATAGATATCTTCTACCGCTCCCGGTAGCGGAATCGCCCGAACCGCGTCCTGCAGAAGCGTCGTCGTGCCCGCATCAGAGCCATTGCGGTGCAGCCATTGCAGATCGACATCGGCCTGCGACTTAAGTGTCTGCTCTTCCTTTGCATCAGAAATTTCCACGCGCACCACGGCTTTTACGCCCTCCGGCAGCCTGTCGAGAATGCGGCCGATAGCTGGAAGCGCGGTTTCATCACCTGCGAGCAGATACCATTTTGCGTTCCCCGCATCGCCGCCGCCCGGCCCGGTCATGCCGACGATATCGCCCGGTTGCGCACTGACGGCCCAGCTGGAGCCCGGCGCATCGCAATCGTCACCATGGACCACCATGTCGATGTCCACCCAGCCTGCTTCAACGTCAATGGCGCGAATTGTATAGACACGCGCGGTCAGCTTTCCCTCACCATCCGGCCATACCGGGCGTCCATCCTCACCCGTCACCGGCCAGGCTGGCTTGATGATCCCTTTGGGGGGAAATAACAGGCGAATATGCAGGCCATGATGTGAAAAGCGCCCGATATCTTCACCCCTGAGACGGACACGGCGCATGTGTGGTGTCACATTTGAGACCGAAACCACCTGCATTTCCCGGAAGTAAGGCAGTGGGCCACCCACAACACCGTCGCCCTGCCAGACGATTTTTGGCTGCGCCTCATCCGCGTCCAGGAACTCCAGAACGTGCTCGGCGATGGAAAGCTTCATGTAAGCGAGGCCCGTATCGTCACCGCTTCGCACATCGAAACTGACTGTCTCGTTATCCCAACGCATATCCGCGTTGCCAAATGGCGAATTCAGCTTTGCTGCGGTTTCCTCGCGCTCCACTTCGGCATGTTCGACAAAATGATCAAGCAGCTTGTTCATGATGCGGCCCGGATCGGACAATGCAAAACGTGTGCGGGCGTTCAAATTGAGTTCGGACATGCCCTGCCCTCCATCTGGAACAAAATTGTGGGCTTGTCTTACTTGACTATAAGGTGACTATTCAAGTCATCTTTTAGGGGTGTATCCCGCAAAGTGTGAAACGGTGTTCGGATGAGATGCGCGTCAAAACAATTTAGAGCGTCGGCTTGATCCCGCAATAAACTGTCACAGGCAATGCCTGTCGCCACACATCGAATGAACCGAGCACTCCGGCTTGCGCCACGCCAAGCCGGAGCAATTCCCCGCCAAACCGCTGCCGCCATTCAAACAGGCGCATTTCGGTTTGCAGCGTCACGGCATTGGCGACAAGCCGCCCGCCCGGTTTCAAGATTTCCCAGCACGCTTCGAGCACGCCTGTTTCTGTCGCCCCACCGCCGACGAAGACAGCATCCGGCGCTTCCAGCCCGTCTAGTGCCAGTGGTGCTTTACCTTTCACGAGCTGTAAACCCGGCACGCCAAGCGCGGCACGGTTCCGTTCAATCATGCTCTGACGGTCTTTGTGCGCTTCAATGGCTATCGCCCGGCATGAGGGATGAACACGCATCCATTCGATGCCGATAGACCCGCACCCTGCGCCCACATCCCATAGAAGCTGTCGCGGAAGCGGCGCCAGCCGCGACAGCGTGACAGCGCGCGCATCGCGCTTGGTCAATTGCCCGTCATTCTCAAACGCCTCATCCGGCAAGCCTGCAACGGATGAAAAAGCGACTACCTCCGGCGAGGCCACGCATTCAACTGCGATGATATTGAGATTTGCGCATGAATGATACGGCCAGTCACCTGCAAGACCGTGGACAAAGTTCTCCTTGGGACCGCCCAGATGTTCCAGCACGCATAAGCGGCTCTGCCCGAAGCCCTTCGCGGCAAGCATCTGCGCTACCTTCTCCGGCGTCGAACCGTCATTGCTGAGAATCAGCAGGCGTTCGCCGGGCAGAATATGCAGCGCCAGCAGTTCCAGCGGCCGCCCGTGCACACTCACGCAGCATGTGTCCTGCAGTGACCACCCCATCCGCGCGGCTGCAAGCGAGAAAGAAGATGGATGCGGCAAAATCCGCATCTCTTGCGATGCGAAGTAACGCGTCAACGAAGCGCCTATGCCGTAAAACATCGGATCTCCGCTTGCCAGTACGACGACACGCTTGCCGCGTTCGGCAGCCACCATCCCGAATGCTTCATCGAAAGGCGAAGGCCACGAAATGCGTTTTGCCTTCGCTTCAGTACCGACGAGTTCAAGATGCCGCTTGCCGCCAAAGATGACCTGCGCATCCGCAATGGCGTTGCGCGCATCGATGCCAAGTCCGTCAAGTCCATCTTCCCCGATGCCGATCACCACAAGCCAGCGCGTCATGCCATATGCTCCTTTCCTCTGTTCGTAGGGTGGAGCAGTGGCAAGCGCAAGCGCGAAGGCGTATAAGGCAAGTATGTCGACCCAACCAAGCGCAGCCGAAAGATTATCCCACCGTCAGGACAGGCGTCATGCATGCCCCGGTCTGTCGCGCATGGTGATGGCTAAAGATGGCGCGATCGCCCGCATAAGACTGCCTCTGGGACGTCTTTCTGCTGATAAGGCACTGGCGCTTGCGAACATCGCCAGCGAGTTCGGGAACGGTGTATGCGAGCTGTCGATTCGCTCTAATCTGCAATTGCGTGGTATCGCTCCGCAGCATTGGGACAAGGCGGTTGCGGCACTTTATGAAGCGGGGCTTGGCGCAGATAATCCTGCCGCTGAAGATATTCGCAACGTGATGACAAGCCCAACAGCTGGTATCGATCATGGTCAATTATGCGACATCACTCCGCTGGCGCGAAAGCTGCTTTCGACATTGGAGCAAACCGCAGCCTATCACGCGCTTTCGCCAAAGTTTTCGTTTCAGATCGACGGCGGCGAAGACTGCGCCATGATTTCACATCCCGGCGACATCTGGTTTTCAGCCGCTGGAGACGCTGCGCATTATGGTTTCGGGCTGGCTTCCTCTCCCGACAAGCCAGCGCTCGGAATGGTCGAAGCGGCAAACGTCCTGCCCTTCATAGAGGCCGCTTTGCACCTCTTCCTCGCTCATGCGCAAAATGGCGTAGCGCGGATGAAACAACTGTTCGAAATTTTCCCCCCCGATCTCTTTCTGCGTCATCTGGCTGCAGTGGTATCCTTCCCGATCAAACCCGCTAAAGACTGGCATCGAAAACAGCCTGCGCCCTTCGCCCATCTCGGCCGGCATGAGCAAGCTGACGGACGCTTTTATATCGGTGCCCAGCCACTTATGGGGCGGCTCTATTCCTCGCAATTGAAAGCACTCGCGGCATTCGCCGAAGGCCACGGCGACCATGAAATTCGTCTGACGCCCTGGCAAGGCGTTCTGTTACCCAATCTCGATGCATCGCAATGCACAAGCGTGATCCGGTGTTTGCAAGCACATGACCTTGCCATTGAACCCCGCGCACCACAGGCTCGGCTTCGCGCCTGTTCCGGCATGACAGGCTGCGCCTCGGCGCTCACCGACACACAAGCTGACGGCAGAGAACTTGCCTCAAAAATCGGGAAAACCGTTACTGGAGTAGTTCACCTGACCGGCTGCACCAAGTCCTGCGCGGCACTTGCGCCTCTACCGCATACGCTTCTCGCCCGCTCCGTTGGTCGGTACGACCTGTTTGCGCAAGACAAAGCTGGACCATCCCGTTTCGGGCGGCTATTGGCGACTGACATCACTATCGACGAAGCCGCACGCCTTCTCAATTCATAAGAGCGGAAATCATGACAGACTATATCCGCGACGGACAGGCCATTTATGACCGCTCCTTCGCCATCATTCGTGCCGAAGCAAACCTGAGCCGCATTCCCGCCGATCTCGAAAAGCTGGCCGTACGGGTTATCCATGCGTCCGGAATGGTCGATGTGGTGGACGATCTTGCTTTTTCCGCAGGTGCCGGACAAGCCGGTATACAGGCCCTGGCAAACGGCGCACCCATTCTCTGCGATGTGCGGATGGTTGCAGAAGGTGTCACCCGTTCGCGCTTGCCCGCAAACAATGAAGTCATCTGCACACTGAACGACCCATCCGTGCCGGAACTGGCCAAACGGATCAGCAATACGCGTTCGGCAGCCGCACTTGAACTCTGGCGACCACATCTTGAAGGCAGTGTCGTTGCCATCGGCAATGCGCCCACCGCCCTTTTCAGACTTTTCGAGATGCTTGATGAAGGCGCACCGAAGCCCGCTCTCATCATCGGCATGCCCGTCGGTTTTGTCGGCGCGGCGGAATCAAAGGACGAACTTGCCGCCAACAGCCGGGGTATTCCATATGTCATCGTACGCGGGCGGCGCGGCGGAAGCGCCATGACCGCCGCCGCGGTCAACGCCCTTGCTTCGGAGCGCGAATAATGACCGTGAAAGGAAAGCTGTTCGGTCTGGGCGTAGGCCCCGGCGATCCGGAGCTCATCACGCTGAAAGCGTTGCGGCTGCTCAAATCTGCGCCGGTCGTCGCTTATCATGCGGCCAAAGGAAAAAAAGGTAACGCGCTTACCATCGTGGAGGAATATCTTTCTCCACAGCAGGTGCTCGTGCCGCTCATCTATCCCGTGACAACTGAGAAGCTGCCCGCTCATATGGATTACGAGCAGATTGTCGGTGATTTTTACAGCGAAATCACCACGACCATCGCCGGTCATCTTGATCGGGGGCAGGATGTGGCGGTGATTGCCGAAGGCGATCCGTTCTTCTACGGCTCGTTCATGTATATCCATGATCGACTGTCTGAGGCTTACGAAACGACAGTTGTGCCCGGCGTTTGTTCGGTTCTCGGCGCTGCCGCCGTCCTCGGCGCGCCGCTTGTATACCGCAACCAGACTCTATCTGTCCTTTCCGGTGTGATGAGTTCGGACGAGTTAAAACGCAGGCTGGCCGACACACAGGCGGCAGCAATCATGAAACTCGGCAAGAACCTGGACAAGGTTCGCGCGACGCTGACCGAACTTGGATTGATGGACCGGGCGCTTTACGTCGAGCGCGCAACCATGGCAAACCAGCGCATTATGCCCTTGACGGAAGTCAGCGGTGACGATTGTCCCTATTTCTCGATCATTCTGGTTCCCGGACAGAAATGGAACGGCGCATGACCCCCGCCATCCTCGCTCTTGGTGAAGGGGTGATCGCCACTGCCCGCCAGATTGCGACAGCACTCGACAAAGCAGAGGTGCTTGGCCTCAAGGACCGCGTAACGAGTGCCGACAGCAGCTTCAGCCATTTCGGCGCTACGGTGCGGGCGCTCTATGAGGAAGGTCGCCCAATTGTCGCGCTGTGCGCAGCAGGCATCGTCATCCGTGCACTGGCTCCCCTTTTACAGAACAAACGCATCGAACCGCCGGTTCTGGTCGTCGCCGAGGACGGAAGTGCTGTTGTGCCGCTTTTGGGCGGGCTTTCCGGCGTCAACGATATGGCACGCACAATTGCGTCGGCACTGGAGATCGCACCGGCGATTACCACGACGGGCGAATTGCGATTTGGAATCAACCTTCTGCACCCGCCTGCCGAACTGACGCTCGCCAATCCCGACGACGCCAAGTCATTCATGTCTGACCTTCTGGCTGGCGAAAAACTGCGCCTGAACGGCCAGTCCGGCTGGTTGAAAACATCGAAGCTTCCTTTCGCGGAAGACGGAGGGCTGAGCATCAGCATCACGCCTGAAAACCGCAGGCCGACGGCAAATGAACTGATCTATCATCCACGCGTGACCGCCGTCGCCATCGAGCGGCCACGGGACGATCTCGCGGGTGCAATTCGGCGGGCTCTCGATGCAGGTGGCCTTGCCGAGTCGTCGCTGGCCCTGCTGCTGGCGCATGAACGCGATTGCGCCGCGCCGCAAATCCATGACGCGGCCAAAATATTGGGCGTGGCCCTGCGTATCGTTCCCGACATGGATAAGCCAGAGGACTTCGCCCGTCGGTCGGTGGAAAATCCGCAGCAAGTCCTCAATGCCGACGGGCTCGTTCTGGCAGTCGGCGCCTCACCCGCCGATGTGCTTCTTGCCGGGCGCAAGCGCGGAAAACTGACGGTCGTGGGTCTTGGTCCCGGCACTCGCGAACTGATGACGCCCGCCGTCCAGCGCGAGCTCGAACAGGCCGAAGACATTCTGGGTTATGAAACCTATGTGCGTATGGCTGGTCCGTTCGGCCCCGGACAGACGGTCCATATGACCGACAATCGGGAAGAAATGCAGCGCGCGCGTCACGCGTTCGAACTCGCCGCCTCCGGCCGCTCGGTCGTTATGGTCTCCTCCGGCGATCCCGGCATATTCGCCATGGCATCCGCCGTGATCGAAACATTACACGAATCGCAAAAGCCTGAATGGCACGGTGTCGAGCTTGTCATCCAGCCCGGCGTTTCGGCTGCAATGGCCGCGGCCTCGCGCAGCGGTGCACCGCTTGGTCACGATTTCTGCATAATCTCGCTGTCAGACAATCTGAAACCGTGGGATATCATCGAGAAACGCCTGCGCCTGGCTGCGGAAGCCGATCTCGCCATGGCGTTTTACAATCCGATTTCGAAAGCTCGCCCGCACCAGCTTATCCGGACGCTTGAAATTCTGCGTCAATACCGCACGCCCGAAACGCCGGTCGTGCTGGGCCGTGATATCGGCAGGCCGGCGGAAACGACACGCGTGACAATGCTGGGTGCATTGACAGCTGACGATGTGGATATGCGCACGGTCGTTATCGTAGGCTCGTCACATACGCAACGTTTCGAGCGTGCGGATGGCGGCGAATGGGTCTACACCCCGCGCTGGTACGGTGAAAAGCCGGACAAATAGAGCACGTTGCCGAAAGCGGAAACCGCTTATCCGCACCATGTTCCAGAAAAAAGCAAAAGGCAGGGTTTCCCTGCCTTTTTCGTAACTTAACTGACGCTCTTGAATCAGTTCCTCTTCGCTTTTGCCTTAACCTTCTTCGGCGCACTCGCCGCTGATGCGCTTGCCTTGGCGGCAGCGGCTTCGGCGGCAACCTGATCGGCACTCTTCGGCGACGTATCAATAACGGCACGCACGCCGCCCTTGGCGGTCAGCTGGCAAACAGCGGTGCGCAAATCAACCTTCAGATCGACATCAGTGCCACCATTGGCGCCCGGACGGGAATTGACCGCACTGATAACACGTTCAGGCAGGAAGTATTTATTGGCAGCGGCGGTGATGCACGGTTGGGCCAGCGCCGGATCGACATAGGATGTCGGAACAAAACGCGGCAGCGAAATAGTTGGTGCAGACACCGGCGCTTCGGTCTTGCCTGGAGCCGTCGCTGTCGGTGTGGTGGTCGTACAGGCGGCAGCCAACGGGGCCAACATGGCAATAACTAGGAAACGGGCTCCGATGCGGACGCGTCCGTACATGATCTACCTCATAAGATCTGCTGAATATGTAAAATTGTAATCTCGATAACTATTCCGTTTTAGCCGATTGTCGAGTGGCAGGAAGGTCACATCGCCGGATTTTCGATTCGCATCCACAGGCGTATCGTCACTGCTTTGCAAGAATCCAGTTCAGCATCTCTCGCCAATCGGCCATGCGGATCGGTGTACCGTGGTTACCGGATTCAAACCGCCGGAACTGCACGGGATATCCCGGCGCACGCTTGCGTATTTCGCGATAGAAGGCTTCCTGCTTGTCGATAGCAAAAACCGGATCGCGGCTGCCATGATTGAAGAATACTGGCACACGCCGCTTGAAAGCAGGTGATTTGAAAAAGCCGTCATCCCAGAGTGAGCCAAGCAATATAAGCCCGGAAAGCTGCATACCCGCCTTCTGATTTGATGCTATACGCCAGCACAGAGAACCGCCTTGCGAGCCGCAAGCCAGAACAAGCGGGGCCGACGGGGACGATGCCTGGGCGGCTTCAATCAATCCGGCAATCTGCGCCTCACCCGTTTCCGCGAAATCCTTGAAGTCTGGCGTCAGGTACAAGCCGCCATTCAAAGCAGCGAGATTTTTAACCCGGTTAAAGTTACCGCCAAAGGTGAAGTCGTTCATGCCCTGCAGCCGGTTTCCGCCACGCCCGTGCAGATATATGACGATAAAAGCAGCATCTTCACGCTTTCCCGCCGCCATGGCCTTCACCGGCCCGGCGGGGGTCCGCACGGTGATATCTTTCTGATATGCCCGCGCCTTCAGCGAGACATAGACGTCCCTCACGCGCTTTTCAGGAACGGCATCGCGCCCATTGATATCGCGCATCTCATTATAATCGATAACTTTGTAATCGCCATTGTCGGCGCTGCTCAGAACACCGGGATAGGCGAAATAATCGTCCTTGTAGGAGGGTAGCGGACCTTGTGCCGACGAACCGGTTACGGAAAGGAGAAACAACACTCCGAACAGACTGCCTATCCGGCCTATCCTCCCTCTGCACATGATCTACAGTCCAAGCTTGTGATAGCGACGATTGAGATAAATCAGCGCCTCTTCGTCCGAATTGGAGCGCAATCCCACAACCTCGCCGAAAAGTACATGATGCGTCGAATGGTCCTGCACACTGACCACACGGCAATCGAAAGCCGCCAGAGCATCCTTCAAAACGGGCGCTCCGGTTGCCAGAATATCCCACTGTGCAAGCTCAAAACGTTCGTCCTGGGTGAGCCCAATCCGCCCCGAAAATGCGTCGGCCAGCATTTCGTGCGTCCCTGCCAGCGTATTGATGGCGAACACACCGTTTTCCATGAACAGGCGGTTTGCCTCGTGAATCTTTTGTAGGCAGATCAGCACCGTTGGCGGATTATCCGATACGGAGCAAGCCGCCGTAAGCGTCAGCCCTCGCCGTCCAGCCACGCCTGCCGTTGTCACGAGTTGAACCGCGCCGGCATAATGGCTCATGACATCGCGATAAGCCTTCGGCTCTACCGGAGCCGCAGCGGTGATGATGTTTTTTACCGTTTGCACGTCAATCAGAATCCGTATCGCCCTTCAAGCACCCTGCCTGAGCCTAAATACCTGTACAAATTACGGGCATTGCACAAAGACAAGGAAACCGCTACCCACTTTCCATTCTAATTGCCACGAATTGTTTAAAGAAGACCGATCACGTGATTGAGCTTAGGAAACATCCCGTTGTCGCTCTGACACTCGCCATATTCCTGCTGGCCGGTTTGCCCGCCGCCAATGCAGAAGGCATACGCATCGGTTTTGCAGCGCCGCTCTCGGGCACCTTTTCCGCATTGGGCAATCAGCTTGCCGAAGGTGCTCGGGTCGCCGCCAGCGTCAAAGGCACCGAACTGATAGTTTCAGACGACGGTTGCGATGCCGAGGGCGGCAAAACCTCCGCAGAACGTTTCATCCGTGAAGGCGTGGAGGTCGCCGCCGGCTTCCTCTGTTCCGATGCGCTTGAAGCCGCACTTCCCATATTGGCCAAACGTGGCATCCCGGTCATTGCTTCCGGTATCAGCGAGCCGACATTGCTGGAAAAGCGTGCGGTGACGCTTTTGCCCGTCTTCAGACTGACCACCGGGCTGGAGAAGGAAACGCAGGCAACCGGCAGTTTTCTAGCGAGCCTCTGGCGCGCGCAGCCTTTCGCCGTCATCGATGACGGAACGATCGAGGGGCGCGAACGGGCTGCCAGAGTTTTGGCGAGCCTGAAGGAACAGCAATTGCAGCCCGTTTTCACTGACACCTTCCGTCCCGGCCTTGATAATCAGAATGCGCTGGTCGGCAGATTGCGCCGTGCCGGCGCCACACATGTCTATGTCGGCGGAGAACGCGACGATATCGCCGCCATCGGCGCGAGCGCTGCCACTCTCAATTATCCGCTGGTGATTGCCGGCGGAAATCTGCTGAACGCGGCTCCGGGCGCAACGCCGCTAAGCACCGGCACTTTGATGGTCGCACCGCTAAATCCGCAAGACCTGCCAACAGCCAAATCCGCCATCGAGGCCTTACACCAGTCAGGAAAGCTGGCGGAAACCCATTCCGTGACCGGCTACGCAACCGCCCAAATTGCGATAGACACCATCAGACAGGCGACCGATCAAAAGCAATCCGCCGTCGATATTCTGCGCAGCAGTGCGTTTGAGACAGCGCTCGGTACGATCAAGTTCGATGCAAACGGAATGCGCACGGACAATCCGAATCGGCTTCAGCGCTATGATGGAGGCCGGTTTGTTCTAGCGGATAAATAGGCCGATCAAGCTCGCCGCAATCACAAACCCGGTCATCAAGGTCATCGTCCACCAGAAAAGCACAAGCGCGGCATCGATATCCGCAGCTTCCGCATCGCGCTTGCCAGCGGCATTCATCATCGGCCCGTCCACCTTATCCTCGCCATATTGACGCGGACCGGCAAGTGCCAGCCCAAGAGCACCGGCGAAGGCGGATTCCGGCCAGCCGGCATTGGGTGAACGGTGCAACCGCGCATCACGCCGCATAACTTCGAAAGCCTGCCTAGCTGCACCTTTTTCGCCAGAGATTCCAGTTGCGATAACTGCAAGCAGCCCTGTCAGACGGGCCGGAATATAGTTTGCCACATCATCCAGTCTGGCCGCAAACCGTCCAAAATGGCGATAGCGTTCATTCAAATGCCCGATCATCGAATCGGCAGTGTTGATCAGCTTGTAGGCAAAAAGTCCGGGCAATCCACCGAGCAGAAACCAGAAGGCCGGTGCAACGATGCCGTCAGAAGCATTTTCCGCCAGACTTTCAATCGCTGCACGACTGACGCCACCTTCATCGAGCTGATCGGGATTGCGCCCGACGATCATCGAAACGGCCTGCCGTCCGCCTTCGATGCCGCTATCGCGCAAACCCTGCGCTACATTGTGAACGTGATCGGCGAGACTCTTTTGTGCCAGAAATACTGCCACAACGAGAATTTCGGCCACGGCACCCGCAGTTCCAGCAAATGGCAGAAGGTTTTCAAGGATCAAGCCGATGAACACGCACCCTGCGACCAGCGCAATAATCAGCCACATGCCTTTCCGGCGGAGAACGGCAGGTGAAAGATTACGACTGTTGAAACGCTTTTCACCCCAGGAAATAACATTGCCGAACAGAACAACCGGATGTGCGATCTTCTGCCAAAGTTGGGGCGGATCGCCGACATATCGATCGAGAATAAGCGCCAGCGAGAGAATAATCAGCTTTATTTCCATAAACTTGGCCTAAATTCCTGAATCAAGCTATTAAGCTTTACGCCCGCAAGGCTTCCTCGAGACGCTCCAATGCCGCATCGTCCAAAGCAAGGCCGATGCGTAACCATTGCGGTGCATAAGCGAATTTACGGACCAGAATATGTCGCTCGCAAAGCGCGGTGTGCAACGCCTGCGCGTCTCGGTGCTCCACGAGCGAGAACAGGGCCGTACCGCCGATTTCGTCAAGCCGCGACCGTTGCAGCACACCGGACAGCCCAAGGCGTCTGAGATCTATGCGAGCGCGGAACGCACATAGTTGTTCTGGCTTCCCAAAGGCATGGGCTGCGACCGCCAGCGCCGGTGAAGAAACGGCCCAGGGCCCGAGGCGGCACGCAATCTGCTGTACGATTGCAGCATTCGAGATTGCGAAGCCAAGACGCAAGCCTGCAAGGCCGAAAAATTTGCCGAAAGATTTCAGCACGACAATCGGCATGCCACATGCTTCAGCGGCAATACTCACATCCTGACGGGTATCGGCGAAAGCCTCATCGACAATGAGAAAGCCGCCCTTTGCTTGCAGCCTTTCGGCAAGTTGCAGCAGATCCTGCGTTCCAACGACCCGCCCGTCGGGGTTGTTCGGATTGACGACAACAACAGCTTGAACATGGTCAGGAATATCCTCCAGTACCATGCATTCGACCACTTGCCACCCGGCCGTGGAAAAAGATGCGGCGTGTTCCTGATAGGTAGGCCCCAAAATGGCAACCGTGGAGGGCGGCAGCAATGTCGGGATAAGCTGAATGAGCGCCTGAGTTCCTGGTGCGGCCACAAGGGGTGCATCGACATCCAGCCGGTAATAAGCCCGTGCAAGCCGGAGCGCTTCATGCAACAGGCGTTCATCCGGCAACCGGTTCCAGAGTGCCGCTTCGAAGACCGGCAGCGGAAAATGCTCGGGATTGATGCCTGTCGAGAGATCGAGCCAGTCGGCGGGCTTACCGCCAAAACGTGCGACAGCCCGATCCAGCGCGCCCCCGTGTTCGATTTCAGGGATCAACACTACGCTCCGGCCACGTCGATGATATGCATGAAGGAGCCTGCCACTGATCCGACACGCAGTCCCGCCTCACCCAAATCTTCGCCCAGCGCGTCGCGAACAGCAAACAACCGCTCCGCAGCCCCCTCCCGCACGATACTGGCATAATGGAACTCATGCCCCTTGAAGGATGTCTGCCAGGGTGCGCCGCCAAGCGGTTCCAGCGTACGATAGCCAAGATGAAGCTTTTTTCTGGCGAAGCTCGTTTCGAGCGGAAGGAGACCCAGCATCGGATGGCGCGTACCGGTGGCATCCTCCAGCATCTCGCCCAGAACCATATAGCCCCCGCATTCACCATAAACGGTTTTGCCTTGTGCAGCAGCTGACTTGATGCTCCGTTGAAACTTCTGCGCAGCCGTCAGCTTGCCTGCATGAAGTTCAGGGTATCCGCCAGGCAGATAAACCGCATCCGCATCTTCCGCAGGGGCCTCATCGGCCAGCGGTGAAAAGAAGGAAATCTCCGCACCGCGCCTGCGCCAGCCTTCAAAAAGATGGGTGTAGGCAAAAGCAAATGCATCGTCACGCGCGATAGCGATGCGACCGCCAAGCGGCGCGAGGCGCTGTACATTGGCCATGGTGTCGTGACGCTTCGGCGCTGACCAGATATGCTCCAGCGCTGCAAAATCGATATGCTTCTCCATCATATCGGCGGCATGCTCCAGAAAGCGCTCGATATCGGCATGTTCGCTCGCCTGAACCAACCCCAGATGCCGTTCGGCAAGCACCAGGGCTTCATCCCGCGGCAGCGCTCCCACAACCGGAATACCGAGCGGCTTCAATGCAGCGCACAACATAGCCTCGTGCCTGGCACTGCCAACGCGATTGAGTACGATACCGGCGATCAGCACATTCTTGCGGAATTGGCTGAATCCGGAAACGAGCGCTGCAACCGAGTGCGACTGCCGGGCGCAATCCACCACCAGCACGATGGGCAAATCGAGAAGCCGCGCCAGATCGGCGGATGATCCTGTCCCGTCAAGGGCCCCATCGAACAGCCCCATCATGCCTTCGGCCAAGAGAAGCTTGTCGCCTTCCGTCATGCGCGCGGAAAGCGCGCTGATGAGTTCCGGGCGCATGGCCCATGGATCAAGGTTGAAACAATCGAAACCGCTTGCCACCTTATGAAAGGCGGGATCGATAAAATCCGGCCCTGCCTTGACCGGCGCAAGCCGTTCCCCCTTGCGCTTCAAGGCCCGGAGCAACCCAAGCGTCACCGTCGTCTTGCCCGATCCGGACGCTGGAGCCGCGATCATAAAACCCTTCATGCGCTCTGTTCTCCCCTTGCATTCGACTTCATACCCAGCGGATCGTCGTTCAATTGCCGCCCTTTCGCGGCACCTATCCAGTCCAGCCCGGCACGCAACCGGACAACCTCGCCGACAACCACAATTGCTGGCGGCTGAAGATTGGCTGCTTCCAGATCCAGCGCCGCGTGCGCAAGAGTCGTTTCAAGAACCGTCTGTTCCGGCAAGCTGGCATTACAGACAAATGCCACGGGCTCAGCGGGCGAGCGGCCTGCGGCGATCAGCCGCCCGGTGATGAGTTCGATATGCTTCATCGCCATATACATAACGATGACCGGAGACGATCTGGCAATTCCTTCCCAGTCGATGCGGTCAGGCACCAGCCCGGTTGCATCGTGCCCAGTGAGAAATGTCACGGACTGATTGATATCGCGGTGGGTCGCGGCAATCCCGGCATAAGCAAGACCGCCGATCCCCGCGGTCACCCCCGGCACTATACGAAAAGGCACACCATGCTCGACAAGTGTGAGCGCTTCTTCTGCGCCCCGGCCAAAAACGAACGGATCGCCGCCCTTCAGCCGCAGCACCTTCTTGCCCTGGCGCGCCAGTTCAACGAGCCTCAGGGAAATATCGCGCTGTTTCGGAGAGGGCCTGCCTCCCCGCTTTCCTGCATATTCAAGCTCGGCATGCGCATGCCTCAGCGAAAGGCAGGCTTCATCCACCAACGCGTCATAGATGATGACATCCGCCTGTTGCAGCGCATTGACGGCATGAAGCGTCAAAAGACCGGGATCGCCCGGCCCCGCGCCCACGAGCCACACATGCCCCGGCAGCATGGAAGGTAGCGCCATCCCTCCGGTAACGCAGTTTTTCGCCCGTTCGGTTCCGCTCATTGTCTCAAACCATCATTCCATCTGGCGGCACAGCTATCAGATACATTATAAGGCGTCCATGAATGACGAAACCGCCTCCACGAATAAAAAGCAAGATAAGGTCTCGCTACGGCGCGGCTGGACCACCGGCGCATGCGCCACGGCAGCCACCAAAGCCGCGCTAACGGCGCTTATCACCGGCGAATTCCCCGATCCGGTCGGCATTATTCTGCCCAAGGGTGAAGTACCGTATTTCCAGCTTGCGTATGAAGGTCTCGGCGATGGCTATGCCATGGCGGGCATCGTGAAAGATGCGGGCGACGACCCCGACGTAACCCACGGCGCAACCATCATTTCGACGATTTTTCCCGCCCCGCCCGGCACAGGCATCGTGTTTCAGGCGGGCGAAGGCGTTGGCACGGTAACGCGCGCAGGCCTCCCCGTCCCGCCCGGCGAGGCAGCTATCAATCCAGTTCCGCGCCGGATGATGACCGAAATCTGCGAGCAGATTTGCGCTGAATACGGCCTGCCGGCCGATCTCGTCATCACAATTTCCGTACCCGGCGGCGAGGAGATCGCACAGAAAACCTGGAACCCCCGCCTTGGCATCGTGGGCGGCATTTCAATCCTCGGTACTACGGGCGTGGTCCATCCTTATTCCTGCTCGGCATGGATTCATTCCATCCACCGCGGCATCGACGTGGCGCGTGCCGCCGAACAGAAACATGTACTCGGTGCCACCGGCTCCACCTCGGAAGACGCGGCGCAAGCTCTCTACAACCTACCTGATTTCGCCGTTCTCGACATGGGCGATTTTGCCGGAGGCGTTCTCAAATATCTGCGCGACCACCCTGTAGACAAACTCACCATCGCTGGCGGCTTTGCCAAGCTCACCAAACTCGCACAAGGTGCGCTGGACCTTCATTCCGGTCGTAGTCAGGTCGATATGGGATTCCTGTGGGAGATCGCCCGGCAAGCCGATGCACCCGACAGCATCAAAGACCGGATTCTCTTTGCGAACACCGCGAAGGAAGCGCTTGAATTGACTCAATCATTCGGCATCGACATCGCCACACCGATCGCTCTCAAGGCCAGAGAGACAGCGCTCGCGACATTGCGCGGCGCGCCGGTCGATGTGGAAATCATCGTCACAGATCGCGCAGGTACGATCCTTGCCAGAATCTAGACCCAGAATCCTGATTCTCGGCGGCACAGCCGAGGCTGCAAGGCTTGCGGTGAGACTTGCAGCCATGCAGGTCAATGTCATCACCTCATTGGCCGGCCGTACCGGAAACCCCGCCCCAGTCGCAGGCAGGATGCGCGTGGGAGGATTTGGCGGCACAAAGGGGTTGGCAGACTATCTGGCCGGCCAGAACATTGCTCTCGTCATCGACGCCACCCATCCCTACGCCATCCGCATTTCCCGAAACGCCGCAGATGCAGCCATGGCCTCGCATGTTCCTCTGGTGCGTCTTGAGCGTCCTACCTGGCAGAAACAGACTGGCGACAACTGGACAGAGGTTGAAGACGAGGCTGCGGCGATGCAGGCTATCCCCTGCAACGCGCGCGTGCTTCTTGCACTTGGTCGCCAGCACATTGCCCCTTTCGCGGCGCGTTCCGACGCCCACTTTGTCATGCGCATGATTGACGCAGCCGAAACCGCACTGCCCCACCGGCATGAACTGATACTAGCCAAGCCCGGCGGCTATGACGAGGAAAGGCGCTTTCTTTGCGAAAAGCATATAGGGCTGATCGTCTGCCGAAATTCCGGCGGCGAAGCATCTTATGCCAAAATCAAAGCCGCACGGGATCTGGCGCTGCCTGTGATCATGATTACTCGCCCCCCGATGATCGCGGGGAACGTGGTATCCACGCTTGAGGACGTGATTGGCGTTGTAAGCTTACACCTTGCGCCTTGAGCGCGCCGTATGGCTGTGCGCTTCATGATACAGTGCGGAGTCACGAAAGTTTTTCGGGTCAAGCCCTCGTCCGACAAAGATCATGGCCGTGCGCGTTAATTTCGCCGTTTCGACCTTTTGAGCGATGCTTGAAAGCGTGCCGCGCAATATCTGCTCGTCCGGCCACCCGACACGATAGGCCACGATAACCGGGCAATCGGCGCCGTAAAGCGGCACCAGTTCGCTTTCGATCCTGGCAATATTGCGGATGGAAAGATGGATCACCAGTGTCGCGCCGGAGCGCCCCAACGTTGCAAGGTCCTCCCCTTCCGGCATGGCGGATGACTTCATCGACGTACGGGTGAGGATGATTGTCTGGTTGACTTCGGGGATCGTCAACTCCTGTTTCATCGCCGCCGCCGCCGCTGCGAAAGCCGGAACTCCCGGTGTCACATCATAGGGGATGCCCAATGCGTCCAGCCTGCGCATCTGCTCGGCCATCGCGCCGTAAATCGACGGATCACCGGAATGAACCCGTGCAATATCCTGCCCCTTGGTGTGCGCCGCTTCCATTTCGGCAATGATTTCGTCGAGCGTAAGGGATGAACTGTCGATCAGCCGACCATCGGTGGGCGCTGCCGCCACGACCTCCATCGGCACCAGCGACCCGGCATAAATACAGACAGGGCATCTTTCGATCAGACGCAAGCCGCGTACAGTGATAAGATCTGCGGCACCGGGTCCGGCGCCAATGAAGTGAACCGTCACGCTTAGTTCCTCGTTTTGATTTCGACCGAATGCCGCCCGATAAGGCGCAAAGTCAATCGCCTTTCGGCATCAATCCCTCAATATCATCGAAGATCGCCTGCCATTCTTCCGCTGACAGTTCGAAAAAATTGAAGCTGCGCAGCAAAAATGCTCCTTCATTGGCGATGAAAGCAAGGCGTGCCTTACGTCCTTCCAGTGTCGAAACATCAAGCCCATCCCACTGCTTGCGATACCAGGCCCGCGTTTCGTCGAGATATTCGGTGTTAGGAATGAGGCTCGTCATCATGGCGGCAAAACGGGAATCATCCTCGGCATCGCTTTCACGCGTCACCCTGATATGAGCGGCAATATGGGACAGCGCATCAGTTCTACCCTGTCTTCGCACTGAAACCTGATCGTCAAAACGGTCGCCCCACCGCTCGATCATCGCCTTCAGAAGCCCATCCTTGTTGCCAAAGCAATATTGCACCCCCCCCTTCGTGACGCCGGAAGCCTGCGCCACCGCATCCATGGTCAATGCCGCCACACCACCCTCGGCCACGATCCTTTCGGCCATGTCCAGCACGTGATCGCGGTCAATCGTGCGCGGACGCCCTATTTTCTGCAATTTCTTACTTTCCATACGGATGGATTTATATTATGTCAGCGACCCCGACAAGTTTAAATACACATGTATGGAAAAGGTGCATCCGATGTTGCCGCAAAATCGCTGGCTGGTTCTGACAATCGTTTCCAGCGCGTTATTCCTGATCGTCGTGGACATGACCGTGCTCTACACGGCCCTGCCGCGCCTCACCCACGACCTCGCGGCCAGCGCTTCGGAAAAACTCTGGATCATGAATATCTATCCTTTGGTCGTAGCAGGTCTATTGCCCGGCCTTGGCACGCTGGGCGACAAATTCGGTCACAAATACATGTTCATGACCGGTCTTGCCGTATTTGGCGCGGCCTCGCTTTGCGCGGCCTATTCACCGAATCCGGAAGCACTGATCGCAGCCCGTGCACTGCTCGCCTGCGGCGCCGCGATGATGATGCCCGCCACACTCTCGATCATTCGTCTGACCTTCACTGACGAACGCGAACGCGCGCTTGCCATTGGCATCTGGTCGGCGATCGCCTCCGGCGGCGCGGCCATCGGTCCGGTGGCCGGCGGAGTTCTACTGGAATACTTCTGGTGGGGATCGGTCTTCCTGATCAATGTGCCGGTCGTTCTGGCCGCGCTGATCCTGTCCGCGATCAATCTGGAGAACCGTCCGCTGGGCTCCTCCCGCAAGTGGGATCTTATCGGTTCGATCCAGATCATGATCGGCCTTATCGCCCTCACCTACGCCATGAAGGAACTGGCGAAGCGGGATGCCTCAATGACGGTTTTCGTGCTCGCGCTGATCATCGGGCTTTTTGCATCATTGATCTTTGTGCGCAGGCAACTCACCAGCCACGAACCGCTGATCGAATTCTCGCTCTTTCGCAACGGCCTGTTTTCAATGGGGGTTTTTGCTGCCCTTGTCGCTTCAGGCGCAATGACCGGCATGGAACTGGTCTTCAGCCAGCGCTTGCAGTTGATCGAGGGGCTTTCTCCTTTGAATGCGGGACTGATGATCCTGCCAATCCCGCTGGCCGCCTTCGTGGCCGGTCCACTTGCGGGCATGCAATTGCCACGCCTGGGCGCAGGCAGGGTTTTATGGATGTCCCTCACCGTCACGGCCCTCGGCGTGATCGTCTATACGCTGACCTATAAATTTTCGACGACAGCCTATCTGACAGGTCTTGCGCTTCTCGGGTTCGGTGTCGGCGCTACCATGACCGGCGCCTCCTCCGCCATTATGAGCAATGCCCCGGCGGAGAAGGCCGGCATGGCAGCTTCCGTCGAAGAAGTTTCCTATGAACTTGGCAACGCCCTGGGCGTCACGATATTCGGCAGCATCCTGTCTGCATTCTATACCGCAGCCATGATCTTGCCGGCGGACGGCACCGTGCCGTTTTCAGCACGTGACAGTCTGGACGAAGCGCTCCTCGCGGCACAAGAATTGCCGGCGGTGGAGGCAAATGCGTTAACTTCGCTCGCTTCATCGGCCTTCGAGCACGCATATATCGTGGTTATGGTAACAACTGCGCTTCTGTTGTTAACCGCAACCATCGTGACATACGTAGTTCAGCGCCGCAAACACGTCTCAGCATGACGGGAGCGCCCGCGCCAGCGCGGCACTGGCACGGGCGGACACCGTCTTCTCGACGAGAAGAATGCTTTGCGAACCAGCCCCGGCAAGTGCCGCGGCTTCCGCAACCCCGTGACACCCCACGGCGTGAAAAACCCTATCCGAAGGGTTCTTCAAACGTGGCGTTTCAGCCTCCAGACGCTCGGCTTCAAAAAAGCACAGAGCGCAATCGAAACGAGCAGCCAAAGCTGCCCAGACTGAATCTGATTGTTTGCTTGAAAGCGTAGCGATCATGTCCGGCTTCAGAATATGCGCCTTGGCGAGCGTTTTGCGGCCAAGCGCTAGCAATTCATCGAACGTTACGCCTGATGACGCCCCCATTCCCAGCACTGTTATCTGGCTCTCCTCATGCACCACAGGGCGAAGCCTGCCGTGCCTGCCGCAATTCCTCATGAGTGACGCCCAGAACATCAGCCACGCGCTGTATCATTGCCGTTTCTGATTTATCAATCCGATTATCGGCGCAGGCAATTTTCAACAGGTCGTGCAATAGTGACAAGCGCCGTTCAGGTGCCATTTCGGCCAGCATGCTCGCGGCCTGCTTGGTTGTGGTCTCATAGGCAAAATCCTTGAGATATTCTGCAACCTCCGGGATTTCTTCTGGTGGTATGCCGAAATTCGCAAAAGCTATTTCCTTGAATGCCGCGATTTCTGCCGGATGCTGGTCGCCATCGGCAAAAACCACATGCAGGAGAAGAAGCAGTTCCGAAGCAAGCGCCGGGTTATCGGCGACCCGCTGGACGGCGCTTTTCTTGCTGAGAAAAGCAGTGATACGATCAAAGACGCTTTCGCTCATGACACCCCTCATGTAGAGCGCATCCCGAAAAGGGTGAAATGGTTTTCGGAAAACATGCGCGTTAAAACAAAAGTTTAGAGCGCAGATTTGATTCAATCAGATCGAAACGCGCTCTAATCGACCCGTTATTATCCATACTGTCGGTCTCGCCGGAAAACAATGTAACGCTTTATCATGCAATTCGTTCAATCCAGAGGACCGACATACATCCAAAAAAGAACTGCGTCTGACGAACGCGTTAATTCGTTACCACGGCCTAGCACAAGCATGTCCCCTGCTTTATGGTGGACCATCTTCCTCGCGGATCTTTCCCCTGATGCTTGAATTTTTCGACACGCTTACCCTGCTCCTGACGGCTGCGGCTTTCATTGCTGGCATTATCGATTCCATTGCCGGCGGCGGGGGAATGATCACAATCCCTACGCTGCTTCTGGCAGGTATCCCTCCGGTTGAGGCACTAGGCACCAATAAGTTGCAGGGCCTGTTCGGTTCATCATCCGCAACCATTGCCTATGCACGCAAAGGACATGTGGACATCAAGGCGCAATGGCCGGAAGCCTTGACTTCGCTTCTCGGCTCGGTTCTGGGCGCATTGCTGGCGACCGTCCTGCCCGTCGACATCATGCGGGCAAGCCTGCCGGTGCTTCTGATTGCCATTGCGGTCTATTTCGCCATCAAACCGAGCATTGGGGATGTGGATCGCACACGACGCATCGGCCCCTTCCTGTTCGGCGTCACGCTTGTTCCGCTGATCGGCTTTTATGACGGCCTGTTTGGTCCAGGCACCGGCTCGTTCTTCATGCTCGCTTTCGTGGCGCTGGCCGGCTATGGCATATTGAAGGCAACAGCGCATACCAAGCTTCTCAACTGCGCCTCCAACATCGGCGGTTTCGCCACCTTCGCCGCAGTTGGCGTGATTAACTGGAAAATTGGTATCTGCATGGGCGTAGCCCAATTCATCGGCGCGCAGATCGGCGCCAATCTTGCGATGAAAATCGGCTCACGCATCATCAAGCCGTTGTTGATTGTCGTGAGCCTCGCGCTCGCCATACGCCTTCTAATGGACTCGACCAATCCGTTGCGGCAATGGATCGGCTTCTAAACCCGAAGGGCAACCAGAACCACACCGCAACCGATCAGCGCGATGCCCATCCAGCTGATCGTGGACATGCGTTCACCCAGAAAAGCTGCCCCGAATAAAGCGACCAGCACAACCGAAAGCTTGTCGATAGGGGCAACACGCGCCGCATCGCCTATTTGCAGTGCACGAAAATAGGCAAGCCAGGACGCCCCGGTGGCAAGGCCTGACAAAATAAGAAAAATCCACGATTTCGCGGAAATCTCGCCCGGCCTTTGCCATTGCCCCGTAACCGTCAGAAACAGGCCAAGGGCTGCGATAATCACGAAGGTGCGGATCAGCGTGGCAAAATCGGAATTGATGCCTTGAATGCCCACTTTGGCAAAAATCGCCGTCAGGGCCGCAAATATTGCCGACATCAGCGCCCAGAATTGCCAGCTATCGATCATGGTCAGAATTCGATTCCCTTTTGTGCCTTTACACCCGAACGGAACGGATGCTTGATCATTTCCATCTCGGTGACAAGGTCCGCCACTTCGATCAACTCATCCTTGGCATTGCGCCCTGTAATGATGACATGTTTCATATCCGGCTTCGCCTTGAGCACGTCGATCACTTCTTCGACCGGCAAGTAGTCATAACGCAGCACGATATTAAGTTCATCGCAGAGCACCATGTCGAAGCTTTCGTCCATGATCATGGCTTTTGCCTGCTCCCAAGCTCCCCGCGCCATTGCAATATCGCGGCTACGGTCCTGTGTTTCCCACGTAAACCCTTCACCCAATGCGGAGATCGTCACCTGCTCTGGAAATTTCTCCAGAACCCAACGCTCGCCCGTATCCCACGAACCTTTGACGAACTGGACCACGCCGATCTTCATGTCATGGCCGAGCGCGCGAAAAACCATGCCGAAACCGGCAGTGGATTTGCCCTTGCCCTTGCCGGTATTGACGATCACAAGGCCCTTTTCCTCGGTCTTGGTCGCCTGAATCTTATCGCGGGCCGCCTTTTTCTTGCGCATTTTTTCCGCATGGCGCGCATTCAGCTCATCGTCCGTCATGGAAAGAAGTTTCCTCGATTTTTCAGTCACTTGTCGCCCTTTCCAGATTCAATTTTTCAAATATTCACTCAAGCGTTCCAACTCGAACCGCGCAGAATTGGAACGCGGCGTCCAGAAGCCGCGTTCAATGGCCTCTTTCAGTTTTGCCGCTGTTTCGCCAAGTGCCGCCGGGTTCTTCTCAGCCATGAAATCATGCACTGTCCTGTCAGCGATGTAGGCTTCATAGACGGCCTCGAAATGATGGTTGCCGACCTTGCCTGTGGTCGCCGCAAATGCGAACAGATAATCGACCGTCGCGGCAATTTCCGCGCCCCCTTTATAACCGTGACGCATCACGCCAGCGATCCATTTGGGATTGACCGCGCGCCCACGCACCACACGCGAAAGTTCTTCGTCCAGCGTCCGGATGACCGGACGTTCGGGCCGCGAATGATCGTTATGATAGACGGCGGGCATCGCGCCGGTCAGGTTTTCCACTGTTGCAGCCATGCCGCCTTCGAACTGATAATAATCATCACTGTCGAGAAGGTCGTGTTCGCGATTGTCCTGATTCTGCACTACGGCCTCAACAGAGCGCAATCGCTCCTCCAGAAGCCCCCGTTCAGCTTGTCCATCTTCGCCTGCACCATAGGCATAGCCACCCCAGACTAGCCACGCCTCCGCCAGATCGTTGCGGCCAGCCCAGCCGTTCTCATCGATCAGGGCCTGCAATCCGGCCCCATAGGCGCCCGGCTTCGAACCGAAAACACGATAGCCCGCCTTTCGGTTCGCTGTCTTTTCGTCAGCACCCTCCTGGACGAGGCGCGCGCCCTCGGCGTTCATACGCGCAGCGACCGGGTTATCTTCCGCATCCTCGTTCAACGCCCCAACGGCGCGCACAGCCTTGTCGAACAATGCAATTTGCTCGGGAAAAGCATCGCGAAAGAAACCGGATATACGCAACGTAACATCGACGCGCGGGCGACCAAGCTTGGCAATCGGCACAATCTCGTATCCCGTGACACGGCGTGACGCCATATCCCAGACCGGCTTGACGCCGATCAGCGCAAGCGCCTGAGCAATGTCGTCGCCGCCGGTGCGCATGTTGGAGGTGCCCCAGGCCGTCAGCCCGAACGACGTCGGCCATTCACCGTGGTCCTGCACATAACGGGTGACCAGCAATTCTGCTGATCTGCGCCCCAGTTCCCATGCAGCCGGTGTCGGCACGGCACGGCTGTCTATGGAGAAAAAATTTCGTCCCGTTGGCAGTACATCGGGTCGTCCGCGGGTCGGTGCCCCCGAAGGCCCTGGCGAAACAAACCGTCCGGCAAGCGCTGTCATAAAGCCTTCGACCTCCGAAGGTCCGCACGCGATCACCATCGGACGCAATTGGTCGTTGATGGATTGCAGAACAGCCTTCGTTTCTGTCCAGTCTTCAGGACATTCCGCTTCACCAGCCACCAGTTGCGCGGCGAGCAGTTCGATACGCTCCACCGTGTCACCCGCTATGCGCCATGTTGCAGGACTTGCAGCAACTAGCATTTCCGGTTTGGAGCTCGTCCAGGGTTCGGCCATCTGACAGTCGAGCGGATCGAAACCATCGCCCAGTCCGGCATCCGCCGCAATGGCGCGTTGCAGGCTTTGATCGCCCGGTAAACCGCCTAGCGAAATTGGCACGCCGCGCGGCACGCGGGCGAGCGCCACGAGCAAATCGGTCAGCAAGCGCGCCTCGGGTGCCTTGCCGAATATGTGCAAGCCGTCGCGTATCTGCATTTCCTTCAAGTCGCAGAGATAGGCATCGAGTTTCTGCAAGGCCATGTCTTCGTCGTCATGGTCGTGAATGCCTGCATCCCGGTCCAGACCAATATCACGCACCAGATCGAGTATCTGTCCCTTAAGTCGCAACAGGCGGCGCGGGTCGACTCCGGACGCTTCGTAATATTCATCCACCAGCGCTTCGAGATCTTTCAGCGGCCCGTAGCTTTCGGCACGCGTCAACGGCGGCGTCAAGTGATCGATGATGACAGCGCCGGCACGGCGTTTGGCCTGCGTACCTTCACCCGGATCGTTGACAATAAACGGATAGATGTGCGGCGTCGGCCCGAACACCGCTTCAGGATAGCAGTTTTCCGATAAGGCTAGCGCCTTGCCCGGCAGCCATTCCAGATTGCCATGTTTGCCCATATGAGCGATAGCATCGACTTTCGTGACCTCCCGCAGATAGGCATAAAAGGCAAAGTATCCGTGCGGCGGCACAAGGTCGGGCGAGTGGTAGCTCTCCTTCGGATCAATATTGTAGCCGCGCGCGGGCTGGATACCGATCACGGTCTCACCAAGCCTCGTCAAGGGTAGCGCAAAACTGTCGAATTCACGATCATAAAACGGATCGCCTTCAGGCATCCCCCAACGTGCTGTCACCGCATCCTGAATCGCATTCGGAAGATTTTCAAAGAACGCCTTGTATTGATTCAATGAAATTGTTTCACGGATCTCGCGTCCGTCGCGGGCGGCATTGGTCGGTCCCGCCATCAAAAGCTGCATCAGGACATCGCCATCGGCAGGAACATCACCGACCCTGTACCCTTTCGCCGCCATGGCACGCAATACTTCGACCGTTCCCGCCGGCGTATCGAGGCCGACGCCATTGCCAAGCCGTCCATCGCGGTTGGGGTAATTGGCAAGCACCAGCGCTATCCGCCGCTCCCCGGGCTTTTTACGCCTCAGGCGCACCCAGCCTGCCGCCAGTTCTGCTACAAAGCCAATGCGGTTTTCGTCCGGCTCATGGGTTACGATGTTCGCTTCCACCGAAGCGTCGAATTGTCTGGCGGATTTGAATGACACCGCCCGTGAAAGGACGCGCCCATCCACTTCCGGCAGCGCCACGTTCATGGCAAGGTCACGCGCAAGAAGCCCTTGCTGCGAGGATTCCCAGATCGCCTTCGGCGTTCCTGAGAAAATCACCTGCAAAATCATATTTCCGCATTTATCGAGCACGGTCGGTTTGCGCTCGGAACCCGGCGAAGAAATGGCAAAGCCGGTAGCATTCAGTACGATATCAGGCGTGCAATCCTCAAATACGCCTTCCACCACCGCAGCCGACAACCGGTCCTTGAGGCTCGAAACAAAAATCGGAAGCGGGTTAAGGCCTTGCTCCTGCAAGGCCCTGATCAAGGCGTCCACGGGCTGCGTCTGCCCGCTTTGCACCAACGCACGGTAAAAGACGATCGCGGCAACCGGATTGCTCAAATTGCGCCATTCATTCCTAACGGAGGCAAGTGACGCCACCGTCTGGCCCGGCCACCACAAACCGGCTTTCAGAAGCGGCGCGGCTTCCTCCGGCTTTTCAGTGCCTGCGACCAGCGCCGTGCAGTAATCTAGGAACGCTCGCGTGTTGGCTGCGCCGCCCTCGATCAGATATTGCCATAGCGCATCGCGTTCATGCGCACTGACGTTGGAGAAGCGATCGAGCCCGTAATCGGGCTTATCGTCTCCCGGCAGCACGGCAATCCTGATGCCTTTATTGACTGCACAGGCATGCAACGCCTCCAGACCATAAGGCCAGTAGGTTTCGCCGCCGATGATGCGCACAACGATCAGTTTGGCATACTGCGCTGTGCGCTCCACATAGGCATCAACCGACATGGGATGCATAAGGCTGAGAAAGTTCGCAAGCCGCAAACTCGGCCCGCCCTGCATGTGGCGTTGCACCTGCGCAAGACTGGCCAGTTCCGTATCGGCGGCGGAAAGGAACACAATCTCTCCGGGCGTCTGGCCAAGATCAATGGCCTCGTTGCCATCGTTAAGTGTTCCTTTCTGGGCAAGCAGCAGATGCATCGATCAGACAGCTTCCTGCACCGCGCGTGCGATGACCTTCTCATCGATGCCATGCAGGCCGATCACCACAAGGCGTGTCATACGCCGTTCATCCTTGCCCCATGGTCGGTCGTAATAATGCTCGATACGCGACCCTACCGCCTGTATCACAAGACGCATCGGCTTGCCCGGCACATCGACAAATCCCTTGAGGCGCAAAATATCATGTTCCGCGATCACATTCTTGAGCTTCTCGGCAAACGCCTTCGGTTCGGCGACCGAACCGGCCTCGACCACGAAGCTTTCAAATTCATCGTGATCATGCTCGTGACCATCCGCATGATGGATTTCATGATGTGATTTGCGATTGACGATATCATCTTCGGTTCCGACGCCAAGGCCCAGCAACACCTCCGCGCCAAGCTTGCCGAAGCTTGCAGGCACCATGTTGACTCGACGCGACGAGCGTCCCGCGACATCGGCCTTCACCCCATCCAGTTTCTCGGTGTCGATCAGATCGGCCTTGTTGAGCACGATGAGATCGGCAGCATGGATCTGGTCCTCGAACAGCTCTTCCAGTGGGCTTTCGTGATCGAGTGATTCATCGGCCGCACGCTGAGCATCCACTTTGTCATGGTCGTCGGCAAACCGGCCTTCTGCGACAGCGGCGGCGTCGATCACCGTCACCACACCATCAACCGTCACCTGAGACTTGATTTCCGGCCAGTTGAAGGCGGCGACCAGCGGCTGCGGCAATGCAAGGCCGGAAGTTTCAATCACGATATGATCAGGACGATCCGCACGATCCAGAAGCCTGGTCATTGTGGGAATGAAATCATCGGCCACCGTACAGCATATGCAACCATTGTTCAGTTCGATCACATCTTCCTCGCGGCAAGCTTCGATGCCGCAGCCTTTCAGGATACCGCCGTCCACCCCCAGATCGCCAAACTCGTTGATAATCAGCGCAATGCGTTTCCCATTGGCATTTTCGAGAAGATTGCGGATCATCGTGGTCTTGCCGGAACCGAGAAAGCCGGTAATCACGGTTGCGGGAATTTTCTGTCCCTGCATGGAATTATCCCTTCATCTTGAGCGGCAGTCCGGCCGCCATGAAATAAACTTCGTCCGCTGCCGCCGCGACGGCCTGATGCAGAAGGCCTGCATGATCGCGAAATGCCCGCGCCAAACCGTTTTCCGGCACGATGCCAAGACCGACCTCGTTGGAAACGAAAACAATCGGGCCAGTCAATTGAGCCAAGCCGTCGACCAGCGACCGGATTTCATTTTCGATATCGCGTTCGGCCATCATGAGATTGGTGAGCCACAGGGTGAGACAATCGACCAGCACAAAGCGGTCTCGCCTAACCTCGTCCGTCAGGACCCCCACGAGATCGAGCGGTTCTTCCACCGTCGTCCACTGCGGCCCGCGCCTGCCACGATGCACCTCTATGCGATCTTCCATTTCGCGATCGAATGCGCGTCCCGTCGCGAGATAGACTGGTTGAAGCCCCGAGGTTTCAACCAGCCGTTCCGCATAAGAAGACTTGCCTGAACGCGCACCGCCAAGAACAAACGTAATCTTGCCCGGAAGAGCCCCCGTCAAAGCCATTGCATCAACCTTCAATTTCGGAAGAAGCGTAACGCTGGATGAACCAGCCGAGCGTCAGACCGATCACGGCCCACATAAAGAGGTTCGTTGCAAGGGAAGCCACGGCATATTGCGAGGCAAGCAGCGCGGGTATCGGTGACGAAATATCTTCAGGATGGGGAGCACCGTAAAGATGCGGTGCCACCACCAGCACGATGCCTAGAATCTTCGCCCACACCTCATCGCGTAGAACAATGAGATAAAGGCCAAGACCGCCTGAAACCACTACTGAAAGCCACCAAAGCTGGCGCGTTGCAAGATCGGCGGCAGGCATAGCCGGCAATTCCGGCGAAAGGCCGAGTGATGGCAAAAACGCCACCGTAAAGAAACCGGCCAATCCCCAGTATAGCCCGTTTTGCAATGTAATGCGTCGACCAAGCAACAGGGCAATCCCGCCGAGAAGAAGGGCAAAGCCGGCACCTGCAACGAGGTTGGCAAGAATGGTGTTGCCGAGACGCCCGAAAGGTAATTCCGCTCCTGCCTCATCCGAAGCCAAGGCGGCGCCATGATCGTGCTGCGCGATTTCCGCAGCGCCGTGGTCATGTCCACCATTCGCCTCTTCATAGACTTCCGCCTGAATGATCAATGGAACGGTTTTAAGATACATGGCAGGCGTGACCAGAAGCCCGGCTAGCAAGCCCGCCGCAAGCGTAGCCAAAAGATAACGGATCAGCATTTCAATTCCCCATAACACATCGGCGCCGATGGCTGCTCACCACCGGGCATCGCGCAATTTCAATTTTCCCGAAAACAGATGTTTCAACTGCTCAGTGGCAGGGAAAACCGTAAGAATGTCGCGTGTCATGCGCCGAATCGTGCAGCGCGTCGGAATGGGCAAGACCCACGCCGTAAATCAGGAAAGCACCGAGAAGCAGCGAAACGACTGCGGTGCCAAGACGCGCGGCAAGCGGCATGGAAAGTGTGTTGGAAATAGAATTCTGTGTACGTGCAGCCATGACAACCTCCGTGCAGGCAGCAGGGAAAAACCTCCCATGGGGTGCGGGCAACAAGCCCTTGGGCAACAGGCAGGTCTCCTGGCTCGCGGGTCTTGGGGAATGATGCCGCCTTCCCGAAAGCCCATCCAATGGGCCCAGTGGCTGCCGGTCGCCCCGGCATGGCTTCATCCCTCTCCGCTCTACAGTCGCGGGGTCGGCTGCGATATGAACGCCCGGCTTGGGTCCGTCCGTCGCATTCCCTTTTGCTTCACCGGGGATTCGTCCCGGCAAAACCTGTCACATGAACTGACACTAGGCTTTCGCTGTTACTGCGTCAATCGACACTCGCCATATCGTCAACCGATCCGTGCGAAGGTTTGTGTTCAAAATACCTGAAATCAACCAGTCAGGGCCGTTCGGGCAAATAGGCCCTGGAATTACCGCAAGGCAAACAGACGATCGATATCAAGGCAGACCTCAAGTTCCAGAGCCAATTCATCAAGGGCTGCTTCCACGCTGGCACGGTAGTCGCCTCCTTTGCCTTCAACGCCCAGCGAAGACAAAAAGTGTCTGCGGAATCTGTCCGCTTCGAAAACGCCGTGCAGATATGTGCCCATCACCTGTCCGTTGGCCGAAACGGCACCATCATTGTGACTGTCGATGCGTGCAAAAGGCGAGCGCGTATCTGACCCGACAGTTCGTCCGATGTGGATTTCATATCCTGCCACCGGCACATCATAGAGCACTGAATAAGCTTCGACATTCCGCACGATCTTCTCGGGCTCCATGATCGTTTCTACATCCAGAAGCCCGAGCCCTTCGGCATCACTCGCCTGCCCCTCGATCCCATCCGGATCGCGAATACGCTGGCCCAGCATCTGATAACCGCCGCAAATACCGAGCACATGGCCGCCCCGTTTGACATGCGCAGAAAGATCGCGATCCCATCCGTTCTCTCGCAAGAACAAAAGGTCAGCTATCGTGGATTTGGTTCCCGGCAAAATGACGAGCCCTGCATCCTGCGGCAGTCGCGCACCCGGTGGCACCATGACGACCTCTACTTCAGGCTCAGCCTTGAGTGGATCGAGATCGTCAAAATTGGCTATGCGCGACAGCATGGGAACTGCGATCCGGAGCGTCTTTCCTTCGTCGCGCACTGTACGCTCCAGCACAACGGAATCCTCTGCCGGAAGGCGCGAGACAGCTTTCAGCCATGGCACGACACCGAAGGAAGCCCAGCCGGTATACTTCGTGATCGCAGCCAGCCCATCGTCAAAAAGCGAAATATCGCCCCGAAACTTATTGATCAGGAAACCGCGCACCATCGCGCGATCCTCTTGCGGCAGGATCGCATGTGTACCAACCAGCGAGGCGATGACCCCGCCCCGATCGATATCTCCAACCAGGACCACTGGCACACCAGCATGAGTGGCAAAACCCATATTGGCGATATCGCCAGCACGCAGATTGATCTCGGCGGGCGAACCGGCGCCTTCCACCAGCACGATGTCTGCATCGCGGCTGACTTCAGCCCATGACTGCATCACGGCGGCCATCAACTGTGGTTTCAATTGCTGATAATAACGTCCCCGTGCTTCGCCATGTACAGCGCCTTGCACTATGATCTGGCTGCCCATATCACTTTGGGGTTTCAGAAGGACGGGGTTCATATGCACCGACGACGGCACGCCTGCCGCCAGTGCCTGAAGCCATTGCGCGCGTCCGATTTCTCCGCCATCATCACTGACGGCAGCATTGTTCGACATATTTTGTGGCTTGAACGGACGCACCTTGAGGCCCCGGTTGCGGGCCACGCGGCAAAGCCCAGCGACAAGAACGCTCTTGCCGACATCCGAACCGGTTCCCTGAAACATGATTGCGCGTGTCATGCGGATGTGGGTAACCGAACTTTCTTCCGCTGGCAACGGTATCGGGTGAGCGGCTCGTCTATGCAAAAATGCGCATCAGTTTATTACAAATGTGAGCAACATTATTCCAATGGAGCGTTGGCAGCCTCACGCTCTTATGTTCTAGTCGGGGCATGAGGAGCGGTGCTCATAGGGAGGAAACCATGGATACTGCCGACCAGAATCAGTTCGAACTGAATGAAGATCAACGCGCCATTCAGGAAATGGCGCGCGCCTTTGCAACGGACCGTGTTGCGCCATACGCACTTCAGTGGGACCGCGACAAGCACTTCCCGGTAGACGTCATTCGCGATACCGGCCCACTTGGCATGGGCGGAATCTATGTGCGCGAGGATGTGGGCGGCTCGGCCCTCAAACGCTTCGACGCGGTCCTGATTTTCGAGGCGCTTGCCACTGCCTGCCCGGCATTCTCGGCTTTTATCTCGATTCACAACATGGCCGCGTGGATGATTGATTCGTTCGGGAGCGAGGAGCAGCGCCTGCGTTTTCTGCCGCAGCTCACGTCCATGGAATGGCTTGCGAGCTATTGCCTGACGGAACCCGGCTCAGGTTCGGATGCAGCAGCCTTGCGCACCCGCGCCGTACGCGATGGCGACCATTACATCATCGACGGAACAAAGCAGTTTATCTCCGGTGCCGGTGCTACGGACGTCTACATCGCGATGGTGCGTACCGGCGAGGACGGTTCCAAGGGAATTTCCACTCTCATCGTGCCGAAAGATGCACCTGGCCTTTCGTTCGGCGCGAACGAACACAAGATGGGCTGGAACGCCCAACCCACCCGAACGGTCGTTTTCGACAATTGTCGCGTGCCCGTCGAAAACCGGCTGGGTGATGAGGGCACAGGCTTCAAGATCGCAATGGCGGGCTTGGACGGTGGGCGCCTCAACATAGCTGCCTGTTCGCTTGGCGGCGCGCAATCAGCCCTCGACAAGGCGCTTGAATATTGCAGCCAGAGAAAGGCGTTCGGTCAGACGATCGACCGCTTTCAGGCCTTGCAATTCCGCCTTGCCGACATGGAAACGGAACTTTCCGCCGCCCGCCTGCTGCTTTACGCCGCCGCCAGCAAACTTGATCGCAAGACCCACGACGCGAGCAAATGGTCCGCGATGGCCAAACGTCTCGTCACCGATACGGGCTTCAACACAGCCAATGACGCACTGCAATTGCTCGGTGGCTATGGTTATCTCCACGAATACGGTGTCGAGAAACTGGTCCGCGACCTGCGCGTGCACCAAATTCTCGAAGGCACCAACGAAATCATGCGTGTGATCATCGCACGGCAGATGATCGGGCGCTGAAAGCAGACATCACGAAGGAGGAGTGTCATGGCCACAATCGCATTTATCGGCCTCGGCAACATGGGCGGCCCCATGGCGGCCAATCTGGTCAAGGCGGGACATACAGTGCGCGGTTTCGACCTGTTGCCCCAGCATCTGGAAGAAGCAAAGGCGAACGGGCTTGAAATCGCGGTAAGCGCTGCGGATGCAGTCGCAGATGTCGACGTGGTGATCACCATGCTGCCCGCAGGAAAACACGTTATCTCCGTTTATGAAGACATTGCGCCTAAGGCCCGAAAAGACTCACTATTTATCGATTGCTCAACGATTGATGTCGATTCCGCACGTCAGGCGCATACGCTTGCTGCACAACATGGACACTTGTCCATCGATGCCCCCGTTTCGGGTGGCGTGGGCGGTGCATCCGCCGGTACGCTCACATTCATGGCGGGCGGCAGCGACGATGCTTTTGGACGCGGTGAGCCATTTCTGAACCCCATGGCCGGGAAGATCGTGCATTGCGGCAATGACGGCGCCGGGCAAGCCGCAAAGATCTGCAACAACATGATACTCGGCATCTCGATGATCGGCGTCAGCGAGGCCTTTGTTCTTGCAGAAAAACTCGGACTTTCCCATCAGGCTTTGTTCGATGTCGCATCCACCTCGTCAGGCCAGTGCTGGTCATTAACCACCTATTGCCCCGTACCCGGCCCAGTGCCGACCTCCCCCGCCAACCGCGACTACAAGCCCGGATTTGCTGCGGCGTTGATGCTGAAAGACCTTAAGCTTTCACAGGAAGCCGCCAGAAATACAGGGGCGGAAACGCCGCTCGGTGCGCATGCTGAAGAGCTTTACAATCGTTTTGACGGCGAGGGTCACGGCGGAGAAGATTTTTCAGGCATCATCAACTTTCTGCGCGAAAAATCCGACCCGTCTTGATGATTCAAGGCAAAGGAAAAAACTTGCATTGTTTAGATTTGCTTAAGTCTCTGATAACCGTACGGTAACGATGTTCGTCTAAAAAGGAGCGAGAGACGGGTTGCACCCTTCTCGACGCTCCGGATCTGGTACTGCGTACCGGAGCTCAAGTATCTTCCACCCGCGTATAGTTTGGTGGGAATGCCATGCGTATTTGGCAAAACCGTGCACCGCAAGGCAGCGCGGTTTTTGCCATTCGATGCCCGGAGCCGCCAGCGGAACGACTATCGCTTGCAAAACCCGCCCGGACAGTCAGCTATTTTCCTTCAAATTGAAAACGGCCCAATGGTTTTCCCTTGGGCCGTATTACAAAAAACTTTACTCTACAGTGTCTTGCACCGCATGCGCCGTGCTTTTGACGTCACGTCCAACACCGCGAACCGTGTTCGCGCAAGAAGCAAGGGTGAAAGCGCAGAGGACAATAGCAACAGGAACAAGTCGGGTCAGCTTCATGACAGTCTCTCCATTGGGACGCTCAGTTCCGTACTGAAGACGGAACGCTATAGAGTAACCAAAACTCAACCGGCTTTTACCTCCCTCCACCTGCAAGGGCCTTTTCCGACATGCTGGTGGTGAAGCCAATGCCCGGCTGTCACATATAAAATCTAGCGCAATGATTCTTGCTGGCAAGAGAAGGAATTAGCCCTGCCCAGGATTTTCCGTCAGCAGGAACGAAATGTTTCGAACCGGCCGGTACGGCGATAAATCTCGAAAACACTGCGCAAATGATCGGCCACGACCCGAATATGCGGTCCGGCCTCCGGCTTTACGGCCATCCCTAGCTGATAGCGCCCCAATGCCGGCAGTCCGTGTTCCGGGCCGAGCGCCACAATTCCGTCGCTCAAAAGCGTCTTGCCGAAAGGTGCTATGGCAAGGTCAGCCATGATGGCGGCTCGTTGACCAGTCGAATGTGAACTCATATAGGCGATCCGGTAGGGACGGCCTGAGTTTTCGAGCGCCTGCAAGGCATTGCCGCGCCATGCACATCCCTCTTCCCATATGGAAAGCGGCAATGGATCGCGGCGATAGGCGGTACCGCACTTTGCGCCCGCCCAGACCAAATCTTCATCGAGCAGAATCTCGATATCGCCCTTGCTGGGCACCGTATCGGAAATATTGACCAGGGTAACGTCGAGCCGACGCTCATCCAGACGTTTGCGCAGATTGGAACTTTGGTCGATGACAACATCCACGGTCACACCGGGATGGGTTTCAGCAAAACGCTTGAGTACAAGAGGCAGGACACATTCACCAATATCGTCGGGTGAACCGAGCCGCACGACGCCGGTCACCGTCGGCGCAACGAATTTCGAAACCGCCTCGCGGTTCAGTGCAAGCAGACGGCGCGCATAACCAAGCAATACCTCGCCATCGCTCGTCAGCGTCACGGAACGCGCATCGCGGTCAAAAACAGCGACCCCGATCTGCTCCTCCAGCTTCTTGATCTGCATGGATACGGCAGATGGCGTTCGGAATACCGCATTGGCGGCAGACGAGAAACTCCCGGTATCCGCTATAGCCACGAATGTGCGCAGCACATCTATGTCGAGCATCGGCAGGGGATGTTGAACGGGCGCGGTCATGATGGACTCCAGTGCAAAGCGCTAAGTTCAAATTTTCTGATCTTAATCCTTTCTATATTTCGTTTGATTGATCGTCAAGAGCGCCGCACACTCTTCCCAAGATCAATGGAAACATCCGCAGGATGAGGAGAACTAAAATGAGCATTCAATGCCAGACCGCATCGGCTCACCCGGACACACATTCCCGCTTGAGCAGATTATATTCAGTTCTTGCCGACCGTATTGACGCTTGGTCACAGGAACGTCGCCGGAAAAACAGCCTTCGCATATTGGAAGCCCTGCCAGATCACGTTCTGCACGATATTGGCTGGCCAGATATCAACGACCGTCTTCCCGGCTATCCGCGGACAAACCAGAAATCATGACGTTCGATCGAGGGCAGGCTTAAGGGCCTGCCCTCAATTTCCCGACACTGAAATACCTTTTCGCGGCAGGCATTTAGCCGCACTTTGCAACCTGATCTTTCTATGTCTCAATAGTGAGCTATCCCGTTTACGTCATCGCCCTCCCCGTGTAATCCGGGCATGCGCAAGGGGACAGCCGGTCTGAAAGCGACCGGTGGAACCAAAATGGGAAAATCCCGTTTGGCAGTCTAGGCGGAGACAAACAGTCACATCGTGTCGGGAACCGCGATGGAAGCTGTTGAGAATGGGAACGATCGGGCTATGAACCAGGCTTCATCGGTTAAACGGTCTATTGTCTTTTTTCTTGTTCCAAATTTTTCGATGATCGCATTTGCGACAGCGATAGAACCCCTGCGCATTGCCAACCGCATGCTTGGTTATGAAGCTTATCGCTGGCGGCTCACATCGACGGACGGCAAGCCTGTCACGGCATCCAACGGCGTGGAATGTGCGGTCAACGCCTCTCTGGAGGACGAGCGCCGGTACCTGCAGCGTGAGCAGCGCCCTTCGATGGTGTTCGTGTGCTCCGGCGTCAATGTCGAGGATTTTCGTAATAAATCGGTCTTCGCCTGGCTGCGTGAGGAGTATAACCGCGGCGTAGCCGTTGGCGGGCTCTGCACAGGCGCACATATTCTGGCAGCTGCAGGACTTCTTTCTGGCAAACGCTGCGCAATCCATTGGGAAAACCTGCCCGGATTCGCCGAAGCCTTTCCGAAAGCCGAAGTCTATGCCGACCTGTTCGAAGTCGATAACAATCTCTATACCTGCGCGGGCGGCACCGCTGCGCTGGATATGATGCTGAAACTGATCGGCGACGATTTCGACGCCAATCTCGTCAACAAAATCTGCGAGCAGGCTCTGACGGACCGGGTTCGCAGTCCTCAGGACCGCCAGCGTCTGCCATTGCGTGCCCGTCTAGGCATCCAGAATTCGAAGGTTCTGACCATCATTGAGATGATGGAGGCCAACCTTTCCGAACCGCAAGCGCTCATTCGTGTCGCCACCAATATCGGCCTTTCCCGCCGTCAGGTCGAACGCCTGTTTCGTCAGGAAATGGGCCGCTCACCGGCCAGATACTATCTTGAGATTCGCCTCGATCGCGCACGTCATCTTCTGTTGCAATCAGCCATGCCGGTAGTGGAAGTGGCGGTTGCCTGCGGCTTTGTTTCCGCGTCGCATTTTTCCAAATGCTACCGCGAGCTTTACGGACGCTCCCCGCAGCAGGAACGCGCCGAACGCAAGATGCTCGTCGCCGCCTGATCTCTGGGCCGCCTGATCTCTGGGTACGCATTGCAATGTCGCCTGTGCAACAGGCTTAGCTCTCTGCCTCCTGAAAAACACACAGAAAGCCATTGAGAAAAAGGCATCAGGCAAGACATCGGTCGTGTCGCGCAGAGATTATGTCGTATAAAGGCAGATGTCGCCCCCTGCCACTCACTATGGTTTTGTCAAATACCAACTAGGGTCGCATAAAAATGGCAGAATTTCCTAAAAAGGCAAAGGTCGTAATAGTCGGACTCGGTGGCATCGTCGGGGCATCAGTTGCACACCATCTGATCGAACGCGGATGGGATGATATTGTCGGCATCGACAAATCCGGCATTCCGACGGATATCGGATCGACAGCCCATGCCTCGGATTTCTGTTATGCGACCAGCCACGATTTTCTGTCGTGCTGGACGACGCTTTATTCCATCGATTTCTATGAAAAAATGGGCCATTACGCACGCGTCGGCGGCATTGAAGTGGCACGCGTCGGGGACGATGCGCGCATGGACGAAATCAAGCGGAAAGTCGCCTCGGGTAAGGCCTTCGGCACCCGTGCCCGCCTGATGGAACCTTCCGAGATCAAGGAGAAATTCCCGCTGATCGAAGAAAGCATGGTTCAGGGCGGTCTTTGGGACCCGGATGCGGGTCTTGTTATCCCGCGTTCGCAGACGGTGGCAGGAAAGCTCGTCGACCAGGCGGAAGCTGCTGGAAAGCTCAGAAGCTTCGCCAATACGCCCGCTCAGTCGCTCATTATCGAAAATGGTCGCGTCAAAGGGGTTGTCACGCATCGCGGCACAATCGAGGCGGATTACGTCGTCATTTGCGCAGGTCTTTGGGGACGCTTGATCGCCGAAATGGCGGGCGAAGATTTACCCGTCATGCCCATCGATCACCCGCTTACATTCTTCGGCCCCTATAACGAGTTTGCAGGCACCGGCAAGGAGATCGGCTGGCCATTGATGCGTGATCAGGGCAATTCGGCCTATATGCGCGACACGGGCGACCCGAAAACGGCGGAGGGCGGCCAGATCGAATGGGGTTACTACGAGGAGAAAAACCCGCGTTTGTGCCATCCTCGCGATCTTCTTGAAAAGCATGAAGCGCGACTTTCGCCATCGCAGCGCGACCTCGACATGGAGCAGATTCTCGAACCGCTGGAACGCGCCATGGAGCTGACGCCGATCCTTGGCGAGCTGGGCTATAATGAGAGCCATTCCTTCAATGGTTTTCTTCAGGTTACCACTGATGGCGGTCCATCAATGGGAGAAAGCCAGAAGGTTCGAGGCCTCTGGTATGCGGTAGCGATCTGGGTCAAGGACGGCCCTGGCATGGGCAAGCTGATCGCCGACTGGATGACCGATGGCCGCACCTCCATCGATCACCATGCAATCGACTATTCCCGTTTCTATCCGCACCAGATGAGCGACCAATTCATCTGGGATCGCTGCACCGAAACCGCAATGAAGGTCTATAATCCGGCGGTGCATCCGCGCGAACCTTTCTCGAAGAGCCGAAATATCCGCCGCTCACCGTTTTACGAGCGTGAAGTGGAACTCGGCGGTTATTTCATGGAGCTTGGCGGATGGGAGCGTGCCCACGGCTATGCCGCCAACGAACACCTGCTTGAGCACTACGGCGACCGTATTCCGGTGCGCGAAAACGAATGGGACAATCGTCACTTCTGGCGCGTCTCCAATGCCGAGCATCTGAAGCTCAGCGAAGATTGTGGCATCGTCAACCTGTCGCATTTTGCCATGTACGACATCGAAGGTCCGGATCACGTCAATCTGATGGAATGGCTTTGCGCGGCCAAAATCGGTGGCGACTCCAACATCGGCAAAGGTATCTATACGCATTTCCTCGATGATGAAGGCATGGTGCGCGCCGATTTTACCGCCATCCGCATGGCGGATCGCATCCGCATGATCAATGGCGCCGATGCCGGGCCGCGTGATTTCCACTACATGCGCCGCGTGGCTGAGGATAAAGGGTTTGATGTCACCATCACCGATGTGACTGAAAACTACGTGACTATAGGCATATGGGGACCGAATGCCCGCGAAAATCTCAAGAAGATCGTCGAAAATCCTGATGGGCTGGACTCGGAAAATTTCCCTTTCGCAGCCATCAAGCCAATCCGGATCGCCGGCAAGGACGTGACCGCATTCCGCATTTCCTATGTCGGCGAACAAGGCTGGGAGCTGCATATGCGGTACGAGGACGGCCTGGCAGTGTGGGACGCGTTGCGTTCAACCGGCGTGATCGCGGTGGGCGTCGAGACCTATGCCAATACCCGTCGCATGGAGAAAAGCCTACGCCTCCAGAATGCCGACCTGCTGACGGAGTATAACCTTCTCGAAGCCGATCTCGCCCGTCCGAAGGTCAAGGAAGCGGATTTCTGCGGCAAGGCCAAGCATGTGGAGTATCGTGCCCGCGAGCATCAGCACGCCATGCTGTGCACCCTCGTCCTCACGGATAACAAGGATTCGAAGGGCGTGGCCCGCTATCCGGTTGGCATTATGCCGGTCATCGATCCGGAAACGGGGCAGACACTCGTGGATGAACTCGGTCGTCGCTCCTTCACCACCTCCGTCGCATACGGCCCGACAGTCGCCAAGAACATCGCCCTTGCCTACCTTCCCCATGCCTATTGCCAGCAGGGCCGGACATTGTTGGTGGAATATTTTGGCGAGACCTATCCCGTAGAGATCGTATCCATCGGCTATAAACCGCTTTACGATCCGGAGAATCTCAAGCCACGCAGCTGATCCTAGCCTGCCGACCAAGAAAAAGCCGGGTTTTCAAACCCGGCTTTTTACTTTCAGCCTTCCCGAAATTCTTACTTCAGCGTCGCCTTGCCGCCACTGATGGTGATATTCTCGTCGCCGGTCAATGCTTGGCGATCACCATTGGGAAACGTCACAAAACAGCCAGAGGGGCAGAAGTCCACGGTCTCTCCGGGCGCGACAATCATTTCGCGCTTGGACGCGCCTTCCGTGACAACAATGGTTTGGGCGGCACTGTCGCCATTGGATATTTGGGCTGCGTAGGCCGTGCCCATCGAAAATGAAACGGCAATGATCGCTCCGAGAACTGCCTTGCCAAAACTGTTGACCTGAATAGTGTTCATATCGTTCCGGCGTTTCCGCCGCTCCCGCTGCGACATGCTCAATGAAAACGAGCAGTCCCGCTCTCACCATACCAAGAACGGAATTCCCGCTCTTTTTCATGTTCATTTATAAGAACTGGAAACTGAACCGCAACTGAACAACCCGTTCATCAGGCCCCGTCATCGGTTTCGCCAGATTTATCGCCGTTTTCCGAACGGGGTTTTGCGCTCCGCTTTGTTGCGAGTGATTTTTCCTTCCGCGTTTCCCGAACATCGAGCTGTTCAAAATTCGGAAGATTCACAACCACATCATTCTTTGTGGAGGCAAAATGAATACCTTCTTCGTGGAACCGCTCGACAATCAAAAACCTCAACTCGTTCTTGATATTACCCGTTGCCGTAATATCCGCAACGTGCGCGTAAATATCGAACGCCATCAACGAATCAGTCATGGACTGGAAGGCAATGAAAGGTTCGGGGTTTTTCAGAATAGACGGATGACTGCTGACAATTTCCATGAGGATCGTATAAATATTGCGTGGATGTTCCGTATAGGCCGCCTGCACGTTGATATCGATACGACCGAGCTTGTTGCGGTGCGTCCAGTTTCCGACATTGCCGTTGATCAGGCTTGAATTCGGCACGATGATCGACTGCTTCTGGAAAGTTTCCACTTCCGTCGCGCGCACGCTGATCTTTTTCACGATGCCGCTGACAGTGCCCGCTTCCACCCAGTCGCCCACCTTGAACGGACGTTCGGCCAGCAGAATAAGACCCGAAACAAAATTCTGGACGATATTCTGAAGACCAAAACCGATACCGAGGGAAAGACCGCCGGCGATCAGCGCGAGATTGGAAAGATTGAAACCCGCCGCAGAAATGGCAACAAGAGCCGCCAGCGACAGACCAACATAACCGATAACCGTTCGTATGGAATTACGCACGCCGGAATCGACGCGTCCCCGCGCCATGACGCTGTTATCCAGCCAGTTCTGGAACCAGCGCGTCATCAAAAAACCGAGGATGAACAGCAGAACGCCGGTCAATAACCCCATCAGGGAAATCGAGATGCTCCCGATCTGGAAACCAGTCATCAAGTGAAGGAAGGTCGTCTGCAATTCCGACCACTGAAAACCCAGCTGAAGCAGAACCAGTGGAATGCCAACCAGGGCAACAATCAGATTGATCAATATTCCTGCGACAAGGCCAAGCTGGTCGAGCGTGGCATCGTCAAGATGGAAACGCTCGCGAAACGCCCTGCCCAGTTGGCTGGACGCAAAGGCCTGTTCTTCGGATATTGCCCGTGCCGTGAGAAATCCCATATACATCGTCACGAGAAAGGCGCTTGTCACCACGATTTGCTGTGCAAGGAAACGCGCCATACCGATATAGCCGAACACACCGGCTAAAATTGGCAACAGACCGACGATGACGAGGAAGACTCTGAACCAGCGCGGCCAGCGGCGCACGGCACCTGTTTCAGTATTTTCAAGCGGTCGCAAAAGGGCGATCGCGATAATCAGCGAACCGACCATGACGGTTGCGAGCAAACTCTTTGCAACTGTCAGCGACAATGGCGAAGACAGAATCTGGTTGACTGTACCGAAGAATGAATCGAGACCGCTGGTCAAAGCCGTAGCGGTAATCAGAATTGCCAGTATCCGGCCTGGCCGTGGCGCGACGGAAATCAGCCGCCATGCCGGCATATCCGGGCTGAGAACTGCCCAACCCAGCCGGTGAATGAAATAGACTAGCCCGAGAACCATGAAAAGCGATTGTAGAAGCGTTGCTATATCGCTCCGCAACACATTGAAATAATTCAAAAAGAAATACGTGGTTGCGAAAAATACACCGACGGCCGCCGAGGGAATGACGGTTGACCAGAAAGCAACCGAAAGCCTGCTGAGATAGGATGGCGATTCGATTGCGGGATCACGCTGGTATATAGTGCCGAGAAAATGCCGTGCACCGAGCTGCAACACCAGCGCCGCAACAAACGCAAAGAAAGCGGCCGCCAGAAACGAATTCAGCTTGAACGTGGTCACGAACCGCCACCACGACTGGGTAATGCGTCCAAGAGACAACATCTGGTCGCGGGCGGCGCTCGCCACTTCGGAGCCCAGCGTGTAATTGAGATCGACCCGCTGGGAAAGCGTCTTTGCAAACAGATCGCGCCGCATGTCGCCGATCTTGGCAGACATCTGGTTGACGGACAGCGATGTGTCTTCTGTTTCCCCGATGATCACGTTGATTTCGGCTTTTTCAGCCGTCAGGCGTGCGCGTTCTTCGGCGACAATGGCAGGTTCAGGTGGCTGGTCACTCGACGGCGCGGGGCCGAGCTGTTCCAGACGCGTATTGATTTCCGTCAGACGCGGACGAAACGCGACGCCCGCGTCCAGCAGTTTTTTAGAAAGCGCATCAAGTTGCAGCTTGAGATTGGCGAGAGATTCATCGCTGGACGCCGCTTTGGGTAACTGGCCCGCAATCTTTGTCGTTTGCTGTCGCAGATCGTTGATGACCGGCTTTTGCTGCTGCACGACACTGGAAATGGGGTCTGGAGGGTCCGCGTCTGTTTGTGTCTGGCCCGGAGAGGCTGGCGGTTGGGCGTTTTGCGCGGACGGAGACGCTGTTTGCGTCTTGTTTTCCTGCGCGATACCGGGTGCAGCCGCACCAAGCGTTGCGGCGGCGACCAGAAGTGAAAATGCAAGAACACGAAACGTCGATAAATATATCAATTTCTATTCTGCCGGTTTCAGGACCACTGTTTCAACATAAAGCGCCGTAGAACGGAAGCAAGATACGGTGCTACCCCAAAATTGCGCCCCTTTCAGAAAGTCGCCGAATGACGTGTAAGGCAAGTTTAGTCGCCAGTATTTCCTTGTTCGTGCGGACACAAATGGTTAATGAGGATTCGCAAAGTGTGTGGAAGCTGGCTCAATTCCATAGAAAGACTCGAGAGGAAGTCTGGACGATTTGATGAGAGGCACCAACGGCAGGGATCAGCGCGATGATCGTCACCGGCAGTATGATTTCATGCTGCTCGTTACGTGTGTCCTGTCTTTTGTCGCTTTTCTGTTCGCCGCGGACTTCTCGGCATGGGGCAGCAGTACCTCCCGCAATCTCTCGCAGAACACCGAAACGCGGCAAACGGAAGATGTTGCTGCAGCGCCAGCGCGCCAGCAATCCGCGCCCACTCCGCAGCCCGTTCGGGCCATACTTGTCGAAGCCGCTGCCACCAAGGTCAAAGCGACCTACCCCGACAACAGCAACACAGCTTTACCCGTCGGGAAAGCCGGTTTTCAGCTGTTCGACGTCCGATTTGCCGGCCTCTCCTGTGGTCAGGAGTGTTTTTCGGCTTCCCAGTGGAATTTTTCCTCTGCCCGTGCGCCACCTCAAAGCGCATAATGTGCCATTCTGTGAGATTGGCTTTCATCAATCCCGTATGATTTTATGAAAACAGCACCGAATAGTAACGTTCATCGAACGGTGATTACCAAGGTGCCCAAGACCCGGAACATCAATCCATGCGTACTTCGAAATGGGTAGTCGCGCTATATAGTCTGGTCGTTGCGATCGGCATTATTATCGCCTTGCCCAACTTTTTTACCCAGAAACAACTCGACGCGATGCCGTCATGGTTCCCGAAGCAGCAGGTTACGCTCGGCCTTGATCTTCGCGGCGGCTCCTATCTCGTTCTGGAAGTGGATGCGGCAGGTCTGAAAAAGGACCGGCTGCGTTCGCTGCTCGACGACGCGCGCAGCAAATTGCGCGCCGAGCGCATCCAGCCGCAGTCGATCCGGGTTGCCGGTGATGTCGTTGTCGCAACGATTCCCGATGCGGAACAGCGCGCCAAGGCCGAGACGGCCCTGCGAACGCTCATTTCTCAGGTCAACACCAGCGGCTTCGGCACGGCTATCAACGATATCGACGTGACGTCGAACGACAATCAGGTTCGTCTCACCCTGACGGAAGCTGGCTTCAACTATCGTCTGGACTCTGCCCTTCAGCAGAGCCTTGAAATTATCCGCCAGCGCGTGGACCAGGTTGGCGTTGCCGAACCGTCCATTCAACGCGTAGGCTCCGACCGTATCGTGGTTCAGCTTCCCGGGCTTCAGGATCCGGCCCAGCTTCGCCAGTTGCTCGGCAGCACGGCCAAAATGAGCTTCCATATGGTCGCCGACGCCAATCCGAACGATACACCGCCTCCGGGCGTAACCATCATGCCGGATTCGAAGGATCCGAACATCAAATATCCGATTGAGGATCAGGTTGCACTTTCCGGCGAACGTCTTACTGACGCACGTGCCGGCTTCGACCAGCGCACCAACGAGCCGATCGTCTCATTCCGCTTCGACAGCCTCGGCGCGCGTCAGTTCGCCGACATCACCACGAAGAACGTCAACCGTCCTTTTGCCATCGTTCTCGACGGCAAGGTGTTGAGCGCACCCGTCATCCGCGAGCCCATTACCGGCGGCTCTGGCCAGATCAGCGGCAGCTTTACGGTTCAGGACACGGTCGTTTTGTCCGCCCTGTTGCGTGCGGGCGCCCTGCCTGCTCCGCTGACTGTGATCGAAGAACGCACCGTCGGACCGGATCTCGGCGGCGATGCCATCAAGATGGGCCTGATTACGGGTGTCATCGGCTTTGTTCTTGTGGCCGTCTTCATTCAGCTGCTTTATGGCGTCTGGGGAACGATTGCCAACGTGGCGCTGCTGCTCCACACCTTGCTGACGTTCTCGGCATTGAGCCTCATCGGGGCAACACTGACACTGCCCGGTATCGCCGGTATCATTCTGGGTATTGGCATCGCGGTTGACGCCAACATTCTCATCAACGAACGCATCCGCGAAGAAACGCGCAAGGGTCTTGGCGCCATGGCCGCCCTCGACAAGGGCTTCCACAGCGCATTTTCAACCATTGTCGATGCGAACGTTACCTCGCTCATCTCGACACTATTGCTGTTCATGTTTGGCACGGGCCCCGTCCGCGGATTTGCCATCACCATGATGCTCGGCATCGCGATCTCCATGTTCACGGATGTGACACTGGTTCGCATGGCGATGGCATGGTACGTGCGCAAGCGTAAGCTCAAGGTGCTTCGTATCGAGCCGTTCCTGAAGTTCGTTCCTGAAAAAACGAACATCAGCTTCATGAATGCCCGCTTTATCGGTATCGGCGTCTCGATCGTGCTGTCGATCCTTTCCATCGGACTGTTTTTCAAACCGGGTCTGAATTACGGCATCGACTTCAAGGGCGGCATTCAGGCGGAAATCGTCACCTCGCAACCTGCGGATCTTGCGCAGCTGCGCACCAAGCTCAACTCGCTGGATCTTGGTGAAGTAGCACTTCAGTCAGCCGGCAGCCCGAATGATGTTCTGATCCGCATCCAGCGTCAGGACGGCGGCGAAGAGGCGCAGACCATTGCCGTCAACAAGATGCGCGACGCCGTTACCGAACTTGATCCGGACGTGAAGATCGAGCGAACTGAAGTTGTCGGACCGAAGGTCTCCGGTGAACTGGCCCGATCCGGCTTCATCGCGGTCGTGTTGTCGGCCATCGGCATGCTCTTCTATCTCTGGTGGCGTTTCGAGTGGTTCTTTGCGATGGGCGCAATCATCACGCTCATTCTCGACACCACAAAGATGGTCGGCTTCTTCGCGTTGCTACAGCTCGACTTCAACCTCACCGCCATCGCTGCGCTTCTGACCGCTATCGGTTACTCGGTCAACGATAAGGTCGTGGTTTATGACCGCATGCGTGAAAACATGCGCCTTTATAAGTCGAAGCCGCTGCGTGAGATCGTCGACATGAGTATCAATCAGGTGCTCGTGCGCTGTATCTATACATCCGTGACGACTTTCCTGTGTATGCTGCCAATGGCAATCTGGGGCGGCAGCGCCGTTCATAATTTTGCCGTGCCGATGTTGTTCGGTATTTTCATTGCAACATCATCGTCGATCTTCATTGCAGCACCGATCCTGCTTCTGCTGGGTAACTGGTGGCAGCATCGCAAGGATGCTCAACAGGCTGCTGAAGAAACCGCCGCCGCACAGAAATAACCTCATTGCCGGGCATGGTTCAGCCCCTGCCCGGCACTCATATTACATTGCGAAGACTGAAAGCGGGAAGGCACTCCATGCCCCATGACACGCCTTTGATTGCGACTATCGTCATCGGGTTATGCCTGGCCTTCATCTTCGGTGCCATCGCCACAAGACTGAAAATCTCGCCGCTTGTCGGCTATCTTCTGGCTGGCGTTCTCGCCGGTCCGCATACACCCGGCTTTGTCGCCGATCAGGAACTCATTCTTCAGCTGGCCGAAATCGGCGTCATTTTGCTGATGTTCGGCGTCGGCCTGCATTTTTCCCTGAAAGACCTGCTTTCCGTAAAAGCCATAGCGGTTCCAGGCGCGCTCGCCCAGATAGCGACAGCCGCCGCGCTGGGTACTGGGCTTGGCCTGGCGCTTGGCTGGGATGTTCAGGCAGGCATGGTTTTCGGCCTTGCCCTCTCCACCGCCAGTACCGTGGTGCTTTTGCGCGCCATGCAGGAACGTCGCCTCATCGATACCGAACGCGGTCGCATTGCCGTGGGTTGGCTGATCGTCGAAGATCTCGCCATGGTGATAGCGCTGGTGCTCCTGCCCGCCGTGGCAAGCGTGTCGGGACGCGCCGAAAGCGCCGCCGCCAGCGATCCGGTTGTTGCCTGGCTGGGTCTCGGCATAGGCGGCATCATTCTTTTCACGATTGCCAAGGTCGTTCTTTTTGTCGCCCTGATGCTCGTCGTCGGGCGCAAGGTCATTCCATGGCTTCTCAACGTTGTAGCACAGACTGGCTCGCGCGAGCTGTTCCGCCTTGGCGTTCTCGCCATTGCGCTCGGAGTTGCTTTTGGCGCGGCCCACCTGTTCGGCGTATCGTTTGCTCTTGGCGCATTTTTCGCGGGCATGGTGATGAGCGAATCCGAACTCAGCCATCGCGCAGCAGAGGAATCGCTGCCGCTGCGTGACGCCTTCGCCGTACTGTTTTTCATTTCGGTGGGCATGCTGTTCGATCCGATGAGTCTCATCAAGGATCCCCTGCCCCTTCTCGGCACCCTCGCCATCATTCTCATCGGCAAGTCGGTCGCCGCCTTTTTCATCGTCCGCGCATTTCGCCGTCCCGTTGGCACCGCGCTTACCATCTCCGCCAGCCTTGCCCAGATCGGCGAATTTTCCTTCATCCTTGCCGGGCTGGGCGTAAGCCTCAACCTTCTGCCGCCTGCCGGGCGTGATCTCATTCTTGCTGGCGCGATCCTCTCAATCTTCCTCAATCCGGTCATGTTCGTGGTGGCTGAACGGCTGCGGCCATGGATAGAAAAGCGGCTGGGCAACGAATCCGCAGCGGCCGACCAGGATGATGCTCTACCTGTTTCCGAGCCAGAGCCTCTGCCTCAGACGCTTCTCGATGGTCACACGATCATTGTCGGCTATGGCCAGATCGGAAGCCGTGTCGCCGCTGGGCTTAAAAAAGGGAATCTGCCGTTCCTTGTGATCGAGGATTCGTCCAAAATTTGCAGCACGCTGCGGGAAAACGACATTGAGGCTATTGCAGGCAACGGATCGAACGCCGAAATATTGCAGGCGGCGAATCCTGGGGCGGCACGCAATCTTGTAATCGCCATTCCCAATGCTTTTGAAGCTGGACGCGTGACAGCTCTGGCGCGCGCCGCAAACACGCACTTGCGCATCATCGTGCGGGCCTGTTCGCAAGCTGAAGCGCATTATCTGCGCGATCTGGGCGCAAACTCAGTCATTCTGGGTGAAGAAGAAATCGCTCTGGCCATTGCCAGAGCAATCGGAACCGAGCCCCACAGCGACACACAGGAGGCGGTGTTCGTTGAACCTGAACTGGACGCTCGGGCCGAAGACAAGGGGGATGACATGAAGCATGAAAATGCGGTGACCGGCTGATGAAAGCAAAGGATTATATCTGGCCGGTTATAGGCATTTGTGCGGTTGGGGTTTCTGCATGGCTGCTTTATCGCGAACTGCGCAGTATTTCGCTTGAAGACGTTCTGGACAGTCTTTACGCGATCCGCTTGCACCACTGGGTTCTCGCCGCCGTCTCGGCACTTCTGGCCTACAGTTCGCTGGCCGGTTACGACCGCATCGCCCTCTTGCATCTCAAGCGAAAAATCTCCTGGCTTTTCATCGCCCTATGTTCCTTTACGACTTACGCGTTGTCGCACAACATAGGCGCATCGGTCGTTTCCGGTGCAGTAGTGCGTTATCGGGCCTATTCCTCTCAGGGAATGCCCGGCAGTGAAATCGCCGTCCTGATTGCGTTTTGTTCCTTCACTTTCATACTTGGCGTGGTCATCACTTCAAGCGTGGTTCTCCTGCTGGAACCGCATATTCTCATGCGCTTCAATGAGGAACTCACTCCCACGGTCGCCATCGTCATCGCAGTCATAATGCTGACATTCATGCTGCTTTATATATTCGGAAGCTGGTTGCATCTGCGCCCGCTCCAGATCGGAAAATTCCGGCTGGAATATCCAAGGCTTTCCGTGGTGGTGCAACAACTGATCGTCGCACCGCTGGAACTAATCGGCGCTGCCGGCATCATATATTTCGCGCTTCCTGAAGCAGGTAATCCCGGCTTTGTTATCATTCTCGGCATATTCCTAGTCTCGTTCTCGGCTGCACTCATTTCGCATGCGCCAGGTGGTCTCGGAGTTCTGGAACTCGTCTTCCTCACCGGTCTGCCGGACATGGATCAGGCTGACGTACTGGCCGCTTTGATCGTCTTCCGCCTGCTCTATCTCCTGATCCCGTTTGCGATGTCACTCGTGGTGGTACTCGTTTTCGAGAAATCCCAGTTCCTGCTGCGCTGGAACGAAAAGCACCACAAATAGCCTCCATCAGGCCGGACTATAATTTCACGGAGCCCCAGCTAATTGAATTAATTTTCCTTAAAATGGCGAGTTTTACCGCCTATCTTGGAATGAGTTTCGCATTATTTCCCACCGTGAAGCAAAAGCAGCCTCCCAAGGCTTCAATCCAAGAGGAATGAATACATGCCTGCGACATTGATCATCCCCGGCTATAAGGGATCGGAAGCAGGCCACTGGCAGCGCCATTGGTTGCATGACGATCCGTCAGCAGTGCTCGTCGAACAGGATGACTGGCACTATCCGGTGCTATCCGACTGGATGCACGCGCTGGAAGCTCAGCTTGCCGAACACCCCGGCGCCGTGCTGGTTGCGCATAGTCTTGGCTGTGTGCTTGTGGCGCATCTGGCAAGCCGTCCAGCTGCTGCCCATGTGGCGGGCGCTCTCCTCGTCGCGCCAGCCGACGCGGAAACCATGGCGCGCAAGGATAACCGTTTCCAGAGCTTTGCTCCGTTGCCACGGCATGAGCTGGGCTTCCCTTCCATCGTAATTGCCAGCCGCAATGACGATTATATGAGCTTCGCGAAGGCTGAGGCGCTGTCACATGTCTGGGGATCCGGCTTCGTCGATCTCGGCCACGCCGGGCATATCAATGTCGCAAGCGGCTTCAGCCGTTGGCCGGAAGGCATCATCCTTGCCTCCTCTCTTCAACGCGAACCGTCACCAGCTTACGTCCTCCCCAAGGCAGCATGACCGCCACCGCTCGTGTTAAAACACGAGCGGTATCATTTTATGCATGTTGTTCGCGCTCCAGCAGAAACTTCAAAACCAGCGTTACCAGCGCGATCAGCGCCAGTGTGGAAGCCGCCGCGAAAGCCCCTGCCACATTATAATCATTGAACAGAAGTTCGACTTGAAGCGGCAGCGTATTGGTCTTACCGCGAATGGCGCCGGACACCACCGAGGTTGCTCCGAATTCGCCCATCACACGGGCATTGCAAAGCACAGCGCCGTAGAGCAGCGCCCATTTTATATTGGGCAAGGTGATATAGAAAAATGTCTGCCAGGCATTCGCACCAAGCGTCAACGCCGCCTCTTCCTCGTCACTTCCCTGCACTTCCATAAGCGGAATCAGCTCACGTGCGACGAAGGGTGAAGTTACGAACAGGCTGACCAGAAAAATCGCCGGGACCGTAAACATGATCTTCAGATCATAGGCTTCGAGGAGAGGCCCAAGCAGTCCCTGCGATCCATAGAGAAAGAGATAGGTCACGCCGGCCACGATCGGCGAAACGGAAAACGGAATCTCCACGAAAGTGATCAGCAATCTGCGGCCCGGAAAGCGGAACTTCGTAACCAGCCACGCTACACAGACGCCAAACGCCATATTGATGGGAACCACGACAATTGCGGTCAGCACCGTAAGCCAGATCGCATGCAGCGTGTCCGGTTTCAGGATCTCGCTGAAAAACACACCGACACCCTTGCTGAAAGCATAGGAAAAGATGACCGCCAGCGGCACGCCGACGCAAAGGATGGTCAAAACGGTGGCCAACCAGATCAGCAGGCTGCGCACAGCCCCGGGCGCATTGCGCATCTGAACACTAGCGCTCTGCATAGCGAAGCTGCCTTGCCTGAATGAGATTGGTCATGAGAAGCATGAGGAAAGCCGCAACCAGCATCATGAAAGCCAGCGCTGCGGCAGCGGGATAATCGTACTCGTCAAGACGTATGAAGACGAGTAAAGAGGTCACTTCGGTTTCAAATGGCAGATTGCCGGAAATAAAGACGATAGAGCCGAACTCCCCCAGACTGCGCGCAAAGGACAGCGAAGCGCCAGCCAGAAAGGCCGGAAAGATGGTCGGCCAGATCACATAGGCAAATATCTGCCACGGACGTGCGCCGAGGCTGCGCGCAGCCTCTTCCACATCCGCACTCAAATCTTCAAGCACCGGCTGAACAGTACGGATCACGAAGGGAATGCTGGTAAACGCCATGGCGATGGCGATACCGAGCGGCGCATAGGCAACCTTTATGCCCATCGGCTCAAGAAACTGCCCGAACCAGCCGTTCTGCGCAAAGACCGTGACCAGAGCCAGACCCGCAATAGCCGTCGGCAACGCGAACGGCAGATCGACCGCCGCGTCCATCAGCCTTTTACCGGGAAATTCATAACGCGTCAGCACCCATGCCAGCAACAGACCGAACAAACCGTTGAAAACCGTCGCCAGTGCTGCCATCCCAAGCGTAATCCGGTATGTCGCCAGCGCCCTGTCAGATGTGACGATGGACCAGAAGTCGCTCCAACCAAGGCTGGCCGTTTTCATGATCATGGCCAGAAGCGGCAAAGCGACGATAACCGTCAGATAGAGCAAAGTACAGCCGAGGGTCAGCCCAAACCCCGGCAACACCGAATTGCGTTTTATGCTAAGAAGCGCCACTGGAACATTCCAAATAAAAGCGGGGGGTATTCCTCCCCGCCGCATATGCCTTATTTTTTGGTAAAGAGCTGATCGAGCACACCGCCCTCGGCAAAATGTTCTTTCTGTACCTTTTCCCAGCCGCCAAACACATCTTCCACGGTGACGAGGCGGATATCTGGATAAATATCCTTGTGTTTCTCGATGATCACCTTGTCATGAACGCGGTTGAAATTCTGCGCCAGAATTTCCTGGCCCGCCGGCGCGTACAGATAATCGAGATAGGCCTCGGCGATCTTGCGCGATCCCCGCTTGTCGACCACCTTGTCCACTACCGTAACCGGAAATTCGGCCAGTAGACTCATTTCCGGGACCACGACATCATATTTGTCAGTGCCCAGCTGCTTCTGCGTGCCGCGGGTTTCCGCCTCGAACGTCACGAGAACATCACCAAGACCGCGCTCTGCGAATGTTGTCGTCGCCCCACGTCCGCCGGTGTCGAAAACCGGTACATTCCTGAATATTTTTCCGACGAATTCGCGTACTTCGGCATCATCGTCATTGAAAGCTTCGCGCGCATAGGCCGTAGCCGCCAGATAGGTATAGCGTGCATTGCCCGAGGTCTTCGGATTGGGAAAAATCACCTTCACATCATCACGGGCAAGGTCGTCCCAGTTCTTGATATTCTTCGGATTTCCCGCCCGCACCAGAAATGACGGGAAAGAATAATAGGGCGATGAATTATTCGGCAAGCGCTTTTGCCAATCGGCTGGAATAAGATCGCCTTTATCGTGAAGCACCTGCACATCCACGACCTGATTGAACGTCACTACATCCGCTTCCAGACCTTCGAGAATGGAGCGCGCCTGCTTCGACGAGCCGGCATGAGACTGGTTGACGGCCAGATCCTCGCCGGTCTTCGCCTTCCAGTCGGTCACGAATGCCTTATTGACCTGCTCGTAAAGTTCGCGAGCAATATCATAAGAAACGTTCAGGATTTCGTTCGGCTGTTCCGCATGGACAGGCACAGCACCCAGCCCCAGCGCAAACGCCGCATATAGAATAGTTTTTCTCATAGGAGGCATCCCCACGGCTCCGCTTGCGCAAAGCACTCATAATTGCGTTGAATTTGGGATACAAATCTAACGACGGGAAAGCCAAAATCAATCTAAATCATTGATTTAAATATATAAACTACTTTCTAAAGCGATTTTGGAAACCAAGCCTACATGAAAATAGCCCCGGAGAATATAATTCTCGTTTCTTGACGCGGCATGAAATGAAAAGAAAAAAGACCGGAAGCTCTCGCTTCCGGTCTTCGAAATTTTTCCGGCCGGACAGTCCTTACCAGAAACCGCGATGCTGCCAACACCAGAGAAAGTTATGCTCACCACGTTCCAGCCGGTTACGGCGACGCTCGGCAATTTCCTCGGCATTCAGCTTCATTTCGCGCCAGGGCTGCTCAAAAAAAGCTGGAATGCTCATCACGGCATTCTTCAGCCCGCTAGCAAGCCATTGCAAATTTCGCTTCATGCTAAGCCTCCTGTTCGCACCCATTTGGCGATCCGCCTGTCCCCTAACTCGGCGGCTCGCCGCACTGTTGTCGCGCTTTCGCCGCAACAGTGAACGATGTGTTAATTTTGAAGGCTTCTGCGCCATTGTCAATAACCCACTTATTTTATGGGAGTTAACAGCGCGAAATATTTTGCGATCAACGTGTCCGCACACCGGAAAATACGAACATTTTTCAGAAAAATATTGTTGTAAAACAAACGAGTAACACACATCGTTCATTATCAGCCTTGAAACGCGCTACTCACTCGCATTTTTGCCGGTTTACACCTCGTAATCGTCCAAGGGCTTGATATGCACCTTGTCTATATGTCGACCGCTCATCGATTCAATCCTGAACTCCAGACCGTCGGCGATGAAATTCTCTCCCCCGACAGGCAGATGCCCCAGATGCCATAGCACGTAACCGGCAAGCGTTGTGTACCGGTCAGTTTCATCGACCAGATCTCGCTCCAGCAGTCCGCTCAGCCGACGAATATCGGTAAAGGCATCCACGGTATAGCCACCCTGTCCGTCCGATTCGGCAACAGCCGCCTCCTCGTCTTCGTCTGGAAACTCGCCTGCAATGGCTTCCAGAATATCCGTCGGCGTCACCATACCTTCAAACGAACCGTGCTCGTCCACGACCACGCCCAGATGGATGGGCGAAGTACGCAATTGCTCCATGACACGCAGGACGTTGGCATTTTCGTGCACGACCAACGGCTGCTTGACCACCTTGTCCCAATCGATGCTCTTCTTGTCCGTCATGTCGAGCAGCAGATCCTTCACCAGGGCAACACCGATGAATTCGTCTACCTGACGGCGCGCAACCACGACGCGGGAATGCGACAGTTTGCGAATTGCCGCGCGAATCTCCTGTTCATCCTCATCAATATCCAGCCATTCGATCTCGTTGCGCGGCGACATGATGGAACGCACCGGACGGTCTGCGAGATCGAGAACCCCACGGATCATCTCCTTTTCTTCCGGCAGGAAGACATCGCTTGCCGCGGTCTGCTGGGCGAGCACATCCACGGTGTCGGAAAGCGGATTCTCGCCACGTCCGCCACCGAGCAGCCGCAACACGGCGCCCGCCGTGCGTTCGCGCAGATCGTTGGTCGTCACCAGTTTCTCACGGTTACGGCGCGCCACCTGATTGGCCGCCTCCACGAGGACGGAGAAACCGATGGCCGCATAGAGATACCCCTTTGGAATATGGAAACCGAAACCTTCAACGATCAAGCTGAAACCGATCATCATAAGGAAGCCCAGACAGAGGATAACCACAGTCGGGTGCTTGTTGACGAAATCCATAAGCGGTCGCGACGCCAGCATCATCACGGCGATTGCAATGATGACCGCAATCATCATCACCGGCAAATGCTGCACCATACCAACAGCTGTAATAACGCTATCCAGCGAGAACACCGCATCCAGCACAACAATCTGGACGATAACCTGCCAGAACACCGCATGCACCATGCGGGAGCTTTTCGGTCCATGCGCGCCTTCCAGACGCTCGTGCAATTCCATCGTCCCCTTGGCGAGCAGAAACAGGCCACCGATCAACATGATGATATCGCGTCCGGAGAACGAGAGACCATAGACCGCGACCAGCGGCTCGCGCAGGGTTACGATCCACGAAATCGACGCAAGAAGCACGAGGCGCATGAGCAGCGCCAGGGTAAGCCCGAGCAAGCGGGCGCGATTACGCTGGTGCGGCGGCAGTTTGTCGGCCAGAATGGCGATAAAGACGAGATTGTCGATGCCGAGAACAATCTCAAGCAGCACCAATGTTACCAGTCCTATCCAGGCGTTGGGGTCGGCAATCCAGTCCATGGACCAGTCCATGATGTGTCGGGCTCCTTAGAACATTTCCGGCAAAGGCGTATAACGGTTGCGCTGCTGGAAATGCAGTGAAAACAAAATCTAAGGCAGTTCTGGCAAACCTGTTGAAACCAGAACCGCTTCAGCGATCAGAAAGCGAAAACAGAAGCAGCCGCATGCGCTCCCGCGGCCCCGCACCAGAACGGCGCGGCCAGACGAAAACAGCAAACGGCGGAAAGTGGCTGAGCGTGTTTTAAGGCCGGTATTCCCGTAAGGGAACCCGGACTTCGGGAAGACGATTCGTCAGAACTGTCGTCGGGCATAAAGCGCGATGAACCTTCTAAAAGGCATCCGGGAGGCTATTAGCCTGCACCGGGCACCATATTGCCACATGAAACATATGGTTGTTCTTATTATGCAGACACTTGGCTATCAGGCAAGACCGGATGCTATTCCGCAGGGGAGACCTGAACATTGCGCTTGCGCTCGCGGCGCGGCCGCGCCTTGAAAAACCGGACGCCAATCACCGTCACGACAATGGTCACGACAGTGATGCCAATGGCAAACCAGAACATGTGATCGCCGTCCATCTTGGCAAATATGCCTGCACCCCGCCCGGCAAGCCAACCTGGCAGAAACATGACCGGTGCCCAGACGACAGCGGAGAGAACATTGGCTGTCTGAAAGCGCGTCTGGTCCATCGACATCATGCCGGCCACCATTGGAACGGTGCAACGCACCGGCCCGAAGAAGCGGCCGAGGAAAACGGCAGAAAAACCATAGCGACGGAAAAGCAGACGGGCGCGGGCCACGCCACTGCGGTGTTTGTTGAGTGGCCATTTGTGGATGATATTACGTCCCAGCCACCAGCCGAGAAAATAGGAAATGATATCGCCGATCACAGCGCCGATGATGGCACCAATAATGACCGGAATCGGTTCGACGACACCGGCGCCAACGAGCCCACCAATGAGGATCATGATCGGCGTAGCAGGAATGAACATCCCGATAATCGCAAGCGACTCGCCAAACGCGATGACCCCGACAATAGGCCCGGCCCATGCCCGATGGTCGGAAATGAACTGTCCGAGATCGCCGATTATGCTTTCCATTCCGTCCTCAATGCCGCGAACCGGATTTTTGAAGCGTTGCGGGGCGCTTCGGTTTTCTACAGCAAGACCAATCCGGTGCATGAAGCGCCTTGCATGTAAGTGCTGCCTTGTTTCAACAGCCTGTTTTGATTGGTGACCTGCATAGCCACCGATCAAGTCTTTTATATGCCCCAGCTTCTCAGACAAGCATCAATAATTGATGACACGGCTACGATACTCGCAGCCGACTTAATCACATGAAGCAGGAACCTCCCTTACCGGAATCGCCACAGAATAAAACGAGAGAAAATCCGGCTGTGCGAATATGGAGCCGCCGCCGCGCTCTTACAACGCTGTTTGATAAAAAAATGAATCAAAACAACAGCAAACGGCCGTTGATTCTAGAAGAATGCCAGATTGGGCCGCAATTTATACAAAAGAGCCCCCTCTCTGCTCCTGTCGATTGCATTTTCTGGTCATAGAGAATCCCGCAAATCCGGGCTTTCTACGCGAGCTGATAATTTTTTCAGAAATTTTTCGACTGGACACTGGACAGGGGGAAAAGAGGCCGTTATAGAACCGCTCACCTGACCGGGGCCGCTGCCCTGGTTAAGCGAGTGGGTGATTAGCTCAGTTGGTAGAGCAGCTGACTCTTAATCAGCGGGTCGTAGGTTCGATCCCTACATCACCCACCATTTTCTCTTCTGAAAACAAACGCTTCCGCTGATAGATTAAAGTCCGATGACCTAGGTGCGCTTCTTGCATCTCCGAAACATTCGGCTGAAGTCAGCAGTTTCATCTCCCTTCCATCCTTCGAAAGAGCTGCCTGACGACCCTTTCCAAACACTGACGAACAAGAACGCTCGCGCGCCTGAAATACCGTTGTGACATAGCTGTGTGATGGCATTTTCCAAGGCAATGGCTTCGCCTGTTTCGCCAGCGGGCCTTGTCGGCCATACGATCAGTATTCTTTCGAGAACCCCAACATTACCGATATTTAATTGGCCTATTCATATACGGTTCATCTAAAAAGATAGACATTACTCACACGCCTTTTTGAGGGCGCCCCTTGTAAAGAGTAATGGAGTCAAATAACCATGAAATCGAAGACTGTATTTATCGCTGTTATTGCATCAGCTCTACTTTCCACTCCGGTACTGGCACAAGAAAGTAACAATTCAAATACAGACAAGGCGACCACCGAGACGGCCACAACGCTGGAAAAGCACGCGAAGGGCAAGCGCGGACCGATCGATCTGGAAAAATTTTCCCGGATGGATGGCTTGAAAGCAGCCGATACTAACGGTGACGGCACCCTGTCGCGCGAAGAGCTTGAAGCATTCGCGCTCAAGCGCATGGTCAGCCGTGCCGCCGACCGCATGGAAAAGCGCCTTGATGTCAATGGCGACGGAAAAGTAACGCTCGCCGAGATCGAGAACCAGCGCAAGAAAGAATTCGCGGCTCTCGACCGCAATGAAGACGGCAAGGTCGACCGGCAGGAACTCCGCGCAAGCAAGAAGTTCCATCGTGCGCACGGCCAGCGCCATCACGGCGGCAAGGGACCGATGGGGCACCATCAGCCCAAGCCGCAGCAGTAACGCACGGCACATTTGATTGGGCGATCCCGGATCGAATTCGGGATCGCCTTGATTTATGTATCGAGTACATGCCTCCCAGACCCACCCGTCTCTAGGAGCGGATCACGCCCTTCTTGAAAATGATGTTGCCGTAGAGCCGCCTTTCACCGCTACGGATGATTGCGAAGGCTCCGCGTGCACGCTCATAGAAAGCGAAACGCTCAATCGGGTCGACGGGAATGCGTCGCCCTTCGGCTTTCTCGATAACCGCCTCGAATTCTGCGAAAATCGAAGGTGTTTCGCCAGGTGCCTGCATAACAGCGGCGGGCCTGTCGACGAAATCATCCAGGGGCAGAAGCGAAAGCACGGCCTCGGCGATTTGCGTCGCGCTGATACCTGGAAAATCAAGTACGAGCACATCGGAGGCTTGCGCCGGATAATTGGCATCCACGATGACGAGATCGTCGCCATGGCCCATATCCGCAAGTACAGCGAGAAGCGAGCCGGTCAGCAAGGGGTCGATATTTTTAAGCATGGTGTCGCATTCCAGAATTGAAGCCCATCGGTAGCGCAAAATTTATTCTACAAATTTGCTCCAAATACAAACGCCGGCTTCGTTGAAGCCGGCGTTTGTATTCTCATTAGCAAAATGCCTATTCGTTTCTGGCTTCGATATCCACCTTGTCGAGCAGTGAAAGCGGGTCTTGCGACGCCAGAACCATCTCAAGCGCGCCTATGCCCTTTTCGGCTTTTGACTTCACCGTCAGCTCGAAAATATTAGGTTTCGCGAGGAAAGCGGAGAAGGCAGCCACCGCATCCTGAAGTTTGGGCTGATCGGCGGCCAGTTCCTGTAGAAGGGTTGTGGCGATCATTGTCAGCGAACTGCGGGCTTCCGCCTCGGTCATGCCGTTCTCTTCGGCATAAAGCTTGAGCCCTTTGGAAATGAGCCCCTGCTCCTCCACCTTCAGCTTGACTTCCCGGGCTTTCAGGCCCAGCGCGGCCACCTGCATCAACACCTTGTCACCGGAGAAGAATTCCTTGGTAACACCGCCCATGAGGCCGGAAAGCGAAATGCTCCCCATGTCCTTTCCGCTGGTGGAAATATCTTTGATGACGAGATTCTGGCTTTGCTCGTCCCAGTTCGCCTCAAGATTGGAAGAAATGACGACCTGGTCATAGCCAAGCTTGCGCAGCTGGCGGTACGCTTCGTCACTGCTGTTTGCAGGCACCGGCACTGACATGTCTTCATAAGCAATACGAATATCAGTCGGAATGCCGTTATATGGCTTGTTCAACGCGGCTTCATAGCTCTTCATCGAAAACTGGATGCGCTCGGGAAGTGACGGTGTAATGCTTTCCTCCGTGGTATTCAGTTCCTCAGCGTCGGAACCGTCCTCGCCATCGGCAGCATCGTCCGCGGCGTTCTGCTCATAAGGGAAGTCAACTTCAACGCCCAGGATACGCGTTGTGCCGAACTCCGGCAGCAGTGTTGTATAGGGAAAACTCTCGGCTTCCTCATCGCTCAGCGCAACGAGCTTCTTCAAGCCTTCAGAAGTCGTGGCCCAGGAGAAGCCCTGCATCGCAGCTTCGTCCATTTTCATGTAATCGGTGCCGTTGCCAATCAGGACGCCCTTTACCGAAGCATCCATCTTCCTGTTGTCGAAAGCGATGGCGACACGCTCGATCCCGGCCTTGCCCTTGCTGGCGTCGACAGGTTCGATCTTGAGCCCGATCATTTCCACGTCGCCCTTGCCTATCGTATCGACCAGCGAGATCAGGCGAAGGAAGAAATCGCGTCGCTCTTCCGGCGAAAGAGCGTCTGGATCTTCGACGGACTCGATCTTGTCCAGCATCTCAGCGAAAGGTTCGGCAGGCATGCGCATCGTGAAACCGCTGCCACGAATCTCGTCATAGCTGAAGCTCACATCCTTGCTCTTGAGGACGATGTTCTTGGCAGAGAACGGACCATAGACCGGCTTCGCGTCCTTATCGTCGGGGCCGGCCTTTTCCGTATAGAGACGGGCGAGGAAAACACCGTCGATATCCTTGCCTTCAGCCGCGCCCACAGAGCCGGTCATCGTGTCGGTGACGGTAGCGCCATCTTCGTCCGGCACATCGACGACAAAATCAAACGCCGTACTGCCTGCTGAATATCGCGCGACATGGCCCTGCTCGATATCTTCGAGAGCAACGTCTTTATAGACGATGTTCTGGTCTTTGCCGGCAATCGTCTGAACGACCTTCACTTCCGCCGCAGTGACGCGCTTGGCCGAAAACCGGCCCACCCTCTCAGGCAGCGACAGACCGCTATTCCCAAAAGTATCCTTCAGCATCGCGCGGTCGAAATTGGCATCTTCAATCGACACATGCGGAACCGAAACCTTGTAGTTCGCGATTTCCGTGCTGATGCCGGAAGCTTCGAGCATGCCGGTCAGGAACAGAAATTTCGGACGGCCATCGACGGCGGCAATGCGGATATCCGAGCCGTCTTTGAGGGGCAAAGTGACGTCACGCAGATGAATGCGCCCTAGGAAATCCGCCTCGACCGAACCTGCCTTGCCACCGCGTTTTTCAAGCTGCGCGGTGATCGTCTTTTCCAGGGTGATTTTATATCCCGTCAATCCGGCAGCAGCTATGGCGATGATTGCCACTGCGGCCCAAAGCGCTTTGCGCCCACCTTTACCGGTTCCGTTCTTTGCCTGCTCCACGATGCTGTCCTTTCGGCGCAAATTTAAACGGTTGTCTGAGTAAGCAATCGATTAGTGTATCCTGCTACCCAACGGGAGGTGCTGGCATCGCACAAATACGGCTAAAACAAGAGCTTGGAACGTGCGGCCTGAATCAATCAGGCAGAGAGATGCTCTAACTACCTGAAATTGCAAGCGCAAGCTTTATCGGATTTTTTTAGAAAGCGTTCAGGTAAGCTTGAATGGAAGACCCGAAATCAGTGCCCGCACATAGCGCGGCTTTTGATAAAGCCCGTTAAGCGACACCCGGGGCAGCAAGGCTGGCTGCTGCATGACAGATTGATCCAGCATGCCCGGACGCGTCGTTACGCCAATGACAAATCCATGCGTGCTGACGGCATTTGCCTCCCGCCTGGACACGGCTTCGTGCCAGCCATACGGATAAGCGAAAGAACGCGGCCGTTTGCCGGACAGCGCCTCTATCCCGATGATCGACCCGGTAATTTCTGCGTCGAGACGGTCATTGCTGACCCGCCGCAAATTGACATGGGTAAGCGTGTGGCCCCCGAAATGCACATGAGGGCTTTCGCCAAGCGCACCGATTTCATCCGTATTCATGATGAGATTGTCGGTTATGTCCAACGGTTCAATCGCTTGCGCACGCGCAGCCGCATCGATACGGCGCACCGCTTCATCCTCATCGCAGGTTTTGACGAAATTCACCAGCCGTCTGTAGGCGACATATTTTTCCCGCACGGAAACCGTCCGCACAGGCTCTTCGCCATTGCCAAAATCGATATGGAAAACATTGGCATTTCGCAGCAAAACTTCAGCTGTTTCCCACCACAGACTGCGGCTGCGCTTGATAAAATCAATCGTGGGGAAAATTGTGAACGGCACGCCATAGCGCTCGAAAACCGGCGCGGCATAGCGTGCATTGTTCCTGTAGCCGTCATCCAGCGTGAAGGAAACGAACCGTCTTTGATCCGAAGGGTCAGACAAGAGCGCAGGCAAATCATGAGCATGCACAGGCACAAGCCCCGCCTTGAGCACCGTGACAATTGCCTGCTCCAGGAAATCCGGCGTGATGATCAGCCCTGCGTTCGGGTCGAATGCGTGCCTGGCACCGGACGGCTCGACATGATGCATGGTGAAGATCAGTCCCCGCCCGCCGACACATGCAACGCCCGGCAATCGCACGGCCAGAGCGCTCGCCTCCAGCCCCGCGCGAATAGCCGGATACTTCAGTACCTGTTTTATGCCCTGCCAACCGGTCGTCACTTGATCGCATCGCTCCCCAAAACGCGAAAACTCAAGCGGAACCTATAATATGGGCTCTACAAACAAAACGTTATTCTGGGATTCAAAGCGGTTGATCTGGATGCGGCGAGGAATCATACGCGCCCCAGATGGATTGATCGAAATTGATGATCGCACCGGTCATCATGCCGGATTCGGCGGAAGCCAGAAAGGCAACGGCTCGCGCCACTTCAGCGGGATCGATCAGGCGCCCGAATGGCTGCGCTTTGGCCGCTTCCTCCCGCCAGTTTGCGGGCGCACCGTGAAATTCCCGCTGGATGCGATCTTCTCCATCGGACGCCATCCAGCCAATATTGAGGCTGTTCACGCGAATGCGATTGCGCAAGACGGAATAGGCCACATTGCGAGTCAGCGTGTCGAGAGCCCCCTTCGACGCGCAATAGGCCGCGATAAAAGGCTGGCCGCCCATGGACGACATGGAGGAGACGTTGACAATCGTCCCTTCCACCTTGTCGCGCCGAAAAAGCTTGAGCGCTTCCTGAATTAGAAAGAACGGAGCGCGCGTGTTGACCGCAAACAGCCGGTCGAACAGTTCCGGCGATGTATCGAGGATAGTGCCGCGATCTGTCAGCCCAGCGGCATTGACGAGAATATCGAGGCGCCCGAATGCACGGTCCGCCTCGGCCACGATCGTTCGGCAATCCTCGACCTTCTCCAGATCGGCTTGCACGAAGATCGCGCGGACCCCGAGTTTTTCCATGACGCTCACCTGCGCCCTGCCCTTGTCTGTCGATCGCCCGCAGATCACAATACCGCTAGCGCCGCGCTGCGCAAAAAGTTTCGCCGTGGCTGCGCCGAGCCCCTGTGTGCTGCCGGTGATGATCGCAACCTTGCCGTCCAGCTGCCCGCTCATTTCATGCTCCGAAACGTGAAATCAAACCCTGCCGCCCAGTTCGGCGGTCAGATCGGCCAGTTCCTGCCCTCCGGCCATCAGGCTTTGCAACTCATCCATGTCCACGTCGTTTTTTGTGCGTGTCCCAAGCGTCGCACCGCGATTCAACACAGTAAACTTATCTCCCACCGCATGGGCGTGACGCACATTATGCGTGATGAAAATCACGCCAAGGCCGCGCTCGCGCACCAGATTGATGTACTTCAGCACCATTGCGGTCTGACGCACGCCGAGAGCCGACGTCGGTTCATCGAGGATCAACACCTTGGCCCCAAAATAGACGGCGCGAGCAATCGCTACGCATTGGCGCTCACCACCGGACAGTGTACCCACCGCCTGTTGCGGGTCGCGCACATCGATGCCGATCTTGCGCATTTCTTTCCGCGTCACGTCTTCGGCAAGCTGTGTGTCGAACCAGCGTAATGGCCCGATACCCTTTGTCGGCTCACGCCCGAGAAAAAAGTTTCGCATCACCGACATGAGCGGGATCATGGCCAGATCCTGATAGACGGTGGCTATCCCGTGGTCGAGTGCATCGCGAGGGCTGTTGAACGCGACTTGCTTGCCATCCACGTAGAACTCGCCGCTTGTGGGCTTGTGCACGCCGGACAGCGTCTTGATAAGCGTCGATTTGCCAGCGCCATTGTCGCCAAGCAGACAATGAACCTGCCCGGCTTCCACGCTCAACGACACGCCATTAAGCGCAATAACCGGGCCGAAGTGCTTGACGAGATTGCGGATTTCAATGATCGGCGCCGTCATGGCAAATCTCCACTCTCAAAGCAATTTCAGTGAAAAGGAATTCCTGTCCGCCGACGGGATATGGCAAAAGTGATCTGTTTTGGCGTCGCGAAACAGCGATGGAGGTCCAATCCACCTTCGGTTCCGCTCTTAAAACTGCACCATTTTCGGCCATGCCACACTCCAAATGCTGAATGTCTATGGTCTAACGCTCGCCCGTGGCCCGCTTGCGGATGAAGTTGTTGAAGAGAACGGCGATCAGAAGCATTCCGCCAAGAAAAACCAGATACCAGTCCTGATCGATCTGCGTGTAGGTCAATCCGATCAGCACCATCCCGAAAATAATCGCGCCGAAAAAGGCGCCAATGGCGGAACCGTAACCGCCCGTCAGCAAACAGCCGCCGATAACCGCGGCGATGATCGCTTCGAATTCCTTCTGGAAGCCGCGCCGCGCATCGGTTGAACCGGCATCGAGCACTGTGAGGATTGCAACCAGCGCCGCGGCCATAGCCGTGCACATGAACAGCGTGGTCTTCACGCGGCGCACCGGCACGCCGGAATTGCGGGCGGCGAGCGCATCCCCGCCGGATGCAAAGATCCAGTTGCCGAAACGGGTGCGCACCAGCACATAGGTCGCCACAAGGGCAACGCCGATAAACCAGAGCACTTCGATGGGAACGCCCTTCACCGTGGGTTCGCCATTGGGGAACTTGTCGATCAGGTCGCGCTCCGCCATCCAGGCGAACAGGCCCAGAAACGCATCTCCCGAAAATAGTCCTGCAAGCATGCTGTCGCCGACGGCTTCTTTCACACCCCGCAGCTGCGTGGAGCCACCGGTAGCCCATTTAAGCCCGACCAGCGACAGCCCGCGCAGAATAAACAGGAAGGCGAGCGTCACGATAAAGGACGGCAGGCCCGTTCGAATGACGATCTGCGCATTCACCACACCAATCAACGCCGCGAAAGCCAGGGTGAGGATAATGGCCACGCCGAGCGGCACCTGCCACACGACGAGCGCCGCAGCAAAGACAAGGCCCGCAAAGGCAACCATGGACCCGATGGAGAGGTCGAATTCTCCGCCGATCATGAGAAGTGCCGCCGCGACGGCAAGAATGCCGAGCTGCGATGCGGGAGCCATGAAATTCATGATCCCCGCCGCCGTGAACATGGCTGGATTGGCGGTAGTCAGGAAGAAAACCGTGATGAGGATCAGCCCTGACACAGCCCCCAGTTCCGGCCTGCTGACGAGCCGCTGTAGCGGGCTTGCCGTTTTCAGCCGTTCATCCCTTTGTTCTGCCGCCGTTGCGGACGTCGGCTCGGAGCCTGACTCACTCATGATTTCCTCCTGAAGCATGGGTATCAGAACCCGTTCCCGCCCATTTGCATGGGCGGGCTGCGCTCGCTGTTGTCGGATCTCTGGCTTAGCGGATGCCCTTCGCCGAAAGCTCCACCACCTGCTTGGCTTTTTCCTTCGTGATGAGGTTCGGACCGGAAGGTACATTGCCGCCCGGCATCAAGCCGTATTTGGCGTTGAGCGCGAGAAATGATACCGGCAAATAGCCTTGCAGGAACTGCTGCTGGTCGATTGCAAAATCGGCCTGACCTTTTTCCACAGCCTCCAGAAAACCCGCCGACATATCGAATGTGGCGACATGGATGCCGCTGCGCCCGCTTTCAGACGCGGCCTTCACGGCCGGCTCGCCTGCAAGCGTGGCATTGAGGGTAAGAATGGTATCGACCGCTGTATCGGAAGCCAGAGCCGCGCGCACCTTGGATTCGTTTTCCGTCGGATCGGTCGAGGTTGGCAGAACGGTTACGTCGCCAAACCCTTCCTTGAACCCGGCGCAGCGCTGATCGAGCGAAACATTGCCCACTTCCTGATTGACGCAGATACCTTTCTTACCGCCGGCCTCCTTCAGCGCTTCGCCCGCAACCTTGCCGGCGTCGAACTCGTCCTGACCGACATGCAGCAGCGCGCCAAGTTTTTTGGAAGCATCCGAACCGGAATTCATGGAAATAACCGGAATGCCCGCCGCGACGGCGCGCTGGATCGATGGCCCGAGCGCATCGGCATCGGGGATGGAAACGACGATACCCTGAGGCTTCTGGTTGATCGCCGCATCGATCAGCTGCGCCATCTGCACCATATCGAAAGTTTCCGGCGCACGATAATCCACATTGACGCCCGTATCCTTCGCCGCTTCGGCGACGCCGTTCTTCACTACCGACCAGAATGGATCGGATGCTTGTCCATGGCTGACCACGACGATATTGATGTCGGCTGCCTGCGCCGCGAATGACGCCGCCAGAAGCGCCGTGCCAGCCACAGCAGATTTCAACAGAGATTTCATGCCTGTTCCTCCCGTTTTCCGGCATTCCCCGCCGGTTTTCGATGTTGCTTCCACCTCGGCCGCGCTATGTCCCGGAAGGCTCCTCCAAGCCCTGTCTTTCCGGAGCTGCGGCGTGACCGCGGATCATTCAATAGAATGAAACAATCATTAGAAAATTCTCGTGGAATTATAATTCCATTTCTGATAGCCCATGTCAATCGCATAAGCTGTCGGTTCTCGAAGGACGTTTCTGGGAGGAAAAGCAGTGACTGTCGTTGCCGGTCTTATTGGCTCCGGGTTCATGGGAAAAACCCATGCGCTGGCGCTGGCGAATGTAAATCGTATCTTCGATTTACCCCTTCGCGTAGAACTCCACACACTGTCCGATATCGACGATGCCGCGGCAACGCGGGCGGCGCAGCAGCTCGGCTTCGCGTATTCGACCGGCAGCTGGCGCGATCTGATTTGGAACAAGGACATCAATCTTGTCGATATCACGACGCCGAACCGGCTCCACAAGGAAATGGCGCTGGCCGCGATAGACGCCGGCAAGCATGTTTATTGTGAAAAGCCGCTTGCCCCCACCGCCGCCGATTGTCTGGAGATGACACTGGCCGCAGAGCGCAAAGGTGTACGGACGGCTGTCGGTTTCAATTATCTGAAGAACCCCATGGTGAAACTGGCCAGGGAGATTATCGACAGCGGCGAGATTGGAGAAGTTCGCAGTTTCCGCGGGATACACGCGGAAGACTTCATGGCCGACGTACATATTCCGTGGTCGTGGCGACTCGATCCGGCAGGTGGCGGCGGCGCGCTGGCCGATTTGGGCAGCCATATCATCGCTGCTGCCCGCTATCTGGTCGGGCCGATCGCCGAAGTGACGGGCAAGACGGTCACGGCAATCCGCGAACGCCCCGACGGCAACACCTCCGACCGCACAAGGCCGGTGGAAGTGGACGATCTCGGTCATGCCATCGTGTCATTCGAAAACGGCGCAACCGGAACGCTGGAAGCAAGCTGGATTGCCAGTGGCCGCAAGATGCAGCACGACTTCGAGATTTCCGGTTCCCGAGGTTCGGTTTCCTTTACGCAGGAGCGCTTCAACGAGCTCGACCTTTTCGTCTTCTCCGACACGAAAAGCCGTCAGGGCTTCCGCAAGATATTCGCTGGACCGGAGCACGACCCTTATGGCGCGTTTTGCGTGGCGGCAGGCCATCAGCTCGGGTTCAACGATCTGAAGACCATCGAAATACGCGATTTTCTTCTTGCCATTGCCGGTCAGGAAACCGGCCACGCGGATTTCCGCGAAGGCTATGAAGTACAGAAAACGCTTGAAGCCATTTACACATCGGCCCTTGAACGGCGATGGAAATGGGTTTGACCCTTATCGGATACGGGCCTTCGGCTGCACGATGAACTGACCGTCCAGCGTCATGATGTGTGCATTGATGCCATAAACATCTTCAAGCCGTGCCGGGGTAAGCACATTCTCCGGTGTTCCGTCTGCCGCGACGCGTCCCTTGTCCAGCAAGATCAGCCGCGAACAATGCTGCGCGGCCAGGCTCAGTTCATGCAGCGATGCGATGACGGTCCGGCCTTCCTTCGCAAGTGCGGCGAAACTTTCCATCAGGCCTAACTGGTGCAATGGGTCCAGCCCCGCCACCGGCTCGTCGGCGAAAATGACCGGCGTATCCTGCGCCAGAACGCGCGCGATCAGTACGCGCGCACGTTCGCCGCCGGAAAGCTCGCTCACCGGCCTGTCGCCGAACCCGGTGACGTCCATGCGTTCCATGGCCGACTGGATCAAGGCTTCATCCGCTGGTTCAAGTCCCGCGAAGGGCGGCTTTAACGCAGAGCGCCCCAACGAAACGAGCATATGCACCGAAACCGGCCATGCCACGTCACGTTCCTGCGGCAGATAGGCGATTGCCTGCGCCTTCTCGATCGCACGCATGCGGCGCAGGTCGCGGGTGCCCAGCGATAATGATCCGCTGGATGTCACGAGGTTGAGAATAGCGCGCAGAAGCGTTGTCTTTCCCGCACCGTTCGGCCCGATCAAGCCGATGAACTCACCTTCTCCGGCCTCGAACCGGACATCGTTCACAACGGCCTTGCCGCCCATTGAAACAGTCAGTCCCTCGACCGCAAGCACCGTCATACGAGCTGCCTCCGATATTTGAAGACCAGCCAGATGAAAAACGGTGCGCCGATAATCGCCGTAAGAACGCCAAGCTTCAGTTCACGTCCCGGCATCACAAGCCGCACCAGCACGTCGGCTGCAAGAAGAAGGGCAGCTCCACCGAAAGCGCTGGCGACCAGCAACCGCGAAGGTCGTGCTCCGACCAGCGGGCGCAGAAGATGCGGCACCACCAGCCCTACGAAACCGATGGCCCCTGCTACAGCTGTAGAAGCCCCGACACAGGCTGCCGTACCCAGCACCGCGAGCAGTTGCACGCGGGTCAGGCTCACGCCCATGCTTGCGGCAGCGTCGGCCCCCAGGGTGAGGCTGTCGAGAGCGCGGCCGAGCGACAGAAGCATGACCCAACCGACGAGAATGAAGGGCGCGGCAAGCTCCACATGGATCATGGAGCGATCCGCAAGCGAGCCGAGCATCCAGAACACGATCTCCATGGCGGCAAACGGATTGGGCGAAAGATTGAGCGCCAGCGCCGTCAGCGCACTCGCAAGGCTGGTTACAGCAACGCCTGCAAGGATAACCGCCAGCGTACCTGCACTGCGCCCGGCCAGCACCTTGACCAGAAACACCGATGCAAAGGCTCCTGCCAATGCAAACAACGGCAAAGCCAGCGGAAACAACAGCGACAGGCCGGAATAAATTGCGGTCACCGCGCCGAACGATGCCGATGCGCTGACGCCGAGCAGACCCGGCTCGGCCAACGGGTTGCGCAAATAACCTTGCAGTGCGGCCCCTGAGAGCCCCAGCGATGCACCAATCAGTAAGGCAAGCAGCGCGCGTGGCAAACGGATTTCACGCATGACCAGAACAACGCTATCGCCTTCACCGGCAAAAAGAGCCTTGATGCTGGCCCCCATGCCGATAGCGGCGGGGCCGGTCAAAAGCGACAGGGCAAAAAGCATCGCGACGAGCAACGCCAGCGCAGACAACAACAGATAGAAACGCTGGCTTTCAGTCACGCGCCGCCTCCGCAAGACGCGCCACCGCCTCGACACTGAAAGGACCGCCGCATACGGTCAGATTATCCGCCAGTGTGATCGCGCGCGCATGGGTCTCAAGGGCTCGTAATGCCGGGTGTTCGAAATTCTCGAAAGCCAGTGCGGGAGCGCGCTCTCGTGAGCTGCGCACCAGAATGTCGGGCTTCTCCATCACCAGCCTCTCCAGCGGCAGTCGCGCAGACCCGCTGACGCCCGCTTGGTCTGCAAGATTTTCCAATCCGGCCAGACGCACGGCTTCATCGATCAGCGTGCCGCGCCCGGCCGTATAGCTGTTGGCGTAATAGAGCGCGACCGTGCGGCGATGTTCCGGTTTGCGGATCGCCGCCAGTCTCGCCTGCATCGAAGCGACCTGTTTCTCTGCCTTTTCCTGTTGTCCAAGCAGTTCCCCGAGGCGCTTCAGATGCTCGGCGATATCCTCGAACGAGCGCGCTGGCGCGAATTCCTCCACACGCACGCCAAGTTGCCGCAGCAGCCCGACCGTTGCACGCGACGAAAACGTACCGGCGAGTACGAGATCCGGCTTCATCAGGAAAACTTCCTCGGCCTGCGCGTGATTGGCTGGCAATTGTCTGGCACGTGACGCCAGAACGGAAAGCTGGGGATCGCGCGACAGATAGGAAACGGATTGCAACTGCCCCTCGCCCGCAAGAAGCATGGCAAGCTGATCCATACAGACATTGATCGATATCACACGCTGCGGCGCAGCCTGAACCGGCGAAAAAAGGACAAGCAAAACAATGGTCCCCAGGCAAAGGAACCCGGCCCTCCATAATTTTGCTGCCTTTTTCATAGCTCCCATGACCTCAGAAGTTCCGCGTCAGTCCGATGTTGAACGTACGGCCCGGCGCAATATAGCCGGAGGCTGTCTGGTAGTCCTTGTCAAAGATGTTCTCCACGGAGAACTTCAACTGCGACTGCGCGTCGATGGAATAAGATGCCACGAAATCCGCCGTCACATAGCTGCCGAGCTTTTTCAGATTATCAGCATCGGCATAGCGCGAACCGCCGTAGAAAATGCGGGCCGTGAGATCCAGTTTCTCGACGGGAGTGAAATTGACCTCGGCCATGGCCTTGAAACGTTCGCGATAAGGAAGATCGTTATCCGTTCCCTGATCGATCGGCTTTTTGATATCCACAGAGCCCTTCACACCCCAGCTATCGCTGAACCGGTGCGTCAGCGTCGCCTCGAAACCCGTTACCCGCGCGCGCGCCACATTGAAGGGCAGATAGGTTGGCGCGGTGCTCATGATCGCATCGCGCAATTCGTTCCGGTAGAAGGCCAGATCGAGACTGGTCGAAGCCGTTGCCTGCCAGTTCAGCCCGATTTCATAGGACCGGGACTTTTCCGGCTGCAAATCGGGATTCGCAAAACCGGGATAGTAAAGCTCGTTGAATGTCGGCGCACGGAACCCCGTCGCATAGGAAGTACGCAAGACGAGATCAGGCATGATTTCATAGCTTGCACCAAGATTATACGTGGTCACATCACCGAACTGCTCATTGTAGTCGTAGCGCACGCCGCCATCGAAACGCAGCGCATCATATTCCAGCGAATATTGTCCGAACACCGCCGCCAGGTCACGGCTGGTTTCATCATAGGGAACGGTCGTATCGATCTTCTCGCGATAGGCCTCGACGCCGCCCGTCACAATATGATTTGCCTTGCCGGTTTCAAAACTCTTCTCGGTCGACGCAAAGACGCCGTAGCGTTTCGTTTCGAACCGGTCGGAACCGGCCACGCCTTTACGGAAGTTGCGGCTGTTATCGATGCCCGCGCTGAACTCGATGGTCGATGACCAATCCACCGTATGATCGAGGCGCGTGCCGACCTTGCCGCTGAAATTCGTGGTGTCGGCTTCATCGGCAGATGGGTAGGACGCATCATATTGATTGCGGCCACGACTGAGAAGACCATCTGCATAGATCCGGCCCCAGTCGAAATCCTTCGCCAGCGAAAAATTGAACGAACCTTGCACGAAACCGTCGCGGTCAGGATCATGCCCCCAGACCTCGGGTGTCGTGAAGTTGTAGCCCTGCGTTCCTGTAATGGCAGCACCAAACGCATAGTCGATGCCGTCGGCGCTTCGCCCTTGCACGGAACCGGATGCATAGCCGCCCCATGGATGCGTGGCGCCCGTGGTCAGGCTGCCGCACCACGAACGCTCGCCACAGGCTCCGCCCTGTTTGGTGATGATGTTGATGACACCGCCCATTGCGTCCGCGCCGTATTGTGCGGAATGCGAGCCCTTGGCGATCTCGATACGGTCGACGGCACTTAACGGAATATTGGCGAGTGCCGTGGTGCCGCTCGTGGCCGATGCGGTGCGCACGCCATTGATCAACACCAACGTCTGCGCCGGCGACATACCGCGCATGTAGATGCCGGCAGTAGACCCCTGCCCGCCGTTCGTCTTGATCGAAAGCCCGCTATAGGATTTCAGCAGCGACGGCAGGTCCGATGCAGCCGAACGTTCCATCTGGGCCGTGTCGATCACGGTCACCGACGATGTGGAACGCTGAAGCGAAGAAGCACGGCGCAGCGGTGTGACAACGATTGTGTCAAGCACGATGCCATCGCCCGGCAACCCGATGTCCTGCCTGGTCTCGTCCTGAGCCAGCGCCGCGAACGGAACCGTTCCGGCAAAAACGGAAGCCAGAAGACCCGATAATTTGAAAGTACGCATTTCATCCCTCAACCTGCCGGAGACCGAACACCGTTCGGAAAACCGGCTTTGCCTTGCACCGCAGGTCGAAGAAATTGGTGAAGCACCATTCGCTCATTCCTGACGGCAACATTTGTTCAATGTCACCGCTACGGACAGCCGCGCTTGGACACACCCCGTATCCAGGCATAGGTGACGGAATACGGCAGGTCTCCTGACTTCCGGGTCTCTGCCTCTCCTCCGCCTTCCCGGTTGCAGCATGCTGCTTTCAGTGGCTTTGATCACACATCGCGATCTTGGAGGTTGGCTCTCCGGTTACAGTTGCGGGGGCAGTCGCGGCATGGGCCATAATGGCTTCACCGCGTTCCCTTTTCATCCGCCTCGTCAGCGGAACCGTTTCCTGTTTCAGCGATAGCAAGGCCGGACAGGATTCGCAACTGTGCCAAAGTGCCCGGCTACAACACGCCCTGAATCACATTCACAAGGATCGGATTCAGACGATTGAATTCAAATGCCTTTTCCTGGTTCGGAAAACACATCCAGGCCAACTTCAGGAAGGGAGCGCGCGGGTGCTGTTTTGATGAAATAGAGGGGAACAACGCCGCCAGCACCCGCTGGCTGCCGACAGAACGACGTCGCGGAAGATCGCGCTAATGCGCTCGACAGATTCTACGGATCTATTGCCGGGGTGCCGTTCGAGTGGGCCTGGATGGCACCCCGGGCCGCCGGTTCTGGTGGAACCCGGCAACGGATGGACACCTAGCACCTGCCAAATGGGCACTCTTTGATTTCAATCAAAGAGACCGTGATTGCCAAAGAAATTCAACCTCTCGACTGCTGATCGGGTAGTTACTTGCGTGGCATGCATTTGCCCCAGCTTTTTCTAAGATAGGCCGCAACACCTTTCAGCTTCGGGTCGGAGAGAAAACCCTGCCGAAAGAGAATGCTTCCTTTCACTTCCGGCAAGGATTCGTTGAACTCAATCTGCCGTCTGATCTCGCTGACACCGCCACCCGCCTGCCAGCCGGGTTCGCTCGATGTGCCCGTTCCAGCGCGATACAGGGCCATGCCGATATAAAGATCTGCCTTCGTTCCGCGAACGGTATCGGCCCACCATTTGACGATGGTGCCGTAAGGTACGTCCTTGCGCCCGAACGACCAGTAGACCTGCGGCGCGATATAGTCGATCAGCCCATCCTTGACCCAGCGTCGCGTATCCGCAAAATCACCATCATAGTTGGTTTTGCCCGCACGCGTCGCGGAACCTAGCGGATCATCCGAACTGTTGCGCCAGACCCCGCCCGGACTGATACCGAATCGCACATGAGGCTTGATCGCCTTGATCTTTTCGGAAATTCCCCGCACCAGCGTATATGTATTGTAACGCCGCCACTCATATTTACTGGCGAAACGCGTGCCGAAACGGGCAAAGGTCTTGTCGTCATCGAGCTTTGAAGACGCCGTTTCATAATAGAAATAATCGTCGAACTGGATACCGTCGACATTGTATTTCTGGACAACCTCGGCGGTGATGTTCGTCACCCATTGCCTGACGGCTGGTATGCCGGGATCGAGGACATAACGATCGGCCGAAACACCAACCCAGCCCGGATGTGATTTGTAAACGCTTGGCGGCGAATCGCCTGAAGAGTTCTTCAGCTCCTTACGCGTCGATGCCTTGTCGTCCATCGAGACTCGATAGGGATTGAGCCAGGCATGAAGTTCGATACCACGCTTGTGCGCTTCCTGAATGGCGAATTTCAACGGATCGAAGCCCGGATCCTTGCCAAGCGTGCCCGTCAGATAAGACGACCACGGCAGATAGGCCGACTGATAAAAGGCATCCGCCGCCGGAGAAACCTGAAATATGACAGCGTTGATTCCATGCTCGGATGCTTCATCGAACAGGCGCACCAGCTCCTGCTTCTGCCGTTTGACGCGTTCCGCATCGTCTTCGATTCTCGACGATGCCCGTGAAGGCCAGTCCAGATTGAGAACGGTCGCAATCCAGCTTCCGTGAAACGCATCGCAATCAAGTGGCATCGGCATCCCGTCGTTTAAATTCTGTTTCTAAGCATAATCGCCATCAAATGGAGTTTGATATGGCCATTCCACATACTAGCTTAAAGAAGCAACAGAAAAGCGAGGGCTCTGCATGTATAAGAATATTCTCGTGACCACCGACGGCTCGGAATTCGCCGAACGCGGTCTTGTTCACGCTTTCGAACTGGCCAAGGCCGTAGACGCCAATGTTACAGTTGTAACGATCACCACCCCATATTCTGTTTCGGGCCTGCCCGGCGGCTGGACTGACAGTCCCACCTTCATCGAACGATTTGAGCAGGAATGGAACGACTATGCCGACAAATCGCTGGCCCGCGCGCGCGAGCTGGCCGCAGAAGCTGGCGTCGAGCCACACACCCTCCATATCGTGGCGCCTCATCCGGCGACATCGATCATCGAAACCTCAAAAGAGCTTCGCAACGACCTGATTGTCATGGCGTCGCATGGTCGACGCGGCTTGAAAGGCATGCTGCTCGGCAGCCAGACTTATGAAGTCCTCACGCGCAGCGCGGTGCCGATTCTAGTCGTGCGCTGATGCTAAAGCGGGCGGAGGCGCGTCATGATCTGCAATCAGGCCGTCTGCCGCCCGCTCGCGCTTTCAATATCCACGCGGAAGAAAACCGGCTCCAGCTTGCGTTCACCGCCGCCTATGACCGTTTTCGTATAGGCAGGTTCCCACCAGGTTGGTTCCGCGGCCATCAGGTTCACGATCGCTGATTTCTCGTTCTCGTGTTCAATCTCGCGATAACGCCCGTTCACCACGACCGAACGCCAGTCGGTCCGCGAGACGATATGATCGAACAGAACACAAACCGCGTCATTCCTGCGCATTGCCTGTGTCTTCTGACCATCTGTGGTGAAGGAATAGAGCGCCCCGCCGCTGAAGCGAAATCCCAGCGGCACGATAACCGGACGTCCGTCATGAATATAGGCCAGCCGTCCGATATGCGCATGATGAACCATATCGCGGATATCGATATCCGACATTTCCCTGATAATCATGATACGCCTCCTTGATCAATTGTTGCGCTATCAGATTAATATAGGGCGGACGCAGCGCCTTGACTGCAATCAACGGCGTTTGACGATGCTCATGATCAAATGAAAAGGCGGCCTTCCGCGATCTTGATCGCCGTACCGCCAATGCGCGCTCCAGTTAGCTTTTGCCTGGAAATATCGAGTTCAAGCCGGATGCGCGACGGACGCCCCATTTCCATGCCCTGCTCGATCCACCATTGCGAGCTGCCATCCATCGGCTTGTCGTTCTGCTGGACCATGCCGGCAAAGGCAGCGGCAGCCGAACCTGTCGCCGGATCTTCATAGATATTGGCTCCCGTCACGAACATGCGCGCGTGGAAATTGCTGTCGAAAAGGATCGTTTCACGGCAATAGACATAGATCGGCAAAGGTCGCCCGTCCACGTGCGGCAGGCTCTCGCTTACATAAACCGGATCGATGGACACTTTCGCAGCGGCGATGAGATTATGCACCGGTACAAGAAGGTAAGGCGTCCCTGCGCTCCACACGCCGGGAACATGATTCTCGAAACCGATTTCGTACGTGCCAAGCCCGATGGCCGCCGCAGCCTCCTCCTTCTCCACCCGCACATCGACCCTTTCCGGCAAGCGCGGCAGATCAAACTCGGCAAAGGCGCTGTTTTCGCCAAGAATGACGCCGCAGCGGACGATGCCGACCTTTTCTTCCAGAGCGACAAGCCGGTCTGCATCATCTCCGGTCTGACGGCGGCGGGCCAGCGAGACCGCCGCCCCCACTGTCGGATGTCCGGCAAACGACAATTCATAATCCGGCGTAAAGATGCGAACTGCCGCCTCATGTGCGGGATTGCTCGGCGGATAGATGAAAACCGTCTCGGACAGATTGAACTCGCGCGCAATGGCCTGCATTCGCGCATCGTTCAGCCCTTCGCAGTCATGGACGACAGCCAGTGGATTTCCAGCCAGAGCCTTGTCGGCGAAAACGTCGAAAATCTCGTAGAAACGGCCGGAAATGGCAGTGTCGCTCATCCTTTATCTCCCCTCAGCAGCTGCAAACAGGCCGAACCAGATCCGATTTCGTACGCTTGCCTGATTTGTGAGCATAGCCAATTTAACGCCGCTGTCATCTGTCAGTCTGGATTGGTTCAAGACCTGCCAAAATGCCAGTCCGCGAAAGCCCTTACATAGGATGGCGTTGCGTCCCCCATCGTCCCGGCAGCCGTGACCGGAATGATTTCCGAAAGCTCCGGATTGGCTTCGGCGTGAAGATGTCGCTCTATTCTTGCCACCAGCTCATTCGACGATATATCGAAATGATAACGGCGGAAAAGCGCTATGCTTCGATTGCCTGTCACAAGGTTGAGCCGCGGTTCCGCACGAGCCCTGCCAAGATCGAGACCGGTCTCCTCGCGCACCTCGCGGTGCATGTTGGCTTCATAATCGATACTATCGCCGACCACATCATTGTCATCGATAGACCCTGCCGGAAAATAGATGCGCCCTGCCCCTGCATGCTGTGCGCCCATGCGCCCGGCGACAAGGTGGCCCTCGTCCGACACGATGACCCCCACGCCAAATATATGCCAGGGGCGCTCGATTTCCGGATCCCGCCGCCAGTGCATCAGGGTCGCAAAACTCGTGCGCATGAAACCGGCCCGCAGAACACCGCCTTCGAGCTTCGCTTCAGGGGCAAGATAGATTTCGCCATCGAACAAGGTAGGGTTCAAGGCGCTTTCGCGATCCCAGTTCGCGGCAATCGAGGCCTTGTGCCGCTCGGAATATTCGAGCGGACCCGGAACAACCCGCACATCGGCATGATCGATGACATGAACCGTATTTTCCTTCACATGCTTCATCGATGTTCGCTCTGCCTGTCAGACGATATTGAGTGTCACGGCGACCGGGCAATGATCGCTGGCCTTTGGCCGGTCCCAGCCGGTACGCGGATAACGCTCCACCTGCTGATCCGGTGGGAAGATGGTGCGCCAGGGCTGGCCGCGCCGGACGATCTGCGGGACGGCACTTTCGTTCTTTGCAGCAAATGACGGCGACGCAAGAATGTAATCGAGCTGGCAAAGATGCCGCTCCTGTGGCCCTCGCGTGTGGTAGAGCGTCCAGCGATCCATGATCGGGCGCCGCTCCACGAGATTGATCGCAAAACCGTCACCCAGCAGCACATCCAGTGCGCTCTCTTCCTCGGGAACGGGCGTAAACTCGTAGCCGTTCCATTCATCGCCGCCGATGATGATGCGCTCACGGTAATCGTTGAAATCGCCGCAAATCAGCCAGCGCCGGTCAGCAACTTTCGAAGAACCGAATTTGTCCTCGATGATCCGACGTATCGCCCGCGTTTCCGCAAGTCTCACCGGCAGCGAGGCAGTGCGCCCGTCAAAGCCGTTGCGCGCACCTGTCATCGACTTCAGATGCGTCACGAACAGCGACAGAGGCTTGCCGGCAATACGCATATCCACATTCAGGCAATCGCGCTTGAAAATACGATCATGCGGCTCCAGCCCCAGCTCTGCCAGAGCCGGATCATAAAGACCGAAATCGTGATAGGTTATGTGCGCATGGCTCGTCACTTCCTCAACCTCGATGGGCTGACCGTCACGAGTCGTGTCGCGTATCATCACGGCAACATCGATGCCACGGCTGTCATTCCCGTCGACGAGATATTTGTGGCGATAGCCGTACCCCACCATCTTGAAAAGATAGCCGTATTCGAAAGCGCTCAGCGCCGCGATGTTGTCGACCTCCTGCAGACACAGAATGTCGGCGCGGGTTTCTGAAATGGCCAGCGCGGTCATCTGGCGCGTATCGTCCGCGTGGGCGATGGCGCGAGCCTGCTCCAGAAGGCGATATTGCGCTTCATCGCCGATTTCGAACAGCTGTAAAGTGCGGTCCTGATGCAATTCATTGCGAAAGCCGGAAAAATCAAACCGGCGCATCAGATTTTCGACATTGAATGTAGCTATTGTAAACATATAAGCGCAATCTCACCACTTGCGCGATGCTTGGCAAGTGTCCACGTCGCCAAAGCGATAAATTTTTGCCAAAGCGCTGATTTCGCGGCAGGGAATGCCCATATAAAGCAAGTGTAAAATGGGAAATATCTGAGATGTTGGGAAGAATTCTGCGCTTGGGAGTGCTTTCAGCGTTGTTCACGGCAAGTCTTGCCGGAACAGGCATGGCTGTCGAATTGCGCAACAGCCAGTATCTTCCGTCGCTGAAGCCGAACGGTCCGCTTATCATCGGCGGACAGGCCGGCGCCAACCGCACCGCGCCGGGCGCACGCAACTGTTATGGCTCCACACTATGCCGCGAAAGCGGAAGCTACATTACCGAGCATGGCGTTTTGAATTACAAGAATGGCGACCCGCTGGAATATCGCCGGACCGTACAGCCGCCCACGGCCGGAACACGTCCGAGCAGCAGCCACATCCGCTGGTGTTCCAACCAGTACCGCAGCTATCGCACATCGGATGACACCTACCAGCCGATGGCAGGTCCACGGACAAGCTGCAACTCGCCTTTTCAATAAGCGTTCCTAAACCGCCTGATCTTTTTATCTATGCCGCATTCATGCACAGTCAAATATTTCCATTAGACTGCGAGATGCTAACAAAAAAGCCGGGCTTGAACCCGGCTTTTTCAATCTGTTCAGGCGGTTACGCCGCAATCGACTTCGAATGCGTGCGGATCAGGCGGCCAAGCCGCTTGATGCCTTCATCAATCATCTCATCATTTGCACAGGAATAGCTGAGGCGAAGCGTATTCGCACCCGTGCCATCGGCAAAGAATGCCTTGCCCGGCACGAAGGCTACCTTCTCGCTGTCGATGGAAGCGGCAAGAAGTGCCGCGCCGTCCATGCCTTCAGGCAAGGTCACCCAGATGAACATGCCGCCTTCCGGCTTGGTCCAGTTCGTGCCCTCGGGCATATAGCGCGCCAGAGCGTCGAGCATGCAGTCCCGTCGATGTTTGTAGACCTCGGCAACCTTGGCGACCTGCGCATCAAAACCATGTGTTGCAACATGGTAGATCGCAATCTGGTTGATGGTGGACGAGTGCAGGTCTGCCGCCTGTTTCATCAGCACAAGCTTACGAATAACGGCCTTCGACGCGACCACGTAACCTACGCGCAGGCCGGGAGCCAGCGTCTTCGAGAACGAACCGCAATAAATGGTACGGGTCTTTTCAATGTCGCCGCCGTTGCGCGCGATGTCGAGCGCGAGGATCGGCGGGATGGCCTGGCCATTATAGCGCAGATACTGATAGGCAGCGTCCTCAATCACCGGAATATCCAGTTCATCGGCCTGCACCAGCAGCTTTTCACGGCCTGCAAGATCAACGGTCTCGCCCGTCGGATTGCTGAAATCGGCGGAGAGGTAAGCGAACTTCACCTGCCCGCCCGCCTTTTCAGCGGCCTCAGCATAGGATTCAGGCGTACGATTACCCTTGATCGTCAGAATATCGTAGGTCGGCTCGTACGCATTGAATGCCTGAAGCGCACCGAGATAGGTCGGCGCGGTTACGAGTGCGGTATCCGCCGGCGAAAGGAACAGTTTACCCAGATAGTCCAATGCCTGCTGCGAACCGGAGGTAATGAAAACATTGTCCTCGGTGCAGGGAATGTCGATCTTGGAGAGTTCGTCCACAAGCCAGCTGCGTAGCGGCTTATAGCCTTCAGATATCGAATATTGCAGCGCGGCATTGGCCTCAGGCCCGGTCAGCGTCGCTTTGTAAGCCGCCTGAAACGCCTCGTGCGGGAAGAGCGCAGGATCGGGAATCCCGCCCGCGAACGAAATAATATCCGGACGCTCCAGAAGCTTCAGCAGTTCACGGATTTCCGATGCGCGCATGCGTTTCGAGCGCGTTGCAAATACATTTTCCCAGTCCAACACGGGAAATCTCCTCAATTAGACTTATCCGTCCCATCGACGGAACGAGCGACAACTAAGCTCCTCAAGACCTGGTCATCGTGAGTGAAGCTCTAGCGCACTTTTCAGCAGACGAGAACAGCTTTTCCCATGCTTCTATGGAATAAAGATATTCGGAATTGTTTTGGGCTGCCAAGTGCACGAAATAGAAACACGGCGCCAAATTCACGTTCTTTTTGTTCGCTGCAAGCTTGCAATAAGACCGTCATCAAGCGCCGACTATTGGAACATGCTGCGGAAAAGTAGGAACTGTTATCCGCAACATCATGCTTAAAGATGTAGAGTTAGGGGAGCGTCGGAAACGCCCCCCTGCTTCTGCCGTCAGAACCGGTGATTAGTTGCGGGCCTTGTCTACCAGCTTGTTGCTGGCGATCCATGGCATCATGCCGCGCAGCTTTTCACCAACTTCTTCGATCTGGTGCGTATCGTTCAGACGGCGGATCCCCTTGAAGCGGGCAGCGCCGGCCTTGTATTCCTGCATCCAGTCAGAAGTGAACTTGCCGGTCTGAATGTCCGTCAGAACGCGCTTCATCTCTGCCTTGGTTTCTTCGGTGATGATGCGCGGGCCGGTGACGTATTCGCCCCATTCGGCGGTGTTCGAGATCGAGTAGTTCATGTTGGCGATACCGCCTTCGTAGATCAGGTCCACGATCAGCTTCACTTCGTGCAAGCACTCGAAATAGGCCATTTCCGGCGCATAGCCTGCTTCGACCAGCGTTTCGAAACCAGCGCGGATCAGTTCGACCAGACCACCGCAGAGAACAGCCTGTTCACCGAACAGGTCGGTTTCGCACTCTTCCTTGAAGGTGGTTTCGATGACGCCCGAACGACCGCCGCCAACGCCCGAAGCGTAGGAGAGAGCCAGATCATGAGCATTGCCGGAAGCGTCCTGATGAATAGCGATAAGGCACGGCACGCCGCCGCCCTTCTGGTATTCGCCGCGAACCGTATGGCCGGGGCCCTTCGGTGCGATCATGACAACGTCGATGGTCTTCTTCGGCTCGATGAGGCCGAAATGAACATTGAGGCCGTGTGCGAAAGCGATTGCCGCTCCGTCACGCAGATTGTCGTGAATGTTTTCCTTGTAGATATCGGCCTGAAGTTCATCAGGGGTCGCCATCATCATGAGGTCGGCCCACTTGGCGGCATCAGCGACGTTCATCACTTCGAAGCCGTCTGCTTCCGCCTTCTTGATGGTCGCAGAACCTTCGCGAAGGGCCACGCGCACATTGGCAGCACCGGAATCCTTCAGGTTCAGCGCATGGGCGCGGCCCTGGCTGCCGTAACCGACGATAACCACCTTCTTCGACTTGATCAGGTTAACGTCTGCATCCCGATCGTAATAAACGCGCATTTCCATATTCCCTTCGTTTGGATTGTTCTGCGGCTTCCTTGCGTCCGCCGTATCGTTAAGCCCCGTAGAGAGCGAAAAACTGCTTCGTGGCGCGCCGGGCGTCCCGGATGACCACATCGTCAGTCAGTTCCAGCCGGTCGCCAAGCAGCAACCGGATTTGCATGTCCCGGACCACAAGTCCGAAAAACGTGCGAAATGCCTCATCGACATCGTCGAAAGAAAGAAGCTTCGCATCCTGCCCCATATGCAGGATCGGCTTCAGGCGTTCCGCCATGGCCACAGGACCATTCGCCAGAACGATATCGCCCAGCGCGGACTTGCCAGACGCAGCATGGCTGACGGCAAGGCGGTTCAGCGCTATCGATGTCCGCCCGGAAAGCACCAGCAGCCAGTCGCGGGCGAAATGTTCCAGACTTGAAAAGAGGGATTCGGCATCGAGTTTTTCGCGCGCCAGTGGCACAACGCGCACCTTCGAGGCCTGCCAGCGAACCATCGCCGTCAACAGCCCGTCACGGTCCCCGAACCACTTGTAGAGGCTTTCCTTCGAGCAATTGGCGGCGCGCGCAATGCTTGCCGTGGTCAGGGCACGGTCCCCGCCCTCGACAAGAAGGCGCAATGCCTGCTCCAGAACATCGTTCTGACGCGGCGAAAGAACCTGCTGCTTCTGAGCCTGCAATTCGTCGCTTGTATCAGTCACGGATCATTCCTCCACCTTGTACCGTACGGTACGGTTCTATTCATTAGCTCCAGTTCATTCTTCCGTCAAGCGGGTTTCTTGACGACGGCAGGTCTCTGCAAGCTTTCCAGCCAAAAGGGCGTAGCGGTTTTGCGATTCCGGTTGGAGCGCATCCCGAAAAGTGTGAAACGGTTTTCGGAAAAAATGCGCGTTAAAACCAAAACTTAGAACGCAGATCTGATTCAATCAGATCGAAACGCGCTTTAAATTAGGACCAATCTAAACTGGGCAGGACAACCCCGGTGAAGACGCAGGATCGCGCGCCTTGCGAAAAGGAAATCATAAACAAAACAAAGAGAAAGGGCGCATTCCGGAATCAAACTCTCAGGAAAATGCCCTTCCAGACGGATCATTTTGACGAGGATGACGGTTTCCGGTCAGATATTTACCTGCGTGCCGATCTCGACCACACGTCCGGTCGGTATCTGGAAATATTCGGTGGCATCAGATGCCGTCCGCGCCAGCAGGATGAACAGCTTGTCCTGCCAAAGTGGCATGCCGGAACGGGCGGAAGCCTTCAGCGACCGCCGCGACAGGAAGAACGACGTCGTCATGATATCGAACTTCCAGCCAAGCTTCCGGCAGAGACCCAGCGCACGCGGGATATTGGGCTGCTGCATATAGCCGAAGGTGAGTGTCACCTGCATGAAGCGTTCGTTATATTGCGATACGCGGGCGCGGTCGGCGCTCGCCACCCATGGCTTGGAGGCTGTCACCACGGTCAGGATCACGTTGTTCTCATGCAGAACTTTATAATGTTTGAGGCTGTGCATCAGTGCGGTTGGTGCGCTTCGGGGATCGCCGGTCAGAAATACCGCAGTGCCGGGAACGATGGTCGGCGGGCGTTTGGACATCTGCTCGACGATCAGATCGAGCGGCACTTCGGCCTTCCGGGATTTCTGAAACAAGTGCCGGGTTCCTCGCACCCATGTCCACATGACCATGACGATGATCACCGCGATACCGATCGATGCCCAGCCGCCTTCATGCACCTTGATGATGTTGGCGCTGAAGAAGAGGACATCAATGACCAGAAAGCCGAGAATGAGCGGAAGAGCATAACTGACCCGCCAGTTCCAGATACGCGTCATGACGATGTAGAGAAGCACGGTCGTCACCAGCATATTGCCGGTAACCGCAATACCGTAAGCCGCAGCAAGGTTGCTCGACTTTTCAAACCCGAGCACGAGAATGACGACCGCCAGCCCCAGCAGCAGATTGATGCGCGGAATGTAGATCTGGCCATGCAGTTTCTCGGAAGTATGCTGAATTTCCAGACGCGGCAGGATATTCAGCTGCACCGCCTGCCGCGCCACCGAAAACGCTCCGCTGATGACCGCCTGGCTGGCAATCACCGTTGCTGCCGTAGCCAGCAAAACCACCGGCCAGAGAGCAAACTCCGGCATCATCTGGAAGAACGGCAACGCCGCCGCCTCGCCGTGCGACAGGATGAACCCCGCCTGTCCGAAATAATTGAGCAGCAGGCAGGGAAACACGATCCACAGCCACGCGCGTACAATCGGCTTGCGACCAAAATGGCCAAGGTCGGCATACAGCGCTTCCGCGCCCGTCATGGCGAGGAACACCGCGCCGACCGTGATGAAGGCAACGCCCGGACTGACCGTCAGAAAGCGTACCGCATAATAGGGGTTGAGCGCCGCGAGAACGGACGGATCGTCAAAAATATGCCAGAGACCGGAGGCGCCGAGCGCCAGAAACCACAAAGCCATGATCGGCCCGAACACAATCGCGACCTTGCCTGTGCCAAGCTTCTGAACGGAAAACAGCGTCACAAGAATCACGACCGTTATGGGCACGACGAAGGGCGTGAGTTCCGGCGCGACGATCTCCAGGCCTTCCACCGCCGATAACACGGAAATTGCAGGTGTAATGACCGCATCGCCGAAAAACAGCGCCGCACCGCAAATGCCGACGCCCAGTATGATATCGGGCCGCCCTTTGAGAGCGGCCCGCACCAGCGCCATCAGTGAGAGAATACCGCCTTCGCCATTATTGTCGGCGCGCAGCACAAACAGCACATATTTGATCGTGACGACCAACGTCAGTGCCCAGAAAATCAGCGACACGACGCCCAGAATGTCGCTGCGTGACAGCATGCCATCGGTCGCCGCCGCATGCAATGCTTCGCGAAAGGCGTAAATCGGGCTTGTGCCGATATCACCATAGACGACACCAAGAGCACCGAGCACCAGCATTTTCATGCTTTCGTTATGATGCTCGGCTTCATCTGCCATCGGGCTGTTTTCAGGAACGATCCCCGCTGGCAAGGTGACTTGGCCTGTTGTTTCCTGGCCGTTCTGCTCGACGCTCATATGCAGGCACCTCGCAACGTCCCGGAGACGTTCTGGCTGGAGAAACGGAGGAACATGGGATTTATGTAATGCCGATCCCCGCGAAAGGTTGCGGATGACCGTTCGAACACCTTGCCCTTGCCGGATGGGGCATTAGTCATGCGTACCGTGCCTGACGCGCGATGAGCTCACCGCGTCATGACGCAAAATGTCATGGTGCGGAACGCAACCATGCGGCATGCAAACTTCGGAAAACTGCTTCAATGCTTCCCTCATCCGGCTCCAGCGCGCCCACTGACGCATGTGGAATTCGTGGGCGCACGGCCTACCGCTTGTCTGCCTCCGGCACAAATGCGTAATTTGCAAAGCTGCAATCCAAGCTATGCATATAACGCATTGCGCCTGATTTTCATTCCGCCAAAGCCGCGATGAAACGGCTCACCGAGACCGGCATGCCATACATCAAAGCGTCCGCCGTCAATCCGTGCCCGATAGAGACTTCGCTCAATTGCGGCACGCGCCGCACCAGCGCGGGAAGGTTTGCCACCGTCAGATCGTGTCCGGCATTGACGGCAAGACCGAGCGCTGTTGCCGCGTCGGCGGCCTTGCCAAGATAGTCCAGTTCACGGGCACAGGCCGCAGGATCGTCATAAGTGGCACCGTAAGGGCCGGTATAAAGCTCGATACGATCAGCTCCCATGGCCTTGGCTTTTTCAAAGCCAAGCGGATTCGGGTCGGCAAACAATGACACCCGCATCCCGCGCGACTTCAGCCGCTCAACGATCGGCGCCAGAAAATCGACTTTCGACACAAAATCCCAGCCATGATCGGACGTCGCCTGCATCGGATCGTCCGGCACCAGCGTCACCTGTTCCGGCTCATGCCTTTCCACCAGATCGAGAAACGCATCGCTGGGAAAGCCCTCTATGTTGAATTCGGCCTGCGGAAATTCATCGTCGATCAATGCCCGTATATCGGCAAGGTCGGAGAAACGGATATGGCGCTGATCGGGGCGCGGATGTACGGTCAACCCTGCAGCGCCAGCCGCAAGCGCTGCGCGCCCCAGACCCGTAACACTCGGCCACGGCAGGTCACGACGGTTGCGCAACATGGCTATGGCATTGAGATTGACCGACAATTTTGCTGGCATAGAGGCTCTGCTCCCGGTGTAGAGAAGTTTCAGGAAAGCACGGATCGACTTTCTGCTGAAACGCAGCGAAACGAAAACTGGAGGCGGTTCTCCTAAACAACAACGAGAAACGATCCAGCTACCCCGCCTTATATCGTTCACTGAAACAAAGTGTGAGTGTTTTCCAGCCACACCCAGTTTTCAATCTTAAAATACTGCTGCGCAGAAGCATTTTTGCCTTGAGGTTAACGGGGCGCACAACAAACTGGGCTTGCACTGCAGAGACTATCGGCGCGAAAATAGCAGATGCTCTATCGCAACCTTACCCTGTCTCAGGCGTTCAGTTTCAGTCGAAAAAACGCGACGCCGCGAAAATGGAGGTCAGCAATGCGCAACGAAGACGTGCCCGTCATTCGCCGTATCCCCACGAACAGGGATGACGTTTTCGCTTTTGCGATTGAAGGGCATCTGAACGACGCCGCGCTTGAAAACCTCTATGGTCTGCTCGACGCAGCCTATGAGGAACACGACGAGATAGACCTCCTCATCCGCCTCACAGGCTATGACGGTGTGGATTGGGGTGCGGCTTTCTCGGAAAGCATGTTGTCCATGCGCGCCAAATCGCTACGGCATCTGCGCCGCTACGCGATTGTCGGCGGGCCGCTCTGGATCCAGGCAAGCGCGACGCTGATGCAGCCGTTCATCTCAATCGAATTGCGGGTTTTCGAAGAAGAGGAAGAAAAAGAAGCCTGGAGCTGGCTGGAAGCCAAGCCCGCCAGAGATTGATTATTTTACAATCGTCAAACGTTCGGCCGCGCGCGTGATCGCGGTGTAAAGCCAGCGCTCGCGTGTATCGCGAAAAGCAAAGCTTTCGTCGAAAAGTACGACTTCATCCCATTGCGAACCCTGCGCCTTGTGCACGGTCAGGGCGTAGCCATAATCGAAATCATCGTAACGTTTTTTGGTCTGCCACGGAATTTCCGTATCGGGATCTTCAAACTGCGCCTTGAGCAGCTTGATCTTGGCCACGCCGCGATCTTCGTCTTCCGGCGACACGAGCAGGTTGATCCCCGGCTTCACAGTTTCCTTCGACGATGTCATGACCTTCCACAACGAACCGTTGAGCAAGCCCTTCGCCGGATCATTACGCAGACAGACCAGCTTGTCGCCCGCCTGCGGATAGTCCGCGCTAAAGTTCTTCAGCTCGCGCAGCCGCTGATTATAGCGCCGCCGTGTGCGGTTGGTGCCCACCAGAACCTGATCTGCGGCCAGTACCATATCCTGATTGACGTCGTACTTTGTGATAACTTTCGCCGCACCATAATCGCCAAGGGAAACTTCCCGTCCCTCGCGCACATCGAGCGCCAGCCGGATGATCGGGTTGTCCCGCGCCTGACGATGAATTTCCGTCAGAAGATAATCCGGCTCATGCTCGGTGAAGAACCCGCCGCCGGAAATCGGCGGCAGCTGCCCCGGATCGCCAAGAACCAGAATCGGCGTGCCGAAGCTCATCAGATCGCGCCCAAGCGCTTCATCCACCATCGAGCACTCATCGACCACGATCAACGCCGCCTTGGCGACCGGGCTTTGCCGGTTCAGCGAGAATGTCGGTGCGATGGATGTCTTGCCGGTCGTCTCGTCCTCGATGGCTTCTTCACCGCGCGGACGATAGATCAGAGAATGCAGTGTGCGTGCATTGCTGGCACCCTTGGAACGCAGAACCTGCGCGGCCTTGCCGGTGAAGGCCGCAAACTGCACCTCGCCATCGACATGTTCGGCAAAATAACGCGCGAGCGTGGTCTTGCCCGTGCCCGCATAGCCGAACAACCTGAAAATGGGGCGGCGGCCTTCCTTGAGCCATTGGCCCACGGCCTTGAGCGCCTGATCCTGTTCCGGTGAAAACTGCATGCCCCTTCAGACAGGATTCGGAACATAAGAGCAAGATCAAACCGTGATCAAATGCACCAGCTCCCGGGCCTTAAGCATGTCTCCCAAAAGCGGGAACCGCCTACGCAAGGAAATCAGTCCACTGGACTGATTTCTGCCCCCCGCTGCGATGGGAGAAAGATATATTTAAAAACAAAGGCTTAAAGCGTATTTCATGGATATGATAAAATGCGAAACGCTTTAGCCGACAAGCATGGCAAAACGGTCGAGATCGACATTGCCGCCGCTGACAATGACACCAACGCGTTTGCCGCGAAGCTTCGCCGCCATTTGCCGCGCCCCTGCAAAAGCAAGACAGCCGGTCGGCTCGACGACCATCTTCATGCGGGAGGCAAAAAACTTCATGCCCTGCACCAGCTCGTCATCGCTCACCGCAAGAATGTCTTCCACCATCTCGCGAATAATCGCAAAGGTCATATCGCCCAATGCCTGCGTCTGGGCACCATCGGCCAGTGTCTTTGGTGTGTCGATGTGCACAATCCTGCCTGCACGCAGTGATTGCTGCCCGTCATTCCCCGCTTCCGGCTCCACGCCGAACACTTGGCATGTCGGCGAGAGCGCCTTTGCCGCCAATGCCGACCCCGCAAGCAGTCCGCCGCCGCCAAGGCATACGAACAGCGCGTCCAGCGGTCCCGTTTCCTCAATCAGCTCCTTGGCCGCGGTGCCTTGTCCGGCAATGATATCAGGGTGATTGAAGGGTGGAATAAGCGTCAATCCACCTTCTTCCGACAAGCGCCGCGAGATGACATCACGATCTTCCTTGTAGCGGTCATAGGTGACGACTCTGGCGCCGTAACCTCGCGTGGCCTCCAGTTTCGTGGCAGGCGCATCCTGCGGCATGATAATGGTCGCTTCGATGTCGAGCAGCTTTGCGGAAAGTGCGATGGCCTGCGCATGATTACCAGACGAAAAAGCCAGCACGCCGCGCTGCTTCTGCGCATCGGTGAAACGCGACAAGGCGTTGAAACCGCCTCTGAACTTGAATGCGCCAATACGCTGAAAATTCTCGCATTTGAAGAAGAATTGCGCGCCGGTTTCCCGTTCCATCGTAGAAGAAGTGAATACGGGCGTGCGATGGGCATGCCCTTCAATCTGTCTTGCTGCCGAAACGACATCGTCATAGGTGGGAAGTCCGCTCATCATTATCCCCTTTGAATACGATTATTTCAGCATTGGCCACAGGCTCGCCACCAGCAGCAGCGCCATGATGATATTGAACCATTTGAGCCGCACCGGATCGGACAACCAGTTGCGCAGAAGCGTGCCGAACCCCGCCCAGACAGACACGCTCGGTAGATTGACGATGGCAAAGGCCAAACTGACCAGAAACACGGCCAGATAGTAATTGTCATGCGTTGCATAGGTGGCGATGCCGGTGATCGCCATCACCCACGCCTTCGGATTGACCCACTGAAATGCCGCGGCCTGAAGGAAGGTCATGGGCCTGCCTTCGCCCCCCTCTTTTGCCTCGCCGATGGAGCGTGATGTAGCAATCTTCCAGGCGAGGTAAAGCATGTAGGCCCCGCCCGCGAATTTAAGTCCTGCATAGAAAGACGGTACGGTTTCAATCAGCGTTCCCAGCCCGAAACCAACCGAAAGCAGCAGCACGAAAAACCCGATACCAATACCCAGCATATGCGGAATCGTGCGACGGAAACCGTAATTTACGCCTGAGGCGAGGAGCATCAAATTGTTGGGGCCCGGCGTCACGGATGTGACGAATGCAAAGACCAGCAGCGCCAGAAATATTTCAGCAGACATAATCGATTGATCCTCCGAGAGGCACAAATTAGCTCAATAAAAAACCGGCACAATCGAAACATTGTGCCGGTTTTCGGTGAAATTGTACCGATTCCGAACGGAGGTTTGCGGCATGCTGCGGCTCAGTTGGAGCCGGATGTCGCCCCCGCCGCCTTACATTCCTTCCGGACCGCGGTTCATCGCCGCCACGCCAGTGCGGCAGATTTCAACCAGGCCGAGCGGCTTCATGATCGAGATGAACTGATCGATCTTGGCAGACTTGCCGGTGATCTCCAGAATGAAATGCTCGGTCGTGGCATCCACCACCTTCGCCTTGAATGCATCGGCCAGGCGCAGGGTTTCCGCGCGCGCCTCGCCTTTACCGGCCACCTTCACCAGCGCCAGTTCGCGTTCGATGGGACGGTCATGACCAAGCTCGGCAGCGCGATGGCTCAAGTCCACCACCCGGTGCACCGGCACGATACGCTCAAGCTGGTGACGAATCTGGTCGAGCACATGTGGCGTGCCGCGCGTGACGACAGTAATGCGCGACAGATGTCGTTCATGCTCGGTTTCAGAAACGGTCAGGCTTTCGATATTGTAGCCGCGACCGGAAAAAAGGCCGATCACGCGGGCAAGCACGCCCGGCTCGTTGTCCACCAGGACGGCAAGCGTGTGGGTTTCCGGCGTTTGGGTTTCGGCAGCGATAAAATAGGCCGAGCCGGAAGCTAGGTTTTGTGCGTTCATAAGTGTGTTCCTCCGGTTCAGACGAGCGCGCGGCCCTTGGCGTCAATGGCATTGGCAACGGCTTCATCTGTGGCCTCGTCGGGCAACAGCATTTCATTGTGCGCCTTGCCGGATGGGATCATCGGGAAGCAGTTCGCCAGATTGGCGACACGGCAATCGAAAATGACCGGCTTCCTGATGTCGATCATTTCCTGAATGGCGCTGTCGAGATCGGCGGGCTTGTCGCAACGGATACCGTGCGCGCCGTAGGCTTCCGCCAGCTTTACGAAATCCGGCATAGCTTCCGTATAGGAATGCGACAGACGGTTGCCGTGCAACAGCTGCTGCCACTGGCGAACCATGCCCATATACTGGTTGTTCAGGATGAATATCTTGATCGGCGCATCGTGCTGGATGGCAGCCGACATTTCCTGAATGCACATCTGGATCGACGCATCACCGGCAATATCGATGACCAGCGCATCGGGATGCGCGATCTGCACGCCGAGTGCGGCAGGCAAGCCATAGCCCATCGTGCCGAGGCCGCCGGATGTCATCCAGTGATTGGGCTCATCGAATCCGAAGAACTGCGCCGCCCACATCTGATGCTGGCCGACTTCGGTGGTGATGAACGTTTCGCGGCCTTTACTCAGTTCATAAAGCCGCTCGATGGCATATTGCGGCATGATCACGTCCTTGTTCGACGCATAAGCCAGTGAATTGCGTGCGCGCCAGCGCTCGATCTGCTCCCACCATGCGGCAATGGCCTTTTTCTCCGGCTTTTTTTCGGAAGCGCGGAACTGGCGCACGATATCTTCCAGCACATGGGTAACATCGCCGATGATCGGCACGTCGACACGAACGGTCTTGTTGATCGACGACGGATCGATGTCGATATGGATTTTCTTCGAATTCGGGGAAAAGGCATTGAGACGGCCGGTAATACGGTCATCGAAGCGCGCACCGACGCACAGCATGACGTCGCAGTCATGCATGGCCATGTTGGATTCGTAAGTGCCGTGCATACCCAGCATTCCGAGCCAGTTTTTGCCCGATGCCGGATAGGCGCCAAGCCCCATCAGCGTCGATGTGATCGGGAAGTTGCCGATTTCCACCAGCTCGCGCAGCAGATGGGATGCTGCCGGGCCGGAATTGATCACGCCGCCACCCGAATAAATGACGGGCTTCTTCGCATTGACGAGCAACTGGACCGCTTCCGCGATGGCCCGGGCATTCCCGTCCAGAACAGGACGGTAGCTGGTGCGCGGAGCGGTTTCCGGCGGCGTATAGATCCCCGTGGCAAACTGGATGTCCTTGGGAATATCGACAACGACGGGGCCCGGACGGCCGGTGGAAGCGACATGAAAAGCTTCATGGAGAACGCGCGCGAGATCATTGACGTCCTTCACCAGCCAGTTGTGCTTGGTGCAAGGGCGCGTAATGCCGATCGTATCGCACTCCTGAAAGGCATCGGAACCGATGAGCGACGTCGGCACCTGGCCGGAAATGCAGACCAGCGGGATCGAATCCATCAGTGCGTCCTGTAAAGGTGTAACGGCATTCGTTGCACCCGGTCCCGAGGTGACGAGCATTACCCCTACCTTGCCGGTCGAACGGGCATAGCCTTCAGCGGCGTGACCCGCGCCCTGCTCGTGCCGAACAAGAATGTGCTGGACCTTGTCTTGTTGGAACAGCTCGTCATAGATCGGAAGCACCGCGCCACCCGGATATCCGAAAATATGCTCCACGCCCTGATCGATCAGCGCCTGGATAACCATTTCCGCTCCGGTCATCTCGCGTGTGTTGGCGCTTGTCGCCTCCGGCTCGTGTTTACCTGCAGTCATTGTTCTCTTCCCGTCTCGTCTGCATTTCGATTGTCAGGTTTGGATAATAAAAAAGGCCCCCGAGGGAGCCTGTCTTTCGCGCATGGGAGCTTTCGCCGGGTGGTTACACCACCCTGCCCATGCGCGCCCGTACTACAAGAATAATAATCGTGTTCATGGGAGCGGACAGTAATCGGCGTAAATCGCGTCGTCAACGCATAAATACGCTCATCTGGATATTTTCTTCCGCATTGCCGCTTCATTCGATAATTTTATTTCAAAAGGCTACAGTCAAGGCCGTGGCATCGACGCAACACGGTTGGACACCTTACGCGCATACGCGATTGCGCCCCATATTCTTGGCAGCGTACAGCATCTTGTCTGCGCGCCCGTAAAAATCCTTCGACGTTTCGCGCCGGTCCCAGACCGCCAAACCGATACTCACCGTCACTTGCAGCTTCGTATCGCCAAGATCGATCTCCAGTGCGGATATCGCCTTGCGGATGCGATTGGCGAGCTTGACCATCAGCTCTGCGTCCATATTGGGCGCCAGCACCGCAAATTCCTCGCCGCCCAGCCGCGCCACGACATCGTGGTAGCGCGTGTAGTCCCGCAGGCAGCGCGCCACTTCCTGCAGCACGACATCGCCGATGTCGTGCCCATAGATGTCATTGACCGATTTGAAATGATCCAGGTCGATGATCATCAATCCCACGGGCCTGTCGATGCGGCTGAACTGTACCAGATATTCCCGCATCGCTTCGTCGAAATAACGCCGGTTCTGCATGCCGGTTAGACTGTCGGTCAGCGCGGCCAGTTCAAGACTCTCGGAACGTTCCGAAAGGTTGCGGGTGATAATCTGCAGCTTGCCGCGATCAAGCGCTTCCGTGCGTATCTGGGGGTAGATAAGGAAGACACCGCAGGCAATAGTCGCAACCAGAACCCATATGGCGGCAAGACTGAGTTTTCCGAGGAAGGTCACGATCTCGGCAACGGAAGGCTCGAACACCATGGTTTCCAGATGGCCCAGATCAACGTAAACGCGATAGAGCAGCGCCCCGATCCCGCACATCAGGATAATCAGAATAAAAAATGCCCGCTCCGACTTGTAAAATCGCATAGTCCACGCCCGCCTCTCCTGAGACGGAGAGTGCCAGCGAGTTATTTCAGTGTCGTTAACCGAACGAGTGCATCTTCAGAATTGGCACAAACCGACCAGCCTTCATCGAGCTGATTACGAAACCATGTCGATTGCCGCTTGGCATATTGCCGTGTCGCGATGACGGCGCGCTCGATCGCCTGCTCGCGTGACATGGCTCCGTCGAGATAAGCGCCGATTTCCGGCACCCCGATGGCTTTCATCGCTGGCAGGGCCGGGTCGAGCCGAAGCGCCAGCAGGGTGCGCACCTCATCGATAGCGCCATTGTCCCACATCAGTGCAAAACGTTTCGCGATGCGCTCGTTGAGCCAGGGGCGCTCGGGCAAAAGCACGACCTTGCGGGCAGTTCCCTCGTCAACCAGAATTTGACCCTTGGACTCCTGCCACGCCAGCAACGATTTTCCCGTACTGTCGATGACTTCCAATGCCCGTGCGATTCGCTGGGAATCCGTAGGTCTCAGCGTGGTGGCGATGGCCGGATCGCGTTCACACAGGATCTTGTACATCGCTTCCGCGCCGTCAAAATTCACACGCTCCCTCCAATAATCGCGCACTTCCTCCGATACCTCCGGCATCTGCGACAGTCCACCGAGCACTGCTCGAAAATACAGCCCCGTTCCACCGACAAAAATCGGCGTGCGTCCTTCAAGGTCGGGCAAGGTCAGAACCGCCTCCACGTCGGAGAACCATTTCCCTGTCGAATAGGAGACCGACGGACGCACATGGCCATAGAGATGGTGTTCGGCTGCCTTGAGTTCGTCCGCACCCGGGCGGGCGGTCAGGAGATCGAGAACATCGTAGACCTGCATGGAATCGGTATTCACAATGAAACCGCCCGTCTCTTCGGCCATCCGAATGGCAAGTGCCGACTTGCCGCTGGCCGTCGGGCCAGCTATCAGGATTGCATTCTTGACCGCATCCTCACCCATTGCAGGAATTGCTCCACATGTCCCGATCTGCTTCTCTTGTCGCCACTCTGATTGCCAATCCGGCCAAGGCCGCGCTTGTTCCATCGCTGGGGATTAAAGCGTCAACGGCAGTGAATGCAACAGGACTTTACTGGCTCGCCGACAATATCGCTTGCGATATTCCCTTGCCGTCCGGGTTGGGAGCGGTAGAAGCCGATGCGGCATTGCGGGCTATTCTCGATGGCGCGCCCGTGGATATCGTAGTGCAGGAACAGGAAACTCGCCGCAAGAAAATCCTGATCGCCGACATGGATTCCACCATGATCGGCCAGGAATGCATCGACGAACTGGCCGAGGAAGCAGGGCTGCGCGAGCACGTCGCCGCAATCACCGCGCGCGCCATGAATGGCGAGATCGCTTTCGAGCCTGCCTTGCGCGAACGTGTGGCGTTGTTGAAGGGGCTGTCGCTTTCGGTGATCGACAAGGTGATTTCGACCCGCATCACGCTCACGCCTGGCGGACCTGAACTCGTCCGCACCATGCGCAAGCATGGCGCTTACACCGCGCTTGTATCTGGCGGATTTACATCCTTTACCCATCGCATAGCCGAAATGATCGGCTTCCATGAAGACCGCGCCAACACGCTCCTGGATGACGGCGCATATCTGACTGGCAGCGTCACGGAACCCATCCTCGGGCGTGAAGCGAAGGTGGAAAAGCTGCTCGAAATAGCAGACCGTCTCGGCCTGACGCCGGAAAACGCCATCGCGGTGGGTGACGGCGCAAACGATCTCGGCATGATCCAGCTTGCGGGCACCGGTGTTGCGCTCCACGCCAAACCGGCGGTCGCCGCCGAAGCAAAAGTGCGTATCGACCATTGCGACCTGACCGCGCTTCTTTATATTCAGGGCTATCGAAAAACGGATTTCGTTCAATGACCGTTCTTGAAACGCCGCGCCTCATCATCCGCAACTGGGAGGACCGCGACCGCGATCTGTTCCACATCATCAATTCCGATGAGGAAGTGATGCGTTTCTTCCCGTTTCGCCGTGACCGTCAGCAATCCGATGCGGCCTTCAACCGGATACAGAAAGCGATTGTGGAAACGGGACTGGGTTTCTCTGCACTTGAGGAAAAGGAAAGCGGCCAGTGCATCGGTTTTGCAGGCCTCGCCCACACCGATCTGGAACCCTATTTTCCAAAAGGCACAGTGGAAATCGGCTGGCGGCTCGCTCGCCCATTCTGGGGCAAAGGATATGTGACCGAAGCTGGAAAAGCGCTGCTCGACCATGCCTTTGGACCGCTCGGTCTGAAGGAAGTCGTATCTTTCGCGGTGCACGATAATAACCGCTCCATCGCCGTCATGCAGCGCCTTGGCATGCACCGGGACGCATCAAGCGATTTCGACCACCCCGGCGTGCCCGATGAAACACTGCATCTGAAGCGCCACGTGGTCTACCGAATTCACGCAGCCTGACCGGCAACCCAGCCCGACGACCATGCCCACTGAAAGTTATAACCGCCGAGCCAGCCGGTTACATCGACCACTTCGCCGATAAAATAGAGACCCGGCACCGATCTGGCTTCCATCGTCTTTGAATCCAGATCGCGCGTATCCACGCCGCCAAGTGTGACTTCAGCGGTGCGATAACCTTCAGAACCGGCAGGCTTTATGCGCCAGTCATTGACTGCGGCTTCCACACGCCGAAACACCTTGTCGGACATATCGGCAAGGTTGCCCCGTACCCCGACATCCTGCGCAATGGTTTGCGCCAGTTTTTTCGGCAGGAAGAGCGAAAGGGCCGTTTGCAACGCCTGCTTGCCGTTCTGCCTGCGCTGGTCGCGCAATGCCTCGAAAATATCCATACCCGGCAACATGCTTATGCGGATTTCATCCCCTTCACGCCAGTAAGAGGAAATCTGGAGGATCGACGGGCCGCTGATGCCACGATGCGTGAACAGCATGGCTTCGGAAAACCGGGTCTTCCCGCAAGCGACGACCGCATCGACCGCGACACCCGCCAATGGCTTCAGGCGTTCCAGCGTGCCGGGGTCGAACGTCAGCGGCACCAGTGCGGGGCGCGTTTCGACAAGGCGCAGCCCGAACTGCGCGGCGATATCGTATCCGAAGCCCGTCGCGCCCATTTTGGGAATGGACTTCCCCCCGCATGCGACGACCAGCGACCGGCAGCGCACCGGCCCGTCGGTTAATTGCAGCACAAACCCGTTTTCGGATTTTTGAACCGCTCCCACACCGCAGGAAAGCTTCAGACGCGCCCGGTGCCGCTTCATCTCGCCGACCAGCATATCGATGATCTGCAAGGCAGAACCATCACAAAACAGCTGGCCCAGTGTTTTTTCATGATAGGCGATGCCGTGACGCTCGATCAGCGCAATGAAATCCCGTTGCGTATAACGGCTCAGCGCCGAAATACAGAAACGCGGATTTTCGGAAAGGAAGTTTTTGGGGCTGGCATGAAGGTTGGTGAAATTGCAGCGACCGCCGCCCGAGATGCGAATTTTTTCACCCGGCGCCTTGGCATGATCGACAACCAGCACCGAACGGCCCCGTTTCGCCGCCTCGATTGCGCACATCATTCCGGCTGCCCCAGCGCCTATCACGACTATATCGACAGTTTCCAACTCGCATCAACTCCGTGAGCGCCGCTCCGCATCCGGCTCGAATCTCTTTTGAACACGTTGCGGCTATAGCATGTCTTCTGAAAGCGGGGCTCTCTTTTGGAACAAGACATGCGAGACACAAAAACGGCGCCGCAGGGTTTCTGCGGTGCCGCTTTTCTTGTCGATAAATGCGTTCAATCGATCCGGACGGTCACAAAACGCAGTTCGCCGGAGCGCGAAGCCAGCATCAGCAGAGCGTTCTTGCGCCCCTCGCGACGCAGCACATCGATCCGCTTTTTCACATCCGTGGGTGTTTTCACCGTAACCTGTCCAATATCGACGATAACATCGCCGGTCTCGATCCGCTTTTCGCCAGCGGCCGATCCCGGAGCCACGTAGAGGATAGCGACGCCCTCCACGTCTTCGGCAATCCCAAACTCGCCGCGAACATCGTCATTCAGCTCACCGAGCTTCATGCCAAGAACGCTTGGACCGGCTTCATTCTTCCGTTCATTCTTCGGCGTATCGGGTGTTGCCTGCCCTTCCTCGCCATTCTCGGCGTCCGGTGCGGGCGCCTGATCTTCGGTCGCTTTCTCCATACTCTTGTCGTCTTCGACAAGCTGGCCCAGCTTCACCTTCAGCGTTTTTTCTTCGCCCTTCCTGATAACAACAATCTCCACATCCTTATCGACCGGGCTTTCCGCAACCAGACGCGGCAAGTCACGCGCCGTATTGACGGGCTTACCGTCGAAGCGGATCACCACATCGCCTGCTTCAATGGCTTTATTGTCAACGCCGGAATTCTCGATCAGCCCGGCGATCAGCGCCCCTTTGGCCTCCTTGAGGCCCAGACTGTCGGCAATATCCTCCGTCACCGGCTGAATACGCACGCCAAGCCAACCGCGCTTCACCTCGCCGAATTCCTTGAGCTGATCGATCACCCCCACAGCCATTTCCGCAGGGATGGCGAAGCCGATGCCGATGGAGCCGCCCGAAGGGGAAATGATCGCCGTATTGATGCCGATCACCTTGCCGTCCATATCGAACAGCGGACCGCCGGAATTGCCGCGATTGATTGCCGCGTCGGTCTGGATGAAATCGTCATAGGGGCCGGAATTGATGTCGCGCTTACGCGCGGAAATGATACCCGCAGTCACTGTTCCACCAAGGCCGAACGGATTGCCGATGGCCAGAACCCAGTCGCCTATGCGGGCTTTTTCCGAATTACCGAACTGCACGGCCTTAAGCTTGTGTTTCGACGGATCAACTTTCAGGACGGCAAGATCGGTCTTGATGTCTTTCCCGACGAGTTCCGCTTTCAGCTTGGAGCCGTCGTTGAAATTGACCTCAATTTCATCGGCATCGGCGATCACATGGTTGTTGGTGACGATGAAGCCCTTCTCGGCATCGATGACGAATCCCGAGCCAAGCGACTGTACCTTGCGCGATTCGTCCCCTTGCGCGCCTTCCTTCTCATTGAAGAAGTCCTTGAAAAACTCCTGAAAGGGCGATCCTTCCGGTACTTGCGGCATAGGCACTGCACCATCGTCGCCGCCATCTTCCTTCACCGTCTGCGAAGTCGAAATATTCACCACCGCATCGAGCAGTCCCGCAGCAATATCGGCAACGGAGGCCGGTCCCTGCGCGGCCACAGCAGGCTGCATGCCAATCGAAACGGTTCCGGTCAGCGCCGTCGCGCTCAATGCCACGGTTGCAAATAAAGTGCGAAGAAAACCCGCCTTCGGTGCAATTCTCATGAAGCTCCGCTCCGATCCTGTCTGCCTGCGGTAAAATGATCCGGTCTAACGACCCAACGCTAGATTGCCGCAAAATAAGGCCTGTTTGCGGCCCGGCATAGAGCCGGAGCAAGAAATAGAGCATGTCGTGGAAAAGAGGAAACCGCCTTTGCCGGAAAATCGGCCCGCCGGACCGATTTCACACCCCGCTTCGATCCATAACGACATGCGTAAATAAAACCGGAGCGGACCGGAACTTACCCCCTGACTAGCCAGATGATCCCAACGCCGATTGCAAGCGCCACGATCCCGGCGATCCGCAGCATGCTTTCAGGCGCTTCACTTGCGTCGCGCGCCAGTTTTTTCGCGAAAAACGGAAAGCCGCCGTAGAGCAGCCCTTCGAAAACGAGGAGAAGACCTACGGCGGCTAAAAAATCGCTCATGAGCGCTTGTTCCAGAATTTACTGGGCGGGTGTCGCCAGTTTACCGCCAGCGTCCCGGAAGAACTTGAAGAACTCCGAATCCGGCGAGAGAACAAGCGTCGTGTCCGGCGTCTGAAGCGACTTGCGATAAGCGGCCATCGAGCGATAGAAGGCAAAGAAGCCCGGATCTTTGGAAGCTGACTTCGCATAGATCTCACTGCGCTGGGCATCGCCCTCACCGCGGAGGATTTCCGATTCCTTACGCGCTTCCGCAAGAGTTTCCACCACCTGACGATCAGCAATAGCGCGGATACGCTGGGCAGCTTCACGGCCACGCGCGCGCAGACGCTCGGCTTCCGCCAGACGTTCCGCCTTCATACGGTCGTAAGTCTGCTGCGAGACTTCTGCCGTCAGATCGGTGCGGCGGATACGCACATCCTCAATGGTCAGGCCGAGCGAGGTCGCATCCGGACGGAGCTGATTCGCCACTTCCCGCATCATATCGCCACGCTCTTCCGACAAGGCTGCTTCAAAGCCGCGCTGGCCGTAAACACCGCGGAGAGCCGCGTCGAGACGTGTACGCAAACGCTGTTCAGCAAGCAGAGTACTACCCGAAACCGTTTCACGGAACTTGCGGGCATCCGTAATGCGATAGGCGAGGAAAGCATCCACGTCATAGAACTTACCGCCCGAAACCTGAACACGGATATCGTCGAGGTCAAAGCGCAGCAGACGGTCATCGATCATCTGTACTGTATCGGCATCAAGGAAGCCGAAAGGTAGCTTGAAGTAGATGCCTGGTTCAGTCTCCACATTCACGATCTGACCGAAGCGCAAGACAATTGCCTGCTGACGTTCGGAGACGATGAAGACCGAGGAATAGATGAGGAAGGCGACAATGGCGATAATACCACCAATGATTGGAAGTCTGTTCTGAACCATTACTGGGCACCTCCGCTATTCGTCGTGGTCGTGGTCGCATTCGTGCCGGTGCGCGGCTGTTGACGCATCAGTTCGTTCAGCGGGAGATAGGGCACAACGTCCTTTCCGGGTTCTACGATGACCTTCTTGGTGCTCTGCAGCACCTGTTCCATGGTCTCCAGGAAGAGACGATTACGCGTGACCTCGGGGGCCCTTTCATACTCGCTGAGAACCGAGCTGAAGCGCTGGGATTCACCTTCCGCGTCCTGAACAACGCGGTTTTTGTAAGCAGCCGCCTCTTCGCGAAGCTGTGCCGCCTCACCCCGAGCCTGACCCAGTTTCTGGTTGGAATACTGGTTGGCTTCTTCCACGAAGCGGTCTTCGTCCTGTTCAGCACGCTGCACTTCATCAAAGGCATCTGCCACTTCACGCGGCGGTGCTGCATCTTCGATGGATACGGCGTTGATCTGGATACCCGTATTGTAGTTGTCCAGCGTCTGCTGAACGATATCGCGAACGCTCGACGCGATTGCCGAACGGTTGTCGCGGAAGACATCCTGAGCCGGGCGGCGTCCGACGATCTCGCGGATCGCGCTTTCGGAAACCTGCTGCACCATGGCATCGGGGCTGTCGACATTGAAGAGATAAGCGCGGGGATCGGAAACACGGTAAAGCACCGAGAACTGAACATTGACGATGTTCTGGTCGCCCGTCAGCATCAGCCCCTGCGTCGCAGTGCGCGAGCCCTGCCCGCCGATATTGATCTGCTTTTCGACGATCTGCGCCTTTTCATAGGTTTCGATCGGCCACCAATGGAAATGCAGGCCAGGTTCGGAAACCTCGGCCTTGGGCTTTCCAAAGCGCAGTTCAACCGCCAGCTCGTCCGGCTGCACAGTGTAGACGGACTGGAAAAGCCAGAAACCGAGCACCGCAGCCCCGATGAGAAAATAGATCGAGCGATTGCCGCCACCACCACCCTTGCCGCCCGGAAACACCTGTTTCAGGCGATCCTGGCCCTTGCGCAGAATATCCTCGAGATCAGGCGGCGTATTCTGACCGCCGCCGCGCGGGGTCTTCGGCCCCTGCCCCCAGGGTCCATTATTGTTGTTATTGTTGTTATCGCCGCCGCCGCCCCATGGGCCGCCGCCGCCGTTCTGATTACTCCAGGGCATCCTCACCTCTCGTCCGCGAGACGGGGAAGCAAGGTGCGAACTCCCGTCATCAACTAATGTTTCCGTTTTATAGGCATCGCGAGGGCCGCTTTCAACGCGAAGGCGACAAAATTCGTGCACTATGCTTTACGCGGGCCGTCTTTCGTAGACCATATAGCGCGTCGGATGGCTGTCCTTGTCACCCGCAGGCACGTCTTCCGCCGAAGAAACATACCATTCCTGTGGATCGATTTCCGGGAAATGCGTATCACCCTCGATCACGGCCAGTATGCGCGTCAAATGAACACGCTCGGCCAACGCCAGGGCCTGCGCATAAATCTTGCCGCCACCGATAATGCAGACTTCATGGCTATCCATCTCGACAGCAAGTTTGCACCCCAGCACAATCGCCTCTTCCAGCGAACCGGCAATCTGCGCGCCGTCGGCCTGAAATGCAGCGTCACGGCTCACGACAATATTGGGCCGTCCCGGCAAGGGCCGTCCGATCGATTCCCATGTGTGCCGCCCCATGATGACGGGCTTTCCAAGCGTCAACGCCTTGAAGCGCTTCAGATCGGTCGAAAGCCGCCAGGGCATATCGTTATCGCGCCCGATGACATTGTTCTCGGTCGCCGCGACGATGATGGAAACAATCGGCCTTTGCGTGTTCATATTGTCATTCATACCGCAATCGGAGCCTTGATGCTGGGATCGGCCTCATAACCTTCCAGCGTAAAGTCCTCGAAGCGAAACGCGAAGAGATCCTTCACATCCGGATTGATCCGCATCACTGGAAGCGGCTTCGGCTTGCGCGTCAGCTGCAGGCGGGCCTGCTCGAAATGATTGGAATAGATATGCGCATCCCCGAGCGTATGGATAAACTCGCCCGGTTTGAGGCCAGCCACCTGAGCGATCATCATGGTCAGCAGCGCATAGGATGCGATATTGAACGGCACGCCAAGGAAAATATCCGCCGAACGCTGATAAAGTTGGCAGGAAAGCTTTCCGTCCGCGACATAGAACTGAAACAGGCAATGACATGGCGGCAGAGCCATTTCATCGACCAGCGCCGGGTTCCACGCGGAAACGATCAGCCGTCGCGAATTGGGATTTCCGTGCAGCATCTTCATAAGATTGGCGATCTGGTCGATATGCCGTCCGTCCGGTGCGGGCCATGAGCGCCATTGATAACCGTAGACAGGTCCGAGATCGCCGTTCTCGTCCGCCCATTCATCCCAGATGGAGACACCGTTTTCCTTGAGATAAGCGATATTGGTGTCGCCCTTCAGAAACCACAAAAGCTCATGGATGATCGAGCGCAGATGCAGCTTCTTGGTGGTCAGCACCGGAAAGCCCTCGCCCAGATCGAAGCGCATCTGATAACCGAAAACGGAGCGCGTGCCCGTGCCCGTGCGGTCGCCGCGGTCGACGCCATTGTCGAGCACATGCTGGAGAAGATCGAGATAAGTGCGCATGAGGATGTTCCGAAGCCGATTCGTCTTGGGCTACTATAAGGAAAAACCCCGGCGCAGGGCACCGGGGCTTCAAAATCAGCAGTGAAACGGTTCGGAAATCAAAGATCGCCGAGTTTACCGAGCTGCTTGGCAACGAGATAATAGAACGTAACGCGATTCTTGTTGCGGTCGCCCTTCATCACTTCCGCCACATGGGCCACGACTTCATCACCCTTGGCTTCGTCGCTGATGCCGAGCTTCTTGGCCACCCAGTTTGTGCGGACGCGCTTCAATTCTTCCGGATCGGTCGCCGAAACGAGCGAAGAATCGCGATTGCGCAGTGCAATGCCGAGATGCTTGACGATCTTTTCGACTACGGCTTCATCGGCGGCAGCATCATAGCGACGGACATCCGCGAGATATTCACTCATATATCCACTCTCCTCAGATTGGGGTGTTCATCCCCGTTTCAGTCCCCGGAGCCTGACCTGCAGCGATTCATCATCAGCATGAAAGGCCCCGATATATTGCGAGGATTGACCAGCCCAGACACGCTGTCAATGGAAAATGAACGCAAAAGCTGTTGGCCAGGGCTGATCGACACTACCCGTTAAAACGCGCAAGCCCTCTTCCAATCGGGCCAAACCGCGCTTATATAAGTCCTGCTGGCGCAAGCCAGCTATGGTAATAAATGGACGGTGTAATAAACCTATTGGACCCGGGGGCGGTACCCGGCGCCTCCACCAGAGCACAAGCGGGCGGTCAACAAGGATGCCGGTTTGTGTTGTGGCGGGGGCGAAACAGGATCGACAAGGGTGTAAAGATCGCTCTTTTACTCGGCATGATACCACCGTTATCGGGTCAAAAGTGTAGTTGCAAATGACAACAACGCTAAGGGTTACGCTCTCGCTGCCTAATGGCGGCGCGGGAAACCCGACCTAAGCCCTTAGGGTTAGCACCTTAAGGCGGGGTTCGGAGGCACCTGGCAACAGAAGCCTCCACTTCTTTTCCGCATTACCAGTATAGGCCGTTACTGCATACCGATGGCATTGCCACCGGCCGGTTCAGCATTTGCGTCCCGCTCTATCGACCGTCATCGCCGGAAAATTTGAAGGTGACCACTCCTGCTCTTGTGCTGGCTCCAAGAAACAATATTGCCTCTTTAAACTGCATTGCCAGATATGGGCAGTCATTCCAGTGCTCAGTCAGACAGGCCTGCTCGGGTTTCGCCATTTCATTCAAGGTACATTTGTCGTTTTCGCACATCGTTGCGTAAACCTGCCCCGTTTAACGTGGCCAACCGCAATCACCGTTTTATCCTTTGGAAGCGTAAGCGTTTCAAAAACATCGATCATTTCTTGCTGCTGGAGGCGAGTGCCTGACGCCGGCAGCCTGGAAGTAGTCATCCTCCAGCCAGCGACAATTTCCCATATGCACATACAAGCAATATGGCCGTTGAGGGCTTCCAAGGAAGCCCTCATTTATTTTTCCATCAGATCAAGCTGCAGCCGTTTCCGTATCGAGTCCACTAGCTCTGCGCGCAAGAACGATCTGCGTCAGCACAAATGCGGTCAGTGCGCAGCAGGCAATGCCGCCAACCATCGGGAGCGCCGTTCCGTCGAAAAACGAACCGGTGATGCCGATTGCTATACCCCCGATAACGAAGTGCAATGTACCCATGAGAGCGGAAGCCGTGCCGGCGATTTCACCGTACTCTTCCAGAGCCAGAACGGCCGTCGTCGGAATGACAAGGCCCAGAAAGCCGTAACCCACGAACAGGAACCCGGCGATCATCCACAGCGATTGATGCCCCATCAGCGCCGCCGCGAACATGGCAAGCATCGCCGCCGCAAATCCTGACACCGCAACGCGCATCACCTTCTTCAGGCCGAACCGCGCGCCCAGAAAGCCATTAAGTTGCGAGACGCCGAAGAAAGACACCGCATTGGCCGAAAATGCCAGCGCATACTGGCTGGGCGTCAGGCCGTAATGATCAATCAACACAAAGGACGAATTGGCCAGATAGACGAAGAAGGACGCAATGCCGAAACCGCCTATGCAGACCAGGCCGAGAAAATAGCGATCCTTCAACAGGCGTCCATAGCCACGCAGGGCGCTGCCGATACTGCTTTCAAGACGGGCCTCCGCCGTGCGCGTTTCCTTTTGCGCCGTGGCCACAAGAATGATGCCGATAAGCGCCGCGATCAGCACCGCCCAGAAGACACCACGCCAGCCGAAGAAGCTGATGATGACCGAACCGGTCAAAGGTGCCAGAATCGGCGAAATGGAGAAGACAAGCATCAAAAGCGACATGAGCCGCGCCGCCTCGATGCCCGTATGCAGGTCGCGCACCACCGCGCGCGGGATCACCATCCCGGCAGCCGCACCCAGCCCCTGCAGGAAGCGGAACAACACCAGTACATCAATATCGGTCGCCAGTGCCGAGCCCACGCTGCCCACCGCAAACAAGGCAAGCCCGCCATAAAGCGGCAGCTTGCGCCCCACCATGTCGGACAGCGGGCCGCAAAAAAGCTGCGCTATGGCAAGCGCGATGAAGAAGGCCAGAAGACTCATCTGCACAGCGCCGGTTTCCGCGTGAAGATCGGCGGCGATTGTCGGCAGCGCCGGCAGATACATATCGATGGCGAAGGGGCCAATGGCGGAAAGAAGGCCAAGAATGATGGCATTGCGCATGAGACTGGAGGTCATGGGGGACGCGCTTTCATCAATGTTTCGTGAGACTCCCGCACTGATCCCGGATCACCAGCAAAGCTTGGGAGAATGGTTCCGCTGGGATCGCAAAATCAGCACAGGAATGATAACTATGTGTTTCCGCTACTTGTTTTGGATTCGATCAACGCAAACGGAGCCTGTAATCGAGGCAGCGTAACCGTAGAACCGGCTGCAGCAGAAGGCATTGTAGACGAAACGTCAAAACAGATTTGACATTGATGTAAAATTAGACACCATTGTCCAAAAGGTCAAGCTATCATATGTTGATGTCATGAAACCTACTGACATAATCGATATGGCTACCCTGCCGCATAAGCGCACCACCCCTGAAAAGGGCGCAAGCCCTGCTTCGCTGAAGCCGGGGCAGTGTATGAAGCGTGACTTCATCTTGTGTTCCGCGGCACGCGTTTTCTATCGCGACGGCTTTCAGGGAGCGAGTATCGATCTCATTGCCAGCGAGGCTGGCGTCTCGCGCCAGACGATCTACAATCATTACCGCGACAAGGAAGCCCTTCTGGCTGCCGTCATCGAGGATTCGCTCGATAGGATGAATGCGAGCCTCTTCGCTGTTCTCTCCACCTTCCCCCAGACGGGCGAAGACATGGAAAAGAACCTCGTAGCATTCGCAATTCGCATGAGCAGAAACTGCGTTTACGATCCGTCGGGCACTTTCCTGCGCAAATTGATGCAATCCAACGATGGCGATCTGCCCTTTGCTGGCAATATATGCAGCAGCAAGGGACCGGCCCAGACAGTCCCGGCTATTGCTGCATGCCTCTCGCGGCTTGCTCTGGCCGGGCATCTGAATATCAAGGACCCAGATATCGCGGCGCGCCATTTTCTCGCGCTGATCAATGCCGACACGCATTTTCATATGCTGGCAGGACAGAATCTGGACGATGCTATTTTGGAAAAGAGCGCCATTAACGGCGTACGCACGTTCCTGATGGCGTTCGGGACGTGCGAAACCGCACCGTCACAACCTTAGCGGAAATCATCGCGCATTTTCTTGCAAAAATTGCCCCTGACGACCACGCGCAAAAATGACAGCGCATTTTCGTGCCATATATCACCGCTTCCTGTGAGAACAAACTTGACATCGCCCTGCGAATCCGTGGGATAAGCAAACCATGGTACAGGATTTGATCCGTTACGATATTCTCGCTCAGGAAGCCCTTCGCGGCGTCATTCGCAAGGTTCTTGCGGAGGTGGCGAAGGCTGGCTTGCCGGGAAATCATCACTTCTTCATCACGTTCCTCACCGGAGCGCCAGGTGTACGCATATCGTCGCGCCTGAAGGAAAAATATCCCGAACAGATGACCATCGTGTTGCAGCACCAGTTTTGGGACATGCAGGTCACGGACCAGCTTTTTGAAGTCGGTCTTTCGTTCGGCGACATTCCCGAGCGGCTGATTGTCCCCTTTGCTGCCGTTCGTGGTTTCTACGATCCGTCGGTGAATTTCGAACTGGAGTTCGATGTATCGGCAGCTCAGCCCGCAAGCGATAACGATGAAGGCGCAAACGTCTCTTCCATTGAGATACTTTCCGAGGACAGCCCGAGCGAAAAACCGGCAAAACCCAAGGCAAAGTCGCGCAAAACCGCCGCCGAAAAAGAAGCTGCCGCAGCTAAGGGCGAGGACAAGCCCGACGGTGATGAAGAGGCTCCCAAGCCTTCAGCCGATGTGGTTTCCCTCGACGCTTTTCGCAAGAAATAGGGATCGTGCGCCATGAAGCGCATTGACGGAGAAATCAGCTCACCGAGCTGATTTCAATCCCGCCTCAATAACACATGCGTAAAAGCCGGAACCGTTCTGGCGCCCGTATCGACGCAAAACCATCCGCAAAAGAATAAAGTTCCTTGATCTTGCCTTGACTTCAATCAAGGCAAGATGCGTGCGGGATAGTAGATATGGACAAGACGGAAACCAGTTTCATGCGGGAATACTATGCTTCGATTGATCGCTCAGGCAGTTCTTTGGGTAAGCGGCATTATTGCGGCGTTCTTCATGACAAGTGACGCAGTGAACTTTCCTTTGTGGCAAATGACCATCGGCCTTCTCCTGCTTATTGTAGTTTCATTGGCCATTTGGTGGCTCACCAATCCGAAAGAGCCGAAACGCTAAGCGCAGAAGGGCGCGGGTGCATGATGGGCGCCCTGGGCTTGCAGGCACGCCTGTATGCAGGGTATAGGTTTGGACAGTTTTACCGACCTGCGTGAGCCTTCATGAGCGATATCGTCAATCTGCGCCAGTTCAGGAAGAAGAAGGCCCGCGACGTCAAGGAAAAGCAGGCTGAACAGAATCGCATTCTTTTTGGCCGGACAAAGGCCGAAAAAGATTTTACCCGTGAAGAAGCGCGCAAATCCGGGCAGTTTTTGGATCAGAACCGTCTCGAACGCAAAGACGAAACGGACGGTGGGACTTGAGCATCACCCCTCATCTGCGCAAGCATTCCGTCAGCATCCGGGGCCATGCAACGAGCTACACGCTCGAAGACCCATTCTTTGAAATTATCGAAGAGATTGCAGGCGTGCGCGGCCTGTCGGTGGCCGCACTCGTTGCCGAGGTGGACAGCAAGCGCGACCGCGCCATGAACCTCTCTTCCGCTCTTCGCCTCTGCGCGCTCGATTGGCTGAAATCGAAAGTCTCGCCAACGAGCTGACTTGTGACCACGCTCAAGGCTGTGGCGCAGGCGTGACCGACCCAGGCTCCAGGCTCTTGAGGAACTCGTTCAACGATTGCCCGCCCTCGGGCGAGGCAAGCGGCGTATTGGTTCCTGCGGCCGGGTTGACGGCGGGTTCAGTCCGCTCTGCCTCGCGTCGCTTGGCTTCTTCCTCTGCTCTTTTCTGCGCGGCCACGCGTGCGTCGGCCTCCGCACGGCGACGCGCCTCCTCTTCCCGCTGCAAGTGCTCGCGCTCTGCTGCATCGGCTTCGAAAACACCCAGCTGACGGCGCAGACGCTGCTTTTCCATCAGGTTTGCCTGCATGGCTTCGACGCGCTCCTGCTCGCGTTCAAGCGCGCGCTGCGTGAGAAACTGAACCAGTGGCTGGCGATCGAAACGCACATCTGGCGCGGTATAAGTCCCCCCCAGCGAGAAAGCCACTTGCGGCGCAATACCCACATCCCCGCCATCCGCGCTTTGGAATGTAAACGTCCCGTTGCCGCCAACTCCAAGCGTCGAAAGATCAAGCTGTAAATCGCTCAACAAGGCTGCATTGCCATCATTCAGGCTGGCGGCAGCCATGCGCGCAATTCCGCCCGCCACGGTGAAGTCGAACCGCGCTTTGCCCGGTGCAAACTGGCCCTGCCCCGTGGCTTTATCCGCGATCTGGCCAAAGCGCTTTACATCAAGCTTGTCTGCCCCCGCAGGCTGGTCGCCAATGGCGTTGGCAGCAGACATCATCGCTGGCAAGGCTGTGCTATCGAGACCGCCAACCGTGAAGTTCTCGACATCGAGGCTTGCCGAACCGGCAAGCGAACCAACAAGCGCGGCCAGATTTTCACCGCTGCCATTCAACGTCAGCGCCGCCTTGACGACACCACCCAGAGGCGCGTTTCCATCCCCGACACGATAAAAGTCGCCAAATTCGGCACCTTCCCATTTCAGATCGGTGGAAAGCAGCGCATTCCTGTCACTGTTGCGCAGGGAAACATTGCCCATCAGATACCCGCCCGCCCAGCTGCCGGTCATTTCCGCAAAACTCAAGCTGTCCATGCTTTTTTGCAATCGCGTCGAGAAATCGGTGATCGTTCCGAAGTTTCCCATCCCCGCTTTCGCCACACTCAGCTTCATGTCGAGAAGCAGCGGCAATGAGGGACGCACAGCAAACGCACCACGCGGCCAGATGGATTTTGCACGTGCCTTAGCAGTCCCCTTGCCCGGCTCGAAAGCATCCTGGCCAAGCATGATAGCCGCGAGGCTGTCGATTTCCAGGGACGTGAATTTCGCCTCGCCCTTCAGTTGAGGCAAACCGCTATCGGCGAAATTCGCCTCGACACGAGCGGATATGTCATCGCCGCCGAGCGTGCCCGCCAGATTTGGAAAGCGGAGCATGCCCTTGGCAAACTGGAAATCACTGGTAAGATCGGCAGGAAGACCTTCGCCGAAGCCCGGCAGCGCATAGCCTGCAGTGGCAATGAACGGCTGCAGATCGGCAGACTTCACCTGCGCCTTTCCACTGGCCGCAATGTCACCGCCGACAAGCGAAATCACCCCGTCTGCCGAAGCTGTTCCGTCCGGCGCAGTAAGTTTAAGCAAGGTGCGCATGCCAGCGCTCGGCGCGCCCTGCATGGTGAGATCGGCGGTCAGTTCGCCGGCAAGTCCCAGCGGTAATGATGGCAACCCTATCAACGCCAGCACGGCCTCCCCCTCATCGGAAGTGGCCGTTCCGTTCAGCTGCATCTGCAAAGGCTCACTGTCATTCTCGCCACCGCTCGCGGTGCCGGACAGATCCAGCTTCATGCCGCCTGATTTGCCGGTAACGCTGAACGAGAACTCGCCGCTCCCTGCTGAATCCTTCGTTTTGACGTCGGTGGCTCGCGCACTCTTGGCCGACCGGCTCTTGCCATCACCGTTCTCAGACTGCGGTCTGGCGGGCGCGACGGCATTCACGAGAACATTGATCTCGCTATCCGCAAAAAGACCGGGGAAATTACCGGCCCGTGTTGAGAGCGCGTGAAAAAGCGGTAAATGAGGATAGCGGTTCGTCATCACCGACAAGAACCTGGAGAGATCCTGGGAAAGGATCGTCGCGTCCAACGAACCCGACGGCGTATTGGCGAAAGGCTCATAGGCCCCGGTCGCGGTCAATGTCGCACCCGCGACGTCCTGGATCATCAATCGGTCGAAATCGAACCGTCCGTCATGCAGCCGCAGCGCCATATCGACACTACCCGCCTCCATATCCTGATAGCGGACGGGACCGGCCTTGAAACCGATATTCAGTGCCTGCCCGTCCAGGATCGACATCCCGTCGCCACTGGAGAAAAAAGCGGTAAATGCATGTAATGCATCACTTTCCACCACACCACCGCCCAGAGTGATATCGACCGAAGGTTGGGCTGCTCCATTGACCTGACGCAGAAACGAGCCTTTCAGCGAGGTCTGCCCCAGACCGATTTCCAGATCGTCGATACGTTGGACAGTGTCACGCAGATCAACCATGCCGGAGAATCCGGCGCCGTCGAGTTTCCGGATCGATTCATCAACTGTCTCGTTGAGCCATGCAGCAAGACCGGACGGCTGGCGCGAAGCAACCAGCAAATCGCCGACAAAGCCGAAATCGCGCCCCACGGAAAGTTTGCCCTTCGCCTCGATCTTGGTACGCCCCGGAAGATCGGCGGCAAACTGGCGGATATTCCATCCCGCACCATCCGGCTCGGCATTGACGGTCACTGATCGAATGGTCGTTCCGCCCGCGATCACAGCGGGCAGACGCAGGTCGACATTGCCCGGAATGCCCGGTATCGGCAACTGTTCCAGCACCCGGCGGGCAATGGCGATGCGGTCTGCCACCGGCATTGCAGGTGCGGCCTGCTGATCTTCCGCGGTCTCGACCGGCCCCCAGTAAAGCTGCTGCCCGTCCGCGCTGATCTGGAAACTCGGCTTAACGCCAAAGTCGATAAGCGCCTTGCCATTCACCACATAGGGATTGTCGGCAGGCCCCTGCTCCATGCGAAATTCGCTGGCATCGAAGCGATTTGTATCGGCATCGAACTTGCCCGAGAGGCGAAGGTCGCTGAAGAACGGCTTTTCGTTGGTCGCTGTCTGGTTTCTGATGCCCTGCGTGACAAGATCGGCGGAACGCACCGAGAAGTCGCCCGCATAGTGCAAACGCCCTTCCGTCAGTGCAACATCGCCGTCCGTTTCGAAGACAGCCGGAATGGCCTCCGGCGAAATACGCGCGCGCAGGCGCAGCGAACCGTCCGGCTTCGCTTCTCCGCTCGTCAGATCAATCGCCAGCTTCCGCTCACCGAGATTGAGCGTTCCGTTCGCCTGCCACGGGCCCGCGAGACTGTTGGCCGAAATCACCGCATTCAACGCCGTCGCGACATGGCTGCGCCCGGTAGCCTCATCGCGAAACGTTATGACTCCATCGCTTACCGAAAGCCGCTCAAGCCTGATCTGCGACGGCTTGAGTGGCGTCGAAGGCCGGATCGCCCAATCGATCGTTCCGGCCTTGTCGAGCGAGATCGTCACTCGCGGACGCTCCACGCGCATATCGAAAATCAGCACCTGCCCACGCAGGAAGGGCATCAGCTCCGCATCCATTGAGAATGTATCGACGGTCATCGCCGGATGTCCGGCATCGGCCCCCACACGCACGTCGGAAAAAGCGACTGAGGGGAACGGCAGCAGCCGTGCGCTCACATCGCCCGCGACCTTGACGGGACGGCCCAGAATACGGCTGGCCTCGCGCTCGAAATCGGCCCGATAGCCGCTCCAGTCGACAAATGGCGGCACCATCAGCGCCGCGGTCAATAGCAGCACGAGAAGCCCGCCGACGATGACGAAAATGCGGCCCAAGAACCAGCTCCGGTTAAACAAGCGAATTGCAAATTGGCATGAAACAAAGGGTGAATCACGCTGTCTTTATTCCTGCAACATAACGACATCGGTTCGGCGACAACAAGGCAAAATCCTCGCCGTCGGACGAAATCACGGCGTCGCGTGAATCGCATTGTGAAAGACAGGATTCAAAATGCTGATTTGACTCGTCAAATCAGCATTTTTCCGGGGTTCATGATGTTATCGGGATCGAGCGCTTTCTTGATCACGCGCATATAGTCGGTTGTATTGCCAAGTTCGATGGCGAGATACTTCATCTTGCCCTGACCGATGCCGTGCTCGCCGGTCGATGTACCTTCCATGGCGATAGCGCGCCTTACAAGACGGTCCATGAACGCTTCCGCGCGCTCCATTTCCGCAGCGTCATCGGTATCGAGAAGCAGCAGGAGATGAAAATTCCCGTCACCGACATGGCCGACAATCGGCGCAATCAGATTGCTCTGCGCCAGATCCTTTTCGGTTTCAGCGATGCAATCGGCAAGGCGCGAAATAGGCACGCAGACATCGGTGGAAACACCCTTGCAACCGGGACGCAGCAGGAATGACGCGAAATAGGCCTCGTGCCGCGCGCGCCAGAGCCTGTCGCGCTCATCGGCATCCGCCGTCCAGCGAAACGCGCCGCCGCCGTTGCCGGCAGCGATCTCGCCGAAAACCTCCGCCTGCTCGGCAACGCCGCTTTCCGTACCGTGAAATTCGACGAAAAGATAAGGCTGTGCCTTGTAAGGCAATTTGGAGTGGAGGATCAGCGCTTCCATCTGGAGCGCATTGACGAGTTCGATGCGCGCAACCGAAATACCCATCTGGATGGTCTCGATCACGGTACGACAAGCCGATTCCACATCGGGAAACGGGCAGATGCCGCCGGAAACCGCTTGAGGAATTCCCTGTAGTTTCAGCGTCAGTTCGGTGATGATCCCGAGCGTGCCTTCCGCACCGATCAAAAGCCGGGTGAGATCGTAGCCCGCTGCTGTTTTCTTGACCCGCTTCGATGTCTCGATCAGCCGTCCGTCAGGCATCACCGCTTTCAACGCCAGCACATTCTCGCGCATCGTGCCATAGCGCACTGCGTTTGTGCCGGAAGCGCGCGTCGAAGCCATGCCGCCGAGCGTCGCGTTCGCTCCCGGATCGATGGGGAAGAACAGACCTGTGTCGCGCAGATATTCGTTGAGCTCGCGGCGCGCAATCCCCGGCTCTACCACGCAATCGAGGTCTTCCGCATGAACAGCCAGCACGCGGTTCATCCGGGTCAGATCAAGCGATACCCCGCCTGCCGGCGCGTTCACCTGGCCTTCCAGCGAAGAACCCGCACCGAAAGCGATCACCGGAACGCGATGTTCGGCGCAAATCCGCACCACATCCTGCACATCCTGCGTGGTCTCGGCAAAGATCACGACATCGGGCGCTTGCGTCGGCACATAGGTCGTAGTGTGACCGTGCTGCTCGCGTATGGCCTGGCCGGTCTGCGCGCGCTCCCCGAAGCGCTGCTTGAGAATATCAACCGCAGCAGCAATACCTTCTTCGTTGCGCGCCAGCGCGACCACGTTTTCAAGCGACATCGTTCATTCTCCGAATATCAATTTTTCAGGCTGCGGAAAGGGCCAGTGCAGCGGGATCTTGCCCAAGATGAAGAGCAATTGCCCGCACCACCAGATTATGGTCCTCGCGCTGCGGCAATCCTGAAACGATAGCCGCACCGATCACACCGGCACCGGATACGCGGATAGGAAAGCCCCCGCCGGCAAGCGCATAATCGGCGACATCGAGCGCCTTGTGCGGTGCGAACATGCGGTCATCGCGATCCTGTTCCAGAACAAGCCGATAGCTGGAAGCGTGAAACCGGCGCACGACATTGAACTTGCGGCGCAGCCATTCCTGATTATCAGCGGTAGCGCCAGCCGTGGAGGTGTAAAATAACCGCCGGTCCCAAAGCGAAATATCGACCGCGATAACGAGCTTTTCTTTCAAGGCGGCATCACGAATAAGTTGCCCCAGCGCAAACGCCTCGTTCTCATCGAAAGACGGGAAAATCAGCGCCTGCTCCTGCCGAATGATCTGCTTGATATCATCACTTTGTGCCACGCCCGGTTCTCCCCGAAAAAACGCATTTACACTTCTTGTGCGCCGTCCTTCACGCGATTGCAATAAAGGATGGGCGCCATCAAACTTGATTGATGGAACACAAGCGGCTAGTGGAGCCTTATGGTTCAGACTCCCAATATGGATACGCCCCTGACGGGCGAAAAAATACCGGATTTTGTGGAAACCGCCGTGTTCAAGCGCGACGTGTTTTCCGAAACGCGTGCGGGCTATTTCGCAGGCGCTCCCGACACGCGCATTATCCGCCGTGTGGTCAGCGCCGCACCATGGTGGTCCAGGCCTCTGGCCTGGGTTCTCGCGCGGCGTGAAATCCGCGGCCTCAAGCTCGTTCGCGGCATCGAAGGCGTTCCGCAGCTGATAGCAACCGACCGCGACGGACTTTACCGCTCGTGGACGGAAGGCACGCCGCTTCATCTGGCCCGCCCCGCCGATCCGAAATGGTATCGTACGGCGCACCGTATCCTGCGCGACATGCGCCGCCTCGGAGTCACGCACAACGACCTCGCCAAACCGCAGAACTGGCTGATGACGCCGGAAGGCGAAGCCGCTGTTATTGATTTCCAGCTGGCAAGCGCCCATCGCCGTCGCGGCGCTTTCTACCGCCTGATGGCCTACGAGGATTTCCGGCATCTCATCAAGCAGAAGCGCGCCTTCGCCAACCATCTGATGACGCCGACCGAAAAGCGCATTCTGGCGCGTCGTTCGCTGCCTTCCCGCATCTGGCTGGCCACTGGCAAGAAGGTGTATAACTTCGTCACACGCGGCATCTTCAACTGGTCCGACGGCGAAGGCACCGGCGACCGTATGGATAATGAAGGCCCTGCAATTCTCGCAGCCCTCAAATCCGATCCGCGCGTGAAGGATGTGGCCCTGATGCTCTATTCCCTGCCCGCAAAGGGCGTGGGTATCTATGCTTTCGTGGAAACGCTCAACGCCGATGAAAAAAGCCTGCGCGCACGCCTGAAAGGCCAGAAGGTGGAGCTCATCCAGCCGGTAGCGCATCTCCCGCGCCGGGCGGATGGTACGATCCGCGACGATGTTCTGCGGTTGATCGCCATGAACCAGATGACCGAACTCGACGATCTTCTGAATCGCGAGCCGAATCTGCGCGGCCTGGTCGAGGCGCTGGCCGCCCACCGGCTGAATTTTACCGACCGGCGTGTCACCCAGCTTGAGTAATTTAACGCTTTCGCTGGTCTTTCCCCGGCGAATCACTACATTCGATACAAATGTCCGATTTTCCCGACGATATGCCGTTCTTCGGCGATAAGGCCCCGGCTGACCACGCGTTGGCGACCGGGGGTATTGCCGCGCGCGCCATGGCTGCGCGCAACCAGCAGCGAGGCGACCCCGACTATCTCAAAGGGCTGAACCCGGAGCAGAAGCAGGCGGTTCTCACCACCGAAGGTCCGGTCCTTGTTCTCGCGGGCGCAGGCACCGGCAAGACACGGGTGCTGACCACCCGCATCGCGCATATTCTGACGACCGGCCTTGCCTATCCAAGCCAGATTCTCGCCGTGACCTTCACCAACAAGGCCGCGCGCGAGATGAAGGAGCGCATCGGCCATCTGGTCGGCGGCGCGGTGGAAGGCATGCCGTGGCTCGGCACGTTCCACTCCATCGGCGTCAAGCTGCTGCGCCGTCATGCGGAACTGGTGAACCTCACTTCCGATTTCACCATCCTCGACACCGACGATGTGATCCGCCTCATCAAGCAGCTCATTCAGGCGGAAGGTCTGGATGACAAGCGCTGGCCCGCCCGCACCTTTGCCAATATGATCGACGGCTGGAAGAACAAGGGCTTCGGCCCATCCGATATTCCGGAGGGCGATGCGCGTTCGTTCGGCAATGGCCGGGGACGTGAACTTTATCAGGCCTATCAGGAGCGCCTGCGCACGTTGAACGCCTGTGACTTCGGCGATCTGCTGCTGCATCCGATCCGTATTCTGCGTAGCCACCCGGACATCTTGCGCGAATATCACGCCCGATTCCGTTATATTCTGGTGGACGAATACCAGGACACCAACACCGCGCAATATATGTGGCTGCGTCTGCTGGCCCAAAGACCGCAAGCGCGAACCACAGCTCCTGCGACACAAGGCGGAAATGCGCCTATACAGCCCACCAGGGCGTCCGAACCGATACGAGGCCCTCGCGCAGCTGCTGAGCGGAGCGGACTTGGCATGAGCGAAAATAACAACACAACACAAGTGAACTTGTGTTGTGTTGGCGATGACGACCAGTCGATCTATGGCTGGCGCGGTGCGGAAGTCGATAACATCCTGCGTTTCGAGAAGGATTTTCCGGGCGCGGTCGTCATCAAGCTTGAACGCAACTATCGTTCGACCGCCCATATTCTGGGCGCTGCCGCTCATCTGATTGCACATAATGAAGGGCGCCTCGGCAAAACGCTTTTCACGGAAGCGCCCAATCCCGACGATCCACGCGTGCAGGTTCATGCGGCATGGGATTCAGAAGAAGAAGCGCGCGCTGTCGGCGAAGCCATCGAACAGTCACAACGCCAGGGGCATCTGCTCAATAACATGGCGATCCTCGTACGCGCTTCGTTTCAGATGCGCGAATTTGAAGACCGTTTCGTCACGCTGGGTCTTAATTATCGCGTGATCGGCGGCCCGCGTTTTTATGAGCGCCTCGAAATCCGCGATGCGATGGCGTATTTGCGCGTTGTCGCCCAACCGGCCGATGATCTGGCGCTGGAGCGCATCATCAACACACCGAAGCGCGGCCTTGGCGAAGCCGCGATCCGCCAGATCCATGACTATGCACGCGCCCGCGATATTTCGATGTTTGCGGCAGCATCCGACCTGATCGGCACGGAAGAGCTGAAGCCGAAGCCCCGCTCGGCGCTGCGCGAAGTCGTGGAAAATTTCCACCGCTGGCAGTCGCTGATCGACACCACGCCGCATACGGAACTGGCCGAAATGATTCTCGACGAATCCGGCTATACGGCCATGTGGCAGAACGATAAATCGGCTGAGGCCCCCGGACGGCTTGAAAACCTCAAGGAACTCATTCGTTCCATGGAGGAATATGAAAGCCTGCGCGGTTTCCTCGAACACGTCGCGCTGGTCATGGATGCCGAGAAGAACGAGGATATGGATGCTGTCAATATCATGACGCTCCACTCCGCCAAGGGGCTCGAATTCGAAACCGTCTTCCTGCCGGGCTGGGAAGAAGGTCTTTTTCCGCACCAGCGCGCACTGGATGAAGGCGGGCGGTCAGGACTGGAAGAAGAGCGACGCCTTGCCTATGTCGGCCTCACACGCGCCAAAAAGAACCTGCATATCTGGTTTGTTTCCAACCGCCGCATCCATGGCATGTGGCAATCGACCATCCCTTCGCGTTTTCTGGAAGAACTTCCCGAAGCACATGTGGAAGTGGCCGAAATGGAAGGTAATTATGGCGGTTACGGCGGTGGCTATGGCCAATCCCGCTTCGACAAGGCAGATCCGTTTCAGAATTCCTATTCGACGCCGGGCTGGCAGCGTGCGCAGCAAAACCGCTCCGAGGCAACCCGTAACAACTGGGGCTCCCGTTCGGGCGCGCGCGTAGAGCGTATCGGCTATGGCGAAACCGATTCCGGGTTCGGTGCCGGGCGCGGATCGGTCAAAGGCCGCACCATTGACGGCGAGCTGATCGCCAAATCCGTTGCCGACAAGCCTTCCGCCTTTGCTGCCGGCGACCGCGTCTTTCACATGAAGTTCGGCAATGGCACCGTTTCGCTGGTTGATGGCAACAAGCTCACCATCGACTTTGACAAGGCCGGACAGAAGCGCGTCCTCGATAGCTTCGTTCAGCCTGCATAAAGTCTCGGTCCTCAGCGGTTAAAACAAATGGGTAAGCCGGTTTATTCCGGCTTCCCCTTCTCCCACATCACATCGCCCTTGTAGAGCGGCACGGTCGAAAGCGAGGTTTTGGCCGAACCGTCCTGCACCTGCGCCGCATGGGCGAGATAAAGCAGCGTATTATTCGGCTTGTCGTAAATGCGGGTGATGACAAGCTTCTTCCAGATCAGACTGGTGCGCTCCGAGAAAACTCTCTCTCCGCCTTTACGCAGATCGATATCGCCAATGGTGATCGGCCCCGTCTGCTCACAGGAAATGGAGGCATTCGAAGGATCCTCGAACCACTTGCCTTTCTGCAACCGGTCGATAATCCCGCGCGAGAACGACGCAAGATGGCATGTGACGCCCTGCACCTTGGGGTCCGACACCGCATCGATGACAATGTCATTACCAAGCCAGTCCACGCCGACCTTGCCAACTTCTTCAGCGGACGCAGCCGCCGCGCCAAGCACGATCATCGGAGCAACCAGCAGTCCGGCAGCAAATTTCAGTACAGGCATCAGCTATCTCCAACGCAGAAAACATCATGCCCGAAATTGGGGGAGCAATTGCAGCTTTGCAAGTCGAACAGGCTCAGTCGCCCCATTTTTCGAGAAATGCTTCAATCTCAAGGCTCTGGATATCGGGAACGGCTTCGTAAAGCTTTTCTACCGGCCAGTCCCACCAGCATAGCTGCAACAGCCTTTCGATAACCGCTTCGTCAAACCGTTTGCGAATACCGTGCGCTGGCACCCCGCCCACGACACGATAAGGCGCGACATCCTTCGTCACGACCGCATTGGCGCCGATCACCGCTCCATGGCCGATGGTCACGCCGGGCGTAATCACCGCTCCATGGCCGACCCACACATCATTGCCGATGACGACGCGCCGGGCCTGCCGCCTTGCGCGAAAATCGTCGTCCACACCCAGATAGCGGAAATATTCGTTCGGGCGATAACTGACCTTATGTGTGGTCAGCCGCTCCATCGGATGTTCCAGCGCATTGATGCGGACATTGGCGGCAATGGAGCAGAACTTGCCGATCTCGGCATAAATCCCTTCGCCGTGGCGCTCGAAATAGGTGAAGTCGCCAACCGTCACCTCGCGCAGGATCACCCGTTCGCCAATATCGGCATAGCGTCCCAGCTTGACCGATTTAAGCTGTGCCGTGGAGTGAATGCGCGGCTCGCTGTTCTGGAAACGAAGATCGTCGCCCTGCGTCATTTCAAAACTTTCTGAAAATTTTGTATTATGTTAGGGTTGCCACAAAGATCGCTTCACCATAGCGCGATGCGATTGAATATGCGCTCACTTGCCGCAGACTGAAGCAATTCCAGCAAAAGTGCGTAGCGATTTTGCATCGGATAATGCGATAAAACAAAGGCTTAGAGCGCGACCTATGGATGCCATGGAACACGACGTGGTTTAGTGTTAATTCAGTTTGGCCTTCTCATATGCGATAAGGCACGAGAGATGATTCAAGGCTTGCTCGACATGAAAAAACTTCTGCCCGTTTTCATTTTAGCTTTCATCGTGGTGATCGTCGGTGCTGCGGGTCTCAACCTTTTCCGGGATCGCGAAGCCGCCAAGGGACCGTTTGGCGGCCCACTCAATCTCGTTACGATGGACGGCCAGCCTTTCACCGAGAAAGATCTGCGGGCGACCCCATCGGCCATTTTCTTTGGCTTCACCCATTGCCCCGATGTCTGCCCGACCACGCTTTACGAACTTGATGGCTGGCTGAACCAGCTTGGCCCGGAAGCCGCAGACGTCAAGGCCTATTTCATCACCGTCGATCCTGAGCGCGACACGCAGGACATCATGAAGACCTATGTGAGCAACGTGTCGAACCGTATCGTGGGCATCACCGGAACGCCGGAAAACATTGCCGATGCCGTGAAATCCTACCATGTCTACGCCAAGAAAGTTCCGGGCGAGGATGGAGATTATACAATGGACCATACCGCGTCTGTTTTCCTCATCGATAAGGGTGGTCGCTTCCGCGGCACCATCGCCTATCAGGAGAATTCCGATACGGCTCTGGAAAAGCTGAAGAATCTGGCAAAAGGCCGCGTGAACGGATAAACAGGACTCTGAATTCTTTGGAGAGCTTTTTATCCCATGGTCCAATCACGACTTTTCTTTTCGGCGAACAAGGCGGAAGCCGAGCGCGTCTACGATATTCTCGAACGCGAACTCGAGGACGACGGTTTCCCGATTGCCATCACCGAAATCGATGAGGACCGACAGATCTTTGAGGTCTCGGTCTATATCGAAGATGGGGTCGCCGCGCTTTCCAGCCGCATCGACGCGCTGGTGGGTACAGGCAAGTTCGAAACCGAAGAGTTGCCGGATATTGACTGGGTCACCCATTCGCTGGAGGGCCTGAAGCCCGTACGAGCCGGACATTTCTTCGTCCATGGCTCACATGATCGCGACAAGATCGAACCGAACGACATTCCAATCGAGATCGATGCCGGTCTTGCTTTCGGCACAGGCCATCACGGAACGACCGCCGGCTGCCTCGAAATGATCGAGGAGATTGTCGAAGATGAACACCCGACCAACGCGCTCGATCTGGGAACCGGCAGCGCCGTGCTGGCGATTGCAATTGCCAAGCTCGCACCGATTCCCGTGCTGGCGACGGACAACGACCCGATAGCGGTCACTGTCGCCGCCGAAAATGCCGCCAACAACGGCGTAGCCGAACATATTGTCACTGCCACGGCGGAAGGATTCAGCCATCCGATCTTCCGCTCTTACACACCGTTCGACCTCATCGTCGCAAACATCCTGGCCAATCCGCTGATCGAACTCGCACCCTCGCTGAAGGAACATCTGGCGTCAGGCGGGTCGATCATTCTGTCCGGCATACTTGACAGCCAGCACGATGCAGTGCTCGCTGCTTACCAGGCTCAGGGTCTGACCCACCAGAAAACGCTCCATCGCGAAGGCTGGGTGGCGATCCACCTCAAATAGTCCCGCTCCGCGCGGCTCCTGAAACAACGGCGATAACCCTATTGCGAGTTGCCCCATGGCTTTTCAGACGTTCAACGTAACCACCAATCCGGCCAATGGCGCACCGCGTGTCGCCCGGCTTCGCGAAAAAATGGTCGAGCTTGGTCTCGATGGCTTTCTCGTTCCGCGTGCCGACGAACATCAGGGCGAATATGTACCGCCGCACGCGCAGCGTCTCGCTTGGCTGACCGGCTTCACCGGCTCCGCCGGCGCGGTGCTTGTTCTCAGGAAAAGCGCCTATATCTTCGTTGACGGGCGCTATGAGTTGCAGGTGCGCGCGCAGACCGATCCGAAGGTCTTTTCCTATGAAAGCCTTGTTACAAACCCGCCCGCATCCTGGCTTGCGGAAAACGGCAAGGGCCTGACGATAGGCTTCGATCCGTGGCTGCATACCATTGCTGAAGCCGCAGCCTTGCGTGAATCCCTGAAAAAGCAGGGTGGCACGCTGGTGCCTGTGGAAACCAATCTTGTGGATGCCGTCTGGGATGACCAGCCCGAAGCGCCGCAAGCGGAAGTGACAATCCAGCCAGCGCGTCTGGCCGGTCACGAAGCCCAGGACAAGATCAGGGAAATACAGGCCGCTGTCGCCGCAAGCGGCGCCGGAGCAACTGTACTCACCGATCCGTCCTCTGTCGCCTGGGTCTTCAACATTCGGGGCAAGGATGTGTCAAACACGCCTCTGCCCCTGAGCTTCGCCATCATTCCGGCCAAAGGCGAACCGGAGCTCTTCATCGAAGAGCGTAAGCTTGCGATCGAGCCGCGCGCCTATCTCACGCAGCTTGCAAAGCTTTCGGCTCCAGGCGACCTCGAAGGACATTTGAGCGCCCGCGCCGCGAAAGGCGAAACCATTCTGCTCGATCCCGTCCTCGCGGCTGAAAAGTTGCGCCTCATTATCACCAGCGCGGGCGGCAGCGTGATCGACGGCAAGGACCCTGCCCGTCTTCCCCGCGCAATCAAGAACAAGGCCGAACTCGACGGCTCCCGCGCCGCACACGAACGCGACGGTGTGGCGATGGTCAATTTCCTGTCCTGGATCGACGCTCAGAAGCCGGGAACGGTCGATGAAATCAGCGCCGCCCAGAAGCTGGAAGAAGCCCGCGTCAATGCCGGGCGCGATTTCCAGATGCCACTGGAAGATGTTTCATTCGATACGATCTCCGGCGCTGGCCCCAATGGCGCGGTCATTCATTACCGCGTCAACACCGACACCAATCGCACATTGCAGGATGGCGAACTGTATCTGGTTGATTCCGGTGCGCAATATCGCGATGGCACGACTGATATCACCCGCACGGTTGCCGTCGGAACAATCGTGCCGGAAACCATCAAGGCTTTCACGCTTGTCCTGAAGGGCATGATCGCCATCACCATGGCGCGGTTTCCCAAGGGTACACGCGGACAGGATATTGACGTGCTGGCGCGCATCGCACTCTGGAAACAGGGCTTCGATTATGCACACGGCACAGGCCATGGCGTCGGCTCTTATCTTTCCGTGCATGAAGGGCCGCAGAGCATTTCCCGGAAAGGCGCGCAGGAGCTTCTGCCCGGCATGATCCTTTCCAACGAGCCGGGCTACTACAAGCCGGGTTCTTTCGGCATCCGCATCGAAAACCTCATCATCGTCACCGAACCGGAAGTGCCGGAAGGCGGTGACATTCCGATGATGGGATTCGAAACGCTGACGTTTTGTCCTATCGACCGTCGCCTGATCGACAAATCGCTTCTGACGCAGGAAGAAATCGACTGGCTGGACAACTACCACGCATGTGTGCGCAGGAAGCTGTCCGGCCACCTGAAAGACGCTGAACAAAAGTGGCTTGAGGCAGCAACCGCACCCCTTTGATTCAGGTCGTAAAATGGCGTAGCGCGATCAACAGCGCTACGCCCGCAAAAAACATCGTCATCATGCTGAGGCGTAGCGACAGCACGATGCAAATCACCAGCACCAGAATTTCCCGCCAGCCATGGTCGGATGCAGGCGCGGCCACGATGGCCGTCAATACGGCTGCTGGCACCGCATTCAGCGCGGCCTCGACGCGATAATGCACGCGGCTGAAGCGTGACAGCACCAGATGTCCGCCGATGCGGGTGAGATAAGTGAAGAGCGCGCCGGCCAGAATGATCCAAAGCGTCGTGGACATTTATGCCTTCCCTTCCTGCGGCTTGGCGATGATCGCCGCCAACACGATGCCGCCAAGCGCACCCAGCGTCACATGCCACGGCGAGCCGACGAACTTATACGCTGCGACCGCCGAAATGGCGCTGACGATCACCACAGGAAGCCAGTTCTGGCGATGGCGAAAGCTCATCACCATTCCCAGAAAATAAATCGGCAACAGAAAATCGATACCAAGCGCATAGGGATTGGTGATCAGATTGCCGAACAGGCCGCCGATAAGCGCTTCCAGAATCCAGGTCAGGTAGAATGTGAGACCGATGGCCATATACCAGATGAAGGTGATCGGCCTGCCCGCCTCGGCGCGCTGTTCAACCTCCGCATACTGGATATCCACCAGAACGAAGAATGCGATCGCCTTCTGCCACAGCTTGAAATGCCTGATGCGCCGGCCAACCGTTGCCGAATAGAGCACATGTCGAAAATTGACCGCGAAGATCGACATGACGATCATCCAGGGCGCGATGTTCTGGCCGAAAAGATCCAGCCCCACCATCTGGCTCGCCCCGGCATAGACCATGGTGCTCATCAACACCGCCTCGCCGAGCGACAGACCGTTATCGATAGCAAGCGCACCGAAAAGCAACCCGAAAGGCGCACCGGCAACGACAAGCGGAAGTCCGCGCCGAACACCATCGATAATGTCGGCACGTGCCGAGGCCCGAACAGGCCGGAAACTCTGATCCACGGATATTCACTCCTCCGAACGGAAAGTGATTAGGAAATTCTGATGCCGGTTGGAATATGTTTTCTAAAAAAATCATACAAATAGAGACGATCAGCTGACATTCGCCAAATTTTTACTTGCGCGCAGAAGCATTTATGCACCACCTATGCAATCAGCTGATGCATTCATGAATAATCATGATTGTTGCGGCACGGTCTTTTCGATTTTCGTTACCCAATCCAGTAATGGACGCGCGCGCTCGGTAAAATCGACAAGCCGGTCAGCCAGATCGGGACGGGTTATGCTTTCAGGCTCGATTTCGATCCGGACTGCAAAGTGCCGATTGCGAATCGCATCCAGAAGATCGGGCTCGGTCACGGCCTCAAAACCGCGCGGCGTTCGCTTCAGCCGATCATAATCACTGAGTTTCAGACCATTTTTTTCAAGTTTCGCAACCATCGCCCGAAACGCCTCCGGGTTTTCGGCAATGGCCTTGCGCATTGCCAGAAGGAGTTCTTTTCGCGGCCCCCACCAGGCCACACAGGCGTAACAATCGCGCACGCCCGGCAAACCGATGCAAACATAGAAGCAGCCGCTCTCGTCCCATTTGGTGCCGGATTGCGAAAGCAGTGCGGACAGATGACGGTTATACGGTGCCTTATCCTTGGAAAAGCGCGTGTCCCGCTTGATACGGAACTGCGATTTCACCCGATCGCCCTTGAACGGCAGCCCCGCTTTTTCAAAACGCCTCGTCAGATTTTCCACAAGATCGCCGAGCGGCTCCTTCAGGTGCTGCTCGAACAAGTCCTTGTTTTCCAGAAACCATTCCCGGTTCTGATGAAAATCCAGCGCTTTAAGGAAGGGAATGGCCTTTTCGCCGAAACCGTTGAACTGCGCCATCATTCCTCCCCGACCAGCGTGAACCATGCATCTTCGTCGATAACCTCGATGCCCAATTCCGTCGCCTTGGCAAGCTTGGAACCCGCGCCCGGCCCGGCCACCACCAGATCGGTTTTCTTGGAAACAGAACCAGCCGTCTTCGCGCCATAGCGCTCGGCCATCGCCTTGGCTTCATCGCGTGACATGCGTTCCAGACTGCCGGTGAACACCACCGTCTTACCCTCCACCGGCGAGCCGGTGGAGGCACGCGCTGCCTCGTTCTGCGGCGTCACCTCGGCCAGCAACGCTGCCAGCACCTCGCGATTGTGCGGCTCGCCATAAAAATCGACAACCGCTTCGGCCACGATAGAGCCGATGCCTTCGACGGCGATCAGGTCCTGCCAGGCTTCATTGCCCTTGTCGGAACGGTCGCCTTCTTTCGGTGGTACGGCCTCAAGGGCGGCCTTTTCGAAAGCCGCATAGGAAAGATAGGCGCGTGCAAAACGCTTGGCATTCACCTCGCCCACATGACGGATGCCCAACCCGAACAGAAAGCGGCTCAGGGCGATGTCGCGCCGTGCATCGATGGCCTCATAGAGCTTCTTGACCGAAACAGCGCCGAAACCCTCGATATTCTCCAGCTTTTTAAGCGAACCCTCCTGCCGCTTCTTCAGCGTGAAGATGTCGGCGGGCGAGCGGATGGCAAGCGACGGATCTTCCGCATGGAAGAAAAACTCGACCTGCTTTTCGCCCAGACCTTCGATATCAAAGGCGTTGCGCGAGACGAAATGGCGGATACGCTCCACCGCTTGTGCGGCACAGGTCAGCCCCCCGGTGCAGCGATAGACGGCCTCGCCTTCCTCGCGCACCGCATGGCTGCCACAGACCGGGCATTCATGCGGGAAATTGAAAGGCACGGCATCAGCCGGGCGCTTTTCCAGCACCACATCTACAATCTGCGGGATCACGTCACCTGCGCGCTGCACGATCACCGTATCGCCGATACGAATATCATGCTCTTCCTCGCGGATGCGTTCACCCTTGAGGCCGATGCCCTTGATGTAATCCTCATTGTGCAGCGTGGCATTGGTCACCACCACACCGCCGACTGTGATCGGCTCCAGACGCGCCACCGGCGTCAGCGCGCCCGTGCGGCCAACCTGAATGTCGATGCCGCGCAAGATGGTTGTCGCCTGTTCCGCGGGGAATTTATGCGCAATGGCCCAGCGTGGGCTGCGTGAGCGAAAGCCAAGCCGTGTCTGCAAATCCAGCCGGTCTACCTTATAGACCACGCCGTCGATGTCGTAATCGAGCTTGGCGCGCTCAAGACCGATCGCGCGATAATGGCTCACAAGCGCCTCCACGGTGTCGAGGCGCTTCATCAGCGGATTGACCGGGAACCCCCATTCGCCGAACGCCTCGACCATGCCGAGCTGCGTATCGGCAGGCATGTCCGACATCTCGCCCCATGCATAGGCGAAGAAACGCAATTTGCGACTCGCCGTCACCCTGGCGTCGAGCTGGCGTAGCGATCCTGCAGCCGTGTTGCGCGGGTTCACATAGGTCTGCTTGCCTTCCGCCTCCATCTGCGCGTTGAGTGCAAGAAAGTCGCTCTTGGCCATATAGACCTCCCCGCGTACTTCCACGACCGATGGTGCGCCCGCCGGAAGCCGATTCGGAATTTCGGCAATGGTGCGGATATTGGCGGTGACGTTTTCGCCCGTCGTGCCGTCGCCACGCGTCGCGCCATTCACCAATATCCCGTTTTCATAGCGGATCGACATGGAAAGCCCGTCGATCTTCGGCTCAGCTGTGAAGGCGATGGAATTATCCGGCAACTTGCCCAGGAACCGGTAGACGCTGCCCACGAAGTCGCGCACGTCCTCATCCGAAAAGGCATTGCCGAGCGACAGCATGGGCCGCGCATGAACGACTGGAGCGAATGTATCCAGCAGTGGCGCCGCGCCGACGCGCCGCGACGGGCTGTCCTCGCGCACCAATGCCGGAAAGCGCGCTTCGATGGCTTCATTACGCCGCTTCAGCGCATCGTAATCCGCGTCGGAAATCTCGGGCCTGTCCTTCGCATGATAAAGCTCATCATGATGAGCGAGCGCGTGCGCCAGCCGCTCCAGTTCGGTTGCGGCTTCAAGTTCGGTGAGTTTTTCGACGGGGGTATCGGACATATGTTGGGCAAAACCTGTTGATTCAGTTTCGCCCAACATACCTAAGAATTGCCGCCACGCCTACAGAGGCCGGGCAATACCAACATGGGTTTGTGCTGCCACCGTGCTGTCAGGAAACCAGAGCGCTATTTTCAGCCAGAAGGCGTTCCGCCGCCGCGCGCGCCTCATCGGTGATGCTGGCGCCCGCCAGCATCCGGGCGATCTCTTCCTGCCTCTCATCGACCCCGATGGAGCGGATGGATGTCGCCATACGATCTTCATCAGTGGCCGATTTGGCAATCAGGAAATGTGTCGATGCCCGCGCCGCCACTTGCGGCGCATGGGTGACGGAGAGCACCTGCACACGCGCAGAGAGCCGCGCCAGCCGCTGCCCGATGGCATCCGCCACCGCGCCGCCCACACCCGTATCGATTTCATCGAATACCAGTGTCGGCGCGGAGCCACGGTCGGCAAGCGCCACTTTCAGCGCCAGAAGGAAACGGGAAAGCTCGCCGCCCGAAGCGACCTTCATCATCGGCCCGGCGCGCGTGCCCGGATTGGTGCGTACCCAATATTCCACCGTGTCGATGCCTTCAGCCGCACGGGCTTCCGGGTCCGTCGTCATTTCGACGATGAATTCTGCGCGTTCCAGCTTCAGGGCGGGAAGTTCGGCCATGACAGCCGCCTTCAGATGTTCCGCCGTGTCCTTGCGCTGTGCCGAAAGGCGTTTCGCCGCCTCGTCATAGGCAGCGCGGGTCTCCGTGGCCTGCGCTTCGAGCTGTATCAATCGTTCCGCCCCGGCATCGAGGTCGGCCAGATCCGCATCCATCTTGTCGCGTAATGTTGGCAATCCCTCCACCGCGACCGAATATTTGCGGGCGGCGGCGCGCAGAGCGAACAGGCGCTCTTCCACCTGCTCCAGTACGCGCGGATCGAAATCGATTTCACGCATGGCGTGGTCAATGCCGTCCTGCGCGACGGCAAGACTGTTCAGCGCCTCGTCTATCGCCTTGATGACCGGCTCCAGCAGATGCGGAGCCTCACCCGCCTTGCGCTCCAGCCGCCGCACGAGGCTTGCCAGCGATGGCACGGGCGACCCCTGACCCGATAAAAGTTCACCGGCCTCGTTCACATCACCGGCGATCTTTTCCGATTTCATCATGGTAGCACGACGCTCGGCGAGGTCTTCTTCCTCGCCCGGTTGCGGATCGAGCTTGGTGAGTTCTTCAACCGAAGACCGCAGATAGTCGCCTTCACGCTCCGCCGCCTCGACTTTTGCACGATGCCGTGCCAGCGTACTTTCCGCATCGCGCCATGCCTTGTGGCACTCGCGCACCAATGTTGCTTCACCGTCGAGCCCGCCGAAAGCGTCCAGTAGCGTACGATGGAGATCCGTGTCGATAAGGGCGCGATCATCATGCTGGCCATGAATTTCCACCAGCCGTCGCCCCAGGTCACGCAAAAGCGCGACGCTTGCCGCCTGATCGTTGATGAAAACGCGCGTGCGCCCGTCGCCCATCTGAAGGCGGCGCAGGATTACATCGCCATCATCATCAAAACCGTTATCGCGCAGGAAAAGCCGGGCCGGATGACTGCCCGGCACATCGAACACCGCCGTCACCTGTCCCTGATCGGCCCCATGACGCACAAGCGACGCATCGCCGCGCGCGCCCAGCGCCAGCGACAGCGAATCGAGAAGGATCGACTTGCCCGCCCCGGTCTCGCCGGTGAGCACGGACAAGCCGGTCTTGAACTCGATGTCGAGCCTTTCAATCAGAACAATATCGCGGATCGACAGGTGCGACAGCATGTCGGGCTCGGCTTATGAGCCGCCGCCGGTAATGAGCGACGAAGCCTTGGCCAGCCACGAACCGCCATTTTCACGCGGCTCCAGACCGCCGCTTTGCAGCAGCTTGTAGCTGTCCTTGTACCACCGGCTGTCCGGGAAGTTCTTTCCGAGAACCGAAGCTGCCATCTGGGCTTCTGACGTCAGGCCAAGCGCGTAATAAGCTTCCACCAGACGGGCCAGCGCTTCTTCCACCTGGCGGGTATTGGAATATTCTTCAACAACGCCGCGGAAGCGCTTGATCGCGGCAAGATATTCCTTGCGCTCGAGATAGTAGCGGCCAATCTGCATTTCCTTGCCGGCCAGCTGGTCGCGGGCAAAGCGGATCTTGGTTTTCGCATCGTCCGTATATTCGGAATCCGGAAAACGATCGACCACTTCCTGCATCGCGGCAATCGCGCGGCGGCTTGCGGCCTGATCGCGTGTCACGTCCGGAATCTGGCGGAAGTAGCTGAGGCCGATGATGTAATAGGCATAGGCCGATTCGGGCGACGTCGGGTAAAGCGTATTGTAACGCTTCGCCATGCTGATCGCCTCTTCGTAATTACCCTTGCGGTAATTGGTGAAGGCAGCCATCACAAGCGCCTTGCGAGCCCATTCCGTATAAGGATGCTGGCGGTCGATGGCAGCGAACTTCTTCGCGGCTTCATCGAGACGGCCCGAATCCAGATTGGCAAGGCCTTCATTATAGAGCTTGTCAGCAGGATCGATCGTTTCGACATATTTGCTGAGATCGATGTCATCATCCTTGCTGGCACAACCGGCGAGCGGGACAAGAACAGCAAGAGCGCCGCTCAACAGCGCGGTTTTCGTCACACCCGTGAATTTGAAACTCGTCATGCGGTCTCCGGCCTTCTGGCAGCGTCTTTCATGTATGAAACAGTCCGCGCGTGTAGCACCACGCCGATGTCCATCTTTCCAAATCATTCAGCTCTAGCGAAGATGTGAGCATAGCTAAGGCTGTTTTGGCCGTCCATAAACCACATGCGGGCGAAATCGGCAATCGTCTAGCTGATCAATCGCCAGGATTTGGCGCCAGGATCTGGTCCGAACCTGCCACGACGGCACGCCGGCGCGTTTTACGACTGCGAATTGTCCCCGGTATGAACCGCCTCTCGAGCAGATACTCCCCGATCAATCCACCATAAAACGGCGCACCGACTCATCAATGAAATGAACCGGCGAACACGGCTCAATTATGGCCACCCACCGTTACCATCCCGTTTACCGCAACTTATGCACGATTAGGACCGATCACATTCGGGGGCGAAATCCGCCGCGTGCCACAGGGGTATGGCGCAAATGACCCATTTTGGTGTCGTGAAACCTCGATGGAAATTCATGCCACCTTCGGTCCCCCTCCTGATTGGCCCTAAAGCGCCCAGGGAGCAGCGATGCTCGATTTCGCCGCAACGAAATCCGACCCGCCGATGTTGTTGTGAATGCCGGATGCTTCAACGATATCGAACGCCGTTTTGTCCGACAGCAGCGCCTTTGCCGTCTCGGCATTGAGCTTGTGGCCGCTGCGATAAGACCGGAAACAGCCAATAAACGGTAGACCGGCAAGCGCCAGATCACCGACCGCGTCCAATGTCTTGTGACGCACGAATTCATCCTTGAAGCGCAAGCCGCCGGGATTGATCACCGAATTATCGTCGCCGATCACCAGAGAATTATCGAGTGAGGAACCCAGCGCATAACCTGCTGCCCAGAGACGCTCCACATCCTTCATGAAACCGAACGTCCTTGCGGTCGATATCTCCTTGCGGAAGGTCGCTTCATCCACGTCACCGGTGAATTTCTGGCGGCCGATCAAAGGACAGTCGAAGTCGATCTCGACTTCGAACCGCGTGCCAGGATATGGACGGAATTCACCCCATGAACCACCCGCTTCGACACGTACCGTTTTCAGAATGCGGATAAAGCGGCGCTTTTCTTCCTGAGCGGCGATCCCGGCCTCGTCGAATGCCTCGATGAAACGCGCCGACGTTCCATCGAGAATGGGAACTTCCGGTCCATCTACTTCTACGACGAGATTGTCGATACCAAGCGCGGCAACTGCCGCCATGAGATGCTCGATCGTGTTGATTCTGGCTTCTTTCGGCCCGAGCGACGTGGACAGATCCGTTGCGCCGATCTCCGAAACATGGGCGCGGATATCGCGCGCATTGCCCTTCAGGTCCGAACGCTGAAACACGATACCCGTGTCCGCATCCGCCGGAAGAAAAGTAACCGATGCCGGCGCCCCGCCATGAACACCAACGCCTGATAGCGTGATCGCACGACCGATTGTCTTCTGATAAGCGCTCAAGGCAGTTCCAATCTGTTCAACTTAAAAGATAACGTGACACGCAAACGCGCCGCTTCGCAAACTTTGCGTATCGCAAGATGCCGCGTCCATAGAAATAAATATGGCAAATTTTGCGGCAGAAAAGACAACGAAGTTCACAAATCCGTGCGAACCTCACCGCAACCGGATACAGGGAAAATAGTAACCAGCCCCCTCTACTAAAAATCACACTTTCTTACAGTTATTACCAAATCGTTTTCTGAAACGACCGGAGCAAAACTGAAACCGCCGGAAGCAGCGCCGAAAAACAAAAATGCCGCAGGCCTTGGCCTGCGGCATCTGGAGTTTCACTGGAAAAGAGATCAGTTCGACTGACGGCGCAGGAAGGCCGGAATTTCGAGCTGGTCTTCTTCCGAAGCGGCACGCGGTTGCGGACGGCCCTGATCGTCAAGCTGGCCGCGACGCGGTGCATAGATCGACGAATCCTGCTGCTGCGGACGGCGCGGTTCAGCCGGACGCATGGCTGGCTCGCGATGCTGGGCAGGCTCCAGACGGGCTGCGGGCTGCTCTTCTTCACGACGCGACAGACCATGGGTCAGGCGCTTGAGAAGGCTCATCGGTCCACGCTCTTCCTGGGCAGGCTGCTGCGGAGCGGCACGGCGGGCATTGATTTCAGCCTGGGCAACCGGGGGAAAATCCGCCACGGCGGGCATGCGTGGCGCTGGACGCGGCTCACGGATCGGTTCCGCGTGCATTTGCGGCTGCTGGTATGGCTGCGGCTGCATGGCATGCGCGGCCTGACCCTGCTGCATCGGCGCACGGGCTGCTGGAGCGCGTTCGAAAGCTTCCGGTGCAGGAGCCTGGAAAATGCGGCTCTGCGGGCGGAAGTCTGTCTCGGCAGTAGCAGCAGAAGCCGATGGCGCGGCTTCCGCTTCTGCCGACTGGATCACCTGAGCGATCGGATCGGCCTGACGCGGCTGCTCGACAACCGGAGGACGCAGCGCACCGTGCGGAGCCATTGGCTTGGCCTGGGTGGTCGGCTTCACTGGCTGGCGAAATTCGAGCGGCGCAGGCGCCGCGTCTCCTTGCTGCTTGTCGATGCCGGTAGCAACCACGGAAACACGGATAACCCCTTCAAGACCTTCATCGAAGGTAGCGCCAAGAATGATATTGGCTTCAGGATCGACTTCTTCGCGAATGCGGGTCGCGGCTTCGTCGACTTCGAACAGCGTCATATCACGGCCACCGGTGATCGAGATCAACAGGCCCTTGGCACCGCGCATCGACGTTTCGTCGAGCAGCGGATTGGCGATTGCAGCTTCCGCAGCAGCCATCGCGCGGCCTTCGCCCGAGGCTTCGCCCGTCCCCATCATGGCTTTGCCCATTTCACGCATCACCGAACGTACGTCGGCAAAGTCGAGATTGATGAGACCTTCCTTGACCATCAGATCTGTGATGCAGGCAACACCCGAATAGAGCACCTGATCGGCCATCGCGAAAGCGTCGGCGAAAGTGGTCTTGTCATTGGCGATGCGGAACAGATTCTGGTTCGGGATAACGATCAGCGTATCGACGTTCTTCTGCAGATCTTCGATGCCCTGATCAGCCGTCTTCATGCGACGGCCACCTTCGAAATGGAAGGGCTTGGTCACGACGCCGACGGTGAGGATGCCGCGTTCGCGGGCGGCGCGTGCCACAACAGGAGCCGCACCCGTGCCGGTGCCACCGCCCATGCCGGCGGTCACGAAGCACATATGGGTGCCATTGAGATGATCAACGATCTCGTCGATGCACTCTTCAGCCGCTGCGCGACCGACTTCAGGCTGGGAACCGGCGCCCAGACCTTCCGTCACGGCAGCGCCGAGCTGGATGATGCGGTCGGACTTCGACATGGTCAAAGCCTGCGCGTCGGTGTTGGCCACTACAAAATCGACACCGCGCAGACCGGCGTTGATCATGTTGTTGACCGCGTTGCCGCCGCCGCCGCCGACACCGAACACGGTGATGCGGGGCTTCAGCTCGGTAATGTCCGGCTTTTGCAGATTGATAGTCATTGTCCTCGTTCCTCTTAAAGCCCGTCACCGCTTCGCCGCTGCGGTGCTGATTGGTTGTTACCCGGATGGTTACGCCCCAGATCACTCAATATGTAAGTTCACTCAAAAACTCTCTTTCAGCCATTGGCTGACACGTTGAATGCGCCCACCCGTACCGGTCATCAGACCGGAGGACGCCGCCTTCACCGACCGTTCTTCGATGCCCGCCACCTGCGGGTAGATCAGAAGTCCGACGGTCGCAGAGAAGGCTGCCCCCTTAGCCGCCTCAGGCAACCCCGCTATGCCGAGGGGCCGCCCGATGCGTACATTTCTTGCAAGGATGCGTCTGGCTGCTTCGGGCATTCCCGGAAGCTGGCTCGCGCCACCCGTCAGAACCACGCGCTTGCCGACAATATGTCCGAGACCCGACTGGTTCAGCCTGTCGCGAACCAGCTCCAGCGTCTCTTCCACTCTTGCGCGGATGATCCGCGTCAGTACCGAACGCGGATATTGATTGGGTACATCGCGCTCGTCATCGCCGATTGGCGGAACGCTGATGAGATCGCGGTCATCGGCAGCACTTGGCAGTGCAGAGCCGTACATGACCTTCAAGCGCTCGGCATCGTCCATACGGGTGGAAAAGCCGCGGGCGACATCCATCGTGACGTGATTGCCGCCAATGGCGACCGCATCGGCGTGAATGAACTTGCCCTCGGAGAAAACAGAAATCGTGGTCGTGCCGCCGCCCATGTCGATGCAGGCAGCGCCCATTTCGGCTTCGTCGCCAACCAGAGCCGCAAGACCGCTTGCATAAGGCGTAGCAACGATCGCTTCGACCGAAAGGTGGCAGCGATTGATGCAAAGTTCGAGATTGCGCAGCGGCGCTGCATCTGCGGTCAGCACATGCATATCGACGCCAAGACTGTCACCCAGCATGCCAAGCGGATCGCGAATGCCGCGCTCGCCGTCGAGCGTGTAACCGACCGGCAGCGAATGAACCAGATGACGCTCGGCGGCCAGAGCCTGCTTTGCACCGGCAGCCAATACGCGGCGGATATCCGCCTGCTCGACTTCGTGACCGCCGAGATTGACACTCGCGGTAAAGGTTTCGCTCTTGAGGCGGCCAGCAGAAATATTGACGATGAGACTATCCACGGTAAGACCCGCCATGCGCTCGGCGGCATCGACTGCCAGACGGATCGACTGTTCGGCGGCATCGAGATCGATGATGACGCCGGACTTCACACCGCGCGAACGCTGATGGCCGATGCCCAGCACTTCCATGCGGTGCGTGCGGCCCGGCAGCAATGCGCCGCCCTCATGCGGGCGCAAGCGTGCAATCACGCAAGAAACCTTGCTTGAACCGACATCCAGAACCGTCAGCAGGCGCACTTTGCGCCCTGACGTTCCATTGTGTGATGATCCCTTGCCGCCCAGAATACTCATACGCGCTTCCCCGTGCGGGACAATGCCTTCTTACGCTCCGCCAGGAATTTCTGACGTTGCTCCATACCGCTTGCCGTCAACTGAACAGTCACGCGATCCTCAAGACGAAGATCGACCGATGCAATATCGCGCGACAGAAGATGCTTCTGCTCATCGAGGCGCACAACCTGCGCCAGCGCCTTCATCGGCTCGTCTTCCGGCAGCATGATGCGCACGCCATTTTCCAGCAGCAGATCCCAGCGGCGATCACTGACGCGGATATACGCACGCACCTTCCCGAAAAGAGCCGGATAGGCGGCAACCTCATCGACAAAACCCTTCACGCGCTTTTCGGCGCCAGCACCCACGACGAGCGGCAGAGCGTTGTAACGACCAGCACGGAACGGAACGATGGTGTCGCCCTCGGCATCGATCAGCGACAGCTCCTTGTCGTTCTGCCAGATGGCGAACGCCTTGCGCTCCTGAAGCGAAACCAGAACCGTTCCCGGATAGATCTTGCGCACTTCAGCGCTATCCACCCATGGAAGCTGGTCGATGGCCTGACGTGCGCCTTCCGCACTCAAGCCCACCAGGGATGTTTCACCATCCAGATCGAGCTGACCCAGAATATCGATATCGGAAGTCTCGTTATTGCCGACGACCTTCACGTCCTCGATCGCAAAACCGAGCGTCGAAGCCATCGCCTTGACGACCTCCTGCGAATGACCGCCGAGAACCATGCCGTAAACGCCGGTTGCACCCAGGAACCCCAGCATGCCGAGCGTACCTACATAGCGTGGAACGTTGACATTTCCCTGGAGGAGACGAATGGCAAAGCGGAACGGCTTGCGCAAAAAGCGCGGCAGGACAAAAGCGACGTTCATCGCACCCGATGCATCCCGCATCGCGTCCGAACGCCTGTATCCGCCTGATTTTCCGTTCAACGCAAACAAGACGCGTCCTCCACCATCCAACTCAACAATTCACCGAAAGAGATACCGGCAGCTTTGGCGATATCAGGCACGAGCGATGTAGGAGTCATTCCCGGCTGGGTGTTGATTTCCAGCCAGATAACTTCGCCTTCTTCGGAAAAACGGTCATCGAAACGGAAATCTGACCGGCTTACGCCCCGACACCCGATTGCCCGATGCGCCGTAAGGGCCATTGTTTGTATTTTTTGGTAAATATTTGGTAAAATTTTTGCAGGACACTCGTGCCTTGAGGCGCCGGCAACGTATTTTGAATCGTAATCATAGAACTGATGACCGACTGGAACGATCTCGCATACATCCATGGCACGGTCGCCCATCACGGCGCAGGTCAGCTCGCGCCCGGCGACATAGCGCTCGACCATGACTTCGTCACCATACCTCCAGTCGGCGGAACCGATCACCTGCGGCGGATGCGACTGATCTTCCTTGACGATCACCACACCGAAACTGGAGCCTTCACGCACCGGCTTGACGACATAAGGCGGCTCCATCGGATGCTCGGACCCGATATCGAAACGGTTCATGAGCCGTGACGGTGCGATAGCAACGCCAGCAGCGCCTGCGACCTTCTTGGCGCGTTCCTTGTCCATGGCAAGTGCGGAAGCAAGCACACCTGAATGCGTATAGGGAATCTGGAGATATTCGAGAACACCTTGAATGGCGCCATCTTCGCCGAGAGGACCATGCAGCGCATTGAAGGCCACATCCGGCTTCAGCTCCGCAAGAACGCTCGCGACATTGCGCTCCACGTCGATGCGCGTGACACGATAGCCGCGCTCTTCCAGGGTCGTCGCACATGCCGCGCCGGAAGACAGGCTGACTGGGCGCTCCGAAGAGAACCCACCCATCAAAACGGCGACATGTTTTCCCGTCATGTTAAGCATCCCCTCTGCGCATCCCCTGCGCACGAATCAAGAACAGAGTCCGGGTAACCCAGCAGCACAGGCCGCAGGCACCCACGACAGGAAAATCCTGCCGAATCAAATCACTGTGTGGTTAACCATAAAGAATCAGAGGATTGATTCCGTGACAAGACCCTATAGGAAAGAACCAGGCTTGCGCCGCGCTTGCGGGGCTGAAAAAGCCCGATATTTCAGGCGGAACCCAAGAGAAATTTTTTATTAGAACTTTCCGAGAAATTCTTCGATCCGCTCACCCTCGCGGAACAAACCGAGACGTTTGATCTCCCAGTGAAGGCGAATGCCCGAGCTTTCGGCAACCCTTGCGCGAACCGTCTCGCCCAAAGTCTCCAGATCATGCGCTGTCGCCGCACCGGTATTGATCATGAAATTGCAATGCATCTCGGACATTTGCGCGCCGCCGACACGTAAACCCCGACAGCCCGCCTTGTCGATTTCCTTCCAGGCGGAAGAACCATCGGGATTCTTGAATGTGGAGCCGCCGGTTTTCTCGCGCACAGGCTGCACCGTCTCGCGGTGATGCTGCACGTCGTCCATGGCTTTCTGGATTTCTTCCCGCTCTCCCGGAACGCCCTCGAACAAAACGGAGGTGAAAATCAAGTCGGGCGAAGCGGAAGAATGGCGATAGGCATATCCCATATCCGCATTGGAAAGCACGTGCAGTTCACCCTTGCGGTCGAGCGCACGCACTTCCACCACGCGCTCCCGTGTTTCCACGCCGTTTGCACCGGCATTCATGCGCAGGGCGCCGCCGATGCCGCCTGGGATGCCGTGATAGAAATGGAAACCCGAAAGCCCGGCCTCCAGAGCCGCAGCCGCCACGCGCTTGTCCGGCGTCGCGGCCCCTGCCCGCAATTGCGTTTCGCAAACCTGCTCGACATCACCGAAGCCCTTGGCCGAAAGACGCACGACGAAACCCGGCACGCCGTCGTCTCGCACAAGCAGATTGGAGCCGATGCCAACCACGAGAATCGGAAGTTCTTCAGGCACGGCTTTCAGGAAGGTCGAGAGGTCTTCCTCGTCGGCTGGCTGGAAGAGAACCTGCGCCGGCCCGCCAGTACGAAACCATGTGATCTTGTCCATGCCCGCATCCGGCGTCAGTCTGCCGCGCAGACCAGACAGCTTGCCATCGAGCTTCTTCAGGAGCGTCTCGCCGCTTTCCATCATTTGCTTCCCTGTTCAGCCAGTTCTTTCGGAAGCGTATAGGCCCATTGCGTGATGTTGCCCGCCCCAAGGCAGACAACGAAATCGCCCGGCCCGGCAATGGAAGCAACAAGCGGTGCCAGTGTTTCCGGTCCGCTCGCGTAACGGGCATCGCGGTGGCCCGCGGTTTTGATGCGCGATACGAGCGCTTCCGAATTGACGCCATCGATCGGATCTTCGCCAGCCGTGTAGACCGGCGTAACAATCACGGTGTCGGCATCGTTGAAACAGGCAGAAAACTCATCAAACAGGCTGTGGAGGCGCGTATAGCGATGCGGCTGCACGATGCCGATGACGCGGCCCTTCGCGGCTTCTCGCGCCGCCTTCAGCACGGCCCGGATTTCCACCGGATGGTGGCCATAATCATCGAATATCTCGACGCCGTTCCATGAACCCGTATGGGTGAAGCGGCGCTTCACGCCGCCGAATGCGCCAAGGCCGCGCCGAATGTCATCAGCAGAGATACCGAGTTCATGCGCGACCGTGATGGCGGCTGTCGCGTTGGATACATTGTGCAGCCCAGGCATTGGCAAGCGTAGATCCTTGATCTCGGTCGTATCGCCCTTGCGGGAGCGGATCAGTACGTCAAACAGGCTCGTTGCGCCGTCCATACGGTGATTGAGGAAGCGCACGTCTGCCTGCGGGTTCTGCCCGTAGGTGATGATGCGGCGGTCCTCGATGCGGCTGACCAGCGCCTGCACTTCCGGATGATCGAGACACATCACGCCGAAACCGTAGAACGGCACGTTTTCAACGAACTGGCGAAATGCAGCACGCACATTGTCGAAGCTGCCGTAATGGTCGAGATGCTCCGGATCGATATTGGTGATGACCGCAATATCCGCCGGCAGCTTCAGAAAGGTGCCGTCGCTTTCGTCGGCTTCCACCACCATCCAGTCGCCGTCGCCCATGCGGGCATTGGTGCCATAAGCGTTGATGATACCGCCATTGATTACGGTCGGATCGAGATGCCCGGCATCAAGCAACGCCGCCACCATGGAGGTGGTGGTAGTCTTTCCATGCGTGCCGCCAATGGCGACCGCATGCCGGAAGCGCATGAGTTCGGCCAGCATTTCGGCGCGGCGCACGATAGGCAAAAGCTTTTCGCGCGCAGCAGCCATTTCAGGATTGCTCTTCTTGATCGCCGTCGAAACGACAACCACCTCGGCGTCGCCGAGATTCTCGGCCTTGTGGCCGACAAAGACCTCTATGCCCTTCTCGCGCAGGCGTTGCACATTGGCGCTGTCCGACTGATCGGAACCCTGAACCTTGTAGCCAAGATTGTGCAGCACCTCGGCAATGCCGCTCATGCCGATGCCGCCGATCCCGATAAAATGGACAAGCCCGATATTCAGCGGCATTTTCATGGCCGATTTCCTTCTTTCAATTCCTGGACCGATTTTCCTGCTGCAATAGCCTCTGCCAGGTCGGCAAGCAACTGCGCGGCATCCGGCTTGCCCACGCTTTGCGCAGCTTTTGCCTGTTGGGCAAGCCTTTCAGGCTCATTCATCGCCGATTGTAGTATTTCGGCAAGCCGCTCGGGCGCAAGTTCCGACTGGCGCACCACCTCACAGCCGCCCGCAGCTGCAAGTGCCGCCGCATTGGCGGCCTGGTCATGATCGAGCGCATGCGGAAACGGCACCAGCATCGCCGGGCGGCCAATGGCGGCGATTTCTGAAACCGTTGAAGCGCCCGAACGTGAAATCACGAAATGAGCATCCGCCATGCGCGCCGGCATGTCGTTGAAGAACGGAGCAACATCTGCGGGAACATCCAGCTTCTTGTAAGCGTCGCGAACTGAGGCTTCATCCTCCTTGCGCGCCTGCTGGGTGACCAGAAGCCGCGCACGATCCTTCTCCGGCAAAAGCGCCACAGCCGCGGGAATGGCGGCGGAAAAGAACTGCGCGCCCTGACTGCCGCCGAACACCAGCAGGCGAAAGCGCTCATCCGCTTTTGCCGAGCGGTAAGGCGTCGCGGCCGCGGCCAGAACCGGCGGACGCACCGGATTACCGGTCGTAATGGTCTTTGCGGCATAAGTTCCGCCTGTTTCGGGCAAAAAGCCGCCTGCAATCGCTTTCACGCGTCCGGCAAGCCCCTTATTGGCACGCCCCATGACGGCGTTCTGTTCATGCACCAGCGTCGGGATACCCATATTGCTTGCTGCATAAAGCGGCGGCAGGGTTGGATACCCACCAAAGCCTGCAACAAGCTTGGGTTTCAGACGCCGGAACAATTTGCGCGAATCGAGATTGCCCTGCCACAGCGACCAGAAGGTCCTGAGCAGAGCGATCGGGTTACGGCCTGCAATCGTCGCCGATCGGATGACATGCACATGGTCTTCCGCAAAGGCACCCGCAAAGCGTTGTGCCCGCGCATCCGTCGCCAGATGCACGTCCCAGCCGCGCGCCCGTAATTCATGAGCCAGCGCTTCCGCCGGAAAGAGATGACCGCCCGTGCCACCGGCAGCCAGTACGATCACGCCCCCACTCGCTAAACTGTTCATCAAGACCTCACAACACCGGAACGCGTTCGCCCAGGCCAAGCGTCGCAGACATGCGCGCCTCCGGGCGGCGACGCGTCAGCGCCAGAAGAATGCCCATGGTGATCGCAATGGCGATCAACGATGACCCGCCATAGGAAATGAATGGCAATGTCATTCCCTTGGCCGGCATCAGGTGCAGGTTCACCGCCATGTTGATGATCGACTGGAAGCCGAACAGGATCACGATCCCCGAAATGGCGAGCCGCGTGAACGCATCGCGCTCGCGCAGTGCAATCGACAGCCCACGCACCACGATGAAGGCAAACAGCAGCATGATGATGAGACAGAGGATGATCCCGTACTCTTCCGCTGCAACCGAAAAGATGAAGTCAGTGTGACTATCGGGAATGATCCGCTTCACCGTGCCTTCGCCCGGCCCCTGCCCGAACCAGCCGCCGCGGAGGATCGCCTCACGACCCACATCGACCTGAAACGTGTCGCCCTCACCGGTCATGAACCGGTTGATACGGCCTGCCACGTGGTCAAAAACGAAATAGGCTCCGAACGCTCCGCAGACGGCAATTCCACCCAGCACCAGAATCCAGAACATGGGCAAACCGGCCAGGAAGAACATCGCGCCCCATGTGCCGGTGGTCAGCATCGTCTGGCCAAGGTCGGGCTGAAGCACAAGCAATGCGGCGACCACGCAGAACAGCGCCATGGCAAGAAAATTGCCCGGCATCTCACCGCCGCGTTCGCGCTCGGAGAAGAGCCATGCACAGATCACCACGAAAGCGGGCTTCATGAATTCAGAAGGCTGGATGGACACGCCCAGCAGGGAAATCCAGCGCCGTGCGCCCTTGACTTCGATGCCGAAGAACAGAGCCGCCACCATCATCAGCAGCGATACGGCAAGCAAAGCCAGCGCAAAGCGCCGGATATGCCGCGGAGAGAGAAACGACACGCCGACCATTACGACCACGGCCGGGACCATGAAGAAAATCTGACGCTCGACGAAATGGAAGCTGTCGAGGCCGATGCGCTCGGCCACAGCCGGGCTTGCGGCGAAAGACAAGAGAATTCCAAGCCCCATCAGGCCCAGACATGCGGCCAGAAAGAAGCGGTCGATCGTCCACCACCAGTTGGCGACAGGACCGCGGTCAACACGGCTTACCATCAGCTTTCCCCTTTGATCGCTTCAATGCCCGGCAGAGCCAGAACCGCACTGCAGAAGGCATCGCCTCGTTTCTCGAAATTCTGGAACTGATCGAAGCTCGCGCAGGCTGGCGAAAGCAGCACGACCGGCTCGGGCGCAACATCATTGCCGGCGTCGCGCGCCGCGTGTTCCACCGCAACAGTCAGTGTATCGGAAATCTCGAACGGCACCGCATCGCCCAGCGTAGCGGCGAATTGCGCCGCCGCCTCGCCGATCAGATAGGCCTTTGCGATACGCGGAAAGAATTCACCGAGCGCGGTAATTCCGCCCGCTTTCGGCACACCGCCAGCGATCCAGTAGATATGTGGGAACGACGAAAGTGCCGGTGCGGTCGCTTCCGCGTTGGTGGCCTTGGAATCGTTGACGAACAGCACCTTGCCGCGTCTCCCGACCTGCTCCATGCGATGCGCCAGACCCGGAAAACTATTCAGCCCGGCACGAATTTCCTCAAGCGACAGACCGACCGAAAGGCAAGCGACAATCGCCGCGAGCGCGTTCTGCGCATTATGCGCACCGCGCAGTGAACCGATACCGTCCAGCGAAGCAATGTCGTCAGCCTTGCCGTCTTCGGCGTGGAAAAGCTTCGGACCGTCGGCGAAATAGCCCTTGTCGAGACGCTTCTCCTTGGATATCCGCACGACATTGACACCCCGGGCTTCCAGCCTGTCGGCAATTGCCGCGCAATGCGGGTCGTCATCGCCAATGATCGCCGTGGCGCTCGCCGCCACCAGCCGCTCCTTGATGCCTGCATAGTTCTGCATAGTTCCGTGCCGGTCGAGATGGTCCGGTGTCAGGTTCAGAAGAATCCCGGCGGTTGGATTGAGCGAAGGCGCCAGGTCGATCTGATAGGAAGAGCATTCGACCACATAGAAGCGGTTTTGCGCAGGCGGCTCCAGCGTCAGGATCGCGGTCCCGATATTACCGCCCAGCTGCATATCGCGGCCCGACGCCTTAATGACGTGCGCGATCAGGGCTGTAGTGGTCGATTTCCCGTTGGTGCCGGTGATCGCGATGAACGGACAATCCGGCGCAATATGGCTGCGCTCGCGGACGAACAACTCCACATCGCCGATGATCTCCACGCCCGCTCCATGCGCAAGCTCAACCGTCCAGTGCGGCCGGGGGTGGGTCAGCGGAACACCCGGCGAAAGCACAAAGGCGGCAAACTGCGACCAGTCCGCCTGCCTTAGATCGCCGGTTGCAATGCCCGCGCCCTGCGCACGGGCCACACTGTCGGGATTATCGTCCCAGGCAATGATCTTCGCCCCACCCGCGACAATGGCCTTGGCGGTGGCGAGGCCCGACCCACCCAATCCGAAGAGGGCAACGGTCTTGTCTTTCAGGGCGGTGATCGGGATCATTGTTTCTTACCGGAGCTTCAAGGTGGAAAGGCCGATCATGGCGAGGATGATCGCGACGATCCAGAACCGGATCACGACCTGGCTCTCGGTCCAGCCTTTCTTTTCAAAATGGTGATGGATCGGCGCCATCAGGAAGACGCGCTTGCCGGTCAGCTTGAACGACCCCACCTGAATAATGACGGAAAGAGCTTCCACCACGAACAGGCCGCCGATGATGGCCAGAACGATTTCGTGCTTGGTGGCGACCGCAACCGTGCCCAGCATGCCGCCCAGCGCCAGCGAGCCGGTATCGCCCATGAAGATGGCCGCAGGCGGCGCGTTGAACCACAGGAAGCCAAGTCCCGCACCGATAACAGCGCCCAGTACCACGGCGAGTTCGCCCGTACCCGGCACGAAATGAATTTGCAGATAATCGGCGAAGATCGCATTACCCGAGAGATAGGCGATGAAGCCGAAGGATGCGGCGGCGACCATCACCGGAACAATGGCGAGGCCATCAAGGCCATCGGTAAGATTCACGGCGTTGCCGGAACCAACCATTACGAAAGCCGCCATCGGGATGAAGAACCAGCCCAGATTGATGACAAGCTGCTTGGCGAAGGGGAACGTCAGCGAGGACGAGAAAGGCTCCTGCCCCGCCCGCATGATGACGAAAGCCGCGATCGCCGCGATCAGGAACTCGATCGCCAGTCGCGACTTGCCGGAAAACCCCTTGTCTGACTGTTTCGTGACTTTCAGATAGTCGTCATAGAAGCCGATGGCACCAAAGCCGACCGTGACGAGCAGCACCACCCAGACATAGACACTGGAAAGATTGGCCCAGAAAAAGCACGAGATGAGAATGCCGGTCATGATCATCAGACCGCCCATGGTCGGCGTGCCGGCTTTCTTGAAATGGGTTTGCGGCCCGTCGGCGCGGATCGGCTGGCCCTTCCCCTGACGAACGCGCAGCGAATTGATGATCGCCGGGCCGAACAGGAACACGATGAGCGCGGACGTAATCATCGCGCCGCCAGTGCGGAAGGTGATGTAGCGGAACACATTGAGCGGTGTCATATGTTCGGCGAAGATGGTGAGAAGCATCAGCATGTGGAGAAAATTCCCTCAAAAATCGCCTATTCCGCAGGCTCTACCGGCGGATATTGGGCAATCAGCGCCTTGACGATTCGGGAGAAGCCGATCCCCTTGGACGATTTCACCATGATGACATCGCCGGGACGGACCGCCTTGACCACCAGCGGCAACAATTCATCGGTGCTCTGCCTGTATTCGGTGTGAATTTCAACCGGCAAGGCGTTTTTGAGCACTGACATTTCAGGCCCGCCGATGAAAAGTGAATTCACTTCAGCATCCACGATGGGCCGTGCAAGATCTGCATGCAGTTTTCCGGACTGACGACCAAGCTCAAGCATGTCGCCCAGAACCGCAATCCGCCGTCCGCGCGCACCCTCCGGCGCGGTCGCGTTGAGAAGCGAAAGCGCTGCCCGCGTGGATGTCGGGTTGGCATTGTAACTCTCGTCGATCAGCGTGAACGTGCCTTCGGGATGCTGAAGCACATGCCGCGCACCGCGTCCGCTTTCTGCAGCAAGCGTGGCCATGGCCATAGCGACCTTGGCCATGTCTGCGCCGACAAGATTGGCGGCACCCAGAACCGCCAGCATATTCTGCACGATATGGCGTCCCGGCATACCCACCTTGACCGCCGCCTCGTGGCTGCCGATCTTGACCGTTATGCACGAGCAGGTCGGATGCAGCTTAACCTCGCGCAGCCGATAATCGGACCGCGCATTCTCGCCGAATGTCGTAATGTGCTCGATACCGGCCTTGTCCGCCAATTCTTCCAACTGCTTGAAGCGCTTGTCGTCCCGGTTCAAAAGCGCATAACCGCCCGGCACTATACCTTCGAAAATTTCCGCCTTGGCGACGGCTATTTCCTCAAGATTGGCAAAATGGCCGAGATGCGCAGGTGCAATCAGCGTGACCAGCGCCACATGCGGGCGCACCATCTTAACCAGAGGACGGATTTCATCATGATGGTTCATGCCGATTTCGAACACGCCATAGTCGGTATCCGCAGGCATGCGGGCAAGTGTCAGCGGCACACCCCAATGATTGTTGAACGACGCGGCGGAAGCATGCACCTTGCCGACTTCCGACAGGACATGGCGCAATGCTTCTTTCGTGGTCGTCTTTCCGACCGAGCCCGTAACAGCGATGATCTGCGCTTGCGAGCGAGCACGCGAAGCGATGCCGAGCCGCGTCAATGCTTCCAGCACATCCTCGACCACGATCATTGGCACTTTCGTATTGCCAAAGGCAGGCAGGCGATGTTCCGCGACCACCAGAAGCCCTGCACCCGCCGCCATGGCCGACGTTGCGAAATCATGCCCGTCGAACTGGTCGCCCTTGATCGCGAAGAAAGCCTCGCCTTCCTTCAGCGTGCGGCTATCAATGGATATGCCGGTAATGCCTGCGGGAAGCGTGCCGAAGGGGCGGCCTTCCATGGCCTCCACCATGTCGGCGGATGTCCAAAGCCAGCCGCTCATTCCTGGCGCTCCTCAAGACGCGCCGCAAGGGCGGCGGCGACTTCGATATGATCCGAGAAAGGCAATGTAATATTGCCCACGATCTGGCCTTCCTCATGCCCCTTGCCCGCTACCACCAGCGTATCGCCCGGCATCATCATGGAAACGGCTGTGAAGATCGCTTCGCGCCGGTCGCCGATTTCTGTCGCGCCCGGTGCTGCGGCCATGATTTCCGAACGGACCTGCGCGGGAACCTCTGAGCGAGGATTGTCGTCGGTAACGATGACAACATCGGCAAGACGCGACGCGATTTCGCCCATGATCGGACGCTTGCCCTTGTCGCGGTCTCCGCCGCAGCCGAACACGATGATTACCCGGCCCGTGGTGAACGGACGTACCGAAGTCAGCACATTTTCAAGTGCTTCCGGCTTGTGGGCATAGTCCACATAAGCCGGTGCGCCATCTTCCGTCGCGCCGACGAGGTCGAGACGCCCCGGCGCGCCCTTGAGACGCTCCAGTGCACGCATGGCGGCAGCGGCGGGAACGCCCGTCACCATGGCAAGTCCTGCGGCAACCAGCGCATTGGCGACCTGGAAATCACCAGCCAGAGGCAGCGCGATTTCGAAAATCTCCTCACCGATGCGCACTTCGACATGCTGGCGGAAACGTTCATGCTCCACACGCTTCAGCGAGATGAAATTGCCCTTGCGTCCCACGGTCTTTACATCGCAACCGGCAGCTGTTGCGGCTTCGATCGCCTGCGCGGAAAAATGATCGTCGGAAAAAATGATCGCAGGCGCCCCCTGGGGCAGCAGCGAGCTGAAAAGGCGCATCTTCGCACCCAGATATTCCTCTATGGTCGCATGATAATCCATGTGATCGCGACCGAGATTGGTGAAAGCGCCAGCCATCAGCTTCACGCCGTCGAGGCGGCGTTGGTCGAGGCCGTGCGACGACGCTTCCATCGCGGCATGCGTCACGCCTTCGTCCGCCAGTTCAGCCAGAACTCGATGCAACTCCACCGGGTCCGGCGTCGTCAGCGAGTTGTAATCGCTGCGAGTCGGCGAAAACACGCCCGTCGTGCCGATATTAGCAGCGGGGAACCCGGCATAAGCCCATATCTGGCGGGTAAAGGACGCCACGGACGTCTTGCCACTCGTACCGGTGACAGCAACCATCACCTGCGGCTGCTTGCCATAGAACTGGGCTGCGGCGGCGGCCAGTGCATGACGCGGATCGTCCACATGCAAAACCGGAACGCCCGCATTGGGGATCACCGCATCCTTGCCCGCAACAATGGCGACAGCACCGCGCTTCGCTGCGTCGGCGGCATAGGCGACGCCATCGGCCTTGACGCCTTTCAGGGCAGCAAAAAGAAAACCGCGTTCAACCTTGCGGGAATCCGACGTGACGCCAGTGATCTCCACCTCGCCAGCACTGCCGGAGGCCAGTTCTTTAAAGAGAGCGATTTCCCTTAGCTTCATGGTCATACCAAATCCAGGTTCAGTTACGCATCGACTGCCGCAACGGCGGCAGCATACGAATCAGTCATAATCATAGGAAACCACTGCTGGCGCGGCTTCCTGTTGAAAATCAGGCTTAACTCCCAAAAATGAGGCAGAGCGGCGGATAATTTCCGCAACCATCGGTCCCGCATTGAGACCGGCCGTCGCGCTGAACTTGCCTTCCTCGGGTTTTGGCTCATCGATAATCGTCAGAACCACATAGGTCGGATCATCCATCGGAAAGGATGCAAGGAAGGCGTTGAAGCGCACATCCTTGGAATAGCGGCCATTTACGACTTTTTCCGCCGTACCCGTCTTGCCGCCGACACGATAGCCGGCTACCTGCGCACGTTTGCCCGAGCCGATTTCGGCGTTCAGACGGTAGAGATAACGCATATCCGCCGAAACACGCGGATGCAGAACCTGCTTGGCAACCTGGTCAGCCTCGGCCTGCGTGCGCGTCAGGAAGGTCGGCTCGATGAGCTTGCCGCCGTTCATCAGTGCTGCGGCACCCACCGCCGTCTGAAGCGGTGTGGTCATCATGCCATGACCAAAGGAAATGGTCATGGAATGGACCTTCTTCCATACGCGCGGCTCGACCGGACGCGCCACTTCCGGTAGCTCCGTCTGCATGCGGTCGAGAAGTCCCATCTTCTTCAGGAAAGCGCGATGGCCTTCAATACCCACGGCATCCGCCTCGCGGCCCGAACCGATATTCGACGAAAAGACGAAGACTTCCGGCAGTGTCAGCCAGCGGCCCTTGCCGTGGAAATCTCGGATGGTCTGACGGCCGAACACCAGCGGACGCGAGGCATCGAGCTTCGATTGCAGGTTGAACTTGCCGGAATCGAGCGCCATGGCCGTCGTGAAGCTCTTGATGGTCGAACCCATTTCATACGTGCCCGCAGACATGCGGTTCAGACGATCCTTGTCGAGCGCATGAACCGGATTGTTCGGATCGAAATCCGGCACCGACGCCATGGCAAGCACTTCGCCCGTCTTGACGTTGAGAACGACAGCGCCCGCAGCGATGGCGCGATAACGTTCCATCGCCTTGACGAGAACGTCGCGCATGATGTGCTGTACGCGAATGTCGATGGAAAGGTGCACAGGCTCCAGCGACTGGCCCGTCGCAAGACCGACCGAACGCAGATCGGTCAGCCCCTGGCTGTCGATATATTTCTCCATCCCGGCAATGCCCTGATTGTCGACATTGACGAGGCCGAGAATATGCGAGGCTGTCGGCCCCCCCGGATAGAACCGGCGCTTTTCTGTGCGAAATCCAATGCCGGGCACACCCAGCGCCATGATCTGGCTCTGCTGTTTGGGCGTGAGGCCGCGCTTGACCCAGACAAATCCCGCGCCGCTTTTCAACCTCTTATACGTCGTCTCCCAGTCGAGATCGGGCAGCACGGTGGAAAGCATCTCGATGGTTTCATCGGGATCGACGATCTTGCGTGGTTCGGCATAGAGCGAGGCGGTCTTGATGTCGGTTGCGAGAATTTCGCCGTTGCGGTCGAGAATATCAGGCCTTGACGCCAGCTGATGAACGACGGGGCCGCTGCTGTCATTCTCCTCGCCGCCAACGACACCGAAATAGACAAGCTTGCCGCCAATAACGCCATAAATGCCGACGAAGCACGCAAGCGCCATCCAAAGACGATTGCGGGCGCGATTGCCATGCTTTTTTCGCGAACCCACAAAAGCCATTGTGCCGGCCGGCTTTTCATCGCCCGCCGGCTCGATACCGTCAATCGCTGCCTTCTTCTTTTTTCCCGGCAGTCCGAGTTTCAGCCCCATGATCAGTGCCTCGCCCCGTTCTTCCTGATGCTGCCGGTCGTGATCGCGTCCTGCTCCAGAACGCCACTGGCGAGCAGCTCGTCGCTGCCGGAGATAAGCTTTTGGATATCGTCCATCGGACGCTCGGGAATCTCGTCGACACCCATGACAAGCTGCTCAGCCTCGATCGGTTGCAGGTTCAGTTCTTTTTCATAAACGCCGACGAGGCTCTGCAAGCGTCCAGGCTGGGTCATCAGAGCCCAGTCCGCGCGCAGGAGTGTGATCGTATCCCTCTCGAAATCGATCTGGCGCCTGAGCTTGGCTATGACGTCGATCTGTTTTTCCGCGTCATATTTGATCGTATAGGTGACGGTCGCCGCCACCAGCATCGCCGCAATCATGATGAGGTCGAAAGTACGCAGCACTTGTTCAACTCCGGGTCAGTTCATGCGTATCGGGCAGCTTCGGCAACCCGAACAGCGAAAGATCATCTTCAAGAGGCGGATTTTCAGTTCGCACGCCCGCACGCAGCTTTGCCGAACGCGCGCGCGGATTACGCTCTTCCTCCTCGACGGTCGGGCCGACGGCGCCCTTCACCGCGGGTATGAAACTGGGTTGCCGCACATGCGTCTCGGGCATATGACGCGACCCGGCGCTGCCGCCTGCGCGGTCGGCGAAAAAGCGCTTCACCATCCGGTCTTCCAGCGAATGGAACGTCACGACGACCAGACGGCCATCAGGCTTCAGCACACGCTCGGCTGCAAGCAGCGCCCGCGCCAGTTCACCCAGCTCGTCGTTCACATAGACACGCAGCGCCTGAAACACGCGCGTTGCGGGATGGATGCGATCCTTGGGATTGCGTCCGATCAGCGATTCGATGGCATTGGCCAGATCCAGCGTCCGCGTGAAAGGCTGGGCAGTGCGGCGCTTGTCGATCATCCGGGCGATGCGTCCGGCATGACGTTCCTCGCCCAGAAAATTGAAGATACGCGCAAGGTCGCCGGTTTTGAGGCGGTTGACCGCATCCGCGGCGCTCGGTCCGTTGGCGGACATGCGCATGTCGAGCGGCCCGTCCTTTTGAAAGGAAAAACCGCGCTCGGCCTCATCGATCTGCATCGATGACACGCCGATATCGAGCACGACGCCATCCACCTTGCAGCCTGCGCCCTGCACGCTGGCGACGGCCTGATCCAGGGCCGAAAACCGGCTTTCCACCAGATGGAGCCTGCCCGGAAAGAGCGCTTCCATGGCCCGGCCGGCCTGAATAGCGGTCGGATCGCGATCAATCGCGATAACCTCGGCGCCTTCTTCCAGAATGCACTGCGTATATCCACCCGCACCGAAAGTGCCGTCGACGATCACTGCGCCGGGTTTTGGCTTGAGGGCGTCAATCACCTCGGAAATCAAAACCGGAACGTGACGGATCGCAGCCCCTTCGGCTTGAGAATTGTCTCCGCCGAGGCTTGCCATCATTCCGTTCCTTTCTCGGGCCTGTTCCCGTTATCTCGTATTTTCGACGCGGATTCCGGCCATTTATCGTCATAGCGGATTCGTTCATCCGTTATCGGATATTAAGCTTAATGAAGCGTTAGTAAGGAATGAGGAAGTAAGGGAATGGATCGCTGCTGCCGGTCGGCGGGAGTATCTGAATAGTATGCGCCGGGGAAATTTTTGGGCTCTGAGTTCCCACCCTGTTCCCCGGCCATCCCTGCTTGACGCACCCACCAAGTCGCATTATTTATTGCAAATAGTTTGCAACTGCATATAAATTTAGGGTATTCTATTATGACGCCCCATGGAGCCCCTCCCTCCGATGGTAATGAAATCACTTTCGAAGGCTGGCGGCGCGAGCGCGGCGAAGCTTCCATGTCCGATGTCCATCGTACGATCACGGTGCGTCGTTCAGGCTCGAAATTCAGAAGGGCCCTGTCTTTCTTTGGCCCCGGCTACCTCGTCGCCGTGGGCTATATGGACCCCGGCAACTGGGCAACATCGCTGGCCGGAGGGTCGCGCTTCGCCTACACGCTCCTGTCTGTCGTTCTGATTTCCAATCTCATGGCGGTCCTGCTGCAAGCACTTTGTGCCCGTCTGGCTGTCGCCACAGGTCGCGATCTGGCACAGGCCTGCCGCGACGCCTATCCCCGCTTTCTTGCATGGCCGCTCTGGCTTCTGGCTGAGCTCGCGATTTGCGCCACCGACCTTGCGGAGGTGATAGGCACAGCCATCGGCCTCAACCTGCTTTTTGGGATTCCGCTTGAAATCGGCGTCATCATCACCGCTGCTGACGTGCTATTGGTACTTTATCTCCAGAATAAAGGGTTCAGACGCGTCGAAGCCCTCATCATCACCCTTCTCGGGGTCATCGCGCTTTGCTTTCTGATCCAGATTTTGATGGCCCAGCCGCAATGGGGTGCCGTCATTCGCGGCTTCGCGCCGACCGTGGACATCATCCGCAATCCCGATATGCTTTATATCGCGCTGGGCATCATCGGCGCGACGGTCATGCCGCATAATCTCTACCTGCATTCGGGCATCGTACAGACCCGCGCCTACGGCCACACCACTGCCGAAAAACGCGAAGCCATACGCTATGCAACGCTGGACTCCACAATTGCACTCACCTTCGCGCTTCTCGTCAATGCATCGATTTTGATCCTCGCTGCGGCCAGCTTCAACACAACCGGGCATACCGGTGTGGAAGATCTCGATAAAGCCCACGCTTTGCTCAACCCGCTGCTCGGCTCTGCCCTTGCACCGACACTGTTTGCCATCGCGCTTCTGTGCTGCGGTCTGAACTCCACCATCACCGCGACCATGGCAGGCCAGATCGTCATGGAAGGTTTCATCGATATCCGGCTGAAGCCATGGCTGCGCCGTGCGATCACCCGCTTCGTCGCTATTGTTCCCGCCGCAGTCGTCACCATTCTCTATGGTTCGCAAGGTACAACCGAGCTTTTGATTCTCTCGCAAGTGGTGCTCAGCTTGCAGCTCCCTTTTGCGGTCATTCCACTCGTGTTGTTTACGGCTGAAAAGAAAAAGATGGGATCTCTGGTCGCGCCCCGATGGATCACGGTCCTTGCCGCCATCACCGCGGCAATCATTGTCGTTCTGAATTTGAAGCTGATCTACGATTTCGCGACCGGCGCACCGATGTAGCTATTCAGAAACGTCTTCCATGCCGCATCCGTGCGGCACGGCATCAATGCCAGCCATTGCGAAACAAAAGTGTCAGCCGGTCTGTAAGCCGGGTTCTGTATGGCCGGATTTTCATCCAGCGTGGCAGCCATTCATCTGGGACGGATGTCACCACCCGCCTCTTGCAACCCACCCGGACGGCCAATCCGGAAACAGATTTGCCAACCCTTTCGGGCTGACGCGCCGTCCCTATTCGGTTTTGCTCCCGGTGGGGTTTACCGTGCCGCCTGCGTTGCCGCAGGCGCGGTGGGCTCTTACCCCACCCTTTCACCCTTACCCCGTCATCCCTGCTGTTGCCGTTGCAACAACACGGAAGACGGGGCGGTTTGCTTTCTGTGGCACTTTCCCTGGGGTCGCCCCCGCCGGGCGTTACCCGGCACCGTGTTTCCATGGAGCCCGGACTTTCCTCACCTGCCGCCTTTCGGCATATGACAGGCGCGGCTGCCCGACCGACTGACAGCGCGCATATAGCACGATCTGAAACACTGGGAACCGGTATCGAACAAAAAACATGTCCGAAAAGACAGAAAAGCCGGCAGCGGATGAGCTGCCGGCTTTTCGTTCACATCAAACGGTCTGAAACGCTACGCAACCGCCGACGCAAAACTGCTGCGCACTTGTGCTGGAAATGTTTTAGAGCGCATCCCGAAAGTGAATCGGTTTTCAGAAAAGATACGCGTTAGAACAAGAACTTAGAGCGCAGGCCTGATACAATCAGATCGAAGCGCGTTCTAGAATGAACGCATATATGCTTTGACCGCGCTGCAGTATTTTGCAGAAATCGGGTTCATGCGCTTCGCGCCATGACCGGCATTGTACTTGAGGATCGTTCCACAAGTGCTGCCGCCACCAAGCTTCTGCGCCATGGCAAGATACTTCATGCCGTACTGGATGTTTGTGGAAGGCTCGTAAAGCCCCTTGGCCGAGCCGGAATATCCCAGACCGCGGGCCGTCGAAAGCTTGATCTGCATCAAGCCGATTTCACCGGCCTTGCCGCGTACGTTCGGACGGAAATTGCTTTCATGGCGCACAACCGCATGTGCCAGTGCTGAAGGCACGCCGTAGGTTGCCGCATAGCGATTGATGATCGGCGAATAGGAACCGCCGCTCTTCGGTGCGCGGGCGGAGCGGTTCGGCTTCGATTTCGACGTCTTGGATGGCCGCGCGGCACGCTTGGTGACGACCGAAGCCTTTTTAGCCGATGGCGCTGGCTTGTTTACTTCAGCATTTTTGTCCTGCTGACGCGCCTTGAGAAGAGCCGCGAGGTTGGTCGGTTCGGTCGAAGGCGCACTCAGCGCAGGATTCAGGCCGAACGAACTCATCGCGCCAACAAGGGCGCTAACAACAACAAATTTTACTTTCATAACCTACCGTCTTGGAATCGTTTCTTATGGAGAACCGTCAGTCTTGGGAAAACGGTTCCGTTTTTGTTGATCCCGCTTGACAAGCCTTTACCCGCCCGTCTCTGCAAGGAATGCGCGATGATCTGACGGTCAAATGCAGCCGAAGATTGGTTGTAAAAGTAAATTAGTCTTACCGGTTGTAACAAAACCGAATCGAGAGACAGTCGAATGCGCGCCGATCCAGGCCCGGAATTCCGGACTTGGATCGATCTAGTTTTATGAAATCTTTATAGAAATATTAAAAAGCGCATCACGAAACAACCTCGGGAGAGGTATCGTCAAGCGGTAACATTTCGCAGGGAAAAAATAAGCCGGTAGAGGGTATCTATTGTAGAAACATCGGCCACACCGTCTACATTTTGTGGTCGAAAGTGACGCTGGAATGCCTTGACTGCCGTTTCCGTGTCTTCGTCGAACACGCCGCTGATGTCTATTCCATAGCCGTAAAGCGCCAGCATGGACTGTAGAGCTTCCACGGGCTGGCCCTGTTCGCCGCGCGCCAGAAAGCGCCCTCCACGGATGGGCGTCGGCTCGATGAAATGGCCGATACCGGCTTCATGAAGGCGCTTCCATGGAAAATTATGCCCCGGATCCGTCTTGCGTGCGGGCGCAATATCGGAATGGGCGAGCACGTTTTCAGGCCGGATTTCGTGGCGTCCGCAAATGCTGCGGCACAGATCGATAACGGCGTCGATCTGCTTGTCCTTGAACGGCGGATAGCCTTCCAGATCGCCCGGATTGACGATTTCGATGCCGACGGAGGCGGAATTGATATCCGTTTCGCCCTTCCAGAAACTTTTGCCTGCATGCCAGGCGCGAGCTTTTTCCGAAACCATCTGCACCACGCGACCGTCCTCGTGCACCAGATAATGCGCCGACACCTCCCTTTCGGGTGACTTCAATATGTCGAGCGCCTCCTGAGCGGTCGCGAGTCCGGTATAGTGCAGGATCAGAAAACCCGGTGTTTTGCCATCGCGGCGCGGGCCGAAATTTGGCGAGGGATCGAGCGATGCACCAGGATAATCCGGCTTTTCCAGCGTCAGTTCCGCCAATATCCGGTCCACCGATGTCTGACCCTGTATCTCGGTTGCACCGCTCATGCCGCCTCCAGATGCTTTTCTATGCTTGCCCAGGCGGCGTTAATAGCCGCGAGACGGGCGTTGGCAATCGTAATGAATTCGAGCGGCAGACCTTCGGCCACAAGCCTGTCTGGATGATGCTTCTTCACCAGCGCGCGATAACGCCTGCGCGCTTCTATGAAAGGGGTGCCGCGCTCAAGCCCCAGAATGGCGTAGGGATCGCCCTCGCCGCGTTCGACATGCCGGACCGCGATACGGTCGAACGCGATTTCGTCATAGCCGAAAATATCCGCGACACTGGCGAGAAAAGTCATTTCCTTTTCATGCACATAGCCGTCCGCCTTGGCGATATGAAAAAGCCCGTCGAGAATGTCTTCCAGAAGATGGCAGTCCGTCTGTCCCTCGCTGCAAAGCCCGGCCAGCTGCCGCGCATAGGATTCATATCCCGCCACATCCTGCCGGGCGAGATCGTAAAGTCGGGCGACATGCGCCGTCTCTTCCTTTGGAACAGCGAAAATATCCTGAAAAGCACGGATTTCATCCTGCGTCACCACGCCGTCGGCCTTGGCCATCTTGGCGGAAAGCGCGATCATGGCAATCGAGAAAGCAACACGCCTTCGCGTGTCTGCATCGCCTTCGAATACGGTGCGCACAGCTTCGATAACGCCTGAAATGGCGTTGGACGCCACGGACGTTACGAACTCACCAATACGGACCCAAATCGACATGGCTTTGTTCTACAGAATTTGGCATTGGCTGCAAACCGCTTGCGCGCGTGAAAGTTGGAAAAACAATAATTTAGAGTACGATCCGCGTGATTATTTCGACTGCTGCGCCTCGAACGAACGCTGCGCCGCAACGGCCGCGGCTTCACCGGCTGCCTGCGCCTGATCGCTGTTTTGCCCCACGGCTCTCGCCGCCGATTCGGCATTGTCGCGCGCGCGCTCTATGGCGGCGGCTTTTTCCTCCGGCGTCATCACGCCGGCATTTTCCCGCAGCGCCTTCATCAGGTTCGGTCCCTTTTCTGCAGGCGTATTTTCCACTGGGGCAGCAGGTTGCGAGACGGCCGCAGCCCCCGCATCGCTTCCTGTCGAGACGGCGGCATCTTCTTCTTCGCCCTTGCCGCAGGCAGCAAGCGCAACGAGTACGATAGCGGAAATGACAAACAGGAAATTGCGGTTCATGACAAAAGCCATAACCGAATTGACCCTGTGTTTAAACACGCAAAACGCTGCCCGCTCGTCTTTCCCGTGAAATACTGACGGTTGGTTCATCGCGATCGGCCTGTTCCTTCTGGCGCAAATGGCGGCCCGGCATAGCGGACCGCCATTCGATTGCATCGTCTCTTCAAAGATTAGTTTGAAGGCGTGGACCCCGTATCCGGCGTCGTGGGAGCGGGTGTCGTGGGAGCAGGCGTCGTCGAGGTATCGTTATTCGAAGGCGCTGCCGGTGCGGGCTGCTCGGGGGCTGCGCCCGTGTCGTCCTTCTTGTCGTTGCAGGCTGCAAGGCCCAGAAGCGACACAGCGGCTACAGAAGTGATCAAGAACTTTTTCACGTTGGCTCTCCTTCTCAAATTCGAGCATTTTCGCGTGGTATTGCGTAAAACGCCTCTCTGTTCTCTCCGTGTCTGGCCAGTATTCCAACCAATCACCTTTACGGCTGCATCGGACACAGAAACCCTGTCGATGCCCACCGTCGCAAAAGAAAACGGCGCGCTTGCGAAAAAGTTCTCTCAAATAGTCTTACCGTTCGTAATAAAGCGACAATATAACAACGCAATAACCCGCAATACGCTGCAAACGAAGCGTTTTGCTTGCGTCACGCCTCTGTCATTGGACGATGTTTAACTTCGCAAACAACGCTGGAGATTCGTCGCAACAGGGAAACTTGCCAGCAGGGGAAGTTAAATGGCAAACGACACAACAAACGGCACGATCCTTGAACATGCGCTAACCCGCAACAGCGTCCTTTCCCGCGCCGGAGTTTCGGAGCGGCTTTTCGCATGGCTGTTCAAGGGGCTGGTCTATCCTCAAATATGGGAGGATCCTGAAGTCGACATGACAGCGCTGGCTATTCAGCCCGGCCACCGCATCGTCACCATCGCGTCGGGCGGCTGCAATGCGTTGTCCTATCTCACAGCCAACCCGGCTTGCGTGGAAGCGGTCGATCTCAACCGCGCCCACATCGCCTTCAACCGGCTGAAACTGGCGGCACTGAAACACTTGCCCGACTACAACGCCTTTTACCGCTTTTACGGCAAGGCCGACGACAAGACCAACCATGCCGCCTACCAACGCTTCATCCGACCGCATCTCGACGGCGAAAGCCGCGCCTATTGGGAGAAGCGCAAGTGGAACGGACAGCAGCGCATTTCCATCTTCTGGCGCGACCTCTATCGTCATGGACTGCTCGGCAGTTTCATCGGCATGGGCCACCGCGTGGCGCGCCTTTACGGGATCGACCCGCGTGACATATTGAAAGCACGCACGATGGAAGAGCAGCGCTCCTTCTTCGATACGGCTCTTGCTCCGCTTTTCGAAAAGCGCATGGTCCGCTGGGCAACCGCCCGCAAATCGTCCCTTTTCGGCCTTGGCATCCCCCCGCAGCAATATGATGCGCTGGCAACGGCGGGCAGTGGCAGCATGGCTGACGTTCTGCGCACGAGACTGGAAAAGCTCGCCTGCGGCTTTCCCCTGTCGGAAAATTATTTTGCCTGGCAGGCATTCGGCCGCAGTTACAGTGACGACGATGAAACAGGCCCTTTACCGCCCTACCTCTCGCGCACCAATTTTGAAACCGTTCGCGCCCGAGCCGATCGTATGATTGTCCGGAATGCCAGCTACACGGATTTTCTCGCAGCCAAATCCGCCGCATCGGTGGATCGCTACGTCCTGCTCGACGCGCAGGACTGGATGAACGATGTCCAGCTCAATACTCTGTGGAGCGAGATTACCCGCACCGCTGCACCCAGTGCTCGTGTGATCTTCCGCACCGCCGCCGAGCCAAGCCTGCTCCCAGGCCGCGTTGCACCGGAAATACTGGACCGCTGGGACTATTGTGCGAACGCATCGCGCACGCTTCACGATCAGGACCGCTCATCCATCTATGGTGGCTTCCATCTCTATATGCTGAAGGGATCATGATATGCTGCGCAGCCCATGGAGCATTCAGGGAATTGACCATGCCAGCCTGATGGACCGCGTTTATCGCCGCCAGCGCTACTTCTACGATGCGACACGCAAATATTACCTTCTGGGCCGCGATCCGATGATTGCCGGGCTTGCCGTGCCGCAAGGCGGCAGCGCGCTGGAGATCGGCTGCGGCACGGGGCGCAATCTCGTCAAAACGGCGCGGCTTTATCCCAGGGCGCGTCTCTTCGGCATCGATATTTCTGCCGAAATGCTCGATACGGCCCGCAAAGCCGCTGAACGGTCCGGTATAGAAAACCGCACGCGGCTGGAGTGTGCGGACGCCGCGCAATTCGACCCCCGGCAACTTTTCCAGCAATCCGGCTTTGACCGCATTTTTATCTCTTATGCCGTATCCATGATACCGCAATGGCAATCGGTCATCCGCGAAAGCATCCGGCATCTCCAACCCGGTGGCGAACTTCATATTGTGGATTTCGGCGACCAGGCCCGGTTGCCTCGCTGGTTCAGGAAAGGCCTTTTCACTTGGCTTGGCTGGTTTCATGTCAAGCCGCGCGAAGACCTGTTTGCTGTCTGCGAACATCTCGCCGCTGAACAGAATGCTTCGGTGAAACAGCGCATCCTTCATCGCGGATTTGCGTGGATAGCGGTGATCCGCGCATAGGCAAATAATATTAGCAGTTTTGTGCGAGCATGACTGGTGACGTTCCGCCACGGATCGCGTAACCGTTGTTAAGACTGATTCGCGACACCGGGACCATTGTATGAACCGTCTGGCCAGCCGCAGCCTTTTCGCCTTCGGCGCTTTTCTCCTGTCTGCCTGCACGACGGTGGATTACGACTTTTCCGATGTGAAGAAACCCGGCAGTTCGGTGGCGCGCATCGCCCCTCCGTCCGGTACGGTCAAAGCACCCCGCTTCGGCGACCGCGACCCGCATGACTGGACCGGGAAAACCCCGTGGCACTATCCGGTGCACGGCACCGATGTTTCAAAATACCAGACCAATGTGGACTGGAGTGCTGTACGCGCCAGCGGCATCTCTTTCGTCTTCATCAAGGCGACCGAGGGCGGCGACCGCTTCGATGAACGTTTCAACGAGCACTGGAACGGCGCCCGTCAGGCCGGCATCCCGCGTAGCGCCTATCATTTCTATTACTTCTGCCGCCCAGCCATCGAACAGGCGCGCTGGTATATCCGTAATGTCCCGCGCGACCCCAACGCCCTGCCGCCTGTGCTGGATATGGAATGGAACGCGCACTCGCCAACATGCAAACTCCGGCCCGATCAGGCCGTGGTGCGCAAAGAGATGCGCATCTTCCTGCAAGCCATCGAAAAGCATTATGGCAAACGCCCGATCATCTATACGACCGTCGATTTCTTCGATGACAACAATCTGCGCCAGTTGCACGATTATCCGTTCTGGCTGCGCTCGGTGGCAGGGCATCCCGACGAGAAATACGGGCCGCATCCGTGGACATTCTGGCAATACACCGGTACGGGAAGCATTCCGGGCATAAGGGGCGATGCGGATATCAATGTGTTCGCTGGCGGTGCCGGATCGTGGAAAAAGTGGCTGGAAAGCAACAAGGTCCGCTAACCCGGCGCGCTTTGGCCAGTTGCCCCAAGTTTTGCTTCATTTCCGGGGCTTGTTGGGGCAATAGCTAAACAAACCGTTAAGGGGAGAAAATTGCTCCCTCTTTTTAGTGTGAGTTGTTCCCAATGAAGATTCTTGCCCCAGTATTGGGCCCCGTAATGGCTGCGGCCATGCTCGCCTCAACAGCATTGTCCGGTGCGCAGGCCGCTGCCGCGCCGGCGCCCGCTGCAACACCTGTTGAAAATGCCGTCAATCTGCCGAAACCCGAATGCGAAACCGATCTGGGCCAATGGGTGGACAATCTGACGAAAGAAGCGCGTGAAGCTGGCGTCGGCGAAAAGGGCATCGCCGAACTGCACAAGGCTTCGCTTGAACAGAAAGTGCTCGACCGCGACCGCAAGCAGACCGTTTTCAATCTGACCTTCACCGAATTTTCAAAGCGCCTTATCTCGGAAGCCCGCCTGCGGAAAGGCAGGGACAATCTGGTCAAACATGCCGATGTCTTCAAGAAGGTCGAGGACACATACGGCGTACCCGGTCCGGTTCTCGCAGCTTTTTGGGGACTGGAAACCGATTACGGCGCCATCCAGGGTGATTTCGATACGCTGAACGCGCTTGTCACGCTCTCTTACGATTGCCGCCGTCCGGACCTGTTCCGTCCGCAATTGATCGCCCTTCTCAAGCTTTTCGACCAGGGTGTAGTCGATGCCTCCACGACGGGCGCATGGGCTGGCGAAATCGGCATGATGCAGCTTCTGCCCAAGGACTACCTGGAGCGTGGCGTCGACGGTGACGGCGACGGCAAGGTCGATCTGAAGAACAGCATTCCCGATGCCATGATGACCGCAGGGCGGATGATCTCCGAACTGGGCTGGAAGCGCGGCGAGCCGTGGCTGGAAGAGGTTCGCCTGACCAAAGACCTCCCGTGGGAAGAAGCTATCCGCACCAACCGCAAGCCGCATTCCTGGTGGGCACAGCAAGGTGTTGTCGGCCTGAAAGGCCCTCTCGGCCCCGATGACGGTGATGCATCGCTCTTGCTCCCGCTTGGCCGCAAGGGACCCGCGTTCCTTTCCTATCCAAATTTCGATGTCTTCGTGGAATGGAACAAGTCCATCGTCTACGCGACGACAGCCGCCTATTTTGCAGCCCGCCTCGCTGGCGCGCCGGCCTTCGATCCCGGCAATCCGATTCCCGGCCTGACGCAGGATCAGTTGAAGGAGCTACAAACCAAGCTTCAGACCCACGGCCATGAAATGGGCAAGATCGACGGCGTTTTCGGCGTGGCAACCCGTGATGCCGTGCGCGCCGAACAGATGCGTCTTGGCATGCCTGCCGATTCCTGGCCGACGCAGGAGCTGCTCGACAAGCTCTGAGTTTCGACAAGGCGCGGGATCCATCCCGCGCCTTTTTGTTTTCCGTTTTGAAATGCCGCCCATGCTTGCAACGCTGATTGTCGTCCTTCCCGTTTTCGCACTGATCTTCTCCGGCTGGGGCGCGTTCAAGCTGAAAATCCTCGGACCGCATGCCATCGCGGAACTGAACCGCTTCGTGGTCTATCTGGCACTACCCGCCCTGTTGTTCGACATCATGGCCAATACCCGTGGCAGCGAACTTTGGCAGCCGGGATTTATCGCCGTTTTTCTATTGAGCAGTGCCGTCGCCTTCGCTCTGCCCTTCATGATACGGCTGCGGGGCAAGCTGCCACTTGCCGACACGGCCCTCGACGGGCTCAACGCTGCCTATCCCAATACCGGCTACATGGGCATCCCGCTGTCGATGATCGCCTTCGGATCCGGGGTTCTGGCGGCAACGACGATCTCCATCATCATAACGGTCTGCGTTACTTTTGCCTTTGCAATCGTCCTGATTGAAATTGGTCTGCAAACAGAGAAGAAGCCGCTGCGCCTCGTCTGGAAAGTTGTCCGTTCGCTGATACGCAATCCGCTGCTGGTCGCCCCGGCGCTCGGAGCCGCAGTGTCGTTCTTTGGCCTCTCCATTCCCGCCCCGGCTGAAACCTTTTTAAAGATGCTCGGTGGCGCTGCTTCGCCCTGCGCACTTGTGGCGCTCGGTCTCTTTCTCGCCCAGCCGCGCAAGATCGAGCGCGACAGCATCAATGCCATCGCCTTTCTTGTTTCGGCCAAGCTGGTCGTGCAGCCACTCGTGACATGGCTCCTGGCGGTTTACGTCTTTCACCTGCCGCCGCTGATGGCGGAAAGCGCCGCCTTGCTTGCCGCCCTGCCGACCGGCACGGGTCCCTTCATGCTGGCCGAGCATTACCGTCGCGAGGCGGCCATCACCTCCAATGTTATCCTTTATTCGACCACAATTTCAGTCGTCACTTTGTCCGCATACCTCGCTTTGGTGCGTTGAAACGCGAAAAACCGGCTGAAAACACAGTGCCAATTGTGGCAAAAACCGTGCCTGACTTGTCGGTTCTGTGTCTTTTTCATGAAATGTGAACAGATTTTTCACCACAATGTTTTCAAAGACTTAACTGGTAAACAGAAGGTTTTTTTCACAATCACGGCAGATTGCAGTACGAAATCTTCTTTTGTTTGAGGCATTTTACGCTTAGATTCCTCAACTCTACCAGCGCGTGTCCGGCTATCGTCGGGCGCATATGAAGGAGACAGACCAATGGGACTGACGCGATCTTTGAATGTCCTCATGATCTGTGCAGCATTTGCATTTGTTGCAGCGTTGATAGCAGGAGTCATCCCGTAAGGAATGACCTAAGCCATTACGGCGGCTTCGGTTTTGAGGATAGACCGACCCGCTCGAAACAAAAAAGCCCGGCTGAAATGCCGGGCTTTTTACATTCTCAGGCAAGCTCCAGAACCGCCTCGGCCTTGGGCCTGATACCGATCATATGGCAGATGGCGAAAGGCAGGTCGGCACGGTTCATCGTGTAGAAATGGAAATCCTGCACACCCCGTTCGATCAGATCCATCACCTGTTCGGCAGCAATCGCCGCCGCCACCAGCTGATGCGTCTGTGGGTCATTGTCCAGTCCGTCGAAACGTTCCGCCAGCCAGGCCGGGATATGCGTCGCAGACCGCGCGCAGAAGTTCCGGACTTGCTTGAAACTATGCACTGGCAGAACACCCGGCACGATTGGAATATAGATGCCTGCGCGACGCACCCGCTCGACATAGCGTTCGTAAAGGTCGTTCTCAAAGAAAAACTGGGTGATGGCGCGGGTGGCGCCATTATCCACCTTGCGCTTCAGCATATCGATATCAGTCGCGAAATCAGGGCTTTCCGGGTGTTTTTCCGGATAGGCTGATACCGAAATGTCGAAATCGGCAATGTTGCGCAAACCGCCGACCAGTTCCGCACCATTCTGATAACCGCCCGGCGTGGGAACATATTGCTCGCCGATGCCATTTGCGGGATCGCCGCGCAAGGCCACAAAGCGACTGACGCCAAGTGCGGCGAACTCGCGGGCCACGTGGTCCACGTCCTCCCGGGTCGCATCCACGCAGGTCAGATGCGCGGCCGGTTTGACATCGGTCTCTTTCAAAATGCGTGCCACGGTGCGCACGGTGCGCTCACGCGTGGACCCGCCTGCACCGTATGTCACCGAAACAAATTCGGGCTTGAGCGGCGCAAGCCGCGTCACTGTTTCCCAGAGACGCTGTTCCATTTCTTCCGTTTTGGGCGGAAAGAATTCGAACGATACCCGGGTAGTCTGGCCAACATCCGGTCGGCGGGAAAGACCGTAAAAACCCATCAAACTGTCTCCGTCATGCTTGTATTGCTCTGGACCGGGTCTGCGATCAGAAGGCGCGGATCGCGGGCAAGCCACAGCTTGACCGTCAAACCTTCATCGCCATTTGCCGCCTTCGGCTCGAGTTCCAATGTTTTCTCAGGCTCAAGACCTGCTTCCTTCATCCAGCCCAGCATTTGCTCGTCGCTGAAACCAAGCCGCAAATGCGCATGTTCTTCGCGTAGAAATTCAAGCCGGTGTGGAGCAAAATCGACGATCAGCAATCGGCCATCGGGACGCAGTGCACGCGCTGCTTCGCGAATCGCGGCCAGCGGATCATCCAGAAAGTGCAGAACCTGATGAATGGTCACGAGATCGAAGCTCTCGCGTTCCACCGGCAACGCATAGACATCACCCTGCCGCACCTGAGCATTGCCAATGGCTGCAAGATCTAGATTTGCCCGCGCAACCGAAAGCATGTCGCGGTTGATATCGATGCCGAGTCCACGCAGATAAAGTGGCGCAAAAAGCTCCAGAAGCCGGCCCGTTCCGGTGCCGACATCAAGCATTGCCTGAAACGGTCTGTTTCCGACAATCCTTTTCAACGCCGTTTCAACAGCATTCTCGGAAACGTGCAGCTTGCGAATTTCGTCCCAGCTTCCGGCATTCGCACTGAAATAAGCCGCGGCCTTTTCCTGTCGGCTGGACTTAACCAGCGAAAGCCGCTCCATATCGCGCTCAACCAACGCATCCGAGCCATCCAGCCGGGCAAGAAGCCCACGTGCGAGATCGCCGCAAATGGCATTGTCCGCAAGGCGGAAATAAGCCCATGCCCCTTCCTGGTAACGGTCGATTAGATCGGCCTCGCCCAAAAGTTTCAGGTGACGTGAAACACGCGGCTGTGATTGGCCGAGAATGGTCGTGAGGTCCGAAACCGTCAGATCGCCGCGCTCCAGAAGCGCAAGAATGCGCAGACGGCTCGGTTCAGCCACCGCCTTCAGCACATCCACCATCCGATCGAGCTGCAATTGCAATCCAGCCATGCCTCACCTCTAAAAGATATAAAGATATGTTTATATGAAAAATAACTCGGGCGCAAGCGCTTTTCATGTCAGAATGGACCCGTTCGGGATTCGCCCATGACAAACAGCGCGCTCTGATATCAAAGCCCGATGAGCAGGATTGACAAAGTCTTGGTGAAGTGTGGCAGCGGAATATTTTAAGGCGTGGTTAGCGTCGGCATTTCAACGCCTTGGTATGAATTGAACAGGGGGACGATGTTATGGCTTTGGGTACCACGCGCCAGCGGGCAATCGCTAAATCACTGACACTTCTGCTACCCGCGATTCCCTATTCGGATTCGGAGCCAATCCGGGCCGCCGCACTCGCACCACATATGAAGACGCTGCCGCCCTCAGTGGCGGTATGGCTGGCGACCGTCGCGCATGTGCGCCACGCTTACACCGACTACGATACCCTGCGCGACGAGGGCTACGATAAGGATTCGGCACGCTTCTTCGTCATGGATGCGATCAACGCAAAATTGACCGAGTGGCGCGCCACCCGGCTTCTCACACCGGAGGATGACGAAGCGGCGGCAGTCTGAAACGCTCTCGCTTCCTCGCGCAACGGTTATTTTGAAGGCGGTCAGCCTTTCTGCGCAACGATGAAAAGGCGTGGGAAACGAAGCAGGACCTTGCCGTCGCTCGCCGGTAGATAGTCCCCGGCAATCTTCATTTTATAAGCGGCCAGATAGGCTGCACGTTCGTGCTCGTCCAGCGGGTCCAGGAAAGGTCGCAGGCCCGTTCCCTTCACCCACTCAACAATTGCATCCACGCCGTCGAGCGGGTGATTATATATTGTGTGCCAGATGTCGACCCGCACCGCCTGCCCCGCAAACGCTTCATAATAGTTCACGACCGGAGGAAGAGGATCCCTGCCCTTGTTGCCGATCTTGGCAACAAACGGAGCACTTATGGCGACATCGCGCATGGCGCGGTGGGTCGGCTCACCCATATTATCAGGCATCTGTACGGCCAGAAACGCACCCGGCCTAAGCAATGAGAAAAGTCGCTTCATCTCCGCTATATGCTCAGGAAACCACTGAAACACCGCATTGGAAAAAAGAACGTCCGTTTGCGTATCCGGTTCAAAACTTGTCGCGTCGGCGATGGAAAACTCGACCTGCGGCAAGCGCCCCTTGGCTTTTTCGATCATGTCGGGCGATGTATCGAAGCCGGAAATTCGGGCATCCGGCCAACGCTCGATCAAGAGCTCTGTCGAGTTCCCGGGGCCGCAACCGATATCGACCACCTTGCGTGGCTTATCGACCGGTATCTGGACCAGCAGGTCGCGCGCGGGGCGACTGCGTTCGTCTTCAAACTTGAGATACTGCTTCGCAGACCAGTCTTGCATCCGTGTTTCTTTCCTCACGGTCTGGTTTGGAGCGCATCCCGAAAAGCGTGAAACGGCTTTCGGGATGCGCGTTAAAACAAAAGCTTAGAGCACAGATCCGAGTCAATTAGATCGAAACGCGCTCTAAGCTGCCCCGCCAAACCTGCGCTGAATCTTACTTTCAAGCGTTATCTGATCCCAAGATCAGGGGGCATTTTGGGGAGGCAGATTCCAGACAAAAGGGCCGGTGCTTTCACACCGGCCCTTGATGACATCATCGCGTCAGCGGCTTGTACGTCACTCGCTTGGGGTTGACGCTGTCCGGTCCCAGGCGCCTGACCTTGTCGGCCTCATACTCCTCGAAGTTGCCTTCGAACCATTCCACATGACTATCGCCTTCAAAGGCGAGGATGTGCGTCGCGAGGCGGTCAAGGAACATGCGGTCGTGGGAGATGATAACGGCGCAGCCTGCGAAGTTTTCCAGCGCGTCTTCCAGTGCGCCCAGCGTTTCGGTGTCGAGATCGTTGGTCGGTTCGTCGAGGAGAAGAACGTTGCCGCCCGATTTCAACATCTTGGCCAGATGGACGCGGTTGCGCTGGCCGCCCGACAGGTTGCCAACTTTCTGCTGCTGGTCGCCGCCCTTGAAGTTGAACGCACCGCAATAAGCGCGGCTGTTCATTTCATGCTTGCCGAGCTTGATCACATCGTTGCCGCCGGAGATTTCCTCCCAGACGGTCTTGTTCGGATCGAGATGATCGCGGCTCTGGTCCACATAACCCAGATGAACGGTATCGCCGATACGGATCGAACCACCATCCGGCGCTTCCTGTCCCGTAATCATCTTGAAAAGCGTCGACTTACCGGCGCCGTTCGGGCCAATCACACCCACAATGCCACCGGCAGGCAGCTTGAAGCTCAGATCGTCGATGAGCAGACGGTCACCAAACCCCTTCGAGATTCCCTCCGCCTCGATAACCACCTGTCCGAGGCGCTCTCCAACCGGAATAATGATCTGCGCATCGCCGGGGCGGCGATCTTCCGCTTGACGAACCAGTTCGTCATAGGCCTTGATACGCGCCTTGGACTTGGCCTGTCGCGCTTTCGGGCTCGCCGAAATCCATTCGCGTTCACGCTCAAGCGCCTTCTGGCGAGAGGCTTCCTCACGGCCCTCCTGCTGCATACGCTTCGCCTTGGAGTCGAGATAAGCGGAGTAATTGCCTTCGTAAGGAATACCGCGGCCACGGTCGAGTTCGAGAATCCAGCCCGTCACATTGTCGAGGAAGTAACGATCGTGGGTGATGAGGAGCACCGAACCCGGATATTCACGCAGATGCTTTTCAAGCCAGGCGGTCGTCTCCGCATCGAGATGGTTGGTCGGTTCGTCGAGGAGAAGCAGATCCGGCTTCGACAGCAGCAGCTTGCAAAGTGCAACGCGGCGCTTTTCACCGCCCGAAAGCTTCGCCACATCCGCATCGCCGGGGGGGCAACGCAATGCTTCCATCGCCATTTCGACCTGGCTTTCCAGATCCCACAGATTCTGGCTGTCGATGATGTCCTGAAGCTTCGCGCCTTCATCCGCCGTTTCGTCGGAATAGTTCATCATCAGTTCGTTGTAACGGTCGATGATGGCCTTCTTGTCGGCCACACCTTCCATCACGTTGCCCAGCACGTCCTTGGAAGCATCCAGCTCCGGCTCCTGCGGAAGATAACCGCAAGTCGCGCCGTCTGCGAGCCATGCCTCACCGGTAAACTCCTTGTCGAGACCGGCCATGATGCGCAGCACCGTCGACTTACCTGCCCCGTTGGGGCCGAGAATGCCGATCTTGGCATCCGGGTAGAAGGAGAGATGGATATTCTCGAGGATCTTCTTGTTGCCGTAGGACTTGTTCAGCCCCGACATGTGATAAATGAACTGGCGTGCCATAAAGCGCGTCGTCTCCACAGGTTGAAAAGCGCGGGCGACCTATTTGTCGAACCGCACGGAAATTACTGCTGGGGTATTTAGGCCAATTGTGTTGCGGACGCAAACTGCATCGCATGACAGACCGGCAATCTTCAGCGCCGTTTCGAGCAAAGGCATGTATTAGAAATTATGAAACCGGGCGCGGATATTTCCGTCACCCGGTTTCCCCTCTGGCCACCGTCCGCGAAAGTTTCCTTGCTTTCATCGGACGGCCTGCAAACTATGGCTTGAAACTGTGTATTAGGTTACCCTAACCTTCCTTCAAAACCCCGCCTTCATCCCGTTTCGAGCGTAGACTTGCGCAGGTTTTCACTATTTTCAAGCGGAATCTGCACAAAAAACACGATTGCCTAAATTTCATCCACCTACAGTTTCCATGCCTGTTTTAGTGACGCTCCAAACGAGCCGATTGACTATTTGCGCGGCATAAAATCTGATGGCGCAATGTCGTTTGAAATCATTCACCGTTTGCCTCTTTCCGATGGAACAGCATTGCCGTTCCGCCAGATGTCCGCAGAAATGCCGCGCGCGGTCGTGCAGATATGTCACGGCCTTGCGGAACATTCCGCCCGCTATCAGCGCTTTGCCTCGGCTCTTTCCCAAGCAGGCTATTACGTCTATGCGCATGACCACCGCGGCCATGGCACGAATATCGGCGCGCATGCACCAAAGGGCATGTTCGCACACAGACGAGGCCATCATGTGGCGATAAACGATGCGCTGGCGTTGAACCGTCATATACATGAAGCCCACGCTGGATTGCCGGTCGTGCTGTTTGGGCATTCGATGGGCGGGCTGATCGCTCTGAACTACGTGCTGGACCACGCCGAAACCGTTGACGCCGTCGCTATCTGGAATTCGAATTTCGATGGCGGCGCCGAAAGTGCAGTCGCGCTCGCACTTCTGTATATGGAGCGCATGCTGAAAGGATCGGATGTTCCCAGTTCGATCCTCCCCGGCCTTACTTTTCGTGCATGGGGGCGATCCGTTCCGGGTCACCGCACACTGTTCGACTGGCTTTCGAGGGATCCGGCGGAGGTGGATGCCTATATCGCCGACCCGCTATGCGGCTTCGATGCAACCGTTGCGCTCTGGATCGATGTTTTCCGCATGATAAATCGTGGTGCAGACGACAAGAACTTTAAGAAAATCCCCCGGAATCTGCCTTTTCACCTGGTCGGCGGCACACAAGATCCTGCCACCGCCAAGGGCGCTGCGGTCCGCAGGCTGGCGGAAAGACTGCACCGCCTGGGCTTCCACCGGGTCACTTCCACCATATTGCCGGACACCCGTCATGAGAGTCTGAACGAGCTAAATCGCGATGTGGTAACGCAGAATTTTATGGATTGGCTCGATCAGGTGCTTCCGTCAGCGCCGCTCTCTCGTTAAACACAACAATCATTATCTTTGAAAAATGAAACTGTCTTGAAATTTTGCCATGGCACGTCCCTTGCGGGTAACCACGGCAAAGAGAATGAAATTTACAAGAAGGCATAGTGATGTCACGCGCGGGAATTCCTCAATCAAACAGCGTCCATGCAAACAGCTATCGCTGGGTTGCTATTGCCATCTTCCTATGCAGCTTTCCGTTCAGTCTTTTCCTGCCCATATGGGTCAGCTGGGAAAATCAGATCCTGGAAAATGCCCAGGCAGTGGTACTGCTCCTTGGCGCAGTCGCGGCATTGATATTCGGGCTGAGTACGGACGGCAAGCGACGCGTATTCTGGCTTTCGGTAGTGCCGATCTGGCTTATCATGGTCGCCCGGGAACTCAATTGGGGCGCGGTATTCTTCGACCCGACCTCGATCTCGGCTGAAGGGCCGCTGTTCGCGTCCTCACAGCTATGGTATCATCCCTATCGAACACCGGTCGTTTTGCTCATGATTGCCGGTTTCGTTGCGGGTTTTGCCGCTTCTAAGGCCCCGCGCGTCATCTATAATCTGCTGATTAGTGGTAAATTTCCATTTTTTGATATTGCCGGCTTCATCGTTGCAATGCTGTTTTCCACGGCCGCGGAAAGCCATGTCGGTCTTTCCATGGCATGGTGGATCGGGCAGAATCAGATCGTCGAAGAAACAATGGAACTGGCAGCATATATATTCGTTCTGTCTGCCCAGTACCGTGTATGGCAAATATTCCCAGACAACAGCCAGATCGATAAATTGTGACAATAACGCGGATACGCCGGAGCAATGCGGGCGGAAGCTTACTCACGGACTTCTCCCCGTACCGGCTCCGGTTTGGCTTCCTCGCAACGATCAGATTTTGAACGTCCGTCCCACCGAACGGTAATCAAGGCCCGTGCCGACAATATCGTCCGGTTTATAGACGTTGCGTAAATCGATCAGCACATTGCCGTCCATTGCATCGGCGATCCGCTTCAGATTAAGCGCACGATAGGCGTTCCATTCCGTCAGAAGCACGACGACCCCGGCCCCTGTCGCCGCTTCTTCAGCCGAATTACACCAGGTCACACCGGGCAGAACAGCTTTGGCGGCTTCCATTGCTTCGGGATCGTGCGCACGCACGGCAATGCCGGCCTGCCGAATGGCCGCGATGATATCGAGTGACGGAGATTCGCGAATATCATCTGTGTTTGGCTTGAAAGCGATGCCAAGCACGGCCACCGTTTTCGCACCGTTTTCCTTTGCCGCAACGACGATACGTTTCGCCATGGACTGCTTGCGTGCTTCATTGACGGAAATTACTTCCTCGATAAGCGACTGCGGCGCATCGTAGCGCCTGCCAGTCGCCGCGAAAGCTCGGGTATCCTTGGGAAAACACGATCCGCCGAAGCCCGGACCGGCATGCAGAAATTTCGAGCCTATACGGTTATCCATACCGATGGCCCGTGCAACCTCCTGCACATTTCCACCTGTCTTTTCGCACAGGTCCGCCACCTGGTTGATAAAGGTCACTTTCATCGCGAGAAAGGCGTTGGCCGCATATTTGATGATCTCCGCATTCTCAAGCGAAGTGACGACCATCGGCGTTTCGCGCAAGTAAAGCGGTCGATAGAGCCGCTGCATGGCCGCCTTGCCCCGTTCGTCTTCGACGCCGACCACCACGCGGTCCGGTCGCATGAAGTCTTCGATGGCGGAACCTTCCCGCAAGAATTCCGGATTGGAAACCATGGAGAACGGCACGCCCGGACGCGCTGCGGCGATACGGTCGCGAATATGGGCGTTAGTGCCAACCACGACGGTGGACTTGATAACCACAACCGCATCGGGCTTCATCACGGCAGCAATCTCGTCCACTGCAACTTCTATATATTGCAGGTCGGCCTCACCGTCGCCGCGCCGCGACGGTGTGCCCACGGCAATCAGGATTACGTCCGCCTCTTCAACGCTGGAAACGAGATCCGTCGTAAAGGTCAGCCGTCCGTCCCGAATATTACGGGCCATAAGCTCGTCGAGGCCGGGTTCGAAGATCGTGACAATGCCTGATTTGAGCCGTTCGATGATCGATGGGTTTTTGTCGACGCAGGTGACGTGAAAACCAAATTCGGCAAAGCACACGCCCGAAACCAGTCCCACATAGCCGGTACCGATCATCGCCAGCTTCATAAGTTCAGCCCTTCAGTTTTTGGCTAAAGCCATTTGTCGTAATCCGATACGAGCAGATGCAACGGCGGCTCGTTTTCCTCGATGTTGGAGAAGCGGCCAATCGGCTCGCGAAAAATATTATCGGTGAGATCATCGTTAACCGTAGACACTTCACCGATCAGCACGTCACCACCCTCGCCCCAGAATGCATGCCAGTTACCGGGCAATAGCGTAACGCTTTCACCGGGCTGCAATTTCAGATGCGCCCCCGCCTTCTGGGTCACGAGACGGCCATCGGTCGCAACGGTTACATCTGCTTCCTCGTCAACGCTGCCGTCAGGAAGGGAATTGAACAATTCAAGCACCAGCGTACCGCCGCCACGATTGATGATGTCCTCGGCCTTCACCACATGGCGATGCATCGGCGAAATCTGGTTCTTGCGCGAGATCATGATCTTTTCGGCATAGAGCATACCGGTCCCACGCTTCAGATCATCGGCATTGCCATTGCGCACAGTGAAGAGAAACAGGCCGAGATCGGCGAACTTGCCCTGGCCGTAATCCGTGATGTCCCAGCCCAGACGCGCATCGCGAATGGACGCGGCGTCGCTCGACGTGCGAGCCTTCAGTTCCTCCGGCGACCAATAGGCAAAGGGCGGCATGATATAGCCGAAGGAACGGATAAAAGCATCGCTTTCGCGGATGATTTCGTTGATTTCAGAACGTTTCATGGTTTCTGAGCCTCCCACGGAATGAAACAGGTTTGGTTCCGTTGGTGTGGTAGCTGTCTTGTCGGCACGTTGGCAATGCTGGATTCGGATGTAACACACATTTGCGATGCCTTGACGACACCACAAAAGCGACATTTTGACGTGTCGTCTTTACGCGAAAACCATGTCGCATCCCAATGCGCGTTTAGAACATTTCGGTGATTGAATCATGTCAACGGAAGCCGTTTCGCACTGATTTCAAGATGCGAATAACCCATTGAGCGAGCGGCTAAAGGAGCGCTTCCGGAGGAAATAGGTACCAACGGCTCAGGCCATAGTCGCTGCGAGAACAGAGCGACACCTGACCCAGATGACAAGAAGGCAAGGGTTCGAGGCTATGGACGTTCGCAACGAAATGCTGGGGCTGCTGACCGGGCGCGGCCCCAATTTCAGCCTGGAGCAGAAATTTTACACCGATCCGGAATTTTACAAACTGGATCTGGAAAACATCTTCTATCGTGACTGGATCTTTGTCGGCCACGACTGCGAGCTGCCGAAAACCGGCTCCTACCTGACCGTGCAGATCGGCGCCTATCCGGTTGTCATCGTGCGCGATGCGCAAGGAGGCATTCGCGCCTTCCACAACTCCTGCCGCCATCGCGGATCGCGCATTTGCTCCGCTGAAAAAGGCACTGCCGCCAAACTCGTCTGCCCGTACCACCAATGGACTTACGAACTCGACGGGCGGTTGCTCTTTGCGCGTCAGGTCGGTCCGGACTTCAAGCCTGCCGACTACGGATTGAAGCCGGTCCATTGTGAAACCGTCGCCGGTTATATCTATGTCTGCGTCGCCGAGGAGGCGCCAGACTTTTCGGCTTTCCGCGCGATGGTCGAGCCCTATCTTGCTCCCCACAACATCAAGGATGCAAAGGTCGCTTTCGAAAGCACAATAATCGAGAAAGGCAACTGGAAGCTTGTCTGGGAAAACAACCGCGAGTGCTATCACTGCGCTGCGAACCATCCCGAGCTTTGCCGCACCTACCCCGAAGCACCGAGCGCCACCGGTGTACAGGGCATCATGGAAGATCCGGAGATCAACCAGCTCTGGAAGAACTGCGCCTCCATCGGCGTGCCTGCACAATTCAACATGTCCGAAGACGGCCGCTCTCGCATAACACGCATTCCGCTGCTGCGGGACGCAGTCAGCTATACGATGTCGGGCAAGCCGGCCGTGAAGAAATCCCTGAGCGATCAGGTTGCGGGCAGCACCAATATCGGCGCGATGCTGCTTTTCAACTATCCATCGACCTGGAACCATCTGATGGTCGACCATGCCATTTCTTTCCGCGTGCTGCCGATCAGCGCGGAAGAAACGCAGGTCACCACCAAGTGGCTCGTTCATAAGGATGCCGTCGAAGGCGTTGATTACGACCTCGAAGAGCTGAGCCATGTCTGGATCCAGACCAATGCGCAGGATCGGCAGATCGTGGAAGAAAACGCTGTCGGTATCCGTTCGCCCGCTTATCAGCCCGGCCCCTACTCCGTCGAACATGAAGGCGGCGTAATGCAGTTTCTGGAATGGTATGCCAATACGATTACTCCCCGTCTTCGCGGTGAGGCTGCCGAACTCAGCCGCGTAGCGTAATCGAATTGCTTGATTGAAGAAGTGAGAAGGCTATGCAGCCTCTGAAATATCTGGATGAGATGCTGCCGTGGAACGATCGGCTGCAGATGCTGGAATGCATCTCGGCCATCGAAGAAGCGCCAGACGTCATGACCTTCTCCTTCAAGACGACGGAAGACAACTGGTTCCGCTATACGCCGGGCCAGTTCGTCACGCTGGAGCTGCCGATGGAACAGGAGGACGGGCTGGGGGCGGTGCTACGCACCTATACGCTGTCCTCCACGCCTTCGCGGCCCTACCATCTATCGGTCACGGTCAAGGCGCAGAAAGGCAGCATCGGCACGCGCTGGATGCTCGATAATCTGCGCCCACCGATGAAGATAAAGGCCTATGGACCGAATGGCGACTTCTCGCTCGCCAATTATCCAAGTGAAAAATATCTCTTCATTTCCGCGGGCTCGGGCATCACGCCGATGGTTTCGATGACGCGCTGGCTGTTCGACTGCGCGCCTGCAACCGATGTTGCCTTCATCAACTGCGCGCGTACGCCTGACGACATCATCTTCCGCAAGGAATTGGAGCTTCTTTCAGGGCGCATGGAGGCGATGCGGCTTGCCTTCATCGTTGAGGAATCATCTGCACGCCACGTCTGGCTGGGCCTTCATGGCCGCATTGATCGCGCCAGACTGGAATTGCTGGCGCCGGATTTCCTGCACCGCAAAGTGTTTTGCTGCGGTCCCGAACCATTCATGAATGGCGTCCGCAGCCTGCTTGAACAAAGCGGCTTCGATATGGCCAACTATCATCAGGAGAGTTTTCAGCCTGCGAGCGAAATTTCCTCGGTGCCCGTACCCAGCGAACTTGCGGCAACGCCCGTCGCCCCCCCGGCAGCGCCTGCGGTGGCTCCGGCCAACGTGGCCTTCAGCCTGTCCGGGATTGAAGTTGAATGCACCGAAAACGACACTATTCTGCTTGCCGCGCGCAACGGCGGGCTGAAAATCCCCAGTGCCTGCGAGTTCGGCATTTGCGGCACATGCAAGGTCAAATGCCTTAGCGGCGAGACGGAAATGAACCACAATGGTGGCATTCGCGACGACGAAATTGCGGACGGCTACATTCTGGCCTGTTGCAGCCGTCCGCGTGGTCGCGTCGAAGTGGAATTCTGACAAAACACCGAGAGCGCATTTCGGAATGCGCTTTAGAGTCGATCGACCTTCAGGATTTCGGGTGAGGCCTGAGCCGGCTGGCCCTATTGTATAGATCCCGCCTACGCCTTTTTCAGAAATTCAGTCCTGAGTACCAGCCCCTTGACCTGCTTGGTGCTGCACTCGACTTCTTCCGGGTTTCCCGTCAGGCGGATACCCTTGACCATAGTGCCGCGCTTCAGTGTCGTCGATGTGCCTTTGACCTTCAGGTCTTTAATCAGCGTGACGGAATCGCCGTCGTTCAATTGAGTGCCGTTGCTATCGCGGACAATTTCATCTGTCATGATCAATCCTGTCTAAACGCTTGGAAAAGCGTCCGTAACACCAATATCCGTGTTATACCAGAACGCGCGACCGGATGCCCATTAACCGTGGCATCCGGTCCGCAAATGTCTATATTCGCGGCTCGATTTGCCCGGATACGCATTATGATGGGAGTTCTTCATGATCGGTCATGCCCTTGTTGTCGTTGACGTCCAGAACGATTTCTGCCCGGGCGGCGCACTTGCCGTTGAGCGCGGCGACGAAATTCTTCCCACGGTCAACCGGCTCATCGAAGAAAGCGAGCATGTGATCCTGACGCAGGACTGGCATCCGGCAGGACATTCGAGTTTCGCATCCAGCCATTCCGGCATGCAGCCTTTCGATATGATCGAGATGGCGTATGGTCCGCAGACCCTCTGGCCTGACCATTGCGTGCAGGGTACCCGCGGCGCTGACTTTCATTCTGACCTGCAATGGACGCGCGCACAGCTGGTCATCCGCAAAGGTTTTCGTGTCGGCATCGACAGCTATTCCACCTTCTTCGAAAACGACCATCAAACGCCGACCGGTCTTGCCGGTTATCTGCGCGAGCGTGGTATCGGCTCTCTTACGCTGGCTGGCCTCGCAACGGATTTCTGCGTTGCCTATTCAGCATTGGACGCCATAGCTCTGGGTTTTCAGGTACGCGTTCGCCTCGACGCCTGCCGGGGCATAGATCTCGGCGGTTCGATGAATACGATGCTGGAGAAAATGCAGAAGGCAGGCGTCGAACTGATCGGCGAACCTGCCTTCGCAAAAAACCTTATATAAAGATCAGATCAGCGCTCGACTTCTCCGTCCGGCATGACGACATAGATCAGCACCGCAATGATGGTAATGAAGAACCGGAATGCGTCAGGAACGCCGTTCCACTGCTTCGACATCCACATGCCGAACCATTCGCCGCCGACCGACATAAAGCCGACCTGCCAAACGAGAAAACCCAGCGTCAGGCCGGCAATCGCCCACTTCTTGGACAGATTGAAGCCCTTTGCATCCTTGTTACGCGCACTGAACATCGCAAATGCGCCGATCCAGCACAGGATTGCCGTCAGCGTTTCAACAGTAATGATGCTGATATAGCCGATGTTCTGGATAACCGGATTGGCGATGGCACGATACTTGATCGTGGCATCGGGGAAGATCGTATCCATCGCAAATACGTGCATGACGAATGCGAAATTGGTGCCGTAATCCGTGACGTTACCGAAAGCCACCAGCGAGGCAAAAAAAGCGATCGCGGCCACCAGAGCCGCCTTGCTGATACGCGTGATAATCATTTCCAACCCTTCCTAGAGTATTTCGCAGCCAAATGAGTTCATTCAGCGACCGCAGCGATGCGATTAAAACAACGGGTACGAACAGCCCGGTGATTGCTCAAGTTTCCAGCCGTTTTTCTCATACGGACCACTCCGGTCCGTATGAAACATGACATGAACCCGTTTAAGAAAAAGACAAGGCTGTCATGGCACAGCTCAAGTTGATCTTGTAGACTGAAGCCTGCTTCCTTGCGCCTGCCTGTTTTAAGCAAAGCCACGGCGCGAGGTGCCGCGACTAAATCGATTCTGAAAGATTTTTCAACCTTCCATTGCCCCAAAATAGCAAAAAGGCGGCATAAGCCGCCTTTTCCTGCACAAAACTTGTTAAAGTTCAGTGGCCTGTCGCTTCTCCAGCCTCTTCCTGCCAGCCTGGATTACGTCGGTTGTAGCGCAATGAAGACATGAAGGAGAGGCCGATAAGAGCGGCACCGATCAGGCCGGTAATGACCTCGGGAATATGTACGAGCGTCTGCACATACATGATCACCGCCAGCACAAGAATGGCGTAGAACGCGCCATGCTCAAGATAACGATATTGTCCCAGCGTCTTGCGTTCGACAAGCATAATTGTGAGCGAGCGCACATAGAACGCACCGATACCAAGGCCGATGGCTATGATGAACAGGTTCGTCGTCAGTGCGAATGCACCGATAACCCCATCGAATGAGAAGCTCGCATCCAACACTTCAAGATAGATGAATGCACCGAGTCCACCGCGATGGACCATATCGATCTGTTCCTGCGTGGCATCGAGAATCTCGCCAAGTCCCTCAACGGCGAGGAAGGTGAGAAGACCGAATAGCGCAGCAATGAGGAATGTATGTGAATGTTCCGCGTCCAGCTGATAGGAGAAGAAGATGATCAGCGCTATGGCCACGCCGATTTCCACTCCCTGCACGGAAGCGAATTTCGACATGCGGCTTTCAATCGCTTTGATCCAGTGCACATCCTTTTCCACATCGAAGAAATATTTCATGCCGACCATCAGCAGGAACGTGCCCCCGAAGGCCGCGATGCCGGTATGCGAATCCGCGATCACACGGGCATATTCATCGGGCTGCCAGATCGCCAGCTTGAGGGCTGAAATCGGATCGGTCCACATCGCCACAGCCACGATAGCCAGCGGAAAGATGATCCGCATGCCGAAAACGGCAATGATGATGCCCCAGGTCAGGAAGCGATGCTGCCACGCTGGCGTCATGTCGCGGAGAATACGCGCATTGACGATCGCATTATCGAAGGAAAGGGAGATTTCAAGAACACTCAAAACCGCACAAATGATGAAGACGGAAACCATCCCCCCAAATGTGCCAGTCATCTCGTATCCGAGCCAAACGGCACCAGCAAGACCCAGGACTGTGAAAACCAGGGGCCAGGTGAAATAACGTAAAGTGGCCATCGCGAACCATCTGTTTTTTATGCTTTATGGAACAGGCAGGAGAACTTGCGCGAATAACCGGCACCGGCTGCTCTCCTGCTGCGGCGTGGAGCCATATGTAAGAAGTGCATCATAGGCAAACAAGAGAAAGCGTGGCAATATTTTGTCTATATTGCGAACTTGTTGAGCCGACCGAGGTTATGAAAACAACCGTTTACAGAAGGATATCGCCCTCCTGCTTGCGGTTGTCGATTTGCAGTCATGGCGCAATTCATCGTAAAAATTCGTTCACTCGATTTTAGAGGAGACGAACCATGGACCGATTTACAGGCGGTTGTCTGTGCGGCAATGTCCGGATCGCAGCGTCGGGGCTTCCTTACCGGGTGGGGCTGTGTCATTGCCTTGACTGCCGCAAACATCATGGAGCCCTTTTCCATGCCTCCGCGATCTTTCCTCAAGATGCGGTGACGATCGAAGGCGAAACACGCAGCTATGCGGGGCGATTTTTCTGCCCCCATTGCGGCTCCCCCGTATTTGGACGCACTGCAGACGAAATCGAGATCAATCTCGGATCTCTGGATGCGCCCGACCAGTTAAAGCCGACCTATGAACTCTGGACCATCCGCCGCGAATCCTGGTTGCCGTCATTCCCACTCGCGAAACACTACGAGCGCGACCGCGATGCCGGGAGCCGCTTCGAGGAATAGCTCGGCGAACGATCCGCAGACGTTATCCCGGCCAAATCCACGCACCTTGCTCAAAAACATCGTGCGGTGCGAATTGTCGCGTGGAAATACAAATGCCGGAACATAAGTTTCATATCATGTGCCGCGTCCCCAATTCACCGGAAGAGATGAGGAACCGTCTGAAATGATCGCTCCCGAAGAGCTTGAACAACGAATAGAACGAAGGCTGGCCGATAGCAGATTTTCACAGTCGGAATTGCTCTTGCGTCGCGCCTATCGCATGGCCCAGGATAAAGGGAACGGCGCGGCGAAAGATGCCGACGAGCTGCTTCGGGATGCAGGGTATACCATTGAAGCCAACGAACTGATTGATCTGATCGACAACAAACCGTGGCTGCTGGAAGTGCTGATCGCGACCACCAGAAAGACGCCGGGGCCGTCTGATCATTAATGAACGGAGGAATGTCCAAAGCAGTTCTGATTTTGACTGACCCGCCGGAACCGCTCTACGATGCTGTTCTTACACATGTCTTTACATCTCAGTGGAGGGCAAGATGATAACAGGACCTCAATGTCGCGCCGCACGCGCACTCATTGAATTGTCGCGCGATAGGCTGGCGCAATTTTCCGGCGTTGATGCAGAAATCATCGAGTACTTCGAGCGCAAGCTGGACACACCCTCAAGCGAAGTAATCACCGCCTTGCAGGATGCGCTGGAGAAAGCCGGAGCGCAATTCATCGGGGAAAATGGAGGCGGACCGGGCGTGCGCCTGAAATTCAACCGCTCGGAAACGAAGCGGATCGCCAATATGGAAAATGAAGGTGGCATCGCGGCCTTCGACGACGTCCCGTAAAAAGCCCGGATCGTCATAAACAGAAAGGCGGCCTCTCAGCCGCCTTTCTGTCAATTCAGAAGCCGTTTACTTTTTCTCGATCAGCGATGGCGGATCGAGGCGCGGCTGCATTTTGATCGTCACCAGATCCTTGGCATCGGGATCGATATCCTTGAAGGCCACATTGCGCAAAACCGGATCATTATAGGTTTTGACGTAGTAAACACCGTTTTTCATATCGGCGATGGTAGACCACTGCGTATATTCGAGCGGCGTATCCGGGTCCCGCAGCCAGCCTTTCGGAATATCGAAATTATTGACGATATGCTCGGCGAGACGAACGCTTTCCGGCCCGCTCGGCACTTTCGCCGCCGTGAGCACATATGCAGTGGCGCGGATGAAACGCGAGGGGGGTGTGGTATCGCCCGGAACTCCCAGCATCCCGGAACCGCCACCGAACGGCGCAAATGTCATATCGCCGATCTTCAGCGCCTTGGCGTTATCCGGCGTCAGCTTCACATAGTTGCGCATATTGGCGAGGTGCCAGTCGAAGGACGGCGAATTGGTCATGACACCAATCGCGTTATCGTAAACTTTGAGCTTGCCGCCGACCGGTTCCACGACGATGGACGCGCCGCTGGCATCATGCAGCGTATAATGGACTGGTGGCGTGATGCCCATATTCGCCTGCTTCACATCCACTACCGCAATGGTGTCGATGGCTTGCTTCACCTCTTCCACTGTAGCGAAATTACTCAGTGCCCAGCTCAGGAAATCCCATGGCGCCAGCGTGTTTTCAGGTTTGACCGTGGACCCATCCGCATATTCGGCATAGCCTGGGAAATAAAGAATGCCGCCTGCTAGGCCTTTTTCATTGAGGCCATCGGCCAACACCGGAAGACCGAATGCATTCATGCCCATGGCAGCATATTTACCCTGCCATTTCTTGCCGTCCTTACCGTCCGGCGCACTCGCCTTGAATGTGTAATTGCGTGGAATGACGATCAAGTCCGAATTGAGTTCGAAAGCGAACTCCATGGTGCGTCCGTAAACCGAACCGCCATCCGATGTCGGGACCACAAAACTTGTGCATGCCAGCGCTGCCTGAGGCAGAACAAGGCCCGCAGCGATAAGAACCGTTGCCGCACCACGCGCCAGCGCCCGCCGTGATGTCTTCCAGATCGATGCTTTCATCTGCATGATACCCCCGCAATCCCATGAATTGCATTGTGCAAAAGGATAGTTACAGGCTGTTCTCCGGTCAGCCCGAAAATCGAAGACCGACCATGCCGTTCTCCTCTTCTGGCCGAAATAGGGGGCGAAACCATAACTCTGTCAACAGAAAAATCTCTAGCAACGCCTCGCTTTTTTCTTTAGTTGCAGCCATTCTTAAAATATCTATCAAGTCACGTGCATAATTTTGCTTTTCTCAAAAAGAAAAACTACGCTGCAACGAGGGAGAAAACAGTGAACAGCTTGCTTTCGCGCTATACTGGCGGTGAAATACTACGGAAAATCGCACGTAGTTCTTTTTTAGGTATTTCTTTTTTAGCTATCACTGAATCCCCTGCCTTGTCCGCGGATATCGTCGCACCCAACAGGCCAGAAATCCAGGATCAGCAGCGCTGGCGCGTAATCTTCAGCCCCTATGTCTGGGGTGCCTCGCTGAACGGCTCCGCGGGCATGTTTGGCCGCAGCACGGACGTCAACATGCCGTTCAAGGAAATCCTCGATAATCTCGATATGAGCGTCATGGGCAATATCGAGATCACCAACGGTACATTTGGCGCGTATATTGACGGGCAATACACCAAAACGAGCCAGGACGAGGACATTCTCGACCATGAGCTTGCCCTCGATATTACCTCGACGACGCTCGCGGGCGGCGTTTACTACCGTATCTACGAACGGGCTTTCGAAGGCAACACGCTGTTTGGTAACCCGCGTAGACTGACCATCGAACCGACGGCCGGCCTGCGCTGGACGCAGTTGAAGGCCACGCTGGATGTCGGCCCGTTCAGCCGTTCGCGCAAAGTCGAATGGACCGACCCGTTCGTGGGAGCGCGCGTTTTCTACGACATCAATGATCGCTGGAATATTTTTGCGGAAGCCGATATCGGCGGCTTTGGCGCCGGAACGAAACTGAGCGCAAACGGCCAGATTTATCTGGGTTATCGCACGCTGGTATTCGACGTTCCGACTATATTCCGTGTCGGTTATCGCGCGCTTTATCAGGATTACCGGGACGATGATATACGCGACAAGTTCAAATATGACGTCACCCAGCATGGTCCGGTGATCGGTTTTTCCGTTCAGTTTTAAAACGACCTGACCGCAGCCTGTATTGCGGCAGAGTTTACCTCCAGACCCGCTCGTCTTCGAGCGGGTTTTTATCGCAGCAAATCGCTGTGGGTTCCTCCTTCCTTCGATCATCTCGCAAGCGGCGAACGCTACGTGTACAGTTTTGCTCCGTACTCTCTAACCCACTGTTCAGAAACTAAATCCCGCCTGTGTCACACCGAAAACCCAGTCTCATACGTTCCTAAAGTAGCTAACAACAAATTTCGATATCAGGCTTGCAACCCATTGGAATATCGCCTCCATTAGCAATACTGGGGACATTGGTGGGCGCGATGACGCATATTTTTGAACTTCCGATCTATTTTTCATTTATCGCGTTCGTCATTCTTGGCGTTGGGTTTTATGCGCTGGGTCGTCTTGCCCTGCATATTCTTTCCCGACATGCAGCCAACGACATTCTCTCCATCCCCATTGGAGCCTTCATCGGAACAATCGCCACTGCATGGGCGCTCTCGCTGGGCTTCGTCGCGGCGGATATCTGGAGTGTAAACTCCAAGGCCGATCAGGCGACGAGCGAGGAGCGCTCAGCCATTTACAGACTGCTGGGATCTTCAAGCGCCGACATACTCAGCGCACCTCAACTCTCAACTGCACTGAAAGGCTATCAACGCGCCGTGATTGAGGATGAGTGGCAAAAAAATGTAAACATCACGCCTGCGCGCACCGTCGAAAACGCCTTGCAGACCATCCGCAAGGAGATCATCAACCTTGCCCGAACTGACATTCCCTCGCCGGTCATCTCGCAATTGATCAACGATTTCGATGAATTACAGGACGCCCGCAACACGCGCCTTGCGGTAGGCTCGACATCGGTCGATTATTACAAATGGTATCTGGTTCTGTCTCTGACCGTTCTGACTGCTGTCACGGTAGCCGCGACACATGCGGATCGCACACGCGCGGGCATCAAGGCATTAGCGATCTACGCGATCACCGCTTCATTCTGTCTCTGGATACTCGCCATTCATGCCAATCCCTATCAGGGGCTGGAACGATTGGAGCCGTCATTGCTTTTCACCGGTCAAAAGCGAGGTTAGAGCATTTCCAGCAAAAGTGCGTGGCGATTTTACGTAGCAATGCGAAAACAAAGACTTACAGCGGCTCCGCAGTTCCGTCTCAACAGGTGCCGCTTTTGCCTCACGTTTCCGGCTGCATCTACTTACCGGAAAGGTCAGGCTTTTTAGAGGGCGAAGACATGAAATCTTTGTTTAGCGTGGCTTTGGCCTGTGTCCCGTTCCTGGCAGTCAATGAAGCCGGCGCCCAGACGTTCCGGGTCTGTCATGGATATGAATGCTATTACAAAACCAAAACGACGCTCACTCCGCAGGATCAGCGTCGCATCAGGAGCGTGATGCAAAAGGGTGCCGGATCACCAGAGAAAGAACGGAAAGCGGTGCGCGGCGCGGTTGCCATTTTCGAGCAGCGCGGCACCGCAGCCATCGGCATCCGCGACAAGCCAAGAATGCAGTTTGGCAAGGCCCGCATAAAAGGGCAGATGGATTGTATCGATGAATCGACCAATACGGATGCCTTCCTGCGCTATTTGCAGTCGCAAGGCTGGCTGAAACAGCACACGGTTGCCAAACGCACATCCCGCGGCTTTTTTTTCGATGGCCGCTATCCGCATTGGACGGCAGTCCTTCAGGACCGACGCGGCGAGCGCTGGGCCGTAGACTCCTGGTACGAGGCAGGTGGCGGTCAGCCGGACATCATGCCTTTGGCGGAATGGAAGCGCCGGGGCTACCACGGGCAACGCTAGATTTTTTTCGAACAGAGGAGATTGCAGTGCTCTTACAAAAAGGTTCGCTCACAGCCGCATGTACGGCATTATTGGTTGCAGGCAGCATGATCGCTGCCCCTGTCGCCGAGGCTTGCACGCGTCTGGTCTATCACGGCGTCAGCGATCAGGTCATCACAGCACGTTCGATGGATTGGAAAGTTGACGTCGATACCAATCTTTGGATTTTCCCGCGCGGGATGCAGCGTTCGGGCGAGGCTGGCGCCAATTCGATCCAGTGGACGTCGAAATATGGCAGCGTGATTGCTTCCGGTTATGACATCTCCACGACTGACGGGCTGAACGAAGAGGGACTGTCGGTCGGGGTGCTATGGCTCGTGGAATCCACCTACCCCGAATATGACGGCAAAACCCCCGGTCTCTCCATCGCAGCCTGGGCGCAATATGTTCTCGACAATTTTGCGACCGTCGAAGAGGCTGTAAAAGCGCTCAGCGCGAACCCGTTCACCATCGTCACCGATAATGTACCGGGTCAAGACCGTCTCGCAACCCTGCATCTTGCCGTATCGGATGCCCGTGGCGACAGCGCCATCATCGAATATATCGACGGCAAGCAGGTCATCCATCACGGCAAGCAATATCAGGTGATGACCAACTCGCCCACCTTTGACGAACAGCTTGCACTCAATGAATACTGGAAGCAAATCGGTGGTACGGTGATGCTACCCGGCACGAACAGGGCGTCTGACCGCTTTGCACGCGCATCATTTTACGTCAATGCGATCCCGAAACAGGAAGATCCCGTCGAAACTATCGCCAGTGTTTTCAGCGTCATTCGGAATGTTTCGGTTCCTTATGGTCTGACGACCCCCGACGAGCCCAACATCTCCTCGACCCGCTGGCGGACGGTCGCAGACCACAAGCGCAAACTCTATTTCTTCGAATCCGCTTTGACGCCCAATGTTTTCTGGGTCGACCTGAAGGCGATCGATTTCTCCCCGGAAACCGGGAAAACAAAGAAACTCGAACTCGGGCCAAATCAGAAGAACATCTACTTTGGCGTCACCAACGATCAATTCAAGGAAAGCGAGCCCTTCAAGTTCCTGGGTTTATAAGCTTACGCTGAACCAATCCCGACCCCACGCGTTAAATCTTCATAATCAACCGCAACGGAGGAAAGACCAATGGATTGGAACCGCGTGGAAGGCAACTGGAAACAAGTCAAGGGAAAGGTCAAGGAAGAATGGGGCAAGCTGACGGATGACGACCTTGACCAGATCAATGGTCGCCGCGAACAGCTGGAAGGCAAGATTCAGGAACGATACGGTATCGAGAAGGATCGTGTGCGTTCTCAGATCGATGAATGGTATAACCGTCAGCAATGGCTTTGAAGGCCGTTCAGAAGCAGTTCTGGTTTAACTGAATGTTAGAACCAGAACTGCACGATTAGGCCTAAGTCACTGGCAGCGATCGACCCGCTGGAGTGAAGCCGACAATCCCATAAGAGAAAATGCGTAGCGGGTCTTGGTGCCGCGAGCCGAGGTGGCCTGCACCTTCAATGTCTTGCCTGCCCGCATGGCTTTCATCAGCCGCGCTTCATCTCCTTCGTCCTGCGCCCAGGCCCGGTTGCCCTCGCTGAAGAATGGAAATTGCGCCCCGTCAACCAGCACATTGACCTTGCTATCCGCTTTCAACGGATACCCCATAACAAGCTGCGGGCTGTAATTCCCGCCTGATTTGGAAATAATTACAAAATTATCTCCATGTCTCACACCGGCGGGATGGAAGCTCAAAGGCACGGTCAAAGCATAACACTTGTTTCCGGGCAGTTCACTGTTCTGATAAACGCCCCAGTCTCTGAATTCTCCGATATACGTTGTTTTCGCCAAAACGCCGAGAGAACTTGCCGCCAGCCCTGTAAGCGCCAATGCAACGGTGGCTGCAGTCTTCATCATTGCCAGGAACCTCCATAATTTCATGTGATCACACCACATGAAAAATTGTTTCATTTCGTTATTATTTCCTTAACAAAGACCTAAAAATTTGTTGAACAAAAAACGGAAGAAAGATGTTGGTGGCGTGAGCCACTTCCCGCAAAGGGAGACGTCCTGAACTCTGAACAATCCGAGTATCGGGAATCAGCGCAGACGCGGAAAATCAGTGCGTGGTTTCTCGGAAAACCCGCATGCACGGGCTTTGCGAATGCGGTTACCCACTTACGGCACTCACGATCTAAGCCTTTGTTTTCAAAGAGAAATGGTGGGCCCGGAGGGACTCGAACCCCCAACCAAGCGGTTATGAGCCGCCGGCTCTAACCAATTGAGCTACAGGCCCCACGCATCCTTGCCCTACCCTAAAGAAAGGCGGGATACAAGCTGTCAAATGTAACATCCGCCCTAATGCGCACATATTCGATTGCAATGCATGCAACCTTGAACCACGATCGCCGGACTTTTGGCCATCCGATTATGATTTTCTGCCGTTTCGAATCGGATATCATGCCGTTTGGCATAAGGGGAATTTAAGAAACGAGCAATTTTACTGACGAAGCAGCGCCCCTTTACGGCAAGAGCTGCTTTCCATGAGCTGCCACAACATTCTCTATAGGAGATTACATGACCAACCGCGCGACCACCCTTCTTGCAGCCTCGTTTTCGGCAATCATGATCGCAGGCGCGATGACCCTGCCTGCCATGGCACAGGAGAACCAGATGACGAAGCAGCCCGCACGCATCGCGGTGACCGGCGAAGGCACCATGACCTCGTCTCCCGATATGGCCATCCTTAATCTGACCGTGTTGCGCGAAGCGAAGACTGCTCGCGAAGCCATGACGGCAAACAACGAAGCCATGGCAAAAGTTCTTGAAGCCATGAAGAAAGCCGGCGTGGAAGATCGCGACCTACAGACCGGTGGCATCAACATTCAGCCGCGTTATGTCTATCCCGACGACAAGAACGGCCTGAAGGAACCCAGCATTACTGGCTATTCCGTCTCGAACAGCCTGACTGTCCGCGTGCGCGATCTGGCTAAGGTCGGCAATGTGCTTGATGAATCCGTCACACTCGGCGTCAATCAGGGTGGCGACCTCAGCTTCGTCAACGATAATCCGTCATCAACAATCAACGAGGCACGCAAACGGGCTGTCGCTGATGCCATCGCAAAGGCAAAAACCCTTGCAGACGCCGCCGGTGTTGGCCTTGGACCCGTTATCGAGATCAACGAACAGAGCCGCCCTCCCAGGCCGATGCCAATCGCCCGCGCCGAGTTCAAGACGATGGCTGCTGGAGCAGCTGCCGATTCCGTCCCCGTAGCGGCTGGTGAAAACAGCTATAACGTTTCGGTCAACGTCGTTTTCGAGATCAAGCAGTAATTCACAACAGCCCGGAAAGTGGCATATGCCCTTTCTTGTTATGCTGCCAGACAAAAGAAAGCGCCGTCCCGATGGAGATCGGGACGGCGCTTTCTCTGTTAAAGGGTGAGAATTATCGGATCAACTAGCGGATGATCGGGCAGCCGCGGCGGTTAGCGAACACGACGCCGGTCGGACGACCATGACGAAAACCGCGAACCTGAACCGACTTGCCACGATAGGCAACACGCGCATTGCGGATACCCATCCGGTGAGCCTTCATCTTGGCGCCTTCTACCGAGCAGGCCCGACCGCGATAAACGGGACGGCTATGACGGTGGCCACGATAATCGACATTCACGATAGTTCCGTGGGCTGACGTGCTGATAGCGGGCACAGTCACCGGTGATGCCGCATTGGCCGAAGCACCGGCAGTGACGACAGCAGCAAGACCGAGAGCGGCGGTTACGACAATCGACTTAAACGAGATAGCGGACATCTTGAACCTCTTTCATAGTGTTTCCAGACCCTTGCGCCTGAGACACCCCGTTAGTAGCCCACGGGAGATGAACGGAAAGAAAAAACGGCGTTCATCCAGCGTTCAGCTTGCTGGCCATTCGGCGAACTGAAGGAATAATAATACTTAAAATCAATATATTAAGCCAAGTCGCGCTATACGAAAAACGCCGCGCGGCACAAGATTAAATTTAAGCAATGTTGAAAACATCACCAAACCTATTTGGGCATGACCATGTGATCGAGATAATCATCATCGTCCTGCATGTCATGGTCGAAGGCCGTCACTTTTCCACGCACCGAAATACCGGCCTCGTGAACCGTATCCGGCGAACCGGATACGAGCGGATGCCACCAGTAGAGATCGGACCCTTCCGCCACGAGACGGTAGGCGCAGGTCACCGGCAGCCAGTCTACCTCGTCTACGATTTCCGGGGTCAGGAAAACACAGTCGGGCACGGTCTTCTTGCGATTGGGATAATCGCTGCACTGGCATGTGTCTGAATTGAGCAGCGTGCACGCGACACTGGTCCAGTAGATCTCGTTGGTATCGTCATCCTGCAATTTATGCAGGCAGCATTGGCCGCAGCCATCGCACAAACTTTCCCACTCACGGCGGGTAAGTTGCTCAAGGGATTTCGTGCGCCAGAAAGGTTTATCGTTCATGCTGCTGCATATAGTGCAATTGCGTCAGGAATGGCATGGACAAATCGCCGCCATTTTTTATTGAAAATCGGCAAGAGGCGGGTTATGTCTCACTCGTCACCTCAATGACCGTAAGCGTCTGACGTCAAGCAACGCATAAACTAGCTGGGAACGGCTGGCTATAGCTTGATGGTATGTTGTGCGTTCCCTGCAAATTTTCAGGAATACCCATGTCACAGTTTGACAGCTCGCGCAGCCGGAAACTGCCGGCGCGTTATGCATCCATTGTGATGCCGCTTATTCTTTCGATCATGATGACGTTCATCGTTTCATTGATCGCCACAGGTAATAGCCTCGGCTTCACTCACCCGGACCTCGCGCTCAACTGGATGTCCGCTTGGGGCCTATCCTGGCTGATCGCCTTCCCTGTCCTGCTTCTTATCCTGCCAATCGTGCGCAGGGTAGTGAGCTTGCTCTGCGAGCAGCCTTAGCATCACAGTTACGTTTTGATTTGATGCGCATTCCGAAAACCGCTTCACACTTTTCAGAATACGCTCGAGACAAAAACGCCGCGCATCATCGATACACGGCGTTTCTTGTCATCGGGTCAAAGGTCAGCGGAATATATGCTCGCCTTGCTCGTCAACAATCTGACGTCCCTTGTTCAGCGTGATGCTCGCGGCATCTTCGATACCCGGGCAACGGTCCGCACGAATGAAACGATATTCTTTCAACTCGCCATCAATCGTCTTGGAAATCACACCGCAAACCTGATACTGCCCGCCCTCGCTGTAAGGCGTAGCAATGATCAGAAAGTCCTTGTGTTCAAGGCGCCCCGCCTCTTTCGGCTCTGTCGGCGCTTCAGAGGCGGAGCCTCCACCGAAAAGACGCTTCAAAAAGGACATGTCGCCTCCCTTTCCGTATCGATCCAAACTTCGTTGAATTCTACTCATCGAACCTTGGTCAAGCCCGTATGGCATTTAAATATTCTAAGGCGCCTGGATAGCATCGCCATCCAGGCGCCTTTGTATTATCTGCATCAGCTATCGAGGAACGAACGCAGCTTGCGCGAGCGGCTCGGATGCTTGAGCTTGCGCAGCGCCTTCGCTTCGATCTGACGAATACGTTCGCGGGTAACCGAGAACTGCTGGCCGACTTCTTCAAGCGTGTGGTCAGTGTTCATGCCGATACCGAAACGCATGCGCAGCACGCGCTCTTCACGCGGCGTGAGCGAAGCCAGAACCCGGGTCGTCGTATCGCGCAGATTGGCCTGAATGGCCGCATCGATCGGCAGAAGCGCGTTCTTGTCCTCGATGAAATCGCCCAGATGTGAATCTTCCTCGTCGCCGACCGGCGTTTCGAGCGAGATCGGCTCCTTGGCGATCTTCAGAACCTTGCGCACTTTTTCAAGCGGCATGGCAAGCTTTTCCGCCAGCTCTTCCGGCGTCGGTTCGCGACCGATTTCATGCAGCATCTGGCGCGAGGTACGGACGATCTTGTTGATCGTTTCGATCATATGCACCGGAATACGGATGGTGCGCGCCTGATCGGCGATTGAACGGGTGATTGCCTGTCTGATCCACCAGGTCGCATAGGTCGAGAACTTGTAACCGCGACGGTATTCGAACTTGTCGACCGCCTTCATGAGGCCGATATTGCCTTCCTGAATGAGATCCAGGAACTGCAGGCCGCGGTTTGTATATTTCTTGGCAATCGAGATCACCAGGCGCAGGTTTGCCTCGACCATTTCCTTCTTGGCGATGGTCGCTTCGCGCTCACCCTTCTGCACCTGATTGACGATGCGGCGGAACTCGCCGATCGAAATCGCAGTCTCGGTGGCGAGGTTCTGGATTTCACTGCGCAGGCGGTTAATGGAACCAGATTCTTTGGCAGAAAATTCTTTCCATCCGCGCGCCGACAGCGTGCCCACGCGCTCTACCCAGTTCGGGTCAAGCTCATGCCCCTGATATTCCTTCAGGAATTCCTCACGGCGCACGCCGAACGATTCTGCAAGACGCAACAGCTTGCCTTCGTTCTGCACAAGCCGCTTGTTGATGTCATAAAGTTGCTCGACCAGCGCCTCGATGCGATTCTGGTTAAGCGAGAGCGACTTCACCGCCTTGATGAGCTGATCCTTCAGCTCCTTGTAGCGGCGCTCCTGACTGGAAGACAGCTCACCGGTCGCCGCAAGACGGCCTTCGACCTGCTGATCCTGAAGCTTACGCAGCTTCTTGTAGGTATCGGCGATCAGGTCGAGCGTTTCCATAACCTGCGGACGCAGCTCGGCTTCCATCGCGGCCAGCGACAGATTTGCTTCGTCCTCGTCCTCGTCGTCGTCTTCCGCCGGCGTGTCGCCGCCGACATTGGTGATGTCATCGTCATCGCGCGAGCGGCGTGCGGGCTTGTCATCACGCGGCTTTTCTTCTTCCACACGCTCGATCACCGGGGCCTGCTTGGCTTCCGGTCCGGCATAGGTAGTTTCAAGATCGATGATTTCACGCAGAAGAATCTTGGATTCGTTCAGGTCTTCGCGCCAGATGATGATGGCCTGGAAGGTCAGCGGGCTTTCGCAAAGCCCAGCGATCATCGTTTCACGACCAGCCTCAATGCGCTTTGCGATGGCGATTTCGCCTTCGCGCGACAAAAGCTCGACCGACCCCATCTCGCGCAGATACATGCGCACAGGGTCGTCGGTGCGGTCCGTAGGCTCTTTCTTGGTCGTCGTCGTGGCAACGGCGGTACCGCCGGTTTCGACCAGTTCGCCGCCTTCTTCCGCGTCGTCGTCGCCACCCTCTTCGCGGTCGTTATCCTGCTCATCGTCTTCCACGACGTTGATGCCCATGTCGGACAGCATCGACATTGTGTCTTCGATCTGCTCGGAAGTCACTTCCTCGGAAGGCAGAACGGCATTGAGCTCGTCCATGGTGACGTAGCCGCGCTTTTTCGCGACCTTGATCATCTTCTTGACAGCGTCGTCAGAAAGGTCGAGAAGCGGACCGTCGGCAGCACCTTCGCGCTCGACTTCAGCTTCTTCGTTTTCCTTAGCCTTCGTTGCCATATGTTCTTCTCCAGGCGACCCCGGTCGCTTCTAAGATATATAGAGTGGTCGAACGGTTTTGCGAGGTCGCAATCCGTCAGTTGATTCTGCGAGTAGCCGATTTCCCGTTAATGGCGGATTAACCCTGCCATCAGCATCAGGCTCCATCATCTCCGATTTCTTGTGGGTAGATCCGGCGGCCAGCAGGCCTTTGCCACGGTTCTGACCCTCTTCCCTTGCTCAATCCCTGTATTGGGCTAAGCTTCAGAAAATCATCGGTATCCGTTTTTTCCTTGCTCGAACTGTCGTGATTCCGTCAATTAAGCCATGCGTCAAGAGCGACTCACCTGATTCGCGCTCAAAAAGCGAATCATTTGTTGTCGCGGACCATTTAGGGCACCATTCACAGGCTGCATCCCGCATTCCCGGCAGTTTTCACGACAGTGATTCGGATCGATCCGAATCAGAACCCGCCGGGCGGACGTCCCGATGACAGCCCAAAGCCGTCGATCAGGGCTTCAGTCGCATCTGCCTTCAAAATCTGGTTTTGTATATCGACGAGCCGCGCGAAAAGTTCGCCCGTTTCGTCCGTTTCAAGTGCAGCCTCCACGGCGCGCAACTCCTTATGTAGTGTGCGCGCGCGCTGATGCAAGTGAAGGGCCTGCCGTAGCGCCTCGCGGGCATCGTCCTCTGCAGCCAGTGCGGTGGCAGTCCACAACCGCGCGCCTCGCACCGCGGCCTCAAGCGCGTCGATCAATTCGCCATGTCCGGCATTCACCAGCGCATGGCGCATGGCAATGCCGTCTTCGACATGATCGGATGCCAGCACATCGAGCATGGCGAGATGTACTATCTTCAGGGCGTCGTGCTCCAGATCAAGCGCCGCCATTGTCTCGAAATCTTCCTCGATCAGTCGGGGATGATTGAGAAGCGTCAGCAAAATGGCGGTTTCGCGCAGCGGCGCATGAACGCCCGCACCCGGCCTCCCGCCCTTTACCAGCGTGGAGCGGACCAGACTGTCGGAGAATGCAAGGCGACCATTGCCCATATTGGCGCCACCGCGTCCGCGCCCTCCGTCATTGTGGCGATTGAACGATCCGCCGCGCTGTGCGTTCTGCCGTCCTCGCCCGAAGAATATCTGGGTCCGGTCGCGCATTTCCTGCTGGTAGTGCCTGCGAATATCCTCGTGAGCGATACGGCTGGTAATTTCGCGCAGACGTGCCTCCAGTTCCGCGCGCCGCTCCGGCGTGTCGAAAACACCGCTGGTGGTTTCCCGCGTCCAGACCATATCGACCAGCGGCTTCGCCTCGCCCAATACCGCATGCAGCGCTGCCGCACCTTCGGCTTTGACAAGATCATCCGGGTCCTGCCCCTCCGGCAACAGCGCAAACCGCAAGGACTTGCCGGCCTGAAGTGCCGGAAGTCCCAGATCGACCGCGCGGTAGGCGGCACGAAGTCCAGCGCCATCGCCATCAAAGCACAAAACGGGTTCCGGGCTGATACGCCAGAGGAGCTCCAGCTGCTCTTCGGTCAAGGCGGTGCCAAGTGGCGCCACCGCCTGATGGATACCCGCCTGCGCAAGTGCAATGACATCCATATATCCTTCGACGGCGATGATCGATTTCGCCGGTTCCCCACCCTGCGGCTGGCATGCCTTGCGCGCGCGCAAGGCATTATAAAGCACCCTGCCCTTGTGAAAGAGTTCCGTCTCGGGCGAATTCAGATATTTTGCAGGTGCGTCAGCTGAAAGCGCCCGTCCGCCGAAAGCGATGATGCGCCCGCGCAAGTCCTCGATCGGAAACATGACCCGGTCACGGAAGCGGTCATAGGAAACCGCAATGCCTTCACCGTGAACAACGAGGCCGCATGCCTCGATCTGGTCGCGCGCGACGCCTCTGGCGGCGAGAAACTCCTTCAGGGCATTGCGCGATTCCGGGGCATAGCCGATCCGGAAAGACTGCTGGGTCACAGTCGCAAGGCCCCTGTCTCGCAGATAGGCGCGCGCTTTCGCCCCCGCTCCGCTCTGCAACTGACTTTCGAAGAACTGCGCGGCCAGCTCCATCACATCATAGAGCGTTGCGCGCTGCGCCTCGCGCTTCTCCATTTCAGGGTCGCGCGCAGGCATTGGCACGCCCGCCATGTCGGCAACGCGTTCAACCGCCTCTGGAAAACTCAGACCTTCCAGATCGGTGAGAAACTTGAAATGATCACCCGTCACACCGCAGCCAAAGCAGTGGTAGCGCCCCTTGCGATCCTCACAGTGAAAACTCGGCGTTTTCTCGCCGTGGAAAGGGCAGCAAGCCCAGAAGTCTCCCTTCGGAGGATTGCTTTTCTTACGGTCGAACGAAACGCGCGCTCCGATCAGCGTCGAGATCGGCACGCGGTCTCTGATCTCTTCAAGAAAGGAGGGCGGAAAACGCATTATAACTATCACTTCCAGACAGGGTTCGAACGCTGATCTAATCGCGCGTCACAATCCAGCCGCGCGCCGCCATGCTCTTCGGGTTTACAACCAGACCCTACATATAAGCGCGAGCACAAGCGGCGTCCATCGCACTTGCACCACCCTCCCCGCTAATCACATGCTGCCATCGGGAAAAAGGTTCAGGCTCTGTCCTTTCCGCCGCCCCGCGCACCATTGTCATAAAACTGTCATAGAGCCGTTACATCAAGGGAGGAATGGTTGATTTTTCGCCCGTTCTGGCCCATATCTCTTGGATATTTGATTAGCCGGAACATATTTTTTCCCCTTATGTTGCGTTAGCTTAATCAGCAAGAATTTCGATATGAACCTCCAACCCGAAGGGATTTGCCGTGAATGGTTCTTTGGTCCTTTTGCACCTGGCCGGTGCGGTCGCCCTTCTGCTTTGGGCCACCCGCATGGTTCGGACGGGGGTGGAGCGCGCCTATGGCGACCGCCTGCGCCGACGGCTGCGCAATCAGATCCAGAACCCGCTGCTTTCTATTGCCTTCGGCCTGGCACTGGCCGTTGCTTTGCAAAGCTCGACGGCGGTTACGCTTCTGGTCGGTTCTTTCGTAGGCTCAGGCATAGTCAGCGGCGTCGCGGGCCTCATGGCCGTGCGCGGCGGCGAGCTTGGCTCCGCCCTCGTCGTCAAAATCCTCAGCTACGATCTAACCTTGCTCGTACCGGTGTGCCTTGTCGCCGGAACCGCGATCTTCATGACCACGGAACGGCGTGACTGGCGCCAGATCGGACGCATTCTCGTCGGCATTGGCCTTCTGATCATGTCGCTGGAGATGACCGGACAAGCCACCGAACCGTTGCGGCAAAGTGAGCTTCTGCCGGTCATTGTCGATTACCTCTCAGGGGATCCGATCACGGCCTATCTTCTGGCCGCATTGATGACCTGGTTGTTCCATTCCAGTGTCGCAGCCGTCATTCTGCTCACCACTTTTGCGTCACGCGGGCTTATTCATCCCGAACTCGCGGTGGTGATGGTGCTCGGCATCAATCTCGGCTCGTCGATCATCGCACCGATCCTGACCCGGCATGCGCCGCCGGAAACCCGCGTCGTTCCGCTCGGCAATCTCCTGATGCGCGGTGCGGGCTCACTGGTCATGCTGATCCTCTACGAGACCTTCAAGCCGTCGATGGCTTTTCTCGGTGCCGATGCCGTATCGCAAGTCGTCAACGCGCACATTCTGTTCAACGTGGTCGTCATGCTTGCCGGGATCCCGCTTTCGGGGCTGGTGCTGCGCGCAACGGAAGCGCTCGTCAATCTCAACACCGACAAGAATGCGCCAGCACAACCAGTGGAAATCGAGGAGTATAGCGCGCTCGATGCAGGTGTGCTCGACCGTCCGTCACAAGCGCTCGCCAACGCAACTCGCGAAGTGGTTGGCGTTTGCGATACAATCGACGTCATGCTGCGCCGTGTCATCGAGCTTTATGAGAAGCCCGACCAGACCCGCATCAACGAGCTTGCCGCCCTCGACGACCGCGTGGACACGAAGCACGCCGCGATCAAGCTTTATCTGACCAAGCTTGCTACCCATAATCTCAGCGACTTCGAGGCCCTGCGGATGCAGGAACTGCTCGGTGCCTGCGTGAAACTCGAACAGGTCGGCGACATCATCGTGCGCAACATGCTGGTGCATGTCCAGAAGAAGATGGATCACAATCTGGAATTCACGGAAGAAGGCTGGAAAGAGCTGAGCCATTTTCATGCCATGGTGCTCGCCAATGCGCACATGGCCTTCAACGTTGTCGTCTCACGTGACGGACGCACTGCGCGCCAGCTCGTGCAGGAAAAGGATCGGCTGCGCGAACTGGAAAAACAGACAAGCCTGCACCATTTCTCGCGGCTGCGCGAAGGCTCCACCCGCAGCATTGAGACCAGCACGATTCACCTCGACACGATTCGCGATTTGAAGCAGATCAATTCGCTGCTAGCGTCGATGGCCTATCCAGTGCTGGAAGAACAGGGCCTGCTGAGCGAAACCCGCCTCAAAGCCGCCAAGCAAAACTGACAATTCCCCTGAAGCGGCGCATCTGCCGTATTGCAGGGGCGATGTCGCAAACGGCACATGCGCCGTGTCACCCGTCACATGCCCATCTGCAACCAATGCGGCGGCCCCACTCATAGTCGTATCATGGCGGATTCTCGGAAGCCGATGAATGAAGTGTTTACATGAAAAAAGGCCTCCGCCAACGGCGAAGGCCTCCAGACTTGTAGAGTGAAACTTACTGCAAGAGCGACTTTACAACGCCGCTTGCCTTGGCGAAGTCCATCTGCCCGGTATAGCGCTCTTTAAGCGCGGCCATGCACTTGCCCATGTCGCGCAAACCCTCGGCACCGACTTCGCCGATGACATCCGAACAGGCCTGCTTGACGTCTTCTTCACTGAGCTGCTGCGGCAGGAATTCGCTGATGATAACGATTTCCTCGCGTTCTGCTTCCGCCAGTTCCAGACGGTTGCCTTCTTCATATATGCGCGCCGAATCCTCGCGCTGCTTGATCATCTTGGCGAGAATGCTCATCAGCTCTTCGTCACCGACTGGATCCTTGCCCGCTGTGCGATTGGCAATGTCGCGATCCTTGACAGCAGCCACGATGAGGCGCAGCGTCGACAAACGGCGCTTGTCCTGCGCCTTCATCGCGGTGGTGAGTGCCTGGGAAATCTCCTGGCGAAGCATAACGTCTCTCCTGACGGTGTTTGTTTTTGACGTAGCCCGTTCTAACGAGAACAGGGACTATAAAGCAATCACGCGCCGCCGCCGAGCTGTCCAAACCACCATCCAGGAAATAATTGCTGCCGGAATTCCCGGCAATATTTCCAAAAGATGTATCCGGACGATTGACCCGGGCGCCATGTTTCTCTATTGCTCGGGGCTTAGCAGGACATCGGCACGTGCTCGCGGCGGGAAGTTTTAATCCCCGCTGCTTTTTGGCGCGTATATGGCCCCAAACGCTTCATCTTTCAAGCCGCCTTCCTTGGCGGACAAATGATGCCCGGATGCGTGCCGGATGCCCGAAGAACAACAATGCGCGCCGCAGTCAGGCAAGCGCAAGGCAAAGCGACAGGAGTGCACGCCATGACCGAGACCACACCGAAGACTGCACCCTGGACTATATCCAAGCCAACTGCGATTCTGGTGCTTGCCGATGGAACGGTCATCGAAGGCAAGGGCGTGGGAGCTATTGGCGCCATCGAGGCGGAAGTGGTGTTCAACACCGCCCTGACCGGATATGAAGAAATCCTGACTGATCCTTCCTATGCCGGGCAGATTGTCACTTTCACCTTCCCGCATATCGGCAATGTCGGAACCAATGCCGAAGATATTGAAGATCTGATGCCCGCCAATCGCTGCGGCGCTGTCGGTGCGATCTTCAAGGCCGATATCACATCGCCTTCCAACTATCGCGCCAGCGAAAACCTCGATGCGTGGCTGAAGCAGCGCGGCATCATCGCGCTGGCCGGCATCGACACGCGCGCCCTCACCGCACTTATCCGCGAGCGCGGCGCACAGAATGCCGTTATCGCTCACGATCCAGCCGGAAACTTCGATCTCGATGCCCTGAAGGCTCGTGCCGCAAGCTGGACTGGCCTGGAAAATCTCGACCTTGCCAAAGATGTTACCGTTGGCCAAAGCCTCGTATGGTCCGAAATGCCATGGAGCATCGAAAGTGGCTATGGTGAGCAGTCCGCACCGCAATACCATGTGGTGGCACTCGATTTCGGCGTGAAGCGCAATATTCTGCGCTTGCTTTCCGGCTTGGGCGCCAAGATCACCGTATTGCCTGCAACGGCCACCGCCGAAGACGTGCTGGCGCATAATCCTGACGGTGTGTTCCTTTCCAACGGCCCTGGCGATCCGGCAGCAACCGGCGAATATGCGGTTCCGACTATCCGCAAGCTGGTGGATAGCGGCCTGCCCGTCTTCGGCATCTGCCTCGGCCATCAGATGCTGGCGCTGGCGCTCGGCGGACGGACGGAAAAGATGCATCAGGGTCATCATGGCGCGAACCATCCGGTGAAGGACTACACCACCGGAAAGGTGGAAATCGTCTCGATGAACCATGGCTTTGCAGTTGACTCGGACTCGCTGCCCGATCATGTCGAAGAAACGCACGTCTCGCTTTTCGACGGCTCGAATTGCGGTCTTCGCGTTATCGGAAAGCCTGTCTTCTCAGTGCAACACCACCCCGAAGCTTCGCCCGGTCCGCAGGATTCCCATTACCTCTTCCGCCGCTTTATTAACCTGATCCGTGAGAAGAAGGGAGAGACCCCTTTGGCGGAGCGCGAACAGGCGGCGTGAATCAAAATCTGAAATTCCCCGATTAACGCTTTGTTAATCAATGAAAAGGCCGGAGCATCGCTCCGGCCTTTTATTCGTCATGACGATACTTAAGCCTTAGCTGCCTGTACAGGTCGCACGCGCGCCACCACGATGACCAGAGCGAGGAAGATCAGTCCCGCGCCCACGGCATAAGGCATTCCCGCAAAAACGAACGGCGCATTGCCCCCGGTGAAGACGCTGAAGAGCTGCGTGAATATAAGCGGCCCGATTATCGTCGTGATGCTCGATACACTCGTCAGCGCGCCCTGCAATTCGCCCTGGGCGGATGGCGGCACCTTACCAGCGGCTATACTGCGCAGCGGCGGATCGGCAAGACCTTCCAATGCGGTCAGGAAAATAACGGCATAGACCATCCAGCCCTCCCAGGCGATTGCATAACCTATGAGACCGAGGCAGGCGAAAAGCACGCCAACCATTGCCGTGCGGTGTTCACCAAGGACAGGCAGAACCCGCGGCAGCACAACCGCCATGACGACCGCCGCACCAATGCCAAACAGACCGAGCGAAATACCGATCTGGGCTTCGCTCCAATTGTAGCGGTAAGCCCCGACAAACGCCCAGACCGACGGGTAAACTGCATGGGCGAGCCAATACAGGAAGAACACCAGCATCACCCAACCGATACCGGGATAGGAGCGCATCTGCTTGAGCGCGCCCAGCGGATTGGCGCGCGCGATCTGGAACGTACGGCGGTTTTCCTGCGACAGTGTTTCTGGCAACAGGAAATAAGCAAGGATGAAATTGACGAAGGAAAGAAACGCAGCCCCATAAAACGGAACACGCGGACCGAATTCGCCAAGCAGTCCACCCAGAACCGGCCCCAGCGCGAAGCCGACGCCAAATGCAATACCGATAAGCCCGAAATTGCGCGCACGGTTGGTGTCGTCGCTGACGTCCGCTATGTAGGCGGACGCCGTGGCAAAGCTTGCACCGCTGATACCCGCAAGCACGCGGCCCACAAACAGCATCCAGTAGGTGGTTGCGAGCGCACAGATAAGATTATCGAGCGCAAAGGTGAAGATTGAGGCCAAAAGCACCGGTCTCCGTCCGAAACGGTCGCTGAGATTGCCGATCATCGGCGCGAACAGAAACTGCATCGCCGCATAGACCAGCAATAGCCAGCCGCCATCGACAGCAGCCGTGCCGATATCGGCTCCGGTCAACTCTTCGAGATAGGCCGGCAGAACCGGCATGATGATCGCAATGCCAATAATGTCGAGAAACAACGTCATAAAGACGAGCAGAAGGCCCCGCCGTACAAATTGGGGATCGAGCATGAGACACCTGATAACGCATGCCGCCATATAAGATTGAGCAGAGCATACTGATAAAAAGCTGTTGGAAGAGTTCGCGCGTCATCGCCGCTCAAAAATGGGAGCGTTACGCATGAATATCGGAATAATGGCCGCGCCGGGACAGAAGCAATATATGGAAAATTATTCTGCTACAAGCCGGAGTTTTCTCAATTTCGATAAACAGGATGTAAGAAGTCGGACCGCTCGGCGCGGCTGCGGCTAGAGAGGATTGAATACAAAAAGAAAAGGTGGCAAAAGCCACCTTGTCCCATACGCCTTCAGGCCGTGCGGATCACGATCAGACGTCGCCGCTGAACGTATCGCATGCGTCGAGCTTGCCGGTATCGAAACCGCGCTTGAACCACTTGGCGCGCTGCGCGGATGTGCCATGATTGAAACTTTCCGGCACGACATAGCCCTGGCTGCGGCGTTGCAGCGTATCGTCGCCGATCTGATGGGCCGCGTTCAGCGCTTCTTCAAGATCTCCGCTTTCAAGTATGCCCTTCTGTTCCGTGTAGTAGCCCCACACGCCCGCAAAGCAATCGGCCTGAAGCTCCACACGCACCGACATCTGGTTGGCCTGCGCTTCGCTCATCTGCTGACGCATCTGGTTGAACTTCGGCAGGATTCCGAGGAGATTCTGGATGTGATGGCCCACCTCATGCGCCAGCACATAGGCCTGCGCAAAATCCCCGGACGCCCCGAAACGGTTTGCCAGTTCTTTATAGAAGCTCAGGTCGATATAGAGCTTGCGATCTCCGGGACAGTAGAACGGACCGGAAGCAGCGGATGCAAAACCGCACGCCGAGCGAACCTGTCCGGAAAACAGCACCATTGTCGGCGGCGTATAAGTCTGCCCTCGCGACTGGAAAATACCGCCCCACACATCTTCCGTTTCCGCGAGCACGGTACGGACGAATTGTGTCGTTTCATCGTTGGCAACGGCGCCGCCTTCGGCAACCGTTCGCCCGGCATCCTGCGTCTGGACGGTAGGAGACATGCTGCCATCGCCGAACAAGATCGGCAGAGGGTCGATGCCGATGGCACGCAGCACGAAGAACATCACCACCAGAATGAGAATGCCGGAGAGCCCGCCACCGCGGACGATCCTGAAACCTGGACCACCGAAGCCTCCACCCCGGCCAAGGCCGCCGCCTATTTCACCACCCTGCTGTCCGCGCAGGTCTTCCACATTATCGCTCTGCCTACGGCCCTGCCAACGCATTGACCAACTCCCCTTCACCGTGCCGTCCTGCAAAAGATGGCACCACACTATTGGACCCGATTGTCGCACAAACAGTTGGCACGGCAATATAAAAAGTAAAAGACAACGCAAATCACAAACAAAGAGTCGTCTGCAATAAAGGACAGGCTACATTCGTCAGCCTCCGAGGACCGAGCTTTTGCGCGCAATAACGGCACAAACGAAAAGCGCCACGATACCGGATACCAAGACGCCGGAACTCCATCCCTCGGCAAACAGGACCTCATTCATGAGGCGTCCGGGCATGAATGCGAACAACCCGACTCCGACAATCCCTCCGAAATAAACTCCCCGCATAATTCGACGATGAACCGCGATCTTTCCGGCGCGCGCGGCAATAACTGCCCGCCAGCAGCCGATCAACACCAGAACCGACAGAATATGGATAGGACTGAAACCCAGAATAAGATTGATTTGATGAATGAAAAAACTGGAGACGGATGTAATTACCATCAAAATTATCCAGATACGGCCAAACAGCTTATGCAAACGGGTTCCCTTGCGGCGAAATAAAATCAATGAGCCGATAATTGCCGCCGGCACCACTGCCACGACATGCAATTGGACAGCATAAGGCGCTGAAAAAAGCGGTGTGAAATTCATGCGATAGCTCCGGTTGAATTTCTTTCCGCTTTCAACAACACTGCCATCCACTCAAACGAAACGACGTAAAATGCGGGAAAATTTCGTGACTGGCAGTTTCATGCAATTCACGCTTCGTGAAATGACTGTGATCGCTCGCTCGCCACGTCTCTGGACAACATTCGTTGTCATCGTTTTCATTTTCACGATTACGGGTCCGTTCGGCACCAACACAATGCCTCCCGCGATACGCTTCTTTTATTGGCTGACTATACAGTTCGCAGGCTGGTCGAATGCGATCCTGTTTGCGGTGCTTGCCGATGCGTTGCTAGATCGCTGGATTACAAGCATCTTCACCCGTATGATGCTCGGCTCACTCGCCGCCGCTCTCCCCATTGGCCTATGGATCGGGCTAATCGACTATGGCTTTAGCGCGCAACCATTGACAGTTCAGGCATTCAGAACAAATGCGGCGATCTCCCTCCCCCTCAGTGCGCTTTTCTGTGTTCTCGCCTACATGACCCTCAAACAGGAAATAGAAATTATTCCTCGCGCGGCATCACAGGCCCCAGCGCTTCTGGCTCGATTGAGGCCTGATATTCGAGGACCTTTTGCTGAGGCTCTGCGCGGAAGACCACTATACGCGCATCATCACAAGCCGGGGACACGAGCTCATATTGTTGCGCTTTTCCGATGCGCTCAAAGATCGGCGATACGCCGGGCTTGCAAATTCATCGCTCACACTGGATCGCCGATGCTTATGTAGCGGAGTTACAGAGGAAGAACGGAGCACTTAGTCTTCTGACGAGTGATGGAACCTCGCTTCCAGTAAGCCGATCCAGCCAGAAAGCAGCGCTTGAGCGCTATGGCTCAGCGTCGTCTTTCCACCGGAAAGCACGGCGCGGATAAGATTTTTCGTGAATGCCTGCACTTTCTTTGAAATAAAGACATTTGTGGGGTTCCGCTTTCGGAAATGATTACCTATAAGGCACGCTTAGCCCACAGAATTCATAAGCTGCCAACCCGCCGGAAAACCGTGCGGGCTTTTCCGGCAGGCTAATCAGCATGTCTGTCCCAAAGGTGGAAGCCGGTTTTGGGGCAACGACATACTAAATAGAGAGAGCAGGACGCGCCCATGCCGAAACGTACAGATATCAAATCGATCCTGATTATCGGCGCAGGGCCCATTGTTATCGGCCAGGCTTGCGAGTTCGACTATTCGGGTACGCAGGCCTGCAAGGCGCTGAAAGAGGAAGGCTATCGCATCATCCTCGTCAACTCCAATCCGGCCACGATCATGACGGATCCGGATTTGGCGGATGCGACCTATATCGAGCCGATCACCCCGGAAGTGGTGGCCAAGATCATCGCCAAGGAGCGCCCGGACGCGATCCTGCCCACGATGGGTGGACAGACCGCCCTGAACACGGCGCTTTCGCTGCGCCGCATGGGTGTTCTCGAACGCTACAATGTCGAAATGATCGGCGCCAATGCCGAAGCCATCGACAAGGCTGAAGATCGCGCACTGTTCCGCGAAGCCATGGAAAAGATCGGCCTCGATACACCAACCTCCATGCTCGCCAATGCGACCGAGATTAAAGACGAAGACCGTAAGCGTCACGAAGCCAAGCGCGTGGAAGTGAAGGCGCAGTTTGCTGGCGACGAACTGGACAAGGCGCTCGACAAGCTGGAAACAGAATGGCAGCTCGGTGAAGTCGAACGCAAGCAGCGCTATATGAGCCATGCACTCGCCAAGGCAGCGCAGGCCATGGACGTTGTTGGCCTTCCAGCCATTATTCGCCCGAGCTTTACACTGGGTGGCACCGGCGGCGGTATTGCTTACAACCGTCAGGAATTTTTTGAAATCATCGAACGCGGCCTTGACGCCTCGCCAACCACCGAAGTGCTGATCGAAGAATCAGTTCTCGGCTGGAAGGAATATGAAATGGAAGTCGTCCGCGACAAGGCGGACAATTGCATCATCATCTGCTCGATTGAAAATCTCGATCCGATGGGCGTCCACACCGGCGACAGTATCACCGTTGCGCCAGCGCTCACGCTGACCGACAAGGAATACCAGATCATGCGCAACGCCTCGATTGCGGTGTTGCGCGAGATCGGCGTAGAAACCGGTGGTTCGAACGTGCAGTTCGCGATCAATCCGGCCAATGGCCGCATGATCGTCATTGAAATGAACCCACGCGTATCGCGCTCCTCCGCGCTTGCATCAAAGGCGACCGGCTTCCCGATCGCCAAGGTCGCAGCCAAGCTGGCTGTCGGTTACACGCTGGACGAGCTCGACAACGACATTACCGGCGGCGCGACGCCTGCCTCGTTCGAACCGTCGATCGACTATGTCGTCACCAAAATCCCGCGCTTTGCATTCGAAAAGTTCCCCGGCTCCTCCCCAATCCTGACGACCGCCATGAAATCGGTCGGCGAAGTGATGGCTATTGGCCGCACCTTCCAGGAAAGCTTGCAGAAAGCCCTGCGTGGCCTCGAAACCGGCCTGACCGGCCTCGATGAAATCACCATTCCCGGTATCGAGGACGGCGATGAAAAGAACGCAATCCGTGCGGCCATCGGCACGCCGACGCCGGATCGCCTGCGCATGGTGGCGCAGGCCATGCGCCTTGGCCTGACCACCGAACAGGTGCATGACGCATCGAAGATAGATCCGTGGTTCCTGGAGCAGATCGAGGATATCGTTCTGACGGAAGCGCGCATTCGCGAGCACGGTCTGCCGCAGGATGCGGAAAATCTGCGCATGCTGAAGGCCATGGGCTTTTCCGATGCCCGCCTTGCAAGCCTCACCGGCAAGGACGCCGAAGACGTTGCCAGACTGCGCGCTGAACTTACCGTACATCCTGTCTACAAGCGCATTGATACCTGCGCCGCCGAGTTCGCCTCGCCGACCGCCTACATGTACTCGACCTATGAGACGCCCTTCGTCGGTCAGCCGCGTTCGGAAGCCGAAGTATCGGATCGCAAGAAGGTTGTCATTCTCGGCGGCGGTCCGAACCGTATCGGCCAGGGCATCGAGTTCGATTATTGCTGCTGCCACGCGGCCTTCGCGCTCGGCGACGCCGATTACGAAGCGATCATGGTCAACTGCAACCCGGAAACGGTCTCGACAGACTATGACACATCCGACCGTCTCTATTTCGAGCCGCTGACGGCAGAAGACGTGCTGGAAATCCTGCGTGTCGAACAGGAAAAAGGCACGCTGCACGGCGTCATCGTGCAGTTTGGTGGCCAGACGCCGCTCAAGCTCGCCAATGCGCTGGAAAAGGCTGGCATCCCGATCCTCGGCACCTCGCCTGACGCCATCGATCTGGCCGAGGACCGCGACCGTTTCCAGAAGCTGCTCGTCAAGCTCGACCTGAACCAGCCGAAAAACGGCATCGCTTATTCGGTCGAACAGGCGCGCCTGGTCGCAGCCGATCTCGGCTTCCCGCTCGTCGTGCGTCCGTCATATGTGCTGGGTGGCCGCGCCATGCAGATCATTCACGACGAGCGCACGCTCCAGAACTATCTGCTGGACACCGTGCCGGAACTGGTCCCCGAAGACATCAAGGCCAAGTATCCGAACGACAAGACCGGCCAGATAAACACGCTCCTGGGCAAAAACCCGCTGCTGTTCGATACCTATCTGACCGAAGCAATCGAAGTGGACGTAGACTGCCTCTGCGACGGCAAGGAAAGCTTCGTCTCCGGCATCATGGAACATATCGAGGAAGCCGGCATTCATTCCGGCGATTCGGCCTGCTCCCTGCCGGTCCACACACTTTCGTCGGAAATCGTCGCCGAACTGGAACGCCAGACAGCGGCGCTCGCCAAGGCGCTCAATGTCGGTGGCCTGATGAACGTTCAGTTCGCCATCAAGGGCAGTGAAATTTTCATCCTCGAAGTCAATCCACGCGCGTCCCGTACGGTTCCGTTTGTCGCAAAAACAGTCGGCACACCGATTGCCAAGGTTGCAGCCCGCGTCATGGCTGGCGAAAGCCTTGAAGCCGCGCTCAATGCTTATGGCGGCAAACCCCAGCCGACTGCGCGTCCGCACATTGCGGTCAAGGAAGCTGTGTTTCCATTCGCCCGCTTCCCCGGCGTAGACACGCTGCTCGGACCGGAAATGCGCTCCACCGGCGAAGTCATGGGCCTCGACTACGACTATGCGCTGGCCTTCGCCAAGGCACAGCTTGGCGCAGGTGTCGAGCTGCCGCGCGAAGGTACGGTCTTCGTATCGGTACGTGACGAAGACAAGGAGCGCGTGCTCGGACCTGTCCGCAAGCTGGCAGAAATCGGCTTCAAGGTCATGGCGACCGGCGGCACCCAGCAATTCCTTGCCGCCAATGGCATTGAGGCCACCAAGGTCAACAAGGTCATCGAGGGCCGCCCGCACGTGGAAGATGCGATCCGCAACCGTCAGATCCATCTGGTCTTCAACACCACGGACAGCGCAAGCGCGGTTTCCGACTCCAAATCGATCCGCCGCGCAACACTGATGCAGAAGCTGCCTTATTACACGACCATGGCCGGTGCGGAATCCGCAGCCGAAGCCATCGCCGCCTTGAAGGCTGGCTCTCTGGAAGTACGCCCGTTGCAGGACTACTTCCGCGCATAAGTCATGAAGTTGGCTACTGAAAACCGCCGGAACGATCCGGCGGTTTTTTTATGCGCTTTTCACTGCTGCGGGCAATTCCAGCGGTTTTCCGTCGGGATCGTCTTCCAACGCGACTTGACGTGAGAAAAACCCGTTGTGCAGATGCGGCTTGCCAAGATGCACAACTGCAGCATCTTTCAGTTCCGTATTCAGGATATCGACGATACGGGCATAGGCGTCCGCATCGAGCCCGTCGAGGACACCGTCGATAATGATCCATTTCGGCTTCAGAAGGATGAGACGCGCGAAAGTCAGGCACTGGCGTTCGTCATCCGTAAGCACGCGTTCCCATCGCGCACTGCGATCAAGACTGGTGGATAATCGCTCCAGCCCCGCCCTTTGCAGGACATTTTCCAGCGCTTCGGATGAGAATTTCTTGAGATCGAGCGGATAGACAATCACTCCCTTCAGATCCCCCGGAGGGAAATACGGCGCACGCGGCATGAAGGCTACGCCGTCATTGACAGGCATGCCGATACGACCGTCTCCCCACCGCCACAAACCGCCCAGTGCCCGGAACAGAAGCGTGCGCTGAGTTTCCGTGCCACCGGTCACCAGCACCCGTTCGCCCGATTTTATCGTAAAGGTTTTTCTGGATAGACGCAGACAGCCATCGGGCGCAGCCACGGAAAGCCCGTCGAGAGTGAGCCGCTCGTTGTCATTGACCGCGAGATCCACCTGCCGGTCCAGACGGCCAAGCTCATCCATACGCATCACGGCCTGACGGAAACTGGCAACACGCAACAGCGTGGCGCGCCAGTCGGCAATCGCGCCGAAATTATCAACGAACCAGCGCAGAGAATTATGCACTTGTGTGAACGCCCCCACCGCCATCATCAAGCCGCCGAAGGTCAGCCCCCCACCGAAATAAACCGGGGCTGCAACGAGTATCGGCGCGATGATCGTCAGCCATCCGTAACCGGCCGTCACCCATGTCAGCTGCGTGGTCGCGAAAACAATCTTGCGGATCGCCGCCAGCACCGCCTCAATATCGAGATCGAGCCTTCGTCGCTCGTCAGCCTCGCCGCGGGAAAGCGTTATTGCGTCCAGATGCTCGTTGACCCGCATAAGCGAGGTTCGGAAATCCGCTTCACGGGCATAGCGATTGGCATTGATGTTGACGAGGCTGCGTCCCACGATCCAGGTAAGCCACGATGCGGACGCCGCGTAGATGATGACAGCCCAAACCATATAGCCCGGTATTGCGAAACTATAGCCGGAAACGTGGAAAACGAAACCGTTCGACAGCGACCACAGGACGCCGACAAAACTCACCAGAATAACCGTGGACTGCAGGAGATTGATCCCCAGATCGCAGGAGGTTTCCGCCAGGTGGCGCGCATCTTCCTGCAGCCGCTGATCGGGATTGACGCCAATCTCGCCCGCATTGGCAAGGCGGAATGCCCGCCCGGGCACCAGCCATTGACCAACAAGGTCACGCGCAAGCCCTTCACGCATCTTCAGCTTGAACATCTGGTTCAGCCAGGTTTGCACAACGTTAAGAACAAGAAGTGTTCCCGCAATGCCGAAAAAGACCAGTAGTTGATGAAAGAATGCCTGTAGATCGCGCCGCGCAAGCGCATCGTAGAAAGGCACATTCCAGCGATTGATGGCCACCTGCCCGATGGCGATCAGAACGATCAGAATGAAAATGCCGGTTCCAAAGGCGATAAGCGTATTGCGGATCGGCGAAATCCAAAATGCTCCCACCATCATCGAGACTTGTGAGAAAAGATCGTTGCCGTCGCGTGACCGCCAGCGGCGAAACTTTGCTCCCGGACGCTTGCGCGTGCCAATGGAAACGCGCCGCTTCCGTTTTTTGCGACCGCCGACCCTTTGTGGGCCATTTTGCTTCGGCGCGTCCTGTTTCGGTTCAGACGTCATATTCTGCCTCGCTGCCCTGCCGCCGCGAATCTGCCGATCGATTGCAGCATGCGCGCTATGCGCATCACGGGGAAGTCAAAGATAAAAAGATGGTAGGATATTTCATTTCAACAAGCCTTCTCACTGCCCGCAATATTATGCGGGTTTTCGTCAAAGCCATGTCTTGCCATCATCGTCGGCGGCAGCGGCACACTGCAACCGATGCCGGGCGATACGGTAGACGTCGGAGCGCTCAAATTCTGATTTCTTCTGCTGACATCTTTGCCCATCTTGTGTTGGTCAAAAATGTCGCATATAATTTGCGTATCGATTTTTCGGTCGAGTGACTTTGCGACCCGTGCGGCCCGCCGTGCTTCCTGACGATCTCCTGTCCATAAATTCGATTCACGGGGACGTGTGCGAAGCATACGGACTACAACGTTACTAATGTTACAAAGGAATTTCCCATGGCTACGGGAACAGTTAAGTGGTTCAACACGACCAAGGGCTTCGGCTTCATTCAGCCGGATCAGGGCGGCACGGACGTTTTCGTTCATATCTCTGCCGTTCAGCGCGCCGGTCTGGCCACGCTTGATGAAGGCCAGAAGGTTTCGTACGAAATCGTACAGGATCGTCGCTCGGGCCGTTCGTCCGCAGATAACCTCGTCGCTGCCTAATCGCCGACGAGACCAGGAAAAGGCGGGCTTTTAGCCCGCCTTTTTTTGTTTAAGCATCGTTTCGTCTATAACACTGCCGCCCCCAGAAGCAGCGCAGCCGCAAGTGCGGCAGCCGTGCGAATATGGTTCCAGAAGGTCCAGTTGCGCACGAAGGTGGTCCAGAACTCCGCCGACATGCCTGCCATGGCATCCAGCGGCGCCAGCTGATTGTTCAGCGGAACATTCAGCACCATCGTCACACCGATTGTGCCTAACAGATAAAGCGCAGCGCCACCCATTGCCCAGTTTGACAAGCCGCCATAGCCCATGACGGCAAGAACGATGATCACCAGGCAGAGAAATGCCGTGCCGAAAAACACGCCAAAAAATGACCCGTTGATAACCGTCACATTGATTGCCTGCATGGCGGATATGCCTTCATTCGCCGGAATACGGGCGAGTGCCGCCATAACGAAACTTGAGAATGCATAGAATATGCCACCTGTTATGGCGCATCCCCATGCTGTCAGCAGCACAAGAAGCTGAAAGCCCATTGTCATGACTGTCCCTCCCAGAGGCCGTCGGCAGTAGCTTTGGCCGCGAAATCCGCAAAGCTTCGCGGTTTGCGGCCAAGTGCTTCTTCCACGCCATGCGCCACCTGCGCATTACGCCCGTCGAACAGCTCGGTGAAAAGATACCGCAAAAGTGCGATAAATTCCTCAGGTACGGCCTGTCCCCGCAATACGGTTTCATAATCGGCAAAGGGAATGGACTGAAACACCAGCTCGCGGCGGGCGACTTTGGCAATTTCACCGACAGCCTGGCGGAAACTGATCGGCTGAGGCCCGGTCAGTTCGTAAAGCCGGTTTTCATGGCCCGGCTCAGTCAAAGCGGCAAATGCCACATCAGCAATGTCGTCTGCATCGATAAACGGCTCTTTCGTCTCCCCCACCGGTAAAGCCAGCGACCCGGTAAGCAATTCATCGCGCATGTAATTTTCGCTGAAGTTCTGCATGAACCAACTTGAACGCAACACAGTCCAGCTGAGACCAGACGACTGCAACGCTGCCTCCGCGGCCTCCGCCTCCTCCTCTCCCCGCCCGGAAAGAAGCACGACATGTTTAACGCCACTTTCTTTGGCTGCGCCCAAAAAGGCACGGATGACATCAACGGAACCCAGCACCGCCAGATCGGGCTGGAACGTCACATAAGCCGCATCGCTGCCCTGCAATGCGTCTTTCCAGGTATCATCCCGCGTCCAGTCGAATGGAATTGCCGTACTGCGCGACACCGCCCGGATTTCCAGCCCCCGGCTCCGCAATCTTTCCGCGACGCGTCTGCCCGTCTTTCCGGTAGCGCCGACCACCAGATAGCGCTTGTCTTTTGCCTCGGTCATCATTCATCTCCCTAAACATGAGCACCCCTCACATTTGCAATATGTGAGCACTCCTCATATTCTGTCAAGAGTTTTAGAGCGCGTTTCGACCTGATTGAACCAGATTTACGCTCTAACATTTTGTTTTAACACGCATATTTTCGGAAAACCGTTTCACACTTTTCGGAATGCGCTCTAATGAGAATCGGTCATGAAGCAGGATTCGAAGGCGGAAACGAACACGATTGGCGGGGCAGTCTTGCGCCGTACACCCAGCCAGAGCCGCGCGCAGGAGAAAATCCGCCGCATTGCGGATTGCACCACGGCGCTCATCGCGGCCAAGGGCAGCGACAGTTTGAAAATGAGCGAAATCGCCCAGCAGGCGGGAATTTCAATCGGTGCTCTCTATCAGTATTTTCCCGACAAGAGCACGCTCATCCGTTATCTTTTCGAGAGCTACAACGCGCAATCGCGCCAATGCATTGAAGATGGCCTGGCCGCAGCCACATCGATGGATGAACTTGTCGCGGCATTCAACGCATTGATTGACGAATATCTGGCTTTGATGCGCATGGAACCCGCCATGCGCGACATTTGGTCGGCAACGCAGGCAGACAAATCACTGGCAAAGCTGGAGATTGCCGAAAGCAGGCTGAACGGCAAATTGCTGGCCGACACGATCCACCGCATCGCTCCAGACAGGATCGCGACCGGGATGGAGGAGACCGCTTTTCTGCTGATGCATTTCGGTGAATCGACGATGCGCATTGCAGTCGATCTCTCTCCGCCCGAATGCGATACGCTGATAGGTGCTTACAAAACCATGGCGGCCAGAACGCTGCGCGATCTTGCTGTAATGTGAGCTATGGCAGCCACTCCATCGGCACATGGCCTTCATGCTCGACAACACGGGCAAGCCACGATTTCACTGCTGGATAGCGCTCCATGTTGAAGCCGCCACGATGCGCCTCATGCGTATAGGCATAGAGCGCAATGTCGGCCAATGTATAGGTTTCGCCGACAAGAAACGGCGTTTTTTGCAGCTGCGTTTCCATTACGGCCAGCGCCTTGTCGCCGCCAGCAAGCGTCGATGCCAGACGATCCGGCGTCGCATCGCGTGCACGCTCGGGGTAAACCAGAAGAGCGCGGCGCACGGCAATATAGGGTTCATGGCTATATTGCTCAAAGAACAACCACTGATAGACCAGCGCCCGCTCATATGGGTCTGCTGGCAAAAACGGCGTACCCTCCGCAAGATGGAGAAGAATGGCATTCGATTCAGCGACAAATCGCCCGTCCTCCAGCTCCAGAAGCGGAACTTTTCCGTTCGGATTTTTGGCAAGATAGTCCGGCTTACGTGTGGAGCCGTCGAGCGATGAAATCTCGGCATGATGAAATGGTCTTCGAAGCTTCGCAAGCAGAAGCCTCGGCTTGTAACAATTACCGGAATCGGTTTGTCCGTAGAGTGTGAGCATCCGCTTCTCCTGTTTACCACAATATTTCCGGCAGCCGACCTTCTGTCCAATCAGTTTCTTTGAGATAATACGTCAGCAATGCTGATCGTTCTGTTGCTTTTCGCCACACATTGTCGCGAAAAGTCCTTATTTCATGCGAATTGCCAAAGCTGTTGTTGCGATTCGCGCGCCGATGCGACATAGGAAATGCGCAAAACCGGACCATCCCCGGCGCCGGTTATCTGATCCTGCCATTTATGGAGAATGATCATGGCATTTCTCGCCGACGCCCTTTCCCGTGTAAAGCCATCAGCGACCATCGCGGTCAGCCAGAAAGCACGTGAACTGAAAGCAAAAGGCAAGGACGTCATTGGTCTGGGAGCCGGTGAACCCGATTTCGACACGCCGGAAAATATCAAGCAGGCAGCAATCGAGGCGATCAACCGCGGCGAGACAAAGTACACGCCCGTTGCAGGCATTCCTGAACTGCGCCAGGCCATCGTCGCAAAGTTCAAGCGCGAAAACAGCCTCGACTACAAGCCGGAGCAGGTTATCGTCGGAACCGGCGGCAAGCAGATTCTGTTCAACGCTTTCATGGCGACGCTGAACCCCGGCGATGAAGTCATCGTCCCTGCCCCTTACTGGGTCAGCTATCCGGAAATGGTCGCGATCAACGGCGGCACGCCGGTTTTCATCAACACCAAGCTCGAAGACAATTTCAAGCTCACCGCCGCCGATCTGGAGAAGGCGATCACGCCGAAGACCAAGTGGTTGATCTTCAACTCGCCGTCCAACCCGACGGGCGCCGCCTATACGGAAGCTGAGCTGAAGGCGCTGACCGACGTGCTCGTGCGTCATCCGCATGTCTGGATTTTGACCGACGACATGTATGAGCATCTAGTCTACGGTGATTTTGTCTTCACCACACCTGCACAGGTTGAACCGACGCTTTATGACCGTACGCTCACCATGAACGGCGTATCGAAGGCCTATGCCATGACCGGCTGGCGCATCGGTTATGCCGCTGGCCCGCTTCAGCTCATCAAGGCCATGGACATGGTGCAGGGCCAGCAGACCTCCGGCGCCTGCTCCATCGCTCAGTGGGCCGCAGTCGAAGCACTGAACGGAACGCAGGATTTCATTCCGGAAAACAAGAAAATTTTCCAGGGCCGCCGCGATCTGGTCGTGTCGATGCTCAATCAGGCCAACGGCATCCATTGCCCGACGCCGGAAGGTGCGTTCTATGTCTATCCGTCCTGCGCTGGCCTCATCGGCAAGAAGACGGAAGCCGGCAAGATCATCGAAACCGACGAAGATTTCGTGACCGAATTGCTGGAAGCAGAAGGCGTGGCGGTGGTGCATGGCTCGGCATTCGGTCTCGGCCCGAACTTCCGTATCTCCTATGCAACCTCGGAAGCCCTCCTCGAAGAAGCCTGCTCACGCATCCAGCGCTTCTGTGCAAGCCTGCGCTAAACAACAGGTAAAGCGAAATTCCGAAGGGGCCGAAAGGCCCCTTTTTCGTACCTAAATTTTACTGGAACCAAGCAGCCGACAAAGCAAAAAAAAAGCCAGACAAATGTCTGGCTTTGAGTTTTGAAGGTGCCTTTGAGGCAAACCTCCAGAGGGGAACACTCAGCCTGCGCAAATGGGAGGAGGAAACGCAGCGCTGAGATGATCTTTATATGCCTGCTGCCCATTGTTTTTGCAATCCGGCTTTATCGCAAGGCAGCTATGCATTTTACGCATGACTAGATTCAGGATAAAAGCTATTTGAATACAAATAGTTACAAGAAGCATCATACCTGTACTCGGAGAGTGTAGCTCACATTGCCGCTCAAATGATGAGCACGTCCTGCTCTCCCTTGCCTACAAAATCGACAAACCCTCGCCAGTGAGTCGTTTCCGGAAAATACAAACTGCAGGAACGAACCAGAGGGACTCTGTCACGCGATTAATTCGCGTCAAGAGAAAGGCCGCGCCGGGAATACCGGCGCGGCCTTTCTTTCAGCCAATACATAGTAATCAATAGGCCCAGTTGCGCGCTTTCGAGAACAGGAAATCTCGAAAGACATGCAGTTTTGCGGAATTCTTCAGCGCTTCCGGATAACAGAAGAATGTGTCGAAGGACGGTATCTCCTCCAGTTCCGGCAGAAGCTGAACCAGACCGGATTCCTTGTCCGCCATATAATCGGGCAGAACCGCAATGCCGACGCCGCGCTGTACTGCACGGCGTATCGAGAGAAGATTGTTCACCTGCAATGCCGGAATGCGCAAACTTCCATCGTTGCGTCCTGCAACTTCAAGCCAGTTCAGGCCAGTCAGATAGCTTGGCGCTGACTCTCCAAAGGTCACAATGCGATGCTGGTCGATTTCGTCGATCGAGTTCAACTTGCCATATTTCGACACATATCCCGCCGATGCATAGACATGCATATGCACGGTGAAAAGGCGGCGCTGGATAAGGTCCGGCTGCTGCGGCTGACGCAAACGGACCGCACAGTCGGCATGACGCATGGTGAGATCCAGCTCCTCATTGTCGAGAATGAGTTGAAGCTGCACATCTGGATATAGCTCGACAAATTCCTGTATGCGCTCGACCAGCCAGCCAGAACCGAGACCGACAGTCGTCGTCACACGAAGACGGCCTGACGGCTTCTCCTTGCTTTCTGCGAGTTTCGAACGAACATTTTCAAGCTTCATCAGCACGTCATGCGCCGTGCGATAGAGCGTTTCACCTTGCTCGGTCAAAATGAGTCCACGCGCATGACGGTGGAAAAGCGGAACGCCTACGTCCTGCTCCAGCGCACTTACCTGACGCGATATAGCCGATTGCGACAGATGCAATGTTAGCGCGGCATGCGTAAACGACCCCGCCTCCGCCGCGGCATGGAATATGCGCAGTTTGTCCCAGTCGAGCGGTGCGACCACGTTTTTCCCCTCTCGTTACTCCGCTGCTTCGTGCAGCGGTTCTTGTGCAGCCAGCCATCGCTCTGCTTCGAGCGCGGCCATGCAGCCCAGACCGGCAGCCGTCACGGCCTGCCGGTAAATATCATCGGTCACATCGCCGGCGGCAAAAATACCCGGCACGTCCGTCGCGGTCGAATCCGGCGCCGTCCACAGATAGCCATTGGGTTTCTGTTTGAGCTTACCTTCAAACAACGAAACCGCAGGCGCATGGCCGATAGCAATAAAGACGCCATGCGCTTCAAGCTCGCTGGTTTCACCGCTGACGACATTCTCCAGTCGCACGCCAGTGACCGTGGCCCCCATGGGCGGCTTGGCTTCCGTACCGACAATCTCGTCGATAACACTGTTCCAGACGACCTTGACGTTGTCGCGTGAAACCAGGCGATCCTGCATGATCTTTTCTGCCCGGAAACCATCGCGGCGATGTACAACGGTAACGCTCTTGGCGATATGCGAGAGATAAAGCGCTTCTTCGACGGCGGTATTACCGCCACCAACCACGACCACATCCTTGCCGCGATAGAAAAACCCGTCGCAGGTCGCGCAGGCGGAGACGCCGCCGCCCATAAAAGTCTGCTCGCTCTCCAGGCCAAGCCACTTGGCCTGGGCACCGGTCGCGATGATGAGCGCATCGCAGGTGTAGACCGTACCGGAATCGCCTTTCAGGCGGAACGGACGGGCTGTCGTCTCCACCTCGGTGATGATGTCATAGACGATTTCCGAACCAACATTCTCGGCCTGCTTGGCCATCTGTTCCATCATCCATGGCCCCTGCACAGGATCTGCATAGCCGGGATAGTTTTCCACGTCGGTTGTAATCATCAGCTGTCCGCCCTGCTGAAGACCCGTAATGATCAACGGTTTGAGCATGGCGCGCGCGGCATAGATGGCTGCGGTATACCCTGCAGGGCCCGAGCCGATGACTATGACGGGCGCGTGACGCTGTGACATGGTGTTTCTCCCGGTCCTGAAATCGATTTAAAGCTGTGGACTTCCTGCTCACCGGAATCGCCTTCGCACTCGGTTTCGCCAATGCCCTGATATTGTGGCCAAGGTAGGTCTGCCCCTCAATGTTTGCAAGGTTTGACGGGCATTTGCTGTGCTTTAGCCACAGCTTGTCGCTACCGGATGCATTCACACCGCGACCGCACATTGCGGCTGGATCGATCTCACGCTAAACAGGCAGAATACAATATAGATTTCGTCCAAACGCCGGAGCCGTCCGCCATTTTCAAGACAGTCAGCAACATCTGTGCACGCTTCGGCCTTATCATGGCCGCTGCCATGCTGCTGCCTGCGGCCGTAGACCTGCGCGACGGCAGCGATGACTGGTTGATTTTTGTACGATCCGCAGCAGCAACCGGAGCGCTTTCGACGCTGATCCTGCTCGCGACACAGAATCAGTCGATGCGCTTCACGCCGCGCCTTGGTTTTCTACTCACCACATGCCTGTGGCTGACGGCAAGCTTTCTCGGTTCCATACCGCTCTATTTCTCGCACCTGCCCATCAGCTATGCGACAGCCTTTTTCGAAGCCATGTCCGGCGTGACTTCTACCGGCGCAACGGCCCTGACCGGGCTAGACCATATGCAACGGGGCATTCTGCTCTGGCGCTCACTTTTATGCTGGGTCGGAGGCATCGGGTTCATCGGCCTTGCGCTGTTACTACTGCCTTCATTGCGGGCTGGCGGGCTGGCGCTGTTCCACATGGAATCCTCCGACAAATCGGAGAAAATCCTGCCCCGCATGAACCAGATCGCGCTCGGCATCATCGCCGCCTATACCAGCCTGACCGCGGCGTGCATCATCGCTTATTTTGCTGTCGGCATGAGCATGTTCGACGCCATCAATCACGGCCTTACGACCATTGCAACCGCCGGCTTTTCAACGCACGACAGCTCGATCGGCTTTTATCACGGCAACCGATCGCTCCTGGTGGTCTCCACCATGTTCATGGCGCTGTCCGCGTTGCCCTTCGTGCTCTACATCAAGGCCTTCATGCCAAGACGGCTTGAATCGCTGGCGGATCCGCAGGTAAAACTATTTTTCACCATCGTCATCGGTTTCAGCTTTACGCTGGCAATCGTATTGCGGCTCGGCTCCGACATACCGTTCGGCGACGCCCTGATTACCGCCGCCTTCCATTTTGTCTCCGTGATCACGACCACCGGCTATGCGACGGAAGATTATTCGCTCTGGGGTCCGCCTGCCGTCGGCATTTTCTTTCTCGCCTCATTCCTCGGCGGCTGTGCAGGCTCGACATCCGGCGGCATCAAGATGAACCGCTTCATCATCCTGTGGAACCTGACACGCGCCAATCTGGCCCGGCTGATCATGCCGCATGCCGTGATCAAAATCAGATATGGCTCATCGGAAATTTCGGGCGACATAGCGCAGAACGTGCTTCTGTACCTTTTCCTTTACAGCGCATCGCTGATTATCGGCGCCGTTCTGCTTGCCTCACTTGGGCTTGACTTCGTTTCCGCCTTCACCGGCGCACTCACCGCCCTGTCCAACATCGGCCCCGGTCTTGGCGATACGATCGGTCCCGTCGGTAATTTTTCAACCATTCGCGACCCCGCGCTTTGGGTGCTTTCCTTCTTGATGCTGGTGGGACGCCTGGAACTGGTGACGGTATTTATCCTGTTCACACGCGCTTTTTGGGTACGCTGACAGAAAGTTACATAGTTTACATGCAGCCGCTTCATTTGATATGAGCAGGATTAGATTGCGTCATGACGGCGCCGAATGTTTTATAATTACCCGGGAATGAAATTTCCTTGCGCGCGGAGTTTTGCATGCCGATCAAGGCCGATCTGGACGAAATCGATTGGAAAATCCTGCGGGAACTCCAGAACAATGGGCGCATCACGAATGTGGAACTTGCCGAACGGGTCGGCATCTCCGCACCGCCTTGCCTGCGTCGCGTACGCAAGCTTGAAGAGAGCGGGGTCATCCGCGGCTATCGCGCCATACTCAACGGCAATTCCCTGGGACAGGATCTTGTAGCATTCTGCTCGGTCGGCCTTCACCGTCAGGCAGATGCCGACCTCAAGGCTTTCGCGGAGAAAACAAAGCAATGGCCGCTGGTTCGTCGTGCCTGGATGGTATCCGGAGAATCCGATTTTCTGCTCCATTGCGTCGCTCGCGACCTCAACACATTCCAGACGTTTGTGATTGAGGAACTGACCGCCGCCCCCAACGTGGATTCCGTGCGTACGGCACTCACCATTCGTCCCGTGAAGGACGAACCGCTGATGATCCTCTGAAGAAGCCCCGTAACGGAGGGGTAGGAAATGCTTAAGCAGTGGGCTGGAGGCCGTTAGACGACATTATTCTTGAGCAGCTCGTTGTAGAGCGCGCCGATTTTCTCGGCTTCACCTTCTAAGGGAAAATTCTGCCGTGTATGCGTCAAGGCTTGACGGCCATGAGCAAGAGCAATGTCAGGATTTTGCAGATAAGCTTCAATAGCGTCTTGCATGGCCTGCAAATCGCCTGCTGGTACCACATGGCCTGTTTGGCCCTCAACGATCAGTTCCGGATAAGCGCCAGCATCGCTTGCCACCACAGCCGTCTGCGACGCCATGGCCTCGAGAGGCGTCAATCCGAATCCTTCCCTCCGCGAGGGTGCGACGTAAACGGTGAGACGGCGATACCAGACAGGAATGCTCTCCCCCTCGCCGGTGAATGCCACTTCACCCAGAAACACGATGCGATTGGACAATCCGGCTTTTTTAACCTTGTCACGCAACGCCCGTTCAAAGGCCTGATGTTCGGTGGTTGCCCGACCTGCGACAACTGCAACCCAGTCGGGATATTTTGGCAGCAATGCGATCATCGAATCCACAAAAAGGTCTGTGCCTTTCTGATGTCGCACGCGACCGAAACACCCGATCGCAAACTTGCCGTCAATATCCGAAGCAGACAGAAAGTCTTCTGGCTCGCTTGGCGGACGGAACTGCGTGAGATCGATTCCGTGCATGATGACCGTATTCGGCACATCCAGATAGGCGGCCGTTTTCCGGCTGGTCGCGATGACGCCATCCATCCGCTGGATCAGCCATTTGGTAAAACGCTTATGGTGACGCTGCGAGGCTGACGTGAAAAGAAGTTTCAGGCGCATCCGCAGAACGTCCCGCATGAAAATGCCTGCGAGCATTTCTACATTGCGCCGGGCATGCCAGACCCGGTTGGGCACAGAGGAGCGAGGACGCTTCCAGAAGCCGAGGAAATCCCGCAAAACAATGTGCGGCAGAGTTGCAGGCAATCCCGGTCCAAATGCAGCAATCTTGATGCCCAAGCGTCGCTGCAACGGCACAAGAACAACAATCGTCGACGTCACGCCCGACAAGCGGCGCTTGAAATTGGGCGCGACGATTTCGACGTCTTTGACCGGAACCTGCACGAGAATCAAACGAACTTGAGAGCAACGATCTCGTAGGAACGCGAGCCGCCAGGTGCATTGACTTCAATCGTGTCACCTTCGGTCTTTCCGATCAGCGCACGCGCAATCGGCGAAGAAATGGAAATGCGGCCTTCCTTCACGTCGGCTTCCTGATCGCCGACGATCTGGTAGATCTTTTCCTCCTCGGTGTCCTCGTCAATCATCGTGACGGTGGCTCCGAATTTGATCTTGTCGCCGGAAAGCTTGGACACATCGATCACTTCAGCGCGTGCAACCAGATCTTCCAGTTCACCGACGCGCCCTTCGTTGAGGCTCTGCGCTTCCTTGGCGGCGTGATACTCGGCATTTTCCGAGAGATCGCCATGCGCACGCGCTTCCGCAATCGCCTCGATGATCCGAGGACGCTCGGATTGTTGACGCCAGCGCAGCTCTTCCTTGAGCTTTTCGAAACCGCGAGGGGTCATAGGGAACTTTTCCATACCCAGTCCTTTCCTGCGCCCGGCGCATTCCCCATCCCGGGATTGCATGCGCCGGCAGTTTGATTTGCCCGCCTCACCACGCCCAGTTACAAAGGCGAGGTGCCGTTCGAGGAACGTTTGGCCTCCAGCCCTCTGCGTCCTGTTAAAGACGCACAGTGCCACATTCTAAGAATTCCTCACGTCGTTCTTTCCGAAAACCGGCCCCGGTTCTCGGAAAGAACGACGTGCTCGACACAAAAAGAAAACGGCCACCGAAGCGCATACCTCGGAACCGTTCAAATTGCTGCGGGCAGAACTATAGCATTTCCGCCAATCATTTCACGAAGAAAAATTTCAGCCTGTTAATTCTGCAACCGTTCGTCGGGTTATTTCGGTTTTATCGGCCAGTTTGTCGGCCACTTTTCCGGGCCGCCTGCATAATTACCGTCGCAATCTCCCTTGGCCCGCTCCTCCACAAGCACGAAACGAACCCTTCCTTCACCGTTATCCGTCGCTTTCCAGACATCATACTTACCGCAATCCCCAAGCCCCCTTCCCTTGAAGAAAGCCGTCAGGGTCTTGGTCTTCTGTATCCAGTCGATATTCCAGGCCGTATCCGTCACCGTCGGCCCGTCATCGGCGAGAGTCGGCAACGAAATTGGCACGATCCTGTTTTCGTAGCGGCTATAGAATGTGTAAGGCTGGTTGTAGGCTCCAGGTGAGCCGCAGGGCAAACCGATCAGGTCAAGACCATCTCCGATCCTCGTCTCGAACCCGCCTGCATTGCGGAAAGAGCTGGCGCTCGCTCCGCCGCAAATTGCCGCCTCCTCCGAAAAATCCTTACGAATTTCCGCCGGTATCTGTTCCACCGAATCGATAAGCCTGACCTCGGGTGGCGATGGAGCAGCTTTGTCGCCCCTGGCCTGCAACGCATCGACGGTGCCGGCACGCGACTGCTGCTCGTCAAGATAAATCAGCCCGCCGACAAACCCGGAAAGGGAGTAGGTGAACGGCTTCCCACCAAATTCAAGCTCCAGCTTCCGGCCATTCTTCATCGCATCGATCAACTTCGTCAATTGGGGCATATCCCTATAGTCGAACTGGCCGTCGCGCAGTTTCAACGCAGCCATATCAACCGACAGCAACGGTGTTCCGTCAATTGAAACGGCGAGCGTTCCCGACGTTTTGGAGGGATCGATATAGGAAAGACGAAGCATAGGCTTGGAACCCGCATCGCTTCCGCGAAAGATACCCAGCCCCGGTGCACCTTCACCTGCGGTAGGATTCAGCATCAACGTGCAATTCTGTGCGAAATCACACCGCACCCAAACATCGCGAATCTGTTTGAAGGCCGCGAACGAAGGCGCCGTTCCTGACAGAAAGATTGTAGCGAAAACACCGGCCAGCGCTATCGCCTGATATCCATGACTTCGAAAAAGCATAAAACAACTCCATAAAGTATTGGTGCGCCAGAGCAGCTTCAGTTTAAACGGGATCGTTGGAACCGCTCTACGTCGTTGCTTTGTCGCAGAATCGAGTGTCCTCTTGCCGCTTCCCGCAAATACTGCTTATAGCATAGCCGTCCGCGCGCAATCACCCTTCAGCTTTGCGCTGGCGCTCCTTTTCGACGCAATGAGGCACCAATGACGCGCGTTCAGGCCAATATGCTGCTTCTTCTGGCGGGCATTATCTGGGGTATGGGCTTTGTGGCGCAATCCACCGCCATGGCGAGTATCGGCCCGTTCCTGTTCATTGCCATCCGATCGGCGGTCGCCTCGCTCACAGTACTGCCCTGGGCAATTATCGAAGGACGCCGTGCGGAAGTCAGACTCCAGCGCTCCAGCTACTTCTATTTCATGCTCGTGGGCTCGATGCTGTTTACCGGCCTCGCCCTGCAACAGATCGGGCTTATCACCACCTCGGTCACCAACGCGGGCTTCCTGACCGGACTTTACGTGGTGTTGGTGCCGGTGCTGGGCGTACTGGTTTTCCGCAATTGGCCTCATCCAATTGTCTGGCCAGGTGCAGCGGCCTGCCTCGCAGGTATCTTTCTGCTGTCCGGTGGTGAGCTGGACGCCTTGAAACAAGGCGATTGGCTGGTCATTTTCGGTGCAGTGTTCTGGGCCATGCAGGTCATTCTTATCACCCGCGCCAACCGCGCGGGCCGTCCTGTCACGCTGAGTTGCATCCAGTTCGCAACCTGCGCCGCAGCCGGATTCGCCATTGCTTCTGCAGTTGAAGATTTCAACTGGACCGCCATCGCGCTCACCTGGAAGGAAATCCTGTTCACAGGCGTGTTTTCGTCCGGCATTGCGTTCACACTACAGGCAATCGGCCAGCGCTATACGACTGCTGCACAGGCTGCCATTTTCCTGTCGTCGGAGGCCTTGTTCGCTGCCTTTTTCGCCGCGATTTTCCTCGGCGACCGGCTGACTTTTATCGGCTTCATCGGTTGCGGCCTGATCTTCGCCGCCATGCTTGCAGTTGAATTGGTCCCCATGTTCTGGAACGGCAGGAACACACCCGCTCCCGCAGCCGAACCCGCGGAATGACAAGCGTCAGGCTTTGAAAATCAAAGCCGCGCCGCCCGCTATCAACGCAAAACCCAGCAAGTGGTGCCACGTAAACGCCTCTTTCAGATAAAAGATCGAGAAGAGACTGAAAATCATCAGCGTGATGACTTCCTGCATGGTTTTGAGCTGCGCGGCCGAATAGACGCCATGGCCGATACGATTTGCGGGAACCGCCATACAATATTCAATAAGCGCGATGCCCCAGCTGATGAATATGATCGTTACAAGCGGCGTGCTTGGGAATTTCAGATGCCCGTACCAGGCGAAAGTCATGAAAATATTGGAGCCAACCAACAGCAGGATCGGCAGAATACTGGGTGAAATCAGCACTGACATAGGGAGAGACTTCAGGCACCGGAACGACGTTTCTGCACGGTCTGGCCCAAAACCGCAGCGCTTGGCTTATACGCACGATGCGGCGGTTCCGCCAAGATGGAAAACGCATCTTCACTTCGCCTTCTCCCGGCCCGAATTGCGCCACACCGCTTAACAGCGGCACTGACTCTTCCTTTACGCTTCTCCTCTAATATGCGGGACAAACGCCTTCCATTAAAAAAGGCAGGAACATGAGTTTTGTATCCTTCGCCCGCTTGCGCTCCGTCTCGCGCAATTGTGCACCCTCGGCATCCATTTTATTGCTGGCATTCATTGCGAGCTGTTCGGGCGAACGCACGCCGCGTCCGCAGGCCGATCTGAACTCGCCCGATATCGTTGTGCCCAACGCGCCGGTTGCAAGCGCTCCTGTCAACACGGCACCGCAGGAGGACCGCATCATCGGCCTGGCCGAGGAGGAAGAGAGCCATACGATGCGCGCCACCGCGCAGAATGAACCGCAATATTCAGGCGATTACGGATTCACAGCCCCGGTTGAAAACCCGGTCACCGCCGCAGAAAATATCTACACGATGTCCAGCTCTGAAGCAGCTTGCCGTACCCGGCTAAAACGCCTCGGCGTCGTATTCACGGAAAAGCCGCCAATCTCGCGCGGCAACGCATGCGGTATCGCAAATCCGATTGAGGTTTCCGGTTTTAGCAGCGGTTCCATCGCCTTCAAACCGGCCGCGACGCTCAACTGCCGGGTGACGGAAGCATTCGCGCGCTGGATCAAGGGCGAACTCCAGTCGGCTGCGCGGTTACGTTATCTTTCCGGCGTCAATACGATCTATAATGCCGGAGGTTATTCCTGCCGGACGATGAACCACCGGCGCGGTGCGAAAATGTCTGAACATTCGCGCGGCAACGCCATTGATGTCACAAAAATCGTCCTGAACAACGGCAAGAAGATTTCAGTGCGCAAACCCGGCTTCTTCGCCTTCCGCGAGAAAGGCCTGCTCAACAGCGTGCGATCGGATGCATGCGGCTATTTCACAACCGTTCTCGGGCCCGGCTATAACCCCGAACATGCGGATCATTTCCATTTTGACCTGATGCAGCGCCGCAGCGGTTATCGCGCCTGCCGTTAGAACATGCCTCCAGAAAGCGGGAACCGGCTTTCGGAACCGATTCCCGGATGCACCCTCAACTCTCCGGAACGGGCGACGGCTTGCCCTGTTCATCAAGCGCCACCATCACGAATTCGGCATGCGTGACGAGATTCATCTGCTGGGTCAGATAGCGCTGGGCCCAAGCCTCGACCTGCAAGGTGATGGAACTGCGACCGACGCGCACGATGTTGGTATAGACACATAGTACATCGCCGATTTTCACCGGTTTGGCGAAGGACATTTCACGCACCGCAGCAGTCACCACACGCCCTTTGGCGCGCTCCGCCGCACGAATGCCGCAGGCCGAATCCATCTGCGCCATTACCCAGCCGCCGAAAATATCCCCCGCCGCATTCGCATCCTTCGGCATGGCCGGCGTGCGCAGGGTCAGCATGCCTTTCGGCGTACCGTCTGTATTCATTGGTTATTTCCTCTTGTCGGTTGAAGGACGCTATCCAAAAGCGCCATGGATGTGCGACATTGACGTAATGGCCTGCCAATACTCAAACAAATTCTACTTGGTTTCGCTGCATTATCGATAACAAAAAGCAATACTGACACCTTGATGTCAGCAGCACGACCTCAAGACGCCTCATCGCGCTAGATTTCAGCCATACGCTCTTTTCATTTGTGTGTCGAAATTCCATATTGGGAGCATGGCTTCCTCAAAAGACAAATATTCTCAGGATTCGCACGACAAGGCTGGCGGCTTCGGTGAAGCACCTCAGGCCGAGTTTTCCGGTGCGCCCCTTTCCGGCTCCATATCCGATTGGGCCAGGGAAATCAGCGACGAGGCGGTAAAGCCACGCGCCAAAGCCGTCAAACAACCGAAGAAAATACCAGAACGCAGCAAGGAGCCTTCCCGCTCCGGACGCGGCACCTCCATGGGCGGCGCTGCCTCGGCCAAGGAACGCGCAGCGGCAGGCCTCAATCCAGTGGCCGGTCTGGATATAAGCCTTGAAGACGCGACTGGCCTCAACACATCGGGTGCAACCGCGACGGTGGAAGCGCTGTCGGCGCTTATTGAATCAGGTAATCCGCTGTTCAAGAACGGCGAGCTTTGGACGCCGCACCGCCCCGCACGGCCTGAGAAATCGGAAGGCGGCATCTCGATTCGCATGCAGACGGATTTCGAACCGTCCGGCGATCAGCCGACGGCAATCCGCGATCTGGTGTCCGGACTGGAAGATCAGGACAAGACGCAGGTGCTGCTCGGCGTTACCGGCTCCGGCAAGACATTTACAATGGCCAAGGTCATTGAACAGACGCAACGCCCGGCGCTCATTCTGGCTCCGAACAAGACGCTGGCGGCTCAGCTCTATGGCGAGTTCAGGTCATTCTTCCCCGAAAACGCGGTCGAGTATTTCGTCTCCTACTACGATTACTATCAGCCGGAAGCCTATGTGCCGCGCTCGGATACGTTCATCGAGAAGGAATCCTCGATCAACGAGCAGATCGATCGTATGCGCCACTCGGCCACGCGCGCACTGCTCGAACGCGACGACGTCATCATCGTCGCTTCGGTATCGTGCATTTACGGTATAGGTTCGGTTGAAACCTATACCGCAATGACCTTCGAGATGAAGATTGGCGACCGTCTTGATCACCGTCAGCTTCTCGCCGACCTCGTGGCGCAGCAATACAAGCGCCAGGACATCAACTTCGTGCGCGGCTCATTTCGCGTACGCGGCGACACGATTGAAATCTTTCCCGCCCACCTTGACGACCGGGCATGGCGGATCTCGTTGTTCGGCGACGAAATCGAGACGATCACGGAATTCGATCCCCTCACCGGGCAAAAGACAGGCGAGCTGAAGTCGGTCAAGATTTACGCGAACTCGCACTATGTTACGCCGCGCCCGACGCTCAATCAGGCCATCAAGTCGATCAAGGACGAACTCAAGCATCGTCTCGTCGAACTGAACAAGGCCGGGCGTCTGCTGGAAGCGCAAAGGCTGGAGCAGCGCACCACCTTCGATCTTGAAATGCTGGAAGCAACTGGCTCCTGCGCAGGCATCGAAAACTATTCGCGTTATCTGACCGGCCGCAAGCCCGGCGAGCCGCCGCCGACCCTGTTCGAATACATCCCCGATAATGCTCTGGTGTTCATCGACGAGAGCCACGTCACGGTTCCGCAGATCGGCGGCATGTATCGCGGCGACTTCCGCCGCAAAGCGACGCTTGCCGAATACGGCTTCCGTCTGCCCTCTTGCATGGATAATCGCCCGCTCCGCTTCGAGGAGTGGGATGCTATGCGTCCGCAGACCATTGCCGTTTCCGCAACCCCCGGCAACTGGGAAATGGAAGAAGCGGGCGGTGTCTTCGCCGAGCAGGTCATCCGTCCAACCGGACTGATCGACCCGCCGGTCGAAATACGGCCCGCCAAAACGCAGGTCGATGACGTGCTGGGCGAAATCCGCGATACCGCGAAAAAAGGCTATCGCACCCTGGTTACTGTGCTGACCAAGCGCATGGCTGAAGACCTGACGGAATACCTGCACGAACAAGGAGTGCGGGTGCGCTACATGCACTCGGATATCGACACGCTGGAGCGCATCGAGATCATCCGCGATCTGCGTCTTGGCGCTTTCGACGTTCTCGTCGGCATCAACCTCCTGCGCGAGGGCCTCGACATTCCCGAATGCGGCTTCGTCGCCATTCTCGATGCCGACAAGGAAGGCTTCCTTCGTTCTGAAACCTCGCTGATCCAGACCATTGGCCGTGCTGCACGTAATGTGGACGGCAAGGTAATTCTCTACGCCGATAACATCACCGGCTCGATGAGCCGAGCAATGGAAGAAACCAGCCGCCGCCGCGAAAAGCAGGTGGCCTACAACGAAGAGCACGGCATCACACCTGCCAGTATCCGCAAGAATATAGCCGATATTCTCGATTCGGTTTACGAACGCGATCATGTCCGCGCCGACATCTCCGGCTTTGCCGAAGAAGGCGCGATGATGGGCAACAATCTGGCAGCTCATCTTGAGCATCTGGAGAAGAAGATGCGCGATGCGGCAGCCGATCTCGACTTCGAAACGGCGGCACGTATGCGTGACGAGATCAAGCGCCTGCGTGAAACCGAACTGGCAATCGCCGATGACCCTATGGCTCGCGAAGTAGAACTGGAGAGCCCGGTTACCGGTCGCACCAAAGGCCGTCACAATGCCGGGCGCAAGGTACATCGCGCCGTCGATGCCGAGCCGAAGAAGTCGCTGTTCCAGAAACCGACGCTCGACGATATGGGACCGGGGACTGACATGGCGAAACCGCGCCACGACGGCCCATTGCCCACTCCACCCGAAACAAAGTTTCGCAAGAATACACTGGATGAGATGACGGTGAAGCGCACGGAGGTGCCCGCAGGCGGTGAAGCGTCGATTCGGCGCGAACGCTCCGGCATCGGCTCCTATGAAGATCCGGCAGAGGTTGCGCGCAAGAAGCGCCGTCCCGGTAAAACCGGACGACCGGGGCGATAGAATTTTCCGGCAGGAGCGTGAAACAGCAAGCCGGCCACCGCGAAACGAAATCAATGAAGGGCGGCAGAGGCCGCCCTCAAATTATATTCAACTGCGAATTAGAGCATTTCCAGCAAAAGTGCGCAGCTGTTTTGCGTCGGACAATGCGACAAGACAAACACTTGGAGCGGTTCCGTCAAAACAGGAACCTCTCTAGCGGCACTGCCCGCCGCCCGTGATGCGATAACCGGCGCGTTCGGCTTCGCAACGATTGGGGAAGGTACGCTGGACGCCACCGCGGCGAGCGCAGACGGGCCTATATTCACGCGTACAGGCAACTGCGCCCGGACCGGGACGTCCCGGCCTGTTTCCCTGATGCGGTGGACGTGATGGCCCCGCCCCTTCGCCGCCCCAGCCCGAACCCGGACGACTGCCGCACTGGCCGTTCGAAATGATGCGATAGCCATCCGCCCGCGCCTGGCAGGCGTTGCCAAATGTCTTGCGCGAATTGCGACGTTCACCGCAAACCGGCGCATAGATCATCGGACACATTTGAGGCTGTGACGGACCAGGACGCACCGGCGGCCTGTAGTCCGGACCTCCCTCTGCAACGCATCCCGCCAAGAGCAGGATACCCAGGAACAAGCCCAATCGGCTGAATTTATGCAATGGCATTTGCTTTCCCCTCTAATAATTCCCGAATCATAGAGCGCATCCTGAAAACTGTGAAACGGTTTTCAGACAAGATGCGCATAAAAGAAAAAACTAGAGCGCCGATCCGATTCAACCAGACAGAAATATGCTTAACGCCGCGCGAACGGACCGTACAGAGGACAAGGTTTAGCAGACTGAAAACCGTAACCGCCATATCGACAAGCTATAAACTTGCGTTACTTTGGATCCGGGCAAAGGGCGGAAAAGGCAGCATGAATCATTTTACCGCAACAGTAGCGATATTGATGACCATTCAACTCGCCTGTTTTTCAGGCGGCGCTGCATCGGCTTCGACGGCAAGCGAACCCGGCCCGCCGGTTTCTGCCCCGCCATTGCCACCGGCAAAGGCGCCGCCCACGGTGAGCCGCATTTGTCAGCTCATCGAGGCCAATGCCGAAGTGCATGGTATTCCGAAAGATTTTTTCGCCCGCCTCATCTGGAAGGAAAGCAGATTCGATCACCGCGCCGTCAGCCCAGTCGGAGCAGAAGGCATTGCACAGTTCATGCCCTATACCGCCAAGGAGCGTGGCCTTGCCGATCCGTTCGACGTCGAACAGGCTATCCCGGCCTCGGCAAGCTTTCTGCGTGAGCTGAAATCCGCTTTTGGAAACTGGGGCTTGGCCGCCGCCGCCTACAATGCCGGCTCGGGCCGGGTTGCAAACTGGATACGCTCCGGCGGATTCCTCCCCCTCGAAACGGAAAACTACGTGCTGGACATCACCGGCGCCCCGGCTGATGATTTTGCTACCGGCAAGGAACTCGCCAACAAACCACTGGATTCCAAGCTGGCCTTCGCCGACGCTTGCCGCCGCTTGCCGATCGTTCGTACCGCCACCATTCCCATGTCGCGTATCAAGCCGAAACCCTGGGGCATTCAGGTGGCAGGCAACTTCCGCCGTAGCGCAGCCGTCAGCCAATGGGGGCGCCTGCGCAAGCAGTTTGCTTCAGCTCTGGCCGGGCATTCGCCGGTCATCAGCCGAATCCGCACCCCGATCGGGCGTCGTGGAATCTATGCCGTGCGGATCGGAGCAGACAGCCGCGCCGAAGCAAATGTCATTTGTGCCAAATTGCGTGCCGCTGGCGGAGCCTGCATAGTCTCTCGCAATCGATGAGAAACCTGACATATTCGCCGTTATATTGATATCGGCGCAGGATAGCCTGTGCTGCTTTGGTATTGCATGGTCTATTTTCTAGAAATATTCGAAAAAATTCGCCGCGATACCGTTTCGAAGATAACCAATCATGGACAGCGCGAAGAATTTGCTTGCCAAATACCGCTTCATAGATCAGTCTTCAGCCGTTCGGGCATTTAGCGAACAAATGGAAGACTGGAAGAACGGCGCGCCGGGGCCGCTATAAGTTCCGGGTCGGAGACACATCTCTGGCAATGATCGGTTCCTTCCCAATGTCGAGAACTGCCTGCATGACCCTCTGCCGGGTGTGTGGTGCGCTCGGTGGATGATATAATTCCACCGTTTCCATCAGGAGCGGTGGGCGCCAAGGAAAAGGAACGGATCCCATGGCACAGACCGGACAGGTCAAATTCTTCAATACCGAAAAAGGCTTCGGTTTCATTAAGCCCGATGATGGCGGTGCGGACATCTTCGTGCATATTTCTGCTGTGCAGGCTTCGGGCCTGACGGGACTTGCTGACAATCAGAAGGTTTCCTACGAGACGGAACCGGATCGTCGCGGTAAGGGCCCCAAGGCTGTGAACATCACCGTCACCGACTGATTGTTCAGAAACTGCAATTCCTTGCCCCGGCTTTTCGCCGGGGTTTTTTGTTGCCGAAAATTGTGCACGCGAAATATTACAGGAACGGTATGTAATTGAACGACATTTCATCGTTCCCGGCCTGTTTGTACCATCGTTCAGCCTCCATTCATGTCGAAAGAGTTAATTGATTATTCATAATCGATACGGCTCTCTTTGACGCTGTCGTATCGGACAAGTTGTAGCCCTGCTTCTGAAGGAGCAAACAATGAACCGATTTGCAAAAACAGCCATTCTGGCTACCGCCGCCATGGCAGCAATTGCTGCGCCGATTGCTTCTGCATCGGCCGACTCCTGGGGACGACGGGGATGGGATAATGGCGGATGGCACCGCCCTTACCATCGCCATCGCGACCGCGGCGATGCCGTTGCTGCAGGTGTGATCGGCCTTGCTGCTGGCGCATTGCTCGGCAGTGCGCTCAGCCAGCCGCAGCCCACCTACGTTGCGCCCGCACCGGTTTACGCGCCGCCGCCGCCTCCGCCAGCCTATTATCCGGCTCCGCCAGCACGCCGCATCACCTATCGCGCGGGCTATGAGCCATGGACCCGCGGCTGGTATCAGTATTGCTCGGATCGTTACAGATCCTTCAATCCGAATACTGGTACCTATCGCGGTTATGACGGCCAGGACCACTTCTGCGCCGCCAACTGACAGAAACCGGAGCATTGACTGATGCGCCAGACAGGAAAAGCCGCCCTCCGGGGCGGCTTTTATTTGAAACCATACGAAAGCTCACACCTAGAGGGGCTCCGGCAGTTCGGTTAAAACCGCTCCATGATCAAGCGTAATCCGAACCTGTCAAAAACGGATTCGTTCGCCTTTCATCACCAAAACGTCCACCGGGACCATGGCCACAGATAAAGCCGATATCATCACCGAGCGGCAGCAGCTTTTCCTTTATTGAACGGATCAGTGCCGCATGATCGCCGCCCGGCAAGTCCGTTCGGCCGACAGAGCCATTGAACAACACATCGCCGACCAGCGCGAAACGGGCTTCGGGATTGAAGAACACAACATGACCAGGCGCATGGCCGGGGCAATGGAAAACCTCGAACACATGGCCCGCGACAGAAACCTTGTCGCCCTCTTCCAGCCAGCGATCGGGCGTCATATTGCGCACGCCTTCCGTCAACCCGTATTTCAAACCGCTCGCTTCCAGATTGTCGAGAAGAAGCTTGTCATCCTTGTGCGGGCCGATGATGTCCACACCGAGCGCATCTTTGAGATCGAGCGCCCCACCGGCATGATCAATATGGCCATGAGTAATCCATATCGCCTCGATGTCGATCCCCTGCGACTGGATCGCCTCTCTGACGCGCGCCAGATCGCCCCCCGGATCAATCACCACACCCTTTTTGTTTTCACTGTCAAAAAGAATGGTGCAATTCTGCTGGAATGGCGTGACGGGTACGATGATTGCCTGCAATTGCCCCATTATGAAAACTCCGTTGATTTTCTTCCGGCATGACGACCGGCGCCGCCTCGGCCGCTGGATTGAAGCACCACACATAGTACCGGGTGGCTTGCGCGGAAAGACTTGCTTCAAATAAAAAAACGGACGGCACAAGGCCGCCCGTTTCATCCCTCTCGTGACTGTTCGTCTCGCCGGTTGTCCCTTCAACCGTGCCTGACTGTGGATAGTCAGGCCTTGCTTGCCATCGCGTTCTTGATCAGTCCCACGACCGCCGTGAGAACGATACCGCCCACGCCGCCGCCCGCCAACTGGCCAACCACGCCATTGAGTACGGAATCCATCCCTCCTCCGGAGAGCATCGGCAGAAGCTGACCGAGAATTACGCCACCGATACCTCCGGCAACGGTGTTACCCGTCGTTCCAAGACTGATATTCTTGACGGCGCCGGCAATGTTGCCGCCGACCGCGCCAGCGACAAGTTGAAGAATGATAGGCAGTAGAGATTCCATGATCGTCACCCCATCTTTGTTAAGACCGGAATAACGCGACTCCGGCTTGAAAAATTTTGAGCCGAAACTTCTCAATGTCAAACAATAAGCAATAGGATTGAGAAAAAGCGACCCGAAAGCCGCTCTTTTTCTGTTTAAAACTCAGTTATTCAGCTGCCGCCCGCTTGGGTTGAACTTCGGACGTGTAGTCGTTCATCAACACATTCGTAATTTCACCGGGACTGAAATGATATTGACCGATCTCGGATACCGGCGTCACTTCGGCGGCAGTGCCGCACAGGAAGCATTCCGAAAACTCCGCCATTTCTTCCGGCATGATGACGCGTTCGATCACTTCGATGCCGCGCCGCTTCGCAAGATCGATGACCGTGCGGCGCGTTATCCCGTCGAGGAAGCAATCCGGTTTCGGCGTATGAAGCGCACCATCCTTGACGAAGAAAACATTGGCTCCGGTTGCTTCCGCAACCTGCCCGCGCCAATCGAGCATCAGCGCATCAGCATAGCCCTTTGCTTCAGCGGCATGTTTGGAGATCGTGCAGATCATATAAAGACCAGCGGCCTTGGATCGCGACGGCGCCGTGCGCGGGTCCGGGCGGCAATATTCGGCGATATCGAGTCGAATGCCCTTCATTTTTTCTTCAGGCGAGAAGTAGCTCGGCCACTGCCAGATGGCGATAGCGAGATGAATGCGGTTTTTCTGCGCCGAAACGCCAAGCGATTCCGACCCGCGCCAGGCAATGGGGCGCACATAGGCGTCCTCGAAACCCTGCTTCTTGAGAAGCTCACGACAAGCCTCATTGATCTGCTCTACGCTGAATGGAATCTCAAAACCAAGAATACGCGCCGATTCATGCAGGCGCTCGGTATGCTCGGTCAGTTTGAAGATTTCCCCACCATAGGCGCGCTCGCCCTCGAACACAGCGCTCGCATAATGCAGACCATGGGTGAGTACGTGAACCTTTGCATCTTTCCAGTGAACGAACTCGCCGTCCATCCAGATAAATCCGTCCCGTTGATCGAATGGAATCGCAGCCATTTTTTGCTCCTGTCAATTTTCTCGCGGCGTCGTCTCGGGCCAGACTCAGCTCGGGCAAACGTTTCCGCTGTCCATTATCACCAGTTAAATCGATATAACTGGTAAGATGGGCGTCTTTCTCCACGTAACGGCTGGCTTTTTTGAACGAAATGCTTTGAGGTCCACGCTAGCAGATTGCGCGAATCCTGAGCGGAGCATGTATGGAAAGCAATTAATTCCCCATACGGATCGATAACGACACCCGCATGCTTCGCCGCGTTTTTCATAATGACGGCTGAGAGCTGAATGGCGTAATTATCTCTCCTGCAACGCGTACTGAAGCGAACTTTGTTCCAAAAAACACAACCTGTACTTATCGAAAATTATCTGAGCGATTGAAATATGTCAATAATGCTGACATATTAATCGAGCCAGAATGGAGCCCCGATGTGAATTCGACGAATGACATGAATTATATAAGCAATCCGTTGACGACCGAGGAGGCGGCCGATCTCAACGTCATCGAGCTTCTGTTCTTTTCCTATCGCGATTTCACTGCCGATCCGGACCTGATCCTTGAGAAGATCGGTTTTGGCCGTGCCCATCACCGCGTACTCTACTTCATCAACCGCAAGCCCGGCATGACTGTTGCCGAGCTTCTGGAAGTCCTGCGCATTACAAAACAGAGCCTGTCGCGCGTTCTCAAGCAATTGATCGATACCGGCCATGTCGTACAGGCAACCGGCCTGCACGATCGTCGTCATCGCAAGCTTTACCCCACAAAAGCCGGCCGCCAGCTCACATTGGCACTTGCCTTGCCGCAGTCGCGCCGTATCGCGCGTGCATTGGAGGAGTGCGGCCCCGAGGAACGCCGTGTTGTTGAACATTTTCTCTACAACATGGTCAATCCGGAACGACGGCCGCAGATTGACGACTTCACCGCCGCCAATCCGCGCACGCAAGAGCAGGGAGCACATGTATAAAGAGCAAGTCTGAAACAGGCTCTGAATAGACGTGTAGCCTTCCAGCAGATATTATAATGATTTCAGCGGCGAACATGTCGCCTGAAATTTGAACAGAATGGGATAGAAGGACGCCATGGTTGCAGAAGAAAAGACGTTCTCGGATGACGCTCCGCATCTCCTTGTTGTCGATGACGATACGCGAATTCGAAGCCTTCTCTCGCAATATCTGACAACCAGCGGTTTTCGCGTAACCATGGCGGCAAGCGCCGCGGAAGCGCGCCGCAAGCTGGAAGGCATCGATTTCGATCTCCTGATCCTCGACGTGATGATGCCTGGCGAGACGGGCGTCTCGCTGACACGGTCGCTTCGCGAGCAGAAGAACGTGCCTATTCTAATGCTGACGGCCCTTTCTGAAACCGACAGCCGTATTGATGGACTGTCCGCCGGAGCGGATGATTATCTGCCGAAGCCTTTTGATCCTCGCGAATTGATCCTCCGCATCAATAATATTCTGAGGCGTGGGGCGCCGCCCAGCCAACCGAAAATCGAGCAGATCGTCTTCGGTCCTTACACTTTCTTCATTCCACGCCGTGAACTGAAGAAAGGCGTCGAAACGATCAAGCTCACTGATCGGGAGCAGGATATTATGGCGATCTTTGCCGAACGTGCGGGCGAAACAATTCCTCGTCACGAATTGACCGGACAGGATGGCGACGTCGGAGAACGCACTATCGATGTGCAGATCAACCGTCTACGCCGCAAGATCGAACAGGATCCCGCCAATCCGGTCTGGTTGCAGACGGTTCGCGGTATTGGTTACAAACTCAGCATTGAATAGATATTAGTTTTGGACAACCAGCGTGCCGTTTGGAGTATTCTGAGACGATGAAATCGCTCTGGAGAAAGCTCGCGCGCTGGCTGGCGCACCGTATGCCGAAAGGCCTCTATGCCCGCTCGCTCATCATCATCATCGCTCCGATGGTGCTGCTACAATCGGTTATCGCCTATGTCTTCATGGAGCGGCACTGGCAGATGGTGACCGAGCGGCTGTCCACCGCAGTTGTGCGCGATATCTCGGCGATAATCGATATTCTCGAAACCTATCCGCAAGAACCGGGATACGACAATCTCATTCGCATTTCCCAGCAAAGGCTGGCGCTCAACATATCGATTCTACCGCCCGACCCGCTGCCGCCGCCGGGACCAAAACCGTTCTTCGCCATTCTCGACTATTTCCTGAGCGAGGAGATCACCCGTCAGATCAACCGTCCGTTCTGGGTGGATACGGTCGGCGATTCCGACCTCATTGAAATTCGTATCAAGCTTGAAGACAAGGTGTTGCGTGTCTTTGCCCGCCGTAGCCAGGCCTACGCCTCGAACACTGGCATATTCCTGACGTGGATGGTCGGCACCGCGCTTGTGCTCCTCATCATTGCCATCGCCTTCCTGCGCAACCAGATCAAACCTATCCAGCAACTGGCCGAAGCGGCCGAAAGCTTTGGCAAGGGGCGCCCGATGCCGGAAGGCTTCCATCCGCGTGGCGCAGAAGAAGTACGCCGCGCCGGCATTGCTTTCATCCAGATGCGATCACGTATCGAACGCCAGATCGAACAGCGCACAGCCATGCTCTCCGGCGTCAGTCACGATCTGCGTACCATCCTGACCCGTTTCAAGCTGCAACTGGCGCTGGCCGGGCATTCGATGGACACCGAACCGCTCAATCAGGACATTGCCGACATGCAAACGATGCTCGAAGGCTATCTTGCCTTCGCGCGCGGCGAGGGTTCGGAAGAGCCGACGAATTACGACGTTACCCACCTTTGCGAAAAGCTCGAAAATGAAGCACGCCTGCGCGAACGCGGCTTCAAATATCATATCGACGGCGACAGCGAAATTCATGTTCGTCCGAATGCCTTCTCGCGTCTTGTCAGCAATCTCGTATCGAATGCCTTCCGTCATGCCCAGAATGTTGAACTTTCGATTTCCCATGATGATGGCTGGCTAAAAATTGTCGTTGACGACGACGGACCGGGCATCCCCGAAGAGCGCCGCGAAGATGTCTTCAAACCCTTCGTCCGGCTGGATGAAGCGAGAACGCAGGATTCGGGCGGCACGGGCGGCCTTGGCCTTGCTATTGCGCGCGATATCGCGCGAAGCCACGGCGGCGATATCACGCTGGAAGACGCACCGGCAGGCGGCCTGCGCGCCATCATCCATATTCCGGCGTAAGCTTTGAGAAACCGCACAATCCATGAAGCGATTTTTACGCGCCTAATCCGAAATCACTTCTTCTGGAAATGCTCTAATAAAGCTTGCCGCCGTTCGGCACTTTTTTATCGACCGCAGCGAGAACCACCTCACCGTCCTCATCCGGCAGGCCAAGCGTCAGAACTTCCGACATGAATGGGCCTATCTGGCGCGGTGGAAAATTCACCACAGCCATGATCTGCTTACCGATCAGCTCATCCGGCCGATAGTGCTTGGTGATCTGTGCGGAAGATTTCTTCACACCGATCTTCTCACCGAAATCGATCTTCAGCTTGTAGGCAGGCTTGCGCGCTTCGGGAAAAGGCACTGCTTCTACGATGGTTCCGGTCCTGATATCGACTTTCTCGAAATCTGCCCAGCTAATCGTCGCACCTTCGCTCATCCCGCTCACTCCCGTAAATCAGCAAAAACCCGGCACAACGCACCGGGCTCACTCTTCAAGCAATCCTCACGCGCGGCCAACAGTCTCGAAAACCACGCTTTCAAGCGATTCGCGCGCACTGACACCCGACCAGACTACAAACTGGAACGCCTGGAAATAAGTCTCGCAAGCTTCCAGCGCCGCCGACAGCAGCACTTCGACCTGACGGCTGGTCGGCTCGGCACCGCCTGCCAGCAGCAGCGACTGGCGGTACATGATCGCACCCTCCTGCTGCCAAAGATCGAAATGCCCCATCAAAAGCTTTTCGTTGATGAGCGAGAGAAGCCGCATCACCTCGTTGACACGCGGCTCAGCTACTTTGATATCGAACGCGCAAGCCAGATGCAGTGCCTCGAAGTCCTCCATCCAGGAGAACGAGATGTGATAATCGGTCCAGTTGCCCGCAACCGATATTGCGATTTCGTCGTCACCAGTCCGTTCGAACGTCCAGTCGTTTGAATGCGCGACCTGCTCGATCACATCCACAGGATGTGCCTCACGTGCGAATTCAAGCTCAAGAAGGCTCATGTCCGTTTCCTGTTCTGCGAAACGTTACCCGAAAAACGTTTCCAAATTCCCGGCGTGCAACTCTGCTCGCCCATGCCCACCGCCGGGCCAGGGATAAGCACGGAGAAACAGGCACGAATTGATCGGTTGAGGAACTGGCATGCATGACGGCATGCAAGCGCCTCAATGGCACACGCACATACGCAACTGATACTGGAAAGCAGCCTGAAAGACGCGAAACCTGAAACTCAGCCCCTCGCCGCCGCCTACACGACCACATTACGAATCATGTAGCGTTTTCAGTCTATTGAAGCTGAATCCGAACGCCAGCCCCTTTTCGAAAAAGAGGCATTAAAGCATGTGGAAATATGTATGGGGTCCGCAGCACCCCTTGCCTTAACCGACTCTAAGACAAGGGTTTTTGCCACTTGCGGCCTGTTAATAAATATTCAGGAATTATTTTTGGATTTTGTCGAAGACGACGATGTTTTTGCCGGTTTGGCATCAGAATCAGCTTCGAATCTGGCAAGTCGTGCTTCCAATGCTTCGATTCTTGCCAGCAACGCACTGTTTTCCGCACGCGCCTTGATAGCCATTTCGCGGATGGCTTCGAAGTCTTCGCGCTGCACGACATCGAGTGTGTTAAGCACCCGCTCCCCTTGCGAGCGCAATGCTGTTTCCACTTCACGGCGCACCCCTTGCGCGGCGCCTGCCGCATCCGTCACAAGCTTGGCGAGTTCATCAAGAACCCGGTTCGATCCGCTGGTCATGGCATTCTTCCCTATTTTCACTACAGGCCTGTTGAAAACCTGAATTTGAAATAGGGCCGTCTCAGTTCCGATGCAAGCGCAGCTATAGAAACGTGATTAAGCATAACTTCCCGCACGGCTCGCACACGCGTCACTTCTTGACCGCAAAAGGTTCGTCGCGCATGGTCCGTCACAAAATGGAGTGATTTCATGATAGAAACGCTGGTGCCCTTGTCAGCCATTGCCTTTCCAAACATTGACCCGGTAATTTTTTCCATCGGTCCTCTGGCCGTGCACTGGTACGGACTCGGTTATGTCATTGGCATCATGTTCGCTTGGTGGTACGGCAAGAAGCTCTTGCGTAACCACCGCCTCTGGGCGAACAACGAACCGCCGATGGCCCCCGAGGCGCTGGATGATTTCGTGATCTGGGCGGCGCTTGGCGTCGTGCTCGGCGGGCGTATCGGCTATGTGCTTTTCTATAATTTCTCTTATTATCTCTCCAATCCTCTCGCCATTCCGGCGGTCTGGGATGGTGGCATGTCGTTTCATGGCGGCATACTCGGCACCACTCTTGCCATGTTCCTATTCGCGCGCTCGCGCGGCATAAAGGTCTGGAGCATATTCGACACCATTGCCGCGGGCGTGCCGGTGGGCCTTGGCGTTGTGCGCGTTGCCAACTTCATCAATTCCGAGTTGTGGGGTCGTGTGAGCGATGCGCCCTGGGCCGTCTATTTCCCAAACGGCGGCCCCCTCCCCCGTCACCCGAGCCAACTTTATGAAGCTTTCCTCGAAGGGTTCGTTCTGTTCTTCGTCCTGGTTTTGCTCATCTGGGCTGGACGTAAGCTGAAAAAACCAGGTTTTATTGCGGGCGCATTCGTTACCGGCTACGGCCTGAGCCGCATTGCCGTGGAATTCTTCCGCGAGCCGGACGCGCAACTGGGTTATCTCGTCGGCGGCTGGCTCACCATGGGCATGGTCCTTTCAGTCCCGATGGTATTGATCGGCCTGTGGGCGATGTGGCGCGCGAGCCGGGCAGCTGCGAAAAATGCCTGAACCAACTCTGAAAGACCGGCTGAAACGCCTGATCGCCACGACAGGGCCAATCAGCGTTGCCGAATATATGGCAGCGTGTCTCGGTGACCGCGAAGCAGGCTATTATACGACACGCGAGCCCTTCGGACGGGACGGCGATTTCATCACCGCTCCGGAAGTCAGCCAGATGTTCGGTGAATTGATCGGCATCTGGTGCATCGGCATCTGGAATGCCTTGGGAAACCCGCCCCGGCCGGTGATCTGCGAAATCGGCCCCGGTCGTGGAACACTGATGAGCGATCTCCTGCGCACGGTTGGCAGGCTAGCACCGCAAATGCTCGGGACTGCGCGCATTGCCATGGTCGAAACCAGCCCCCGGCTTGTCGCCAAACAACGGAAAACACTGTCCGGCGGCCGCGCCGAAATCAAATGGTTCGAGCGCTTTTCCGATGTTCCGCACGGTCCCTTGATCCTTGTTTCGAACGAACTTTTCGACGCAATTCCGATCCGGCAATTCGTGAAGGTGAATGGCAATTTCGTGGAACGTTTGGTCGCTCTCGACGAAACGGATGAATTCCATTTCGTGAGCGGTGCGGCCGGTATCGATCCGGCACTCTTGCCAAAAGACCATGCACACACACCCGATGGCGCAATTTTCGAAGCTGCGCCCGCACGCACAGCCTTGATGCAGGAAATCGCATCACACATTGCACAAACACGCGGGGCAGCACTCAACATCGACTATGGCCATCTTGAATCCGGGTTCGGCGATACGCTGCAAGCCATGCAGAAACACAGCTATGACAATATTTTTGCCCATCCGGGTGAAGCCGATCTCACCAGCCACGTCGATTTTGACCTATTAGAACAAACAGCGCGCAGGAGCGGCTGCAAGACGGGAACCATGACGCAGGCAGAGTTTCTGCTCGCCATGGGGCTACTCGACCGCGCTGGTCGTTTGGGCACAGGCCGTGACGAGGCTTTTCAGGAAAAAATCCGTGAAGATGTCGAGCGCCTTGCTGCTCCCGATCAAATGGGAACGCTTTTCAAGGTACTTGCTCTGAGCGACAAAGCCACTCCGCTTTTCCCGTTTGAGCTAACGTAATCTGCAACTAATCTCCAAAAAGCTTCGATTGACAAGTCAATCGGCCTCCCCCACCATCCCGCCGTTTCAGAAAGCCAACATGATGACTGATATGCCGCAACCGCTACGCTCACCCTTGCTGGAAAAGCCTGCCGGACAAACCGGCAAGCGCATCGCGCACGGCTTTTTCACGCGCAAGGGTGGTGTGTCCGACGGCATTTATGCCGGTTTGAACGTCGGCAGCGGGTCCAACGACACGCCCGAGCATGTGGCTGAAAATCGCCGCCGCGTTGCCGAAAACCTCGGCGTTACAGCTGATCGTCTGATGACTGTGCATCAGGTTCATTCTCCTGACGTAATTCGCGTGACGGAGCCTTTCGGCGCACCGCGCCCAAAAGCCGACGCCATGGTGACGAACATTCCCGGTATTGCTCTTGGCGCGCTTTCCGCTGACTGCGGGCCTGTTCTGTTCGCCGATCATGAAGCAGGCGTCATCGGCTCCGCCCATGCGGGCTGGCGCGGCGCCTTTGCGGGGATTCTGGAAAACACGATCGACGCGATGATCGATCTCGGTGCGAATCGAAAAAATATCGTCGCAGTCCTTGGCCCGACAATCGGACCGGAGAATTATGAAGTCGGGCCGGAATTCTATGCCGAATTCACAGGCAGGGACGCCGCCTACCAGATTTATTTCAAACCATCCGAAAAGGATGGTCATAAACTTTTCGACCTGTGGACTTTTATCACTGACCGCCTGACCAAGGCAGGCGTAAAGGCCGAGGCCCTGCGCCAGTGCACCTATGCCGACGAGAACCAGTTCTTTTCCTACCGGCGCACGACGCATCGCAAGGAACCAGATTATGGACGCCAGATCGCAGCCATCGCCATCTTGGAAAAATAGGGAGAACAGCATGGCCCTTCACTTCGAGCCGGAAGAATTCGCCGCACGACGCGACCGTCTGACCCTGAAGATGGAAGAGGAGAAGCTGGATGCCCTTTTGCTGTTCGCGCAGGAAAGCATGTACTGGCTGACCGGCTATGACACGTTTGGCTTCTGCTTTTTCCAATGCCTCGTGGTCAAGGCCGATGGCTCGATGGTCCTGATGACCCGCTCTGCCGATCTGCGGCAGGCGCGCCTTACATCCAATATTGAAAACATCGTCGTCTGGACCGACCGCGACAACGCCAATCCCGCGACCGATCTGCGCAATATCCTGACCGAACTGGACTTGCTCGGCGCGCGGATCGGCATCGAGTACCAGACCCATGGGCTGACTGGCGCCAATGCGCGCAAACTCGACGAGCAATTGCAGAGCTTTGCCAAGCTTTATGATGCTTCCGGCATGGTTGACCGTCTTCGCCTTCTCAAAAGTCCGGCGGAAATCGCCTATGCGAAACGCGCCGCCGAGCTCAGCGACGATGCACTCGACGCCGCACTGAAAATCACCAAGGCCGGCGCGAGCGAGGCCGATATTTTGGCCACCATGATGAGCGCCAATTTTTCCGGCGACGGTGACTACCCAGCCAATGAATATATCATCGGCTCCGGCCCCGACGCCCTTCTATGCCGCTACAAGGCCGGTCGCCGCAAACTCGATCAGAATGACCAGCTGACCCTCGAATGGTCCGGTGTTTTCCGCCATTACCATGCGCCGATGATGCGCACAGTTGTCATAGGCAAACCGTCCGAACAGCATCAAAAACTGTATGCGGCGGCCCGCGAGGCCCTGGAAGCCGTAGAGGCCGCGATGACACCCGCCTCCACATTCGGCGATGTCTTCGATGCTCATGCCCGTACGATGGAAGCCCATGGCCTGACCCGCCATCGGCTCAATGCCTGCGGTTATTCGGTGGGCGCGCGTTTTACGCCATCCTGGATGGACCCGCAAATGTTTTATGCGGGAAATCCCGAGAACATCCAGCCGGACATGACGCTGTTCGCCCATATGATCATCATGGATTCCGACACTGAAACAGCCATGACGCTCGGTCAGACCTATCTGACGACAAATGGTGCAGCCGTGCAATTATCACGCCATTCTCTTGATTTGATTGTCAAATGATCCGCGATCGGCGATAAACCTGTCTGGCGCAGGATCGCCCGCGCTTTCAGGAGCATAAAGCCGAACATGAACAAGGCACATCTTTCCATGATGCTGTTGCTTGCTGGACTGCTTGCCGCCTGCAACAGCACTGAATCAGCTCTGAACATACAGAGCTCCAATCCGGACACTGTCCAAACCGCACCGCAAACTGGTGCGACGGCAGCGTCACAGGTCGGTGACACGGCCGCAACCGTACCGGCCACGGCTGCGCCAGCCACAACCGAACCAACACGGGCGGCAGCGTTAAAACCGGGCAAGCTGCATATCGCACCGATTGTCGGCGCGCCTGTCAATGTGGTGACGCCGCTCACCCATCGCATCAATGACAATGCCAAAGCCAAGGGCATTCAACTCGCCGGCAACAATGATCCAAGTGCGGCCTATGTGATGAAAGGCTATTTCTCGGTCCTTTCGGAAGACAACCAGACCACCGTGCTCTATGTCTGGGACGTTCTCGACGCCTCCGGCAACCGACTTCACCGCATTCAGGGACAGGAGAAAGTGCAGGGCGCCGCCGCAGACTCATGGAGTGTCGTACCCGCATCTGCCATGCAGGCAATCGCTGACCGCACGATGCAGGACTATTCCAGCTGGCTTGCGGCAAATCGCGCATGAACACGGCCTTTCACAGCAAAAGATTGATATCTTTTGCTGAATCTGGACCTCCAGCCTGTGGGAAAGTCACGGGCAGCGTCTTTTTGACGTAATTGTACCCCTCAGGCCTTGCAATGGCTCTGACTCTTTGCAATAGGCCCCACATTCGAGGAAACCTAGCAGGCTGCGGCACTTAACCGGTCGAACGACTTTACGGTCAAGAGCACGCGGCTTCGAAGTTTTTCAGGATAAAGCATGTCTCCCAAAAGCGGATACCCGTTTCGGGATAAAGACGTGTACCAGAACAAATAGATGGAGCGGTTCTGACGGTTCAGTCAAAACCAGCGCCGCTCCGGACTGCAGCGCGGAACCCGCTCGAGTGCGGATCATGCGAAATAGAAATACGTCCGTTCCACGGAATTTTTGCGACAGAACGAAACTGCAAACCACTATCGCATCGGCGTCAGAGGCAAAAAGAATGAAACTTTTCGCAGGCAACTCCAACCGGGTTCTTGCCGAATCCGTTGCTCAATATCTCAACATTCCGCTTGGAAAGGCCAGCGTCCGCCGCTTTGCCGATCAGGAAATCTTCGTAGAGATTCAGGAAAACGTGCGCGGCGAAGACGTATTCGTTCTGCAATCGACCTCCTACCCGGCAAATGATCATCTGATGGAACTGCTCATCATGATCGATGCCTTCCGCCGCTCTTCGGCTCGCCGCATCACGGCTGTGCTTCCTTATTTCGGCTATGCGCGGCAGGATCGCAAACCTGGCCCCCGCACGCCGATCTCGGCGAAGCTGGTGGCAAACCTCATCACCGAAGCTGGTGCCAATCGCGTATTGACCCTTGATCTGCATGCAGGTCAGATTCAGGGCTTCTTCGATATCCCGACCGACAATCTCTATGCCGTTCCTGTCATCGCCCGTGACGTGAAAGCCAACTACGCGACCGGCAACTGCATGGTCGTTTCGCCGGACGTCGGCGGCGTGGTGCGTGCTCGTTCGCTGGCCAAGCGCATCGATGCCCAGCTCGCCATCGTGGACAAGCGCCGCGAACGTCCGGGCGAATCGGAAGTCATGAACGTCATCGGCGACGTTTCCGGCAAGGATTGCCTCTTATTTGACGATATCGTCGATTCCGGCGGCACGCTCTGCAACGCTGCCGAAGCCCTGCTGAACAAAGGCGCGAAAAGCGTCACGGCGTATATCACGCACGGTGTTCTTTCCGGTGGCGCGGTGGCCCGTATTGCATCCTCGAAGTTGAAGGAACTGGTCATTACCGACTCCATCCAGCCAACGACGGCAATTAACGATGCGCCGAATATCCGTGTGCTTTCGATCTCCGATCTGATCGGCGAAGCTGTCGCCCGCACGGCGGCTGAAGAATCCGTTTCAAGCCTGTTCGACTAAAGCATTTCCAGTAACCGTGCACAGCGGTTTTGCTTAGGATAATGCGATAAAATAAAGACTTAGAGCGTTTCCGCCTAGACACCGAACCGCCCTAAAAGCCCATCAGGCGAACAGCTATTCCAAGACATGCCGCCGCCAAGAGCACCAGCGGCATGTTCAGCTTCAAAACGACCAGTAAAAATACCGCCGCGCCTGCAATCAGGGCGGCGGCATTGTCTATTGTGCTCCACACCGGCGCCGGAAAATCGAGGGGGCCGACGGTGCGGTCGGAAACCTCCCGAAACAGCACATGCAGCGAGAACCAGAGCGCGAGATTGGCGATAACGCCAACAACCGCCGCCGTGATGCTGCCCAGCGTCGCCGCCAGCCACCGTGTGTGACGCAAGCGCTCGACGAAAGGCGCGCCGGCCAGAATCCACAGAAAGCAGGGCACGAAAGTAAACCACAGCGCGATCAGTCCGCCCAGAAAACCGCCGACCAATGGCGGCATGCCCGCTAAGCCGGACGCTCCGACAAAGCCGACGAAAACCAGAACAAGTATCAGCGGTCCGGGCGTTGTTTCTGCTAGCCCGAGCCCAGTCAACATTTCACCCGGCTTCATCCAGCCATAATGCTCGACAGCCTGCTGCGCCGTATAAGACAGCGCCGCGTAGGCCCCGCCGAATGTAACCGCCGCGAGCTTGGAAAAGAATGTGGCCTCCGCCGCAAACACATGCCCGCTGCCGAAGGCCAGATAAAGGGCGGCGAGCGGGACAAGCCAAAGCCCGCCCCAGAGGAGCGTTTGCCGCGTGAAATCACGAAATGCTCCGGGAACGGATTCTCCGGGAGACGTTCCTGCTTCGCTGCGTCGAAGTAAATGTCGCAAGCCCCCTGCCAGAGCCGCAAGCAGCACGACAAGCGGAAACGGCAATTTGAGAAAAGCGATCGCGATGAATGCAGCAACCGCCACGGCATAGGAAAATCCGGAGGCCAGTGTACGCTTCCCCATCCGGTATAGCGCCTCGAACACCACAGCCAGAACCGCAGCCTTCAGTCCGAACAACATCCCGGCTATAACATCCACATGACCCAAGGCGACATACAGCGCCGAAAGCGCCAGCATAACCACCGCACCGGGCAGCACGAAAAGCAGCCCCGCCAGCAGCCCTCCCTTCCAGCCTTTTACGGCCCAGCCGGAATATGTTGCGAGCTGCATCGCCTCCGGGCCAGGCAAAAGCATACAGAAATTGAGCGCATGGATCAGCCTTTCCTGATCCATCCACTTCTTCTCGTCGACCAGAACCCGTTGCAGCATGGCTATTTGCGCCGCAGGCCCGCCGAAGGACAGCAACCCGATTTTGCCGAAGGTAATAAACAGTTCCCGAAAGTCCGGCTGCAACGATTGATCTGTCACGAACGCTTTTCCTGAAATGCCCATCTAAGCTCTCGCCGAGAATGATTACAGGTTCATGACGATTTTCACAGGCAAACCAACCTATTCTGCTGCGGCATTCTCTTCTGCGAAGTCGTCGGTTGCGTTCGGATCGCCTGGCGCGGTTTCGCATTCAAGATCCGGAAAATTGACGATGCGCATTCCCTTGAAATCGTTGCGCACCACCAGAAGACCCCGCTCCTCGAAATAAGTGAGCAAGCGACGCGCGCGACTGAAGGAATGCGTGCCGTAGGCCCGTGCGAGTGCCGCGTCGGAAGGACACACAGCGCCAGTCACGGCTGCCTGGGCCACAATCAGGAAAACGCCCTGCACATCGTCGGTAAGACTCTCCGACAGTGCGAGGGCCTTCTGCCATGATTCCCCGGAAGCAGCATCCCCTTCAATGCTTGCCTGCGCGACCGCCAGACGACGGCGAAATGCGGGAAGCGCAAGGGGCTCGCCTGGCACGCGATGAATGCGACAGCGCACCAGAAAATCCTGATAGAGCACCGCCACCGAGCGAAAAGAAGCTTCCGGATCGTCCACGATCTCCCGCATGACCTTCTCCAAAAGCTCTTCGCGTTCCGCTTCAACGATGCCGGGAAACAGGGGCTCCTGCGCAGGCTCCGCCTCGGATTTGGGCTTCGTTACCTGCGCCAGAATTTCCGCTGTTGACGGCGGTGGTGGCGGAGGCGGCGTGCGCCGCACGACCGAACGGATTTCTTCCGGCGCGGGCGTGAAGATCAGATCGCGCGCATCTTCCGGTGTTTCCGGCAGGGGCATGAGTTTCGGAGACGACGACCGCGCCGAAGTTTCCACCATGCCGATCTTGATCGGCAACGGGCGGCGCGACAGCGCGGGGCCAAGCGCCACGAAATGGCCGCGCTGCAGATCGCGAAACATTTCCGCCTGCCTGCGCTCCATGCCAAGAAGATCGGCGGCGCGTGCCATATCGATGTCGAGGAACGTACGGCCCATAAGAAAATTGGACGCTTCCGCAGCCACATTTTTGGCAAGCTTTGCCAGTCTTTGGGTCGCAATAACGCCCGCAAGGCCGCGCTTGCGTCCACGGCACATGAGATTGGTCATCGCGCCAAGCGATAGCTTGCGCGCCTCGTCCGACACTTCACCCGCCGCAGCCGGCGCAAAGAGCTGTGCTTCGTCCACCACCACCAGCATCGGATACCAGTAATCGCGTTCGGCATCGAATAGCCCGCCGAGGAAAGCCGCTGCGGAACGCATCTGCTGCTCCACGTCGAGACCTTCCAGATTGAGCACGACGGAAACGCGATGCTGCCTGATACGCCCCGCAATGCGCGTGAGTTCAGCTTCCGTTCGCGCCGCATCCACGACCACATGGCCGTACACATCGGCAAGTGTGACGAAATCGCCTTCCGGATCGATGATGCATTGCTGCACCCATTGCGCACTCTGCTCAAGCAACCTTCTCAGCAGGTGCGACTTTCCCGAACCGGAATTGCCCTGCACGAGAAGACGTGTGGCGAGAAGCTCCTCAAGATCAAGCATGGCCTGCTTGCCGCTGCCGAGCGCCGCTGCCGAAGCAGTGCCGCTTCCAGCGACGGAACCCATGTCGATACCGACCTGCATCTCGCCTCCTTTACTGGTTGACCGGGAATGGTAAGGGCCGAAACGGCCATCAGGGACGACTCGCCCGAACAACCGGCGATCGATCAGGCATTCGCTTAACATTTTTGACCGCGCCATTGCCACCCGTTAAGAAAGAAGCCCACAGAAGCTCGCCGCTTCAGGCCAACCATATCCAAACATCAAACGGCCCGAACTTGCGCTTTTCCGGACTTTGCTCTATAGCACCGCCATCCGCGTAGACACCCTTGGAGGCAACGCGGAGTGGAGCGGTCCGGTCTTTCCTAGCGAGAGCCGATACGGGCTGTTTCATGTCGTTCGATTTTTCGTACGACACTCCAAATTACGATTGAAAGGAAATGCCATGAGCGAATCTTCCGTGCTCAAGGCCGAACTGCGCGCCCGGGTTGGTAAGGGGTCCTCCCGCGAACTTCGCCGCAACGGCCTGATCCCTGCAGTCATCTATGGTGACAAGCAGGAACCCCTCGCGATTGCTGTCTCGTACAAGGAAATCTTCTACAAGATCCATGGCGGCGGCTTCAAGACGACTGTTGCCACCATTGAAGTTGATGGCAAGAAGATCCAGGTTCTCCCGAAGGACTACCAGCTCGATCCGGTTCGTGACTTCCCGCTGCATGTCGACTTCCTGCGCGTTTCTGCAAAGTCGGTTGTCAACGTGAATGTTCCGGTTCACTTCAAGAACGAAGAAGCTGCTCCGGGCATCAAGCGCGGCGGCGTTCTGAACATCGTTCGTCACGACGTTGAACTCACTGTTCCGGCCAACGCTATTCCGGAAGCACTCGAAGTTGACCTGACCGGCCTCGAAATCGGCGCCTCGGTCCACATTTCGGCTATCAACCTGCCGAAAGGCGCGACCCCTGTCATTCAGGATCGCGACTTCACCATTGCCACCATTGCAGCTCCTGCCGGCCTGAAGTCGGAAGAGAATGCTGAAGGCGCTGAAGCAGAAGCAACCACCGAAGGCGAGTAATCGCTTTGAGCATAAAGGGGGCCGACAACCATGCTGCTCATCGCAGGTCTTGGCAATCCTGGCCCCAAATATGCGCATAACCGGCACAATATCGGTTTTATGGCGGCGGATGAAATATTCCGCCGCCATCGCTTTTCCAACTGGCAGAAAAAATTTCAGGCCGAGATCGCCGACGGGACCATCGACGGAGAAAAGGTGCTGCTGATCAAGCCGCAGACCTTCATGAATCTTTCCGGTCAGTCTGTCGGCGAAGCCATGCGCTTTTACAAGCTTACATCCGCAGATCTCGTCGTGATCTATGATGAACTCGACCTTCTTCCGGGCAAGCTGCGCATCAAGACGGGTGGTGGTTCCGGCGGCCACAACGGCATCAAATCCATCGACGCGCACGTGCAGTCTTTTCCCGGGAGCCAGAACTATCGCCGTATGCGCCTGGGCATCGGCCATCCCGGTGCGAAGGAACTCGTGCACAATTACGTTCTTGGCGATTTCGCCAAGGCCGATCACGAATGGCTCGACACGCTTCTGGGCGCTGTCGCGGACAATATCGGCATTCTTCCAACTGGCGAGGACAATACCTTCATGAACCGCGTCGCTGTTGCGATGGGTGACGGCAGCCAGCGCCCGAACGGCTTCAAGGCCGATCCTCAACAGCCCCCCAAATCGCCGCCAAAGGCGCAAAGCCATATCCGGCAGGCACGCTCGGGAAAGCCAGCGGTCAATGTGCCCGAGAGCGGCCCGATGGCGGATATGCTGAAGAAACTCTTCGGCAAAAAGGATTAGGCGACAACCTGCCCGCCCCGCGCCTCTTGACGCTTCACACTTCAATGTCGCATAGAGCAAGTCTCCCAAAAGCGGGCACCGTTCTAGCGACGGCAGTTCTATTCTATTCAGACAGGTACGATCATGGGTTTCAAATGCGGCATCGTCGGTCTGCCCAATGTTGGCAAGTCGACGCTTTTCAACGCGCTGACCAAGACGGCAGCAGCACAGGCTGCAAACTATCCATTCTGCACCATAGAGCCAAACACCGGCGAAGTGGCAGTTCCAGACCCACGCCAGAATGACATCGCCCGGATTGCCGGTTCGAAGGAAATCATCCCGACCCGCATCAATTTCGTCGACATTGCCGGTCTCGTGCGCGGCGCGTCGAAGGGCGAAGGACTTGGCAACCAGTTTCTGGCCAATATTCGCGAAGTCGATGCCATCGTGCATGTGCTGCGCTGCTTCGAAGATGACGACATCACCCATGTCGAAGGCCGCATCGATCCCGTATCGGACGCACAAACGGTCGAAACCGAACTTATGCTGTCCGATCTGGAAAGCATCGAGCGCCGCATCGTGCAGATCCGCAAGCGTGCAACTGGCAAGGACAAGGAAGCGCTTACCATCCTGCCTGTGATGGAAACAGCGCTGGAACTGCTCCAGAACGGCCAGCCTGTCCGCTTGATGCTGAAAGACATTTCACCGGAAGATTTGCTGACCCTCAAGGGCCTGAACCTATTGACATCGAAGCCTGTGCTTTATGTCTGTAATGTCGCGGAAAGCGACGCGGCCAATGGCAATGAATTCACCGTCACGGTCGACAAAATGGCTGAGGAACAGGGCGCACAGACTGTCGTCATCTCTGCGGCAATCGAAGCGGAAGTGGCTCAACTCCCCGACGAAGAAGCCAAGGAATATCTGGAAAGCATGGACCTTGAGGAACCTGGCCTCGATCGACTGATCCGCGCCGGATACAAGCTTCTCGATCTCATCACCTATTTCACCGCGGGCCCGAAGGAAACACGCGCCTGGACGATTAAGCGCGGCACCAAGGCTCCTGCTGCGGCCGGCGTTATCCATACGGATTTCGAACGGGGCTTCATCCGCGCCCAGACGATCGCCTATGAAGACTATGTCAAATTCAACGGCGAAGCCGGCGCCAAGGAAGCTGGCAAGGCCCGGGATGAAGGCAAGGAATACATTGTGCATGACGGCGATGTGATGCTGTTCCGCTTCAATACCTGATACGATCAGGCCGCCGCAATCGGCGGCCTTTTCTTTATCTCGCGGATCGGGAGGAGACAGAGGTTGAACAAAGCCCAGCCTGAATATGCTTATGAGGACATGGCGCCGGGAATGACGCTTCCCTTCGGCCCGCGCACAATAGACAAGGAAGCGATCATCGAGTTCGCCCGCGAATTCGACCCGCAGCCATTTCATCTCGATGAGGAAGCAGGCAAGGCCAGCGTGCTAGGCGGACTGGCTGCCTCCGGATGGCAAACCACGGCGCTGATCATGCGCATGGTATGCGATGCCTATCTCACGAACTCCACATCGCAAGGTGGTCCCGGCGTTGAATTCACGCGCTGGAAACGCCCCGTTCTGGCGGGCGATACGCTGAACGGCATCACGACGATCAAGGACAAACGCATTTCAAAATCCCGCCCGGCAATCGGACTGGTGACCTTCCATCACGAGCTTTTCAATCAGCGTGGCGAAAGCGTATGCGAAATGCAGCATCCCTGCATGATGCTTCGCCGAGATTATGTTTCGGCAGGAGAAGGTGAAGCATGAGTTTCCTTGAGGATAATCTGGGTATGGAACGGGTTATTGGCGCCTACACATTCAGTGCCGAGGAGATCATCGATTTCGCCCGAAAATATGACCCGCAACCCTTTCATCTCGATCCGGAAGCCGCGAAGAACAGTATCTTCGGCGGGCTTTGTGCTTCAGGCTGGCACACGACTGCAGTCTTCATGAAACTGAATGTCGCCTCCATCGTGCATGCGACCAAGGAGGCTCTGAAGCGCGGCGAAACACCGCCCACATTCGGCCCCTCCCCTGGTTTCGAGAATCTGAAGTGGCCAAAGCCAGTCTATGCGGGCGATACCATCACCTACAAGCGCACCGTCCATACGATACGCCCCCTGGTCTCCCGACCGGGCTGGTCCATGCTGACAATGACCACCAAAGGTCACAATCAGAGTGGCGACGAAGTTTTGTCCTTCGACAATGCCGCGATGGTAAAACTACCGCTCAAAACAGAGGTCTAGAACCACAAAGCCCGGATGAATTCCGGGTTTTGTTTGTTAACAAGGACGTTCAATCGCCTTCGAATGCAACGAGCGTCCGAACCGGTACGCCAAGCGCTTCAAGCTTCTTGCGGCCACCAAGGTCCGGCAAATCGATAATGAAGCAGGCCGCGACGATTTCGGCGCCCATCTGCAACAGCAGCTTGGCGGCGGCTTCCGCCGTGCCGCCGGTCGCAATCAGATCGTCCACAAGAATGATGCGCTCGCCTTGTTCGATAGCATCGCGGTGCATCTCCATTTCGTCGATGCCGTATTCAAGGCTGTAGGCAATGCGCACGGTATCGCGGGGCAGTTTACCTTTCTTGCGGATCGGCACGAAACCGGCGGAAAGCTGATGAGCAATTGCTCCCCCCAGAATGAAACCCCGCGCCTCAATACCCGCAACCTTGTCCACTTTGTTGCCGGCATAGGGATAAACGAGTTCATCGACCGCCCGGCGAAAAGCCTGCGCGTCGCCCATCAGCGTGGTGACATCGCGGAACTGAACGCCGGGTTTCGGATAATCCGGGATTGTTCTGATCGCGTCTTTCAGGGTGGCTTTGAGCCCGGATTCCATTTTCGGTCCTTTCAGAGGGATAATCTAAAGCGCGCCGTCTTATCGCAAGTTACGGCAAGCTGCTATTTCTTTCACTCACTTCAACCACGATATGGACGTTACGCCAAGCACCTTCGCATTTTTTGAACGGCTTCGGTCGAAGTCGACCACGTCACCAAAGATAAAATACCACCACACCGTCTTCACAAACAAAAGGGCGCCCGAAGGCGCCCTTGTCTAAAGCTCATTGGCTACTTTTAGTGCTTCACATCCGACCAGATCGAACGCTTGGCAACGTAAACGAGCCCGGCAAAAAGGATCAGGAATATGAGAACACGAAAACCGGTTCTCTTGCGCTCTTCGAGATGCGGCTCAGCAGCCCACATAAGGAAGGCTGAAACGTCTCGTGCATACTGATCCACAGTCTGCGGCGAGCCGTCATCATAGGTGACCTGATCGTCACTGAGCGGCTTGGCCATCGCCAACGACTTGCCCGCGAGGAAATACGGATTGTAGTGCGTTCCCTCCGGAATAGCCATTCCTGCTGGTGGCTGCTCGTCATAGCCGGTGAGAAGCGAATGGATATAGTCCGGTCCAGCTTCGCTATATTGCGTGAATATATCAAAGACAAATGTCGGAAAGCCGCGCTCAACCGCACGCGCCTTGGCAATCAGCGAGAAGTCGGGAGGCGCAGCACCATTATTGGCTGCGGCTGCCGCATTCGCATTCGGGAACGGCGAAGGGAAGTGATCGGTCGGCAGCGCCTTGCGGGTAAACATTTCGCCATCCGCATTGGGGCCGTCCTGCACTTCGTATTCAGCAGCAAAAGCCTTGACCTGCTCCGGCGTATAACCAAGGTCTTCTAGCGTACGGAATGCCACCAGATTCATTGAATGGCACGCCGAACAGACTTCCTTGTAAACCTTCAGACCGCGCTGCAGCTGGCCCTTGTCATAGGTGCCGAACGGGCCAGCAAAGCTCCACTTTTCCTGCTTTGGGTGGTGGATCGGAAAATGTTCCGGCTCCGCCGCATTCCCGCCTTCCTCAGCAAGAGCACCGCTCATGGCGATGCCAAGCGCAACCAGCGGAACGATACCGAAGGCAGCGAAATTCTTGAGGATGTTTTTCATTGTTACGTCCTTCATATCTCTCGCTGGCTCAGCCTTTGATTTCCACTGGGGTAATCGTGGACTTGCCTTCGCTCTTTTCCAGAACCGCCTCGGTGATCGAGTTCGGCAGGCGCTTCGGCGTCTCGATCAGGCCGATAATCGGCATGATGACGATGAAGAAGGCAAAGTAGTAGAGCGTACCCAACTGCGCCATGAAGACGTAGGAACCCTCAGCCGGACGCGATCCCAGCCATCCAAGGAAGATGGCATTGATTACGAACAGCCAGAAGAACAGCTTGAACCATGGGCGATAAACAGCCGACCGGACCTTCGACGTATCGAGCCAAGGAACAACGAACAGGATAGCGATCGAACCGAACATGGTCAGAACGCCGCCGAGCTTCGAGTCGATCGGACCGATGTTGAAGGTGATGGCGCGCAGCATTGCGTAGAATGGCAGGAAGTACCATTCAGGAACGATGTGAGCTGGCGTCTTGAGCGAATCAGCCGGGATATAGTTATCCGGATGGCCGAGGAAGTTCGGCATGTAGAAGATGAAATAGGCGAAGATAACGAAGAAAACGAGCGCACCGAAAGCGTCCTTGATGGTCGCATAAGGTGTGAACGCAACCGTGTCGGTCTTGGATTTCACTTCGATGCCCGTAGGATTGGTCTGGCCCGTCACGTGCAGCGCCCATACGTGCAGGATAACGACACCTGCGATCATGAACGGCAACAGATAATGCAGCGAGAAAAACCGGTTGAGCGTCGGATTATCAACCGCGAAACCGCCAAGGAGCAGCTGCTGGATCGGCTCCCCGATAATCGGAAAAGCCGTGAAGAAACCGGTGATAACTGTCGCGCCCCAGAAGGACATCTGGCCCCATGGCAGCACATAGCCCATGAAGGCGGTCGCCATCATGAGAAGGAAAATCACAACGCCCAGAATCCACAAAAGCTCACGCGGCGCCTTGTAGGAACCATAGTAGAGACCGCGAGCGATATGAAGATAGACGGCGATAAAGAAGAAAGATGCACCGTTGGAGTGCATGTAGCGCAGAAGCCAACCGGAGTTGACGTCGCGCATGATCTTCTCAACGGAGTTGAACGCGATGCCCGTATCCGCAGCGTAATGCATTGCCAGCACGATGCCGGTAATGATCTGCGAAATGAGCATGAAGCTCAAGATGCCACCGAACGTGTACATGTAGTTCAGGTTGCGTGGCGTCGGATAGGCAACAAAGGAATCATAGACGAGACGCGGCAAGGGAAGCCGTTCGTCCACCCATTTTTCGATGCCGGTCTTCGGCGTATATGTGGAGTGTCCACCACTCATGTCTTCTCTCCCCGAGACCTGTCTTAGCCGATCCTGATGACCGTATCGGAAGCGAACGAATATTGCGGAATGTGCATATTTTCCGGTGCCGGGCCGCTGCGAATGCGTCCAGCCGTATCATAGGTCGAACCATGACATGGGCAGAACCAGCCGCCAAACGAACCGGACTCACCAAGCGGCACACAACCCAGATGCGTGCAAACCCCGATCATGACGAGCCAGTTTTCCTTACCCTCACCCGCCGAGCGGGCAAGATCGGTTGCCTGGGCATCCGCGGGAAGATTGGCGTTACGTGCGACCGGATCTTTCAGATCGCCCAGCGCAGTGCCCTTTCCGTCCTCAACTTCCTTGGCAGAACGATTACGAATGAAAACTGGCTTGCCGCGCCATTTCACAGTTAATGAAGCACCCTCCTGAAGGGAGGAGACATCAACTTCGATAGATGCCGCAGCGAGCGTCGAAGCATCGGGACGCATCTGGTCGATAAACGGCCATGCCAGTCCGCCGGCTCCGACGACACCCGCCATTCCCGTCGCAATATACAAAAAATCACGCCGTGTCGGCTCAGCCGTGTCGTGTGCGCTCACGTGCCAATTCCTTTTCAACCTGCATGTTCAATTGAACTCTCCCCTCGTCCTCTTTTGCACTTACGCAAAAGTCATCCCGCAAGTGCTCACAGGACGAAATTCCCTCCATTTCACTTTTCGGTTTAGGCGGGAAGAAAAGCCTTGTCCAGACGCCTAATCCTTATGACGGCACGATGTCGCAGGCGAATTTGCACATGTATTTTAGCCGACGACTGCTTTGACTGCCTCTCATCCCCCTTCACGGAAGGGTTTCATCTTTCCTCTGCCTTGCCGAGAAACCCGCCTGACTGGCGTGCCCAAAGCCCAGCGTAAATACCGCCGCGGGCAAGGAGCTGATCATGCGTGCCTTCCTCGACGATACGTCCCTTGTCCATCACCACGAGGCGATCAAGCGCGGCAATGGTCGACAGGCGATGCGCGATGGCGATCACCGTCTTTCCTTCCATCAGCCGCTTGAGATTTTCCTGAATCGAAGCTTCCACTTCCGAATCAAGCGCAGATGTCGCTTCATCAAGGATCAGAATTGGCGCGTCTTTTAGTATAGCACGTGCAATTGCGATACGCTGGCGTTGCCCGCCCGACAATTTGACGCCCCGCTCCCCCACAAATGCATCGAAAGACTTGCGGCCCTGAAAGTCTTCCAGATTGGCGATGAACCCATCAGCTTCGGCCTGACGTGCAGCCCGCGCGAGCTCTTCATCCGTCGCATCGTCGCGTGCGAGCATGATGTTGTCACGCAATGAGCGGTGAAGCAGCGCCGTTTCCTGGCTGACAACCGCGAAGGCGCGCCGTAGCGAGGTCTGCGTGACATCACGCACGTCTTGCCCGTCAACAAGGATCGCACCGCTTTCTACGTCATATAGCCGCAGAATCAGATTGACGAGCGTGGACTTTCCCGCACCCGAATGGCCGACCAGACCGACACGCTCGCCGCCATGCACCGCGAAATTGATCCGGTCCAGAACGCCCGCCTGCTTGCCATAATGGAACGTGACGTCGCGCACGTCGATCCGCGCTTCGCTGATCCGCAAGGGCTTCGCTCCCGGCTTGTCCTCAAGACCGAGCGGTGTGGAAACCAGCCTCATGGAATTCTCGATTAGTCCGAGCTGGCGCAGCATTCCATTGAGCTGCATCATCAGTCGGCCAAGCAGCATATTCAGCCTGAGAACCAGTCCCAACGTAAAGGATACCTGCCCGACAGTGATCGAATTGCGCGTCCACAAGTCTATGGCGATTGCCGCAACCGTCACGATCATCAGGCCGGACAGCGCCGTCAGCGCTATGCGCACCCCGGTCAGCGAACGCATGAAAGGCAGGATCGCACCGAGATAGCGCTGAAATCCTTCTCTCAGATAGCGCTCGTCATCGTCGGCTGTATTCAGCTTGATCGTCTGGATATTGGAATAGCTGTCAACGATCCTCCCGTTGATCATCGAACCGGCTTCGGCGGAGGCCTCCGCATATTTACGAATGCGTGGCAGGTAGCGCCGGGCGATAAATCCGAAAGCAACAATCCAGAGAATGACGGCGGCGGCCAGGCGCCAGTCGAGACGACCGACCAGAAACAGTGTCGTCACACTGTAGATGGCCATGAACCAGACCACCTGAATGAGACTTTCAATCAAATCGCCCGCGGCCTGCCCAGCCTGCCATACTTTGGTGGCGATACGGCCCGCAAAATCATTCTGGAAGAACGCATAGGACTGGCGAAGCACATAGGAGTTAGCCTGCCAGCGGATCATGTTATAAAAGCCGGGTGAAAGTGTCTGATCTTCCAGAAGCGTATTGGCTGCAGTGACGACCAGTCGGATGACCAGGACCGTCAGGCCCATGAAGAGGAGTCCGGACCTGCGGCCTGCAGAAGCGCCGACCAGCTGCGCTCGGTGCCTGCGCGCCCGGCCTGATCGAGAATATCAACCAGTCGGCCGGTAAAATAAAAAAGGCCCGCCTCGACCAGCGGCAACAGGCCTCCGATGACAAGCGAGACTGCAAGCGGCCACTTGGCTTGCCGCGCATAGTGCCAGAGAAAAGCCAGCGTCGTTGAAGGCGGCCTTAACCTGTCTGGCTCGCGAAAGGGATCAACCCAGCGCTCGAACAGGCTATAAACCGCTTTCATCAACAGCGTTGTCCTTATTTAGCCAGCGTATCCTCGGTGTTCTCGTCAAAGCCGAGGAAACCGCCAGATTGTCGCGCCCATAATCCCGCATAAATGCCGCCGAGTGCGACAAGTTCCTCATGGGTCCCGTCCTCGACAATGCGCCCCTTGTCCATCACCACCAGACGATCAAGCGCGGCAATGGTCGACAGCCGATGGGCTATGGCGATGACGGTCTTGCCTTCCATCAGCGTATTGAGGCTGTCCTGAATAGCTGCCTCCACCTCCGAATCGAGCGCCGATGTCGCTTCGTCCAGAATGAGGATAGGCGCGTCCTTCAGCATCACACGCGCAATGGCGATGCGCTGACGCTGACCACCCGAGAGCTTCACGCCGCGCTCGCCCACATGGGCGTCAAGCCCGCTGCGCCCCTTGGGATCTGTCAGCGCAGGAATGAACTGGTCCGCTTCTGCCAAACGTATAGCCTGCCGCAGCATTTTCTCCGTCGCGTCGGGCCTGCCGTACATGATGTTTTCACGCACGGAACGATGCAGAAGCGAAGTATCCTGCGTGACCATGCCGATATTTGCGCGCAACGTATCCTGCATCACCTCGGAGATGTCTTGTCCGTCGATGAGGATGCGGCCTTTTTCGAGATCGTAGAAACGCAAAAGCAGGTTGACCAGCGTGGATTTTCCAGCCCCGGAACGCCCGACAAGCCCCACTTTCTGGCCTGCTGGGATATTCAGTGACAAGTCCTCTATGACGCCTTTGCCTTTGCCGTAATGGAAGCCGATTTTCTCGAAATCGAGTTCGCCTTTCGTCACGTTCAGCATCGGCGCATTCGGTATGTCCACGACTTCATGTGAGCGGGCGATGGTGGTGATGCCATCCTCGACCGTACCGATATTCTCGAACAGCGCCGACATTTCCCACATGATCCATTGTGACATGCCGTTGAGACGGAGAACCAGACCGATGCCCACGGCCACCGCGCCAACCGATATGGCTTCCTGGAGCCACAGACCGATGCCGATCGCACCCACGGCGAACAGCAGCACGCAGTTCGCCATGTAAAGCGTGAAATGGAACATGGTCACCAGACGCATCTGCCGGTGCACAGTGTTCAGAAAAATGTCGAGGCTTTCGTGAACGTAGGATTCCTCACGGCTTGAATGCGAAAAAAGCTTGACCGTGGCGATGTTGGTATAACTGTCGACGATCCGTCCGGTCATGGTCGAACGTGCATCCGCCTGTTCTTCCGAGATCACCCGCAGACGCGGAATGAAAATGCGCAAGAGCACAAAATATGCCGCAAGCCAGACCGCGAATGGCAGCATCAAACGCAGATCCGCGGCGGCCGCAATGAAAAGCGTGCCAGCGAAATAAACGATGACATAGTTCAGAACATCAAGCAGCTTCATCACCGTCTCACGCACGGCGAGCGCAGTTTGCATCAGCTTGGTCGATATGCGTCCGGCAAATTCATCCTGAAAGAACGCCATCGACTGGCGGATAAGATAACGATGCATGAGCCACCGGATACGCATCGGGTAATTGCCGAGCAGCGTCTGATGGATCAGCAGCGAATGTATCAGCACCACTCCGGGCAAACCGACGAGCACCACCCCGGCGATGAGCGACAGCCGCCACCCCTCATTTGAGAGAAAAGTCTCACGCGACTGAGCGGACAGCCAGTCGACAATGCTGCCCATGAACGCGAAAAGCGATACCTCGATGAGAGCGATCAGCGTCGTGAACACCGCCATACCGGCGATCCACGGCCATGCCCCGCGCGTGTAATAAAGGCAAAATGCCACCAAACCCCGCGGCGGTTCGCGCGGCGGTTCTTCTGGATAGGCTTCGAGTCGCTGTTCAAACCATCTAAACATGGTGCTTCTTTTAAGAGGCTCCGCAGAAATTGCCAAGGCAAAATGGGAACAAAACGGGAATATTTTTGTGATCCGGAGGTGGTTCTGGGCGATACCCCATGTATTATCGGATGAGATGTTGATGCAGCTGAGTGTGGAGCACGTCTTCGCTTGCGGGCATAATCGATCTGGGTTACCCGCTTTCATATGGAATTGCGTGTCGCCCTTTACCAGCCCGACATTCCCGGCAATACGGGAACGATCCTGCGTATGGCCGCCTGCCTCGGCTTTGCGGTGGACCTGATCGAGCCTGCCGGTTTTGACGTTTCTGATCGCGCCTTGAAACGCGCCGGCATGGACTATCTTGAACAGGCCGCCCTCACCAGGCACTCAGGCTGGACCTATTTCGAAGCATGGCGGAAAAACGCCGGACGTCGCGTCGTGCTGTTCTCGACCAAGGCGACGGTCCCCTATACCGACTACCGCTTCCGGAGCAACGATATTCTCTTTTTCGGGCGTGAATCTGCCGGGGTGCCGGATATGGTTCATGACGCTGCCGACGAGAGACTTTTGATCCCGATGATTTCCAACGCCCGCTCGCTCAATCTTGCAGTTTCGGTGGCGATGACGGCGGGCGAAGCTCTACGCCAGAGAAAAAACGAAAATGATTCGCTTTTAATGGAATAAAGCGGGTTCGTTTTCCGCAATCATGAATGAGGCTGCGCGAACTGGCCGAATTTGCGCAGCATCGCTGTCTATATTTGCGGCCTGAAAGGTTTTTTCCCACACTATGAATCGCTCGGTACGTAATCTGACGCTCGCGGCGTCCGCCCTTTCGCTGTTTGCTTCCACGTCGACTTTCGCCGAAGGAACGGAACGGGTAGCGCCGAAGGTGATGGTCATCACCATGTTCGGCGAAGAAGCCAAGCCATGGCTGGAAGGTGAAAAGTTCACGCAGAAGATCAAGGTGCCGGGCCTGAATGCAGACTATCCGGAAATCGATTGCACTGCGGAAGATCTCTGCCACATGACAACCGCCATGGGTTTTGCCAATGCGGCAAGCGCAGTCTCGGCGATGGCATTGAGCGACCGGTTCGACCTGACGCATACATATTTCCTGATTGCTGGCATCGCCGGTGTAGACCCCAAACAGGGTACACTCGGCTCCGCCCATTGGGCCAAATATGCGATCGATGCCAATCTTAATCATCGCATCGACATGCGCGAAGCGCCGGAAGGCTGGCCGACGAATTTCTTCGGTCTGGGAACAACCAAACCGGGCGAAAAACCGAAATGGGGCGCAGGCACCGAGGTTTTCGCTTTGAACGCGAAGCTTGCCGACTATGCACTGGCGACGACGAGAGACGTAGAACTTCTCGACAGTGATATAGCCAAGGAATATCGCAAGCATTATTCTGAAGAAATGGCAACTGGTACGCCCAAGGTCACGATCTGCGACACAGCCTCCGCCGACACTTATTGGCACGGAACCAAGCTTGGTGATGCGATAGCGCAATGGGTGAAGCTTCTGACCGACGACAAAGCCAACTACTGCACCTCGCAAATGGAAGACAATGCCACTTTGACGGCCCTGAAGCACGCCGCCGAAGCAGAGAAACTCGACTTCAACCGCATCGCGCTTTTGCGTACGGCATCCAATTTCGACCGTCAGGGCAAGGATCAGACTGCTGCGCAATCGCTGGCGGCAAATTCAGGCGGTTTTCCGCTTGCCACCGCCAACGCCTATCGCGTCGGCAAGGCCTATGCCGAAAGCATCATGAAAAACTGGCAGGCTTGGGAAAAGGCATCCCAGACGGAAGCGAAATAAGATCGTAATGTCATAACGATTCAGCATCGAAGGCGCCCTGGCCGCATAAACATCGGGGCGTCTTCTTCGATTTCTAATCTGAATCCGGTTTCAATGGCTTGCTGGGCACATTTGAATTGAACTTTCAATCCGCCGTCGGCAGCCGTCGCATCGTGAATTCAATGACATCGTCGGGACGCTCACACCAGCTTTCGATCTCGGTCCAGTATGCAGCTTTGGGGAATGTCTCGAACCATTCGCGCGCTTTTTCGCGTGCAGCCTGACGCGGCAGGGCAAAAGTTTCACGGATGAACCCGTCGCGCGGCATCCGGCCTTTCTTCGCTCGCCCCTTTTCAAGCTGCTTGCGCAAGCCTTCGAGTGGCGGACGGGGCGGTGAAGCGGTCATGCGATTGCCTCCCGGCAGAAACCTGAAACCGATATTTTCCAATCCCTTGGAAGAGAAAGATAGGAAAGCATTTTGACAATGACGAGTCTTTTCTTGGGGGAGATGAAATCCCTCATCGGGCGAAGCCGCTGTTCATACTATGCGCGGGGTTCCGACTTTGCTAAGCCTGACAGGAATAACCTTGGCTGCCTGCATCATGTCTGGCCCGTCCGGTAAATTGCGCCGAGAGGAAACAAAGAATGCAACGCGACGAAATTCCAGCGACCATCCCGCAAGACATCGAAGAAAAGAAGCAAGCAGCACAACGCTGGTTCGAAGAACTGCGCGACCGTATCTGCACCAGCTTCGAGCAGCTTGAAGACGAACTTCAAGGCCCCTTTTCCGACCGCGCCCCGGGCCGCTTTGAGCGCACCCCCTGGCAAAAGGATGAGGGCAAGGGCGGTGGCGGTGTCATGTCCATCATGCATGGTCGTGTTTTTGAAAAAGTGGGCGTCCATATCTCCACCGTCTACGGCGAATTTTCGCCGGAGTTTCGCAAGCAGATTCCAGGTGCCGAGGAAGACCCGCGCTATTGGGCCAGCGGGATTTCGCTGATCGCGCATCCACAGAACCCGAATGTCCCCGCCGTACATATGAACACCCGCATGGTCGTGACCTCGCGCCAGTGGTTTGGCGGCGGCGCGGATCTTACACCGGTTCTGGATAACCGCCGCACCCAGAATGACGCCGATACACTTGCGTTCCATAAAGCCTTTCGCTTCATCTGCGACAAGCATCGGAACGTCGTCGACTATCAGCGCGTTAGGGATTGGTGCGACGAATATTTCTTCCTGCCTCACCGCAACGAACCGCGCGGCGTCGGCGGCATCTTCTACGATTGGCTGCACTCGTCAGATGAAAAAGGCGGGTGGGATGCCGATTTCGCATTCACGCGCGACGTAGGTCGCGGTTTCTCCGTCGTCTATCCGCATTTGGTTCGCCAGAACTTCAACAAGGACTGGACAGTCGAAGAGCGTAACGAACAGCTTGTGCGGCGCGGTCGTTATGTGGAGTTCAACCTGCTCTATGATCGCGGAACGATCTTTGGCCTGAAAACCGGCGGCAATGTGAACTCCATCCTGTCGTCCCTGCCACCTGTGGTAAAGTGGCCATAATGAAATGCAGCAGGGCCGGTTTCCCGGCCCTGCTTTTTATGTGTTGAATGCAGCGTGATAGACGACGTCGCCTTCCGGCATGTCCGGCCCGAAGGCTCGACACTGGAAATACTCTGCCGGAACGCCGGAAAGTCGCAGCCGCACGTCGGCCTTGAAACCGAACCGACCGTAATAACCGGGTTCGCCCAAAAGGACGCAGCCCTTGGCGCCGGCCCGCTGCAGCCGTGCAAGCCCTTCCCGGATGAGTGCACTGCCGATCCCTTCGCCCTGCCGTTCGGGCCGGACCGAGACAGGTCCAAGCCCGTACCAGTCATTCTGCTCTCCGGCGATCAGCACAGGTGAAAAGGCGACATGGCCAAGCATACCGCCCTCATCTTCTGCTACCAGCGACAAGCTCAGCGCCGATGCGGCTCGAAGCGAATCGACAATCTGGCCTTCCTTGTGGTTGCTGTAGGGCACAGGGCGAAACGCCGCTTCCGTCAAACAACGGATTTCAGCTGCTTCGCCGGGCATTTCCTCACGGATAAACATTCTGCCCTCCTTCATCGGTTATTGGCTTGTGCGCGTACATTTTCACGCCCTTTAAGCGAGATACGGTAGGGACTTCCCGACCGTGACTCGATAAGCCGCTTGCGCCGCAGCCCATTGAAAACAGCCATCGTGCAGTCGGCAAGCAGATAGCCCTCGCGGGTATAACACTCAATTTCGCAGATACGTCCGTCTTCGCGCCAGTGACGGATGTAGCCGCCCTGCGCCAGCACGTGAAGCACGCGCTGTTCGATGCGTGAGATATTCATAGTGGTCAATGCCTGGATGGAAACCATGACAAGCACCAGCGTCGCGGACAGCGAATGCGCTTTCCCACGGCCAATGCCATTCCCGTTCCTGAACATCTGCGTTTGTGACGCGGTCAGCGCCAATCGAGAATTTCGCAGCAATCATCCGGAACGATCAGAGGCTTCCGACAATCTCCAACATCAACAATTCCTTCTGCTGATGTGCCTTATACGACGGCACAAAAGACAAGAGGGCAAGGCAGCCCTCCAGAAGCACATTTAAAATACGCGCATGCCTGAAGTCAAACCGGGTTTCAATCCTTCGGCTGGTTGCGGAGTTTTTCGGCCTCCGCATAAAATTTCTTTTCCCATTCCTTGTGATTATCGAGTCCCTCCTTGATGAAGGGAGTGAAGATCGCAAGGTTCATCAGCATCCAGTTGACAAGACGTGCGGGGAACTTCAGCGGCTTCACGAAATCGACAAACAGCACCACACGGGTTTTGTCGGTGTGGTTCCAGGCCTCGTGCTCATAAGCATCATCGAAAATCAACACCTTGCCTTCCTGCCAATGGCAGACTTGTTTGTCCACGCGAATGGCAAGCTTATCGTTCGGCTCCGGTACGATAAGCCCCAAATGCAGGCGCAACACGCCATTATACGGTCCGCGATGCGGCGGCAGATGCTTGCCCGGTTCGAAAATCGAGAACATCGCCGTGGTCAGACCGGGGATCTTATTGACGATGCGCCATGTCTCCGGGCAAGCCTTGATGTTCTGTTCCGACTTCACCCCAAAACCGAGCAGGAAGAAGGTCTTCCAGCGATTATCAGCAGAGATCGTCTTCACATCGGTCGAGATATCGTGGAACGAAGGCAACTCGCTTTGGCGCTGCAACACCTGCTCAAGTTCCGTGCGGATCGCCGGCCATTCGCTCTCGATCTCCTTCGCCCACGGAAAGGTTGCGTTGTCGTAGACCGGCGGATTTCCAAGCTTGGCATATTTAAGGTTAAGGCTTTCCGCCCAGGAAACGATTCCCATGAAAAAACGAGTGATCCGGCTTGGCCGGTCCATTGCGGCAATACCTTGCGTGCCAAATTTCTGTTTCGGATCAGAGGCTGCCGCATTTTGTGTCGATGTATCGGAATTGGACATCTTCAAACTCTTTCAAAACAGACGCTGAAAAACATTCCAGCCATAAACAAAGGAAACTACGGCTGAATTTTGCAAACAAGGTGTCAGCTATTCATTTTATCGCGATCAAGTTTGTCCAGAAGCTTCGGACGGTCGAGCTGGAAACCCGATTCGATCCATAGCGTCTCAAGAGAGCGCAGCATCTCCCCCAGAGCCGGACCTTTCTCGATACCGCGAGCAAGGAGATCGCCGCCCGTAACGGGGAAAACCGGCGTTTCATAATTCGTGGCTGTTTCGAGTAACCGTGCATAAGCTCCAGCGCGGATCATCGCCTCGTCGCTGCCGATCGCGTCGGCTCGCGCGGCCGCATAAGCCAGCCGGATACGATCCAGCATTGCCTGTTTGCTGCCTCGATAGATCGTTTTCTTCAACGCCTGTTCCGAAAGCTCCGGCTTGATGGCATCGGCCCGCGCCCAGGCTTCCAGGCGCGCCCGCTCGGCATTCGACATTTTCAGCCGACTGCCCATATCTTCCATGCGCACGGCATCGGGCGGAACAATGCTCATCAGTCGCAACAGCGAATCGGGTTGCCAGCCAAGATCGCCTTCCGTGCGCACCAGACCGTGAATCGAATCGATACCCCATTTCTCGCTTTCGGGCAGAATGAGATTCAATACACCGGACTGCCGCATCCAGAGCAGCGACCGCGATGGGTCCGGCGCAGAAAGGAGTTTCTTCAGTTCCGCCCACACACGTTCGGCAGAAAGCTGTGCAATACCGTCCTTCAGACGCGCACTCGCTCTCAGGCCATCCGCTTCGGGCCGGCCGGAACCGTACCAGGCAAAGAACCGGAAAAAGCGCAGAATGCGCAGATAGTCTTCCCGAATGCGCTGTTCGGCATCGCCGATGAAGCGCAGTGTCCGCGTCTCGATGTCTGCCAGCCCACCGACATGATCGACCACGATCCCTTCGGCAGTCGCATAAAGAGCGTTGATCGTGAAGTCACGCCGTTCGGCATCGGCTTTCCAGTCCGTGCCGAAAGCGACCTTGGCATGGCGTCCGTCGGTTTCGATATCTTTTCTGAGTGTCGTCACCTCGAAAGCATGGCCTTGCACCACAACCGTCACCGTGCCGTGTTCGATCCCGGTCGGAACCGGCTTGAAGCCCGCCTCGCCGGCAAGCCGCATGGTCACTTCCGGAAGATGCGTCGTCGCCAGATCGACATCGCACACCGCCGTGCCGAGCAGCGTATTGCGCACGGCGCCGCCGACAACGCGCGCCTCGCCGCCCTCCCGGTTAAGTGCAGTGAAAAGCGCCTGCAAAGGCCGCGTCTTCAGCCACTTGGTCTCGGAAATATTCACTGTTTCGCTCAACTGTAGAGCCTTTCATAAAGTCCGCGGATGATACCGGCGGTCACGCCCCAGATGAAGCGCTCGTGATACGGCATGGCGTAATAATAGCGCTCCTTGCCATTGAACACCCTGCTCTCGCGCCGGTGATTGGCCGGGTTCATCAGAAACGACAGCGGCACCTCGAAAATATCAGCCACTTCGTCAGGGTTTGGATGCAGGTCGAACGGCGTCTTCACCACCGCCAGTATGGGAGTGATGGAGAATCCGCTTCCCGTCAGATAGCGCGGCAGATGACCGACGATTTCGGCATTCTCGGCGATAAGTCCGATCTCCTCATTGGCTTCACGCAGCGCCGCCCGTTCTGCCGTACCGTCTTCGGGATCGATAGCCCCGCCCGGAAAGGCGATCTGGCCCGAGTGCTTGCGCAAATGCGCCGTGCGCTGGGTCAAAAGAAGCGTCGCCTCCGATCTGCGATCCACCACTGGAACCAGCACAGCCGCGTCGCGCATTTTTGCCATGGCAAGAACCAGCCCTATGTCAGGATTGAGAGAATGGTCGCCGGTAACATCTTGATGGTCCGGCTGCCAGTTTCGGACACGTTCGGCAAAGTCTCCGGCGGAGAATCGGTTTGCTGGTGAAGGCATCATCGCAGCGCCGCCTCCAGTGCGTCTGCGGCTATGATTGGAAACACCGCCCCTCCCGAGCGCACTGCAAACATCATGACGCCATCGACCTCGATTTCCTCGCCAAGCGCCACAAGATCATACATGACGGAACGCGTCACCAGTGCTTCCAGACGCCCGCGCACCAGAACATAGGGCTTCAGCCCGCCACTCGCCTCCTCGTGGACGAACCGTAACGGATGCTTCGCATCCGCTTCGATGACGTCACCCACATTGGTACGAAATGTCAAAACCTGCTCGTTACCCTCGCCGGTAACTTGCATCTCAACGGCGACGAAGGGAGCGTCTTCAACGCGAATCCCGACCTTTTCCACGGGTGTTACGAGATAGGTCTTTCCATCCTCATCCTTACGCAACACGGTTGAAAACAGCCGCACGAGCGGTTTCCGACCAATGGGCGTCCCCATGTAGAACCAGGTGCCGTCGGCTTTGATTTCCATATCGAGATCACCGCAAAAATCGGGGTTCCAGCGGTCGACGGGCGGCAGGCCACGTGTCTTTGTGGAAGGCCCGCCCTGCGCATCCGTATGGGCGCGCGCGATCATGGCTTCCAGTCCGGCGGGTCCATCCGCCGTATCGATCGAACTTTGCGGCCCATCTTTGCCGTCAGGGGTGCTTTTTATCATCCGACTCGGTTATTCCTGCAAGAACCTGCTTGAAGTCATGAAATAGTCACCGTTTCGCGGCTTGTCAGCATTATATAGCGATTTAACCTGTAACATGCAGGTGTAGTCATCCGGCCATCTGCCTGTCGCGGATATTATTGCGAGGTCACTATGAGTGTCGTCATCACGCCCGAAACCGCCAATTCAGATCAGATCATTGCGGAAGCCGAGCGGGCTCTCGCTGACATCGCACGTATCAAGGAAAGTGTCGGCACAGTTATTTTCGGTCAGGAAAGCGTGATCGAACGCACGCTTGTCGCCATTCTGGCTGGTGGCCATGCGCTGCTGGTGGGCGTTCCCGGCCTTGCCAAGACCAAGCTGGTCGAAACGCTTGGGCTTGTGCTCGGACTTTCCGGCCAGCGCATCCAGTTCACGCCGGACCTGATGCCATCCGACATCATCGGGTCGGAAGTGATGGAACAGGATGCCGATGGCCGCCGTTCGTTCCGTTACCTCAAGGGACCGATCTTCACCCAGCTCTTGATGGCCGACGAGATCAACCGTGCCTCGCCGCGTACCCAATCGGCCCTTTTGCAAGCCATGCAGGAATACCACGTGACGGTCGCCGGGCAGCGCTATGATCTGCCCGCCCCTTTCCACGTCCTGGCCACCCAGAATCCTCTGGAACAGGAAGGCACCTATCCGCTACCGGAAGCCCAGCTCGACCGTTTCCTGATGCAGATCGACATTCTTTACCCGGAACTTGATGCCGAACGCCGCATTCTTCTCGAAACCACCGGCGTTGCCGAAGCCAGGCCTTATGCAATCCTCGACGCGGAACGTCTGAAGCAGATGCAGACTCTGGTGCGCCGCATGCCTGTTTCGGAAAACGTGGTGGAGGCGATCCTGAAGCTCGTTCGGTCTGCTCGACCGGATGCCGATAACGAACATGCGAAGAAGCATATCGCCTGGGGTCCGGGACCACGCGCCAGCCAGGCGCTGATGCTCTGCGCCCGCGCCCGCGCCCTCTATGAAGGTCGCCTAGCTCCATCCATCGATGATGTGAAAGCGCTGGCCGAACCGGTACTTCAGCACCGCATGGCGCTCAATTTCGCAGCCCGAGCCGACGGAATGCATATCCGTGACGTGATCGCAAATCTGGTAAAGGCCGCTGTCTGATGGTCATCGGCACGCAAGTTTCTACCGCAGACCGCAAGGAAACGCTTGCTCGTGCTCGTGCGCGCGCAGCCGCTATTCCCGATCTGCTGGTCGAAGCCCGGCGTGTCGTCAATACCGTCATGAATGGCTGGCATGGGCGTCGCAAACGCGGCCCCGGTGAAAATTTCTGGCAATTTCGTCCCTATGTTCAGGGAGAATCACTCGTTCATATCGACTGGCGCCGCTCGGCCCGCGACGACCATACCTATGTGCGCGATCGCGAATGGGAATCGGCACATACGGTTTGGTTATGGTGCGACTTCTCGCCTTCGATGCTTTATCGCTCACAGCTTTCGCCGGTTTCGAAAGAAGCGCGCTCCCTTGTGTTGACGCTCGCACTTGCGGAGCTGTTGTCCCGCTCGGGCGAGCGCATTGCCTTCCCGGCGCTAATTCCACCATTCGCAGCCCGCAACGGCGCAGAGCGGCTGGCAGGAGCGCTGATGCACGAAACGCTTTCGGACGCATTGCCCGCTATCGACCAGATCCGGCGTTTCTCTGAAGTGGTTCTTGTGTCCGACTTCCTGCATCCCTTCGCCGAACTTACCGGCCTGCTGGACCGTCTGGCACGCCGCGGTGTCAGGGTTCATCTGGTGGAAGTCGCCGATCCTGCGGAAGAAACTTTTCCCTATGCGGGGCGCACCGAATTCCGTGATCCGGAAACCGGGAATGCACTCGTTGCCGGTCGCGCCGAAACCTATTCGCAAGACTATCGCCGCCTTTATCTTGCCCGCCGCGAATCCTTGTCGGATTTCTGCAAGCGGCTTGGCTGGAGCTATTGCGTACATCGCACCGATAGGCCGGCTGCGGAAGCGCTGGCGCGGCTTCACGATGCGCTCAGCACGAGCGGAAGCCTTGGCGCGGGGAGCCTACGCGCATGAATTTTCTGCCCTTCGCCTTTGGGTCTCCGCTTATCCTTGCCGGCTTGATCGCCCTGCCGGTCATCTGGTGGTTGCTCCGCATGACGCCACCGCGCCCACAGGAGGAAATCTTCCCGCCGCTCCGCATTCTGGCGCAGGTCTTCAAACGGGAAGAAGTTCCGTCGAAAAGTCCGTGGTGGATGACACTTCTGCGCTTGCTCATTGCCGCGCTCGTCATTCTGGCTCTTGCATCGCCCGTATGGAATCCGCGCCCTGTCACACTGACCGGCGATGAACCGCTTGCCATCGTCATCGACAATGGCTGGGCTTCCGCTGAAGACTGGCAACAACGGATCAACGCCGCTGAAAAACTGATTTCCGATGCCGAAGACACCAATGCGCAAATCTATGTTGTCGGCACGGCTGAACCGATCAATGTTGAAATCGGTCCTTATGACGGCAGGAACGCCGTCGAGCGGCTGCAAGCCCTGCAGCCGCGCCCGATCCCGGTAAACCGTAAAGACGCGCTGGAACGGCTTGTCTCGACCTTGCCGCAAAATGCCAAGGTGCGCTTTGTTTTCATGAATGACGGGCTGGCACGGGCAGACGACGCGGAAACCTTCGCGGAACTCGACAAGTCGGGCCATCTGGCTTCTGTTCTCTGGTACCACAGCAATCTTGATCGCATTCTTGCGCTGACGGGCATCGATAATAAGGCCGACAGTCTGGAAGCGATTGCCATCCGTCCCGAAGGCGTGACAATGCCTCGTGCTCTGACCGCAGTGGCTTACGACGATAAAGGCCGCCGCATAGCGGAAGCCCCGCTTTCTTTCGCAATGGGCAGCCCGGAAGGCACGGCCCGCTTCAACCTGCCGGTTGAGCTTCGCAATGATTTCCGCCTGATCCGTGTCGACGGCATCGAGCAAGCCGGCGCAGCACGACTGATTGATGCCGGTTCCGAACGGCGCACCGTCGGTCTCATCGCAAGCGGCGACGGCGATCTTGCCCAGCCGCTGCTGTCGCCGCTTCATTACCTTTCGCGAGCGCTGTCCCCTTATGCAAATCTGCTCGAACCGCGTTCGGCCGATCTTTTGCAGTCAGTGCCGGAACTGTTGGATGCCAAACCGTCCATCATCGTGATGGCCGATATCGGCACGCTGCCGCAGCCTGTGGAAGAACAGCTTTCCCGGTGGATCGAAGACGGCGGCACCCTGCTGCGCTTTGCCGGTCCGCGCCTTGCCGGTGCAAACGACAATGACCGGCTGCTGCCGGTAAAGTTGCGCAAGGGCGAACGTGCATTGGGCGGCACCCTCTCCTGGTCGGAACCGCAAAGACTGCGTCCCTTCCCAGAGAAAGGCCCCTTTGCCGGTCTCGTCATACCGGATGAGGTCACTGTCAGCCGTCAGGTTCTGGCCGAGCCGTCCTACGATCTGAACGACAAGACTTATGCAGTTTTGCAAGATGGCACGCCGCTTGTCACGGGCGAGCGTCGCGGACGCGGCAATGTCATCCTGTTTCACACCGCGCCGGACGCAACATGGTCGAACCTTCCCATCTCCGGCACATTTGTGGAGATGCTGCGCCGGATCGTGTCGCTTTCGCAGCGCACGGGCACCAACGACAATCAGGATGCGGTTTCGCTGCCCCCTTATCAGCTCCTGTCAGCCACCGGGACCCTGGTGCCTCCGTCATCGGAAGCAAGGCCGCTGATAGTGGAGAAAAACAAACAGCCCAGTGTTAGCATCAATACGCCGCCCGGCTTTTACGGCAACGAGAACGGACTGAAGGCGCTGAATCTCTTTCCAGACGGTGAAACGACATTGCAGGCGATCAAACAGCCCACACTATCGGTGGGCATTACATCTTTGTCTTATGACACCGATCAGTCTCTTTCGCTATCCGGTCCGTTCTTTGCCACTGCCGCTATGCTGTTGGTGCTCGATACCCTCCTGATGCTCTGGCTGCGTGGTGCATTTCGCCGTCGAATGAAAAATCGCACCAGGATCGCCACGCTTGCAGCTTTGTTGGCGGGCGCGATGGCGTTTAACCTGCTGCCCGCCAATATGGAAATGGTGCAAGCTCAGGAACCGCCCAAACAAACCCACGACGACAGCAAGCCCGGCGATGAAGCGACCATCAACTCCGTCTCGAAAACGCATCTTGCCTATGTCGTCACCGGCAATCCCGAGACCGACAATATCAGCAAGGCCGGTCTGCGGGGGCTAAGCTTTGCTCTCACGGATAAAACCGCACTGGAACCGGGTGATCCCATAGGCGTCGATCCCGCGAAAGACGAGCTTGCTTTTTACCCGCTGATTTACTGGCCGGTCGATCCGGGCGACACCATGCCCAGTGCGGAAGCCGTCGCCCGCATTGATGCTTATATGCAGAAGGGCGGCACTGTTCTGTTCGACACCCGCGATCAATTGCAGGCCGGTGCAAGTCTCGATCCCGCCGCATCGCCAGCCAACCAGCGATTGCGCGCCATTCTGGACGGGATGAACGTCCCGCCGTTGGAGCCTGTGCCGGATGATCACGTGCTGACCAAATCCTTCTTTATCATGCCGGATTTTCCGGGACGCTATGAAGGAAGTCCTCTCTGGGTTGAGGCAACAACGCCGAATGCTTCGCCACAGGACCGCCCTGTACGTACCGGCGACGGCGTGACACCGATTATGATCACGGCGAACGATCTCGCAGGCGCATGGGCCGTGGATGAACAGGGCAATCCCCTGCTACCCACCGTTCCGAACGATCCGATGCAACGCATCTATGCCATTCGCGGCGGCGTCAACATTGTGATGTATATGCTCACCGGCAATTACAAGTCCGATCAGGTCCATGTTCCGGCCCTGCTTGAACGGCTTGGCAATTAGGAGGTGAGAATGAACATCGAATTCGAACCGTTCCTATCGTTGCCATGGCTTGTGGGCATTCTGGTGCCGCTCGGGCTTCTCGTCCTGGCGACAGTCGCACTTCGGATGCGCGGTGGTCTGGTCCGCCTGTTGGCAGCCGCAGCGCTTGCGCTGGCGCTTTTAAATCCGGTTGTCATCAATGAAGAACGCGAGCCGTTGAAAAGCGTCGTCGCCGTGATTGTGGATCGCAGTCAGAGTCAGGAGCTGGGGCAGCGTCGTGCGGACAGTGATGCCGCTTTGAAAGCCGTGCAGGACCAGCTTGCGGCCATGCCGCAGTTTGAAACCCGCGTGGTGGAAACGGGCAAGCCCGGCGAAAACGAAGACGGTTACGCAACCCGGCTTTTCGGCCCGCTCGCCCGTACGCTTCTCGATGTCCCGCCTTCCCGCGTGGCCGGGGCGATCATGATAACCGACGGGCAGGTGCATGACATCCCCGCCAACAAAAACGCTCTTGGCTTCGACGCACCGCTGCACGCCCTTGTAACGGGTAAACCCGACGAGTTCGACCGCCGTATCCGCTTCAACAAGGCTCCACGCTACGGCATCAGCGGCAAGCCGCTCGAAATGTCCTTCACGGTAATCGACGAAGGCAAAAATCTTGGCAGCCCTGCCCCGGTCGAGATCCGCGTCAACGGCGAAACCGTGGCGGAAGAAGAGGCGCGGCCCGGACAGGAAACACCTGTCACCATCACTCTGCCGCGTGCGGGCGTGAACATCGTCGAAATCGCCACGCCTACCATTCCCGGCGAAGTGACGGATGCTAACAATCGTGCCGTCGCTACAGTTGATGGCATTCGCGAAAATCTGCGCGTGCTGCTTGTTTCCGGCGAGCCGCACAATGGCGAACGTACATGGCGCAATTTGCTGAAATCAGACGCCGCGGTGGATCTCGTCCACTTCACCATTCTGCGTCCGCCAGAAAAGCAGGACGGCACCCCGATCAACGAATTGTCGCTGATCGCTTTCCCGACGCGTGAGCTCTTCGTGGACAAGGTCAACGAATTCGATCTGATCATTCTTGACCGATATCAGCACCGCGATGTGCTGCCGCTCCTCTATTACGACTATATCGCGCAATATGTGGAGAATGGCGGCGCATTGCTGATTGCAGCCGGACCCGAATATGCTGGCGAAATGTCGATTGCCCGCACACCACTCTACAGCGCTCTGCCGGCCATGCCGACCGGCACGGTGACGGAAAAGGCATTCTACCCACGCCTGACAGACCTCGGCAAACGCCATCCTGTCACACGTGGTCTCGATGGCAGCGATCAGGAACCGCCACGCTGGAGCCGTTGGTTCCGTACAATCGACATCACCGCGCCGCAGGGCGAAACGGTTATGAGCGGCGCCGATAACAAGCCGCTGCTGGTCCTGAGCCGTATCGGCAAGGGACGCGTCGGCATGTTTCTTTCCGATCAGGGCTGGCTGTGGGCGCGGGGCTTTGAAGGCGGCGGCCCTTATGCCTCGCTTTATCGTCGTATCGCCCACTGGCTGATGCAGGAACCGGAACTGGAAGAAGAAGCGCTAACGGCCACCGGCAACGGTCGTACGCTGTCCATTCGCCGCCAGACCATGGGCGACAACCCTGGCACGGCCACCGTTACAACACCCTCCGGCAAGGAATTGCCAGTCAATCTCGAGCAGAGCAAGCCTGGCCTTTTCGAAGGCGCCCTTCAAACTGACGAGATCGGCATTTTCCGGGTGAAGAACGGTAATCTGGAAGCGCTAGCGCATGTCGGTCCCGTCAATGCACCGGAATTTTCCGACAGCCTTTCAACGACGAACCGTCTGCAACCACTCGCAGCCGCAACCGGCGGTTCCGTTCATCGCTTACATGCAAATGCAGACAGTACAATTCAGGTGCCAGCGATTACCGCCGTCAGAGCCAATCGTGCCGCGAGCGGCAATGACTGGATAGGCCTGCGGGAAACCGCCGATACCCAGTTGAAAAGCATTGACCGCCTGCCGCTGTTCTCTGGCTTTCTGGCGCTCGCCGCCCTGCTCGTCGTCTTTGGCGGCATGTGGTACCGTGAAGGGCGGTAACCCGTCCCTCACTTTCCCTCGTTTTACTCGTTAAAGTCCCGAAGAAGACGAAACGGCCTCGGGTAAGAGGTGTGCCAAAACAAATATTTAGAACACTTCAAGGCACATTAAACTCGGTTGGCGTGACACACGATACCGCTGACGCCGTTCAGCGCACCGGGCACCAGCTCGCACGCAAGCATACGCCGAGGATCGACCGGGGCAGGCATGACCATGGCACCGGGCTGTGCCAGTTTAAAGCCGAACGACCCATAATAGGGTTCGTCGCCGACCAGAATGACCAGCTTGTGTCCAGCCTTTTTTGCAGCCTCCAGCGACATACGCATCAAGGTGCCGCCGATACCGCGTTTTTTCCAGACGGGCCGGACAGCGAGAGGACCGAGCAAAAGTGCAGGCGTCCCTCCAACGGTTACCCGCGTCTGACGCACTGAAGCGATCACGATGCCGCCCATCAGCGCGACAAACGACAGGCTCAGATCGTGCGGACCGCCCTCGCGGATAAAATGCGCGGCACGGGTGAAGCGGCCCGGACCGAAAGCTTCGGCATTGATGGCTTCGATTTCGATATCGTGCGCGGGATTTTCCTGCGCGTAGGTCAGTTCAAGCTGCTGCATGGGCTTTAATCGCAATAAGAGAGATCAATGATCTTCAAAAGGTCAATGGAATGCATCTGCGCGGTGGCGCAGCCCAAGTTTCATCGTCGGATGAAAAGCATTTCCATTCAATCTCTCCAGTAGGCCATAATCCAGCTTGGCCGCGAATTGGAAGCTGCGTATCACCAAATTGGTCACAGGTAAAACTATTTTTTTCAAAACGGCGGTATCTACTTATCTTTTTGGCACCGTTACGCACTGTTCACGGTGCGCACTGCTGCAAAATAATCGCTGACGCCCTATTCTCTTTTCAAAGGAGAAATCACATGGGACTTCTGGTTGAAGGCAAATGGCACGACGTCTGGTATGACACCAAAGCCACGCAGGGCCGCTTTGAGCGCTCGAAATCGCAATTCCGCAACTGGATCACAGCCGACGGCACCGCCGGTCCAAGCGGCGAAGGTGGCTTCAAGGCTGAACCCGGTCGCTATCACCTTTACATTTCCTATGCGTGCCCTTGGGCGCACCGCACACTGATTTTCCGCGCATTGAAGAAACTTGAGGATGTCATTTCGGTTTCGGCGGTCGACTATCTCATGGCGGAAGAAGGCTGGACGCTCTACGGAACAACTGGAAGCACGGGCGACCCTCTTTACGGCTCGAAGCGCCTCCATGAAATATATACCCGAGCCGACCCGGAATATTCCGGCCGTGTGACCGTGCCTGTGCTGTGGGACAAGCAGCGCGAAACCATCGTTTCCAATGAATCGTCGGAAATCATCCGGATGCTGAACACCGCTTTCAACGAATTCGGTGATGCCTCGCTCGATTTCTATCCCAAGGCACTGCGCAGCGAAATCGATGCGCTCAACGATTTCATCTATCCAAACATCAATAACGGTGTTTATCGCGCTGGCTTCGCGACCACCCAAGGGGCTTATGAGGAAGCATTCAAGCAATTGTTCGCTGCACTCGACACTCTGGAGGACCGGTTATCCGGGCAGCGCTACCTGACCGGCTCCAGCCTGACGGAAGCTGACTGGCGTCTGTTCACGACGCTGGTTCGTTTCGATCCGGTCTATGTCGGCCATTTCAAGTGCAACCTGCACCGCATCGCCGACTATCCGAACCTGTGGAACTACACGCGCGAGCTTTATCAGGCGCCGGGTGTGGCTGCGACGGTCAATATGGAGCACATCAAGGGACACTATTACCGAAGCCACAAGACAATCAATCCGACAGGTGTTGTCCCCCTTGGCCCGGATATCGATTTTTCGGCCCCGCATGACAGAGACCGCTTTCGCGAAGACTGATCTTACCACAAAGGCAGGGGGTCGAGATCATGCAAGGCCTCCTGCAGTCTCCTCTTGGTCGAAGAGGTAGTTCCTTCCGGCAGATTGTCGAGCGTGAAGAAACCGCATTCCGCGATCTCCCTGTCCGGCAGGCGCGGCGCGGTTTGCTCGAACTGCCGGCAGATATAAAGCGCAACATGATCACGCGGAGAGGCATGTGCATTTTTGTAAAGCGCGAAAAGCTGCGGCTTTCCCTTCAAGACGATATTGGCCTCTTCCCTGAGCTCTTTCTCCAGCGCCTGCCCAAAAGTCTCGCCACGCTCCACCCCCCCGCCCGGCAATTGCCAGCCGGGGACATAAGTGTGCTTCACAAGAAGAACCGAATTTTTTCTCTCATCAAAAACGATTGCCCGCACTCCCAATGTCATGGGACGCCGCAATAGAAAATATGAATGAAATATAAAATGACGAAAACGCATACCGTCTCTCCTGGAGGCATCCACATCCTCTACTGAAATCGTACGTCACATCAATAGAAAGTAGCTAAACACGGTTTCGATTTCAGAAATAATACAGTAAATGGGCTTTATGTTCCGCCTCGCCCATATATCCGATATCCACCTTTCGCCCCTGCCCCGCGTGCGATACCGCGAGCTGGCATCGAAGCGTATCACCGGCTACATCAACTGGCTGCGCAATCGCAAGGATGCGATGCATGGAACGGTGCTGGACACCCTCATCGCCGACATGATGGCGCAATCGCCGGATCACATCGCGATTACCGGCGATCTTGTCAATCTGGCGCTCAATCTGGAAATAGATATTGCCCATGACTGGCTTGCCCAGTTGGGAGATCCCAACGACGTTTCTGTCGTTCCCGGCAATCACGATGCCTATGTTCCCGGCGCACTGGATAAGTCATGCCGGAAATGGGAGCCGTGGATGCGCGGCGATGGTATTGATAACAAGGGCGCACGTCCGCAATTTCCCTATTTGCGCGCACGCGGTCCCGCAGCGCTGATCGGTGTCTCATCGTCACGCGCAACAGCCCCTTTCATGGCAAGCGGCGATTTCCGTTCCGCGCAGGCCAAGCGTCTGGCGGCAATGCTCGATGAAGCCGGTTCACGCGGATTGTTTCGCGTCGTGATGATTCATCATCCGCCCGTCTATGGGGCGACACCGGCCCATAAGCGTCTTTACGGCATTCGCCGTTTCCAGAAAATCATCCTGGAACATGGTGCTGAACTTGTCATCCATGGGCATACGCATCTGGTAACCCACTACGAGATCGATGGCCCTAACGGAAAAGTGCCCGTCATCAGCGTTCCGTCCGCAAGCCAGAGCTTCGGCGGACACAAACCTGCCGCACGTTATAACATTTTCAGCATCAACCGGCGCTCCGAAGGCGGCTGGTCATGCGTGATGGAGGAACACGGCATATCCGACGCGAGCGAGAACATAACAAAGCTTAACGAACGGGTTCTCTATTGATCCTCCAACAAAAAAAGCGGCACCGAAGCGCCGCTTTTTTCGTTTCAAAGTGAACGTCTTACTTACCGATCACGCGATTGGCAGCCGACACGACGGCTTCCAGCGAAGCGCTGACGATATTGTCATTGATGCCGACTCCGAACAGCTTGCCTCCAGGATGGGCCATTTCGACATAGGAAATAGCCGACGCATCGGAACCCTGCTGAAGTGAGTGTTCGGAATAATCGACGACCGACATTTTCACGCCAAGATATTTTGATAACGCGTCAACGAAGCCGTCGATTGGACCGGTCCCCCTGCCTTCGATGTTCTTTGTCACGCCATTATCGGTGATTTCAGCCGTCAGAATGCGCCGTCCCTTTTGCTCCGGATCAGGGAACGTGTGATGATCCACGAACTTGACCCGCGCATTCGGCTGGGCAACGTAAAGCTGCTGGAACGCCTCGTGAATACGCTTCGATGGCAGTTCCTTGCCTTCATCATCCGTAATCTGCTGAACGATCTCGCGGAATTCCACCTGAAGATTGCGCGGCAGGTTCAGGCCGTAATCAGCTTGGAGAATGTAAGCGATGCCACCCTTGCCCGATTGCGAATTGATGCGGATGATAGCTTCGTAGGACCGCCCCACATCCTGCGGGTCGATAGGCAGATACGGCACTTCCCATATAGGCGAGTTGGCCGAGCGGCGCGCTTTCATACCCTTGTTGATGGCATCCTGATGCGAACCGGAGAACGCAGTATAGACCAGTTCGCCGACATAAGGATGACGCTCGGCGATCTTCAGCTGGTTGGAATATTCGTAGACTTCCTTCATCCGGTTGATGTCGGTGCAGTCCAGTTCCGGATCGATGCCCTGCGTGTACATGTTCAGCGCCAGCGTCACCACATCCACATTGCCGGTACGCTCGCCATTGCCGAACAGCGTGCCTTCAACACGGTCCGCGCCGGCCATCAAACCCAGCTCCGTGGCAGCGATGCCCGTGCCGCGGTCATTGTGTGGATGCAGCGAAATGATCAGGTTTTCCCTGTTGTCGAGGTTGCGGCACATCCACTCGATCTGATCGGCATAGACATTTGGCGTGTTCATCTCCACCGTGGACGGCAGGTTGACGATCAGCTTGTTGTCGGCTGTCGGCTTGACAATCTCGATCACCGCATTGCAGATTTCCAACGCAACATCCAGCTCGGTCCCGGTGAAGCTTTCCGGCGAATACTGGAAACGGTAGCCGCCACCAGCCTTCGCAGCCATATCCATGATCATCTTGGCTGCATCAGTTGCGATCTGCTTGATGCCGCCAACATCCTTGGCGAACACGACGCGGCGCTGCAATTCACTGGTGGAATTGTAGAAATGGATGACCGGGGTCTTCGCACCTTCCAGTGCTTCGAAAGTACGGGTAATCAGCTCCGGGCGGCACTGTACCAAAACCTGCAAATCGATTTCATCGGGCACATTGCCCTGTTCGATAGCCCAGCGGCAGAAATCGAAATCCGTCTGCGATGCGGATGGAAAACCGATTTCAATTTCCGGAAAACCCATATCGACCAGCAAGCGGAACATGCGCTCCTTGCGGTCATGTCCCATCGGGTCGATCAGTGCCTGATTGCCGTCGCGCAGATCGACCGAGCACCAGATCGGAGCCTTCTCGATGCGCTTGGAGGGCCAGGTGCGGTCATTGAGCTGCGGTGCGGGGAATGGCGAATATTTGGTGCCCGCGACGGGCATGCCCTTACGCTCTGAAATGGACGTGGGAGCGGTTTGCGGCGTGGCGATAGTCTGATTCATGTCTCGGTTCCTCCCGGCTTTTCAAGCGACATTCCATGCCGTCAAGCGCGGTGTTCTAATGAGCGATTATAACAGGATTGTAAAGAAAGGAGCAGACGTCAGCGGGACCGAGATCGACCGCCGGACGCTCCTTTCAACGAGCCCGGCGATCGCCGCTAAGGCCGAGAGTAAGAAGCGAGTTTAGAACGCAAACATTGACGCGCACGCCATAAGCGGCAGCCGAATGTCCCAAAGATGTTGCGTTCCTCGTAATCATGGACAAAGCTTTTACACGCGAGATCCGGCGTGCGCAAGACGATAGTTTGTCTCACGCGAAAGGAACAGCAATCGTCCCCGGCGGCAGTTTCGCCTCGTCTTCAGGCTCGACGTGAATCACCACCCGCACGCTTTCAATCTGTGTCTTCAAGGCATCCTCAATGCGATCGCAGATCACATGGGCATCACCAACGCTCATATCCGCCGCAACAACGAGATGAAACTCGACGAAGGTAACCCGGCCCGCAATCCGGGTTTTCAGGTCGTGAACTTCGATTGCCCCGCCTGCGTTGGCGGAAATGACATCGCGGATACGCATTTCTTCCGCCGGCTCGACGGCGATATCCATCAGCCCCTGCACGGACGAATTGATGACGTGCCAGCCCTGCCAGAGAATATTGATCGCCACCAGAATGGCCAGCAGCGGATCGAGCACCGCCCAGCCGGTCACGACCGCGCCCACGAGACCGATCAGAACACCAATCGAGGTGAACACATCGGTCATGATGTGCCGACCGTCCGCTTCCAGCGCTGGAGAACGCGAATTACGTCCTGTGCGGATGAGCAGCGTTGCCCACAAACCGTTGATGACGGAAGCAACCGTATTGATACCGAGTCCCAGCCACGGCTCATTAAGCTGGCGCGGCATGTGCAGCGCGAACCACGCCTCGCGAAAAATCAACAGCGCCGCCACCGTGATCAATACACCTTCCACAACCGCGGAGATATACTCCGCCTTGTGATGTCCGAAGGGATGATTGTCATCGGCTGGCAAATAACTGACCCGGATCGCCCACCAGGCGCCTACCGCTGCGATCACATTGACAATGGATTCCAGCGCATCCGAATAGAGTGCTATTGAACCCGTCAGCGCATAGGCCAGATATTTCAACCCCATCACGCCAAGTGCGATAGGAATCGACCAGGCGGCAAGCCGCCGAACTTTTGCACTCGCGTCCATGACGAACCTTCGATTGACTTTAATTCTTGTCCGGAAAACCGGTGCGGACCACTTCGCGGCCCTCACGCATTAGAACATTCTTGATTTAAACTGAACCAGGAGAAATGTCCTAACTAATTGTTTTTACGCATTTATGCGGCGTCAAATGTTTCCATCCAACTGCAAAATGCTTTAGCTTGAACGCAGGACGTGCCCACAACGCATCTGGCGTATGCAACAGCAATTCACTTGCCGTTCTATAACCCAGATCGACCGAAGTTCGTACCCCTGTTTTTGACTTCCCGCATTTAATTTTCTTCTGCAAATGCAAGGCATTACAGTTGCAAATGAGTTGCCGGAGCAAGCACCGGAAAAGCGCCTTCAGCACATAAAAAGAAACCGGCCGCAGCTTGTGGCTGCGGCCGGTTTGCGATCAAAAATGAACGTTCGGTCAGTTGGTGCGGCGCGCCTTGGCCTTGCCTGCCAGATGCGTCACGACGTTCTCGATCATGCGCATGCCTGCATTCTGTCCAAGCGTCATGATAGATTCCGGATGGAACTGAACGGCGGCCACCGGCTCCTTCTTATGTTCAAAAGCCATGATGACATCATCCTCCGTTTCCGCTGTCACGAGGAAGTCATCCGGCAAACGCTCCGGATCGGCGAAGATCGAATGATAACGCCCAACCGTCACTTCCCTGGGCAGACCAGAGAAAATGCGCTCCGGTTTCGACACACGGATACGTGACGGCTTGCCGTGCATCGGAATACGCAGCTGACGCAGCGTGCCGCCATAGGCTTCGGCCAGTGCCTGAAGACCAAGGCAGACGCCGAAGATCGGCAATTCCCGCTTGCGTGCCTTTTCAATCGTCGCCTTGCAGTCGAAATCCTGCGGTGTGCCCGGTCCGGGCGACAGCACCACAAGATCCGGGTCGACGCGATCAAAGATTTCTTCCGCCACCGGAGACCGCACGGTCGAGACAGTTGCGCCTGTCTGACGGAAATAATTAGCCAGCGTATGAACGAACGAATCTTCATGGTCGACGAGTAGGACCGAAATGCCCTCACCCACCTTTGCGGCTGCCTGTTCTTCAACGACATGATTGCTCTTCTGTGCCTCACGCACGGCGGCAATCATGGCAGAAGCCTTCAGTTCGGTTTCCGCTTCCTCTTCTTCCGGATTGGAATCGAACAGGAGCGTAGCGCCTGCGCGTATCTCAGCGACGCCATCCTTAACACGAATGGTACGCAGCGTGAGGCCCGTATTCATATCACCGTTGAAATGCATCATGCCAATGGCGCCACCATACCACGCACGCGGGCTGCGTTCGTTTTCCTCAAGGAAACGCATCGCCCAAAGCTTTGGCGCGCCAGTGACAGTAACCGCCCATGCATGGCTTAGGAAGCCGTCAAAGGCATCCATGCCATCCCGCAGACGCCCCTCGATATGATCGACCGTATGGATAAGACGCGAATACATTTCGATCTGGCGGCGACCGATGACCCGCACCGAACCCGGTTCGCAAACGCGGCTTTTGTCGTTGCGATCCACATCCGAACACATCGTCAGTTCGGACTCATCCTTTTTGGAGTTGAGCAGCTTCAGGATTTGCTCGGAATCCGAAATCGCATCCTCGCCGCGCTTGATCGTGCCGGAAATCGGACAGGTTTCGATGCGGCGTCCATTGACCCGCACGAACATTTCCGGCGACGCCCCAACCAGATACTCGTTCTCGCCAAGATTGATGAAGAAGGAATAAGGCGATGGATTGATCGTCTTCAACCGCCGGAAGATTTCCGAAGGGGCGGTATGGCAGCGTTCATAGAAGGTCTGCCCCGGCACAACCTCGAACAGATCGCCACGCTTGAAACTTTCCTTGGCCCGCTCAACCAGCTTCGCATATTCACCCGGATTATGATCGCCTCGCGGCAATTCTCGTTCGGCAGGCTTGAATGGTTGCACAGGCGTTGCACGATCAAGACCGTGAGTGGACGAGCCGCCGCAGGTAAACTCATAACGGTCCACCCAGGCGCGCGCCGCATAATGGTCCGCAACGAAGATTTCATCAGGAATGAAAAGCACAAGATCGCGCTGATCGTCAGGGCGCTTCAACTTATATTCGATAGTGTCGAACTGGAAAGCCAAGTCGTAACCGAAAGCGCCGTAGAGACCGAGATTGGAATCTTCTTCGGAGAAGAACAGTCCGACAATGGCGCGCAACACTGTGAAGACCGAAGGCACGCGTGAACGCTCTTCTTCAGTGAAAGTGCCGGTCGGCTCTGCAATCGTCAGATCGATGCGCTGTTCGGTGGATTTTCCCACAGTCACTTCGGCAAGCGATTGCACCGTATCCAGAATGGGACGAAGCAGGATCACACCACGGGCATTCAAGGCCTCGATGCGCATAGTGCGCGCACTTGACGTGATCGCGACCGGCGGATCGACGATTGCCGTATCCCATCGCGTATAACGGCCAGGATATTCATAGTTGGACGAGAATACCGCGCCGCGCCTTTCGTTCAGCGCATCGATATAGGATTCGATGGCACCCTTATAGGTGGTGAGGTGGCGCGAGCGCTCGACGACGATACCGCCTGCGGTTTCGTGCTGAAATATCTCGCTATCGGCAATCTTCGCATTCATGACCGGCTATCCCAAACCTTGTTGCATGTACTTCAACATGGACGGGCGAAAATCATTTCGCGTTTTTCGCCCGTCCATGATTGCTCTCAAATCCCGGCTTCCCGTTCCGGCAGTTTCATGCGGACAGCCAACAAAAAAAGCCGCCCGGATGATCCCAGCGGCCTGTATCCTTAACGCATATGCGCAAACGCCTGCGTGGCCGCTTTTAGCGGGCCCACCACCAACCGTTGATGACAATGCGCGAAATGTTCATGGGCACACTGTTAGCGCCCCTCGTCCCACCTTGCAACTGGAAAATTCGCGGCACGTCGGTCACTGCATTGATACAGGAAGCAGACGAACGTCTGTATATACCGGCACGATCCGGCACCTGACATATTTCCCAGTGTTCTGGCACAGGAAAATATTCCACACTGCTCCCATATGGCTGTCTAAAAAAATCCGGGCCCTGTGGAACGGCCCGGATTTTCCCTTGCCCCTAATGAGGACAATACAAACAAGGATAAGCGGGGTTCCCTGTCTGTTTGGAGTGGAACATCACTGAAATGCCCCAGAAGTGCTAAATTTTTACGTGCAGTATTATTTTAAGTACACCATATACATACCATAGGTTGCATTTATATGCAACCTTAACTTGCATATCGACGCCTCGCTCGCATTAGGAACGGATCAATTCAAACCTTCACTAAATTTGTAAGGTCCCCCTACAAATTTCGTCTTGCGCCTGGCTTCGAATTCGGATTCATTTCGGTGGCTACTTATTTAATAACGAAGAAAAAAGCCGCTGCCGGCAGACGGCCATTGGGGACACACGAATGAAAAATATCGACGCGATGGACAGGAGTATTCTGCACGCTCTTCAGGAAAACGGGCGTCTGACCAATACCGAACTCGCCGATCGCATAAATCTTTCACAGACGGCGACAGCCGAACGTGTCAAACGCCTGACCCGTGAAGGCTATATTCTGGGCTACTCTGCGCGCCTGTCGCCCAAAATGCTTGACCGCGCCATGCTGGTTTTCATCGAGATCAAGCTTGACCGCACCACACCGGAAGTCTTCGAAACCTTCTCAAGCTTCACGCGCAACAACCCGGACATCCTGGAATGCCACATGGTTGCAGGTGGTTTCGATTACCTCGTAAAAGCCCGTGTTTCTGACATGGATCACTACCGCCGCTTTCTTTCGGAAGCCCTGCTGTCATTGCCCGGTGTGCGCGAATCCCATACCTATGCCGTGATGGAAGAAGTGAAAGAAACCGCCCATATCGCTGTGTAACAGCGACAGCGGGAAGCCCGAACAGCGATCGATTTCGGTCTGCTCCGGTCATGAACCTTCATGCCAAAGCGATCTTTTCCAGTCTTGATACTTGTCAGCACTTAATTGCGGGTATATACCCGCTTTATGTCGCATACGTGTTTTTGCATTCTTCTGCGCCAGGCAGCACGAAAGACCTCGACCATATATGACGAGGCATTGGCGCCGCTTGGCATCAATGTGGCGCAGTTCAGCCTGTTGCGCCGTGTCCAGCGAGCGAAATCGCTTTCGCTGACCGAACTGGCGCATATGGCTGAGCTGGATCGATCCACCATGGGGCGTAATGTGAAAGTGTTGCAGCGCATGGGTCTGATTGAGCCAGGTGAAAGCAAGGACCACCGCGAGACGAGCGTTACACTAACCGATGCGGGGCAGGATCTTGTCGAACGCGGAAGCCCGCTCTGGGACAAGGCGCAGGAGGAAATCGAAATGCGCCTTGGAAACGAGGGCGTCGAAAAACTGGAGGGGCTTCTGCGCGCACTTTGAGAACGATTGTGCCATCAGCAGCGCTTGAACACCAGCTACGCTTGAATTGACCGAAAACAATGACAGGGATCCGCACGGCTAGTAGGTGGCAAGCGGTTTCGCCTTCCAATCTGAGCCCGGCGCAGGAGCCGGTCCCGACTAGAAAGCGCCGAAGATGATTTCTGCCCGCCTTGCCAGTTTTCTCGCACAGCGGAACATCCATTACGGATGGGTCGTTGCCGCCATCACCTTCCTAACCATGCTGGCAACCGCCGCCGCCATGGGGTCTGCGGGCATCTTGATCGACCCTCTCCAGCGCGAATTCGGCTGGACCAATGCGAATATTTCCTTTGCGATGGCTCTGCGTCTCGTGCTGTTCGGGCTAATGGGTCCGTTTGCCGCAGCGTTCATGAACCAGTTCGGCCTGCGCAGGGTCGTCACTGCGGCGCTCATCATGATCTCAGCTGGTCTTATCGGCTCCATATTCATGACCACGGAATGGCAGATGGTGGCACTGTGGGGCGTCGTCATCGGCCTTGGAACCGGCATGACGGCGCTTGTGCTTGGCGCGACCGTCGCTGCACGCTGGTTTGAAAAGCGGCGCGGCCTTGTCGTCGGTCTGATGACCGCCAGCAATGCCACCGGCCAGCTCGTGTTCATGCCCATCCTTGCCAGCGTAAGCCAGACAATCGGGTGGCGCACATCACTGACTGTGGTGGTGGTTTTCTTGCTGGCAGCGCTGCTTCTCGTCCTTGCTCTCATGCGCGACCACCCCGCAGATATCGGACTGAAGCCCTATGGCCGAACAGCCCCGCTTCCCGCGCCCGAACCGACAAAGAGCTTTGGCGCCATGATAGCCTCGCCGCTAGTGACGTTACGCGAAGCTTCGTCCACCTCCACCTTCTGGGTGCTGTTTCTCACCTTCTTCGTTTGCGGCTTTTCCACGAACGGCCTGATCCAGACGCACTGGATCGCGCTCTGCGGTGATTTCGGCATTGCCCCTGTCGGCGCGGCGGGCATTCTTGCAGTAATCGGCGCATTCGATCTGATCGGAACGATTATGTCCGGCTGGCTGTCCGACCGCTTCGACAACCGCTGGCTCCTGTTCTGGTTCTACGCACTACGCGGCCTGTCGCTGATCTATCTGACCTTTACCGATTTCTCGGTCTATGAACTGGCACTCTTTGCGGTCTTCTATGGCCTAGACTGGGTGGCCACTGTACCGCCAACCGTCAAGCTTGCCGCCGAACGCTTCGGGCCGGAAAAGGCAGGACTGGTGTTTGGCTGGGTGTTCACCGGCCATCAGGTCGGCGCAGCCGCCGCAGCCGGTTTCGCGGGCTTCGTTCGAACGGACTATGACAGCTACACGCCAGCACTCATTCTGGCTGGCGCCCTGTGCTTTGCCGCTGCAGCGATGGTGTTCATCATCAGCCGCCCCGCCCCGCGCGCGGCCTTGCAGCCGTCATAAAGAGGCGTCACCCCAATTGGCGCGACGTGCCCAGCGGAAGAAATCGCCATCCCTTTTCGTAACGAGGCGCTCTTCCGCTGAGCCATCACGATTGCAGAGCTTGACAGCGACCTTGCCCCCGCCGGTTCTTGTCGGAGCGATTACGCGTGCCGCCACTCCGGCGGGCTGTTCACGCACGACAGCGAGATAGATAAATTTCTCGTCTTCCCATGGCACTTCCGCCCCCTTCGTCAACCGGTGGATACGCGAACGGGCGACCCGGCGCGAAAAATGACACCAGTCGGGTGCAACCAGCGGACAATCGAGATGATGCGCACATGGGGCGGCAATATAAGCCCCCTTCTCGGTCAACGCCGCTCGCGCCGCCAGAATGCGCTGCCAGCCAGTCGGTGTTCCCGGCTCCACAACAATCAGCATCTGACGGGTCGAATTCCAAAGCCCTTCAACGAGCTCTCGTCTTTCATCGGGTGCAAGCTCGTCCAGCACATAGGCGACCGTCACGAGATCTGCTTCGGGAAAATCGAGCTTTTCCTTCACGACATCGCCTGCGCGCCAGTCGATTGACGCAAATCCGCTATCCTGCGCGAGACTGCTGCCAACAGCTCGAATGGCGGGGCTGGCTTCGATCATCGTAGCTATAGAGAGGCTCGGCCAGCACTGCTTGGCGGCCCACAGAGCCGTTCCTGGCCCCGCCCCCACATCAAGCATCGATTGCGGCTCAAAACCGGGGCAGACTTCGGCGGCACTGTCGAGACTGGCGCGCACCGCCGCATAGGTCGCGGGTAGGCGTGCTGCGAGATAGGCTTTGGCCGCAAGATCATCACCAATGTGCAGCCTGCCATCCCGCGTTTCCGCCCGGTAGCGACGGGACAGAAGATTGGAGGCGCGCTTCAGATCGGCCAATGCCACACCTTCAAGCGCGGTATCAACGGCCTGACGCAATAATGCGGGTAGCTCCATGACGACCCTAGCGCTCCAGGACTTGTTTGACATCCACCAGATTGGAGCGGACACGAAGGATATAGAAACCCATGGTAGTCAGGTGGGAGGGTGTGAACCATGCATCTGGACTGCCGTTGGAAACGATGAATGGCTGCATGTCCAGCGCTGCGCGCATCTGCTTTTCCATCTCGTCCCACACACCGTCGAGATGCTTTTCAGCCAGCACGCCCCGGAAGTCGGAATGCGCGGCCCGGAGCAGGCCGTAATAGGCGTAGAGTTGACCATAAGCAAACCAGAAACGGTCATCGGCGCGCGTATCGAACCAGCCCGCATGATAATTCTCGGCGCGGTCTTTCAGGATCGCAGACGTTGAACCAAGGTCGCTTGCGATACGATCGACAAACTGGATAAGATTGTCGGAACGCGCATCAAACGTTGCCTGGCAGTTTTCCAGACGGCCATTGAAGGCGCGCAAATCCTTGATTGCAGAGCGATAATAGCTAGGCGTCGGTGTTTTCGGACCGAACGGGCTCAGGCCGAAATACCAAGCGTCTTCCGCAAACTGGAGGTTGCCACGCGCCTTCTGCAGATCCGCATCGATCTGCGACGTGCCGCGCAGACGGCCAATGTTGTCAACCAGTTCGATGGCTGTACGGCGCACAGCGGCGTTGATGCCGCGTTGGAACGACGCCTTGTTATCGAGAAACGGCGTGCGGTCCCAATCCAGACCAAAGAAGCCGAGCTTGTAAAGTAGCATGGACGAAATCCATGCATTCTGGTTCACGTTGAAATCGGTGAGATCGGCTGCGACCTCGGCAATCGCCGAACGCGAGCATTTACGAGCCGAAGAAGACGCTTGAACCGGCTGGCTTGCAGGCTCCGGCTGGGTGCCTGTCTGATCGGCCCCGTTCGGTTCATCTGGCTTTGGTCCTGTTTCCGGGTTTTCCGAACCGGCGGGATTTTGCGTTGATGGCGCAGGAGGTGCGGATGGTACCCTTGCCTGCACTTCCTCGCCAGGCGTAGTCGCTTCCTGATAGCTATACTTGGCTGGGTAATCTGGATTGAAATTCGTCCAGGCCTGAGTCTGCCAGATGAAATAGACATAAAGCCCACCAAAACCGATAACGGCGATGGCAATTGTGACTTTCCACAAGTTTCCAAGCTGTAGATAAAGCCGCCACAAGCCACCAAGCGGCACGGCAATCAATCGGGTCAGCGCCGCAATAAAACGGCCAAGGAAGGAAAAAACGCCCCGCACTGCATTCCACACCGTATTCATTCCTTCCCTCGGCCCGCAATTCCGGGCTCCCTAACGCTTTCATCCAACACAAGGACCGCCAAACGGAAGTGTCCTGACCATGGGGTCAAAAACAGCCCGGAAGGATCTCCTCCTTCAAATAGAGTGTGGCAGTGTTTTCGACAACCTCCATCACCTAAGCAGGCGAATTTATCCGGTATTTTCAGCAGGAAAGGGTTGAAACCCTATGGCTGATACGTAACATTGCGCCGCTTCGTCCTGCATCGGCCTGAGTTCCTTTGCGTACACAATCCTCGGTCGAAAGTTCCGGCAAGTAAGTGAAACCTACGGCAAACGTCGCAATCAAGAATATTTTCGCCGCTGTGGTACTTGAACGGTAAACGCATTGGTGTTTGCTAAAGCTGGAACCGGAAAAATAATCAATCCGTCAAAACGGCCCGGTAAATGGAGAGAAAAATGAAGTCCGTATCGACCTGCCTGTTTACGTTTGTCCTGAGCACAGCTGCCTTCGCCGTGCCGGGCACCAGTTTTGCAGCAGAATCCGAAAGCTGTTCCACCGTCCGTTTTTCAGATGTGGGCTGGACCGACATCACCTCAACCACGGCTGTCGCGACCGAAATCCTCAAGGGCCTCGGCTATAAGACGGATATCAAGGTACTGTCCGTGCCGGTCACTTATGCGTCGCTCAGCAAGAAAGACATCGATGTGTTTCTTGGTTACTGGAACCCGTCCATGACTGCCGACCTCCAGCCTTATCTGGACAACAAGACCGTCGAGACGCTGCGCACGAATCTTACTGGCGCAAAATATACGCTTGCCGTGCCGAAATACGCCTATGACGAAGGCCTGAAAGACTTCAAGGACATTGCGACATTCAAGGATAAGCTCGGCGGCAAGATTTATGGCATCGAGCCGGGTAATGACGGCAACCGTCTGATCCTCGACATGATCAACAAAGACGCTTTCGATCTGAAGTCATTCGAACTGGCGGAATCTTCCGAACAGGGCATGCTCGCTCAGGTTGCGCGTAGCATCAAGAGCAAGGAGCCTGTCGTTTTCCTCGCATGGGAACCGCATCCCATGAACAAGCGCTTCGAAATCGAATATCTGACCGGCGGCGACGATTTCTTCGGCCCCAATCTCGGCGGTGCCAAGGTCGAAACCAATGTCCGCACCGGTTACACGCAAGAATGTCCGAATGTCGGTAAGTTCCTCACCAATCTGGAATTCAAGCTCGATATTGAAAACGACATCATGGGCAAGATTCTCGATGATGGCGAGGAACCGTCAAAAGCCGCAACCGACTGGCTGAAAGCCAACCCGGCAGTGCTGGATGCCTGGCTCGCCGGTGTAACCACTGTTGATGGCAAGGAGGGGTTGCCCGCCGTCAAGTCGGCTCTCGGCCTCTAACACGTAAAACTTGCAGGCCGCGGACAGACCGCGGCCTCATCGTTTGTGCATGCCCGCACCTTTCCAACAAAGTAACGCAGCAGGAGACTTGATCGTTGAACTGGCTGACGGACTATAAAATTCCAGTCGGACCGACCGCCAAAACGGTGGTTGACTGGCTGACCAATAATATGGGCGGCTTTTTCGATACGCTGGCCGCAGTGATGCAGAGCCTCATCGACGCCCTGCTTTTTGTGCTCAAGCTTCCCCATCCACTGCTTTTGATCGTCATTTTTGCAATCATTGCATGGCTGATCCAGCGCCGGGTCTCGGTCGTAATCCTGACCGTCATCGGGTTTCTGTTCATCATCAATCAGGGCTATTGGGACCGCACACTTGAAACATTGACACTCGTGCTCTCCGCCTGCTTTCTCTGCATGGCGATCGGCGTTCCGCTCGGCATCGCCGCAGCGCACCGCCCCGCACTCTATGCTGCAATGCGTCCCGTACTGGATCTTATGCAGACGCTGCCGACATTTGTCTACCTGATCCCGGCGATTGTCTTCTTCGGCATCGGTATGGTGCCGGGCCTCCTCGCAACGGCAATCTTCGTGTTGCCTGCACCGGTTCGCCTGACCCATCTTGGTATATCTTCCACGCCATCGTCGCTGATCGAAGCCGGTGAAGCCTTCGGCGCCTCACGTTCGCAGCTTCTCTGGAAGATCGAACTGCCCTATGCGACGCCGCAAATCCTCGCCGGTCTCACCCAGACGATCATGCTATCGCTCTCGATGGTGGTTATCGCCGCGCTAGTTGGCGCCGACGGCCTTGGCGTACCGGTGGTGCGTGCGCTCAACTCCGTCAATACCGCTCTCGGCTTCGAGGCGGGTCTTGTCATCGTCGTGGTCGCCATTGTGCTTGACCGTATCTTCCGCGCCGGACGCGAGAAATAGGAGAATGCGGCCATGACCATTATCGCACTTGAAGATGTCTGCATTATTTTTGGCAAGGATACCGACAACGCATTGGAACTTGCCGACCGGGGCGCAACGCGCTCGCAGATTCAAGCGGAAACCAACCTCGTCCTTGGCGTCCACAATTGCACGCTCAATATAGAGGAAGGTGAAATTCTCGTTCTGATGGGTCTGTCCGGCTCCGGAAAATCGACGTTGCTGCGCGCCATCAACCGGCTCAATCCGATTTCACGCGGCCGCGTTCTCGTTCGCGACAACGAGCGGAGCATCGATGTGGGCAAGGCAGACCGGGGAACGCTTCGTCATCTGCGCACTGAACTTGTTTCGATGGTGTTTCAGCAATTCGGCCTGCTGCCATGGCGCACAGTTGAAGAGAATGTCGCTTTCGGCTTGGAAATTTCCGGCATGGGCAAAGAAGACCGCCTGGCGAAGGCGCGCAACCAGCTGGAACTGGTCGGTCTTCAGGACTGGGCCAAGCGCAAAGTCAGCGAGCTTTCCGGCGGCATGCAGCAGCGCGTCGGCCTCGCTCGTGCCTTTGCGACCGGCGCCCCCATCCTCTTGATGGACGAACCCTTTTCGGCACTCGACCCGCTCATCCGCACGCGGCTGCAAGACGAGCTTCTGGCCTTCCAGTCACGGCTGAAAAAAACTATCGTTTTTGTCAGTCATGATCTCGATGAGGCCATGAAGATCGGTAACCGCATTGCCATTATGGAAGGTGGGCGCATTGTTCAATGCGGCACGCCGCAGGAAATTCTGCTTCATCCCGCCGATCAGTATGTCGCCGATTTCGTTGCTCATATGAACCCGCTCGGTGTCCTGCGTGCTGGCGATATCATGACCCCGTTCGATCGCAACACCGCGCCCCGCCCCTTTGCGGCCACTGCACGCCGGGAAACGCTGGTTCGTGAATTGATGAGTGCGGTCGCCGACAGCAGCGGTGATGTCGGAATCGTTGAGAATGGAACCATCATCGGCAAGATCGCGTCGGACGACATCGTCCGCGCCCTTGCCTGGCACCAGCAGCGCGCAAACTAGAACGCCTCCCGAAAAATGTGAAACGATTTTCGGGCAAGATACGTGCCAAAACAAATGGTTAGGGCCAGTCCGTTTCCATCAGATCGTAACACGCTCTAATGCAACAAATACAAAAATGCCGCGTATGAGAATACGCGGCATTTTTCTGACTGTTTGAATGTACTCAGGCCTGAGCAGCCTGTCTCGCTGCGGCACGCGCTTCCACACGCGCACGAATTGCATCGACATCCGCACGCGGTGTCGCCGCAAAAAGCTTCTTCGTATAGTCATGCTGGGGATTACTGAATACGTCCTCGCGCGGACCATATTCAACCACCTCGCCGAAATACATCACCATCACGTCGTCGGCGATATAGCGCACCACCGAAAGGTCATGGCTGATGAAAACGTATGTGAGCCCGAACTCTTCCTGCAGATCGGCCAGCAGGTTCAACACCTGTGCCTGCACCGAAAGATCGAGCGCCGAAACCGGCTCGTCCAGAATCAGCAGCTTCGGATTGAGCATCAGCGCACGGGCAATGGCGATACGCTGGCGCTGGCCGCCTGAGAACATATGCGGATAACGATTGAAGTGTTCGCGGCCGAGGCCGACCTTCAACAGCATCTGCATCGCTTTGTCCCGCCGCTCCTCAGAAGACATATTGGTGTTAAGCAGCAGCGGTTCGGCCAGCACATCGCCGATCTTTTGGCGTGGATTGAGCGAACCATACGGATTCTGGAACACGATCTGCACCTTTTGGCGCATTTCGGCTGTCAGGCCATCGCGAGCGATGTTCACATCCTTGCCGCCAATCATCAAATCCCCGGACGTCTGCGGGTCGATCATGGTCAGAATGCGCGCTAGCGTGGACTTGCCGCAACCCGATTCGCCAACGATTGCCAGCGTCTTGCCCTTTTCGACCTTGAAGCTCACGCCCTTGACGGCATGAACTACTTTCGGTTTGCCGAACAAACCGCCGCCCACATGATAATCGCGCTTGATGTCGCGCGCTTCGAGAACGATCTCGCTCATCATGCTTCTCCCGCACTAGTACTCTCAAAGACGAAGTCGGATACTGTCGGCAATCGGTCACCGGTCGCATTTTCCGGCAGGGCCGAAAGAAGTGCACGCGTGTAAGGATGCTTCGGAGCGGAGAACAGCGACAGCACGTCGGCATCTTCCATCTTGTGCCCCTTATACTGCACGATCACGCGATCCGCCGTTTCTGCGACCACACCCATATCATGGGTGATCATGATCAAGCCCATGCCATGCTCCACCTGAAGCCGCATAAGAAGATCGAGAATCTGCTTCTGGATCGTTACGTCGAGGGCAGTTGTCGGCTCGTCGGCAATGAGAAGCTTTGGGTTACAGGCAATCGCAATCGCGATCATGACGCGCTGGCACTGACCACCCGACATCTGGTGCGGGAAGCTTTTCAGCCGTTCCGCCGCATCGCGAATGCCGACGAGTTCCAGCAGCTCGATGGCCCTGGCGCGGCTTGCCGAGCTGCCCATTCCCATATGCTGTTTCAGGACTTCTTCCAGCTGATAGCCAACCGTAAAGCACGGATTGAGGCTGGCAACCGGCTCTTGAAAGATCATCGAAATATCGCGTCCGATAATTCTGCGACGATCCTTTTCCGGCATCGTCAGCAGATCCTGGCCGTTAAATTTCATGAGATCGGCCGTCACGGTCGCGGTCTTGGGCAAAAGGCCCATCACTGCGAGCATGCCAACCGACTTGCCCGACCCGGACTCGCCTACGATGGCGAGGACCTCACCCTTGTCCACGGTGATGTCGATCCCATCGACCGCCTTGAAGGGCCCCGATGACGTATCGAAGGAAACTGTCAGGTTCTTGATTTCAAGTAGCGCCATCAGTCAGCTCCTCTTGAGCTTCGGGTCAAGCGCGTCGCGCAGGCCGTCGCCAACCAGATTGATGGCGAGAACGGTAATCAGGATCGCCAAGCCCGGGAAGGTAACGACCCACCATGCGCGCATGATGAATTCGCGTGCTTCGGCTAGCATCGTGCCCCATTCCGGTGTCGGTGGCTGTGCCCCCATGCCGAGGAAGCCCAGTGCCGCCACATCCAGAATGGCGTTGGAGAACGACATCGTTGCCTGAACCACCAGTGGAGCAAGACAATTCGGCAGGATGGTTTTGAACATGAGACGCAGCCTGCTCGCACCGGCAAGTTTGGCGGCTGTCACATATTCACGTTCCTTTTCCGCCATAACAGCAGCACGAGTCAGGCGCGAGAAATGCGGCAGCAAAACGAGCGTAATAGCCAGAACTGCATTAATGAGACCAGGGCCCAGAATGGCAACAAGAACCAATGCCAGCAGAAGTGACGGAAACGCGAGAATCACGTCCATGATTCGCATGAAAACCGTGTCCACGCCGCCACCGAAATAACCCGAAATCAGACCAATCGTGATGCCAAGGCACATCGAAATGATAACGATGACGAAGCCGACCAGCAACGAGTATTGGGCACCATAAATCAGGCGAGAAAGAATGTCGCGCCCGACGGCATCTGTACCGAGCAGGAAGCGGGTCGATCCGCCATTTTCCCAAAACGGAGGTGCAAGCATGAATTCGCGAAACTGTTCTGATGGATTATGCGGAGAGAGAACAGGCGCCAGAATTGCAACGGCGACAAGCGCCATGAAGACAATAAGACCGATTACAGCACCGCGATTGACGCTGAAATAGAACCAGAAATCTTTCAAGGCACGGAGTTTTCCGATGTCGTTGGCGACTTCCGGCTGAATAGCTGAGTGTGTCATAGTACCCTCACTTATGCCGGATACGCGGATTGATGAGGCCGTACAGCAGATCGACGACCAGGTTCACAAGCATGATGATGAACGCGATTATCAATAGCCCGCTCTGAACAACCGGGTAATCCCGGCGCGAGATGGAATCGAGCATCCATTTGCCAATTCCGGGCCATGAGAAAATCGTTTCCGTCAAAATTGCACCGGCCATCAGAACGCCCACCTGCAGGCCGATGGTGGTGATGACGGGGATCATCGCATTGCGCAATGCATGCAACCCGACAACGCGGCGCGTCGGCAGCCCCTTGGCGCGTGCCGTACGCACATAATCCTCTCCCAGCACCTCCAGCATTGCCGAACGCGTCTGGCGTGCGATCACGGCAAGCGGAATGGTTGCAAGCACGATGGTTGGTAAGACAAGGTGTGAGACTGCGGATACGAAAGCGCCCTTCTGATCAGACAACAGGCTGTCGATGAGCATGAAGCCGGTCACAGGCGGGAAATAGTAAAGCAGCGAGATTCGGCCCGAAACCGGAGTAAGCTGAAGCATACCGGAAAAGAAAATGATCAGCAGCAGCGCCCACCAGAAAATCGGCATCGAATAACCGACCAGCGAAATGCCCATTAGCCCTTGATCGAACCATGAACCGCGCTTGACCGCTGCGATGACGCCTGCGGGAATACCAATGACTATAGCCAGAATGATTGCACAAACAGCCAGCTCGACAGTTGCCGGAAACAGCGCAAAGAATTCCACGAGAACGGGCTTCTTGGTCACCAGAGACTGGCCGAAATCACCGTGCAGCAGGTTCCAGACATAATCCAGATATTGCTGCCAGACGGGCCGGTCAAAGCCGAGTTGCGCCATCAGCTCGGCATGGCGCTCAGGGCTTACGCCGCGCTCGCCTGCCATCAGCAGAACGGGGTCGCCCGGCAGAACCCGGACAAAGGCGAAGGCGACGATTGTGATGCCTATGAAGGTCGGAACCAGATAGACGAGTTTGTTCAATATGAAACGAAACATACAAAAACTCCGACCGGGTGCAGAGGATCACCCTACACCCGGCCGCTAGTGTTGTCAGATTTTACTCAGAAATATCGACGTCTTCGAAGCGGTAATCGCCAAGCGGACTCTGCTTGAAGCCCGTCACCTTGGCCGACATCGGCACAAAGACCGTCGAGTGAGCGAGCGTGTTCCAAGGAGCCTGCTCCTTGAAGATCACCTGCGCTTCTTCGTAAAGCTTTGTGCGCTCTTCCTGGCTGGTCGAGATCTTGGCCTTCTGGATCAGATCTTCGAACGGCTTGTAGCACCACTGAGCGCGGTTGTTGTTGCCAACACCTGCGCAGCCGAGGAGCGTACCCAGGAAGTTGTCCGGATCGCCGTTGTCACCGGTCCAGCCGAGGATGACGGAGCCGTCGCGGTCCTTGTCTGACGACTTCTTGAGGTATTCACCCCATTCCATCGAGACGATTTCAGCACTGACACCGACCTTGGCCAGATCGGACTGCATGAGTTCAGCAGTACGACGCGCGTTCGGCATGTAAGGACGGCTGACAGGCATTGCCCACAACTTCATCTTCAGATCCTTGACGCCAGCGGCTTCCAGAGCCTTCTTGGCAGCTTCCGGATCGTACTTGTCGTCCTCGACCTTGTCGTTATAGCCCCACATTGTCGGCGGGATCGGGTTCTTGGCAACCTGACCCTGCCCCTGGAACACAGCATCGACAATGGCCTGCTTGTTGATCGCCTGGTTCAATGCCTTGCGGACTTCCGGCTTGTCATAAGGTGCCTTCAGCGTGTTGTACGCGAAATAAGCCACGTTGAGGCCAGCCTGTTCGTCAACCTTGAGGTTGGAATCGGCCTGAAGACCCTTGATGTCTGCCGGAGCAGGATAGGACATCAGATGGCATTCGCCAGCCTTGAGCTTCTGCGCGCGAACAGCAGGATCGGTCGTGATTGCGAAGACCAGATCGTCGATCTTCGGCTTGCCGCCCCAATAGTTTTCGTTGGCCTTGAAGCGGACGACGGCATCCTTCTGATAAGCCACGAACTGGAACGGGCCGGTGCCAACCGGAATCTGGTTAAGATCATTCTTTTTTCCGTCGGCGGCGAGTTTGTCCGTATATTCCTTCGAAATGATCGAAGCGAAAGGCATCGAGATATTTGCAAGGAACGGCGCTTCCGGACGGTTCAGCACAAACTTGACGGTATAATCGTCAACCTTGGTGATTTCCTTGATCAGCGCACCCATTTCCATGCTGTCGAAATATTCATAGGAGATGCCGGCAGTGTACTGGTGCCAAGGATTGTCCTTGTTGCGCATGCGATCAAAGGAGAAGATCACGTCGTCGGCATTGAAATCGCGGGTCGGCGTGAAATAGTCGTTCGAGTGGAACTTGACTCCCTTGCGCAGATGAAAGGTATATTCCAGACCGTCGTCGGTAACATCCCAGCTTTCTGCGAGACCCGGCACGACCTTCGTCGTTCCGTTTTCAAATTCCGCAAGACGGTTGTAGACTGGATGTGCCGATGCATCGAACGTATCGCCACCGGTGTAAGCTGCCGGATCGAAGCCTTCAGGCGATGCCGGCGAGCAATACACAAAGGTCTTTGCCGAAGCAGCGCCGCTCATCAAAGCTACAAGCGCGGTCGCTGCGAGAAGTTTCTGATAGAATTTCATTATTGTCCGCCTCCACGGATTATCATGCCGCGCGCACCCCATTGCCCGCAGCCTGATCCTATCGAAACGCGTGGCTTGTCACTTTGCAAGCGCATTTTTTAGAACCAGTTCACGTTCTCAACCGATTTTGGCCCATATTATTAGATTTTTATTCTCTCTTTTATCGCATTGGCGGAAAATTGCGCTAAATGATGCAGATTTATAATATTCTTCACACGCATGCTGCATAGCTTCATGCATTTCCTGCATCGCATTAAGGCGACAGCTCCATTTGATGAAATTGGCCCGCCATCAAAACCTGAAGGCATCCGACGAGCCTCCGATGAGTGCCATTTGGTCGCCGTATTGCGATTGTGTCTCAGCCACCTCCGACAACTCGGATCAAGCGATTTAACTGGAAAAGAATACTCATATTTGAGATACAGATCCTATGTCCGAAACAAACGATCCGATCCGCCCGACCACACCTGAAGCCATCCATCTTGCCAGAACGTTGCTGCGCACCGCCCGCCACGGAGCGATCGCAGTTCTGGACTCTGAAACCCGCAGACCGCTCGCCAGCCGCGTTGCGGTGGCTACAGATGTCGATGGAACTCCGCTTATTCTGGTATCGGGCCTTGCCGCACACACACCGGGACTGCTCGCCCACCCTGCTTGCTCCCTCCTGCTTGGGGAGCCGGGCAAAGGAGATCCTCTCGCGCACCCGCGAGTTACTATCCATTGTCGGGCGATGAAGATAGATCGTGCCTCGCAAGACTATGCGAGAGCCCGCCGCCGCTACCTGAACCACAACCCAAAGGGAGCACTGTATGTCGATCTGGGCGATTTCGTATTTTTCCAGCTCCATATAGAACGCGCGAGCCTGAATGGAGGTTTTGGGAAGGCATTCAACCTTCAGCCAGAAGACTTATTGTGCCCCGCAACAGCAAGCCATCGCATTGCCACTGGTGAACAGGCCGCAATTGATACACTTAATGAAAACCGGGCAGAAGAAATTTCTCTCTATGCTGCAAAATCCAGAGGCCTCGGCGCCACAAGAAAACAATGGAAAGTGATAGGTCTAGACCCCGATGGAATTGATCTCTCCAGCGGCGATAATCTTGTCCGCCTATCTTTCCAGTCACGGTGTGATTCTGTAGAGACGGCGATCTCAGCGGTATCCAGCATGCTCGATAAAGCGGACTGAAACAAAACCGCACTATTTTTGGGACAAATCCATCAGATTTTATCGGTATGAATTTAAGCAAGGGCTTTTCAAACCGAGCGTAGGGCTTTAGCTTTAAAGTGCGTAGTTCAAAGTTGAAATGCGCATTTTTCAACTTCATGCAGTCTTACGGGGGTATGGCCGCAAATGAATAAAGAAGATGCTTTTTTAGATTTAATAGAAAATGTAGATCAAGCAGCTGATTTTCTTTCAGCACTTGCAAACAATAAAAGATTATTGATATTATGTAAATTATTACACAATGAAATGTCTGTGGGTGCGCTTGCAAAGGCGATTGATCTTAGTCAGTCGGCTTTATCTCAGCATCTAGCTAAACTGCGAGCACTTGATCTCGTCTCAACACGACGCGACGCTCAGACCATTTATTATATGGTCTCATCGCCGCATATCGAGTTGATGTTGTCGACGCTTTCGAGTCTCTATATGAGTCCTCTGTCACGCCGCCGGGAAATAGCAGCGGTGGCGCATCAATAGAGTAAACTCCATGAGGCCGCAGCCGTGCGATGAAGGAAATAGATACTCAATCGCACGTCTGCGTCTTTGAAATATCCGATCCGGGCGACCCTCGCCTAACCCTTTATCGTGATATTCGTGAAAAAGACCTTGTTGGACGTCAGCAGCGCTTCATCGCTGAAGGCAAAGTCGTCATCAATGTGCTTTTTTCGTCCTCGACCCGTTTTGAAACTGAGTCTCTCCTTGTCCTGGAAAATCGTTTCAAGGGCCTCCAGGAACAGCTGAAACAACGCCCCGTTGGTGTGGACGTTTATTGTGTTCCGCAATCGGTGATGGACGAAGTCGCGGGCTTCCATGTGCACCGCGGCATTCTCGCTGTAGGTCGGAGGAGACCGCAATCCAGCCTTCAGGATATGATCACCGCTCTGCCTGAGCAGGCGCTTATTGTCGTCCTTTGCGGCATATCCAATCATGATAATATTGGCTCCATCTTCCGCAATGCCGCGGCCTTCGAAGCAGATTGCGTCTTAATGGACACGACCTGTTGTGATCCACTTTATCGCAAGGCCATCCGTGTCTCGGTAGGCGCCACGCTCAAAGTACCTTATTTTCATGGCGGCACGATCGATGAGATTATCAGCAGCTTACAGGAAACCGGATTCAACGTGCTGGCCTTAAGTCCGACGTCGGAAACCAGTGTTTACAAAGCGACATCGCATTCACGGCAAGCGTTACTTTTAGGAACTGAAGGCGAAGGTTTACCGCCTCGCCTTTTAGACAAGCTACAAACAGCCCGCATACCCATGTCTCAGGATTTCGATAGCCTTAATGTGGCAACAGCTTCAGGCATCGCTCTTTCCCGCTTCAGCCGATTTTTCTAGCGCCTGCCCGATTGCACCGTCAAAACCGCCACAACTATTCTCTATAAAAAAGCCTCCGGTCAGAGGCTGGAGGCCTTCATTGCATACTCGATAAAGCACGGGAGTTGGCTTGCGGCCTTATGCGGCCGAAATGCTCGTTGTGTTCGTCACTAGACGGCGGAGCATTTCTTCCGCCTGCGGTTCGCGTTCGGAGCGCCCTATGAAACCGCCACCAAAAACTCGCGCCGTGTTGCTGTCATCCGAATAGAGAACACAAGCTTGCCCCGGTGCGATACCGCTTTCGCCATCCACCAGTTCCACCCAGGTCTGACCGTCAGCATGATGCAGAACAGCTGGACGCGGCGGGCGTGTCGAGCGGACTTTCGCAAAAACCTCAACCCCGCCTTTCGGCAATTCATTCAACAGGCCATCGCCCAGCCAGTTAACATCGCGCAAGAATACTTTATGCGTTTCAAGCGCTTCGCGGGGGCCAACGATCACCCGCGCATTACTCGCATCCAGATGCACGACATAAAGCGGCTCACCGGTTGCAACGCCAATGCCGCGACGCTGCCCCACCGTATAATGAACAATTCCGTCGTGACGGCCCAGAACACGACCATCAATATGAACGATGTCACCCGGATTCGCAGCTTCCGGCTTCAGCTTCGAGATAATATCGGAATATTTGCCCTGCGGCACAAAGCAGATATCCTGACTGTCCTGCTTTTTAGCCACGGTAAGCCCCATGTCCTCGGCGATCTCACGCACTTGCGCCTTTGGCAGATGCCCCAGCGGAAACCGCAGATAATCGATCTGCTCCTGTGTCGTAGCAAAAAGGAAATAGCTCTGGTCACGATCAGTATCGACTGGACGGAAGAGAGAGCGATGCGCACCATTGACCCGACTACGGATATAGTGACCGGTGGCCAAGGCATCTGCACCCAATTCTCGCGCCGTCTGAAGAAGATCGGCAAATTTGACCGTCTGATTGCAGGAAACACATGGAATCGGCGTTTCACCACTGACGTAAGAATTGGCGAAAGGATCAATTACGGCTTCGCGGAAACGCGCTTCATAATCCAGCACATAATGAGGGATACCGAGGCTCTCGGACACGCGGCGGGCATCTTCGATATCTTGCCCCGCACAGCAGGATCCAGCACGGTGCACTGCCGCGCCATGATCATAAAGTTGCAGCGTCACGCCGACGACATCGTAACCTTCACGTTTGAGAATACCGGCCACGACAGATGAATCCACGCCGCCCGACATGGCGACGACCACGCGCGTCTCTTCCGGCTTTCCCGGCAGATCGAGGCTGTTCAAGTTCATGATCGATTCCAGCTTCCGGGCTTGCGCCCTGCTTCTCAAAATTTAGGTTTCAAGGCGCTATATAGGACAAACTGCGGCAATTTGCCAAGGTATAGTGGCGTGTGGCTTGTCCAATTTGCGACATTCGCCCCACACTTCCGCGTGAACCCGACCCCGGAGGCGGCAGAGAACTGTATTTTCCCCACGGCTGTCGATAGTTTTTACAAGTCTTACCAGAGCGTTACCAGCTGCTTAGGTAATTTTTAAAGCTGTCGCGCTAGTCTCATACTCGATTAGGTCCTTGAGTGTTGTGTAGAGAGTACAATGACCGATCTGGTAAGACCGCGTATAAAATATGTTATTGGTCCCGATGGCAGCCCGCTGACCATTGCCGACCTCCCCCCCGCCAATACAAGGCGCTGGGTCATCCGCCGCAAGGCTGAAGTTGTCGCTGCTGTACGCGGCGGGCTTCTGAGCCTTGAGGAGGCATGCCAGCGTTATACATTGACGGTGGAAGAGTTCCTTTCCTGGCAATCCTCAATCGATGAGCATGGTCTCGCCGGTCTCAGGACCACCAGAATACAGCAATACCGGCACTGAGTCCGTGATGAGAAGGCTTTGCGAAAGCAAAGCAATCTTCGGTTCAGGCCTTCACATAGCCACTGCCCCGGCCAACAGATAGTTTGCCGGGGCAGTCATAAAACAGAAAACCGGCCCCGCAAGGGCCGGTTTTTATTTGGGCTCTACCCTCTGACCTTCGCAAGGGTTACCATCTGGAGTGCGCGGTCTTTCGAAGCAGGAGAACCGGATTATTTATATTGCGCCACAATTTCGAATGGAAAACTGGTCTGGCTTTCACTTAAACTGCTTGAGACATAGGAGCACGCTATGGTCGACGAAAAAATTGATATCCGCAAAGAAAACGGTACTGAAAGCGGTCGCTATTCAGTTACAATTGACGGACACGACGCTGAGATGACTTACACCAGGCTTGGTCCTGCCCTGATCTCGGTTGACCACACATTCGTCCCTGATTCGATGCGCGGAAAAGGCGTTGCACAAGCGCTTGCCCGCCATGCGGTTGACGACGCCCGCAACAGCGGTTGGAAAATCATCCCGCGTTGCAGCTTCATGCAGGCACAAGCGAAGCGTCATCCAGATTGGTCGGACGTAATAGAGTAAAGCTTGATTCTCTCTATTGAAGATCGCGGATACGTCTGGCGAGGCTTTTTGCGCTCCCTTTTTTCGATACGATATTTCCTGTCGTGCCCGCCGCTTTCAGGCCCGATGCGCTTGGACCTTCTGCATTCAAGATAGCGTTGATCGGCGAATCTGGCCCTTCCCGCTCGGCAGTTGCAGCCACCACGCGAGCGGCCAGCGCTGCCATTTCCTCGCGCAAGACAGCGTTATCCTTGGCAAGACTGGCGGATACGGAACTATCCGGCAGAACAAGAGTGCCATTGCGCGTACAGCGTTCAAGCTTCTCTTGAGCATCCGATAGTTCTGAAATGAGTTTTTCGAGCTTGTGCTGCAGTTCATTATTGCGACGCTTTTCGCTCTTCAATTCAGTTTGCGCGGATGTCAGCTGCGTCGAAAGTTCATTATATCGGCTAGTGGCTTCCTTACGGTCCCGGCGCATTTCGGTTATCTCATTTGTCAAACGACCGTTTTCGGCCTCGTTTCCAGTAATCTCGATGCGCAGCGTGTCGGCAAGGCCTTCAAGCGCAATGAAATGTCTCTGCAGTCGCTCCAGTTCCGCCTGCACAATTTCGGCTTTTTCCACCGCCATAGCCTTTTCAGTCTCGGCGTTCCGGGTTGTCTTTTCGTGGTCTGCCAATTGCTTCCCCACTCGGATAAGCTCTTCTTCAAGCTGAGGTATGCGCTTCAGCATCTCGTACTGGCGCCCCACAACAACCTCCTGCGCCGCTATTTTCTGTCGCTCAAGTTTCAGCTGCTGCTCGACCTTGCAAACTGCTACAGCATGTTCGGCCCGCAAACCATCCCGGTCAGCCCTGATTTCAGCAAGCGTAATCGGCAACTCGGCCTGCACTTGCCGTCGCGCCAAAAAAAAGGCTCGCCGCCAGACGGAAGGGCCGAGCAGGATCACGGCAAAAACCGCCACGAGCACGCCGAGTATAAAAAAAAGAGCGGACTGGATCACAGCTTCACACGAACAAAAGAAAGCTCCGGTCACACGATGTTGACCGGTGAGTTTCAGTATTATTCATAATGCGGCATAGCCTCGGATTCCAGCGAAAACAATTCGAGACTATATGGCAACCACGACGACAAGAATTTGGAGCGGCTTCGATGTTCCCACGGGAACCGCCCTAGAACGGGTTCCAGGTCGGTGCTGCGGAAAGCTTCAGATAGCCGATGTTCACGCCAAGCCTTGCACCGACGCCCGTGCGGATTGGCACCAGCACGATGTTTTGTCGCTTGAGCACGTTGAAACCCACGCCAGCAATGACATACGCGGAACCCGCAACCCCGGCATAACGCCCGTAGAGGCTTTGAATGTCATCGAGGTTATAAACCAGCATCATGACGCGTGAACCCTGACCGCCAAAATCCCAGCCAAGGGAAGGCCCTTGCCAAAAGGTTTTGTGATCGCCAGCGTTCTTAGTGTAGAGCGTACCCTCGCCATATGTCAGGCCGCCGATAAAGGCGCCGGAGCCTTCTTCACCTAGAATATAACCGTTAGGCAGGCCAAAACTTTGGAATGCCTTTTCGACCGCGCTGGCAATACCGCCCGAAGTCGATCCGAAGAACCTGTGACCGGACTCGACGATTTCCTCGGCGGAATAGGTGTTCTGTGCCCGAGCCTGAAACGGCATGGCAACAATGGAAACAAACAGAGCCGCAAAAAACGCTACGAAATACGCCGCATTGCGGAACCTAGTTTGCGACAGGGATAGTATGGCCATTTATAATTCCTTTTGGCTACACGTCTCTGTCTGACGGCCCTGTTAAAAAGCCTGATCACGCCTCTTCCGGACGTTTATTCGAATCGGCCTATTTTAGACCTGAATTTATTGTCCAAATCTTTAAGCCCTGAAATTGGCTATAGGAAGGCGGCTGAAAAGACAGGTTTGTTGCGGCAACAAACCATGACGTGTATCCAGAAGAGCCAACATTCCGGACGATTCGTCCGGGTCCCTACAGTTCGCCCGCCACCGGTTGACGAGCTGTTTCGCCAACCGATAACGGCTCGAACGCCCGCTCGTTTGACGGGCTGCCGAGTTCATCCGCATCCCGGAGACAAAACGCCATGCCATTGCCCGTTACCCTTTCCGCACTCGATCTTGGTGCGCTTCTGTGCAGCAGGATCTGTCATGACATTATCTCGCCGGTCGGCGCGATAAACAACGGCCTGGAACTGCTGGAAGAAGGCGGCGCAGATGAAGATGCAATGGCGCTGATCAAATCGAGTGCGCGCAACGCGTCCGCCCGGCTTCAGTTTGCCCGTATCGCTTTCGGCGCAGCCGGTTCGGCTGGCGTACAGATCGACACCGGCGATGCGCAGAATGTCGCCAACGAGTATTTCAAAAACGAAAAGCCTGAGTTTTCGTGGGAAGGCACGCGCGTACTGCTTCCCAAGAACAAGGTCAAGCTGCTCCTGAACCTGCTCCTGATCGGCAATGCAGCCATTCCGCGCGGCGGCTCCCTGGCGGTGCGTCTTGAAGGCGGCGATACCGAACCGCGTTTCGTCATCACCGTGAAGGGCCGCATGTTGCGCGTCCCTCCAAAGTTTCTGGAACTCCATTCCGGCGCCATGCCTGACGAGCCGATCGATGCCCATTCGGTGCAGCCTTACTACACGCTGCTGCTCGCAGAAGAAGCTGGCATGAAAATTTCCATCCATGCAACGGCGGAAGATATCGTATTCTCCGCAGAGTAGGCATTAAAAACGCATCCCGAAAAGGCGAAATGGTTTTCGGGATGCGTGTCAGAACAAACGATTAGAGCGCCGATCTGGTCCACTCAGATCGAAACGCACTATCCGGCGAGCTCTCGGGATCATGAGGGACCTGCGCACGCGCATTGTCGACAGGAAATACATGCGAGCTTCGCAGAAGCCTCGACAGGACGCGAGGCATTGGAAAGTTGCCATGCCCGTATGCCGGACGTTATCCTGCTTGACTACGATCTTCCGGATATGACGGCACTGGAACTCGTACCTGCACTGCGTGCCATGACAGGCGGCGGACAGCCGCGCATCATTCTTTGCCTTTACGAACTCGACGTAACACGCATCATGCAGGCAAAGCGCGCAGGTGCAAATGGCAACATATTGAAACCTTTCAACCACGCTTATCTTACCGAACAGTTTTCCAGATTTCTGGTTTCCAGAAGCCGATGTTTCGACGACATCCTTTCAACAACCCTAGAATATGAAGGGAAGATGCGACGGCAGTTTCAGTCAGCTGAAAAAGTAAAAAGCTCCGCCGAAGCGGAGCTTTTTAAATTGCAGACCATTGAGCCAATCAGGCGCTTTCACGCAATTCGGCATCCGGTTCGCGCAGCACATAACCACGTCCCCAAACGGTTTCAATATAGCTCTGTGAACCTGAAGCCGCATCCAGCTTCTTGCGTAACTTGCAGATGAAGACGTCGATGATCTTCAGTTCCGGCTCATCCATTCCGCCATAGAGATGGTTGAGGAACATTTCCTTGGTGAGCGTCGTGCCCTTGCGCAAGGAGAGCAGCTCGAGCATCTGGTATTCCTTGCCGGTCAAATGCACGCGCTGTCCGGCAACTTCCACCGTCTTGGCATCGAGATTAACCACCAGATCGCCGGTCGTGATAACCGACTGGGCATGCCCTTTGGAACGGCGAACGATCGCATGAATACGGGCGATCAGCTCATCCTTGTGGAAAGGCTTGGTCATGTAATCGTCTGCACCGAAGCCCAGACCGCGAACCTTATCCTCAATACCAGCCATCCCGGAAAGAATGAGGATCGGTGTCTTTACCTTCGAAAGACGCAAGGTCCGAAGAACTTCATAACCAGACATATCCGGCAGATTCAAATCCAGCAGGATGATGTCGTAATCGTAAAGTTTGCCGAGGTCGATGCCTTCTTCGCCCAGATCGGTCGTGTAGACATTGAAACTCTCGGACTTGAGCATCAGCTCGATACTCTGTGCGATAGCACTGTCGTCTTCAATCAAAAGGACGCGCATCTCTTATCCCCTTTCCGCAGCCGACCAGAAATCCCTCACGGCAGCACACGGAACTGTCGTTGCCTTTGTATGAAGGTGCCAGCAAATGGTTAACAAAATATGATTCTGGTTGGCAAGCATATTTCTGCCCCGTTTAGAAAAATCTTATAGTGAACTGAATCAAAAGGATAATCTAATCCTGTTGAATCTAATGCATCACTTTAAGATTCCCCTGTAAGCGATTCATCTGACTCTAGCTTCCGCCTGTTGCTCAAAAACCACATTAGGTTTACCGAGCCTTAAGTCCTAACGCGTATGATTAACCCCGCCGGTAAAGGAATGGTTACCAAACGAGCGAATCCTTAACTTTTTGTTTCGCTTATGGAGTCGTTTCGGATGAATGCCGGTGCGGTCAAACCCTTTTGAGGGCTTGATATTGAGGCGGGATTCGCGGCCTGTTCGAGACAAACATCTCGCATGCGTCCGTTAATAAAGTCGGGGGGAACGCCCCAACGATGAAATGCTGGTTGGTGTTCAAGGAGTATTGCGTATGAAGCCACGTGAAAGCCTTGTCAGGCTGAAACTGTTCCAGGTGAAAGAGAAGCGCCGTCAGATGGGGCAGCTCGACCTGATGATCGGCGAGTTCGAGCGTATGGCTGGAGAACTCGACGCTCAAATTTTGTCGGAAGAAAAGAAGGCCGGAATCACCGACCTGAACCATTTTGCCTATCCGACTTTTGCCAAGGCCGCTCGTCTGCGGCGTGACAATCTCTTCGTGTCGATTCGCGACCTGATGTCCCAGAAGGATGCGGCTGAAGCCGAACTGGCTCGCGCAGAGACTGATCTGGCAAAGGCAGAAGCGCTTGAAGAGCGCGATGGCGGAAAGTCCCGAGAAGCTGTCGAGCGTCCAGTAAACCAACGCCGCGCAATGATTGGTTGAACGCGAATTGACTGCACACAATTGATTCCGGCGGCGCCTGCCAAAGCGGCGCCGGATCGCCTTTCATTTACAGTTATGGCGAATGTCATCCGAACGCAGGTTTCGGAACGCCGATCCGACTCAATCAGACTGAAGCGGTCTCCAGGACGATTCTGGTTTTCGCAGCATTTACGGACAAAAAGCTCCAAGCTTTACCGGAAATGCTCTGGACCATGTGGAAAAGGGCAATGCAGAAACCCGCCCCTCCCGGGCCGAAATCAAGCTCAAAAAAATTTGTTTTCAGCGCCACTCCCAAGTCAGTTCAGTGGGGCTTGCTGCTCATCCTTTCCACCCTGTTGATCGTTGCGGGTGAAAACCTGCAATTGCCTGCCGCCCTGCTGCTCGGAGCGATGGTCAGCGCCATTCTTATGGCCGCGGGCGAGGCCAGTTTGCGTGTTCATCGCTGGCTGTCGCTTGGCGCACAAGCGGTGATTGGCTGCCTCATCGCGAGATCGATAACAGCAGAATTTTTCACGAGCATCGGCCAGCATCTTCCGGTTATCCTGTTGTCTGTCACCTACGTTTTGCTTGCCAGCACGCTCATCGGGTATTTGCTGGCCCGCTTTCGCATCCTGCCAGGCACAACGGCAGTTTGGGGCACCTCCCCGGGTGCAGCCGCGGCAATGGTACTTATGGCGGGATCTTTCGGTGCGGACGCCCGTCTCGTCGCCTTTATGCAATATTTGCGCGTCGTATTGGTTGCAACAACAGCTGCCGTCGTTCTACGCATCAGCACCGACGTGGAAACTGTTGCACCCATCACAACCGACTGGTTTCCACCAATCGAATGGTCAAGCCTTGGCCCTACACTCATTCTGATCGCAGGCGGCGCTTTTCTCGGGGAGATTTCGCGCATTCCAACTGGCGCCATGCTAGTGCCACTCGCGTTAGGCGCTATTCTTCAGGATACCGGCATAATGACCATTGACTTACCACCTTGGTTGTTGGCGGCAAGCTATATCCTGATCGGCTGGCGCATTGGTCTGGGCTTCTCACGCGCGATTATCGTACATGCCGCGCGCGCTTTCCCGGCGGTTCTGGTCTCCACACTTGTGTTGATTGCCGTCTGCGGTTTGTTCGGCATGGCGCTCGCTCACACAATGGACCTCGACCCATTGACGGCTTATCTGGCGACAAGCCCCGGCGGCGCAGACACCGTTGCCATCATTGCCGCCTCCAGCAACGTCGACCTGCCGTTTATCATTGCCATGCAGACCAGTCGTTTTTTCACCGTGCTTTTGGCCGGGCCTGCTATCGCGCGCTTTGTAGCTGTGCTTGTCAGCAGACGACGGCAATAACCATAAAAAAAACCCGGCCAATGCCGGGTTTTTACTGGTTTGTAATAGTCCTGATCAGGCCTTTTTGCCGTGAAAACGACGGATCGAGTCGATGATCTTATCATGATCCGCTTCGGACAGATAAGGATGCATCGGCAGACTTAGAATGCGCGAAGGCAGGCCCTCCGAAGTCGGCAAACCACCCGGCGCAACCGGGTAATGCTTGTATGCCGTCTGCAAATGCAGCGGCTTTACGTAGTAGATTACAGAAGGAATACCATCTGCCTGAAGATGCGCTTTCAAGTCGTCGCGTTTTTCACTCTCGATAGAATATTGCGCCCATGCCGAGCGGTTGCCGGCGGGCAGACCCGGAACTTTCACGACATCCTTCAGCGCTTCATTATAACGCTTGGCAATACGGTCGCGCGCTTCCATCTCGTCTTCGAGAATGGCAAGCTTCTCAAGGAGAATGGCAGCCTGGATCGTATCGAGGCGCGAATTGATGCCAATGCGGACATTGTCATACTGCGTTTCGCCCTTGCCATGGAACAGCACCGAACGCAGCGTATTGGCAAGCTCTGCATCATTGGTGAACATCGCGCCGCCGTCACCGTAGCAGCCGAGCGGCTTGGCTGGGTAGAAGCTGGTGGCGCCGACATGACCGAAAGCGCCGCACATGACGTTGTCACGCTTGCCTCCGATGGATTGCGCGGCATCTTCGATGACGAACAGTCCCTCGCGGTCAGCGATTGCGGTGATGCGGTTATAATCAGCGGCGAGGCCGAACAGATCGACCGGGATGATCGCCTTCGGCTCCAGACGGCCTTCCTTGCGGACGGCCGCAATGGCCGCTTCGAGCTGCCCGACATTGATATTGTACGTATCGGGATCAACGTCGATGAATACCGGCTCCGCCCCGACAAGGGCCACCACTTCCGCTGTGGCTGCAAAGGTGAAGGAGGGGACGAAAACTGCATGGCCCGGTCCGATGCCGCGTGCCATCAAGGGCATCTGCAAAGCGTCGGTCCCGTTCGCGCAGGCAATCACATGTTCAACGCCGAGATATTCACCGAGTTTCTTTTCGAATTCGGCCACTTCTGGGCCCAGAATATAACGGCCTTCCGCAACAACCTTGGAAAGGGCGGCATTGAGACGGTCTTCGATACGCGCACGTTGCGCCCCAAGATCAATGAACTGCATGTTGGCTCCAATACATATGGCCCGCACAAAATCGCGTGCGAATCCTCGGCACCTTATTTATTCGCTCGCGCCCCATCCTGCCATGGCCGAGGCGTTCAAAGTTTTGCGAAGTGTGTAACACCGTTTGACAGAGCGTAAAGCGCTTATGCGATACCCTTATCCCGGATGCCGCACCGTGCCTTCCGTCAGGATACGCAAGACGCTGATCGCTTCCTTGCCATCGGTGCGCGGCGCTTCCCGCGTTTCGATGCAATGCATGAAATGCTGCAACTCACGCGTCAGCGGCATACCCTCCTCAATCGGTATATAGATTGGCTCTGCCGACTTGAAAGCCCACCGATTATCTTCTTGCCATACTTCATGCTTGTAAAGTGCAAGTTTTCTGTCCCAAGGCTCCCCATCGTCGAAAACCGCCATTCCGTTGGTGCCGGTGACACTCAGACGACGTTCGCGATACGCATTGAGCCTCGAAGCAAAAAGATGGCTGCGAATACCGTTTGGGAATTCCATATGCAAATGCGCAAAGTCGTTCAGATGATCGATAATGGCTGTGCCCTCCCCGCGAACAGAGCTCGGCTCCTCGCCGGCAATTGCAAGGATCATCGACAGGTCGTGCGGGGCCAGATCCCATAAAGCATCGAATTCCGCATGAAACTTACCAAGTCCCACGCGGTGTGAATGCACATAGCGGATATCGCCCAGTTCACCGCTCTTGACCATATCCAGGAGTTTTTCGAAAGCGGGGTGGAATCGCAACACATGACCGACCATAAAGATGCGGCCGCTCGCGCGCGCAGCCTCGACTTCGGCCTCCGCCGCCGGCACATCAAGCGCTATCGGTTTTTCAACCAGAACATCCTTGCCACTCTTCACCGCCTCGGTCGCATATTGTGCGTGAAACTGCGCTGGCAGAGCCAGAACTATGCCATCAATGTCCGGACGGGTGAAAAGTTCATCCACCGGAACATTGGGGACACCGAATTCGGAAGCGAATCTTTCCGCATTTTCCGCCTTGGCGTCTGAAACAGCCTGAAGCGCGCCGAGGCTCTTCAGGGTACGAATGTGGTTGCCGCCCCAATAGCCACAACCCAAAACCGCAATACGAGGTGCCATGAAACTCTGCCTTTGCTTATGCATTGTTCCTTATCGGTGCAAATGACCGAAAACAAGACGAAAGCCATGCGAAGAGTGCTTGACAGGGTTTCATTCCCCACATATACCGCCGCCATTCCTTGCAGGAACAATGATTTGTCCTCCGGAAACGGCGAAGATAAAACTGTCTCTGTAAAGCGGCGCGTGGCGGAGTAGCTCAGTAGGTTAGAGCAGAGGAATCATAATCCTTGTGTCGGGGGTTCGAATCCCTCCTCCGCTACCATCCGCATTCTTTACCAGTTCATTTGGAAAACGGTGCGACTTGACTGTCTTCGAGTACGCTTTAGTCTGCTTATAGTTTTCCCAAGCGGACAGTACACATGCCGATCATTGCTCTTGATCACATTCAACTCGCTATACCTCAAGCTCAAGAACAGAAAGCTCGTGATTTCTATTCCGGCTTACTGGGTTTCATGGAGGTTCCGAAGCCGGAAGAGCTGGCTCCCCGTGGCGGCTGCTGGTTTGAAAACGGCAATGTTAGAGTTCATCTCGGCGTAGAGCACCCATTCATGCCTGCGCGAAAAGCGCATCCAGGCTTTCTGGTCGATGATTTGGAACAACTCACCAGACAATTGGCTGCAGCAGAAGTCGAGATAGTAACCGACCGTACCCTGATAGGGTATCAACGATGCTATATCAGTGACCCATTCGGAAACCGCATCGAATTAATGCAGAAGATCGCCTGAAAGCTTCACGACCGCCAATTGCCATGTTCAGTTTGCCGCGGCCGCGATAATACGACAGATGCTGTAACGCACCATGGACTTGCTCACCGCTTGACCCGGCTGGATACTGAATGCGACATCCACGCGCGTGCCCTTTCCCTGCCCGCGCGCGGTTACACGCACTATCTGGCCCTGCCCCGATCCCATGGTGTCCTGATAGGCGTCGATGGACGAAAGTTTTTGCTCACTCTGATGCCTGAAAAGCCTCGCTGGCAACCGCCTGCGCCAGACGCTGCAAAGCCATGGATGATTTTACACCGGAGAAAGTCTGCGTCGTGCTATAATTTACCGCCGTTACAAGCGGAATACCATCAACCTTGAAACTCTGCTCGCAAGATGCCGCGGAGGCTGTACCAGCCGCCATAAGACTCAACAGACCGACCAGCACAAAATCCGCATTCATGCTTTCCTCAACCCGATTGGGTGATGAGGTTATTATGACAACGGCATCGTTCTACCAACCGGAAGTTGGCCACCATGCGGCAACACTTCACTGGATCACGGCTGGCTACGGGCCTATATCAAGGAAACAAGTTTGTTTACTGAATGCAGAAAGTCCATCAAAGGATCATGACCATTCTCATCAATCAACCGCATCCGTCGATAGACAAGATATCGATTCAGGAACTGGTCGCCACATTTTACGGGCGCGCGCGCGAAGATGAAGTAATTGGTCCAATTTTCACCCAAGCCGTTCACGATTGGGATCATCACATCGCGCAGATCGTGGAATTCTGGTCATCGGTCATTCTCAAGACCGGCGGTTATGAAGGGCGCCCGATGCCGCCCCACCTGAAACTGGACCTGAAGAACGAGCATTTTGATCGTTGGCTTGCCCTGTTTGAACAGACCGCGAGAGAAATTTTTCCACCGGAAGCAGCGGTCATCTTTATCGACCGTGCGCGCCGGATCGCCGACAGTTTCGAAATGGCTATCGCTACCCACGCCGGACGCATTACCCCCCCACGCCATTCGCGCCGTCCTTTATAGGAAGCTGGCGCCCCAAAATAGTCCTGTGCGGATGCGCTAACACCCAATATTTAACTATATCAAAAAGTTTTACGAACCAGGCAGCGTTGCTCACAGTCGCGTCAATGAAAAATAAAGGGCTTCGGAAACAAATGAACCCAACGGCAGACTGTGTACTTGCACAATAACTAATATTGGCAATATAGTTTCTGCTTCAAAGGGGCGAAACTTCGAACAGTTTTGGCAGCTTTCGGAAAAACACCAGACCGTGTCGTGTTGGCGCCTGGGTGTGTCGTCACATGTCACGCCTGAAATTGGCGTTAAACATAAATGTTCAGGGGGAGACAAACATGAATGAATCCATTCGGGAGTTGCTGGCCAAGGTTGGCGGATTACCCGTTGCGGTCAGCGATATTGCTGACGAAGCCGATCTTTATACGGCTGGCCTTTCCTCTTTTGCGTCAGTGCAGTTGATGCTTGGCCTCGAAGACAAATTCGACGTCGAATTTCCAGATCAGTTCCTGAACCGGAAATCTTTCGCAAGCATCAAAGCCATCGAACAGACGGTAACGCAGATTCTCAGGGACAAAGAGGCCGTATAATGAATGCCGGGGCGGGGAACAGTCTTTCAGAGCGCGCAGGCCGCGTTGCGGCCATAGCGGGTAAATTCGCCGATAGCGTAGACAAGGAAGGACGCTTTCCGCGTGAGGCAATCGACGCGATGAAAGCCGAGGGCCTGCTTGGCATTCAGGTGCCGTGCGATCTTGGCGGGGAAAGCGCAGATATCGATCAGACCGCCGAGGTCTGCTGCATTCTGGGGCAATCCTGCGCAGCGAGCGCGATGATCTTCGCCATGCACCACATCAAGCTTTCCAGTCTTGTGGAACATGGTCAGTCGGTGGAATGGCACCGTAATTTCATGCATCATGTAGCGGATAAGCAATTGCTTCTCGCCTCTGCGACGACCGAAGGCGGCATCGGCGGCGACTTGCGCAATTCGATCTGCGCCATTGAAGTTGAAGGCGACATCTGTCGCTTGGAAAAGAACGCCACCGTCATTTCTTACGGCACCTATGCCGATGCCATCCTCATCACCTCGCGCGCGCATAAAGATGCTGCCTCATCGGATCAGGTGATGACTGTTTTCCTGAAGGACCAGTACACGCTCGAAAAAACACATGACTGGGATACGCTCGGCATGCGTGGCACTTGCTCGGAAGGCTTCATCTTCCGGGGGGAAGCCGACAAGGTGCAAATCCTGCCCCATCCATTTGCTGAAATCGCGGCACAATCGATGCTCGCTCAATCGCATACGCTCTGGAGTTCGCTCTGGTACGGCATCGCCGTCGATGCCGTAAATCGAGCTCAGGCTTTCGTGCGTGCAGCCGCCAAGCGCAATCCGGGCGCGCCACAACCGGGTGCGCTGCGTGTCGCTGAAGCCGCCAACATGCTGCAAATGCTGAAATCGGAAATCATTGCCTGCCTCAAGACATACCGCGACGCAAAGCACCATCCAGACAAGCTGGTCTCGATGGGCTTTGCTATCACGATGAATAATCTCAAGATTGCGACATCGCAGACCATTCTCCAGATCATAAACCAAACCATGCTGGTTTGCGGCATCATGGGCTACAAGAATGGCACGCCTTACAGCCTCGGTCGTCATCTGCGCGACGCTCACTCCGCGCAATTGATGATCTCCAACGAGCGCATCCTTGGCAACACCGCCACCATGCTGCTCATTCACAAGCAGAACACCAGCCTTCTAGGATAATAGCCATGGATGCGCAGAGGTCTTTTCTCAACCAGCTTTTCGATGCCGGTCTTTTGATCGATACAGGTGTGGACGGTCTTTATGGACGGTCCGGACAGTTCGAAGGTGTCATTCAGGCCTTCGAGCGCCTGATCGACCACACGAGCGGCGATGATGGCGCAGAAGCGATCCGTTTCCCGCCCGGCATGAACCGCGCTCATTTCGAAAAAAGCGGCTACATGAAGAGTTTCCCGCAACTTGCTGGCACCGTGCACAGTTTCTGCGGCTGCGAACTCGATCATATCAATCTGATCAAATACATGGATGAAGGCCAGGACTGGACGCTGGAGCAGAAGGCGACCGACATCGTGCTGACGCCCGCCGCCTGCTATCCGCTCTATCCCACAGTTGCCAGGCGCGGACCGCTGCCGCAAGGTGGCGGGCTTTACGATCTGCAATCCTATTGCTTCCGCCACGAGCCGTCGGTGGACCCTGCACGCCAGCAGCTTTTCCGTATGCGCGAATATGTCCGCATGGGTACGGAAGCCGATGTGATGACCTTCCGTCAACTCTGGATCGATCGTGGCACGGAAATGATGAAAAAGGTCGGCCTGCCAGTCGAAATCGACGTCGCCAACGATCCTTTCTTCGGGCGAGCGGGCAAGATGCTGGTCAACAACCAGCGCGACCAGAACCTGAAGTTCGAACTGCTTATCCCCATCACCAGTACCGAAAAGCCGACCGCCTGCATGAGCTTCAACTACCATCAGGATCAGTTCGGCGTGAAATGGGGTCTGTCGCTCGATGACGGTTCGGTAGCACATACGGCTTGCGTCGGTTTTGGATTGGAACGTATTGCGCTGGCGCTGTTCCACCATCATGGCCTCGACGTGAATGCGTGGCCGGAAACCGTGCGTAAGGCATTGTGGAGCTGATCGCGGCTATGCAGACTGTCTTTCCGAACATTGCGCCCGACCATTACACACCGCACGCGTTGCACGGCCAGATGCGCATCTGGCCGGAAACCAATTGCTATGTCGATCTCTGGATCGAAGTGCTGGCAACACTGGGTGCCGCGCCTGAAGCCATGCTCGGTTTCACGCTGACACAAGATTTCGAGGGCGATCAGTTCACCTTTTTCAAGGTACCACTGGAAGACCTTGAAGCCCTTTATGGTGTGCGCGCAACCGAACTTGCCATATTCGATCGCGCGGAAAGGCACATTGCCGAGCAAATCGCACGCGGACGCCTTTGCATGGTGGAAATGGACAGCTATTTCATGCCGGACACGCATGGGGTGAGCTATCGCACCGAACACGGCAAGACGACCATCGCCATCAACCGTATGGATGTGGAAAAACGTTCACTCGATTATTTCCACAATGGTGGCTTCTACCATCTCGAAGGCGAAGATTTCGATGGTGTCTTCCAGCGCCACCTGACGGAAAGCGACCTGCCGTTCCTGCCCTATACGGAATTTGCCAAATTTCCGAAGGATATGACGAACGAATCGCATCAGCGTCGCGTAGCGGAAATTCTTGTACCGCACCATTTCGCCCGCAGACCGAAGCAAAATCCGATCAGTGCTTTTGCAAATATTTTTCCAACACAAGTTGAAGCGATTGCCGAAAGGCCGTTCGGCTTCTTCCACAAATATGCCTTCAATACGTTGCGCCAGCTTGGCGCAAATTTCGAACTCGCGGCAAGCCATCTGGAATGGCTCGGGCACGGCCAGCGCTTTGCACCCGCTGCGGCAGATGCGATACAGATCGCCGAGACAGCCAAGGCCGTGCAATTCCAGCTCGCCCGCGCCGTGATGCGCAAGAAATTCGATGCGCTGGCCGGAAGCTTGCAACCGGCCGCCGATGCATGGGATCGCATGATGGGCGCACTTGCAGCGGAACTCGGTCGCGATGCGACTTGAACCGAACCCGACAAGCTGCCCGCTTTCGACCGGTTGGCGGCTTTTCCTCACTGCCCCGGACGCGGCGCAAGCGCCGCGTGATCTCCCGCGTGAGAACGCAGGCCTTGATGCCCCTGTCCCCGGCACGGTTGCGGAAGCGTTGGAGCGCGCCGGACGCTTTGACCGCACCGCACCCATGCCGCTCGACAATCGGGATGCATGGTATTTTCTCGATCTCCATGAAGGCGCCGGCCCTGCCATGCTGCATTTTGGCGGGCTTGCGACCATCTGTGACATTTTTCTCAACGGCGAATTGCTGCTGCAAACCGATAGCATGTTTCTCGGCCACGACCTGCCAGTCATGCTCACCGGCAAGGATGAGCTGGCGCTGTGTTTTCGCGCATTGGCGCCGCGCCTTAACCAGAAAGGCCCCCGTGCCCGTTGGCGCACGCAGTTGATGAACACGCAGGGACTGCGCCTCTTTCGCACGACTGCACTCGGTTACATGCCGGGTTGGTGCCCGGAAATTCATGCCGTCGGGCCCTGGCGTCCGGTTGCGATCAGCCGTCCCGATGTAGAAGCCATGACCGGGATCGTCATCCAAGCCGCACTGACCGAAAATGGCAGTGGTAAACTCGATGTCAGTTTTATTTATAGTGGCAGCGCCAAAGTCGTGACGCTTCATTGCGCGGGCAAACATGTCCTTTGCGCAAAAGGAGCCGATGGCCGATGGTGCGCAAAACTGGTCATTCCCAACGTCGAAGCCTGGTGGCCGCATACGCATGGCAATCCCACGCTTCACGATGTGGAACTATCGCTCGACGGAAAGGCGCGCACGCTTGGACGCACCGGCTTTCGCCATATCGAAGTGCATCGCGGGACGGACGGCAAGGGGTTCGCCCTCAAGATCAATGGCAAGAAAATCTTCTGCCGCGGTGCGGTGTGGAGTTCCGCCGATATTGTCCGCCTTCCCGGTACGCGTAGCGACTACGAGCCGTGGCTGAAGCTTGCGCAGGAAGCAGGCATGAACATGCTGCGGGTGAGCGGCATAACTGCTTATGAAACACCGGATTTTTATACACTATGCGACGAGTTCGGCATCATGGTCTGGCAGGATTTCATGTTCGCCAATTTCGATTACCCGGTAAAAGACGGTGTCTTTGTCGAAAAGGTGCTGACCGAAGCGGGTCAACTGCTTTCGGCAATCGGCCATGCGCCATCGCTGACCGTCCTTTGCGGCGGCAATGAAATCTACCAGCAAGGCGCAATGATGGGCCTGCCGGAGAGCACATGGAAGGGCGCACTCACTGAGGAGATTCTGCCTGCCGTCGCGCATGAATTGTGTCCAAACGTCCCCTATGTTCCGAACTCACCCTGCGACGGCGCCTTGCCCTTCATCAGCAATGAAGGTGTCAGCCATTATTACGGCGTCAGCGCCTATTGCCGTCCGCTTGACGATGCGCGGCGGGCGGGAGTGCGCTTCGCCACAGAATGTCTGGCTTTTTCCAACGTTCCGGAGGCCCGCACGCTTAAAACCCATCTCGACGCGCCCGCAGTGCACCATCCGCGCTGGAAGGCGCGCGTTCCGCGTGATCGTAATGTGTCATGGGATTTCGAAGATGTGCGGGATGCCTATCTGGAGATGTTATACGGTTACTCCCCTGCCCGTCTGCGCAGGGAAGATATGGAACAATATCTCCATTTATCCCGCGCTGTGACGGCCGAAGTAATGGAAACTACCTTTGCCGAATGGCGAAGACCAGGAAGCACCTGTTTTGGCGGGCTTGTCTGGATGTTTCAGGACATTTTGCCCGGTCCCGGTTGGGGAATGATTGACGCAACAGGTGAGCCGAAGGCCTCTTGGTACGGCCTGAAGCGCGCTTTCCGTCCACAACAGGTCGCACTGACCGATGAAGGCGTGAACGGTCTCGCGATTCATATTCTGAACGAGCTGCCGGAAACCGCTGATCTGACTCTTGAATTAGCATGTCTGCGCGCCGGTTCGCAGCCAGTCGTATCCGGGCATCGCAAAGTTTCGCTCGCAGGCCACGCAGCCCTCACAATTCCCGCCACGGACCTGTTTGGCGCGTTTTTTGATGTGACTTACGCCTATCGTTTCGGCCCTCCGGCACATGATGTGACGGTGGTGCGGCTCAAACGTAATGATATTACAATTGCAGAGACGTTTCACTTCCCACTTGGGCGGACGAAGGCCTTCCATGATGCCGTAATCGAAGCCTCTTTGATCGGGGACGACGGAAACTGGTTTCTCGATCTGAAAACGCCAGTTCTGGCTCAGTCTGTCAGCATCGACGCGGGCGATTGGCGCACGGCAGACAACTGGTTCCACCTCGCGCCAGATGAACCGAAACGGGTGGCGCTTGTCCCACGCAATAGTGCCGGCGAAAAACCGACCGGCGAAATCCGCGTTGCCGGATCATCGCGGATCGTCTGGTTCTAACGCTCCAAGGCAAGGGAGCGGATCGCATCGATATAAATCGCGCGTGCATGTTCCGGTGTCAGATTATGATCTGCGTCAGGAACAACCGCCACCGACACATTCTCAAAACCTTGCACTTTGCCGTTCATTTGATCGAAATAGAAATTGAAATATTCGCGGCCAGTATCCTTCTCGGCGTAGATGAATGTCAGCGGCACCTGTCGCAGCTTCAACTCTTCGAAAGCGGAGTAGATTGCCCGCCCCTCTAGAGTGCGGCTGCGAAGCGCCTTACGTGCCAGCCCGCGAATGCGCCCGGCGACACCACGCACCAGATTGCGCGAAATCGAATGAATATCCAGTTCGCCTCGCAGCAAGCGCTGAAAAGTTTCCAGACGCAGCGCGCGGCTACCATAGTCTTCCAGCGTGCGGTTACTCTCGCGCACGGCATCATCCACCGAGCGTCCGGGTGCCCAATAGAGCGTTACGGGATTCGCCAGCACAGCCCCCGAAATGCGTTCGTCGGCTACCGCACATGTAAAACCGAGAAAAGCACCACTGCAACGACCGGCAACAACCGGGCGTTCCCAGCCGATAGCGTCGAGATAGTCCAGTGTGTCGGCGACATCCGCCTCAGGTCCGTGGGTGTAAAGCACCTGTTCCGGAATAGCCTGGTTGGGCGGACTGTCCCCCGCATTCGCGATGTCGAAACGCAAGGAGGCAATCCCCTCACGTGCCAGCTTGCGCGCCATGGCGACAGTTGTGCGTCCCCACCCTATGCGGCGGTCATAGGATGACGACAGGAACAGAACCGTCTTGCCCCGCCGCTCGCCCGAAGGCGCGCACAGAACGCCGGACAAGCGTCCATTCGGCCCGAATGCAACCGGCGTATCGATGAAGCCATCGCCGCTCAACGTTCCTGTGAAAGCGTTGTTGTCAGGTCTGTTTCCGGCTAGCTGCGAACCGGCAATATCTGCAACCCAGCGGACAAGATGGTCGGCTACTTCCAGAGGCAATCGTGAGATAACCGGATTGGAAATCAGTTTATCATAATCCGTAAAAACCTCGACCGTAACATCGACGCCGAGCTTTTCCAGATGTGTCGTCAGCTCGGCATCGCTCGGCCGATCCATTCGCGCGAACAAAAGGCATTTGGGGGCAGGTTTAACGCCAAGCGAAAGAAGATTGATCTTTTTCACATCGACGGCAATTTCCGGCTGCATCTTCAAGGAGGCTATGGCAACGTTGCCCTTGACCCTCTCCTCGTCTGTAAGGCCCAGATCCGCGTCGACCATGCTCGACCAGACCGCCAACTCGCGTGTATAGAACCGGCCGGAAATGACTGGCGCCAGCAGGGCCAATGCGCCGATACCTTCAATACGCGATGCGGTTTCGGCAGCGACGGCCGCTCCGAGGCTCTGACCGATCACCACGACACGGCTTGCTCCCGACAGGGCGCGCGCTTTCTGCGCCGCTTCAACCAGCGTAGCCCGCCAGAGTTCCAGTCCTTTGGAAAAGTCGATATCGTCTCGCCCGTCGCCGGTGCCCGGCCAGTCGAAACGAAAGGAGGCAACGCCCCTGTCAGACAGCTTGTCTGCAATGATGCGCCAGAATTTTCGCGTCGTACAAAGCTCCTCAAGTCCCCAGGGGCTTGCAAACACGACGACCGTATCCAGCGCATTTCCCTGCGCGGGTTGATAAAGCCCCAGCGTGTCACAAAAGACAACGGGACTGGCAGCAGATCGTATAATGCCGCTCAGTTTTCTGGAAGTCGATTCTCCTTCCACCCTATCGTCCATCCCGGTGCCCCCATTGCAGAAACCGCATCCTGCAATAATGGATTCTATACGCGTCACCAAGAACTTATCGTATTCAAGCCAGGAAACCCTGCCGTATATAAGCACGGCAGGGTGGAGTTTATTCTAATCAGGCAGCAGGCTTGGTCTTTTCCGCCTGCAGCTGCTTCTCGTGGCGCAGTAGCATGCCATATAGATCACGCGGCTCGTCCGGATCAGCCAGTAGATCGAGCTGTTCGTAGAGGCCGGTGTCTTTCAGCTTGTCGCGCACATAGCGCAGTGCCGAAAAATCTTCCGTTGCAAAGCCCACCGAGTCAAACAGAGTGATCTGGCGGACATCCTTGCGGCCTTCGGCCTTGCCGGCAATCACTTTCCACAGCTCGTTGACCGGATAATCTTCCGGCAATTGCTGGATTTCGCCTTCAATGCGGGTCTGCGGCGGATACTCGACGAAAATGTCCGAGCGGCGCAGAATATCGCCATGCAGTTCGGTCTTGCCTGGGCAGTCGCCACCGACCGCGTTGATATGAACGCCCGATCCGACCATATTGTCAGTCAGGATCGTCGCATTCGCTTTGTCGGCGGTAACGGTCGTGATGATTTCCGCACCTTCGACCGCTTCTTCAACAGTCTTGCAAGCGATCATGTCGAAACCCGCGCCCTGAAGATTGCGCATGCACTTGGCCGTTGCTTCCGGATCGAGATCGTACAGGCGCAGCTTGTCGATGCCGAGCAGCGCCTTGAACGCCAGCGCCTGGAATTCACTCTGTGCGCCATTACCGATAATCGCCATCGTACGGGCATTTTGGGGTGCCAGATGTTTTGCTGCCACTGCCGAGGTCGCTGCGGTGCGTAACGCCGTCAGGATGGTCATTTCGGTGAGCAGCATCGGATAACCACTGCCGACATCCGCAAGAACGCCGAACGCAGTGACAGTCTGAAGACCTTCACGTGTGTTCTTCGGATGACCATTCACATATTTGAAGCCATAAAGCGTGCCGTCGCTCGTCGGCATCAGTTCAATCACGCCTTCCTTTGAATGCGAAGCCACGCGCGGCGTCTTGTCGAAGTTTTCCCAGCGGCGGAAGTCTTCCTCCACATAGTCGGCCAGCTCCTTGAGGAAGGTTTCGACACCGACGGACAGCACCAGTTTCATCATGTGATCTACACTGACGAAGGGGACGATATTGAGGTTTGGTTGGGTCATCATTGCTCCTTAAGCATTTTTGTAGCCAAATGGTTTCCCCTTTGGCATTGCATAAAATGCTGCCTCCTGAGTTCAGTAACTGATTGTCGGACGGTCCATGACGCTGCGGCCAAGAAGGCTTGCCATCAGATCCACCATGACTGTGGCGGTGCGTCCGCGTTCATCGAGAAAGGGATTGAGTTCAACGAGATCGAGGCTCGTCACCAGTCCGCTGTCGTGCAGCATCTCCATGATGAGATGCGCTTCACGAAAGGTTGCACCGCCGGGCACCGTAGTACCAACGGCGGGCGCTATGGACGGGTCGAGGAAATCGACATCAAGGCTCACATGCAGAACACCGTCTTCCGCCTTCACACGTTCCAGAAATTTCCGCAACAACGCGGCCACGCCATGCTCATCAATCAGGCGCATATCGTAGACAGCAACGTCGGTCTGTTTGATTGCCGCCCGCTCGGCCGGGTCCACGCTACGGATACCCAGCATGCAGACATTCTGCGGATTGACCGGCGCGGCAAGCTTTGGAAAATAGCCTTCGAAGCCTTTCTGGCCCGTGTAATAGGCAACGGGCGTCCCATGAAGGTTGCCGCTTTGCGTCGTTTCCAGCGTGTGGAAATCCGTGTGGGCATCAAGCCAGAGTACGAACTGTTTGCGGCCCTTTTCGGCGGCGCGGCGCGCAATGCCCGGCACGGTGCCGGCAGCCAGAAGATGGTCTCCACCAAGAAAGATCGGAAACCCGTCAGCGCTTTCACGATAGGCCGCTTCGCTGATCGCCTCGATCCATGCAACCGCGTGGGGAAGCGCCTTGATCGCCTGGTTCGGATGGTCCAGCGAACGCTGGGCAGCGGGCGCCAGATTGCCAAGATCGGTGCATTTGTGGCCAAGCTCCCGGATTGCCGTGGCAATACCCGCAGCGCGATAGGAATCGGGTCCCATATTGCAGCCTACGCGGCCAGTGCCCTCCTGAACGGGCAGTCCCAGAATCTTGCAATGCATAAATTGGATTCCTTCTAACATCTGGAACAAGATTCACCACTTACGCTTGGCGATGTGAACCAACCGGATTGGCAATTTTATCGGTTTGGTTTATCAGAATGTCGGATTAGCTTTTCAAAATGGAGAAAACATGGACGATCTGGATGAAAAGCTGATTACGCTTTTACGCCATAACGGACGGCGCAGCATTTCGGATATCGCAATCGATCTCGGCGTTTCGCGCGCGACCGTGCGTGCGCGCATGGAGCGGCTGGAAAAATCCGGCGACATCATCGGCTATACGGTGATCCTGCGTTCCGATGCCGTCGATCTTCCGGTGCGTGGCATCATGATGATCGAAATCGAAGGCCATGTCGCCGACCGTGTCGTCAAGGCGCTTGGCGGTTTTTCGGAGATTTCCGCCATTCACACAACCAATGGCCGCTTCGATCTGGTGGTGGAACTGGGCGCGGCGACCCTGACCGACTTTGACGCTGTTCTGCGCCGGGTCCGGCTGGTTCCCGGAATCAAGGCCAGCGAGACCAACCTGCTGCTGGCCACGCCGCGGTCAACGAGGGCGCGCCTTTAAAACAGAAAGGGCCGGAAAATCTCCGGCCCTTTCTTTGATTCACGCTAGAACCGGGTAATCGGTGTACCCCTTGGCGCCACCGCCATACATGTGCTGCTGGTCCAGCTCGTTCAGCGGAGCATTGTCTTTCAGACGGCGAACGAGGTCGGGATTGGCAATGAACGGCTTACCGAAAGCCACCAGATCCGCACGACCGTTCTCGATTTCCTCTTCTGCAAGTTTGCGGTCATAGCCATTGTTGACCATCCAAGCAGCCTTACCGCCCGCATCGCGATAGACCTGCTTCAGATGCACATAATCGAAAGGCTGCGGTCCCTGCTGGAAATCACGCGGACCACCTGTGGCGCCTTCAATGACATGAACATAGGCAAGACCGTAATTCGCCAGTTTACCCACGACATAATCGAACAACGGCTGCGGGTTGAGATCGGATGCGTCATTGGCGGGCGTCACCGGTGAAAGGCGAATACCAACCTTGCCGCCGCCCACGGCGTCGGTTACGGCCTCGACGACTTCAAACAGGAACCGGGCGCGGTTTTCAATCGAACCGCCATATTCGTCGGTGCGATGATTGCTGCCCGAGCGCAGGAACTGATCAATCAAATAGCCGTTGGCCGCGTGAATTTCCACACCGTCAAAACCCGCCGCTTCAACCGCATCTTTTGCAGCCTTGGCAAAAGTGGCAACGATTTCCCCAATCTCACTCGTTTCCAGTGCGCGCGGCTCCGAAGTCGGCGCAAATTCACCCGTACCATCTGGATGAACCAGATAGGTCTTGGATTTGGCAATGATTGCCGAAGGAGCAACCGGCTTCTCGCCATTCGGCTGCAACGTGTTATGCGAGATGCGCCCCACATGCCACATCTGCACAACAATCTTGCCGCCAGCGCTATGCACGGCATCGGTCACGCGCCTCCAGCCGGCAAGCTGTTCCGCCGAATAAAGACCCGGCACATCGGCATAGCCCTGCCCTTGATGGCTGATCGGAGTAGCTTCGGTGATGATCAATCCGGCGCTGGCGCGCTGCTCGTAATAGGTAACGTTAAGATCGTTCGGCACGGCGCGCGGCGAGCGGTTGCGTGTCAGCGGCGCCATCACAATGCGGCTGGCAAGCTTCAGGTCACCTACGGTAACGGAATCAAACAATGTGGCCATGGATGCATTTCCTTCAAGTTGGAAAGATCGGTTTCAAAGGCAGTCAAAGATCGGAAAGTGAATTGAGGAAAGCGGCTATTGCCTCCTCGTTGCGTTTGTAGAAAGTCCATTGACCGACGCGCTGGGGCGCGATCAACCCCGCTTTTGTCAGTACAGCCAAATGGGCAGAAACGGAGGACTGGGAAAGACCGCACCGCTCGAACTGGCCCGCGCACACACCCATCTCCATGGAAATGTACTGGGCGGAGAAATGTTTCTCCGGCTCTTTAAGCCAGTTCAAAATGTCGAGACGCACGGGATTGGCGAGAGCTTTCAGAATCTCGTCCTTGGGCATCGATTGTTCCTCCCGCATGACTGTCACCTCGCTGATCTCCTGCGCATATCGTCATTACCCGATATAGATATCGCTTAAATCCGATTTAAAAAGAGAGACCCCGTTCACATCGCCGTGATCACCAAAACTGTCAGCTTTCCTGTGGAACAACCATCGTGCCTTGATTGCGCCGGACAAGCATCGGACTATGTTCGCCGTGAGATCACAGAACTGGAAAGCACATGGCGGACGACATCAAGCGCATTGCCGGAATTATCGCGGCGGAAATCAACGCAAAGCCGGATCAGGCGCTGGCAGCCATCGGCCTGCTCGATGAAGGCTCGACAGTGCCATTCGTCGCACGCTACCGCAAGGAGGTGACCGGTGGTCTGGATGATACACAGTTGCGCCAGCTTTCCGAACGTCTTGCCTATCTGCGCGAACTCGAAGCGCGGCGTGCCTCCATTTTGGATACGATTCGGGGACAGGGGAAACTCACGCCTGAACTAGAACTGAAGATCGCAGGAGTGGAAACCAAGGCGGAACTTGAAGACCTTTATCTACCCTATAAGCCGAAGCGGCGAACCCGTGCGGAAATCGCCCGCGAGCGCGGCCTCGGCCCGCTTGCCGAAGCCATTCTGGCCGATCGCAGCCTGGTGCCTGCCGACATCGCCATGCAATATGTGACCGGTGAAGTGGCTGATGTGAAAGCCGCGCTTGACGGCGCGCGCGACATCATCGCTGAAGGTTTTGCGGAAAATGCCGATCTCATCGGCAGCTTGCGCAACTACCTGAAAGACAAGGCCGTCCTGCGTTCGCGTGTGATCAATGGCAAGCAGGAAGCTGGCGCAAAATTCTCCGATTATTTCGATCATGCCGAGCGCTGGGCGACCGTCGCAGGTCACCGCGCGCTCGCCATGCTGCGTGGTCGCAACGAGGATTTCCTGTCGCTCGACATTGAAGTCGATGTCGACAACACTTCGCCCGTCAGGCCGGTCGAACGCAAGATCGCCGCCGCATACAATATCGGCGCGACGCTTCCCGGCGACCGCTGGCTGATGGAAGTCGCAGGCTGGGCATGGCGTGTGAAGCTCTCGCTTTCATTGTCGCTCGACCTGATGCGCGATCTGCGTGAACGAGCGGAAGAAGAGGCCATCAACGTTTTTGCCCGTAACTTGAAAGACTTGCTGCTTGCCGCTCCCGCAGGCTCTCGCGCAACCATGGGTCTCGACCCAGGCATTCGTACAGGCGTGAAAGTAGCCGTCGTGGATGGTACCGGCAAGCTGCTCGACACAACGACCGTTTATCCCTTCCCGCCGAGAAACGACGTGCGCGGCACACAGGTCGAACTGGCAAACCTTGTCCGCAAACACAAAATCGAACTGATCGCGATTGGCAATGGCACCGGTAGCCGCGAGACAGAGCGTCTCGTCGTGGACATGCTCTCCGACATGCCCGCGCCAAAACCGCTGAAAGTCATTGTTTCGGAAGCTGGAGCTTCCGTCTATTCGGCATCCGAAACGGCCGCTGCCGAATTTCCGCAGCTTGACGTATCGTTGCGCGGTGCGGTTTCTATCGCGCGTCGTTTGCAGGACCCACTGGCAGAACTCGTCAAGATCGAGCCGAAATCCATCGGTGTTGGGCAATATCAGCATGATGTCGATCAGCTTCGCCTCGCGCGCGCCCTCGACGCTGTGGTGGAAGATGCGGTGAACGGGGTCGGCGTTGATCTCAACACTGCCTCCGCCTCTCTATTGGCACGCGTGTCCGGCCTTGGCCAATCATTGGCTGAAGCCATCGTCGCGCATCGCAACGAAACAGGCGCTTTCAAAAACCGCAAGGAGCTTTTGAAGGTTGCACGCCTCGGCAACCGCACTTTCGAGCAATGCGCAGGCTTCCTGCGTATCGCCAAAGGCACAGAGCCGCTCGATGCTTCGTCCGTTCACCCCGAAGCTTATGGCGTGGCGAAGAAGATCGTCAGCGCTTGCGGACGCGATGTTCGTTCGTTGATGGGCGACAGCACCGCGCTCAAGGCGCTCGACCCGCGTGTCTTTGTCGATGAGCGTTTCGGCTTGCCGACGGTACGCGACATTATCGCGGAACTCGAAAAACCGGGCCGCGATCCGCGCCCGGAATTCAGGACCGCGACCTTTGCCGATGGCATCGATGACATCAAGGACCTGAAACCCGGCATGATGCTGGAAGGCACGGTTACGAATGTGGCCGCCTTTGGCGCTTTCGTCGATATCGGCGTGCATCAGGATGGCCTCGTCCATGTCTCACAACTCGCAGACCGTTTCATCAAGGACCCGCATGAGGTGGTCAAGGCAGGCGATGTAGTCAAGGTGCGCGTGGTGGAAGTGGACGTGCCGCGCAAGCGCATCGGGCTTTCCATGCGCAAGGATGCCGAACCCGCCCCAGCGCGAGGCTCGGCAGGCCGCGACCCGCGCCCAGCCAAGACCTTTACCCCCCAGCGCAAGCAGGAACAGCCTTCGACCGGTGGGTTCGGCGCGGCTCTCCTGGAAGCGATGAAGAAAAAATAAGCAGCCTGAACAGCCTTTACGATCCTCCGTGAAGGCTGTTCAACTGGCAACCTGCTGCAAGGGGCGGTTGATCTGATCGGAAATCCTGCGGCCCATTGCAATCATCGGCTTTTCGACGTAGCGATAAGTCAGGTTCGAAACGATGACCGTCGCGACTAAACAAATCACGATGGTGATCACATCGCTCCAGAAGCCTGTGAGCTGTAGCATCCGGTAGATCGTCCAGCACACCGGAACATGAAAGAGATAGATCGAATAGCTGATTTCTCCGGTTGAGGACAAAAGCTCCACCCGCGGACGCGCTGTCAGCAAGGACAGCAGGAAGACCGAATAGGCCGCTATATAGGCGGCAATCACAGGAAACTTGCCCACGATGAAAAAAGTATCGTTCCGGGCCAGCGAAAAATCGGCAATCGGAATGATAATGCTCATCTGTACGAGAGCCACCACAGAAGCGGCCCAGACCGCGTGCGGGGCCTTTTCGATCACGGCAAGACGCAACAGCAGACCACACACCAGAAACGACAGATGCAACCCGATATATATCACCGGCAGATTGATCCCGAAGGCGCGCAACAGAAACGGCACACCGGTTGAAGCTTCCAGCAACAGCCCTGCGGCAAGGATCATCAAAGGCTGGCGTAATATGCCCGCCATGAATGCCATGGCGATCAGCACATAGAAGGCCAGCTCGATGAAAAGCGTCCAGTAGACGCCGGACAGCCAAGGCTGCCCGAATAGGTTGGCCAACATGGTGAAATTAGCAACCACGGTTATCAATTGCGGAGCATCGCCTGTGAAAAACAGAAAGATGCACATCAACGCCAGCGAAACCCAGAAAGCAGGATAAAGGCGAAAGAAACGACCGATCACAAATCGCCGGATCGGCTGGTCGTCCTTGATGCTGAATGGCACCACGAAGCCGCTGATCAGGAAGAACAGCACCACGCCGAAGCGACCGAAATCAAAGCTCGTAATCACCCCGTTCAGCACACCGATAAATGGCGTATCCTGATGCACCGCCTCGCGTAGAATATCCCCGAAAATATGATGGAATAAGACCGATATAGCCGCAATTGCACGCAGGCCATCGATATTGGAAAAGCGTCCATTCCTCATTATACCCCCTCTGAGAAAACCTACCTGCAGTTGAGGTAACATGCCCGCCACACGGAGGAAAGCCGTTAGATTTTGTTACCAATCGGAAAGCCAGAGGGAGCTTTTCTCACCGGCATGTCATCGGTGGGAATGATCCAGCCGTCGCGGATGCTGACACGCACCTCGTCCCCATCCTCCAGTCGCACCATGTCTCTCACCTCGAAATGAAGCTGAATGTCCGGCTTCGCCAACGGCGCAGCCTCGATCCGCGAACCGCCGCCGCGATAAACCGAGCGTTTCACGCGCACAGGAATGCCGCCCGTTTCGGTTAGCTGCAAGTCGCCCGCCCGAACACAAAGCTTGGCATTGGCGCGCGGCATCTCAACGCCCGAACAGCGCACCTGAGCACGGTTGCCCAGCACCAGCGCCTCGCAATGGCCGCGTTCAGCGAAGGATACTACTTCCGCGGGTAGAACCATTCCATGCGCAATAAAGGAAGCAACCATCTCGCTCGCGGGTTCCGCATAAAGCTTGCGCGGGGTATCGAACTGCTGAAGTTTCCCATGATCCAGCACCGCAATGCGGTCAGCAAGCGCCATCGCTTCAGCCTGATCATGGGTGATATAGATGATCGTCGTACCGGTACGATTGTGGAAGGCAGCGAATTCATTTTCCATAGAAGCACGCAGATGCACGTCGAGATTGGCGAGCGGCTCGTCGAACAGCACCAGCGAAGGCGCGGCCACCAGACAGCGCGCCAATGCAACGCGCTGACGCTGCCCGCCGGACAGATTGGCCGGGCGGCGATCACCGAAACCTTCAAGATCGACCAGCGTCAGCGCTTCGTTCACACGGCGTTCGCACTCGGCTTTTGCTACCTTTGCCACACGCAAACTGTAGCCGATATTCTCCGCAACCGTCATATGCGGCCAGAGCGCATAATTTTGAAAGACAATGCCAACCTGACGTTTTTCCGGCGGTACATTTCCATCGGTGCCGGACACACGCCTGTCGCCTATGTGGATTTCGCCGCCATCGACATCCTCGAAACCGGCGATCATCCGCAGAAGCGTGGTTTTGCCACAGCCTGAGGGACCGAGGATAGCAACGAACTCGCCATCCTTCACATCCAGCGACACATCCGACAAAGCCTGAAAGCCGTTGAAGATTTTTGAAACGCTATCGATTTTCAATCGCGCCACGGCAGGACCCCGTTTGGAAGACGCCGCGCAAACAGATTTGTCGCAAGCATCAGCATGAATGTCACCGCAACGGCCAAGATGGATATGGCAGCCGCATAGGCGGAATCTCCCGCCTGTTCGAACGAAAACATCACCACACCCAGCGTTTCCGATCCCGACGCCCAAAGAAGCGCGGAAACCGTCAGTTCGCAGAAAGCCGTCATGAAAATGAGCACGCCGCCCGCAAGCGTCGCCGGTGCGACAAGGGGAAATATAATGGTTCGCAGGCGATAGAAAAGCCCTGCCCCCGCAATACGCGCCGCTTCTTCCATCGCGCGGTCGATCTGGTGGAGACCGGCGACTGTCGGCCTGAGTGCCAGTACAAAAAAGCGCGCCAGATAAGCGAACAGAATAATCCAGAGCGTATTGTAAAGGCTGACGCCGACAACCGGCAGCGGCTTGAGGAACATGAGCAGGCAGGCAATCGCCAGCACGACGCCCGGCAATGCATAGGGCATCTCTGCCGCAAAATTAAGAACTGGCGTCCAGCGCCGCTTGCGCCATGCAAGCATATAGGCTAGCGGAACGGCGATCAGCACCGCAAAGAATGCCGCCGCCAACGATAAAAAAATACTATTACCAAAGGCACGCCCCACGCCGCCATGCTCCAGCAGGATGAAACGAAAGTTTTCAAGTGTTGCAGTCCCAAATGTGAGTGGTACGCCATAGGCCGGAACAAGTGCAGAAAGCGTCAGGCCGATGATTGGTAATACCAGCACGATCAGGATCAGAAGCCATGCGGTAACTTCCACCGCCAGCCGCCACCGCCCCAGTTTGAACGGCGTCACCGAAAGCGAAGTGGCAACGATACGGAAGTCGCGCCTGCGCGCGATAAAATCCTGTGCAGCGATACCGGCCATCGCGATAAGACCGATCAACACAGAAAGAACCGCGACACTCGAAAGTACTGCGGGCCCGCCCCCGGCAAGGCGCTGATAGATCAGCGTTGGCAGGACGAGATAATTCGACGGAATGCCCAAAAATGCGGGGATGCCGAAATTGCCGACACACGAAACGAAAGCTAGCGCGGCAGCACTAATGATTGAAGGCGTCATCAAGGGCAGGATGATGGTGTGCAGCACCGTCCGTTTGCTGGCGCCGACGCTCAATCCGGCTTCGACCAGTTCACGCGGTAGCTTGCGCAAGCCTGCCCGCACGATCAGAAAGACCAGAGGAGCGTATTGCACACCCAGCAGCAGGATAATCCCCCAGACCGAATAAAGCGGATTGCGACTGCCGAGCGGCGGCGCCATGCCGATGATTTTCAGAAACTGGCTCGACGGTCCGAAAAGCTGAAGCCATGCCAGCGCCGTCACCTGCGGCGCAATCAAAAGTGGCGTGACGTAGAAGAGAACGAAAACATTGCGCCCACGCATATCGGTAAGACCGACCAGCAGGGCAGCCGCAATACCGAAAACCAGAGCCAGCAAGGTTCCACCAATACCGATCTGCAGGGAATGCCATGTCGCCGCCCAGGTTGAGCGGCTGCCCAGTGTTTCAATCAGAATCGAAGATGAGAATTTACCCTGCGGAGCCACGAGCTCGACCAGCAGGCGCAGTATCGGCAAAAGCGAAAGCACCCCCACGATCAGGGTTACGCCAATGATCAGGGCCGCATCGCGGCCCTGAAGGTCTCTGAACATCCGCATAAAGCCTTATCCGCCAAACAGTTCGGAGAACTCTTTCTTGTCGGAACCGGTCTGCTCCAGCACTTTCTGTGTATCGATTTTCATGATGTTGATCTTGACGCCCTCCGGCAGCCAGTTTGGGCGGCCCACGCCTTCCTTGGCGGGCAGATAGCCCTGTTCGAGGGCGAGTTTCTGGCCATCATCGGAAAGGATGAAATCGACAAATTTCTTGGCGCCTTCGACATTCTTGGCCGTAGCCATGATCGCAACCGGCTCAGTAACAGCCGGCACCCCCTCTGATGGAAAAACAAACTCGACCGGCGACCCCTTGGACTTGGCGTTAAGCGCCATGAAGTCCACGAGGATACCGTAAGGTTTCTCGCCGCTGGCAACGGATTTCAGCACCGCGCCATTGCCCTTGACACTCGCCAGTTCGTTTTCTTTCAGCGTTTTGAAATAGTCCCAGCCGAGATCCTTGTTGAACGCGAAACCACTCAGGAGATAAGCCGCCGCCCCCGAATAAAGCGGACTTGGCATGACCACCTGTCCTTTATATTCGGTCTTGGCGAGATCGGCCCAATGCTCGGGCTTCTGCGCAGCCGCCGTATTATAGGCGATGCCGGTGGTGATTAGCTTGGAGCCGAAATAGGTCTTGTCATCATCGTAGGCATCGTCCGAGAAACCGTCCAGCTTCGCTTCCGGATATGCCATAAGACGCTTGTCTTTCTTGAGACCTTCCATCGTCACGGCATCGGCAATCAACAGAACATCCGGCTGAGGCGCGCCCGCAGCAAATTCAGTCGCAAGCTTGGTCAGGAGTTCGCTGGTTCCAGAGCGGAAAATCTGCACGTCGGTATCGGGATTAGCCTTGCGAAAGGCCTCCACGGTTTTCGTCGCGTCCGCTTCGGGCTGCGACGTATAAAGCGTTAGCGTATCGGCCTGGGCGACAGCAATGGAAAGAGCAAGAAGCGCGGGAACGACACCGGCCCGCGTGAGCATCTTGTTCATGGAATTTACTCCTCGAATTTCTGTGTAGTGTTCACCTGCATTACCCGCCGTACGACCGTGGTTCTGCTGTATGTGAACGAATAGGGCGCATATGCTGTCATGGCGATAGGCACGATCATTTCTATTCATCGTTCACCTGTCAAATATCCCTTAGCGCAACAGGGGAAAAGCAAAAAGCCCTTCCGCGGAATCATATCCCGCGGAAGGGCTTTTATCGCATTGGTTGAACTTGCTTGTTAGCCATCCGCGCTTCTTCTTCACGGAGAAGATACGGATGGCAATAGAGGATTCGCGCTTCAGTTATATGACAGTTGATACAACTCAGACCACAATCTCGGCGGCATGTGCAATCTGGGCTCCAGCCTCATAATAAGCCTCACGCAGAGTGCGGAAATTCTGCACTTTCGGGTCGGAGACCGGCAGCGGCAGGTCATCTTCCGTAATTTCACCGGATACAAGCTGCGAAAGCAGCTTTCCGAACACGGTACCCGGCGCAATCCCGCGCCCGTTATAGCCGGAAAAGCCGACCACATTGCGCGCAAGCCTATGAAACTTCGGCAGGCTGTCATCGGTCATGCCGATTTTGCCGTACCATTCGGATTCGAATTCTACATCACCTATCTGCGGGAAAAGACGCTTCAGCGATTTTCTGGCCCATGCCTTGTGCACCGCAGTGCCTGTATTACGCAGCGCGCCGACGCTTCCAAAAACCAAACGGCCCTGTTGATCGAAGCGGAAGGAGGAAAGAACTTCCTTCGTGTCCCAAGCACCCTGACGTTCGGGCAGAATGCTCTTCTTCAGATTGTCCGAAAGCGGCTTGGTGGCCATATTGAAATATGGCAGATGCACCAGCTCAGCGCGTACTTCCGCCCAAGGTACATTGGTATAAGCGTTGGTAGCGACCACGACCCAATCAGCCGTCACCGACCCCTGGGAAGTCTTCACCACCCACTTGCCGTTCTTTTCTTCAGCACCAATTACCGGACTGCCCGTGAATACCGTTGCTCCGGCGGCAATCGCCGCCTGCGCCAGTCCACGCACATAGGCAAGCGGCTGGATAGTGCCTGCACGCAGATCGAGCAGCGATCCTGCATAGGCACTGGTGCCGACCTTGGCTGCGGTTTCCTTTGCATCGAGCAGCTTCACATTGGCGCCACGGCGCGCCCATTGCTCGTAGCGGTCTTCAAGTTCGTTGATACCCTTCTTGCCAACGGCGCAATGCAGCGTACCCTGCTTTTCAACTTCGCAGGCAATCTTGTGTTTTTCAACAATCTCGAAAACCAGCTTCGGCGCATTGCCCAGCACATCGAGAAGACGGTCGCCATACTTCTGACCAAGCACGCCCGGCAGATCGTCCGGCATGACCCACATGCCAGCATTGACGAGGCCGACATTGCGCCCCGAACCGCCATAGCCGATCTCGATGCCCTCCAGAACAACCGCCTTTACGCCCTTTTCCGCCAGATGCAGGGCGGTTGACAGGCCGGTAAAACCGCCGCCCACAATCACGACATTCGTAGTCAATTCGTCGTGCAGCGAGGTCGTTTCAGGCGCGGCAGGAGCGGTTTTTTCCCAAAGGCCATGGGAGCGCGGATCGTTCAACATTGAGAGCAGCCATTTCATATAGTGAAAGACGGGGTATTTACCCGATCATATCTATTTCACGCTCTGGAAGCTTTGAGGACAGCAATATTTACGCAACAATTCATTCCGGTTTGGAATGAACCAGTGGCGAGTAATCTGTATTTCCTACCTGTCCTGCGATCCACTGGCAGAATACCTGTGTCAGGGGATTTTCGAGTTTTCCTTCCGGGACCACCAGATAATAATCATTCTCGGTACGCATAGGTTTCTCGAAAAGCAGCACCAGCTCACCGTTCCGCAATTCCTGCTCGATAAGGTAAAGCGGCAGAAGCGCAAAGCCCAGCCCGGCCAGAGCCGCCCCGATAACCATTGAGAACTGATCAAAGCGATGGCCACGATAGGCCGATTTGCCCTCGACACCGCAGCTTTCAAACCATTGTGCCCACATTTTTGGGCGCGTTGCGAGATGCAGAAGCGATTCGTGTTCCAGATCTTCAGGCGCAGTCGGGTGACGTGCATTCAACAGGCGGGGACTCGCGACCGGAACAATCACCTCGCTGCACAGGAAAGTGCAGGTCGCATGGGCCCAGACCGGCTGCCCGTAATGAATGGCAAGGTCGAAGGGCTGTTCCTCGAAATCGAACACGCCTGACCGCGATGCTACATTGATCGCGATACCGGGATGTTTCTCAATAAAATCCGGGATACGCGGCATCAGCCAGCGCGTGCCGAAAGTCGGTAAGGTCGCGACGCTGAATGACGAAGTCGATTGCGCGGACGCCATGGCGCGCAACATCGTATCTTCTGTCTGATTGAGAAGACGGCGTACTTCCGGCAGGAACTTGCGCCCCGCATCCGACAAAAGAATACGCTGGCGGATACGTTCGAAAAGCAGCACGCCGAGCTGGCTTTCGAGATCCTTGATCTGGCGACTGACAGCGCTCTGGGTGAGATTGAGTTCATGCGCTGCCTGTGTGAAACTTCCATGACGCGCAGCACATTCAAAGGCCTGCAGCGTGGCAATGTCCGGGATCAGTCTCCTGCTCAGCTTCATTCCGTTCTCGCATTAACATAGTTGCTTTCGTCGCGATCATAACTGCAAAACGGCTGATATGATACATTTTCATCATAATCCAGGCATGTTCCTCCCCAAGTGACATGCTCATCCCCAAGATGAACAAAGTTCTACGGAAACCTTCGCAATGAACGCGCATAGATTCGTTTTGCCGGACGCCATTCGCTCCGCTTTTTCGGCAGCAATGTCCGCAATGTACAGGCAAGAAGTGCCTGCTTACGGCACGCTGATGAAACTCGTCGCCAATGTGAACGCCAAGGTTCTGGCGAATGACGTCGATCTGCGCGAGCGTCTGACGGAAACCTGTTCTCTGGAGCGCATTTCGGAAGAACGACACGGCGCAATCCGTCTCGGAACGGCAGCTGAACTGTCCATGATGCGTCGCGTTTTTGCAGTCATGGGCATGTACCCGGTCGGCTACTATGATCTCAGCGCCGCAGGTGTCCCGGTTCATTCCACCGCATTCCGCCCGGTTGACGACGCCGCGCTGAAGCACAATCCGTTCCGTGTTTTCACCTCGCTGCTGCGCCTTGACCTGATTGCCGACGAAAAGCTGCGCGCGGAAGCGGAAGAGGTTCTTTCCAAGCGCAATATCTTCACGCCCGGCGCCATTGCCCTCGTTGAAAAAGCGGAAGCAGAAGGCGGCCTCAGCGAGGATGAAGCGAAGAAATTCGTCGCGGAAGTGCTGGAAACCTTCCGCTGGCACGATCACGCCAATGTCAGCGCCGAGCTTTATCACCGCCTCCATGATGCGCACCGCCTCGTCGCCGATGTCGTCTCCTTCAAGGGGCCGCATATCAATCACCTGACACCGCGCACGCTCGACATCGACGCCGTGCAGGCCCAGATGCCGGAACACGCCATCAACCCGAAGGCAGTTGTCGAAGGACCGCCGACCCGTAAATGCCCGATCCTTCTGCGCCAAACCTCATTCAAGGCGCTGGAAGAGGAAGTCTCGTTCATTGGCGAAGACGGCGAATGGACACCCGGCTCGCACACGGCCCGCTTTGGCGAGATCGAACAGCGCGGCGTGGCGCTTACACCGAAAGGCCGCGCGCTTTACGACAAGCTTCTCAACGATACCCGCGCCATTGCCCGCCCCTCCCCTGACGGCTCCAACGCAGCGGCCTACGTGAAAGCACTGGACGATACCTTCGCCGCCTTCCCGGACACATGGGCCGGTATTCGCCAGAAAGGGCTTGGTTACTTTGCCTATTCGGTCAAGGACGTCTCAAGGCTTGTAACCTTCAAGAAGGGCACCGATATCGAGGTACTGGTGGAAGCCGATGCGGTTCAGTTTAATCCACTCACTTATGAGGACTTCCTACCGGTCAGCGCTGCCGGTATATTCCAGTCCAATCTGGGCGACGACAACACGCAGGACTTCGTTGAAAGCCCCAACCAGAAGCGTTTCGAGCAGGATCTGGGTGCAAAGGTGCTCAACGAATTCGAGCATTATGCCCGCATCGAACGCGAATCAATAGAAGCTGTACAGCTCCGCCTGAGCGGACTGGAAGCGGCTGAATAGTCATTAGCAGAGAGGAAAGCCATGAACACCGCTGTCAGAAAAATCGATGTGAAGAAAGAGGCCGCAGAGCTGCTTTCCAAGCTCGGCGTCGATGCCGCCGCATATACGGGCGGCGGCCTTGCCGGTTTCAGCCCGGTCTCCGGCGAGCAGATCGCTTCGGTCAAGACCCACAGCAAGGCAGATGCAGAAAAAATCATCGCCAAGGCCGATGAAGCTTTCCGCGAATGGCGCACTGTTCCAGCTCCCAAGCGTGGTGAACTCATCCGCCTGCTCGGCGAAGAACTGCGCGCATCCAAGGAAGATCTTGGCCGTCTTGTTTCACTTGAAGCCGGCAAAATCCCTTCGGAAGGCCTTGGCGAAGTGCAGGAAATGATCGATATCTGCGATTTCGCAGTTGGTCTCTCACGCCAGCTTTACGGCCTCACGATCGCGACTGAACGCCCCGGCCACCGCATGATGGAAACCTGGCATCCGCTCGGCGTTGTCGGCGTGATCTCGGCCTTCAATTTCCCTGTGGCCGTTTGGTCGTGGAACACCGCGCTCGCAATCGTCTGCGGCAACTCGGTGGTCTGGAAGCCTTCGGAAAAGACGCTCCTGACCGCACTGGCCTGCGATGCCATCTTCAAGCGCGCACTCAAGCGCTTCGGCGATGCGCCGGAAGCGGTTTCACAGGTGCTGCTCGGTGACCGTGAAATTGGCGAAGTGCTGGTCGACAGCCCGAGAGTACCACTTGTTTCCGCGACCGGCTCAACTCGCATGGGTCGCGAAGTCGGCCCGCGCCTTGCCAAGCGTTTTGCCCGCTCGATCCTCGAACTGGGCGGTAACAATGCCGGTATCGTCTGCCCGTCTGCCGATCTCGACATGGCGCTGCGCGCAATCGCCTTCGGCGCGATGGGCACCGCCGGTCAGCGCTGCACCACGCTGCGCCGCCTGTTCGTGCATGAAAGCGTCTATGACACGCTGGTTCCGCGTCTCCAGAAGGCCTATGCTAGCGTTTCTGTCGGTTCGCCGCTCGAAACCAGCGCTCTGGTCGGCCCGCTGATCGACAAGCAAGCATTCGACAACATGCAGAAGGCCCTCAAGGATGCCACGGCTCACGGCGGCAAGGTGCAGGGCGGCGAACGTGTCGATTCCGGCCATGAAAACGCTTACTATGTGCGCCCGGCCATCGTCGAAATGCCACGCCAGGAAGGCCCGGTCCTCGAAGAAACCTTCGCGCCGATCCTTTACGTGATGAAATATTCCGACTTCGACGACGTTTTGGCTCAACACAATGCAGTCGGCGCAGGCCTGTCGTCCTCGATCTTCACCCTCGATCTTCAGGAAGCGGAGCGTTTTCTCTCGGTTGAAGGTTCGGATTGCGGCATCGCCAATGTCAATATCGGCACTTCGGGCGCTGAAATCGGTGGCGCGTTCGGCGGCGAAAAGGAAACCGGCGGCGGTCGTGAATCCGGTTCGGATGCGTGGAAGGGCTATATGCGCCGCGCAACCAACACCATCAACTACTCGAAGGCGCTACCGCTCGCTCAGGGCGTTTCCTTCGACATCGATTAATCGGTCTGTTTCAAGATCAAAAGAAAACCCCGCTTCAGCGGGGTTTTTTATTGGCACAACACATCGACCAGTTGAGATTTTTGCAATGACGTGGCGAAAATGGTGCCTCCCACGAGAACCGAAGCGGAGTGTACTTTAAGGTACAAGAGCACCCGAAGCGCAAAGGAGCGCCATTTGCAGACCGTCAGTGCGTAAATATCGACTGGTCGATCATCCCATACGTTCGGAAGCAAACGACCCAGGCGATGCCGGGAAGACCACAGTACGGTTACCGTTGAGGAACGAACGATGATGGATATGTGCGTGCACAGCACGCGCCAGCACCTGCGCTTCCACATCGCGACCAATGGACACGTAATCCGCTGCGCTCTGCGCATGAGTGATACGCGCAACGTCCTGCTCGATGATCGGACCTTCATCAAGATCGGCAGTGACATAATGCGCCGTTGCGCCAATCAGTTTCACGCCGCGTTCGTAAGCCTGCTTGTACGGATTCGCTCCCTTGAAGGACGGCAGGAACGAGTGGTGGATATTAATGATCCGGCCAGACATTTTTTGGCAGAGCTGATCGGAAAGCACCTGCATGTAGCGCGCGAGAACAACCAGCTCAGTGTCGGTATCCTCGACAATATCCATGAGGCGTTGTTCGGCTTCCGGTTTGTTCGCCTTGGTAACTGCGATATGATGGAAAGGAATGTCGTGGTTCACAACGACTTTCTGATAGTCGAAATGATTCGACACCACGCCGACGATATCGATCGGCAGCGCACCGATCTTCCAGCGATAGAGAAGATCGTTCAGGCAATGACCAAAGCGAGACACCATCAGAAGCGTCTTGGTGCGATGGGCATTGTCGTGAAAATCATACTGCATCTCGAAAGGTGCCGCGACAGGTCCAAAGCCGTCGCGCAGCACATCAAGCGATACCCCGTCCTGCGAAATGAAGCTGACCCGCATGAAGAAACGACCGGTGTCCAGATCGTCGAACTGGGCGCTGTCGATGATATTGCACCCCTTGCCCGCCAGATAACCGGATATGGCGGCAACAATACCGCGAGTGGACTTGCAGGTGACGGTCAGGACAAAATTATGCATCGGACTTCCTCTATTTCCAAGCCGCAAGCCAAAGCCGCGTCGTAATTTCTAGATCACGACGCAACTTCGACCATGCCAGAATGCGTAATGCACTGACCGGATTGCGCTATCAAGCTGGATTAGAAGAAAGATCGGGTATTGCCCCTAAAGATGCGGATTGCGGCCGCGGTAACGGGCAACCAGATCACGGTTTACATCACTAGCTCCCGGCATGTTGGCACTCAGATAGATTGGCGCACCGCCGTCGCCAGCCAGCCGCGCCGCCACATCTGCGAAAATCGCATTGAGAACCGTGACGCCAAGCGCCGTAGACACAGGGCCGACCCGAAGCGCGCTTCCCTCCAGATCCAACGTAGCATCACCGGCAGGCGCGTCATTATCGAGCACAACATCCGCCACAGAAAGGAGCTGCGTGCGCCCCTTGGCGATTGCGTTGGAATAAGTCACAGAAGTGACCGCGATAACCGATGCACCCTTGTCACGAGCATAACGCGCAGCCTCGATGGGCGCTGCATTGACGCCTGAGTTGGACGCGACAATCAGCACGTCGCCGTCGCGGATACCGTAGCGGTCAAGGATAGGCAGCACAGCCCCTTCGATCCGCTCGAAATGCGAGCTTGCAACTGCTCCATCCTGCAGCATGATCGAGCCGCAGAGGATCGGCACGGTGATCGCAAGACCGCCGGCACGATAATGTAGCTCCTCTGCCATCATGTGCGAATGTCCAGTGCCGAACACATAAACGCGATGATCGGCACGTGCGGCTGTAGCTATGAGTTCGGCGGCCTTCGCCATAGGTTCGGCGAGCTTGTCGCGAAGCCCGGAAAGACGGGCAATCAGATCGTTGAAATAGCGGTCTGTGATCTCGGTCATTGCCCCTCCTCAGCCTACAACCTGCTTTTTACCGGAAAGCCAGGTGGCTTTGGCAAATAGTTCCCCATCCAGATGCACCGCATCCATCCGTAAACCCGGGCGGAACAGGCCACGGTCGGCAAATCGAAGATAACGCGCCGGATACAGGCTCGCCATCCGCAGCGCCTCGGCCAACGTCAGCTCCAGTTCGGCCACGCCAAAACGCACCGCCGATGCCATATCGAGATCGGAGCCGGCAATCGTACCATCAGCCAGCACCAGCTTGGAGCAGATGCCACCCGGCACGCGCCGTACAGCCCGCCCGTTGATTTCAAAACTCTCCGCATTCGAACCGACCAGAGACATGGCGTCAGTCACGAAAAACAGATGCGCGTCGCCACGCTTGGCACGCAGTGCAAGCCGCAGCGCCATCGGGTCCACATGATGCCCGTCCGCAACAATGCCGCACCAAATGTCTGGATGGTCGAGCGCGGCGCCCGCCAGCCCCGGCGCGCGGTGGCCGATCTGGCTCATGGCATTGAACAGATGCGTAACGCTGCGTGCACCGGCATCGAAACGCCTGAACGCCTCTTCAGCTGTCGTGTCGCTGTGACCGATGCTGACGATCACACCGGCATCGCTTAGGCGGCGCACCTGTTCAGGAGTGATCTGCTCCGCAGCAATTGTCACGAGCAGCGTGCTGATCTGCTCCGCCGTACGGACATAAAGCGCCATGTCGGCATCATCGACGGGACGCATCAATTCTGCCAGATGCGCACCCTTGCGGGCGGGCGCCAGATGCGGACCTTCCAGATGAAGACCGGCAACACCCTTATCGGCTTTTACAGCCTCGACTGCCGCCTCGATGGCGCGGTCACGAACCGGAGTCGTATCGGTGATAAGCGTCGGAAGAAGACTTGTCGTACCATGCTTCCGATGCCCTTCGGCTATCATAAACATGGTTTCCGGCGTCGGCTGATCGTTGAGCATGCGCCCGCCGCCGCCATTCACCTGTGCATCAATAAACCCGGGAGCCAGAATACCACCAGCTAGCCGTTCGACAATGTGCTCCTCGCCGAGCGAAGCCTCTGGAACGATGGCCTCAATCGAGCCGCCATTGAAAACCAGCGCACACTGGTCATGAAAGCGCTCTCCATCGAAAATGCGCGCGCCTGCGATAGCTGACTTCTTAATCATACAGTCACCGTGACCTTGTTGAGATTGCGCGGCTTGTCGGGATCCAAGCCCTTGCGGCGCGTCACCGCCTCAATGACGCGGTAATAATTGACAAGCGAAACTACCGGATCAAGGTGCGGATTGCCGGTCGTCGCCGATGGCAGACGGAAGCCCGGCGTCTGCGCATCCGACAGCGTCACGATGCTCGCGCCAAAGGAGTGAAGCCGCTTCAGGGCCTGCATATTCGTATCGAAAGCCTCGTCGCGAGGCAGGAAGGAAATGATCGGAAAGCCTTCCTCCACCAGACGCATCGGCCCATGCATCAGTTCGGCCAGCGAAAACGCTTCCGCATGAATATTCGCGGTTTCCTTGGCTTTGAGAGCCGCTTCCAGCGAGATCGCGAATGCCGTTCCACGACCGCCCGTATAAAGCGAGCGAGCGTTGAACAGAAGATTTTCCACGGCTTCCCGCCCTTCCGGCCGCGTGGCGGCGAGCGCTTCAGGCAGCTTCTGAAGACCGGCCTGCAGGCGTGCGTCGCCGCTGGCCGCAGCGACAACACCCGACAGAGCGACAACCGAAGCGATGAAAGACTTGGTCGCCGCAACGCTTTTTTCTTCACCGGCATTTAGCGCAAGTACGATATCGGCCTGTTTGGCCAGAGGACTGTCAACAACATTGACCACCGCAACAGTCATCGCCCCACCCTTCTTGGCCGCATCCTGCGCCGCCACGATGTCCGGGCTCGCACCCGATTGCGAAACAGTGAAGTGCAAACCATTCTTCAGCTTCAGCTTGGAGCCGTAAACGGAAGCAATAGACGGCCCGATGGACGCGACCGGAATGCCGGTCGTGATTTCCATCAGATACTTGAAAAAGGTCGCGGCATGATCGGAAGAGCCGCGCGCTGCGGTGGTAATAACAGCCGGGTTAAGCTTTTCAAAGACCTTGGCGATCTCCGCAAAAGCTCCTGCTTCCCCTTCCAGAAGCTTGGCGACGACGGCAGGCGCCTGTTCGGTTTCCTGCAACATCAGGGAGGACGGGCTGTTCATGGTCATTCTCCAATTTTCAATTCTGCTACGAAGTCATAGGCGTCGGCGCGATAGTGCGATCGGGTGTATTCGACGATGCGGTCATCTTCGAGATGCGAGACACGTTCGATCAGCAACGCAGGCGCACCGCGATGCACACCAAGCAGTCGCGCCGTACCCGGATCGAGCGTAACTGCAGTCAAACGCTGCAAGGCGCGTACCGGCTTATATCCGCGCCGCGCCAGAGCTCCATAAAGCGAGGTTTCGGCTACGCGATCCGTATCCAGATAATGGCGCGGCACCACAGCACGCTCAAAGGCCATTGGCACCCCATCGGCGAGGCGCAAACGGTCAAGCCGCACAACGGATGTATCAACGCCAATCCCCAGCCGGAAAGCTTCGTCAGGCGACGGCTTATCCGTCTTGTTCGTGATGACATGCGCACCAGGCTCCTTGCCGCGCGAGGTCATATCTTCGGAGAATGAGGTCAGCCGCCACAAATGCTGGCTGATCCGCGTCGGCCGCTCGGCGACAAAGGTGCCGCTCCCACGTCGCGCTTCCACCAGGCCTTGCGTCAGAAGCTCCTTATACGCGTTGCGGACGGTAATTCTGCCTATACCCAACTGCTCCGCAAGGTCTCTTTCCGGCGGCAAGCTTATCGCTGCTGCAAGTTGCCCGTCGTCAATCAGCTCACCCAGAATACGGGCAAGTTTACGATAGAGCGGGCCTGATCGCTGCGGATCGTGCAGCCCGCGCTCCTCAATCGCTGTCACCAAGGCGGTTCTATTCATAACAGCCATTATAGAACCTATTTAGAACCATCTTCAAGTCGTGATTTCATAAAAAAGCCCGCATCGGGCGGGCTCTTTGGAATCAGTGTTGCGGCTGTGTCTGCACCGACGATTCATCGTCATTAGGCTGCGGCTCTCTGATGCGGAACCAGGCCACATAAAGAGCTGGTAGAAAGAGCAAGGTAATCGCCGTTCCGGCAATGATACCCCCCATCATGGCGTAAGCCATCGGCCCCCAGAACACTTCACGCGCAATGGGGATCAGCGCGAGGCTGGCTGCTGCCGCCGTTAGCGCGATGGGCCGCATACGGTGCTGGCTTGCCGTCACCACTGCATTCCATGGCTTCATACCCTCGGTGATATGCTCTTCTATCTGCACAATGAGAATAACCGAGTTTCGGATCAGAATACCGATCAGCGCCAGCACGCCGAGAATGGCGACAAAACCAAGCGGCTTGCCGCTTGGCAGCAATGCCGCCACCACCCCGATAAGTCCGAGCGGCGCCACAGCGACCACAAGAAACAAGCGCTGAAAGCTTTGCAGCTGAAGCATCAGCACCGTCGCCATAACGAAAAGCATCAGCGGCACCACCGCCGCAATCGGCCCCTGGCTTTTGCCGCTTTCCTCCACCGTACCGGCGATCTTGATGGAATAACCGGCAGGCAGCTTGTCGGCAAAAGCCTTTACTGCCGGCTCTAGCCCCTTGACGATCGTATCGGGCATCGTCCCGTCAATAATACCGGCCCCGACCGTAATAGTCGGAATACGGGATCGGCGGTAAACAACAGGCTGCTCCAGCTCGTAGCGGAAATTGGCGATCGCCGCGAGCGGAACCGAAGTGCCGTTACCGGTCGCGATCTGAAGACTTTGCAGCGTGTCGATGGATTCGCGCTCATGCCGTTGTGCCCGCACAACCACATCAATCAGATATATGGAATCGCGCACCTGCGTGATCGTGATCCCGCCCACAACACCATTCAGTGTCGTGGCAATGTCCTTCGACGAAATGCCAAGTTTACGGGCTTTGTCCTGCATGACATCGACGCGGATGACTCTGCCCGGCTCATTCCAGTTGTAATTGACCACACCAAGCCGCTGGTCAGCGCTCATAATGCCTGCAAAATCCTGGGCTATACTGCGAAGCTTCTGGATTTCAGGGCCCGAGATTCGATACTGGACAGGACGCCCAACCGGCGGTCCAAGTTCGAGAAACTTCACGTAAACGTCCGTGCCAACATAGTCCTTGCGGAATACCTCGTCGAATTTTGCTTTCAGCCGATTTCGCGCTTCAACATCCTTGGCGACGATAACCATCTGACCAAAATAGGGATTGGCTGGCTGCACATCGAAAGACAGCACGAAACGGATCGCCCCCTGTCCGATATAGGTGCTCCAGTGGTCAACATCAGGATTGTCCCTGAGCACTGTTTCTTCGAAACGTTCCATCTGCGCCTTGGTATCGGCAATGGAACTGTTTTGAGGCAGCGTCCAGTCGAGCACGAGTTCAGGACGATCAGATTGAGGAAAGAACTGCTGTTCGATGAACCGCATACCAAACACGGAAATACCGAACAGGATGATGGTGGTTACGATCGTTATCCAGCGATAGCGCATGGCAGCCTGCAACACCGTCGAAAATGTCTCGAACACACGCCCGCGCTTTTCCGCATGCGCCTTCATTTTCTTCGGCAGGAAGGTGACGCCCAAAAGCGGAGCAAATAGAACCGCCACCACCCACGAGACCAAAAGCGAGACAGCGATCACCACGAACAGCGTGAATGTATATTCGCCGGCCTGACTAGTGTTGAGGCCTATCGGAATAAACCCGGCTATCGTCACCAGCGTACCGGTCAGCATGGGAAAGGCGGTATGAGAGTACACATAGGTCGCGGCCTTGTTGATCGGGTCGCCTTGCTCAAGTCGCGCAACCATCATTTCCACCGCGATCATCGCATCATCGACCAAAAGGCCAAGAGCAATGATAAGCGCGCCTAGGGACACGCGCTGAAGCGAAATATCCATGAGCGACATGGAAAGAAACGTGATGGCCAGAACCAGAGGGATCGACAGCGACACCACAAAGCCCGCACGAAGACCGAGGCTGACGAAACTCACCGCAAGAACGATGATGACGGCCTCAAACAACGCGCTCGTAAAGCCTGAAACGGCGTCCTGAACCACCTGCGGCTGGTCCGCAACCTTGAAGACATTGACCCCAACCGGCAGTTCCGCCGTGACCTGCTTCATCATTTTGTCCAGCGCCGCGCCAAAATCGAGCAAATTGCCATTCGGTTTCATACCGATACCAAGGCCAATTGCGTTCTGGCCGTTGACCCGAAAAATCGACGCTGGCGGATCGACATAGTCGCGCGTGATCGTCGCCACGTCGGACAGACGGAAAAAGCGGTCGTTCACACGCAAATTGACCGCGCGCAAATCGGCTTCGGACGTAAACTGACCGCTCACACGCACACTCACGCGTTCCGGTCCAGCCTGAACGACGCCGGACGGCGTGATGGCATTCTGGTCTTGCAAAGCCTTCAGGATCGCCTGCTGGTCCAGCCCCAGCGCCGCAACCTGACGTGTAGAGAATTCCAGATAGATCGCCTCATCCTGAGCGCCAATCAGTTCCACCTTGCCTGCATTGGGAATGGTCAGAATTTTCGTCCGCACATCCTCGGCATAATCGCGCAGCTGCCGCATCGATAGCCCATCTGCCGTGAATGCATAGATGTTACCGAAGACATCGCCGAACTTGTCGTTGTAATAGGGGCCGTAAACTCCGTCCGGCAATTCCGGCTTGATGTCATCGAGCATATGCCGCACTTCGGTCCAAGCCTTCGTGACCTGCTCCTCGCGCACCGTATCCTTGAGGAACACGAAAACGATCGACTTGCCGGGAGTCGTCACGCTGCGCGTATAATCAAGCGTATCGAGCTCCTCGAGCTTCTTCTCAAGCCGGTCCGTAACCTGATTGAGTGTTTCACTGATGGAAGCGCCAGGCCAGTTGGCTTGCACGACCATCGTTTTCACTGTAAAATCCGGGTCTTCTTCACGACCAAGGTCCAGGTAGGAAACGAACCCGGCAACAAGGAAGACAAGCATGAAATACCAGACGAGCGACCGGTGATTCAAAGCCCAGTCAGATAGATTGAACCCCTTTTTCACAGGCCGTTTCCTTTCTCGTCCAGACGGACTTTCTGTCCTTCCCTGAGCTCGTGCACACCGGCAATGGCGACATAGCTGCCCACGTCGACACCACCGGCAATGAAGTCGCCGCCCCGCCGTTCGATGAGTTCGATCTTGTGGAAACTGACCGTCTGCGTTTTCGGATCGATAACCCAGACGCCCGTCTGTCCATCCTGTTCGAGCAAGGACTGCAATGGCAGTGCGACAAGATCTTGCTCCGAAGTGGCCCGCGTCGCGCGAATGGTTGCTCCCAATCGGAAAGCATCCTGCGGATTTTCAAGCGCGATGCGTACGCGTCTGGTACGCGTTTGCGCATCGGCCTGCGGCGCGACTTCCCGCACTGATCCGTTTCCAGTGACAGCCGAATCCGCCTGAAGCTGCACCTGAAAAGGTGTTCCTTGAACAAAATATTGCGGCATGCTGTCCGGTATATCGACAACGGCCTCCCGTATGTCTGGCCTCGCCACCGTCATAACGGGTTGCCCTGCTGAAACCACTTGTCCGACCTCGGCATTGGTTTGCGAAATAACCCCGTCAAAATCCGGGCGCAGCACGGCGTAACTGCGCTGATCCTGCGCCTTCTTCAGGCTTGCCTGTGCTTTTTCAAGTCCGGCTTCCGCACTGTCGCGTGCCTGCTTGGCTGCATCGTAATCAGCTTGTGAAATATTGTTTCCTTTGAGCAATACCAGCTGACGCTCCTCGCTCGCAGCAGCATTGGCGTATTGCGCTTCCGCACTGGCAAGATCAGCTCTCGCGGATTGAACGGCCAAATCAAGCGTGGAAGGATCGAGCATGGCAACCATCTCGTCCTTCTTCACGAGATCACCCACCTGAACAGGACGGTTGATGATACGGCCAAGCACGCGGAACGCCAGATCGGTCGAATAACGCGGCTCGATTGTTCCGGCAAAACCGATTCTCGTAACCGGTTTCGGCTCGACGATCATATAGAGTACCGGACGAACAGGTTGGACCTTGATCGTTTCGTCTCCGCCTTTTTCGCATGCAGCAAGAATGCCAAGCAGACCGAGGGCCGCAGCCCCTCCCAAAAACCGGGTAGTGGGCTTCATTGCGTGGTCACTCCTTCCGGTCCTTGCACAATTTCCGTCGGCTCGCCGGAACGCAGCATCTGCGCACCCTTCGACACGATGAGCTCTCCCTCGTTCAGCCCGCCTTCGACGATTACACGCTCCTTCTCATAGGAAAGCACCTTAACCGGAACGAGCGTCGCCACATGCGTATCCTTGGCCACCCGCCAGACGGCTGTACGCCCGGCGTCGGACGTCATGGAACTCCAGGGAAGCACGATCACCTTGCGCGCATCCATGTGAACGGTGCCTGTTACCGTCGCGCCAAGCGCCATTTGCGATGGCGTGTCGGAAATCCCCACCTTGACGCGTACCGTTCCGGTCTGCGCATCGACGACCGGCGAGATCTCCCGGATCTTTCCCTCTGCACCGATCGATGAGTCCGACAGCAGGGCAATTGTCACCCCCATCCCGATCTTGGCATGGTTGACCAGCGTTTCCTGCACGTCGAAGACGGCATCTCGAGGACCGTCCTCCGCAATCGAAAACGCCGTCTGTGCGGCCTGAACGACCTGTCCCGTCTCGATATTGCGCGCGGTAATCACCCCTGAAACAGGGGCGCGCAGCTCCGTATAAGAGAGTTCGTCACGAGCATTGTTCAGCTGGGTTTCTGCATTCGAAAGCGTGCTTTGCGTCGTTTGTAGTGACTGGTTTGCCCGGTCGTATTGGCTGCGGGTCGTAAAGCCCTGATCCAGCAAAGCCTGCTGGCGCTTGAAAGTGGCCTTGGCCTGCACCAGTTGAGCCCGCGCTGCATCCATCGAGGCCCGGGCAACGCGCATATTGGCCTGCTGCTCAACATCATCGATACGGGCAAGCACTTGCCCTCGCTGAACATGCTGGCCGACTTCGACACTGCGCTGCACAACCTGTCCATTGATTCGGAACGATACATTGACCAGCGAACGGGACGCGATCGCGCCCGACAGCGTAAGCTTTGGCTGATAATCGCTGAACACAGCTTGCGTAACCGCAACCGGAACCACATTAAGAGAATCGGAACGGGCCACGCTACCGAACGCAAAAACGGAAGTAACGGCGGCAAAGGCCACCGTTGCGCGCGCTATTGCGTGTCCACCTGTCGGGAAAACCAGTCGCACCACAATCCGAACACAGTTGACTGGGAAATCGTCGAAGAATGATTTTACCGCCATTTACACGCTGCTCCCTGGTTCGATATTGGTCAGACTGCAACCAAATAAATGTCTTTGAAACTATCTGAATCAGAGATATCACCGCCAAACTATATTCGAAAATAAATCTGGAGAAACAACAAGCATCAATCGGCTGCGGAAAATCACCAGAGCAATAGTTCCAATCCAGTCAGAGCGAATCATTACTAAGCTTTAGGAGTAAAATTCCTTCGAGGTTTTGCGACGACAGAACAGGGTATTTGGGCTGAATGCGTCGAAACTCCCTTATGAGGAAAGCAGAAAAAATAGCTTCAAGTTAATTCGTTACCGCAACCTAACCCGTAATCGCTTCAATGAGACGTTGTCCTGCGGGGCTTAATTCATATCGAGTACGCTGCGTACGCATGTCACGCTGCCTGATCCTGAGATAGCCACCCTCCTGATCCAGAGCAGAAATCTCACGCAGAACCAGCGCATGAGCCAGGCCTAACTGACGTGCGAAAGTCCGGCTGTCGGATGCAATATCGAGTGCCGCAGCAGCAACAATACCCGCGCCAAGCGCCGATATCCCACCGGTTGCTCCCATGAGCGCTTCCACCAGCACCATGTATTCGGCCGCGTCCTCGTCCATCAGGAAGCCGCCGCCCGCACGGGACGAAAAGACACGATTACCGACTTGGAAGTCGGCGTATAGCTTTCATCGCCCGCACTAGCCAGCGGAACCAGAACATTCATTTCCGGATAGTAACCCGCAATACAGCCGCGCGGAATGTCGTAGGGCACGAAACGGAAATCGCGTGCAATACGTTCAACACCATCCGCGAATTCGCCGACGATATCAGTCCGGTCCCCCGCTTCCACACCTAGATCAACCATATCCGCGGGGTTCATGAACACAACCTCCCGCTCGCCATAAACACCACGATAGCGGTCATCCATACCATAGATTGTTGTGTTGTATTGGTCATGACTGCGGAAAGTCTGCAACACATAGCGCCCCGGTTTTTCGCGAGCCTGCTGATGTTCGACCGCTTCGGGCAATGTCCCGGTCCAGAAGGTCGCCTTACCGTTCGGTGTGACCCATTCAAGCTCGCGAGCCGAATTTCGCAAATGGAAACCACGTGGCACCCGCACACGCTGGTTGAAGTCGTAGAAATCCGGCAATACGCGTGCGATATGATCACGGATGAGATCGTAATCATCCGCAAGCTTCAGCCAGTCAACGGGCCTGGCCCCGAGTGTTGCCTGCGCCATGCCGGCAATGATCGCGACTTCCGAACGCAGATGCGGTGACGCAGGCGCATTAATACCGCCGGAGCCGTGCACCATGCTCATAGAATCCTCGACGGTCACGATTTGCGCGACGCCTTTGGAGTTGAGGTCGATTTCAGTGCGCCCGAGACAGGGGAGGATAAAAGAAACCTGCCCTGGCACCAGATGCGAATGGTTGAGCTTGGTCGCGATATGAACTGTCAGTCGCTGGCCGGACAGGGCCTTGGAGATCACCGGGCTGTCCGGTGTGGCGCGGGCAAAATTTCCGCCAAGCCCGATAAAAGCCTTCGCCGAACCGTCAAGCATGGCACCGATAGCGCCCAAAACATTATGCCCCGGCTCACGCGGAGCCTTGAAGCCGAACTCCTTTTCCAGAGCATCGAGAAACGCAACCGACGGGTGCTCGTTGATGCCGACGGTGCGGTCGCCCTGTACATTGGAATGACCGCGCACCGGGCAAAGCCCCGCACCGGGCCTGCCGATATTACCGCGCAGAAGCATGAAATTCGTGATTTCGCGGATCATGACCACAGAGTGACGATGCTGCGTAATGCCCATTGCCCAGGTGCAGATGACCCGACTGGCATTCATGTAGATATGGGCAGCCCGCTCCAGTTCCTGTCGGGTCAAACCCGACTGATCCTCGATTGCATCCCATGATGTACAGTCGACAGCGGCGCGATATGCCTCAAGTTCGGTGGTATGCAGACTGAGAAACTCCCGATCCAGCACGGAAGATTTGCCGGCCGCGATCGCCGCGTCGTCGGCAGAAAAGACCGCCTTCGCCATGCCGCGGAAGGCGGCAAGATCGCCGCCAAGGCGCGGCTGGAAATAATCGCTGGCGATAGCCTCGCTACCGCCATGCAGCATCTCGAACTTGTTTTGCGGATCGGCAAAACGCTCCAGTCCGCGTTCCCGTATCGGATTGAAAACAACAATGCGCGCCCCGCGTTCCGCTGCACGGCGCAGATCGCCCAGCATACGCGGATGATTTGTACCGGGATTCTGCCCGACGACAAAAATCGCATCGGCCTGCTCGAAATCCTCCAGCAGCACCGTGCCTTTGCCAACCCCGATCGACTGTTTCAGCGCCACACCGCTCGCCTCGTGGCACATATTCGAACAGTCCGGGAAATTGTTCGTTCCATAGGCGCGCACGAAAAGCTGATACAGAAACGCCGCCTCGTTGGAAGCACGCCCCGATGTGTAAAACTCGACGCGATTGGGACTGTCGAAATCCTTTAGAATTCCTCCGATGGCATTAAAGGCTTCTTCCCACTCGACCGCCTCATACTTGTCTGTCGCCGCATTGTAGCGCAGCGGATGGGTAAGGCGTCCGGTGTGCTCCAGATCGTAATCTGACCATGTTCTGAGTTCCGAAACAGTGTGCCCGGCGAAGAATGCGGGTGTTGTACGCCGGTCAGTTGCTTCCCAGGCCACGGCTTTCACACCATTCTCGCAGAACTCGAATGACGAACCGTGCTCCGGATCACCCCAAGCGCAGCCGGGACAATCGAACCCATCCGGCTGGTTGGCTTTGAGAAGCGTGCGCGCGCCAGCCAGCGGGGCGCCGCTCGCCATCAACTGCTTGCCGCAGCTTTTCAATGCACCCCATCCGCCGGCGGCGCTGGACCGTTTGCCGATAAATCCGGTTTTGGAACCTTTGTTCATCTCGTCATTCCTGAAAGCATCTGCCGGGCTGCTTGGCGTTTCCGGTCATATTTGCCGGAGCGGGAACAGATAGCATAAGAAGAATTGCGCCAGGCTTCAATTAACTGCAAAGCTTTTGTTCTCCAGAAACCTTCGCTCTTGATTTCAGCCGCGCGATCCGTCATGCGATTGGTCAAGAAAACTTACCACAAGAGGTGGGACACATGTCCAACATCGTTGAAATCGCCGATCTCAAGCGGCTTGCACAGCGCCGCGTCCCCAAGATGTTTTTCGATTATGCTGATTCCGGCGCCTGGACGGAATCGACTTATCGTGCCAACGAAGATGATTTCAAGAAGATCAAGCTGCGTCAGCGCGTGCTGGTCGATATGACCAATCGTTCGCTTGAAACGACGATGATCGGCGAAAAAGTAGCGATGCCCGTCGCACTCGCACCAACCGGCCTCACCGGCATGCAGCATGCTGACGGCGAAATGCTGGCAGCACAGGCCGCCGAAGCCTTCGGCGTGCCCTTCACCCTTTCCACCATGAGCATTTGCTCCATCGAGGACGTGGCGTCGGTGACCAAGAAGCCCTTCTGGTTCCAGCTTTATGTGATGAAGGATCGCGACTTCGTAATGAACCTGATCAGCCGCGCCAAGGCCGCAGGCTGTTCTGCTCTCGTTCTGACGCTCGATCTGCAAATTCTGGGGCAGCGCCACAAGGATATCCGCAACGGTCTGTCCGCCCCGCCGAAGTTCACGCCCAAGCACATCTGGCAGATGGCCACGCGTCCCGGCTGGTGCCTCGGTATGCTTGGCACACAGCGCCGCACCTTCCGTAATATTGCCGGCCACGCCAAAAACGTCACCGACCTTTCCTCGCTCTCCTCGTGGACGGCGGAACAGTTCGATCCGCAACTCAACTGGAATGACGTGGCATGGATCAAGGAACAGTGGGGCGGCAAGCTCATCCTCAAAGGCATCCTTGATGTCGAGGATGCAAAAATGGCGGCCAAATCAGGCGCTGACGCTATCATCGTATCGAATCATGGCGGTCGGCAACTCGACGGTGCTCCGTCGTCGATTTCAATGCTACAGCCCATCGTCGAAGCTGTCGGCGACAAGATCGAAATTCATGTCGATGGTGGTATACGTTCCGGTCAGGACGTGCTGAAAGCCCGCGCGCTCGGCGCACAGGGCGTTTTCATCGGGCGTCCATTCCTTTACGGACTCGGCGCCATGGGCAAGAGTGGCGTAACGCTTGCACTGGAAATCATCCGCAAGGAACTTGATGTCACCATGGCCCTTTGCGGCAAGCGCGACCTCAACGAGATCGACAAATCGATCATTCATTCGATCGATTTCTGAGCTGAAAAAGGGTCCGGCAAAAATCCGGATCCTTTTTCAGGATCCGCGTGAAGTCGGTGTTTTGGACAAAAGCACCGTCCGGATGGCAAAGCTGGAATGAATGCGCGCCACGCCCGGCAAACGCGACAGTATTTCCTTGTGAATGATTTCATAAGCGGCAGCATTTTCGGCTTCCGCCCGCAAAATATAATCCGCATCGCCGGTCATCAGATAACATTCCTGTATCTCAGGGTGCCGTCGGACCGCGTCCTCGAAACGGTTCAGATATTCCTCCGTTTGCCGGTCCAGCGTAATACGGACAATGGCGACCAGTCGCTCGTCGCCGTCCGATGAACCGACAATGGCCGTGTAACCGCGGATAACACCGTTTTCCTCTAATATCTGCACTCGCCGCAGACAGGCCGATTGTGAAAGTCCAACTTCAGTAGCCAACTGGCTGTTGGTCATGCGCCCGTCGCGTCGCAGGCATCGGATGATATTGCGGTCGATATTGTCGAGTGCGGCCATGAATATTTTGCGCTCTCTAAGCTAAAATATGCGTATTACGCGCCATAATTCGCATAATATGCGATAAATAGCAAAAACATTCGAATAGTCTTCAATTAACATTGCGAGCACTGCCTTGGGGGCGATGAATCGCAGCATTCCCGCCCGCAAGCCACATGCTGTAGGAGGAAGCGACTCATTACCGTGGGTAATCCTGCAAGCATTTACGTGATTTATCGAGCAGCTCGGAAAGCACCGTGTAAAATGGTTGATATGTCGATGCATTTTTCTCAGGATGAACGCGACCTCGCAGCCGGTGGCGTATTGACTGTCGACCTTGCGGCGTTACGGCACAATTATTCAGCCATTGCGCAACGGATTGCCCCCACCCGTGCTGCTGCCGTCGTCAAGGCGGATGCCTATGGACTTGGGGCCAACCGGGTGGCTCCTGCATTTTATGAAGTGGGGTGCCGTGACTTCTTCGTCGCGCATCTCGGCGAAGCTATCGCCCTGAAGCCATTTCTCAATCCCGACGCGACGCTATACGTGCTGAACGGCCTTCAGCCGGGCACAGAAGCGACCTGCGCTCACGAAGACATACTGCCGGTTCTGAATTCGCTGGAACAGATTGAAAATTGGGCAGCACTCGCCGCTGGCACAGGCAAAAAGCTCCCTGCGCTCTTGCAAATCGATACCGGCATGTCACGTCTCGGCCTGCCCGCAAAGGAACTCGACCGTCTAGTCGAGAACCCGTCGCTCCTCGACAATATCGACGTAAAATTCATCATCAGTCATCTGGCGAGCGGCGACGAACCGGAGAATCCAGCGAACGCAAGCCAGCTCACAGCCATGAAAACGGCGCTTGCCCGACTGCCAAAGCTTCCGGTTGCCTTCGCCAACTCGGGCGGCACGTTCCTCGACAGATCCTATCACTTTGACCTCGCCCGCCCCGGCGTGGCGCTCTATGGCGTTGGTCCTGCGCAAGGCGAAAACCCGATCCTGCCAGTACTGACGCTATCGGCGCGTGTCATTCAGGTGCGCGAGGTGGCCAAAGATGCGGCGGTCGGTTACGGCGGCACCTATATCGCCGAAGGTCCGATGCGTATTGCAACCATTGCAGTGGGCTATGCCGATGGCTGGTTCCGCACGCTCAGCAACAAGGGTGCGGCATTTTTCGGTAATACCCGGTTGCCCATTATTGGCCGCGTATCCATGGACTCGATCACGCTAGATGTCAGCGCCTTGCCGGACGGTGCACTCAGGCTTGGCAGCCTTGTAGAGCTGATAGGCCCGCACCAGCGGCTCGAAGACGTAGCCCGCGACTGTGACACCATTCCATATGAAATTCTGACGGCTCTCGGCAACCGCTATGCTCGTGTGTACGTGGATGGCTCTGTTTCCGAGCAGCAGGCATAACAATAAGAGGCGAACATGCAGATCACTATTCTTGGCAGCGGCGTTATCGGCGTCACAACGGCCTATTATCTCGCCAAACTTGGCCATGAAGTGACCGTCATTGACCGTGAGGAAGGCCCGGCGCTTGAAACCAGCTTTGCCAATGCCGGCCAGGTTTCACCCGGTTATGCCTCTCCCTGGGCTGCTCCCGGTATTCCGCTGAAGGCAGCTAAATGGCTGTTCCAGAAGCACGCGCCGCTGATCCTTCGTCCGACCTGCGATCCGGTCCAGTATAGCTGGCTGATGCAAATGCTCGCCAACTGCACCGAAAGCCGATACAAGGTCAACAAGACCCGCATGGTGCGCGTTGCCGAATACAGCCGCGATTGCCTGATCGAGTTGCGCAAGGATACCGGCATCGAATATGACCAACGCACGCAGGGCACCTTGCAGCTTTTCCGCGAGCAATATCAGCTTGATGGCATCGGCAAAGACATCGAAGTGCTGCGGCAGGACGGCGTACCATTCGAAGTGCTCGACCGCGATGACTGCGCCAAGGTAGAACCGGCGCTTGGCCGCGTGAAGGATAAGTTTGTTGGCGGTTTGCGCCTGCCCAATGACGAAACGGGCGACTGCTTCAAGTTCACCAATGCGCTTGCAAAAATTGCCGAAGGGATCGGCGTAAAATTCCGCTTTGGTGTCAACATCAAGTCGTTGCTGATGTCCGGCGGCAAGGTGTCGGGCATCGAGACGTCCGAGGGCATTCTCACTGCTGACCGCTACGTGGTGGCGCTTGGCAGCTACACACCGGCGCTCGTCAAGTCGCTCGGCCTCAATGCTCCGATTTATCCGGTGAAAGGCTATTCCATCACAGCGCCAATCATCGATGAAGACCGCGCTCCGGTTTCGACCGTTCTGGATGAAAGCTACAAGATCGCCATCACCCGCCTCGGTGACCGTATTCGCGTCGGCGGCATGGCGGAAGTATCGGGCTTTACAAAAGACTTGCCCGCCGCACGCCGCGCCACATTGGATCTTTCGGTGAGCGATCTTTTCCCAGGCGGAGACCTCAAGGCCGCCACGTTCTGGTCGGGCCTGCGGCCGATGACTCCGGACTCCACCCCGATCATCGGCGCAACGCGCTACGACAATGTTTTCATCAATGCCGGTCACGGAACGCTTGGCTGGACCATGGCCTGCGGTTCGGGTAAGCTTCTCGCCGACCTCGTATCGGGCAACAAATCGGATATCCGCGCAGACGATCTCGGTATTTCACGCTACGCGTAATAATATTCCGACGGTTGAATCGCCTTCTAAGCAAGGCGATTCAACCGCTTGCGATACCAGTTTTATTAGAAGCTCGGCGGCGTGCAGGCGCTGACGATCTCACATGACACCGGCCCTACGCAACGGAACCGATGCGGCAGCTTACTTGAGAAATAATAAGCATCGCCCGGTCCCAGAATGCGACGCTCGCTGCCGACCGTCACTTCGATCCGACCGGAAATCACAACGCCGCCTTCCTCGCCCTCGTGCATCAACAGCACCTTACCCGTATCTGAGCCCGGTTCATAACGCTCCTTCAATATCTGCAAGGAACGCGAGAACAGGTGATCGCCAACCTGTCGGTAGGAAATTGGCCCCTTGCCGATTTCCACCAATTCTTCAGCTTGATAGAAAACCTTGTGCGGCGCATCCGGTTCGAGCGCAAAAAACTCGGCCATGCCGATTGGAATGCCGTCGAGAATGCGTTTCAATGCACCTACTGATGGATTCGACTGATTGGCTTCGATCAGCGATACGGTGGAATTGGTGACGCCGGCCCTTTTGGCAAGCTCTCGCTGTGACAGATTCTGACGCATGCGCACATAGCGCAGCCTTCCGCCTATATCGATGCTCATCGAATGTTCCCCTACTGTTTATGATGTTCGATATAGCGTAATTTTGCATTCTCGATCACATAATTTCAATAACTTAAACTGTTCAAGAAAAGGACTTGTTGCTTTCGGGAATGCATGGCCTCTTGGCTTCAAAATAGGAGGTTCTTATGCTCACCAAAACCAACGCGCCCAGCCTTGAAAATTTCTGGATGCCGTTCACGGCGAACAGGCAATTCAAGGCAGCCCCGCGCCTGCTCGCGAGCGCTGCCGGCATGTACTACACCGATGTCGATGGCAATCAGGTTCTCGACGGTACGGCCGGTCTTTGGTGCTGCAATGCCGGTCATGGCCGCAAGCGCATCACGGAAGCCGTCGAACGTCAGATCTCGACCATGGATTTCGCGCCCACTTTCCAAATGGGCCACAATGTAGCGTTCGACTTCGCCGAAAAGCTTGCAGCCATTGCACCAGGTGGTCCGGCAGCCAAGCTTGACCGCGTTTTCTTCACCAATTCCGGTTCGGAATCGGTCGACACCGCCCTGAAAATCGCCATCGCCTATCAGCGCGCTATCGGGCAAGGTACCCGTACCATGGTTCTGGGCCGCGAAAAGGGCTATCACGGCGTCGGCTTCGGCGGCATTTCCGTAGGCGGTCTGGTGAATAACCGTCGCGTTTTCCCGCAAATTCCCGCCGACCATATGCGCCACACGCTCGACATCGGCCGCAATGCCTTTTCCAAGGGGCTTCCCGCACACGGAATCGAATTGGCCGACGATCTCGAACGCCTCGTTCAGTTACATGGCGCGGAAAAGATTGCAGCCGTCATCGTAGAGCCGATGTCCGGTTCCGCAGGTGTCATCCTGCCGCCCAAGGGCTATCTGGAACGCATCCGCGCAACCGCCGACAAGCATGGTATCCTCTTGATCTTTGACGAGGTCATCACCGGTTTCGGTCGTCTCGGCACACCGTTCGCCGTTGACTATTTCGGCGTTGTTCCAGACCTTGTCACCACGGCCAAGGGCCTCACCAACGGCGCGATACCCATGGGTGCGGTGTTTGCCAGCCGTGAAGTTTATGACGGCCTGATGAGTGGCCCGGAAAACGCCATAGAACTTTTCCACGGCTACACCTATTCCGGCCATCCAGTCGCCTCTGCGGCCGGTCTTGCAACCCTGGAAATCTACGCGGAAGAAGGCTTGCTCACCCGTGGCGCCAGCCTTGCCGGTCATTGGCAGGAAGCACTGCATTCCCTGACGGGCGCGTCGAATGTCATCGATATTCGTAATCTCGGTCTCGTTGGTGCTATCGAGCTTTCGTCCCGCGACGGTGCACCGGGCGCCCGCGCTTATGACATCTTCGTGGATTGCTTCCAGAAGGGTCTCCTGATCCGCGTGACCGGCGATGTGATTGCCCTTTCGCCGCCGCTCATCGTCGAAAAGGAACAGATCGACACCATCGTTTCGATCCTCGGCGACGCGATCAAACGGGCGGCTTGATCACCACCCGGGTCATGCCGCTATTGCCGCCGCACGTTCCCCTGCGGCGGCATTTTTTTACTGGATTCGTCCGGTTTCGACTAAACTATCAGAACCGCTCTATCTGTTTGTTTCAACGCATATCTCCCGACAGCTATCAAGAATGAACAAACCACAGTAATATCGGGAACCTTTTAGCCTCGCATACATCCAATGAACTCCATAGGAGTTTGACCCATGCGTGCAAAGATAGCCGTGCCAACCATCTCCCCGGCCTTCCAGAGCGATCTTGACCTCGCCCGATGCGCCCAAATGCACGATCTGCAAGCGCTGCGAAAAATTATGCAGATTAATAATCAAAGGCTCTATCGCCTGGCCCGAAGCATCCTGCGCAATGATGCTGAAGCGGAAGATGTGGTCCAGGAAACCTATTTTCTGGCATTCAGGAGTCTCGACCGGTTCCGTGGTCAATCCAGCCTGACCACATGGCTGTCACGCATCGCTATCCATGAAGCGCTCGGTCACCTGCGCAAATCGAGGCAGACACAAAAGCTTATGCGCACCGCACCCGATCCGCTGTCGGCCAACATCATCCCCTTTCCGGGCGACAGAACCATGGATGACCCTGAACGCAGTTTTGCCCAGCGCCAGATCCTGCAACTGGTCGAGCGGGCAACAGACAATCTGCCGGAAATTTTTCGTCTCGTTTTCGTCGCACGCGTTATTGAGGGTTTAAGTGTGGATGAAACAGCCGAACTGCTTGAGCTCCGTCCCGAGACTGTGAAGACACGGCTTCATCGCGCCCGATACCTGATACGAAAACAACTGGACGAAAAAATCGGCCCTGTGCTGCTCGATGCTTTTCCCTTCGCAGGAAAGCGCTGCGGGCGAATTGTGACCGCCGTTTTGGATCGACTGGGCAAACAGATATAAATTCAGGAACCTTTTCAGTTCTCCCGCATCCAATGGTCGTACCGCAAAACGAGGGCCCGTAAAATCGTCGGGCGAGGGAGAATGCCATGTCTATTCGTTCTGTTCTATCAATTGCCGCAATCTGCATTTGCGGCAACCTGTCTCTGGCCGTCGCGCAGGATGGAAAACTGCACGACCCGGCAATCGCACACATCGCTTATACAGCCGGCGCCATCGATGTTGCCGCTGCCAAGCAGGCGCGGGAGAAATCCAAGAACAAAACCGTGCTTGAATTTGCGCAGACCATGCTGCGCGATCATGAAGCCGTTAATCAGCAAGCGCTTGATCTGGTCAAAAAACTGAAGGTCACGCCGGAGGATAACGAGACCAGCAAGGCTCTGTCCAAAACGGCAGCTGACGAACTCGCCAAATTGAACAAGCTCGATGGCGCGGCGTTCGACAAATCCTATGTCGACAACGAAGTTGCGTATCATAAACAGGTCAATGAAGCCCTGAAATCAACACTCATCCCATCCGCCAGCAACCCCGAGCTGAAAAACCTGCTCGAAACCGGCCTGAAGCTTTTCCAGAGCCACGAGCAACATGCCGAACATATCGCTGCGATCTTGAAATAGGAGTACTGAGATGAGATACGCGCAACCTTTCCTGATACTCGCCGGGGGCTTGCTGATCGCCTCTCCCGCGACGGCTAAAACGATCCGCGTTACAATCGAGAAGCTCACCTTCTCGCCGCAGAAAATCGAAGCAAACGTCGGCGATGTGATTGAATGGGACAATAAGGATCCCATGCAGCATAGCGCTACCGTGAAGGGCGGTTGGGATATTTTGCTTCCGCCGAAACGGCTGACGAAACAGGTGCTCAATTCGGCGGAGACAGTCGACTATTACTGCCGTTTTCATCCTGACATGGTGGGGCAGTTGATCATAAGTCCTTAGGACCAATCGACATTCAGGATTTGGAGCGTGGCAGGATTTGGAGTGTAGTATCGTCGAAAATGGCACGGTTTTAGGAGCAGACCCGAAGGTGGGATGTATCTCCATCGAGGTTTCGCAAGCCAAAATGAGTTATTTTCGCATACCCTTCGGAATCTGGCGTTTTCATCCGGCTTGCGAAGGCGTGAAACGTGCTACCAAAGCATGGCTGTCCCCGGGATAAGTAAAACGAACATGCGTCACGGGCTGTTCGGCGTTCCACGTCTGGCGCTCAATCACCAGGCAGGGCAGGCCCGGGACGACACCCATCATCGCCGCGTCATCCGGTGTTGCTGCGACGGCGCGGATGGAGTGTTGAGCGCTGCTCCATGGAACACAGGCGACCAGCCATGGCCCCGGCGAATGTTCGGCAAAATCCGTCTGTGCGGCATCAGGCACCGTATCGAGATTGATGATGCGTTCTTCCAGCGCAAAGACACGCTTGCCCGCATAATGGCGGCAGACCAGATCAATCAGCGGCGTGTGGCGCGGCATGTCGATGTGTCGGGCATCTGCTGGACCGCTCAGCCGCTCCATCCGGCTAACCAACTCGAAACGGTAGGCCAGCCCGAGCGCTGCCACCTCATCGCGAAGATCATGGATTTCGAGGATCGCTGCCTGCGATTGCGGGCGGGATACAAAACTGCCTGAACGACGTTTGCGCTCGATAAGACCGGCCTTTGCAAGCTGCGTCAGCGCCTTGTTCACGGTCATACGTGAACAGCCATAATGCTCCGTCAGCTCGTGCTCGAAAGGAATGCGATGGCCCGGAGACCATTCACCGGACAGGATACGCGTCTCGATATCATCCAGAATACGCTGATGCAGCGATGGCATCTGCTCGCCATTTCTGGATGAACTGTCCTGCGCCATGCACCCTCTCCGTTTATACAATCAACTCGCCGATGACTTTCTGGAAAGCACGCTCCGCTTCATCGCGCAAGCGGTGACGCCCGCGTTCCACCTGTTTAACGCCGCGAACCCACACGTCACTCACGCGGCTGCGACCGGCAAAAATCCAGCCATCCAGCACAGCGTCACCCTTGGCATGCGGCAGACACGCGGTATCAAGCGAAATGAAATCAGCGGAAGCTCCCATGCGCAGACATTCGCCCTTTCTGCCCATGGCAATGTTGCCCCCTGTAACAGCGCCGTCGAACAAGGCCCGGCCCGTCGATCCTTCATTCTCGGCCAACACATTACGCGAACGATGAAAAAGGCGCTGTGAATATTCAAGCTGACGTAACTCGTCTGCGATGCCGATCAGAACATTCGAGTCAGAGCCGACGCCGAATCTGCCGCCAGCAGCGCCAAAGGCCGCTGCATTGAATATACCATCGCCCAGATTGGCCTCCGTAACGGGACACAAACCGGCGATTGCTCCAGTTGCAGCCATGCGTTTCGTTTCGTCATCCGTCATGTGCGTGGCATGGATCAGGCACCAGCGCGACGAAAGCTCCTGCTTATCGAGAAGCCATTCGACCGGGCGCTTGCCTGACCAGGCAATACAGTCTTCCACTTCCTTCACCTGTTCGGCCACATGGATATGCACCGGCGCGTCGGGCAGAAACTTCGTCACAACAGCTAGTTCATCCGACGTCGCGGCACGCAGACTATGCGGCGCGATGCCCAGAACGGCACCCTCAACACCGGCGAGCGCTTTCTGGCAGCCCTCGATCAATCTTGCAAATTGCTCGGGATTATTAATGAAACGGCGCTGTCCTTCATTCGGCGATGCGCCTCCAAAAGAGGAATGCGCATAAAACACAGGCAGAAGCGTGAGCCCGATTCCGGCCGTTCCCGCCGCCGAAGCAATCCGGTCCGCCATTTCGGAAATGTTCGCGTAAGGCGTTCCGTCGCAATCGTGGTGCAGGTAATGGAACTCACCGACACGGGTAAAGCCCGCCTCCAACATATCGACATAGAGCCGCAGCGCCACGGCCTCGGCCTCTTCCGGCGATATGGCAAGCGCGAATTTGTACATGATTTCGCGCCAGCTCCAGAAGGAATCATCTGAGGGCCCGCGCTTTTCGGCCAGACCCGCCATACCGTACTGAAATGCATGGCTATGCAGGTTCGGCATGCCACTGACGATCACCGCGTGGCGCTCATCGTCGGATTGTGCTATAATGTCCGTTTCAAGTGACGCGATTTTTCCTTCGGACATGCCGATGCGGACATTCTCGGCCCAGCCACCTTGCAGAAGTGCCTGACCGGCATGGATAAAATGCTGGTTCAACAATGCGGCTGACATTCAGATTCGCTCCTCATTTTGCCCTATGCACGCAGCAATCTTTTAACAGATCACAAAACCGCACATTTTTCTCTTGGCTGTCCCCACCATATGTATATACATTATCAAAAAACAGGGGAAGCGAGAAAACGCTCATGTTCAATAAAACAAGCACCGTTTTCACCAATGCGCGCGTGGCCACACTGGCGGAAAATGTTGACGATCTGGGCCTCATTAACAAGGCCGTTCTCGCCATCAGGGACGGCAGAATCGCTTATGTCGGCTCCGAAAGCACTCTTCCCGCCGATTATGATTCTTTTGAAAAAATCGATTGCGAGAACAGGCTTATCACTCCCGGCCTGATCGACTGTCACACCCATCTCGTCCATGCAGGTAACCGCGCGCATGAGTTCGAGCTGCGCCTCAATGGTGCATCTTACGAGGAAGTCGCCCGTGCAGGCGGCGGCATCGTATCATCGGTCCGGAATCTCCGCGCTGCCAGTGAAGACGATCTGGTGCGCGAAACGCTGCCGCGTCTCGATGCCCTGATTGCTGAAGGTGTGACCACGGTCGAAGTAAAGTCCGGCTATGGTCTGGATTGCGACAGCGAAATCAAGTCGCTGAAAGCCGCTCGGCGTCTGGCGAGGGAACGCGATATCTCCGTTCACACCACTTTTCTTGGCGCTCATGCCTTGCCACCCGAGATGAACGGCGACAAGGCAGCATTTATCGACACGATCATCAATGACATGCTACCTGCCATCGCCGCCGAAAATCTGGCTGATGCGGTAGACGGCTTCTGCGAAGGCATCGCCTTTCTACCGGATGAAATCGCCCGTGTTTTCGACGCTGCCAAGGCACATGGGCTTCCGGTCAAGCTCCACGCCGACCAGCTATCCAACCTGCATGGCGCAGCGCTGGCCGCTTCCTACGGCGCGCTTTCCGCCGACCATCTCGAATATACCGATGCACAAGGGGCAGCAGCCATGGCCAAGGCCGGAACAGTCGCCGTCCTGCTTCCCGGTGCTTATTACTTTATCCGCGAGACGCAGAAGCCGCCTGTCGAAGCTTTCCGCGCCGCAGGCACGAAAATGGCGCTCGCGACCGACAACAATCCCGGCACCTCGCCCCTGACGTCGCTTCTGCTGACCATGAATATGGGCGCGACGCTTTTCCGCATGACGGTCGATGAATGCATTGCTGGCGTTACCCGGGAAGCCGCACGTGCTCTTGGAATCCTGGACCGGACTGGAACCATCGAAATTGGCAAAGACGCCGATCTTGTGATCTGGGATGTCGACCGTCCTGCCGAACTCGTCTACCGGATCGGCTTCAACCCGCTCTGGAAGCGGGTTTTCAAAGGCAGTCTGTAATTCATACTCAATGGAGCCTTCCATGAATATCGTACTCAAGCCCGGCAGCGTATCGCTGGAGATCCTTGAAAAAATCTATCGCGAAGGTGTTCCTGTCCGCATTGAACCTGCCTTTCACACAGGCGTCGAAAAGGCTGCGGCGCGCATTGCGGAAATCGCCGCCGGTGACGAGCCCGTTTACGGCATCAATACCGGCTTCGGAAAGCTTGCCTCCATCCGCATCGCGGCCGGCGACGTGGCGACGCTCCAGCGCAACCTGATCCTGTCGCATTGCTGCGGCGTCGGTGAGCCGCTGGCGGAAAACATCGTGCGCCTCATCATGGCGCTGAAGCTCATTTCGCTCGGTCGCGGCGCTTCCGGCGTGCGGCTCGACCTCATCACACTCATAGAGGACATGCTGGAGAAAGGCGTGATCCCGATGATCCCCGAAAAGGGTTCCGTCGGCGCATCAGGCGATCTTGCGCCTCTTGCGCATCTGGCGGCTGCGATGATTGGCGAAGGCGAAACCTTCTATCAAGGCGAGCGCATGCCAAGTGCAGAAGCGCTGGCAAAAGCCGGATTGAAGCCGGTCGTGCTGGCTGCCAAGGAAGGTCTGGCTCTGATCAATGGCACGCAGACTTCGACCGCACTCGCGCTGGCCGGCCTTTTCCGCACCCATCGCGCCGCACAGTCCGCACTCATCACCGGCGCGCTTTCCACTGATGCCGCCATGGGTTCGGACGCTCCCTTCCACGAGGAAATCCACACGCTGCGCGGCCACCAGGGCCAAATCGATGCAGGCCGGGCACTGCGCAAGCTGCTGGAAGGCTCGGTTATCCGCCAGAGCCATCTGGAAGGCGACCAGCGCGTGCAGGACCCTTATTGCATTCGCTGCCAGCCGCAGGTGGACGGCGCTTGCCTCGACGTTATCCGGCAAGCGGCACGCACATTGGAAATCGAAGCCAATGCGGTTACCGACAATCCGCTCGTTCTCTCGGACGGTCGCACGGTGTCCGGTGGAAATTTCCATGCTGAACCGGTAGCCTTTGCCGCCGATCAGATTGCGCTGGCCATCTGTGAGATCGGTGCGATTGCCCAGCGACGGATCGCGCTGCTGGTCGATCCTGCCCTCTCCTTCGGCCTTCCCGCGTTCCTTGCCCGCAAGCCGGGTCTCAATTCCGGCCTGATGATCGCGGAAGTCACTTCCGCCGCGCTGATGAGCGAAAACAAGCAGATGGCTCATCCGGCTTCCGTCGATTCCACGCCCACCTCCGCCAATCAGGAAGACCATGTCTCCATGGCCTGCCATGGCGCCCGCCGTCTGCTGCAAATGACCGCCAACCTGAACGCCATCATCGGCATCGAAGCGCTCACCGGCGTGCTCGGTATAGAACTGCGTGAACCATTGACCACCAGCGCGGAGCTGAACAAGGTCATCGCGGTCCTGCGCACCAGAATCCCGACACTGGAGGAAGATCGTTACATGGCCGACGATCTGAAAGCAGCTTCCGATCTCGTGGCCGATGGCGCGCTGATCGATGCCATTTCCAATGGCATCCTGCCAGCACTTGAGGCCTGACATGAGCGCCTTCGAAGTTCGGCAAGGCACTTCGCCTGTCATCCTCGGCCTGCCGCATACCGGCACTGATGTCCCGGAAGACATCTGGGCGCGCCTTAACGATACTGGCCGCATACTCGCCGATACCGACTGGCATATTCATAAACTCTATGACGGCCTGCTGGAGAACGTGACGACGGTGCGTGCCACCTTCCATCGCTATTGCACTGACGCCAATCGCGACCCTGCGGGCGTGAGTCTTTATCCCGGCCAGAATACGACGACGCTGATCCCCGAAACCGACTTCGACGGTGTGGCAATCTGGAAGGATGGCGAAGCGCCCACCGAAGCTGACATTACTGATCGTATCAACCGCTTTCATAAACCCTATCACGATGCGCTTTCCGCCGAGATCGAACGAGTAAAGGCAATCCACGGCGTAGCGATCCTTTATGATTGCCATTCGATCCGCTCGCATATCCCGTTTCTGTTCGAGGGCAGGCTGCCGGATTTCAACATTGGCACGGATATGGGCAGAACCTGCGCGCGCGCCATCGAAGCCGCTGCAGTTGAGGTCACGGCCAAGGCCGAAGATTACACTTCCGTACTCAATGGCCGCTTCAAGGGCGGCTGGACCACACGCCATTACGGCAAGCCGGAAACAGGCGTCCATGCCATCCAGATGGAACTGGCACAATCCACCCATCTCGTCTCCGAAGCCCCACCTTTTACCTATGACGAAGTGAAAGCCGGGAAGCTTCGCACGCATCTGAAGGACATCCTCGTGCGCATGGAAAACCTTGTGTTCGACATAAAATAATAAGGGGAAAACATCATGACCAATCCTCGCCACAACGAGCGTGAGATACGCGCCCCGCGCGGAGATGAGCTCAACGCCAAAAGCTGGTTGACCGAAGCGCCGTTGCGTATGCTGATGAACAATCTCGACCCGGACGTGGCCGAGCGCCCGCACGAGTTGGTTGTTTATGGCGGCATCGGTCGCGCCGCCCGCACCTGGGATGATTTCGATAAAATTATCGCCACGCTGAAGACGCTTAACGAAGACGAGACCTTGCTGGTGCAGTCGGGCAAGCCGGTCGGCGTGTTCCGCACTCACAAGGATGCGCCGCGCGTCTTGATCGCCAATTCCAATCTGGTCCCGCATTGGGCAACCTGGGATCATTTCAACGAACTGGATAAGAAGGGTCTCGCCATGTATGGCCAGATGACCGCCGGCTCGTGGATCTATATCGGCGCACAGGGCATCGTTCAGGGTACCTATGAAACCTTTGTCGAGGCCGGACACCAGCATTACGGCGGCGATCTCAAAGGCAAGTGGATATTGACTGGCGGTCTTGGTGGCATGGGCGGCGCGCAGCCGCTGGCAGCCGTCATGGCAGGTGCATGCTGCCTCGCGGTTGAGTGCGACGAAACCCGCGCCGATTTCCGCCTGCGCACCCGTTACGTCGATGAAAAGACCCACAGTCTCGATGACGCACTGACCAGAATTGACGCATGGACCAAAGCCGGTGAGGCAAAGTCCATCGCGCTGATCGGCAATGCCGCCGAAATCTTCCCGGAACTTGTCAAGCGCGGCGTGAAGCCAGATATCGTCACCGACCAGACATCTGCCCACGATCCGATCCACGGCTATCTGCCGCTCGGCTGGACCGTCGCCGAATGGCGCGCCAGACAGGAGAGCGATCCGAAAGCGGTCGAAAAGGCTGCGCGCGCCTCCATGAAGGTGCACGTGCAGGCCATGGTCGATTTCTGGAACTTAGGGATTCCGACGCTCGACTACGGTAACAATATCCGCCAGATGGCCAAGGATGAGGGCCTTGAGAACGCCTTTGCCTTCCCCGGCTTCGTGCCTGCCTATATCCGCCCGCTGTTCTGTCGTGGTGTGGGTCCGTTCCGTTGGGCAGCCCTCTCGGGCGATCCGGAGGACATTTACAAGACCGACGCCAAGGTGAAGGAACTGCTGCCGGAGAACAAGCACCTGCACAATTGGCTCGACATGGCGCGCGAGCGCATCGCCTTCCAGGGCCTGCCTGCACGCATTTGCTGGGTGGGCCTCGGCGACCGTCACCGCCTCGGCCTCGCCTTCAACGAAATGGTCCGCAACGGCGAGCTGAAGGCGCCGATCGTTATCGGCCGTGACCATCTCGATTCCGGCTCGGTGGCTTCGCCAAATCGCGAAACAGAAGCCATGAAGGACGGCTCCGATGCCGTGTCCGACTGGCCCCTGCTCAACGCCCTGCTCAACACCGCATCGGGTGCGACATGGGTGTCGCTGCATCACGGCGGTGGCGTCGGCATGGGGTATAGCCAGCATGCCGGTATGGTGATCTGCTGCGACGGGACAGAAGATGCCGACCGCCGTCTGGAACGCGTTCTGTGGAACGATCCGGCCACCGGCGTCATGCGCCATGCCGATGCAGGCTATGAAGAGGCACTCGACTGGGCAAAACAGCAGGGCCTGCGTCTGCCGGGCATTCTTGGTAACTGATCAGATGGGCATCATGCTCTTGAAAGCCACAGATCATCGCCGCATGCCGTGGAAGAACGGCGGCGGCGTGACGGTAGAAATCGCCGTCCACCCGCAGGGGGCATCGGTGGACGATTTCGACTGGCGTATCTCCATGGCCACCGTAGCAAACGACGGTCCGTTCTCGCTCTTCTCCGGCATTGACCGCACATTATCGGTGCTGGAAGGCGACGGCATCGTACTGGATATGGCGGGCGTTGAGACAGTACTGACACGAGAAAGCCTGCCGCATTTCTTCCCCTCTGACGTAACCGTGAGCGCGCGCCTGATCGGTTCAGCCATCACCGATCTCAATGTCATGACGCGACGCGGGCGCTTCACTCATCAGGTGCGGCGGCTGACCGTAGATAAGTTGTTCGAAATCGATGTGGACAGCAGCCCTGCGCTTATTTTCTGCGCTGAAGGCAAGATCGATCTAACTTCCGCACAAAACACAACGCAACTGGCAACGCACGACTGCGCGGTTCTTTCGAACTGCGCCGCTTCACCCTTACAAATCGGAGGTAATGGCACAGCATATCTGATCTCGATTATCTCAATATGATCAGTGACTTACATTGAGGCTTCCAGAATACTCGACGAGGGAATTCTTTGGTTCTTTCTCTGGACAGCCCCGATGGTCCTGCTAATTTGGCAGCAATCAACAGCGTGAACTTAAATCACCATAAAAGGGGTACTACATATGAAAAAATACTGGCTAATCGGCGCGGCGCTGACCGCTTTCACTACTGTCTCCACGGCGAACGCAGAAACTTCGGTTTCTCTGGGCTTTTCCGGCTGGACCGGCTTCGCACCGCTGACGCTCGCCAAGGAAGCGGGCATCTTCAAGAAGCATGGGCTTGATGTAACCCTGACTAAAATTCCGCAGGCCAGCCGCCATCTCGCACTGGCTTCCGGTGACATTCAGTGCGCCGCCACCACGGTCGAAACCTGGATTGTCTGGAACGCTGCAGGCGTCAAGTCCAAGCAAATTTTCCAGATGGACAAATCCTACGGCGCTGACGGCATCGCCGTCCGGTCCGATGTCAGTTCCTTTGCCGATCTGAAGGGCAAGACGGTTGCCGCGTCGGCACCCGGCACCTCTCCATATTTCCTTCTTGCCTTCATGCTCGCCAAGAATGGCATGACGACGAAGGACGTCAAGGTCGTCAACATGGAGCCGGGACCGGCAGCCCAAGCCTTTGTGGCAGGTCAGAACGATGCCGCAATGACCTACGAACCTTATCTTTCCACAGTGCGCGCAGCACCCGACAAAGGCAAGATTCTCGCCACCACGCTCGATTATCCTGCTGTGATGGACACTGTTGGCTGCACACCGGATTTTATTGAAAAGAACCCGGAAGCGGCCAAGGCGCTTGCCGACAGCTATTTCGAAGCACTTGACATGATCGCGACCGATCCGGCCAAGTCCTATGAAATCATGGGTAAGGACGTAAAGCAGTCGGGCGAGGAATTCGGCAAGTCGGCAGCATTCCTCCGCTGGCAGGACAAGGCAGCCAACCAGAAATTCTTTGAAAGTGAGTTCAAGGAGTTTTCAACTGAAGCCGCCGATCTCTTGCTTCAGGCGGGTGTTATCAAGTCGAAGCCAAATCTCGACGAAATCGTCGATACGAGCTTCATCAAGTAGCATCGCGTCCCGAGACAATTCCGGGTGGCAACGCCCGGAATTCCTCCGGACCCATCTTGTCTTGCACTGGTCTGTCGAAATATGCGGCCACGCGACTGAACGGATAAAAACATGCAGCCTTTGCAGCCGATCGGTAATCAGCCCCGGATTCTCCTGGGCATACTCTTCTTCATTCTCTTTTTCACCTTTTGGGGCATTGCCACGCTTGGCGGCTTTGTTTCGCCAACCTTCCTTGCCGATCCCATCACCATGATGCAGGACGGGTGGAACCTCATCGCCCATCAAGGCTTCATGAACGATATCGGCATGACAGTGTGGCGCGTGCTTGGCGGCTTCGTGCTTGCAAGTGCCGTTGCTGTTCCAGTGGGTATCACCATGGGCGCCTACAAGCCCATCGAAGCGCTGTTGGAGCCCTTTGTCTCCTTCGCCCGTTATCTCCCCGCCTCTGCTTTCATACCTCTCTTGATCCTCTGGGCGGGCATCGGTGAAACGCAGAAGCTGCTCGTCATCTTCATCGGCGCGGTATTCCAGATCATCCTGATGATTGCCGTCACCGTCTCCAATACGCGCCGCGACCTCGTCGAAGCAGCCTATACGCTCGGAGCGAAGAACAGCGGCATCATTCGCCGGGTCCTCGTACCTTCAAGCGCTCCGGATATTGCCGAAACGCTGCGTCTTGTCCTTGGCTGGGCATGGACCTATGTGATCGTGGCCGAACTGATCGGCGCATCGTCCGGAATTGGGTATATGATCATCAACAGCCAGGCGCTGATGGCCACCGGCCAGATCATCTTCGGGATCATCGTGATCGGTGTCATCGGCCTCATCTCCGATCTCGCCTTCAAATATTTCAACCGTTGGCTCTTTGCATGGAGGTTCGCGTGATGGCTGCGAAGACCGAACCGGAACTCGTCATCAAAGGCGTAAGCCGCACCTTTCCCGGCGTCCATGGCGGCAAGCCGACACTGGCGTTGCAGGCAACGGATCTTATCATTCCAAAGAACGACTTCGTAACGATCCTTGGTCCTTCGGGTTGCGGGAAATCGACCCTTTTACGCATAGTGGCGGGTCTCGACAAACCAAGTACTGGCACCGTCACACTTGCCGGCAAGCCTGTGGCGGGACCGGGCGCGGATCGAGGCATGGTGTTCCAGTCCTATACACTTTTTCCATGGCTCACCATTCGCCAGAATGTCGGCTTTGGCCTGCGGGAAAAGGGAATACCGGAAAGTCAGGCGCGCGAGATCGTCGATAGCTACATTGAGAAGGTCGGGCTGCGCGGCTTCGAAAACCACTGGCCCAAACAGCTTTCAGGCGGCATGCAGCAACGCACAGCCATAGCCCGCGCGCTCGCTAACGATCCCAAAATCCTGCTTCTGGACGAACCGTTCGGTGCCCTCGATAATCAAACACGCGGCCTGATGCAGGAACTTTTACTGGGCATATGGGAGCGCGAGCAGAAGACGGTGATTTTCGTCACCCACGATATCGAGGAAGCCATATTCATGGCCACCCGCGTCGTGACGATGACTGCACGCCCCGGCGGGATAAAGTCCATCACACCGGTCAACATCGAGCATCCGCGTTCCTATCAGATCAAGGCAAGTCCAGAATTCTCGGAGCTGCGTCTGAAACTGACGGAGGAAATTCGCAGCGAAGCCATAGAGGCGGCAAAGCAGGCCGCTTGAAATTAACTGTTCCCCTATCGAGACCGGTGACATATGAAAAGATTGCGATCTTCTTCGCAGTCTTTTCTATTTCAGGACTCATCCCATCATGGCCGTTTCAGCAGAAGAACTTGAAAACCGCATCGTATATGTAAATGGCGAATATGTTTCTGCCCGCGATGCCCGAATTTCCATCTTCGACCGGGGCTTTCTCTTCGGCGATGGCATTTACGAAGTGACCGCCGTTCTTGAAGGCAAACTGATCGACAGCGAACCGCATATGACGCGTTTGCGTCGCTCGACCGGCGAGATCGGTATTCCCATGCCGATGAGCGAAGATGAAATAGTTGCCATCGAGCGCGAATTGATCCGCCGGAACAATCTGAGCGAAGGGCTGGTCTATCTGCAAGTAACGCGTGGCGACGGTCGTGATCGCGACTTTGTGCCAGCCAAGGACATGACGTCGTCCGTGGTGCTGTTTACGCAAGCAACTTCGCTTCTCGACAAGCCGGCCCTGAAAACCGGCGCACGCGTACTTTCGCTTGATGACTTGCGCTGGAAGCGCCGCGATATCAAGACGGTCTGCCTGCTGCCCCAGGCACTTGCCAAGGAAATCGCCAAAAATGCAGGCTGCGACGAAGCATGGATGATCGAGGACGGCTACGTGACAGAAGGCGCTTCGTCTACCGCCTATATCGTCACTGCCGACGACGTCGTCGTCACTCGTCCCAACAGCAATTCCATCCTGCCTGGCTGCACACGGCGTTCGCTTCTGCAACTAATAACGGAAACGGGAATGAAGCTGGAAGAACGCCTCTTCACTATTGAAGAAGCCTATGCGGCGAAGGAAGCTTTCCTCACCAGCGCCGGAACGTTCGTGACCCCGATTACAGTCATAGACGATAAGATGGTCGGCAGCGGCAAGCCCGGCCCGATGGCGCAGCGCCTGCGCGAAATCTATCTCGATCACGCTCGCCGCACGGCAACCTGAAATCGGATCGAAACATCCTGTGAACGCCGGAACCTTGTTCCGGCATTCTCATTTTCGTATCAGCGTTTCTGATTATAAACGTCGATACAAACAGCCCCCAGCAGCACGATTCCCTTTATGACCTGCTGATAATCAATGCCCACGCCGAGGATCGACATACCGTTGTTCATCACGCCCATGATCAGCGCGCCGATGACCGCTCCCGTCACGCGTCCTACACCGCCATAGGCCGAAGCGCCGCCGATGAAGCAGGCTGCGATCACGTCCAGCTCAAAGCCGAGACCCGCCTTTGGCGTCGCGGTATTGAGGCGCGCTGCGAAGACCAGACCGGCCAACGCTGCCAGTACACCCATATTGACGAAAGCAAGGAATGTGAGCCGCTCAGTCTTGACGCCTGAAAGCTTCGCCGCGTGACGATTGCCGCCGACCGCATAAACCTGACGACCAAGCACCGTGCGGTTGGTGAGGAAAGCATAAGCCGCAATCAGCACAGCCATGATGATCAGCACGTTCGGCATACCGCGATGCGATGAAATCAGCAGAGACAGATAGGCAATCGCAGTAAAGAACAAAATGTTCTTGATGACGAAAAGGCCGAATGGCTCCGTTTCCACTTCATGTGCAATATGACGCGCCCGTGACTTCGTGCTCTGCCACACCAGAAAAGCCGCCAGAAGCACTCCGATAACAAGCGAAGTGAGATAGACGCCGCCTGCTGTCGTTCCCATAATTTCCGGAATGAAGCCAGACGAAAGCTTTTGAAACACCACAGGGAACGGACCGACCGACTGGCCCCCGAGGACCGCAAGCATCAGCCCCTTGAACACCAGCATGCCCGCAAGCGTGACGATGAAGGACGGAATGTTGAAATAGGCGACCCAGAAGCCCTGCATCGCCCCGATCAGCCCACCCGCCAGAAGGCAAAGAATGGCTGCAATGGGGAATGGTATGCCGAACTTCACCATCATAACGGCGGCAAGCGCCCCTATGAAACCACAGACCGAGCCGACCGAGAGATCAATATGACCGGTCACGATGATAAGCAGCATACCCAGCGCCATAATGACAATGTAGCTGTTTTGCAGTACCAGATTGGTCAGGTTCAGCGGCTTCATCAGCACGCCGCCCGTGACGATCTGGAAGAAGATCATGATCGCGACGAGCGACAGAAGCATCCCGGATTCGCGCAGATTGTGCTTGAGATAACGTCTCACACTGCTCGTTCGACCGCTTTGGATTACGTTCTCGCTCATTGCCGTTTTCCCTTGTTCCGCATGATGGCGCGCATAATGTTTTCCTGCGTCGCTTCCTCGCCGGACACCTCGCCGACAAAAGCGCCTTCATGCATGACGACGATGCGGTCGCAGATACCGATCAGCTCCGGCATTTCCGAAGAAATGACGACCACGCCCTTGCCGCTTTCCGCCAGTGAATTGATGATTGTGTAAATATCGTACTTCGCGCCGACATCGATGCCGCGTGTCGGCTCATCAAGGATCAGCACGTCCGGCCCGGTGAAAAGCCATTTCGACAGCACCACCTTTTGCTGATTGCCGCCCGAAAGTGTCCCCGACTCCTGATAAACATTGTGACAGCGAATGCTCATCTGGTCACGATAGCTGTTCGCAACCTTCATTTCCCGAATGTCATCGATAACGCCTTTCGGACTGACGCCGCGCAAATGCGCCAGCGATATGTTGCGCGAAATATTTTCGCCCAGCACAAGCCCAAGTTTCTTGCGATCCTCGGTGACATAGGCGAGGCCCGACTTGATCGCGCGTGCGACAGTCGAAATATCCGCCGTCTTGTCGTTGATACGCGCTTCACCGGTAATGTTCGTTCCCCATGAACGTCCGAACAGGCTCATCGCAAATTCCGTACGTCCTGCCCCCATCAATCCGGCAATACCCACGATCTCGCCAGCCCGTACCTTGAACGATACGTTCTTGACCGATTGACGTTCGGGATGCAGCGGATGAAAGACGGACCAGTTATCGACTTCGAAAATCACATTGCCGATTTTAGGCTCGCGCTTCGGATAGCGGCTCTCCAGATCACGGTCCACCATCTTGCGGATGATATCATCTTCTTCAACTTCGCCTGCATTGCAATCGAGCGTCGCCACAGCCTTCCCATCCCGCAAAACCGTGATCTTGTCAGCCACTTCGCGGATTTCATTCAGCTTGTGCGAAATGAGGATCGAGGTAATGCCCTGCGCCCGAAATTCCCGCAACAACGCCAACAGCGCCGCACTGTCCGTTTCGTTGAGACTTGCTGTCGGCTCATCGAGAATCAGAAGCCGCACACGCTTTGAAAGCGCCTTGGCGATTTCAACGAGCTGCTGCTTGCCGATGCCGATATCGGTCACAAGTGTATCGGGCGGTTCCGACAGGCCGACCTTCTTCAAAAGCCCCTTGGTGCGTTGATGCACTTCACTGCGGTCGATCACGCCATAGCTTGCGGGTGGATTGACGAGGAAAATATTCTCCGCAATCGACATCAACGGAACCAGCGCCAACTCTTGATGAATGATGACGATGCCAAGCGCTTCGGAATCATTGATATCCCGAAACTGCCGTTCTTCTCCGTCAAAAAAGATCGAGCCGTCATAACTGCCATGCGGATAGACACCCGAAAGCACCTTCATCAGTGTGGATTTTCCCGCACCGTTTTCACCAACGAATGCATGAATTTCCCCTGGGCTAACCGTGAAATTGACGTCGCTCAATGCCTTTACGACCCCGAAGGACTTGCTGATGCTTCGCATTTCAAGAAGCGGCTTGCCGGCAATATCCGGCTGGCCCTCATGTTCCCGAGGCGGGACAGGGTTGGCTACATTCATCGCTCTCTCCCATCACAAGTTCTGCAATGCCATCGCCGACCAGAAGACAACGCTGTCAATCCCGCCGCCTACCCCGGTCGTAAACCGGGGCCTGAGGCAATGGCATTACAGAAATGTTTCGGGCATACCCTTCCGATACGCCCGAAACCGAAATTACTGGATCTGGTCTTCCTTGTAGTAACCGCTATCGACCAGAACCTGCTTCCAGTTCGACTTATCAACGATCACCGGCTTCAGAAGGTAGGACGGCACAACCTTGACGCCATTGTCGTAAGTCTTGGTGTCATTCACTTCCGGCTCCTTGCCGGTCATCAGCGCGTCAACCATATCGACGGTCACCTTGGCGAGTTCACGCGTGTCCTTAAAGATCGTCGAGCTCTGCTCGCCGGCAAGGATCGACTTCACCGAAGGAACCTCCGCATCCTGACCCGAAACAACCGGCATCGGCATATCGCCGCTGCCATAACCAACGCCCTTCAACGAGGACAGGACACCGATGGAAATACCGTCATAAGGTGACAGGACAGCGTCGAGCTTCTTGTCGGAATAATAGGCCGACAGGATGGAATCCATGCGGGCCTGAGCCGTCGCACCGTCCCAGCGCAGCGTCGCGACCTTATCCATGCCGGTCTGGCCGCTGCCGATAACAAGTTTGCCGCTGTCGATGTACGGCTGGAGAACAGACATCGCGCCATTGTAGAAAAAGTAGGCGTTGTTGTCGTCCGGCGAGCCGCCGAACAATTCGATGTTGAACGGACCTTCCTTATTCTTAAGGTCCAGCGCATTTTCAATCGACTGTGCCTGAAGCACACCGACCTGGAAATTGTCGAAGGTCGCATAATAGGACACATTCGGCGTATCGCGGATCAGGCGATCGTAGGCGATAACCTTGATGCCCTGCTCGTTGGCTTTTGCCAGAACGTCTGAAAGCGTGGTGCCGTCGATGGACGCAACAACCAAAACCTTGGCGCCCTTGGTGACCATGTTTTCGATCTGCGCCAGCTGGTTCGGCACATCATCTTCGGCATATTGAAGGTCGGTCTGGTAGCCACGTTCCTTGAGCACCTTCACCATGTTGTCGCCATCGGCAATCCAGCGCGCCGACGACTTGGTCGGCATTGCCACGCCAACGAGGCCCTTGTCCTCGGCTTGGGCGAAGCCGGTAAAAGCAAGCGCGGCCATTGCGACTGCCAGTGTTAGAGATTTCATGCCTGCCATTGTCTCACTCCCATATTGGGACAGGCTCTTTTTTGAGCCTGTCGTTCTCCCAAACTTCCGCCCCGCCTCCGGCCTTGCGGAATTCCTCCTCACAGGTCGATCAACCCGCGATTTTCTCCCAAGCGGCAATCGCGCGCTCTGCACGCTCACGAACATCCCTCGCAGTGAAGCCCGCCTTGTACAGGCTCGACCCCAGTCCGAAGCAGCTCACCCCTGCCGCCGCATAAGTTGCGAAGTCCTTTTCCGAAACGCCGCCCACCGCGCCAACCGGAATATCCTTCGGCAAGACGGCGCAAACCGCCTTGATACCTTCCGCGCCCAGCACACTTGCCGGAAAAAATTTCAGCGCCGAAGCTCCGGCTTTAATCGCATTGAAAGCCTCCGTGGCACTGAAAACGCCAGGCATTGTCACCATGCCATGATGCGCCGAACGGCAAATGACTTCAGGCTCGATATTGGGGCTGACCATCAGCCTGCCGCCGACATCGTTAAGCCGGTCCACATCCTCAACTGAAAGCACCGTACCCGCACCGATCAGTACATTTTCTGGTGCAAGCTTCACGGCCTTTTCGATGGAAGCGAACGGCTCCGGTGAATTGAGCGGTATCTCGATAGCCTCGAACCCGATTTCGATCAGGGTGCCGACAATCGCTTGCGTTTCCTCGGGACGTATGCCGCGCAGGATGGCGACTAGCGGATAACGAAGCTGCGGCCATGTGATACGGTCACTCATTTAGCACCTGCCCCGAATGCGTGTTTCGCTGCCATGAAAAGACCATCCCGAACCAGTTCGTCGGCTTCAATTCGCATCACTTTCAAGCCCGCGATCTCAAGCGCACTTTCATACAGCGCTCCCATCGTTTCGTCGGACAAAAGCAACACCTCCCGCAATCCACCGTAAAGCCTGCGACCGGCCGCCACTTCCAGCCCGATCAAAAGACCAGAAAGCCGGGCAACCTGACTGGCAGGCTTGCGGTCGTGCACCAGCCACCCTGCGCGAATGGAGAATAACGCATTGGAAAACAGCTCCGGAGTCTCCAATGACGCCTTTACGCCCGCCGCAAAGGCTTCGCTTTTCGGTTCAACAGGTTCTGCCCCTTCCAGTGCACCGGCCAGAACCGATTTTTCTTTCAGAAGCGCAAACAGCTCACCCGTCATGAAGGTTCGGTAATCAGCGAGATGACCATCGGTAATTCGAACCCATTTGGCGTGTGTGCCCGGCATCACCACCGCTACGTCCCGCCTGCCACGATGAACGAGACCCAGAAGTTTCGTTTCCTCACCGCGCATGACGTCGGGCGCAGTTTCGTCTCGGCGTGCGATGCCCGGCAGCATGATGACGTGACGGCGCGCAGGAACACGCGTCGCAGCCTTCACAATGCCCTCCAGTCCGGCAGGCAGGCTCATATAAGGCGCTTCGATCCAGCCGGTCCGCGAACCAGCCATGCCGCAGATCACCACCGGCAGATCATCCGGTGCGCCAACAGAAGCAAGGTGCCGTTCCAGCGTTGGCTCGAAACCGACTTCCTTTGCCTGCAGCAGGCCGTCATCGCCGCGGCTTTCACGTAAGCAATTGCCATCGGCATCCAGCGTCCAGAGGCGGAACCGGGTGGTTCCCCAGTCGGCAACGGCAACGAATGGCTTTTGATCGAGAGCCATCACGGTCACCTTAATGATTGTCTCGTGGCAGGCCACGCGTATGGGCGATGTCCTGATATTTGACCGCATTTTCGAGAACCGCGCCGGTTTCCATCTGCCCGACGACGGCGCGCTGAATTTCCTGCCACGGCGTCTGGCTTTCCGGATATTTGTACCCGCCAGCCGCTTCCAGCGCCTTGCGACGCTCTACCAGCTCCTCGTCCGAAATCAGGATATCCGCCGTACCGCAACCGATATCGATACGCACGCGGTCGCCCGTCTTCAGAATGGCCAGGCCACCGCCGGCAGCAGCTTCCGGCGAGGCATTGAGGATCGACGGCGAGCCGGATGTACCCGACTGGCGACCATCCCCGATGCATGGAAGCGAAGTGATGCCCTTCTTCAGCAGATAATCCGGCGCCCGCATATTGACCACTTCCGCCGCGCCCGGATAGCCGATTGGACCTGCACCGCGCATGAACAATACCGTATGCTCGTCGATTTCCAGCGACGGATCGTCGATGCGGTGATGATAATCCTCCGGTCCGTCGAACACGACAGCCTTGCCCTCGAAAGCATTCGGATCCTTGGCATCGGAAAGATAGCGGTTACGGAATTCCTCCGAAACCACACTGAGCTTCATGATGGCGGATGAGAACAAATTGCCGCGCAGCACCCGGAAGCCCGCATGTTTCTTCAGCGGCTTGTCAAAGGTCTTGATGACATTCTCGTCTTCGATGGCAGCATTCTTGCAGTTCTCGCCGATAGTCTTGCCGTTGACGGTCAGCGCATCTTCTTTGATGAGCCCCTGCCCCATCAACTGATTGACGACCGCAGGCACGCCACCGGCATGATAATAATCTTCACCGAGATATTCACCGGCAGGCTGGAGATTGACCAGAAGCGGAATTTCCTCACCATATTTCTGCCAGTCATCGACCGTCAGTTCCACACCGACATGACGTGCCAGCGCATTCAGGTGGATTGGCGCGTTAGTCGAGCCACCAATGGCCGAATTTACGCGGATCGCGTTGATGAAAGCGTCCTTGGTCATGATGTCGGATGGCTTCAGATCCTCATAGACCATCTCGACAATGCGGCGGCCCGAAAGATAGGCCACTTCCTGGCGGTCACGGTAAGGCGCTGGGATTGCTGCCGACCCCGGGAGCTGCATGCCGAGTGCTTCGGCCAGCGAATTCATCGTTGTCGCCGTGCCCATCGTGTTGCAGTAACCAGTGGATGGCGCAGAAGAAGCAACCAGCTTCACAAAGCCCTGATAATCAATTTCGCCCTTGGCCAGCAGTTCGCGCGCCTTCCAGACGATGGTGCCCGAACCCGTGCGCTCACCCCGGAACCAGCCATTGAGCATAGGACCGACCGAAAGCGCGATCGCCGGGATATTGACAGTCGCAGCTGCCATGAGACAGGCGGGCGTGGTCTTATCGCAACCGATCGTCAGCACGACGCCATCCAGCGGATAGCCGTAGAGCACTTCCACAAGACCAAGATAGGCAAGGTTCCGGTCAAGGCCGGCGGTCGGACGTTTGCCGGTTTCCTGAATTGGGTGGACCGGAAATTCGATGACGATCCCGCCTGCCTCGCGCACACCTTCACGCACGCGCTTGGCAAGTTCCAGATGGTGACGATTGCAAGGCGAGAGATCGGAACCTGTCTGCGCGATACCGATGATCGGACGGCCGGACTGGAGTTCTTCCTGACTCAGACCATAATTCATATACCGCTCCAGATAGAGCGCCGTCATATCGACATTATCCGGATTGTCGAACCATGCGCGCGAGCGGAACTTTGGCATTTTCGGGTTGACGGGCTTGTTCATTTCACTGTCCTGCGTGGGTAAGAGACCGCCGCGCGGCCCCGATTCCTAAGTCTGTATTCTTGCAGTTTCGAACGGAAAACAGGCTTCCAATTTCCCTGAAATTGCTCAATCTTCAAAAACTTCGACCGCATGCCGCTTTCCAAGCAGGAAAGCATCGGCAACATGGGTCAGCGGCGAGAGATCGACATCCGAGCACCCCTCACCGATCAATTGCACGAAACGCTTGTAAAGCCGTTGATACTCCCGATCTGGCTCGGCCATTTTCTCCTGACCCGAAACTGCAAGCCGACTGCCGCCGTGGCTGAGCAATACCGGGCCTTTGTCGGTTTCGATGCGGATATCCCATGTCTGCGGACCGGTTTGGCGCCAATCGAGTTCGAACGAAACCGGAACGCCGCTTTCTGTCTCGAAAGTGAGATCGGCAGCGATAGGCGCGGCCCGGTTTTCAGGGAAATAGAGGTCGGATCTTGTAAGGAAAAACCGCTCAGGCAAAATATGCGTCACAATGGAAAGCGCATTAATGCCCGGATCGAACACGCCAAGCCCGCCCGGCTCCCAGATCCATTGCTGGTCGGGATGCCAGTGCCGTACATCTTCTTTCCACTGCACTGCAACAGAATGAACCGTCACAGTCTCCAAGAATTCGCGGGCGGGCTCCACTGCCGCTGCTTCGCGCGAATGCCAAGTGGTATAAAGCGTTACGCCTTGTTTTTCGGCAAGACGGCTCAGCGCCTGCACTTCCGAGATCGTCGCGCCCGGAGGCTTCTCCAGCATGACATGCTTGCGTGCCTCCAATGCGGCATAAGCTTGCTGAAAGCGCCCCTGAGGTGGCGTGCAGAGCGACACCGCATCCACGGCTACATCCGATGCGAGCAGCTGATCGATATCGTGAAAAGACGGCAATCCGTCCAGCCCGGCATTGCGGCTGGCGATGGCGGCAAGTGCGATGCCGTCAACGGCCTCGATTGACGGCAAATGCTGGTCGCGTGCAATCTTGCCTAGGCCGACGACTGCAAGAGCGATGTTCGAGGACTCTGACATTGCCCCTCACAATGCCTGCACGGCGATTTTTTCGGCCGCTGCCTGTCCAAGCCTGTTCACGAGTGGATAGCGGAACGGCTTGGCCGAAATCTCGAACTGGTCGCCAGCTTCCGTCTTGACGCCATCCGAGAAAGACAGGGTAGCTGTACCGAAGAAATGGACGTGGATATCGCCCGGACGACGGAACAGCGCATATTTGAAATGATGATGTTCCAGATTGGCGATTGTGTGCGACATGTTCGCTTCGCCTGACAGAAAAGGCTTTTCAAAGATGACCTGATCACCACGGCGGATACGCGAAACGCCCTCCACATGCTCGGGCAGAGCGCCTATATAGAGTTCCGGCCCAAGCGATGCCTGACGCAGCTTGGAATGTGCTAGCCACAGATAATTCTGCTTCTCCGTAACATGGTCGGAAAACTCGTTGGCAAGGCAGAAGCCGAGACGAAAAGGGGTGCCGTCCGGGCCGATCAGATAGATGCCTGCCAGTTCCGGTTCTTCACCGCCATCTTCCGCGAAAGACGGTGAATTAAGATCACCACCCGTTGCCACCAGTGCAGAACCGTCGCCCTTGTAGAACCATTCCGGCTGCACCCCGATCTCACCGGGTTTCGGCTTACCGCCCTCAACCCCCATCAGGAACATGCGCATGGAATCAGTCGGTTTCTCGGTGGCCTGCGCCGCCTTGTGCATTTTGTCACGACCGTCAGCGGAACCAAGATGTGTCAATCCTGTGCCAGCAACAATCAGATGCGCCGGATCGTCATGTGTGATCGGCAGGTCAACCCGCCCCGCTGCCAATACCGCATCAATATCAACCGCTTCGCCCGTGCCGCTACGCGTCACCTGTTCTGCGAGACTGATACCGGCAATAATCGCCGACCAGGCCAGCTCATAGGTCATTGCCACGCCGTTGACGACATGCGCTGCGCCTTCATCGTTGCAAGCAGCCACACGTGCTTCTCCGCGCTCATCGCGGAACTGGACCAGACGTAACATCAAACCTCCCATTTTCCGCAAATCCATTGCGGACATTAACCTGACTGTTTGAAAGCCTAGATGAGCGCCATCAACAGTTCATATTATTAATATGACTATTTTGCTGACACCCGCTTTGTCAAGCAAGCTCGACACGTCATGCAGCACCACGCCGCATCGAAGTGCAGAGCACCAAAATTAAACCATTTATTTTCAATACATTAATACAGAAAAGCTCTTTTAACGCACCCAAAAAATTACAGCTGAACGTGAAAGATACTTGCCATAAAGTAATATTATATGCTTCATAAACAGGAGGCCGGGAGGGCCTCAATGGGAGGAACACATGAAACGCAGTTTGACGGCTCTGACAGCCGTACTATCGCTCGCCTTGATTTCCAGCGCATCCGCGGCATCGCTAACAGTCGGCTTTTCGCAGATCGGCTCAGAATCGGGCTGGCGCGCCGCCGAAACCAGCGTGACCAAGCAGGAAGCTGAGAAGCGCGGTCATACCCTCAAATTCGCCGATGCCCAGCAAAAACAGGAAAACCAGATCAAGGCCGTTCGCGGCTTCATTGCACAGGGCGTCGACGCGATCCTGATCGCACCCGTGGTCGCAACGGGCTGGGACGCAGTTCTGAAGGAAGCGAAGGAAGCCGAGATTCCGGTCGTTCTCCTCGACCGCCAGATCGATGCTCCGGAAGACCTTTATCTCACAGCCGTCACATCCGATCAGGTCCATGAAGGCAAGGTCGCCGGCGACTGGCTGGTGAAGGAAGTGGGCGACAAGCCGTGCAATGTCGTTGAGCTTCAAGGCACCACCGGCTCCTCACCAGCGATCAACCGCAAGAAGGGCTTTGAGGACGCCATCAAGGGCCACGACAACATCAAAATTTCACGCTCGCAGACTGGCGACTTCACCCGCACCAAGGGTAAGGAAGTCATGGAAAGCTTCATCAAGGCTGAAGGCGGCGGCAAGGACATCTGTGCGGTCTATGCCCATAATGACGACATGGCCGTCGGTGCCATTCAGGCCATCAAGGAAGCCGGCTTGAAGCCGGGCACCGAAATCAAGATCGTATCCATCGACTCCGTTCCGGATATCTTCCAAGCCATGGCCAACGGCGAAGCCAACGCAACCGTCGAACTGACTCCGAACATGGCGGGCCCGGCTTTCGACGCGATTGAAGCTTTCAAGGACAAGGGTACAGTTCCGCCGAAGTGGATCCAGACGGAATCCAAGCTCTATACACAGGCTGATGATCCGAAAGCAGTCTACGAAGCCAAGAAGGGTCTCGGCTACTGATCCGCATCGACCGGGTTGTCCGTTTTTGACCCCAGCCCGGTCGGTCCACCTTTGCAATTTGCAAATGGAACACTGCCATGCCTGCAACTGACGCTCTGTCGGCGGCCATAGTGCCGCTTCTTGAAGCCCGTTCGATCACCAAATCCTTTCTGGGCGTGACCGCCCTCGACCATGTCGATTTCACGCTCAATAGCGGTGAAATCCATGCGTTACTTGGTGAAAACGGTGCGGGCAAATCCACGCTCATTAAAATTATCACCGGTGCTTATCACGGTTTCGGCGGCTCGATCCTGCTCGAAGGCCAGCCAATCGCACCCGCCTCCGTTGCCGAGGCTCAGAAGCTCGGCATTGGCACGGTTTATCAGGAAGTGAACCTTCTCGAAAATCTAACCGTCGCCGAAAACCTGTTTCTCGGGCGCCAGCCGCATCGTTTCGGATTGGTGGACCGTCGCCATATGGAGAAAGACGCGACCAGCCTGCTGGCGCGATACGGCCTCGCCATTGATGTCAGCGCGCCTTTGTCGGCCTATTCGGTCGCCGTTCGCCAGATTATTGCGATTGCTCGCGCAGTCGATCTTTCGGGCAAGGTGCTTGTGCTTGACGAGCCTACCGCCAGCCTTGATGCCCGCGAAGTCGAGATGCTGTTTGGCGTTCTACGCCAGTTGAAGACCGAGGGTCTCGGCATCATCGTCATCACTCACTTTCTGGATCAGGTCTATGCCATCGCGGATTGCGCCACCGTGCTGCGCAACGGGCGCCTTGTCGGCAGCCGCAACCTATCCGAGCTGCCGCGTACTGATCTTATTTCGATGATGCTCGGCCATCAATTACAGGAAACCGTGGGTCGCCAGCTCACCGAAGAGGTGAGTGACGATGCAATCGCCCCGATCCGCTTTTCCGGCTTCGGCAGGAAGGCAAGTGTCGCGCCTTTCGATCTTTCCATCAAACCGGGTGAAGCGGTCGGCATCGCGGGGCTGCTCGGATCGGGCCGCACCGAGACAGCCCTTCTGATGTTCGGAGTCGATGAAGCAGATAGTGGCAAACTGACTGTGGATGGACGGGAGATCAAACTTCCCTCACCCGTCGCCGCCATTGCCGAGCGCTTTGCCTTCTGCCCGGAAGAGCGCAAGAGCGATGGCATCATTGGCGACTTCTCGATGGCGGAAAACATTGCACTGGCCGTTCAGGCGAAGCGCGGCTGGTCCAGACCGATTTCCTCACGCGAAAAGACAGCGCTTGCCCAACGTTACATCAAGGCGCTCGATATTCGTCCGCCCGATCCCGACAAGCCGATCAAGTTCCTGTCTGGCGGCAACCAGCAGAAGGCCGTCCTGGCCCGCTGGCTCGCCACCGATCCGCGCCTGCTGATCCTTGATGAACCGACGCGCGGCATCGATATCGGCGCCCATGCTGAAATCCTGAAGCTCATCGGCGAACTTTGTGCCGAAGGCATGTCGCTCGTCATAATCTCGTCCGAGTTCGAGGAGCTTGCCGCGGTCGCCAACCGTGTCATCGTGCTTTCCGATCGCCGCCATATCGCGGAACTGAAGACTGGGGAAATTACCGCCGACAACATTGTGCGCACCATTGCCGAGGCTGGTCATATAGGCGGAAAGGAAGCCGCAGCATGATAGCCCGCATAGTCAGGAAACTGAAAAGGCTCGCTCCCCAGCTCGTGGCACTCGTCGCAATCCTCGCAGCAAATACGATGATTTCGCCCGGATTTCTCGATGTTTCCGTGCAGAACGGGCGCCTCTACGGCAGCCTGATCGACATTTTAGTGCGCGCAGCGCCCGTCGCCATTTTGGCGATCGGCATGACACTGGTGATTGCCACACGCGGCATTGACCTTTCGGTCGGAGCGGTCATGGCGATCAGTGGCGCATGTGCCGCCTCGCTCATCGTAGCGGGCTTTCCTCTGGCAATTGTCATACCAGCCGCGCTGTGCGTAGGGCTTTTATGCGGCCTGTGGAACGGCTTTCTGGTGGCTGTGTTTGATATCCAGCCGATCATCGCAACCCTGATTCTGATGGTTGCCGGACGTGGCATCGCACAGCTCATCACCGAAGGCGCGATCCTTACTTTCAACAACGAATCCTTTGCCGCGCTCGGCTCTGGTTCGTTCCTCGGCATACCTGTGCCGGTCCTGATCTGGCTGCTCGCCGGCCTTGTGGTGGGACTTGCCGTACGCTCCAGCGCATTGGGCTTTCTCATAGAAGCAACCGGCATCAACCGCCGTGCCGCGATGCTGGCGGGCGTGAAAGCACGCTTTCTTCTGTTCAGCGTCTATGCCGTATCGGGTGTCGGCGCAGCCCTTGCCGGCCTAATCGCCACCGCTGATATTCGCGGCGCGGATGCCAACAATGCAGGCCTGTGGCTTGAACTCGATGCCATTCTGGCGGTCGTCATCGGCGGCACGTCGCTCAACGGCGGGCGCTTCTCGATCATGGCCTCGCTTCTTGGTGCGCTTATCATCCAGTCGATCAATACCGGCATTCTGATGGCGGGGTTTCCGCCGGAGTTCAACCTCATCATCAAGGCGGTCATTATCGTCATCGTGCTCACCTTTCAGTCACCGGCGATTATTCAACTGATCGCCTTCCTGCGCTCCGAACGCAAAAACAGAACAGCCAACGAAATACGCCAAAGCCGGGAAGGAGCACGGCAATGAAAGTGCTTCGCAATTTGCCTTTCCTGACCACAGTTGCGATCTTTCTGCTCGCCTACGCCTTATGTGTCATCCAGTTTCCCAACATGCTCTCAACGCGGGTGGTTGGAAATCTTCTGACGGATAACGCTTTTCTCGGCATTGCAGCCGTCGGCATGACATTCGTGATCTTGTCCGGTGGCATCGACCTTTCGGTCGGCTCGGTCATCGCGTTCACCAGCGTCTTCGTCGCGGTCCTCGTCGGGCAACTCGGCGTGCATCCACTCATAGCCTTCGGCCTGATCCTTGTGATAGCCGCACTGTTCGGAGCATGGATGGGGATGATGATCCATTTCCTCGGCATTCCGCCATTCGTGGCAACGCTGGCGGGCATGTTTCTGGCGCGCGGCGCGGCATTTCTCATCTCGACACAATCCGTCCCCATCTCGCATCCTTTTCTCGACACGCTGCAAGGGCTCTATTTTCGGCTTCCAGGCGGCGGCAGGCTGACTTTCATCGCGATGCTGATGCTGGCAGTCTTCATTATCGGCGGCATTATCGCGCATCGCACACGCTTCGGCGCAAACATCTACGCACTCGGCGGCAATCAGCAGTCAGCAGAACTGATGGGCGTTCCGATTAGTAGTACCACCATCGGCATCTATACGATGTCGGGTGTGCTTTCGGGCCTCGCCGGCATCGTCTATACGCTTTACACCTCGTCCGGCTATTCGCTGGCGACGGTCGGCGTGGAGCTGGATGCCATTGCCTCGGTCGTCATCGGTGGAACGCTGCTGACGGGTGGCGCGGGTCTTGTCGCCGGAACTTTCGTCGGCATCCTGATACAAGGGTTGATCCAAACCTACATTGTTTTCGACGGAACGCTGTCTTCGTGGTGGACGAAAATCGCAATCGGTATATTGCTATTCCTGTTCATTGCGCTGCAACGAGGTCTTGTTTGGTTTTCAAGTGCACGACTGGCGCGACAGCGCATGAAGGAGGCCTGAATTGGGACTGCTGGAAACGGCCATAACCGGACGCAAGCGTCATAACAGCCACGCGGTTGTCGTGGGTGAACTCGGACGCGGCATCGTTGCCGGGACGATTCCCGAAGGATCCATCCTTCCAGGAGACCATGAACTGTCACTGCGCTTCGGGGTTTCCCGCACAGTTCTGCGCGAAGCGATGAAGACGCTCGCCGCCAAACGGCTTATCGAACCCAAAGCCAAGGTCGGCACCCGCGTTCTTGGCCGCGCCAGCTGGAACTTCTTCGATCCGGACGTTTTGACATGGCGTTTTGAAGCGGGGTTCGATGAAGTTTTCGTCGAGCACTTGGCTGAAATGCGCATGGCGCTGGAACCGGCAGCCGCAGCAGCGGCGGCGGAACGCGCCACCAGCGACGAGATTGTCGAACTCTATGCGCTCGCTGCCAAATTTGATGATCCAGGCCACACGCCCGAGTCCATCGCCAAGGTCGATCTGGAATTCCACCTCGCCATTGCCCGTATGTCCGGTAACCCGTTCATGCGTTCGGTGAGCGGGCTGATTGAAGCCGCACTGGCCATATCATTCCAGCTGTCCTCACCGGCTTCCTCGCGGGAAGGCATTGCCGAATGTGCGGCAAATCATCTGCGCATCGCGCATGCCATTGCCTCGCGAGACCCTCTAAAGGCGCGTATTGCAATGGAAAGCGTCATCATGCTGGGTGTAGAACGCATCCGCGATGTAATCTAAAGCATTTTCCAGCAAAAGCGCGTGGCGGTTTTGTGTCGGATAATACGAACTCAGGGGTTTCCATGTCTTATCAAGCTGCTTCAGACCGCTATGAGAAAGCTGTCTTCCGTCGCGTGGGCCGCAGCGGTCTCGTTTTGCCTGCCATCTCACTTGGCCTGTGGCACAATTTCGGCGATGTCGTGCCGATAGATCGTCAAAAAGCTATGCTTTTCAAAGCTTTCGATCTTGGCATCACACATTTCGACCTCGCCAACAATTACGGTCCGCCTCCCGGTGCAGCCGAGCGCAATTTCGGCCAGATCCTGAAAAGCGATCTCGGTCGCTATCGCGACGAACTCATCATTTCCAGCAAGGCAGGCTGGGAAATGTGGCCAGGACCGTATGGGCGCGGGGGCGGCTCGCGCAAGGCGATCCTTGCAAGCCTCGATCAGAGTTTGCAGCGCCTCGGTCTCGATTATGTCGACATCTTCTATTCGCACCGTTTTGATGCCAACACCCCGCTGGAAGAGACCGCCGGTGCGCTGGCAAGCACCGTCGAACAGGGCAAGGCGCTCTATGTCGGCATCTCGTCCTATTCGGCAGGAAAGACACGCGAAATTGCCAATATCCTGGCCGCACGCAACGTCCCTCTTCTCATCCACCAACCGTCCTACAATCTATTCAATCGCTGGATCGAAAAGGATCTTCTGTCGGCAACCGGCGATGTCGGTGCGGGCGTCATTGCCTTCACGCCGCTGGCACAGGGATTGCTGACCAGCCGCTATCTCAACGGCATTCCGGCTGACGCACGCATCAATCAGCCGGACAACAAGTCCCTGCGGCCCGTCCATCTGAGCGACGAGAACATTGCCCGCGCCCGCAACCTTGACGAGATTGCCAGAAGGCGCGGCCAAAGCCTCGCCCAGATGGCTTTGGCCTGGGTTCTACGCGATCCGCGTGTGACATCGGCGCTGATCGGCGCAAGTTCGCCCGAACAGATCGTGGAAAACGTCAAGGCGCTGGAGAACCTGTCCTTTACGGCCGAGGAACTCAGGGAAATCGACGAATATGCGGTCGAAGGCGGCGTCAATCTCTGGGAAAAACCGGCAAACGACGAGCCTGTTTGACATTGGAGCGTCTCGCCCCGAAGCCAGAACCGCTTTGGCAAAAAGCCCCGCTCCGACGGGGCTTTTCTTTATGCCGTTTCCCGCTCAGCCGGAAACTTTTGCATAGTCCACGCCTCGCGCCAGCCAGCAGCCAACGGTAACGCCTGCTATGGCGCCGGCTTCGTCCCGACTGAAGACCAGTTTCCACTCGCCGGGCGACGGCGCATCCATCGAACGCTGCACCGGCAGCAGCCAGGCATCCGGGCCTGCACTGTAGAGAGGATACATGGCGCTTTTGCCCAGATATCCTTCAAAGGCCCCGTAAAACGCACCGCCCTCCGAAACAAGCACAAGGTCGGCGTCAAGCTCGCCGCAATGATAGCGACCTGCAATATCCTGTTTTGCTTCGCCGGTAAGACGCGTGAGCGTGAGCACCAAATTCTCGTCATCGCGACTTAGATGAACAAGATCGCCTTCGCGTCTGATCTGCGTCATTGAAGACCGTGCCACGTCGCGGCTCACTACATCCATGGTTTCGGGGCTGGTGCCAAAATGCGACTTCATGCGACCAAAGCCTGCATCTTCAAGTCTGAGAACCAAACCTGTTTGATGATCGACATAAGAACCGAACCACTCCGGATCAGCCTCGACCCGTGTAGTTTCAGCAGTTGCGACGCCCAGCGCAATATTCATCAGCTTGAACGCCACATCCGAAGCGCCGCCTTCGAAATTGAACATGGCGATGGTCGAAAGACGTTCATCCGCGGCATGCCAGCGCTGGCAGCGCCAGCCACGCAGTGCGCCGCCGTGACCGGTAAGCCGCACTCCGCCCGTCTCCTCGAACTTGAGCCCAAGTCCGTAAGGCGCGACCGCACCGTCCGTAAAAGTTTGCGGCCCGCTCAGGCGCCGATAAAGCCCGCCTTCATCGTCACGTGTTGCATCAATGAACTGCTCCCACGCAATCATGTCGTCAAGCGACGCACAAATACCAGCATCACCTGCCCAGTGAATACGGTTGATGGCGGGCAGGAAGCCGCGCACCGTATCGCCTTCATAGCCCGTGCATTCATCGAACAAAGCGGTATCGGGAATGAGCTCCGCCGTCTTCATGCCCGCCGGTTTGAAAATGCGTTCCACCAGAAGCTCGGCCAGCGACTGGCCAGTATGCTGCTCAACCAGATCGGCCAGAATACGGAAATTACCGTTGCAATAGGAATAATGCGTACCGGGCGCGAAATGTGCGGTCTTCAATCGCCGAAGCAGAGTCTGGGCGTCCTTCGGCAGAAACACGCCTTCAGGGTCCGCACCGCAAAGAACAGTCAACGCCCAGTAATCACGGAGGCCCGACTGGTTGTTGCACAGATCGCGCACGTTTGGGCGCTGTTCTTCAAACTTGTCGAGATAAGCCACCAGCGCATCATCAAGCGCTTCCGGTTCGCCAACGCTATCCAGAAGAACCGCGCAGGTAAACTGCTTGCTGACCGAACAAATCGGCATCCGCGTTCCCGCTGACATCGGCTTGCGCGCCGCCAGGTCGGCATAGCCCCAGGCGTGACGCAGAATAACCTCGCCGTCCTTGACGACAGCAACCGTTCCGCCCGGCCCTTTATAGTCGTTTGGAATTGAACGAACGAAGGTTTCGAGAGCAGAAAGATCAGGCTTTTTCATATCGGACTCGAGCGACTCACATGGAATTCATTGAGCGCCACGAGGCATCATTTTACCCGGTCAATCAAGGCCATCGCAGCATGTGGATTATGCGCCTTATAGCCGCTGATGACATAAAGATAGACATCACGCGCAACATGATCCGCCACGGGCGGCGTTACCGTCTTCAGCCCTTCGGGCACATGGCCAGCCGCTATCGCCTTGGCGCGCTCTGCCCATTGCTTCAGTTGCTTTTCGCCATAGCCAAGCGGCTCGCCTTCACTGGTTCCCATGATACGCAGATAGGCGAACGGCGCGCTCATGTCGGCGAACTGCGGAAAACCGCTATCGCCGGCTATCACCACCGCCACGCCATATTCACGCAACAGGGCGATGAAATCCGGTGAATTGAAGCTGTCGTGCCGTACTTCCACCGCATGGCGCACATCACGGCCATCGACACGCTTGGGCAAGAGCTTGAGAAACGCCTCAAAATCTGCTGGATCAAATTTCTTCGTACCCATGAACTGCCAGTTCACGACGCCGAGTTTATCCTTCAACTCCATCAGACCGCCCGTCATGAACTTCTCGATGCTTTCGCCACTTTCGGCCAGCACACGACGATTGGTGGAAAAGCGCGGAGCTTTCAAAGAGAAGACAAACCCGTCCGGTGTCTCATCTCGCCATTTGGCGAAAGTCTGCGGTTTCTGCGGGCCGTAATAGGTGCTGTTGATTTCTATCGACGTAAGCTTGCTCGACGCATATTCGAGCTGCCGCTTCTTGGTCAGCTTTTCGGGATAGAAACTCGTGTCCCAGCCTTCGAAAGCCCACCCGCCGATACCTATACGGATATTGCTTGCATTTGCCTGGCTCATTACATTTCCTCCATACCCGTGCGACATGAGTTCATACGGTTTAGTCATCATGTTTAATCTGTATTCGCGCTGCTTGCTATGCTGTTATCGCTGCGCTTGATTGGAGGAGAAGGCAAATGTTGGAAACAAAAGATCCTGTTGTGATCGCCAGCGCGATTCGCACGCCGATCGGCAGTTTTCAAGGTGCGCTCAAATCCGAAACTGCCACAGCGCTAGGTGCAATTGCCATACGCGAGGCAGTTGCGAGAGCCAGCCTCGCCCCCGATCAGGTAAATGAAGTGGTCATGGGTTGCGTACTGCCCGCCGGGCTCGGTCAGGCTCCCGCGCGCCAGGCATCCATTCATTCCGGCCTCCCGATCGATACCCCCTGCTCCACGATCAATAAGGTCTGTGGCTCAGGCATGAAGGCCGTTATGCTAGGTGCCGATCTCATTGCTGCGGGCAGCGCGGAAATCGTGGTTGCCGGCGGCATGGAAAGTATGACCAATGCACCGTACCTGCTTGAAAAAGCGCGCAGCGGCTATCGCGTCGGCCACGGAAAAATTTACGATCACATGTTCCTCGACGGCCTCGAAGACGCCTATGACAAAGGCCGAGCCATGGGAACTTTTGCGGAAGAAACCGCAGACCATTACCAGTTCACACGGCAAAGCCAGGACGAATTTGCCCTGCGTTCGCTTTCGCGCGCCTTGAAGGCGACAGAGGATGGTAAATTCGGCAGCGAGATCGTCCCCGTCGCCGGTCTTGACCGCGATGAGGGGCCAACCCGCGCCAAGCCGGAAAAAATACCGCTTTTGAAACCTGCTTTCCGTGATGGCGGCACGGTGACGGCAGCCAATTCTTCATCCATCTCCGATGGCGCCGCAGCGCTCACGCTGATGCGGCTTTCGGAAGCGGAAAAACGGGGCCTTACCCCGCTTGCCGCCATTCGCGGCCACGCAAGCCATGCGCAGCAGCCATCATGGTTCACCACGGCGCCGGTCTACGCCATGAAAAAACTGTTCGAGAAAACTGGCTGGAACGAGCGCGATGTCGATCTGTTCGAGATCAACGAAGCCTTTGCCGTTGTGGTCATGGCGGCGATGCAGGAACTGGATCTGCCTGCCGACAAGGTAAACATCCACGGCGGCGCCTGCGCAATCGGCCACCCTATCGGCTGTTCGGGTGCACGCATCATCGTCACGCTTTTGAACGCCATGAAACAGAACGATGTGAAACGTGGCATGGCCTCCGTCTGCATTGGCGGCGGCGAGGCAACGGCAATCGCGCTTGAAGCGCTTTAAGGGCACACAGCATGGATATTAACGGACAGATTGCCATCGTCAGCGGCGGTGCTTCGGGTCTTGGCGCGGCAACGGCCCGCACATTGGCCGCAAAAGGCGCAAAAGTCGCCATTCTCGACTTCAATATCGAGGGCGCAAACATGATTGCCGAAGAGATCTTCGGCATCGCCATCAAATGCGATGTTTCGGATGCCGCAAGCGCCGAAACCGCCTTTCATACCATCGGCGAACAACTCGGAAGCCCCCGCATTCTCGTCAATTGCGCGGGCGTTGCTCCGGCCAAGAAAATGCTCGGACGCGACGGTGGCGTCATGCCGCTCGATGATTTTCGCCGCGCCATCGAAATAAATCTTGTTGGTTCCTTCAATCTTCTGCGGCTGTTCGCCGACAGTGCTTCAAAAAACGAACCGCTTGCGACCGGAGAGCGCGGCGTTGCCATCAATACGGCTTCCGTCGCAGCCTATGACGGTCAGATTGGCCAGACGGCCTATGCAGCCTCTAAAAGCGGCGTAGTCGGTCTGACGCTTCCGGCCGCGCGTGAACTGGCACCGCTTGGCATCCGTGTGTGCGCCATTGCGCCCGGCATATTCGAAACACCCATGCTCAAGGGCCTGCCTCAGCCAGCACAGGACGCGCTCGGCCAGATGGTCCCCTTCCCCCCGCGTTTGGGGCGCCCGGATGAATACGCCGCACTAGCCCTGCATATCATTGAAAACTGCATGCTCAACGGGGAAACCATCAGGCTCGATGGTGCGCTGCGCATGCCCCCGAAATAAAACAAAAAGAAAAGACTAGTCGCAGAGACGGCGATTACCGTCCAGATGTTTTGAGAGTGAGGAAATGCATCAAATGACAACACACGGCGACATGCGAACAGGCGGCCAGATTTTGGTGGATGCTCTGCGCATCCACGGAGTGGAACGTGTCTTCTGCGTCCCCGGTGAAAGTTATCTCGCGGCGCTCGACGCTTTTCACGATGTACAAGAAGAAATCGACCTGATTGTCTGCCGTCAGGAAGGCGGCGCGGCCTATATGGCCGATGCCTATGGCAAACTAACAGGTAAGCCGGGCATTTGCTTTGTCACGCGCGGTCCCGGTGCTACCAATGCGTCTGTGGGCGTTCATACGGCATTTCAGGATTCCACGCCGATGCTGCTTTTCATCGGTCAGGTGGCAAGCGATCAGGTAGAACGAGAAGCCTTTCAGGAAGTGGACTACCGACGCATGTTCGGCCAGATGGCGAAATGGGTCGTACAAATCGACGACGCCGCACGCATACCCGAACTGGTCAGCCAGGCATTCCATCGTGCCGTCAACGGGCGTCCTGGGCCGGTCGTCATCGCATTGCCGGAAGACATGCTGACCTCGCACGCCGCCGTCAGCGATGCGCCCGCCTACAAACAGGTGGAGATGCACCCCGGTGTTGACCAGTTGCAGGACATGACCACGCTCATCGAAAAAGCACAACGTCCGCTGATGATTGTCGGCGGTGGCGGTTGGAGCAGAGATGCCGTGAGTGATCTGCAAAAGTTCGCCGAAAACATGCATCTGCCGGTGGCGGCTTCGTTCCGCTGTCAAGACATGTTCGACAACACGCATCCGCTTTATGCCGGTGAAATGGGTACCTCGATCAGCCCGAAGCTCGCCCAGCGCGTGCGCGATTCCGATCTTCTTGTGGTCGTCGGCGCACGCCTTGGCGAAATGACCACACAGGGCTACGAGCTGGTCGATATTCCGGTGCCGCAGCAAAAGCTGATCCATGTTCATCCGGGCGCAGAAGAACTGGGCCGGGTCTATCATGCCAATGTGCCGGTCAACGCCAGCATGCCCGCCTTTGCACGTGCTGCCGCGAAGCTCGCCCCCATCGCAAATCCGCGCTGGAAATCATGGGTGGAAAGCGCCAATGCCGATTACCGCGCCAATATGGAAACGCCCGTTATTCCCGGCGATGTACAGATGGGCGAGATCATGGAATGGCTGCGTGCGCATTTGCCCGCCGACGCTATCATCGCCAATGGAGCAGGTAATTACTCGGCGTGGCCGCACCGCTTCTACCAGTATCGCACCTATCGCAGCCAGCTTGCCCCAACGAACGGATCCATGGGCTATGGCGTGCCGGCAGCGGTTGCCGCCAAGCTCACCGCGCCGGAACGCCCGGTGGTGGCCTTCGCAGGCGACGGTTGCTTCCTGATGAACGGTCAGGAACTGGCAACCGCCGCTCAATACGGCGCGAATGCGATTTTCATTGTGGTTAATAACGGCATGTACGGCACGATCCGCATGCATCAGGAACGCACTTATCCGGGCCGCGTTTCCGGCACCGGCCTTGCCAATCCGGACTTCGCCGCGCTTGCCCGCGCATACGGACTACACGGAGAGACAGTGGAAAAAACCGCCGATTTCGCATCTGCTTTCGAACGATGCGAAAAGTCTGGCAAGCCCGGCCTCATTGAAATTCGTATAGACCCAGAAGCGCTCTCGCCCAAGATGAGCTTGAGCCAGATGCGTGAGCAGGGCCTCGCCAAACAGAGATAGAAAAGCAAAGCCCCGGTTCCAAACCGGGGCTTTCTTCATCCAGACCGATGAAGTTTATCTTACCGGCGGCGCATACATCAGCCCACCCTTGTTCCAGAGGGCATTGATGCCGCGATCGATCTTCAGCAAGCTGTCCTTGCCGATAGTGCGATCAAAAATCTCGCCATAATTCCCGACTTTGGTAATGACGTTATAGGCCCATTTCGGGTCGAGTCCGAGCTGCTTTCCGCTATCGCCCTCACCGCCGAGAAACCGCCGCACAACGGGCTTGTTGGAATTGAGATCGTCATCTGCCGTCTGCTGCGTTATGCCCAACTCCTCAGCCTCCACCAGCGCGAAAAGCGTCCAGCGCACAATGTTGAACCATTTGTCATCGCCCTGGCGGACAGCCGGTCCAAGCGGTTCCTTGGAGATGATTTCAGGCAGGACGCTATAAGCGTCCGGCTCGGCCAGCTTGAGGCGCTGCGCATAAAGTGCCGATGCATCCGTAGTGTAGACATCGCAGCGGCCCGTATCGAAGGCTTTCAGTATACCGTCAGCCGAGTCGATAACCACCGGTTCGTATTTGATATTGTTTGCGCTGAAATAGTCGGCGACATTTTGTTCAGTCGTTGTACCCTGTTCGGTGCACACCGATGCACCATCAAGCTTGAGCGCGCTGTCCACACCCAGTTCCTTGCGGATCATGAACCCCTGCCCATCGTAATAGGCCGTGCCGACAAAGTGAATGCCCATGCCCGCATCGCGCGACAATGTCCATGTAGTCTGGCGTGACAGAAGATCGACCGCGCCTGACTGTAACGCAGTGAAACGTTCTTTGGTCGAGAGCGGAACGTAGCTAACCTTGTCCGGATCACCGAAAACCGCGGCTGAAACCGCGCGACAGAAATCGATATCGAAACCCGTCCATTTGCCCTGATCGTCTGGAGACGAAAAGCCCGCGACGCCCTGGCTGACGCCGCAATTGATCTTGCCTCGTTCCCTGATCGTATCAAGCGTGTCTGCGTTGGCTGGGGCGGCGAAACCGGCAGCCAGCAAAAGCCCTGCAAGAATATGTTTTCTCATATTTTCCTCCCATTTGCGGACAAGCCGCTCCCGTTCCCGGCGATGGCCGCCGGGTTACGATCCTTTTGATTGTCAGTTCCCCGTTTACCGCAGTGCAGCCACGAAGCTATCCTCCAGAACGCTTAGCAGATGATCCGCATTGGCGCGGCTGAAGATCATGGGAGGACGCATTTTCAGCACATTGTCGAAGGGACCTTCCGTCCCCATCAAGATGCCACGCTCACGCGCGCCATCATTGATCTTCTTGGCGATTGCCGTTGCCGGTTCCTTGGTTTTGCGATCGGTGACAAGTTCGATACCGAGGAACAGGCCCTGGCCGCGCACGTCACCGATGATATCGAAACGCTTCTGCATCGACCGGAAACCATCGATAAGATAATTGCCGATCTCTAGCGCATTCCGGCGCAGATCGTCGCGTTCGATCACATCGAGCACGGCGAGACCCGCGGCACAGGACACCGGATTCCCCCCGAACGTGTTGAAATATTCCATTCCGTTGTTGAAACTGTCCGCAACCTCTCGTGTCGTCACGAGTGCTGCCATCGGATGTCCATTGCCGATAGGCTTGCCCATGGTCACGATGTCCGGCACCACGTCCTGCATTTCGAACGCCCACCAATGGCTACCGACGCGGCCGAAACCAACCTGCACCTCATCCGCCACGCAAAGCCCGCCAGCTTCGCGCACCATAGCGTAGACCTCTTTCAGATAGCCCTCCGGCAGGAAGACCTGTCCGGCCACGCTTGGAATGGACTCCGCCAGGAAGAAGGCAGGCGCACGGCCTTGACGCTTCATCGTCTCGATCTGCTCGGCAATGCTTTCGGCAAAGCGCTTGCCATGTTCTTCCTGCGGCCAATCTTCCGGGGCACGATAACTGTCGGGAATGGTCGCTTCGAACACGTGTTCAGGCCGTCCCTTGCCGCCTTTGCGCTTGTATTTGTATGGGCTGAGATCAATCAGCTCCTGCGTCGTCCCGTGGTAAGCCCAGTCGAGAACAATGGCGTCGCTGCGTCCGGTATGATTGCGCGCCATCCGCAACATGAGGCTGTTGGCCTCACTGCCCGAACAGGCAAAAGAAGCAACCGCCAAGCCTTCCGGCAGGGTTGCCGTCAGCCGCTCAGAATAGGTGACGATATTATCATGTAGATAGCGCGTATTAGTGTTGAGCAGAGCCGCCTGCCGGGCGATTGCCTCGACCACTTCCGGATGGGCGTGTCCCAGATGGCAGACATTGTTGAAGCAATCGAGATAGGCGCGTCCGCGATGATCGATCAGCCATGCGCCCTCGCCGCGCACGAACTTGATCGGCTCCGAATAGGAAATCGACAGGTTTGGCAAAAGCGTCTGCTTGCGCGCACTGACAATTTCCGACCGGGTGCGTCCCGGCTGATAAAAGGTTTCCGCCGGAATGCCGGCCAGAATTGCTGCATCGGGGAACAGATCAGCCCATACATCGAGGAAGGCGCTTTCGCCCACACCGAGGATTTCCGTTGCGGATAACCGGGTATCAGTTGAGATCTGGAAATGGAGATGCGGGGTCCAGCCGCCATTTTCATTGATATCGCCCATATAGCCGACAAGGTCCCCCGCCGACAGGTGCTGACCGGGCTCCAGTCGCGCCGAAGCTTCGTGCGCCATATGTCCCCAGAGCGTGATGAAGGGCGGGCAGCCTTCAGGCTTATGTTCGAGCGCAATAAGCCCGCCATATCCCAGCGGTACGGTTTCTATCTCGACACTCTTTACAGTTGCATCGAGCGGAGCGTAAAGCGGCGTGCCTGCGGGCATGAAAAGATCAAGCCCCAGATGGTGTACACGCCGCTCACCTTCGACGAAGCGTGAACGGAATGCTTCATCGGTATAAACTGTACGCTTTTCTCCCCACGGTCCGATGCCAAGCTGCACGTGATTGCGGGCGCAGAAATCATCCCACCATTCTGTGGCTTCTTTCGGGCGCTGCTCTGCTGACGCTACCGTCATCACGTGGGATGCGTCGCCATAGGGCACCAGCGCCTTTGTCATGGTGGCGGGCGCAGGGCGCAACACGGGCGAAAATTCGTGGCGGTGTGCATCGATCCAGCTGCGCACTGCACCCGCTCCATCCACCGCACCGAAACCGCAGGCCTTGCGCAGAATGGCGGTCGCAAATTGCGGGTTCATGGCATCGAGCTTGCGCAGAAGCCGCCACGCAGGTGCCTCGCTGATGGCGAGATAGGGGTTGTCGCTCGTCTGGTCGCGGCGCGATGCGGAAAGGGTTACGCTGGTGATAAGCCGCATGGCGATGAGGTCGAAAAGAAGGTCGATTTCCTGCGGCTGAAGCGGATATTCTTTATGAAAACCTGAAGCAAGCGCCGACGCCGCATTTATCGGATCTTCCATATCGAGAATGGAATAGGCGCAGGCAATCGCCACATCAGCAATCAACACCGTATGGACGGCATCACCGAAGTCGATAATTCCGGCAATCTTTTCACCGTTGTCCGCGTCGATCAGCACGTTCCAGTCGTTGGCGTCGTTATGGATCACCTGAGCGCGCAAAAGCGGCAGTTTCGGCGCTACATCCCGCTCAAAACGGGCAAGAAAACGTTCGACAAGCGCACGGTCTTCCGAATTGTCGATGAAATGCAGCCTGTCGCGCGCGCGACCCGCATGGCGTAGATCCCAATCGAAATCGCGCAAGGCACCCGGATGGATGAACCCCTGAAGCGCCCGGTCGAGCTGCCCGAGTGCACGGCCCAGATCGTTCAACAATGCATTGCTGCGCTTTGCTTCCGCCAGCGGGGTTCCGGGCAGCCAGCTTGCCACACGCAGCGCATGGGGCATGCCGGCGGCATCGTCAGCAGAGGCCAGAATACTTCCAGAAACACTCGCCTTCAGGCGCGGCACCGGAATTGCCGGTCCGGCTTTGGCCAGATGCTGCAGCAGTGCAGTCTGGAATTCACTTTCGACTTTCGGTTCACTGGCATTGACGATTTTCAGAATCCAGTCCCCGTTTTTGCCGCTCTTGAGACGAAAATTTCGATCGCGCTCGCTGTCGAGCGGCAGCGCGCTGGCCTTTACGCCGAAATAACGCTCCGCCAGAGCGGCGGCCTCGTCGGAAGTAAATCTCGGGGCGGGATGCGAAATATCGGTCATGGAAGGATTACGCTTTTCAGATGGATTGGAAGGTGAGAGCTTGGCACGACAATGATTTTCAGGCATCAGACAAGGTGTCGGAGAGACCGGCACTTTGCCGGAACGAACCGGCATATTTACGGCAGGATGAAAGTTGCGGATCATGCGGGAACTGGATGCGAAAGATCGTGAAATACTGGCCATCCTTTCCAAGGAGGCGCGCATACCGCTCAAGACGCTCGCGGGCCGTATCGGCTTATCGAGAAGCGCCACCGGTGAACGGGTTTCCAATCTGGAGAAGAGCGGCATTATACGCGGCTATCGCGCCGATATCGGCCAAATGGACGCGAATATCATTCGCGCGATCATTCTCGTCAATCTGAAGCGCACTCCAGCCTTGGGACTGCTGGATGACCTCGCCCGGCATGCTGAAGTCCGCCGTGTTTCGTCAGTTAGCGGACAACTCGATCTGGTTGTAGAGGTGGAAGTCCCAACAATAGACCGTCTCAACCGGCTGCGTGATTTGATAGCAACCCATGAAACAGTAGAGGATCTCACTACCGCAATCGTACTTCACCGAGATATTGAGCGCGAAACCTCCTGAAATTGGGCCCTCGCAACTTTAATCGGGAAAAGCGTAATTTGGCATGGACTCTCGCGCATAAGTCGAAGATAACCCCACCAGGTTGCAAATGGGAGCGCGACTTGAAATCACTTAATCTATTTATAATCGGCTTCGGCTTCACGGCATTGGTCATCACCTGCATCTTCGCCATCGGTGGCGGAACGCTCTGACTTTATAGTTTGGGTCAAGGCTGCAGGAGCGCATCTCCAAGAAAACTCGCCGAAGATTCGCGCACGGCGCGTATCATGAAATCGCTGATGACACGGATGCGTGGTGCAGCCATCACGTCTATATGACAGCTCATCCAGTATTCGCGTTCCAGGTGCATTTCCGCAGGCAGAACCGGCACAAGCTCCGGATGCTTGCTGGCGATGAAATAGGGCAGTACGCAAAGTCCGTAACCGGCAAGGGTCGCAATCAGCTGCGCGTGGATGCTTGAGCTTTGATAGGTGCATCGCTGGCCCGGCAGAATCTCGCGCATGTAGTCCAGTCCGGGCGTGAAAACCATGTCATCGATATAACCGATGAAAGGGTGGTTTGCGATGTCCTCACGCGATCTGATGGACTGCTGGCGCGCCAGATAATCGCGATGTCCATAGATGAAAAGCCTGTACGACGTGATCTTCTCGCTATGATAAGGCCCGTTGCGCGGCATGTGCAAAGTGATCGACAGTTCAGCCTCGCGTCGCGAAAGCGACATGATCTGCTGGATAGTCACAACTTCCACGAACAGGTTCGGATAGGCTTGTGCAAGCACCGGCAAGCGGTCGGCCAGGAAGAAATTGCCGAAACCTTCAAGTGTGGAAAGCCGCACGACGCCGGAGAGAGCGCCAAGATTGCCGGTCGCCTCCGTCTGGAACTTCATGGCCTCGCGCTCCATCACCTCCGCCGGGTCGACCAGCCTTTCACCTAGCGGAGTCAGCAGATAGCCACGCGGATTGCGTTCGAAAAGCTTGGTCGCCAATGTCTGCTCCAACCGGTCTATGCGGCGTAGCACCGTCACATGACTGGTGCGCAACTGCCGCGCGGCCGTGGAAAGCTGGCCCGTGCGCGCGACGGCAAGAAAATACTGAAGATCGTCCCAGGTGAACTGCCGCATACCCGTCTCCCGGAATAGAGCACCCTCTTGAGGGTCGTCTGTACGATTTTGAACAGATGATGTTCAAAAATTGTTATTCTTGTACGCATTTGTCAATGCTACGCTTCCAGCCGACAGTCCGAACGGAGGAAATCTCGGGCTTGAAGCGGTAGATACAAACGGTCTGAGAAAACCGACAGCCACCGCTTTGATGAAGTCGCCAGCGCGACTTTTCGCGTTGGACTGAAGAAGCTATGGGAGGAGCACTTCATGAAACGTCTTGCACTTGCAACGGCAGCGCTTTTTGCCGCCACGGCCATTTCATCCGCAGCGGAGATTTCCGACGGCAAGGTGAAAATCGGCATCCTCAACGACCAGTCGGGCGTTTACGCCGATTTCGGCGGTAAATGGTCCTATGAAGCCGCGAAGATGGCTGCCGAGGATTTTGGCGGCAAGGTGCTGGATGCGCCAATCGAAATCATCACCGCCGATCACCAGAACAAACCGGATGTCGCCTCCAATATAGCGCGCCAGTGGTATGATACCGAACAGGTCGATTCCATCATGGAACTTACGACTTCCTCGGTCGGTCTCGCTGTGCAGGCGCTGTCCAAGGACAAGAAAAAGATCACCATCAACACCGGTGCGGCTACCACCGAACTGACAGGCAAGCAGTGCACGCCTTACGGCTTCCACTGGGCTTACGACACCCACGCGCTTGCGGTCGGCACGGGCGGCGCGATGGTTGAACAGGGCGGTGACACCTGGTTCTTCCTCACTGCGGATTATGCCTTCGGCTATTCGTTGGAAGAACAGACCGGAAAGTTCGTGACGTCCAAGGGCGGCAAGGTTCTGGGCGCAGTGCGCCATCCGCTCGCGACCACGGATTATTCCTCGTTCCTGCTGCAGGCGCAGGCCTCCGGCGCCAAGGTCGTCGGCCTCGCCAATGCTGGCCTGGATACATCAAACGCCATCAAGCAGGCAGCCGAATTCGGCATTGTGGCGGGCGGCCAGCGCCTGGCGGCCCTTCTCTTCACCCTTTCGGAAGTGCACGGCCTCGGCCTTGCAGCCGCACAGGGCCTGACCCTCACCGAATCTTTCTACTGGGATCGCGACGATGAATCGCGCGAATTCGCCAAGCGTTTCTTCGACCGCACGGGTCGCATGCCCAACATGATTCAGGCAGGCACCTATTCCGCAGTCACCCAGTATCTGAAAGCCATCAAGGAAGCTGGCACGGACGAGACCGAAGCCGTTGCGAAGAAAATGCACGAACTGCCTGTCGAAGACGTCTTCGCGCGCAAGGGCAAGGTTGCAGCCAACGGACGTATGATCTCCGATCTGTATCTGATGGAAGTCAAGAAGCCTGATGAAAGCAAGGCTCCATGGGACTATTATAAGGTGCTGGCAACCATCCCCGGTGATCAGGCCTACGCAAAGCCTGAAGAAAGCGGCTGCCCGCTGGTAACGCAGTGAAGAGGCTGATTGAATGAACGCTGCGAGTGGCCCGACAAGTGGCAATGTGACGGCCCTGCATGATGCAGGGTCGGAAAAACCGCGCATTCCTGCGCAGATCGTGCTTTCTGCGCGGGGTCTGGGGAAGTTGTTTGGCGGTTTTGCCGCGGTCAAGAATGTCGATCTTGATGTCGAGCATGCGCGCGTTCACGCGTTGATCGGCCCGAACGGGGCTGGCAAGACGACGGTCTTCAACCTCCTGACCAAATTCCTGCAACCGTCGAGCGGCGAGATCACGCTTCTGGGCGAAAACATCACCAGAACGGCTCCGGCCAAGGTGGCACGCATGGGTTTGGTGCGCTCGTTCCAGATTTCCGCCACCTTCCCGCATCTGACGGTTCTGGAAAACGTCAAGGTGGCTCTGCAGCGCCCCAACGGGCTTGCCACGCAGTTCTGGCGTTCGCTGTCGGCGCTCGACCGGCTGGATGCGCACGCCATTGCGCTTCTGGAGCGCGTCGGCCTTGCCGATGCCTGCCATGCGCTCGCTGCCGATCTTTCCTACGGACGCAAGCGTGCGCTGGAAATCGCCACCACGCTGGCGCTGGACCCGAAAGTATTGCTGCTCGACGAACCGATGGCGGGCATGGGCCATGAAGACGTCCACACGATCGCCGCGCTTATTTCGGATGTGGCGAAAGACCGTGCGGTGCTGATGGTCGAACACAATCTGAAAGTGGTAGCCGACATCGCCCACCACGTCACTGTGCTGCAACGCGGCGAGATTCTCGCCTCTGGCGATTATGCCAGCGTCTCGAAAGACGAACGCGTACGCACTGCCTATATGGGAACCGAACATGAATAGAGGCCAACCACTCTTATCGGTGCGCGGGCTCAATGCCTGGTATGGTGAAAGCCACGCCCTGCACGGTGTCGATCTTGACATCTGGCCCGGTGAAACCATCACGCTTCTGGGCCGCAATGGCGTTGGCAAGACCACGACACTACGCGCCATCATGGGGATCATCCGCAGGCGGACCGGCACGATCACACTCGACGGCAAGGATATCTTGCGGGTGCCACTGCATCGCATCGCCCATGCGGGCCTCGGTTTCGTGCCGGAGGAGCGCGGGATTTTTGCAAGCCTGAATGTCCATGAAAATCTGGTGCTGCCGCCGCTGGTTGCTACGGGCGGCCAAGGCACAATGTCACTGGACGAGATCTACGAACTCTTCCCCAATCTGTATGAGCGGCGCAGCAGCCCCGGCACAAAACTGTCAGGCGGCGAACAGCAGATGCTCGCCATCGCCCGCATTCTGCGCACCGGCGTGAAGCTGCTGCTGCTCGACGAACCGACGGAGGGCCTTGCGCCCGTCATCGTGCAGCGCATCGGCGACGTTCTGGTGGAGCTGAAAAAACGCGGTATGACCGTGCTGCTGGTCGAACAGAACTTTCGCTTCGCCGCCAAGGTCGCGGACCGCTTCTACCTCATGGACCATGGCGTGGTGACGGAGAATTTCCCCACCGCCGAACTGCCCGCCCGCATGGCGGCGCTCACGCACGCGCTGGGAGTCTGACATCATGACGACACTTTTCGGCATTCCCGTTCAGGCTCTTCTCGGGCAATTGCTCGTCGGCCTTATCAACGGCTCCTTCTACGCCACTCTCAGTCTTGGCCTGGCCATCATCTTCGGCCTTCTACGCATCATTAACTTCGCCCACGGCGCGCAATATATGCTCGGCGCGTTCGTCGGCTATCTGTTGTTGAGCTGGTTCGGCATCGGTTACTGGCCAGCGCTCATTCTGGCCCCGATCATCGTCGGGCTGGGCGGCGCGCTCATCGAACGCGTAGCGCTGGCACGGCTTTACAATCTCGATCCCCTTTACGGCCTTCTCTTCACCTTCGGTCTTGCTCTGGTTATCGAAGGTACGTTCCGCTACTATTACGGCGCTGCCGGCCAGCCCTATGCCGTGCCGCCGTCGCTCGCCGGCGGGCACAATCTGGGCTTCATGTTTTTGCCCAACTACCGCGCCTGGGTGGTAGTCGCATCGCTTTTCGTCTGTCTCGGCACATGGCTTCTTATAGAGAAGACCAGGCTTGGCGCCTACCTGCGCGCCGCAACCGAAAACCCCACCTTGGTCAAGGCGTTCGGCATCAATGTGCCGCTGCTCCTGACCTTTACCTATGCGCTGGGTGCAGGCCTTGCCGGCGTGGCCGGCATTCTGGCCGCCCCGATTTATCAGGTCAGCCCGCTGATGGGCTCGAACATCATCATCGTGGTTTTTGCCGTGGTGGTTGTCGGCGGCATGGGGTCGATCCTTGGCGCCATCATCACCGGCTATGTGCTGGGTCTGGCAGAAGGCCTCACCAAGGTCTTCTACCCTGAAGCATCCAGCATTGTCATCTTCGTGATCATGGCTATCGTCCTTCTGGTGCGCCCCGCCGGGCTGTTCGGGAAGGAGGCCTGACATGGCCGACACCATTCTTAAAGCAACCGCAGCCCCGCGCGACAGCAAGGCACCTGCCGTCAACAGCCTGTCAGCTATCATACTCGGCATAGCGCTTGTCGGACTGATCGCGGCTCCCTTCATGGTCTATCCGATCTTCCTGATGAAGATGCTGTGCTTCGCGCTGTTCGCATCCGCCTTCAACCTGCTGCTCGGCTATACCGGCATACTGTCCTTCGGCCACGCGGCCTTCTTCGGCGGCGCGGCCTATGTTACCGCACATGCGGTCAAGGAATGGGGCGTTACGCCGGAACTGGGCCTCGTCATCGGCGTTCTGGCCGCAGCCGCTCTCGGTCTGGTGATCGGTTATCTCGCCATCCGCCGCCAGGGCATCTACTCCACCATGATCACGCTGGCTTTGGCGCAGATGTTCTTCTTTTTCTGCCTGCAGGCATCCTTCACCCACGGCGAAGACGGGCTGCAAGGCGTGCCGCGCGGCTATCTGTTAGGCTTCATCGATCTCAACCAGCCGATGAACATGTATTATTTCGTGCTGGCTCTGTTTGTACTCGGTATCTTCGCGATCTGGCGCATTATCAACTCGCCCTTCGGCATGATCCTGAAGTCAGTACGCGAAAACGAAAACCGCGCCATTTCTCTGGGCTATTCCGTCAATCGGTACAAGCTGGCGGCCTTCGTCATGTCGGCGGCCCTTGCGGGGCTCGCGGGCGGCATGAAGGCGCTCGTCTTCCAGTTCGCGACACTGACCGACGTCGGCTGGCAGATGTCAGGCGAAGTCATCCTGATGACGCTGCTCGGCGGCATTGGAACACTCATCGGTCCCATCCTCGGCGCAGCCTTTGTCGTGGCGCTTCAGAACTATCTGGCAACGTCGGACTTTCCCGTCACGATCGTAACCGGTCTCATTTTCATGGCATGCGTGTTGCTGTTTCGCAGGGGAATCATCGGCGAGTTCTATGCGTCTCGCCTCGGCAAGAAATTGTTTGGGTAAGACTGCGCTTTAACAACTAACCAAGCCCGTAGGGCGGCGGATAGCCCCCTACCAAATGGATATGCAATTATGACCGACACCTACGATTACATCATCGTTGGCGCGGGCACGGCAGGCTGCGCCCTCGCGAACCGGCTTTCCGCTGATCCGAACCATTCCGTTCTGCTGCTTGAAGCAGGAGGCAAGGATAACTATGCCTGGATTCACATACCCGTCGGCTACCTTTATTGCATTGGCAATCCACGCACCGACTGGTGCTTTACCACGGAAGCCGAAGAGGGACTGAACGGCCGTTCGCTCGGCTACCCGCGCGGCAAGGTTCTGGGCGGTTGTTCGTCCATCAATGGCATGATCTATATGCGCGGTCAGGCCCGTGACTACGATTTGTGGCGGCAGGCAGGCTGCGAAGGCTGGGGCTGGGACGATGTCCTGCCTTTCTTCAAGAAATCCGAAGACTATTACGCCGGCGCAAGCGATCTGCACGGCGCAGGCGGTGAATGGCGCGTCGAAACCGCCCGCCTGCACTGGGATGTTCTCGATGCTTTTCGTGACGCAGCCGTTGCCGCCGGTATTCCGGCGATCGACGATTTCAACCGCGGCGACAATGAAGGCGTGTCCTATTTCAAGGTGAACCAGAAACGCGGCATCCGCTGGAACACCGCCAAGGCCTTTCTGCGCCCGGCGATGGACCGCAATAATCTTCGCCTGGAAACCGGCGCGCATGTGCGCCGCATAGAAATAGATGGCCTCCGCGCTGCTGGCGTTACTTTCGATCAAAATGGCACGACCCGCACCGTCAAGGCAAAGCGCGAAGTCCTTCTCACCGCCGGGGCCGTCGGCTCTCCGCATATTCTGGAATTATCGGGCATCGGCCGTGGTGACGTGCTGCAACAGGCGGGCATTCCCGTCGTTCTGGAGCGCAAACAAGTCGGCGAAAATCTGCAAGACCATTTGCAATTGCGCTGCGCCTATAAGGTCACTGGCATTCCCACGCTCAACGAAAAAGCAAGCAAACTCCTCGGCAAGGCCATGATCGGGCTTGAATATGTTCTGCGCCGCTCCGGTCCGATGTCGATGGCGCCAAGCCAGCTTGGCGCCTTCACCCGGTCCGATCCGTCGTATGAAACCGCCAATCTGCAATATCACGTGCAGCCGCTCAGCCTTGAAAAATTCGGCGAGGCAGTTCATCCCTTCCCGGCTTTCACAGCCAGCGTATGCAACCTGCGGCCGGACAGCCGGGGCTCGATACATCTGAAATCACCGGACCACCGCAACCAGCCTGCAATCAAGCCAAATTATCTTGCAGCTGACAGCGACCGCCGTGTAGCAGCCGACGCAATCCGCCTCACCCGTCACATCGTAGCGCAAGCACCTTTGCAGAAATATCGCCCGGAGGAGTTCAAACCCGGCCCCAGCTATGAAACACAGGAACAGTTGGAAAAGGCCGCTGGCGACATCGGCACCACGATTTTCCATCCGGTCGGCACCTGCCGCATGGGAACGGATAAGGAAGCGATCGTCGATCCGCGATTGCGCGTGAATGGCATTGCAGGCTTGCGTATTGCGGATGCATCCGTCATGCCGACCATCACTTCAGGCAACACCAATTCTCCCACTTTGATGATCGCCGAAAAAGCAGCACAAATGATTGCAGCGGACAACCGCTGACACCTGTCGCGAGAAAAAGGAATAGGCTTGCCGATAACGGCATACATAAAAACAAGGACTCAAAACGCAAGGCGCTTGAGCTCCGGTTTTTCAAAGGCGGAGCAGCGAAAATGATAATCCACCCTCCATTCTTTCGGCGCGATATCATATCCGGCGCATTAACCGTTACTGAAATAATTTTCCTTGTTTATTACCCGACAAACGGGAATTATCGGCAACAAGGTGGGCAGGCAGGGAAAGATCATCCAATATGATCGGTGTCCGGGACCGGCCACCTAAAGCAGGTCGTCCGAAGGGGAAACCCGTATCGGGATAACGGCGGGCGTAAAACAAAGATTTGAATAAGGAAAACCAAAATGTCGTCAGTCCTTTCCCGCTATACGTTTACCCGTCGCGCGGGTTTGAAAGCTCTTCTCTTCACAGCTGCAGCACTAACTGTTGGCTTTGCTCCTATTGCAGGCCACGCAGAAGACAAGATCATCAAGGTCGGGATTATGGGCGGCGAAGACGAGGACGTATGGAAAGTCGTTGCCGAAGAAGGCAAGAAGCAGGGCCTCAATATCGAGCGCATCACCTTCAACGACTATAATCAGCCGAATGAAGCACTGGAACGCAAGGAAATCGATGCCAACGCATTCCAGCACAAGCCTTATCTCGACGAGCAGATCAAACAGCACGGTTATAAGATCAGCGTCGCCGGTTACACTGCTGTCTGGCCGATCGGCATCTACTCCCGCAAGGTGAAAAACCTGGAAGAGGTGAAGGAGGGTGCAGTCATCGGTGTGCCGAACGATCCGACCAATGAAGGCCGTGCATTACGCGTTCTCGAAGAAAAAGGCCTTATCAAGCTGAAGCCGGATGCAGGCATTCTGGCAACGCCGATCGATATTGTCGAAAATCCCAAGAAGCTAGAGATCAAGGAACTTGACGCCGGTGTTGTCGGCCGCTCCATCGATGATCTGGACGTCGCGATTGTGAACAATGACTGGGCAGCTAAAGCCGGTCTTGATCCAAAGAACGACGCAATCGGCTGGGAATCGAAGGAAAACAACCCGTACAACAATTTCATCGCGGTACGTACCGAAGATGCGAATGAAGATTGGGTGAAGAAGCTTGTCGCATCGTTCCAGAACGATGCCGTGAAGGCCGAAATCGACCGCGCTTATAAGGGAACCGGCATTCCTGCCTGGAACTAAGCGCCTTTAACGCATGAAAGACCGCGTCGGAAAGCCATTTCCGGCGCGGCTTTATTGACGCGCGTGTAAAAATTGCCCAAAAGCATCAGCCATGGCTCGAACATATGCTGGTAAAAGCCAGAACGTGCCTGGGCCTCATCCTATATTGAAGCCTCATTCATGACAGCAAGCCGCTGGATGCAGCGGTGCAGCAAGAAACAGAAGAAACGACCGTGACCATTGAACCGCCGCAAGCCGCATCCGCGCCCATCGTCGAAATGAAAGACGTGCGCCGAATGTTCGGCGAAACCGCAGCGATCGACGGCGTTTCGCTTTCCGTTGCACGTGGCGAAATTCTTGGCATTATCGGCCGCAGTGGCGCGGGCAAGTCCACGCTGATCCGCTGCGTCAACGGTCTGGAAAAACCGGATTCCGGTTCGATCCGCATTGAAGGCCACGAAATCGCACGTCTTGACGAAAACAGTCTGAGGCCGGTACGCCGCCGCATCGGCATGGTGTTCCAGCATTTCAATCTGCTTTCGGCCAAAACCGTCGCCGACAACATCGCCTTGCCCTTGAAGATTGCCGGCAAGCCCAAGACAGAGCGGGCGAAGCGCGTTGCAGAACTACTCGAACTCGTCGGTTTGTCCGATAAAGCCCGGCACTACCCTTCCCAGCTTTCCGGTGGCCAGAAACAGCGCGTCGGCATTGCGCGTGCGCTTGCCGCCGAACCCACGCTGCTGCTTTCTGACGAAGCAACATCAGCGCTCGACCCGGAAACCACCCAGTCGATTCTAGCGCTGCTCAAGGACATCAACAGCAAACTTGGCCTCACCATCCTGCTCATCACCCATGAGATGGACGTTATCCGGCGCATCGCCGACCGCGTGATCGTACTTGATCACGGCGCGATTGCCGAAGAAGGCCCGGTCTGGAAGGTCTTTGCAAATCCTCAGTCGCCGGTCACGCAAACCATGTTACAGGTGCTGACCCCGGAACTGCCAGCCATTTGGCGGGGACGCCTGTCCCAGACGACCGGAGATCTGGCAATCGTGAAGATCAAGCTGTCGGGAGCCGCTGCCAAAGGCGCACTCTTCGCTGAACTATCTTCCGCCACCGGTCTCGCACCACAACTGATCCATGGTGGCATGGACACGATCCAGGGAGAGCCGGTCGGCACGCTCTTCATCGGGCTGCCAGCACAGGATAGGCCCAAGCTCGAAGCCGCCATCGGCTATCTCAACATCCACGCGGACGCCACGGAGGTACTCGGCTATGTCTCAGGCAATGCTTGATCTGCTCTGGCGCTCATTCTGGGAAACCATCATCATGACCGGCTTTTCGAGCCTGATTTCGCTCGTCGTCGGCCTACCACTCGCACTCATCATGATTCTGACCGAGCGCGGCGGTCTTGCTCAGAACCTGACGGTCAACACCATTCTCGGTGCACTTATTAACGGCTTCCGTTCGGTACCCTTCATCATCCTTCTGGTAGCGCTCATTCCAGTGACGCGCTTCATCGTCGGCACATCCATAGGTACTTGGGCTTCCATCGTACCGCTGTCGATTGCCGCGATTCCATATTATGCACGCATTGCCGAAGTCTCACTGCGCGAAGTCGATCACGGACTCATCGAAGCGGCACGTTCGATGGGAGCAAATCGCTGGACCATCGTGCGCGACGTTCTGGTTCCGGAAGCCCTTCCGGGCATCGTTTCGGGCTTCACGGTCACGATCATAACGCTTGTTGGCGCATCCGCCATGGCTGGCGCTATCGGCGCGGGCGGCCTTGGCGATCTTGCGATCCGTTATGGCTATCAGCGCTTTGAAACAAATGTGATGATCGCCGTGGTCGTTATTCTAATTGCCATGGTCTGCGGCATCCAGTGGTTCGGCGATCGCCTGGTCAACCGCCTGGACAAACGCAACCTGCGCGCCTAGAGCATGCCTCCCAAAAGTGGAAACCGGCTTTCGGAAAAGATACGCATTAAAACAAAAGCTTAGAACGCGCCACATGGTATGATAAACACGACACGCTTTAGCGCTTCCTCTCGCGGAAACCTGCTTCCAGCGTGTTTCCGTCAGGGTCGAACACTAATGCTGCATAATAGCCCATCTCTTCCGGCCCCTGATAGGCTGGCGTACCATTGTCAGCGCCGCCAGCTGTCACAGCTGCGCGATAAAAAGCTTCCACAGCCTCGCGACTGCCGGCGGTAAACATCAGATGCAAACGATCCCCGGGTTTTCCCACCGCAGGCTTATTGGAGCCCGACTCACCATCGCGACCATGAATCCATAGGAACGGCACCGGTGCCCTTTCGCCGCCGCTGATGAAAAAGCCCCTGCTCGACTGAGCTATCACCTCCAGTCCAAGCTCAGGCATGCAGCTTTCGTAAAAGGAAAGGCTGCGACGGATATCTCTAGCCGTAAATCCGATGTGATCGAAGAGCGACATGAGCTCAATATATCGCGGTCCAACATAAAGAAAAGCGGCGCTTCCTATTTTAGGAAGCGCCGCCATTTTCCGCAAAATTATTATATTCAGCCGCGCGTACGCGAGAGACCGTCTTTCGCCGGCTGATATCTTGGATCCAGCTGCACAGCACGCGAATATGAAGTGGCCGCCTTGGCCTTATCCCCACGATGCTCATAGACAAGCGCCTGATTAGCCCAGCTTTCCGCGATGTTCTGGTCGAGGGTGATCGCCGTGTTGAAATCGTCGAAGGCATTATCATAATCGCCGAGGGCCACATAGGAGATGCCGCGGCCGTTATATGGTTCCGGTGCCGTGGAGTTGAGCGAAACCGCCTTCGAGAAATCTTCGATCGCCTGTTTATGCTGGCCCTTGGCCTGATAAATCAAACCGCGATTGTGATAGGCCCGACCATCCGTCGTCTGCAATGCGATAGCCTGATTGAAATCACTGAGCGCCTGATCAAGCCGACCGGCCTGGCGATAAACATTGCCGCGACCGACATACGCCGCATCATACTGCGGATTGAGCTGGATTGCGCGGCTGTAATCCTGGGCCGCCTTCGTGGTGTCACCCATATAACGATAAACCAGCGCACGATTGGCATAGGCCTGATAGAAATTCGGATTGAGCGCAATGGCCTGATCGAAGTCCCTCAGCGCTTCCTTGTAACGTCTGGCTTTGCCATAGGCGGAGCCACGGACATTGTAGCCTTCCGGATCCCGCGGATTACTCTGGATGACGCTCGTCAGCGAGCTGATATTCTCACTCGAGCCCTGCGCACGATCAACGGAACTCAACGCGGTATGTGTGGAACTTTGACAGCCAGCGACAGCCAGCGACAAAAGCGTAGCCGCAAGCAGGAGGCCGTTGCGCCCCATACCGTATCCACTCAGCGTGTTGCCTACCGAAGCATCGGCTCCGGACGAAGGTCTCACCTTAAAGCGCGTTGGCAATTACAGTGTTCCTTTCAGCTTGATCGAAACATCGGACACAAAAATCCGCCTGTTCCCTCTTCATCTTGCGTGCTGCTCATTTTCTTATGACACCGCGCCTTGCCGGACCATTGTCAGTACCGGGGTATACCAGCATGAACCATCAGAGAAAAACAGCGAAAAGACGGCAGTGGCCGGCTCCACACAGCCATATCCAACCCCGCAGGCCAGTGTGACCTCAGTATCTGTTTTACGCACACCCTTGTCCGATAAGTCTATAAGCTTTTCGGGAGTGAATGCTAAACTTTAATAAAAGCGTGAAATCAAAAAAGCAATTTGAAAAACAAAACGCGCAAAATCCGGCGCAGGCCCAAGGCCGCACCGGAAAGCAAAGAGGCATTGCTACGGCAACGCCTAATCTCAGTCGATCAGCGAGCGCCGCTGCGACCGCCAATAAGGCCTTCACGCTGAGCGCGCTTGCGAGCGAGCTTGCGTGCACGACGAACAGCTTCAGCCTTTTCGCGCGCGCGCTTTTCGGATGGCTTTTCGTAGTGGCCGCGCATCTTCATTTCGCGGAAGATACCTTCGCGCTGCATCTTTTTCTTCAGAGCGCGGAGAGCCTGATCAACATTATTATCGCGGACGAGTACCTGCACGTGTAATTCCGTATCGTTAGAATTTCGGTTGAGCCTGAGGCATTCGGGGGTCTTTAAACGTTTTTCAGCCGGTGACACCGGCCGATCAGCGCCCGAAGGCTCCCAAGCTTCGCAACGGTAACGCTGCAAATTGGTGCTGGCTATTACCAGAAAGCCCCCCCCCTGTCCACCTCCAGATACAACTTTGCCCACCAACCCGGCTGAAATTGCAGCTTCACACCAATTTGTTATGGTAAGCGGTCCCCGGATACGATATCCAGCACCTGTTTTCCGCATAATTCGGCCTTATTGGCCGCTCATGAAAAGCTGCCGGACGATTTTTTCCACTGGCACCTCGCCCACCGATTCCTTGTGTACATCCTTCATGCTTCATCGCAAACGACTCGTCATTCAATTCACCGGCTATGAGGGCCTTCATCCCAAAGCCGTGCGCATACGTCATGCGCAGGCATTGAGGGATTTCGACCGGCTGTGGAAAGTCAGAACGAAGCTTTCGCCGATGACAGACGAATCGGACGGCTGCGGCAGTCTTACGGCGACGTCGCAAGGCACGGACTGGCAGACGGAAACCGAGTTCTGCCAATTCGGCACCGCGGACATTTTTGACGATTATTCCGCTCGCTCCACACTGAAGCGCATGATTACCGGCTTCCATGCATTCATGAACATCCTCTTCACCGGAACGCTCTGGCGCTATTTAGTGACGAGCTGGCGTTTCGTGCTTTTCTTCCTCTGGCCGTTCCTGCTGTCGCTTGCGATTCTTGCAATGGCGGTTCTCGTCGCCGCATCGCCTGTCATGTCTGGCTTTTCGGCGGCCCACCTTCTCTGGTCCATTCCACTTGCGGCCATCATTGCAACGCTGCTCGTCCGCCGACCGGGCGACCGATTCTTCATGTCTTATCTGCTCGACGACTGGTCGGCAGCCTATGACCGCATTCACAACCGCAATAAAAAACTCAATTTGCGTCGCAAGGCCTTCTCGGAAGCACTGAAGAGAAAACTACAGCAGACTGACGCCGATGAAGTCATCATCGTCGCGCACAGCCTTGGTACAGTACCTGCTGTGGAGGCGCTGGCGGCGACCCACCGCGAACGGCCCGACCTTCTGCAAAAACAACCGGTATCGCTGCTCGCGATTGGCTCATGCCTGATGATGATTGCTCTCCACCCCAAGGCGAAAACCTTGCGTGAAGATGTGCGTGTGGTGATCGAAGATAGTCCGGTCTTGTGGTCGGAGTTTCAGGTATTGACGGACATCATTCATTTCTACGGATCTGACCCGGCCAGGGCTTTGAAACTTAGGCCCCATACCCCGCCGCTAATCAACCGGATACGTTTCAAAAACGTGCATAGTGAAAATCGCTACAACCGGTCGAAGGGCAACTTCTTCCTGATGCACCTTCTTTACCTGCGCGGCGCGGAAAAGAAGAGCTTCTACGATTTCGGCATGTTCCTGCACGGCCCCTTCTTCTTGCACGAACTCCTGACCGTGCATAAAGGAAAAGCCGCCCCTCTCGATGAAGAAGGACGGCTTCCGCTTCGTTACCCGGAGGTGGCTTAAGCTTCCGGCAGCTCCACCACGGCGATTGTGAGCCATGTTGCCGTCAGCGCAGGCTTCAGGGAATTCTCAATTTCGAGCGTCACGTCATAATGATTGACCACGCGACCCGAGGGACGGATATCGGCGTCTGCCAGCTTGAAACGGGCACGCACGCGCGCGCCGGTCTTGACCGGCGACATGAAGCGAACCTTGTCGAAACCGTAATTGATGCCCATCGTTGCGCCTTGCAGCATGGGCAGCGCCTCGAAGGCCAAAGTCGAGAGAAGCGACAATGTCAGGAAACCATGCGCGATGGTGCCGCCGAACGGCGTTTCCTTGGCTGCCCGCTCCGGATCCACATGAATGAACTGGTGATCATCCGTCGCATCCGCGAACTGATTGATCATTTCCTGCGTGACATCCCGCCACTCCGAACATCCGATTTCCGTGCCGATTGCGTTGCGCAATTGGTCAAGCGTGATTGCGTCTTTCATTCTCTGGCGCTTCCTGCTGAAATGATGTGACTTTCTCTTTACCCTATAACGACAATGCAGCAAGTCCCGAGCATCAGGCTGCGGCCAGTATTTCGCGGGCAATATCATCCCAATGCGCGAAAACCTGTCGCGCCCCCACCGAAGTCAGCCTCTCAGCGTGGCCTGAATAGGTGTGTCCACCGCCCGTATAACCGAATGCCGTCATGCCGGCGGCAACCGCACCTTCCACACCGAACGGCGAATCTTCGATCACGACGCAGCGTGTGGGGTCAACTCCCATCTTTTCCGCCGCAAAGAGAAACAGGTCCGGCGCAGGCTTGCCGCGTTTCACCATGCTGGACGAAAAGACTGCCTCACCAAAATGATGATCAATGCCCGTCTTCTCCAGGCTGAATGCAATCCGTTCCGGTTGGGAGGATGAAGCGACACAGCGTTTCTGAGAAAGGCCATCCAGAAAAACGGCGATACCGGCTGTTGGTTGCAACGCTTCTGCAAACAGCAACTTCGTCGCGGGCCAGAACTCACCCTCGACACCCTCCGGCAGGCGATGCCCGGTCATGTCCTCGATCATCTTCATGATATCGGCCTGTTTCATGCCGATGCCTTTTGCAACGATCCCCTCAGGCAGCTTCATGCCGTGATCGGCATAAATCTGCTCGAAAGCGAGACAGGAAAGCGGTTCGCTGTCGACAAGAACGCCGTCGCAATCGAAAATCACGAGATCGAAGGAAGATACGTTACCCATGGAAACTCCGGTGGCGTGCATATTTTGTCGCGCAGATTGGACGTGCGCGACGGTCGGTGTTGATATAGAGACTGTTCATCCAATACGCACCTATATCAACACAAGCGTGACAATATTACCGTCGCAAGCGGGTGCAGAAATTTTGCGGAGAGTCTCATGACGACAAATGTGGCACTGGTGGGCTTGGCGCGGGACTTGGCTGCGCGGGCAGAAACCGGCAAGCCGATCCGCATCGGTCTCATTGGCGCAGGCGAAATGGGCACCGATATCGTCACGCAGGTTGCGCAAATGCCCGGCATCGAAGTCGGCGCCATGTCTGCCTTGCGCCTGCCGAACACGTTCAAGGCCGTTCGCACGGCCTATGGCGACGACGGCAATGCGCAGGAAACGGCCAATGAAGCCGCAATGACCCGCGCCATCGAAAGCGGCAAGATCGCAGTCACCGATGACAACGATCTGATTCTCTCCAATCCACTGATCGATGTCGTGATCGATGCGACCGGCATTCCGGAAGTGGGCGCGCGGACCGGAATCAAGGCCATCGAAAACGGCAAGCATCTGGTTATGATGAATGTCGAGGCGGACGTGACCATCGGGCCTTATCTGAAGGCCGCAGCGGACAAGCAGGGTGTCGTCTATTCACTTGGCGCTGGCGACGAGCCCTCCTCATGCATGGAACTGATCGAATTCGTTTCCGCCATGGGCCACAAGGTCGTGGCTGCAGGCAAAGGTAAGAACAATCCACTCAATTTCGACGCCATTCCTGACAATTATCAGGAGGAAGCAGACCGCCGGAACATGAATGTTCGCCTGCTGGTGGAATTTGTCGATGGTTCCAAGACCATGGTGGAAATGGCAGCAATTGCCAATGCGACCGGCCTTGTGCCGGATATCGCCGGCATGCACGGGCCGAAAGCCGCCATCAATGAGCTGAACCGCACACTCATCCCGAAGGAAGACGGTGGCATTCTGAACAAAACCGGTGTGGTTGACTATTCCATCGGACGCGGCGTGTCTCCAGGTGTCTTCGTCATTGCCAAGATGGAGCACCCCCGTCTGGTCGAGCGGCTGGAAGACCTGAAGATGGGCAAAGGCCCCTATTTCACCTTCCACCGGCCTTTCCACCTTACTTCACTGGAAGTACCCCTGACCGTTGCGCGCGTCATACTGTACGGCAAGGCCGACATGGTGCCGCTGGCCAAGCCTGTGGCGGAAGTCTGCGCCGTCGCCAAGAAGGATTTGCAGCCCGGCGACAAGCTCGATGCTATCGGCCAATATTGTTACCGCTCGTGGATCATGACGACACCGGAAGCCCGCGCCGCGAAGGCTATTCCTTGCGGCCTGCTGCAGAATGGCTCGGTCATCGCGCCGATCAAGAAGGGTGAACTCATCACCTATGCCAATGCAGCACCACAGCCCGGCTCCAAAATCGCCGAGCTGCGCGCATTGCAGGACAAGATGATTTACGGCTGATCTAGCCTCATGCAAATAAAAGGGCGGCTGCGAGCCGCCCTTTTATTTTTAGTGGTCCAGCGCTTTCACGATGCTCTCCACCATCTTCTTGGCGTCGGCGAAAAGCATCATCGTATTATCGCGGAAGAAGAGTTCATTCTCGACACCGGCATAGCCTGAACCCATGCCGCGCTTGATGAAGAGAACCGTGCCAGCTTTGTCGACATCGAGGATCGGCATGCCGAAGATCGGCGACTGCGGATCGGTCTTCGCCGCCGGATTAGTAACATCATTCGCGCCAATCACGAAGGCGACATCTGCCGTCGCGAATTCCGAATTGATGTCTTCCAGTTCGAACACTTCGTCGTAAGGCACATTGGCCTCGGCCAGAAGCACGTTCATATGGCCCGGCATACGACCTGCGACGGGGTGGATCGCATATTTGACTTCGACGCCTTCGGCCTTGAGCTTATCAGCCATTTCACGCAGCGCGTGCTGGGCCTGTGCCACCGCCATCCCGTAACCCGGTACGATGATGACCTTGGATGCATTCTTCATGATAAACGCAGCATCGTCAGCCGAACCCTGCTTGACTGGGCGTTGTTCGACTTCCCCACCACCGGCAGCCGACGTATCGCCACCGAAGCCACCAAGAATGACCGAGATGAACGAGCGATTCATGCCTTTGCACATGATGTAGGAAAGAATCGCGCCGGACGAACCGACCAGCGCACCGGTTATGATGAGTGCCAGATTGCCGAGCGTGAAGCCTATGCCTGCCGCCGCCCAGCCCGAATAGGAGTTGAGCATGGAAACAACAACCGGCATATCCGCGCCGCCGATCGGCACGATGATGAGAACACCGAAGACCAGCGACAGAACCACAATCAGCCAGAACACGAAATGACTTTCAGTGTTCACCAGAACGATCACCAGAAGCACAATCGCCGCAGCCAAGGCCGCATTGATAATGTGACGTCCGGGCAGCATGATCGGCTTGCCGGACATACGGCCATCAAGCTTGAGAAAGGCGATGATCGAACCGGTGAAGGTGATCGCACCGATGGCGACGCCAAGCGACATTTCGATCAGGGCTTGAGCGTGAATCTGTCCAACTTCGCCTATGTCAAAGGAATGCGGTGAATAGATCGCGGCAGCGGCCACCAGAACGGCCGCAAGACCGATCAGCGAGTGGAAAGCGGCCACCAGCTGCGGCATGGCCGTCATGGCGATGCGGCGGGCAATGATGGCACCTATGCCGCCGCCAATGGCGATGCCGATGATGATCAGAACCAGTCCGCCGAAACTCGGACGTGCCAGCAAAAGAGTGGTGACGATGGAAATCGCCATACCGGTCATGCCGTACATGTTGCCCTGACGGCTCGTCGTTGGATGCGACAGGCCACGCAGCGCCAGAATGAACAGAACGCCGGAGACGAGATAGAGGAAGGCTGCGAGATTAACGCTCATGATGGCTCAGCCCTCACTTTTCTTTTTTCTTGTACATGGCGAGCATGCGCTGGGTGACCAGAAAGCCGCCGAAAATGTTGACGCTCGCCAGAATGAGCGCGATGAAACCAAAGCCGGTTGCCCAGCCGGAAAGAGAAAGGCCGACCGCCAGAAGTGCGCCCACCACGATCACCGAAGAGATAGCATTAGTAACGGCCATTAGCGGCGTGTGCAGCGCTGGCGTAACCGACCAGACGACGTAATAGCCGACGAAAATCGACAGGACGAAGATCGCGAAGCGGAAGACGAACGGATCGACTGCTCCACCAGTTGCAGCATGCGCCACAGCTGCGGCCGCGTCACCCAGACCACCGGCATTCTCCGCCGCCTGGCGCACGGCATCCGTGGCCTGATTGAGGCTCTCAAGAGCTTTTTCGAGTGCGGTATCGGCCATTATTCCTCTCCTCCGTCAGCAGATGTCTTGGGGGAAATCTTCGGAGCTTTCGCGGGTGTTTTCTTCGTCGTTTTCCGCACCGGCTTTGGTGCTTCAACCTTCTTCGTTGCTGCCGTTTCCGGCTTTGGTGCGGCTTTCGGCTTTGCAGGCCTGTCAACCGGGACCGAAGCGAGAGCAGCGTCCAGCTTAGCAAAAGCCGGATGCACGATCTTGCCCTGATGAGTAAGCAGCGTGGCCTTCACCAGTTCCTCTTCCGGGTCGATCCTAAAATCCTTCGTTTCCTTGTTGACCAATGTTTCAAGAAAGGCGAACAGATTGCGTGCATAGAGCTGCGATGCGGTAGCTGCAATGCGCCCCGGCATATTGAGATGCCCAACGATCCTCACGCCGTTCACTTCGGCAACCTTACCGGCGACAGCGCCTTCAACATTGCCGCCGCGCTCGACCGCGAGATCGACCAGAACCGACCCCGGACGCATGGCCGCAACCATTTCTCTGGAAACGAGACGCGGAGCCGGACGGCCCGGAATGAGCGCCGTGGTAATCACGATATCCTGCTTGGTGATATGATCGGCAACAAGTGCGGCCTGCTTGGCCTGATATTCCTTCGACATTTCCTTGGCGTAGCCGCCAGAAGTTTCCGCTGCCTTGAATTCCTCGTCCTCAACGGCGATGAACTTTGCTCCAAGTGAGGCAACCTGTTCTTTAGCCGCGGGGCGTACGTCTGTTGCCGTCACCACGGCACCAAGACGGCGCGCGGTCGCAATAGCCTGAAGACCAGCAACACCGGCTCCCATGACGAACACTCTGGCCGCAGGAACGGTGCCTGCCGCCGTCATCATCATCGGCATGGCGCGATCATATTCCGTGGCCGCATCGATCACCGCCTGATAACCGGCGATGTTTGCCTGCGACGACAGCACATCCATGACCTGAGCGCGCGTGATGCGTGGCATGAACTCCATTGTGAGCGCGGAAATTCCAGCCTTGGCAAGTGCCGCCACCGCATCGTCGTGACCATAAGGGTCAAGCATGGCGAAAAGCGCAGCGCCCGATTTATACCCTTTGAGTTCCGTATCCGTCGGTCGCCGTACTTTGAGGATGACATCCGCCGTTTTGGCATCTGCCGCCGTGCCAACCTGCGCACCGGCGTTGATAAAATCGGCATCCGTGATGCGCGATTTCTCACCGGCCCCCTTTTCCACCACGACATCGAAGCCGAGTGCGATGAATTTTTTCACCGTCTCCGCCGACGCCGCGACGCGGGTCTCGTTTGGATCGCTCTCTTTCGGTATAAATAACGTCTGGGCCAAGCTGGTTTCCCTTTCGTGGCTTGATCCGACCTTACGGACGGGCAAAATTCAGAGCTTCCGGGGAGAAGCTCCATCGAGTTAGGTTAGAGCATTTCCAGCAAAAGTGCGTAGCGGTTTTGCGTAGGATAATGCAACAAAACAATGACTTAGAGCGGCTACGGCACTTCCGTTTAAACGGGAACAGCTCTAAACAATAGATGTGCACAAAACCTCGGCACGGAGCATCCATGCCAAGGCAATCGATCAAATCGTGCAGGTTAATTCCGGTTCAAATCTCTAGAGGACGAACCAGGCAGCGACACAAACCAGAATGAAAAGAACGGTCGCGGAGAAGAAACCACCAGCGAAGAAGCCGAAAGCCATGGCAATCATAAGTGCGACGAGCGCCACTGTGGCCCATTTTACCAGACCTGTGAAACCGGCATACGTTTTATCATGCTCAGCGTAGTCCATCGGAGCGCCAAGTTCAGCCGGGGCCGTCGTATGATGTTCTGCCATTTTAGTTCCACCCATTCAGATTATTCAGCTATTCCTAGCGAAAATACCTGTAACCTTCAATGCATACGCGAACAAACCGCCGTCGAATCGGCAGTCTTTTCGTCGCAGCGTCCCTCTCCCGCATGAAGCGGCTTCACTCTCTTCCTAACTGGAAACCATGAAAAGCGCTATACTAAAATGTTTCTTTTCAGACCCCTAAGCCGGTATATTTTGCCGTAGGAAGGATCGTTAACGGAACGGCTTTCCTATCAAAATCGGCGAACATGGCATGCCTTTCATGAGGCTGCGACTTGAAGAATGGAAAACGCACTGCAACCGCATCACGTATATTGCGAATAGGTGCGGCTCCCAAGCCTACCTTTATACCATAGCCTTCATGTTCACGAGCCTCGGCCATCACACTCGTACCGAAAATACGTTTATAGAATGCCATATGTTCCGGCTTTACCGATGCAAGGCATTGATCCGCACTGAAAAATTCCGACGCCATCGCGGCTATGCGCAGCGTGATATAAGGAATAGCCGGATATTCGCTCAAAAGCTCGGGGTCTGCCGCAAAGCGCGTCGGATCGACAAAATGCATACCACTGTTCAATAGAGGGTCGAGAATATCCGGGAAAAGCGCATAGCTCGTGCCTTTGCGGTGATCCGGCGTGATGTGGTGAATGCGAAGCGTACTGACCAATTGGCCATCCACATGGACACCGAAAACAAATGCGTGGCTATCGCGGTCGATATCGTCGACAATCGACGGCACTTCCGCCTCGTGCATTACATTGCGCGTGCGGTACGAGCGGTAGCGCAACTGTCCGATTGCTTCGAGATCTTCCGTGTAAACGACGCGTCTGTACTCGACTCTGTCCAGAAACTGCAACAGCTGCCGTGCAAAATTGGACAAGGGTGGGGTCCCCCCCGTGACAGCTGTATCGCTCATGCAATTCGTTTCCGCACCCACCAAATCAGCGCGCAGAATAAGCGCCTTTATCAGTGTGTAAAGATATAACTTCGGTTTTTCAGTACATCCGTCGCTCGAAAGCCGTACATTCAGGATAATCCATTGGCGCCTGGAGCATCTCGCAGCCACGCGGCTGCATTTAGCGACCGCGATAATGCGCCGCGTCCGAAACCTATAGCCCCCTAAGCCACGGTGCGCCCACTATCGCGTCGCGCGATGGATTTTGTGGTCATGGACTGGATAGCCTCGGCGGGAACCGGCATTCCCAGAAGATAGCCCTGCACCAGATCGGCTCCGGCGGCGACACGAATTAACGCCAGCTGTTCTTCGGTCTCCACACCTTCCACGGTCACACCAAGACCCAGTTCATGCGACAGCTGGGTGACGCCGCGAAGCAGCATGAGGGATCGGCGGTCAGTGGTGATATCACGCACGAAGGAACGGTCCACCTTGACCTTGGTCAAAGGCAATGTGTTGAGATAGCTGAGGCTGGAATATCCGGTGCCGAAATCATCGAGCGCAATATTGATCCCGGCATTTTTCAGGCGCTGCAAAACCAGCGATGTCTTGTTTCGGTCGGCAATGATCGCGCTTTCCGTCACCTCGACCTCAAGACGAGGCGCCGACAGCCCCGACTTTTGCAAAGCGGCCGCAATGTCCCGCGTAATCTCGCTGTTTTTCAGATCGATTGCCGAAAGGTTGACCGAGACGCCAATCCGGTCACCCCATGCAAGGCAATCCGTGCAGGCTTGTTCGAGCATGAAACGGGTAATGTCGGAAATGATTCCCATTTCCTCAGCCAGTGGTATGAACTCCGCAGGTGGTACAGCCCCCAGCTCCGGATGTTCCCAGCGCGCCAATGCTTCACAGGCGACAACGCGCAGCGATTGCGCGCTGACAATCGGCTGGTAAACCACCTTGATCTCGCGATTATCGATAGCCTGGCGAAGATCGGCTTTTAGTTTTTGCCGACTGCGGTATTTGACGTCCATGGCGCCGACGAAGATGGCCCACTGCTTTTCTTCTTGGCTCTTCGCTTCGTAAAGGGCCAGATCGGCATTGATGTGCATGTTGCCGACGTCGCATTTCTCTATGCTCTCGATGGCAACGCCTGCGCTGATATCGATATGCACCTGATCGCCGTCGAGATCGTAAACTCCTGTCGCTACCGAGATAATATGATCCATGACACCGGCCACATCGGACGGTTCGCGAAGATTGAAGACGAAGACGACAAATTCGTCGCCACCGAAACGCGAAGCCACGTAACGCTGCGGATCAAGTGAATTGAGTCGTTCGGCGAAAAGCCGCAACAGAACGTCGCCGGTATGGTGTCCGAGCGTGTCGTTGACATGCTTGAAATGATTGATATCGATGACGACCAGCGCCGCCAGCGTCGCCTCGGCCTGATGAATACGCAATGTCCGTATCATCGTTTCGAAGTAATTGCGGTTCGGTAGGCCGGTAAGCCCGTCAAAGCGGGCCATATGCTGGATGCGTGCCTCAGCCTCCACGCGCTGTGTGACATCCTCGAACATCAGAACCGCGCCTTCGCTAAGTGTCTGATTGCCGATACATTCAATGTAACGATCGTCCGAAAACTGGAAAATGTCCCGCGCCCGACGCCCCAGCAGCAAATCCTGCATGCGCACGCGAACGCTGTTGAGATCGTTATGGGGAAACAGCCCCTGCTTTAAGCAATAGCGCAACAGCACTTCCAGTTTTCGTCCGTGCAGCTTGGTATGCTCGGCGATCTTCAGCATCGCCTTGGCCTTGTTGTTGATGACCGCGATACGTTGATGACTGTCGAACATCAAAAGACCTTGCGGCATATTGTTCAGCGCAGCGTCGAACCGTCCGGCCACAATCGAAAGCCTGCGCTTTCCCATCACCGCGGCGAACAGAAACTCACGCAGTCCATTCGCCATCTGGATGTTCGACAGAAAATACGGAATGAGCAGCAGGCCTATGATGATATGAAACGGCGTGCCCGCCAGAATGAGCCCCGACAGCACAGGGATAAGCGTGCAGGCGGACATCAAAACCACGGCCTTGGCCGATGCGTAATTGCGCCCGACGATCGAAACGACGGAAGCCAGCAATATGGTGAGGCTTGCAAGCTCCGCGAAAGAATCGCGCAGAACATAGCTTGAAAAAAAGCAAAGCATTCCAAGCGTGCCACAGACCAGCGAAGCGCCGATCAGGTAGCGCGTCTCCCACTTGTCCAAATCCGCATGGGTCAGTTCACCAAGCTTAGCCTGATCGAACTTGCGCATATCGTAAAGCCGCCCCAGCGCAACCACCGCGAAGATACCGGCAAATCCGACAAAGCGCCAATCCGCGGTTTTGACATAGATGACCACGCACGCCACAACATGCGCGAGCAAGCCAAACCACAGCGTCGTGCGATTGCCGTAAAGCGATCGCAGGAAAGACAGCCGCACATCTGCAGGCATCTCAGGTTTACGGCTTTGCCACATGTCGTTGCTTGTGTCCCTTTCGCGGGCGCAATCATCGCACTAATGACTTAAAAATATCTTTCGTGGATTTAAACCACAAGCTGTCATAAGAACCACCATAAGATGTATCCGGTTTATTCTTTGGAAAACGACTTATCCACAACCTGAAAAACAGAAATACAACCACAAGCTTTCAAGGATAGCTCTTTCGAATATTTCAATAGGAAGTGCAAACTGGCGGAATCATTAGAAAACCAACGCTAAAATAGCTTTATCGAAAACATGCTTTCACTTGGCCGAACCGGGTTATGCCGAGCCTGGGCGTGCAATCAGTAAAAAAGAGCCACAATTGCATCAAAAGAAAGCCGCAAGAAAATCAGACGCAGCCATAAAACGGCGACACAACCAAGGGTTCGGATATGTCAGAGGCCGTGTCCGCCGTCAATTGTAACTATCGAACCCGTCATATAACGGCTGGCATCGGAAGCCAGCATGAGTACGACCCCGTCGAGATCCTGCGGCTCGCCGAGGCGGCGCATCGGGTTACGTCCCTTGAAATAGCCCGCCGCTGGACCCGCCAATTGTTCCTCATTAATTCGCGTGGGAAACCATCCCGGAGAGATTGCATTGACCCGAATGTCGTGAGCAGCCCATTCGAGCGCAAGCGCGCGCGTCATCTGGGTCACGCATGCCTTGGACATGGAATAGGCGGCAGCTCCCTTTTGCGGACGCTCGCCGAGAATGCTCGTCGTGTTGACGATTGTGCCGCCCTCGCCGCGCTCGATCATGCGTCGCGCCGCTTCCTGCGCCACGAAGAACGCACCGGCTACATTCACCTCGAAAATATGTTCGAGCATGTCGTGCGTTGTATCGAGCGCCCGCGCCATATGGGCCACGCCCGCATTATTGAAAAGCGTCGTGATCGGGCCGAAATGGCGCTCCCCTTGGTCAAAGGCCCGTGCGATGTCATCGGGATGGGTTACATCTGCCATGATTTCCAGCACTTCGCCGCCTGAAGGGCAAATGATTTCACCCTCATGCGTGCGCGAAATCGAGATGACGCGCGCACCGTGCCCGGCGAGCACGTGAACCATGCGAAGTCCAAGTCCAGAGGACCCACCCGTCACTGCAACGACCTTATCTCGAACGGAGAAAAGCTGATCGTCAGCCATCAAATCCCTCAACTGCCAACCTCTCTTGCTCCTTATGCGCGCAGAACCTAGGTGTTTAGTCCCCGCATTTGAACTATTGATAGATGCAAAAATCACCGCAAATCAAGACAATACACAGAAAGTGCTCTCCTGCAGGCCAGGTGCGGCACAGCTTCGTGATTGCACAGGCCATTGCGCGGCAGTATGAAACAACGCACATGAAGGCTGAAATTCGTGGATCGAAACATTATGCCGAAATCTTCTCGCCCTCTCGTCGCCGTTCCAACCGACGTCAAGCCATTCGAAAACTACATCTGGCATGCCGCACCGGAACAATATCTCGCGGCAGCCACGGATGTAGCGGGCGTTACGCCGCTTCTCGTGCCCAGTTTCGGCGACAAGATGGATATTAATGCCATTCTGGACGCCGTGGACGGCGTGCTCGTTACCGGATCGAAATCCAATGTTCATCCCGCTCTCTATGGCATCGAACCGAGTGCGGCGTTCGAACCCTATGACAATGCCCGCGATGCCACTTCATTGCCGCTCCTGCGGGCTGCCGTTGACAAGGGTGTCCCGGTTCTGGCCATCTGCCGGGGGCTTCAGGAACTGAACGTGGCACTGGGCGGAACGCTCGCCACGGAAATTCAGGAGCTGGAAGGCCGCATGGACCACCGTGCACCTCAATCCGAAAGTCAGGCCGAACGGTTTTCGATCCAGCATCCAGTGAAGCTCAAGCCGAACTCCTGCCTTGCGGATATTCTCAAGGAAGACAGTGTACGGGTAAACTCGGTTCACCGTCAGGCCATCGACAAGCTCGCTCCCCGTCTGGAGATCGAAGCCCTGGCGGAAGACGGAACGATCGAGGCAGTCTCTGTCAAGAACGCCAGGGACTTCGTGGTCGGCGTGCAATGGCACCCGGAGTACTGGGTCACATCCGATACCTCGTCGCGCAGGATTTTCGAAGCGTTCGGCGAGGCCGTACGCCAGCATAAGGCGCAGCGCACAGCCTGACAGGCCGACTACTTCTTCGTTACATGCACGGTTTCAGGCACCGGCGTGAGGGCTGCGCCCGTGTCAAACCATGCAATCAGATTGTCGATGACAAGATCCGCCATGCCTTGACGTGTTTTCAGTGAAGCGGAGCCGATATGCGGCAGCAAAACCGTGTTTGGTGCATCGAGCAGCGCCTGCGGCACATGCGGCTCGTTCGCGAACACATCGAGACCGGCGGCCGCAATGGTGCCGTTTTTCAGGGCTTCGGCAAGCGCCTCCTCATCCACCACCGAACCGCGTCCGATATTTACCAGAACGCCATCCGGGCCAAGCGCCTTCAGCACCTCGGCATTGACCGCTCCGGCGGTTTCCGCACCACCAGGGGCGACCAGAATGAGCGTATCGACGACCTCGGCGAGCGCCTTGAGGCTCGCATGGTATTCATAGGCCACACCATCGACCTTGCGGCGATTATGGTAGGCGACCGGCAAGCCGAAAGCCTCGATGCGGTGCGCCACGGCCTTGCCGATACGGCCAAGCCCGAAAATACCGACCTTGCGCCCGCGTAATGACAGTTTGGAAAGCGGATAACCGCCCTCCTTTTCCCATTTCCCTGCTCGCAGATAGGCCTGGGACTTCGACAATTCGCGCACCGTATCGATCAGCAGGCCAATTGTTGTATCCGCCACCTCTTCGGTTAGAACGTCGGGCGTGTTGGTAACCATCACATCCTTCGCGCCTGCATGCACGGCATCCACCGCATCGTATCCGACACCGAAATTGCCGATGATTTCAAGGTTTGGAAGCGCATTGATCAATGCCGCGTCGACTTTGGACATGCTGGCGATGCCGCGCACGTCCTTCGCCCATCCGGCCTCCACCAGCGCCGCATCGCCACGCGGGATACGGCGTACATCAAACTCACCTGAAAGCCGCTGCACAGCATAATCGTTGAAATTACCGAGCACAAGAATGGTCGTGTCGCGTTTTGTCATGGCAGCATTCCTCAGTTCAAGCAGGATCAGCGGGGCGGACCCGCGGCCTGCCCCATGAAGAAAAATCAGGGATGTTTCGGTTTTGAGGTGGACTGCCGGATATGCAACTCCGGTTTGATCAGTTCTTGCCCGGAGGAGACGTCAACGCCGTTCAACTGATCGAGCAGCGCACGCGCCGCCCTGCGCCCTACTTCCCGCTGGCCATTCCAGACCGTCGTGAGGGCGGGCGTTGCAATCGCCGCTTCCTCAAGATCGTCATAACCGGTGACGGAAATATCCTCGCCCGGAACCAGTCCGGCACGTGCAATGCCGTTCATCAGGCCGATGGCTGTCAGATCGTTCCAGCAGACGGCAGCGGTCGGCTTGTCTTTCAGGGCCAGAAATTGCGGCGCAACTTCAAAGCCGCCCTGCTTGGTCCGCGGTCCAGAAATGCGCCACTCCGGCCTCACTTCCAGTCCGGCCTTGTCCATCGCCTGCAAATAGCCGCGATAGCGGTCACGTCCGGTCGATGTCTGATCCGTACCACCGACCATGGCGATGCGCGTATGACCGAGAGAAATCAGATGATTCGTGGCAAGACCGATCCCGTAGGCATCATCACCGCGGAAAACCGGGGCGTGAACACCTTCGACGCTACGCGCGATCAACACGACCGGCAGGCCATTGTCTTCCGCCAGTTGAATATCTTCAGGCGGCGTGCCGATGGCCGGCGACATGATGACCCCGTCCGCGCCAAGCTGCAAAAGCGTATCCATGAAGGTCCGCTGCTTTTCGAGCTGGTCGTAATGATTGGAAAGAATGAAGGTTTGCCGCGAACGGTCGAGTTCCGTTTCGATGGACCTGAGGATTTCTGCAAAAAACGGGTTCATGATGTCGTGCACCACGACCCCCACGATACCGGAGCGCGATGTTCGCAGGCTCGCCGCGCGGCGGTTATAGATATAACCGATGGCGCGGGCATGCTCCTTGATTTTCTCGCGGGTCTGGTCGGCAACAAGAGGGCTGTCGCGCAACGCCAGCGAAACAGTGGCCGTCGAAACACCGAGCGCGTCAGCGATGGTCGAGAGCTTGATTTTCTGGGCCAAGTCGCCTCCCCAAATGGTCCATGCCGCAATCGGAAAACGCGGTCTGTACCCCGCAAAGAGGCGCAACCGTTCATCCTGCGAACGGTTATGCCATTGCAATTATTGAATTGGAAGTTTTTTCGATATGGTTTGATGACGATGCGCTTATTCGGCGTCGTCATCCTCAGGCTGTTCTGTTTCGGGCTCATCAACAAGACGAGCCGCACCGAGCAGGGCAAGCGCGCCCTCCATCCGGTTCAACATTTTCAGAAAAGCTTTGCGCTCTTTCTTGTCGAGCCCTTTCAGCATGTCCTTTTCCGTTTTACGGATGGATTTCTCGATAGCCTTGATCGTCTCAAGTCCGGTCTGAGTCAGATAGATATGAGACTGGCGCTGGTCAGTTTCAGAAGCCCGCTTGGTCACGAAGCCCTGACTTTGAAGGCGCGCTATGGTCTTCGTGATCGTCGGCGGGCGCACGCCCAGACGTTGGGCGAGGACACCCGGCGTCAGCCCGTCATCGGCGGCCAATTGCAGCATGACCGCATCCTGTCCTGCATAAAGCCCCAGTTCCAGGAGCCGTGTGGCCAACACGGTTCGCGTCAGGCGCGCCACGGATTGCAGCCGGTAAAGCACGGCCGCCTTGTTGTCCTTACTCATTGCCACCTCGCCAATTGTCGTTTGATCGACACGCCCACTTTATAAAGTAAAATATTGTCCGGCTTATGAAACGACAAGCACTTGTTGCTGTCTTGGCTAACGGGCGTTAGGTTTACAGGTCCATTGGAAAAACAAAGCGAGGGAAACATGACGGAACTGCGCGACCAGAACAGCGATATGATTGTCGTCCTGCCGCTTGGCGCACACGAACAGCATGGGCCTCATCTGCCGTTTGAAACGGACACGATCATTGTGGAAGGTATTATCGCGCGCGTCAGCGATGCGATGCCAGCCGAACTCAACGTCAACTTTCTGCCCGCCCAGCCGGTTGGCTATTCAGTCGAGCATATGGATACGAAAGGCACGCAGAGCCTTGCCTTTTCGGAAGCTGTCAATCAGTGGATCGGCATGGGCGAAAATCTGCATGCAGGCGGCATTCGCAAGCTGGTGATGCTCAACGCCCATGGCGGCAATTCACCACTGATGACGATTGTGGCGTCCGAGCTGCGCACGCGGCTCGACATGCTGGCGGTGGCGACAAGCTGGACGCGTTTCGGCTTGCCGGAAGGCTTGATAACACCGGAAGAAAAGGCGCTCGACATCCATGGCGGCTTCATCGAAACCTCGGTCATGCTGGCGCTGCGTCCCGATCTCGTGGACATGACGAAGGCTCGCAATTTTCCCAATGCCCAGTCTCGCTTTGCGCAAGAGTTCAAATATCTACGCGCCTATGGGCCGCACGCTTTCGGCTGGAAGATGCACGACCTGAACGCCGATGGGGTTGCGGGGAACGCCGCAGCGGCAACGGCGGAAGCCGGAGAAAAGCTGCTCGCCAATGCTGTTTCCGGTTTCATCGACTTGCTGCGCGACGTCGATCGTTTCAACCTTGCGCGTTTCGAATCGCCAGCCCTTGCCAGTCAGGCAAACTGACAGTCTCCGCGCTGGCGCGAATGTGATCGAACAGATGTAATATTATAGCATTGCATATAGCATTCGAACTGGCCTTCCCCTATATGAATTGTCCGATCCGAGGTCTCGGCATTGCACCGCTTTGCGCTGGCCGATCCGGGGCCGCAACTCCAAGAGGCACACCATGAGCCAAGCTGAGGCAACAGCGACCACTGAAGCTGGCCGCATTCCAGTTACCGTTTTGACCGGATATCTGGGCTCGGGGAAAACCACCCTCCTCAACCGCATCCTGACGGAAAATCACGGCAAGCGTTATGCCGTCATCGTCAATGAGTTTGGCGAGATCGGCATAGACAACGACCTGATCGTCGAATCGGACGAAGAAATCTACGAAATGAACAATGGCTGCATCTGCTGCACCGTACGCGGGGATCTCATCCGCGTGGTGGAAGGCCTCATGCGTCGTCCGGGCCGCTTCGATGCCATCGTTGTCGAAACCACCGGGCTTGCCGATCCGGTTCCGGTCGCCCAGACCTTCTTCATGGACGATGACGTGCGCGCCAAGACCGGCCTCGATGCTGTCGTGGCCCTTGTCGATGCCAAGCATCTGCCGCTACGCCTGAAGGATAGCCGTGAAGCGGAAGACCAGATAGCCTTTGCCGACGTGGTGCTGGTCAACAAGACCGATCTCGTGACGCCGGAAGAGCTGGCGACCGTCGAGGCGACGGTGCGCGCCATCAATCCGCACGCAATCATCCACCGCACCGAACGCGCGTCGATTGCGCTCGACCGGGTGCTGGACCGTGGCGCCTTCGACCTGAAGCGCGTTCTGGACAACGATCCGCATTTCCTCGATCACGATCATCCAGATCACATTTGCGGACCGGATTGCGATCACGATCACGATCACCACCACGACCATCATCACCATTCGCATAGTCATGATCATCACGACCACAACCATGTTTGCGGCCCGGACTGCGATCATGATCACGAACATGCCTCACCCATCCATGACGTGACGGTGAAGTCCGTTTCGCTCAGGGCTGGCGAAATCGATCCGGCCAAGTTCTTCCCCTGGATTCAAAACATCACCCAGACACAGGGGCCGAACATTCTGCGTCTCAAGGGTATCATCGCGTTCAAGGATGATCCGGATCGATATGTGGTTCAGGGCGTGCACATGATCATCGAAGGCGACCATCAGCGCGCATGGAAACCGGAAGAAAGGCACGAAAGCCGTCTTGTCTTCATCGGACGTGAACTCGATGCGGCTGCATTGAAAGCCGACTTCGAAAACTGCCAAGCCAATTAAAAATCGGAAACCGATGCCCACAGTCGCACCGCTCGACCTTGAAGGTCATTGTCTCTATGCACGTTTTATTGACGGCATGCCTTTCTTTGCTCTGGCCGATGGAACTGTCCATCGGCTGGACGACGGCCATCAGGTTAGCACCGTCCATAACGGATTGCTGAGCGCTACGCTCACGACCGATAGCAAGGCGCTTGTCACTGGTGGCGAAGATGGCCGCGTCTGCCGTATCGATACCAATGGCACGGTAACGGAACTTGCAAAAGTCCCGCGCAAATGGATGACGGCTGTAGCCGCCGGCCCCGGTGGAACCGTTGGCTTTGCCTCTGGGCGCACTGCATGGGTTCGCACCTCTGATGGCAAGGTGCAGGAATTCACGCAGGAGCGCAGTGTCGAAGGCATTGCCTTTGCACCCAAAGGCCAGCGCCTTGCGATTGCCCGCTATAACGGAGCGACGCTGATCTGGACCGGCACAGCGACAAAACCCGTCGAACTGGAATGGAAGGGCGCACATATCGGCGTCACGTTCTCGCCGGACGGCCGCTTCCTCATCACGTCGATGCAGGAAAATGCGCTGCATGGCTGGCGCCTGGAAGATAATCGCCACATGCGCATGACCGGCTATCCCGCCAAGGTGAAGGACTGGTCCTGGAGCGCCAAGGCCAAGTGGCTTGCCACGTCCGGCGCACCGGCCGCGATCGTCTGGCCATTTTCGGGCAAGGACGGCCCGATGGGCAAGCCGCCTCTGGAACTGGGCCTGCGTGGCGACAGCATGGTCACCGCCGTTGCCTGCCATCCGGCCGAAGACATTGCGGCCATCGGCTACAATGACGGCATGATCCTGATCGTGCGCCTTGCCGACAGCAAGGAAGTCCTGCTGCGCCGCCCTGGCAAAGGTGCAATCTCCAGCATGGGCTGGGACGATCACGGACATCGCCTCGCGTTCGGCTCGGAGGCCGGAGACTGCGGCGTGGTTTCATTGCAGGAGTAGGAAGCGGATGCAGCGGCCTGTCGGCGGCGACACCTAATTGATGTGCGCCGCAAAATTTTTCGAGCTCCTATTCCCTTCTTCGTCACTTGGCTTTCATAGAAACCGCCGGAGCACCGTCCGGTCCAAGCGATGCCACCCACTGACTGATCGCCGCAGCATCCTTATCGCCCAACATATGATCCGCATCGATCATGCGCGCATCGACACGTGCACCACTGGAACGCAGAAGCGCAGAAAGCGCGGGGGCGAATGGTGAATAAAGCTTGTCGTCCTCACCCGTGATGGTCAGAACACGCGCCTTGCCAAGATTGGCCACCGGCACATTGTCCAGCACCGGCATGGAACGCATCAGCACAGCCCGCTTCACCAGATCCGGATGCAGCATCATGGTTGCCGCCAGTAGATTGGCGCCGTTGGAATAGCCCACGAAAGTCGCGTGCGTGAGATCGAGATCTTTTTCGTCCGCAAGGCGCGTCAGGAAAGTCACGAAGGCACTGGCTTCAAGCCTGACGTCCTTCTGGTCGAATTTCACCGGCGAAATGCGGCGATACCAACGCGTGCCGCCATCCTGCATCACCCGACCGCGAATGCCCAGCAATGTGGCGCGCGGCCATATCTTGGAAGCCAGCGGCACGAGGCTCGTTTCATTGCCGCCGGAACCATGCAACAGGATGACAAGCTCGTTCGAAGCATTGTCCGGCTTGTAAAAACGATGGATGAACTGCTTGCTCCGCGAAAAATTTTGCTCAGGTGTCGGATCCATATCCATTTTCTTGTCGCGCATCGTTACGCCTTCGCCCAGCTTGGGCGCACCCTGCTCTTCTTTCATCGACGCGGCAATGCTGCTTAGGGCCTTGCCCTGACCTTTCGTCGCCAGGGGCTGCCCTTCGGCCAGAACTGAGCCCGCCGTAACAGTCAATACAGCTGCCGCTATAGCGGCAATAAACATGTTCTTTACCATGATTTCAACATAGCCAATGAGACGTTAACGAAGGTTTGAAAGCGGCCGTTCCCCGATACTTTCGACAACCCCGGAATGATGAATGTAATCTCCTTAGCAGAAGAGTTTTAGCAAGAATGTGGCGATAAGCACGAAAAGTTACACGGTGTAACAATTGTGTTACGCTATATCTAACTATCAACAATGCGTGAGACATATTCAGGCGGCAAAAAATCCACGTTTTTGACGCGTTTAGCCGGAAACTGAGGTATTATACTGACGAATGGATTACGGATATGAACAGCTTCAAGCCCAACCGCCTTTCGCCTGCCCGTCTCACGGATGACGCGGTGACACCGGAACATGTTTATCTGCGCCGGCGCGAATTCATGCTCGGCGCGGGTGCGCTGGCTGCAACCGGCTTCGCGTCTTCCGCATTTGCGGATCCGCTCAAAGCTGCGGCATCCGCCTATACCGTCGATGAAAAGCTGACGCCCAAGGATGCTATCACGACCTACAACAACTTCTACGAATTCGGCACCGACAAAAGCGATCCTTCGGCCAACTCCGGCAGTTACAAACCGTTGCCATGGAAGCTGGAAATCGACGGCCTGGTGAAACAGCCCAAAGAATTCGACGTGCGGGATTTGATCGCAAGGATGCCGCTTGAAGAACGCGTCTACCGGATGCGCTGCGTCGAAGCGTGGTCGATGGTCATTCCGTGGATCGGCTTTCCGCTTTCAAGCCTCCTATCGCAGGTCGAGCCGCTCGGCTCCGCAAAATACATTGCCTTCACCGGGGTCGTTCGCCCGGAAGAAATGCCCGGCCAAACCGGCCTGTTTCAAGTGCTTGACTGGCCCTATGTCGAGGGCTTGCGCCTCGATGAAGCCATGCATCCGCTCACCATCCTCTCGGTCGGCTTGTACGGGGAAACACTGCCCAATGCCAACGGTGCGCCGATCCGGCTCGTCGTGCCGTGGAAATATGGCTTCAAAGGCATCAAGGCCATCACGAAGATCAGTTTCGTGGAGAAACAACCGCCCACCTCATGGAATCTACAGGCAGCCAACGAATATGGTTTTTACGCCAATGTGAACCCCGCTGTAGACCATCCGCGCTGGAGTCAGGCAACCGAACGGCGCATCGGCGAAGGCAGCTTCTTCGGCTCCAGCCGGCGTCCAACGCTTCCTTTCAACGGTTACGCCGAGGAAGTCGCATCGTTATATGCAGGAATGGATCTGAAGGTGAATTATTGAGATGGCGGCTGCAATCGAAGCAGGCAAGAAGAAGTCGATGCGGCGCGGTGAGTGGAAAATCTGGCTGCTTTATGCAGCAGGTTTCGTCCCGGCGGTATGGACCTTCTATCTCGGCGCAACGGGCGATCTTGGCGCCGATCCCGTCAAGACCTTCGAACATACGCTGGGGCTTTGGGCGCTACGTTTCCTGATTCTCACCCTGCTCGTCACGCCGATCCGCGACATGACCGGAATCGGTCTTCTGCGCTATCGCCGTGCGCTGGGTCTTCTGGCCTTCTATTATGCGCTGATGCACTTCGCCACATATATGGTGCTCGATCAGGCACTCAACTTTCCCGCCATCGTCGCCGATATCATCGAGCGGCCTTTCATCACCATCGGCATGGTAAGCCTGACACTTCTGGTGCCGCTGGCGCTGACGTCCAACAACTGGTCGATCCGCAAACTGGGGCGGCGCTGGAACTCGCTGCACAAGCTGGTTTATGTGGCGATTGCGGGCGGCGCGATCCACTTCATCATGTCGGTGAAAAGCTGGCCCGCCGAGCCTGTGATTTATGCGGCCATTGTTACAGCTCTTCTCCTGTGGCGTCTGGTGCGTCCTCACGCCCGCAATCGCAAGCCTGCCCCACGCCCACGCGGCGAAGCCGTCGCATTGAAGAAATAAGTCTTTCTTCATCTTCATATTTTTGCAGCCTCTAACATGACTAGATAATTGTCATGGCTCGCAGGATAGGCCATGACATAGTGATGCAAATCATGTCAGTATCGCCGGGATTTCCACAATCAGAGTAATTCCGGCAAAAGTGAAAACCCGTTTTGCCTCTGGAATTGCGTAAAATACTAAAATGACGCTGCCACAGGCGAATACGGAATGTACATGGCTTCTTTCTTCAAATCGGCGCCCGTCCGCATTGTAGGCAAGTTCATCTTCACATTATTCGTCCTTATCTTTGCGATCTGGGCCAGTTTCGCCATGTGGTATCAGTTGCCCTTCGGCGATGCCGTACGCGGATCGCTCATTGCGCTCTGGCTTGCAATCGCGCTTAGCGTTATCGTCGGAGAAAGACATTATAGCTGTTGGCGCAGGCGGCTGTTCTTCTGTCTTCTCGCTCTCGCCTTGCTCGGCGCATGGGCGACAGTCCGCCCTTCCCTCAACCGTATCTGGGCACCCGACGTCGCCCGCACAGTTACAGGCAAAATCGATGGCAATATCGTAACACTATCGAATATCCGTGATTTCATCTGGCGCACGTCTGAAGATTTCACGCCCGACTGGAAGGAAGAAACCTACGACTTGAACAAGCTCATGACGGTCGATGTCTATCTTTCCTATTGGTCGGGTCCAGCCATTGCGCATACGCTTTTATCGTTCGGCTTTGACGACCAGCGCCATGTGGTCTTTTCGGGAGAAATTCGCCGGGAGCATCATGAAGTCTATTCCTCCATTGCAGGTTTCTTCCGCGAATATGAACTGGCAATGATCGCCGCCGAGGAACGCGACATCATCTATCTGCGCAGCAATATCCGCAAGGAGAATATCTATCGCTACCGGGTAAAGCTCCCGCCAGCAGCTGCGAAAGAGCTGTTTCTTTCTTACGTAAAACTTGGCAACGAACTGGCTGAGACGCCGAAGTTCTACAACACGCTGATCACCAACTGCACAACGATCATCTATCATATGGCGCGGTTGCTCGATCCGACCTTCCCGTTCGATTATCGTATATTGCTGTCAGGTTACCTGCCAGGCTACCTCTACGACCATGGCTGGATTGAGGATGATGGCACGTTGGAAGAAGTACGCGCCCGCGCTTCCATAGACGCGAAAGCCGAAGCTGGTGGACGTGACGGCTATTCACAACGCATCCGCGAATAACAAACCCCGCCGAAGAAACGTCTTCGACGGGGTGTTCATGACGTGAAAATCTATCAGACCGCAGCGGTGATGATAATTTCAACCTTGTAGTCCGGCGTTGCAAGCGCAGCTTCGCCGGTTGCGCGTGCTGGCGTGTGGGCCGGATCGACCCATGCATCCCAGACAGCGTTCATTTCGGCGAAGTCCTTCATGTCAGCAAGCCAGATAATGGCCTGAAGGATCTTGGTCTTGTCCGAGCTGACTTCCTTGAGCAGGCGGTCTACTTCAGCCAGGACAGCCTTGGTCTGGTCAGTGACACTGGCACCTGGATTACCCACCTGACCGGCGAGATAAACGGTGTTGCCGTGAACGACGGCCTGGCTCATGCGCGGACCGACTTCGATGCGACGGATGCTCATGGTGAACTCCTCTCAATGTTGCTCTCGGGCTGCCGCGAAAACGGCCCCGCATTTGAAAATGTTGCGCATCCTTATTAAAGGCCCAGCATGCTTTGGCAATGATTCTTCATTCTTTTGGGCCCATATTCCGATGGAAAAGAACTGCCGCAAGCGACCTGAATGTTAAAGACGGGCAGGCTGCGGCATTGACTCCCAACGGAGCTGTCCCTATAAGCCGCACCACGTTCGCCCGCGCGGGTTAACGGATGGCTTATGTTGTCCGCCTGCAACGGAAAGAACCAGCTCCTGTTTATCAGACAGATTAAGAAGGGCCGCACACCGCGGTATTAAATAAATGAAGCGCACTTATCAGCCATCCAAGATCGTCCGCAAGCGTCGTCACGGTTTCCGTGCGCGCATGGCAACCACAGGCGGCCGCAAGGTTCTCGCCGCTCGTCGCGCACGCGGGCGCAAGCGGCTTTCCGCTTGATTTTTTCACGCGCGGCCAAAGCATGTCCAGCAAAATTCGAAACCGGTTTTGTACCCGGACATGCGACAAAGCAAAAAGCCGACGCGGTGAATGAGAAAATGAAAAAGCAGAAACAAATACTCCGCCTTCGCAAGAGAGCGGAGTTTTTGTCTGTGAGAAACGGTGAAAAGCGACGTGGTCCATTGTTTTTGATGGAAGTCCGCCAGCGGACCGACGAAGAATCCGCCACTGCCAAGATTGGCGATAAACCGCGGGCAGGTTTCACCGTCACCAAGAAAAACGGCAACGCCGTGATACGCAATCGCATTCGCCGCAGGCTGAAAGAAGCGGTTCGTTGTCACGCAGGGCGTGACATGGCGCCTTCGACCGACTATGTGATCGTAGCGCGCGAGCAAGCTCTCACTGCGCCCTTTTCGCGACTGACCGAAGAACTCTCCCGCCGCATCAAGGCCACGGGCGAACGGCGGGGCGAAGGGAAACGCCGAACGGAAAGACCGGAATCAGGACCCGTCAATGGAAAATAAACGCAATTTCTTCATCACCATTGCCCTGTCCATCCTCATATTGACGCTGTGGCAAGTGTTTTATCTGGGTCCGAAAACGGAAGCCCAGCGGGAGCAGGCGCGCATTGAGGAGCAGCAGCAAAGGGCACAACAACAGGCAACCCAGGGTACCCAATCGGGCGACACCCCGCAGATGCCCAATGCTTCCGGCACGATTCCCGGCCATGGCGACGCCGCTGCCAGCGGCGGCACGCTGACCCGTGAAGCCGCTGTAGCAAAGACCAAGCGCATCGCCATCGACACGCCTTCTCTGCGTGGTTCGATCAACCTAACCGGCGCACGTCTCGACGATCTCTATCTCAAGAAGTACCACGAGACCGTCGATAATAATTCCCCTGAAATCGAGCTGCTCGCGCCATCCGGGCTGCGGCAGGGCTATTTCGTTGAACTGGGCTTTACCGGCAATGAAACGACCGGCGCGGTTCCGGGGCCGAGCACTGTCTGGAGCGTTGAAGGCAACGATAACCTCACGCCGTCCACCCCGGTTACGCTGACCTATACCAACGAGAAGAACATCACGTTCAAGCGCGTCATTTCGGTTGACGAGGCTTACATGTTCACCGTTGAAGACACGATTACAAACAATACCGGCGCTCCGGTCTCGCTTGCTTCCTATGGCCGCGTAACCCGCTTCAACCAGCCCGAACATGCCAGCGCGACCTATGTGCTGCATGAAGGCCTGATCGGCGTCATGGGTCAGGATGGCCTGCAGGAAATCAAATATTCCAAGGTCGAGGACGACAAGGACATTTCCTTCAAGGACGTATCGGGCGGCTGGGTCGGCATCACCGACAAATACTGGGCCGCAACGCTCGTCCCGCCGCAGAACGAAAAGTTCACCGCCCGCTTCTCGCATTTTACGGACAACACGCCACGTTATCAGTCCGATTTCCTCGGCGCTCCGATGACCATTGCCGATGGCCAGTCGCAGACGCTGCAGAACCACGTTTTCGCAGGTGCCAAGGTCGTTTCCGACATCAAGAACTATGAAGAAAAGCTTGGCATCAAGCAGTTCGAACTTCTGATCGACTGGGGCTGGTTCTACTTCATCACCAAACCGATGTTCTACCTCATCGACTGGATTTACAAATTCTCCGGCAATTTCGGCGTGGCCATTCTGGTTGTCACTGTTTTGCTCAAGGGTCTATTCTTCCCACTCGCCAACAAGTCGTACAAGTCGATGGCGCGCATGAAGCTGGTGCAGCCGAAGCTCACTGAAATCCGCGAAAAATACGCAGAAGACAAGGTGAAGCAGCAGCAGGCCATGATGCAGCTTTATAAGGAAGAAAAGATTAACCCGCTGGCGGGCTGCTGGCCGGTGCTGGTACAGATTCCGGTATTCTTCGCGCTCTACAAGGTGCTGTACGTCACCATTGAAATGCGCCACGCGCCTTTCTTCGGCTGGATTCACGACCTCGCAGCGCCTGATCCGACCTCGATCTTCAACCTGTTCGGTCTTCTGCCGTTTGCCGTTCCGGCCTTCCTGATGATCGGTGTGTGGCCGCTTCTGATGGGTATCACCATGTTCCTGCAAATGCGCATGAACCCGACGCCTCCAGACCCTACACAGGCGGCGATCTTCACCTGGATGCCAATCATCTTCACCTTCATGCTGGCCTCGTTCCCGGCCGGTCTGGTGATCTATTGGGCATGGAACAACCTGCTCTCGATCACCCAGCAAGGCATCATCATGAAGCGACAGGGCGTCAAGATCGAGCTCTTCGACAATCTGAAGAGCCTGTTCAAACGAAAGCCGACCGAAGCGAAGAAATAATACGACCTAACAAAGCCCCGCTTCGGCGGGGTTTTTTGTGCCCATATGGGCATGGCGGTTGACAATGGGGGGCATAACATTGATGCGTATATTCAACAGAATATACCCACCGGGACAGAAACATTGAGCGAGCAGGACAAAAAACAGGCGGCTACCTATGCCGCCCAGAAGGCCGTAGATGCAGAAAAAGCCGCCCAGGCGGCGCTGGTCGAGGAAGGCCGCCTGCTCTTCAAGAAATCGTGGATTTTCATCCGCGGCGTACCTTCAATGCAATTTCTGCCACCGGAAGGCCCGTCTGAGATCGCCTTCGCCGGGCGCTCCAACGTCGGCAAATCGTCGCTTATCAATGCGCTTGTAGGCAAAAAAGGCCTTGCTCGCACATCCAATACACCCGGCCGCACGCAGGAACTCAACTATTTCGTACCGGATGGTTATTCCGGCGAAAATGGTGATCTACCGCCGCTGGCGCTTGTTGACATGCCCGGCTACGGTTTTGCCGAAGCGCCGAAATCGCAAGTCGATGCATGGACCCGTCTGGTGTTCGATTATCTGCGCGGACGCACCACGCTGAAACGTGTCTATGTGCTGATCGATTCACGCCACGGCATCAAGAAGAATGACGCGGAAGTGCTGGACCTCCTCGACAAAGCGGCCGTCTCCTACCAGATCGTGTTGACCAAAATCGACAAGATCAAGCTCGCAGGCGTACCGCGGCTCTTGGAGGAAACCCACAAACTAACCATACGTCGCGCTGCCTGTTTCCCCGGCATCATCACCACATCCTCGGAAAAAGGGCTGGGTCTGGATGAATTGAGAGCGGCGATCGCCCTCGTCGCCAAACAATAGCACGCCATCAATTCATCGGTTTCACAACCCGTCAAACTGGTCTATGAAACTGTAATTTTTTGCCCTGTCGCCAGCCATGGAGCCCGCGATGACGACACTTGAAAACCCAGAAATGCAAGCACAACTCTTGTCCGCCGCCCTGCCCTATATGCAGCGTTACGAGAACAAGCACGTCGTTGTGAAATACGGCGGTCACGCCATGGGCAATCCGGAATTGGGCAAGGCTTTCGCGCGTGATATCGCACTTTTGAAGCAGTCGGGCATCAATCCCATCGTCGTTCATGGCGGTGGTCCGCAGATTCAAGCCATGCTTACCAAGCTCGGCATTGAATCGCGTTTCGAAGGCGGCTTGCGCGTCACCGACGAAAAGACCGTCGAAGTGGTGGAAATGGTGCTTGCCGGCTCCATCAACAAGGAGATCGTCGCCCTCATCAACGCCGAGGGTGAATGGGCGATCGGCCTCTGCGGCAAAGACGGCAACATGGTTTTCGCCCAGAAGGCGCACAAGACCATCGTTGACCCGGATTCCAACATCGAAAAAGCGCTCGACCTCGGCTTTGTCGGTGAACCGGCTGAAGTGGACCGTACTCTCCTCGACCTTCTCGCGCGCTCCGAAATGATCCCGGTCATCGCACCAGTCGCACCGGGCCGTGACGGACATACCTATAACATCAATGCCGACACGTTTGCGGGCGCCATTGCAGGCGCGCTCGCCGCAACACGCCTGCTGTTCCTCACAGACGTTCCCGGTGTTCTCGACAAGGACAAGAACCTGATCAAGGAACTGTCCGTGGCCGACGCGCATGCGCTCATCAAGGACGGCACAATTTCCGGCGGCATGATCCCGAAAGTCGAAACCTGCATCGACGCGATCCGGCGCGGCGTGGAAGGCGTCGTCATCCTCAACGGCAAGACGCCGCATTCCGTGCTGCTTGAACTATTCACTGAACATGGTGCCGGCACGCTGATCGTGCCATAATGAAAAGAAGCACGCTGGTCGTCTTCTGAAATAGGCCGCCTTCGGGCGGCTTTTTGCTGCCTCGCATTCCGCACCACTTCGTGACATAAAGACCCATGACCTACAATATCGATGCTCCTGCCTTCGCCCACGTCACCGATTGGGTGTTCGATCTAGACAACACGCTCTACCCGCACGCCACCAATCTGTTCTCGCAGATCGACGTGAAGATGACGAGCTATGTAGAGAAACTTCTCAATCTGCCGCGTACAGAAGCGCGCAAGATCCAGAAACAGTTCTATCTGGAATATGGCACGACGCTGAAAGGCCTGATGGAGTGCCACAAAATCGACCCCGACGATTTTTTGCGAAAGGTCCACGACATCGATTATACATGGCTGAAGCCCGATCCGGCTCTCGGTGAAGCCATCAAGGCGCTTCCCGGACGGCGCTTCATCTTCACGAATGGCGACCGGGGCCACGCCGAACGCGCGGCGCGGCAGCTCGGCATTCTCGACAATTTCGACGATATATTCGACATCGTCGCGGCAGGTCTGACGCCCAAGCCGGAACGGATTACTTACGATCGTTTTCTCGGTGCCTTTGGCATTGATGCCGGCAAAGCGGTCATGTTCGAGGATCTGGCGCGCAACCTCGTCGTGCCGAAGGCTCTCGGCATGAAGACCGTACTGGTCGTTCCGAACAACTTTGAGCCAACATTCTCGGAAATATGGGAAAGCGATCCGGAGTTCACCGATCAGGTGGATTATGTGACGGATAATCTGACCCAATTTCTGGAACAAATCATTGCAGAGCGATAGGCATTTTACTGGTTTAGAAAAGCGCATCGATGAGGTGGCCCACCGCCTCATCGACAATCTTCCTCGCCACCGCATCACCGATGCAGTGGTCGAATTCCTGGTCTTCGGACTGAAACAGGCATGGGCCTGTCTTTTTGGCGGCGCGATGCTGGGGCTGATCATCCTCACACGCTTGCTGTGGCCGGAAGGTGGTGCGGGTTTTATCACCCGCTATGATTTCCTGTTCCTGTCCGCCCTCACCGTCCAGCTTGCCATGCTGGTTTTCAAGCTGGAGGCATGGGAGGAGGCTAAGGTCATCCTCATATTTCACGTCGTCGGCACGGCGATGGAAGTCTTCAAGACCCATGCAGGATCATGGATCTATCCGGAAGAAAACTTCTTCCGGATCGGTGGCGTGCCACTGTTTTCGGGCTTCATGTATGCCGCGGTGGGTTCCTATATGGCGCGCATCAACCGCATTTTCGATATAAGGCTGAACCATTATCCGCCGCTTTGGACGACGATTGTTCTGGCCGCTGCCATCTATATCAATTTCTTTACACATCATTTCGTCTGGGATGTCCGTTGGCTGCTGTTTGCGGCCACTGTCGCATTGTTCTGGCGCACGACCATGCATTACCGTGTATTTCGCTTCCGGCACAAAATGCCGTTGCTCGTCGCTTTCCTTCTTACCTCTCTCTTCATCTGGATCGCCGAAAACATCGGTACATGGTCGAAGGCCTGGCTTTATCCGAACCAACACGACGCATGGGTGCCGGTTTCGCTCGGCAAGCTTGGCTCCTGGTATCTCCTGATGATTATCTCGGTCGTTCTGGTGACACTTGTGCATCGACCTCGTCGTTATGAGGCAGACGGTGAAACAGATGAAGCACGAAAAGAAACGCCCGACTTGCTTGAAGCCGGGCGCGTCAAGGAAACGATCTGAAGGGTCAGAGCTTGTAAAAGTCCCTGATCTGCTCCCAAGCTTCGTCGGCGGTTTCAACGAAGTTGAGAAGCTCGATATCGGCGGGAGAGACGGTACCCTGCTCTGCCAGAAACTCTATATTGATCGCTTTGGACCAGAATTCCTTGCCAAACAGGATCAGCGGCATGCGTTCCATACGGTTGGTCTGGATCAGTGTCATCGCCTCGAAAAGCTCGTCCATGGTGCCGAAGCCGCCGGGGAACACGCAAATAGCCTTCGCACGCATGAGAAAATGCATCTTGCGGATAGCGAAATAATGGAAGTTGAAGCAAAGGTCCGGCGTGACATAGGGATTTGGCGCCTGCTCATGCGGAAGCACGATGTTGAGGCCGATGGTTGGCGCACCGACATCGGCGGCACCACGATTTCCTGCCTCCATGACGCCAGGGCCACCGCCGGTCACCACAATGAATTCGCGGTAATAGGTCGTGGCTGAATACTCCGAGCAAAGACGGGCAAACTTGCGCGCTTCCTCGTAATAGTGCGAATTGGCCTCGAGGTTCTTTTTCTGAACTTCGTTTTTGGCCGCCCATGCTTCACCGCCCGGCTCGGGAATACGCGCCCCGCCAAACATGACGACCGTGGACTTGATGCCGCGATCGGCAAGAATCATTTCAGGCTTCAGGAGTTCAAGCTGCAACCGTACCGGACGCAGATCGCGCCTTGTCATGAAATCGTCGTCCGTGAAAGCAAGACGATACGCCGTAGCCTCTGTCTGAGGCGTCTGAGGCACAGTTTTCGCCTGCTTGACGGCTTCCTCAGAATTCGGAAAGGGCGTCCAGCCGGACTTTTCCATAGGGTTCATGCTCTATCCTGCTCCTTCATTCTTGCCCAGCAATGAATTACAAAATTCATTCTCGCGCTAAATGCTTAATCTGTCTCAAACATGACGCCGCAATCAGGCCGTCATCCACATTGACCCATTTGTCGCGTTCGCTTAATCACATTCATAACCACCATGCGGGACGAAACGCCGATCCGGCTATCCGCTGCCCTCTCACGGAGACCGTTACATGACCAAGTCAAACCTCGCCTCTCTTGAAAAGATCATCGACAAGGCTTTTGATGAGCGCGATGGTATCAATACGGCAACGCGCGGCGAAGTGCGCGACGCCGTCGAACAGTCGCTCGTGCTACTTGATCGCGGCGAAGCCCGTGTCGCAGAAAAACAGGAGAGCGGCAACTGGCATGTCAACCAATGGCTGAAAAAAGCCGTCTTGCTCTCCTTTCGCCTGAACCCGATGGAAGTCATCAAGGGCGGCCCCGGCCAGTCTTCCTGGTGGGACAAGGTTCCTTCGAAATTCGACGGCTGGACCGCCAATGAATTCGAAAAGGCCGGCTTCCGTGCAGTTCCGAATTGCGTTGTCCGCCATTCGGCCTATATCGCTCCCAACGCAATCCTGATGCCCTCCTTCGTCAATCTTGGCGCCTATGTCGATGAAGGCACGATGGTTGATACATGGGCGACGGTCGGCTCTTGCGCGCAGATCGGCAAGAACGTGCACCTTTCCGGCGGCGTCGGCATTGGCGGCGTTCTGGAACCGATGCAGGCGGGCCCGACCATCATCGAGGACAATTGTTTCATCGGCGCACGTTCGGAAGTGGTTGAAGGCTGCATCGTGCGTGAAGGCTCCGTGCTCGGCATGGGCGTCTTCATCGGCAAGTCCACCAAGATTGTGGATCGCGCAACCGGCGAAGTCTCCTATGGTGAAGTGCCGCCTTACTCCGTCGTTGTCGCAGGCACTATGCCGGGCAAAAACGTTCCCGGCGAAAACTGGGGTCCAAGCCTTTATTGCGCGGTGATTGTCAAACGCGTCGATGAAAAGACCCGCTCCAAGACTTCGATCAACGAGTTGCTGCGCGACTAACCACCCCGCCCCTGAAGCAGGCCTTCCGAAAATGGGGGCCTATTTGGGGAGCTGGCCGCAACAACAAACAGATAGAGTGCCGTTCTGTTGCAATCAGATCGGCACTATAAATTCTTACTAGAAGCATAATTTTATCGACTGTCGCCCCCAGCCCGACCATGCTCTAATTGTTGGCGACAGTGACTGAGCGGCCCGCAATGGAAACCCATTGGCCAGAATTGGTCGGCGACTGCATCTTGATATAACGATAGGACGTTTTCTCGACCGGCAACACATCATCACGCAGATTATCGAGAATATAATCGCCGTGATCGGTGCGCACTGTCAGGACTACATGCGCCTCGCTGCCCTGCACCATGGTAATCAAAAGCTGCGACGGGCCGATACCTCGCGCGATCAGTTGCGCGCGCTTCATCAGCACATAATCCTCGCAATCGCCCTTACCATTGGTCGGCATGGTCCAGTGGTCGCGTTTGCCGTAATTGTCCTGATCAGAAACCGGTCGGATGCGATGATTGGCTGAACGATTTACAGTCTGCAACAACTTCATGCGCTGCGGCGTCAGCTTCATCGGCGCGAGCGCACGATGAGTCCTGCAATCGCGTGGATTGCGTTCACAATAATCCTTGTGCCCATAAGGAATGCTTGTCAGTCCGCCTGCTTCACTCCATTGCGCGGCTTTGGCCGGAACCGTCACTGCTCCGAAGAGCACCATCATGCCTGCTACCGTAGAGGTGATCAAACGCATGCGCAATTTCCCATTTTCAAAAAACGTTCCCGTTGACCGGCCTCTTCTTCGGACCTCGTTATCAACCCTTCTTTAACTAACGATGACAGGCCCCCTCCGGTCAAGCGAATTTCGCCTTAAGATTGAAACTGAACTGGAAAACACGTAATTGGGAAACTCCCGATACCGATCCTGTCGTCTGCGGATTGTTGTTCCATCCGCGCGCTTCCCGATCTAGTCTTGTTTCTCAACGATTCTTAGTTTCAGAAGTCCGGACACCATGAACCTGCCTGTCAATCCCGCCGAAAATCTTGCCGCCCTTATTCGCTGCCCATCTGTCACCCCCGCTGAAGGCGGTGCGCTGACCGCGCTGGAGGCTATGCTGAAGCCCATGGGTTTTTCCGTGGAGCGACCGGTTTTCTCCGATAAAGGCACGCCCGATATCGAAAACCTTTATGCGCGCAAATCCGGCAACGGCCCGCACCTGATGTTCGCCGGGCACACGGACGTCGTGCCGACAGGCGATGACGATGCATGGAAGCATCCGCCTTTTTCGGCAGCCATCGAGGACGGCGTCATGTATGGGCGCGGTGCGGTCGACATGAAGGGTGGCGTTGCCTGCTTTGTGGCTGCTGTCGCGCGCTATGTTGAAAAGCACGGCATCTTGAAGGGCAGCATTTCTTTTCTCATCACCGGCGACGAGGAAGGCCCGGCGGTCAACGGCACGGTCAAGCTTCTGGAGTGGGCGAAGGAGCACGGCGAAAACTGGGATGCCTCACTTGTCGGGGAACCTACCAATCCCAATACGCTAGGTGACATGATCAAGATCGGACGTCGCGGCTCGCTCTCCGGCATCATCACGGTTCAGGGCGTGCAAGGCCATGCCGCTTATCCCCATCTGGCCGAGAACCCGGTGCGCGGCATCACCACGCTTGTCGATAGCCTGCTTTATCCTGCCTTCGATGAAGGCACCGCCGATTTTCAGGCCAGCAATCTGGAAGTCACCACCATTGATGTCGGCAACAAGGCGACGAATGTCATTGCGAACAAGGCGACGGCATCGTTCAACATCCGCTTCAACGATACATGGACCGCAGAAAGCCTTCAGGCTGAAATCAGGTCGCGCCTCGAAAAAGCTTCCCGCAACAACCGTCTGCGTCCTGGCCGTGAAGCACCGATCCGCTACGAACTGACCTGGCGCGAAAGCCCGAGCCATGTCTTTCTCACCCGTGACGAAAAGCTGATCGGCACCTTGAGCGCTTCCATTGAAGCAATAACCGGCAAGCGACCGGAACTCTCGACTTCAGGCGGCACATCCGACGCCCGCTTCATCAAGGATTACTGTCCGGTGGTGGAATTCGGCCTTGTTGGTCAAACAATGCACATGGTTGACGAGCGGGTGGCTCTTGCCGACCTCGAAGGTCTGACACAGATTTATGAGCGTTTCATCGCCGATTTCTTTGGGTAAAGGATTCCATGCCGAGCCTGGACGATATTTTCAGATACTTCTGGGGCGTCTGGAAAATGATGCTCGGTCGCCGGGAGGGCCTTGATTACCTCGACATTTCCGCCGAGGACTTCTGGGCTTCTTTCTATGCAATAGCGGTGGCCTTGCCGCCGCTATTCGCGAGCTGGGTGGTCTATGCCGCAAATCTGACTGCAGGTCGCGAAGAAGCGGGCATACGCTTCGCCATCGTTAGCCGCGCCGCCTTTGTTGATGTCGCTGCATGGATCATCCCACTGGCGATCATCGGAATCCTCGCCAAGCGTATCGGCATTGCCAAGCGTTATGGAGCCTATGTGATCGCCACCAACTGGGGAAGCGCCCTGCTTGCCTGGATATTCGCCCCGATCACCCTCCTGCAACTGTTTTTTCCGGAGCGCTTTGATGTGGCAACGCTCTTCGCGTTCGTCATGTTCGGCATATCCGTCGTACTCAGCTACCGCCTTACTTTCGTGGCGCTGCAACGCCCGCATGCCTATGCAGCACCGTTCTTCGCCTGCGTGTTTTTCGGGTCGCTGTTTATTACCGTGATCCTGCAGCACATATTCGGCATTGGTTTCGATGCACAGGCTTACTGATCAGTAGGGAAACGCGTAATCGACACCAACCAGATAGAGCCCATAAGGCGGCGCCACCTGCCCGCAAGCCTTGCGGTCACGCGCTTCAAGGGCGGCCTGCAAATCGTCCACCGTCCAGCGACCCACACCCACTTCCATCAGGCTCCCCGCAAAGGAACGCACCTGATTGTGCAGGAAAGAGCGCGCCGAAACGCGCATTTCTATATAGTCCCCGTTGCGCGTGACATCGAGCCGATCCAGCGTCTTCACCGGGCTTTTCGCCTGGCATTGCATAGCGCGAAACGTGGTAAAATCGTGCTCGCCTAACAGCCGCTTCGCGGCTTCGTGCATCGCCTCATGGTCGAGCCGCTTCTGCACCCACCAGGCACGCTGATAGCCGATAGCCAGCGGCGCGCGTCGGTTATGGATACGATAGAGATAGTGCCGCGCACGGGCCGAAAAACGTGCATCGAAGCCATCCGTGGTCTTCTCGACATTGAGGATGCTGACACGCTCATCCGCCATCAACAAATGTGCGTTGATAGCATCGCGCACCTTGCTGGCGGCCCAGTCTTTCGTCAGATCGACATGCGCAATCTGTGCCGTGGCGTGCACGCCCGCATCAGTGCGACCGGCCGCGCCCAAAGTCAGATCTTCACCACAGAACTTTTTGAACGCCCGCTCGATAGCCGCCTGCACGGTGTGACCGTTGGCTTGCCGCTGCCAGCCTGCATAAGGCGTTCCATCATATTCTACAATGAGCTTGTAACGCGGCACCGGCTCACAAGACCTTCGTCACCTGCGCACCGCGCAGAAAATCTTGCGCAGGCAGCGGCTTGCCCCCGGAGCGTTGCAGGGTAAGGAGGCGCACGACACCTTCTCCGCAGGCAATGGTCAGTCTGTCATCGAGAACCGTACCCGGCGCTGCCGAACCTACTCCAAGTGTGGAGCGCTGAAGCTTCACACGCTCGACGGCACCGTTGATTTCCATCTCGCACCATGCCCCTGGAAATGGCGACAGACCGCGAATGGCATTGTGCACATCCTTTGCGGGCTTCGACCAGTCGATGCGGGCTTCAGACTTGTCGATCTTGGCTGCATAGGTGACGCCTTCTTTCGGCTGCGGCTGTAGGGCAAGGCTTTCCCGCTCAAGGGCGCCCAGCGCACGCACCATGAGATCAGCGCCAATCATGCTGAGACGATCATGCAGCTCGCCCGCCGTCATCTCCGGTGTAATCATAACTTTTTCGGCCATGGCGACCGGACCGGTATCGAGTCCCGCATCCATTTTCATGACCATCATGCCTGTTTCTCCGTCGCCCGCCATGATGGCGCGCTGGATCGGGGCCGCACCGCGCCAGCGAGGCAGAAGCGAAGCATGGCCATTATAACAGCCTAGACGCGGCGCATCGAGAATGGCTGTGGGCAGCAGCAGCCCGTAAGCGACGACGATGGCGACGTCCGCTTCGAGACTTGCGAAAACCTCCTGCTCTTCCGCGCCCTTGAGGCTCTTCGGCGTAAAAACCGGAATGCCGAACTGTTCCGCCTTTTCGTGCACCGGTGACTTGGTCAGTTCCAGACCTCGGCGACCGGCCGGACGCGGCGGCTGCGTATAGGCCGCGACGACATCGTAACCGTGACCGATAATAGCGGTGAGGATTGGCACGGAAAATTCCGGTGTCCCCATGAAGACGATACGCATTAAAGCACCCTCTTCGAGGCGCGCTGACTGGCGAGTTTCTTGAACTTCCTGATGACCATATCGCGCTTGAGCTTGGAAATGTGATCGATGAAGAGCACACCGTTGAGATGGTCTATCTCATGCTGCAGACAGGTCGCCATCAAGCCGTCGGCTTCCATCGAATGCGGCTTGCCATCGGCATCGAAGTAATTAACCTTCACCGTCGCAGGCCGCTCCACTTCCGCATAATAATCGGGGATCGACAGGCAGCCTTCCTCATAGAGGCTGCGCTCGTCCGACGAGACGACAATCTCGGGATTGATGAATACATGAGGCGCTTTTTCCTCGCCTTCCTTGGCAAGATCAATGACCAGCATGCGGATCGGCTCGCCAACCTGGATAGCGGCCAGACCGATGCCCGGCGCATCATACATGGTGTCGAACATGTCGCCGGCGAATTTGCGCAATTGATCGTCAAAGCGCTCAACTGGTTTGGAAAGCTGGCGCAGAACGGGATCGGGGAGAATGACAAGCGATTTTACTGACATGCGGCTTCACGTAATCGCTCGCGGAAGAATCGTCAATTGCACTTGTAAAATGTTCCTGTTTTGATCTCATCATCGCAGCACGAATCAGGTAAGCTCGGCTTATGGAAAATCAAAATCTTTTAAGCGAACCGCTTTTGCAGCTCGGCGCCACCGCGTTCACGTTGGGAGACATTCTTCTGGCAGGGATTGCTGCCCTCGTTCTTTGCCTCGCTGTTTTTATGATTTCCGCAGCACGCTCCACCCGCCTTCGTGCTGTCGCTGAAACGCAGGCCGAAGACCGCGCCCGTGACGCGGAATTCCGCATGTCGGAAATTCTGAAAGCGCAAGCCGAAATGCAGGGCCGTATGCAAACCATGGCCGAAGTTTTCGGCTCGAGACAGGCTGAACTCAACCAATCTATCCGCGAAAGACTTGACGGCATGACGCATCGCCTCGGCCAAACCATGACCGAGCAGACAAAATCCACCCACGAGAACCTTGCAAAATTGCAAGAACGCCTCGCGGTCATTGATACAGCGCAGAACAATATCCAGTCGCTGGCGGGACAGGTGGTGCAGTTGCAGGCGATCCTTGCCAACAAGCAGACGCGCGGTGCATTCGGCCAATCGCGCATGGAAGCAATCATTGCCGACGGCCTGCCGCAAGGCGCATATGAGTTTCAAGCGACGCTTTCAAACGGCACGCGACCAGACTGTCTTGTGCGTATGCCCAATAATTCACCATCGCTGGTCATCGACGCGAAATTTCCTCTCGAAGCGTGGAACGCCATGCGTGAAACGGAAAATCCTGACGCAAGGAAAACAGTCGCGGCGCAGTTCCGCCGCGACATGGAAATCCACATCAAGGATATTTCCGACAAGTATCTCATTACCGGTGAAACGCAGGATACGGCCTTCCTGTTCGTCCCATCAGAATCGATCTTCGCCGATATCCACGAGCATTTTGAAGCGCTGATCCAGCGGGCGCACCGGGCACGGATTGTCATTGTTTCACCTTCCCTCCTGATGCTTTCCATTCAGGTCATTCAAGCGATCCTGAAAGACGCCCGCATGCGCGAGCAGGCACATGTGATCCAGGGAGAAGTCATCCGGCTGATGGAAGATGTCGGCCGTCTGGACGAGCGGGTGCGCAAATTGCAGACCCACTTTGCGCAAGCCAATAAGGATATTGACGAGATCCTGGTGTCTTCCAACAAAGTGACCAAGCGCGGCGCGAAGATCGAGGCGCTGGAATTCGGTCCCGCACCGGCTGAAGAAACGCCCCACGCGCAGCCCGTTCGGACAGAAAGCACTGGTAACCAGTTGCACCTGCGGGTCGTGGACGAGGATTAGACCATATCTCAAAACCGGGAAGCGGTTGTAGGAGACATTCGCAAAAACAAATAGATAAGGTCTGGTGCCTCAGTCCGAACCAGATTCACTCTAAGTCGGCTTGAAATTGTTTGTACTATTGGATTATCAGAATGGCGATACTCTGGAATTTATCGCCATGTAAAATTGACAGCTATTCACCACTCAGTTTGGAAGAGATATTACAAATCCACTTCAGAATTAAGATGGATTCGATATGTTTTATAATTTTAAGTTTAATGAGAACAATTATTACCTGAAAGCGGGAGAATTACTTATCAACCTAATTGCACCCGTATATGGCGATAGTAATAAAGGTACGGATTGGTCCGTTAGCGGCAAGTTGGATGGAACAGGATCAACCCCACTTATAACGAAGATTGAAAACAGTCTTTGCGGCATAGAAATGAGTGTAGCTAAAGTCATAAACGACAGGCTATATTTTTCTTTGATTGCAAGAGAGCGTCCAATATCCAATACAAATTGGCTTCACTTTACTATAAATCAAGCCCTAGGGACGATCCAAGCGAACGGCCAGTATCTAACGTTGATCACAGACACAGACACGGACACCTGGCAGGCTTACCTCGGAGCAGATATTACAAGGTGGACAATAGATCCCATTTCAGCCGATTGAACCGGATTGGCGATACACCCCTCGTTTCATTTTGGGCGTATCGTTCTTAAAACTGGAAATCGCAATTACATCGTTTCCAAACAAATAAAAGTATGTTTTTACTTTCCTGCACCGCGATCCCAATTCACAGGATCGCGGTCAGGTACTTAGATGCTGTTATGCCATGCTCTGAAGATCAGCTTAATCCAAGATTGACGGATTGTTCAGAACTCTTACCTGCTCAAGAGGTGGTGGTCAGTCATCACCCATCTTGAGCGCCTGAATAAACGCTTCTTGCGGAATTTCGACCCGGCCGAACTGGCGCATGCGCTTCTTGCCTTCCTTCTGCTTGTCCAGAAGCTTGCGCTTGCGCGAGATATCGCCGCCGTAACACTTGGCCGTCACGTCCTTGCGCAGCGCCGAGATCGTCTCACGGGCTACGATGCGTCCCCCGATCGCAGCCTGAATCGGAATCTTGAACATGTGCTGCGGGATCAATTCTTTCAGCTTTTCGCACAGTGCACGACCGCGCTTTTCCGCAGCCGAACGGTGCACCAGCATCGAGAGCGCATCCACCGGCTCTTCGTTGACGAGGATCGACATCTTGACCAGATCCCCTTCACGATATTCCGACAGATGGTAATCGAACGACGCATAGCCTTTCGAGATAGACTTGAGACGATCGTAGAAGTCGAATACCACTTCGTTGAGCGGTAGATCGTAAGTAATCATGGCGCGCGGACCGACATAGGAAAGATCGGTCTGAATACCGCGGCGGTCCTGACACAATTTAATGATTGCACCCAGATAATCATCCGGCGTCATAATTGTCGCCTTGATCCACGGCTCTTCAATGGCGTCAATTTTGACCACATCCGGCATATCGGCCGGATTGTGTAGTTCCTTTTCAGTGCCGTCAGTCATCTTCAGTCGATAGACAACCGAAGGCGCGGTCGTAATGAGGTCGAGATTGAACTCGCGCTCAAGCCGCTCCTGAATGATTTCCAGATGCAGAAGACCGAGGAAGCCGCAGCGGAAGCCGAAGCCGAGCGCTGCCGAGGTTTCCATCTCGAAGGAGAACGATGCGTCGTTGAGGCGCAGCTTGCCCATGGCGCCGCGCAGATCTTCAAAATCCGCCGCATCGACTGGGAACAGACCGCAGAACACCACCGGCTGTGCCGGCTTGAAACCGGGCAGCATTTTTTCCGTCGGACGACGATCTTCTGTAATCGTATCACCGACACGGGTATCTGCCACTTCCTTGATCGAAGCGGTGATAAAACCAAGCTCGCCGGGGCCAAGCTCGTCCACCTGCACCATTTTCGGTGTGAAAACGCCGGTGCGTTCAACGGGATATTTCGCGCCTGTCCCCATCATGCGGATGGTCTGGCCCTTCTTCAGAACGCCATCGATGATACGCACGAGAACGATAACGCCAAGATAACTGTCATACCAGCTATCAACCAGCATTGCCTTGAGGGGAGCCGAGCGATCACCTCCCTTCGGCGGCGGCAATTGCTCGACAATCGCTTCCAGCACATCGGGAATCCCAAGGCCGGTCTTGGCTGAAATCATCACCGCCCTGCTGGCATCAATGCCGATCACTTCCTCGATCTGGCTTTGCACGCGCTCAGGCTCGGCGGCAGGCAGGTCAACCTTGTTCAGAACCACCACGATTTCGTGATTGTTGTCGATGGCCTGATAGACATTTGCCAGCGTCTGCGCTTCCACCCCCTGAGAGGCGTCAACCACCAGAAGTGACCCTTCGCAGGCCGCCAACGAACGCGAGACTTCATAGGCAAAGTCCACGTGTCCGGGCGTGTCGATCAGGTTCAACACGTAATCTTCACCGTTCTTCGCCTTGTAATGAAGGCGCACGGTCTGGGCCTTGATGGTGATGCCGCGCTCCCGCTCGATATCCATCGAGTCGAGTATCTGATCCTTCATCTCACGCGTTTCCAGCCCGCCGGTTAATTGAATGAGGCGGTCGGCCAACGTCGATTTGCCATGATCGATATGGGCGACGATCGAAAAATTACGAATATGGTCAAGTGGTGTGCTCATGCGCGCGATTTACCAGCAAGCAGACAAAACTCAAAGAGGTATTGCACGTTTAACGCTGGAAAAGCAGCCGCAATCGTCATCGTGACAACAAGTCCCCTTTGCCTTGAACGCAAAAGGCAGTAAATCAGCCACAGAAAAGCGCGCCGCAGCACTCGTTTCAGGCGGCGCAATCTGGCTTTCATGCAGGAGTTAAGGATGAAGACCGAACCGAACGAAGTCCACAACAGGCCGCAGCTGGTCACCGTTTTCGGCGGTTCAGGCTTTGTAGGACGCGCGGTCGTCGCTGCACTCACCAAGCGCGGCTATCGTGTGCGCGTTGCCGTGCGCAAGCCGGAAATCGCTTACTATATGGCCCCGCTTGGCAATGTCGGGCAGATCCAGATGGCGCAGGCCAACGTCCGGCATCGCGGCTCGGTGGAGCGTGCCGTCATGGGCTCCGATCATGTCGTGAACCTTGTCGGCATCCTCGCGGAAAGCGGTCGCCAACGTTTCAACACGGTGCAAGTGCTGGGCGCCAAGAATATTGCCGAGGCCGCCAAGGCTGCGGGCATTCCCATGACGCACCTATCCTCGCTCGCAGCCGATGTGAATTCTCCGTCAGCCTACGCTCGCACGAAAGGTCAAGGCGAAAATGCTGTTCGTTCCGTTCTACCGGACACAGTGATCCTGCGTCCGTCGATCATTTTCGGCCACGAGGACCGTTTCTTCAACCGCTTCGCCAATATGGCGCGTTTCTCGCCTGTCATGCCGGTCATCGGCGGCGGCGAGACCCGTCTTCAGCCGGTCTATGTCGGCGACGTTGCTGAAGCTGTTGCTCGTGCCGTGGACGGAAAACTGATACCAGGTAGCACCTATGAACTCGGCGGCCCGGACATACAGCCGTTCAGGAACTGGATGAAAGACATGCTGGGCGTGATCGGCCGCAAGCGCCTGATCGTTTCCATGCCCTGGTGGGTCGCGCGCGTACAAGCATTGATCCTCGGCCTCCTGCCCAACCCGATGCTCACCACGGATCAGGTCACCCTGCTGAAATTCGATAATGTCGTCTCCGAACAAGCTGTCAAGGAAGGCCGCACCCTTCAGGGCATGGGCATCACACCGGAAACGGTGGATGCGATACTTCCGGCATATCTGTGGCGCTATCGCGTTGCCGGCCAGTACACCAAAACCGGCTTGGCCTGACATCGACGAAAATGGAAATGAGAAAGGGGCCGAAAGGCCCCTTATTCCTGTTCCGCCCCCCACTATAGCCCCGAGCGTTCGTCGCTCAAAAGCCAAATCATTGGCCTTTTGTCCGCTGTGTGGACTGCTCTTCACCCCCAGATCAGCAATCCTGCCAGACCTGCCGAGCCGACGATCAGCCGCCACCAGCCGAAAAGCTTGAAACCGTGGCGCGAAACATAATCCAGCAGATAACGCACGACGAAAACGCCCGAAATAAACGCGCATATAAAACCGACAGTGATCAATGCTCCATCATTGACGGAGAGCCCAGAATGGCTTTTGTAAAGATCGTAGCCGAATGCACCTGCCATGGTCGGCATGGCGAGGAAAAATGAGAACTCCGCCGCGGAGCGTTTGTCCGCGCCAAGCAGCAATGAACCGACAATCGTGGAGCCCGACCGCGAAACGCCGGGGATCATAGCGAAGCACTGGATAAAGCCGATAGCGAGGCAGATCGGCAGCGGATAGTCCATCACATCGTGGTAACGCGGCTTCAGATTGAGCTGATCGACCCATAGCAGAATGAAACCGCCGATGATGAGCATAATGCACACGAGCATGGGCGTTTCGAACAGCACGCCCTTGATAAAACTATGCCCCATCGCACCGATGAGCGCGGCAGGCAGAAAAGCAACAAGAATACCCAGAACGAAGCGCCGCGTGCGGGCATCACGGGGAAAATTGGTCAGAATTTTCAGAAGCTTTGCCGAATAGACCGTCAGGATCGCCAGAATGGCTCCGAGCTGGATCAAGACCTCAAAGGTTTTTCCTGTGGATTCGAATCCCATAAAATGACCGATCAGCAATAAATGACCCGTGGAGGAGACCGGAATGAATTCGGTCATGCCTTCGATAAGACCGAGCAATGCGGCTTCCAACAGATTAAAAACATCCATGAAGTCAGTACCTTAAAATAGTCGGCACGAAAACTATGCCAAAAATGTCGCCCGATGCTGAATGCGGAACGGGAAAAGACCCACCCAGCGATTGCTTGTCTCCCGCAGGCATAGCCCTTATAGACTTTACATTCCGTTGAGGTGGCTTCGAATCGCTTTGCCGCAGAGATATCCTGCTGCATGTGTAAACGCCAGCCACCGCCCAATCGGTCAACCGGAACATCAATTAAAGCCGAATCGCAATTCAAGCTAGTCAGTCGAAAGTACCGCGTCGATCATGCTTACGCTTTTTCACCATCCCATGTCCTCAGGTTCGCGCTATGTGCGTCTCATCCTTGGCGAATACGGCGTGGAAGCTGAACTGATCGAAGAAAGACCGTGGTCGCGCCGCAAGGAGTTTCTGGTGCTCAACCCGGCCGCGACGCTGCCAGTGCTTCTGGCGGAAAACGACCTGCCGGTTGTCGGCGCGACCGTGATCGCCGAATATCTGGATGAAACACGCGGCGCCCTAAAACGCAGCCGCCGTCTGTTGCCGGAAAGCCCGATGGAGCGTGCCGAAGTACGCCGCCTGGTGGATTGGTTCTTGTTGAAATTCGAGAACGAAGTCACCCGTCACATCGCCCGCGAGCGCGTATTCAAACTGCAGATGGCGGCAGAGATGGGCGGCAGCGCACCGGATTCGACAGCAATCCGTGCCGCCCGAACTAACATCCGCCAGCACATGAAATATATTGATTGGCTTGCCGCCACTCGCGACTGGCTTGCCGGGGGTGTTCCAAGTTATGCTGATATGGCCGCGGCGGCTTCCATTTCCGTGCTCGACTATCTCGGCGAGATCGACTGGGCCGAAACCAAAGCTGCCCGGGACTGGTATTCACGCATGAAATCACGGCCTGCCTTCCGCCCGCTTCTGACCGATCGCGTGCGCGGGCTCGCTCCGGTGGCTCATTATGGCGATCTCGACTTCTGAAACGAAAGAGGCACGGCTCAAGCGCTTCCTGATTGAAGAAGCCAGAGCTGTCGGCTTCGATGCGGTCGCCTTCACCACACCTGACGCCATACCGCAGGCGCCAGAGCGCCTTCGGCAGTATATTGCCGAAGGGCATCACGCCGATATGCTCTGGATGGAGGAAACGGAAGCGCGACGCGCCAATCCGAGCGTACTCTGGCCTGAAGTCCGTTCGATCATGATGCTCGCCATGAACTATGGACCGGATTCAAATCCGCTGACCGTACTGGAGCAAAAGGATCGCGCAGCCATCTCAGTCTATGCGCAAAACCGCGATTATCACGACATCATCAAAGGCAAGCTCAAGCATATAGCCAGCCGCTTCGCCGCCCGCGCCGGACAAGATGTGAAAGTCTTCGTCGATACGGCCCCGGTGATGGAAAAACCGCTCGCCGCTTCCGCTGGTCTCGGCTGGCAGGGCAAGCACACCAATCTGGTCAGCCGCGAGCTCGGCTCCTGGCTGTTTCTCGGCTCGATTTTCACGACGGCGGAAATTCCGCCGGATGCGCCCGAACGCGACCATTGCGGCTCCTGCCGTGCCTGCCTCGATTCCTGTCCGACCGCTGCATTCCCCTCACCTTACCGCATCGATGCCGGGCGCTGTATTTCCTATCTGACGATCGAGAATAAAGGCGCCATCCCGGTCGAATTCCGCAAGGCGATGGGCAACCGCATCTATGGCTGCGACGATTGCCTGTCCGTTTGCCCGTGGAACAAGTTTGCGCAAGCAACCAGCGAAATAAAGCTGAAAGCTCGTGATGATCTCAAGGAACCGTGTCTTGCCGACCTTCTGGTACTGGAGGACCCAGCGTTTCGCACGCTTTTTTCCGGCTCTCCCGTCAAACGGATCGGTCGCGACCGCTTCCTGCGCAACGTCCTGATCGCGACCGGTAATTCGGGTGACAAAACACTGTTGCCGCATGTGGAGGCTCTGCTGGAAGATGCCGCGCCAGTGGTGCGCGGTGCGGCAGTATGGGCATTGCAGCAACTGGCCAGTTCAGAACGGGTTGCAATTTTGCGAGAAACTCTGGCGTCCCGGGAAGAGGATGCTACGGTGCGGGCAGAGTGGACATTGTAAAAACTTGGAACCGGTAAACAGTTTTGAGCGATCATGCGGAGAGGAATTTTAAATGCGCGTTTTTCTGTTCGGGGCCGGTTATTCCGCAAGAGCTTTTGCGAGAAGGATCGCCCTTGAAGCAGAATGCATCGACGGAACAACACGCCACCAGCAAAAATTTTCCGCTCTTGAAACAGAAGGCATCACGCCTTTCATCTTCGATGGCGAGGTACCCTCGCCGCAGCTTCTGGACAGACTGGCCAAAGCGACCCATGTGGTGATTTCCATTTCCCCCGCCGATAGCGGTGATCTGACAGCCGCAATCGTGGAAGAAGTGTTGCGCCGCCCCGACAACACAATTCGCTGGATCGGCTATCTCTCGACGGTCGGTGTGTATGGCGACCACAGCGGCGAATGGGTCAATGAAGCCACGCCCTGCAAACCGGTCTCCCGGCGTTCGCTGGAACGGGTCGAAGCCGAAGAGGTGTGGACAAAACTCGCCAGACAACACGGCACTCCACTGGCAATCCTGCGGCTTTCCGGCATTTACGGGCCGGGCCGCAATGCTTTCATCAATCTGGAACGTGGCACTGCGCGACGCATCATAAAGCAGGATCAGGTCTTCAACCGCATTCATGTCGACGATATCGCAGGCGCGTTGCGCTTGCTGGCAGGCACGGATACCGGCGGCATTTTCAACATCACCGACAGCGAGCCTTCACCGCCGCAGGATGTTGTAGCCTATGCCGCAGAACTGATGGGCGTGAGCTTGCCACCGGAAGTACCTTTCAACCAAGCAGACATGACGCCGATGGCCCGCTCTTTCTATGGTGAAAACAAACGTGTAGCCAACCAGCGCATAAAAAATCTCGGCTATGAATTTCTTTATCCGGATTATCGCACCGCCTTTTCGGCTATGTGGCGAGACAGCAGCTGGCGCTGATTGCATTGCCCGAACCCGGCTGGTAAAAACACGCGCAATAATGTTCAACGGGATCGGAACAATGGGTAACGCCAAGTCAGCAGAAAAATAAGCCGCAACAGTCTTCCAACCTGTTGCGGCATCTGTCCCGGAATCAATACCATAATTGCAGGCAGATCGCCGCCCGATCATTCTTTCGAGCGGATGCATAATCATGCCCTTTGATGACCAGAAAGCTCCATCCTGGAGCCACTCCCTGCCATTTGCGCTCGCGCTTATGGCGCCTTTCGACATTCTCGCCTCGCTTGCCATGGATATCTACCTGCCGGTGGTGCCATCCATGCCGCGTATTCTGCAAACAACGCCCGCCATGGTGCAGCTCACATTGAGCCTCTATATGGTAATGCTCGGTGTCGGCCAACTTCTGTTCGGCCCCCTCTCCGACCGTTATGGGCGCAGACCCATACTACTCGGCGGATCTACGCTTTTCGCTATCGCATCCTTCATGCTCGCCATGACAGATAATGCGATCGTCTTTATATTCCTGCGATTTCTTCAGGCTGTGGGCGCATCAGCAGCCCTTGTCGCCACTTTCGCAACCATCCGGGATGTCTATGCCACACGGCCGGAAGGCGCGACGATCTACGGTCTCTTCAGCGCCATGCTGTCTTTCGTGCCTGCGCTGGGACCAGTCGCCGGCGCACTGATCGCACAGAGCCTTGGTTGGCGCGCGATCTTCGCCATGCTCGGTTTTCTGACCGCCATTGCCGTATGGCGGGCCGCTCGCCATTGGCACGAAACACGCCCGACGCGCAGCCATCCGTCGCGAGGCACCGTTGCGCGGATCATGAAAAGCTTCACCTTCTGGACATACACGCTGAGTTTCAGCACGGCGATGGGCACATTCTTTGTGTTCTTTTCCACATCACCGCGCATCCTGATCGAGCGGGCGGACGTTACAGAAACCGGCTTCAGCCTTGCCTTTGGAAGCGTTGCTGTCGCAATGATCATTGCGACGCGCATCCTCCCGCGTTACATGCAAAAGCGGGAAGCGCGAACCAGCGTGGCTTTCGGCATGATGACGCTCCTTGTCAGTGCGTGCCTGCTCCTGCTGGGCGAGCAACTGCTGGAGCCGTCCTTCACAAGCATCATCCTGCCGATGTGGCTTGCTGCCGTTGGTATCGTTCTGACGGTATCAATGGCGGCAAACGGCGCTTTGTCGGCATTCGATGACTGCGCAGGCATGGCGGTCGCCGTCTATTTCTGCATTCAGAGCCTGATCGTCAGTTTTGCTGGAACGGCCCTCATCATCCTGCTTCCAGGCGATACGGCATGGCCGCTCGTCGTCTTCTGCACCGTCATGCCGATCCTCACCCTCGCAATGCTTGCGCGGCTTCATAAGCACTGACCAAACTCGGCTGAGCGCACCGAACAAGCGATCGGCATTGCTGGCTAGCCCATCACACAGCATAATGCCGTCAATCCGGTCGCCTTGATTCGCAGCCGCGACGCCCTCCCGGCAAACCATGGAATGGCCCATGACCGCAAACAAACTGAAAAAGATCGTTTTTGCCGCCGCGCTGGTGGCTATGGTCTCCGCTGACTTCGCACCGCTGGCTGCGGCAGAAAATATACCTGCCAAACAGGCTTTTGGCACACAAACACTGCCCGTTCTGACGCAACAGCCACAATCCATCGGCTTTTACGCCAAGGGTTGTCTCGCAGGCGCGGTCGCGCTCCCCACCGACGGCCCCAACTGGCAGGTGATGCGCCTGTCACGCAATCGGCGGTGGGGCCATCCCCGCATGATCGCCCTTCTGGAAAAACTGTCCCAGGACGCGGCAACTGACGGTTGGCCGGGCCTCCTCGTCGGCGACATCTCACAGCCGCGCGGCGGGCCAATGCTGACGGGACACGCTTCGCATCAGGTCGGCCTCGATGCCGATATTTGGCTGACGCCGATGCCCAAAAAGCGTTTTACCGATGCAGAACGCGAAAGCGTGTCGGCCGTGTCTATGCTGAAGCCGGATTCGCTCTATATCGATCCGAAGAAATGGACATCGAGCCGCACCGCCCTTTTGAAGCATGCCGCGAGCTACCCGGAAGTTGAACGTATTTTCGTACATCCAGGCATCAAGAAGCAACTTTGCAACACAGTGAAAGGCGAGCGCAGCTGGCTTGGCAAGGTCCGCCCTTATTGGGGCCATTTCTACCATTTCCACGTCCGCCTCACCTGCCAGCCCGGATCGCCTCAATGCAAGTCTCAGTCGAAAGTGGCGCCGGGCGATGGTTGCGACAAATCGCTGGCATGGTGGTTCACGGACGAGCCGTGGAAGCCTGCAAAACCATCAAGCAAGCCGTCCAAAAAGCCAAAACCCGTTATGGTTTCCGATCTTCCGAAAGCATGTGCTGTTGTTCTGGATGGTCCGGCTCCAAATTCGATTGCAGATGTGACTTATGGCGCACAATAACAAAAAGCGATCCGGGTACGCTATTTTCACCCGGATCGACTGCGATGCCATTAACGCCTCTTTTCACCAAGCTGTAGCTTCGCTATAGGTTTAAACCGATTTAGATATCGACTGACAAGGTTATCAATCTCATGACGGAACGCCTGCGCATTGCATTGATCGCCCACGACCAGAAAAAGGACGACATGGTCGCCTTTGCCAAAGCCCATGAGCAGCCGCTATCCCGCTATGATATTGTCGCGACTGGAACAACAGGTGGCCTTATTCTTGATGCCTGCCCCTCGCTGACCATCCATCGCGTAAAAAGCGGTCCCCTTGGCGGCGACCAGCAAATTGGCGCAATGATAGCGGAAGCAACTGTTCAGGTTCTGATATTCTTCATCGATCCGTTATCTCCGCTGCCGCATGATGTGGATGTCAAGGCGTTGACTCGACTGGGCAGCGTTTATGATATTCCGATGGCGCTGAACCACGCGACGGCCGAGAAACTGATCAAGGCACTGGACTGAATTCGAGATGGCATATGGCCCAGCGAGCATTGAACCGCAGGCGTCAGGAATCACAGGGAGAGGCAATGCAAGCGATTATCGACGCCGAACAGATTTTCAAGTTTCCGGTTCTTGTCGGCGATATTGGCGGCACCAATGCGCGCTTCGCGATCCTTGTGGACTCCAACGCTGAACCGAAGGAATTCCCGGTTCTTCAGACCGCCGATTACGCCACCATCGATGAGGCAATCCAGACTGCCATTCTCGACCACACCTCGATCCTTCCGCGCTCGGCCATTCTGGCCGTTGCCGGACCTGTCGACGGCGACGAAATCGACCTCACCAACTGCCCCTGGGTTGTCCGTCCCCGGCAGATGATCTCCGATCTTGGCTTTGAGGACGTCACCGTCCTCAACGATTTCGAGGCGCAGGCGCTCGCTGTCGTCTCGCTGGAAAGCGACCACCTGGAACAGATAGGCGGCAAATCCGGGGAGATCATCGCCACGCGCGTCGTGCTTGGCCCCGGCACGGGTCTTGGTGTCGCCGGCCTTATCCGCACACGCCATGCATGGGTGCCTGTGCCCGGCGAAGGTGGCCATATCGATATCGGCCCGCGCACCGAACGCGACTATCAGGTTTTCCCGCATATCGAACGCATCGATGGGCGCGTTGCCGGAGAACAAATCCTCTGCGGACGCGGATTGCGCAACCTTTATCTCGCAATCTGCGCTGCCGACAAGGCTTCTCCATCCCTCGAAACACCCTCCGACATCACCGCCGCCGGTCTTGATGGCAGCAACGCACAAGCTGCCGAAACGCTGGAGCTTTTCGTGACCTATCTGGGCCGCGTGGCGGGCGATCTGGCGCTGATCTTCATGGCCCATGGCGGCGTGTATCTATCCGGCGGCATTCCGCAACGCATCCTTTCCGCACTGAAAGCGGGTTCCTTCCGAGCTGCTTTCGAAGACAAGGCCCCGCATAAAGAGATCATGCGCGATATACCGATCCGCGTCATTACGCATCAGCTGGCGGCGCTGAGTGGCCTTTCCGCCTTTGCACGCACCCCTTCCCGTTTCGAGGTTTCGACCGAGGGTCGTCGCTGGCGCACATCCTGACACCGCCTCTACCCCACGCTTGAGGATGGTCAAGCAGGCAGGATGACGTTATAGAAACGCTGTGATGAAGTTGCTCTTCGCCTTTTTATCACAGCGTTTCTGGTTTTGATACCAACGCATTTTCAACGACAGCCGCCGGGTTTCCGATGGCCCAAAGACAAAAAGCGCTTTGCACGTGAGCCTATTCAGGAAGAAAAACAAGAAGATCGATACGGGTGAAGCCACGCGCGTAATCCGGCGAATGATGTCGGAAAACATCCGCGAATATAAGAAAAACTACATCATCGCGATTGTGGCTTCGCTGATCGTCGGCGCATCCAACGGCGCGCTTGCCTATCTCATGAAGCCGATGATCGACAAGATCTTCTACGAACAGAAGGTCGGTCTCATATGGGTTATCTGCGGCGCGCTTCTTACAATTTTCATCCTGCGCGGCTTCTCCGGCTACATACAGGCAGTGGAACTTGCGAAGATCGGCAACAATCTCGTTGCACGCTACCAGAAACGTATCTTCGATCATCTGATGAAACTCGGGCTGAATTTCTACAATGACACCCGCTCCGGGCAGCTCGCGGCGCAGATCAATCAGAACGTCACCGGCATACGTGATCTTCTCAACATGACGATCTCATCGATTGCCCGAGATCTGGTGTCACTTGTCGGCCTCGTCGGCATGATGTTCTACATGGATCCGGTTCTGTCCGCGATCGTCTTCCTGATTGGCCCACCGCTCATATTGGCGGTCGCCTATATTTCACGCCGCATCCGCTCAGTCACACGCGATCTCGTGCACCTGAATTCTCATCTCCTAGGCGCAATGCAGGAATCTGTGCAAGGCATCACCATCGTGAAAGCCTTCACGATGGAAGACCAGCTGCGCGCCAAGATAGACACATTGATCGATCAGGCCGAGGGCCGCAGCAACAAGATCGCCAAAGTTTCAGAACGAACCACACCGATTTCGGAAATGCTGGCAGGTTTTGCCGTTGCCGGCGTGCTGGCTTACGGTGGTTATCGCGCCATCCTCGAACAGCAGCCGCCCGGCGCCATGTTCGCCTTCATCACCGCCTTGCTTCTGGCTTATGATCCTGCCCGCCGTCTCGCCCGCCTTCAGGTCGGCCTCGAAAAGGCGTTGGTCAATGCACGCATGATTTATGAAGTGCTGGATATCGAGCCGCTCCAGGGGGATGCCCCGGACGCGCTTGAACTGAAACCCGGCCTCGGTGAAATCAGCTTCAAGAATATCTGCTTTTCTTACAGCGAAGTCGCCCCCGTTTTGCATGGCGTCAGCTTTACTGCCAAGGCCGGTGAGACAACAGCCGTAGTCGGTGCATCTGGCGCGGGCAAATCAACCCTGATCAGCCTTGTCCAGCGGTTTTACGATCTCAACAAAGGCGCGATTTTGTTCGACGGGCAGGACATTTCCAAGATCACGAAACAATCGCTGCGTCACGCCATAGCCTATGTCTCGCAACAGCCCTATCTCTTCGAAGGTACTATTGCTGACAATATCCGCTATGGACGCCCGGATGCGACAGATGCCGAAATCATCGAAGCCGCGAAACTGGCCCATGCACATGATTTCATTGAGCAACAACCGCAAGGCTACGACACACCGATTGGCGAAAACGGCGTAACGCTGTCTGGCGGCCAGCGCCAACGCGTTTCCATTGCCCGCGCCATTGTGCGCAATGCGCCTGTCCTTCTGCTCGATGAGGCAACCTCTGCACTCGACAACGAGTCGGAAAAGCGGGTCCAGATGGCACTCGACCAGATCATGCATGGTCGCACCACGATCGTCATCGCGCACCGTCTCTCCACCGTCGTCAATGCCGACCGCATCGTCGTGATGGAAGCAGGTCGCGTGGTCGAAGAAGGCCGCCATGATGATCTGATCGGCATTCAGAATGGTGTCTATGCTCGTTTCTACCAGTTGCAGAGCGGCAATGGTGACGTGCTGACCGAACAGGCAACCGAGGAATTGCGTACAGGAGAAACCCGATGACCGGCGAACCGGAAGGCGTCAATAGCACAATGGACCAGGAAATTGGATTGGTTGTCGTCGGCGCAGGCGGACGCATGGGGCAGACTCTGATTCGCACCATCCAGTCGATGGAAAACGTAAAACTGGCCGGAGCGGTGGAGCGTCCCGGTTCTCCCCTGCTGGGCAGGGATGCCGGAGAAATTGCCGGCGTCGGTACGTTGTACATTCCAATTACAGACGACCCGTTGCCGGTTTTCGCCAAGGCGCAGGGCGTTCTCGATTTCACGACCCCGGCAACAACTGTGAACTTCGCCGGCCTGGCTGCCCAGGCACGCATCGTACATATCATCGGCACTACGGGCTGCTCTGTCGAGGACGAGGAAAAGATCCGCGCCGCCGCCCGACACGCAACGATTGTCAAATCCGGCAATATGAGTCTCGGCGTCAACCTTCTTTCTGTTCTTGCGCGGAAGGCGGCGCAAGCACTGGGTCCGGAAGATTTCGACATCGAAATTCTGGAAATGCATCACAAGCACAAAGTCGATGCGCCGTCCGGCACAGCGCTGCTTCTGGGCGAAGCCGCTGCAGAAGGCCGCGCCGTCAGCCTTCAAGAAAAGAGCGTGCGCGTGCGCGACGGATATACCGGCCCGCGTGAGACCGGCACGGTCGGTTTTGCCACATTGCGCGGCGGTTCAGTGGTCGGCGAGCATTCGGTGATCCTCGCCGGTATGGGCGAGCGTATCGTGCTCTCGCACCATGCCGAAGACCGCACCATCTTTGCGCGCGGAGCGGTAAAAGCCGCCCTATGGGCCTACGGTAAGAAGCCCGGCCTTTATTCCATGCTCGACGTGCTCGGGCTCAACGACTGATTCTATCTCGCATCCATGGAGCACTGAATATGTCCCGTACACTCGTCCTTGTCCGCCACGGCCAAAGCGAATGGAACCTAAAGAACCTCTTCACCGGCTGGCGCGATCCGGGGCTCACCGAGCAGGGTCACGCAGAAGCCAAGGCCGCAGGCCAGCGCCTCAAGATCGCGGGCCTCAAGTTCGACATCGCCTTCACTTCCGTCCTTTCGCGTGCGCAGGTGACCTGCCAGCACATTCTGGACCAGCTCGATCAGTCAAACCTCGAAACCATTCGCGATCAGGCTTTGAACGAACGTGACTATGGCGACCTGTCCGGTCTTAACAAGGACGATGCCCGTACCAAATGGGGCGAGGAACAAGTGCATATCTGGCGCCGTTCGTACGACGTCCCGCCTCCAGGCGGCGAAAGCCTGAAGGATACCGGCGCCCGCGTCTGGCCTTACTATCTGCACAAGATCCAGCCGCACGTATTGCGCGAGCAGACTGTTCTGGTCGCGGCGCACGGCAATTCGTTGCGCGCGCTGATCATGGCGCTCGACGGCCTGACGCCGGAAGAAATCCTCAAGCAGGAACTGAGCACCGGTGTTCCGGTAATCTATCGCCTCAATGCCGATTCGACCGTCGCTTCGAAAGAAATCCTCGAAGCTTGACACGGTTTTGAAGCTGTTTTGATCGGGCGCCGCGATGCGCCCGACCTCTTTTCAGCGCATAAAATGCAAGAGCTGAAAAAAAGCTGACTGAATATCGAAAACGCGATTGACACAAGCAAGTCGACCCCTTAGATGGGTCCTCGTCGCCCAGATGGCGGAATTGGTAGACGCACCAGCTTCAGGTGCTGGCGCTCGCAAGGGCGTGGAGGTTCGAGTCCTCTTCTGGGCACCATTTCCAAGTCTTCGGACCACTACCAAGGTTCAGAAGCACCCCAAAAAGCCCGCGCAAGCGGGCTTTTTTGTTTCCAGCACATACTTGCCACACTCGATGCAAAACGACATTCTGCTCCTATCCACGTGGCAGCAGGTACAGGCCATGGAACAACCTGCATACGACCGTGATTTCGGCGACATGATCCGCTGGCTGAAGCAGGAAGGTGTCATCCTGCAAACAGACCTGCGCGGCAATACAGAACTTTCAACACGCGCCGAGTGCATCGGCCGCAAGCGTCGCCGCGAAACGCGACGAAGCGCAAAACTGAAATTGCGTCTAGGCCAATTCGCCGCCTCCCTATAAACTGCCCGACAGGGCGGAATGTCTGGGAGGACAATCATGCGACGGATTATTGTCGGAACATTTCTTAGCCTCGACGGGGTCATGCAAGCCCCCGGCGGACCGGAAGAAGACCGGAGCGGCCAGTTCAAATATGGTGGCTGGACAGTGCCTTACTGGGACGACGCCCTCGCGAATGCGATGGAAGAGAACTTCTCGAAACCCTTCGATCTCCTGTTGGGCCGGCGCACTTATGATATTTTTGCCGCCTATTGGCCATATATCGAAACCGACCAGAACGCAGCCGATTACGACCATGGCGAGAGCGGGATCGCCCGCTTGTTCAACGATGCGACCAAGTATGTCGCGACGCACTCGCCTGAAACGCTGAACTGGCAGAACAGCCGGGAACTAGGCGACAATATCGTCGCAAAGCTGCGTGAAGTAAAGCAAAGTGACGGTCCCGACCTGATGGTGCAGGGCAGCAGCGAACTTGTACAGCAATTGCTCGCAAACGATCTTGTCGATGAACTGCGCCTGCTGATCTACCCGGTGATCTTAGGCCCGGGTAAACGTCTGTTCGCTGACAATGCGGCACCCGCCGCCTTCAGGCTCGTCAATTCTATCGCGTCCCCCAGTGGCGTCGTCGTCGCCCGCTACCAGCGGTCAGGCGATATAACGACGGGTTCCTTCGCGATGGACAATCCAGGCGAAGAAGAAATCGAGCGCCGGAAAAACCTTTCCTGACCCGGCTGGGTGCCGGTTCGATGAAAGACACCAGGCTTCTGGATCGCATCAAAATCCGGGAATGTCTGCTGCATTTCGCAGGTGAATTAAGGCAGTGCTCAAAAAAGGTTTGGATTCTCTTTGCGCTGCTGTACCTTTCAGCGCTCGGTAATAGGGAAGCCATGTCTGTGCAATTAGCCCAAAGTGGGGTTCTAACGGTCAGTGTTTCCCTATAAAGCGGGGCGACGTTCCGGGGAGGAACGCTAGCGGAGTACAGTGGAGGACACATGAAATTCTCGAGCAGAAAATCGATCGCATCAGTCGCGACGGCGCTGGGCCTCGTCTTGGGCTCAGCACAGGCGCAGGCGCAGGAATTCATCAACATTCTGACCGGCGGCACCAGCGGCGTTTACTATCCGCTCGGTGTGGCCATGGAAAAGATCTATTCCAGCATTCCTGATGCCCGGCCTTCAGTACAGGCTACCAAGGCGTCCATCGAGAACATCAATCTGATCAACAGCGGTCGCGGAGAAGTTGCTTTCACCCTGGGTGATTCGCTTCGCGACGCTTATGAAGGCAACGAAGAGGCCGGCTTCAAGAAAAAGCTGACCAATCTCAGCACCCTTGCCGCAATTTACCCGAATTACGTGCAAATCGTTGCCTCCAAGGAATCGGGCATCAAGACTTTGGCCGACCTGAAAGGCAAGCGCCTGTCCGTGGGCGCACCGAAATCTGGCACCGAGTTGAATGCACGCACAATCCTCAAGGCCGCCGGCCTTTCCTACGATGACCTTGGAAAAATCGAATATCTGCCTTTTGCCGAATCCGTCGAGCTGATGAAAAACCGCCAGCTGGATGCGACCCTGCAATCTTCCGGTCTGGGCGTTGCCTCCTTGCGTGACCTTGCCAATTCCGTAGCGATCAACGTCGTGGAAATTCCGGCCGACGTCATCGAAAAGATCGGTGCCCCTTATCAGGTCAATACAATCCCGGCCGACACCTACACCGGCCAGGACAAGGACGTGACGACTGCCTCGGTCATCAACTACCTGATCGTGCGTCCGGATCTTGATGAAGAACTCGTCTACCAGATGACAAAGCGGCTGTTCGAGAACCTTGATCAGCTTGCCGCAGCTCACTCATCCGCCAAGGCGATCAAGCTCGACAAGAGCACGATCACCTCGCCGGTCCCCGTCCATCCGGGTGCCCTGCGATACTATAAGGAAAAAGGCATCGAATAAGCATTCGATGCCAAAGGTGCGGTATGAAGCAAAGGCCGCACCTTTTCCCATGACGCTATCACTGTCGCAGGCTCGCACGAAGCCCGTACAGGCTCTGCATTCCTGTCTTCGTTACAGTACAACATTCTGAAGGTTCGCATATGACGCAGACCGAAAACGCCGCTGTTGAATCGGCTGAACATATTCCGGGCTGGGGCTTTGGCCAGGGCGCCAGAATCTTGTTTGGCATCGCAGTCCTTTTTTCCGTTTTCCAGCTCTGGACTTCCGCCTATTCCCCGCTGCCCAGTCAGGTCGTGCGGTCTATTCACGTCGGTTTCCTTCTGCTGCTCCTGTTCGGCCTTTACGCAAACGCATCCACCGCCTCCGCAAAGCGGGCGCTTTTCTGGCTCGCCGGGCTGCTCGCATTCGGACTCAGTCTCTATCATTGGATATTCTACGAAGATCTGGTCATCCGCGCTGGCGAGCCCAACACGCCGGATATCATCATCGGCGTGATTGTCGTGGCCATCGTTTTCTGGGCAGGCCAGAAGATGATGGGCTGGACCCTCCCGCTGATCTGCGCCATCTTCCTCGCCTACGGCCTCTTCGGCCAGTATCTGCCGTCTCCTCTCAACCACAGGGGATATGACTTTGAGCAGGTCGTCGAAGTTCTCTTCCTTGGTACCGAAGGCATTTACGGCACGCCGATCTATGTTTCGTCCAGCTATATCTTCCTTTTCATCCTGTTCGGCGCTTTTCTCGAACGGGCAGGCATGATCCAGCTTTTCAACGATATCGCGATGGGAACGGTTGGCGCATCGCGCGGCGGACCGGCAAAGGTCTCCGTCATTTCTTCCGCCCTGATGGGCACGATCAACGGTTCGGGCGTCGCAAATGTGGTGACCACGGGCGCGTTCACAATCCCGCTGATGAAGCGATCCGGCTTCCGCCCCGCTTTTGCCGGCGGCGTCGAGGCCGTCGCCTCCATGGGCGGCCAGATCATGCCGCCGGTCATGGGCGCGGTCGCCTTCATCATGGCCGAAACCCTCGGCCTGGCCTATGTTGAAGTCGTCAAGGCGGCCATCGTCCCGGCGATCCTCTATTTCATTACCGTGTTCGTGATGGTCGATCTCGAAGCACGGCGTCTGGGAATGAAGGGGCTGAACAAGGATGACATGCCCAGCGCCATCGGCGCGCTGCGCCAGCGTTGGTATCTCATTCTGCCGCTCGCCGCGCTCGTCTGGCTGTTGTTTTCGGGCTATACGCCGCTTTTTGCTGGCACGGTCGGCCTCAGCCTTACCGCTCTCATCATTCTCGGCGTGCCTGTTGCGGGCAACATGTCCATCCCGGTGAGAGTTTTGTTCTGGGTCGCGCTCGGCATTATGTCCGCTGCAGCCTTCGGAACCACTTTCAACATTCTGGGCTATCAGTTGCGCGGCATAACCCTGATTATCGTTCTGGTCGCCGTGCTGGTCGCAATCAATTTCGCCGTACGCGGCGGACGCGAGACCCTGCGGCTTTGTCTGGAAAGCCTCGGTGAAGGCGCCAAAAATGCCTTGCCGGTTGGCATTGCCTGCGCGCTTGTCGGCGTCATTATCGGCATTCTGGCACTCACTGGCGCCGGTTCGACTTTCGCCCGCGTGATTGTGAGTGTCGGCGAGAATTCGCTTTTCCTCTCGCTGGTTTTGACCATGCTTACCTGTCTGGTGCTGGGCATGGGTATCCCGACGATCCCGAACTACATCATCACCTCGTCGATCGCCGGTCCGGCGCTGCTGCATCTGGATGTGCCGCTTCTCGTCTCCCACATGTTCGTGTTCTATTTCGGCATCATGGCAGACCTCACCCCGCCCGTGGCGCTGGCGGCCTTCGCCGCAGCCCCGATTGCACGGGAATCGGGTATGAAGATCGGCATGCAGGCTATTCGTATTGCGGTGGCGGGTTTCGCCGTGCCGTTCATGGCGGTCTATGAACCGGTTATCATGTTGCAGGATGGTGGAACTCTTACCGAAAAATACGGCTTCTGGCTGGCCTTCGCCTATATGATCGTGAAGGCGCTTCTCAGTATTCTGTTATGGGGAGCGGCGGCAATCGGTCACCTGCGCGCTCCACTAAAAGTGTGGGAACGCCTTTGGGCCTTTGTCGCAATCGCACTCATGCTTGCCACCTACCCCTATAGCGACGAGCTGGGCTTTGCGGCCTGTGCGGCCTTCCTTGTCTGGCATTTCTGGAAGTCGCGATCCCCTGTCGCGACCGCAGCCGGATAATGCCGGTCTGTATCGCAACGGCGGGCGGCATCATAAAGGTTGCCGCCACCGCCTTCGTCCTGTCATGGACCCACAGCGTCGAAAAAATACCCTGGCAGGAACACTGGCAAGCCTCCCCTGCCGGACTTGTCCTGACCGAAGCACGTATCAAGGGTTCCGGTGCCGGTATGGACCCGCCAGAAGATGCCGTTCTGAAGGACGGCTGGTACGTCTATCATCCACACATCCCGCCACGTCGAGATATAATACTGGCCGCCTCCGGCGAAACAGTCAGTGCGTGGACGTTCTGTGCAAACGGGCAATGCCGCGATCTTGGTGCAAAACCATCCGCCCCGATAAAAATCGCCCTTTGCGACTGACCGCCAGGCCGACGGCCTGCGCGTTGGACATTTTTCGAGAAAAACGCCACTATCCTTTCCGTTATTATTTCAGGCTACTGTGATGGATTAATCTGCAAAACAAGAGAAATTTGCAGATAAAATATTTTAATTCAATGATTTGGCTTATCTTTGGGGTGCTCAGGCAGACACATGACGCTCCAGATTGGGGGATCGCGAATGCGCCGAAAAGGCCTCTTGGAATTCGGGAGAAACAGAACGCTCTACGGCCTCTTCCTGCTATGCGCGATCTGCGCCATTGCAGGCGGTCTTCTAAGTGCGAACGGTGAGACATCATTCTGGCGCTGGCTGTACTATCTCACCAAACCGACAGCCACCCTGTTATTGCTGCTTGCCGTTTTGTGTTCCGGTCGGCCCCGGTCGAAATCATTCGGCCTTGCGGTGGCTTTCGGTCTGGCATTCGCAGCCGCAGGCGACTTCTTCCTGATGCTGCCGGGGGATTATTTTCTAGCCGGCCTGATCTGCTTTCTCATCACCCATTGCGCTTATATCTACGCTCTGTGCCGCGATGCCCGCTTTGCAAGCAGCAAGACCGTTTTCGTGCTTTTCGCCATTGCCGCAATAGCCGTTGTCGCGGGACTGTGGACATCTTTGCCAACGGCGATGAGTGCACCTGTCATCATCTATGCCGCAGCGCTCGCCGCCATGGCCGCACAGGCCGTCAGCCGGGCCATTGCAACGAAACCCGAAACGCCGCAACGTTACGCGGCGTGGCTTGCAGCTGCGGGTGGCTTGTTCTTCATGGTCAGCGACACCCTGCTGGCCTATAGCCGTTTCAGCATCGTCATTCCGTTCAACGGGCTTTGGGTGCTCGGCACCTATTATGCGGCGCAATTCCTCTTCGCCCGCTCCACAGAGGGCTTCGCCTATGAACGCTGATATGTCGTCCTCCGAAACCGACCTGCATTCAACCTTGCAGCGGCTGCGCAAAACATGGGTCGATCATCGCCCACCCTATGAGCAGCGCATCGATGATCTGAAACACCTTCGAGATCTTCTTGAAGCCCGGCGGGACGAGATGATAAAGGCCATAAGCGCTGATTTCGGCAACCGGTCGGCGCACGAAACCCTGCTCGGTGAAGCGAGCGTCATCTTTGCTGAAATCGACGATGCACTGCGTCATCTCAAACACTGGATGAAACCGCAACGTCGCAAAGCGGGCTGGAAACTGTGGCCTGCCAAGGCGGAAATCCGTTTCGTCCCGCTGGGCGTCGTGGGTATCATCGCGCCGTGGAACTATCCGGCAAATCTCGCGCTCGCCCCGCTCATCGCAGCGATTGCCGCTGGCAATCACGTCTTCTTGAAGCCGTCCGAACACACACCGCGCACGGCTGAGTTTCTGCAAAGACTGATAGCAGATACCTTTCCAGACAATCGGGCAACTGTTGCACTGGGTGATGCTGCATTGTCGGCGCGTTTTGCCGCCCTGCCCTTCGACCACCTGTTCTTCACCGGCTCAACAGCGGTCGGTCGTAAGGTCATGGCCGCCGCAGCCGAAAACCTGACGCCTGTAACGCTGGAACTGGGCGGAAAATCGCCTGCCATCGTTACAGAGAATGCCAATCTCAAAAGGACAACGCGCTCGATTGCCACCGGAAAATTCTTCAATGCCGGGCAAACCTGCATCGCGCCGGATTATGTGCTGATCCATCAAAGCAAGCGGGACGAATTCACGACATTGCTCCGCGCCGAGATGCAATCGCGTTACACGGATGAAGCCTCGGACAAAGACCAGACGACCATCATCAATGATGTGCAACACGCTCGATTAGCGGGCCTGATAAAAGATGCGGAAGGGAAAAGCGAAGCTATCATTCCCCTTCTGGAATCCGGTAGGCAGCAACGTCATCCCCGACTGATGACACCGACGCTCATTCTGGAGCCGGAATTGACCAGCGCGATCATGGCGGAGGAAATCTTCGGCCCCCTTCTGCCGGTCCTCAGCTACCACTCGCTCGATGATGCGATTACCTATATGCAGATTCACGACCGTCCGCTGGCGCTCTATTGCTTTAGCGACAACACTGCCGAGATCGAAACGATCCTCTCCCATGCGGTTGCGGGCGGCGTCTGCATCAACGATACGCTGTACCACTTCGCGTGTAGCGATCTGCCCTTCGGCGGCGTTGGCACGAGCGGCATGGGTGCTTATCACGGGCATGATGGCTTCCTGACATTCTCCAAGGCAATGCCGGTGCTGACCAAATTTGCACCCGCGCCAAGTGACATCATCAAGCCGCCTTATAAGGGCCTGACGGATCGTCTGGTTCGGTTCATTGCGCGATAGGAATGGCGGAACTCACCCATATGACCGAACGTTATCATAACGCTCAAGCCCGCTCGCCGGATTGTGTACGGCACAGGTGTTCAAACTGCATAGCAAGCTATCTATATAGAAAATGACGATGCAGTTTCTCTACAGCACTCGGGTCTGGTAGTGCGGAAACTGTACTATCTTCAACCGATATAAATCTTTGGCGATATAAATCTTGGCAGGTGACAACGGGTGCAGAAGAAAAAGGAAACGAAGCGGATTTCGAAAACTATCCTGACAGCCATTCGCAACCGTCCGGGATTCAGGCCGCTTCATGCCAATATAACCGGCGGCGACATCGTCATCGCGTCCTACAACGTGCACAAATGCATCGGCATCGACAAGCTGTTCAATCCACAGCGCACCGCTGACGTCATCAGCGAAATCGACGCCGACGTCATCGCCTTGCAGGAAGCGGACAAACGGTTTGGCGAGCGATCCGGCCTGCTCGATCTAGGACTGCTTGAGCGGCGTCATGGACTGGTGCCCGTGCCGATCACATCCACCATGCCCAAGGGCCATGGCTGGCACGGCAATGTGCTCTTGTTTCGAGAAGGTATCGTGCGCAATGTGCACCAACTGAAGCTGCCCGGCGTGGAGCCGCGCGGTGCGTTGGTCGCTGACCTGCAATTTCCGGCGGGTCCGCTGCGCGTCATCGCCGCGCATCTTGGGCTTCTGAAACGCTCCCGCGAACAGCAGGCTGAAACAATCCTGTCGGTGCTTCAGGAAGCCGATACGCTTCCGACGCTGCTTATCGGCGATCTGAACGAATGGCGCATCGGCAAGCGCTCGTCATTGGCATCGCTATTTCCGACCTTCAATCATGTCGCTACCGCGGTGCCTAGCTTTCCCTCGCGCTTTCCGGTTTTTGCGCTCGACCGCGTGCTGGGCGCACCGCACAATCTCGTCACTTCGGTCGAGGTGCACAATACGCCGCTTGCGCGTCTGGCCTCCGATCACCTGCCGATCAAGGCCCATCTTGACCTTAAAACCGCGACAAACCTTCTACAGGAATTGAATCCGACGATATCCGCAAGCCATACGGGTTCCTGACTTTTTTCAAAGATAGGGCGAACCGAGCCAAATAATCCTGTCGAGCAAACGCTCCAGAAACGGCCGGTTCTTCAGCCGCGCGAGGTTGACCTCGCGGCTGGTTTCGATGACCTTGCCGATCCGTTCTTCCACCTGTCGGGCAACATCGCGATCCAGAATTTCCAGATCGACTTCAAAGTTCAGCCGCAGCGAACGCGGATCAATATTGGAAGAGCCTACATAGGACCACGCACCGTCGATGGTCATTAGTTTGGAATGGTTGAACGCACCACTTGCGCGCCATATGCGGCAGCCATCTTTCAGAAGCTGGTCGAACTGTGCAGTCATAGCCCGATCCACGAGCTTCAGATTGTTGACCCCAGGTACCACTATATCGACAGAAACACCCCGTCGCGCAGCCGTCACCAGCGCACTGATCAACTCGCGATCCGGCAGCAGGTAAGGCGTCATGACAAGAATATGCTGTTCTGCGATGGAGAAAGCGCCCATCATCATGCGCTGGTTCGTTTCTACATTCTTATCGGGTCCAGACCCCACGATGCGCACTAGTGTGCCGGTTCCCGGTGGATTGGCAGGCGGTGCAATGCGCCAGGCATCTCCCGTCAAAAGTTCGCCAGTTGCAAAACGCCAGTCTTCGGAAGCAATGTGAAACAGGTCAGCAATGGCCGGTCCCTCCACCCGAAAATGGGTGTCGAAAGCCACGCCTTTGCCTGCGATCGCACGCACGAAGCCTGCACGGATATTCATGCCGCCGGTGAAAGCAAGTTTGCCGTCGACGATCAGGATTTTACGGTGCGTGCGCAGATTTGCATAAGGAAGCCGCAGACCGATAATGATGTTGCCATTGAACACATCGACAGCGACGTTTTTCTCCTTAAGCAATCTTACAATGCTAGGAAATGAATAGCGTGCCCCCACCGCGTCGACCAGCACGCGCACTTCTACGCCGCGCTTGACTGCCTCTCCCAGCGCATCGGCAAACTTCTCGCCAATGCGATCACGGTCGAAAATATATGTCTCAAGCAGAATGCTACGCTCGGCACTTTCGATGGCCTCCAGCATGGCCCCATAGGCTTCGTCGCCGGTTTCCAGCATGTCGATAGTGTTGCCGCTCGTATAATCGTAGCGGCTCACCGCATCGCCGAGGATCTTCATCGCACCAAATTGCCTGCCAAAGGCGGCACGCACCAGATCATTCGTCGTATCGAAATGTGAGAGGTGATAGAGCGCTATATTGCCCATATTGGCGCGCTGATGAGTAAGCGTCGAGCGTCGGATGCGATTGACACCAGCAATTGCGTAGACGACCGCGCCCACGATGGGCGAGAGCACGATGACGCCGACCCAGCCAAGCGCGGTCCGCACTTCTTCTTTGGTCATGGTCGCATGAATAGCCGCAATCGCTCCGAGCACGATCGATAAAACGGCTAGGATATGCGGCCAGTAATGGGAAACCAGATCGAACATCAAACCGACTTTAGAGTGCATCCCGAAAAGTGTGAATGGTTTTCGGATAAGATAGGCGTAAACACAAAAGACTGAAGCACCGAACCGATTCAATCAGATCAAAATGCGCTCCAGGCGGAAAACGGCAGTAACAGCAAAGAGATATACCGTATCTGCCAAAACCGCCAGAGTGTCCACTGGTCAAACTCAATCGTTCCCTTATATGCTGCAACAGGGACATGAAAATTCGAGGGACATATCATGGCAACCGCGCATAATGATTTCGACCGTCCAACCCTGCCCGCCGAACTGTCCAGCAAATGGGGCTGGTTCGTAGCGCTTGGCATCGCCATGCTGATCCTGGGCGCTATCGCCTTTGGCAATCTGGTGCTCGCCACGGTGGTTTCGGTCTACTATGTGGGCTTGATGATGCTGATCGCCGGAGTGATCGAAATCATTCACGCTTTCGGCGTCAAAACCTGGGGTAGCTTCTTCTTCTGGCTCCTGAGTGGCTTGCTTTATGCCGCAGCCGGTATCGTTGCATTTGTGAATCCGGTTCTGGCGGCGGGCGTCCTGACCTTCTTGCTCGCTGCCACTCTTCTGGGCTCCGGCGCATTCCGCATCTGGCTCGGCTTCAAGTCCAAACCATCGAAGGGCTGGGGCTGGATTGTCGCGGCGGGTGTCGTCACCATGCTCGCGGGGTTGGTCATCGCCATGCAATGGCCGGTCAACAGCCTGTTCATCCTCGGCCTATTTCTGGCCATCGACCTGATTTTCCAGGGCTGGTCTTTCATTGCATTCGGCCTCGGCATCAGACGCTGACCCCGATCCGGATGATGAACTGAAGCGGCGCTTATCGCGCCGCTTTTTCATTTCGCCTCGACCTTTTGACCAAGTCCTGCTAGATGCTGCCCAACATTTGCCATTACGAGTTTTTCATGCCTGCTGACCATCCCGTTTCAAAGCGCCGCACATTCGCGATCATCGCGCACCCGGACGCCGGTAAGACCACCTTGACCGAAAAGCTGCTGCTGTTCGGCGGCGCCATCCAGCTTGCTGGTGAAGTGAAGGCCAAGAAGGATCGCATCCAGACCCGCTCGGACTGGATGAACATCGAGCGCGACCGTGGCATTTCTGTCGTCACTTCGGTGATGACCTTCGAGTACAAGGACTGCATCTTCAATCTGCTAGACACGCCGGGCCACGAAGATTTTGCTGATGATACCTATCGTACGCTGACAGCCGTGGACAGTGCCGTCATGGTGATCGACGCAGCCAAAGGTATCGAGCCACGCACGCTGAAACTGTTCGAAGTCTGCCGCATGCGCGACATTCCCATCGTCACCTTCGTCAACAAGATGGACCGCGAAGCGCGCGATCCCCTCGAAATCCTCGACGAGATCGAAGAAAAGCTGGCGCTCGACACCGCCCCCGTCACCTGGCCGATCGGTTCGGGCAAGAGCTTTGCCGGAACCTATGACCTGCACAACACCACCATCCGGCAGAAAGATGCCGAAGAGCAGCCAACCAAGGTGAGCGGCCCGGAAGAAGCGGCGAAGCTTCTACCGGAAAACGAACGCCAGGCATGGATCGACAGCGTAGAGCTCGCACGTGGCGTCTGCCGCCCGTTCGATCTTGAATCCTTTCGCGAGGGCCATATGACGCCGGTTTATTTCGGCTCAGCTCTGAAGAATTACGGCGTGCGCGATCTGATCGAAGCCTTCTGCGATTTCGGCCCATCCCCGCGCGATCAGCAGGCCGATACGAGGACCGTCGGCGCAACCGAAGACAAGATGACCGGCTTCGTGTTCAAGATTCAGGCCAATATGGACCCGAACCACCGCGATCGTATCGCCTTCCTGCGCGTTTGCTCGGGCAAGTTGTCGCGCGGCATGAAGGCGAAGTTGGTGCGCACGACCAAGCCGATAAGCCTGTCTGCGCCGCAATTCTTCTTTGCTCGTTCGCGCCAAATCGCCGACGAAGCTTTCGCGGGCGACGTGGTGGGCATCCCCAACCATGGCACTTTGCGCATTGGCGACACTCTGACCGAGGGCGAGGATATTCTGTTCCGCGGCGTGCCGAATTTCGCACCGGAAATTCTGCGCCGCGTGCGCCTTGACGATGCGATGAAAGCCAAGAAACTGCGCGAAGCGCTTCAGCAAATGGCGGAAGAAGGCGTTGTGCAGCTCTTCCTCCCCGACGACGGTTCACCGGCAATCGTCGGCGTGGTTGGCGCACTGCAGATCGACGTTCTGACAGAGCGTCTGAAGATCGAATATTCACTGCCAGTGGGTTTTGAAATGTCGCGCTTCTCCATCTGCCGCTGGATCTCCGCCGACGACCCGGCAGAGGTCGACCGCTTCATCGCCTCGCACCGCGCGGACATCGCCCACGACCTGGATAAAGACCCGGTCTTCCTTGCCCAGAATGGCTTCTCTCTCAATTACGAGGCGGAGCGCTGGAAGGCGATCCGCTTTGACGCCGTCAAGGACTATCAGGTCCGCGACGTGGCCTGATCGGATTCAAAACCGGGCGAAGTTTCAACGTCCGCCATTCGTAGATGCCGAAGCTTCTCCGGATTGCGGATCAGATAGATCGTCCGGATCAGGCCGCCATCCAATTCGATGGCAGAGACTTGCGGCAAACCGTCCGCTTCGACGCTCATATGGCCGGGCAAGCCATCGAACACCGCGAATTGATGGATCGATGGCGGGATACCATCGGCCCTGCGAGCAATCCCCTCATAGAAACGCATGATCTTGTCACGGCCAACAATCGGATTGAGCGCTGCGTTGCGGATGCCGCCGCCATCGGAATAGATCACCGCATCTTCGGCAAGCAGACCTTGCAGGGCGGTCATGTCGCCACTGCGTGATGCCTGAAAGAAGGCTTCGGCAATCGTGCGTCCGCGATCTTCCGGCAAGGTAAAGCGTGGCTTTTCCTGCCGCACATGACGACGCGCACGACTTGCCAATTGGCGGCAGGCCGCGGAATCGCGGTCTAGCACCCGCCCTATTTCCTCGAAATCCATGTCGAACACGTCGTGCAACAGAAAAGCGGCTCGCTCCAGTGGCGACAAGCGGTCAAGCGCCAGCATCAGCGTCAATGTAATATCGTCGCTGCGGTCTTCCTCTTCCTCCACCAGCGGCTCAGGCAGCCACATGCCGGGATAGCTCTCACGACGCACACGCGCCGATTTCAGATGATCGAGCGTCAAATGACTGACGACCCGTACCAGCCATGCTTCCGGGCTGCGAATGGTATCCTTATCCGTTGCGTTCCAGCGCAGCCAGGCATCCTGCACAATGTCTTCCGCTTCGGCATGAAGGCCCGTCATACGATAGGCGATGCGGATGAGCCGGGGTCGCAAAGCCTCGAACGCCTCCGCATCATTGACTTGTCGCTCAGGCAGCTGCTGCATTGACCGTCACCGGATGTACGGTACGAAACCCGACTGCAATCCGATTCCAGATATTGATGACATTAATCGCCATGCTCAAATTCACGATCTCCTCGTCAGTAAAATGCTCCTTCAAGACATCGAAATCCTCATCTGGCGCCCTTGTGTCCGCCAGAAGGGTGAGGGATTCCGTCCATGCCAGCGCCGCCCGCTCACGCGGGGTGAACAGAGGCGACTCGCGCCATGCCGCAACGAGGTAAAGGCGCTCTTCTGTTTCGCCGGCCTTGCGGGCATCGCGCGTGTGCATATGAATGCAATAAGCGCAACCGTTGATCTGCGACGCGCGGATACGCACCAGTTCGTAAAGACTGTATTCCAGCCCGGCTTCGGAGACAGCTTTTTCCAGCCCGATCATGGCCTGCATGATCTTCGGTGCGAGCTTGTGCGGGGAAAGTCTCGGTTCCATGTTGTCTGCTCCTTGAATTTCACGACGCATTTTCGTCGTTCGTTATCAAGACGAGTTAGACTCCCGCGAATGTGACACGACCGGCGAAAATTTTTCAGCTTTTTATTTCAAGAAGCTTCCCGGCTATCTTTTCCGCAAGCTTTTCAGCTACTTGCTGCTTGCTCATTTCCGGCCATTCCTCAATGCCGGAGCGGCTTAAAATACGGACACTATTGCGGTCGCCACCCATGACGCTACCCTCACCCGGCACATGCGAAACATCGTTGGCGACAATCCAATCCGCTCCCTTTTTCTCAAGCTTACGCTGCGCATTCGCCGCCACGTCCTGCGTTTCCGCTGCAAACCCCACCACAAGACCGGGACGTTTGGCGCTGTGTCCCACACCGGCCAGAATATCCGGGTTTTCTACCATGGAAAGCGTCGGCGCGTTTTCACCCGGCTTCTTCTTAATCTTCTGATCGGCCGAGCTTGCCGTGCGCCAATCGGCAACTGCGGCCACCATCACCGCCGCATCGGCGGGCAAAAGACGCTCCACAGCCGCATTCATCTCACGTGCCGTCTCGACACGAACAACATCGACGCCTTCAGGATCGGGAATATTCACCGGGCCGGACACCAGATGAACAGTCGCACCGAGCCGGGCCAAGGCTGCCGCAATGGCATGCCCTTGCTTGCCGGATGAGCGATTGGCGATATAGCGGACTGGATCGATCGGCTCATGCGTCGGTCCAGAGGTCATGACGATGGTTTTGCCCGCAAGCGGCTTTGCCTGAGGTGCGAGCAAGTTTTCGATTGCCGTAACGACAGCCAGCGGCTCGCTCATCCGTCCCGTTCCCGCCTCGCCGCTTTCGGCCATCTCGCCTCTGTCCGGGCCGATGAAACGCACACCATCTTTCTCCAGCGTCAGGCGATTGCGCTTCGTGGCAGGATTATCCCACATGGCCGGATTCATGGCCGGAGCAATCAGCACAGGAACTCTTCGCGCCAGGAGCACGGCGCTGGCGAGATCGTCCGCCAGCCCATTCGCCATTTTCGCCATGAGATCGGCGGTCGCGGGCGCTACGACGATCAGATCCGCATCGCGGGCAAGCCGGATGTGGCCCACATCCTGTTCATCCTCGCGCGAAAAGAGATCGGTATAAACATGATCCGCCGATACCGCACCGACGGTCAGCGGGGTCACGAATTGCTGCGCCGCAGCCGTCATCAGCGGACGCACATGGGCGCCACGTTCGCGCAGACGGCGAATGATGTCCGGTGTCTTATAGGCGGCGATACCGCCACCGATAATGAGAAGAATGCGTTTGCCAGCCAGCGAAGCCGCCGCGCCCGGAGACACTGCAATGGCTTGTGGAGCTCTCTCCAATCCGGCCAGAAGCAGGCGCGCTTCTTCTTCCATGGAGCGCCCATTCTGTGCTGCCCTGATGCGCAGACGTTCCTTGGCGGCATCGTCGAGATTACGGACGGTAATACTGGCCATCTGATTGCACCTGCTTGTTACAAGTGCAATCATTGAAATCACTTTAAAGGTCGCTTGTCACCCTTAAAAGTAATTTCAAAGCCAGATATAGAGCTTTATCGCTATCGCAGCCAGCGCTACCGCAATCACCATCTGCGCTATACGACCCCAGCGTGAGTGGCGCGCCTCGGCTCGGCCGATAGCTTCTGCCGTCGCCTCGTCAAAACGCAATCCGTTTACCGCCATGTCATCCAGTGCAACCGAAACGCGTTCCACGCGTGCCACGAGTTCCGGCGTCTTGCGCGTGAAATGAAGCAGTGAATAAGCGCTGTCCTTCGCGTCGACAAGCATGCCTTGCGGCCCGAGATTCTTGCGTATCCAGTCGCCGACGACCGGTTCCGCCGCCTTCCACATATTAAAATGTGGATCGAGCGTGCGCGACACGCCTTCGACGACGACCATCGTTTTCTGGAGCATCAGCAGTTCCGGCCGGGTCTCCATGTCGAAAAGTTCGGTCACTTCAAACAATAACGTCAGCAGCTTGGCCATCGAAATGGTTTCCGCCGGCTGGCCATGGATCGGCTCACCAATGGCGCGAATGGCCTGCGCAAAGCTCGCCACATCGTGGGTATGCGGTACGTAACCGGCCTCGAAATGCACTTCGGCCACGCGCATATAATCACGCGTGATGAAGCCATAGAGGATTTCTGCCAAAAATCGCCGCTGTTGCTTGTTGAGCCGCCCGGTAATACCGAAATCAACCGCAACAATCAGCCCTTGATGGTCCACGAAGAGATTGCCTGGATGCATGTCGGCATGGAAAAAACCGTCGCGCAGCGTATGGCGGAGGAAGGATTGGATCAGCGTTTCAGCGAGCTTCTTGAGGTCAAATCCCGAAGCGCTGAGCGCATCCACATCCGACATCTTGATGCCGTCGATCCACTCGAGTGTCAGCACGTCGCGGCCCGTCCGTTCCCAATCGACTTGGGGAACACGGAAACCGGCGTCGTCCTTAATGTTCTCGGCAATTTCTGAAAGCGCCGCCGCTTCAAGCCTGAGGTCCATCTCGATGCGCGTCGTCTGCTGAAGCGTCTCGACCACCTGAACCGGGCGCAGGCGGCGCGTGAAGGGCACATGCCGCTCCTGCATGCGCGCGACCATGAAGAAGCCCTCCAGGTCGCGTGCGAAACGCTGACGAACGCCGGGACGGATCACCTTGACCGCAACCTTTAGCGGCGCACCGTGCTTCATGACCTCCGCTGGATGAACCTGCGCCATCGAAGCCGCCGCAATCGGCGCATCGAAACGCAGATAAAGATCGCCAATCTTGCGTCCGAGCGAACCTTCAATGGCCGCAACCGAATCGGTCTGCGGGAAAAAATCGAGACGATCCTGCAAAAGTTCCAGATCGGCGGCCACATCACGCCCGACAATATCGGGCCGGGTCGCCAGAAACTGGCCGAGCTTCACATAGGAAGGGCCAAGCTTGTTCATTGCCCGCGACATGCGTTCGGAACGCTGCATGTGAAGTGCACGCTGGCGCGCCAGCATGCCTGCAATCTTGTGGCCGAACGCCGGGAGACCGGAAAGTCCCTCGACCGGCAGCGCGCTGATAACGCCCTCACGCGTCAAAACCCATCCGGCGCGCATCAGCCGGAAAGCGGCGGAAAAATTACTCATGCGTCGATGCCCCAATCCCGTCCCAAATTCGACATAGACACGATCAAAGCTTCCAACCCGAGTGGAGAGCAGAAATACCGCCGGTAAAATTACGCCAGTTCACCCGCTCGAAACCGGCTTTCTCGATCATGGCGGCGAAATCCTGTTGCTTTGGGAATTTGCGGATCGATTCAACCAGATAGCTATAGGAATCGGCATCGCCGGTAATCATCTTGCCGATGCGCGGAATGGCCTGAAACGACCATTGGTCATACACCCTGTCAAGGATCGGCAGCTCGACTTCGGAAAATTCGAGGCACAGGAAGCGCCCACCGGGCTTCAGCACGCGATAGGCTTCCGACAGCGCCTTGTCGATATGTGGAACGTTGCGAATACCAAAAGCAATTGTATAGGCGTCGAAGCTGTTATCCTCGAAAGGCAGTTCCTCGGCATTCGCCTCGACGAAATCGAGATTGTCGGCAAGCCCCTTTTTGATCGCGCGCTCGCGGCCCACGCCCAGCATGGAACCGTTGATATCGAGAATGGTGACATGCGCCTGACGGCCAGATGCTTCCACAATGCGGAACGCAATGTCACCGGTTCCGCCTGCAACATCCAGCGAGGTCCAGCCCGCTCGCTTCGATGGCGCCAGCCATGCGATCATCGCATCCTTCCAGACACGATGCATGCCCGCCGACATGAGATCGTTCATCACATCGTAGCGCTTGGCGACCTTATGGAAAACGTCGTTGACCAGCCCCTGCTTGGTGTCTTCATCGACAGCCTTGAAGCCGAATGAATGCTCCATGCCACCTTGTGCGCCCACGCGGTCTGCATTGCCGTTATGCTGGCTCATCGCTCATCCTGCCGGTTCATTGCGAAACGAAGCCGATCTCCGTTTTCCGTTTGCCTGATGCATATAAAGCTTGTGTCAAACGATACAAGCACAGACCCGCAACCACTACCCCTTTTGTGAAGCTTGCCTCCTTGCGAAGTCCGCCCCTTTATGATCCCGACTTGCACTTGCCTTAAAAAATGGTCAAAGAGACATAAAACTGTGCGTGCGCGCTCGCCACGCGTTTTCTCCAGCGCAATCCGCCGCTAAAGTCAAAAAGATAACGAGAAAAGTGGAAAGAACATGGGCGTTACTGTCGTCAGCCATCCGCTTGTCCAGCACAAGCTCACCATCATGCGCAAGAAGGAGACGTCCACGGCCAGCTTCCGGCGGCTCCTGAAGGAGATTTCGCTGCTGCTCTGCTACGAGGTGACACGTGATCTCGAATTGACCACCATGCACATCGAAACGCCGATGATGCCGATGGAAGCACCAACGCTTGAAGGCAAGAAGCTTGTCTTCGCCTCGATCCTGCGTGCAGGCAACGGCCTTCTCGAAGGCATGCTCGATCTGGTGCCTGCGGCCCGTGTCGCCCATATCGGCCTCTACCGCGACCATGATACGCTTCAGCCGATTGAATATTATTTCAAGGCGCCAGAAGACATAGTGAACCGGCTTATCATTGTTGTTGATCCGATGCTCGCCACCGCCAATTCGGCCATCGCGGCAATCGACAAGCTGAAAGAACGTGGCGCGACCAATATCCGCTTCCTTTGCTTGCTGGCCGCACCGGAAGGCATCGAGCGCTTTACCAGGGCGCACCCCGATGTGGAAGTGTTCACCGCTTCTATCGATGAACGGCTTGATGACAAAGGCTACATCGTCCCTGGCCTCGGCGATGCTGGTGACCGGATGTACGGCACCAAGTAGGCATCGATTTTCTTTATCGCCCCACTGTTATGGGCCGGTCTCCCGCTTTCGCTCATCGGCGAAAACGGGTACACTTTTGCTGCAAGCGATACGGAACGATATTCAAAGCGGTTCGCCGGTTCGGTCAAAATCAGAACCGCCCCAGTTCAAACGGAATGACAGCCATGACCGCGGACCAACGCCTGACAGAGCTTGAAATACGCGTCGCCGAACAGGAAAAGACAATTGACGAATTGTCGTCCGTGCTGGCCGAGCAATGGCAAACAATCGACCAGCTTTCCAAGAAAATGACCGCGCTGACGGACCGCTTCCTGCTTCTGGAAGAACAGACCGCACCCGATGTGCCGGTCACCAAACCTCCGCACTGGTAAAAGGCATGCTTGAAATTGTTGATCTGGCAGACCGGGCCGACCTCATCGCCATCTGTGCTCAATGGAACCATGGCGAATGGGGTGACTTTTCCGGCTCATCCAAGGAAGAGATCGCCAACGCCTTTCACGACATCGCGCAGTCGCAAGATGGGCAGGCAGCATGTGCCGCGCTCTGGAACAGCGAACCCGCCGGGTTTGCGCTGCTGATCCACAATGATCTGGAAACCCACCCGCATCTGAAACCATGGGTGGCAAGCGTGTTCGTGGCACCGGACCATCGCGGCAAAGGAATTGCCAAAAGCCTTGTCAGCGCGGTCGAAGCCGTCGCGAAACAGCACGGCTACGCCCAAGCCTATCTCTACACCAGCAAGCCGGGCCTTTATCGGCAAATCGGCTGGAGCGACCTTGAGAACCTCGAAGGCGATTATGCCGGGATGCTCATTTTAAGAAAGGAGATCGCGCGATAAAACCATCGCGCGATTTGCCAATTACTGCGCCAGCGGTATCGGACAGCTGACGCCTGTACCGCGCAGACCGCAATAGCCATCGGGGTTTTTTGCCAGATATTGCTGGTGGTAAGCTTCCGCATAATAGAAATCCGGCGCGTCTTCGATTTCCGTGGTGATTGGACCGAGTCCCCGTGCGGCAAGCGCATCCTGATAGGTCGCACGGCTTTTTTCCGCCACGTCGCGATCCGCCTCATCGAAGGTATAGATCACCGAACGATAGGTCGTGCCGATATCATTGCCCTGACGCATGCCCTGCGTCGGGTCATGTTCTTCCCAGAACAGTGTCAGCAACGCGTCGAGACTGACCACTTTCGGGTCGTAAACCACCAGCACCACCTCAGCGTGTCCGGTCAGCCCGGTGCAGGTTTCTTCATAGGTCGGATTCGGCGTGATACCGCCCGCATAGCCGACCGCGGTTACATATACGCCTGGCACCTGCCAGAAGAGCCGTTCGGCGCCCCAGAAGCACCCCATCCCGAACAGAATCTGCTTATAGCCTTCCGGCCACGGGCCTTTGAGCGGGTTTCGGGAAACGACGTGGGTTGCCGATGTCGGAAGAGCCTGTGCCCGACCCGGCAGCGCCTCATTCGCGGACGGCATCTGCATTTTCTTGCGATAGCTGTCAAAGAAACTCATGGCATTTGCCTCCTTCGGCTGAATTATCTGGCGGAGAAACGACCGAATGGCTTCTCACGCCTGCGGCCGACTGCATAGAACACAAGAGCAAGCCCGCCGAAAAAGAGCCAGCCTGGTTGTTCAAGCAGTGGAACAAGCACTACGTTCCACGTCCCTGCCCCTATATAGTGCGCCACAAGCGCTTCCGCATCGGCCAGCGTCTCCGGCGCATTGCGCGCCCACATCGAAAAAAGCGGCTTTGTGACGAATTGTGAAGCGCCGACTGAGCGTGCACCATCGAGAATGGCGAAGATCACAGCCAATCCCAAAAAAACAACCGCAAAACTACGCAATACAAACCGGATCACGATTCTCCGTCCTGCCTTGGCGGGTTTGAACCTCGAACGCGCCGTAACCTCGTTGCGAGATCGTGCGAAATTCAGATTCGCCGCGTCGGTGTCCTACCCCTGTCTTCGCGCTGGAAAGCCCCCAGCGTCGCTATAATCTGCGGTTTTGATACCGCTAAATTATAGTCCTGAGAAGCCCCATCACCCTAAACCGTGTTTGAACACAACTGTTTCGCCATGAAAATCAATTTAAAAACAAACAGTTACAAAATAATCGGCACCAGCTTCACAAGCACTACAGATTTGCCGCAAAATCTTTCAAATAGCTGTTGAACATATGCACATTCTGGCTATATTGCGCGCGCACCAGCTTGTTGGCGACTAACCACCGTCGAGCTTGAAAGCGGTGTTTCGTTTGCAGTCAGATTTTACCGTAAAATTCGGTTTCCACGGCAGCAAGACAGACGGAGAGGTGGCCGAGTGGTTGAAGGCGCACGCCTGGAAAGTGTGTATACGGGGAACCGTATCGCGGGTTCGAATCCCGCTCTCTCCGCCATAAACGCTTCCCCCTATTGAACGATATTTCGCAAGCTAGGCATATATCCAAAACGGGAAACAGAAACCTGTTTCGCAGTCGCTCGCTTGCCGCGTCCTTGAATAGTACGCAATAACACCTCCTCGAAACCCCGCAAAAAACGCCACCTGCCAGTTGGCTCTCGGGATGTGCGTCCGGACGCCGAATTCAGCCGGGTGGTTGACAACTCATAACTCTAGAGTTATTGAATAAATCAATCACCAGCGGGTTATGAATGCAATGCCTACGACTTACGACAACCTCTTCGCAACATTGGCCGACCCGACCAGACGCAACATCTTCGAGCGTCTATGCCGCGAAGGCGAGCAAACGGTACATGCATTGACGGCACAAGCGGGTGTGTCCCAGCCTGCCGTTTCAAAACATCTGGGTATACTGAAACAGGCTGGGCTGGTTCTCGACCGCCGCGAAGGCCGCGAAACCCATTATAGCGCCCGGCCCGATGCCCTCACGCCGCTGGTGAACTGGACAAGCGAGATGACCGGCTTCTGGCAAAGCCGGTTCGACGAACTCGAACATCTATTACAGAGGATGGACCAATGACCGACACATCGACCGAGACCCGATCCGTCGCCATGGAAAGGGAGTTTCCGTATCCACCGGAAAGAATCTGGCGGGCCCTGACACAGCCGCACCTTATTGAAGAATGGCTGATGAAGAACGATTTCCAGCCCCGGATCGGCCATCGTTTCGAGCTGCGAGCAGATTGGGGCTCAGTGGCCTGCGAGGTCCTTGAAGTCGAGCCAAATCGCACGTTGGTTTATAGCTGGGAGGCTAATGGTCTTGAAAGCATGGTGACGTGGACACTCGCGCCTTCGGCGACGGGCACGATCCTGCGCATGGAACAATCTGGCTTCAGTACCGGTCAGGAGCAATTCTATCAGGGTGCAAAGGCCGGCTGGCCTCGCTTTCTGTCATCGCTGGAACAGGTTGTGGCGCGCATCGACTGACCGCGGGTTGCGTAATGCGATGTTCCACACAAAATCATCTCTAAGCAGTCGGTCCACAGGGCCGACTGCCGGTTTTCATCGCGATCACATCCATTGCACCACAAGGGCTGCTCGCTAGGGCAGGTCCCTTTCAACGGAATCGCGGAACCGCTTCAATTCCTGAATGTTGATTGGCTCTAGATCAGACCTTCTTCCTTGAGAGCCTTCTGCGCACTCGGGCGCGCCAATACACGTTCACGCAACTTCAAGGCCTTCGGATATGCGTCAAGGTCGACATTCATAGCCAGTCCCCAGCCGATAATCACTGATGCATAAGCATCGGCCTGCGTGAATTCCGCTCCGAGCCAATAGGTATTATCGCTCGTGAGCATGGCCTCGAACTGGCTCATACGGCGACTGATGTTTGCAATGACGCCAGCCTTCGCCTCATCGGTGAGACTGGGTGCAAAAAGGCCGCCAAATGCAACATGCAGATCGGAACAGAAGCCGAGCGCTTCCTGCAAGCGTGCGCGCTCAAGCGAGCCATAAGCAGGCTTGAAGGCAGCAATATCGGAATGATCACCAATATACTGCAAAATCGCGGCATTCTGCGTAATGACAACACCTGGACCGACTTCCAGTGCAGGAACCGCACCACGTGGATTGACCACCAGATAGTCGGCCTGATGTTCTGTCTTCTTGGACTTCAGATCCACCGCTTCCAGCGTATAGGAGAGCCCTGTTTCACTGAGAACGATATGTGGTGCAAGCGAACAGGCGCCGGCTTTATAGTAAAGTTTCATTGATGTCTCCGATCATATTTCGACGGAGAACTTCTATCAATTTTTGGGGAACCCGCAACAAATCGGGATGCACGTTTTCGTGCGAGCGCAACTCTGCCACAACCGCCTGTCCGGAACGGGCATCGGTCAGAACAGAGAGGCTACACGCGCAGGCGTGGACGCTGGCAGCCGGGCGACGACCACAAGCTTGTTCACCTCACCGCGTTTGAAGGCGCGCAGAAAACGCGCATAGTCCTTGAACACGACGCAACCGTTGGAATCACCACGCCGCCCAAGCATGAACGTATGTGCCAGAAGGCCATCGCGATTGTACTGATTCTCGCCGTCTGAAGGCGTCAGACGGATCGCCTCGACGCCATGAAACCGTGCTTCGCGCATGCGCATATCATAGCTGTGCGGCGGCGTCGGGCCGCGGTTTTTCTGGTTCACATAGCGCGGATTATCTCGCATGCGGCCAAGACCGGAATGGGCTTCAAGCGCCTCGCCGCTCGGCAGATAAACCGTTGCAGCAGAAATATCGTAAACCGCCACGCGATTATGCGCCGCCCTGTTGAGAAGCGGACTGAACAATTCAGGCTGCGGCGCATCGGTCTCGCCGTTTTCCGGCGCATAGGCCAACTGCTTTTGACCGCGCATACGCGATCGGCGCAGAGCGGGCTTGCTGGCTGGCAAGGGCACATCGTCGGGCAGAAACAAGCGGCTCCTGTCTCCATCACCCGCCGTCATATCCGGCACCTGATCGGGCACGGCTTGCGGAGCATTTGCGACCAATTCCGGCTCCCATCTCACGCGTTCGGCGCGCGGTTCGATCAGTGGGATTGCATCGACTGGCTTATCTTCGATTACCGAATCCGGTCCGATTTCAGCGATGATCTGCGCGTTCCGCGCGATCTTGTTGCTCCGCCAGTCCAGATTGGAATAAGCGACATCGGCGGTATAGGCAGCAATGAAGCTCCGTCGTTCCAGTCGGCTCGGCAGCTTGTTCTGGTCAACAACAGCAAGTCTTTGTGGCGCGGTCAGCGGTATACGGCGTAACGCCGATGCGACTGGCACAAAAGCCGGGATAACTGTTTCCAGCACATCGAGTGCCGTCATCATCCAGCTACCAGCGACAAGGCCCACAGCGAGCAAAACCGCGACATGAACAAGCTTCCTGGAACCGAACGAGAGCCTGTTACCGCCACCACGCATTGCCGCGCAGTCATACACATCTGTCACACACGCCATAATACCGAACCCGACTGGAGATCGTGTCTCGCGGCCCCCGTTGCACGTCAATTCGGCAAAACGGAGGCTGGAAAGCCTCCGCCAGCATGACGAATTATGGTAACCAAATTCTTTACGTATCGTTTGATGCCGGATAATCGCAGTCGTTCTTGTCCGGTAAAACATAAGGCGTTTTATTCACCCGAGACACCCCGCAAAAGCTTTTCGGCAATCATACGCCCGATAGGAATCGATGACGTTGCTGCTGGCGAAGGCGCATTGCATACATGCAGTGTGCGCGCGGTTTCTTTAAAAAGAAAATCATGCACCAGTGTGCCGTCATTCAGCACGGCTTGCGCGCGTATGCCAGCGCCCGGCATGCCCAGATCGGATAGCTCCAGTTCCGGGCAGTATTTACGGCACTCGCGCAGGTACCGCGCCCGCGAAGCCGAATTGCCGAACTCCGAAACCGCCGAGCGCCAGTTCTTGAGCGCCATTTTCCAAAAACCGGGGAAAAGCGACATGTCAGCCACATCGGTGGCCCGGAAACTGCCCTTTGGATAGCCTTCGCGCGAAAAGCCCAGAACGGCGTTGGGACCGACCGTCACCCCGCCTTGAATGGTGCGTGTCAGATGAATACCCAGAAACGGCAGGTCGGGATCGGGGATCGGATAGATCAGGTGCTTGACGATGTTCGCCTTCGATTGCGGCAAGGTATAATATTCTCCGCGAAAGGGTACGATGCGATGACTGATTTCCAGCCTCGCCAGCCGCGCGATCCGGTCGGATTGTAAGCCCGCGCAGGCGACAAGCTTGGTGGCGCGCAACGTCGCGCCACCGACAGAAATCAGAACGTCCTTCTCTTCCTCGCATATGGTCGTCACCTCGGAATTGAGGCGTACCTGACCTCCCCGCTCGATGATCTCGGCGGCCATGGCCTTGCAGATTTGGGCATAATCTACAATCCCGGTGGCGGGCACGAAAAGCGCACCAAGCCCGGATATAGCGGGTTCGGCATTCCGCAAGGCCTGCCGGTCGTAATGATGAAACGCAATGTCGTTTTGAACGGCACGTGCGGCCAAGGCTTCCATACGCTTAACCTCCGGCACAGACGTTGCCACCAGGAGCTTGCCGCAGGTTTCAAAAGGGATTGCATATTGCTTGCAGAAGGCTTTTGTCGCCTCCGCACCGGCGCGGCACAGACGCGCTTTTAGCGACCCCGGCTGATAATAGATGCCTGCATGAATGACACCGCTATTATGCCCAGTCTGGTGACGGGCAAGACCTGATTCTTTTTCAAGCACAATGATTTTTGCGCCCGGCTCGGCTTCCTGCAAGGCCTTGGCCGTCGCAAGCCCGACAATGCCGCCGCCGATCACACAATAGTCATATGCCACCATCAATTCCCCTTCTCATGCCTTACAATAGCGATAAGACATGCATATCTCCCTTACAAGAGTGTCACTCGCTGTCGGCCAGCGGGATGATTACCTGTTACTTAAACGAATGCAGTCTTGGTTGATGCACCGCAAAATGGCATTCTTGACGAAATCCCGTCCCCCCTTGCGGAGAAATTACATGCGCCATCAGTTCGACCTTTTTACCCCTTCTGCGGCAGACGGGGAGAAACGGGCAGAACTACGCCGTGCACGCTCAAAGCCCGGCAAGGCATCGCCCCTGAACGAAGCGGAAATGGTAAAGCGGTTGAAAGATAGCGGGCGCTATCGCATATTGCAGCGGCTCGATACTCCTCCCATTGTGCACGATGCCGACAGAGCGGCCTTCCCTCGCCTTGGCGTCGTGGTCGATACGGAAACCACCGGCCTCACCCCGGTACAGGAAGAAATTATCGAAATCGGTGCGGTGGCTTTCCGTTATGCCGATGACGGCTCCATCGGAGATGTCTGCGCCACGTTCGGCGCCTTACAGGAGCCCTCCAAGCCAATCCCCGCCGACATTACACGCATTACCGGCATCACCGACGACATGGTCAAAGGCCAGACGATCCCGTGCAAAGAACTGGAAGCACTGATTGCCGAGGCCGATCTCATCATTGCGCACAATGCCGGTTTCGACCGTCCGTTTCTGGAGCGGTTCTCACCCGTCTTCGCTAACAAGCCATGGGCCTGTTCGGTCAAGGAAATCGACTGGACCGCACGCGGTTTCGAGGGTACCAAGCTCGGCTATCTGATCGGCCAGAGCGGCTATTTCCATAATGGCCACCGGGCGGAAGATGACTGTCAGGCATTGCTGGCCGTTTTAAAGGAGCAATCCGGCAATGAAACGCCATTTGCCGAATTGTTGAAAGCCAGCCAGAAATCGCGCCTGCGCATCTATGCCGAAAACAGCCCTTTCGAGATGAAGGACAAACTGAAGGAGCGCCGCTATCGCTGGTCCGATGGCAACGACGGACGCCCCAAATCATGGTGGACGGAAATCGGCGAAGATGAACTCGACGCCGAACTCGACTATCTGCGAACCGAGATTTACGGCTGGCGCGATGCCGATCCGCTGATCCAGAAGCTCACCGCCATGGACCGTTACAAGGAGCGCGCACCGCTGCGGCCTAAGAAGTAAAAGCGAGCCTCAAGCCTGCCTTTATTTTGTGACACCATTTTCAGGCAGCCAAAAACGAAATCTAGAGGACAGGCCACAGCTTCTGCGCTGGCCTCATATCTTCATAGGCCTTGGCGAGGCGCAAAACACCGAGATCGTCAAAGCGCTGTCCGAAAATCTGCAAGCCGATGGGCAAGCCCTTCGAAGTATAACCGCAATTGATTGAAATGGCTGGCTGTTCCGACATGTTCATCGCAACCGTGAAAGCAATGTGCTCGAACGGGCGCTGCGGATCGTTGATCGGCGAAGCCCACTCCGCCGGATAGGTCGGCATCGGCGCCGTGGGTGAAATGATGAAGTCGAAGTCCTTGGAAGCTGCAAGCGCAGCATTGCGCATGACGTCCATCTGCGCGAAACCAAGATAGACTTCCTCGCCGGAAAGCCCTTCAGCCGTCTCGGTCCACTGATAGATATAAGGCAGAATCTTCGCCCGATTTTCCGGTGTCATTTTCTTGATGTCCGACCAGGAACGCGCCCGCCAGAATCGATCAAGCCCATCAATCATGGTGCGATTGAGAAACGGAGCAATCGGCTCGATGATCGCACTCGCATCTGCAAAAAGCTTTGCTGCCGCTTCCACCGCCGCACGCGTTTCAGCACCGGTCGGCTCGCCAAAACCGGCATCGAGCCACAGGCCGATCCGCAATCCCTTCATGTCGATATTCAGGTCCATCCAGTCGATGTCCTGATAGGGCAAACTCATTGCGTCGCGGCGGTCGGGCTTCGAAAGCACCGACATATAGAGTGCGCTGTCGGCAACTGTCCTCGTCATCGGTCCCGCAACCCGGCCCAGGAATGGCGGATCGATAGGAATACGCCCGAAGGACGGCTTCAGTCCGACCAGACCACACCAGCCCGCAGGCAGACGGATCGAACCGCCAATATCCGTGCCTATATGCAAGGGACCGTAACCGGCGGCACCGGCACTGCCCGCGCCTGCGCTCGACCCCCCTGGATTAGTGCTCAAATCCCAAGGGTTACGCGCCAGCTTATGAAAGCTCGACAGCCCGGACGACAACATGCCGAGATCGGGCATGGTCGTCTTGGCGAGCAGCACGCCGCCAGCCTCGCGGGTGCGCGCCGCGGGCGGTGCGTCAGCGGCGGCAGACTTCAGCGGCAGCGCCGCGCAACCCAGCGGAACCGCCGTGCCTTCAGTCGCGATATTTTCCTTGATCGTCAACGGCACACCATCGATAGGACCGGCAGGCTCACCCTTCGACCAGCGCGTTTCCGAGGCCTTGGCCGCCGCCCGCGCAGCATCTGGATCATAAGCCCAAAGCGCATTCAGCTTCGGCTCGTAGGTTTCGATGCGCGTGATAACAGCTTCCGTGACCTCGACCGGCGAAAGCGACTTCGCCTTATAGGCGGTCACGAGTTCGACGGCTGACAAATCGGCAAGATTCGACATTGGATATTTCCTCAAATCACTCAGGCAATTTCAGTGTGGAATCGGATCGCCCCGCGCGCTTGCGGCGACCGGAGAAAGGCTTTGGCACGGCGTCGACCAGCGCCCGCGTATAGTCGTGCTGCGGATTGTCGAGGACAGAGTTGGTCAGCCCTTCCTCGACAAATCGGCCCTGATAGATGACAGCCACGCGATCGGTGATTGCACGCACCACACCGAGATCATGACTGATGAAAAGATAGCTGAGGCCGAATTTCTCCTGCAAATCCATCATCAGGTTCAAAACCTGAGCCTGAATGGAAACATCGAGCGCGGAGACCGGCTCATCGGCAACGATCAGCGCCGGTTTGGTAATCAGTGCGCGCGCAATGGCAATACGCTGGCGCTGGCCGCCGGAAAACTCATGCGGGTATTTTTCCGCCGATGCCTTCGGCAGACCAACCGCTTCCAGCACTCCCATAACACGCTCTTCGCGCTCTTTGGCGCTCGTGCCGCGCTCCAACGAAACGATCGGCTCGGATATGATGCGCTTGACCGTATGGCGCGGATCAAGCGAGCCATAGGTATCCTGAAAGATCGCCTGAAAGCCTTTGCGCGCCTCGCGCAGACCGGCGCGGTCGAGCGCGTAAATGTCCTGCCCGTTGATGAGAATCTGCCCCGATTGCGGCCTTTCCAGCCCCATTACGGCACGCGCCAGCGTGGATTTTCCAGAACCGCTCTCGCCGACGATGCCAAGGCTCTGTCCTGCTTCGATCTCGACGCTGACACCATGCAAGACGCGCAATGAACCAGGCTTGGAAAGAAATGATGCGCGCGGAAGCTGATACTCGCGCACCACATCACGCACCTGCAATATCATCCTGCTCATGCCACCACCTCGCCGTCACGCGGATGGAAACAGGCAGCGCGATGTGCGATGCCTTCATCTTCGCGAAGCCCGCCCAAAGGCGGAATAGACTGACGGCAATCACCCTGCACGAAAGCGCAACGGTCAGCAAAGGTGCAATGCGCCGGGCGCGCCAGCGGATCGGGCACGACACCCGGAATGGCTGCCAGACGCTGCCTGGCTTTCGTATGATCGCGCACCAGCGCAGCACCATGCGGTGACGCCGCGAATAGCCCGCGCGCATAAGGATGCGCCATGCGGTGGAACACGGCATCCGTGCGCCCGGTCTCGACAATCCGCCCTGCATACATGACGGCGATTCGATCAGTCATTTCCGACACGACGCCGAGATCATGGGTAATCAGCATCAGCGCCGTTCCGGTTTCGTCGATCAGTTCGTCCATCAGGTCGAGTATCTGCGCCTGAACGGTAACGTCGAGTGCCGTCGTTGGCTCGTCGGCTATCAACAGGTCCGGTTCGCACGCAATCGCCATGGCAATCATCACGCGCTGGCGTTGTCCGCCAGAAAGCTGATGCGGGTAAAGATCGAGGTTGAAACGCGGCGCAGGCAGCCCCACGCGATCCAGAAGCTTGCGCGCCTTGCGCTCGGCATCGGCCCGGCTTTCGCCCAAATGCAAACGGCGGCCTTCGGCAATCTGCGCGCCAATGGACTTGACCGGATTGAGCGCGGTCATTGGCTCCTGAAAAATCATCGCCATCCGCCGTCCGCGCATCTTGCAGAGCTGCGCTTCCGGCATGGACACAAGATCTTCCCCATCGAAACGCAATCTACCGCGCACCCGCATGCGGTCCGGCAGCAGGCCCATGGCGGCAAGTGCCGTGATGGACTTGCCGCTACCGGATTCACCCACCACGCCGAGGCGTTCGCCCCGGTTGAGCGTCAGCGTGATATCGGAAACTATATCGGCAACCTTGAGTCCGATCGGCAGTTCGACGGACATATCCTCCATTTCAAGAAGGGGCTTTTCGAGCAAAGGTGTCGTCATCTCTGCCTCCTCACGCGCGGGTCGAGAACATCGCGCAATCCGTCGCCCAGCATGTTGAGGCCAAGCACGGCGAGCGTGATGGCGAGGCCGGGGAAGATGGCCAGCCATGGCGCGTCATAGATAAAGGTTTGTGCGTCGTTGAGCATCTTGCCCCAGCTCGGCATGGGCGGTTGTGTGCCAAGCCCGACATAGGACAAGCCTGCTTCGGCCACGATGGCCAGCGCAAACTGGATCGTCGCCTGCACGATCAGCACATGGTTGATGTTGGGCAGTACATGCAAAAGCGTGATCGAGACATCGCCACGTCCCGCACAGCGCGCGGCCAGCACATATTCGCGCTTCCAAAGCCCCAGCGAAGCGCCCCGTGTGACGCGGGCGAAGACCGGAATGTTGAAAATGCCGATGGCAATCATGGCATTGACCGCGCCGGGGCCAAAAATGGCCGTGATGATGACGGCGGTGAGAAGCGCTGGAAACGCGAAGGCGAGATCAGTCATGCGCATCACGAGCCCATCCACCATGCCGCCACGCGCCGCTGCAAATGCGCCAAGCGGAATGCCGATACCCGCACCGACCAGCACGGCGATGATGGAAACGGCAATGGAATTGCGCGCGCCGACCATAATCATGGAGAAGACATCGCGCCCAAAATTATCTGTTCCGAACAGATGGTTGAGACTTGGCCCCTGCAACTTGTCACGGAAGTTCATGCCCGTTGGCGAATAGGGCGTCCAGACATAGGAGATGACGGCCATCGCAACCAGAATGATCGTGATGAGAGAGCCGACGGCCAGGCTGCGGCTCAGCAGCACCGTTTTGAACACACCCGGTTTCGGGAGAGCCTGCGTTTCACTCATCGGCTGCCTCCCGTCGAAAGCCGCGGATCGATGAAACCATAGACAAGATCGACAATGAAATTGACCGCAATCACGGAAGCGGCAAGCAGTGTCACCAGCGACTGTACGGTGACGAGATCGCGCTGCGCAATGGCCTGAAACACCAGACGCCCGAGGCCGGGAAGATTGAAGACGTTTTCGATAATGATGGTTCCCGCCAGTAGAAAGGAGAATTGCAGGCCGATAATGGTGACGACCGGGATCAGCGCGTTCGGCACCGCATGCCGCCACAGCGCGGCCTCGCGCGTCAGGCCCTTGGCGCGTGCGGTCCGCACGAAATCCTCACCCAGCGTTTCGATCACCGCCGAGCGGGTGACGCGGGCAAGAATGGCGGCAAGCGGAAGCGCAAGCGCCAGTGCAGGCAAAAACAGGGAACGGATGCCGTTCCAGAAACCGCCTTCCCAACCTGCAAAACCCGAAGCCGGAAACCAGCCGAGCTGTAATGCAAACAAGAGAATCAGAAGCAGGCCGAGCCAGAAATTCGGGATGGCGACACCAACCTGCGCCACGCCCATGGAAAGCACGTCACCTGTCTTGCCGCGTTTGGACGCCGCATAGACGCCAACCGGAATGGCGACCGCAACTGACAACACCATGGACAGAAGCGCCAGCGGCAACGTGACCATGATGCGCGGTCCGAGCAATTCGCTGATCGGCACAGAATAGGTATAGCTGGTGCCGAAGTCGCCGACGAAGAAGCCGCCAATCCATGTCAGATAGCGCCACCAGAGCGGTTGATCGAGGCCAAGCTGTTTGTGTAATGCTGCCAGCGTTTCCGGCTGGGCATTGATACCGAGTATTACCGCCGCCGGATCACCCGGCAGCACCTGCATCAAAAGGAAAACGATGACGGAAGCCGCAAGCGTCGTCAGCAGGAGCGAGATCAAGCGCCCGGATATGTAAGCCAGCAAAGCGACCTCCTCGGAAAGAGGGAACCCCTTTCCACATTCCATTTCTTGCCGCGCCACGGCCCCTTAATTGTTATCGCTGCACGGCCATTCACTTGTATTCCGCCCCACCGCTTTTAACCGGCAGGGCGGAATCATTTCATTCAGCCCAATAGGCCTGTGTCAGATCGTCGGCCGGAATCGGCATGTTCTTCCACAGCCCCTTGACTTGCCTGTTCCAGACGCCGATTTTCGGCAGCGCATAGAGAAAGATGTTCGGCTCGTCAGCGGCAAGCTTTTCCTGCAGCTTCTTCACAAGTTCGAGCTGTTCCTCGTCGCTACCGGCTTCCGCATATGCCTTGTAAAGTGCCTTATATTCAGGGTTCTGATAATTGAAGTAGTACTTGTCGCGGGCATAGATATCGAGGTCGCGCGCTTCCGTATGCGCGATGATCGTCGCGTCAAAATCCGACCGCTTGAACACCTGATCCAGCCATTGTGCGAATTCGATCGGCACGAGATTGGCTTGAATACCGACTTCCGCCAACATGGCTGCGATGATCTCGCCGCCGCGACGCGCATAGGCCGGAGGCGGAAGCGTGATGGTGATTTGTGTGCCTGCCGGAACGCCAGCCTCTTCCAGAAGCTGCTTCGCCTTGGCCGGATCATAGGGATAGGTTTGCGACAGATCGATATAACCCGGATCAACTGGCGCATAATGCGAACCGATTGGCGTGCCGAAGCCGGAATACACGCCCTCGATCAGCGCCTTGCTGTCGATGGCATGAGCCAGGGCCTGACGCACCTTCACATTATCGAACGGAGCCTTGGCATTGTTGAGCGACAGCAGAACCTTGCCCGCTGTATCGCCCACTTCCACCTGCAGCTTGTCATCGCTCTTGAAGCGATTGATCAGTTCTGGTGCTTGGAACATTGGAAACACATCGATGTCACCGGCGAGGATCGCCGCTGCCGCAGCCGATGGATCGCTCACAAAACGGAAGGTAACGGTGGAAAGCTTCGCAGGCTCGCCCCAATAACCCGGATTGCGCTCAAGCTCCACTCGATCGCCCTGTACCCAGCGCTTGAACTTGAACGGCCCCGTGCCAACCGGATCGGTCTTGTTGCTCGCAGCCGATTTCGGACCGATCATCACCGCATCGCCCCAGCCCATATTGAACAGGAAGTTCGATGTCGGACGCTTCAAGGTGACGACGGCAGTCGCTGGATCGGGACATTCCGTGCTGGCGATCGGTTCGAACAGACCTTTTTGCGCATTGGTGGAATCCGGAGCGACCGCCCGCTCGTAAGAGAATTTCACCACCGAGCAGTCGAACGGCGTACCGTCATGAAACTTCACGCCCTGACGCAGCTTGAACGTATAGGTCTTCTTGTCGTCGGAGACGGTCCAGCTTTCAGCCAGAAGCGGCTTCACCGTACCGTTCTCGACAATGCGCACCAGACCTTCATAAAGGTTGGCATAGGTAACCTGCCGGATACCGGCGGCGGCGTTGGCCGTCGGATCGAGGCCCGGCGGCTCCAGCACTTCGCCGACCACCAGCGTATCTTTTGCAAATGCACCGTTGATCGATGCCAGCATCGCGGCTGTTATCAGCCCGGCTTTCAGCAGTTTACCCATTGTTCCTCTTTGGCTCCCCTTGCCTCTTTTTTAAATCGAACGCCCGCCATCCACGTCGAGCGCAACCCCGGTAATCATAGAGGCAGCAGGCGAACAAAGGAAAGCGGCAGCCTCAGCTAGATCGTCAGGTTTCAACAGGCGGCCCATCGGAATGGAATCGCGGAATTTTTTACGGATTTCTTCAGTGTCCTCGCCCATGAACGTGGTGAGAAGCGGCGTTTCACCCGCAACCGGATTAAGCGCCACCACGCGGATTTTCGCCGGAGCCAGCTCAATGGCAAGCGCCTTCGTCACCGACACGACCCAACCTTTGGTCGCGTTGTACCAAGCGAGATTCGGACGCGGACGACCGGCACCGGTCGAGGCGACATTGAGGATAACCCCCTCGCCATTGTCCTTGAAATGCGGGATGAGCTTGCGCGTCATAAGATAGACGCCGCGCACGTTGACGCCAAGGATGCGGTCGAACTCCTCCGGTTCGACCAGTTCGGCATTTTGCGGCTTGTGACCGATACCGGCATTGTTGATCAGAATATCGACCTTGCCGAATTTCGACAGAGCAGCTTCCACCGCGGCATCGACATCGGCTTCCCTGGAAATATCGGCGGCCACGGCCAATGCCGCGTCGCCAATTTCACCTGCCACACGCTCGGCGCCTGCTTTATCGCGGTCCACGATGACGACTTTAGCGCCGTCTTCGGCAAAGCGCTTCGCCATGCCTTCACCAAACCCCGAACCAGCCCCCGTAATGAGCGCGACTTTACCTTCAAGCAACACTATGCTTCTCCTCAACCGTGATACACGGAAATCGTCTTCAGCGAGGCAAACCCGTAGAGCGCCTCAAAACCTTTTTCGCGGCCATGGCCGGATTTCTTCACGCCGCCGAACGGCAATTCGATGCCGCCACCGGCACCGTAATTGTTGATGAACACCTGACCCGAATGGATGGCCCGGGCCAGGCGGAACTGACGCCCGCCATCATTGGTCCAGATGCCGCAGACGAGCCCATAGGACGTACCATTGGCAATCGCGATAGCTTCCTCTTCCGTGTCAAATGGCAGGATGACCTGCACGGGCCCGAAGATTTCCTCCTGCGCCAGACGATGATCGGCGGGCACGTCGCGGATCAGCGTCGGCAGCACATAAGCGCCACCTTCCGGCGCGTCGGCCACGAGTTCACCTTGCGCGGCGATTGCCAAACCGTCCTGTTTTGCAAGGTCGAGATAGCTATCGACAATCGCCTTCTGACGCTGTGATACGACAGGGCCAACCGAAAGATCATCACCCGCCGGGCCGACTTTCAGCGCGCGATAACGTTCGCTCATCCGCGCGACGACATCTTCATAAATATTGCGCTCAACCAGAATGCGCGACGACGCCGAACAGGTCTGACCGGCATTTTGAATGCCTGCGTTGACCAGAAACGGCACAGCGCGGTCGAGATCGGCATCTGAAAAGACGACCTGGGGAGATTTGCCGCCAAGTTCCAGCGTCACTGGCACAGTGTTTTTTGCAGCCGCACCCTGCACGGCCTCGCCGGTACGAACCGAGCCCGTAAATGAGATGTGATTAACGTCAGGGTGCTCGGAAAGGGCAGCACCAGCTTCGGCACCAAACCCGGTCACAATATTCAGCGCGCCGACCGGCAGACCGGCTTTTTCAGCAATGCGTGCGAATTCGAGAATGGTCAGGCATGCTTCTTCGGCGGGCTTGACCACGGCTGCATTGCCCATGGCAAGTGCTGCGCCAAGGCTGCGGCCCAGAATCTGCATCGGATAGTTCCACGGAATGATGTGACCGGTAACGCCGTGCGGCTCATAGATCGACAGAACCGTAAAACCGCTCTGATAAGGCAGCGTGTCGCCATGCACCTTGTCGGCAGAGGCGCCATAAAATTCCAGATAACGCGCCAGCGCTACCACATCGGCACGCGCCTGTGTGACCGGCTTGCCGACATCTTTCGATTCCAGATCGGTCAGGAGGCCGATATTCTTCAACACTTCTTCCGAAATGCGGTGCAGCACGCGACCGCGCTCGGTCGCCGTCAACTTGCCCCACTCGCCCGACAGAGCCTGACGCGCCGCGGCCACAGCCAGGTCGACATCAGCCTTGGTTCCGCGCGCAATCAGCGCCAGATCGCTACCGTCAGAAGGGTTTCGCAGCGTAATGTGTTCGCCGCCGACAGCATCTTGCCATTCGCCCGCAATGAAATTGCCATAACGGAGCAGGCCGGCTCCTCCCGTCTGGTTCTCATGCTTCATTTTCATTCTCCCGAAGAGGCATTTCCGCCTCAAGTCTCGCGGTTGTGGCGCGGATGTGGGCACGCGCCAGCCGCTCGGCTTCCTCGCCGTCGCGCGCAGCAATGGCTTCGACAATTGCGCCATGTTCGCGGATTGCATCACGCGCGCGGTCCACAGACAGCGAAAAGGACGGTGCGAAAACCTGCGATGTCATGCGCAGAAGCGGAACGAAGGCGATCAGCGACGCGTTGCCCGCCGTGTTCATCACCGCCATGTGAAAATCGACATTGGATTGAGTATAGGCTTTCGGATCCCACGGATTGACCACCGCAGCCTGACCGACGACATGCGTGCGCAACTTGGCGATATCAGCATCCGTCGCCCGTTCGGCGGCAAAGCGCGCCGCAACGCCGTCCAGCACTTCGCGCACGGCATAGGCATCGATGAGCCGAGCAAGATCGGCGGAAGCGACACGAACCCCCCGGCCCGGCAGATGGATCAGCAGCCCGTCACGCTCCAGAACACGCAAAGCCTCGCGTAGTGGCGTGCGGCTGATACCGAACTCGGTTGCTATATGCTCCTGCCGTAATATCGCACCCGGCGCATAATCGCCAGCATAGATTCGCTCGCGAAGCGCCTCTGCAACTTCATCCAGCAAACGGGTCTGACTGCGCCATTCATAAGCCGACAATAGAAAAGCCTCCCAACTTTTCGTCAAACTATATCCTGGATACAAAATCGGTCAATCTGAAAACGAAAGCCCTTTTCAGAAATAACTGACGGAAAGAAAAGCGATGGAAAACAACAATACTACCGCGAACAGCGGTCATTCTCCGACGGTTTGCGCCAGCATTTCAGCCAGTTGGCTTATCTGCTCGGGTCCATTGTCCATATGTCGGATGACAATTTCCATTGGTTCAATGGATGGCAATCCAGCTTCAGACGGCACCGCACGATGTGCAGGCTGTACCACGCGGGTCGGCAGCAAGCTCACGCCCAGCCCTTCCGCAACCGCGCTTTGGATACTGGCAAGACTGGAACTGGTAAAAACCACATGCCAGCGCCTGCCGATACGGTCGAGTGCTTCCATCATGTCGCCGCGATAAAGCCCGTTTGGCGGAAAAGCGACAAGCGGCAGCGGATCGGCGCCAGAAACCGGAAAATCAGTGCTTTCAAGCCACATCAAAGGTTCGGGCCAATGCATGGTTCCGACAGTCTCGCCACGCTTCTGCTTGACCATGACGAGATCGAACTCGCCCGTTTCGAAACCCTTTTGCAAATCGCGACTGAGACCGCTCGTCACTTCCAGCTTTATATTCGGATGCGCGCGCATGAAACTCGCCAGCGCGGGCGTAACCAGCCGCGAAGCAAAATCTTCCGGCAACCCTAGTCGAAACACAGAGATCAACGCAGTGCCCGTCATGGCGGCCGCGGCTTCATCGTGCAGATGCAGCATACGCCGCGCATAGCCGAGCAACTTCTCGCCCGCGTCGGTCGGACGCACATCGCCCCGAGCACGCTCAAGCAGAGCCTGCCCGGCCGCCGCCTCCAGCCGTATGATCTTCTGGCTCACGGTTGACTGCGTTGAATACAGCTGCTGCGCTGCCGCTGTGAAACTGCGGCTATCGACGACAGTCACAAAAGCACGCAACAGATCGAGACTGAAATTAGTATTCATATTTCCACTGATTATCAGTGAAACATTTAATTTTCAAATACAATGCGCCGCCTGTATAAACAGGCCAATCAGGAGAAGCCCGCCAATGCGTCAAACAATCTTCAGCTTGAGTGCCTTGGTATCGATCGCAGGGACGACAATCATGATCGAACCCGTTTCAACCGACCATATCGCCGCGGCACGTGCCGAAATATCCCTCGTTCAAGCCGCATCCGCTGGCGATCTGACCGCTGTCATTGATGCCATAAAAGCCGGAGCGGATCTTGAAGCCCGCAGCAAGAATGGCGAGACGGCCCTCCTTGCCGCCACTCATGCCAACCACGTTGAAGTTGCCCGCGCCCTGATTGACGCCGGTGCGGATGTGAACGCCAAAGACGCGATCAAGGACAGCCCTTATCTTTATGCGGGCGCACGCGGACATCTTGAAATTCTCAAAATGACGCTCGCCCATGGGGCAGACCTGAAAAGTACCAATCGCTATGGCGGCACGGCGCTGATCCCGGCGTCCGAACGCGGCCATGTCGAAACGGTCCGCACACTGATCAAGGCGGGTGTCGAGGTCGATCACGTCAACAATCTCGGCTGGACTGCTTTGCTGGAAGCCATCATTCTCGGTGACGGTGGCCAGCGCCATACCGATATTGTCAAACTTCTGATCAATGCGGGTGCGGACGTAAACCTAGCCGACAAGGACGGCATCACACCCTTGCAACACGCCCGCGATCGCGGCTTTGCACCAATAGTGGCCATACTGAAAAAGGCAGGCGCAAAATGAGCGACGACCGTGCATTTCTCGATCAGGCCATAGCGCTCGCCTTTGCCAATGTGGAACAGGGCGGACGTCCGTTTGGCGCCGTGGTCGTGAAAGATGGCAAGGTCATAGCCACCGGTGTCAACCGTATGCAGGCCGACAGCGACCCGACGGCCCACGCCGAGTTGCTTGCGCTGCGTGCCGCCGGCAAAGCCCTGCAATCGCCGCGCTTGGACGATTGTACGGTCTATGCCAGCGGGCAGCCGTGCCCTATGTGTTACGCCGCCATGCGCATGTCGGGCGTGAAAGAGATCCTGTTCGCCAATTCTAATGAACAGGCAGAGCTTTTCGGCCTTTCAACCGCAAAAATAGCTGCGGAACTTGTCAAACCTGTAAACGAACAAACCGGCATCAGCTTCACGCATTGCCCAACCGGCAACGGCGAACGCCTCTATCGCGTCTGGCTGGAAAAGAACAAGGCATAAAGCTAGAATAATTATGCATACCACCCGTATTTTATCCAGCGGCCAGCGGGCCGCTCCCATTGCGCTTGTCGCACTCGTCGTACTGATTGGTCTTAACCTTCGGCCCTTCGTCACCGCGCCGGGGCCCATTCTTTCAGTCATCGCAGCCAATACCGGAATGGGTTTTGGCGCTCTGTCGCTTTTGACATTCCTGCCCATGCTGCTAATGGGACTTGGCGCGTTCGTGGCCCCGCGTATTCAGTCACTTTTCGGTACGCGTCGCAGCATGTTCGTGGCAATTGCCGTGCTCGCAGCCGGCTCTGCGGCTCGTGGTTTCGTACCCAATGGTTTTTCGCTGATCCTAACCGCCATTCTCTGCGGTGCTGGTGTCGCAATGATACAAGCACTCATGCCTGGCATTATAAAAGCGAAATTCCCATCCAGCATTCCAGCCATCACCGGTCTCTATTCGGCGACAATCATGGCGGGTGGCGCACTCGGAGCCCAGCTGGCACCTATACTTGCTGGGGCGGATCATAACTGGCGTTTTGCACTCGCACTCCTCGCCATTCCTGCCGCCCTCACACTTTTCGCGGCAATCCCGATACTGGGCGAAACCTCCACCGTAAAACCGAAACCAGGCATTACAGGACAAATTTTGCGACGCCCGCGCACCTGGGTACTCATGGCCGCATTCGGCCTCGTCAATGCAGGTTATTCTTCCATGGTTGCGTGGCTTGCTCCTTACTATCAGGCGCTTGGACTCCCGGCATCCACGACGGGCAATCTAATTGCCGTCATGGCTCTCTCGCAGGCATTATCTGCTTTGGTGCTTCCCTTGCTTGCCCGGCGCAGGATTGATCGTCGGCCATGGCTGCTTCTGACATTGGCATTGCAGGGGTTCGGTTTCACTGGTCTTGCCTTCGCACCGCAATTTTCGCCATTCCTCTGGTCCGCAATTTGCGGAGCAGGTCTGGGGGGGAGTTTTGCACTCGCAATGATCACATCGCTCGACCATCTGCCAAAGCCCGAGGAAGCAGGCGCACTCGCCGCCATGATGCAGGGCGGAGGCTTTCTGATTGCCGCGCTTGGGCCCCTCGCAACTGCATTTCTCCATAACCTGACGGGTACTTTCGCAACCGGCTGGGCTATGCATATTGTGCTGGTGGCCAGTATTTTCCCACTCTATCTTGTTCTGGATCCAAGGCATTATGCGCGTGCAATGCGCTTTTCGGTTCCAGGTGGAGAACCTGTTGTCACGGTAGGAAACACCACACAATAGTGTTACCACGGCTAAAAGCCGTGTTCAGAGAACAAATTTAGGCTAGATGATTTCTGCAAACCTTCCCTCGAAGGGCAAGGTTGCACAATCCCTGTCGTTTTGTTTGCAGCCGCCTATATGCCGCTGCCTTATTCGCATGACTGGTCGATGACATGAAGCATGAAACTGCCATCAAGCAAGGCACATCCGCACCGCCGGATGGATTGCCCAGGCCGAGAATTTACTGGGCATGGGCTACCTTGATGGTCGGACTGACCCTTGCAGTCATCGACGGCACCATCGCCAACGTCGCATTACCCACGATTGCCGCTGATTTTTCTGCCGGTCCTGCCGCGTCGATCTGGATTGTCAATGGCTACCAGCTGGCCATCGTTGTCACTTTGCTGCCGCTTGCTGCCCTCGGTGAAATCTATGGCTATCGGCGCGTCTATCTGGCGGGAGTGTCCCTCTTTACCATTGCGTCAGTGGCATGCGTATTCTCGCGATCGCTTGAAGCATTAACGCTCGCCCGTATCGTGCAGGGTTTGGGCGCGGCGGGTCTTATGAGCGTCAACACCGCCCTCCTGCGCTATACCGTTCCACAAGCAAAATTTGGAACTGCGATTGGTCTCAACGCACTTTTTGTTGCAGTCTCTGCAACCATAGGCCCGACGCTTGCCGGCGTCATCCTCTCTTCACTGAGCTGGCCGTGGCTGTTCGTCATCAATGTTCCGCTCGGCATCATCGCTGTCGCCATGGGTATCAAAAGTCTGCCCGAAAATGACCGATCTTCGCGCCAGTTCGATGCAATAAGCGCTATTCTAAGCGCGCTCGCCATCGGGCTTCTGATAACCACCATCGACAGCGCCGGTAACGACATCAGTTCGGCCATCGTGCTGTTGCAAGCCATTGGTTGCGTTACAGCGGGCGCGCTCCTGATACGTCGCTCCCTTCAAGCGGACGACCCTCTTCTACCTTTGGACCTGCTACGAATACCTGTATTTACCTTGTCGATTTGCACCTCGATCATATCCTTTCTGGCACAGATGATGGCTTTCGTATCACTGCCCTTTCTGTTTCAGACGGTATTTGGCTTCAAGCCGATAGAAGTCGGTTTTCTCATGATGCCTTGGCCGATAGCGCTTGCTGTGGTCGCACCTCTTTCCGGGCGGCTTTCGGACAAATATTCGCCTGCTGGCTTGGGTCTGCTTGGTCTGTTGACCTTTGCAATTGGGTTGGCGCTGGTGGGGCTGCTTCCGGCACAGCCGACCATTGTGGACATCTGCTGGCGGATGGCTGTCTGCGGTGTCGGCTTTGGCCTGTTTCAAGCGCCGAACAACCGGATGATGATTACCTCGACGCCGCGTGCACGCAGTGGTGCGGCGAGCGGGATGCTAGGTACGGCACGCCTGCTTGGCCAATCTCTTGGAGCGGCTTTTGTCGCGTTTTTGCTTGGGCGTTGGGGATTGCAGGGGACGCCGTCGATCCTGTTCATTGCATCTGGCTTTGCGCTCATTGCGTCGATTGTGAGCGTCCTGCGCCTTAGGCTCTGACGGCGGTTTCAG
>NZ_JACLZJ010000004.1 GCF_014253075.1 Ochrobactrum sp. CM-21-5
TGAGTTGCGATTTCAGCGTGGTGTAGACCGTGTTTGACAGCACTTCACCCGTTTCGGCTGGCGTGACAATAGTCTGTGCATCCGGTTCCGGCTGGTGCGCATCAGGCGCTTTGACAACATTCATACATTCGCTCCACCAAGTGATGGGGTACACAGACGAGACTATTCGGATATATCAAATGCTTATATCAATAAACTGTCAAGTGACGAATGACATAAGAATCACCGTTGTTCCTCGCATGAATTATTTGAGATGTCGTCGACAACCAATTAAAAATTGCATAAATGCAGACAATGTCTTCAAATAGACAAGAATTCAGCCATTTTGACCGATTTTTTGGTATATCATATGGCTGCGTGCTACCCGTCGCCCAGTTACGAGATTCGCGCCTATCTCAATAAACGATGGCGGTCGACCTAACGCTCTGCGTTGTTGTAAGGATCTGGCTGCGCGCTGAATTTGAAATTTGATACCGACCGCTCAGAATCAGGTCCATAAAGGACTGAACAATGCGATTGAAGTCTCGCACAGGCACACGCGAAAGCGCGAAAGATATTCGGAAAGTTCAAAGCCCGATGCATGGTTGACGCAGTGCACAGTCGCCCGGGCATGTGAACGCGCCAGCCGAGGTCATTCCGTCATCGCACACGCGACGTCATCGAGGCCAACGGTTTTTTCCGATTCCGGAGGGGCGATGCGAACTACGTTCTGCTGCCCGGCCGACTGGCGCGGCGGAGCAAGCAACGCACTGGCTCGCCAGTTATTGCTTTGCCGCTGGATAAACTGTTTTCCAGTCGGATTTCATGTCGACCACGGTCCAGTCCCGACTGGGCGCCTCATCCAATGCCTTGTCGAGCTTACCGACATGGGACTTGCGATCATAAGCAAATTCCCGCTCGGCATCGGTGTGGTGGACTATCAGCGCGAAACGGGGACTGTCGCTGAGCGTCGTCCACTGCAGCATCTGCAGGTCGCCATCAGAATTTCCCGCTGCGAAGATGGGTTTCCGGCCGATAAAGCGGTTGATGCCAGCGGGTTTGCCCGCGCCGTCGTTTACGAACTCTATCTTCGCTTTTTTCTTCAGGACCGGCTTGTCACCGTCCAGTACATAAGACACAACTCCAGACGTACCCACCACCTGCTCGGGTGGAATTCCATAGGCTCTTTCTACCCAGGGGCGCATGAACTCGACACCGCCCCCCGAAACTATAAAGGTCTTGAAGTCGTTGGCGCGCAGGTAGGCCAGCAGTTCCACCATAGGCTGGTAGATCAGTTCATTGTAGGGGCGGTCGAACTTTGGATGACGGGCCGTCGCGATCCAGTCCGTGACTGAGCTCGCAAACGCGTCTGTGGTCATACCGGCATGGGTTGCCGCCATGATTTCGCCGAGGCCTTTTTCTCCCGACGCGAGAGCGCCTTTGATGTCGCCGGCTAGTATTGACTTGAACGGTTCGGCATCCTTCCATTCAGGATGCTCGGGAGCCATGGCCTTTACACGGTCTATGGCGAAGGCGAACTGGAAATAAAACGGTTGTTCGCTCCACAGCGTACCATCATTGTCGAAAACGGCGATGCGTTCGGCTGGCTCAACGTAATTTGAACCGCTTTCGGTCGTCACCTTGGCAACGAAATCCGTGATAGCCGATTTCGCCGCCCCGTCATTCCACGACGGTAATGGGTCGGTCTGCGCGAATGCCAGGGGACCCTGGCAGAACGAACTGACAAAGACAAAAGCCAGGATAGCGAAACAGCGGTTCAACATAAGGCGCTCCTCAAATATCGGAAGTACGGGCGACGCCTCCGGACGAGCCGATACCCGGATATATCTAACGAAACGGCCCCGCCCGCCGAAGCTAGCGGAGCCAATGGGGCACTCGCTACTGGGCGACGCGATGCTGGAGTGCCTCGTTGATCATGTCATTGAGCCCGCTTTGAACCCTCTCAAGATCGAGATTCTGCCTGAAGGCTTCCCTTCGCTTGATGTTGTCCAGCGTGCTTTCCATGATGTTCGCGGGATTGAAGCTTGGCGGGAAGGACCGAGGCGGAAAGTCCTTGAACGTAGCCACGAACTGGAAGACATCGTTCGTCGCCCCGTAGATGCCGCCGAGATGGTCCAGCTGCCAGTCCCAGAAAGTGTTGGATGTAATGTCGGCACGTTCGAAGGGGTCCTGGAACAGGTTGAAGATCTTCTGCAGGCGAAGCGTCGTGAACGGCTCCGCCCACAATTCCAGTGTGCCGGGCGAACGTTGCTCCGAGTATACGTATTTGTAGTCGCCCTTCCGGAAACCGACCAACTGGCCATCGTCGTCCGAGTAGAAGAAGTTGTCGCGGGCGCTCTTTACTCCGTTGTTGTCCGCCGCAGCGCCGGTCACGGTGCGCAGGAATTCGGACTGGTCGTAGCCGTCGAGATGCACTTTGTACTCGAGGCCGTTTGCCGTGTAGCCTGCCTTCAACTTCTCGGCAATGTCCGGTTCGCCGGCGATCGAACAGAGTGTGGGGAGCCAGTCGTTATGGCTCATCAACTCATTGGTGACCGTGTTGGGTTTGATGACGCCCGGCCAGCGGACGAAACAGGGCACGCGGAAGGCACCCTCCCAGTTGGTGTTTTTCTCCGAGCGGAACCAGGTCATGGCACCGTCCGGCCAGGTGTTCAGGTGCGGGCCGTTGTCGCTCGTGTAGACAACGATCGTGTTATCCGCGACGCCCATGTCGTCGAGCGCCTTGAGTAGGAGACCGATGGTGTCGTCGTGCTCCATCATACCGTCGACATATTCGCTGTCGCCATGCTTGTATCGGCCGCGATGGCTGTCGCGGACATGTGTGCGCAGGTGCATGCGGGTCGAATTGAACCAGCAGAAAAACGGCTTTCCTGCCGTTTTCTGACGTTGCATGAAATCGATGGCCGCGGCTGAGGTCTCGTCGTCAATCGTCTCCATGCGCTTCTTCGTGAGCGCGCCGGTGTCTTCGATCGTCTGCTTGCCAACCCTCCCGAAACGCGGATCTTCGGTGGGGTCGTCCACGTCGGTCGCCTTGCATTTGAGAACGCCGCGCGGGCCATACTTGGCGAGGTATCCAGGATCTTTTGGATAATCCGGCAGTTCCGGCTCTTCCTCAGCGTTGAGATGGTAGAGATTGCCGAAGAATTCGTCGAAACCATTCACGGTGGGCAGCGATGGGTTACGGTCGCCGACATGATTCTTGCCGAATTGGCCTGTTGCGTAGCCGAGGTTCTTCAGCAATCCGCCGATGGTGGGGTCCAGTTGGCTCATGCCCATCGGCGCCCCGGGGAAGCCCACCTTGGTCAGTCCGGTGCGTAGGCCGTGCTGGCCGGTGAGAAACGCCGCGCGGCCCGCAGTGCATGACTGCTCCGCATAGTAGTGGAGGAACATGATGCCGTCGCGGGCGATGCTGTCGATGTTAGGCGTCTGGTAACCCATCAGGCCGTGCGAGTAGACGCTGATGTTAGGGATGCCGATGTCGTCGCCGAAGATGACCAGGATGTTGGGTTTGTCGCCTGCTGGCGCTGACTTTGACTGCTCCTGTGCCTGCGCGGTGCGCACGCTGATTGTCTGTGCCAACGCGGCAGCGGCGGCAAGTGTCGTCCCGCCAAGCAGGATGCTGCGACGGCTGACACCGCTCGTGGGAGAGACCTGCCGTGCGTCCGGAGCCGACCCCCGCTTATCTCTGGATGTATCGCTCATAGCTGTTCACCTTTCTCTTTCTAACGATGAATCGGACGCGGTCTTGACGATGCAGCGGAAACCGACATGACTCATTGAAGTGTCGACGGGCTGCGCGTGGCGCGCGGCCGGGCGGTAGCGTCGACAGTAGTTCGGCGCACAGAGATGCGAGCCGCCCTTGACGACTTTTCTGGGAATCTGGATCGTTGGCTGACGCTCGTCGAAGCTTGCGGCTTCGGGCCCGCCGCGTGGATTTTGCGGGATGCAACAGCTCTTCGCTTCCTTGTCCGGATGACGGCTCGACCACCAGTCCGTCGTCCACTCCCAGACATTACCGATCATGTCGTAGAGGCCGTATCCGTTCGCCGGAAAAGCGCCGACCGGCGATGTCCGCTCAAAACCGTCGTCGAGTAGGTTCTGGTGCGGAAAATCGCCCTGCCAGGTATTGGCCATCTGCCTGCCGCCCGGTGCAAATTCGTTGCCCCAGGCGAATTCAGCACCCTCGATTCCGCCCCATGCCGCATATTCCCATTGGGCTTCGGTCGGCAGTTCCTTGCCCGCCCACCGTGCGTAGGCCACCGCGTCCTCGTAGGCGATATGAACCACCGGGTGGTTCTCCTTCTTGAAAAGACCACTCTTCGGGCCAAGTGGGCTTTTCCAGCTCGCTCCCTTGACGAAGTCCCACCATTCCACCGGATTGCGCAGATTGACAGGCCCTGCAGTCTTCTGGAACACTAAAGACCCGGCAAAGAGCATGTGTGGGAGAGCACCTGGATAGTCCTTTGGGTCGGGCAACTGCTCCGCAAGCGTAACGTGGCCGGTTGCCTTGACGAACGCCTTGAACTGGCGGTTTGTGACGGGTGTCTTGTCAATGAAGAACCCGTCGACTTTCACCCTGTGGGCGGGAGCCTCCTCCCGGTAATGGGCATCCGAGCCCATCCAGAAGGTTCCGCCAGGCACGAAAACCATGCCGGGCGGGCAGTTGGCCTTTTCCGGTCCGCTTTCCTTGCTGGTATGCATAGCAAAATCGAGGGTCGTGGATTTTGCCCTGCCATCGTTCCCAAAGGAGGGATTGTCCGCTTTCACTAGTCTGTCTCGCAATCGCAACATGTGCCTCGGTCCGATGTTTGTCGGCGGCCGTTGTCGTCAGCATCAACGTGCGGTCAGCACTCATGTTGGTAGGCTGGAACGACATGCTCGTTCAGACCCTCGCTAGTTTTGAGAGGCCTGCTGAATTCATTGGCGTTATCCGTCCACGTCAACAGACACGGCCGCCAACATCCTCAAAAGAACGCATGCCGTATTGAAGTACGTTACCGTAACAGGCCTCTTGACCCGGGGCAGAACATCAGCTTCGAAATTCTACTCTGCTCGTATGGACGGGGTGAGCCCGTCAGCGCCTTTGGATAGCGGAAAAGGTAAAGGCGGCGATGAAGTGCTTGCGCCCGTTGTTACTGTAACGTGCTCATGCATTCGAGAAAACTGAGTCACAATTTTGTCGATGGGATGCCGCGTTGTGCCAAACAGACCTCGTTCCAAGCAACGAATGCAAAGGACTTGCAGGCGTTCTGGCGAGGTTCGAGCATAGATTCCGCGCGGTGTAGCGGCTGTTTCGCCGGGGAGGCACGACAATGCCGAGGGAAGTCAACTATAGCCGCCAAGGACTCGCGAAGCTGATGTTGAAGATGCCGGCCTTGCGCGGCCGATTACAAATTCTCAGCAGAAGGGACCCTGATTTTCTGGACCTTTGCGCCGCCTTCGGAGAGGCCAGCGTCACACTGGAACGGTTGTTAAAGGAAAACAGCCCTTCAAATCGGGAGAAAATTGAAGAGTATCGGAACATTTGCGACGAAATCGAGGACGACATCATTGCTCTGTGCGCTACCGAATGAGTGGAAACGTTCGGTTTGGCCGGTACGCTGATAACAGTCCTTTTGTCGTATCCAACGACCTCGTAGCGCATACCTGAGAACCACAGCTGTCCGAAGCGGCGAAGAAAGAGATGACTTGTTACAGTTACGTACTTCGCTTGATCTCGCTATGCGGCGAAGTTTGGCTTCGGCTTCGTCCGGCTGAGACAACGCGAGGGGAACTGTCCGTGAAAACCAGTGTATTCAAATTGGCAGGCGCATCTGCCGTTATGATCTGTGCGTTGACATCAACGAAAGCCTTGGCCACCGAGGCAGCTTTCGGGCGTTACACCCCCGGTGTCTTTGCGGCACCTGGCGTCGGGTATGTACCTCCTGTGCCGGGCGTGTATTGGCAGAGTTCCACATTCTATTATCATGGTTCCGCCTCGAAGAATCTTCAGATTCCCATCGGTAAGTCTACTCAGCTCGGCTTGAAGAGTGATTATTTCAGCCAGACTTTCACTGGTATATGGGTGCCGGAGCTAAACTTAGACCATAACTTGACACTGGCTTTCAGCGTGTCGCTGCCTCTGCAGTACCTACGTGCTTCCGTCGACGTTCGAAGATTGGGCACATCCGATAGTGACGGTGGGTTGGGTGATATCATATTCGGTCCCGTGCTCGGATGGCGCTCGGATTCGGGAACGACTTTTGCATCGGCCAGTCTAAGGATTTTCGCACCGACCGGCAATTATGATCCAAATGCGATCGCCAATATAGGTACCAACTACTGGACCTTTTCGCCGAACCTTTCTTTCACCACCGTCAATCCGGAGAACGGCCTAGAATTCGATCTGACAGGCGGTATCGACTTCAACACCAGGAATTCGGCCACAGGTTACACGAGCGGTGCGCTGGCGCATGTCGACGCGGCTGTCATCCAGAATTTCAATAAGCAATTCGGTGCCGGAATATTTGGCTCGGTCCTTTATCAGCTTGAAGACGACAAAGGTGCTCTGGCAGACCGTCTTGATGGCTTCAAGGGGAGATCCTTCGCGATCGGCCCTATATTGAAGTACGTGGGCGGATCTGAAGCAAACCCCATCAATGTTTCTCTCAGCTGGGCACCGGAGTTTGGTGTCAAGAACAGGATGAAGGGAAATGCTTTCTATCTAAACGTGTCCGGCAAATTCTAGAGTGGGGACACACTACACCCATCAGATGACTGGGGCGGCCAGACCGCTGACCTGTCCGATCAGATTATCGCTCTCGCTTGAGAGGTTATGCTGCGTATGGCGTGTTGATCACTATCGCTATTGAACTGGCAATCCGAGTTTGGAAATGCCGTCCCGCAACAGTGAAACAAAGGCTGGATCGAAGCGGCGTTCCTTCATGTATCTGTAAAACGAAGCTTCCGACCTCATACCCACCTTCTGCAGCGAAGCGGCTACCGTTTGTGCGGCCGGTTGCATTTCCAACTGTCCGAGCGTCGCGAGATGCAGGATGTCGATTTCGCAGCAGGCTCCCCGATTGCTCTGTACAACGTGGGCAAGCGCCACCTCGTAGGCACCGCGCCGATAGGCATCCATGGCCAATACGGAATGGGTTTCGGGGCTGGCGATTTCCGCGAGATCAACGGCTTTCTCGATAAGCGGTATCGCATCGTCCCAACGCCCGGTAAGCGCCAGAACTCTGGCAAGGGCAGCCGCGGCATCGTCGTCGTACGGGTTCAAAGCCAGTGCACGGCGGCCAGCGCTGATCGCGGCGTCGGCATGACCAAGATGGAACAGCGCTTCCATTTGTGCTCGGGCAGCGGCGGCCGATCTGGACGAGAGAAGCGTCGCTGTATTTGCCAGGCTGAGGGCGCGCCGGGCCGTATCGCCAGAAGGCTGCACGGCATCAAGCACTGGGAGCAACCGGGAAAGGGCGGCATGGGCGGCGGTGTGGCCAGGCCGTATTTTGATCGTTTGCTCAAGACAGGTTCTAGTCGTTCGCAGCATCGCCGGATCGGGCGAATGCAGCGTGCGGATGGCCCGCAGGACACACCCGTTGCCCAAGGTCGGCGCAGCATAGTCCCTGCGCAATTCCGAATTACTGATTGTACCCCGCAGGCCGGCAATATGATTTGCCAATCGCGCCAACATCCGGTCCCGCTCTTCCGCCACCTGTGGTATAGGTTCGACACGCGATATGAGGACCAGCCCGTGATGGTCTCTAACCTGCCACCAGAGCGATGGCTGCGGTAATTGCGAACGATAGTTGACGGCGATCTGGTAGGTGGCCTCCAGTGCCGGAGTTGAAGGTGCCGTTTGCTCATTGTCGAGGTGTGCCGGATCATCGATCTCCTTCACAAACGTGAGGGTCTGAAATCGGGACATGGCAGCAAACAAGTCTTCCTTGAGCGCGCGCGCGACTTCTGCGTTCTCGGCGCCGCCTGCCGAGACAGTCAGAATGGTCCGGGGCCTCTCCGATATTACGGGTGTCTGTGGCGCCAGAGGTTGCCATAAGACAAACCCGGCTAGCGTAATTCCGCTTGCGATTAGTGCAGCCGCAAGCCCTCGAAACAAGTAAGCCCCATGCGCCGAGTACCCATTCCCGGATCGGGTACCTGTAGGGCGCGTGGCAGGAATCACCTTGTCAACGGCTCGGATTTCGTGCTTGGGCGACGGGAGGAGCCGCCTGCTGATCGTGGGCACGTACCCGCCCTTGGGCAGATCGATACGAAGCAGGCTCTGCTGCGCGTGCACTTCGTAATAATGCGAGAGTGCGGAGCGCAGCCGCATCGCTTCTATCCGCACGATAGGATCGATTATCGGGTCGAAATTCGTTGGCCGGCCGAAAACGTCCACGGCGATCGAATAGGCCTTGATCTTGTCGGTAGCACCCTCAAACACTTTCTCCGTAACGTAGCGCAGAAAACGCTTGTTTCGTTCGGAACATCGAAACTTGGGGTCAGTCAGCACCCGCTCAAGTTCCGCCGTTGTTTCCTCTTCGGAAACCGGCGAACCTTCTGGCTTATCGTCGATGAACGACCGCACCCCTTCAGTGGCAATCCTTTCGCGTGACGGTCCCCGTCCCATATTGACCAAGCTTAAATGAAGCCGGCCAGATGTGTCCTGTTCCCAAAACATTTACTGATTTAGCTCGATCTTCAATGTTTTACTTGCTCGCCATTTGGTCATCCGACAGTTTTATGTTAGGCGTTGCTAATTCCGTTGCAGTCTACAAGGTGGCACAGCCGATGGTGTACCGACATATCCTATTCGACCAAGGGGTCGATTAAGTCGATGAAGCGGCGGTTGTAGCGGTCGCCACGCATTGTGGGGGGTACAATGAGCGTCGTGGCCGATGCTGAAGAGCCGGGGGAGCATAGGGGTATCGTCCCCGACACGCTTGCCGAGGTTTCAACGCGCGAAGCGGAGGCCCGCCCCAATACGACCCTGGAACGAAAATTGGGTACGTTCTGGCGGGTGCAAACCGTCGGCTGGCTCTTCAGTGCGGTGTTTGGCTTCGTCTCCAGAATCATCGCCTTCGAAGAATTGGCATTTGCTCTGACGCTGACAGCGGTTCTCGAACCAATCGGATTTTCGTTGACTGCCTTAGCGCACTCTTTCTTCCGTGATCGCATCAGAGGCGGTGTAACCCTGATGGTTGTCGTGGTGGCGCTGATATTGTCGGTCCTTGCCGGGTTGAGCCAGATGCTGGTTGCCGATGCGATCAAAACGGCGATGCTAACGCAGAGCGACCCTAACCTGGTTTCCGGCAAGCTTGTCATACCTGCCGTCTATTATACGCTGGTGTTTATGGGATGGTCGCTCGCCTACCTATGGATCAACGCTGAAGTAGATGTGCGTACGGCGCGGGTCCAACGAGGCGAGGCGCGGGAAGCTGCTCTCTACGCCGAACTGAACCAATTGCGGTCGCAACTGGATTCGCATTTTTTGTTCAATGCCCTGAATGTCGTGGCAATGGAGATTCCTGAATCTCCCGATATAGCGCTTGAGATGACAAAGCGCGTAGCAGCCTATTTGCGCTACTCTCTCGCTCATCATGACCAGCGACTGTGCTCCCTGTCAGAGGAATTGGAAGCGGTACATAACTATTTACGCATCCAGGAATTGAGGTTCGAAAGCCGGCTAAATTATAAGTTTAATGTCGACCCGAATATCGAGAAAGCTCAGGTTCCCCATCTTGTTATGCAGCCACTTATCGAAAATGCGGTTAAACACGGTCTCGCCACCGCCAATGGGTATCTTGCAATCTCGGTTACAGTCGAACGACGGGGTGCGCAACTTGCGCTGGAAATCCGAAACTCCGGCCAGTTGAAGACGCAAAGCCGGGATCGGCCGGCAGTTGGTCTTGCCAATACCCGCCGCCGATTGGAATTGCATTATCCCGACCGCCACAGGCTGACCATAGACCGGACAGAGGACGAGGTGATTGTGAGAATGACACTATGGGGGAGCGCATGTTACGCCTGATGCTGGTCGATGATGAACCGCGTGCGCGCCGTGGCTTGAAGCGGATCATAAACATGAACGCAGACGCTCGGATTGTCGGCGAAGCGGGTTCGCTCGCCGACGCGTGCCAATTGGCCAATGCACTCAAGCCGGATGCCATCTTTCTGGATGTCGAGCTTGGCGACGGGCACGGGTTCGACCTTTTGGACCAGTTAGATCTGAAGCCGGCCATCGTCTTCGTCACGGGGCACAGCGCTTACGCGCCGCAGGCATTCGATGTCGCGGCACTTGACTACCTCTTGAAGCCGGTCGATGAAGATCGGATCTCGGTCACTCTGGAACGAATACGGCGGTTTCAGGAGCAGGCAGGTCGGGATTGCTCAGCCCATCCGGATCAACCAAAACGCGTCCACATCAGACTGCCGGGCCGTTCGGCTACCGTGCCTGTCGACAAGATCGCGCTCCTGATGGCTGTGGGTGATTTCACCCGCATCCTGATGGCCGATGGCCACAATCATTTCGTATGCCGCCTGCTCCGAGGCTTCGAGGCCGAACTTGCCGAGCCGCCATTCGTGCGCGTCAGCCGCTCCCTGCTTTTCAATCTTGATCATGTGGAGAATGTTGCCGCCCATGATGGCGGTCGGTCGGTCGTGTCGTTCGGCAGCAAGTTGGAGCCGGTCGTGCTGGGGCGCATGCCCACCCGGCGCCTGCTGGGTCACCTTCCCCTCGCATCGACCGAAACGCGCTTCAAAAGGAAAGGCTAGGCTGTAGGGATGCTGCCTGCTGCCGTCCATTGGCCAGGCCTGCCCCGCTCGCTTATGAAGTAGACGATACTGTAGGCTACAATCGTCACATCGGCGAGAAAGGCCGGAAAGTAGCCCATTACCCAAGGCTCATCGAGATTGGTGAGAAAAAGATAGACGACAAGGCTTTTCTCGACAGCGCTGAAAAGCATCGTCTCGAAGCGCAGCCATGGACGAAACGCGGCGACAACCATCAAGGCACCGATGCCAAACACCATGAGACCCCAATGCCGCAGGACCGGTATGCTGGAGGGTGTGTAATCGACGAAGCCGCCAAGCAGTGACGTGATCGCACCGATGTCGAACGCAAGCGGCAGGGTCGCGCATGTGACCAGCCCGAACAGGATCAGGAACCACTTGATGGTCCGGTCGATGAAAGCGTTGATGGCACGCATGTCTTTCTCCGAAGAAGGGATGTACGGTTGCGGCGCGTTTTCCGTCCACCTTTGCGACAGGTAGTTCGAACCGTCTGACAAGACGATAGTAGCTGGAGGTCAGCATACCTTCGTCGGCGAGTTTATCGATGTTCGGCATCGCTCTGTCGCCGTGCGCGCCTCGTTAGGCCCCTGACTCTAATGGCATAATCCCGCTCTAAACTGCCGATTGGAGTACGTTACTGTAACAATGGGCCTGGGCCGAGAATCCGATAACCCAGATTGTCCGCCACCGTGCTGTGTTGGGCCGTTCGTGCAAACCAGATGAACAGCTGCGCCGCTTATTGACGATTACTGGCCGAAACCGGCCGGACCGCTCACAGTTCCGTCAGTCCTCAAGCTCACGCGGTCTCCCAACGGCGCGTTGCTGCTGTCTGAGGGCAAGCGGTTCAATTTTGCCTGGATGGCTTTGTCGCAAAGTTTTGAGCAGGAGAGATCCCATCAGACTGGCAAGCCGAACCGCCGCATCCTCAGCAACAAAATCATCCAGGCTCTCTGTCGGCAGACGCACGGCCTGTCGCTCCGAGATTTCTACGCCGGTGTTACCTCGGGGCTGGACCATAACCACCGAAAATACCGGCAAGTAACGCGCAAGCGCGTTACCCGTAGCAAGGAGAATACTTGTTATATGGTAGTTAACACACAGTATAATTGCGCTCATATATAAGTCGTGGCGCATAGAAATATTTGGAAAAACCACTTAGGGTACTTAGGATATCTAATAATTTCGGCTTTAAGGCGTAAGCCCTGCGCATTGGGCAGTATTCCGTATATGCGATTCCATTTCTTGCTTTGCATTCATGCCATCATTGATTGCGAGGGCCATGATAATTCGCCGATGTTCGGCTATCGACTCCTTCATGCGATCTGGATTTGTCATTGGAATCGGCTGGCGTTGGGTTTCGGCCAGTTGCTGACGCATTGTGCCGTACAGTGCTCGCAACATCGCATTTGAGCAGGCGGACACGATTATGCTGTGAAACTCAAGGTCGGCCTCAACATTTGACAACCGATCTTGATGGGACCAGCCCTCTTCCATCATGCGTGTTGCTGCCTCCATCTGCTCTAGTTGGAGCTGGGTTAAACGCCCGGCGGCCAGCCGCGCAATCTCGCCCTCGAGCATGATACGGGTCTGAAACACGTCAAAGACCGAATAGCTCTCTGAGTAACGCCAGGGCGCCATACGTGCCGTTTGCCCCTGCGGATGATCGACAACGAAAGTTCCTCTGCCCGGCTCCGTCTTCAAGAGGCCAAGTGTTTCCAAGGTAAGGAGTGCTTCACGTAGCGAGGCGCGACTGATACCGAACTTTTGCGAGAATTCTCGTTGCGATGGAATTTTATCGCCCGGCTTCAACGTACCGTCCGTAATCATCGACTGAATCTCATGCGCTACCGATTGCGGAACAAGCGTCTTGTTGAGCATTCGTATCCTCTTTCTCGACCCGGCAACGGCGGGGATGTTCAAACCTATTTCTCATTGGCGCTCTTGCAAAGGAGAAATAGTTATGGTTATCTGGCCTAACTGGTCAGACCAGTAGGACCATATAGAAGAGCTTGCGCTCAAAAAGCAAGGGGAACCAATGACACACGTATCGAAATTCAAATCCGCGCTGCTATCCGCGATCTGCGTTGCAGCTACTCTCGCTCCCGCGGGCGCGGCAGACCTGATGGTCGGCGCCAATATCGGCAACATACCGTGGGAATTCCAGGATGCCGACGGCAAGGTCGTTGGCTTCGAGGTCGATCTTGTCAACGAAATCGGCAAGCGGCTGGGAAAGTCCGTTGAGTTCGTAAATACGCCGTTCAACGGTCTATTTTCGGCTGTTCAATCGGGCCGGATCAATATTGGTATCTCGTCGATAACCATCACCGACAAGCGATTGGAATCCGTTGCTTTCGCGCAGCCTTATTATGACAGCGACCAATCGCTCACCGTTACAGCATCAACAGGTATAACTGGTCTCAAGGAGATGGAAGGCAAAGTTATTGGAGTTGATACCGGTTCAACTGGTGACATGTGGGTCGAAAAGAATAAATCAGATTACAAGTTCGGTGACGTTCGCCGCTTCGAGGGGCTTTCGCCGGCAATGCTGGATCTCGTTGCAGGACGGATCGATGGTTATATCAGTGACATTCCGGCGCTCCTTTACTACGTCAAGGACAAGCCCGACCTGAAGGTGGTTGAGCGTATCCCCACCGGCGAGAAATACTCGATGATGTTCAAGAAGGGCGATCCTCTCGCCGCAGAAGTAAACGCGGTCATCACGACGCTTAAGGGTGAAGGCTTCATCGCCAACTTGCACGAAAACTGGTTCGGAGCAAAAGCCGAGGATGCCACTTCGACTGTCGCTGTGTTCGACATGCCGGGTTCCAAGTGATCTGACAATCTAGCGGGGCTTCGGCCTCGCCGGTTTTCCGAGGGAGCCGACCGGCATGAATCTCATCGATACCTTCTTTAACGTCAAAGTGTTGCTCGATAGCTTGCCGCAGCTGTTATGGGGGCTGCTCGTCACGCTCAAGATCGGCGTTACGAGCATCCTCTGCGGATTGGCCGGGGGGCTCTTCCTTGCTGTTGGCCGCCTTTATTCGCCGGCTTTTTTCAAGCCATTGATCCGGATCTATATTGACTTCTTCCGATCGATACCGCTGCTGGTACTTTTGATCATCGTCTACTACGCGCTTCCCTTTGTGGGGATAAAGTTATCTCCATTTTTGTCCGCAGTTACAGCGCTTAGCCTCGTTTCGGCTGCTTACACCGCAGAAATCTTCCGCGCGGGCATCGAGGCAATACCAAGCGGGCAGTTTGAGGCATCGGCGGCGCTGGGCCTTTCGAACAGATACACAATGGTTGATGTCATCCTGCCCCAAGCGATCCGCGTTGTTATTCCGCCGCTCACCAATAATTGCATCAATGTACTGAAGGATACCGCGCTCGCCTCCGTCGTCGCGATGCCGGATCTCCTGAAGCAGGCAACTCAGGCGCAATCGTTGGCCGCCAATCCGACGCCACTCATTGGTGCGGCCGCCATCTATGTTGCGTTGCTTTGGCCGCTGGTCATCATGGTTGCCAAGTTTGAAGGACATTTCAGCCGGGGGAGGCGCTGATGACTGCTCTCATTTCCATCCGCGGGCTGAAGAAAGCTTTCGGTCACTTCACTGTCCTCCACGGTATCGATCTTGACATAGCCGAAGGCGAGGTGGTCTGCGTCATCGGACCCTCGGGTTCCGGTAAATCGACTTTGATCCGCTGTATCAACCATCTGGAATCCTTCGACCCGCAAAGCAGTGTCACCGTCGACGGTATCCCGGTCGGCGAGGGCGCTGAACTTGCAAAAGTACGCGCGGAAGTCGGCATGGTATTCCAGTCGTTCAATCTCTTCCCGCACATGACGGTGTTGCGCAACATCATGCTGGCGCCGATGCGGGTGCGAGGCACCGCTCCTTCGGAGGCGGAACGCAAGGCACGGGACCTGCTGATACGTGTCGGTATTGCCGAGCAAGCGGATAAATATCCTTCCCAGCTCTCAGGCGGGCAGCAGCAGCGTGTCGCCATAGCGCGGGCACTTGCCATGGAGCCGAAGGTACTCCTGTTCGATGAGCCAACCTCTGCACTCGATCCGGAAATGGTAGGTGAAGTGCTCGACGTGATGCGCAGGCTTGCCGGCACGGGCGTCACCATGATCGTCGTTACCCACGAAATGGGCTTTGCCCGCCAGGTTGCCGATCGCGTCATCTTCATGGACGGCGGACGCATCGTCGAGGCGGGAACGCCTTCGGATATATTCGATACCCCTCGCGAAGAACGAACACGCGGTTTCCTGCGTGCCGTCCTCAACCATTAAAAAACACTTGCCCGAAGGAACAGGGAATGGCCATCACGACGCCACTCGACATCGATTTTGCACGCAGTCAGTTTCCGGGCCTCAAGCGCGGTTGGACTTTTTTCGACAATGCCGGCGGATCGCAGATTCTCCAAGGTGCGCTTGACCGGATAAACGCGTTTCTGGTCGAGAAGAATGTCCAGATCGGCGGCTCCTACGCCGTATCCCAAGATGCTGCAAAAGCGCTCTACGAGGCACGCACCGCTGCGATGCACCTCGTCAACGCCAATCGACCGGAAGAGATTGTCTTCGGCAGCTCAACCACCGCGCTCCTGCAGAACCTTGCCCGAGCCATGACGGGCCAGTTCAAACCAGGTGACGAGATCGTCGTCACGGTCAGTGACCATGAGTCCAACATCGGTCCCTGGGACCGGCTGCAGGCGGCGGGCGTTATCGTGAAGTTCTGGCCGCTAGACAGGAAGACCCTTACGCTGGAACTCGCCGATCTCGAGCCGTTGATGAGTGCGCGCACGAAGCTCGTTTGCGTTACCCACGCCTCGAACATCCTTGGAGAGATCAATCCAGTTCGGCAGATTGCCGACTTCGTCCATGCCCGCAATGCGAAATTATGCGTCGATGCGGTGGCCTATGCGCCGCACCGCGCAGTGGATGTTCAGGCATTCGACGCGGACTATTACGTGTTCAGCCTCTACAAGACCTACGGGCCGCATTATGCGCTGATGTATGGGAAATACGATCTGCTGCTGGAGCTGGATACCCTGTACCATTACTTCTACGGTAAGGATAAAGTTCCCGGCAAGCTGGAACCTGGCAACCCCAATTACGAGTTGGCCTATGCGACCTGCGGGATCGTAGATTATCTCTGTGAGCTGGGTACCCGTGCCGGGGCCAGGGGATCGCCGCGGCAGAAGATTGAGACTGCCTTCGAGGCGATCACGCAACAGGAAGATGCCCTGACGGAACGGCTACTCGCCTATCTGCGCTCACGCAACGACTGTGAGATCATCGGCCAGCCTGTTAATCGCGACAGCAAGCGCGTCCCCACGATCTCCTTCCGTTTTGACGGGCGGGATGCAGCGGAGATTTGCAAGGTCATTGACGAAGAGAAAATCGCCATTCGCTTCGGCGATTTCCATTCCCGGCGGTTGGCCGAATATCTTGATGTTACAGACTACAATGGCATGTTGCGCGTCTCTATGGTTCATTACAACACCATTGAGGAGATCGACCGTCTGATAGCCGCCTTCGATCGTGTTCTTTCAGACGACATCGGAGCCACCGCTCAGACGCAACGCGTGTGCTGAAATCTCGACCGGAGTGGATGCATTTCGATACGGGCATTCGCCGTGTAACTGAGTAATGTCGGCATTGTCGGTCGCCGGTTTCTCGAATGACTCGCTGTGTGGCGCGGGCTACACGTCTTATGAGGGAAAACCATCGTAAATGACGGCCATCTTCGCAGAGAAGCCAGATCTGGTATTTATCTGCGGAGAGGCTGCCGTCATTTGCATATCTGAATAGGGATAATACCAAGGTCCATCAATTAACCGGTGAGCCGTGAGCGTTCATTTCGTTTACAGATCGGGGCGGTTTTGGCGAAGGAACAAGAGCGGTTCAAAAGGTGATGTCAGGTTAACTTTATCCAGTGCCATTTCGGCATGCTGTTAGATTGGTAACCGTCTGTGCCTGTCGCCTTGCAGATGAATTGCGATGGCCAAGCGCTTGGAGCACGCGGGAGCGAAGAAGTTTCGGACGGCTGAAAAGATACTTACGAAACGTCGCAGCGCAGCCGGCGAGCCATTGGCTGAATTGCCGGCGCGGTTATTCGGCTCCTTTTGTGAACGACGTTCGACAGTGGATAACAACTGTCGTCATGCCGCGCCATAAAAGCGAAGCTTGCCGACAACAATCCGTTTCGACCGATATACTTGTTCCATAACGTGGGCCAGCAGTCGCTTGGCAGCCTAGGCCCGGCGAGTGCGGGTGATTTTTTTGAAAAAGTAAACGGTGGGGCAGTCTGGAGCCAACAAACACGACCGTGTCACGATCCAGAGCCGGGTCCGATTTACACCAAATTCTGCACTTGGGAGCTTGTGCAAAACGCTATCCGTTTCGAATGAAACGAGCTTGACACATTTTATGTTTGCATTATTTTGGTATTCCAATAATATGCATTGATGCCGGGGGGGCATTTTGATGCAATAGAATTGGACATCTATTCGGAGGAGGGTAGATCGATGAATATTTCGACAGGGTCTTGCTTTTTGTTTTTTTTGGGAGGCATGGCGAGCGCATCCAGCGCTTTTGCTGCCGAATGCGTGCCTGCGGTTCCTGATAGTGAGCTGATCGAGCCGGGCAAGTTGATTATGTCGATTAATCCGACGCTGCCGCCGCTGCAATATGTAGACCAAACCGGCGAGGTTCAGGGTATGCGCGTCGAACTCGGCAAGAAGATTGCGGAACGGCTCTGCCTGAGTCCAGAGTACATCCGTATTGAATTTTCGGCTATGGTTCCCGGTCTTCAGGTCGGTCGATGGGATATGATAAATACGGGCATCTTCTTTACCGAAGATCGTACCAAGATCATGCAGATGATCCCTTACGAACAGCAGGCTATCTCTATCTCCGTAGCGAACACTAGCGCCCAGACAATCACATCGGCAGATGATCTCGATGGCAAAGTAGTTGGTGTCGAGATTGGTGGCTTCGAGGAAAACAAGGCGCGGCAGTTCAATGAGGATCTAAAGGCGCGCGGCCGATCTGGTTTCGAATTACGTACTTTTGACAGCTTCGCGCTCGCATATCAGGCGCTGCGCGCCGGACAGGTTGATGCGGTGGCTTCGATTGACGGTGTAGCGAAGGAATATGCGACCCGTGGTAATTTTCTCCAGGCCGTATCCGGTCTTTATCCTACTCCCGTAGCTCTGGCGTTTCGCAGCAAACCTCTGGCAGAAGCCGTCGCAAAAGCCATCAATGAGATGAAGGCCGATGGTGAGTACCAGAAACTGTTCGATGAGTTTGGCGCAAAGCCGAGCCAGGGGGCGGCAATCGTTGCCGGCCCGGATAATTGATCGCCGAAATGCTTGCAGGAGTTTGAGATGCAGATTTGGAGCTGGTCTGGCTTTTTCAATTATTTAACCAATCCGTTCATTCTCGACGGAGCGGTCACGACCCTGTGGTTGACTGCCGTGTCGATCACCGCCGGGCTGGTTCTCGGTTTTATTCTGGCTCTCATGAAGATGGCCCGGAATCCATTGCTCTCAGTTCCCGCTTCAGTCTATGTGTGGCTGTTCCGTGGAACGCCGCTGCTTGTGCAATTGATCGTGATTTACACGGGTCTTCCCCAACTCGGCATCAAGCTAAGTGTGGTCCAGTCGGCGTTGATCGGTCTTGCGCTGAACGAGGCGGCATATCTTGCTGAAATCGTGCGTAGCGGCATTTCAGCTGTTTCCCAGGGGCAAGTGCGTGCGGCCCGGGCCCTAGGAATGCGTGAGCCGCAGATCATGCGCTATATTGTTCTGCCTCAGGCCCTTCGCATCATTATCCCGCCTCTCGGCAATTCAGTGAATGGTCTACTCAAGACGACGTCGATCACCTCCGTCATTTCGATGGAAGAGTTGCTGAGGCGTACTCAAGTTCTGGTGCAGGAACATTTCTTGGTTCTGGAGCTCTTCGCCGTTGCCGCGATCTACTATCTCTTCATGACAACGATGTGGGAGTTCGTCCAGCGCCGTATCGAGCGGCATTTCGGACAGGCGTATCAGCAAGTCAACCTCAGCAGCGAACAGCGCTGAATTCCCAGTTAATTTCCAGAAATACAAAAACAGAGCAATGCATCTGTCAGGTGAGTTATGAGCAAAAAACTTCGCGGCACTTTCACAGTTATGATCACGCCCTACGATGACCTGGGTAATGTGGATCTCAAGGCTTTGGCAGATTTCACGGAATGGCAGATCCGTGAGGGGATACATGGTCTGATCCCGCTCGGGTCGACCGGAGAGTTCCTTTCGCTCAGTCAGGATGAGCGTGATAGCGTTGCCGAAACGGTGATCAGGGTCACTGCTGGGCGCGTCCCGGTGTTAATCGGCACGGGTGCCGAGGATACGCGGGAAGCATTGAGACTGAGCCGCGAGGCGGAGCAGATGGGAGCGGACGGAGTTATGATCATTCCGCCGTATTATTCCACCCCGACGCACGATGAACTTTATCATCACTACAAGACCGTTGCCGACGGGATTTCTATCCCCATCATGGTTTACAACAATCCGGCTACGACCAACGTCGATCTTACGCCGGATATCGTCGCGCGCATCGCCACCATAGATGGCTGCGATTACATCAAAGAATCAACCATGGATGTAACCCGCATCCGCGACATCCTTGAGCTTTCGGGCGGTCAGATAAGCGTCTTTGGCGGGATCATGGGTTTTGAATCTTTTGTCGAGGGTGCGGAAGGTTGGGTTGCCGTCGCATCAAACTGCGCGCCAGGGCAGATGGCGCGCATCTTCGAACTGGTTGCAGATGAAGGCAGAGTATTCGACGCGCGTGCACTTTATCTGAAATGGCTTCCGATAATACGTGCCGTTGGCGGACAGAAATATGTTGCCGGAACCAAGTCCCTCCTGACCCATATGGGCTTTCACGCCGGAAGACCGCGTCCACCACGCTTGCCACTGGACGCTGAGCAAGATGCGAAGATGAAGCACATCATCGAGCAATCCGGATTGAAATTTCAACTCTGAGGAACTGATATGACAGATATAGCGGATCGTATTGTTATGCTCCTTGGCGATATCGTCGCCATTCCCAGTGCTTACCCTCCGGGGAATACAGTTGCGCTTGCCGACTATCTCAAGGCTGTTTTCGAGAAGATCGGCTACCGTGTCGGGCTTCACGCAGAGGTGGACGGTCTGGTGAATGTGGTCGCTTCCATCGGCAGCGGCTCCCCCCATCTGGTTTTCAACGCCCACATTGATACTGTCGATGTGGAGGATCGGGCAAGCTGGAAAACTGACCCTTTCCGCTTGACGGATGTCGATGGACGACTCTATGGCCTCGGTGCCTCCAACTGTAAGGGCTCAGCCGCCGTTCATATCTGGCTGGCAGAAGAAATCGCACGTCGTGGCGGACCGAAGCAGGGTACGGTGACATTCACCTTCGTCACCGATGAAGAGAGCCTTGGCGAACATGGTATGGCCTTCCTTCGCAAGGCAGGGATTGTCAGTCCCGACATGCTGTGTTTTGGAGCGCCGACCAGCAATACATTGATTACCTCCGAACGCGGCGTCATGTGGGTTGCGATCGAAGCGCTGGGCAAAGCGGGGCACGCAGGTGCGCCGCAGAGCGGCGATAACGCCATCCAGCGTATGCTGCGATTGATCAGTCATCTGGATGAAACACTGTTTCCCGTTATTGCGACGCGCACAGAAGATGGCGCAGTCTCGACTTGTAATCTGGGAAAGATTTCTGGCGGATCCAATACCAATGTCGTTCCGAGCCGTTGTCGTATTGAACTCGATCGGCGCCTTCTTCCAGGTGAGACGGTCACTGGCGCTTATCGCGAAATCGTCGATGCACTTGAGAAAAGTGGCGAACCGCATGAAAAATGGTCTGCTAATCTTTTGTGCGGTACGAATGGTTTCGCCTCGGAAAAAAATGGCCGTATGATTTCCGCGCTACTCGAAGCGGTACAAGAGGTCACGGGTAAGGATCCGCACTTTTCAAGCGCGGTCGGGGCCAGTGATGGACGCTGGTTTGCTGACGATGGCGTGGAAATAGTCAATTTCGGTCCAGGCGGAGCATTCGAAGGACATGCTGACAATGAGTTCATCAGCGAAATAGAACTTATTGAGAGCGCAAGAATCCACCTGCTCTTTGTCGAACGCCTGCACGGGCTGCGCTGAAGAGCGGGGGCAAATCATGGAACCCGTCAACCCAACTTCGGAAACACCGGCACCAGAACTTTTGAACATCATGTTCCAGTTCAATGGTCGCCCCATCAAGGCGCGCGCCGGTGATACGATCGCCGCCGCGTTGATGGCACATGGTCTCAATATTCAGGGCGCAGCCAAGAATGGCGACAAACGCGGTTTATTCTGCGGCATGGGTGTCTGTCATGACTGCCTCGTAACGATAGATGACCGGACGGCGGTCCGCTCTTGCATGACCAAGGCCATGCCGGGGATGAAGGTGGAGGCAAACCGCGCGCGCCGGGCGATTTTCGATGCTGACACGGTTGAAACACCGCTGCCGGAAATCCCCTCCGGCCCGCTTCCAGAAGACAAGATTGATGTTCTCGTTGTCGGTGCTGGCCCTGCCGGCCTCAAGGCGGCAATAACGGCACGCAAAGCTGGGGTAGATGTCATGGTCGTGGATGAGCGCCCCTCATCTGGTGGCCAGTTCTACAAACAGCCGGCTCACGAGTGCGCTGAGCCAGCCGGTGGTGTAGATGCACAAAGCCGCGATGGCGCGAGGCTTATCAGTGAAGCACATGCCGCCGATATTTCCGTGTACCAGGAGACACTTGTCTGGGGCGCATTTCGTGAGGACGAGCGTCTTGTGATCGGTGTCATTCGCAAAGGTGAAGCACGTTATGTTCTGCCACGCATTCTGATCATCGCGACTGGAGCTTTCGAACAACCAGCCGTTTTTCCCGGATGGACGTTGCCAGGCGTACTCACGACAGGTGCGTGTCAGACATTAATTCGTAGTTACGGTGTTGTTCCTGGGCAAAAAATCGTTGTCGTTGGCAATGGTCCCCTCAACTTTCAGGTTGCCATCGAACTTGCACAGGCCGGAGCGAATGTCGATGCCGTGGTGGAAATGGCGCCCGCCCCATGGCACCGTCCTGCACGGGGGATCAAGCTCTTTCGGGCCAATCCCATACTCGCCTTGCAGGGCATGGGTCAGCTATCGATGCTGAAGCGGCTTGGTATTCCTGTCCTATGGAAACATCGCCTCGTAGAGGTTGCCGGTGAGAACCGTGCTGAACAGGCCGTGTTTGCGGACGCGAAGGGTCACCGCCGCACCTTTTCTATTGACGCCGTTGCCGTGACGCAGGACTTTGCTCCATCTAATGAGCTTTCGCGCCTGTTGGGCTGTGCTCATCGCGAGCCTCAAAATGGGTTTTCTCGCCTTGAGGTTGTTCGGAATGATTTCGGTGCAACCTCGCTTGATGATGTTTTTGTCGTCGGTGAAGCTGGCGGTTTTGGTGGTGCGCACATCGCTATGGCGCAAGGGGAACTCGCTGGCGCCGAAGCTGCGGCGCGGCTCGGACACCCGTTGAAAGAAAATCGCGAGGCGCTGCGCAGGCTTCAGCGAAACAGGAAGTTCCAGCAAGCGCTCTGGTCGATTTTCGAAGCGGAGAAGCAAGATGTTTCGCGCCTTGACGATAGCGCGCTGGTCTGTCGCTGTGAGGCGATCACACTTGGGCAACTGCGTGAAACGATCAGCAATGAAGGTGTGACCGATCTGCCCACACTAAAGCGCTTGACGCGTGCTGGCATGGGCCGCTGTCAGGGGCGTTATTGCATACCGAGGCTGGCTGAGCTTGTGCCACGTCCCGACCGCGAAGAGAAGTTTCCGGCACCTCAAATGCCACTCCGTCCAATCCCCTTAGCGGCGTTGGCCGTGGAAAAACCTGAATGGGGCGGGCACAAGAGAGCTCTTCTGCCGCCGTCCGACGATATGCCGTTTCTTGAACCAATCGATCGTCGGGAGGCCGATATTGTAGTGGTTGGCGCTGGCATTGTGGGACTTTGTACCGCGCTGTTTTTGGCTCGGAACGGTGCGGATGTGATCGTGCTGGATCGTGGATACCCGAATGCGCGAGCATCGGGTGGCAATGCCGGTAGCCTACACGCACAGCTTCTCTCCTTCGATCATGGCAGTAAAGCAGAGAACGGCGGTTCTCCTGCCGCCATGACGCTTCCTTTGCAGCGGGATTCGATCAATCTCTGGAAGGAGATCGAGTGCGAATTGGGCAAAGATTGCGAAATCAAAATTACAGGCGGCCTTATGGTTGCAGAAACCGAAAAGGAATTGAAATTTCTGGCCGCAAAAACCGCAGTCGAACGGCGTTTCGGTGTTGAGTGCAACGTTATCGATGCCAGCGAGCTTCGTCGTCTGGAGCCGGCGCTGCAGGAAGGTTTAATCGGTGCCGCCTATTGCCCGCAGGAAGGCAAGATCAATCCCCTGGTCGCAACCCAGGTCGTGCTTGATGGTGCATTGGCGGCTGGCGCACGCGTATTCTCGCGCACCAATGTTATCGGGATCCATCCAGAAAAAGGTCATTTTCGTATTGAAACGGATCGCGGCGTGATCAGGGCCGGTCGCATCGTTAATGCCGCAGGCGCTTTCGCCTCCGAGATAGGCAGCATGGTAGGTCGTACGGTTCCTGTTTTTGGAGCGCCGCTGCAGATGATTGTTACGGAAGCCGTTGCACCCACCATATCGAGACTCATTGCTCATGCTGATCGCCACTTGACACTCAAGCAGGCAGCCAATGGGAATTTCTTAATCGGAGGTGGATGGACCGCGGGTCTTGATCCGGTTCACAGACACCCGCGTCCATTGCGCAGCAGTCTGGAAGGCAACATCTGGGTGGCGCAGCGCGTGGTTCCAAGCCTGCGCAAGCTCAATATCATCCGTTCCTGGGCTGCGATGAACATCAATATCGATGGCGCTCCCCTTATCGGCGAAGATCCGGCGGTGCCGGGCTTCTATAATGCCGTGACCTCAAACGGCTATACGCTCGCACCGCTGGTCGGGCGCCTGACCGCCGACCTTGTACTTCATGGCGAGACGGACCGTGACGTGGGTGCATTTTCCATTACGCGATTTAGTACCTGAAGAAAGGTAAACTGATGATCACAATCGATAGTGTCAGCAAGTGGTACGGTAGTTTTCAAGTCCTCAAAAACTGTTCGACCGAGGTCAAGAAGGGCGAAGTAGTCGTTGTATGCGGGCCTTCGGGTTCCGGAAAGTCTACCTTGATCAAATGCGTAAATGCTTTGGAAGACTTTCAGGAGGGCGATATTGTTGTCGATGGAATATCACTGCGTACTCCCGGTACGGATCTTCCCAAATTACGTTCAAAGGTAGGAATGGTATTCCAGAACTTTGAGTTGTTTCCGCACCTCACCATTCTTCAGAACTTGACGATAGCTCCCGAAAAAGTTCTCGGACGAGGTGCAAGCGTGGCGAAAGATAAGGCACGGGCGCTGCTGGACCGTGTTGGCCTCGCCGATCATGCACAAAAATATCCGATCCAGCTTTCCGGAGGGCAGCAGCAACGTGTTGCTATTGCCCGTGCGCTCTGCATGGATCCTGTTGCAATGCTGTTTGATGAGCCGACTTCGGCGCTCGACCCCGAGATGGTGGCCGAAGTACTGGATGTCATGACGAGTCTTGCTCGTGAAGGCATGACCATGATGTGCGTGACCCATGAGATGGGATTCGCACGGAAGGTTGCGAGTCGGGTCATCTTCATCGACAAAGGTGAAATTGTCGATGACCGCCCAACCGAGGACTTTTTCGGTAGCCAGCGTAGTTTGCGCGCCGAACAGTTTCTCAGCAAGCTTCTGAACCACTAGATTTTTCATTATCTGAGGGCGTTAAGGTTCGGCTAACGTAAATTGAACCACACCATCAGACCGGTTCCGGCCAGCGGTTTCGCATGGCTGCCGGTATTGCACGCGCCGCAGCCCAACGAGCTGTTCCAAGCGGAAGCCAGACGGAGTCGACCATGGCAGAATTTGATATTGCAATCCGGGGCGGTGTCATCATCACGGGCTCCGAAACATACCGAGCCGATATTGGCATCACAGACGGCAGGATAAGTTCGATCTCCAGCAAGATCACGGATGCCGCGCAGGTCATTGACGCCGACGGCCTTTACATCTTGCCCGGAGGTATCGACAGCCATGTTCATATCAGTCAGCCGTCTGGTCCTGGTATCGAGATGGCTGATGGTTTCGCCTCGGCGACCGCAGCCGCGGCCGCAGGCGGCAATACATGTCTTCTTCCTTTTGCGCTGCAGGAGCGTGGTGGGTCGGTTCGCGAAGCGCTTCGCGACTATCACCGCGTGGCTGAGGGGGAATGCTATATCGATACTGCGTTTCATTTCATCCTGTCCGATCCATCCCCAGACGTCATGAAAAACGAGTTGCCCGCATTGATCCGTGAGGGCTACACTTCGTTCAAAGTCTTTATGACTTATGACGATCTGGTCTTGAACGACAGGCAGTTGCTGGATGTTTTCGACTTGGCGAGGCGTGAGCAGGCGCTCGTCATGGTCCATGCCGAAGGGTACGATGCAATTCGCTTTCTTGCCGCCAAATTCGAAAAGGAAGGCAAGACTGCACCCTTTTATCATTCTCGCTCAAGACCTCAAACGGTGGAGCGTGAAGCAACCCACCGCGCAATTAGCCACGCCGAGATCATCGACGTACCGATTATGATCGTTCATGTCTCCGGTCGCGATGCGATGGAGCAAATTCGTTGGGCTCGGCAGCGCGGTCTCAACATATTTGCAGAAACCTGCCCTCAATATATCACCCTGACGGAAGGCTCTCTTCGAGAGGCCGTGGGTGACGAGATGCACGGTGCGAAATATGTCTGCTCGCCACCGCCACGGGATGAGGACAGCCATTCGGCGATCTGGGAGGGGTTGCGGACAGGCGTGTTCGATACTTTTTCGTCCGACCATTGTCCGTTTCGCTACAACAGCCCTGCAGGAAAACTGAACCCAGGGGCACGTACTTCTTTCCGTTGGGTTCCTAACGGCATTCCTGGAGTTGAGACTCGGCTGCCTATACTGTTTTCGGAAGGAGTTTCCAAAGGCCGGATATCGATCAATCAGTTTGTGGCTCTTACCGCCACCAACCACGCTAGGCTTTATGGTTTGCATGACCGCAAGGGATCAATCGCGGTAGGCTTCGATGCTGATCTGGTATTTTGGGACCCGCACCGAAAGGAAACCATCCGGCAAGATATTCTCCATCACGGCGCCGATTATACCCCGTGGGAAGGGTTTGAAGTCGTGGGATGGCCAGTAATGACTATGGCTGGCGGGAGGATCATAGTCCGCGAGGGAAAGCTTGTCGCAGACGGCAACTACGGCAAGGTAATACAGCGTGGCATTTCCAGCGCGATTCGCTCAGCTCAGCGTCGCGCTCCTTGAGGACGATTATACTAATAACTGGCCAATGTTCTCTTTCTAACGTTGCGGATATGCTGAGCCATGGAAGCATATGCTTTTTTGCCATCGCGCAATTTCAAAGCCTCAATGAGGTCGCGATGATCACTTGCACCAAACAGGCCGCGGCCAGGAAATGCCTGCTGTTCGAATATCTTGGTATAGCGCCGCATTTCATTGATAGTCTTTTCAAGAAATGGATTGCCGCTTTTTTCCGCCAGGGTTTCGTGCAGAAGGTCGTCGAACTCCCAATGCTGCTTCATCGTTGGCGAGCCGGTTTGTTCCAGCGAGGCCAGTTCTTGTTCGATACGTCTCACTTCTTCGTTGGATATGTTCGCTGTAGCGAGTTCGGCGGCCTGCGGCTCTATCAGTGCCCTTACGTCGAGACTGTGAAGATAATCCTCAAGTTTGATCACACGAACCACTATCAGACGTTCGTTGAGCCGTACAAGCATGCCTTCGCCCTCGAGCCGGTTCAAGGCCGCCCGCATCGGACTGCGGGAAACGCCTAACGCCAATGCAAGTTTTCTCTCCTGAATGACAGTCCCGCCTGGCAATACACAGGAAAGTATATCATCAAGCAGTCGATGGTAGGTAGTTTCGGCGAGTTTCCTATGCTTACCCTCTTCAGGCATATCAGGCCGCATCTAAGCTCCGCTGGTGTAAGGTTTCCAATTTTGGACATTTCTTCTAGGATAAAAACAACGATGATAAAAACAATCCGTTGCTGGTCTCATTGTCCCGCACACACGTGAAATGACATGTTAAGCCAGATTAGCACAAAAAGAAGTTAGGTTGCCCTTAATGCTGGTTTCCACACTTAAAAACAATAACCTCGCCGAAAAAGCTTATCAGGAGCTTGCTCGTATGATTCGTGCCTGCGAGTTGCGTGGAGGGGAAGCGGTCATTGAGACGGAGTTGGCCAAGTATCTGGGAGTTTCGCGGACACCATTGCGAGAGGCCTTGCAGCGACTGGAAGGCGAGGGCCAAGTCAGTAAAGCGAATACCCGCACCTACATCGTCCGCAAAGTAGGCTTGGCGGAATATCTTGAAAGCCTGCGAGTGCGGCTGGTTCTTGAGCCGGAGGCTGCCATATTAGCTCTGCCACTAATCTCCCATGATGAACTGGCCGAGATTAAACAGATGCATCTCGAACTACATGATGCAGTGAATTATCATACCGACGCACATTGGAAAGCTGACGATGCTCTTCACGATCTGTTTGTTGATCGTTGTAGCAACACGGTAATGGGAAGGATGCTGAAATCCCTGCGTGCGACAACACGTCTTTATGAAGTGCAACGTCTGAGTGATCGCCTGGGCGCTGACGTTTCGGAGCATTTTGCGATTGTCGATGCGATCGAAATGCGGGATGCTGAACTTCTTCGGCGACGTGTGACGGACCATATCAAGAGTCTTATAGACTTCGTACTCGATACGGTAAAATAGACGTTTCAGCGTGAATTGAGGCCATCAGTGGAGAGAAACCTTTGCGCTTGCCTGACTGATGTGGGCGCAGGTCGATCGCGACGAATACAATTTACCAAATACCGACCAAAACAATAGACTCAAAGTCGGATCGCTTCTTGGGAGGCCCGTGACGCCACGTTCGCCGGGTAGCTCTTTCACATCAGCGCTGCTCAAAGCAGACCGTTAAATCGTCACTACAGCCTAGCTTGCATTGTCGGTTCCCGGAATTTCAGGAATCATCTGACGAAGCAGGCTCCGCAGGATCGAACGCACGGCGACGGTCGCTGCAGATTGCTCGCGGTCGCGGGGGGTGATGAGACGAACCTCACGCACAATCGCGGGGTCCGTCAGGGGACGGGCTACAATGCCTCGACCGCGCAGGGCGGTGAAAGCGTAGGCAGGTAGAACGGCGATACCGGCATTGACCTCGACCAGCGACAACACCGTATGAATCTGGTTGGTTTCCATGTGCGGTCGAAGTGCCAGTTTTGCCTGTTCAAAGCCGATTTCGGTCAAAAGCCGGATGTTGCTCTTCTGGGTGAGCGTTATAATTGGCTGGTTGTCGAGTTCGGACCAGCCGACCTGCTTATACCCGGCGAAATCGTGGTGGGGCGACACGAAAATCATCAGCTGATCGCGAAGTGCCGTCTGGCTTTCGACGTCCGAGTCTTCACCGGAAAAAGTGCCGACTCCGAGATCGCAGCGCCCGTTGCGAACCTGTTCTATAACGATTTCAGGCCCGACATCCTCGATCTTGATGACGAGGTTTGGGAGTTCATCGGCTACGCGGCGAACCAGATGCGGAAGCACTGTTGTGCATAGCAATGGCGGGGCGGCGATACTAACCTGACCGCGCCGCAACTTCCCCAGATCGCGCACGACTTCGGCGGCACGATCAATTTCCGCAAGGCCGGCCAACGCCCCCTCCGCAAAGGCACGTCCCGCATCCGTCAGGCTGACGCGACGTGTCGTCCGGTCGAAAAGCCGCGCATCCAGCACCGTCTCCAGGTCTCGGATGGTGTGAGAGAGATTGGCTTGGGTAGTTCTGACACGCTCGGCAGCGCGAGAAAAGTTTCCCAGTTCGACCACGGCTTGAAAACATTCAATCTGGCGGAGAGTGGGGCGCATGGGATCACTTATGAGTTTTTGTTTATGAATATATTCTACTTACAAGACTTCCCGAATGAAAGAAAGTCAGGCTCGATCAGGATGACGCGGGTTTGGAGTGACCCGCCACCGAAGCGAGGATTCCGATGAAGTATGACCGTCAGAACGCCAAGGCCCACTCGCGCGCTACGATGCGCGGCATCTGGGCTGCGGCAAACACGCCTTTCAATGAGGATGGATCGATCGATGAAGGCGGTTTTCGCAAGAATGTCGATCATTGGATCAACGATCTGGGCATTGACGGACTTTTCGTCGCGGGAAAGCAGGGCGAATTCTTCTCGATGACGGTCGACGAGCGCAAGCGCATGTTCGATCTGGCTGTCACGGCGGTGGCGGACAAGGCGCAGACGATCATGTCGTGCTCGGACCAGAACATGGATGTAGTTATCGAGCTGGCCAGGCACGCGCAGGGCTGCGGCGCCGACTATATCGTCGTCCATGCACCCGTTCTGCATTTCCTGCGTGCGCAGGATGAAACGCTGCTGCGCTATTATGAAACAATTGCCTCGAAGGTGGATATCGGCCTTGCGCTCTGGTCGCATCCCGATAGCGGCTATCTGATGAGCCCAGAACTTTGCAACCGTCTGGCCGATATCGAGACGGTCGTCGCGATCAAATATTCGGTCCCTCGCGATATGTATCGCAAGCTCACCGAACTTGCAGGCGACCGCATTCTGGTCTCGACTGCATCGGAAGACGAATGGCTGGACAATATTCTCGAACTGGGCTGGCAGCTTTATCTCTGCTCTTCACCGCCCTACACGCTGCAGACCAAAGTCGATCGCCGCATGCGAGATTATACCGATCTGGCCTTTGCAGGCAAAGCCACCGAAGCACGTGCCGTCTGGCAGAGCCTGGAGCCTGTCCGTCATGCCTTCAAGTCGACGAGACCGGCTGAAAAACCCACTTCTCATCAAAAATTCTGGCAGGAGCTGCTTGGTCAGGTTGGTGGACCTGTTCGTGCGCCGATGCTTGAACTGACCGATGTCGAGAAGCGAGCAATCCGGGAGGCATTTGATCGCTGCGATCTCAAACTGTCCTGATCTAACCGAAAAGGGGAACAAGAATGACAAAACTAAGCGCCTTCAATTTTCAGAAATGGATCGATGAACATAAGCACCTGCTGAAGCCGCCTGTCGGCAATCAGCTGGTATTCAAGGATGCGGATCTGATGGTCACGGTTGTCGGCGGTCCGAACAAGCGTACCGATTATCACGACGATCCGGTCGAGGAGTTCTTCTACCAGCTCAAGGGCGACATGCTGCTGAAGCTGCACGACACCTCGACGGGCGAGTTTTACGATGTGCCGATCCGCGAAGGCGATATCTTCCTTCTGCCGGCGCATATCCGTCATTCGCCGCAGCGCCCGCAGGAAGGCTCCATCGGTCTGGTGATCGAGCCGGCCCGTCCTGAAGGCGCTCTCGACGCCGTCGAATGGTATTGCTTCGAATGCAGCGGCCTCGTTCATCGCGCCGAAGTGGATCTGGAATCCATCGTCGACGATCTGCCGCCGCTCTACGCCGCTTTCTACAATGATGAGAAACTGCGCACCTGCCCACATTGCAACACCGTTCATCCCGGCAAGAATCCGCCGGAAGGCTGGGTTGCGCTCTGATGAGGCGCGTCCGGCGAAGCTGCCGGGCGTCCAGGTACAAAAAAGACAAGGGGAAATGAAATGAAAAAGAAACTTCTGATGATCGGCCTGCTGGCGGGGCTGTCGACTGGCGCTTCCGCCGCCGAACCGGTCAAGATCGGTGTGATAACGACCTTATCAGGTCCGGGGGGCTATCTCGGTCAGGACGTGCGCGATGGCATGCAGCTTGCCATTGACGCTGAGGGAGGCAAACTTGGTGGTGTACCGGTTGAACTGAAGGTCGAGGACGATGCGGCCAAGCCCGGCAACGGACGTCAGATCGCCGAACGGTTCATGTCGGAAGACGGCGTCAAGCTTTTTACCGGCATCATCTTCTCGAATGTAGCCGGTGCAACGGTACCGGATATCGTCGACAATGACGGTATCTATATCAGCGCCAACGCCGCGCCGTCGAACATGGCGGGCAAGGGCTGCGATGCCAACTACTTCGTGGTTTCCTGGCAAAATGACTCGCTCCATGAGGCATCGGGCATTGCTGCGGAACAGGAAGGTTTCAAACGTGCGTTCATTCTTGCGCCGAACTATCAGGCGGGCAAGGATGCGCTGGCAGGCTTCAAGCGCCGGTTCAAGGGCGAAGTTGTCGGTGAAATCTACACCCAGCTCGATCAGACCGATTATTCGGCTGAGATGGCGCAAATTCGCGCCGCCAATCCCGATGTGGTCTTCCAGTTTCATCCAGGCGGCATGGGCATTGCGTTCATGCGCCAGTATCAGCAGGCAGGCCTTCTCGGCAAGATTCCGATGGTTCTTTCCGAACCGTCCAGCGATGCCGTGATCCTCAAATCACTGGGCGATGCTTCGGTTGGAATCATGGCCACCAGTCACTGGAGCCCGGATATGGATAACGCCGCAAGCAAGGAGCTCGTGGCAAAGTGGAAAGCCGCGTATCCTGACCGGCCTCTGACCTATTACGGCACGCAAGGCTACGATGTGGCTCGCCTGATTGCTTCTGCCTTGAAGCAGACCGGCAGCGTTGACGATCTGGATGCGATGCGCGAAGCACTGCGGAAAGCTGATTTCCAGTCGGTGCGTGGCAATTTTGCCTTCGGTCCGAACCAGCATCCGTTGCAGGACTGGTATCTCCTTGATGTCGTCAAAGGTGAGGATGGCAATCCGACCACCAGGATCAAGAAGAAGCTGATCGAAAATTACGGTGATTCCTATTCTGCGGAGTGCAAGCTCTGACAGCCACCGTCCGGCGCGCGCGAAAGCGCGCGCCACGCTTCTTTTCATTTCTCATGAAGGTCGTTTCCTCCAATGACACTCATCTTCGAGCAACTTTTGAATGGCCTTCTCTACGGCGTCATGTTGTTCCTTCTGGCAGCAGGGCTGACGCTGATCTTCGGGATCATGGGCGTCATCAACCTCGCACATGGCTCGCTCTACATGATCGGCGCTTTCATCGGCACATGGGTGGCCGTGCAGACCGGGAATTTCTGGTTGGGCCTGCCTGCAGCCATTCTGGCCGCGACGATTGCCGGTATCGTGATCGAGCTTGGCGTCATGCGAAAGCTCTATCAGCGCGATCATCTGGATCAGGTGCTTGCGACTTTCTCGCTTATTCTGATTTTCAATGAACTGACCGTGCTGATCTTTGGCCGCCAGCCGATCTTCACGCAGTTGCCCGCATCGCTCTCCCAGCCGATCGAGCTGTTTTCAGGCCTGAGCTATCCGCCGTTCCGGCTGCTCATTATTGTGGCCGGCCTGCTGGTCGCTGGCGGTCTTTATCTGCTCATCAACCGCACCCGCATCGGCATGCTGGTTCGTGCAGGATCGACCAATCGCGACATGGTGCGTGCGCTCGGTGTGGATATCCGCCTGCTCTATACGCTGGTGTTTGCGCTCGGTGCGGCTTTTGCGGGTCTTGCAGGATTCATGACCGGACCGATCCTTGCCGTTCAGGTCGGTATGGGCGAGCAAATCCTGCTTGCCACCTTCGTGGTCGTGGTTATCGGCGGTGTCGGCTCGATCAAGGGCGCCTTCATCGCCGGTATTTCGCTCGGTATCATCGATACGTGCCTGCGTGCCTTCCTGCCTTCCATTCTGCGCCATTTCATGGCCGGGGCCGAAGCTGATGCGCTTGGCGTGGGTATCGCCTCCATGGGCATCTATCTGCTGATGGCTATTGTTCTTCTGTTCCGCCCGAGAGGCCTCTTTTCGGTGGGAGCCTGATTCATGTCATATCGCTTTTTGTTCGTTCTTCTCGCCTGCGTGGCGCTCGCACTTTTCCCCTTTGGTGCCGAAGCGCTGGGTCAGACGTCCGCATCCAGCCTTGTCGCCCGGATCATGATCTATGCCATCGCCGCGGCCAGCCTCAATCTGATCCTCGGCTATGGCGGCATGGTTTCCTTCGGTCATGCTGCCTTCTTCGGGATCGGCTCCTATGTCGTGGGCATCCTTTACTTTCACCACGCTGAAGAGACACTGCTTTTCGGTTTCATTCCGGGCTCCGATCAATTCCTGATTACCGTTCCGGCGGCAATGCTGGTAGCGGGACTTGCCGCGCTGGTAATTGGCGCGCTGGCGCTGCGCACTTCCGGCGTGCAATTCATCATGATTACGCTCGCCTTTGCCCAGATGCTGTTCTTCCTCTTTGTTTCGCTGAAAACCTATGGCGGCGAAGACGGTATCATTGTGCGGCGGGCAAATGATCTTTTCGGCCTCAGCCTGCGTGACAAGACGACGATGTATTATGTCATTCTCGTCTCGATGATCCTGTATTTCGGTTTCCTTTGGCGCGTCGTGCATTCGTCCTATGGCGCGGTGCTGTCCGGTATTCGCCAGAGCGAGCGACGCATGACGGCCATGGGGATCGAAACCTATCGTTACAAACTCTACGGTTTTGTTCTTGCTGGAATGGGCGCTGGTCTGGCTGGCGCGCTTCTCACTATCTTCATGCGTTTTGCGAGCCCGGATACGCTGCACTGGACCAAATCGGGTGAATTGATGGTGATGGTCATTCTGGGTGGGGTCGGCACGTTCTTCGGGCCGATCTGGGGAGCGGCAGCGTTTCTGATCCTCCAGACCTATCTCGCCTCCTGGACCGAACATTGGCAGCTCGCCATGGGTATTATTCTGCTTATCGTCGTATTGGGAACCAAAGGCGGCATTGTCGGCGGCTGGCGCGCGCTTTGCCGTCCGTTTCGCAAAGACCGGAAAGTTGAGGTGCCCGCATGACTGCGATATTGCAGGTCCGCGATCTGGTGAAACGCTTTGCCGGTCTGGTCGCGACGGATCATGTGACGCTCGACGTCACGGAAGGGCATATCCATGCCCTGATTGGCCCGAACGGAGCGGGCAAGTCCACGCTCATCAACCAGCTCTGCGGTGAGCTGACGCCCACATCGGGGACGATCAGCCTGATGGGCGAGGATATCACCAAACTGCCCGCAGCCATGCGGGTAGGGCGCGGATTGGGGCGCGGATTGGGGCGCACCTTCCAGATATCGACGCTTCTGAATGATATGAGTGTGCGCCAGAACATCGCGATGGCGGTGCAGGTACGCGAGGGGCACAATTTCCGGATTCTTGACAATCTTAAAAGCCGCAGCGCCATCTGGCGTGAGGTTGACGCAATCCTTGCCGGAAGCCGTCTGGCCGATCACCCGCAAAAAATGGCAGGCGATCTGTCGAGCGGTGGGCGCAAACAGCTGGAGCTGCTGATGGCACTGGCCGGAAAGCCGAAGCTTCTGCTTCTCGACGAGCCCATGGCTGGCCTCGGTCACGTCGAGAGCCAGGAAATGATCGAGCTTTTGCAGGCGCTGCGCGGCAAGGTCTCTATGCTGCTCGTCGAGCATGACATGGAGGCGGTGTTTGCGCTCGCTGACCGCATATCGGTGCTGGTCTATGGCCGCGTCATCCTCACCGGCACGGTGGAAGACATAAGGGCGAGCGAAGCTGTGCGGGAAGCCTATCTCGGCGGGAAGGAGGAACTGTGCTGAAAATCGAAGGACTTCAGGCCGCCTATGGCCATTCGCAGGTATTGTTCGACGTCTCGCTGGAGGTGAATGAAGGGGAACTGGTCACGCTCATGGGCCGCAACGGCATGGGCAAGACCACCACCATACGCACATTGATGGGTCTCCTCGCCCCCAAAGGGGGGCAGGTCCAGATAGCGGGGCGCGACACGACCAGCTACAGCCCGGAAAAAGTCGCGCGCCTGGGTGTCGGTCTTGTGCCGGAGGGACGGCAGATTTTCCCGACATTGACCGTGCGGGAAAACCTGGTTGCAACCGCATCGAACCGTTGCAAGCGGCAGTCGCCATGGGATCTTACCAAGATATATGCGCTTTTCCCGCGTATGCAGGAGCGGGCGGATCAGACGGCGGGCACGCTTTCAGGCGGCGAACAGCAGATGCTGGCCATCGGGCGTGCATTGATGACAAACCCGCATCTTCTGATCCTCGATGAAGCGACGGAAGGGCTTGCTCCCGTCATCCGCACGGAAATCTGGCACTGCATCATGCAATTGCGCGAAATGGGCCAGTCGATCCTTCTGATCGACAAGAATATAGCCGTTTTGAAGAAGTTGGCGGATCGCCATTATATTGTCGAGAAAGGCCGAACGGTCTGGCGCGGAACGAGTGTCGATCTCGAACGTGACCGTGAGCAGGTGCATGCTTATGTCGGTATCTGAGACAATCGTCCTCGTTGGATGGGGCGCTATTGGCAAGCGGGTTGCGGACCTTCTCGCTGAGCGCAAAAGTGCTGTAAAGATCGGCGCGGTGGCGGTGCGCGATAGGTCGGCATCCCGTGACGGGCTGCCTGCCGGTGCCGTGTTGATCGACGATCCTGCCGAGCTTGCAGCCATCGGCGCAAGCCTTGTGGTGGAGGCGGCAGGTCGTCCCAGCGTCTTGCCATGGGGCGAGGCAGCGCTTTCTGCCGGAATGGATTTCGCGGTTTCATCGACATCGGCTTTCGTCGAAGACGCGATCTTTCAAAGGCTGAAGGATGCCGCTGCGGCCAGCGGTGCGAAATTGATTATTCCACCCGGCGCGCTGGGCGGCATCGACGCGCTTTCGGCTGCAAGCCGGCTTTCGGTTGAAAGTGTCGAGCATCGCATCATCAAGCCTGCAAAAGCGTGGGCGGGCACGCTCGCCGCTCAATTGATACAGCTTGACGAAATCAGCGAGGCTACGGTTTTCTTCACGGATACGGCTCGCAGAGCGGCGGATGCATTTCCGCAAAATGCCAATGTCGCAGTGATTACCTCGTTTGCTGGCATTGGTCTCGATCGTACCCGTGTCTCATTGGTTGCAGACCCGGCAGCGCGCCTCAACATGCATGAAATCATTGCCGAAGGCGATTTCGGCAGGATGCACCTGCGTTTTGAAAACGGTCCGCTTGCGACCAATCCGAAGTCGTCCGAAATGACGGCGCTCAATCTCGTCCGCCTGATTGAGAACCGGATCGCCACCACGGCAATTTAGAACATAGTTCCCCAAAACGGGAACCGGCCTTGGAATGAAGACATGTGCAAGAATAAACATTATATGCAGCATCTGGCTGAAGAAGCGGGTTTCGATCCTGCCCGACTTGATCGCGATTACAATGCCAAGGCTACCGTTTCGCCGGAAGCCTTTGCCGCCGAAATGGTGCGCTATCGCGAGGCAAGTATCGCGCCGCGGGCCGATTGGGGCCGACATTTCGACGTGGTTTATGACGAAGAAAGCGGACAACGGATCGATATTTTCGGTCCGTCCTTCCGAAGTGGGTTAAGTCCGGTTTTCGTGTTTATTCACGGCGGTTACTGGCGCGCTCTTTCCAAGGAAGATTCCGCCATGATGGCGGGAATGCTCGCGGAGGAAGGTATTGCTACCGTTGCTGTCGATTATCGTCTGGCGCCGGAAGTCTCTCTTGCCGAGATTACGCGGGAGGTGCGCGCTGCATTGGCCTTCATCTGGCATCATGGACGTGAATACGGGCTCGACCCGGACCGGATATCGGTTGGGGGAAGCTCGGCCGGTGGTCATCTTGCCGGTGCGCTTCTCGCGGAAGGCTGGCATGGGGATTTCGGATTGCCACCGGATATTGTGAAGTTTGCCATACCGGTCAGCGGGCTTTTCGAGCTTGCACCACTGGCGGCAACTTTCCCCCAGGAGTGGCTGAATCTCGGTCCCGCTGACGTCGATCAGCTCAGTCCGATCCGGCACATTCCTGTGCGTGGTTGTCCGATTATGGTGGCATGGGCAGAGCATGAAGCGGTCGGCTTCAAGCGCCAGTCGCGGGCTTATGCCGATAGCTGGATCGCAGCAGACGGAGAGGCGAAAACCATCGAAATCGCAAACCGGAACCATTACAATATTCTGATTGACTGGTGCTCGCCTGAAACCGAGATGTCGCAGGCGCTGCTCAACGGTATTCGCAATATCGGGTGATTGGGCGCTCAGGAGAAATTGTGCAGCCGTGTAGCGATGCGCGGCTTGCGATTTGGTGCGGGCAAAAATTGCCAGTGCCCACACTAATTCATGCGAATATACTTATGGATATATGGTTTTAAGATGAATTGTCGCATGAATTAAAACATCCCATTCTGACTGTAACGATGATCTGGGCGTGGCCCGAATTTTTAGATTGCAGAGGCTTTCTGATGCAAAAATCCGACGTGCAGCTTTTCATAGGCGGTGAATGGCGCAAGACCGCCAATACGCTTCCAATTATCAATCCTGCGGACGAAACTGAGATCGGGCAGGTTGCGGTAGCGGAACGCAAGGATCTCGAGGCAGCACTTCAGGCGGCGTGGAACGGATATCAGGTCTGGCGTAATACTGCGCCTGCGGCCCGTGCTGTGATCATCATGAAGGCGGCGGCACTCATGCGCGAGCGGCAGGAAGAGATCGCACGCGCGATTACGCTGGAAAATGGGAAGCCGATCACCGAAGCCCGGCTTGAGGTTATCCGCGGCTGCGAATTCTTCGAATGGGATGCCGGCGAATGTATTCGCTTCTATGGCCGCGTCATTCCGAGTGCCCCCGGAATTCGCTATATCGTCGTGCACGAGCCGATCGGGCCGGTCGCGGCTTTCGCACCCTGGAATTTTCCGATGAGCCAGCCAGCCCGCAAGATCGCAGGCGCTCTAGCTGCCGGTTGCTCCATCATCCTGAAAGCTTCCGAGGAAACGCCGACTGCGGTTACTTATATTGCGCGTGCGTTTGAAGATGCAGGCCTTCCAGCCGGTGTGCTGAATCTGGTCTTTGGGGTTCCAGCCGATATTTCGCAATTCCTGATCCCACGTCCTGAAATCCGGGCGATCGCATTCACCGGATCGACTGTCGTCGGCAAACATCTGACCGAGATCGCTGCCCGGCATATGAAACCGGCGTTGATGGAACTTGGCGGCCACGCTCCTGTCATCGTTTGCGAGGATGCCGATCCGGTCGGAGCGGGCATTGCCTCGGCACGCCGCAAATACCGCAATTCGGGCCAGGTATGTACCTCGCCGACGCGCTTCTTCGTTCATGAAAGCCATTATGAGCGTTTTACTGCGGCCTTTATCGAAACGGCACAATCGATCCGTGTCGGTAACGGCATGGATGAAGGGGTCCAGATGGGTCCCGTCGCCAATGATCGTCGTGTCATGGCACTGGAAGAGTTGGTCAGCGATGCCGAGGCCAAAGGCGCGAAACTGCTTTTCGGTGGCCGACGCCTGAAGAATAATGGCTACTTCTTCCCGCCAACGGCTCTGGCCGAATTGCCGGACAATGCACGCGCGATGTCGGAGGAACCTTTTGGTCCACTGGCGCTGATCAATCCGGTTTCGTCTCTCGAGGTAGCCATTGAAAAGGCGAACTCGCTTCCGTTCGGTTTGGCGGCATATGGCTTCGCGAGTTCAGCTGAAAATGTAGAGCGTCTGATGTCGGGTCTGGAAGCCGGAAACGTCTCGATCAACACGCTCGAGGCTTCTGTAGCCGAAACCCCGTTTGGTGGCGTCAAGGACAGCGGACTTGGCCGCGAAGGTGGAACCGAAGGGTTGCATCATTACACGGTCGTGAAAAACGTCTCACATTGTCTTTCAGTTACCGCTTAACGCTAAGGCGAAAGTAGTAATCGACTCATAAGTTCCCAGCCATATGCGTATTGAAGCAAGTCGGATGGATGGGAGGAAATTGTCGTGGCGCCCGTCATGTCGGGTTGCCACGGCTTTGGAGTGTTTGAGTTTGTTGGAGAAGCGCTCCACGGCGTTGCGCTGGTCGAAAGAGTTCCTCAAGGCGGGCAAGAAGTGAGTTGCCGAAGGCACCGCTTGCTCGACAACCAATGATATCTGGCCTAAAAACTCAGCCTATGCAATCTGTAGGAGATGATGGCCGAGCGTAGCATCGCAATACACCATTCTACTGTGCATTGCTGGATCAGTTATTCTAGCCCAAGCTGCTTGAGCGCTTCAATCGAAGGAAGCGCCAAGTCACCCGTAAATAGGATCTTGATGAGATTTACATCGGCGCGGGTAGCAAGAGGTATCTTGGCTTCGACAAAGTCTCCAGGCGTCTTTGTGTCCCGTCGGCTTGCAACGGCTGGAACCATCACAGAAACATCGGCTTAAGCGCGACCAGGGTAAAGCGTGTAGGTTCAGCATCATTCGCCGTCTTATCAGTGACCAGGAGCAGCAGGTCGTCCGACAGACGTGTCATGCCTTCGAAATTGTTTTCCAATACCGTCCCGGTATCGGGCGAAAGCTCGGTGACGCCACAGGGCGCGTTTTCAGTGCAGCTTGCAAAATCGATATAACGCAGCCGCGCGGAGAACGGCGCGTCTTTCTTCTCGCGTGTTCGTTCCAGAGCCAGGGCATTGCCGTCCGGCATCATCTCGATGGCCTTGAGATTGCTACGCTTGGGTTGGAAAGCCTTGAACGACCATTTTGCTCCGTCGGCAGCATAGAGCGTGTGCAGGTTCTCGGGCTGACCAGCCAAGGGGGCTTCCGGTGCTGTGATGATGCCGCGTCGTGCGTCATATGCGACCGATTCAAGCCGACGGTTCTTCTTGGCGTATTGCGATTTGTCGGCCAGGATCGAAGGCAGCGCGACATCGGCGATCCGTTTGCCCTGAGGTGTGAAGCGGGTGATCGCTGGCCCGTCCTCAAGCGCGATGAGTAGCTCGCTGTCGGATTTCTTTCCGTTGCTGCCATTGAGCACGGCCACATCTTCTGCATCGTTGATTTTCAGTTCCGTTCCGTCCTGCCACGCCAATGGAGCAGAATATACAACATCGATCTGCGCGATCCGATTGCCATCGAGACGGATACGGAAGTGATGGAGCACACCCGTATCAGATACCGCGTAGAGAAGCTGCTCGTCGGCATCCCACGCCAGCCCCGAAAGTTCCTCTATTTTGTATCCGTTCATCCCTTGAACAGGACTATCCACGCTATCGACAATATCCAGCCGAAGTGCTGGGTCTTGCGCGGCGGCAGAAGATGCCGCCGCTGTTAATATGGCCAATAAAATCGGAGCAAATCTATTCATCATGTCATCCTTTCAGTTGCAGGCATCGCTCCAAGCTTGCGCAGTGCCGGAAGGAACCGGTTGCACCTGGTCCCTTCGTAGAGAAGGGCCACACCAGTGCAATATTTGGAGCAATGTTTCGTCGGGTGCTGGTGCAGCGTTCGCAAGATGCGGTCGGCGGTGCCGTTGCCGTTGGCGGATTTCGTCTCGATGATGAAGCGATCGGCGGCGATCCCGCGCGATGACATCGGCGAACTGAATTGCAACCGGTTGTCGATGGTCATGCGCTCACCGCCCGACTTCGCTACGAGCGTCATGCGCTGATAACGCATGTCGAGCACCCGCGAGAGTTCGTAGGGAAATTCGAGATCGTAGTGATCGCGATAGACGCTATGAACATAGTCGAGCGCCGCGTCGTCGAGGACGCCGAATTTTGCCATTTCATAGGGCAGCCGTTTCTTGACGGTAATGCCGCGCCTGTCCTTGAGCTTGACCTCGACGAAGCAGAGCCCGGCGTTGGCATATTTTCGGATACGCACCTTCGCGCGTCGACGCCTGCCCTGGTGATGATCGAAATAGCTGCGCTGCTCACTGTCGTCGAAATAGCAGGTCTCGTATGTAAAGACGCGGCGCAGGCAGCGAACGGCAGGGCCGGTAGAGGATGTTTCAGCACAGCTTGATCTGGCGGGAGACGACGGTGTTCGTGCCGTTGAAGCAAAATCGGCGCTCAGCGCCGTCCGGGCTGCCATCGACCAGCTTTCGGATGAACAGCGCGAGGTTCTGCTGCTGGTTTGCATAGAAGATTTGTCCTATGCCGACGCGGCCGAACTGTTGGGCATCCCGATCGGAACAGTGATGAGCAGGCTGGCGCGGGCGCGTGTAACTCTTGCCGCGAAGACCGGAATAAAACCGCTGCTCTCCCGTTCATCAGCGTTGAAAGGAAAACACAATGACGGGAACTGATTTCTCCGACGAACAGCTGATGAGTTTTGTCGACGGTGAAGTCGATCTGTGCACAGCCGAGCGGATCGAAGCGGCGATGCACGGTGATACCGAACTTGCGGCCCGCATCGCGATCTTTGCTGAAACCCGTGCGATTGTAAAAGACGCTATGGAGCCGCTTCTGGATGAGCCCGTTCCGGCCAGGTTGTATTCATCCGTCGAGATTATGATCAAACGGCATCGGCAGCAGTATGCCGACGCAAGTGGTGAGGTCATTCCGCTGATACCACGCTGCCCGCAATCGCCAGCACCAGTCCGGCGCTTGACCGTGCCGTTCGCCGCTTCTGTGGCGGTCGTGCTTGCTGCCGGACTAAGCGGTTTTTGGCTCGGGACGCAGAACGTTACGCAGCCGCAGATGCTGTCTTTAGGACCTGTTGGCGAGCGCGGCCTGTTGGATGCGCTCGCTACTATTCCGGGTGGCAGTGCAAGAAACATCCCGCAACTTGGGAGGTTGCGTGTTATTTCTTCGCTTCGTGACGAAGACGGTGACCTATGCCGGGAGCTCGAACTGACCCCTCGCCAAGGATCTGCGCTAGCCTTTATCGCTTGTCACAAAAAGGGTGGATGGACGACGACAGTTGCTGTAGCGGTGCCTGGCGACGATGGTAGCTATGCACCCGCGTCATCCACGGATACTCTTGACACCTACCTTTCGTCGATCAATGCCTCGCCGCCGCTGACAGAGGCAGAGGAGAAGCAGGCTCTTAGCGATTTGGAATGAGCTTATCTGGCAGTCTCGCGTTCCGGATTCATTATTCTGGCTTATTCCAGCTTTTCGGAAGCAGGGAATTTTCGATGGTCAAGCGCGACCAATTATGAACGGTCCGGTTTCGAGGGATCACAGCAAACTGAGGAGATGAACGGAATCGGGCACGTATCGCACAGGCGCGAAACCATATGATGCCGATCACAGATAATTTCTTCAGCTATCCAAACTGTGTTGATGCCGCTTGAAACCTGTTTTTCGAAGAGACGTTCCTTGCAATTTCTTCTGCCTTGGGAACAGACAGCCACAGCGCGATGGCGAAACCAGAAATGCCGCCGCCAATTTTACCGAGCAGCAAAGGTAGAATGATGCTTGGCTGAAAATTAGCTGCAAAAGCCAGATGATCTCCGAACATAAAGGCCGCACAGACGGCAAAGGCAATCACCAGAACCTTGTCCTTCGGATGCATATCTCGCACTAGTCGAAACATGGCCAGGATATTGGCTGATGCTGCCAGCAGACCCGCTGCACCGGCCGGTGTAAGACCGATCCTGCGACCGATTTTTTCCATGGGCACAGCGAGGAATTTGTTGATCAGATAGACCATCGGAAAAGCACCGCTGAGCATAATTCCGATATAGCCGGCAATTTCCAACGCACGGAACTGATCTTCTTCATCGGCAATAATCGGTGCAAAAGACCATTTGCCGAAGACCGTGATGAACAGGGATGTGAAATATTCAACGATTGAGAACACCAAAACCAGGGTAATCGCTGCATACATGATCCGCCCGAACCACAAAAAGCCGGTAATCATCTGATTGGGAAAGAATTTAAGTCCACCTGCAATGGCTAGACAGAAAATGATCAGGGGAGACATATTCCGTAAAATCACCGGCAGGGACAGGTTTGTTTGCTGTACGGCCTCGCCGGTCGTGGAAACATCCAGACGGATACCAACGTGAAACAGCATAATGCAGAAGGAGGCGATAAACACGCCAATCGGTATGCTTAATATGCCTGACATAATGCCCAGCGCCATATACTTATGATCTTCCTTATCCAGCATGGCGAGCCCCACCGGAATGGAGAAGATGATTGTTGCGCCCGCCATAAAACCGGTCACCGTCGCCATAATCCAACCGTCCGGGGATTGGGCAAGCGACTTGGCCAGCTGATAGCCGCCCATATCGGCAGCAATAATGGTAGTTGCGGCGAGGGCAGGATCCGCGCCGAGTGCATTGAAAAGCGGCCCCACCATTGTGCTGATAAAAGAAGAAAGAAAGGGTATGGAAGCCATAATGCCGGCCACAGGTATAAAGATCGGGCCGATACTGTGCAGCCCTTCAATGAACTCTTTTCCCAGACCCTTTTCATTGTCACGAATTGAAGCAATGGCACCGGCAATTGCGCAGGCCATAATGATGTAAATAACGATTGTACCAATATGTGCCATTTTCGTTCCCGCTTATAGTTATCATTGATTGGTATGATTTATCTGAACAGCTGGGTCAGATGATCGTTAAGGAAATAGCCCTCAGGATCGAGTTTGCGACGCAGCGCGCGGAACTCCCCGGCTTTCGGATAAAGTCTGGTTACATCGTCACCGGTCAGGAAATGTAGTTTTCCCCAATGCGGGCGGGCCTTATAGCTGCGCAGGATCGCATCCACATCGCGCAGATATTGCCAATAATCATGGCCGGGTTCACCGGAAACCGAAATGGTCACGCTGTCCTGTTCAAAGAACGGGCTCATCCAAGCGCTGTCACCGGCGGTAAAGCGGTATTCAATCGGATAAATGGCGTCAGGATGCTTTTCCAGCATCAGGCGGCGGACTTCTTTCACCGCTTCCTTGGCATGCGCTACCGGTACGGCATATTCTAGCTCATGGAAATTCGGAATATATTCAATGGGATAGATTTCCGAACTGTAGGCGATTTTTTCAAATCTGCTTTCCATCGGTGCTTCTTCAGTGATGTCCATGATTTTCATTTCACACACATCGGTCGTGCGGCCTGATTTGGATGTCGCTGCTGTATCAGGCAGGCAATAGCAATGACGGCTGCGTTCGGTCGGACACCAGAAAAAGCTGAAATGACGGTGTCTGGCAGCTAGATCATCATGCATTTCCATGCAGGCATCGAAATCTTCCCGCCATAATTTCTCATGAAGATTATAGCTGTCCATTAATTGCAGGGTGATTTCTGAAATAACTCCGAGTACGCCGACGGAAACACGGGAGGCAAGCAGCAGATCGGGCGTTGTCTCGTCAACATTGAGCACACTGCCATCTGGCTGCACCATTTTCATGCCGACAATGGAGGAGGCGAGATTGCGGAGCGTGGCGCCGGTGCCATGGGTGCCGGTAGTCAGTGCGCCCGCCAATGCCTGACTGTCAATATCGCCCTGGTTGACCATGGAGAGGCCGTTTTCTTTTAGCACCTTTCCCAGTTCGTTAATGGTGGTGCCCGCTGCAGCGGTTACTCGTTTTTTCTCACGGTCAATGTTCTTGACACCTTTCATCTGGGAGAGTGACAGCAGAGCGCCGCTGGTTCCGACAACGGGGGTAAAAGAGTGGCCAGATCCGGCACACCGCACATTCAGTCCCTCGGAGGTGGCGGAGCGCACCATCTCAGAGAGCTGATCATCATTTTGCGGCGCACCTTTATAGCGGGTGATACAGGACTGGTTGCCAACCCAGTTTCTCCAATGCCCGCCTTCGGAAAACCGGACGGACGGATTCACGGCACGTTTGGTATTTGTCATTATATGCTCCCATTTTTGGCTCCCGGCCGTTATTTTCTGTTTCGGTACGCGGAAGCTTATCCTTCAGTTTTGTTATATGGCCGTATAGGCATTATCTGCGAATAGATGTGCGCCGTTGACGAAGCTGGCGTCGTCGCTGGCCAGAAACAAGGCAGCAGAAGCGACTTCTTCCGGCGAGCAGAGGCGACCTTGTGCGGCTTTGATCGCATCCTCGGAAACATCGACACCAAACTTGCTTAAGTCCCGGATTTCGCGTTGCCCATGTGCGGTGGCAATGAAGCCGGGGCAGATGGCGTTGGAGCGGATATTCCGGTCACGAAACTCCACGGCAATGGCACGGGCAAACATATGGCATGCACCTTTGCTGGTGCAGTAAAGCACTTCCATCGGTGTGCCGACCACACCGGAGATCGAAGATGTTGAGACGATGCTGCCATGACCTGCGTCGATCATGCCGGGAAGGACGGCTTTCGTAACCAGAAACATGCTCTTCACATTGACCGCCATGATGCGGTCCCATTCCGTTTCGCTGGTTTCAAGAAACGGTCCGACGGAAAGAATGCCGGCATGGTTCATCAGCACTGTGATTGTGCCCAATTCGCGGGCAACAGCCTGAACTGCATTATGCACCTGTTCATTGTCCGAGACATCACAAGCCGCAAAACAAGCCACTCCACCATTGCGGTTAATGTCCTCCGCAACTTTTGCACCATGACTGGAAGGCAAATCAAGTATGCCCACCCTTGCACCTTCTTTGGCGAAGAGCTGTGAAGCGGCCAGACCACAGCCACCTGCGCCTCCGGTAATTAGAGCTACTTTGTCGGCTAATCGTCCTGCCATGAACATAATCTCCCCTAGGCAAAACCTTACGGTTTGCCTTTGTCCGTTCTTATGAAAATTATCGCTGCAGCCTCGTATTTTCCGACGTTCCCGCTGTTATTCGTGAGGCGATGCATTGAGGAAAAAGGCTAAATGCAATAGCTTTTGGCGTCGATATACTAAAAGTTATATGTGTTCGGCGGAGGGAAGCTGTGATGCATGATCGGGATTTTGTTCAGATCTCAGCCGTAATCGGCGCCTTCGGCTACAATACTTTCGGCGAACAGCTTGATACGCTGACAGTCAGTATTGCCGATTTTGATATGAGCTGCATTTTTGCGTTTCGTTTTAACGGCGAACCTTGCTTGATCCATGACGGTTACAGTGCAACGGTTTCCCGTAAGGCACTGCATTCCTATATGCGCGGTGGCTATTTGCTTGACCCGTTTTATGTTGCTTGTATCAGTGGCCATGAGAGTGGGCTGTGGCGCATGGATGAACTGGCACCGGATAGTTTCTTTAGTTCGGATTTTGTGATCTCTCATGATATCCACCCGTGTGTGTCTTCCGAGGCTGGCGTGCTGATTGAAGAAATTGGTTTTGTTGTGCCACTGGGGGAGGGCGTGAGCGCAACCTATTCCCTGATGCGTAATCAGGGAAAACCGCCTTTCAGCACTACAGAATTTTCGCGGCTAAAAGCCGCTGAACCGTTGATAAAAGCAGCTATTCAGGCGCACTGGAAACAGGTGAAACCGGCAGGTTTTGTGCCGGTTCTGTCCGGTGATGATGATGTGGAGACCATGTTTCTGAATGTGTTTGCCGATCAGTTGACCGGAACACAACGTAATGTTGCGCGGATGATTTTGCGCGGACACAGCAATATATCAATTGCTAATATTCTTGGTATTACCGAAGGTACGGCAAAACTGCACCGTTCAAATATTTACAAACGTCTGACGATCACCAGTCAAACGGAATTATTTCAACTGTTTATCAATTATCTCTCACATCAATGAAATTCTTGTTCCCGTTGAAGCACGTTTCCAATCGGGTTGAGATAACACCTCTCTCATTAGAGGCTAACGGGTGTACTGTAGCGGAAACGACAATCTCAAAATCGCCCGTCCCGATGCTCGCGATCTGAAGAACCGGTCAGAGCACTAGCAAGGGGCAGCCTCGTCTGAGGACTGGATCAAGCTGGGTCGTTTTTGACGAAGTTGAAGGGTAGCAGATCCTTGATGTCGGCTCCGTCGGGACAGGCTTTGTTGCCAAATTTGCTTCACACGAAACGCGCCTTGGCAAGTCGTATGTTGGTCAGGCGTCCTTTCAGAAACGGAACTGCACTGCCGCACGAACAGGCGATCACCGATATGATGCTCGTACCAATTGCGACATGAATAACCTACGCACAATGCCGTCCGAAACAATTGATCCAAATTCGGATCGCTTCTGACGACACACCATGCTCGGCGAGCAGATATTCTACGTCGGCGGTACTCAGGCAAAGCGACAATAGGCTCATACCGGATAGGCGATGCTTTCACGAGCGAAGGGAAAGCCTGCAGACAAACTTTAACGGGCCCCCATGTTTTGTTTCTCATTTCCATTTTAGAAACGTAATCCCAGGTTCATCGTCGCCGTGTGGCCGACCGTCTTTTCACTCCACTGTCCCTGATAGCCAAAGGTGAAGCGGGTTGTTTTGGCCGCGTCATAGAAAATGAGCCCGGTATCGAGACGCCCCGTCACATCACCGAACTGGCTATAGTTACGGAATGTACCATCTGTGGCGCTCGCGCCAGCGAAAGTCGCATTGATGTAGACATCATCCTTGTTGGCAAAACTGACCTCACCGCGCAGATAGGCTTGCATCATAAGCGAACTGGTGATTGCAGCTTCGACGCCCAATTCTAGTGATGGGGTCGCGGAAAGAACCCACTGACCAGTGCTATCGAGTTGCAGCCCATAGGCGCTGTTGCTCTCCGTTGCGCTTCCCGAATAGAGATAACTTGCATCGAAATCCATCGCTGGACGGAGATAGAACGCGCCATCTGTTGGCTGATAGCGATAGGCTGTCCCTATCTGAAAATTGGCCTGGCTGATCCGCTGCTTGACGGTCGCCGTACCACCAATGACCGGATCACCGCCCGGTAACGCGCCGTAAATATCAATCAGTCGTGTGCTGTCATATCGGGCTGTTCCGCCATTGAGAATGCCATAGAGTTCCCATGGTCCCTTATATTTCGCGAGCGACACACCCAGCAAAGCCCTGTGACCTTCAGATGAGAAGCGATCACCGCTGCTCAGGCTGAAATCTTCGAGACCCGTTCCGACACCCAGATAAAGGTCTTCCGCGAGAGGCATACGCACACCGGCATAAACGCCGGAGCTTTGCGTTTCGAAGCTACGATTCTGGAAGGAAGGATCACGATCCAATCGACCAGTGCTTGCACTCATCCAGTAACAGTTTTTGCTATCCCCCATACGCGCAGCGAAATTGTCATAGCCGCAGTCGGCCATGGTCCGCGCAAAACGATAGCCCGACTGCAGGGCGTCGACTTGTGTCGTTGCATAATCCTGCGAGCTCAGATTATCGATTGCGTTGAGGACTTCACCACTCGTCTGCATGTTGGCTATCAACGCGAACATCGGCCCCATGGCAACCGACCCCTGTCCGGAAAGCACGCGCGCTGCGTGTTCAGCTGTCAGGGTCTGATTGCTGTTCATACCGGTCATACGGAAATCGGCATGCGGAATGAGATTAATTGATGATCCTTCACCTGTCGGGCCATTCAATCCGATTTCATAGCTCATCACGGCTGTGCCGACCACGGTCGTGCCGTTGTTGGCAGCGACGCCGCCAGCGTTAACCAGCACCAGAGGCTGCAAGCGATCAAGCTGGTGCAGCACAGGCATAACCGTGCCAGCAATTGTCGCGTCACCGGTGACATTGATCAGATCGCTTTTACCGCCTGAAACCGTGTCCTGCCGGAAATAGACATCTGCAGTATAGGTTGCTGTATTGGTGAAACTGAGCGATCCAGTCAAAGCCGTTGTCTGGCTGACATTCTGCGTCACCGCAAATTCTGAACCAGCCATACGCGCACTGAGGGCGGTATTCGGTGTGTAATAAGCTACACCGCCCAGATAGAGATTTCCGTCGATACGCATTTGCCCGTAGGCACCGAGATTGATCTCATTTTGCGCATAGAACGAAGCGCCTTGCGTTACCGCCATCGAATTGACGCCGCCGCCAAGATCGATATTGCCAACGGCGCGTCCGTTCAGCGTAACCTGATCAGAACCGTCGCTACCGCTGATGATACGGTTATTGAGTGCCATCAGGAAGCTGTCGGAAGACAAAGACAACGTGTTGGCCGTTCCTCCGTCGATCATAACAGCTGCAGTTTCCGCTATTGCGTCATTGTTTGGTTGACCGTTGCTGCCACCGATGATCACGCCGTTAAGTGCAACATCAATCGTATCGGTACCATCTTTGCCTTCAGACTGGGCCAGAACGGCAATGCCGCGTTCACCGAGTGACAAGATGTTGCCGGTCAAATCGAGTGTTATGCTGCCACCCTGACCGCTGCCGCCAGCACTGCCGTGGAACAGACCATCGACACTACCGCCGCCGCCGCCGAGACTTTGTGCGAGGATGCCAATCGAATCCGCACCCGTGACAACAATGTTTCCTTGGTTAGTGAAGTCGATTGCACCGCCATTACCGGCATTGTCGTCTGACAGCAGCAGTTCGATGCTGGTCTTGGCCAAGTTTGTATCAACCAGACCACCACCGCCACCTATACTTTGCAGGACAAAACCATGGGAGCGCGCACCGGTCGTGCTGAAATCGCCAACGTTGTCGACCAGAATGTCACCGCCATCACCCGTCGACCCATCGCTGGCTCCAAGTGTCAGCTGGGTGTGATCGATACCTGTGAGATAGGCTTCGCCACCACCGGCACCAATGGACTGAACAATCTGTCCGCTTGCATTGTCCCCCCTTGTAGAAACCGTGCCGTTCAGGGTCAGTTCAATTGCGCCACCATTGTTGCGCATTGATGGATCTGCACCAAGCGTAACGACTGCATTGCGTTGGCCTGAACCTTCGCTGCGATCAGCGCCAGAAACAACCATTCGCCCACCGCCGCCGCCGATAGACTGAGCCAGTCCACCGCCAGACAGATTACCGAAGGTGGACACATTGCCTTTGCGGCTTGCGATCACATCACCACCTGAAGAATCGTCGGTATTAATCGCACCAAGCATGGCATTCAATGTGAAGTCACGGGCAATGCTGGACGCCATTGTGGTTGTCGAAAGACCGCCACCGCCACCGATGCTCTGCATAAGCATGCCAGCAGAGCGATCCGATGTCGTTACAATATTGCCCTGATGGGACTGACTGATTGTGGCACCATTGTTGCCATCCACATCATTGCCACCAAGTGACAGGCTGTTCGTCAGAGAAGTCGCCGCAGCGCCTTCCGTAGCCCCTTCGGATGCCTTGGCAAAATCAAGGAACGTATCGACGTTGCCACCACCACCGTTAACAGACTGACTAAAGATAGCCTGGCTGCCAGCACCAGTTACGATGATGTCCCCGGTGCTGTTTACAGTAACCACCCCTGCCGATCCTTTGGTGCCTGTGCGAGCGCCAAGTGCTGTCGAGATGATATAGTCTGCTGCCATGACAGCCGGTGTCGAGATGGAGAGTGCTGCATTACCGCCGCCGCCGCCGACCGACTGAGCAAAAATACCATAGCTGTTTTCGCCACTGACGCGGATAGTCCCACTATGATTGACGGTAACATCACCGCCATCGGCCCCGTCACCACCAGCTCCGCCAATTGCGATCTTGGAGTAGGATTGGCCTCTGGCCTGATTGACCAGATCGTTAAGTGACAATGCAACGGCCATGCCGCCATTACCGCCGCCACCGCCAACGGATTGAGCTAAAACGCCGTAAGACTGTGATCCGGATACGTTGATTTCGCCTGTGTTGGTGACGGTAACAGCTCCCGCTGCATTTCCGCTGCCACCTGAACCACCAATATTCAACGCCACTGATGGATTGGATTCTGTACCTTTTTGCAAAGCGAGACTGCCGGTGACGGAATAGCCACCATTACCACCGCCGCCGCCGATAGACTGGGCAAGAATGCCGTGAGCCTTATCGCCGCGAGTTACAATCAATCCGTCATTGACGACATCGACCGCACCACCCGTGCCACCGTCTGCACCGGAACCGCCAATCCCCAGTTGCAAGCCCTGTTCACTATTGGCTGTACTTGAAGGTTTGGTCACCGTCACCGAAAGAACTTCGCCGCCATTACCGCCGCCGCCGCCAATGGATTGCGCGAAAATCCCATGGCTTTCGTTGCCATCAGTGATGATCCTCGCACCGGTCGCATTTTTGACATCGACTTTGCCAGCAGCTCCACCGCTGCCGCCTGAACCACCAATCAGCAACGCGTTACGTGTGCTGTTATCGGCATCGCTTCCGGCAATAATATTGCGCACATGCTGTGCATCGCCGCCGCCGCCGCCAACAGCCTGCGCAAATATGCCTGCAGCCTTTTGGCCCTCAGTGCCGATATCGCTGGTGTTGGTGACACTGACATTGCCTGAAACAGCGCCTGTGCCGCCGTTCCCGCCGATTGAAAGCGTGGATGTGCTGGCAATGGTCGAGCGAAGGTTGACGATCGTGTTTTCGACCAATCCACCCTTGCCACCACCGCCACCGACCGATTGTGCCATGATGCCATGAGCACCATCACCCAGTGTCGTCAACACGCCGCCATTGGCAACAGTCACATCATCAGACGCCATACCCTCGCCGCCCGTCCCACCGATATTGATCGACGTCGTTGTGCCGGTTTTATTGCCTGTTAGTGCATTTTTTTGGATATTGCGCGAAGAAATACCGGAATTGGCATATCCACCGGTACCTCCGGCACCACCTATTGATTGAGCTACAATGCCGATGGAGTCTCTACCCTCGGTCGCGATACGCGCCATACTCATGACATTGACGCTACCGGAACGGTCACCTGTTCCGCCTGCTCCGCCAATGTTCAGTGAGTAAGACGTGAATTGACCGGCTGAACCCGTCGCCCCGCCACCATTGCCACCGCCGCCGCCCACTGATTGAGCCAAGATACCATGCGAGTTGTCACCCTGTGTATACAGCGTGCCGCCAGTATTGATATCTACGTTGCCAGATGTACCGCCCTTACCACCTTGCAGGCCAATGTTGGCCGAAAAACTATTGCTGGTATTATCACTATCCTTAGGCGTATTCAGAGACGCTGAAATGATCGTTGAATTGCCACCGCCGCCACCGATCGACTGCGCGAATAAGCCATGAGAACGATTGCCTTGTGTGCGTACCTGACCATCATTTTTGATTGTGACGTTGCCACCAGTGCCACCGGTGCCACCGGTACGGCCGATTGCGATGCCGATATTGCCATCTCTTCCGCCTGTTTTAAGCAGGTTACTACTGGCATTGCCGCCACCGCCGCCCACTGATTGCGCGAACATTCCGTGGGCATCAGCTGCTTGCGTGGCAATAATTCCTGTATTGTCAACTATGACATCATCGCCAGCGCCGCCGACACCGGCACTACCGCCAACTGCTATACTTATCCCTTTCTTAGAAGCATCCTCTCCCTGCTCAAGAAGAAGCTCCTCAAGAACAGGTTCCGTATCCCCCCCAAATTTTTCATTACCGATAAGCTTTTCCAGGCCCAGTCCTTCGACTAGAGACCCCGTATTTATTGCGGCATTACCGCCCCCGCCGCCAATCGACTGTGCGAAAATGCCGTAGCTCCCGCGTTTATGTGTAACAATGTTCCCGAATTGAGAGATAGTTACTTTTCCTCCCTGTCCAGCATTACCGGCATCTCCGCCGACAGCGACGGTTATCGAATTGTTTGACTTGCTTTCACTGCTCTCAATAGCGTTATCCGCAATGTCAGTAGCATCTTTTTCACCGTTCGGAGTTTTGGTCTTGCTCACACCACGCGTTATGGTAACTCCGGCATTACCGCCGCCGCCGCCAATACTGTTAGCCTCGATACCATGTGCTTTGAGACCATTGGTTTCAATTAATCCAGCCGACTGGTTCTTTGTTCCGCGCTTGATGTTAATGTTGCTGGCGTTACCGCCCCCAGCTCCCTTGCCACCAACGCTAATGGCTACAGGGCTGCTGTCCTTGGTGACGACAGCACCGATATTCATCCCACCTGTACCGCCTCCGCCGCCAATTGATTGCGCATAGATGCCTCGGGATTCATCGCCGTTAGCTTTGATCGCCCCATTTGAGAGAACGTCAACCTTGCCAGCGTCCGCGCCTATACCGCCATTACCGCCAACGCCTGCAACAATACTAAGATCTGTCAAGCCACCGGGGCCGCCTGATGTACCTAGATTCAATTGGCCGCTGATATTAAGCGCACCGTTACCGCCGCCGCCAGCGATCGACTGTGCCAGGATGCCATGTTTTCGATTACCTTCAACCAGTATGGTTCCAACATGATCGACAATTACGTCTCCCGATATATTGCCTTTCCCGCCTGTTCCGCCGACACCAAAAGTGATGGAAGGTATGTTCTCATCTTTTTTTATGGCGACACCTCCTGATGAATTAAGGCCGCCATTGCCGCCGCCTCCGCCGATTGACTGTGCAAGAATACCAGCGGAACTTTCATCACGAGATAACTTGTCGCTACCTTTAACCAGACCACCAACCATGATATCTGCTCGGGCAGTGACGGTGACATCCTTTGCAAGGCCTGCGCTGCCTGCCTTGCCGCCAATACCAACGATTAGCGAGGTATCCGAAACAATGCCACCGCTGGCATTCACGCCACCGTTACCACCGCCGCCGCCGACCGATTGTGCAAGAATTCCTGAGCGACCGCTGCCATAGGAAAAAATTTTGGTGCCATCGTGAATGTTAACTTTAACGGTGCTGGCGTTACCGCCGGCGCCACCAAAACCGCCCACACCAATCTGCACGCCATAAGACTCGCTCGAGTCAGACTGCCCCCCGCCCAGCTTGCCGTTAATGGCAATACCGCCGCTAACATTCAATCCGCCTTGTCCGCCGCCACCGCCGATCGATTGCGCGACCACACCGTCTGCGCCCTGCGCTTCATTGATCACAACACTGCCATCGCTGTTGATCGTACGTGGCAGCGCGGTCAGCACCCCGCTATAAGAAAGGTCAACTGCGCTGGCATCGCCGCCATTGCCGCCAAAGCCACCCACGCCAGCAGAAACCGAAAAAACCGTGTTTGAGCCGGTTGGTTTGGTCAAAGCTAGCGGACCAGATACATTGGTGCCGCCGACGCCACCACCGCCGCCAAGGCTTTGGGCCAATAGGCCTATGGTGCGATCGCCAAATGTATTGACGGTTCCAATGACGTCGAGTCCAACCGAACCGGCGTTGCCACCTGCGCCACCGAAACCACCCAGGCCGAGTGCCGCTGCGGTTCCTGATTGGCCGGTCAGGCTAACAGAGCCTGAGACATTGAGGCCACCGGTGCCACCACCACCACCGACGGATTGCGCCATGACTGCGATGCTTTCATCGCCGATTGTCGTGATGTGGTCATAGGTGTCTGTGACACGCACTTTGCTCATCACATCGCCGCCATTGCCGCCGCTGCCGCCAAATCCACCGAGACCAAGTGATGCAGTGCCGCCGTTCTGCTGACTGAGGTTGAGTGTGTCGGACACGGTCATGCCGCCATTGCCGCCACCGCCGCCCAGGCTTTGTGTGACAACGGCTGAGCTTCTGTCGCCGAAGGTCAGGACACCGCCGGTGATGTCCGATTCTGTTAAGGCGCCTGCATCGGCACCGCCACCGCCAAAACCACCGACGCCGAGTGCCACCGCGGCACTTGTTTGCCGCGAAAGGGACACGGCCCCACTGACATTCAAACTACCATTACCGCCGCCGCCACCAAGGCTCTGGCTGAGAATACCGATGGAATCCACGCCATGGGTTTCCACATACCCAATCACGGTCTGATCGACAGATCCCGCACCGCCACCGTTTCCACCAAAGCCGCCGATACCAGATCCGAGGGCACCTGAGAGCTGTGGTGCTACAGACAGGCCACCCGAGATATTGATGCCACCATTACCGCCGCCGCCACCGAGACTTTGCGCAACGATACCGGAAGACCGATCACCAGAAGTAACAACGATGCCGCCATACTTGCCGGTCACATCGCCTGCAAAGCCACCATCACCACCAAAGCCACCGACACCAACGGCCGCAACACCCGAACCATTGCCGGAAATGCTGAGAGCCCCATCGACATTGATACTGCCATTACCGCCGCCGCCACCGACTGACTGTACCAGAACACCGGTTGCATCCGCACCCTGTGTCCCGATATTGCCGGTAAGATCGTTGCTAGCAGTGGAGGCGCTGCCCCCAGAACCGCCAAAACCGCCGATACCAAGGCCGACAGCACCACTGTTTTGTGAAGCAAGGCTGACTGCACCAGTTACATTGACGCCACCCTTGCCGCCACCCCCTCCCAACGACTGCACGATGACACCACCCGAGCGATCGCCCTTGGTAAAGACATTGCCAGCCATTTTATTCGATGCAGCGCTACCGGTTCCACCTGAACCACCGGAGCCGCCAATACCAACGCTTGCTGCTCCGGAGCCGTTGCCGGATACACTAACAGCGCCGGAAATATTGATCGCACCATTGCCACCGCCACCGCCGGCAGATTGAACGACAACGCCGCTCGCATCATCGCCGGATGTCTGGACATTGCCATTGATCGTGTTGTCGGCAGCACCTGCATTGCCACCGTCGCCACCGCTGCCACCAATCCCGACTGATACGCCGGCCGAACCTGTTCCGGTAACTGCAACGGTTGCCGATATATTCATGCCACCGTTGCCGCCGCCACCGCCAAGCGACTGCACGAGAAGGGCTGTTGACTGATCGCCGAGCGTGGCCAGATTGCCGGTCACATGACTGTCGACCTGACCACCTGTGCCGCCGCTGCCACTGCTTCCGCCAAGTCCGACACTCACAGCGCCGGAATCAGTGCCTGCGCCGCTGCCTGTAGCGGTCACATTGAAACCGCCGTTGCCGCCGCCGCCACCGATGGATTGAGCCACCACGGCCGACGACTGCGCCCCTCGCGTCAACACATCATTGTTAACGGTCAGTTTGACTTCACCGCCATTGCCGCCACCGGCACCACTTCCACCAAGGCCAACTGAGATCGCACCCGATCCAGTCCCTGCGCCTGACAGCGATGGGGTGATGTTGAAACCACCATTACCACCGCCGCCGCCAATAGATTGAGCGACGAAGCCAGATGAAGCAAAGCCTTCCGTCAAGATGGTTCCGTTAGAGGTAGCTGTGACCGAACCACCGTTGCCGCCGCCAGCACCTGAACCGCCTATACCGACATTGACGGCGCCCGTACCGGCACCTGCGCCTACAGCAGCTGCAGCAATCGTGTAACCGCCATTACCGCCACCGCCACCCACCGATTGAGCAACGATTGCCGTCGAAAACTGGCCTGTCGTTCGAATGAGATCGGCAGCAGTAATAAGATTAACTGTGCCACCATTACCGCCGCCTGCGCCGCTGCCGCCAACGCCCGCGCTGATAGTTCCCGCACCACCACCGCTCGCAGCCACGCCAGCAGTAATACTGCCACCACCATTACCGCCGCCGCCGCCGATTGATTGCGCAAGCAAAGCGGATGAGCTGTTACCGCGTGTGGTAATGTCTGCATCAGTGTAAACTCGGACGAGGCCGCCATTGCCGCCGCTGCCGCCCGAACCGCCGACACCAACAGATACGCTGCCCGAAAAGATCAGCGAACCGCTGCCAGTTGCAGCTACCGCTAAACCACCATTGCCGCCGCCGCCGCCGACCGACTGGAAAATCATTCCAGCCGAACGCTCGCCGGTTGTCACAACGCTGCCGGAAAAACCGGAGGCGATCAGATTGCCGCTACGATCGACTTCACCGACACGCACCTCGCCGCCAGTACCGCCCGATCCGCCTGAACCGCCAACCCCAATGGCCAAGGAGCCCGAAACAGGTCCTGCAGAAACAGCTGCAGAGATCGCGTAACCGCCATTACCGCCGCCGCCGCCAACCGATTGCAGCAAAATGCCCGCTGCATCGGCGCCTGCAGTTTGAACAACCGCATCGCCACTTCCGGTCAAGATCGCAGCGCCGCCTGCACCGCCATTGCCACCTGCACCGCCAACCGAAATCGAAGCTGCACCAAATGCACCAACGGCCGCGCTGATTGCGCCGCCGCCATTGCCGCCGCCGCCACCAATCGATTGCACGAACACGCCGGTCGAACGATCACCGGACGTGCTAATAAGCGAGGGCTGACTGGCGTTCGTGTCGGACAGGGCCACATTGACGTTGCCGCCCGCGCCACCTGCACCGCCTTTGCCACCAACTCCCACGCCTGCGAAGAGACCAACGGACCCCAACGATCCGCCATTGCCACCCCCGCCGCCAATCGATTGCGCAAGGATGCCCATGGCATCATTGCCCTTGGTCGTAATCAGACCGTCATTGGTGACATTAACCGTTGATCCGGCTCCGCCGCCATCACCACTGCCGCCGACCGCAACCATGCCGCCGCTAGAGCCGCCATCACCGCCACCGCCGCCAATTGATTGCGCAATAACGCCGCGAGCGCCATCACCTTCAGTGTCGATACGACCGTTGTTTATAACGGATACGGTAGAACCGCTACCGCCTTTCGCCCCATTTCCGCCTATGCTGACCAGACCATAGGCATCAGCGCCCTGGCCACCAGACCCACCAATTGACTGCGCCATAATGCCGTCAGCGAGATTACCGACTGTGTGGATCGTTCCGCTTCCCGTATTTGACACGCTTACCGCGCCGCCCGAGCCGCCATTCGATCCGACGCCACCCATGGCAAGCGCGATCTGGCCCGCGGCGGTGCCCCCGGCGCCACCCCCGCCGCCAATTGATTGCGCCATGATGCCGCGTGATGCCAAACCCTTGGTCTGGATTGCGCCGCCATTGCCGACAGTAACTTCACCGCCATTACCGCCATTATCTGCTTGACCAATCAGCGAAACTAGCAAGTTTCCGCTGGTTCCGTCTGAACCGCCCGAACCGCCGATCGACTGCGCGGAGATACCATTGGAATAATCTTGTTCCGTCAGGATCTGAGCGCCAGCATAGGTGTTGACGTTTACCTGACCGCCATTGCCCCCATAACCGCCGCTTCCAGCTTTGCCGACAAGGCCCCATTGGTCGCCGCCATTGCCCCCATTGTTGCTCACACTCAGAGCATAGATACCGTGGGTATTCTGGCCGTCAGTTGAGATTGTGCCGTACTGATCGACTGTGACATTGCCGCCATTTGAAGAATGTCCACCGGTGCCACCGCCAGGTGCCGCAAAACCGTCGCCACCATCGCCTGCTTTGCCGCTTCGGCTATAGGCAAAAATGCCATGGTTCGCATCGCCGGTTGTTTTGATAGTGCTTGACGAGGACTGCGTGGCGTTAACATTGCCCCCTGCTCCTCCGTCGCCACCATCGCGACCACTCCAGAAGCTCGCATAGGAATTACCTCCCTTGCCACCGTTGCCTCCAACACTACCGATTTTCCAGCCTATATTGGATGTAGCATTGACGTTGCTACTCAGCGTCTGTGTGTTGGTGAGTCCGGTGGCACCATCGCCGCCTGAAGATGGCGGTACAAACAACGCACCAGCGCGGCCGTCGTTGCCATTCTTGCCATAATTGACCTGATTAATACCGCTTGGTCCGGACACGTTGATAGGTGGAGTCAGTACTCCTTCTGAACCGGAACTGTTGAAGTTGGCATTGAAAGCAGCCGTGGACTGACCGAGCGAAAATGTGGCACTGTCAGTAGCTTCAGCACTGGTCACGATAGCTGTGCCGTCGCTGACCGATGTCACGGTAAATGCCACGGGTGGCGTATCATTGTTATAGAACACCTCACCAGCGGTTTTAACGAGAAATGTGTAACCATCGGCGGTTTCAACGAACGCAGTGTTGCCAGCGGTCGCGGTTCCTGCGGGGTCAATCCTCAAGGCACTGACTGTTGTCGTAGCGCCAGTGACGGGATTTGTAACTGTCTGCCCAATTGATGATGTCTTTGAGGGTTGCGGTAGCGGTTGAGCGTCGGCATAGGCGGCAGGAATACTGATCGCTACCTGAATACTCATCAGAACGGCAAGCCGCCCCGACTTGCCTATAGGTATCTCCAATGCACGCACGCGCTTTTCGTCTGACATGACGCCGCCCCTCTCTTAATGTTCACCCGTGTTCAGGCATCGGCAAGCGTGCGAAGATGCATCTAAACTTGATGGAGCTTGAATCAATTTTATGGAAATTCCGGAAAGTGCTGACCTTACCTTCAGCCTAAAGTAGAGTTAAGTCCAGCGCTCATTTTTTCAAACTAACAATGTAAAAAATATTCACAATGGCACAAAATTGTTGGCAATATATAGGAGGGAATTACTATAATTCTAAGTTTAAACGATTAAGGTTTTATTATGTACTTGGTTGCATGTGATTGGTGAGTTGATGGTGGCTGAACTATGTTCAGCTGTAAGTACATTCTTTGGCTCACAGCCATTTGACTTCGGCCATGTGTTCCGCGCTGGTCGGGAGCGATCCGCGTCGCCGTGGTTTCCGCATTGCGCACCGCAAGCCAGCCGCACCCTTGGTCTCACCGGTTTTGATCACCGTTAGCATAGGACTTGAACAATCGGCCGAGAATTCCCGTCAGCTGATGCGGCGACGCGAGTGGGTCAAGAGGCATTTTAAATTAGCGCCATCAGCAACTGCACTAAGTCGCAACCAACATGTGACGCGAAATCGCATGTCTGAAATGTGCGTAATAACGATCTCGCAGATCCAGTCGTACCGGCCCCCGTGGTTAAGGTTACAGTGCCTGTCCTTTACTGTTATAATAAACAGCTCCTCTTCATATTGTTTGGATGTAACATATGGTGCATCAAAATATTATAGAGAAGCGATTTTCATGATTAGATATACTTATGATTACATAAAACAAAAATATCAAATGAATAAAGATCTTAACGAGGATATAAGAACCGTAGTCGACGGATTTATTTACAACAAGCAGTATAAGAACTTTAAAGACGGTCAAACCCCTGGCAGGCGCGCCGCATTTATGAAAACGCATGGGGGCGCATATGCAAAGTTCACAATTTCTCACGCAGAATTGGACGATAACGATCCGAATACTGGCGAGATTAAGCGAGGTTTGTTTTCCAAAGAGGCGGAGTACGAAGCCTGGGTCCGGTTTGCTAGCGATATAAACTTTGATAAGAAAGATCAGCACAGCACAGTTGGATGCAGTATCAAACTATTCAATGTCCCTGGATTGAATGTTCTCGATTATAAGGCATCGAAAGATGGTGAAAGCCAGCTCACTACAGTTGATTTTGCACTACAGAATTATCCCGTATTTTTTGCCAGGGATGCGCATCAAATGGCAGGCTACAAAGCGGCAGCACAGCAAGGTGCGGATGCTCTGAAACAGTTTAAAGAGCAGCCGGCCAACCAGCAACTTGCAAAAATAATAAACAAAATGATGGCTCAGGATCCCTCCAGTGTCCTGGCAGAAACATACTGGAGCTGTGTACCATTCATTCTCGGGATTCCAGAGAACGGCTCCCTTGGACGGTTATGTAAGTACATTTTGACGCCTCGCAAAAATCAGCCCACACTTCCTCCGAAAGAGAAAACGAGGGCAGGTTTTTTAAGGGAGGACTTGATTGATAACATCAAGGCATCCTCATATTTTTTTGATTTTTATATCCACTTGAGGACATCCAACCTTCAGTCTGCAGACGATGCTTCTGATAACTGGACAGATCCGAATAATACGTCGCCAGATGTAGCTCCTTTCGGAACAAATGATACAAATCATATCTATAAAGTAGGAACGCTGGAGATATTACAACAGAATATAGCGCAACGAGGGCAAGACGAGTACATCGAAACGCTCGCTTTCAATCCTTGGCGAACCCTGCCTGATAATATTCCCTATGGGGAAATAGCCCTTGCGCGTAGAATTTCTTATGAAATCGCTGCGAAAAGCAGGCGGGATTTAAATGGGCAGCCGGTAGGTGAGCCCATACTACCACGTCCGCTTGCGTTTAACGACGCGCCCTACGGCGCTGCGGAACATGATATCCCTTGGTCGGATATCAGTACTAATCCAGCACCAGCACCAGGGCCAGGGCCAGAGGCAGATACAGAAATTGTACGTGTCGCCATTCATCCTGGTATTGGCGTTGCCCGCGTTGGAAACAGCGAGCTGCCGGGAGACGACTGGATAATTGACCAAGACAATTACCACGATATTTATATCGGTCCCGAAACTGATACACCTCCCCCGATGACCCTCGACCGGATTCGAGATAAGAGCAGCAAGATTAAACGTCAGGCAGCTCGTTTCAGACTCTACGGATTTAACGCGAAGGGAGAGGTCGTTAAGGAAATTCTTCCAAGCGACCCGAATACGAGTATCGCGTGGAGCGTAACGCTCGCCAACAGAAAAGCCCAATGGTTCACGTTTGAACATGCTTGGGATAAAGCCTTCTTTTTTTCGGAGAATGATAAACCTTCGGGCTTGAGAAACCCCCTAGTCAGCGACAGGGCTTCTCTCGCTGTCACACCTGAAAAAATGACAATTTCAGGCAAAGCTCAGCGGTCCACTCCCATTAAGGGCAAATTTAAATCGATCGACGTAACGTTAGGGGAACTGCGCACGGACAGTGATGGAAGGCTTCTAATATTAGGCGGCAAAGGAGGTGCAGGAACATCTGCGAGCGCTTCCGATCCAGACTACAAAGTATTGAATGGCAATGGTGGGACCTTCAATAACGCTCAAAGCTGGTATGATGATATCTCTGATGGTCCAGTCCATGCGGAAGTAGTTATCAATGGTAAAAGCTATGACGTAGATTCCGCTTGGGTCATTACCGCTCCGCCTAATTACGCTCCGGATATTGTTGGTTTTAGAACGCTGTATGAGCTTTTGGAGGAGGTTTATATCGAAGCCGGCATGCTACCGATGCCTGAGGAAGTCTCATTTACGAAACACATACTTCCAAGCTTACAGCGCTTGTCCAAACTTTCTTGGGTAAATGAAGGATTTCACGATATTTTTGGCCCCGGAAAGCAATACGATTTTGAAAACCTTGATAGTATAAGCATGCTTAAAACAGTACGGAAGGCGGGGAATGATATTTATAAGTCAGCACGGAAAAGCATTTTTGAAAAATTTCATCACCGATATAATTCAAAGACAGATCCGAATAGCTGGCCTCTACTTTATGGAGATGCTTTTGGAGAGGATGGTAATAAGTCTGGTCCGTTTTTAAATGTTGAAAATCCGGAAGATATGTCGTCGCTTTCTTCCATCAGGTATGCTTGGTTTAAGAAATGGGCAGACGGTGATTTTATAGACGACACAGCGTCGTCACCCCAAAACTATACGTCTATTGACGATGTTCCATTAAGCGATCAGCCGGCCATGTTGGATAAGGCGGCTTTACATTTCTGTCTTGCCGATGCGTTTCATCCTGGCTGCGAGGTTACTTGGCCGATGCGCCACGTCAGTATTTATCGCGCTCCCTATAGAATTCGCGAAGCCGCACCAGATAAATTCCATGAACCTGCACTAAATGATACTTTTGACTACATAGCAGCTCACACTCCAGGGGGAGCGTTGGCTGCTCAGCCTCCCGGTGGCCTAACGCGCTGGATGGCGCTTCCATGGCATGGCGATACGGCGCGTTGCAGAGCGGGCTATGATGCCGATTATGGACAGTACACGCCGGCATATTGGCCAGCGCGAGTGCCAAATCATGTCTTAACTCAGGAAAGCTATGGCGAAGTGATGAATCGCTTTGGTGACGAAAAGTCTCGACAAGAGGCTTTCAACACGCGTGAAAATTGGTGGCGGCATTTATCAGCTAATCCAGACAGCCGCGACCGCGCCGACGAAGAGGAGCAAACCCAGTACATGATAAATAACTATGACAGAATGGGTATTATTCTCCGTACGGACGGGCCCGAAAAATTGTCCGGGGTGCCCGAGGAGCTCTATGTGGAATATTCCAACGTACAAAAATGATATACGACTGTATTGTAATCGGAGGAGGCGCCGCGGGATCTGCGGCAGCCTTTACTCTTGCGAAAGCAGATTTTCGCGTATTATTGATCGATAGGATTGCCAAAAAAACATCATACAAGATCGGGGAGAGTTTATCCGGCCAAGGGATTCAGTTGCTGAAAAAAAGCGGCCTTATCGAGCAAGTAAAATCCAACACTTACCTCGAAAACCCTGGCGATTTATCTTCGTGGGGAACGGACGATTTAATACTAAAGGATTTTATTTTTAGTGCATATGGAAGCGGTTGGCACCTTGATCGGGTTGCCTTTGATAAGTGCCTTCAGGAAGCTGCGCAAATAGCTGGAGCAAAATTGTTCAATGGGCATGTTCGAAAGGTATCGAGGATCAAGCATTTGCATTGGGTCGTTCATCTCGCGGATATGTCTTTTCAAGCACGATGGTTGATTGATGCCGGCGGTCGTCATGGAGCTGTATCTAGAAGCTTGGGAATAAAGCGCATAAGAGACAAGCCTTTGATTGCAGTGCACAGCTGGGGTCAAAACCGTTCCAGCGAACCGCGTACACTCGTGGAAGCTGTTTCAGCGGGGTGGTGGTATACTGCTCAACTGCCCAATAATCGGCGGGTAGTTGCCATGCATACTACGCCAGAGCATGCAAGATCTCTTTTACAAGACCCGCGAGCTTTCAAGAAAGAGATGGCGAATACAATACACTTAAAACGGTATTGCAGCTTCAATGACTCGTGGGAGCGCCCGCGTGGCGTGGATGCCAGCGGATCGATGCTTGCAGCGACAGGAGGGGAGGATTGGATGGCAATTGGTGATGCTGCAATGACGTTTGACCCCTTGTCATCCCATGGCATTCTGAATGCTTTAGCCCACGGGATATTTGGAGCTGAAGCGATTATGAAGGCTCTGGGTGGATCATATTCCGAGTACGAGTCCCTTACCAAGAAAATGCTTACAAAAAGGCAGAATTATATAAATGATATGTCTTTTATTTACTCAACTGAACGGAGATGGAAGAGTGATTTTTGGAAAAGAAAAATAAACTAATAAAAGTAATATTGAAGAAAAATGTTGAATGATGATGTTGGGCGTGATCGGGGTCATTGCTCCCCGTTAGATTTCACGGCGCCCGAAATCATCCATAATTGTAGCGACGCACAATAAAGACTGCTTCGACGCGCAATCATCGGGCATTTCCGACGCAATTTAAGTGAGATTATCGGAGCCTTCCGGCGCACATTATGTGAGACTGAACGCACGCTATGTGAGACGAACGCGCAATGATGCACTTCTGACGCAAATTATTTGAGACGGATCATGTCGGCAATCCGGCCGCCCGCATTTCGTCGAGAAGCTCCTGCGACCGATCGGGTTCCAACTCGCCGCGCAGAAGTTGCCGTATTTCTGCCGGTCTGGCCTCGAACTAGTCAGCGAGACTGGCGATATCATAACCGTAACGGGTTAATTGCGGCTCCAGATCGTCGATCTGCCGCGAAAGACTGGCCTCGACAATATTGACGTCAATTGGTTTTGCTCCGGCCTCAAATCCGGCTTCGAAAGCCCGCACCAGATACTGACCAATCTGCAGCGGGTTTTCAGTTTTGCAGCCAGCAAAGTTGCGGCCTCGTCGGTGATCACCATGTCAGGCTCGGTCCCTTCATTCAGCGTGGCTCGTAACACCCAGTCGATATAGTCGCGCTGGCGGTCTCTGAGCCCGCCGAATTCGAACACGGTCGTGCGGTCACCGATTACCTCCATCTTCGGGCGACGCAGATCGCGCTCCCGTTTTTCGGATTGTTTTGGGATCGTCACCGTCTTTTCCGTCGACAGGTCATAGAAAAGCGCTGACAGAAGCAGAGGCACAGTGATTTTGGCCTTGTCGATGGCTAATGACCGGGAAACAATCACTTTCTTTTCGCGTTCAAGCTCGGCTCGCAACCGTCGCGACAAAACGGTTTTTCCCGAACCGATGATTGCCGTCAGCACGATCAGCCGTCCGCTCGCAATCGCTGCGCGGATATCGCGGCTCACCTGGATATGGTGTTCGGTCTCGTAGAAACCGGCATCGATGGGTGGCCTGGCAAGGTTGTAATATTGCATGACCTCGGTGAGCATCAGTTCATAGCTTCTCTTCGTCCAGGTGGAAAGCGATCCCTGACGGCCGTCAGAATTTCGGCCCGCACCAGAGTTCGCGCGAGCAATGCGTCGATGAAAGCCCTGTCATCGTCGGACAATTTGGCCAGCGGCAATCGCACTTCACTGGGAGTGGCACGCCGGGCCGCCAGAGCATTGACAAAGGCGATCTCATGAAACGGATCAGGCCCTGGAAAGGGCGTGTCGGCACAGGAGAGGAAGGCCGGCTCATAATCACACCGTCTTCGCCCGTGACGGCTGCACGCGGCAACATAAGCTTGTCGGCCAACAGCGCAATTTTGTCAGCCCGGTCTTCCCGGCGGGATTTCTGGTGTTTTCGGTAACGATGCAGCGGGATTGGGCCACCGACGGGCTGGTACGGTCCATATCGCTCCTCGCCGGATTCCACCCAAAGCTCCTGATCGAACAATCCCCACCAAACAACAACCGTTTCGCCAGCCAGTTCCGGGTCGACCTCATAGGTCACGCCAGCGACGGTCAGGCGGCAGTCGATACCGACCTGACGGCGTTCAGGCTCGCGTGCAAAGACACAATAGCGCTCCCAACTGCACATTTGGCGGATGCCCTCGGCAGGAAGATGGGTGAACCAGTCATCCAGTCTCGAATGCGGTTCGCTGCGGTGATCACCGGCATTGTAGGTTGTGATAAAACGCGCAAGCCAAAGATTGACCTCCGCTTCCGTCTCCGGTTCGTGGAAATGATACAAGGTTTCGTGGGCTTCCTTGACCGTTCGAAAGGGCCGCTCGACCTTGCCTTTGGAGCGCGCCGTCGTACGCATGCCGTCCGACTCGGCTGGCATATGCGCAATGACTTCCACACCGAGACTGTCCATAACACGCTTGAACACCGCTGATTTGGCGATGGGGCCGTTGTCGAGATAAAGCGTGGTCGGAATCCCCTGAAACGGTTGCATTTCATCGGGCTTGGCCGACATGGCGTTGAACAGGAATTTGAGAGCTGCTTCGGCATCTTCGCCTTAGACGCAGCGATATTCCTGATAGGCGACACCGCTGCGATCATCCACTACGGAAAACAGCATCAATGTCGGCGCACCATGCCGGTCCGGATCAATCCATGACGGGGTCTTCAGCTGTTTCAGATCGGACGCTCATATCGAAATGCCAGATTGCATTCGAATACTTCGCCTGGTAGCGCACAGTCGGCGGCTCGCGAACCATCCGGCCATGATCATAGCCTAGGCGATGAAGATGGCGGTTTACGGTTGATGCCGTGAGGCGTCCAGGCTCAAGTCTGACAAAACCCTCCGGGGTCTCGACGCTGTGCTTTTCCAGAAGTTCAAGAATCCGATTGGTCGAAAGGTGCCGCCCCTTCCTGTTGGTCGTGCGCAGTTTCATGGCGGCGACAATCGCGCATAAACGTTCGAGCTCGTCGGTTGCCATGACGCGTGCGATGCCTCGGTCTGAACGAGTCACATCTTTCGGTCGTCGATCCGGGCGGAGCAGGCGATAGAGCATAGCGCGACTGACTGCATAAAGTTGTGCAGTCGAGTCCATGAGAAGCTTGCGCTCTGGATGGCGTGCCGGAAGGGCGGCCAGCCGACGGCGCAGAGTAGCCAGCACTTCGCTCGGAACAGCCCCCCCTTGGCATCAGATCTCCCCCGACCCTGGCGGAGCAACGATCTCCAAACGAAGATATTGGTAGAGCGTCTCCCGGCTGATGCCGAGTTCTCGTGCGATCTTTGCTTTTTGCTCGCCTGCTGCAATCCGCTGTTTGACCGCGTTGATCTGCTCTATGCTGAGGGAGCGCTTGCGTCCCCGGTAGGCTCCGCGTCGTTTGGCAAGTGCAATACCCTCGCGCTGTCGTTCCCGCAGCAGGGATCGCTCGAATTCCGCAAAAGCCCCCATCACCGACAGCATCAGATGCGCCATGGGGGTATCTTCTCCGGTAAAGGTCAGACCCTCCTTGACAAATTCCACGCGGATCGCACGTCCAGTCAGGTTCTGAACAATACGCCTCAGGTCATCCAGATTGCGGGCCAGTCGGTCCATGCTATGGACAACAACCGTGTCTCCCTCACGGGCATAGGACAAAAGCGCATCCAGTTCCGGCCGCCGGACATCCTTGCCCGAGGCTTTATCGACAAATGTGCGCGTGACATGCATCCCTTCCAGCTGCCGGTCGGGATTTTGTTCGAAGCTGCTGACGCGAATATAACCGATGCGTTGACCATTCATGGGATCCTCCGGCCATAACTGTCAGGAAGAACTCTATGACACGGATACAAAACTGTCAAACAATTGGAAGAAGGAATCTATTCTGACGGAAATTCATCCATCCGCCTGACGTGGCGATAGGGTATACGCCAGATGGACGCCATAGTGATCAATGATGCACTCCTGAGAGGATGGTGCTTAACAACTCAACGCTTTAAAGGCTGCGCACGTCATATCTGTAACCATCGGGACGATCACACTACAAATTGCCATTTTGCAGGTAATTTATGCCTGCTAATGTTTGTATGTTTTAATAATTTCATATGGAGAGAGATATATGCGCATTTTGACATTGGAAGAGATGGTTGCAGTTTCGGGCGGGGGACGTTTGGATTCCGCAGATCATGATGGTTCAAGTAATAGATCTGGCTCTTCAAGTGGTAAGTCAGGCGGCGGTAATCGTACTTCGGACGGCCATGCCCAAAATAGCGGATGGGGCGCTCGAGCAGGTGGTATAGTTGGAGGGCTAGTAGGCTCACTAGCAGGAGGCGCACTTGCTCCGAGCGTTGCTGTAGCGAAGACAGTGGCCGGTGGAGTGGGAAAGTTCGCGGGCAGTGTGATTGGAAACACCGTCGAGAAGGGATATGTAGCTGGAGCTAATGCTGCTATAGATAAAGCGCTGCATGATGCTCAAAACGCCCGAGGACAGGCTGCAGCTAGGGGACGGTGGGGCGGCCATAATTAATCTAAGTCTCATGACCTGAAGTCCAATTGAGTGCTTCAGGTCATGATGCACACTTTAGCTTGGTTAAATATCGCACGGCAGATAGAACTATACAATGTGGTGAATGACGCCAGCGGGTTCATTGATAGTCAAACAAGGACATAATAATTATGCTCTCCGCTTTTAAAAACTACATTGATTTTATGCTGGATTATAAAAATAACTTTAATAATGACTGGAAGGAGTATTTAAGATTTTTCATTGGCTTCGCCATAGCAACCATTGTAGTCGATCTTATCTTGGAATTGAATTGGGGAGTGGGGGCTATTGTTTTTGTAAGCATATTGTTATTATTTGATTTTATATGGGTAAATATACTTTTTGTATTGAGCAGAAAGAAATAATTGTAGTGTATTTGATTTTTATTATGGGGCGAGGACATTTATTGGGGTATCGCCGCTATCGCCGAATCTAAGCAGTGTACCGCGGTGCAACTGATTTTATAGGCGGCAGCTTATAGCCTGTTACGTCAAAAATGAATGTATTGATGATTGTGAAGTGCTGAGAAGCTTTCACTTGAAGCGACGGCTGACGTTTGAAATCTTATTGCAAAAGTCCATACTTTATGAATCAAAGCACCACCCCTCTATTTCGCAAAGAAGCCATTGCTGCGCAGCGCGATGCATGGCTCGGTAGGCCGTGTTTAATTCAGCCGATTTCGGTTCAGCTTGCCACTGTGATTGGGGTAACGGTGGTTTCGCTTTTCGTGGCTGTCCTAATTTTTGGCGAATACACCCGTCGGGTTCGGGTTCATGGTGCTGTCGTTCCCAGCGCAGGTGTTCTTCATGTCTTTGCGCCGCAAACGGGACGATTGTTGCAGGCGTTTGCGCCCGATGCTGCTGCGACCGTCGCAGCGGGCGATCCGCTATTTCTGCTCGGGACCGATACGACGACCAATCTCGGCGAGACGGAGAGCGTTGTCAAAGACCAGTTGCAGAGCCGTATTGACGAGATTGCGGAAGCGATCAGGCAACGGATAAAATTGGATGGAGTGGAAAAACGGGCACTGGCTGAGCGCAGGGGCGCGGTGAAACGCGAGATCGAGCGTGTCGATGCGCAGATTGCCCAGACTGATGTATACATCGCCGTGCTTCAGCCGCGCGCTGAAAAGTATCGCCAGCTCGTCGACAAAGGTATTATCCTTGAGCGCAGTTTCGAGGTTGCCGAACAAAGTTATATGCAAAACAGGCAGGAACTTGAAAGTCTGCGTCGGCAGCGGGTTCAGCTGGAAGGTACGGCAGCCGAAATTCGGTCCAGGCTGGACGGATTTGACTCGTCTGCCGCTATCGCGCTCGGCGAGCTGCGTCAGCGGATTGCCACGCTGAAAGAACAGCTGGCGCAGGCAGAAGCGCGCCGGGCCATCGTTGTTGCTGCACCCGCCAATGGAACGGTTGCAGCCGTGCTTGCCCATTCCGGTCAACTGGTTGCTACAGGCACTCCTCTCATATCACTCCTGCCAACTGGCGAGAAAATGGAAATCCACCTGCTGGCTGACAGCAAGGCCATCGGCTTCATTCGGGAAGGCGCACACGTGCTGTTGCGCTACACAGCCTTTCCCTATCAGAAGTTCGGCCAGTATGGCGGCAGGGTCACAAAGGTCTCTCATGTCACCTTGAGGCCGACCGAAACGGACGCTGATGCTTTGGCGGCGCAACCACAACCCTCGCAGGCACAGTACCGCATTACCGTCCAGCCTGACCAACCGAACGTTATGGCCTATGGAATAGCCGAGCCCTTAAGAGCAGGTATGGGGGTGGAAGCCGATCTGCTGCTCGACACCAGACCGCTTTATCAATGGCTGTTGGAGCCGCTTTACAGCCTGCGGGGACGAGTTATCGAGAAGACCGGTGAAAACCCTAAATGAAGAACGGTCTGAATTTTTCCCTGTCGCTAAAGCGCAAATTACCGGTCATCCTCCAAACCGAAGTTGCGGAGTGTGGACTTGCCTGTCTTGCAATGGTCGCAGGCTATTACGGTCACGAGATGGATCTCAACACGTTGCGGCGGCGATTTGCAGTGTCGCTGAAAGGATTGTCGCTTCTCGATCTCTCCCGGATCGCGAGCGGACTGTTCCTTGCAACCCGACCAGTGCGAATTGAGCTTGATGATCTTCCCAGGCTCCAGACGCCCTGCATTCTTCATTGGGAACTGCGTCATTATGTGGTCCTGGAAAAGGTCACAGCGAAGGGGGCTTATATTCATGACCCGGCCTACGGCAGACGCCTGGTGCCGCTGAAAGAGCTGTCCGATTGTTTTACGGGCGTAGCGCTTGAGCTGTGGCCAGCCGAAGGGTTTGAGCGCAAGACTGAAAAAGAGCGGATACGGCTGACCGATCTGTTCCGGCGCATCACCGGATTGAAACGTGCCCTGTTCCAGATATTTGCCTTGTCGCTGTGTCTGGAAGCGATTGCGCTTCTTTCGCCAATCGGTTCGCAAATTATTTTCGACGAAGTCATCGTGGCATCCGACCGCGACCTGTTGACCCTTGTTGCGATTGGCCTTGCTGTTCTTGTTCTCCTGCAGCTTGTGTTTGGACTGGCACGAACTTGGGCGGTGCTGATCATGGGAACGAACCTGAATCTTCAATGGACAACGGCGCTTTTTGATCATCTGTTGCGCCTGCCGCTTTCCTGGTTCGAGAAGCGTCATGTCGGCGACGTGGTTTCGCGTTTTGGTTCGCTGGGGCGCATTCAGTCGGCGCTGACCACCGATATGGTGAGCGCCGTTCTCGATGGCATCATGACCATCGGGGCCTTTGTCATGATGATGCTTTACGGCGGCTGGCTGACAGCAGTCGCTCTCGTTGCGCTTCTGCTGCATCTGGCGCTTCGCGTTGTGGCTTATCAACCATATCGCGCCGCCAATGAAGCGGCGATCATCCAGGGCGCGAAAGAGGATTCCCATTTCATAGAAACGATCCGGGGTATCGCGAGCATCAAAACAATGGATCTGCATGACCGCCGCCGCGGTGCGTGGCTCACTTTGCTGGTCAATGCAATCAATGCGGACCTCCGGATCAAGAAGCTCGATATGCTGTTTGGCGTCATAGGCACGTTTCTTGCAACCGCCGATGGCATCATCATGCTGATCCTTGGCACACGCTCGGTGATGGACGGTGCCATGACGGTGGGGATGCTGATTGCCTTTCTTGCTTATAAGGACCAGCTTGTCGGTCGTCTTGGGGCTTTGATCGATCTGGCAATCAGTTTGAAGATGCTCACACTCCACACCGAACGCATCGCGGATATAGCGCTGACACCACCGGAAGCCGCACCTCGACAGTCAGTAGCAGCGTTGATGCAGATAGAACCCAGCGAGCATTCTCTGCCGTTAACCGTCCAAGATGTGCATTACAGCTATGGAGAGGGGCTACCGAAGGTTCTCAATGGTATCAGCCTTACGATCGAACCGGGCGAATGTGTCGCCATCACCGGTCCGTCGGGTTGTGGGAAAACCACGCTACTCAAAATCATGGCTGGTCTGATCACGCCGAGCGATGGCAAAGTTCTGTTCGGTGAGACGGAAATCAGCCAGATGGGACTTGTGATTTATCGCAGGCACATCGCCACTGTGCTACAGGATGATCAGCTGTTCGCTGGCACGATTGCTGAAAACATCTCCTGTTTTGATCCGCATGCTGATCAGGCATGGGTCGAGGAATGTGCCCGGATGGTCGCCATGCGCGACGAAATCATGGCCATGCCGATGCGAAACGATTCCCTTATCGGCGATATGGGAAGTTCCCTGTCTGGCGGACAAAAGCAGCGCCTGTTTCTGGCGCGCGCCCTTTATCGGCGGCCGTCGATCCTGTTCCTGGATGAAGCGACGAGCGCACTGGATGAAGCCAACGAACAGCGCATCAATGCAGCCGTGTCTTCGCTGAATATCAGTCGCATACTGGTTGCACATCGCCCTTCGACAATCGCGCAAGCCTCGCGGCGGATAGAACTATAAGCGCATATTATGGGTAAAGCGGAGTTCGAGGTGAGTATAATTCGACCGGATCGCTTTTCGCGTACCGCGATCGAAAAACGCGGCCGTCACAGACCTATCCGTCTCAAATAATTTGCATCAGAAGCGCATCACTGTGCGTATGTCTCACATATCGTGCGTTCAGTCTCAGATAATTTGCGCCGGAAGGTTCCGATAATCTCACTTAATTTGCGTCGGAAATGCCCGATGATTGCGCGTCGGCGCTGTTATCATTGTGCGCCGCGACAGCTACACATAGGAGATGCTCACATGACGCCCAATGAAGCTGCCAAGCGCGCAGGCAAGTCCAGACGCTCTATTATGCGGGCGATTGAGGCGCATGACATCAAGGCGTGGCGGAATAACCGCAATCAGTGGCATAGACGAAGAATCCCTTGCGCAATGGGCGCACAGTGCGCAGCCCATGCGCGCTGCCCCCCCCCGCGCCCACTCAGGATATATCCGCTGAAGTCGCTGTTCTGCGCGAATTGCTGGAAACAATGCGCACAGCCAACGATGATCTGCGCGCAGAGCGTGATCGCTGGCATGCATTGGCGATCCGCCCTTGGTGGAAGCGCCTGGCGGGATAAGCTCTAGAAAGACGATGATTACGATTAGCACTTGTGCTTAAAAAGCTCTTCGTAATCAGGGCTGTTCTGGATACCCCGAGAGGATTGTTCTATATCCTTATAATGTAACTGTATGTATTTCAGGTATGATTCTAACGTACCGTTTAATATTGATGGATCTTTAGCGTAAACGACTTTCATCAACATAATATCATACAGGCACATATTGGGGACATTCAGTTTAAATCGATCCGCCAATTGTCTCGGCGAAAGACTGTCGGTATCCCTTTTCGATCCGGGCAATTCTCGTTCTTCAATAATTGATATAGGTCTTATGTCTACAGTTTTGTCTGGAGCGAGAAGTAATATTTGAAATAATTCTTGCTGAATTACATTACGCGAAATATCAATTTCAATATTTTTTCGAACATTTATTGATTCGTTTATCGCGGCGTATGCTCGAGGTTCTTTTCCTTTATTATATAAAATTTGTGCAAACCCTAAATTGTCATACTTAATATTAAATTCATTAATTCCACTTCTCTTTAATATAAATGACAAGTCACCTACTATCGTTGATAGAGAATTTTTTTCACCACGATGAATGAAAACATATAAGAATGTATCATCTGCACAATCATCAGGATTGGATACGAAATAAAGTTTCGGATTCACCCATGTTTCATTTCGTACTAGATCAAAGAAAATAGATATCCACTTTTTTGTTCTTTCAAGTTCATAACCATATACGCAAACTGAAAATTCTGATGAAACTCTATTTATTATATATTTATCATCTTGTCCGGATGCCAGAGTTTCTCTAAAAAATGATGCAAACTTAGAATCTTCTCTGTCATTTATATTTAGAATAATCAAAAAAAATGTAATTATAATGAATGTAACCGCCACAACAGCGGTCACATGTTTTTTCTTCAATATTGTTGATTTAGCGTACTTCACCAGATTGCTTGCTTCGTATTACTAGCCACCGCCACGACCGCCACTATCACCGCCGCCACGCTCTCGTCCGCCCATATTCCCGCCACCCCTACCCCCACGGCCGGCGTAAGGATCATGACATGAACCGCAATTAAGCTTACCACTTACGGAAGGCCCACCGGCTCCAAAGCTCACCCCTATTTCAGAAGAAATCTGTCCTGTAATATGACCAAACGTGCTCGCCCAGCTGTCCTTCGTACCATCACGGTTGCGCTTATCTGCCCGGTTCACTCTGTCCCCATCTGAACCAGGGCCATTAGTCGCGCCACCACGTGAACCCGTGGACCCACGTCCTCCACCATAGTTTGCATCGCTTCTACCGGGTGAATCCAGCCCGCCGCCGCCAGACACAGCCATCATTTCCTCAAGCGTCAATTCACGCATATTTCTCTCCCAATATGATTAAGCACCCCGGAAGTGTAACAACCATATAATTTCTAAAACATCCTATTTTAGTGGCCCCAATTTCCCCCATAGCGGCCCGCGTCATTCAATCGCGCTGTCGTCATAAGGCGGCGAGCAGTGATTACCGATACGCGATCCATGCCGCGGCGCGCTTCGTTATGTGCTCTGTGCACCTAACTGATCGCCATTGTCCGTGCAAGCAGGGACACTTTGCCCCTCTCCACGCTGTAGAAATTATTAGACTTTAGTATAATATGATTAATTTACTCTTGTTAAAATCGTTTTCTGGAATGCATAATATTCTCACATTATATGATGCATAGATAAGTCATTTTCTGTCAGGTGCACACGAAAGGCTTTTATAATGCGTATTTCAGAATTAATAGGAAGTACACCTTTAGTAGAGATAAGACTACCGTTCTCTGAGGGTAGATTCAATATTTATTCAAAACTTGAAATGTTTAATCTTGGTGGCAGTATTAAAGACAGGCCAGCCTATTATATGATAAATAATGCGAGAAAAAATGGATTAGTAAAAGAAAATACTCATCTTGTGGAGAGCTCGTCTGGAAATCTGGCTGTTGCAATGGCAATGATCGCGCGACAGATGAACCTCCGTTTTACTGCGATCGTCGACCCCAATATCACTTTGACCAATAGGCGTTTAATCGAAGTGTACGGTGCCGAAGTAGACCTCGTTGAGCAAAAAGACGGGGAAGGCGGTTATCTCCACACACGCATCAGGCGTGTGCAGACACTTCTTCAAACCATACCGAATTCTGTCTGGCTCAACCAATATGCGAACCCTGATAATCCGGCTTCACATTATTATGGCATAGGCTCAGAAATCGTTCGCGAAATGCCAACAGAACCTACTCACGCTTTCATCGGAGTCAGTACGTGCGGTACTATAATGGGGATTTCGCGACGACTGAAGGAAACCTGGCCAAATATAAAAATAGTTGCTGTAGATATAGTAGGTTCAGTTATTTTCGGCCCGTCATCCGATACGCGGCGAATACCCGGTATAGGCGCTAGCAGAATTCCCGAGCAATTGGATAGGCGTTGGGTGGATGAAGTCGTTTACGTTAACGATTATGAATCCGTTCAGGGGTGTCGCCTTCTCGTGCAGCATGAGGGCTTGCTTGCCGGTGGCTCGGCAGGTTCTGTGGTTGCCGCAATCAAAAAATTCTCTTCCAGACTGTCCAAGGGGGCGACAGTCATTACGGTATTTCCAGACCGCGGAGAGAGGTATCTTGATACCGTATACAATAAGGACTGGCTTCCACCATCCGAGTGTATTCCGTGTCCTTCCGAGTGTTCACATCTTCAGATTAATAGCCCAGAAAACGCTTTCAAAGCGGCCGTGTAAAGGCTGATAACGCTCTAAACGTCCTTAAAAGGCTAAGTCGATGAATATGATTGAAGCTGTGCGTGCGCGCATGGACGTGCCATTGCGTCTTCGTTTTCTGTCGCGGAACGATGTCGCGTCTGTGGGTGGTAATTCTTCTGCGCTTTACATGCAGGCTGTTGAAGACGGCTTTCGTCTGCACGCTCAACACGATTACGCGCAACCTTTGAAACCTTATCTCCGAAATCCAAACTCCAGTCATATAGCCGACCGAATTATTGCGATGCCAGCCTGGATTGGTGGGAGTGACCCCATTGCCGGCCTCAAGTGGATCGGCTCAAAGCATGATAATCCTTCAGCTCGATCTCTGGAGCGCGCAAGTGCTGTCATTGTTCTGAACGATAACGAGACCCATTTTCCGATCGCCATCATGGAAGCCGCACGAATAAGCGCGCTACGCACAGCGGCGGTGACAGGTGTCGCTGCCCGTCATCTGGCAAAAAAAGACTTCACCGAAGCCACTGTCATTGGCTGCGGTCCCATCGGGCGGGCACAAGTTCAGATGTTTGGCGAGCAGTTTCCGTCGCTTAAACGAATTCATCTATTCGACAAGCAGGCAGCGGCAATTGAGTTTTTGCGCCGTTGGATAGAAGAAAACCATGCAGCGATAGAAGTCGTGCGACATGAGAATGCACGATCTGCCGTTGAACAAGGTGATGTGGTTGTTACTGCAACGGTGACGGACCAGCCTTATATTTCCTTCGACTGGCTCAAGACCGGAGCTTTTCTTTCAAATATCTCCATCATGGATGTGAAAAAGGAAGTTTTTCTGCGTGCCGATAAAGTAGTTGTCGACGATTGGGACCAATGCAATCGTGAAAAAAAGATCATCAATCAGCTAGTGGAAGAGGGTACTTTCTCACGTGAAAAGCTCCATGCAGAAATCGGTGAGATTGTTAGCGGTGCCAAGCCGGGCCGTGAAAACAACCGAGAAATAATCTTGCTCAATCCCATGGGGATGGCCATTGATGACATTGTATGCGCAAGAGCGATCCTTCGGGCGGCAGAGAAGAACGCCGTCGGTACATTAGTGGATCTTTTCTGATGAATCAGATTCAGCCGATCCATACACAAACCCCTGATGATGGTTTTATTTTTGATGATCTCCTGGATGCCGTATGGACAGAAGATCTAGGAGAGTTTCGCACAAAGGTTCTTGCTGCGGCCAACGGGCGGCGGGCGGTCGTCACCGTCAGCAAGGCTGAGCTGACGATCTCTCTTTCGAGGGAGACTTGGCGAGATGAAGATCGGCCATGTTCGGTTAATTATGCCGATACTGGCATGCCCGTTCATTCGTCGGAGTTTCTTTGGCTGGTACTCACCAGTTTGCCTGATCTGGATTTGTATATACTGGACAGATCCATGAAACAATTGGCGGATGCGTTGAGAAATCAGCTGCTTTTTGACGGGCTTGCTTCCAGAATTGAACATGCTACGCAAGCAATGGGATCGATTGGAAATGCTCTTCTATGGGAGCAATTGACGGCTTGGAAAGACCGTCCCTTCCATCCTTATTCGCGCTCGCGCGGGAATTGGACTAAGCACGACGTTAAACGTTATGGAGCCGAGGAAGGCGCTCTTTTTGCCTTAAGATGGTGCGCAATTGATGCCTCGCATGTCCTTCCGTCTCCGAAAGCACGGCAGGTCGGCCCCGCACCATCCATCCTCAGCGACACACAACTGACCATACTCAATGAAGAGATGGTGAGCCGGAGTATTGCAGCTTCTCATATAGCGCTTCCCGTACACCCCTGGCATGCCGACCATGTCTTGAAGCACAAATTTGCAAATGAGCTAGACGACAAGAAAATAATTGTCCTAGATTTTCAGGGGCCGTTGGTGGCGGCAACGTCCTCATTACGGACAGTAGTGTCACCTGCGACACCTTCGCGTCATATTAAATTACCCTTGGGCGTGGAGACGCTGGGCGTGCGGCGGCTTCTTAGTGCGCAATCACTGCACAACGGCTTGAAAGGGGCTGAAGTGCTTTCGGCGGCTTTAAAGCTCCGACCCTCTCTAGGTCGTGTTGCGCAAATTGCAGATGAAACACAATTCTGGACTTTCACAGAGAGTTCCAAGGATATTTTGGCAGAACGCACGGCGTATCTGGGATGTGTCATTCGCGATATTCCCATAAGTGACAATAGCAGTCTCATGCCTCTTGCTGCTTTTGCAGTATCTACGAAAGATCAAATCCCTTTCGCTTTCAGGGCAATATTGGATTGTCATCCTGAGCTGATGCTCGAGGATGTTTTATGGGACCTTTTTGATTTATTGACCGGATTTGCGATTGAGGCGCTCGGTTGCGGTTTTATACCGGAAATGCACGGTCAAAACGTTTTGGTCGAACTAACGAATGGACGGCCGACCGGAATTATCTTGCGTGATCATGATACGGTCAGGTGTCTGCCCGCCGTTCTTGCTGAAAACTGTCTTCCCGTTCCTGATTATATCATCAAGGATCCAAAGAGAGCCACCATGCTCTTATCCAGGTGCGAGGATCTCTTCGCTTACGGGCAAACCCTTCTTTTCGATGTAGCATTTCGCGCTATCTGCCGCGCGTTGGAAAAAGCAGGCGCCATAGACATGATTAACACCCGGCAAAAACTCAGGCGGCTGACACAAAGGCATATTTCGGATCGGCAGATGCCAACAATGTTGCGCAAGAACATGAGAGCGGCTTTCCTCGAACAGCAGCAATGGCCATTCAAAGAGATATTGCGGCCGCTTCTGAATACCGGGCAACTTGGTCTGGGTATGCCCAGCAGATTAGGTAACGCAACCAATCCACTGCGACAGAAGATGTGAAACCGTGGCCGTTGGTTTTTCTGATGGAATTCAGTGCAGTGACCACCTCCTTGAAGAATAGGGGCGTTGTTGTCTGATAGTGACGGTGCGATGGTGGCGGCTTTGCGCTCGTCCGGTCTGGCGTGGTCCCTTTTCCTTTTACCGAAGGATGATTTTCATGATGCCGGATAATTCCACAAAAGCGCTGATTGACCGATACGAATGCGATCGCCTGCTTAATACATGGCTGCGTGAGTTCCATTCCGCTTCACTCAAAAAAATGCACGGAAAAGACGGTGTCGATATTGCGGTCGGCGACGCCACCCTCACCGCGCGTTTTCGACGATATTCTCCGAGTGGATTTCACAGGTTTGAATATCCTGCCGTTATTCAAGGCCCGACATATCGAAAGACGGTCGAAAGCGTGGTTGAACTCGCAGAAATTCTGTTCCGTGATCGAAACGATGTTCTTCCAGAGATGCGGATCGATGTTATCAAACGCATTCGGGAATCGTCCACGTCAAGCATCGAGCATGCGCTTGCCCGGATTGAACAAAATCCCGAACTTGATGCAATCGCGATAGAGCAATCACTCTGGTTCGGGCATCCTTTCCATCCGCTTGCAAAGAGCATAGGAGGTTTCAGCACAGAAGAAACGAATGCTTATGCTCCGGAACGGAGCGCAAGGTTTCCGCTCCACTGGTTTATCGTTCACCCTTCACTTGTCGCTGATTATAGTCTCAGCTCGGCTATCTCCAGTGATATACAGAACCGTCTTCTGGATGCATCTTATCTCACCGCAGGCGATGTGGGCGACTATTCCTTGTTTCCCTGCCATCCCTGGCAAGCTTTACGGCTGCGCTCGAACAGCCGACTGGCACCATTTATCCACTCAGGGCAAATACAATTCAAGGGACCGGAAGGCGCACTAGCCATCCCCACATCATCCGTACGCACGGTCTGGTTTCCAGAACAACAGCTTTTTGTGAAACTTCCGCTGGAAGCCCGGATAACCAACTTCTCCCGCGTAAATACACCGGAACAGATTGCGCGTAGTATTGCCGGGACAAAAGCCTTAAGAATCGCTGGGAAAACGATATACCAGCTCGGTATCGGCGTTCTTGATGAACCGGTCGGGAAAATTATCCGCTCCACAAAGGATGACGGCGATCATGAACATTTCGCACAAACCGGCTATCTTCTGAGAAACGGTGAATTCGATGGAAACGCACGTCCCTTTGTGGTGGCAGGATTGCTGGAAACCAATCCGCGCACGGGGCAAGCCAATCTGGCGGACCTGTGCAAAGGTCGCCTAAGCGATCAGAATGCTACCGAAGAATGGCTGGTCGCTTATATCTCAGTCGTTCTTTATCCGCTTATCCAATTATATGCGCGCGCAGGTATCGTGATCGAAGCGCATACCCAAAATAGCCTGATCCAGTTCCAGGATGATTTGCCCGCTAAGCTTTTTGTACGGGATATTGAGGGCATTGCGGTTCATAGGGAAACCTTTCTACGAACAATCACACAGCATGCAGATGGTTTGGATCCAGCGCTGTTTTACGATCGTGAGACAGTATGGCGGCGGTTTTTATATTATGTAGTCGTGAACCATTTTGCGCAGGTCATCGCAACATTGGCTGAGATATCCAAAGTTGGAGAAGTACAGCTTTGGGCGCTGGCAAGACATGCATTAGGAAGATATTCCGGCAACTCCAGTATTAAGACACTTCTCACATGCGATACGCTCCCGGCAAAAGCAAATTTGTCGAGTTGCCTTGGCGGTTTCTCAGAGAAACCCAGCTACGTCTCCATTCCCAATCCCTTTAATAATCAGAGCGCTTTTCAAGAAATTCATAGAGCCGTTTGTCGGAGTTCGACCGAGGTGAAAGCATGACAATTCAAAGCTCTTTGAAGACCAACACGGTTCGTGACGAATACAGACTGACGCGTTCTCTGATCCTTGCGGGGCAACGAGTCATTGCGCAAATGCTTGGTGCTTTTTTAACGGAAGGTCTTCTGCCGGATAAATCGATCATTTCCAAACCGCGTGAACAGGAAGCGGGGAAGGTCAAGTATCGTTGCTCAGCTTCATCCGTTCTCTACATCGCGGAGGCAAAAAGAACCATCGCCTATGACCGGTGGCTGATCAAGGAGGGAAGCCTATGGAGGCAGGCGAAGCAGATCAAGGAGCGTTGTCATAATCCACTTCAGATGTTGGAAGATCTGCTGCCGGATATTGTGGGTGACGACATCATCCGTCACCGCTTTATGGAAGAAATAGCCCGTACCTTCATCAATCATGCCGAGACATTGGCGGCGGAAAAAGACACGAACGGCAAGTTTCATGCATTACCCTACGATCAGATCGAGGCTCGTCTGACCGATGGCCATCATTATCATCCGTGCTTCAAATCAAGGATAGGCTTTTCCGCCAGCGATAACCGCGCTTATGGACCCGAATTTGCCAAGCAAATAAAGCCTGTCTGGCTAGCCGTACATGAAAGCATCGCCCAAAGCGCGTCCATTGCGCTGCCGAATGCTCAGGACCAGATGCTGCTGGCGCAATCAGGTATTTCTTTGCCTGAGGATAGTTACCATCTGCTGCCCGTTCATCCATGGCAATGGCGTATGCACATCGAGGCTGCGACGATATTCGAGCGTGCTGCGGGAAGGATCGTGGTTTTAGGGGAAGCGGCTCATGACTATCTTGCACAACAGTCCATAAGAACGCTTGCAGACCAGACTTGTCTTGAAGGCCCCTCTCTCAAACTCGCTTTATCCATCCGTAATACATCAACGGCGAGAACGCTCGCCACCCATACGGTTTTGAATGCGCCCGTCATCAGTTCATGGCTCGACCACGTTAACAGGAGCGATGTCTTTATGAGCGAGAGCGGCACTATCATGCTGTGTGAGCAGATGGGAACCGCTGTCATCCTGCCACAGTGGCAGGATTCGACGAAGAAATATAAAGGTGCAATGGCAGCTATATGGCGAGAGTCGATCCATCGGCATTTGCGTCCGGGTGAAAAAGCTGTGCCATTCTCAATGCTGACCCATCTGGATCCAGCGAGGCAGCCCGCCATTAAGTATTGGCTTCAAAGTTACGGAACTGAAAAGTGGATCCGGCAATTATTTATTGTTGCTGCGCTTCCGGTTGTACATCTTTTGCTTAAACTGGGGGTTGCCCTGGAAAGTCACCAGCAGAATATGGTTCTCGTCCATGAAAATGGCTGGCCAAAACGTATCGCACTTAAAGATTTTCACGACGGGGTGCGCTTCATCCCCGATCTCCTGAAAACAGATGCTCCTCTCCTGACTGAGACGCCAGTTGAGCATGCCAGGGTGAATCCGAATTCTTATGTCGTAGCCAGCGATCCAGCGGATGTCCGGGATTTCATGTTTGACGCTCTGTTTGGCGTCAATTTAAGCGAACTGGCTTTTTTTCTGGATCAACATTTCCAGTTTGGGGAACGCACTTTCTGGCGCGTTGCTGGCACGGTGATTCAACAACACCTTCAGAGCGATAGCGATCTGATACACAGGGCTGAGAAATTCAGACTTCTGGACGATTTTATCGAGGCGGAACCGCTTGCGAGACGTCGCCTGCAAAATGGGCGTGTTCCTAATCGTCGTGTTGTTAATCCCCTAGTTCATTTAGGAGAAATCCGATGCTGAAGTCTAGTGGGCGCCTGAGACTTCGGGCTTTACTCAATGACGGTGTCCCGGCTGGAGGGCTATTTCAATCCATTGCAGCACCCGAGATCATTGACATTGCTGCTGCCTCCGGTTTTGACTTTGTGCTCATCGATTTGGAACACACACTTATTGACGGGCAGAAACTGGAGCACTTGATTGCCGTTGCCGATCGGGCCGGATTAAGCGTACTGGTGCGAGTTCCCGATAGCCGGTCAGAGAAAATTCTTCAGGTTCTGGATGCGGGCGCTGCCGGTATCGTCATACCACGGTGTTCAGGCTCTAGGGATGCCATGGACGCTGTATCCCGTGCTCGCTACGCGCCATTGGGATCGCGCGGTCTGAATGCCGGGCGTTTGGGGCGATTTGGCGATTGTGATCTTGTGAAGCTGATTGGTCAGCTCAACAGGGAAACTCTGCTTGTTGTCATGATAGAGGACCGTGAAGGCCTTTCCTCAGTCGGGGAGATTTCACGAGTGAACGGAGTCGATGGTCTGCTACTGGGAGCCGCCGATTTTTCGCAAGCAATCGGTCAGCCTTGGAAAACTTCGTCGCCAGCCGTGTTTGAGGCAGAGGAAAGGCTTGCGGAAGCCGCACTGTCAGCGGGCAAGTATTTTTTCGCAATTCCGCGATGCGGCGATGATGTGAAACGGCAACTTGCTTTGGGCGCACAGGGGATCATTTCCGCTAATGATCGCGGACTGCTTCGCCATGCGCTGAGTGAAAAGAACGAAGCATGGCGCACAGAAATGCTTGTCTCCGGACATGATTGTAGAGGTTGAAAAATGACTGTTTTCGATCCGTCCCTTTCCCTCATCGGTTCACTTGTCGATCCCGATCTGCCGGTATGTGCCTATATCCATGATCTTGATGGATTAAAGCGTCACGCTCAGGCGCTGGTTTCCGCATTGCCCAAAGGGAGTGATTTTTTTTATGCGATCAAGGCCAATAATGACCCGGCTATTTTGTCCACTCTGGCACCAATCGTTGCAGGGTTCGAGGTCGCCTCTGCAGGGGAAGTCCGCAAAGTAAGACAAGCGACGGGTCCGCACACCCGGATCATTATGGGCGGCCCTGCTCGTACTGAATCCGACTTCAAGACCGCCTTGGATCTTGGAGTTGAGCGCGTACATATCGAAAGCATGCATTTGCTGAACCTGGCGAATGCTGTCGCAAAGTGCACAGGGAAAACCCTTCCTGTTCTGGTGCGTATCAACATGGCTGGACCCGTACCTGGAGCGACGATAACCATGGGAGGGCAACCAACCCAGTTTGGAATTGAGGAAGCAGACGTTGGTAAGGCACTCGATCTTGTCAAGTTGTGCAGTCATCTGCGTTTCGATGGCTTTCACTTGCATACGATATCCAACACTCTTGATGCGGAGGCGCATGCAGTCTTTTGCGAAGCTGCACTTTTGAAAGCAGACCAATGGGCTACAGATGCGGGATTGTCGCTAAAAATCATCAATCTCGGTGGCGGCTGGGGGGTTGATTATACGAATCTTAATCGACAGTTTGATGTTGCCCATTTGAGCGCCCGGCTTTCCGGGAAAATTGCTCCTCAAGGGCCCGTTATCCAGTTTGAATGCGGACGTATCTTGGTCGCCTATTGTGCGGTCTATGCGACAGAAGTCGTTGATCTGAAGAAGAACCACGGGCAGTATTATGCTCTGTTGCGTGGCGGCTCCCATCATTTTCGTTTGCCTTCGGCCTGGCAGCATCGTCACCCGCATAAAATTCTCCGTCGCAACCAATGGCCGTGGCGGTGGGCGCGACCGACTGTAGAAAATCAATCGGTAAATTTCACGGGTGAACTTTGTACACCAAAAGACGTGCTGCTGCGCAATGAAGTCGTGAAGTCGTTAGCGGTGGGGGACATTCTTTGCTTCCTGGCTGCGGGTGCCTATGGCTGGGATATCTCGCACCATGATTTTCTCAGTAATGCGCATCCTGAGCGTTTTTTCCTCACCGCCGATAACATGATGTCAGGTACGGAAAGGTTAACTGCTTGAGTACCGTACAACAGCGCCTTCTATCGCCTGACAGCCTCATGCCTCACGAAGAAATCGTTCCGAAAAGGGTGCTGGAGGTTATGGAGCTGATTATCAGTGAGCAAAACTGGACCCAGCCCATATGCATTGAGCGCAATACGCATTGCATTATGGACGGGCACCATCGGTATGCGGCAGCGCTGCGGTTTGGTTTGTTATGCGTTCCGGTGGTGGAATTCGGCTATGATGAAGTTTTGCTTGGAAGCTGGCGCACAGGAGTAAGCTTTGATCCCGTCAGGGTCATCGAAAGGGCACTGAACAGACGTCTTTTGCCACACAAATCGACGAGACACGTGTTTCCGCCAGTTCATTGTTTCTCGGTGCCGCTGCCCCGTTTGCTCATTCCCGCTTGAGAATGAATAATATGAATGGGGCTCCCAGAATAGCAGTCATCAGGCCCACGGGGATTTCAAGAGGTGCCAGCACTGTCCGCCCGAGGCAATCTGCCAGAACCATGAGGCTTGCACCTATAATCATTGTAGGAAACAGCAGCTCACGATAGCGCCCCGAAAAAATGCGTTTTGCTGCGTGAGGCGCCATAAGGCCGATAAATGATACCGGTCCTAGAACGGACGCCACGAAGCTTGCACACGTTGCGCCAAGCAGTAAATGCCCCCATTCAGCTTCCCGCATGCTCAACCCCAGGCTCGAGGCTTTGGGTCGGCCCATTGCTATAATATCCGTCACTGAAAGCAGGGCGTAGGACAGCGGGCCACATATAAACAAGATGACGGCGAGATAGATCACATCCATGGATTTTATGCCATAAATCGATCCCGCCAGCCATGTAGCTGCCTGACTTGCCTGAAAACCTCCACCTATGACGAGTGCGGTCGCACCGGCTGAGGCAATGGCCGCCAGTCCCAACCCCATCAAGGCCAGCGCTGAAGGCGCGAGATGGTGGCGCAATCCCAAAAGTCCGACAAATGTTGCTGCAGACAGCCCGCCCATGACGGCAGCGGTCTGAATGCCTGCAATGCCCAGTTGCGGAAAGATCAGTATGACCAGAACAGCGGAAAAGCCTGAAGTCTGCGTGACGCCGATGAGCTCGGGGCTTGCCAGTGGATTACGAATGACACCTTGCAGGAGAAGTCCGGATAGGCCGAGAAGACAACCGCTTATCGCGGCACCCAGAATACGAACAAGTCGTAGTTCCAGAATGTGACGCGTACCATCGGGCGCAGTCTGGTTAAGGGCAGTCCAAAGCTCATGGGGCCCGACAAAACGATTGCCGCTTGCAAGCGCAACGATACATATGATGAACAACAAGATGAAGAGCAATGCCAAGGCTGACACTTTTCGAAAGCCCCGTTCGTTCTGACGCCGGGTTTCTTTTTGTGTCACGGAATAAGTATCTCGTGCGTGACGCCAGGCGAGCAGGATCAGAAATGGCGCGCCGACGATGGCAAGTGGCACCCCGACCGGTAATTCGACCGATGTCGCGGACATTTGCAGGACGATGATATCCGCCCCCAGCGTCAGCATAATCCCCGCAACGATAGAGAGCGGGATCAGAAGAATATGCCGGGATACTCCCATCATACGCATGATATTGGGCGCAACGAGCCCGACAAAGACGACAGGACCGGCCAATGTAACGGCTACAGCCGATACCCATACACCTATGATGAGGGCCGCGCCCCTTATCAGGACGAGATTCTGTCCCAGCATCCGGGCGGTATCGTCTCCCAGCGCCAGGATATCGAAATGCCGTGACAATAGCAGCATCAGACCGAACGATGGCAGGAAACCGGCCAGCGCACTGAGCGGCGCATACCAGCTGCTTTGTACCAGGCTGCCACCGCCCCATAGATGCAGGTTTGCTCCCCTTGTTTCATCCATCAGCGCCAATGCCGACGCCAGCGCTCCGGCCATCAATGATATGGCCATACCGGATAAAGCGATGCGGACCGGCTCGGCTCGGGAGCCTTTCGACACCATCCAGGTCACACAACCTGCTGCAAGGCCTCCAGTCGTCGCCGTCATGACAGGCGGTATCACAGTCGCAACGATGGGAACTGTCGCGGTAACTGCCACGCACAACTGCGCACCCGCGGTAACGCCCAGAATGCCGGGGGAGGCCAGAGGATTGCGCGTCGCTGCCTGAAAAACCGCTCCCGCTGCAGCAAGGCATGCGCCCGCGACGATTGCCGCCAGTGTCCGGGGCAGCCGAAAATAATGCAGAAGCATTTCGGTCGCATTGTCAGCCGCCGGGAAAGCGATACTGCGGAGAATGATTGCCGGATTTAGCGTAATCCCAAGCGCTGTGTGCCAGTATAGTAAAAGCACCATGCCGAGAACGCACACGACCGGCGCAACGATGCGCACATTACGGGTTTTCTCAGCAATCATAATGCTTCTGTAATATGCTTGCCGAAAGCTTGAGCCGCTGGAATTCCACCGAACGGCCAGACTATATGATCGAAGATATGCAGATTGCCAGACGGGACAAACGGAAAGCTTTGCCACAGCGGATTGTGAGACAGTCTGGTGTAACTGTTATCGGTTCCTATCGCGACGCCGATAAATGTCACGTCTCCCACTGTCAGCAATTTCTCTGGCCCCACTGTCGAAAAGCCAAAGCCCTCTGATGGACCGTTCCAGCCGTTGCGCAATCCCATTTCCTCAAGAATACGAACAGGGAGGGATTGGCCTGTAAACAGGCGTATACTGTTTACGCCGGAAGGAAACTGAGCAAACACAAAAGGCCGTTGCTTCTGCTTGGCGGTAAGTGCCTGCTTTTGTCGAGAGAGAAACTGCGCAAAATCGACTTGAGCGGCCTGCGCTTCTTTCAGACGATTGAGCCTGCTGCCCATATCATCAAGTTCATCAAGCATCAGCTTGAGTTGGTCCGTATCTTCCGTACCGGTATTGGTATATTTATAGAGAACGGTTTCTGCGATCTGCGACAGTCGCTCTTTGATGCGATCATGACGAAAGTGAACACCCAGTATGATATCCGGTTTCGCCTGGATGATCGCTTCCAGCGACGGCTCCTGACGGCGTCCCATATCGATTGTGGCTGCTAAGGCTGCTCCTGCTGCTTCCAGTGATGCCTGCTTTTTATATTCCTCAAGATCGGCAATACCTGCCGGCATTATACCAAGGCTACGGGCGTGGTCGGCATAACGCCATTCCAAAGCGACAATTCTTGGTTGCGTTTTCTGTGCAGCCGCTTTGGACAAACCAAGAAAGCTGGCGCCCACCACAAGTGGCAATCCGCTGAGAAAATATCGACGTGTTAGTCCTGCCATAGTGGATATATCCGAAAATTCATCTTACTGTCGCCGTGAGGGAATAAGGATCGGCATATTATCATCCGGATGTTTTAGCCGAAGCATTTCCACCTTGAACACATCCTTTATGAGATCAGACGTCAGAACGGCTTCCGGTGTTCCCGTCGCAACGCACCGGCCATTTGATATTACAATCACGTCGTCACTATAGGCTGCTGCTTCGTTCAGATCGTGTAAAATCCAGCAGATTGTCAGGCTCCGCTCGGTTTGAAGCTTGCGGATAAGTTCCAGGATTTCGATCTGATAGTGTATATCCAGATATGTCGTGGGTTCATCCAGCATCAGAATGTCTGTTTCCTGCGCTAGCGCCATTGCAATAAGCGCGCGCTGGCGCTCCCCGCCCGATAAGGCACCAACCGTGCGGTGCGACAAATCCAGAAGCGAAGTGGTCGTCAGGGCTGCTTCGACAATGGAATGATCCTTGTCGGTCATTGACCGCCAAAGGGGTCTGTGAGGATGGCGTCCACAGCCTACAAGTTCTCGCACCGTCAGGGCAGATGGCACCTGCATATCCTGCGGCAGAAAAGCAACCTGCCGGGCAAAGGCGCGGTTGTTCATCCGAGCAACATCTTCGCCGAACAACCGGACATGACCGGAAGTCGGCTTTTCCAGACGCATGAGTAACCGCATCAAGGTGCTTTTGCCCGAACCATTCGGCCCCAGTAACGCAGTTATGCGATTATGCCTGATCTCGCAGGTTATTTCGTCCAGTATCGTGCGGTCATTGCTGGCGAAGGAGAGTTTTTCTCCAGCCAGTGCAATATCGCAAGGCAGAGCCAATAGGTCTTCGTCTTCATCCATTACCAATTGGTCTCGTAAGCAATCTTGAACGTGGTGCCGGGCGACTTGATATGGCTGGTATTGTTCGAGTTCCGCAGCAGCTGGCTATAGACGTTGTAGTAATCCGCATTAAACAGGTTCTCGACGCCCAACTGCAATTTGCCTTTTCCGATCTTGAACTCGGTTGAAAGGTTGAAGACCATAAAGTCATCGACTTCACGTCCGCCAAAAGCGACTCCGTCCTTGAATGCATCGTCACGCGATCCGCTATAGACGCCGTCCAGACGCAGGTTCCACCAGTCATAAGGGCTATACTCGACATAGCCCGTCACTTTGACCGGGGGAATGCGAAAGCCGTCCAGGGCTATGGTCTGGCCTGTGCTTGTCGTTCTTTCACCTTCCGTATAAGTGAATGATCCGCCCGCCGCCCATTTTTTGTTGAAAACATAGCGGCCCGCAAGCTCGACACCTTTGATTTCTTCCGGATCACGATTCTGAACAAGAATGAAGTTCTCTGTTCGGAGCGCCCCCAGGTCGGACTTGCTCAAGAAGATGGCGGCACTACCGGTGAAGTCGCCCAGCGCGGCTCGAATGCCGAACTCATAGTTATCGTAGCTCAATGGCTTGATGTTACTGCCATTGAGATTAAATCCTTTGGGAGCCTGACGAAGCTGAATACCAACGTCCGAGAGGTCATAGGACTGCGAAAAATCGGCAAAAACACTGACGCCGTCGATGAACTCGTAATTTGCGCCAATATTATAAAGGGCGGTCGAGAAATCAAGAGTGCCGCCATCGATCGGATCGCCGATAATAGTCCTGTAAGGATCAACCGACAGTTTTGCCCATTGCTGGCGAGCGCCGCCGCGAATGGTCAGACGTTCCGTTGGCTTGACTTCCAACTGCGCAAAGACTGAATATTGATCGAGATCGAATGGCGGCGTCCATATGATATTAGCGGTTTTTGTGAATACACGGCCATTACTACTATCGAAATCGGGTCCGTCAAAAAGATCGGCAGGGCCGACTGAGCTTTCAAGCTGGGCATCCGTTCCCCACATCAGATTGATGGGAAGATTATCGCTCAGCGGAATGGGCGTATTAAACACCAGACTGCCGCCATAGACGTTACTTTCAAAATATGACTGGATGATCGCAGCGCGGTTTTTGATGTTGCGCGCATCCGCGGGATAAAAGCGTGACTCAGCCCGGCGGGCAAAGACCTGGGCGTCAAGCGTGCCGCCAAGAAAATCTTCGTGCTTGTAATCAAGAGTACCCTGGATGTTTAAAAGGCTGCCCTGCTCATTCAGAGAAAGGCCGTCGATGGCTCGTGCCGGAACTGAACCGGCGGGCAGTTTGGCAACGCTCACATCAGCCGCATAATCGCTGTCCTGCTTGATGCGGTTGACGATGATGGATGCACCGATGCTCTGATCGTCAAAATGATGGCGGACACGCCCGAATAGGCTACCGGAAAATGTGTCGAACAGATCGCCCTGGCTGGGTTCCGGCGCAACACGGCTGCCGTCCGCATCGAACGAGCCACGATTGACCGTTCCCGACAACGAAAACGCATAATCTGTATCGTTAAAGCTGCCTTGGCCGGATTGCGAAATGCGTGCCTTTAATCCCTCACTTCCAAAATTCGTAAGGCTGTTACCCATTTCCATACGCGTCTTGAAGCGCGCTTCTCCACCACCCTGCAAGGTCGTGATGTAGATAATGCCGCCTGTGGCGCCATTGCCATAAAGGGCAGAGCCGCCGTGTACGACTTCGATCCTCTCGATTGCGGAAATATCCACGTTGAAAAGGTCGCGGGATGTATCACGATTGAGTTTTTGCGGTACACCATCGATAACCACCAGGGCGCTGCGACCGCGCAAGCCTTGACCATACGTCGTAAAGGCTCCCGTGGAAAGCGCAAGCCCCGGAACAGCCTTGCCCAGCAAATCGGTCAGGTCGCGGGACGTGCTCTCCAGTTTCTCGATTTCATTGCGTTCGAGAACGGTTACGTTACGTGTCGTGCTTTCAGGGGAAGACGCCAGACGGTCGGCCTTGATCGTGACTGTATCAAGAACGATCCCCTCTTGCGCGTCGGCGCCTGATGATAGGCTGAATAAGGCTATCGCTGAAGTCGCCAGCAGTCGGTGAGAAGGCTTCAATAGCATTGTTAATCCTATAAAATATCGCTTTTCATTGTATTTTGTTTACGAACGCCAATTGCTTACAAGCGAGTTGATATCCGGTCTTGCGCGTTCGGCAGGGCGCTTGATGGCTGTTCCGACGGGAAACAGGCCAATCAGCCGTTCATTGTCTTCCAGTTGGAAAATTTCAGCGCCCGCATTTGACAGGCAAGGCCAGCCGGTTAGCCAGATGGACGCGTAACCGCTGGCGTGAACCGCATGCAAAAAAGAGGTCGCAACAGCGCCTGCCGACAACAATTGATCGAGTTCGGGAAAATCATCTGTCCGGGTATGACGCCAAATCAGAAATACGATCAGTGGCGGGCCGACCATCCACTTTGTCAAACGTGACCGCATGGCTTTGATGAGGGCAGGGTCTTCTTCTTCACGTTTATGATGATCAAGGAAGGCTTGTAACAGTTCTTCAGTCTGCTCGCCCTGAACCAGCACAAATCGCCAGGGAATGAGCATTCCATGGTCAGGAACCCTGGAGGCTACATTGAGAATACCCATCAATTCATGGTGGTCCGGTGCTGGCTGCGACAGCAGCGCGGGCGGAACGGAGCGGCGAGTACGCATAGAAACCAACGCCATGTTATTCTCGGCACAGGAGACTGTTTTAGACATCATCGACCGCTTAATGAATTGTTGATTATTTTCTGAAAGACGCCACATCTAGGCCACAATTCAACAGGTTGTCAATTAACATGAGTAAATTAGTCCGCTTAAAATAGACTAATCTAATCGTTCGGTCCAACCCAACAAATGTACCAAAATCGTCACGGGATCTAATCAGGAGTTTGACGGTTTGAGCTCATTCTTTTTGAGCTAATTGAGAAGATTGCCGAGCGTTGTCTTGCAGCGTTAGGCCATGAATATTCTGGTTGGTCCGCTGGCAAGCCGCACGTAGATCCGGATAGGCCGGATAACAGCGATGGAAAGGAAGTTCCACGCCGGTTCCAAAAGATTCATATTGCCGGCCTGCATCAGGAAAATGCTGCCCATGCTGGGGGTCTGCATCGACAGAAAGTCTGGAACGGAATCCTTTTGCTGACCATTTCGCTCTCTAGCCGTTACCACCTCCCCAAAGAACAGCACCGGCAAGCATGCCTGCTCCGGCGGCAGCAAAAAGCAGCCGTTCGCCTGGCTGGACGGGGCTGGATGCCGCGGTGATCGAAAGGGAGAGTGGAATGGTCGCCGCAGAGGAATTGCCGAAGTCGCGGATTGACTTAGCGGCAATGGAAACGGAAATGCCCAGTTTGTCGCAGACCGTGTCTATTATTCGACCATTTGCTTGATGTGGAAAGAATCTGCTGATGGTATCCGGGGTCATCCTTGCCCGCGAGAGGGCTTGTCTGCTGGACTCAGTCATCAGGCGCACGGCCTGGGTAAAGACGGTCTTTCCGTCGCGCATTGTCATTCTTGTTTCAGATATGGGCGTGCCTGACTGAAAGGGGCGCATGCAGCCGCCTGTTGGAATAGATATGAGATCATAGTTTCTGCCGTCAGATATTAAATGAGTTCCCAGCAGACCATTATGCGGGTCATCTGATGGCGTCAGTACAACTGCACCCGCAGCATCGGCGAAGAGAACTGCCGTATTGCGCTCGTCCATATTGATGCGGCGGCTGAGAATATTGGCTGCCACCACGAGTACAGGTCTGTTGAAATTTTTTACAAAGCCGTCTGCCAACACGAGCGCATAAAGAAACCCGGAACAGGCACCAGCCAGATCAATCGCTCCGCTGTTGTGTAAATCGAGCCGATGCGCGAGCAGGGGCGCGGAGGGCGGCAACAGGTGATCGGGAGTAGATGTTGCCAGAATTGTCAGGGCAACCGAGCCGCGCGCCAGCCGCGCATTGTCGAGGGCCATTGTTCCTGCGCATGCGGCCATGCCGGTCAATGTTTCATTGACCGCCGCCCAACGTCGTTCCCTGATGCCGGTGCGCTTTTCGATCCATCCTGGCTCGAGATCAAGACGGGCTTCCAGTTCGTGGTTTGTCACTCGCCTCTCCGGTACATAATGACCGAAGCCCGTCATTTGGCTGGAAATTCTCATTACTGCACCGTCCGAACCATATCAGCCGCCTCGTTTATGGCGTCATAGGCCAGATCGAGATCGGCAGACGTCGCACAATAGGGCGGCATCAGATAAATCACGTTGCCCAGTGGGCGCAAAAGCACTCCTTTGCTGCGAAAGAAAGCCTTCATTTTCGGTCCGACATCCGACAGATAGCCTGGCCGGTTAACGACAAGATCGAAAGCTGCAATGGTGCCTTGCTGCCGCACGTTCATGAAACGGGGGTCGTTCTGAAACGAAGCGAGTCGTTCGCGGTGTTGACGGGCTAAAGCGCTGATCCGCTCTGTCACAGGTTCAGTCTGCCACACCTGTAAATTTGCCAATGCGGCAGCACAGGCAATCGGATTGGCCGTATAGGAACTCGAATGAAAAAATGTCTGCCTGCGGTCTGTCGAGAAATGCGAATCGAAGACGTCATTGGTGCATAGCGTCGCTGCCAATGGTAGCGCCCCTCCGGTCATTCCCTTTGAAAGACACATGATGTCCGGTGTGATCGAAGCCTGTTCGCAAGCGAAGATTGTTTCCGTGCGCCCCCAGCCTGTCATGACTTCATCGGCAATGAGCAGCGTTCCATAATGTTGTGTGATGCGTCTGAATTCGGCAAGCAGATGCGCGGGATAGATTTTCATGCCGCCTGCTCCGAGAACCAGAGGTTCGATCAGCAGGGCTGCGACATTGCCGCGGCGGCAAAAAGTTTCGAGGGCATCGAGCGTTTCCTGTTCGCGGCTTGCGGACGGAAAAGGAATCGTGTCGACCTGATACAGAAGTGGTCCATAAGCAGCATTGAAAACGCCGCGTTCCCCTGCAGACATGGTGCCGATTGTATCACCGTGATAGCTGTGTTCCATCACGATAATGCGCGACTTAGGTGTATTCCGGTTGTAAAAAAAGCCAAACGCCATTTTGATTGCGACCTCCACCGAAGTGGACCCGCTGTCGGAATAGAAGACATGGCTGAGACCGGGCGGCGCCAAGCGGATTAATCCCTCGGCCAGATTTTCTGCCGGCTCATGAGTAAATTCAGCAAATATGATCTGGTCGAAACTTTCCAGAGCGTCTCGAATTGCGTTCATGATGAGCGGGTGCCGATGACCATGTGTAATCACCCACCATGACGAAATGGCATCCAGTACCGATTTGCCGGTTTGGTCCCACAGATAGGCGCCATCGGTCCGGACGATCTTTTTGAACGCGGGTTCGACGGCATGCTGGGTAAAAGGATGCCAGACCGGAGACGGAGAGCGATGGGTCATTTTTCTGTCTCGCTAAACGCAGCTGAAACAGTTTCATCTTGCCGGAACTGATCAAGGTCGAAATGTTCGCGAAAGGCTTGCCGTAAAGTGCCCACCGTCAAGTTGGCAAGGTACGGCAGACGGCCCAGTTTCGGGACACCACCCAGCTCCGGGATGATTTGCTCAGTGTCGGCATGCGCGTCGCCGATGAAGGCAATACCGTGGACCGGAATGTTCCGGCGCTTCAGGGCCTCCAGTGACAGCAAAGTATGATTGATGGTACCCAGCCCAGTCCTTGCGCACAGAATGACAGGATGCCGCCAGCGCGCAAAAATATCGGCAAACGTCGCACGACGTGTCAGTGGCACCAGCAGACCGCCAGCGCCTTCAATGATGAGCGGAGAACTGATCTGAGGTACCGTCAGCCTATCGAGATCGATTTCAATGCCGTCGATTTGTGCAGAAAGATGTGGTGAGACGGGCGTGTTGAGGCGCCACGTTTCGGGAATAATACGTTGTCGGGAAAGCCCGCCAAGGCTCATGACTGTTTCGCTGTCCGTAATTTCGTCCAGTCCCGACTGAACCGGTTTCCAGTAGAATGCTCCTAAAGCATCAGCCAAGGCTGCGGAGAATACGGTCTTGCCAATACCTGTGTCGGTGCCGGTAACAACGAAACGCGACATCATGGCATTTTCTCCTTCAAGGCTTTCGCAAGGCAGTCGAACATACGGGCAATCGTTTCTTCATCGACATTCAGAGTGATGGTGATGCGAAGTCGTGCGGTTCCGGCGGGCACAGTGGGCGGTCGAATGGCACGGATATCGAACCCTTCGCCCTGCATCAGACCGGCTATGTGCAGCGTCCGCCCCACGTCGCCGATGATGAGGGGCAATATCTGGGTTCCACTGCCTTCGTAGCCCGTGCATTCCCTGAACCGGGTATTGGCGAAGGCAATGAGCTTGTGAAGGACTTGCCGACGATGTTCGCCTGTCCTCAAAAGCCCCAGAGCTTGCCGGGTGACTTCTGCTTGCAAAGGTGATGGTGCGGTGGAATAGATGAAAGGGCGGGCCTTGTTCACAAGAAAAGCGCGCAGAACAGGCGCAGCTCCGACAAGCGCTCCGGCGCTGCCCATCGCTTTACCGCAGGTATGAAGTGTGATGACGTTATCGCGGCCTTCCAGTCCGGCGCCAAGACCTCGTCCACCGACGCCATGCACGCCAGTCGCATGGGCTTCGTCGATCAGAAGAAAGCCTTCGTAACGGTCTGCAATTTCGATGAGTTCAGATAGCGGTGCACAATCGCCATCCATGGAATAGAGGCTTTCCACCACAAGCCATGGTGTTCCTTTGCCGCCTTTCTCGCGCCATGACCGGATGATGTGCTCGAAGGCTCCGGCATCGTTATGCGGTGCTGACTGCGCTTCAGCTTTTCCACTGCGGATTCCATCGTGTACGCTCGCATGGATGAGAGCATCGTGGACGACCAGGTCCCGGCGCTGTGGCAAGGTTGTGAAGACGGCCAGATTAGCCACGTAGCCGCTACTAAAATACAGCATCGACGGGGAGCCGAAAAAGGTGGCCGCTTCAGTCTCCAGCCGCTCATGCTCGGGATGATTGCCCCGCAGAAGCCGCGAGCCGCCAGAACCAGAGGACACCCCGTTTTTCAGCGAGGTAATCATTACCGTGCGGAGTGTCGGCGACGATGCGAGGCCGAGATAGTCGTTCGAGCTGAAATCAGGTCCTGCGTTCGTTCGTAGGCTACGCAGATATCCGCGTCGCTTCAGCCGTCGCAAACCAGCTTCGTAACGTATCAATTGAGCGGAAGTCATTCATTCTCATCCATCGTGTCCGCAACCAGGCCCAGCCTGCGCATCAGGCTTCTATCGCGGTCATCTCCGGGGTTCGCCGCCGTCAGCAGTGTGTCGCCGATGAAAATGGAATTTGCGCCGGCAAGAAAGCAGAGTGTCTGCATTTCGTCGCTCATGGAAGCGCGTCCAGCCGTGAGGCGTACATAAGATTGCGGCATCATCAGACGCGCAAGCGCGATGATCCGCACGAATTCGATCGGATCGACCGGCGATGCCTCTGCAAGTCGCGAGCCAGGCATCGGAATCAGCATGTTAATAGGTACGCTTTCTGGGGGTGTTGGCAGGTTTGCCAGCGTTATCAGCATGTCTATTCTATCGTCTTCGCTTTCACCGAGACCAAGAATGCCGCCGCTACACACCTTGATTCCGGCTTTGCGCACATGAGCGAGTGTTTCCAGCCGCTCATCAAAACTGCGCGTGGTTATGACCTGCGGATAGAAGCGTTCCGACGTATCGATATTATGATTGTAATAGTCGAGGCCAGCCTCTGCAAAGGTTTGGGCCTGCTCCCATGATAGCATGCCAAGTGTCATGCAGGTCTCCAGCCCCAGCGATTTCACTTGCCTGACCATTTCTACGATGTTCTGTTCATCACGCGGTTTGGGACTGCGCCAGGCCGCCCCCATGCAGTAGCGCGTTGCGCCGCTTTCCTTCGCTTTTTGTGCTTCGCGGACCACAATATCGAGGCTCATGAGCTTTGAGGCCTTCACACCCGATTCATGGTGAGCCGACTGGCTGCAATAACTGCAGTCTTCGGGACAGCCGCCGGTTTTGATACTGAGGAGTTTGCTAAGTTGTACCCGGTTTGGATCGAAGTGAACTCGATGGATCTGCTGGGCTTGGAAAATCAAATCGCTGAAAGGCAGGTCATAGAGTTTGCGAGCGGATTCCAGCGTCCAGCTGCTGTCGTGTATGGCCGCGGCAATGTCATCACGGATTAGAACGGTTTTTTGTTGCATGGATAATCCATTTTATAGATAAATTCCGAAGGAATCACTTAAATATAGATTATTATGGATAAATGAATCAATCAATTTGATATTTTATAGATAAAAAATAAAACGCAGACTGGTAAGGGTTCCGACGTGCAGTCTGGTCCGCCAGAGGCGATTTATGAAGCGCTCGCACTCGGACGGGTTTCGGATGTGGACCTCGACCAGGTGTGTGATGTGCTGCTTGGCGGATCGGCAAGAGCGTCTCGGGGCGGGCCTCGGAGGCTGAACGTTTGCTAGGCGGTGAGGATTTCGCTTTTATGCTTCAGCAAAGGTCGGGCGCCTATATGCTGCTTGGGGCAGGAGACAGGATCACTCCGCACAATCCGGGACACGACTTCAATGACGAGATCATTCCTTTCGGATGCAGCTGGTGGGTCGAGCTTGTTGAAAGCCGGCTCCCTCTGCAGAATGGCAGTGCAGTCGTCTGAATGGTGATCTGCGCCAAGGCGCCCGGCTCCTTTTCTAAAGTCTGCGGTAGAGGGTGTTCGAGCCAAAAGTTTGTAGCACCACACTGACAAATCAGTTCATCGGACGGATTTCTGATTCTGCTTCATTGCGCGGGATGATGCGACAAAACAAAGCCTTGGTATGCTTCCAATGATCCCGGTTAAACGGGAACTGCTGAGAGTGTGGCAGGGCTGCTCGAAAGTGACCTCTTTCTTCCTAGCTTGAAAATTAATTATGATAGTTCATTGATGATAGAAGATTTATGCTTATAAATTAGAGTCTGACGGATTTGGCAAAATGAAGGGGAACCCCATGAAAAGGTTATTCCGTGCCGTCTTGACTGCTATGGCGCTGTTAATTGTCGGACCTACAACAGCGGTGTTGGCACAAACGCCGCCGAACGCGTTGATTGTCGGGCAGATCGCGGAGCCGCAATCGCTCGACCCGCATACAGTCACGGCCACCAATGATTTCCGCATCCTCGTCAACATTTATGACGGGCTCGTTCGTTACAAGGACGGAACGCTGGAAGTGGAGCCGGCTCTGGCCGAAAGCTGGACGATCTCGGATGACGGCAAAACCTATACGTTCAAGCTGCGGCAGGGCATCAAGTTTCATGACGGTTCGGACTTCAGTGCCGAAGCGGTCAAATTCAACTTTGACCGGATGCTGAAGGAAGATCATCCTTTCTATAATACCGGGCCGTTTCCGCTTTCTTTCAACTTCTCGTCCATCAATGCCGTCAATGTGATCGATGATCAGACGGTCGAATTCAAACTGAAAGAGCCTTTTGCTCCGTTTCTGTCCAATCTTGCCTATCCGACCGGCCTGATTGTTTCGCCCGAAGCGGTCAAAAAACACGGCAAGGAATTTGGTCGTCATCCGTCGGGAACGGGTCCGTTCAAGTTTGCCGAATGGCAATCCGGACAACGCGTCGTGGTGGAGCGTAATCCGGATTATTGGGGTGGCGCGCCAGCGCTGGACGCCGTCGTGTTCCGTCCGATCACGGATGCCAATACCCGCGTCGCGGAGATGATGGCGGGCGGGCTGGATGTCATGGTCGAAGTTCCGCCGGACAATCTCGCGACATTCAAGCAGGACGCGAACTTCGCGGTTGCGGAACAGGCGGGACCACATGTCTGGTTCACGATCCTGAATGCGAAAAGCGGTCCTTTCGCGGATAAAAAGGTGCGTCAGGCAGCCAATTACGCCGTCAACAAGCAGGCCCTTGTGGATAACGTTTTGCAGGGGTCCGCAACTGTTGCCGCAGGTCCGATCCCGCCTGCGTTCAATTGGGTCGAAGACAAGACAGAACCCTATCCATATGATCCGGAGAAAGCCAAGGCGCTCCTCGTCGAAGCAGGTGTCAGCGACCCCGAAGTCACGTTCTATGTAACGGAAGGCGGTTCAGGCATGCTCGACCCCATCACGATGGGCGCGGCCATCCAGGCCGATCTTCAGGCCGTCGGTTTCAAGGTCAAGATAGAGACCTATGAATGGAATACGTTCCTCGGCAGAGTCAATCCGGGACTGGAAGGCAAGGCGGATATGGCCGAGATGGCGTGGATGACCAACGATCCCGATACCGTGCCCTATCTGACGCTGCGTACCGATGCACTGCCTGACAAGGGCGGTTTCAATTCCGGTTACTACTCCAATCCAAAAGTTGATGAACTTCTGGAGAAGGCGCGCTCATCGACCGATCAGGCGGAACGCGGAAAACTTTATGGCGAAATACAGAGCATCGTCCATGACGATGCGCCATGGCTTTTCGTGGCGAACTGGAAGCAGAACGCCGTCACTACTGCCGCCGTCAAGGGGTTCAAGCTGCAGCCCTCCTTTCTGCTGCATTTGAAAGATGTAACCAAGGAATAAGCGAGGAGGGCTTTCATGCCAGCCTATATCCTCAAGCGACTGGTCGCTGTCGTTCCGGTGTTGTTGGGACTTTCAATCATCGTTTTTCTTGTCATGGCGATGATTCCGGGCGATACGGCTACAGCGCTACTGGGCTCTTATGCGACACCGGAAAATGTCGAGCGGATCAACCGTGATCTCGGCCTCGACAAGCCGCTTGTGCAGCAATACTTCATCTGGATGGGAAATCTCCTGCACGGCGATTTGGGGCGCTCCTTCGTGCTCAACCGTCCAGTACTGGATGAAGTTCTTGAACGTTTCCAGGCGACACTCGTGCTCGCTGGCGTAGCGTTGGTGCTATGCTCCGTCTTCGGGTTGCTCGCGGGCATTGTTTCGGCGGTGCGCCAGTTCGGATGGGCGGACAGGATGATTACTTTTATTGTACTCGCCGGAATTTCTATCCCTTCCTTCTGGCTGGGACTTCTGCTGATCTATCTTTTTGCCGTCCAATGGCGCGTTCTGCCAGCGTCTGGCATGTATGCCGTCTATGGCGGCGGCGACCTGAAAGATCTGCTCTGGCATTTGATCCTCCCTGCCTCGACGCTTGCCGTGGTGGCGGCCGGCGTCATTGCACGCCTGACCCGTAGCGCAATGCTGGAGGTGCTGCGTCAGGACTATATCCGTACCGCGCGGGCCAAAGGCCTCAATGAGGGCCGCGTAATTTACGGCCATGCTTTTCGGGCGGCGCTCGTCAACGTCATTCCTGTCATCGGCATTCAGGCGGGTTTCGTGCTTGGTGGCGCCGTTTATATCGAAACCGTATTTCAATGGCCCGGTATCGGGGCCATGCTGGTGAAGGCTATTTCCACGCGCGATATTTTGCTGGTGCAAGGCGGCGTTCTTGTCGTGGCTGCCAGCTACGTCATCTTCAATCTGCTGGCTGATGTCATCCAGACCACGCTCGATCCGAGGATACGGACATGAGCGCGTTCCCAGTAGTTTCGGCGGCGCCTACCGCTGTCCGCATGTCGTCGTGGCGTCTTCTGATGAGCAATCGCCTTGCGGCTTTCGGTTTTTTCCTGCTTGTTCTGATCTGTCTCGTCATTCTGCTGGCCCCCGTTCTTCCGTTGCCCGATCCCGATGCCATATCTCCGGTCATGCGATTGAAGCCCGTATTCAGCGAAGGACATTTTCTTGGAACGGATCAGCTCGGGCGCGATATTCTCAGCCGAATTATCTGGGGCACGCGGGTTTCGGTGGCGGTGGGCTTTGCAGCAACGCTGATCGCAGCCGTCGTTGGCTCGGCCATCGGTCTGGTGGCTGGCTATGCAGGCGGGCGCACTGACAATCTGATGATGCGTGGCATCGATATGCTGATGGCGTTTCCATACATCTTGTTGGCGCTCGCTATCGTGGCCGTGCTTGGACCAGGCCTGATGAACGCGCTTTATGCGATTGCGGTGGTCAACATTCCGTTCTTTGCGCGCAATGTCCGCGGCGTTACGCTTGGGCTCGCACATCGTGAGTTCATCGACGCGGCGCGGCTTTCGGGAAAAGGCCCGGTTTCGATCCTTTTGAGCGAAGTGCTGCCCAATGTGCTGCCGGTTATCGTCATTACCATGTCGACGACGGCGGGTTGGATGATCCTCGAAACCGCGGGTCTTAGTTTTCTTGGTCTTGGCGCACAGCCGCCGCAGGCCGATCTGGGCTCCATGCTGGGTGAGGGACGGGCGCAACTATTCAATGCTCCTCACGTTTCCATCATCCCGGGATTGATGATCTTCCTGCTCGTGATCAGTCTCAATGTGTTGGGGGACGGGGTGCGCGATGTTCTAGATCCGCGATTGCGTTCGGGTGCACTCGCCCGACCGGGTGCTGTGACCGATATTGCGAAAAACCGCTCATTACCTGACACGAATGAGGAAGGAAAAGCCCTTTCAATTGCCGGGCTGGAAACCGGCTTTGTCAATAGTGGATGCTTTATGCCCGCAGTACGCAACGTCTCGCTGGAGCTAGAGCGCGGTGAATGCCTCGGCCTTATCGGGGAAAGCGGGTCGGGCAAAAGCGTGACCGCGCTGTCGGTCATGGGCCTTGTTGCCTCACCGCCCGGGCTTATACGCAACGGTGCGATTCATCTGGACGGCAAGGATGTTCTTTCCATGCCGGAAACCGAGTTGATCGCAGCGCGGGGGGCAAGGGTCGCCTATGTGTTTCAGGATCCGCTCACGACCCTACATCCGATGTATCCGGTCGGACGGCAGGTGGAGGAGGCTATTGCAGCGCATCGGCGCGTGGGAGGCAGCGAACGACGGGAACAGGCAGTTGCCCTTCTCGATAAAGTTGGTATTCTTGATGCCGCGGAACGTGCCCGCCATTATCCGCACCAGCTTTCGGGCGGTCAGCGTCAGCGTGTGGGTATTGCCATGGCTCTGGCCAATGATCCCGATATTATCATTGCGGATGAACCGACCACGGCGCTCGATGTCACCGTTCAGGCGCGAATCCTTGAGTTGCTGCGTAACCTTCAGCGCGAGCGCGGCATGGCTCTTCTATTCATCACACATGACTTCGGCGTGATTTCGGAAATCTGCGACCGTGTTGCGGTGATGAAAGACGGCGAGATTGTCGAAACGGGTACGACATCGGAAGTTCTTTCCAATCCGCAGCACAATTATACGAAAAGATTGATCGCCTGTGTTCCCGAACTGGGGCAGGGAGCTGACTTCCTGAGCCGCGTGGCGAGTTTATTCGAACGCGAGAACAGAAAGGCGGCAGGATGAGCGAAATCGCGATCAGCGCACGCGACCTCACCAAAACTTTTGGCGGCGGACGAACTCTTTTCGGTCGGGAACGCCACATGGTCGAGGCTGTCAAAGGCGTTTCGTTCGATCTTCGGCGTGGAGAGACGCTGGCAATCGTCGGCGAAAGCGGTTCCGGCAAAACCACGCTTGCAAGAATGCTTGTGGGGCTTATCGAGCCGACACGCGGCAAGATGACAATTGCAGGTCTCGATGCGCGGGAGCTGCAAAATTCGGGTGCGCAGGCTTTCGGCAAGATAATCCAGTATGTGTTTCAAGACCCTGTCGCTTCGCTCAATCCTAGAAAGACGATCCGGCAGATATTGGAAACACCGCTCAAGCTTCTGGGCGGTCTCGATTCCGCGCAGCGCCGTCAGCGCATAGCGCAATTACTCGATGCCGTGCAGATGCCGAAAGATACGCTAGAACGCTATCCGCATGAGTTTTCGGGCGGACAGGCACAACGTATTGCCATTGCGCGCACGCTGGCCGCAGAGGCGGAGATCGTTGTGCTCGACGAACCGGTGAGCGCACTTGATGTCTCCGTTCAGGCGCAGGTTCTTCTGCTTCTGGATCAACTGAAAAAGGAGTTCGGTCTCTCGTACCTTTTCATCAGTCACGATCTGGCGGTGGTCGAAGCTATCTCCGACCGGGTCGCCGTGATGTATTTCGGGGAAATCGTTGAAGAAGCCACTGCAAGTGATCTTTTTGCCAAGCCGGAACACGCTTATACACGTCAACTCGTGAAAAGCGCGCCGCGCATCAAAAGAGAGTAACAGAGTATGGTCAGAATGGGCCGGAATTCCGATCACGAACCGCAACCGCGCGTGACGACGGTCAAGGCCCGGCGGCGCCCCGACGAGATTGCCGACCGCATCAAGGATGTCATTCGTTCCGACGCTTTAAAGCCGGGAGATCGGTTGCCGCAGGAAAAAGAGCTGATCGATCATTTCAAAGCTGCCAAGGGCACTGTGCGTGAGGCGATGAAGGCGCTGGAGACGCAGGGGCTGATCTTCACGCGCAGCGGTCCCGGCGGCGGAGCTTTTGTGGCGGAGCCTTCCGCGCAGCATGCCATGGAAATGCTCGGGAGTTATTTCTTTTTCCAACAGCCTAAACTCGAAGAAATCTATGTCATACGCAAACGTCTGGAGCCGGAAGTCGGGGTCCTTTTATGTGGAAGGCTGACCAGCGACGATATTGCCCGGCTGGAAAACACCATGCGGATTTATGATCGTCCGCCCGTCAACCTTGACGATCAGTATCATCAGCGTGTGACGGAGCTGGAGTTCCATTCCCTGCTGGCACAACTATGCCCGGACCGATTGCTGGGTTTCATCTGTGGACTGACGCATAATCTTTTGCGGAACCTGCCCGTTGCTCGCGAGATTTACGCCGATCCATCGCCTGCCTCGCGTGAAGAGGGACTGGTCTTTCAGCACCGGCTCTTGACGGCTCTAATCGAGAACCGGAGTGAAGATGCGCGCCGGATCGCGCACGAGCATATGGTTTGCGCCGAAAAATATATGCTTTCCAAGACGAAAGCGCTCGGAAACTTCGCGTAGCGGAAAACGGTAAAATTCGGAAGCATTCCGAACCGGCAACTGAACGGCGGAGGAGCAATCAAGATTTCCGCCTCGCACCAGGCGGCATCTTGTTGAGATTGTCATTATCAGCAACAACGCCAGCAGGGGCAGCAGTGCCCTTATCGGACAAAATATGTCAGGGTAATTTCGCGCTATATATTCTCGGAGAGTGGAGTCAGAATGCGTCACAGTAAAAAGAAGGCGACAATTTACGATCTTTCTGTTCTGTCGGGAAGCTCGCCTTCGACTGTCAGCGCTGTGCTGAATGGCACGTGGCGCAAACGCAGGATCAGCCAAGTCACGGCGGAAGCTATTCTGAAACTTGCCGAACTGCACGAATACACCGCGAACCGGCAGGCGCAAGGGCTGCGCCAATCACGCTCCGGGCTGGTGGGCCTTTTGCTTCCATTGCATGACAACCGCTTCTTCTCGTCCATGGCACAGACTTTCGAGGCTCACGTACGCCGACGCGGTCTTTGCCCCGTTGTGGTCAGCGCAAGTCGTGATCCGGAGGAGGAGCGCGAAACGGCGGAAACCCTGATTTCTTACGCAATCGATGAGCTTTTCATCTGCGGCGCGACGGACCCCGACAGTCTGCATGAGCTGTGCGAGAAGGCCGCGCTACCGCATGTGAACATCGATCTGCCTGGCTCCCGAGGACCGTCGGTGACGACCGACAATTTCGCCGGCGGTGTGATGCTGACGAAAGCGATCATCGATTATTTCGGCGACGGGCAGTTGCAAGCCGAAGATCTTTGTCTCTTTGGAGGACGAAACGATGAATCGTCCCGTGAAAGAATTCGTGCATTTCATCATGTAAAACAGACCGAACTCGGCTCCGATCCAGAAGGGTGCGTATTCCGCACCGGCTATTCTCCGCTGAACACCAAGCGGGCGCTCAACGAATATCGCGAGCGTCACGGTCTCCTGCCGCGTGGCCTGTTCGTCAATTCTTCGATCAATCTCGAAGGGTTGCTGCGCTATATGGCCGAGCATGCGGACGAGTCATTGAAAGACTTGGTGGTTGGTTGCTATGACTACGATCCCTTCGCTTCATTCCTTCCGTTTCCGGTCATATCCATTTTGCAGGACGTGGAAGCGATGATCGCCAAGGCGTTCGAGCTCATGGAGCGGAGGGTAACAGAACCGGAACTCCATCTCGTCATGCCGAAATTGATCGCACCGCGATCCGCAATACCGGGGCCGCTCGATGCCCTCAAGGATATCAAATAAATAGCGGTTTCGAGGCCTGTTCTGTTGCGTTAGAAGGCATTCCGAAAAGCTGAAATGATTTTCGGATGAGATGTGCGTCAAAACAAATGATTACAGTGCCGTTCTGTTCAATCAGATCGCCTGTTGAGCCGGGCAGGCTTTGAAACGTGTTGACAGCGTTTTGTCGTTAGAGCAGTATAGCTTTGCACAATCGATTGTGCAAAGCTGCAAACGGTTAGTTCAGCCCGATGTAGATGGTTTCGCCTATGGGAGATGGCGGCACAGACAAATGGAGGCATCGTAATTGTTGAATTGCTGGAACGGCTCTTCTCGTGAGAGGCTGTTTCTTTCACCATTATCGAATGCGGAGACTTACCGGCGGAACTCCCGGACCGAATGTAGAAACAGAACCGGACGATCATCAGGAGGAGAGTCATGAAGGCATTGAAGTTAACGGGCACGCTTGCGGGCGTGCTGATGATAGCCGCCACTTCGGCACAGGCCGAGGTCAAGGATGCAGTGATCGGTTTTTTGATGCCGGACCAGGCGTCAACGCGTTATGAGGAACGCGACTATCCAGGTTTCGCCGCGGAGATGAAGAAGCTCTGCGAGAGTTGCAAGGTGCTTTATCTCAATGCTGATGGCGATGCAACCAAGCAGCAGCAGCAGTTCAATTCGGTGATTTCGCAGGGCGCGAAGGTCATCGTCCTGGATGCTGTGGACACGGCGGCAGCAGCTTCGCTGGTCAAGCTTGCCCAGTCGCAGGACATCAAGGTTATTGCCTATGATCGCCCGATTCCCGACGCCGTTTCGGATTTTTATGTGTCGTTCGATAATGAAGCGATTGGAAAATCGATTGCAGAATCGCTGGTCAAGCACTTGAAGGACAAGAATGTGCCGACCGACAAGGGCGGAGTATTGCAGATCAACGGCTCGCCGACCGATGCCGCGGCCGGTCTCATCAAGAACGGCATCCATGCCGGTCTGAAGGATAGCGGCTATAAGACGCTGGCCGAGTACGACACGCCGGAATGGGCTCCGAGCAAGGCGCAGCAGTGGGCTAGTGGCCAGGTCACGCGGTTCAACGATCAGATTGTTGGTGTTGTTGCGGCAAATGACGGCACCGCAGGTGGTGCCATCGCTGCCTTGAAGGCAGCTGGTGTCGATCCGCTGCCGCCGGTAACGGGCAATGATGCGACCATTGCCGCCCTTCAGCTCATCATATCCGGCGATCAGTACAACACGATCAATAAACCGTCGGAAATCGTTGCTTCGGAAGCAGCACGCGTTGCCGCCCAGCTTCTGAATGGTGAAACGCCGAAAGCTGAGGCTACTCTTTATAACACACCGTCGAAGCTGTTCGTTCCGGCTGTGGTGACAGCTGAAAATCTGAAGGCTGAAATTATCGACAAGGGCATTGTTCCGGCGGAAACGCTGTGCGTCGATCGTTATGCCGAGGGCTGCAAGGCGCTGGGCATCACCAAGTAGAAGCCGAAATAGGAGCGCCCGGCCGGTTTTTCGGTCGGGCTCTTCATCATCGAGGCGCGCATAGCGGTGCGCCGGTGGAAAGTGAAATCATGTCCCAAGTCAATCATGCAGCCGCGACAGCGCGGCAGCCGGTACTGCATCTCAGCGGTATTTCCAAGAACTTCGGCGCTGTTTCAGCCCTGACCGATATCGATCTGGAGGTCTATCCGGGTGAGGTGGTGGCTCTCGTCGGCGACAATGGCGCGGGCAAGTCCACGCTCATCAAGACGCTTGCCGGCGTTCACCAGCCAACCTCCGGTACAATTGAGTTCGACGGCGAGAAGGTAGTGCTTTCATCGCCGGGCGTTGCGCTCGATCTCGGCATTGCGACGGTCTTTCAGGATCTGGCGCTGTGCGAGAATCTCGACGTGGTAGCCAATATTTTCCTTGGCCGGGAAATGAGTCCTTACCGCCTCGACGAAGTGTCGATGGAAATCAAGGCATGGAAGCTTCTGAACGAGCTTTCTGCGCGCATTCCCAGTGTGCGTGAACCGGTTGCTTCGCTTTCGGGCGGTCAGCGTCAGACTGTTGCCATTTCGCGCTCGCTGCTTCTCGAGCCAAAGCTCATCATGCTCGACGAGCCGACCGCAGCTCTCGGCGTGGCGCAGACAGCGGAAGTGCTCGATCTGATCGAGCGTGTACGTGATCGCGGCCTCGGCGTGCTTATGATCAGCCATAATATGGAGGACGTGCGCGCTGTCGCAGACCGCATCGTAGTGCTTCGTCTCGGACGCAACAACGGTGTTTTCTATCCGGATTCCTCGAACGAGGAACTGGTTTCCGCCATTACCGGTGCCACCAGCAATTCTGTTTCCCGCCGCGCTGAACGGCGTCAGGCACAACACGATGCCGATCACAACCGGGCCGATCACAACCAGGGAGAAGCCTGATGAACAACACGACAGGAAATGCCCCGCTCGATCGGCAGGATACGCGGCTGCGCCACGAGGAAGGTGTTTCGGGTGCCTTGCGAGCATTTTTTGACCGGGTCCGTTCCGGCGATCTCGGTTCGTTGCCGGTCATTGTCGGCCTCGTGATTATCTGGACCGTATTCCAGACGCTCAACCCGGTCTTCCTTTCCAGCAACAATCTTGTGAATCTGCTGTTCGATTGCTCGACCATAGGCGTCATCTCGCTCGGAGTTGTCTGTGTGCTGATGCTGGGCGAAATCGACCTGTCGGTCGGCTCGGTCAGTGGTCTGGCTTCCGCTGTCGTCGGTGTACTTTGGGTGAATAATGGCTGGCCGGTTGCCTTTGCTATTCTCGCAGCTCTTTGCACCGGCGCGCTTATCGGTCTGCTCTATGCGTTTCTCTATAACCGTTTCAGCATGCCGAGCTTCGTTTCGACCCTTGCCGGTCTTCTGGCCGCACTCGGTCTTCAGCTTTATCTCCTCGGCAATACCGGCTCGATCAATCTGCCTTACGGTTCCTGGCTGGTCAGCTTCGGCCAGCTTCTGGTAATGCCGCGACCGCTTTCCTACGCGCTGGCTCTGATTGCCGGCCTTGCCATCTTCGCTACCGGCTTCCGCTCCGCGCAGCGTCGCCGCGCGGCCGGGCTTTCTGTGCCTTCGACGGTCGGTATCGCGCTCAAGGCCATCGTCATCACGCTCATTGTCGGCGGCGCGGTGTTCTATCTCAACCAATCCCGTGGTGTGCCTTGGATGTTCGGCTTGTTCGTGGCGCTGGTCATTGCAATGAACTATGCGCTTACCCGCACCAAATGGGGTCGCTCCATGCAAGCGGTCGGCGGTAATCGCGAGGCGGCACGTCGCGCCGGTATCAATGTCAATTTCATCTATGTGTCGGCCTTTATGACCTGCTCCACGCTGGCTGCAGCAGGCGGCATCATGGCTGCGGCGCGTCTCGCATCGTCCAGTCAGCAGGCAGGTACGGGCGACGTCAATCTTAATGCCATTGCGGCAGCGGTTATCGGCGGCACAAGCCTGTTCGGCGGTCGCGGAAGCGCCTGGTCGGCTCTGCTCGGCATCATCGTCATTCAGTCGATTGCCAGCGGCCTGACGCTGCTCGATCTGTCGTCGTCGCTTCGTTATATGATCACCGGTGCCGTGCTCGCCATCGCTGTCATCGTCGATTCTCTCGCCCGCCGCTCGCGCCAGTCGCACGGCCGCGCCTAAATTTCAAAGGAATGAAAAATGGCTCAGGATCTTAATGGAAAAGTTGCAGCGGTAACGGGCGCCGCATCGGGCATCGGCTTCGAATGTGCGAAACACATGGCTGAGGCTGGCGTGACGGTGTTTCTCGTTGACCGAGACGAAAAGGCGCTGAAGGAAAAATGCGCCGAGCTTGGCGACAAGGCAAAGCCGCTGGTCATCGATCTGCTCAACCCGGCTTCGGTTGTGACCATGATGCCGCAGATTCTCGAACAGGCCGGCCAGCTCGATATCTTCCACGCCAATGCTGGCGCCTATATCGGCGGTCCGTTGTGGGAAGGCGATCCCGATGCTTGGGATCGCATGCTGAACCTCAACATCAATGCGGCTTTCCGCACCATCCATGCGGTTCTGCCGCATATGATGGAGCGCAAGACCGGCGACATCATCATGACCAGCTCCGTTGCGGGTGTGGTGCCGGTGATCTGGGAGCCGATCTATACGGCGTCCAAACATGCCGTGCAGGCGTTCGTGCATACGGTTCGCCGCCAGGTGGCACCGCACGGCATCCGCGTTGGTGGAGTTCTGCCGGGACCGGTTGTCACCGCGCTCATCAGCGACTGGCCTAAGGCCAAACTCGATGAAGCGCTTGCCGCCGGCAGCCTAATGGAACCGAAGGAAGTGGCGGAATCGGTAATGTTCATGCTGACACGTCCGCGCAATATCACAATCCGTGATTTGGTCATTCTGCCGCAAAGCCTTGATCTTTGATTGAAGACAAACCTTCTCAAGAATGGGTAAGATGATGACCCACTATTTTCTGGGTGTGGACGTCGGCACCGGCAGTGCCCGGGCCGGTCTGTTCGACACCAAGGGTACTATGCTTGCTTCGGCCAAACGCGATATCACGATTTGGCGGGAAACCGGCAGCATCGTCGAACAGTCAAGCAGAAATATCTGGCGGGCGGTTTGCGAAAGTGTGCGCGAAGCGGTTACGATGGCAGGTGTCGAACCAGCTGCGATTGCGGGTATCGGTTATGATGCCACCTGTTCGCTGGTTGTGCTGGGGAAGGGGGGCACTCCGCTTCCCGTTGGCCCTTCCGGCGATCCCGAGCGCAATATCATGGTATGGATGGATCACCGCGCGGTTGGCCAGGCCGAACGGATCAATGCGACCAAGGCAAAGGTACTGGATTATGTCGGCGGCACTATTTCGCCGGAAATGGAAACGCCGAAACTGTTGTGGCTGAAGGAAAACAAGCCGGAGATATTTGCGGCCGCATGGCAGTTTTTCGATCTGACGGATTTCCTCACCTGGAAATCCTGTGGCAGCCTTGCGCGTTCAGCCTGTACCGTCACCTGTAAATGGACCTATCTCAGCCATGAAAAGCGTTGGGACGATGCATATTTCCGGGAAATCGGCCTTGGTGAACTTGCGGATGAAGGTTTCGTCCGCATCGGTACCGATGTGCGTACAGGTGGCGAAAAGCTCGGGGTTTTGAGCGAAGCGGCGGCGGCTGAACTCGGTCTCATGCCGGGCATTGCGGTTGCCGCAGGTCTGATTGACGCGCATGCGGGCGGTATTGGCACGGTCGGCGCGCGCGGCGAGGAAGGTACTATTCTTTCCCGTATGGCTTATGTGTTCGGCACATCCGCCTGCACCATGACTACGACTGAACAGCCGGTTTTCGTTGATGGCGTCTGGGGACCGTACCATTCTGCCATGGTGCCGGGGCTCTGGCTCAATGAGGGTGGGCAGTCGGCAGCCGGTGCGGCTATTGATCACCTGATCCATATGCATCCTTTTGCGGTCGAAGCGGAGAAAAGGGCTGCTGAAAAAGGTCAGGGCCTTGCCGACAGCCTCGCCATCGCGGTTGAGGTGAGAGGCGGGGCGGAAAAGATTGCGGAAATCGTCGGCGACATACATGTCGTGCCGGAATTTCTCGGCAACCGTGCGCCATTTGCGGATCCCGATACCCGCGCGGTTATCGCCGGGTTGGATCTCGACGCGGGCGCAGACAGCCTGATGGCGCTTTATCTCGCCGGTCTTTGCGGGCTCGGCTATGGCGCACGCCAGATTGTGGAGGCGCAAAAAGCCAAGGGCATTGTGATCGACACTATCGTGGTGAGTGGTGGCGCGGGACGTTCGCCGCTGGTGCGGCAAGTTCTGGCAGATACGACGGGTCTTGTCGTGGCCGCTTCGGCATCGCCGGAGCCGGTTCTGCTTGGCTCTGCCATGCTAGGTGCAGTCGCGGCAGGCACTTTTCCAGACCTTGCCACTGCCATGGAAGCGATGTCGGAGCTGGGTGACGTTGAAAAGCCCGATGCAGAGCGGGCCCCGTGGCATGCCCACCGGTTCGAGGCATTCTGCCTGCTGCAGGCGACGGCGCGGAAAATCCGCAATATCTGACTGATCGGAGCGGTTCCTGTGTTGAGAGAACCGCTCCAAAGAGTTTCATATTATGCTGTTATAATACAGCTATTTTCATTCCCACTATAGCATTGGCAATCAAGAGCAATGCATCTACATTGTTCCATGGGAACAGCGCTGAATACAGCAAATCAAACGCGCCAGAGAAGCGCGATCACGGAGATTCTGCGCATTCCGAGCTTGTGCTCGTTACAACATAGTCTGGGAGGACAACCATGATGAAGTCATTCGCCATACTGGCGACCGCTACGGCCATGACCTTATCGCTATCGGCTTTCACTGCTGCGGCGCAAACATATCCCGAGCGTACCATAACCATCGTCGTTCCATTCTCTGCGGGCGGCCCGACCGATACCGTAACCCGGCTGGTCGCCGAAGCGATGTCGAAGGATCTTGGCCAGCAGATCGTTGTCGAAAATGTTGGCGGTGCGGGAGGGACGCTTGGTGCGGGGCGGGTTGCTTCTGCCGATGCGGATGGCTACACACTGCTGCTTCACCATATCGGTATGGCGACCAGCGCTACTCTTTACCGCAAGCTTGCCTATGACACGCTGAATGGTTTCGAATATGTCGGGCTTGTCACGGAAGTGCCGATGACCATCGTGGCCCGCAAGGATCTCGAGCCTACGGACCTTAAAGGCCTGGTGGACTATGCCAAAGCCAACAAGGACACGGTCACTGTGGCCAATGCCGGTATCGGTGCGGCGTCGCACCTATGCGGCATGCTGTTCATGAGCGCCATTGATACACCGCTTGTGACAGTGCCGTACAAAGGTACGGGGCCTGCCATGACGGACCTGCTGGGCGGACAGGTTGACATCATGTGCGATCAGACGACCAACACCACCAAACAGATTCATGCAGGCACGATCAAGGCCTATGCCGTCACGTCGCCTGAACGGCTCGACGTCTTGAAGGACCTGCCAACGACCAAGGAGGCGGGGCTGGGCGGAATGGAAGTCGGCATCTGGCACGGTATTTATGCACCCAAGGATACGCCGAGCGAAATCACCGAACGCCTGTCGAAATCTTTGCAGGTGGCATTGAAAGATCAGAACGTCGTGGCCCGTTTTGCAGAGCTGGGCACCAAACCTTCGTCTGAAGCCGATGCGACACCTGCGGCGCTGAAAGCGAAGCTCGAGACTGAAGTTGCCCGCTGGAAACCGATCATCGAAGCAGCCGGCCAGTACGCCGACTGATCCCACGCATGCCGCTGACGGACGGGCTGAGCGAGCCGCCAGCCCGTTCTTTCTTTCTGTGAGGGAAGAAGCTGGCGACGTTTTGCTTCAACAGGCCAACTGCGAAGGTGCTCCGTTTCATGACACAGCCTGCAAACAAGCCGTTCACGGGCAAGTTTTCAATCGATCCGACAAATGGCACCTGCGGCCTGCTTCTGGTTGCAACAGGTGCATTTTTTGCCTTTCAATCGTTCCAGCTTGAGCTGGGTACATCGCTGCGCATGGGGCCTGGCTATTTTCCACTGGTGCTGTCTATCGTCTTGATGCTTCTGGGGCTTGTCATCCTCATACAGGCCGCGCGCGTATCGGGCGAAGCTGTAGGGCCAATCGCATGGCGTGGTATGGCGTTCATCCTGCCTGCGCCGATTTTCTTCGGGCTGACGATACGCGGCCTTGGCTTCGTGCCGACATTGTTTCTAACTTGCTTCATCGCATCTTTTGCATCGATGCGCATGAAACTGGTCTCCGCGCTTCTTCTTTCCGCAGCGATCACATTGTTTTCGGTCGCGGTCTTCAGTTACGGGCTGAATCTGCCTTTCAGGCGCTTTGGTCCGTGGTGGCCATTCTAAGGGGCGGAAACGATGGAACTTTTCAACAATCTCGCTCTCGGCTTCTCGACAGCCTCCTCGCTCGCCAATCTTGGCTTTTGCTTGGTCGGTGTGCTTCTGGGAACCTTGATCGGCGTACTTCCGGGTATCGGAGCGACGGCGACTATAGCAATGCTGTTGCCGATCACTTTCCAGATCGGCGATCCTGTGTCCGCGCTCATCATGCTCGCCGGCATCTATTACGGCGCACAATATGGCGGATCGACAACGGCAATTCTTATCAACATGCCAGGTGAATCCTCATCGGCTGTTACCGCCATCGATGGATATCAGATGGCGCGGCGCGGCCGCGCTGGTGCCGCGCTTGCCATCGCTGCAATCGGATCGTTCTTCGCGGGAACGGTTTCGACTTTTCTGGTCGCCATTTTCGCGCCGCCGCTTACCGAGATTGCACTGAAATTTGGGTCCGCCGAGTATTTTTCGCTCATGGTTGTGGGGTTGGTTTCTTCGGTGGCGCTGGCCCATGGTTCCATCGTCAAGGCGCTGGCCATGGTGGTCCTCGGCCTGCTTCTCGGCCTTGTCGGCACCGATATTTATACAGGAACACCGCGATTCACTCTGGGAATTCGCGAGTATGCGGATGGACTCAATTTCGTTGCCGTTGCGGTGGGCGTTTTTGGCATTGCGGAAATCCTGCGCAATCTGGAAAATGAAAAGACCCGCGAAGTGCTCATGGCCAAGGTGACCGGCTTGATGCCGACCCGCGATGATTTCAAGCGCATGGCTGCTCCCATCGTAAGGGGGACGGTGATTGGCTCTGCACTTGGCATCCTCCCCGGAGGCGGCGCGATTCTTGCGTCGTTTGCTTCCTACACGGTGGAAAAGCGTGTTTCAAATAAACCGGAAGAATTCGGACGAGGCGCCATAGCCGGTGTCGCCGGGCCGGAATCGGCGAACAATGCCGGGGCGCAGACGTCTTTTATTCCTATGCTGACGCTCGGTATTCCGGCCAATCCGGTCATGGCTTTGATGATCGGCGCAATGATTATTCAAGGGATCGTGCCCGGGCCAAACGTGGCTGTGGAGCAGCCAGCGCTTTTCTGGGGGATTATTGCGTCCATGTGGATCGGGAACCTGATGCTGATCATCCTCAATCTGCCACTCATAGGCCTTTGGGTGAAATTGCTGACAGTTCCCTATTATCTGCTGTTTCCCATTATCATGACGTTCTGCGCCATCGGGGTTTATAGCGTCAACTCGAACATCTACGATCTGTTCGCCGTCGCCTTTTTTGGCTTCATCGGCTACCTGCTCGTCAAGCTGCGGTGTGAACCTGCTCCACTTCTGCTCGGCTTTGTGCTCGGTCCATTGCTCGAAGAACATTTGCGCCGAGCTATGATCCTTTCACGCGGCGATGCGATGACTTTCCTGAACCGACCTATCAGTGCAATCCTGTTAGCAATTGCTGTCGCGGTGCTGGTGATCGTTTTGCTCCCCTCGGTGAGAAAGAAGCGCGACGAAGTTTTTGTCGAGGAAACATAGGCTAACTGACGATAGCGATGTGCTTGTGGAGGCGTTGGGCTGTGCGACGGAAGTTCAAGGTTGCACGCGGCACAGCCGCCATATGACGGGTGTTGCCATCAACGCGATCGTGCCAGTCCCGAGGAAGAATAGGCTGTAGCCGAAATATTCGGCTGCGTAGCCCGCTACCACACCGCCCGCCATGCTAACCAGCGCATCCATGCATTGGAACAACGTAAAATCCACGCCTGCCTGCCGTGGGTCCGACCATCGCATGAACTGAGCATAAAGTGCCACGAAGCCAAGTGCGACGACTCCGGAAGAACTGACGATCGCCATGGCGATCAGGGTTCCATTTGCGGGTTTTTGTCCTGTTGCGTGAAAGGCAAAGAACAGAAAACACAACGCTTGCAGGAAGAGTGCCGTGATCAATATCCTGCGCACGCCGAACGCCCTCACCAAGCCGCCGCCGACAAGCGCTGCCGCCAGCCCCATGAACATACTGCCCGCACCGTTGAGAAGTCCCACTGTCGTCAGGTTCAGCCCGGCATCAATGAGAAAGGGACCGAGCATCGCAAGGCCGGCCTTTTGCGCGACGACGTACACGGCTGCTGCCGCAAGACCCCGCCTTATATCCGGTCGACGCAGGGCCGAAACCAGGGAGGGAACATGCGAGCGCGTTTCAACCGTGTCACGCTTACGCGAGAAAAGAGCGAAAGGCAGGCCTAGAACTACCAGAATGCCCGCCATCGTCCAGACCGCCACGCGCCAGTCAAACCGGCCAACAAGAACCAGAAACAGGCCCGCGCCAATGGCTGACCCCAGATAGGCACCTCCCACTTGCGCCGCATTCCCCCAGCCGTAGTTTTCTTCAGAGAGATTTTGCACCGCGTAACCGTCGCAGGCGATATCCATGGTGGCCGTGGCAATGGCCACGATCATGAGGATGCCGAGCAGCGGATAGACTTGTGACGGACTTACAATGCCAATCGCTAAAAGGCCAAGGACGGAGATGAGGCCGCCGCCCAGAATGATTGTTGCGGTGCGGGTTGCGCCTGATTTCGGCAGGCGAAAACGCTCAACTGCCGGCGCCCAGAGAAATTTGAGCGCCCATGGCAGAATAATCAGCGAAACCAGCCCTATCCGGTCGAGCGGTACACCGCTTTCGCGCATGATGGCGGGCAGCCCGGACCAAGTGATGCCGCCAATGACGCTCTGCGCGACATAAAGCCCGCCGATTGTCACGAATATGCCAATCGGCGAAGGGGAGCTGGTTCGATGACCCATGGCTGTCATCAGAAGCGGTAGCGCAGGCTGCCGAAGATCTGGCGGCCTTCCTGCTGATAGCAATAGCCCGCCGTGCAAACCGGATCGCGATTGTCGAAAATATTCTTCGCGTTGACTTGCAGGAGAACGCCATCGAGCTTCGGATTGCGGTATCCGAAATCATAGGACACCGCCGCATCGACCATGACGCGCGCGTCGTTCTTGAAGCTATTCTGGTCGTCTCCGTAGCTGGAGCTGACGTAGCGAACGCCGGAGCCAAGTCCCAGACCGGCCAGTGCGCCGTTTTCGATCCTGTAGTTGCCCCACAGCGAGAACACATCGTTGGGTGTGCCTGAAAGCTCGTTGCCGTTGGTGCCTTCCGCGCCTTCCTCGATCTTTACGCGCAGATGCGTATAAGACGCGATGATGCCGATACCGTTATCGAGCGTGGCATTTGCCTCCACTTCGAAGCCGCGCGAATTGAGGTCGAGCTGACGCTGCTTGTTGATGCCGGAGGCAGCGTCGAGCACGATGCCGTCTTTCTGGTCGATATCGAAAAGGGCCGCGCTGATGACCGCATTATAACCCGGAATTTCGTATTTGACGCCGATTTCCTTCTGGCGGCCGATCGTCGGGTCGGCCACACGTTTGTCATCGCCCATGACATCGTCATAGACAAAGCCGATATTGGGCGAAAACGATGTCGAATAGTTCACATAGGGAATGATGCCCCATTCGGTCCTGTAGGCAAGGCCGACACGACCGGAAAAGGCGCTGTCCTTCTGCTTGGTCTGGATGAATGCAGTGTCGGTCGTGGTGCTGTCCACCCAGTCATAACGGCCGCTGCCGAACAGGGTGAAATTATCCCATTCCACCTGATCGTGAGCATAGACACCCAACTGGTTCATCTTCTGGCCGCCGTTAAACGGCACTGACTGGGAACGTATATCCTCGATGGAGATATAAGACAGGCCGCTATAGGCGTCATAATCGGATCGCGCATAGTCGATGCCGACGATAGCCTTGTGAACAAGAGGACCGGTTTCGAAATCGAACTGCGCCATCGTATCGACGACGAAGTTCTTCATCTTCTCCGTGTAGTGGCCCCAATAGCGCTCAAGCGGCTTATCGAGCCCAATCGAATAATGACCGCTATATTCCAGGTCCGCGTCCACATGGCTGTAGCGCAGATTCTGGCGCAGGGTCAGGAAATCGTTGAAGCGATGTTCGAACTCATAGCCGATGCGACCCTGTTTCTGAACAAAATCATTATAGGCTGGATCGCCTTCGTAAAGGTTCGACACTTCGCCGTAAGACGGATTGTAGAAAGCTGCCGTACCACCTGTCACCGAGCGCGAAAATTCGCTGAGCACGGTAAATTTGGTATCTTCGTCAGGCTTGAGGGTGAAGGCGGGTGCGATGTAATATTTGTCATCGCGATAGGCTGGAAGCTCAGTATCACTGACGCGACCAAGCCCGGTGAAGCGATAGAGTATGGTCTTCTCGTCATTAGCCGGACCGGAAATATCAACGGCCGCCTGATAGCGATTATGATTGCCGAAAAGCAATTCGGCTTCACGGAAATTCTCTTCCTTCGGTCGCTTGGTGACGATATTCACAATGCCGCCGGGGCCGCTGACACCGTAAAGCGACGAGGCAGGCCCTTTGAGGATCGTGATGCCCTCGATGCCATAGGGTTCGGTCTTCAGCCAGGCCGAAGGGCCGTTGATGATGCGAAGCCCATCCCGGAACATGCCATTGTAATACGCCGGGAAGCCGCGCAGATAAAAGGCGTCATAACGTGTGTCAAAGCCGTAATTATTCGGATTGGAACTTGCCGTGTAGCTGAGGGCGTCGTTGAGCGTGTTTGGCTTCTGGTCTTCCATCTGGTCCTGCGTGACGACCGAAATGGCTTGAGGTATTTTGATGAGGTCCGTATCGACCTTGGTACCGATGCGGTCTTTCTTGGCGACATATCCGTCCTGTATAAGGATCTCGTTGCTTTCGGACTGGATCGTCACCGTGTCCAGAACCAGAGGCTGGGTCGTATCCTGTGCGGCAGCCACGGCGGTGGAGGCGAGTAGGGCAGGGCAGGCAAGCGCAAAATGCAGCCGACTGCGGCGCAACGTGATAGGCATACTGGTCCCTCAAAATCAGCTTACGCAGCGAGAGCCCCCGTTCCCAACGACGTATAATTGGAGTAAGATACTCCACTATAAAAATGAGTAAAAATGTCAACTATTATTCGGATTGAATTAAGTAGCTTCTAAATCATGAATTCAGCATAGCGATTTTTCTGCAACAGGTACGTTTGAGGAGCGTATCTGCTGTGGATCCTGATTCGGTCAAATTGCCTACTGTTGATCGGCTATCGTCCGGTGGCGGCTTATCCATGCAGTGCCGATATCGCCGTGCAGGAAGCCATTGGAAAAAGGAATAGCGGGATAGATTTCCCGCAACCGTGCGGAGCCGTCTTCTGGAGTGAGCTTTTCCCGAAGTACCTCATCATGAATATGGGCCACGGCAACCATATCGCAATCTTGTGGAGATAGCCGAAAGCGGCTGACGCCCGCCGCCTGCAATTCAGGCAGATCTTCAATCAGTGTCTGGCAGGTATGCGAGAGCGTTTGTACACCGTTCAGTGCCAGAAAAGGCTGGCTGTCCAGAGTTTTGACCGGCAGGCCGTCCGGTTCCTCACCGCATACGAATTGGCAATTGTCCTTGATATGTCCCTTGGAGCGCGCATGGGCGCAACGCGCTGAGATGGCCAGCGGCACGCGCCCGAAGGTAAAGATCTCGAATGCGACCTCCGGCGCAGCCCCGACAATCTCGCGGATCGAGGAAAGAGGCAGTTCCGGTGGCAGACAGATGGACTGCGCGCCGCGCTGGGCCAACACTTTGGCGGTCGCTCCATTGTAGACATTTACCAGAGGACCGACCGCGTGCGGCTTGCCGGACAGAAGCCCCAAGGCAGAAAGGTCGTTGGCTTCTACGGGCAGCTTGGCCGTCTCTACGCACTGGTGCACATGCTTTGCTTCGCGTTCAAGCATCACAAGCGCAAGCGAACCGAGGCTTACGGACTTTCCGGCCCGCTGCAGCCGTTCGATTGCCGCCTCTATATAGGGATCGATGAAATGGAATCGTTTGGAGCAAACGATCTCGCCGATTGTGACATGGTTCACCGGCGCTTCGTCGGCGATACGGAAATAGAAATCCCGCCATTTTGGCCCATCCCAGAGAAAGAAAACGGGGCCCATCCTCAAGCTGGCAATTGGTTTCACATCTGACATGATTATCTCCAGCGTTTTTCGTAGGCGCCCGATGTGGTCTGTTGTCCTTCGCTAAGATCGCGAAGGCGTGACAGAAGTACGGCCCTTTTTTCCGGTCCGGCCGCAAGGGTCTGGCGTAGTGTCGAGACAACCTCTGCGACATAGGCTTTACCGCGCTGGCGACCCTCGATCTTGAGCGCCGAAACACCTGCAGATCGCAGCTCATCAATATGATCCATCACATCCAGCGACACCGGGTCTTCGAATGCGTAACCCTGCTTGTCGCCGATGTTCAAACGACCCTTGCACAAAGTGGGATAACCGGCGGCTTCGCCAGCTGGAAAACGGTTGATCGTATAGTCGCCAAGTTCTGAAACCAGCTCGGCACCATCCTGCCGGTAACGTACGTGGCTGGCTGGCGAACACACGCCGTTCATGTTCGGCGATTTGCCGGTGGCATAGGAAGAAAGCGAACAGCGCCCCTCGGCCATCACGCAAAGCCCTCCGAAAACGAAGACCTCCATTTCGCACGCAATCTTGCGTCCGAGCCTGGCGATATCGGCAATGGTGAGCACACGCGGCAGCACCACGCGTTTGGCCCTGAAGGCGTCGATCAGAAAACCGATCGCCTCGGCATTGGAGGCCGAAGCCTGTACTGAAACATGGAGGCGCTGCTTGGGATGACGCTCGGCCGTATAGGCCATTAGCCCGAGATCGGCGAGGATTACCGCATCGGCGCCGAATGTTGCAGCGTCGTCGACAGCCTTGTACCAGATGTACTCGTCTCCTGCCCGCATGAAGGTATTTATGGCAACGAAGACTTGCGTTTTGCGCGCATGGGCAAAACCGATAGCGTCGCGCAACTCCTCGCGACTGAAATTCAGTCCTGGAAAGTTGCGCGCATTGGTCTCGTCACGAAAGCCGCAATAGACGGCATCCGCGCCCGCCTGCACGGCTTCACGCAGTGCCGACGGCGTACCGGCTGGACAAATCAGTTCCATGTCTCAGCCTTCCTGCCAAGAGCTTTTTCGCGCACATAGTTCGCGATACCGCGCACAACAGGGGCAAGTGGCCCGGCACTGCGACCTAGATCGGCGGGCAGATCGACATTGCAGTCGTCCAGCGCATTGCGCAGCGCCAGCATGGCTTCCATATCGCCGGTCACGGTGATGTCGCGGGAGAAAAACAATGCATCGCCGTCGAGCTTGCCTTCCAGAAGCGCGAGCAGCATGACAAGCGGGCCTTCGATTGCTGCGTCCGCTTCAAGAGCTGCTTCGGTGCGGAGCACGGAAATGCGCGGGCTTCTGGGCTCCACCAGAAAGGCGAAAGGCAGGTCTGAAGGGCGGAAGCCAAAACGCTTGTTCACATGTTCGCCGAGTCGCTCGAACAGTCCGGGATGGGCGCGGATCACCTGATGGAAGATGCGCGATATGAGTGGGTTGAGGAGAAATGGCGGCACCAGTCGGGCGGGTGTTACCATAGCTTGCGGGATATTCATCATAGTTGGCTCCAGATCGGGCTGGGATACGCTTTTTCCGAGAACTATGCGATCCGACAGTGTTTGAGTTTGATCCAGATCAAGGACGGCGGAAGAATTGCGTATTCAAGATAGATCATGAAAAGTGGTTCTTGTTTGCCAACTCACTATGATTGCCTGCAAAGCTTCATGACGGAGCTTGAAAAGCGGGGCGACCTCGTCCGCATCATGCGTCCTGTGTCACTCGTGCATGAAATTACGGAAATTCACCGCCGTGTTCTGGAGGCGGACGGCCCGGCGCTCTTGTTCCAAAATCCCGTTGACGCCAATGGCCATTTGCATGCTATGCCGCTTCTCGCCAATCTTTTCGGTTCTCAGCGTCGCATTGCCTGGGGCCTCGGCCGCAGCCTGGAAGAGTTGCCGCTTCTCGCTCAGATGCTGGCTGAACTGCGCGCGCCGACGCCGCCCCGTTCGGCAGGTGAAATCTGGGAAAAGCTACCCATTGCCAAGGCCGCGCTCCACATGCGCCCGCGCCGGATCAGCCGTGCGCCGATCCATCACAATGTGTTTGAAGGGCAGGCTGTCAATCTTGACGCACTACCGATCCAGTGGTGCTGGCCGGGAGAACCGGCGCCGCTCATCACCTGGCCGCTGGTCATAACGCGTGCGCCGGACGATCCGTCCGACATCAATGTCGGCATTTATCGCATGCAGAAGCTTGGATCAGACCGGCTCATCATGCGCTGGCTGGCGCAACGTGGCGGCGCGCGCCATCACCGCATGTGGCAGCAGCGCGGTGAGGATATGCCGGTGGCGGTCGTCATCGGTGCGGACCCAGCGACCATATTGGCGGCTGTCATGCCATTGCCGGAAGGTATGAGCGAACTTGCTTTTTCCGGTCTCCTTGGCGGGCGCAGACTACCGGTCACGCAGGCGCGTACCGTACCGCTGGCGGTGCCCGCCAATGCCGAGATCGTTCTGGAGGGGCGTGTGTCGAGCTTTGAAACTGCACTGGAAGGTCCTTACGGCGACCACACCGGCTATTACAACAGCGTGGAGGAATTTCCGGTCATGCAGGTGACGGCGATCACCATGCGCAAAACCCCGGTCTATCTCTCCACCTATACCGGGCGTCCGCCCGATGAACCGTCGCGGCTCGGTGAAGTGATGAACCAGCTTTTCGTGCCGGTCGTCCGCAAGCAGTTTCCCGAAATTGCCGATCTGTGGCTACCGCCAGCGGCCTGTTCCTATCGCGCCATGGTGGTTTCCATCGACAAGCGCTATCCGGGACAGGCGCGGCGGGTGATGATGGGGCTTTGGTCCATGCTGCCGCAGTTCAGCTATACAAAGCTCATCATCGCGGTCGATCCCGACATAGACGTGCGCAACTGGGATGATGTCATGTGGGCGCTTTCGACCCGCTTCGATGCGAGCCGCGACGTGGTGACGATTCCGGGCACACCGGTGGATTATCTTGATTTCGCTTCGCCGCGTTCTGGCCTCGGAGGGAAGCTTGGCCTCGATGCCACCAACAAGATCGACCCTGAAACCGACCGCGAATGGGGCACGGTTCTGGCGATGAATGAAGAGACCATCGCGCGGGTGGACGCGATTTGGGACGACCTTGGCCTCGACAGGAAAAAACAGACATGAAACGGATCGTTATCGGCGTCTCGGGCGCTTCGGGTGCCCTGATCCCCCTGAAACTGCTTGAACGGCTGGCGAAGACGGAGAATGTCGAAACTCATCTCGTCATTTCGGACGCCGCGCAGCAGACCTTGCGCCACGAACTTGGGCCGAATGGCTATTCGCTTCTGCACCGGCTGGCGAAACGCAGTTATGCGGTCGAGGATGTCGGGGCGGCGATTGCCAGCGGGTCCGTGCCGACGGCGGGTATGATCGTAGCGCCCTGTTCGATGCGCACGCTTGCGGCGATTGCGACCGGCTATAGCGACAGCCTGCTGACACGCGCTGCCGACGTGCATCTGAAGGAACGGCGAAAACTGGTGCTCATTGCCCGGGAAACGCCGCTTCATCGGGTGCATTTGCGCAATATGTGCACCGTTACGGAGATGGGGGCCATCGTCATGCCGCCAGTGCCAGCATTCTACCTCCAACCGGAAACGGTCGAAGATGTGGCAAGTCAGGTCGCGGCCCGCGCTATCGATCTCATCGGTGTCGGCGTGCCGCAGGCGCAAAGCTGGAACCCGGAAGAAAAACCCCGCCGGAAGGCGGGATGACCGGCGCTTTATCAGACGGCTTCCTGGAAATGCCTTGGGGCAGTCACAGCGTCAAACCAGTCCATGACACTTTGACTGTCCGGCGACAACAGTGTGCCGCAATCGGCGGCGAATTCCCGCCAGCCATCGGCATAGGTTTCGCGCACCACAGTCAGGACCGGAATCTGGCGGGCATAGGCTGTCTCGATGAGGGATCGAAAGCCATGCCCCTCGGTTTCGCCTTTGCCGAAGCGATTGAGGATGAGCATATCCGCGCCCGCTTCCAGCTCTGCGCGAAGAGTACCCGCAATATCGGCAAGTGCGGCAGGATCAAGCCTGCAACCCTGCGAGCCGGAACCGAGCGGCTGCGAGATGATCTGGGTGGTGCCTGTGCCGATATGCTCGATCTCAATATCGCGGCAGCATTCGTCCATCTCCGTGTCGCGGTGCTGGACATAGCCCGCCACCCGCAGCCGGGCCTCCTTCGCGCGCTTGGCGATATCCGTCAGAAAACGGTCCACGGGCTGGTCCTTGGGCGCGAGGATCGCCGCCAGTACAGGCTGGGTCGTCATGGTGTCGCTCCATCGCCCGAGAGAAGATCGATGCCGGTAATATCGGCGTCGGCGGCGAGGATGGCGATATACTGCGACACGGCCTTCGACCATGTGGAAGCCTCCAGCCAAGCTGCGATTCTTTCCGATACGTAGTCGAACGGAAGTTCCTCTCCTTCAATGCGCCGGTCGAGCCGTATGACATGAAAACCGAAACGACTTTCAATTGGTGCAGGAGTGATCTCGCCGGGCGTCAGCCGTTCGAGTGCCCGTTCGAATTCCGGCACCGTGCTGCCGCGTGTGAGCTGGCCAAGATTGCCGCCCTGCGCACTTGACGGGCAGGATGAATATTCCCGCGCGGCAGAAGCGAATGTGGCAGGTTCTACAATCACCGATGTGGCCAGATGTGTGGCCGTCAAGCGCGCCTTGTCGCGGGCTTGCTCGTCCGCCGGATCTGCGGCAATCAGGATATGGCTCGCTTCCAGAACAGGCGCGCTGGTGAAGCGCTGGCGGTTCTTCTCGTAGAAACGCAAAGCTTCGTCTTGGGTGGCGGAGGGCACGGTCACCTCTCGTTCGATCACCATGCGCACGAGCGCGTCTTCATCGGTTTCGGCGCGGCCTTCGGCGTCCTTTTCGCACGCAGGCTCAATGCCGAGTTCTTTTGCGCGTTGCAGAAGAAGTTCGCGCACCGCAAGCGCCCGCGCGGCGGCAAGCAATGCTTCACCGGGGTTTTCCGAAGGATGATTTTGCGCTTCGGTCAAGATGTCGGTTTCGTCGATCGAGACGCCATTGACCGAAACCGCATCGAAAACCGGGCGCGGTTTCGGCGGCACGCGTGTGTCCGGTTCCTGATAGGTGGTGTAACCTGTCTGGTGTGTGTGCTTTTCATCGGTTGGCTGTTTGCGGTCGAAAAGTGTAACCATGGACGTTACTCCGCAGGGATGCGCATATGCGACGGCGCGGCGGTATGGTTGCGCTCGCGTACGACCTGATAACCCGGCCGCCAGATATAACGCACCGGTGCACTGAGCATGTGTACGAGACGCGTAAACGGGAACAGGAGGAAGATCGTCAGTCCGAGGAAGATGTGCATCTTGAACACGATAGACGCATCGGTGATGTAGCTCGAAGCTGCCGGATTGAAGGTGAAGATTCCCTGAGCCCAGTTCATGAATTTCACCATTTCTCCGCCGTCAATATGCTGGAGCGAGAGCGGTATCGAACCCAGTCCGAGCAGAAGCTGTATCCACAGAAGGATGATGATGAGTGTGTCCGACGGGCGTGAGGAAGCACGCACACGCGGGTCGAACAGGCGGCGATGCACGAGCATGCTGGCGCCGATGATCGCCATTACACCGGCAATGCCACCGGCGACCACAGCGAGGATCTGTTTTGCTTCATGGCTGACGCCCAGCGTGTCGAAAATCCAGATTGGGGTCAGCAGGCCGACAAGGTGCCCCGCGAAAATGAACAATACGCCGACGTGGAACAGAACCGAGCCCCACATGAGTTGCCTGCGCCGCAAAAGCTGGCTGGAGCCGGAGCGCCATGTATAGGGTTCGCGGTCGTAACGAAATATCGATCCCAAGGCGAGGACACTGAGTGCGATGTAGGGGTATATGCCGAACAGAAACGTATGGAGGTAAGCCATTTTCCGTCTCCTATATTTGTGTTGGCGTTGACGGCGCGCCGGGCTTGCGGTGCGCGGCGCGCATCTGCATACGCAGCCGGTCCGGCCCGCAGGAGTTTTCGCCTGCATTGCCGCCGAAGGTTACGGCTTCTTCTTCCCATATGCGGTCGAGCGCCGCGAGGTCGTCCGGATCATCTTCTTCTTGCCGAAGCAATTCTCCGACGAGCTTCTGATTCGGCTTCGCATTGGCCACATGCAGCAGTGCGGCAAAAGCATTGGCATAAACCGAGCGGCGTTTGCGCAGCCGCTCGCCAATTGCCGCCGTGATATGACCTGTCTGGGTGAGGAGGTCGTGAATTTCTTCCGGCGTCCGAGTCGAAAGAAACTCGAGAAACAACGGCAGATAGTCCGGCAGCTCCTTGGTATCGACCACGAAGCCGTTGTCATCATACATCTTCATCAGATCGACCATGGCCTGCCCGCGATCACGGCTTTCACCATGGACATGTTCGAAGAGATGCAGTGACAGCGAGCGCGTGCGGTCGAAGAGATGCACATAGCGTTCCTGCGCGTCATAGAGATCGCAATCGCATATGTATTCGATCAGGCTGTCGAGAAGCCTGCGCACGCCAGGAGACAGATTTGTCTCTTGATCCAGCGCTGCTTTCAGTTCTACTTGCCCCGCCTGCAGGTCCGGCGTGGGGTATGAAAGCAGCAGCGAAACGATTTTCAGGGTTTTGTTCATTGCACCTGCTCCTTAAAAATGTCGGTTGGGGTCTGAACCACTTTCTGGCGCTTGGAGCCAAAGAGATCTTCAGACGATGAACCGCCAGAACAGCCATTGCCAAAGGTGAAACCGCAGGAGCCGCGCACGTCATAGGCGTCCTCGGTGATTTCGCGATGCGTAGTCGGGATCACGAAGCGGTCTTCGTAATTGGCGATCGCCATGATGTGGTACATTTCCTCGATCATCGCGCTGCTCATGCCGACGCGGTCGGCAATCGCCTCGTCGATAACACCATCGACGGTCTTGGCGCGCATATAGGCACGCATGGCGAGCATGCGTTCCAGCGCCGAGATGACCGGCTCTTCCTTGCCTGCCGTCAGAAGATTGGCAAGGTAGCGGACCGGGATGCGCATGGAGCGGACATCCGGTAGCGGACCATCCATGCCGAGCTTGCCTGCAGCGGCAGCCGACTGGAGTGGCGAGAGCGGCGGTACGTACCAGACCATCGGCAGAGTGCGATATTCAGGATGAAGCGGGAAGGCGATCTTCCAGTCCATCGCCATCTTGTAGACCGGCGAATGCTTGGCAGATTCCAGCCAGGCTTCCGGCACACCGTCCTTACGCGCCTGTTCGATCACGGCAGGATCGTTCGGATCGAGGAAGATGTTGAGCTGTTCCTGATAGAGATCCTGTTCATTGGCCGTGGAAGCGGCCTCCGAAATACGGTCGGCATCATAGAGCATCACACCCAGATAACGGATGCGGCCCACGCAGGTTTCCGAACATACAGTCGGCTGGCCTGCTTCAATGCGCGGATAGCAGAAGATGCACTTCTCGGACTTGCCCGAACTCCAGTTGTAATAAATCTTCTTGTAGGGGCAGCCGGAGACGCACATGCGCCAGCCTCGGCACTTTTCCTGATCGATCAGGACAATGCCGTCATCCTCGCGCTTGTAGATCGCCCCTGACGGGCAGGCTGCAACGCAGGTCGGATTGAGGCAGTGCTCACACAGGCGCGGCAGATACATCATGAAGGTGTTTTCGAACTGGCCGTAGATTTCCTTCTCCACGCCTTCGAAATTGTAATCCTTCGAACGCTTGGCGAATTCACCGCCGAGAATTTCTTCCCAGTTCGGACCCCATTCGATCTTTTCCATCCGCTCGCCGGAAATCAGCGAGCGCGGACGGGCGGTCGGCATGGTCTTGCTTTCGCCTGCCGTCTGGAGATGGCCGTAATCGAAGTCGAACGGCTCGTAATAGTCATCGATTTCCGGCAGGTCCGGATTAGCGAAGATCTTCGCGAGGATGCGCCATTTCGCACCCATCTTCGGCTCGATCTTGCCATTCTTCTTGCGGACCCAGCCGCCGTTCCACTTCTTCTGGTTTTCCCATTCCTTGGGAAAACCGATGCCGGGCTTGGTCTCGACATTGTTGAACCAGGCATATTCCACGCCTTCACGGTTGGTCCAGACGTTCTTGCACGTCACGGAGCAGGTGTGGCAGCCGATGCACTTGTCGAGATTGAGCACCATTCCAATTTGGGCGCGGATTTTCATTCTGCTGCCTCCTTCGCTGCGGAGCTCTGGTTGCCTTCTTCAAGCGGACCTTCCATCCAGTCCACTTTCTCAAGCTTGCGCACGACCACGAACTCGTCACGGTTTGAGCCGACGGTTCCGTAATAGTTGAAACCATAGGACTGGTGGGCGTAGCCGCCGATCATATGCGTCGGCTTGGTGATGATGCGGGTGACGGAGTTGTGAATGCCGCCGCGCTGGCCGGTGAGCGGCGAGCCGGGCGTATTCACGATCTTCTCCTGCGCATGATACATGAAGACGGTTCCGTCCTTCATGCGCTGGGAGACGACCGCACGGGCCACAATGGCGCCATTGGCGTTGTAGACTTCCACCCAGTCATTATCGACGAGGCCTGCCTTTGCGGCATCCGGCTCCGAAATCCAGACAACCGGCCCGCCACGATTGAGCGTCAGCATCAACAGATTGTCCGTATAGGTGGAGTGGATGCCCCATTTCTGGTGAGGCGTGATGAAGTTCAGCACCAGATGCGGCTTGCCGTCCGCCTTTTCACGGATTGCCGGATTGACCGTCTTGGTATCGATCGGCGGACGATAGACGCAGAAGCCTTCGCCGAATGCGCGCATCCACAGGTGATCCTGATAGAGCTGCTGACGACCGGTCAGCGTGCGCCACGGGATCAGCTCGTGAACGTTGGTATAGCCCGCATTGTAGCAGACGGTTTCGGATTCGATGCCCGACCAGGTTGGAGAAGAGATGATCTTGCGCGGCTGCGCAACAATATCGCGATAGCGGATCTTCTCGTCTTCCTTGGGGATTGCGAGATGGGTGTGGTCGCGTCCGGTAAATTTTGAAAGCGCTTTCCATGCCTTGACCGCCACTTCGCCATTGGTTTCCGGGGCAAGCGACAGAATAACCTCGGTCGCATCGATGTCGGTATAGATGCGGGGGCGCCCTTCACTTGCGCCCGGTTCGTTCACCGTTCCGTTGAGTCTGCCAAGCAGGTCAACCTCGTGTTCGGTATTCCAAGAAATGCCTTTGCCACCATTGCCCAGCTTGTCGAGTAGCGGTCCGACGGAGGTGTAGCGCTTGTAGAGGTTCGGATAGTCGCGCTCTACCACCACCACCGATGGCATGGTCTTGCCCGGGATCGGTTCGACTTCGCCCTTTTTCCAGTCGAGTACATCCTTGGGCTGTGCCAATTCGCCTGCTGTGTCATGCAAAGTCGGAACCAGAACAATGTCCTTCTCGACGCCCAGTACTTCCGGTGCCACTTCCGAAAATTTCTTTGCAATACCTTTGAAGATTTCCCAGTCGCTGCGTGCTTCCCAGGCCGGGTCCGCTGCGCTCGACAGGGGATGGATGAAGGGATGCATGTCGGACGTGTTGAGATCGTTCTTCTCGTACCAGGTTGCGGTCGGCAAAACGATATCCGAATAAACGCAGGTTGTGGACATGCGGAAATCGAGCGTTACCAAGAGGTCGAGCTTTCCTTCCGGGGCATTCTCGTGCCATATCGCTTCGCGTGTTTCCTGAGCGCCTTCCTGACCCAGATCCTTGCCCAGCAGGCCGTTCGGTGTGCCAAGCAGGTGCTTCAGGAAATATTCATGACCCTTGCCCGAAGAACCGAGCAGGTTGGAACGCCAGACGAACAGGTTTCGCGGCCAGTTGGCCTCATGGTCCGGGTCCTCGCAGGACATGGTGATGGTGCCGTTCTTCAGCGCATTCGCGATGAAGTCCTTAGGCTCTTTGCCAGAGGCGGCTGCTTCCTTGGCGATTTCCAGAGGATTGGTCTGGAGCTGCGGTGCGGAAGGCAACCAGCCCATACGTTCGGCCCGGATATTGTAGTCCATCAACGTCCCGTCCCATGCACCTTCAGGTGCCGTGGGCGACAGGATGTCCTGTACCTTAACGGTCTCGTAGCGCCATTGATCGGTGTGCGCATAGAAAAACGAGGTCGAGTTCATATGACGCGGCGGACGGTTCCAGTCGAGTGCAAAGGCAAGCGCCGTCCAGCCTGTCTGCGGACGCAGTTTTTCCTGCCCCACATAATGGCTCCAGCCACCGCCGGATTGACCGATGCAGCCGCACATCACGAGCATATTGATGATGCCGCGATAGTTCATGTCCATGTGATACCAGTGGTTGAGACCGGCACCCAGAATCACCATGGAACGACCGTTGGTCTTTTCCGCGTTGGTTGCGAATTCGCGGGCGACCGCGATGATCTGGTCACGAGGAACGCCGGTGATCTTCTCGGCCCATGCAGGCGTATAGGGCAGACCTTCATCGTAAGACTTAGCCGCATTCTGGCCACCAAGTCCGCGATCAAGGCCGTAATTGGCTGCAAACAGATCGAAGACCGTAGCAACCATGACTTCGCCGCCCTTGATCTTCAGCTTGCGGGCTGGAACCTTGCGAACCAGCACGCTGTCATGATCCGTCCCTTCGAAATAATCGTGCTCGCGGTTGCCGAAATAAGGAAAGGCCACATCGGCGACGGCATCATGACTATCCTTGTCGATGAAGCTCTTGGCCAGTTCCACGTCGAGGCCCTTGCCGTCCTTTTCTTCAAGGTTCCACTGGCCGTCATCGCCCCAGCGAAAGCCGATGGAACCCTGCGGTGCGACATAGGTGTCCGACTTTGTATCGAAGGCGACTGTCTTCCAGTCGGGGTTGTTGCCTTCGCCAAGATCGCCCTTGAAATCCGAAGCGCGCAGGAAGCGATCCGGTACATAGCGCCCGTCCTTCTTGGCAAGTATGACCAGCATCGGGAAATCGCTGTAGCGGCGGCAATAATCTTCGAAATAGGGAACCTGCCGGTCGAGGTGATACTCACGCAGGATCACATGACCAAGCGCCATGGCAAGCGCGGCGTCAGTACCCTGTTTCGGATGCAGCCAGAGATCGGAGAATTTTGCCGCTTCAGAATAATCTGGCGAAACCACCACCGACTTGGTGCCCTTGTAGCGCACTTCCGTATAGAAATGCGCGTCCGGTGTGCGGGTCTGCGGTACGTTGGAACCCCAGAGCATGAGGAACCCCGCATTGTACCAGTCAGCCGATTCCGGCACGTCGGTCTGTTCGCCCCAGGTTTGCGGCGATGCAGGCGGCAAGTCGCAATACCAGTCGTAGAACGACATGCAGACGCCGCCGAGTAGCGACAGGTAGCGCGAACCTGCCGCATAGGACACCATCGACATGGCGGGGATCGGTGAGAAGCCGATCACGCGGTCAGGGCCGTAGGTCTTCGCCGTATAGGCATTGGCCGCGGCGATGATCTCGTTGACTTCCTCCCAGTTCGCGCGAACGAAGCCACCGAGACCGCGCACCTTCATATAGTCGGCACGCTTGGCAGGGTCCTGCTGGATCGCGGCCCAGGCGGCGACTGGCGTCTTGATCGCACGTTCCTTGCGCCACAACTTCAGGAGACGCGAACGGATCAGCGGATATTTTACGCGGTTGGCCGAATAGACATACCAGCTATAGCTTGCCCCGCGCGAACAGCCGCGCGGTTCATGGTTCGGGAGATCGGGGCGGGTGCGCGGATAGTCTGTCTGCTGGGTTTCCCAGGTAATGATGCCGCCCTTGACGTAAACCTTCCAAGAACAGGAGCCGGTGCAGTTTACGCCATGGGTGGAGCGAATGATCTTGTCGTGCTGCCAGCGCTTGCGATAGGCGTCTTCCCAGTCACGGTTTTCATTGGTGGTGACGCCATGGCCTTCCGAGAAGGTGCCGACATTCTTGCGCGCAAGAAAATTCAGGCGGTCGAGGAGCAGACTCATAATTTTATCCTCACTTTATATCGTTAGGCAGCGGCAATGGCTGGCTTGCGGCGGTGCTCCACATCGTAGAGCAAGCCGCCTTTTCGGGTGTAGACGCCCCAGGTGATGACAAGACAGGTCACGTAGAAAATCAGGAATGCCCACAGTGCCGCTTCCGGTCCGCCGGTCATGCTGATCGAGGTGCCGTAGCCCTTCGGGATGAAAAAGGCGCCGAAGGCAGCAATGGCCGAGGTGAAGCCGGTGATGGCCGCGGATTCCTTTTCCGCTTCGTGACGGCGTTCTTCCGGTGTGGCAGTGGGCATGAGGCGAACCATTTCCTTCGACATGATTGCCGGGATCATCTGGAAGGTGGAGGCATTGCCGATGCCAGTTGCGAAGAACAGCAGGACGAAGGAAGCAAAGAAGCCCCAGAAAGCGTTCGGTTGATCCTTGATGCCGACGAAGTAAAGCACGCCGGCCACGCCGATCATCATCAGGACGAATGCCCAGATGGTGACACGTCCGCCGCCGTATTTATCCGCCAGCCACCCGGAACCCGACCGTGAGAGCGCTCCGACGAGTGGTCCCAGGAAAGCGTAATGCAGTGCATTGACCTCAGGGAACAGGATGTTGGTCAGCAGCGGGAAACCAGCCGAATAGCCGATGAACGAGCCGAACGTGCCGGTGTACAACCAACACATGATCCAGTTGTGCTTGCGGCGAAAAATGACGGCCTGATCGGCAAACGAAGCCTTGGCCGACGCAATATCGTTCATGCCGAACCAGTTGGCGAAAGCTGTGACGACGATGAACGGCACGAAGAAGAAGCCGGCATTCTGCAGCCAGAGTGGTGTGCTGCCCCCTTCGATCGCAACCATTGACGGATCGCCGCCAAGCTTGCCGAAGATACCGGCAGTAATGACGAGCGGAACCACGAACTGCACCACGCTGACGCCGAGATTGCCGAGGCCTGCATTGAGCGCCGCCGCATTGCCCTTTTCATGCTTGGGGAAAAAGAACGAAATGTTGGACATCGAGGAGGCGAAGTTGCCGCCGCCAAAGCCGCAGAACAGGGCTAGAAGCAGGAATACGAAGTAAGGTGTATTCGGGCTTTGTACCGCATAGCCGATGCCGATGGCTGGAATGACCAGCGACCATGTGGTCAGCGTGGTCCACAAACGACCGCCGAAGATCGGCACCATGAAGGAGTAGAAGATGCGGAATGTCGCGCCCGAAATGCCGGGGAGCGCTGCCAGCCAGAAGAGCTGATCGGTCGTGAACTGGTAGCCGACCAGCGGCAGCTTCGCCACCACCACGGACCAGACCTGCCAGATGGCAAAGGACAGAAGCAGCGCCGGGATCGAGAGCCACAAATTGCGCTTGGCGATCCGTCTGCCTTTCTGTTCCCAGAACACCAGATCGTCCGGACGCCAGTCGGTCAGAACGGAATCGCCCTTTGTAGGTTTGATGTCGGCCTTCTTCAGACCCTGCAATTCGGCAAAGGCCGGAAGCTCTTCCGTCGCCTTGCCTTCGGCTGCGCGTTCCATCTGGCGGATCGAGACATGCATCCATGCAAAGGAAACCGCGACAATGACGAAGAGCAGCATGAAGCAGCTTGTCCAGAGGCCGGTCTGGTCCAGAAGCACACCGAACAGGATCGGCAGAATGAAGCCGCCAAGACCGCCGATCATGCCCACCAGACCGCCGACGGAGCCGACATTGCCCGGATAATAGACCGGAATGTGCTTGAAGACCGCTGCCTTGCCCAGGGCCATGAAGAACCCGAGGATGAACACTGAGACGGTGAAGCCGATCACGCCCATTTCCGCATGGAAGCTTAGCGGACCGTTATCGCTCTGGATGACGTAATCCGTCGGAGGGTAAGACAGGACAAAAGTTGCAACCAGCGAAACGAGGAAGGTCCAGTACATGACCCTGCGCGCGCCATAGACATCCGAGAGATGTCCGCCATAAGCGCGGAAAAGACTTGCGGGAACCGAGAAGAAGGCCGCGATGACACCGGCCAGACGAATATCGATGTCGTACACATGGATCAGATACTGTGGCAGCCACAGGGCCAACGCGACGAAAGCGCCGAAGACGAAGAAATAGTAAAGCGAGAAACGCCAGACTTGCACGTTCTTGAGCGGCTCGAGCTCCATCAGTGTGCTGGTCGGTTTTTCGCCCTTGCGCCGGCGTTCGACGAGAACCGGATCGTCGCTTGTGGTGAAGTAGAAGATCAACGCCATCAGGACCATCGCAGCGGCCCATATCTGCGCTACCGCGTGCCAGCCGAACGCAACCATGACCATAGGCGCAAAAAACTTCGTGACAGCCGAGCCGACATTGCCGGCGCCGAAGATGCCAAGGGCGATACCCTGTTTTTCGGGCGGATACCAGCGGGAGACATAGGCGACGCCAACCGAGAAAGAGCCGCCAGCAACGCCGACACCCAATGCGGCAATCAGCATCTGCGGGTAGGTGGTGGCGTAGGTCAGAAGATAGGTTGCAACTGCCGAAATCAGCATGGTCAGCGTGAAGATGACGCGTCCGCCATAGCGATCCGCCCAGATGCCCAGAATAACACGGATCAATGATCCGGTTAGGATCGGCGTGCCGACAAGCAAACCGAACTGGGTTTCGCTCAAGCCGAGCTCAGAGCGTATCTGGATGCCGATGATTGCGAATATAGTCCATACCGCGAAGCAGACCGTGAAAGCACTGGTACTCATCGCCAGCGCGGTAGTCTGCTCTCTGGGGTGTTCCCCTGCGACGTGTTGCATAGGCGTACTCCGAATTGAATACCATGGAAGGTTTCGTTTGCACTTATGCGTCGTCTGTCTGATGAATACATTGATTAAGATCAATACCGCATGATAGTTCAAGGTCTTTTTTAAATATAGGCATGTTGGGGCCGTGAATTGCCATAGTTTCCGCGCAGTATTGATTTATGCATGTTGTAAAATTGATTTTTATCAATCATGATTGGACGGCAATAACTTGATCGCAAAAGTGAGGTTTAATGCGAAGAGAAGACGTTGATATGCTGCGGAAGCTGCCCCTATTTATGGATATGGCAGAGCCGACGTTCGAGCGTGTCATTAAGCCAAGCTTCGTGCAGTCCTTTCCGCAGCGAACGACTTTGTTGAAGGAAGATGAACCGGCGGATTTTCTGTTCGCGGTTCTTGATGGCCTTGTGCTTATGTCGGCCAGATCCGACGATGGCGAAACGGCGCTGGAAATCCTGCGTCCGACCGATGTGTTCATTCTTGCGGCCGTTCTCAATGACGACGTTTGTCTGCAAACTGCGCAAACGCTCACTGTAACGCGTATGCTGATGATCCCCTCTGCCCTGGTCCGTGATTTGATCGGCGAAGATCCGGGGTTCATGCGAGCTGTGGTTTTCGAACTTGCACGCGCCTATCGGCGGCTGGTGAAAGAGCTGAAAGCCCAGAAGCTCAGAAGCAGTGCGCAGCGGCTTGCCAACTGGATCGTGAAAGAGTCTCTTAGTAATGACGGTTCGGACGTCGTAATGATCCCTTATGAAAAGCGGGTTCTCGCCGCTTATCTCGGGATGACGCCTGAAAATCTCTCTCGCAGTTTTGCCAATCTTTCATCGCATGGTGTGAGGATTCAGGCTTCGGCAATTAAAATCGTCAATCCGGTCCAACTGGCGCAGTTTGCAGCGCCCTCCGATTTGATCGACAAGGAAGAACCCAGGCGTCTTCGTGACAAAGCCTGATCTGCAAGGAAAAGAACAAAAGAAAAGCCCCGTCAATGACGGGGCTTTCTATAGGCGGCGCCGGCAGGCCACGCGGGGGTGTGGGCAAGCCGTCGCCGCAGGGCGATCTTGGATATGGTGGAACGGATCTTCCAAAATCACCGATGAGAGCATTCCCGGTAAAACCGTGAAACGGTTTTGCGATTGGAAATGTATGAAATAAATCTTTCGAGCGGCTCCGGTGTTTCAATCAAAACAGGAATCGCTCCGGAGCGGGTTGGCGCTAGCTTTTTGGGCTTAGATCCAGCGAGAACCATTTCTCGGACATCTCGGCAAGCGTGCCGTCTGCACGCATTTCGCCTATCGCTTTATCCAGCTTGGCCTTGAGTTCCGGCTCATCCTTGCGCAATCCGAGGCACACATTGGTTGCCTGAATCCCGCCAACCAGGAGTGGGCCGGTGATCTTCAGAGCGCCATTGCTTTTCTCGGCGCGGTCACGCGCGAAGACCACATTGTCGAACTGGCCGTCCAGGCGGCCTGATTCCAAGTCAAGTTTGACCTGCTCCGATGATTTATAGGTGCGGATCTGCGCCGCGTCGCCAAAGTTCTGTTCGACGAACTGAAGCTGGCTCGTGGAAAGCGAGGCACCGAGCATAAAGCCCTTCAGCGCTTCCTTGATGTCGGCAACAGCCTTCTTGCCTTCCTCAGTATCTGTCGAGAGGCTTTCTCCCGTGTGCGGAAGATTGGCCAGCGGACCTTGTGCAGCCACGAGGAACGTATTCGGCGTAATCACATATGGATCAGAAAAGTCGATCACCTTGCGGCGCTCAGGGTTCGGTCCCATTGTGAGAACCACATCGAACTTGCCTGCCAGAAGCGATGGAATTTGGCTGTCCCAATCCTGCGCTACGATCTTGCAATCAAGCTCGGCGCGCTTGCAGACTTCCTTGATGACATCAAGATCAAGGCCTTTCAGCTCGCCGCTCGGGCTTGTCAGATTGAAAGGCGGGAAAGCTCCTTCCACCCCGACGGTTACCGTCTTCCATTCCTTGGCAAGCGCGGTTCCGCAATAAAGCGCGGATAGCGCGCTTAAACCAATGGCAGCAAATTTCCTCAGCATGGTTCCCTCATTCTGAAAGATTCTTGGGTTGTTGATGCGCGCTCGCCGCGTCGCGTCTGAAACCATCTCGATGGCAACTGTGGACCGGCCATCGCGGGATGGGAAGTGGAATTTGGTTCACGTACATGAACAGAGTCGGCTCCGGCCCAATATCGTACGTTGCGTCGGTACAAAGCTGAAAATTGGTCAAAAGAGCGCTTCAACTATGTGCCTTGGCGTGGCGCACGACGTCCGCGTGGGTGGCGAACCACACGTTCTCATGCTCTCTGATATGTGCGATCAATCCCTTTAAAAGCCAGATGCGCGAACGATGGCCGATAATGTCAGGATGCATTGTCAGCTGAAAGATGCCGCCTTCTTCATAGGCAGCGTCGAATTCCCGAATGAATATCTGAAGGATGTCATGCGGTGCAATTTGCGGGCGCAGACCGCCCCAGCGGTCCATCACAAGATATGCAGCGTCGTCGCGTATCCATTCGACGGGCAGCTCGGTGACGCCGCACGGTTCGCCGTTCAGCAGAAGCTCGTAGCAGTCAACATCGGCCATAAGCGAGGAATCGTAGAGAAGACCCATTTCGGCGGTTATCTGCAAAGTATTGTCGCTGAAGTCCCATGACGGTGTGCGAATGCCAACGGGGCGGACACCAGTGATCTTTTCAAGTGTATCCGCAGCGCGGTGCTGCAAGTCGCGTTCGGTTGCGCCGTCAAGCAACGTGTTGCGCTCATGAATCCAGCCATGCAGAGCGATCTCGTGGCCCTCGGCGATCAGCATACGCTGCTCGTCGGGATAATGAATGGCCGAAACCGCTGGAACAAAGAAGGTTGCCGGTATGTTGTGGCGTCGGAGAATCTCGCGAATGCGGGGTATGCCCTGACGCGGGCCGAACTGGCCCTGAGACAGTGCAGAGATGGACCTGCCGCCATCGCGCAGTTCGAATGTGTCATGATCGGAATCGAAGGACAGGGCCACCGCGCATTTTGCGTCTCCCGGCCAGAGGGCAGGCTTCAGGCTACGGCCTGCCCGAGCGCGGTTCAGGATAGTTTGCAGGCGCTCTTCCGGCCAGGTCCAGGTCGGAACGGGGGGCATCTGTACTCATGATGTTGGTCCTCCACTGACCGAAAGCGTCTGGCCGGTGATCCAGCTTGCAAAAGGCGACGCCAGAAACAGCACGGCATTCGAGATATCTTCCGGCAGACCGATGCGACGCATAGGGATTTCATTGATCATCGCATTCTGTCCGTCTTCGCCATAGGAGGCCCATTGGCGTTCATAATCGGGACTTGTCCGCAGGAAGCCCGGAGCGACTGCATTCACATTGATGCCGAAAGGCCCAAGCTCGTGTCCAAGCTGCCGGGCAAGGCTGATCAGAGCTGCCTTGGCGCTGGCATAAGCCTGAATGCCGGTAAGGCTGACACCGATGCCAGCACCGCTGGAAATGAAAACCAGCTTGCCGTTGCCGCGCTTTTTCATTGCCGGAACGACCGCACGTGCAGCGAGAAAAGCGCCGCGGACATTCACGGAATAGATGTTGTCCCAGTCGGCTGCGGGTACGTCCTCAACGGGCTTTTTGCGTTGACCGAGAACGCCACCCGCAACATGCACGAAAACATCAAAGCCACCGTCGCTGTCTGCTTCGGCAACAAGGCGCGCAATGGATTTCTCGTCTGTGACATCGAGATATGCTGCGTTGATGGAACCGCCGCGCGCCGGTCGGGCTTCTGCAACTAGGCTGGCAAGTTCGTCATCAAGAACATCGGTAGCCGTGACGATGGCGCCATCTGCGGCAAATGCCTCGCAAATAGCACGCCCAATTCCCCTGGCAGCTCCTGTGACCAGAACCCGTTTCCCTTCGAAATGAATGTCCATGTTACTGCTTGCCTGTTGTCGATGGTTTATAGCCGAGACGGGCGCTGAGATCGGCGGCGTTCTGCACGACGGCGGCAATCATCTTCTCCCTGCATGACGTGAAGCGCGACGAAATCGTTGCGATATTCAGCGTGGCAATCACCTCGCCGCAGGCATCACGAACAGGTGCGGCAACGCCGGAGCCGCCTACAACGGCTTCCTCGTCACAAATTGCATAGCCCGTCTCGCGCACATCTTCGATGATGCGTCGTATCTGGACGCGGTCGATCACTGTTTTTTCCGTAAGCGGAATGATGCGTTCTTTTGCCAGGTAGGTGCCGGTTTTCTCCGGCTGCCAATAAGCAAGGAGCACACGGCCCATAGCCGTACAATAGGCAGGGTCGGATCCCGTCAGGTCGGAATCGAAACGCACGGCCTGATGACTGACGCTCTTGGCGAGAAGCTTTACCCTGCCATCCTTGCGGCGAGTGCCCAGAAAGACGGTTTCACCCTCATTGTCGCGCAGGGCATCCATAATCGGTTGCGCCGTGGCGATAAGGTGGGCGTCGCTTCCGCTGGACCAGCCCGGCCCGTTCCGGAAAGCTTCGTGGATACGGTAGGCTTCCGTATCATCACGGACGACATACGCACGGGAAACAAGCGTTGCCAGAAGATTGAATGTACTACTTTTGGGATAGCCCAGTTCCGCGACAATGGTCTTCAGCGTCATTGGTTTATGCGCGCGGGCCAGAAACTCCAGAATTTCCAGCACCCGTACTGCAGATTTTACTTCGCCGTCATTTTCTTTGTTCATATATGAGAACCATGTTCCTGTTGTGGAATAATCTGACAGACATACCATGACAAGGCAATAGCAAAGGAGTGGGTCTGGAAATGAATGCGGATAACAAGGTTGCCATCGTTACGGGCGGAGCACGCGGTATTGGTAAGGCGTGTGCGCTCGATCTGGCACGGGCCGGTTACGATGTCGCTCTGGTCGATCTACTGGAAGCGGAGCTGGAAAACACCGCAGCCGAAATCAAGGCACTGGGTGTGCGGGTCCGTCGGTTCGTGGCTGATGTTTCAAGCCACAAGCGTGCCGGTGAAGTGGTTGCCGAGACGATGGCCGAGCTTGGTCGTATTGATTTTCTGTTGAACAATGCTGGCCGTTCCGCGCCAGCCGGTATTCTTGAAATATCGGAAGAGGAGTTCGATCATGCGATCGCGATCAATCTGAAGAGCTGCTTCAACTATATTCAGCATAGCGCACCGCACATGCTGCGTCAGGGCGGAGGGCGCATTGTCTCGATGTCGTCGCTCAATGCCTATTCGGGCGGAGTAACTGCAGCGGTGAGCAGATTTGCCTACGCGTCTGCAAAAGCCGGCATTCTGGGGATGACGCGCGCGCTCGCCAAGGAACTTGGCCCGAACATCGCAATCAATGCGATCTGCCCAGGTGTAATACGTACCGAGGTCGACACGAATGTCACAGACCGTGCTGATGAGATCATCAGGGGTATTGCACTTGGACGGCTTGGTTGTGCGGAAGATGTCGCCCGTCTGGTAAAGTTTCTTGCAACGTCCGAACCTTGCTTCATTACAGGGCAGGCATTTACTGTCGATGGATTCCAGTTCAACGTTTGAACGTATAATCGGCGATTTATGATTTTATTTGCCATGCTCCGGCTTCGCGCCGGTGTATGGTGTTAAGTGTCTTATTGCCGGATTTCGGACCGTCCGGGCTTCGCTCCGATTGCAATTTCTGTGCTACCGAGCCAGTGCGCCAACCGGGACTGTCTTTCTAGTTTCGACAAAAATCAGTGGAACAGACTATTCTGAAGCCCGATTTTCTCGCCGGAAACGGCCAGTTTGCGCAAAAAATTCCTCTCTCAATTGATCTGCAATTTCAGGCATTTGCCATGTGCCGCGGGCGCTTTCAATAAAAAGCGCTCTCGAATCATGTTGACTATTAACATTCCGTTAACCACAGTTTGTTGCAATGTGTTACAAAGCGTTACAATACCATTGGCGATACGAGGTGTGGATTGAACAAAAACTGGCAGATCGAACAAAATTCCTTGCAGGCAAGGGAGAGGTCTGCCGTATCGAACATGATGTCTTTTTGGGGCCTCATGCGCGCCTATTGGGTTTCCGACCGATGGAAGGAGGCCTGGGCCTTGACCCTGGCAATATTTCTTCTGACGGCGGTCGTGAGCAAAACCACTGTCTGGGTGGCAGAGGCCTCTGGCCATCTGATGAACTCTATCGTTAACGTCAACACAGCGCCGGTTCAAAACCCGCTTTTAGTGATAGCCGCTAATGCGGGCATTCTGATCGTGCTGATGCTGGCCAAGGATGTGATGCTGGTTGGCTCCCGCCATTTTCTTTCCACCACCTTGCATCGCAAATGGCGCAGATGGCTGAACGAGCAATTCTCCACCGCTCTTCTGAACGGCAAGCACACGCATTTTCATCTGCAACAGGGTAAGGGCGCGGATCAGCTCGACAATGTCGATCAGCGCCTGCAAGAGTCGATCAAAGGGATGACCGGCGGGGCCATCGGTCTTGTAATGGGTATTGTCGGCGTCATTTTGTCTGCTTTCTTTGTCGGGCAAAAGCTCATTGAAATGTCGACGGAAGTGGAAGGACTTGAATTTCTCGGCTCCTACGGCGGCGCAATTCTGGCTTTTGTGGCCATCGTTGTTTATGTGCCGCTCGGCACGCTGGTCGCTATCAAGATTGGCAAGCGTCTGGAACAGCTCAATCTTGGCATGCAAAAAGCCGAAGGATCATATCGTGGCGAGTGGACGACGCTCTTGCGCCGCAGCTTTCAGATTTCCGCTTCCGAGGGCGAAGCGGTTCAACGTTCGGTGAACGACCGTCTGTACAAGGATGTTGACGGCACATGGAACCGGCTCAACCGTTTTGATGCCGCCTACCTGGCCTTCTCGCAAGCCTATGGTTTTCTTTCCAACCGTATTGTCGCCTATGTTCCGGGTCTTCTGCCTTATATGAGCGGTTCGGTCAGTTTCCGTAATTATGTGACGGGCGCGGAACTTGTTGCGGCGATGATCAACGATTGCTCGTGGTTCATTCAGGTCATGCCTGCAATTGCCAGTCTGCGCGCCAATGCGGGTCGTGTGATCGGTCTGGCGCGGGCGATCGAGAATGTACAGGAGCCAGCCGCGTTCTACAGCCGTTCAGGCATCAACCGTTTCGCTTTTGCGCAGCAGCATCCGCGTTTCGGCCTGTCTGTGCGCAATCTCGCTCTCATGCAGGGGCCGGACAGCCAGGCACCCTTCCTTCGTTCAGGCGTTATCAACATTCGCGCTGGTGACTGGGTCTATATGCGCGGGGAGTCCGGCTCTGGAAAAACCTCGTTCATTAAGGCGCTGAACGGCCTATGGCCCTATGGAACAGGCGACATCACCTATCCGCAAAACGCTGTTTCCATCTATGCGACGCAGGAAGCAAAGTTCCCGTCTGTTTCGTTGAAGCAGCTAGTCAGTCTGCCGGACGATGAACGCGATTTCAGTGATCTTGCCATTGCCGCTGTTCTTCACGAGGCCGGGCTTGGCGAATTCATCGAACGGATGAACGATGCAGATGCCGACGGTTCGCCGTGGGATATGGTTCTTTCGGGCGGACAGAAGCAGAAGGTCGTGCTGGCGCGTATTCTGTTGCACAAGCCATCGATCATCTTCCTCGACGAAGCAACCGGCGCTCTCGATCCTGTCTCGAAAGTGCGTTTCCATGAGGCGCTGAAAGCACGCTGCTCGGACGCAATCGTCATTAGTATCATGCACGAGGACAAGCTGCCGCTGCTGGAAAATGGAAAGAATGTCTATTCGCATGTGCTGGATATTCGTAACGGTTATGTCTCGTTGCGTCCGGTTAACTTCGATCTTCTTCCTGGCATAGAGACAGGCTCGGCATTGATCGCTGCCGAATAAAGAGTAATTTTCTCTTTGCGGACACCGTATGGTTGCAAAAGTCCAGAATTGGACTATATTCTAATCTGGACGATTGGAGGCAATCATGGCCAGAAGTAGTGCTGCGTTGACGACACAGAACGGCAAGGGGCCGGAGATTCTCGATGCTGGGCGGTTTACGCCTCTCGCGCGCAAGCGTTTGAGTGCGCCGGGATTGCGTACCTTCCTCATGGTTGCCGATCTTTGGGGGCTAGATGAGCAGCAGCGTCTGCTGGTGCTGGGCCTGCCTTCGCGCTCCACCTATTACAACTGGGTAAAGGCTGTACGCGAGCATCGCGACATCACACTGGATGTCGATGTCTTGATGCGCCTTTCCGCCGTGCTGGGCATCCATCAGGCGCTGGGTGTGCTCTACCCTGATGAGCAGACTGGTGTTCGCTGGCTGCATAGGTCCAATCAGGCAGACGTGTTTGGCGGCTGTCCACCGATGCGGCTTGTCACGAGCGGCCTACAGGACGGGTTGCTAACCGTGCGCCGGTTTCTCGATGCGGCGCGTGGCGGTCTCTATATGGAACCGAACGAACTAGATCGCGAGTTCCGGCCTTATCGCGACGAAGATGTGGTGTTCTCGTGAAGCGCGGGCCGGCTCCACAGCCAAGCTATCGCCTGATACCGTCGCGTTTTCCGCCCATCGGTCTTTTCGACACGGTTGCAACCGCTGCAGACCTGGAAGCGGTGATGGAACTGGCAGGCTGGACCAATGACCGCTTGCTGGCGGAACGTTTGCAGCGCCTTCCAGAGGAAGAGTGGGTGTTCGGCAGGCCTAATTCCAGCATAGTCATGGCAACATTCCTGCACGTGGCGCCGGGTGGCATGCGGTTCAACGGGGCTAAGCTTGGCGCGTGGTATGCGGCTGCGCGACTGACCACCTCCGTTATGGAAGTGGCACATCATATGCGCCGCGAAACTGTCGCGACGCAGCAAGACAGCTTGTCGCGCATCTTCCGTGTCTATACGGCAAAACTGGACGGCGAGTTCATCAATATTCGAGGCGAACAGACATCGATGAAAGCTGTCTACGATCCGGCCAATTATGGTACTTCGCAGAAATTCGGTGAAGACATGCGCGGCGCAGGCGAGGCCGGTATTCTATTTGACAGTCTGCGTCACGAAGGGGGTATCAATGCTGTTGCATTTCGTCCGAGCCGGATACTTGATGTGACGCAGAGCGATCATTACGAGATCACGGTCCTAAGATCGTCTTCACGCATTCTGGCGGAGAAACTGGTACTGTAGGTTCAGGACCAGCCATATTCCTCGTCGAGATTCTGAAATTTCTTCAGATCGGCGATTTCACAATATTGCTGATAGGTAATCATGTTGCTGGCGCGAGCCTTCGGCGTGCCGTCCCGTTTCAGCACGGTCAACGTATCACTGACAGCCTTCACCGCTGAAAACAGCGTCGAAAGAGCGTAGAAGACGACGTTGAAGCCCATCTGTTCCAGGTCGGTGGCAGTCAAAGCCACGGTTTCGTTGCCGTCCACGATGCTGACGACTTTCGGTCCGTCGACATGGCGCGCCACGGCTTCGACTTCCGCAATGGTCTTGATGCCATCCACGAAAACGAGATCGACGCCCGTGTCCTGATACATTTTCGCACGGCGAATGGCTTCTTCCGCACCGATCGCTGGCATAGCGTCGGTACGAGCGATGAGTAGCAGGTCCTTGTCGCCGCGTGCCGCAATCGCGCATTTCAGGCGACGGACATTTTCCTCGGCGGAAATGAGGCGGATGCCCGCAAGCTGTCCGCAGCGTTTCGGCGCCATCTGGTCTTCCAGATGAATGGCGGCAACGCCGGACTGGATATATTCCTCCACGGTGCGCACAATATTGGCCGGACCGCCATAGCCCGTGTCGGCATCGGCGATCACCGGAATATCCACAACACGGGTCATGTCACGGGCATGGGTCGCCATTTCGGTTTGTGTGAGCAGGCCGAGGTCCGGTGTGCCGAGACGGCTCGCCGTCGCACCGAAACCGGTCATGTAGATGGCCGGAAAGCCTGCCTGTTGGACGAGGCGCGCTATCAGGGGATCGGGCGCGCCTGGTGCCTGAATGATACGGCCACTTTCGATGAGGCTTTTCAAGGCCTTTGCCTGAGACATGGTCATCTCCCTATCGACCGCCGGAAACGTCAAGAACGACGCCGGTAATATAGGCCGCACCCGGCGATAGTAGCCAGATCGCGGCATCGGCTACTTCATCTGCTGTACCTAGACGCTTCAGCGGAATGAGGTCTGCCATTTTTGCGATATTGGCGGGGTCTGCGAAAACGTCCTGTTGGATTTCTGTATCGATCACTCCGGGAGCGAGAGCATTGACACGGATTTGCGGGGCCAGTTCCTTGGCAAGCGCGTATGTATAGGAAGCAAGAGCGCCTTTTGTGGTGGCGTAGGCGATGTTGCCGACCATGCCGCCGGTACGTCCTGCAATGGACGACAGGCCGATGACCGACTTTTGTGCGTTCGTGCCCAGATTGTTGAGATAGGCGCTCGAAACGTAGAAAACGCTCTTGAGATTTACCGCGAGAACGCGGTCGAGTTTGTCGGAATCGAACTCTTTCACAGTCATGCGCTGGCCAATAATGCCGGCATTGTTAACGAGATGGTCGATGCCGCCCCACTGCGCTGCAACATGGCCCGCGGCGGCATCGACGGCCTTTTTGTCGGAAACATCCACAATACGCGTTAGAACCCGGTCGCCGTGTTTCGCCGATATTTCCTTTAAACGTTCGCCGTTCACGTCCCAGACTGCCACCTTGGCCTTCAGTGCGATCAGTTTTTCTGCAATAGCCCTGCCGATGCCGGAAGCCCCGCCGGTGATCAGAATCACGCGATCAGCGAAAAAATCGGTTGGAAATGCGGGCGCGGTATTTGATGTCGTCATGAAACGTTTCTCCTCAATCATGAGCATGCAAGCATGCTCAGTTGCCGAAGAGGATTCACAGACTCATCCATTCGGCAACGAACCCTTTAAAGCCATGCTCGGAGTCTCCTGTCAATCTAGGGTACAAGATTTTGTATCCTACTTGTAAAGTTGCCGGTTGCGCGTTAAGCATTGGAGCAGGAGTGAGACGATACCGTTCAGGTGACAGGCTGTTTGCGTGTTCCCGACGGTGGTTGCCAATCCGTTTGGACGCGGAGGGCGGGACGGTCCGGCCTTGCGGTCCGCAATGGATGAAGCTCGGAATGGGAGGATATTCATACCAGGTGAAAACTCCCAACGATCATCGCATGCCGCTCGTGCCTGAACGCGAGCGGAGACCAGGGAGGACATCGTGGTCAATTCCACTATAAGCGTGGCAGGTGCGACACCTGATCTGCGCGACAGCACCATTCGCAAGCTCAATTTGCGGATCGTGCTTTTCTGTTTCATCTGTTTCATCGTCAACTATCTTGATCGTGTGAATATCGGCTATGCCGCGCTTCACATGAACAATGATATCGGCCTTACGCCTTATATGTTCGGCATTGGCGCTGGCATCTTCTTCATCGGCTATATGCTGTTCGAGGTGCCGAGCAATATGCTGCTGCATAAGCTTGGTTCCCGTGTCTGGATTGCCCGCATCATGGTCACGTGGGGGATCGTTTCCTGCGCCATGGCTTTCGTGCAGGGGCCGGTTTCCTTCTATATTCTGCGTTTCCTGTTGGGCGTAGCGGAAGCTGGCTTCGCGCCGGGCGTATTGTTGTACCTCACCTACTGGTTTCCGGCCAAGGAGCGCGGTCGCGCGACGGCGCTTTTCATGACCGCAACCGTGCTTTCCATCGTCATCGGCGCGCCGTTTTCCGGTTGGTTAATGGACGCGGGCGAAGGCCTCTTCGGTCTTCATGGCTGGCAGGCGATGTTTATTCTGGAAGGCCTGCCTGCAGTGGTGCTTGGCGTGGTGACATTCTTCTATCTGGTCGACAGCCCGGAAAAAGACAATCGCTGGCTCAATGCCGATGAGCGCGCATGGTTGCTGGCGGAACTGGCGAAGGAAAACGAGGGCAAGCAGCCCGACACGCGCCATTCGCTTCGCGAAGTTTTCAGAGACTATCGCATCTGGCTTCTCACGCTTGTCTATATGTTCAACGGCATTGCAGTTTACGGGGTGATCATGTGGCTACCGCAGATCGTGAAAAGCCTCGGCGATTATTCCGCAGCGCAGACGGGGCTCATCTCTGCAGTCCCATTTGTTTTCGCAGCGATTGGTCTGGTGGTGATTTCTCGCAGTTCCGATCGCACCGGTGAACGCAAGATCCATACGGCCATTGCCGGTCTGTTTGGCGGTCTGTTCCTCGCGGCGAGCGCTCTTTCACCATCGCCGCTGTTCGGCCTAATTCTATTGTGCATCTGCGCCTTCTTCCTGTGGTCCTATCTTGGTGTATTCTGGACGCTGCCGACCCAGTTCCTGTCGGGTGCGGCGGCGGCGGGCGGTCTGGCGGCAATCAACGGCTTTGCGCAGCTAGGCGGCTTCACCGGGCCATATCTGGTGGGTTGGGTCAAGTCCACGACCGACAGTTTCTCGCTGTCATTGCTTGCGCTTTCGGTATTCCCGATCATTGGATTTTTCCTTTGCATGAGCCTGAAAGCAAAGCGAGACTGAACAAGCAAAAGGGCGGGCATGCTCTTATGTGCCCGCCTCTATACGTCTGCAACTGCCCTCTGTAAGATTCGAGCATGAAAGAGATTCGGAGCAAAAGTAAAAAATCTCTGGTGAAGACCATAGCCGAGCGCATACGCGGGGCTATTGTCGATGCTGAGTTCCAGTTCGGGGAAAATCTCTCCGAAGACACGCTTGCGTCCGCCTTCCACGTCAGCCGTACGCCGGTGCGCGAAGCGCTGAACATATTGCAAATGCAGGACCTCGTGCACATCGTGCCGAAATCGGGAACCTATGTTTTCACGCCGACGCACGAAGATATCGCCGAGCTATGCGATTTTCGTGTTTGTCTGGAAGAGCAAGCTATGCGGCTTGCGCTTGCGGCCGATCGCAAAGGGCTGATTGCGCGGCTTGATGAGCAGTATGAGTTGATGCGTATCGCGATTGCGGAAGGCGATCTGCGCGCATATGGTCGCCATGATACTGAGTTTCATCTGGCATTTTTCCGTCATTGCGGAAATCGCTATCTCGCGCGTGCCTATGACAGCATTCTGGGACGGGTGGCGGCGTTGCGCACCCATCTGGCCATCGGCGCGAAAGGGGAGCCTGAACGGTCTTTCGCAGATCATGAAGCCATCATCAAGCTTGCCAGAGATGACAAGCCTGACGCTCTCAGAAAGATACTTGCAGCTCATATTCTCCGTACAAAGGCCAATTATCTCAATGCCTTCGAGCGTTTGCCGAAGCAGTCGGGCGATAGTCGTACTATGAGGCTCCGTCGGCAATTATCGCTTTCCCACGAATAAGTAGTGCGGTTTGCAGGCTGCGTTGGACATTGTCTGGCAACCGCTATCGGCTGTCTATAAATCGCAATGCAGACTGAAGCTCCAAGTCCACCTGTAAGGTGGAAGCAAAATCGCCCAAGGCTTCGTCTTTTCACGATGGATAAATAATCGGCGGGATATTTTGCCGCTTATCAAAAATTCCAAGCGATATTGTAGCGGGTGTGATGAAGATCGGGTCGGCTCCGCTCAAAGACTGTGTCATACCGCCCACTCGATGTCGGTGGTGAAGGCAATTGTCAGCCAGCGGTCGGGCCCTTCGCCGCCGAGTGCATCGCCGATCTCGTCGCGCAAGGCATCCCATTCTTCCAGCCGTTTCGGCGGCTGGCCGGACGGAACAATGAAATAGAGTTCGATTTGCTTTCCGCGGCCGACTTTGGCGACATACGCGCGGTAGGATATGAAGCCGTATTGCTTGACGAAATGCTGCGCCGTCTCATCGACATGCTGTTTGAGGGCGAGCGGCGTCACGAGGAATATGTCAGCCAGTGCCTGTTTGATCGTGCCGATAGGCATTGGAATGATAACAAGGCAGACCGCTGTCAATACGGCGGGGTCTATATAGGGGGTAAGCCAGCCGAATTGTGTGCCTTCGATGGCATAGCCGATTGAAAAGGCAACCAGAAGTGCGGCGGTAATCCCGGCGGACATGATCCATGCCTTGGCATCCAGTGCTACGAAATCCGACTTCAGGGTTCGGTTCGCGCGTGTTTCGAGCCAGGCCATGCCGATACAGGCTATAAGCGCAACGATTGCGTAAAAAATTGCATAGCTGAATTCGAGCGTACGGCCGCCATCCATCAGGCTGCCGATAGCATTGATTAGGGCGTATATGGCGACGCCAGTCAACATTGTGCCGTTCAGGCCCAATACCATGGGTTCCAGATGCCAGAATCCCATCGTAAAACGCTCACGTAATTTTCCGTGGGGCGGTTCCGGGAGTGCTGCAAGGGTGATCAGACGTGACACGATGAGCGCTAGACCGCTCATGACCGCATCGGCTAGTAGATAAACGCCGTCAAAAACGATTGAAAAAGAGCCAGACAAAAGGCCAAAGACAATACCAAATCCAGCTACAAAGATAGTAGCGGCTATGGATATTTTAAGAATAGATTGTTCACTATGCAATTTTTACTCCGGGAAAATCAAACACAACGCGGGTTGAATTTGAATGGTCTGCATCCGCAGCTAAAACCAAGTCCGCGTTAATGGCGAAATTTACACTGGCAGTGTGAAGCTGGCAAACGGAGAGCAGTTTTCTTATGGGGTGCTGTTTATGACCATTCGGGAACACGGGTGGCCGACTCGCGCAGGACCAGCTCTACCGGCCAAAGTTCATGAATATCTGTTGGTGCGCGGCCGTTGAGAATGTCCATCAAAAGGTCGGCGCAGCGTGTGCCTGCCGCGCGCATGGAGGAGCGGGTGGCTGTGAGCGACGGCACCATGTTTTCCGCGCTGAGAAACGAGATGACATCGTCATGGGCGATGACCGAAATATCCTTGCCTATGGTCAGTCCGAAAGAGCGCGCGGCACGGTAAATCCCCAATGCGGTCATCATGGAGCCGGCAACGAAAGCGGTTGGGCGTGGGTTTAGCTCAAGGAGTTTTCGCGCGAGGCGGTAACCGATCTCATCGGTGAAATCGCCGTGTTCGACCAACGCCGGGTCGAACACGATCTCCCTGTTTGCTAGTGCTCTGCGGTAGCCATCATCGCGATGAAGCGAAAATGTAAAGCCATGCCGCCCATTGATCATGGCGATACGGCGATGGCCGAGATCGAGGAGGTGGGCCGTCGAACGATAGACCGCACCTTCGTTGTCAATGTCGAGCCAGGCATGTGGTATATCGCTTTCCGACCGTCCGTGAACGAGAAACGGCATCCCCAATTCGTGCAGCATGCGGATACGTTCATCATTCGGTTTTGGTGATGTGACGATGATTGCATCCACGCGGCGGCTGGTCGCGAGCCGTCGGCAAAGCTGCACTTCGTCATCTGTGCCGTTGTTGGCAATCGGACTGACGAGAATATCGACTTCGTCCTGGCTCAATCTTTCCGCCATGCCGCGCATGAATTCCGCGAAATGAAACTCGCTGTTGCGGCCCATGACGACACCGATTGCACCGGCACGACCTGTCACCAGTCGCACCGCATTAACATTAGGCCGATAGCCAAGACGAATGGCCTCCGCCATCACGCGGTTGCGCGTGCTTTCGGCAACTTCCGGATAGCCGCTTAATGCACGGCTCACAGTCGTGGCGGAGAGGCCCATATGTTTGGCGAATTCGCGGAGTTTCATTGGATTTTCAATTTCAAGATCTGGCGAGGCGGCGGAGTATAGCGGCTTCCTTGTGATTCACAATTGGCGTTGCGGCAGGCTACGCCCGCACAGGTCTGCCATTGTGCCGTAAATTGAAATCGCTTTCAATTTCTTTAAACGAAAACGTAGTTTGTTCGCAGTTCGTTCAATGCAGCTTGCCGCGGGGGTTCAAGATTTTTTGTGTAAACCACATAAGTAATTGGTTGTTTTTAAGATTCGAAAAGAGGCATCTTCCCCATAAACGGTGACTTGACAGAAATGAAGTCCTCTGCCACCGTTTTGCCATCCAAACCGTTTTCGAATTTAATAGATGCGTACCGTATGGGATGGGAGGAGGGACCTATGAAAGCTTTAAAAAGCATGCTCGCCGTATGTGCAGCGTTCGGTTTTGTCGCGACGTCTGCTCAGGCTGTTGAAATTTCACTCGCGGCGAACTCCACAGGCAATAACATCAAGTTTCTTCAGGAGCAGGTCGCCAAGTTTGAGAAAGACACCGGCAATAAGGTCAACATCGTTTCCATGCCGCCGTCGAGCAGCGAGCAATTCAGCCAGTACCGGCTGTGGCTGGCGGCAGGCAATGCGGATATCGACGTTTACCAGACCGATGTCGTTTGGGCACCGCAGCTATCTGATCAGTTCATCGATCTCACGGAAGCGACCAAGGATGTAGCGGGAACACATTTCCCCTCCATCATCGCTTCCCAGACGGTGAACGGGAAGCTGGTCGCGTTGCCGTTTTACACGGATGCGCCCGCCCTCTTTTACCGCAAGGATCTTCTGGAAAAGTACAACAAACCGGTTCCCAAAACCTGGGACGAAATGACGATGACCGCCAAGGAGATCATGGACAAGGAGCGCGCTGACGGCAAATCTGATCTTTGGGGTTTTGTCTTCCAGGGCAATGCTTATGAGGGGTTGACTTGCAACGCTCTTGAATGGGTCAAATCCTCTGGTGGCGGGCAGATCGTTGAGGCTGATGGGGAAATTTCCATTAACAATGGAAAGGCGGCTGCGGCCATCGATCGTGCCAGGGGCTGGATAGGCTCCATATCACCGCAAGGGGTGCTGGCCTATCAGGAAGAGGAATCGCGCGGTGTCTGGCAGACCGGAAATGCCGTCTTCATGCGCAATTGGCCCTATGCTTATGCACTCGGCAACAGTGCTGACAGTGGTGTGAAAGGCAAGTTTGATGTGGCGCCTCTGCCAGCCGGTGCGGAAGGCGATGCACCATCCTCCACGCTCGGCGGCTGGAATCTCGCAGTATCGAAGTATTCCACGAAACAGGACGCAGCCATCGCCTTGGTGAAGTATTTGGCCTCGCCGGAGGTGCAGAAGGCACAGGCAGTGGAAATTTCCCGCTTGCCGACCATCGAGGCACTTTACGACGACAAGGACATTATTGCCGCGCAACCCTTCATGGCCAACTGGAAACCGATTTTCCAGAATGCGGTCCCACGTCCGTCCGCTGCTACAAAGGTGAAGTACAATGAGGTCTCCTCCAAGTTCTGGACCGCGGTGCACAAGACGCTCTCCGGTAACGGTACGGCGGCTGAAAACCTTGAATTGCTTGAAGTCGAACTAACGGAGCTGAAAGGCTCCGCCTGGTAACGATCAATCAAGCCGCGTTCGGGCCGTCCTCCCAAGCGACCCGAACGCTACCGTTCAGCAAACACGATCCAGAGTAGAACGATGACGGAGATTTCTCTTAGTACTTCTGGACCATCGCCTGCGTGGGCGCAGGTTCACTCCGATCTGCGCGCCCAGCACATCCGGTCGGCATGGATATTTCTGGCGCCGACGCTCATTGTGCTGGCGCTGGTAGCCGGATGGCCGCTGCTTCGGACCATCTATTTCAGCTTTACCAATGCCTCGCTGACCAGCCTTGCGACAGCCGAATTCGTCGGCTTCAAGAATTACTTTTCATGGATCACGCTAAAAAGCGGACGCACGGTTTACAGCGGTCTTCTGACAGATGCCGGGTGGTGGCGTGCTGTCTGGAACACAATCAAGTTCACGTTGCTTTCTGTCAGTCTGGAAACGATTTTCGGGCTGATCGTAGCGCTGGTGCTCAACGCGAAATTTTCCGGACGCGGTCTTGTCCGCGCTGCCATTTTGATCCCATGGGCCATTCCAACCATCGTTTCTGCCAAGATGTGGGGCTGGATGCTCAATGATCAGTTCGGCATCCTCAATCATATTATGCTCAATCTCGGGCTTATCAGCCAGAAGATCGCCTGGACCGCGAATCCCGACACTGCAATGATCGCGATCCTCATTGTAGATGTCTGGAAGACGACACCTTTCATGGCGCTTCTTATTCTGGCCGGTCTGCAAATGGTGCCGTCCGATATTTACGAGGCGGCGAAGATCGATGGCGTCCATCCATTAAAAGTGTTCTGGCGCATCACGCTGCCGCTCATCCGCCCGGCGCTGATGGTGGCGATCATCTTCCGGATGCTCGACGCATTGCGTATCTTCGATCTGATCTATGTGCTGACGCCGAACAACACGCAGACCAAGACCATGTCGGTTTTCGCCCGTGAAAATCTCTTTGATTTCGACAAATTCGCCTATGGTGCCGCGGCTTCCACCATGTTGTTTCTCATCATTGCGGCGATCACCGTCCTATACATGTTCTTCGGGCGTGTGAACGTTGGCGGTCGGGGAGAATAGCGCGATGCGTTCCATAAAAATGCTCGGCTTTTACCTACTGGTGGCGCTCATCATTCTGGTAGCGGTCTTCCCGTTTTACTATGCGGTCATCACCAGCTTCAAATCGGGAACGGCGCTGTTTCAGGTCGATTTCTGGCCGATGAATTTCTCAACCGCCAATTATACCGGTGTGCTGACACAAGGCAGCTTCCTGCGCAGCCTTGGCAACTCCTTGCTAGTGGCAACTGTCGTCGTGGCATTTTCTCTTCTGCTCGCGGTAACAGCGGCCTATGCTCTGGCGCGCGTAAAATTCCGGGGTCGGGGCCTGCTGCTCTTCACCATTTTGTCGGTGTCGATGTTCCCGCAGATTGCGGTGCTGGCCGGTCTGTTCGAGCTGATCCGCTTCCTCGGCATCTTCAACACGCCGCTGGCGCTGATCTTCTCCTATATGATCTTCACACTGCCTTTCACGGTCTGGGTGCTCACCACCTTCATGCGTGATCTGCCGGTAGAGATCGAGGAAGCAGCAATCGTGGACGGCGCATCGCCTTGGGTCATCATCACGCGCATCTTCATGCCGTTGATGTGGCCCGCGCTGGTGACAACCGGATTGCTCGCTTTCATCTCTGCATGGAACGAGTTCCTGTTCGCGCTCACCTTCACCTCTTCCGGCAGCCAGCGTACGGTCCCCGTGGCCATCGCGCTTCTGTCTGGCAGCAGTCAGTTTGAAATCCCCTGGGGCAATATCATGGCGGCGTCGGTTATCGTCACGGTTCCCCTCGTCATCCTCGTGCTCATCTTCCAGCGGCGGATCGTCTCCGGTCTGACGGCGGGTGGCGTAAAGGGCTAGGAGTTTAGATATGGCAGAACTTCAACTGCGCGACGTGCGCAAGTCTTTCGGGAATTTCGAGGTCATCAAGGGTGTGGATCTGGACGTCCGCCCCGGCGAATTCATGGTCTTCGTCGGCCCTTCGGGTTGTGGAAAGTCTACGTTGCTGCGCCTCATCGCAGGGCTTGAGGAAATCACCTCGGGCAGTCTTTCCATTGATGGGTCGGTGGTGAACAGCCTCAGTCCTTCCAAGCGCGGCATCGCCATGGTGTTCCAGTCCTATGCTCTATATCCGCATATGACCGTTTACGAGAACATGGCCTTTGGCATGCAGCTTGCGGGCAAGACCAGGCAGGAATGCAAGCGCCGCATTCACCAAGCCGCCGATATGCTGCAACTGTCGCCCTATTTGGAGCGTCTGCCACGCCAGCTTTCAGGCGGCCAGCGCCAGCGTGTCGCCATTGGTCGTGCCATTGTGCGCGATCCGAAAGTGTTTCTCTTTGATGAGCCGCTGTCCAATCTCGATGCGGCCTTGCGTGTTGCGACGAGGCTAGAAATCGCAAAGCTCCATCAGAGTATGGAAGACACGACGATGGTCTATGTAACACATGATCAGGTGGAAGCCATGACCCTGGCTGATCGCATCTGCGTATTGCGGGATGGACGTGTGGAGCAGACGGGCACACCGCTGGAACTCTATGAAAACCCGAACTCGCTTTTCGTTGCGGGTTTCATCGGGTCGCCAAAGATGAATTTCCTGACTGGAAAGTACGCCGAGTCCTTCGGGGCGCATACGGTGGGTCTGCGTTCCGAGCATCTCAAAATCGTGCCGGAAAACGGCCATTGCACTGGTCAGGTGATCCACACCGAAATCCTGGGCTCCGATACCTATGTCTACATCGATCTCGGACTCGACGAACCGCTGGTGGTCCGCGAAAGCGGCGTGTCCGCGCGAAAGTCGGGCGAGACGCTTTCAGTTTCCCCGGTAGGGAACCATGTTCATCGTTTCGATGAAAAAGGTCGCGCCCTCAACAAAAACTTGAACGGCGCTTCTACCTCCCAAGAGTCATGATCAAAGGCGGGGTTTGCACCCGCAGCAAGGAGAATACCCGTGCCTATTCGTACCATCGTCTGGGGTGAAAACATCCACGAACAGATCAATGAAACCGTCCGCTCAGTTTATCCGGACGGTATGCATAACACGATTGCCAGGGCACTGAATGCCGACAGCGTCATCGAAGCGACGACGGCGACCTTACAGGAGCCAGAACATGGTCTGACGGAAGAACGTCTTGCCAATACGGATGTCCTTATTTGGTGGGGGCATAAAGATCACGGCGGGGTGAGCGATGACGTGGTGGAACGTGTAGCAAAGCGCGTCTTCGAAGGCATGGGGATGATCGTGCTCCATTCAGGTCACTTTTCAAAAATCTTTAAACGCCTGATGGGCACGCCCTGCGCGCTGAAATGGCGTGAGGCAGGCGAACGCGAACGTGTATGGGTTGTCAATCGCGGCCATCCGATCACTCAGGGTCTGGACGAGAATTTCGTGCTTGAAAACGAAGAGATGTATGGCGAGCAGTTCTCTGTTCCGGAGCCGTTGGAAACGGTTTTCATCTCGTGGTTCGCGGGCGGCGAGGTATTCCGCTCCGGTATGACCTGGCGTCGCGGAGCGGGGAATGTTTTCTATTTTCGGCCCGGTCACGAAACCTATCCCACCTATCATGATGCGAATGTGCAGACGGTTCTGCGCAATTCTGTCAAATGGGCTTACAATCCGCAACCAGCATGGATGGGTATTCACACGGCGCCTAACGTCCCTGTCGACACGGCACTGGAGCCGATCGTCGAACGTGGACCCAAGCTGCACAAGCCGGGTGAAGCCGGTTATCGTTGAGGTGCATCATGCGTCTTCTTATTCTTGGAACTGGCGGCATGGCGAAGAACCATGCCGAGGCATTTACCGCCATTGCGGGCGTCGAGGTCGTTGCGGCCTGCGATGTGTCGGCCGAACGTGTCGATGCCTTCTCTGAAAACCACGACATTCACAACCGTTTTACGCGGCTTGAGGATGCGCTGGAATGGGATCGTTTCGACGCGGTGGCCAATGTAACGCCGGATGCTATTCATCATCCGACCACACTTGCGCTGGTGGGCGCGGGCAAACACGTTTTCTGTGAAAAGCCGCTTGCTGAGAGTTACGAAAAAGCCGCCGAAATGGCAGATGCCGCCGAACAGGCCGGTGTCATCAACATGGTTAACCTGACCTATCGCAATGTCGCCCCCCTGCAAAGGGCACGCGAAATGGTGATGGGCGGCGAGATTGGGCAGGTGCGCCATTTCGAGGCCTCCTATCTTCAAAGCTGGCTGGTATCGAAAACATGGGGTGATTGGAAAACGGAGAGCAAATGGCTCTGGCGACTTTCAACCAAGCATGGTTCGAACGGTGTTTTGGGCGACGTCGGTATTCATATCCTCGATTTCGCTTCCTATGCCATCGGCAGCGATGTCGAAGGGGCCTCGGCACGTCTCAAGACGTTCGAGAAAGTCGAAAACAATCACATCGGGGAATATGTTCTTGATGCGAATGATAGTTTCGTCATGATGGCGGAATATGCCAATGGCGCGTTGGGCGTCATTCATGCCAGCCGCTGGGCGACCGGACATCTCAACGAGTTGCGCCTGCGTATTCATGGCGATAAAGGGGCGTTGGAAATTCTTCACACACCCACCGGATCCAGCCTGCGCGGTTCCATCGGCGTGGATATCGAAACGCCGGTTTGGCGGGATATCGATGCAGGTACGGTCGAAACCAACTATCAGCGTTTTGCCCGCGCGGTGGCCGATGGCACGGAGTTGGAGCCGAGCTTTCGACATGCCGCCAATTTGCAGCGTGTGCTCGATCATGCAATGAAAATCGATCAGTCTTTGCCGCTGGTGGTGGGAAACTAAGCCCTCCCGCGCCTTGGCGCGAGAGGGGATGACATTAGCTGTCTTTGCTGAACGTGCTGTCAACTTCACCGCGGAAGAAGTCGCGGCCGTAGATTAGGAGACATAGTATGACACCGGTCGCAAATGCCCATGCCGCACCGCGCGTTGCAAGCACGGCACCCACGACACCGGCAATGCCGAGATCGCGTTGCGAGCGAGCTTCGAGAATACCCACGCGCACCGAGACATAGCCCTGAATGAGGAGAGTAAGTGCAAGTGCGACACCGAGGATCGGTTGCACAAGAGTCACGATCGGCATCAGGAAAAGGCCGGTATTGGTGCCCCAGCGGAACGAACCCGCGCCGCCGAAGAGCGAATGCATTGCTTTCTTGCCCTGCGAGAAGCGTTCGGTAATGACCACGTGCATGGCCGACCAGAGAGGGCCGCACATGCAGACATCTGGTCCAAGAACGCTCATTGCCGCGTTGCGGCCACCAAAAATGAGATGCGCACGGTCGGGGCTATAGTCGACCTTCTCGTCAGGGCGGGCTTCGTCGGCTTCCTTCAGGATTGCACGGCTTTGCAGAACGTCGCCGAAAAGCACGATATAGGCGGCGAGCATGGTCGGGATCGCGGTCAGGAACATCGATAGCGGTGGCATGCCGAGACCGAATACGGTATATTCACGCCAAAGCGTAGCGAAGTCGGGGCTGGTCAAAGACCATTCAAGCTTTGGCCACGGCGCTTCACCGAAGAGCGGAGCGATGATGACTGCGAGCAGGATAATCGGGAAAACGCCGAGCTTTCCGATCATGGCAAGAAGCGGATTGCTATTCTTGATGCGGGCGAACTGGCGCGAAAAGATCACATAAAATCCAAGGCCGACCGCAATGGAAATCGTGAATGGGAAGCTGTCGAAACGACCGCCGACCTGGAATACAGATATGACAGCGGCAAAGCCCGCACCGACAATGATGCCAGCCTTGATGGCCGATGGTATCAACTGCACCACGCGATGTGCCAATCCTGTCGCCCCGATGAAGATCGAGAATATGCCAAGCATCATCTGGAACGCGACAAGCGCATGAACCCGTTCCGGGCCTTCCGGAAAGGTGGCGCAATAGGCCATGAGCAGCGGAATGGCCGGGGTGATCCAGCCTGGAACAACCGGGTCGCCAAGAAGATGGTGCGTAAGGTAGAAAAGGCCGTTCAGGACGACCACAGCCAGAGCAACCTCGAAAGGCATGCCCAGCAGTTCCGTCATGAGCGGGATGGCGGAAAGGTCCACCGCACACATGAGGAGGCCTTGGAAATAATCAGGCCACTCGAACTTGTAATGGACGAAAGGCAGGCGGATTTTAAACGGTCCGGCAGGCCAGAATGGCTGCTCCTGACCGTCGATGCGTTCAGTACTCAAGTTAATTCTCCGGGGATAAAACTCAACCCTTGGGAAGCGCCTTTCAGGCCGCCCCTCCAGAGGCAGGTTTCAATCAGAATGATGTTGATCAGAATGCTTCGCGATAAAGCGCGAGTGCATCTACTTCGGTAACGTCAACGGGGTTGTTTCCGAGAAGACGGGTCTGAAGCATGGCGTCGCGTGCCATCATTTCGAGACTGTCTTCGGTCACTCCAACATCACGCAGGCGACGTGGTGCGCCAGAACGGTTCATGAGCTCTTCCATATAGGAAACAAAAGCCGCCGAACGTTCTTCAATCGTGCCTTCGGCTTTCTCAAGCAGCAGGTCCGCAAGCTCAGCGTAAAGCGCTGCAGCGCCTGCCATATTGAAGCGGAGCACCGGTCCAAGCATGAGCGCATTGGAAAGGCCATGCGGTACATGGTAGTGTCCGCCAAGCGGGTAGGCGAGGGCATGGACGGCACCAACCGGCGAATTCGAAAAAGCCTGACCAGCTAAATTCGCACCGAGCAGCATCGCTTCGCGTGCATGGCGATCAGTGCCGTTCTCGCAGGCAGCGACCAGATTGGTCGAAAGAAGCTTCAGCGCTTCGCGTGCGAAAGCATCGGAAAGTGGGTTCTTCTTGACACGACCTGTATAGGCTTCGATAGCATGAACCATCGCATCAATGCCAGTTGCAGCCGTGTGAAGAGCTGGTAGGTCGCATGTCAGTTCGGCGTCAAGAATCACAAAATCTGCATAGAGCTGACGTGCAACGACACCCATCTTGGTGGTCTCACCTGTCGTCAGAATAGTGATGTTCGTGACTTCTGATCCTGTTCCTGCTGTGGTTGGTATTTGGATCAACGGAAGACGGCTACCCTGCACCTTGCCAATACCATAAAGTTCGGACAGTTCCTGTTCCGAAACGATAAGCACGGCGGCGAGCTTGGCTATATCCATGGACGAACCGCCGCCAAGGCCGAGCACAACATCGCAACCGGCAGCTTTTGCCTGATCGACACATGCAAACAGCACCGATTCCGGTGGGTCGGCCACGACATCATCAAAGATGCTGATACCGAAACCAGCTTTTTCGAGCGATGCGAGAGCATGATTGAGGACCCCGGCCTTGTGCAGGCCCTTGTCCGTTACAATGAGAATTTTGCGTTCGGAAAACCGTTCGCCCAGAATTTCGCCAAGGCGCTTTGCTGCGCCCCATTCAACGAACATCGAGCCGACCGTGTCGAACGTAAATGGCTTGATCCCTACAGTCATCATTCCACCCTTATCAAAAGTTCCCAACGCCGAGGTTCTCTGTTTCCTCACCGGCGCACAACGCTGGGATTATTCTGGACGTTTTCTTGTCTTGGGAAAGAAACGATCCGTCATTTTCCGATGCAGCCGATGCATCGGCTATTTTGAAGAGAAGTTTGGGAGGAACTTCTCAGGATGTTCAATATATTGAACAACGTTCAAAATTAAGGGACCGATACAGGATATTGCGCTGAACTGTCAATTTCTCCCTTCGACTAAGATCGGTCAATTCGAGGGCAGAAACGGTCCAGCGAGTACTATGAACGTAACAAGTCATTGAACCCGTTTTGTTATTTCACGGAAAACCATACACGCTTTTGTGAAAAATGTTGCCCAAGAATGGCCGGAATAACTGGCTGGGCTTTGATCGAAACTTCGCTTGAAGACTGCCATGAGGGCGAGGAGGTTGTATAACCATGTTACGAACGGTCTTTTTCGCTCCGCTTCATGATATAGCTGAAGCCTCTGTCATGATGCGGGTCCGACGAAATTTATCGAAAATTGTCAGGAATATTTGAGAGCTAGGTGTTTAGCCCGGCGTTGGCGCGCGCGCCACTATGGCATACGACTTCCAAAATTTCTGTGCTAGGTTGGTTTCCAAAACGCGCCTTATGAAATTTTTGAAACGATGGGAGAGGTCGCCAATTACATTTGCCGCCGCCGTCTTCGCACCGCGCACATTATATTGTCGGATCCGTCGGATGCCCGGAAAATGATTAAAGTCGGTGTCGCGCTCAGCCTGATGCTACAGGATAAAATCTCGGGTGACATTTGAAGGTCTGTTCCGGACACTCGATCTTCATTAAATCAGGTCTACAAGAGCAGGTCTCTATATGGCATCGCGGACGCGTTCCCATGCCTTTGTCAGGTGTCGCCCAAGCACTTCCGATAGTCGGGCTGTATCCCGGCTTTCCAGTGCGGTGATCCATTCTTCATGCTCTGAAACAGCCGCTGCCCATTTCTCCGTACCCTCATGACCGACAAAACGAATACGTTTCAATCTGGTCTGAAGCATCTGGTGAACCTCAGCCAGAGTGGCGTTCGTCAAATATCGCCGCAGCGGTGAAATCTTCATCGAGTTTGCGCGTCTGAAACCGGTGTTGGGATTCATCGTTCCGTTGATCGCCTTCGCGGCAATACCCACTTTTCTGGGACTCTATGTCGGAACGCCGCTCTACATCGCGTGCGCGATGATGTTTCAGGGGCGATATAAGTGGTGGATCGCGCTGCCCGCGGGCGTGGCAGTATCCCTCTTCTTCTTCGTTGTTTTCGATATCGGCTTCAAGGTTCCGCTCCTTAAAGGTCCGATCGAGGCTTTCTTCGGAATTTATTGATTCCGGAAAGCCGGATGTCTTTGGAGGAAAGACATGGAAAACTTCGGTTTCCTGACGGACGGCTTCGCTCACATCCTGAGCTTCAATTATATCCTTTTGATGATGTTGGGCGTGACACTTGGCATGCTCGTAGGGGTTCTGCCGGGACTGGGAGCGCCGAATGGCGTCTCACTTTTACTGCCGCTGACATTCTCGATGGACCCGATCTCGGCGATCATTCTGCTTTCCTGCATGTATTGGGGTGCATTGTTCGGCGGGTCGACGACATCCATTCTGTTCAACATTCCCGGGGAGCCTTCGTCGGTCGCCACGACATTCGATGGTTATCCGATGGCCAAGGCAGGTCAGGCCAGCCGTGCGCTGACGCCGGCTTTCGTTTCCGCTGGCTTTGGCGCGCTTGCGGGCGTCGTGATGATTACCTTGCTTTCGGACTGGGTGGCGAATTTTGCGTTTCTCATCTCCTGAATATTTCGCCGTCTATTTTCTCGCATTCGCCAGCTTCATATCAATGGGCGCGCAGTCACCGTTCAAAACGCTTGTTTCTATGATGATAGGCTTTGCCTTCGCCTCCGTCGGCATGGACACGATCTCAGGCAATCTACGCCTCACCTTTGATATTCCGGAGCTTATCAAGGGTATTTCCTTCTTGATTGCGGTCATGGGGCTGTTCGGCATTGAAGAACTTCTGCTGACCACCGAAGAAGGGCTGCGGTTCAACGGCATCAAGGCACGGGTGCGGATTTCTGAAATTGGCAGAACGCTCGTTGAAATACCGCGTTACTGGTTTACGATCACGCGATCGACCCTCATCGGTATCTGGATGGGCATAACTCCGGCGGGACCAACCGCTGCATCTTTCATGAGTTATGGTGTTGCCCGGCGTTCGGCGCGCGACAAGTCCAGCTTCGGCAAGGGGGCCCCGTGGTATTGTCGCGCCGGAAACAGCCGATCATTCTGCCGGCACCTCCTCCCATGCTGGCACTCGGCGTTCCCGGCTCTGCCACCGCGGCTGTGATGATGGGGGGGGGGCTGATGATCTGGGGATTGATCCCCGGACCTACGCTTTTTACCGATCGCCCTGATTTCGTATGGGGGCTCATTGCATCCATGTATCTGGGCAACATCGTTGCCGTCATTCTCGTCATTCTCGTCATTCTCGTCATTTTCGTCATTGCGACAGTGCCGCTTTATGCATCCATTCTCCGTGTTCCTTTTTCGATCATCGGACCGGTCATTGTCGCGGTGATCTTTTCCGGGGCCTATCAGGTCGCGAACTCTGTCACCGATATTTGGCTGGTGATTGCGTTTGGCCTGCTCGGCTATATCTTCAAGAAACTCGACTATCCGCTTGCGCCGCTGGTTCTGGCGATGGTGCTCGGAGATAAGCTGAAGATGCATTTCGTCAGTCGATGATGATGTCCGGCGGCAAGCTATCTGTTTTCTGGTCGAACGGTCTTGTAGCCTCTCTTATGGCCTTGGGTGTCGCCTTGCTGGTTTCGCCTGCAGTTTTCTGGCTGATCGCTAAACTGCGCGCGTCGACGAAAGATGCTCCATCTCGGAACGGCAATGCCGCAGCGTGAAAATACGGAATTGAAAATGCAACAGGAACTGGAGAATGCCTTGGAACACGCACCTCGTCAGTGGACCCGGGAAAACTGGCCCATCGCTGCGGCAATGATTCAATACCCCAATATTCTGTCTGATGGCAGTTTTGTGCAGGATCAGAGCACGGAAGAATGGTTGAAGACGCTTTTGGATGTGGTGGATGCAGGCTTTACCGAGTTTGACCCGACCGATAGCTGGCTTCGACTGGCAGATTTGTCGCCCGCCCGCCTTGAAGCGTTCATGAATGTTATTCGCTCTCTTGGTCTCACGGTCCCGGCGATTTCGACATCAAGACGCAGCGTGATCGATGAAAAACACGGCGACGAATATCTCGCATACGGGCATCGTGTCATCGATACGGCCAGAGCAATCGGTGCCGGTTCTGTTTCATTCGGGCTATTCGAGCCCCTTTCGGATGCTCAGAAACAGGCTTTGTGGTTCTGGACAGTTGACGGTGCCAAGAATCCTGACGATCCTGCAATCTGGAAAAAAGCCGTGGATCGTATCCGCGAACTGGGCCGTCATGCCGAAGAACTTGGCATCGAGCTTTCACTGGAAATGTATGAGGATACCTATCTCGGTACGGCTGACAGCGCGGTTCGGTTCGTAGAGGAGGTGGGGCTTTCCAATGTCGGCATTAATGCCGATCTCGGCAATCTGATCCGTTTGCACCGTCCGGTTGAACATTGGCAAAAGATGATGGAAAAGGTCGCGCCCTATACCAAGTTCTGGCATGTGAAGAACTACACGCGGACGGAAGATCCGGCTTCCGGCGTTATAGTCACCCACCCGTCACCGCTGGAAAGCGGGATTATAAACTATCGCACAGCCATCCGCATGGCGCTGGAACATGGTTTCAAGAGTCCATTTCTTTGCGAACATTATGGTGGCGACGGTCTTTCCGTTTCTGCTACCAATCGTGAATATCTGCGCCGTATTCTTCCACGCGGCTGATGATCTGCATTAGGGACTGAATTAATGACCACGATTTTTGATGCACCAGAGGACTTTGCCTCTACAGCCCTGGCTGGCTTTGCTCAGATTTATAGCCGATATGTAAGGCATGTCCGCGGCGGCGTCGTGCGCTCGACAAAGGTTCCGCAGGGCAAGGTTGCCGTAGTCGTCGGCGGAGGTTCGGGACACTATCCAGCCTTTGCCGGTTATGTCGGCCCTGGATTGGCGGATGCGGCCGTGGCGGGTGATGTTTTTGCGTCGCCGTCAACGGCGGCAGTAGCGCGGGTCTGCCGACAGGCACATAAGGGTGGTGGCATACTTCTTGGTTTCGGCAACTATGCTGGCGATGTCCTGAATTTTGGCGTAGCTGCGGAGCGCTTGCGATCCGAGGGCATAGATGTGCGTATCGTTCCGGTGACCGATGATGTGGCAAGTGCTCCGGTCGAGATGCACGCCAAGCGGCGCGGCATTGCCGGCGATCTTGTTGTCTTCAAGATTGCGGGAGCCGCCGCCGAAGCCGGTTTGTCGCTGGACGAAGTGGAACGGCTTGCACGGCACGCCAACACAAACACGGTTTCTTTCGGTGTTGCCTTCAAAGGCTGTACACTTCCTGGTGCGTCGCACCCTCTATTTACCGTTCCTGATGGACAGATGGCGCTGGGCCTTGGTATTCACGGGGAACCGGGCATCAAGGAAGAGGCTATCATGCCAGCTTCCAGTCTCGCCCGGTTGCTGGTGGACAAGCTTCTCGTTGAACGCCCGTCCAAAACACGCAAGGTGGGCGTGATTCTGAATGGTTTGGGTGCAACGAAATATGAAGAGCTGTACGTTCTGTGGACTGCGATTTCGTCGTTACTGGAGACCTCAGGTCTTGAAATCGTTGCGCCTGAGGCAGGTGAATTCGTCACAAGCCTCGATATGCAGGGCTGCTCGCTGACGCTCCTCTGGCTCGATGATGAATTGGAACGATATTGGACGGCGGCGTGCGATACGCCGGTGTTGCGGCGTGGGCGGGTAATTATGGTCGAGGCCGCGACTGATATTATCGTCGATGAAGATCTAACACCCGATTTCGCTCCGGCCAACGCAGCCGGGCAAGCTGGCGGGAAATGTATTCAGGGCATTTTGTCGGCAATTGCCGAGGCTTTGATAGACGCGGAAGATGAGCTGGGCCGTATAGACGCATTTGCAGGAGACGGCGATCACGGTCAGGGTATGCGCCGCGGCTCCGCCGCAGCGCGGGAAGCCGCGGATAATGCCGTTATCGCTGGCGCAGGAACGGCGAGCGTACTTGCGGTCGCCGGAGATGCGTGGGCGGATCGCGCCGGCGGAACTTCTGGTGCTTTGTGGGGCCTGTTGCTGCGTGCCTGGAGCAACGAACTCTCCGATAATGACGACATTGACGAAGCCGCTGTGGTGCGAGGCGCGCGCCGAGCGGTTGAGGCAGTCACCAGCCTTGGCCGTGCAAAGCTTGGCGACAAAACTTTGGTGGATGCCTTCGTGCCGTTCGTGGAAACGCTTGAAGACGCATTTGCTTCGGGTAAATCTCTTGCAGGCGCATGGAGCGACGCTGCGCAAGCTGCCAAAACCGCAGCAGAGGCAACCGCGCAACTGACGCCAAAGCTTGGGCGTGCAAGACCGCTTGCTGAAAAGAGCATTGGCCATCCCGATGCGGGAGCGGTTTCGCTGGCGCTGGTGGCTGAAACGGTGTCGAAGAGCTTGCAGGGTGTCACACCCTGATGCGATAGCGCCTCTCGCATCAGGGCGCTACCAGTCTTCTGTGGCACAATTTCATTCAAGAACAAATCAGTCTGCGGCATGCCTTATAACTAAGCGATGCCGCAGACTATCAGTTGATTAGTTGGCTTCGATCGCTTTGAGGCCTGCGAGCGCACATTCTGCATCGATTGCACCGGAAGGGGCGCCACCTACACCGATGCCACCGACCAGTGCATCACCGATCTTGATTGGTAAGCCGCCAGCCTGAATGACAAAACGCGTGTCCATGTCGCGCATGCCGGCATTCGCTGGCTGAGAGGCGATAAATTCAGCAAGATCGCCGGCATCACGACCCAAAGCGGCGGACGTAAAGGCCTTGCCTTCCGCGCTGTTGCCGGTGTGCGGACCGGACAGGTCGGCCTTGAGGAGCACTTTCGTAGAGCCGTCGCGGGCAACAACGGCCACACTGACGTTATGGCCTTTGGCCACACAGGCATCCAGTGCGGCGTGTGCGGCCTTGGTTGCCATGTCGAGCGGCAGATAAGGTGTGGTGGGAAGCGCTTGAGCAAAGGCGGTGGCAGGAGCCATCGAGATGGCGACGATTGCGAGTTTGCGGATCATAGTCATTCCTCTCTGTTGTAATGAACATGAGATAATTCTGAATACGCAAAATTTGAATCCGTAGAGTTTGCAACCATTTCCGTAGTTCTACGGAGTTTGTTGTCCCTCAATCCATAAACGCGTCATCTCGGCTTGCGATGTGGTGCCCAGTTTGATGCCGATTGCTGCACGGTGACTGTCGATTGTTCGCGGCGAAAGACCTAGCCCTTCCGCGATCTGCCGTGTCGAAAAACCCTGTGCAATACGGTCGAGAACTTCGTGCTCGCGTACTGTCAATGTTGCAAGCAATAAAAGCGTTTCCGCTTTAAGTGCCTTTGTGTTCAGACTGTTTTCGAGTATCCGCTGCGCTTTCTGGATAGCATCGATCAGATCCTGTTCATCCACCGGCTTTGACAGAAAATCAACTGCACCATTTCGAAAGGCGCGTCTGCAGGCTTCAATATCACCATGGCCGGATATGATTATCGTCGGCCAGTCGATTGCGTGTTGCGACAGGGTTTCCTGTAGTTTTAATCCTGTCATCACCGGCATGCGAATATCGAAGACAAGGCAGCCAGGTTCCAGACGAGGAAGCTGCGTAAGAAACTGCGATGGATCGACAAAGCCTTTGACCGAGATACCGATTGTGGATAGCAGAAGGCCCAGCGCCTTTCGTACAGCGTCATCGTCATCGACAAGATAGACTGGCCGGGTCATCGAATTTCATCTCCTGCGCTTTCGGCAAGGGGTAGCGTGACGCGAAAAAATGCCCCTTGGTCCTGTGGTATATAGACAATTTCACCACCAACCCGTTCGGCTAGGCGCTGGCTCAGGGCCAGCCCCAACCCTGTACCCTCCGGGCGGGTCGTGACGAAAGGCGTAAATAGCCGGGGGCGCAGTTCGGGAGCAACACCCGGCCCGTTGTCGGTTACCTCCAATATGGCGTTCTGTCCGATCGTTCTGAGCGATGCGGTTACCTGCCGATCAGTCTGCTCTGCTGGGAAAGCTTCAATAGCATTGCGGAGCAAATTGAACATAATCTGTTCCATCTCGACAGGGTCGACCGCTGCTATCAATGGTGATGACGGCAGCCGGAGTTCCACCTTGACATGGTGACGTGTCGTTTCTGCTGCCAGAAGAGCCTGCACGTTTTGAAGCGAACGACGCAGGTCGACAGGTGCAGCGCGCTGTCGTTGGGGGCGAGACCAGTTGCGGAGGCGATCCAGAATGCTGGAAGCGCGGCGAGCTTCATCGACCATATCTTCCAGAGCGTCGTCGAGCGTTGTGTAGTCTTGACGCGTAAGCAATCGTCGTCCGGCTTGCGCTCCGGCCAAAATTGCTGTGAGGGGCTGTGTCAGCTCGTGCGCCATGCCGCTCGCCATTTCGCCCATTGTATTGACACGTGATGCATGTGCCAACCGCGCTTCGAAGCCGCTGAGCTCAGCACGGCGTTCGGCATTGCGTGTGCGCCTTCTCTGTCTGACGATAGCGAGACCGGAAAAGAAGAAAAGATTGGTTATGACCAACGTGATCAGGAGTTGCGCAAGTGGCAGGAAATCCTTCCAGCCGATCCGGATGCCCGCTTCGAAAATGAGAGGCTGGGTAGCGCTGCCCAAAGGCCTAGAAAACTGCGCTTTCGTGAAGGATGCCGGTGAGCTGGAAAGAACTTTTCCGTCTGGCATGCTGATGCGCCGTTCAATGTTATCCCTAGCCCAGAAAGGATCCTCGGAGGCAATCAGACTGGCGGCATTGATCGAAATGGCCAACCCGTCGAGAAAAGCGTCAGAGTTCGGGCTACGCTTCACAATCAGGTAATGCCCCGGTCGTTCGGGAGGCGCCAGAAGCTCGGGCAATCCTTGGGAGGATCTTGCGGCTGCACGTATCGCTTCAGCAATATCTGGCGTCAGTTCTCTTGTACCGATCACTGGGGCGGACACGCGCACCGGTACGAGCTGAACCTCATCTATTCGCTGATAAAAACGAATGATGGTGGCCGCGACTTCCAGAAATAGGTCGTACTGCGAACTTCTATTGGACTGGGCTATGGTGGAGAGTGCGGTCAGATGTGCATCGTGCTGGTCTGCACGTTGGGAGGCTTCTCTATGTAGAATGAAACTTGCCTGCGCCAACTCGTTCAATAAAACATTTCTGTTATGCGTTGCGAGCAAGCTTAGAGATAACGCGTTTATGAGCAGAAAGAGAGCTACTAATCTTACGGAGAAATACTGCAAATTAGTTCTCATTCAAGATGAATATCTGTTTTTCTTTGATGTGCAGTAATGGAACCAATACGATATCACGCCATCTTATGTCCGTGAAGGGTTTCGATTTTCCGATGCGTTTTTCGCCATGCTCTAGCAGCTTGAAGTTGAGTTCGGATGGGTGTGGGAACAATTGGCTCCTAAAGCGAAATCCGTTTTCTTCAACGATACCCACCCGAACACATGCATCCGCAGTGTCACTTCAGACAAATATGATCACTGGTGATTGTTAATTCTGTAGTGCCGCCTCGGTTAGTAGCCGACAGCGGCGCCTGCGGAGGCCCGGCTGTCAATGGCTCCGTAATAGCGGCCATCCCCGCCTCCCTTTATCGCTTTCATATCTTTGCCGCCTACAAGGATTCCAGCCGCCTCTCCCCATACGGGCCAATCCTCATCTTCTCCGACTTTGTATCCCATTCCGGTCAGAAGCCGGATCGTATCTGGTGAAAGCGCATCGGGTTCAAGATAGACTCTGTCTGGTAGCCATTGGTGATGCATGCGAGGTGCATCGACCGCTTCCTGAATATCCATGCCGTGATCGATAACATTCATGATTGTTTCCAGGGTAATCGTGATGATGCGCGATCCGCCCGGACTTCCAATGACCATGAATGGCTTTCCGTCTTTCGAAACAATTGTCGGGCTCATAGATGAAAGCGGTGACTTGCCCGGCTCAATGGAATTGGCCTCGCCTTGAATGAGGCCGTAAAGGTTGGGAACGCCAGGCTTGATCGTAAAGTCGTCCATCTCGTTATTCAGCAGGATGCCGGTGCCTTCCGCCACCTTGGCTGTGCCGAATGAGCCATTGAGTGTGTATGTTACGGCAACCGCATTTCCATCCTTGTCAACAATGGAATAATGGGTTGTTTCCTTGGATTCACTGAAACCTGCGGGTTTCAGCTCCTCGCTCACACCGGCGCGATAAGGATCGATACGCGCGCGGATCTCCTCCGCATAGGCTTTGCTAGTCAGTTTCTCGACCGGGTTTTTGACGAAATCTGGATCGCCCAAGGCAGTGTTTCTGTCAACATAGGCATGACGCATTGCTTCAACCATCAAGCGCGTTGTTTCTGCCGATCCGTACCCCAGATAGGATATTGGATAGCCTTCCAGTACGTTTAGGATCTCGCAGATAATCAGGCCGCCGGATGACGGCGGCGGTGATGAAACAATATCGTAGCCACGATAGCTGCATTTTACAGGTTCAAGTTCGCGTACCTTGTATTTTTCGAAATCCTCTTTTGTAAGGATGCCGCCATTTTCAGCGCTGGATTTCACAATAAGATCGGCGATCTCTCCCTTATAAAATGCAGGCGCTCCATTCTCCGAAATAGCGGAAAGTGATTTGGCGAGGTCCGGCTGCAGTAACCGCGTGCCCAGTTCCAACGGTTGTCCATCTTTTAGGAAAATCTTTGCTGCAGCGGCGTCTTTGGCCAGCCGTTCGTTACCATCTGCGAAGGATGCAATATCCCCCTGTTCCAGCACGAAACCATCTTTCGCGAGGCTGATCGCCGGTTTGAGCAGTTCTTCGCGTGTCTTGGTTCCGTATTTTTCCCGCGCCAGTTCAAATCCTGCGACCGACCCTGGCACGCCAACAGCCAGATATCCCTCGGTACTCGCACCGCTAACCGGATTGCCATCCTTATCGAGATACATCGCCTTGGTGGCTGCAAGGGGCGCCCGTTCACGGAAATCCAGAAACGTCGTATTGCCGTCTTTAAAGCGAATGGTCATAAAGCCACCGCCACCGAGATTGCCGGCGGTTGGATAAACAACCGCGAGCGCATAACCGACCGCGACTGCGGCATCAACGGCATTTCCCCCGGTTCTCAGGATATCTATGCCAACTTGTGATGCAAGATGCTGCGCGGTCACCACCATGCCGTTCACCCCTTTGGCGGGGGCGGGAGAAGCCGCAAATATCGTGCCGGGGTATAGGATGCTTAATGTAAAAGCCGTCGCAAAGCTAAGCTCTTTCAGTTTGCAGTGCTGCATGTGCTCCTCCTCTCGCTCTGTGAACAGTGAGAATAAGGGACAGCATTGTCACTTAGCAAGGCTAATGCAAGCAGAAGGGTCGCATAAACAAGTTGAAGTGCATGCGCGGCCTTGAACTGGTTGTGAGTTTAAGAAGACTTTACTCTGTTCCGAGCAGTTCTACGATATGGTTTGACTTGACCAACATTCATGCGAAATCCGCTCGATTCCGCAAATTGCCCCGTCAGTTTGGGCGGGGCAAGAGGCAGCTCTGAGCTTAAGCGTTATCCATTGATCGGATCAGCCAGAACTTTTCAAGGTCTGTCGGATTATCCCAGGCTGCGATAGCGCCTGGGCGGACAAGAATGATGTCAACTGCTCGGAAGGTAACGCTGCCCTCCTCGGGATTGGACAAGCTGACCTCTCCGTGGCGCAGCATCATCAATTCTGCAAAGGAATAGGTGGAACTTACACTACAGGGCCAGCTCCTTGCCGCTTCAACTTTCAAGAACATGAGCGTCTATACGCTGGTTGCGATATTCTATCTCAGCCTCAGTCTGCAGTTGATGCTGGCGGTCGGGCGTCCTGAAAAGCTCTTTGGCAAAAGAAAAGGGCACTGACCATGGCAATGATTGAAATAAAAAGCGTCACTAAATCCTACAGCGAGCTTCAGGTTCTCAAGGGAATCACCGCCGAAGTACAGAAAGGCGAGGTCGTTTGCCTGATCGGTCCTTCAGGTTCGGGAAAATCGACAATGCTGCGCTGTCTCAACGGGCTTGAAACTTATCAGGGCGGCGAAATCCTGATCGTAGGCCGACGTGTTGATGCACGCCTCCGCTCGATCCGCGATATTCGCACGCGCATGGCGATGGTCTTCCAGCGGTTCAATCTTTTTCCGCACAGGACGGCACCCGAGAATGTTATTGAGGGGCCAGTGCATGTCAAAGGTGAAAAGCTGGCGGCGGCTCGTCAGTATGGTGAACACTTGTTGTAGCAATCGCCCGTGCTCTGGCCATGTGTCCTCAGGCGATCCTCTTTGACGAGCCTACTTCCGCACTGGACCCCGAATGGGTGGGCGATGTGCTTGATGTCATGCGAAGCCTTGCGGATGAAGGTCTGACGATGCTGGTCGTGACGCACGAGATGGGTTTTGCGCGCGACGTGGCTGATCGGGTGCTCTTCCTTGATGGCGGGGTTATCGTCGAACAAGGCAAGGCAAAGGACGTGCTTGTTGCGCCGCAACATCCGCGGCGCAGGATTACCTTCGCCGCGTTTTGAAACACTGGATGTAGATTGGCCCGGATGGGCCTTTCACCGGTACATACCCTGGACGCCCCAAAGGGAAATAATATGGCTTTCTATTGTTATCTGGATCAGGCTCGTAGCGAACAGATCCGCGAGGTTTTTGCGCGCGAGCTGCCGGAAGTCGAGTTCCTTTCGGATGATATAGATGACGCAACCGCTGCACGCGTGCGTCGTCTTCTGTGCTGGCAGCCGCCCGCACAGCTGACGACGCGGTTTCCCGCGCTTGAGATCATCTTTTCGAGCGGTGCTGGGGTCGAACAGTTCATGGAACTGGATCTTCCGGCTCATTTGCGCATTGTCCGCATGACCGAACCGGGCATTGTGAGGATGATGCAGGAGTATATCACGCTTGCTGTGCTGTCGGTTTTCCGGCAACTCCCGGCATATCTGGATCAGAGAAGCAAGGGGATATGGCAGCCACTGCCTCAGCCGAGTGCCCATCGCCGCAGAGTTGGTGTGATGGGCCTTGGCCAATTGGGGCAAGCGGCTTTGGCTGCTCTTTCGCCTTTTACTTTTCCTCTTTCAGGTTGGAGCCGAAGCGAAAAAAGCGTTGCAGATGTATGTTGCTATTATGGCGAGGCAGGACTGGACGCCTTTCTGGCGCAGACGGATATTCTGGTTTGCTTGCTACCGTTGACCGCAGAGACCGAAGGTTTGATGAATGCAGATTTCTTTGCACGGTTGCCGGTCGGGGCAAGCGTTGTTCTGGCAGGGCGCGGCCCACAGACGGATCCGGATGCCTTGCTTGCCGCACTTGATAGCGGACATCTGGCCTCAGCGTTTATCGATGTTACCGTCCCCGAACCTTTGCCTTCCGCGCACCCTATCTGGTCGCACCCCAGGGTTATTCTGACCCCGCATATCGCCTGCGTGACCGACAGTCAGGGTGCCGCAGACGTTCTGGTTGACAATTTCCGCCGGCTTGTCAGGGGAGAACCGCTTGTTGGCGAGATTGACCGCGCGCGCGGCTATTAAACCCTTGCTGCATAGGGTGGAATGCATCATTTGTGACGAAGGTGGGGTCTCCTCCTTGCTGGTGGCCGGCAGTGCGCAGGACCGCGAAGATGCGCTGTCGAAAAGTATCGAGAAAAACAACAAACACCCTTGACCTCAATCATGGTTGAGGAATTAGAGAGGCATGGTCGATCATCTGGAGTATCGCCCATGCATTCCTCATCCTGTGTCATTTCTCTGGCTCTCGCCGGTATTCTGTCTGTTTCGTCCGCCGCTGCCAGCAGTGAGGCGGATATCGCGGCAGGAGAAAAGCTCTTCAAACGATGTTCTGTCTGCCACAGGGCGGATGCGGACGAGAGCAAGCGCGGACCGTCACTGCAGGGCGTGGTGGGGCGCAAGGCGGCATCCTATCCCGGTTATCCATATTCCGATGCGATGCGAAAGGCCGCCACCGACGGGCTTGTCTGGAATGAAGATGAGCTGAAAACTTTTCTCAAGAAGCCGCAAGCGAAGGTGAAAGGCACCTGGATGGTTTTTGCCGGGCTGGCGAGGGAAAGGGATCTCCAGAATATGATCGCCTATCTGAAACAGCATTCCGACTGAGAACTGTTGCGAGCTGACAGGCCTGAACCGTATTTGCCGTAAGGCCGTCGCCAGTCGGAAGCGCTGCGGGGCGTTTCCGGCTGGTACTACCCCAGATCGGAGGACATTGCCGAAATGATGAATGGAAACGTGCTGCATATCGATCGTGACGCTATCGGCGCCGTTTCGAAACAGGAATTCGCGAATGCGATGTCGCGTATGGCGGCAACGGTTTCCGTCGTGACCGCCTGCGATGCCGGTGAAGCGCATGGCCGTACTATGACTGCGGTGCTTTCACTTTCCGCAGAGCCGCCGATGGTGCTGGTCTCGGTGAAAAGCGACAGCGCGCTCGCAACAGCCATCATGGCGGATGGTGGCTTCTCGCTCGCCATGCTTGCCGAAGGACAGGAAATGATCGGCGACGCATTTGCGGGAAAAATATCCCATTCGCAACGGTTTCTGATCGGTGTCTGGGGCGAGTGGTCGTCTGGCAGACCGCATCTTTTCGGCGCCGCTGCGGCAATCGACTGTGAGCTTGGGGGCTGCATTCCAATGGCGGATCATACGCTCTTTGCCGGACTGGTGACGGACACCGATTTGCCGCTGCATTCGCGTCCTCTGCTCTGGGCAGGCCGCAACTATCGCGCGCTTAGACATGACCCGGATTTATGAGATGCCTTGCATTGCCATGGAGCTGCGGCTTACACATTTGGCATGATCGAGTTTGACGATATGGAACAGTCAGGTCTCAAGAAAAGTCTCACAGTCGGTGACGTTTCCCGGCGTGCCGGAGTGGCGGTTTCGACTGTCCATTTCTATGAGGCCAAGGGATTGATCGAAGGCTGGCGTACGGGAGGCAATCAGCGCCGGTATCACCGCGCTGTGTTGCGTCGTATCGCTATCATCAAGATTGCGCAGCGTGCCGGCATTCCTCTCGCAATTATTCGTGAAGCGCTGGCCGATCTTCCGCATGACCATGTGCCGACTGCGGAGGACTGGAGACGTTTTTCGGAAGCCTGGAAAGATATGCTTCAGGAACGGATCGACAGTCTGATGCAGCTTCGTGACCAGATAACGAATTGCATCGGTTGCGGCTGTCTCTCGCTTTCTGAATGCCCGCTGCGAAACCCCGATGATATTCTCGGACAGCAGGGCGCAGGGCCGCGAAGACTGATGGCAAAGCCTGATAATCTCGCCTGACCACCTGATATACAGACAGGCTTTCACGCACGGCCATTGCGTTCATTCGCGGTGGCGGTTTTGCGTTGGATCCAGATCGAATTCCTGTCCGCCTGAACCCAATGTTTTTAGCGGAAATAGCCTATTGACCTCAATCATGGTTGAGGTCCTATAAACCCGTCGGCAACAATTCAGTACATGGAGGCCGACAGTGCAAAGTTCGATCGAAGAGACAATTCCGGCGGGAAATGTGGGCCACGCGCCTGCTGGCTGGGGAGAGCTGCTAAGCGGTAAAAACGGCCTTTATGCGCTGGCTCTGGCCGGTGGCGTCACACTTCATGCGGTAAATATGTATATCGCCACCACAGTCATGCCGAGCGTGGTGCAGGATATTGGCGGCATGGATTTCTACGCCTGGGCAACGACTTTGTTCGTTGTCGCCTCCATTCTGGGGGCCGCGCTCACCGCACGGCTTTTGAAAAGCGCCGGTCCGCGTGGTGCCTATGTGGTCGCGACCCTGTTGTTCGCAGCGGGTACACTGATTTCGTCTCTTGCCATCAATATGCCGGTTATGCTGGTGGGACGGAGTGTGCAGGGACTCGGTGGCGGGTTCCTCTATGCGCTTGCCTACGGCCTCACCCGCGTCGTGCTGCCGGAACGCCTGTGGGGGCGGGCCATCGGTCTGATTTCGGCGATGTTCGGCGTCGCAACACTGATAGGACCGGCAATTGGCGGGATCTTTGCCGAATATGGCGCGTGGCGCGCCGCCTTCTGGTCGCTCTTGCCCATTGCGGGTCTTTTCGCTGTGGTAGCATTCGCAACCTTGCCGCGTTCGAGCTGGGACAAAAACGAGCGGGCTCCCGTTCCGGTTCTTCAGCTTATCCTGCTGACGGGCGCGGTCCTTGCCGTCTCGGCCGGCAGCCTGTCTCAGGAGACGCTATGGAAGATCGTTGGCCTGGGTGCTGCGATATTCATGATCGCCATCATCGCAGTCGTTGATCGCGACGCCAAGGCGCGTCTTCTGCCGCGCCGCTCATTCAGTCTGTCGACGCCGCTGGGGGTACTCTACCTTACGATCGCGCTTTTGATGCTTAGCATGCAGCCTGAAATCTACGTGCCTTATCTGCTTCAGCACCTTCACGGCCAGTCTCCGCTATGGGCGGGTTATCTGGCGGCACTGATGGCTATCGGCTGGACTATCGCTTCCTTCCTGAGTTCCAAATGGCAGGAGAAAGGTGGCGACAAGCTTGTCGTAGCAGGACCTATTCTCGCGCTTGCCGGTCTCGTCCTGCTCGCTGTGTTTCTTCCGATCCATGGTAACGGTAACTGGTCGCTGCTCACGTCCGTTTGCCTTGGGCTCATCCTGATCGGTTTTGGGATCGGCCTTGCGTGGCCAAGCCTTGTCACGCGCGTCTATCAGAGCGCTCCATCGACCGAGCAGGATCTTGCGGCGGGTGGAATGACGACCGTGCAGCTCTTCGCTATCGCCTTCGGAACGGCCTGCGCCGGTATGGTCGCCAATTTCTCCGGTATTGCAGTGCCCGGCGGCGTGGAAGGCGCAGCCAATGCGTCGCTCTGGCTGTCGGTAATTTTTGCACTCGCGCCAGCCATTGCCGTAGCCGTTGCACTCAAGGTCATCCGTATTACCGGTGGAAAGGACTGATCGATGCCGCGTTTCATTGCCGACATTCTCGATTCCCGTGCCAGTCTTCTGCTGGCGCGAGTCGTTCTCACCTTCGTTTTCTGGTCCAGCGGTTTGGCCAAGCTTTTCGATTTCGGCGCCAATGCCGCAGAGATGGAAAGCTTCGGGCTTTATCCGGGCTGGCTGTTCAACAGCGCGACACTGCTTCTGCAAATCGTCGGATCGCTGATGATCATCTTCAACCGCGGAGCCTGGATGGCCTGTAGCGCTCTCGCTGGCTTTACGATCCTGACCATTCCTGTTGCTCATCCATTCTGGGCCAAGGAAGGCGAAGAGGCGTTTCGGGACATGACAGTGGCGCTGGAACATGTATCCCTGACCGGCGGTCTGGCCATGGCCGCCATTCTTTCACGCAAAGCTTAAAAGACTGGACGCTTGGATTGCCATGTCTGTACCCTGCCTGTCGTTCTATAGACAGGCAGGGAGGCCATGTATGGACGTGACGATCATAACGGGGGCATCGGAGGGTATAGGTGCTGAAACCGCCCGGCAAATCGCCCGCCGCGACCGCGCCAATGCTGCTCTTGTGCTCGCTGCCCGCAATGTCGAAAAGCTGGAAAATCTCGCTGCGGAATTGCGGCAGGTTGGCAGTTCGGTGCTTGTCGCACCAACCGACGTGAAAGATCGCGCCGCCTGTATCGCTCTGATCGATAAGGCTGTTTCCGCTTTCGGCCGCATCGATACACTGATCGTGAATGCAGGCATGTCGGCGCATGCCAATTTCGCCGAGATCAAACCGGATGATCTCAACTGGATGCATGACCTGATGGAATTGAACTATTGGGGCAGCATCTGGCCGATCCATGCGGCACTTCCCTATCTGGCTGCAACCAAAGGGCGGATCGTGGCCGTATCATCCGTTGCCGGATTGATCGGTGTACCGGGCCGCACGGCCTATAGCGGGACGAAGTTTGCTCTTTCCGGCTTTTGCGAAGCGCTTCGTCCGGAACTGGAACCGAGCGGCATATCAATCACCATCGTCTATCCGGGTGTGGTGAAAACCGACATCCGCAAGGTGGGTTACAGCGCGAGCGGTGGCGCTCTAGGAACAAGCGGCGTACGCGAAGACGATATGATGCCGGTCGCGGAAGCGGTGCGCCTGATGCTGGAAGGCATGGGAGCGCGCAAGCGTGAAGTGCTAATGACCCGCCAGATGCGATTGGGGCGCTGGCTGAAACTTATTACCCCGGCAGTGGTTGATCGCATGGCGCTGAAGGCCATCAAACCGGAATTCAGGCCGAAGCCGATCAAGCCTGTGGAATGAGCCCCTTATTTTTCGGTTTATTTCTTCTATCCATTGATGACATTTCAACTTCGACTACTATATATAGTATTCGAGGTTCTTTCGATTCGTTGAGTCGAAAGCTAAGACGGGAATCCGGTGCGTTTCATCCATGATGGATGCGGCAATGCCGGAGCTGCCCCCGCAACTGTAAGCGGAGAGTTCTGTTCATCATGTCACTGGCTCAGGCTGGGAAGACGGGCAGAAACGTTGATCCGTGAGCCAGGAGACCTGCCTTGAACGAGTACGTCCACGGGCGGGGTGTCCGGTTGGCGCGCAATCTTTTATGGCAAGACATTGCCTTGCAGATTGCTGCCCCGAACTTCCCGCTCATAGCTTCGGGGTGAAGTCCATGTCCAGTCGATTTAGAGCATTTCCAGCAAAAGTGGGAATCGATTTTGCGTTCGGAAATGCGTAAAAACAAATAGTTAGAGCATTTCTAATGGTTCCGTTTGAACCAGAATGCTCTAGTTTCACCAGTTCCGGTCCTCCCTTCGAAGCATAGTTTGTTGCGGTCAGGCTGCTTATCGTTGCGGCTGACTGATCCCGATCTTGTGTCTTTTCACGCGCATCTTGCGATCCGCGAACAGCTTTTTGCGTCTCCAAACCAGTGAGGAAAAATGAACGTCACCGTCTACAGCAAGCCCGCCTGCGTTCAGTGCACGGCCACCACCCGCGCCCTCGACCGCCAGGGTATCGAATATGAAGTCATCGATATCTCTGCCGATGCCGATGCTTTCCATCTCGTTCAGGGCATGGGTTATCGTCAGGTTCCGGTGGTCGTGGCTGGTGAATCCCATTGGGCGGGTTTCCGGCCCGACATGATCTGCGCTCTCGCCTGAAGGCAGCGGCGTCATGAGCCTGATCGTCTATTTCTCCAGCCGGTCGGAGAATACACACCGGTTTGTTGAACGGCTTGGAATGCGTTCGAACCGCATCCCGATGGACGGATCGGGCGGATTGCAGGTGTGCGAGCCGTTCGTGCTCGTGACTCCGACTTACGGTGGCGGTGGCTCCAAGGGCGCTGTCCCCAAGCCTGTGATTCGCTTCCTCAATGATGAGAGCAACCGCTCTTTCATCCGCGGCGTGATTGCTGCGGGAAACAGCAATTTCGGCGAGGCTTTCTGTATCGCTGGCAACATTATCTCCGCCAAATGTCAGGTTCCCTATCTCTACCGCTTCGAGCTTCTGGGAACCGATGAGGACATTGGCAATGTCAAAAACGGGATGGAACGATTTTGGATACGGCAGACACGACCCTGATCCGGGAGCGCGAAGCATGGCCAGCGGTGCAGGATGCGCCTCTAGCGGCAACTCCCAACAGCAGCAAACCGTCAAAATCCTCGGACGGGATGGATTATCACGCGCTCAACGCAATGCTAAACCTCTATGACGAAGAGGGCAAAATCCAGCTTGATCGCGACCGGCAGGCTGCACGCCAGTATTTCCTCCAGCACGTGAACCAGAACACCGTCTTTTTCCATAACTTGCGGGAAAAGCTCGATTATCTGGTGGCCGAAGGCTATTATGAACAGGACGTACTGGACCAGTATTCCTTCAATTTCGTGCGCGGTCTTTTCGACGAAGCCTATGCGAAGAAATTCCGTTTCCCGACCTTTCTCGGCGCATTCAAATATTACACCAGCTATACGCTGAAGACCTTCGACGAGAAGCGCTATCTGGAGCGCTATGAGGATCGCGTCTGCATGGTGGCGCTGACGCTGGCGCGAGGCAATGAGCAGCTTGCGCGCGATTTGATGGATGAGATCATCTCAGGGCGCTACCAGCCTGCGACACCGACTTTTCTCAATGCGGGCAAGAAACAGCGCGGCGAACTCGTGTCCTGCTTCCTGCTGCGGGTCGAGGACAATATGGAGTCCATCGGACGCTCCATCAATTCCGCGCTGCAACTGTCGAAGCGCGGCGGTGGCGTGGCTTTGAGCCTCACCAATATCCGCGAGGCGGGTGCACCCATCAAGCAGATCCAGAACCAGTCATCCGGTATTATTCCGGTGATGAAGCTTCTGGAGGATTCCTTCTCCTATGCCAATCAGCTTGGGGCGCGGCAGGGTGCTGGCGCAGTCTATCTGCACGCGCACCACCCGGATATCATGCGCTTTCTCGATACGAAGCGCGAAAACGCCGACGAGAAAATCCGTATCAAGACCTTGTCGCTTGGCGTGGTCATTCCGGATATTACGTTCGAACTCGCGAAGAACAACGAGGATATGTACCTCTTCTCGCCCTATGATGTGGAGCGAGTTTACGGCGTGTCGCTGACCGAAGTTTCGGTCAGCGAAAAATATCGCGAAATGGTCGACGATGCGCGCATTACCAAGAAGAAGATCAATGCACGCGAGTTCTTTCAGGTGCTGGCGGAAATCCAGTTTGAATCCGGTTATCCCTACATCATGTTCGAGGACACGGTGAACCGCGCCAATCCCATCGACGGGCGCATCACCATGAGCAATCTCTGTTCGGAAATCCTCCAGGTGAGTGAGGCGAGCATCTTCGGCGAAGACCTTTCCTATGATTATCTCGGCAAGGATATTTCGTGCAATCTGGGTTCGCTCAACATTGCAGCAGTAATGGACTCCTCTGATTTCGGCAAGACCATCGAGACCTCCATCCGCGCTCTGACTGCGGTTTCCGACATGAGCCATATCGGTTCCGTGCCGTCGGTCGCACGAGGTAATGATGAAAGCCATGCAATCGGCCTCGGCCAGATGAACCTGCATGGTTATCTTGCCCGCGAGCGGATTTACTACGGTTCCGAGGAAGGTGTCGATTTCACGAATATCTATTTCTATACGGTGACCTATCATGCGGTCCGCGCATCGAACCTGATCGCTGTGGAAACGGGTAAGTCCTTCAAAGGGTTCGAGAAATCCAAATATGTATCGGGCGAATATTTCGACAAATATACCGAGCAGCTTTGGGAACCGGCGACGGAAAAGATTCGCGAAATCTTCGAAAAGGCTGGCATTGCGATCCCGACACAGGATGACTGGGGCGATCTGAAAAATGCGGTGATGGAGGGCGGGCTTTATAACCAAAACCTTCAGGCCGTGCCGCCGACAGGCTCGATCTCCTATATCAATCATTCGACGTCGTCGATTCATCCGATCGTGTCAAAAATTGAAATCCGCAAGGAGGGAAAGACCGGTCGCGTCTACTATCCGGCAGCCTTCATGACTAATGATAATCTCGATTATTATCAGGATGCCTATGAGATCGGGCCGGAAAAGATCATCGACACTTACGCGGCGGCGACGCAGCACGTCGATCAAGGCCTATCTCTGACATTGTTCTTCCGCGATACTGCAACCACCCGCGACATCAACCGCGCGCAGATCTACGCGTGGAAGAAGGGGATCAAGACCATCTACTACATCCGCCTGCGCCAGATGGCGCTCTCCGGCACGGAAGTGCAGGGCTGCGTTTCTTGCGCCCTCTGACCACTGGTGATGACCAATGAATATTCAAGTAAAGACCAAGAACCCGAAACCCGCCGCAGTGCGCGCGATCAACTGGAACCGGATCGAAGATGAGAAAGACCTTGAGGTCTGGAACCGTCTGACGAGCAATTTCTGGCTGCCGGAAAAAGTGCCGCTTTCCAATGATACTCAGTCGTGGGAAACGCTGAAACCGCAGGAAAAGCAGCTGACGATCCGCGTTTTCACTGGTTTGACGCTTCTCGATACGATCCAGAATACAGTCGGTGCCGTGAAGTTGATGGATGATGCGGTGACACCGCATGAAGAGGCGGTGCTATCCAACATCTCGTTCATGGAAGCGGTTCATGCGCGGTCCTACTCCTCGATTTTCTCGACGCTGTGCCTGAGTCCCGACGTTGATGATGCCTATCGCTGGTCGGAAGAAAATGAATTTTTACAGCGCAAATCTGTTCTGCTCCTCGAGCAGTATCGCGCGGACGATCCGCTGAAAAAGAAAATCGCCAGCGTCTTTCTGGAAAGTTTCCTGTTCTATTCGGGCTTCTATCTGCCGATGTACTGGTCGAGCCGGGCGAAGCTGACGAATACAGCCGATCTCATCCGGCTCATCATCCGGGATGAAGCGGTGCACGGCTATTATATCGGCTACAAGTTTCAGCGAGGTCTTGAGCTTTTTAGCGAAGAACAGAAAAAGGAAACCAAGGATTTCGCCTTCGAACTGCTCCTTGAGCTTTACGACAATGAAGTGCGCTATACGGAAGTGCTTTATGATGGGGTTGGCCTGACGGAAGACGTGAAGAAGTTCCTGCATTACAACGCCAACAAGGCCCTCATGAACCTTGGTTATGAGGCACTGTTCCCGGCTGAAGCCTGCAAGGTCAACCCGGCTATCTTGTCCGCACTTTCGCCGAATGCCGACGAAAACCATGATTTCTTTTCAGGTTCTGGTTCATCCTATGTCATTGGCAAGGCGGTCGCGACTGAAGACGAGGATTGGGCATTTTAGACTAACGTCCAATGCATTGAACCGACACCTAACACCTAACACCTAACATCAGGCGCGAAGTACGATCTTCTCGCCCGTGCTGCCAGCGTCGGGTGTCCGATAGGTCGAATGGAGTATGCCCATCGATAAACAGGATATCTGGCGACACGCCCGCAGGCTGTTATCCTCGGGCAAACTTCACGTGACGCCGTTTGCCATGGATATTCTGAATATTATGCAATGTACGCATCTTGGAGGCATGGAACAGGCTTCCCTGCGACTCATGTGTGGATTGATGGCTCGCGGGCATCGGTGCAGGGTATTGTCGCTCAACCCGCTTGGCCCGCTTGAGGATTTGCTGCGCGAAAACGATATACCGGCGACGGGGTTGCCCTATGAGGGTCACTTGGGCTGGAAGAGCGCTCCCCGCCTCTTCAGACATTTGCGAAAAGAACATGCCGATGGCGTGATTATGACCGGCCACAATCTTCTGGCTATGCTGGCTCTCGGTGGTCTAGGCAAAGATCATCGGTTGTTGGCGATGCATTTCCATCACGGTGTCCGGAAGCAATGGCAATGGCGTATATTTTACCGGCTAGCCCAGCCGCGTTTCAATGCTATCAGCTTTCCATCCGATTTCGTACGGCACGAGGCTGAGGCCATATATCCAGATATAAAGAGCCTTGCCCGGACAATCAGGAACCCACTTGAACCGCCTCTCAAACAATCGGCAAGCCTCAAGAGAGCCGCTCGCGCCAGACTGGGGCTGCCTGCAGATGTGCTCATTGTCGGCAATGCGGGCTGGCTTATTGATCGAAAGAGGTTTGATGTTTTTCTGCAAACCGCATCGCGCGTGATCGCCGAGGAGCGACAAGTTCGTTTTGTTATAGCGGGCGACGGTCCGATGGGTGAAGAACTAAAAGCGCTAGCTTCCAATCTTGGTATCGCCGACAGCGTTATCTGGATCGGCTGGCAGAAGAGTATGAAGGATTTCTATCACGCCATAGATCTGCTTTTGTTCAATTCCGATTGGGATGCGATGGGCAACACTCCACTTGAGGCGATGGCACACGGTATTCCTGTTGTTGCTTCGGTTTTGCATGGCGGGTTGAAGGAAATCATCAGTAATCGGCAATTTGGTTACGTCATCGACAGGCATGATCCCGAGCAGCTCGCCCGGGCGATTGAGCAGGTGTTTCATTCGGACGATCTCTACGAGCAAGGCAGGCGGCATGTGATTGCGCTCAGTGATCCCGAATATATCGCGGGGCAGGTGGAGCACATTCTGAGATTTGGTGTCGAACCGGTTTTTCTTCAAACATCGTTTCAATCCAGTTGATAGCCTACGCCAAACGACGATTGCTGCGGTTGACCCAACGGATTCAGCATCCGGATCCTGCAGAAATAGAGCACGGGGCCGAGAAAGATCGCCATATGAATCCAAACGGGTACGACCCAATCGGTTTGATGCGAGATGGCATGCATGGCCGGTATTATCGACATGATATACAATAACTGCCCCAGCATTGCGCCGCTATTGGCGGTCTCCCATATGGATCGCATGAACCAGGCGAGAATTAGAAATTTCACCGCGCCGAAATACCAGAAAGATGCGAATGCGTCGGAAAACCCTGTTTCTGTTGTGCCAGTCGAGGGATTGTAATCGCGGGCCAAAGCAGGCGTTTCGAGTTCCAGTGATTGTTTGAAGGCTGAGCCAAAAATCTGCGCCGGGACGAAATTGAAGACGATCTTGTTCCAGTGGAATTTGCCGTAGTCGAATACAAGCCTGCGGTTGACATCATCGATCCGTAATGTGGCGTTGCGTATTTCTTCCCCGCCCTTGGACAGGGTTTCCTCAAAATTTTGGGCGAAATCGATCTCAAGAATTTCATCCAGTACGAAAGCGGAATGCGAGCGGGTTACCATTCGATAGTCCCCCATACTGGCCATGAAGAACGTCCCTGCCACGATGCCCGCTATCATGATCCCACGGGGAATAATCCAGCCACGATGAAACCAGAGCGCCAATAAAACCATCATGACAAGCTCTATTGCGCCTGCGCGGCTGCCCGACACGATAATGCGATCCAGATAGAAAATCAGGTCGAATCCGATGATTGCTGTGCTGAAAACGGAAGCGCGGTGCGCAAAACACAGCAACGCAATCCCTAGCCCGTATGTGAGAAACCGCGCAAAGAATAGATAGATCACCGGTGCGCCAGTGACCTGCACGCCGATCAAAAGCTCGCCCGGCACCCGACTCAGCAGAAAATAGAAGTAGGCGCCCACCATCGAAAAACACGCGGCGACGTAAAGCAGCTTCTTTTCGCTGAAGGCAATTTTGAAAGAGGCAACCGGTTTACCTAACGTCCACCCCAACCGCAGCATCAGCAGGCAGAGAATACCCATCAGCATGGTGGAGCTGTAGGCCCCTTCGGGGAGAAACATGTCATTCGCCGCGGCTGGAAGCTGCGGCAGAATGAACCCCAGTGTCATAACACCGGCAAGACACGGAAACTCATACATCTTTTTCGGATGGCAGAAGGCTTCGATAAGAAACCAAGCCACAACAAGAATAAATAACCATGTCAGCGGCCAGTTCATTTGCGGACGCTCCGAAAACGATGGGCTGGAGGTGGGAGATGAAACGCCGTCAGCTCGTAGATGTCAGGTATTGTCAATGTTCATACCATCTCGTGTCTTGAAAACGGTTTCGGCTGTTGGTGCAAACCCGGCCTAAAAAAGTGGATAAGGTTGGCGAGCATACGTCTTTTGATATGACCGGTTTGAACGAGGTCACATTACGGAGACAGCCTCCTAACGCTTGCTCAAAGAAAGCGCATTTTACGGATATGATAAGCTTCGGCGTAAGTTTCGGGCGCCCTGCATTCCAGACCGCGCAGCCGCGCCAATCCTCGAAAAGTCGTAGCGTCAAACCAATCTTTCGAACGCTGGGTTCCGAAGTGGTACATCAGGAGTTCAATTTTCCGCTCCAGGACGCGTGCAGATAGTGCCGAATAGGCATTCGGTTGACTGATATCGCCATCCCATTTTGGAATCTCATATTCAAGAATGACCTGATCACGAAACAGATTCCAGGTCAGTTCATTCAACGTCCGATGATCCTGATGTGCATCATGGCGCTGATGCGTAAAAACAATATCCGGAAGCTGGCGCGCGCGTTGCCCGATCAGCCATTGCTTGATATCGCGGTTCTGTTCGGGAAAGTAACTATCCTCAAAGTCGGCAATGTGAATGCCGATGGAGGTTGTATCTGCGAGAAAGTCACGCGCTGAGGCTTCGGCTTCCGCGTGGCGCTTGCCGGGCGCGGAAAGCACACACCATTCAACATGTATCGGCGAGCCGGATTCTAACATCGTGAGCAATGTTCCGCCCGCGCCGATTTCGATGTCATCCGAATGTGCGCCGAGGCAGAGTATCTGGAGCGGTCTCCCAAGACCGCCGAGCGCAGGAAAGTTTATCATGACAGGGAGATTGCGACATTCCTGGCTAGGCGCTGCATTGAACGCTTCTTCCAAGGCATGTCACCCTTTTCGACCATGTCTTCCAGTGTCTGCCAGTCACGCAGTGTATCCATCGATCGCCAGAAACCTTCATATTTGTAAGCCATCAACTGGTTCGCGGCGATCAGACGACTGAAGGGTTCAAGAACAAGTTCCTCGCCTGCGCGCATGAAATCGAAAATTTCCTGCCGGAACAGGAAGAAGCCACCATTGATCCAGATGTCAGATGTAGTGGAGGTGCGGAATTCGCGTACGTTGCCATCGGCGGCGATGTCCGCAAGATGATAGGTCAGAGGTGGACGAACGGCTAGAAAACACGCGATCTTGCCGCTTTCACGGAAACGTTGGGTCATGTCATCCAGATCGACATCGCTCAAGCCATCGCTATAGTTGGCGAGAAACATTTCCTCCTGCGCCAGATGCGCGCGCGCGCTCCACAATCTTTCTCCAATGTTGCGCCAGATACCCGTGTCGAGCAGCGTTACGCTCCAGTCCCGCTTGATGTCTCCTAGAAGCTGCACATTGCGACCGCCTTCCGAAACCACGCAATCTGCGAATGTCTGGGGACGCATCGTGAGGAAAAAGTCTTTAACGACATTTGCTTTATAACCAAGACATAGAACGAAATCTTCATGCCCATAGTCGCTGTAATATTCCATGACATGGTGCAGGATCGGCTGATGTCCAAGCGGAATCATCGGTTTGGGAACGCTCTCGGAATATTCGCGTATTCTGGTTCCGAGACCTCCGCAGAACAGGACGACTTTCATGACTTACCGCTCCTCTGTGTAGAGTGCAGGATCGATTAACGTTACATGGGGGATCGGGATTATGAATTTCGCCCCCCATTCGGCTACATGCTGCATCTGCGAGATAATTTCGTCTTTGAAATTCCATGGCAGGATGAGAATGTAGTCCGGCTTATGCTCGTCGATTGCCGGCACATCATATATCGGAATGTGCATACCCGGGGTGTAGCGCCCGTGTTTATAAGGATTGCGATCAACGGTGAAATCAAGGAAATCGGTGCCGATCCCGCAATAGTTCAAAAGTGTGTTGCCTTTTCCTGGCGCACCATAACCGCAAATGGTTTTGTCCGCATTTTTGGCCGCGATCAGGAATGAGAGCAGCTCGCGTTTGGTACGACGTGTTTTCTCGGCGAAATGTTCATAAAGCTCTATTTTCTTCAGGCCAAAACTCTCTTCGCGCTTCAACATAGCGCCGACCCGCGCATGCGCCTTATGCTTGCTCGACTGGTGGACGAGGTAGACCCGCAGCGAGCCGCCATGGGTCAGGATTTCTTCCACGTCGATGATTTTCAGCCGGTGGCGCTGCGCCATGTACTGAACCGTCAGCAGCGAGAAATAGGAGAAGTGCTCGTGATAGATCGTGTCGAACTGGTTGTGTTCGATCAGATTGACAAGGTGTGGGAATTCGAGGGTGATCGTTCCTTCCGGCTTCAGTAAAAGCCGCATACCGTGCACGAAGTCGTTGAGATCCGGCACTTGCGCCAGAACGTTGTTGCCGATAATCAGATCAGCTTTCCTGCCTTCGGAGATGAGTTTCAACGCCAGTTCCGTTCCAAAGAAGTCAACCCGCGTCGGAACGCCTTTCGCGATGGCGACCTCGGCCACATTGGCAGCAGGTTCTATACCGAGAATGGGAATGCCTTCGGGAAGGAAATGCTGGAGCAGATAACCATCATTGCTTGCTAGCTCCACGACGAAACTGCTCTTGTCGAGCTGTAGTCTCGGGATGATGGCGTCACAGTAGGCCTTGGCGTGACTAACCCAGCTTGTAGCGAAGGATGAAAAATAGGCGTATTCACCGAATATGTCAGAGGGGGAAAAGTATTCTTTTATCTGGACCAGATAACAACTGTCGCAGACGAGGGCATATAGCGGATAATATGCTTCCATTTGATCCAGTTTATCTGCGGTTACAAAGCTCTCGCAGGGTGGCGACATACCGAGATCGACAAATGTATGCCGGAGCAGTTTCCCACAAAGCCGACAAATGGTCCCTTCGTGCACCATTTGTTGTCTCCCCAGTATGCCAGCTGTTTGAATGGTCATCCGTTTTGCCTCCCCTTTTGGGGCCGTTATGGGACGGACCAACCTACAAAGAGGTGGGAAACTTGCCGATACTGCAATCAGACCGAAGGCCTTACGCCATCGGTGTCGCTGTCATCTCATAAAGGGGCGGGAAGGGGGCATCTTTCAACCAGAAGACGGTGGAGATTGGTTTTCCCATCGATCGGCTAACTGGCGCTTACGCCTTTTGCATCGGGGGCACCTCGAACAGCGTTCTTTCATCAAGTGCGGGGGTTGGCACACTGTATCGATCATCCATAAGATCGAGGCATCAGATGCGGTTTGTTCCTTTGAATATCAGAGATGCTTGGGTGATAGAGCCCAAGAGGCTCGAAGACGAACGGGGATGGTTTGCACGCGTCTTTTGTGAAACCGCATTCGCGGAACGGCATATGGAAACGCAATTCCCGCAGCATAGCCTTTCATTTTCGCGACAGAAAGGGACTCTGCGCGGCCTTCACTATCAAAGCGAGCCTCACTCGGAAACCAAGCTCGTGACGTGCCTGCAGGGTGTGCTTTGGGATGTGCTGGTCGATATCAGGCCGGAGTCGCCGACTTATATGCGGTGGGACAGTGTAGAACTTTCTGCGGAAAATGGCGCGCAGCTCTATATTCCGGAAGGTTGCGCACACGGCTTTCAGACCCTCACGAACGACGTTCTTGTCCGCTATATGATTTCCAAACACTATGCACCGGATCAGGCAACAGGATTGCGTTATGATGACCCCGCGCTGGGTATAGTTTGGCCGGATGCCCCGAGTGTGATTTCTGAGAAAGATCTTGCCTGGCCGTTGATGCAAAACGCCGAGAACAGTTCAATCTTGTGAGGCAGATTTCAGAAGGCCGTTCTCTGTCAGGCGTTGTGCGGCGCTGGCGATCATCTCAAACGGCAAGTCCGAGCGTTCAGCCATATCAAGCAGCGAATAGCTGCCATCGGCAAGGTTGAGAACCCATAGCATTGCCAGGGCCTTCTGCGCTGCCTGACTGTCGCCGCCGATTGTCGCATAGAGGCCCCGGCGACCCAATTGCGGTTCGCCTTTGGGCTGCATATTCAGTGGCGTCCAGTCTTTTTCAACAATATCTATTGCCCGCATGATAAGCTGAAACGAGCGCTCCAGATGCTCTGGCTGGATGAAGTCAAGATTGTCAGCCGATGTATGATATTCTGGAAACGCATTGAACAAGCTGCGCTGGAAAAGACCTACCGGCAGATTAAAGCCCGGTGAGCAAAATTGCCGTTCGTCATAGCCATAAGGCCAGAAGTCGTGAACGACAGCGCCTGGCAGTTCAGAATGACGGAAGACATGTGTCATGATGCGGTCAATACTGGCATTACCGCGCCTGCTGCGCTTGTAGTTCGGCCCGCCGCCATCCCCGACACATGAAACGACCAGACCATGACGTATATGGTCAATGTCGGATTCATTGCTGGAAAGCCATGCGAGCGCTCCGACCGTCGCTGGGGCGAACAGAAGACGATAGGTATATCGCGTTTTCCGCGTTTTTAACGCGCGACCAATGTGGGCCAGCAAAGCGAGGCCTGAGCAATTGTCATTGGCCAGCGAAGGGTGGCAAAGATGCGCGGAAAGTAAGAATGATTCTTCCTTAGCGCCTTTGTGAATGAATTCGCCATAGGTCAATACGCCATCCAGTCTTTCGGCATCGATCACGACTTCATAGATGCCGTCAGGCATATTCATAAAGTCATTATGACTCATGCAGAAACCCCAGTCATCCGCATGGTAGCATGTGCGATAGGGAATGAGTTGTGGTTGCTCCGGCAACGTGTGGACGTGTTTCTTCAGCACATCTAGCGGCATCGATCGTCGCACCGGTACGCTATAATTCACGACATGCAGATTATGCTGCGCAAAGTCGACGATGCGTTTTCCGCTCGGGGCGGCGATGAAGGCTTGCCGGATGATCCATTCCTGAGGTGCTTTCCAGTCGTAGAGCGGCGTACCTGTCGGTATTCCCTTGAGTTCAAGGGGAATATGCTCGCCGATGACGGCCAGGGTTTGACGTACGCCATCGCCAGCAAGACTTCGGCATATCGGATAAAGCTTTGCCGCCAGCGCATATATTGCGGCGCCGATTGGTTCTGTCGCCGCATCGCAAGCAGGGGATATGGTGTTCATCATGCATTGACCGCCACAGGATGGGAAGGCTCGTCCACGCGCCGCCGAAGAGCGGCGTCGAGCACACCATCGCCGAGCAGCTTACGAATATGCGCGATGCGCTGGAAACGCGGTCCCTCGAACTCATCCAATGTCAGAGAGGACCGGCTATATGCGGCCAGCAATTCCAGGGTGCCGGCTTTGGCGTCCCATTCTGGCCTTGCCTGCGGCAGCACACTGGCGAGCTTTTCGAAGCTTACCCGATAAGAGCGGGAATCCGGTCCGGCATCCACAGCATATTCGATCCTGCAATCGGGTACGTTCGCGGCAACAATACCAGCAATATCGCGTATGCGATAATTGTGATCGGTGGAGCCTACATTGAAAGCTTCGTTGCAGACTTTTTCACAAGGTGCCTCCATGGCAACCATGAAAGCTCGGCTTATATCCCGAATGTGGACGATTGGCCGCCATGGCGTGCCATCGGATTTCAGATAAATCAGTCCCTTCGTCACAGCCCAAGCAACCAGATTGTTGAGAACGATATCAAACCTCAGACAGGGCGAAACGCCATATGCCGTGGCGGGCCTGAGGTAGACGGGGCAAAATAATGTGTCAGCGAGTTCGCGGATGTCACGCTCGGCCATGACTTTTGACCGGCCATAGGCCGTAACGGGCTTGAGTTCGCCTGTTTCGTCAATGAGCTCGGCATCGCTTATGCCATAATTGCTGCAGGAAGAAGCAAAGAGAAAACGGCCTACGCCTGCACGTTTTGCGGCCTTTGCCATTTCGACGCTGGCCCGATGATTGATTGCGTAAGTCAAGTCTTCATTGAGGTTGCCAAGGGGGTCGTTCGACAATGCGGCGAGATGAATGACCGCGTCGAAACCTTCGAGATCCCGAGGCGTGACATCGCGCACATCTTTCCGGATATGCGGAATTGTAGCGACCGCACCGCCGTCCTCGAAGATGCAGTGTTCGTAAAGCCCTGCATCGTAACCGCACACCTCGTGTCCGGCATTAAGCAACATCGGCACCATCACCGAGCCGATATAGCCTTGATGTCCCGTAACCATTACTTTCATGACCCACTCCCAAGCCAGACTGACAAATCCATGTTAGCCCGCGTCCGATGCTGGAACGATTTGGCATAAGGCATAAGCAGAGAGGGCCGGGCAGTGCAGGGGGCGTAACTGCTTACGGCTTTCGGTCAGGATCGACACCCTTGGTATGACCGATAAGCAGAATCCAGTCGCTATCTTCGCCGGCGTTGCGAGTAGATGGTGGCTCGAAGCGTGTCGTCGCTTCACCCTGTTTCGGTGTCCTGGCTTTGAACATTTTGCCTGAAGCGGGATCGAACCAGTTTGCTTCGCCGATGCTGGTGAGTGCCTCTTTTCTGATCGTGAAACTATCATTGCCGTTAGCCATGTTTCCATAGAGTACGATCAAGCTTCGGTCCGGAAGAAAGGCTGCGAATGTCTTGTCGTGAAGCGCGATAGTATGGTTTCGATCCGGCCGCAATTCCGTCCACGGGATCATGTCGAACAGGATGCGCAAATATGTCATGGATCTGGAGCCGGGGCTGTTCAAGGCTTCCTGCCAGATGTTTTCAGCGGAAAACACACCGGGGCCGCTGAAATGCCAGATCGGATTGTTGCCAAAAACCTGACCGGCTGCACCGGCCAGCAAGGCCCCATAGGCATTCATGCGCAGCGCCTGCGCGGCTGTTCCACGCTCATCCTCATAAAGACCTTCGAGCAGGACCACAGGCATAGTTTGGCTTTCGGTGCGTGACAATATCGTGCCATGTACATTGTCGTAATCATAAACGGTATCGAAGGAAAGCCATCGGGCCTCTTTCCAGTATTCCGCAGTTGGTGTGTTGCGGCTGGAATGGATCGTTTGCAGAGCGCCGGGTGTAACGCGGGTGATACCTTCCGCGAGGCTTGAGACAAGTAATTTGTCGGGTGCGTCGAAGTCGCCACCGAGCACCCATACAATATTGTGGAACTTGGAAAAGTGCCTTGCGATGGCTTCGCCGTAAGTGCGTATAACCTTTGGTCCGGCGGTTTCCGCTTCGGCGTACCAGCCTTGACTGCTGCCATTTACGCCAAGATAGGCAGGTGCGAGGAGAACGAGCAATCCCATAGCCTGCGCACGCTCAATCACCCAGGCGGCATGGTCAAAGTAAGCGGTGTTCAGTGGTCCGAAAGTGTTTCCGGTAAAAGGCTTGGCGCCATAGGCATTGGCTGGCGGGTTACTGGAAAATTCGTGTTCAATCAGATTGACCAGTATTGCGTTGAAGCCGCGTGCCTTGCGGTCGCGCAAGTATATTTCTACTTCCTTGCGTTTTAATTCTGCGATCAATGACCAGGCGGTATCACCGATCAGGAGAAAAGGGTTGCCTGTAGCGTCGCGGAAAAAACGCTGTTCGCTTGCTATCTGGATTGGAAGGCTTGGTGTGGACCAAGTGTCGGCGATAGCACGATTGTTGCCGCCCTCCAACACAAAGGCCAGCAGAAACAGCGCCAAAAACCGATGTCTCACAGTGTCGCCAGGGAAGTGAGGGGAGCGGTTTCATTGAAACGGCGATACACGATCTGCGAGGGACGTCCCGTCAGGTAGGAACCCACGCCATCATGCAGTGCCCGAACATAGATTTCGAGGGCTTCATCGATGGCGTCAACGGTGCGCTCGATATCGTTGTCGCTGTGTGTATAGCTGACCACCAGTGAAGGCATCAATATGCCTCGCCGGATTGTCTCTTGCAGCAAAAGCGAGCGAAACGCCTGCGATGGATGCCCGTCCTCATCGAGTGTCGAATAAGCGAGACAGCAGGGACGCCCTATAAGGCGGACATGGTTGTGCAGACCATGACGTGCAATCGCCGTATTGATCCCTGCTGCGAGTTTTGTTCCCTGCTCATGTAGGCGCTCAATTACCGGTTCGTCCCGATAAACCGCCATTGTTGCAATGGCGGCCGCCAGTGCGTGTGTTTCTGCACCATGGGTGGTGGAAAGAAGAAAGACGCGAGGCAAGTCTGTGTGAGTTAGCCCGCCAAGCCGCATAAACTCACATTTTCCGGCAAGAGCCGAAACTGAAAAACCGTTTCCAAGCGCTTTCCCGAAACAGGAGAGATCCGGTTCAATTCCATAAAGCCTTTGAGCGCCGCGCATGTGCCAGCGGAAGCCGGTTATCATTTCGTCGAGAATGAACAGAGCGCCATTGGCATGACAGATACGCATGGCCTCGTGGAGAAAGTTGTCTTTTGGTTCTTCTGTGCGTGCTGGCTCCAGAATGATGGCTGCAATGCGCCCGCCATAATTTTCGAATAAGGCGCGCACACTATTCAGATCGTTATACCGAAAGGTGGCAGTAAGCGCCGATACCGTTGCGGGGATGCCTGCATTCATCTTGGTTGTGCCGATGAACCAGTCATCCGTTGAGAAAAACGGATGGTCGGCGCAACAAGCGATCATGTCCCGTCCGGTATAGGCGCGGGCAAGGCGCACTGCCGCTGATGTAGCGTCCGAACCGTCCTTGCAGAACTTCACCATTTCCGCGCCCTTGATCATGTCGAGGAAGCGTTCTGCACACTCCACTTCCATGACAGAGGGGCGTGTAAAATTACAACCATTCTGGAGCGCATCCTGCACTGCGCGCAATACGGGTGGATAGGCGTGTCCAAGTCCTACGGCACGGTTGCCCATGCCATATTCGATATACTCATGACCATCCGCGTCGAACACATGAGCGCCCATGCCGCGTCTGATGAAGCCCGGCGATAGCACGGGATATTGGTCGTCGCCTTTAGCATAGGTATGACAGCCGCCCGGGATAAGCGCATGTGCCCTGTTGCCGAGAAGCTGCGAATTGCGGAATTGCGATGTAAAAAGGTTCATTCGCCTGTCCTCGCTTTATCGGTTCAGCTTAGCGTTTTTTCAACGGTTTTCCGCGCTGGCTGTAGGTGGATATGACATCTCCGCAAGACGTAGATTCAAGCTGGTGACGATGTCGTGTATAGTCTTTCGCGCATATGGCGCAGCCAGTTCTTGACTGGTCTGGGCAAATGACTACGCAAACTTGTGTGGAGCGCGAGCGGCATCGTCCAACTGGAAAGCTGAAGGGGAACGTGTACGACGGGCGGGTCTTTGCGTAGCCTTTCAAGCAGATTCAGATAGGCGCTTCCGGCGGTTGTGCTGTCGAAACTCGTAGCGACTTTCTCAATCGCTGCATCCGCCATGCTTGTGAGAAGCGAAGGATTGGTCGCCAGTTCGTTGATGAGACGCACCGCTTTTCTCCAGTCCCCGACGGGGAAAAGGACACCGTCTTTGCCATGGGTCACGATTGTATCGGTAACGCCGCCAATGTGCGATACCACAGCTGGACAACCTTGACTCATGGCCTCAATGAGCGTGAGGCCGAAGCCTTCATATCGCGATGGCATGATGAGGATATCGTGGTGCCTTGCAAGATGAGGCACATTTTCGGGCGCCACCCAGCCGGTAAATTGAACTTTGTCATGAAACGGGGCGAGTCTTTTGCGCAATTGAGCCAGATCAGGGCCATCGCCTGCAACTGTTAGGCTGTATGGGCATTGAAGCGACTTCAGGATCGACGGCAGCCAGAAGACGCCCTTGGAATTATCTTCAACCCGTCCAAGGTACAGAAGGCGCACGGGTGCCCCGGTTTCCAGACGCGCTCTGCGTACTTCGCAAGTTGCCGATGCGCTGCGGTCGGCAGAAAGACCATGGGGTATCACGATGGTACGCGCTTCATCGAAGCCATAATGGGCGATAAGATCGTCGCGACAGCGCTTGGACACACCGATTGTGGCGTGCACATGATCGCGGATTGCATGTGCCGCCGCATAGGTGCCAGGCGTGATGTTGTGTACGATCATGATGCGCAGGATGTTTGCCGGCAGATAGCGAATGAGATTGGTCTCGAACTGGTTGGCGAGCACATTTACAAAGACGGCTTCATAACGGTTGTCGCGCAGAAAATTGATAAACCGTGTCGCGCGTGTCTTCTCATCAAGTACTCCAAGCTGATCAACCGCGTCTCCGAACCTGCCCGCATCGCTCAAGTGAGGGGGCGTCAAATCAATGATGTCGTTCGGATAACCTGCAGCAAGCCAGCGAAGCTCTGTCTGCGATTGGGCAAGCGAACTGCGCAACCGTGTAAAAACAGAATAAGTGCCACCGATATGAGGTCGAACAAAATAGGCGCACTTCATGACCATGAGCTTATTTCCCGATACAGCGAAAAGAGCTCGGGGGGAACGGCGTTCCCCCCGAAACCCTGTATTGGTATATCGCGGGGGCGATGGATATACCGAGGGCAGTTTAACCGAAATGTATCAAGTGGCATTTTGGCTAACGGGAGTATCTACCATCCCACAATAGGGGAAGCGCTTCGCCATTCTGCCAGTTTCCTAAAACCCCGATCCAGACCTACGTTCTTTCCGGGAGGGGGTGGGAGATATACGGATGAGAATAGGTCTCTTCGGGCAGTTTGGCTCCGGCAATACCGGCAATGACGGTTCGCTGGAGGCTATGTTGAAGGTGCTCAATCGGATTTGTCCGGAAGCACATATTGTTTGTATCTGTTCAGGACCGCAAATTATTCAGGAAACGCTCCACATTGATGCAAGATCGATAGGGCGACCGTCTCTGTCAAATCCGATCTTGCGAACCATCGACCAGGCCTTCATGCGAATGCCGCGCCGACTTGGTGATTTCATCCGGGCGGTTTCCATAGCTTACGGACTTGATCTGATGATCATTCCCGGCACGGGGATTCTGGATGATTTCAACGAAGATCCCTTTGGCTGGCCGTTTGCGATCTTGCGCTGGTGTGTGGCCGCAAGAATGGGTGGCGCGCAATTGGTATTTGTGTCAATCGGTGCAGGTCCGATAGTTCATCCCTTAAGCCAGATTTTTATGAAGAAAGCCGCAAGGCTTGCTTCTTTTCGCTCATTTCGGGACAAGGTATCGCATGATTTCATGCACAGCATGAATGTTGATGTTTCGGCTGATCCGGTAAGCGCCGATATTGCCTTTTCGCTGCCAGCCGTCAGAGAAGAAGAAGGACAAAACGGGCGCGAAAGGATCGGTCTTGGAGTTATGGTCTACAAGGGCTGGAAAAAGCAGGATCAAAACGCTTCCGCAATATACGAAACCTATCTGGACAGAATGACCGAGATCATGGACAAGCTTTTGCAAAGCGGCCGACAGGTGAGGCTTTTATCTGGCGACAAGTCCGATCAACAGGCTCTGGATGACCTTCTTGCCAGAATAAGACCTGGCCGCGGAGATGAGGTGATCGTTGAGCCGGTGACGTCTCTGCACGATTTGATGAAGCAGATAGCGAAAACGGATATTGTGGTTGCGAGCCGTTATCATAATATCGTTTGCGCACTACGGATGGGGAGACCGGCAATATCGCTCGGCTATGCCCGGAAAAATGACGTCCTCCTGCAAGACACTGGCCTCGGCCTGTTCTGCCATCACGTCGAGACTTTCGAACCCGCCAGGGTTCTCGATCAGGTCGACGAGTTGTTTGTGCACCGTGAGCGATTTGTACAAAAAATAAAGATCGGAGTTGATGACTATCTGAGGCGGCTGGCGGAACAGGAACAACGTTTGAAAGAAACCGTTCTCAGTTATCGCCGAAAAGGCAGTCGGGATTTCAATATTCGGCAGTTTGTCTCGCAAGAGCGCGGGAAGGACGATTGAGCAAATAGTCTACTGGCGGGAAAATCGCCAATACCGGGCGTCGCCTGAAGGCGAAAGCGAAAAGCTGCGCAGCTCCTTTTTCGCCGTGGGTCAGATTGGCAATAGCCGACCAGTACGCGCGTTTCGTAAGACGGTTTTGGACCGCTTGGAGCAACCGCACGGCATCGGGATGGTTCTCCCCTTCATGTTCGAAGAATGAACGAAAAGCCGCTTCGAATGCGTGGTTCCAGTGCAGAATGCCTTTTACGGTCGCCGACTGGTTGTGTGGATGGATGCGTGCAAAAGCCTGCACGAAACCGGTAACTGCGATATTTCCGTGCATTGCAATGCGCAGCCACATTTCCAGGTCGTCGGTATGCGGCAATGCGGGTCTGTAGTGTCCCAGGCGTTTTTGTATGGCTGTGCGCACGATGGCGGTTGGACCGGCAACGGGATTGAGAGCGTAGCGGCATGCGAATTCGATGAACTCATTGCCCGCTTGAATGAACCATTGGTCGGAAATGTCCTGAATGTTGGTTTCGGGAAGCATGCCATCGGTTGAGATCATGCTCGTAGCGCCATGCGCCAGATGTACATCGGGACAGCGGTCGAGAAAACTTGCTGCGCGAGCAAGGGCGCCTGGCGCCAAGATGTCGTCAGAACAAAGGATAAGAAAATAGTCCGCATCCGCCCAGTCAACGCCTTCGTTGAATGAGGCATGCGGGCCGTGGTTTTGCGTGCGCAGCCGGAGTTCCACGCGGGGATCGTGCGAGGCAATGTGTCGGGCTATCGCAGGGCTGTCGTCGGTCGATGCATTGTCGATGATCAACAGGCGCACATCGACGCCAGTCTGTGAAAGCACGCTGGTGGCGCTGGCTTGAAGATAGCGGCCATAGTTGTAATTGGGAATGACGACGTCGATGCTAGGCATTTTCATGGGCCTGGTTTGATGAAACCTGTTCAGTCTGCGGGTGTAGGGGGCGTCAGTGCTGAACGCGATTGCCTGATTGCGCTCCAGTTGACAGGCAACCATCTGAGCACTCCGTTGAATATATGTATAAGTTCTCTTGCGAATGGATGACGGCTGGACAGTACGGCAATGATCCAGCTCACGGCGGCTGCGATTGCGATTACCCCCCCTGTTATCCATGAGATTTCGAATGAGAAGTCATTGGCAGCAACGATTGCCAAGGGGACGATGAGTGTGAGGACAGTGACAAGCCCGCTTCTCAGCAGCGCTTGGATTAGCGCAGCATAGGAATAGGGCACGTACTTATGGACGAACAAAATTGCGACTATCATCTGGAAGGGTGAACTGATGAACTGGCTGAGGGCCACTGCAAGCAGACCGTGAAAACTTGCCGCGCATAGAATAAGGGCTGCCACAGTGCGTGACAAAAGATTGGAGAGAAAAGCGTCACGGTTGTGCCCCAGTGCCATCAAAAGCGGATAGGTGAGAATGACGGGAAACCAGAAGATACTCGCCAAGCTGGATATGGCGACGATGGGTATGGCGTCGGACCAGCCGGGGCCGAGAATGATGTGTACTGCAGGATATGCAAGAATGGCCAGAACAGCCTGCGCCGGCCAATACACCACGGTGATATATGAAAGGGCGCCAATATAGGATTCGCGCAGGTCTGTTCCTTCTCGAACCTGAGCGGAAAGAACCGGAAATGCAACGGTAAAGACCGCAGAAAGGATTACCCGATCAGGTAGCCCGCTTACGGTATTCGCCCGATTGTAGACGCCAACGGAAGCCATCGGCATGAAGCGGCCAAGCATCAATTGCGGGAATGTCTCGCAGATTTTGTTCAATGCCGCGTTTCCACCGAGATACATTCCGAAGCGCCACGCATTTTGTATTGCGGATATATTCGGCCGCAGTAAACGTCCGATGGGATATAGGGTCAAGGCAAGCGCTGTGGTGACGAGCGCACTGGCAAGCAACCCGAATGCCATGCACATATGGCCGAAGCCGCAATAAGCCATTGCCACGGTTATCGCGGCACCGAAACATGAGCCTGTCGTGCGTATGCGCGCGAGCATACCGAACGCCATTTCCCGGCGCAGCATCGCCACGACCGGAAATGATACGCTTTCGATCAGCGCTGCAACAATCGTAACGTCGAGAAACAGGATCAGCGATTCATCGTTATAGAAGGCGGCGAAATATTTGCGCGACATGTAAAGAGCGGCAGCGAGAAGTGCCGTAAGGCTCATGAGAAATGTGATTGAAGTCTGAATATCCTCGTCGCGCACTTTGTCGAGTTTGATGAGAAACTCGGGGCTTGCAAATTCACGGAGAGAGAAAACAATCGCGGCGATACCAAGTCCAACGATGGCCAGCCCGGTTTCAGAGGGGCCCAGAAAGCGGGAAATGGTCATTACCGTGAAGAAATTAACCAGCAATCCGGCATGCTGTTCGAGCGATGCCATCAAAAGGCTCCTTCGAGCACCTTCCATACGTCTCTCCTGACTGCGAGGCCATGTTTCTCGTTCTTGACTGCGGATGCGATCACCTCTGGTTTGTCGAACCGAGTCCATGTCCCGCACGGCCTAGAGGATAGTGTTTTGAACACAGCAGGAAATGTCACCGATAGGACTACCCCCTGACCAGAAAGACGTAAGCCGCGCACAAAATTGCCAAGTCGAGAAGCCGCGGCTGAGGCGTTAGAAATTTCTTCGAGTGATTTCTGCATGTGACTGGGAGGGAACATTGACAAGTCTTTTCGCGTCCGTGTTTTCCGCTTTTGGCCTTTCGATCGCGTTCTGTCTGGGCTTTCGCGAACTGGCTCGCCAATTACGCCTCATCGATGTGCCGGATGCACGCAAATGGCATCAGGGAGCGGTGCCGCTTTGTGGGGGTATCGCCATTTTTGTGGCATTTTCGGTGATCGTGGTGATCTCGAGTAGAGCTGATGCATTTGCGCTGATGCCCGGCCTCTCCCTCATTCTGATCACAGGTGTTCTGGATGATCGCTTCAATTTGCCGGCGCTTCCGCGTCTTGCCATTCAGCTCTTCGCCACATGTCTGATGCTGGGCATGACCGATATGGGAGCCTTTGATCTCGGCTTTGTAGTTGAACGATTTGAAGACGTTCCTTCCTACACCAGAATATTGTTCGCTATAGGCTTGATGTTCGTCGCATTAGCCTTTGTTGTCGGGCTCATCAATGCCGTTAATATGAGCGATGGTGTCGACGGCCTCGCCGGAGGCGCGAGCGCGGCGTCATTTTTCTGGCTGTCGCTTATAGCATTTGATGCGGGTGAAAAGGGGTTGTCCATACAGGCGCAGTTGCTCATGGGGGCATGTCTCGGTTTTCTTGTCTTCAACATGCGCCATCCCTGGCGCAGCAAAGCGAGCCTATTTCTTGGAGACGGGGGCAGCACACTCCTGGGGGGCGCGCTTGCCATTATGGTGCTGCTGCTTGCTGACGAGACACAATCGCGGGCATTTCCGGTACTGGCGTGGATTGTCGTTGTGCCGGTTGTCGACACGCTTAGCCTGATTGTCCGCAGGACAGTCGCCCGGCGAAGCCCTTTTTCTGCAGATCGCCAGCATCTGCATCACCTGATGATGGATGCCGGATTGTCGCCGGGCCAGACGGCTTTCGGGATCGTGACGTTGAATTTCGTCACCGGCGCATTCGCTTACACGGCTATACGGCTGGAGCTGCCTGTTTGGATCATGCTGCTTTCTTTTGCGCTGCCCGTTCTTGCGCACACCTTTTTCGTTTTGCGTATGACAAGGTGGCTGGATGGCCTGACAGGCACATCGTCCATCATCAACGTTACACAGGCAACCAAGACCAACATAACACTTCCGGGGGCCACGCCATGAGTGTTTCGGTGCTTATTATGACGCTTAATGAGGAAGCCAATCTGCCAGCCTGCCTTGCATCACTGGATTGGTGTGATGACATTGTCATTCTGGATTCATTCAGCACCGACCGCACGACGGAGATTGCAACAGCTGCCGGCGCACGCGTTTATCAGCGAGCCTACGATACGGAAGACAGGCAGCGTATGTACGGCCTGACAGAAATTACTTTCAAGTATCCTTGGGTTTACACCCCAGATGCGGACGAGATAACCCCGCTTGATCTCCGCGATGAAATGCTGGCAATAGCGACCGACCCCAATCGACCGGAAGTATTTTTTAAGGCGCGTTACAAGAATATGTTCATGGGCCGGTGGATTCGACGGGCAAGCCTTTACCCGACATGGATAACCCGTCTGGTGCGACCTGACCGCGTGAGCTTCGAGCGCTCGGTTCATTCCCGATGCAGCGGAGGGCCGGGGGGCGAGTTGCAGGCGCATTTTATTCACTACAGTTTCAATAAGGGGCTTGAGGCCTGGTATGATAAGCACAATCGATATTCATCCGTAGAAGCGGATATTTCCGCGACGCGGCAGCTTGAGCGGAAAATCGATTGGGCCGGTATTGCAAACGGGACCGCTGACAGACGAAGACGGGCGCTTAAATCGCTTTCACATCATTTGCCATTTCGCCCCAGCCTGCGATTTATCTATATGTATCTTTTGCGCGGCGGCTTTCTCGATGGCAAGCCGGGTTATTTCTATTGCCGCTTGCTGGCGGCATATGAATTCATGATAATTGTGAAGATGGAAGAGCAACGCAGGCATCCGGAGGGAGCTCTGCGATGAGTGATGGCCGGACAGTTATTCTCCGTTCTCGAAATAAGAGGGCGCGCGGGGTAAAACTGTTCGTGGCGCTTCCGTCGGCTCTTTTCCTTGGCTTTCTTGCATTATTCCATTCAGGTGAGGTTTTGACGCTGGAAGACAGCGGCGACTCGGCTGATGTGATCGTCGTGCCCGGAGGAGACGGTGCGCCCCGCGCCGCGCATGCCGCCCGTTTGTGGAAGGAAGGACGCGCGCCGCTTGTGCTTGTCACCGGCGATGGCGACTGCTTGTTCAACCGCCAGATTCTCATTCGCGAAGGAGTGAACCCATCGGCGGTGTTTGCGGAGTGTCGCTCTGGTAGTACTTGGGAAAACGCCTTGATGTCCGCGCCGATTTTGCGGCGAATGGGGGCGAAAACCGCGCTGATTGTCACCAACTGGTATCACTCGCGGCGTGCTGTCGCGAGTTTCAGTGCCGTTTGCCCGCAAATGCGCTTCATATCTGCACCAGTCGCTGAAAAAGCCCCGTGGGATCCAGGGCATTTCGCAACGGATACCGAAATTCTTGTCAAGGAATACACGAAGCTTGGCTGGTACCTGCTTTCCGGGCGTATCGGCGGTGCGGATATCGAGCAGAGTATCATGTATCCGGATCTCTGTCGGCCAGCGCTCAATGAACGATGACGATTTTATTCAACCCATACGAAGCGGGTGTTTTGTTGTAGATTCCAGATGCTGGAAGGTGGTTTCCGATGACTCATGATGAAGCATATTCCGGGGACCCACTTAGGGTGGCGCGCACTCGCTTGTTTGTGCCGGTGGCGGGACGCAAGACAGCATCTAGTCCCCTTGAGGGCGACGCAACTTTTACACTAAGTCATCGTGTACAACGTCTTTTCTGGTCCGTTGCATGGTTGGTTTTGGCTGCTTGGACGCCATCGTTCATGTGGCGGTGGCGAGGTTTCGTGCTTCGACTGTTTGGCGCAACTATTGACAGAACTGCGATCGTGCGGGGCAGCGCCCGCATCTGGTGGCCGTCGAACCTGATCATGGGTGCGCATGCTTCCCTCGGTCCTGGTGCGATCTGTTACAATGTCGCAACTGTCACGCTCGCGCCTTACGCAATCGTTTCGCAGCGAGCGCATCTTTGTACTGCGGGCCACAACATCGATTTGCCGAATTTTCCGCTGGAGGCGGCCCCGATCACTATTGGTCCCAAAAGCTGGGTAGCGGCTGAAGCATTTGTCGGGCCGGGCGTGACAATTGGTGAGGGAGCCGTGCTGGCTGCACGCGGTGTCTGTGTCCGAGATATCGAGCCTTGGATCGTTTGCGGTGGCAATCCAGCAAAACCGATCAGAAAACGCGATCACATAGCTGACACCGGGCCGGGCTTGCAGGATGTTTAGGCAGATATCGGCTGAGTAAATTCCGGCTGTGTGACGGGAGGCTTGTTTCGGTCTTGATAAGCCCGGTATATTTCTATGGTCTGTGAGGCAATATGCGGCCAAGTGTAGTTTTCGCGTACGAGCGTTTTACCAGCTTGTCTCATCCGATCGGCTTTTTCGGGAGAATCGAGAATGCTGGTCAGTGCGTGCGCGATATCCTGACTATCGAGACGGCAGATCAAGCCAGCGCCCGCTTCCGCAATTTCAGGAAAATGACATGCTTCGGTGATGACGACTGGAACGCCGCAGCCAAGCGCTTCTGTGATCGCCACACTGAAGCCCTCCTGTCTGCTTGGCAGACAGAAACAGGCAGCGCCATGCAATGCGGCGATCTTGGCCGCGCCATAGAGACCGCCGGTTAAATGAATGCGCGTCTCCAGCCCGTGTCCTTTGATACGCTGGATAAAATCTTCCTGTGCGCCGCCATCGGGGCCGGCTACGACCAGATCTACATCAGGAAAGGCGGCTGCGATATGTTTGAAGGCATCAGCCAATATATCCAATCCTTTTTTATAGTGCAGCCGGGACAAGAATAGCACGTAGCGTCCATTGGGAAACGGCACAGCCTGCTTCGCGGTATCGGCGACTTCGGGAGGCTCGATCTCGTTCACAAATATACCATTCGGTATGATTTGTGTCGGCGCTTTGAGACCCAAGGGCTGCATCAATGCAACTTCATCCATATTGAGGGCGTGGATGAAAGTGGCTCCGTCCAGCATGCGACGGAAACCGAGCTTCAGAGCCAGTTTCTTTTTCCAGGATTTCTGCTGCATGCTCCAAACATCGAGCATGCCGCAACTGCAAACGCAATAATTGACGTTGAAACGGCGAGCGAGCCTGCCGGCACACAGCAAGATCGTTTCCCATATGCCATGGATGTGCACAAAGTCCGTATGACGTATTAACGGGATCAGAGCACGGTTTGCATGAAATGCGGATAGTTTTTCCACGACATTAGGGAATGGCAGGAGCACTTTTCGCACATTCACAAAGCCAGGGATCCCGGCGGTGGCTGCATCGGCACGGAGCTTGGTGACCGGATCGCAATAACTCATGATCGTTACTTCGTGTCCGAGCGCCGCTTGCGCCGCTGCCAGACGGGTTACTACGGCCTGAGGGCCACCTTTTGCCGGATCATAAGAACTGACGACGTGTAGAATGTTCATGAGATCAGCTTCCTGGCATGTCCCGTGAGGGCTGTGAGGAGGCGTTCGCCGTAACGCGAAATGGTGAATTCTGCCGCCCGGCGGCGAGCGTTTTCTGCCATTGTTTCGCACAGTTCAGGGTCGGCGGTGAGCATTTTCAGAATTTCGGCTGTTTGGGCGACATCACGGATGGGCACGATAAAACCATCGACCTCATGACGCACGACACTGCCAGTATTCTCCGTACAAATAACTGGTAGCCCGGCCGCCAGAGCCTCATATACGGCTGTGGCGGATCCTTCGCAGAGCGACGGCAGGAGAAAAACATCTGCCCAACGGAATTGGGCGCGCATCTCGCTGCGTGGTATTGGCCCCGTTAGTTCTACGGCACCTGCAAGTGCTTCACGTGCGCCAGGAAGTATATCTATAGGCCCCACCAAGCGAAAATGCGCTTCATCCGCCAGCTTCCTGGCAACTTCGTAGACATAGGGCGTACCTTTGCGCAGTCCTACGGCTCCTATGGTCAGCACTCGCAGAGGCCCCGGAATACGAGGGGCCGGGGCAGGCTGAAAGTTAAGATCGACACCGTATGGGACGACCGTGATTTTTTCAGGTGCACAGCCAGCGTCGATCACGTGGCGCGCTACGAAATTGGACGGACACACGACGATTTCGGCAATATTCCATTCCGCTTGTTCGCGTGCTGCGAATGCTTCGGCGTGCACATCGTTGGCTACCGGGAGTTGCCAGCCTGGATTGAGCACTTCTTCTTCGCAGATGAGCTGGTCCACGACATTGCGTGGGGCGATCATTTGTTCGACCGCTGTCCAAAGATTGTGCTGTTTCGCCTGCTGCATAAGTTCCAGAGCCTCGCCACTGAAAGCGTAGAGACCGCTGGCGCCGTGAAATCCATGTTCCGCAACCAACCTGCCAAAAGTTTCGCCTGCCCATATCGCATTGGCGGTAGCTTGTGATCCGGTCCGGTTCGATAGGCGGCGGATGGCCGACTGCAATCCAAAAACGGGAAATGTCGTCATATGGTCGACCGGGACGCCTTCCGGTTGTCTGCCCGCGAGGCGGCGTATGGCGGCTGGCAGCATGGAAATCGGCAAGTTGTTCAGAAACTTCGGCCATCCCTGCGAGGCGCAGATATCTGTGTAAAAATGCGCGAGCCTTCGGTCGTCCGCAAATATTCGCGGCACCGCATAATGCATGCGTGCGCCAAGCTGGCTCACAACCACGGACCCGTCCATCATGGCAGTTTTCCCGGACGCAACTCTCGATCAAGTATCGGCATAACCGGAGCCATTGCCCCCGCCAGCCTTCCAATGGAGGTTTGCCACATGGCAGTGCCATACTCGCGGGAATAGGCCGTTTCCATGAGGTAGCGCGCGTTGTTTCCCATCGTCGTGCGACCAACCAGCGAACGCTTCAGCTGAAAAACACACTGTATAAGACTATCAACGTCGCCCGGGCTCACAGCGAAGCCACACCGGAAATCGCGAACGATCCGGGCGATTTCTCCGTTCGTGTCTCCTATGAAAATAGTGGGGCGTCCGGCTGCCAGAACACCATAAAATTTGCTCGGAACGATGCAGTGTTCCAGTTCCGGTTTTAGTGACACCAGATGAACATTGGCCGCGCCGAGACTTTCGGATAGTTGTTCGACGGGCTGAAACGGTTTCAGTATGACATTAGTCAGCTGCCGCCGTTTTACTTCGCTTTCCACATAGGCGCGTTGCTGGCCTTCACCAATCATCAGAAAAGCAATGCTTTTCATGTGTTTGAGCTGCTCAGCTGCCCTGATGACTGTTTCAAACTCGTGCGCGCGACCGAAGTTACCGGAATATCCGATCACAAAACGCCGCCCCAATCCCCAAGATCGGCGTAAGTTGTTCGAGGCCGGTGCGACGGGGTGAATTTCATCGCGGTCAGCCCAATGGTGGACAACACTTAAATTCTGGGGCGGCATACCTTTCTTGGCAAGATGCCGCGCCATTGCGTCGATAGGACAGATGGTGAGCGTTGCCTGACGCATAGACCAGTTACGCAGTGCCATCGCTAGTTTACCAGTAAATTGATCACTGTTAAAAAGACCGAGCTCGATAGCGGTTTCCGGAAAGAGGTCCATGACCCAGTTGACGAGCTTTCCTTGGTTCATGCGGATCGGCAACGCACACGACACGGAGAGAAGCGGAGGGTCTGTGCAAATGACGCACAAATCATCTTTACGCGTGTGCGCGGCGAACCAGGCTGCGGCAGAAAGATGAAACGTTGTGTAATCGATTGCGCGAGCCGCGAGTCTGCCTCGTCCGAAGTGCGATGTCCAAAGGCGATGGATTTCTACGTCCTGAATGGTTTCCCGGGCCGGAAGGAGTTCATTGCTGCGGTTGTGAAAATTACGGCTTGTAAGGATTTTTGTCTCGATACCCTCGCTTGCAAGGGCGAACGCCAGGCTGGTCACCATGCGACTGGTGGCCGACTGATCGGGATAAAAATACCGATTGGCAAGGATTACACGCATTGCCTGCTTCCTATTTACGTTCCGCGCCTTATGGGCTTGCTTCAGAAGACAGCATGCCAGTACGCCGGTTCGTGCCGCAAGGAAGCCAAACGCATGACGGGACCTGTCTGCTGATGAACCGCATACCGCTTTTGGAGCATGAGACGGTGCATGTTAGCGGTTCAACGCCCCCCCTTGAGGGATAGGCCGCGCTACGGTTGTCATATTGAAGCCGTTTCGTGTTGGCGTGAAATCTTCAAGATAGTCTTTCAGTGCGTAAACAATTTTCGCACGCGCGATGGAGGCGGTCTTGAAGGAAAAAATAGCTTTGATCATTGGCGTTACCGGTCAGGATGGCGCTTATTTAAGCGAATTTCTGCTTGGCAAGGGTTACCGCGTCCATGGTCTGAAACGACGCTCGTCTTCCTTCAATACGGCGCGTATAGATCATCTTTATCAGGATCCGCATGAACCGGATATTCGGTTTCGGCTGCATTTCGGTGATTTGACCGATGCAACAAACCTTTGTCGCGTCATTCAGGAAGTGCAGCCTGACGAGATTTATAATCTGGGCGCACAAAGCCATGTACAGGTGAGCTTCGATACGCCTGAGTATACTGCGAATGCCGATGCTCTCGGTGTTCTACGCCTGCTGGAGGCGATACGCATTCTTGGTTTCGGCAAGCATTGTCGCTTTTATCAGGCATCGACATCAGAACTGTTCGGGAACAGCTCACCCGATGCGCAAAATGAACGCACACCGTTTGCACCACGCAGTCCGTATGCAACTGCAAAACTTTACGCCTACTGGACAACAGTGAATTATCGAGAGGCTTATGGTTTCCATGCCTCCAACGGCATCCTGTTCAATCATGAGAGCCCGCTGCGCGGCGAGACATTTGTTACGCGGAAGATCACGCGTGGCGTCGCCGCCATTGAGCGCGGGCTGCAGGAGAAGCTCAGACTTGGTAATCTGAATGCCTGTCGGGATTGGGGGCATGCCCGTGATTATGTAGAGGGGATGTGGCGCATTCTGCAACAGGAAACCCCTGACGACTATGTTTTGGCGACTGGAGAAACCCATACGGTGCGGGAATTCGTCGAGCATGCATTTCAGGCTGTCGACAGACAGATCGAGTGGCATGGCAAAGACGAAGCGGAGGTCGGTTTGGATGCACGGACTGGTGCTAATCTGATCGAGATCGACCCGCGCTATTTCCGGTCGAACGAAGTGGATTTTCTGTTGGGTGACGCCAGCAAGGCGAGAAACCGTCTCGGATGGACGCACAAGACGGATTTCAAGGCTCTTGTCACGGAAATGGTAGACTGGGATATGCGCAATATCATGCGAGAGGTGGGGCGCAATGACTTCTACGGGAGCTGAGTTCGAACGCACACCGATATATTCTTTCTCTGGCCGCACCGTCTTTATCGCTGGACATACCGGAATGGTCGGTTCGGCTATCGTTCGTCGTTTGCAAAACGAGGATTGCAAGATACTGACCGTGCCGCACAGCACTCTCGATCTTACGAGGCAGACCCAAACAGAAGCATTTATAGCTGATACGCATCCTGATGTTATCATCATTGCTGCTGCGCGTGTCGGGGGGATACTTGCGAATGCACGTGCGCCAGCAGAATTTCTTTATGACAATCTTGCCATTGCCATGAATATAATACGCGCAGCACATAGTGTTGGCGTGGGAAGACTCCTGTGGTTGGGATCGAGCTGCATATACCCGCGAGATGCTCCGCAACCGCTTCGTGAAGATGCCTTGATGACAGGGCAGCTTGAGCTCACCAACGAAGCCTATGCGATCGCCAAGATTGCAGGCCTGAAGTATGCAGAAGCTTGCGCGCGCCAGTACGGCAACAGCTTCATAACCGCAATGCCAACCAACCTTTATGGTCCGAATGACAATTTCAACCCCGATACATCTCATGTGCTGCCGGCGTTGGTCCGGCGAATTCATGAGGCTAAGCTTAAGAGTGCTCAATCCGTCACATTATGGGGAAGCGGTGCGCCATTGCGAGAATTTCTGCATGTGGACGATCTTGCTGATGCTTGTGTGCACCTTCTGCAATATTACAAAGATATTGAGCCGGTTAATATCGGCTCCGGCAGAGAGATTTCCATAAATGACCTGGCTCAGCTCATAGCTGACGTAGTCGGTTATCGCGGTGACTTCGAACATGATCTGAGCAAGCCAGACGGCACGCCGCGAAAGTTGCTGGAAACATCGCGTATGGAAGCACTTGGCTGGAAGCCGAAAATTGATCTTGAAGCGGGTTTGCGTGAAGTTTACGCCAGCTGGCAGATATAGTCGCCGCTGCCTGAACGGCCCCCCTTACGTCATGAGGGCGGGACAGCCAGTTTTTTCAGATCCAACTCTACTCTCAATATATCGCCGGGACGAATTTCGGTTGTCTGATCCGCTGTCATTTCCGTGAATGTGCCATCGATATTTCGACTGACGGTGAAATCGAGTTTGCGCATCATATCGGCGGTCGACATGTTGCCTGACGATTTCGCGATTTCGGCCATGGTTTGCAGTTGTGCTGCGCTGCGTCGTTCCATGCGCGCAATATTAAGGTCTATGTCTTGTAGAGCGCTGGCCGCTTCACTCCGTCGGAGGTCTTCGAGGTTGACAATGCGCTGTTGTACGGCCAGCTGGTTCTGTCTCGCGCGTGCTAGAAACGATGCAAGTTCAAGTGCATCACGCCGTGTTGCTGACAGGTCGCGTTCCATTTCCCGCAGACTGGATTTTGCGGCCAATCCTCGGGCAACGAGAGATTTACTGGCATCTACATTTTCCTGGAGGAGCTGAATCTCAGTATCATGCAGCTTGATACTCTCCTGAAGTGTCCGAATTTCATCGGAGTAGCTTGAAACTTGTGCTTTCAATGCTTGACGTTCGGCAGCCAGATTGTTGCGCCGGACGTCGAACAATGTTTTCTCACCGTCGAGAATACGCATGTTTAAAGCATCGTCGTCCGTATTTGGCCCCGGCTTGTCGGGAAGATTGTATATGAAATCGTTGCCTTTCAACTCGGCTTCCACGCGCACGCGGCGGATTGACAGGGATGTGATCTGAAGCTGGAGATCGGCATATTCCTGCTGCGCTGATATAAGCTGCATACCGCTCGTCACTGTAGGTGCTTCGCCTTTGCCAGCGCCGCCGCCAAGGGCCATCAGCTCCAGCGCGACCATTCCCGGCCGATATTCATATTTGCCGGGGGATCGCACGTCACCCACAATGAACACGGGGGCATATTGATTGATCGATGCCGTGACCGTGAGGCCCGGTATGTGTTCGGCGAGCGCCTTGCTGATTTTGCTCCCGACTTCCGTCGCGGTAAGGCCGCCTATGGCGATATTGCCGATAACGGGGTAGCCAATGTTACCATCTACATCCACCGGAAACGGTCCGGTCAGGGCAGGTTGGCCATAGACCGTGATTTGCACGATATCATTGGCGCCGATGCGGTAAGCCTGAGGATCCTTGGCGTAGGCCAATGCGGTGGAGCCAAGAAAGATCAATCCGGCCGCGGTCGTTCGCAAGCGATAAGAATATGCAAGTTTGGGGAGTATTCCTTTGATCTCGGTGGTCATAGACTCAAACCTGTTGATGCATAGCGTTGGGTTTCGTGTGCCGAAATCGTCTTATGGGTAGCCAGCGCGCGAGCTCGTTGAACCTGCGCTGACCAATGACGGCAGCACTCATCAACCATCGGTGATATGACGGAGTCATCTGATTCATGACGGCCACGACTGGCTTTCGTCCAATGGAGGCAAGGGTCTGTATCAGGACGCTTGTTCTATCCGGATCGAACCGGCCCATCCGTGTGACAAGGATAGTGGTATCGACTGCATGCGATAACAAAACTGCGTCCTTGTCTTCAAAAGCTGCAGGTAGATCGACGAGAATAATTTTATGATCGTTGCGCAACTCGCGAACGAGATTTGTCAGCCAGTCGCCCCGTGTCGTTTGCCGTTTTGGAATAGCAATATCTATGCCGGATACATGATCATGCAAAAGTGTGCCGTTCTGGAGGGTTCTTCCGGAAAAAATCGGATCCGGATCGCCAAAAGGCAGGCCGAAGGCTTCGCTCAGCCGCGGCCCGTTGCCAGTGGCATCTATGATGACGACCGAAGTTCCAGCTGATGCGAATTGCTGGGCCAGCGCAGTTGCCAGCAGAGTTTTGCCATCGCCTTTTTCGGGAGATAGGATGGCGAGAGCCAACGAATCTCGTCCTCGCGCCACGAGGCGCACCCGGTCGTGTATAGATTTGACTGCTCGCCCGAAAGCACTGCTTGGATCGAAGCCTTGGTTGGCAAGAGTCGGAATGGTAAGTTGCGGCGCAGCCGGAAGCATGGTCGCCGTAGGCATACCTGCCAGCTGATAGGAAACCGTTTGTGCCGGACGTACTTTGTCGAAAGTTTCTTTCAGTAACGTGCCTGTGAATGCAATCACGCCGCCAAGGCCAAGGCCGAAGAGCAGCCAATTGCGCAAATGAGGGCTTGATTTAGCCGTAGCCGGTTCAGCGCTGGAAATCATCTGCGCTTCAGGCGCTGCGATGCCGTCCTGCTCAATCAGTTGCTTATAGCGCGTGAGATAGCTTTCATAAACGGTACGGCTGGCATTGGCCTCACGTTCAAGCTGGGTTGCCGTAACTTGTGCCTGATTGGCGTTCGCCAGATCGGCTTCTGCCTTTTTAAGTGCGTTTTCCAGTCCGGCACGCCGCTCGAGTGCTATATTGATTTCATTGTTCAAACTTTTGATCACGTCTTTGACTTGACCCGCGATCTGCTGCTTGAGAGCATCCTGCTCTGCAATGAGTACGGGAATTTCAGCACTTTTCAACGCGCCATTCGCTTTCAGTTCCTTGAGTTGTCTTTCAACACGCGCCTCCTCGTTACGAAGGTTTTGAATAGCCGGTGAAGCTAAAACCTCAGTAAGAGCCGGAGTTTCGTTTATTTCGAGCAAGCTATTGGCGGTTTGCAGTCTTGCCTGCGCCGACGATACGGCGTCGGTGGCGCTAATGATTGCGCTGTTCAGCGCAGCAACGCGCTGTGCTTGAAAGGTAATCTGACCTTGATCTACTGCCAGCCGCGATTTTTGCCGAAATTCCTCGGCGACGCGTTCGTCTGATTCCAGGTCGTTACGCAAGGTCACAAGTTTTTCACCAAGCCAATCACTGAGACGCCGGGTGGCTCCCTGTTGCACGTCGATTTGGTGATCCAGATAAGCTGCTCCAAATGCATTGGCTACTTCAGCCGCGTAGGCCGGATCCGGCGCCCGATACGAAAGGAAGATGGTGTAGGATCGACCATCATTGCTGACCCTGAGCCTCGATAGCAACAAGTCGATTTGCTGACGTTCACGAATGACCGGGTTCGCTTCGCTTTGTGTTTGTACTTCTCGTTCGGGCGACAGCCATTTTGAAAGTACGCTGCGAGACTGGATATGGGTCGGCACGACAATGTTTTCACTCTGCAGCCGCTCGATGACTTTCCGCGCCATCATGCGTGAACTGATGATATCGAGTTCCGATCGCAGCACTGGACTGTCTTGCGGCAATGGCGTGATGGCGCTTTCACTTGGCAGCGCCTGCAAACGACGCATGTCGAGAACCAGAACAGCTTCCGACATATAGCTTACAGGAGCGGTCAGGTAGCCGCCGACACCGATCCCCACACCTGCAAGTACTGGTATGAGCAACATTGCCTTTCTGCGTTGAGCGATTTCAAGCAGATTGATGATGGGCTGCCGATTATTGTTCGACGAAACCTCGGAAATTATCACAAACATTCTCCTTGATCGGGAGGGCTTTGGTCTGGCCTGTAATGTTCACTGCATTTCGAAAAAGGAGGTTTCCGCTGGAAAAAGATCGTTGATGATGCAAGCCACCTCTGTCCGATTGGAAGCCTTGAGCTTTTTCATAATGTTGCGGATGTGAACCTTCACGGTGCTTTCACGCAGGTTAAGCTCATAAGCGATGATCTTGTTGGCTTTGCCGCGCCGCAAAGCGTGTACGACCTCAGCCTGACGCTGGGTGAACATGCCACCCAAAGGTTTTAATCCCTGTGTTCCGGTTTCCGCTGCATGACGTAATGCCAGCACGCTGCTCGCGGGAACAAAGGTGCCGCCAGCCATCGCAAGGCGCAGGGCTTCGACGCAGACATTCACGCTGACCGAAGTGGGAATATATCCCTTTACTCCATGGTCAAGGGCTTTCAGTATCTGTGATATTTCTTCCTTATCGGCGAGAATTATGACAGGCGCCGGTGCGCATTCGGAAACGATGCGCGTGAGATAGCTACTGACATTGGGGTCAGAAACTTTCTGACTGCCGATATTGAACAGCACTACTCCGGCGGAGCGTCCTCGACGCTGGTGTTGCCATTGTTCGAACGAACTGAAGGTCAGGATCGACATGTCAATGCTGTGGTTGGTGAGGCCATAGGCAAGGCATTCCCGCTCCAGTGCTCGATTGTCTATTATCACGAGAAGGGGAAGTGCGCCTTCCGGTATGTGCCCAGCCTTTCCCGATAAGTCCTTTGCGCTTCCACTGGCGCATGCTTTAAGATCGTTTTCCGGATTATTGAATTGCGCTGAGATGTTCATTGGTTCGCCCTCTGTTCCAAGCCGCGACAACAACGTCCTTGCTTGCGATCAAGCAATGACTGAAGCACGCTAGTTGCCTGTTAAGTTATGGTTGCTTTCGTGGGATTTTTCCCTACGTCCCCGAACATTTATTTTTGCTCTTTCTAAAAAAGAGAAAAAAATACTGCCCGGATTTTTTTTTAGTGTCATTAACATAGGTTAATTGGCTTGGATAAATATGGTTTAGGTAGTGGGGCGCGATCTACCCAATTAGAGGTAGAAAGTACTACCTTGCTAAATCACCCTGCCTCGGGGACACTTCTCCATCGTTTCGGCTTTGTTGCAGCAGCCTCATCCGAATCTCGGTGACATGAGCCTCTGCGACGCATGAAATATGCCGGGGGCTCGGATCAACAGGTAGATGACGATGGCTTCAAATACGGAAGCAGCAAAAACACTTCGTCAGTTTCTCGAAGCAAAGCCGATTTGTGCTGTATTTGAAGAGCGGGATCTGACTGTGCTGCAAGCGCTGCCGGTGTTCCAGAGAATCTATCCGCCGCATACGGTTGTAATTAATCAGGGCGACTGGGCACGTTGTGTGCATGTCATCAACAATGGATGGGGATGCGTTTATCGCGATTTACCGGATGGCGACCGGCAAATACTAGATTTTCCCATGCGGGGGGACTTCATCGGCTTGAGAACCGGTTTGGGCTTCAACTATAATACCGTCGTCGCCGTCACGGAACTCTCTATGCTTGAAGTATCCATGGACATTCTGACGGAAAGTCTTCTGAAATCACCCCGCTTGGCAATGACATTCATGGAACTCATCGCGCGGCAGCGAGCCGTACTCATTGAACATCTGATCAATGTAGGCAGACGTAGTGCTTTTGTGCGTGTGGTGCACCTTCTGCTGGAACTCGGACATCGCGCCAGGACTAACGGCATTGGCACTGAAACCAGCTTTCTCTGTCCGCTGACGCAGACTGAATTGGCCGATGCGCTCGGATTGACGCCGATTCATATCAATCGGATGCTACGTGAGTTGAGAGAGCAGAACCTGTTGGTCTTCAAGAATAATGAGGTAGAGTTCATCGACCGGGCTGCTTTGGTCCACGCATCGAATTTTGACGAACATTACCTCACAATGGAGATTTTTCCGAAAGTCAGGATGGTTACTTGAGTCCTTCATTAATTGAAGAGAAATATCGCTATATTTGCACGAAGTGGTGGTCGCTTAGGCGGCGATATTCACGCGGCGGAACGGCGTAATCTGTCGGTCGAATGGGACTTTTAAGTTCTTCAACGTCCATCATTCGCCGCAAATGCCGCCGTTCCGGATCGGGGATGGGCACTGCAGAGAGCAGCTTCTGGGTGTAGGGATGCTGAGGGTTCTCGAAAATCTCGGAACGCTTGCCGATTTCCACGATCTCACCCAGATACATCACCGCCACGCGGTGACTGACACGCTCCACCACGGCCATGTCATGGCTGATGAACAGATAAGCGAGCTTGAGGCTCGCTTGCAATTCAAGCATGAGATTGATGACCTGCGCCTTGATCGACACGTCGAGCGCGGAAACAGATTCATCCGCAACGATGACTTTCGGGTCCATCGCAAGTGCCCGTGCGATACAGATGCGCTGCCGCTGGCCACCGGAAAACTCATGCGGGTAACGGGTAGCCATGTCCGGGTGCAAACCGACGCGATGCAGCAGATCAGCAACCTTCTCGCGAGCTTGCGCCTTGGTTCCCATGGCGTGTTCAAGATAGGGTTCTGCTATGGCGTCGCCAACCCGGATGCGCGGATTGAGACTCGCGAAGGGGTCTTGAAAGATCATTTGCATCTTATGGCGCATCTTGCGTAATGCCCGATTATCGAGTTGCAGTATCTCCTCTCCGTCCAGTCTGACAGAGCCGCCTTCCGGCGAAACAAGACGCATGATGGCGCGCGCTGTGGTCGATTTTCCACAACCGGATTCGCCGACGAGAGACAGTGTTTCTCCCGGCCGAAGCGAAAAATTGACATTCTCGATGGCATGAACTCTGCCTTGTAGTCTGCCCATGAGACCAGCATAAATGTCGAAGCGCTTGACGAGGTTTTTCACTTCCAGCACAGGCGGCGCGTCGTGGTCAACAGTATCCGCGGAAACAACGGGTTCTCCCGGCAGGCCGGTTTTCGCGTCGAGATCGGGAAAGCGCAAAGGGCGATCATAGGGCTGCATGGAGCCGAGCATCGGAACAGCGGAAAGCAAGGCTCGTGTATATGGATGCTTGGAATGATGGAATATGGTCACCGTGTCGCCGGCTTCGACAGATTCACCGCGAAACATGACTACGGTTCGATCGGCGATTTCCGCGACAACACCCATATCGTGTGTGATGAAGAGAACTGAAGTGCCTTCCTCCTCCTGCAATGTTTTGATGAGATCGAGTATCTGCCCCTGAATGGTCACATCCAGAGCCGTTGTCGGTTCATCAGCGATGAGCAACTTGGGGCGCGTGGCAAGCGCCATGGCGATCATCACGCGCTGTCGCATGCCGCCCGAAAAGCGATGTGGATATTCCTCGAAGCGGCTAGCGGCAGAAGGAATGCGTACGCGGTCCAGAAGCCGAATGGTTTCTGCGCGGGCTTCTTCACGGCTCATCGGTTTGTGGCACACCAGCGCTTCAGAAATCTGGTCGCCGATGGTGAAAAGCGGGTTGAGCGACGTCATCGGCTCCTGAAAAATCATCGCCACTTCATTGCCGCGTACGCGTCGCATGGCGGCATCGTTCAAGGTCAGAATATCACGACCGTCGAGCATGATGCGGCCTTCGATCAGGCTTGTATCCTTTTCCAGCAGCCGCATGATGGAAAGCGAAGTGACGCTTTTTCCAGAGCCGGATTCGCCGACCACCGCAACGGTCTCTCCCGGATTGACGGTGAATGATATATCCCGCACTACCGGCTTCCACTTTCCGTCCACCAGAAAAGAAGTGGTAAGATTTTCGACTGAGAGGATCGGATTTTGTGTGCCGGTCTTGGTCATATCGGGTGCTCTTTCTCGAAAATCTTAATCCGGCCAGTGGCGCAGGCTGTCGAAGCGGCGCTTGCTACGGTCGGCTAGCGGGGTGGCGATGATGCCGTTCGATGTCCGCGCCTTGTCGAGTTCTTCCGTCAGACGTGATGCGACGACGGCTTCCTGTCCCGGGTGCAGATTACATGGATCAAGATAGAAATAGTTGTGCTCGACCTCGTGGTCGCGCGTGATGATCGGCGGATTTCCGGTAGCCAGCGTATCCGCCAGGTTCCAGGCAGTGATGTGGGCTTCAGCCGGATTGATTGTGACGCGCAGCCGGTCGAGTGGATTGTGCGTCGGGTCCGCCTCGATTACGGCTGTAACGCCTGCATAGGGAGAGAGTACTTCGCGCCATAAATCGAGATAGGATTTTTCGCGGGCTCGAATGGCGGCGTGATCGCGCTTCTCCCAAGCTTCAAGCGCAGCCATGATACCGTAAATGCTTTCCTTGCCCACCTTCATGCCGCGACCGATCCCGGAATTTTGTAAAAAGGCATGACGAACGAGTTCTTTGCTGCCGGCGACGATACCGCTGGTGGGGCCGCCGAGGAACTTGTGACCGGAGTAAAGCACGATGTCTGCTCCAGCCTCAAGAAAACCTTTGAGGTCATATTCGGAAGCGGCATCGACAATTACCGGCACGCCGCGCGCACGGCAGATTTCGGCGAAGCGCTGGAGGCCGATCAGGCCATAATCGACGACGTGGTGCGAAACCACATAGACAGCCGCTGCTGTACGTTCGTTGATCGCGCCTTCCAGATGATAATCATAGGCGCTGGTGGACTGGCCGATGAGTACTGGTTTTGCGCCCGCCAGCCGGATCGCCTGATCGACAGGTGCTCCGTAACTGACCACATGGCCCATCTGCACGATAACTTCACTCCTGAGGCCCGAAGATTCGGGCAGGCGTTCTATTGCCGCAAGATCGTCGCCCGTCATGCAGCCTGCGACGGCGAGCGTTATGCCGGCAGAGCAGGATGCGGTGACAAAACCGATTTCCGCTCCGGTGAGACGTGCGATCACCGAACTGGCCTTGCGTTGCAGCTCATTGATTTCGACGAATTGCGGCAGAATCCTTGCCATGGCTTCGGCAACTTCCGGAACGGCAATCGATGCGCCCAAACCGGTCATCGTGCCGGACACATTGATAACTTCCCGCAGGCCTAGGGTTTTGCGGATACTCGCTTCACTCATTTTTACCTCCAGCCCATCAACCCACGACTGCGAAGTGGGCTTATTATTTGCAAAGCTTTATTCCATAAGTCTGGCATTGATTTTCCAATTATGAAATAATGCAGTTCAGTTTTTGCTATCAACCTTTCCGTGGGGTCGTCTCCTTGCCATCCAAGCCTGTTCTTCAGTCCGAGATTCCGTCGAACAATAACGAGGGTGTCGGAAAGAGCGCTCGACGCTCCCGCGTGAGCGGTATAGACCGTGTTCTGCAGGTGTTGGATTTTCTTTATGAAACCGGCACTCCTAGCGGAGCTTATGCGATTGCAAAAGCCATCGGAGCGCCGCTCTCCACCGTCTATGTCATTGTCGATGACATGGTGGAAAAGAACCTTCTCGCACGAAATGCCGATGCCAATGTGTGGCTTGGCAACAGGCTTTATCGTTATGGTCTTGCCTATGCGCGAACGCTCGACTTCCTGAGTGTTGCCAACAGCGCGATGCATGAGCTTTGCCGTCATATCGGTGAGACGATTCAGCTTTGCGGCCTTGATGGCGACCATATGCAGGTTCTCGCCATGGCCGATGGGCCGGGCCATTTCCAGGTTACGTCGCGCGTCGGCACACGTGTTCCGCTCAACTGGACAGCGTCCGGGCGCTTGCTGGTCGGGCATTTGCCGGAGGGTGAAAGACTGGCATTGTTTGAGCGGTGCGCGTCTGCTTCGCCGACGGGGCGCGCCGATACAGACCCTCAAACCTTGTCCGATGCGGCCAGACATGCCTTTGCGCAACGGCTTTCCATTCAGGCAGGTGAATCCGATTATGCGGTTGCGTGCATCGCTTCGCCGATCTGCAATGACGATGGGGCCTGTGTCGCCACGATTTCGATCGTTTTGCCGGAACAGAAGATTCTGGACAATCGTGAGCTTTACACACGAAGTGTCCAGAAAGCCGCTGAAGAGATCGAAAACGTGATGGGCTGGCGCGATCATTGAGGCGTTGTATCTCCATCCTCAAGTGCGACAATAGCTTCAATTTCGACGGTGATATTGCCTGGCAATGAACCTTGCCCCACCGCCGAACGCGCATGCTGGCCACTATTACCGAAAACCTGGATGAAAAGATCCGAGCAGCCGTTGATGACGCTTGGATGATCAGCGAATTCAGGTGCGGCATTGACCATGCCGAACAGTTTGACAATCCGCTTGATGCGATTGAGATCGCCGACCGCGTGATGCATGACCGCCAGTAGATTGATGCCGGTCAAACGCGCATGTTCGTAGGCGTCTTCTGCTGTCAGGTCGTTGCCGACTTTGCCGGTATGCAGACGCCCGTCTGTTTCTCGTGGGCCCTGGCCGGACAGGTAGAGGATGTTGCCCTCCTGCACATGAGTAACGAAATTTGCGATCGGCGGCGGCGCGTCCGGCAGCTTGATGCCGAGCGCGATGAGGCGTTCATAGGGGCCGGTATGATTGTCCGGGGTTGAAGAGGCGGCACGTGTGGACACACGAAACTCCTGTTGGTTTGGTTTGTTTGCGCAATCAGCGAAAGCCGTAGCCATGGCTGTGATTGACGCATTCAACATGGTCGGGCTGGTAGCGTGCGGCGGTGAAGGGTTCATTGCCGATCACGGCGAAACGAGGCTCGAAGAGACGATTGAGCAATGCCTTGTGGCCGAGCGAATCCATCACTTCCAGATCGGAATCGATGAGATCGAAGAGCGTGAATTCGCTGCGCGCTCCGGGGGCCAGGAGGTTATTCATCGGCAGGCGGATCACTTCCGCCGGAGCGTGAGTGACGGCCTCGACAACTTTTTCAAAGGGCATGCCGACGCTCAGCAGCTTTGACATGGTGGTACCAAGATCCCAGACAGATTGGTTCATACTACGCAAATGCACATCGGTTGAGATCGAGAACGGTAGCAGTCCGCGTTCTATCGCCACCTCTGCGACACGGAACGAGAATGAAGCGCCGCCATGGCCGATATCGAGCCGGATACCCTCTCCGGCGCAACGTTCGGCAAGCTGGAAAAGGTCTTCATCCTCAATGATGTTGCTGCCAATCTTGCCGTTGAAACAGTGAGTGACGATGTCGCCGGGGCCGAGGATCTCTAGAACCTCGTCGTAAAGCGCGGGTGGTTCGCCCACATGTACCATCATCGGTATCTTCAATATTTTGGCGATTTTTTTGCCGACCTTGACCGGTGTAACGCCCCATGAGCCGGTGATGACATGGCTGGCGCGTACCTTAAGGCCAACAATATGCTCCCGGTTCTGTTCATAGCAGGCAACGATGCGATCGATGTCGATGGACCGGATATCGCTCAGTTCGCTGACGCGATTGCAAGCGACAAGCCCGATGGACCCCAGATTGAGGAAAGCTTTGATACGTTCACGGGATTGCTCGATGATATATTCACGAAAACCATGGAAATTGGCTTCTCCTGCCGAGCCGGCATCGACAATGGTGGTCACGCCGCGCTGTACACCGCACAGATTGGGCCGCACGGAAATGTCCGTGCCGCCATGCCAGACATGCGCATGCAGATCGCCCCAGCCGGGCGATATCCACGCCCCTTTGCCGTCGACTATCTGAGCGGCATCGCCGCGCGGTAGATCCTTGCCGACTTTGGCAATCTTGCCTTCGGCTCCGACCATAATGTCGATGGCTCCGTCGTGGCTGTGCGGACCGAAGGCAACGGGTTTGACATTCGCAATAAGAAGCGTGCTGCCGTGGGGAGAGGCTTGCGCGGGCATTGGATTACAGGTCCTTTTTCAGTCGGGGGTCGAGCAGATCACGAAAACCGTCACCGACCATCTGCAGGGAAAGCACGGACAGGACGATGGCGACGCCCGGGAAGAGTGTCATCCAGTCCGCCTGTCCAACATATTGGCGGCCGGAGGCGATCATCGTGCCCCAGGTCGGAATTTCGGGGCTGACGCCGAGCCCGAGAAAGGAAAGTCCTGCCTCGGCCAGCATCGCACTGGCGAAAAGGAACGTCGCTTGCACCATGATTGGTGAAACGAGATTGCGCAGTACATGGCGGGTCATGATGTGCGGTGTTGAAATACCCATGGAAACGGCCGCCTCTACATAGGGCAACTCGCGGATTACCAGCGTCGAGGCACGAACCACGCGGGCCAATCGCGGTGCGTAAACGATGGAAAGCGCAACGATGACCGTGGCGAGGGAGGGGCCAAGTGCGGCTACCAGCGCGATGGCCAGAAGAATGTCCGGGAAGGCCATCATGGCATCGACAAGCCGCGCAATGGGTGCGTCGAGGCGAGGGAAAAAGCCCGCAAGCAGTCCCATGGTGATGCCGATCACGGATGAAAGCACCACCACCGCTGCCCCGACCAGCAACGACAGTCGCCCGGCATAGATCGTCCGCGAGAAAATATCGCGTCCGAACTCGTCTGTCCCGAACCAGAACAGTTCAGACGGCGGCTTGAGGCGGTTCACGATGGACAGCTTGTACGGATTGTACGGGGCTATCCATGGGGCAAGCAGGGCCAGCAGGGCAAAGACGATAAGGATAATCAGCCCGATGGCAACAGTTCTGCGTTTGAGCAGACGGCGAATGAACTTGCGTGTCTCGCTTGGCGTGGGGGGAGCGATATTGGGCTCGATAGCTGAATGGGTCATCAGTAGCGCACCCTTGGGTCAACCAGGAGATAGAACATATCGATGGCAAAATTGATCAGGACATAAAGGGCGGCGATGATGAGAAGCGCGCCCTGAATAACCGGATAGTCACGCCGCAAAACCGCCGATACGACGAGATTGCCGACGCCGGGAAGGCCGAAAACCGTTTCGGTGACGACAGCTCCGGAAATCAGCACTGCCATGGTGAGGCCGATGACCGTGATAATGGGAATAAGCGCGTTTTTCAGCGCGTGCTTCAGGATAACGCGCTTTTCATTGAGTCCTTTGGCGCGAGCGGTGCGCACATAATCGTCGCTGAGGACATCCAGCATCGACGCCCGCGTGAAACGCAGGATCAGCGCCGAAGAAACGAGACCGAGGGCGAACGCTGGCAGACTGAGATGCCACATACGGTCAAGGAAACTTGCATCCGGTCCGCCATAGCCTGAAACGGGAAACCAGCCGTATCGGACCGCGAATATCTGCATCAGGATGAGACCAAGCCAGAAACTGGGAATACTGGCTGCCAGCATCGCAAGCGTTGTTGCGGCCTGATCAATGAATGAACCGCGCCGATAGGCGGCATATATGCCGATGGGCAGGGCGATAACGCAGGCGATGATGATCGAAAAGAGCGTCAGGAAGAAGGTTGGCTCTGCGCGGTCGCCAAGCGCTGTGAGGACCGGTTGGTTCAGAAAGATCGACTGTCCCAGATCGCCTTTAAGAAGCTGGCCAATGTAGTAAAGATACTGAATAATCAGCGGTTGATCGAGACCAAGTCTCGCTCGCAACTGCGTAATATCGGCCTCTGTAGCCTCAGGGCCGAGCATGACAGCCGCAGGGTCTCCCGGTGTCACACGTACAATGACAAAGACAATCGTGACGACAAGAAACATCACGATGATCATGCCAATAAGCCGTTGAATTATATATCTTATCATAGCTTCTAACGACCTGATTCTTGATCCTGGCCGGACGCCGTCTGATAAGAGGGCGTCCGGCAGTTTCCGTTTGCGGTCTTATTGCTTGACCGAAACATTCCAGAAGTAGGGCCAAGGTGCAGGCACAACGCCGTCAAGCTTCTTGGATTTGGCGGAAACCGCGTTGAAGTCGCCGATCTTGATGAATGGCACTTCGTCCATGATGACCTTCTGCACGTCGGCCCAAAGCGCGACGCGCTTCTCCGGATCGGACTCGGTGTTGAAAGCGTCGACGACCTTGGCACGGTCCGGCGTATCCCAGTTTCCTGGAGCGCTGGTCGACATCATCCCGATAAGAGACGGTTCGGGCAGGAAGGGGCTATGGGTGATGTAGATATCCCATAGCGTCGGATCGGCCCGGCGCTGGGTCAGTGTTGCCCAATCGACCACCTGAAGATCAACTTTGAAGCCGGCCATCTTGAGATATTCAGCGGCGACCTGCGCCATCTTATAATGGAATTCATATTGGCGGCTGGTCAGAATGCGCAGTGGCTCATCTTTATAGCCTGCGGCCTTCAGCAATTCGCCAGCCTTGGTTGCATCGGCAATGTTATAGCGCCCTTCGACACCGGCCTGTGTGGCCCATGCAAAGCTTTGAGGGTAAAGCGAGCCATCGATGGCGTAGAAATCCTTCGAACCGAAGGCCGCCGCCATCATGTCTTCCTCGCCAAGCGCTTGCTGGATAGCTTGGCGCAGTTCCTTGTTCTTGGTCATGCCGTGACCGGAATTGAGAACGAACACAGGCCAGCCGAAAGATTGCAGCATGACTGGTTCGGAAGCCTCGGAGGCTTTCACGCGTGCATAGGATTCGACCGGGATCGAATCCACGTAATCATACTGACCGGAAATAGCGGCCTCGACACGCGTATTTGCATCTGGCACCGGCACAAATCGAATTTCATCGACATATTGATGTCGTTCGCCGCCGTAGCCGCTTGTTTCACCTTCCGGAGATTTATAGCCATCGAAACGTTCGAGCTGGATATATTGGTCCGGCTTGCGTTCTTTCAGCTTGTAAGGACCGGTGCCGACAAATTCTGTCATCGGCTCCGCCTGCTTTTCCGCAGGTAGGATGATTGCCGCAGAATTATTGAATGCGAGCAGCGACACGAAAGGCGCGTAAGGCGCGGATAGTGAAATCTTGACCGTCAAAGGATCGACTGCTTCGATTTTTTCGATCATCGTTGCCGTCTGCTTGCCGCGAGAGGCTACCTTAGTCCAGCGTTCCAGGGAGGCGACTACATCGTTCGAGGCCACGTCAGTGTTGTCGTGAAATTTGACGCCTTCGCGCAGCTTGATCGTGTAGGTCTTGCCATCTGCGCTAATTTCGGGAAGGGCCGCAGCCAATAGCGGCGTCGGCTTCCAGCTTTTGTCGAAGGTATAAAGTGTTTCAAAAATATGCTGGCTGACAATGCCGACGAGGTCGGCTGTGGAAACCATCGGATCGAGCGTCGGTGGTTCGCCGATTGTCGCAACGTTGACGACACCGCCTTTCTGCTGCGCCAGTGCATAGGGCGAAGTGGCAGCCAGTGCCGTTCCGATAAGCAATGCCAGTTTGAAGTGTTTCATTTTCCCCTCCTTATTCTTCAATAATGGAATAATGTTCTTTATATTGGAATAATAGAAAGTGTCGTGCCTGTGTCAAGCGCTTTGCCGCGCTGCCGGGGCAGAAAGCGATCCAGATTGAGGGGATTCAGATGAGCAGGCGCACTTGTCTTTGGCTGGAGCGAAGTGCGTATTCGAAGAGTAGCTATCGCTCTATGGAGTCGAAAAAATGCTGCAAATAATGTGGCTGTTCTATCACTTTTTATATTCTGATCATTTGATCAATGTGATGTAAAATCGTTTCAAATTTTGAATTAACTGTCTTCGCAGTTATGGCAATGGAACGCGGCAGGTTTCCTTCCGCTTTTTTTTAATCACAGGCTATTCAAGGCATTGGTGAGAGCGGAAAAATAATCTGTCAATCATGTGCGTTTGAGCACTTGGAGCCCAAAACTGCACCTTTGGCTTTACCCGCTATTGTCGATCGCTCATTTGAGTATCCACAGCGTTCCAGATCGGCTGCGCACGGGACATAAAATTAACCATCTGTTAACCATTGCTCATATAGACCGCATGAACCGATTTTTAACCAAGATGAATCAAGTGCTAACACAATCCCGTCCGATCCGCTTGAAAGGGAGGTCCTTTCTGGCGCTGGTGCTTTCTCCTGAATTGCCGCTCGATGGCTGGCTGAACAGGCTGGATGATCTCGCCGCGCGCTCTGTTGGTTTTTTTCTCAATCGACCGATTGTTCTCGACATCGAGAATCTGGTTATCGAGCGCCAGCAACTAATCCAGCTCGTTGAGGATTTGACCAGTCGTGGTGTCTGGATCACGGGTTTTGAAGGTGCACGCCCTTCACTTTTAGGGCCGGGAATGCCACCAGCCATGCGCGGCGGGCAGCCTGCGGCGGATTTCGATCCAGAAATTACCGAGGCTGCTGTAGCGCCCAAAACGGCAGAATCACCGACGCCTGCGCCGACGCAACTTGTGAAAGCAGTACCTTCGATGGTGGTCACCGAACCGGTCAGATCCGGCCAGTCGATCTACTTCCCCGACGGTGACGTAACGGTCGTCGGGTCTGTTGCGTCCGGGGCAGAGATTCTGGCAGGCGGTTCTATTCATGTCTACGGCACGCTCCGGGGGCGTGCGATGGCGGGAACGGCCGGTAATGCTACAGCGCGAATATTCTGCCGTAAGATGGAGGCGGAGCTTGTGGCCATTGATGGTCTCTACAAGACGGCTGAGGACATGGAAACGAGATTACGGGGACAGGCCGTTCAGCTTTGGCTCGACGGGGACTACATGATGGCGGAAACGCTGAATTGAAATTGCGCGGGAGATACAGGAGACAAGTATGGCAAAAGTGATCGTTGTAACTTCCGGCAAGGGTGGCGTTGGCAAAACGACATCCACGGCTGCATTGGGCGCTGCTCTAGCGCAGCGCAATGAAAAGACTGTCGTTATCGATTTCGATGTAGGTTTGCGCAACCTTGACCTTGTCATGGGTGCAGAGCGCCGGGTGGTTTTTGACCTGGTGAATGTCATTCAGGGTGATGCCAAGCTGCCGCAGGCGCTGATCCGCGACAAGCGCCTTGATACACTGTTTTTGCTGCCGGCTTCACAGACGCGCGATAAAGACAATCTGACGACCGAAGGCGTTGATCGCGTCATCGCCGAATTGAAGAAAGACTTCGACTGGATCATCTGCGACAGTCCGGCAGGTATTGAGCGCGGTGCCACACTTGCCATGCGCCATGCAGATATGGCCGTCGTGGTGACCAATCCCGAAGTGTCTTCGGTTCGCGATTCTGATCGTATCATCGGCCTGCTGGATGCCAAGACACTCAAAGCCGAAACCGGCGAACGGATTGAAAAGCATCTCCTTCTAACACGTTACGACCCGGTACGCGCCGAGCGTGGCGATATGCTGAAGGTCGACGATGTTCTCGAAATCCTGTCTATCCCCCTTCTAGGCATTATCCCGGAAAGCCAGGATGTGCTGCGTGCATCCAACATAGGTGCACCGGTGACGCTTGCCGATCAGGGCAGTGCGGCGTCGCTGGCCTATCAGGACGCTGCCCGTCGGCTTTCTGGTGAGGAAGTGCCGATGTCCATTCCATCCGAAAAGCGCAGCCTCCTGGGTAAAATCTTTGGAAGGAGAGCGGCATGAGCATATTTCGTTTCTTCAACAAGCAGGCATCGGCGCCGAAAGCGCGCGAGCGCCTGCAGGTTCTGCTGGCGCACGAGCGGGCGTCTCAGGGGCAATCCGATCTCGTAGCTGTTCTTCGCGAGGAAATTCTCGCGGTTATCGCAAAACATATCCAGATCGATCGCGATAAGGTCAGCGTCAAGATGGATCGGGACGACAAGGTCTCGACGCTCGAAGTCGATATTGAACTGCCGTTGAAAGTGAAGGTGCAGGCAGCCTGACCGAAATTCTCAATCTTGCGGATAACCAGAAAGATGGAGGGAAAAACCCATGAACCGCGGCGCACTTCTCACCAGATTGAAGGAGCTTCAGGGGCTTCCTAAGTTTCAGAAGCGTGACATTTGTACGATCAGCGCTTTCCTGCCTCTTGAGGCTTTGGCTGAGCACGTCAGAGTTTGCGAAGAGGCCGCAGGCCTTGCGAAACCGGCGTAGAGCTCAATCTCCGGCTCAGAACGGTTATTAGTACCTATCCAGTCACTCACGACATGCGATATGTCGTGAGTGACTGGCCTGAAGACTGGGACGCTCCGCGGCCGAGCGTTGTGTTTTCTTTCACAGAAGTTTTCCGCTGGCGAAAGCTGCGACTTGCGTGGCCACGCCGGTGTTGAAAATGATACGGCGATGTCCCAGTCCGCTGGCCGGGCACAGTTTTACATGCCGTCCGGCGGCAGCCATCATCTCGGCCGAGTAAAAGGGGACTTCCTTGTCATCCGGGGCATGGATAACCAACATGGTGACAGGCATAGTTTCTAGCAGGCCCTTGCTTTCGAAGGCCGTCATCGGTTGACAAGCGATTTCCATAATCTGGGTTTCAATCTTGTTCCGCACCTTTGGACGTAGGCGCAGCATTTGGCAGAATCCAGAGATGACATCCGCGAACGAATGCGGTGCGGCGATTGTTATGATGCGCTCCGGACGTCGTTGGGGATAGCAAGCGAGCACACCAGATGCTGCGCCGATAAGGACCGCACCTCCAAACGAATGTCCGATCATGGTGTGAAAGGGGCCATATTGTCTCCAGGCGGCGTCGATCGCACCAATCGCTCGGGCAATATCGAGTGTTCTGCCGGAAGATTTGCCATGTCCGGGCAAGTCTACGGATACGACCGTGTCGCCTGCTTGTAGGAGACCTTTAATAATCACCAGCATATCGGCAGTGCGTGACCCCCAGCCGTGGACGACAAGAGAGGTTTTGCCATTCGGATTTTCCGGGATGAACCTGTAACAGGCAACTGTGCCCTTATGAATACATAAATCAAGGTATTGTGCCGTTCGCATTTCCTGTTCAGCGCGTGCCAGCGTTTTCGCATGGGCTTTTGTTTTCGGTCTGCGGCTGGGTGTGCGGCAGAATAGCCAGAACGCCAACTTACCTGCCCGTCCTGGTGCTAATCGACCAAGCACGGCGAACCCGAAACGGGTGACCTGAAGCGCAAACGATGTCATAGTCACAAACTCGGCTTATGTTCAACAATGAACAGTATTGTACAGCTATGAACAAAATGCAAGATCACGCGACACTATTGCCTTGGGATAATCCTCGCTTCAAAAACTGGATTGCTGTGGCGCGGTCCTGTCAGTTGATGGAGCGCTCGCTCGCTCGTGAACTTCAGCCGCTGGATATCAAGGTACCGCATCTCGATATTCTGGCTAATCTCTATCGTTTTCCTAGCATCACCCAGCAGAGTCTAGCACGTAAATTGCTAGTTGGTCGTTCCAATATGAGCATGCTTCTGCCGCAACTCGAAAAACGCGGCTTGCTGACCCGGACACAGGATGAAAATGACAAGCGAGCGCTCCGTCTGCATCTGACGGACAAGGGTGTATCGATTACAGAACAGGCGATGGCCATTCATGTGAAGGTGATTGAAAGATCGATGGTGGTGATGTCATTGGAAGAATGCAATGCCGTCGGAGACGCAATGACCAGACTTTCAAAAATGTTGCAGGACGACATGGCCTGAACGATATGCGGATGTTGACACCTTCGGGAAAAGCGTTGCCTCTTGACGTGACTCCGGACATAACGTCTAGTTAAAATGTAGAATGGTGAGATTTTGGCATCAGGAAAGAGGATACTCTTCAATGCTGCTGTCACCGGATGATCAGGCTTGCTGAATTGACGGAAATTGTATGAGGTCGTCTGTTCGTATATGCGAAACGAGAACGAACGAAGTGTGGTTCGTTCTCAGGCTTTTCGCAATAAAGTAGTCGGCACATGGATCGCATCCCTCAGACGTCAGAGCAGCTGCAAGTTGTTGTTTCAAAACACTTAACCGATGGATTGCATCGGTCTTGTCAGTTCGCTCCATATCTTTTTTGCAGGTCGCGGTGTCAATTCGACAAAAGCAATGACTCTGTCTTCCAAGGCGGGCCGCAAAGAAATACAAAGCAATATTCAGTTTCAAACTGATTTGGGCAATTTGCTTTATTGAGCTAGCTGATCAGGGAGGAACAAGATGAGCTGTATCCGTTTTCTTCTATGTATATGTTTTTTGGCTGTGGTGTTTTCAGGTGCGTGGGCCGGATCACTTGCTCTCCCTGAGGATAAGCCGATCCTTGTTGTCTCGGGAAAGATCGAGAACACGAATGTGCGAGGTATTGCTGAATTTGATCGTGCGATGCTGGAAGCCATTGGGCTGGAAATGGTTGAGACAGCCACGCCATGGTACGATGGGCGAGTACGCTTCGAGGGCGTGTCTTTGAACAAGTTGATGAAGATTGTTGGTGCGAAGGGCACCAACATCACGGCAGTTGCATTGAACGACTACGTGACAACTATTCCGTTGAGTGATGTTGAGGAGTTCAAGGTTATACTCGCCTTGAAGAGGGATGGTAGCTATATGACCGTGCGGGACAAAGGGCCGCTGTTCATTATTTATCCCTATGACAGCGATCCGCGCCTTCAAAGCCAGACTTATTACACACGTTCTGCGTGGCAGGTTGCTAAACTGATAGTCGAATAGAGGCGCGTTGTGAAACGGATACTTGGGATCATTATCTGTTGCTTCGTGGTGGCAACGGGCTACATAGCCTATGTCATCGTCGAACGGCAGGCGGCGCTTCAGAAGTTTGCCCGCTACAATGATTCCTGGGCAGTCAGTCAGACGCTTTCTGAGTATATGAGACTCGAACATCGCCTGGCTTCTTATAGTCTCGGGATAAATGACGTTGATCGTGATGAAATCCGCCTCCGTCTCGACATTATGCTGGGGCGGCTCGATATGTTGCAGCAGGGCACATTGTTGGCATTTATACAGCAGGATTCTCGACGCCAAGAACTCATAGTGAAGCTTCGCAGCGTTCTTGATCTTTTGGACAGCCAGCTCGATAAACTTGCTAGCCACGACGTCATGCCAATTTTACAGATTATGGACCCACTTGATGCGCCAATGACGGCATTGGCCGCAGCGTCGGTCGAATACGATGTAGGATTGATTGACGCTGCGCAAACGGAGTTGAGGCAGCTTCATTTGATCTATACCGGCCTTGCGGGCGGATTGATCCTGTGCGGGGTGGGCTTGGTACTCCTGCTGTTGCGTCATAACACTCTTCTCGATCGTGCACATCGCAAAACGCAGCGTCTCACAGATGAGTTGCGCGAGGCGTCCGGGGAACTGCAGTCGCAAAACTATCAGCTGGAACACGTCGCACACCATGACGCGCTTACCGGTCTGCCCAACCGCATCCTGTTTCGGCAGGATTTGGAAGTCAGGTTGAAGACAGCTCGAACCGAAGGGCCTGCTGCCGCCATTCTTCTCCTTGATCTGGATGGTTTCAAGGACGTGAACGATACGCTGGGTCATGATGTGGGCGACGCATTGCTTCAGGCGGTTGCGGGCCGTCTGGTCCGTCTCAGTCATGGAACCGATCTTGTTTGCAGGCTTGGCGGCGACGAGTTCGCGATTCTGAGCTCAGGATTAACCGAACAGCAGGCGTCGGATTTTGCTCGTCGCGTGATGAATGAAATCAGCTTGCCTTACTATGTCAGCGGACGGGAAATCAAAATCGGCACTTGCATCGGCGTTGCCATATCGGAAAATGAATCTGATCCCGATGACCTTTTCAAACATGCCGACCTTGCTCTGTACGAAGCTAAAGCGCTTGGGCCTGGGCATAGCTGTGTTTTTCAAGTTCAGATGCAAACAAACCTGAGTGAGAAAAAGTCGTTCGAAGCCGATCTTCAGGCGGCTCTGCATAATGGAGAGCTGGAAGTCCATTACCAACCCCAAGCCAACACATTAACAGGTGAAATCTGGGGATATGAAGCGCTTTTGCGCTGGGATCATCCACGACGCGGCAAGGTGCCTCCGTCCGAATTCATACCAGTCGCTGAAAAAATCGGTGTGATCCATGCAATGGGAGATTGGGTGCTCAGGACAGCTTGCCTCGAAGCGGCACGATGGAGTAAGCCGCTGAAAATAGCGGTTAATCTATCGCCGGTGCAATTCAGGAGCAAGAATATCGTCCGCAATGTGGCCGCAGTACTTACGCAAAGCGGCCTCGACCCCGCCCGACTTGAAATCGAGATTACTGAATCCGTACTGCTGGACAAGAACGAGCGAACGCTGGATACCCTACGGGAATTGAAGGCGGTTGGTCTCCAGATTGCGATGGATGATTTTGGGACCGGATATTCGTCGTTGGGCAGCCTCAGGGGCTTTCCTTTCGATAAAATCAAGATTGACCGCTCTTTTATCCAGGATGTGACAACGCGTACGGATGCGTTCTCAATAGTAGAACTGGTGATTGGCGTCGGAAGAAGTCTTGGTATGACTACAATCGCTGAAGGCATTGAGACCGAGGAGCAATTTCAATGCATGAAGCGGCTTGGATGTGATCAGGTTCAGGGCTATTTGATTGGAAGGCCGGTTCCAGCGGCGAAAATTGGCTACTTGCATCTAAAAGACGATGTAAATCACGGTTAGAGCACGTTTCGATCTGGTTGAATCAGATTGGCGCTCTAAGCTATTCTTTTAAGGCGTATCTTCTCCGAAAACGGTTTCACACTTTTCGGGATGCACTCTAGTTTCCCGTATTGAAGGAGCTGAAACTGGATATTGTACCGCTGTTCCCATTAGTTGAGTAAGTGAGATCAGGGTGCTTGTTGTTCGAAGTTTGGGCTGTCAGGAGTTTGATTTTTTCTGTTTGGCTTGAGACCAATACTAAAGGCAGGTCGGAGCCAGATTGGTAGCTTCAGCGGATGCTGAACGCGACCTGCCATCTATGATATTGATTTTCTTGAAGAATTCGTTGGCTGGGGGACCTGGATTCGAACCAAGACTAGCGGAGTCAGAGTCTTCAAATGGACGTTGAAAACGTTATCTAATTTCGAATTTGTTGCACCCATGTCGCGTTCACATAAACGCAGCTGCCGCTTTATCCATCAGTGAGCCGTCATCGCCCCGTTCGAACAGATGCGAATACGTGTCCAATGTAACGGTAATCGAAGAATGTCCAAGACGCTCCTGAACGACCTTCGCAGGCAGACCCAATCCACCGTCGATTGGCCGATTGATACACCACGACGCATAGAAATGCCGAAGGGCATGAAGGCCGGTGTATTTAGCCGCAAGTTCGGCGTTCCCGTCCTTATCCACCTTGCCAGTTTTGACTGTGACGCCAGCCGCTATCTGTGCGGGCTGATACCATCGGTGAACTATGTTGCTATGATATTCAATAGCTCCCGTTCCCGTCGGGAATACAAGCCCGAGTGTTCCTTTTGGGCATTCGTCTTTCCATGCGTTCAAAGCATCGACCAGCGGGCCGGGGAGAGGGATCGTTCGTCTTCCCTTTTTCGACTTCGGGGAGCCTATTTCTTGATAGGCATCGGCGCGTTGCCGAATCGTGATTTCCGCGCGATCCAGATTGACATCTTGCCAGCGCAGGCCTCGCAATTCGGAAGCCCGCATCCCGGTCATGCACGCAGTCAGGATAAATACACGCGATTTGCCCGTAGCTGCCGCAAGGATCGCTTTTATCTCGGCGGGCGTCGGAATATCGGTGCCAACTTCGACCGGGCGCTGGTGGCGCGCTTCTGCTCTCTTTCGTCCTTTCGCTCGGCCCATGTCCTTCACGGCGTTCCGGACGACCAGACCGCGCTCCTGCGCGTCGGAGAGGAGCGAACCCAGACTGACACGGACGGCGCGTACCATCGCCGCAGATCTGCCTTCAGTCTTAAGCGCATCGAGGAAGTTGCGAATTTCCGGTACGGATATCTCATTCAATCGCTTTTTACCGATGAATGGATTGATGTGAAGCTCGACGTGCTGCTTGTACTGATCAACTGTCGACCGCTCCAGAGCGCCGTCGCATTCGGACAGCCAGAATTCGGCGGCCTTCTTAACAGTCACGGTGTCCGCATCAGCTACGTGAACGCGCCCCATGACTTCTATGTGCGATTGAGAGTCGAACGCTTCGGCCTCTTTTTTAGTCCTAAACGTTTTCAGATGGCGCTTGCCTTTCTGGTCGACATAATCGCAGACCCACGCTGTTTTTGCTACGCCTTTTGTCGTCCAGGTTCTTTCCCTAATGGACATGTATGTCTCCGTTTTGTGACTAACGGAATACGCGTAACATGGAAAATGAACCGTCGTCAAAAAAGCAGGTTGACATATCGCGGTGAGACACGCATCATTTTCGCGATGGGTGAATCCCATCTGCCCTACGGGGCTGGGCCGACTGCCGTAAACGAGGCGGGGCCAACGATTAAAAGCCGCCACCGAACCATGCGGCAAGCTTCCCCACCACCGAACCACAACAAGCCATACGTGCGTCTTTCTGCGCGCGCTGGTAACACGAGGAGATTCCGCATGAAGGCGGGAAACGATAATCTGGCCGATGACATGCTCGTCGGAGCGAAAGCAATTGCGTCATTCTCAGGCTTCGGAGAGAGGACTGTTTATCACTTGGCAAAAACCGGGGTGCTGCCGACATTTAAAGTCGGCGACTTGGTGTGCGCTCGGAAATCCAAGCTTCTCGCGTTCATTGAAAAGCAGGAGGCCGCATGACCAGCGCCGCATCTGTTTCTTATTTCTTGACCCACGAAGCGTCCCGCATGACCCGTGAAGCCATGCTCGACCTGTTCAACGCAGAATTCCCAGATTACGAGGGGAATGAGGAATTCCATCGAGGGCTTCGCGCCGGAGTTGCTATATTGCAGCAGGAAGCTGAGCGACGCGGTGAGAACCTTGATATTCGGGGCGCCCTTGCGCGTCTCGCAAAAGTTTCCCGGTATGAGATAGAACGGGAATTTGCAGAGGACGTGGCTGCTTATCCCATGGGGATATCGGCGGCCATCCACTAACCCACTACCACCACACCAAACAGCATGCGCTGACGCCCGCGCCACGGGTCGACGCGCGCCTGAACACGAAGGAGCACTTGAATGAATATCGCAGCAGAACACCACAACTCAGTAGGTGCCATCCGTAAGCAATCGGACAGTCTTGCAGAATTTATCGACCATCACGAAGATCCAATTGACCTGGCAGACATAGTGAAGAATTTCCCAGATCTACGCACTGCTACCGTCATGTTGGCAATCGGTAAAACCCGAAAGCTTGACCTCTATCTCGCGGATAATTCGGCAGAACTTTTGTTCCGAGGCCACAACCTTCTCACCGAGCGCGCAGTGCTCTCCGATGAAGATTTCGCCAGCCGACTACACGGGATTATTACCCTGGCGAAGTGCTCGGCGGCTGCGGCATGACCGACCAGTCCGCAAAGCTGGCGTCGTTCCTGCACAAGCTCGGACCCGACGCCGACCTTTCCGAAATGCGAGATGAATTCATGAATCTCTTCCCTGGCATTACGCGGGAAGAGTGGATGCGCGGCTTCGCCATCCACGATGAATGCATCCTTATCGATGCCGCCGTATCGACCGGGAAACCGATCGACCTGCAACAGCAGATGGCCGCAATCGGGTGGAATCTCGCTCACTGAACCAACCACACCACCTACTGAACACGAGGAAACAACATGGTTGATGAACCTAATTATCACGAGGGCATGCAGTGCTACGTGAATTCCATCCATTACGATTTTCACACGAAGACTGGCACCGTCTTTATGGCCGAAGATTCATGCACTGATATGTCGGGATGCATTGCATTCTTTGAACGCATAGACCCGCAGGCGCTGCTTGTCAGGACGCTCGCAGGAGAAGAAGACGACACGGTTTATCGGCGCGGTCCACGCCGTTGGTCCGCATTTGCACCGGGCGTTCTGTAACCATGACGGCGCGAATTTTCAATGTCACCCCCTCGCGTCGCGGCGAGGGGAACACGCTCGCCTGGTTTGATGCGGAGTTCCCGAATGGCGTCAAAATTTACCGGCTGAAGCTGGTCGAAACGCGCAACGGGCATCGGGTTTACGGCCCGCGCGATCATATCGGACAAACCATCTCTTTGCCGATCGAGCTTGCAGATCAACTCGCCATCCTTGCAGTCTCACAGTGGAAAGCAGTCGCCCCAAATGACAATCATCGACGTTAAATCTGCTGCTACTATTCTGGGCGGCGAAACTTTTCGTGGAAATCGCGTTCTATGCCCTGGACCTGGGCACAGTAAAAGCGACCGCAGTCTGCAGGTCACGTTCAAGGCAGACGGCAGTTTTACCGTTCGCAGCTTTGCTGGTGATGACTTCCGGGAGTGTCGAGACTATGTGAAAGCGCGTCTCGGTCTGAGCGACGATCAGCCCGTATCATTCGCAACGCCATTGCCAGTGTTGGACGTGGACAAGCTGCGCAAGCAGCAGACTGCAACTGATATCTGGGCAAGGTCCATACCTATCGCTGGCACCTTGGCGGAAGTGTACCTTCATTCTCGCCATCTCGCGTATGACGGCGAGGCCCTCCGCTTTTGGCCAGGCGGTCGCGCCATGGTCGGACTCATCACCGATGCTATAACGGGCGTCCCCATCGGTATTCATCGCACTTTCCTCGATCGCGATGGCAATCGCATCGAAAAGAAGATGCTTGGCGCTGCTTATGGTGGCGTTGTGCGTTTGTCGGGCGACGATGAAGTGAGTACTGGATTGTCAATCTGCGAAGGAATCGAGACAGGTCTGGGCGCACTGCGTTTCGGTTATGGACCGGTATGGGCCTGCTTGTCGGAAGGCACGATGCGCCGATTTCCAGTGATTGACGGTGTCGAGGCGCTGACAATCTTTGCAGACAATGACCGGAACCGCGTTGGCCTGCGCGCCGCAGATGAATGTGCGCGCCGTTGGCATGAGGCTGGCCACGAGGTGACGATTATCGCCTCTGAAACGGTGGGCGAAGACATTGCAGATATAGCAGAGAGGGCAGCGGCATGAAATCTAACTGCGCAGTAAACAATATCCGGTCAACCATTGCCGCGTACCTGCGGCACCGTTCCGGCATATCGCTAATTGAGATGTGCCGCGACATAGTCGGGTTTGCCGGGGACAAAACTTGGATCATTGCCGACGCTAATCTTGTTGTATGGCCGGGCATGTCCGACGAAGCCGTCGAGGCGATGATGGCCATGATAGTTGCAGAAGAAATTACGCCGACTGTCACCACGCCTTTTGTCTATCTCTATGATGGCGGGATGCTGGATATGCCGGTGGCTAAGCGCCTCAAGCATTACAAAACAAAGCGCTGGATACCGCTGGTTTTTGCCGGAGGTGCCGCATAATGGTGGCAATACCCGGAACGAAAAGCGTCGTCTACGATCCCGATAAGCCGGCGCCGGAATTGCAGGCGTCTAACGACAATGATCCAGCCAAGGGTAAGCAGGTGCTCAATCTGCGAGACTGGACATCGTCCATTTACGCCAGTGAACCGCCTCCGGTGGAATACCTGGTCGACGGCGTGATCGAAAAGGGAATTCCTGGCCTGATCGCTGCTATGGGCGAAGTCGGTAAATCCTACCTCATGCTGGAGCTTGCGCGAAGAGTGGCGTTCGGTTCATCTCGTTTTGCATCTCCAATTTTCGGCGGCCAGGTCGTTCAAGAAGGAACCGCCGTCTTTCTTACGGGCGAGGATGACCGCAACGCACTTCATAGGCGTATGCATGCAATCGATCCGGAACAGGCCCGCTTGACCGCGCGTAATGAACGGTTAATTGCAGTTCCTCTTCCATCGGCGGCGCCATCGATCCAGCCCTTTTGGGTCGAGAAGAAGGGAGAGCTTGTCGAAACCGAAGCCTGGTCTCGTCTGAAAGACCAACTGCTGTCGTTTTCCGATCTCCGTCTGGTCGTTCTGGACCCGTTGCAGTTGCTGGCACTTCTACCGTTGAATGAAGACCCAGCGGCAGGGCAGTTCGTTTGTGCGTCTATTGCGTCATTGGCGGCAGAGAGCGGCGCTAATGTATTTTTCACGCATCATATGAACAAGGGTGCTAAATCGATCGCAAATCTGGCGGATGCCCGCGAAGCGGTGCGCGGCACAACCGCCATCGTTGACGGTGTACGCGTTGCATATGGCCTGTGGTATGGCGACGAACAAAAAAGCAAGGCGATATGCAAACAGATCGGCATCCCGTTCACGTTCAACCGTATAGCGTACGGCGGCGTTCTGAAGGCAAACGGTGCGGCCAAGCGCATTCTGACCACGTATTCGCGAAATCCTTCGGGCCTTCTGGTCGATGCTAACGCCCGACTTGGTGGAGATTTCATCGACCAAGACGATCTTCGTACAGCATTGGTTATAGCCATTGAAGCCGCCGCAGCTGATGGACAGCCTTTTGCAAAAACAGGACAAGCCGGATTGTTTGAAAACAAGGAGCGCTTGCCGGAAGATTTGCGTGGTGTGTCGCGACATAAATTAGAGGCAATGGCCGAGGATGCACTCGAAAAAGGGGATATCGTCAAAGCTACCGCAAGGGGCGAAAAGGTAGCGAAATGGCTTGATGTTCCTGGCGGACAATTCGCGATTGGCATCGGTGAATTCAGGGTCGGAGCCGTACGAAAACCCGTTTCCAACTAGAATGGAAATGAGACGTTTCCATGGAAATGGAAATGAAAGTGAATAAAATCAAATACTTACCATTTCCATTTCCGGCGTTTCCAAGGTTGAGCGGAAACGCACAAGCCATTGAAATCACTTACGTTTCCGGGTTTCCAAAATTTACCCCTACTACGTAGGGGAAGGCGTCTGGGAACGCCATCCCCCAGTTATGCGAATAACAGCCTTGCCGTCTGTGGCCCATTAACACCGCATTTATAAAACCACCACACCATCATTCTTGGCCCCACCAGCCATCACCACAACACGAGGAACTTCATGTCTCATTTGCAGAAAAATATTCACGCTGCCCTTTTTGGCGTTCCAGAGTTAGAGCGCCTGGAACTGCATACGATCGCCGAAAAATGGGCGGCAGACAAAAACCGCCCGACCATCCCGTTTCAGCGATTGGCCGAACTTGCCTTTGTAGAAGGATGGTCGCTATCAGAGCTTCCAGCTAATCCCGTCTACACTCAAGTCTCGCAATCGAAAGCCTGGGTATCTGCGGCGTTGCTTGGCGCGATCTATCAAATTTCTGCGGCTTACCGCCGTCGGTCCAACGACACGCACCAGCGGTCCCTTTTGGAGGAACTACAGGACAAGGTCGCACGGCTTACAGCATCATGTCGGGCAGCTTGGCGAGCGTCAGATTTAAAGGTGCCATTTCGCGAACCTCGCCGTGTAGGCACCAGCGCGTATTCGCCCGAGCCGATGGATGCAACTGAGCAGCATAATGACGGCGCGTTGCGTGGGAAGCGGATATCGCGGGCCAAACTGTATGAGCAGCGTCCTGACCTTCGCGACGGAGAAGCAGCATGAGCACCACGTCAGCCGATGCCTCGCTGATGATCGAGGTCGATACGGGCCAATACGTAAACTGGCTGACTGTGCTACGGAACGGCCTGCTTGGTCGGCGCGACCCTGCAAGCAAGCGACAATACCGACGCCGCGAAATGGGAATAGAGAGTGCTGCTACTGATGCGCACGACACCCATCTTGCTCTGAAGGAAATGCGCGAGGGCGCTATCTTTGGGCGCCCCACGGCACCGGTCAATATTTTTGCGGCTCCAGCCGGACCGGTTCAGAATCCTTACCGGACACGCACCCGCTGGCTGCGAGACCAGTCCGGCGCACTGGTCCGTGACGAACACGGCCTTCCAATGCCTGAGCCGCGCAAGGTGACGCGCCGGTCGTCAGTAACTGACCCGCGTACTGCGGCTTGGCGGAGTATTTCAGGCCAGAAAGTGCGCATCGCCAAAACTTGGACGGAGGGGAAAATGAAGGAAGAACATTCACCGCAAGAACGTGAACTCGGCCGGGCGATTGCTTGGTATCGGCGTGTTGTAGCCGAAGAAGACCTGACCGCGGCACTGGAAAAAGCAAACAGCCGTCACACAGAGCTGCTCGAATCTGCGGCCAATGACAATGAGCCTCAACAGGGTTGGGAACTGTTGCGGCAACTTCGCCGCGATCATCGCCATGACGATATCGAGGTTGTCGAACTGTATCGCGGGTTGTGTGGTCTGATTGCCAGCAATCCGTTGCAAGGTATCGACTATGGATATGATGCCAGCATGGAAAAAGAGTTCACGTCCGATAAGATGACTACTGACGAAATCGACCAAGCGGCAGCCAATGATTGGCCGACGACAGATATTCCCGGTGGCGAAATCAAGTATGGTAGCGTTCGCAAACGCAGCAAGTCGGACCTTGGATGGACGCATCCACAGAAGCAGTATGTAAAAGCTGATGATGATACGAAGGTCAAAGCACGCCCGTTTTCCGTGAAATTCAATGAGAACGTCATGATCGCAAAAATCGATATGCGACCTGTTCTGGAGGAATTGCGTGCGTCTCTCGGCATTGGACTGGATGCCTTTGAGGATGCGGTACTCGCCGGCAAGACACTGACAGAGATCGGCGAGGCCCGAGGCTATAAACATCGCCAAGCATCATCTGTCGGTAAGGAACTTGTTTATGCGTCCATCGGCGCTCTCCGTGTCGCATGGCAAAAGATAAAAACGCGCCAGCGGAAAGAGGCGAAGCAGGCCATTCGGAATGTTCAGCGTGCCCGCGAGCAATTGGAAGCACGGCAATACAAGCGAGCCGCATAGTGATGTGTACGTGAAACCCGCTGCCATCCGTATCAGGGAGACGAGAATTACATACGAAAGCCCGGTCGCAAGCCGGGCTTTTTCTATTTCAGATCAGCGTGGGTTTGCTCCTTTCCCCACGCTGTAGCTGTGAAGACGGTTTCTCCTCCCGTCGTAGCAGCGAAGCCGGTTGAGCGCTGTCCCCGGCGCTCCCGGCATTATTCCCTTGAGTGGGATCACAAATTGGCTGGCATCTTCATAGATCGGGCGTTTGGACTTCGCGGGTTACTGGCTACGGCCATACTGGCGATGTGTGACAGGCGGTGGGACTAACGCTATCCACCGTGCCAGCCAATCCATTCAGCAGTGTAGAGCAGTCCGGTAGCTCGTCAGGCTCATAACCTGAAGGTCACGGGTTCGAATCCCGTCGCTGCAACCAATCTTCAAGGGTGTGAGCCCGCATGACAGCCGAACGGGAGTGATGAACCGCGTCGGCTGTCCAGTTTCATGAGGTGATGCATGACTGATCAGCGTTCGGATGACTTGCAACGACGTATAGATGCGATGGCCGACCGACTTGGTGTTCGCGCCAAGATGGAATCGGAGAGAAGACGATCAGAGCGGGTTGAGCAATTCTGGAAGCGCGCATTGGCGCGAGCAGAAGCGGAACGTGCTAGGGAACGTGAACGCGTCGAACTGCTTGCCAGATGCATCGTCGATGAGTTTGAGCGCAGGGCCTTTCGGGCTGATTGGTTATCATGACCGACCCACGCAGCGCTGAGGCGAAGAAATACCGCGCGCTTTATAAGTCAGCCAAGTGGCGACGCATTCGTGAAGCCCAGCTTCGAATGCAGCCTTTGTGCGAATATTGCCTTCAATCGGAAGTCGTAGAGCCCGCCACCGTCGTTCACCACGGCGATGGTGGCCACAAGGGCGATGAACATAAGTTCTGGACCGGACCTTTCGTGTCGCTTTGCAAAGAGCACCACGACCGCGATGCGCAGCGCGAAGACCTCGGTCAGAGGGTCATCAGATTCGACGCCGAAGGGTGGCCCATCGGGTGATGTGGCCTAAAAAGACACACCCCGGGGGCTATCTCGGTCTCTCCGGCCATCGACCGGCGGGAACCGGCGATGGGCAAACGCGCACGCAAAACCATTTGAAAATATGACCCTGATTTTTGCCGGAGCGCTGCTCGACGGCTGGATACATTTTACACAAAACCTGTGAGGATTCAATGGCTAGGCCGAGAAATCCCATCGCCAAAGCCAAGGCGGAGGGGAGAGATAAAACACATCCTACCCGCTTCAAAGATCGCAAGGACGTTAAAGCTGACGGCCCGCTGGGTAATCCTCCCGCCTGGTTGAAGGATACTCCAGAGAGTAAAGCCAAGGCGGCTTGGAAGCTGTTTGAAAAAGAACTGCCGTGGCTGAACCAGTCACACCGGATGTTGGTCGGAATGGCCGCAAATATTCAGGGGCGAATGATGGCGGGTCAAGAGGTTGGAGTGCAAGCGATGAACCTGCTGCGTCAGATGCTCGGCCAGATGGGCGCGACGCCTGCGGACGCATCGAAAGTTGCCGTACCTGACGACGGCGATGAAAAGGATGATCTGGTAGATGAGTGATACACCTGCGCTGGAGCGTGTCAGCGCTTATGCGCAAGCTGTCCTTGACGGCACCGAGATTGCCGGCCCGCACGTCCGAAACGCTTGCCAACGACATTTCGATGATCTGGCGACAGCGCATGAACGCGGGATCTACTGGAACGATGCGAAAGCTCACCGTGCCATGCGGTTCTTCGAAGAGCGGCTGAAGCTTAACGATGGCCAGTTTGATGGGAAGCCGTTCAAGCTGCATGCCTCGCAGGCTTTCAAACTTGGTTCGATATTTGGATGGGTCAACTCGGAAGGCAAACGCCGCTTCCGCCGCGCCTACATCGAAGAAGGCAAGGGCAACGGTAAGTCGCCGTTTGCTGGCGGGCTTGGTCTTTGCGGCCTGATGGCAGATGGGGAAGCGGGTGCGCAAATTTATGCGGCCGGCGCGAAAAAGGAGCAGGCCGGAATCCTCTTTCAAGATGCTGTGAAGATGGCTCGGTCAGCACCAAAACTGGTAAATCGCCTGAAATTCAGCGGTGGCCTTGGGAAAGAGTTCAATATCGCCTTCCACGAGAAAAAATCGTTCTTCAGGCCGATTTCGAAGGACGCCGGGAAGACAGGCTCTGGTCCGCGACCACATTTCGCTCTTTGTGACGAGGTGCATGAGCATCCTGACCGCTCAGTCATGGAAATGCTGGAACGTGGTTTCAAGTTCCGCCAGCAACCGCTGCTGGTGATGATCACGAACAGCGGGAGCGATCGAAATTCGGTTTGCTGGGAAGAGCACGAACATGCTGTTCGCGTCGTTGCTGGCACAAGAACGCCAGATGATGACTTCTCCTATGTCGGGGAGGTAATCGATGACACGACGTTCGCCTATGTCTGCGCTCTGGACAAGGGCGACGACCCGCTAAAAGACCCGTCTTGCTGGAAGAAGGCTAACCCGCTTCTCGGCGTGATACTGACGGAAGAATATCTAGCTGGCGTCGTGGCTCAGGCCGAGCAGATACCCGGCAAACTGAACGGCATTTTGCGGTTGCACTTCTGCGTTTGGACGTCAGCCGACAAGGCTTGGATGCCGCGCGAGACCGTGGAAGCGGTGATGGATGATTTCGATCCGATCGGTGAACATCGCGGCAAACAGTTGTTCCTGTCCGTCGACTTGTCAGCCGCGCGCGATATGACGGCCCTTGGATGTGCTGTGAAAACCGGCACGAAGACCATGGAACGGGAAGACGGCAGCACCATAGAACTGCCAACGTTCGACGCATGGATTGAAGCATGGACGCCAGCTGAAACTCTGAAAGCCCGCTCGCTGGCAGATAAGGCGCCATACGATGTTTGGGTCGAACAAGGGTTTCTGAATGCCTCGCCGGGCAGCCGCATTCGCTACGATTTCGTCGCACAGCGAGTCGCTCAGTTATCGCAAGAGTTCGACGTCGAAGGCATCGCCTACGACCGCTACGCCTATGACAAGTTCCGCGAGGAACTGGACGCAATCGGCGTTGAAGTCGAGCATATCCCGCATCCACAGGGCGGCAAGCGACGGTCGAAGGCCAGTGACAAGAAGATCGAAGCCGCAAAGGCTGCTGGCCTTCCAGAACCGCAAGGCCTCTGGATGCCCGGCTCTGTCACTGAACTGGAAAACGCCATAATCGATGGTCGCGTCAGACTTCGGCGCAATCCAGTGCTCATGACTGCCCTAATGGGCGCGACCTTCGATCGCGATCCACTCGATAACCGCTGGTTCGTCAAGACGAAGGCATCGGTACGCATAGATACTGCCGTGGCCCTAGCCATGGTTACCGGTTTTGCAGCCGATACACCTATCGAAGTCAAGTCCTCGCTATCACCATGGGACGACCCAGAATTTACTCTAACGAAAGTAGCCTCATGAGGATATTCCCGCGGTTCTCGCGTTCGCGACGAGAAGCCGATATTGAGCAACGCGCCAGCCCTGAAAACGCTGGTGTACCGGTGAGTGCTGAAAATTTCCTAGCTTACTTTGGCGTTCAACCGGTCAACCTTCCATCTGTCACGATCGAAAGCGCCTTGACTGTGCCCGCGGTTCTTGCTGCGGTTTCGTTTCTTTCCCGCACAATGGCCGCGTTGCCTCGTCACGCATATCGTGATGGCAAAGGCGGTTCCAAGCGTCTGGGCGGTAAGCTTGAGACCATTGTGAACACAGCCCCCAACTCGGATATGGGCGCTTTCAAGTTCTGGCAGTACTTTTGGCAGCAGGTTTTTACTGGCGGCCGTGGTCTGGCTTGGATCGAGCGATCGGGAAAAGAAGTTTTGGCTTTGTGGCCGATGGACCCGACCAAAACCACCGTCAAGCGAAAAGGTCTGGCTGTTGTCTATCGATTTGACAACAAGGAATATCCAGCCGCCGACGTCATAGACGTGCCGTTCATGTTGCGGGCCGATGGCATTCGCCATTTCGGCCCTATCGCTCAGGCAGCCAAGGCAATTCAGCTTGCCATCGCCATGAATGACTACGGGTCGAATTTTTTCGCCGGCGGTGGCGTGCCGCCTCTAGCTCTAGAAGGTCCGCTGCCTCAAGGCGGGGCGGCAATGCAACGGGCGATGGGTGATATTCATCGCGCAATTGACGAAGCCCGAAAGAGCGAAAAGCCGATCTTCCCAATGCCGCCTGGCCACAAGTTGACCCAGGTTGGCTATGACCCAGCCAAGGGCCAGATGATTGATGCGCGTCGCTTTCAGGTCGAAGAAATCGCCCGCACATGGCAACTTCCACCTGTATTCTTGCAGGATCTCACGCATGCGAGCTTTTCGAATGCAGAACAGCAGGATCTGCATCTCGTAAAGCACCTGATCATGCAATGGGCCAAGGCGCTCGAAGACGAGATGAACCTGAAGATATTCGAGGTTGCTGGCGGCACTCGCTACATCCGCCACAATCTGGACGGGCTTCTCCGCGGCGACTTCAAGAGCCGCATGGACGGTTATGGGGTGGCAATCCAAAACGGTATCCGGACACCAGATGAAGTGCGTTCTCTGGAAAACTTGCCAGCCAAGGGCGGGGCGGCGGAGCAGCTTCATATTCAGGGCGCCACCGTCCCGCTGGGTACGCAACCGGCGATCGCTCACCCCCCTGCCAACGACAATTCTGTTGAGGAAAATGCTGCAGCATGACCGAAATTGAAAAACGTAGCGTGTCTCTCGGCGTAGAGACCCGAGCAGACGACAGTAAACGTGTGCTGACTGGATACGCGATTATCTGGAATAGCAGTACGACCATCGGCGACTATTTCGTCGAGCGGATTGCACCCGGCGCTTTTTCCGGGTCGATTGGCGGCGACATCCTGGCCCTTCTGCACCACGATTCTGGTCGTGTGCTGGGTCGTACCAAAAGCAACACGCTTAGGCTGAAGGAAGATGCCCGCGGGCTTCACGTCGAAATCGATGTGCCCAACACCACCGACGGCAACGATCTATGGGAACTGGTCGAGCGCGGTGACATCACCGGAATGTCCTTCGGGATGCGGGTAACGAAGCAGGAATGGGACGATACAGGCGCGATACCTCATCGCACCATTCTTGAGGCGGAGCTTTTCGAAGTCACGGCCACTCCCACACCCGCCTACGAAGACACGCATCTGGCGAAGCGCTCGTTAGATGTGTGGCGAGCCGAGGCAGATGCGACTATTGCACGGCGTCGAGATGAAAATCGAACGGCGGCGGCCCGCCGTATCGCCGAGAAACGCGCCTCTTTTGAGCAGCGAATTCGCGGCATCGCCTGATGTCGTGACCATTACCCGGCATGCCGGAGGGTCTGCATAGCAGGCCAGAGCAAAACCGTTATCTTCAAGGAAAATCTAATGTCTCTTACCGAACTGCACGAGCAGCGCGGCCGTCTGGTCACGCAGGCTCGCGAAGCCCTCGACGAAATCAAGTCGAACACCGACGAAGCGCGATCCAATGAACTGAACGAACGCCATGACCGCATCATGGTAGAATTCGACAAGATCGAAAATCTTATCAAGCGCGAGAAGACACTGGCTGAAATTGAAGCGCGCGCAGCAGATGAGCGAGCACGACAGCGCCCGATTTCCGATTCCGAAGGTCGCGGTAGCGATGTCGGCGATGAAATCGAATATCGTTCCGTGTTCTATAAATTCCTCGCCAACAATGCCGATATCGGCGAATTGTCGGGAGAGGAGCGCGCCGTTCTAAAGCGTGGCGTTCAGCCCGCTGCCGAGACCCGTACGCAAGTAACGGCGACCAACGCCGCCGGTGGCTACACCGTACCGGTCGAGCTCGCCAACGAGATCGTCAAGTCTATGAAGGCTTGGGGCCCGATGTACGATGAGGACATCGCGACCGAGATCGTTACTTCCGCTGGTAATCGTATCAACATTCCGACGGTTGATGATACCGGAGTTGAAGCCGAAAAGCATACCGAAGGAACGCCATTGACCGACGATGGCGGCAAGGACGTGACGTTCGGTCAGAAGAATCTTGACGCGTTCGTTTACGACACTGAGTTCGTCAAGTTCTCCATGGAACTTGCACAGGATTCAATTTTCAGCGTTGAAGCCCTGCTTGGCCAGCTTCTGGGCGAGCGCCTTGGTCGTATTGCAAACAAGCAGCTGACCATCGGCACCGGCACTGACAGCCCGAACGGTCTCGTCACCGCGTCTTCGCTTGGCAAAGAAACGGCTGCCTCGGCGGCGATCACTTCTGATGAACTGATCGACCTGCTGCATTCGGTCGACCCAGCTTATCGCCAGAGCCCGAAAACGCGCTGGATGTTCAACGACCTTACCCTGGGTTCGGTCCGTAAGATAAAGGATAACGAAGGCCGTTACATCTGGTCGATGGGCGACATCACGAAGGGTGAGCCCGGCACCCTGCTTGGCTATCGATATAGCATCAACCAGGCAATGGCTGGCATCGGCGCGGGCAACAAGCCAATAGTGTTCGGTGACTTCGGCAAGTACTTTGTCCGAAAGGTCGGTTCTCCGGTGATTGGCGTTCTTCGCGAGCGCTTCTGGCCGGATCTCGGCATTGCCGGCATTATCCGCTTTGACGGTGAGCTCGGCGATACCGCTGCGGTCAAGCATCTCGTAAACGCTGCATCTGGCGGCTAGTCAATCTTCGGGGCGGTTTATCCGCCCCGTTCCTTTTTGGGAACGCTCATGAAAATTACGATTACGACCAGTCTGTCAGGGCCGACCTACACGCTCGAACCTGGCGCCGTCGCCGACTTTGCCGAGGCCGAAGCGATCCGCCTCATCAAAGCTGGTTTTGCTATTCCCGCTACAGATGATGGCGAAGTCGAACGTGCTGTGAAATCCGTTCCCAATGTGGAGAGGCGCGAGAAGCGAGGCCGATCGAATGTGGCATCCGTATAAGGTCGCGCAAGATCCGACGGGCGATGTCATCGCGCTTGAGGATGTAAAGCGCCATTTGAATGTGATGCACGACGACGATGACGTTTACATCCGATCGCTCATTACGGCCGCATCTGACTTTGTTGAGAAGTATTGCGGGATCGTCGTCGCCGGGCAAAAAATCGAAGCGTCCTGTGATGCTTTTTCCGACATGTCTCGTCTGTCGGTTGGTCCGGTAACAGAAGTCGATAAGATCGAATATATCGCTCCCGACGGATCGAAGAACAGCGTAAGCGTTGATGCATATGTTTTGAACAGCGATGGTGTCGAGCCGTCAATTGTACCGGCATACGGAAGCCATTGGCCGATTGTTAGGCCGGGCTCTCGTGTGTTGGCCACCCTGAACGCAGGTTTCAATCCACTTCCAGCATCTATTCGTCACGCCATGCTGTTGTGGATTGCCGATGCTTACCTCGTTCGGGCTAACAGTGCGACGGTCGAATGGACGGCTTTTGACAGCCTGCTTTGCAACTACCGAAGAGGTCGATAATGGCCGACACGAAGTTTCGAGCTGATGCAATCGGCCAGTTGAACGCCCGCATCACCTTCGCCAAACGGGTCGAGATTGATGATGGTTTCGGCGGCACCCGCGGCGAGTGGCAAGACCAATTCACAGTGCCAGCCCGTTTGAAACCGAAGTTTGGCGGCAATGCTGAAAGCCTCGTGGCATCAAGGCTGGTTTCAAAGCAGCCCTATAACTTGACGATCTACAGCAGCAGAGCGGCGAGACAGGTAACGGCCTCATGGCGTGCCTATGACGCTCGGGCGGGCAAGACCGGCGAAAACCCCAATCGCGTTTTTGGCATTAAAACCATCGTCCATCCCGACGAAACAAACCGCTTTCTCGAAATGCTGGTTATCGAAAACGAGGTCGCCTGATGGTGGTTCGTGCAAGGCTCAAGCGTACAGATTTGCTGAAAAAGATTCAGCAGATCGCGCCGAAGGCCATTGAGAAAATGGCCGAGGCCCAAATGCAGGTTGCTGAAGAAGTTGCCGAAGCCATCAAGGCGCGCGCGCCCGAGCGAGCGATTGGAGGCGGGACATACAAGAACAGCATTCATGCCGCGCGACAGCGCGATAATCCTGACATGGAAATCTTCGGCGCCCGCAAATCGACTGACCCTAACGCGGTAGGCGTCTACGGAAGCTGGATCTGGCGTTTTCTGGAATTCGGCACGAAAGCCAGTGCGGGCACTGCGGCCCGCGTTGATCGTCGATACAAGTCTGGCACCGTCATGACAAAGGCCAAAGGTCCGCACGCAGCTACGCCCGCTATGCCGCACGTTTTCCCGGTATGGCGCGGCATGCGAAAGAAAGCCGTTCGTCGCATTCGTGCGGCGATGAATAAGGCGATCAGAGAGGCCATGCAAAAATGATCGATAGCGAAAGCTTGGAATTACAGGGTGCTGTTGTTTCTCGTTTGAAAGCATGGCCAGACCTGCAAGCTCTCGTCGGCACCAAGATTTACGACATCGTGCCGTCAGACACTACTGCGCCTTACGTCGAGATCGGTGACTTTGATGATCATCGAGACGACAAAACCTGCGTTTCCGGTCGGCTTATTTACGTGACCATTCACGTCTGGACAAAAGCACCGGCTGGTAGCAGCCGTGTGGAGGCCAGCCGGATCGCAAGGGCCGTAGAAGGTGCGCTCACTGAAGCCAGCCTGACGATGCCGTCATATCGGCTCGTTTCTTTGGACCACACCCGAACGCAAGTCTTCAAAGACCTGGATGACGCCCACCTCCATGGTGTCGTCGAGTTTACCGCCAGGACAGAACGCCTGTCCTAGCTCACCTCCCAAAACAAGACAGTTCAACCACAGCCCGCCACTTCGGCGGGCTTTTTGCATTTAAGGATATCAAAATGGCCGATGGTCAACAGATTGGTCGCCTTCTCCTCATTCAGATCGGCGATGGTGCAACTCCCGAAGTTTTCACGAACCTCTGCGGCTTGCAAACCCGTTCGTTCAATATGTCGGCTAACTCCGTCGATACCACTATCCCAGATTGTCAGAATCCCGGCGCAACGCCGCAGAAGACTGGGGTACCCGGGATCAAGCAGCGCACCTTTACCGGCTCCGGTAAGTTCGTGGCGGGTGCGAACTCCGCGTACTTTATCGGCAAGGTGAACGACGCCGCGATTTTCAACGCGATCGTAATTGTTCCTGGCCTTGGCTCATATGAAGGTCCTTGGTTCGTGACGGACTTTGAATTCTCCGGCGAGCAGGAAGGCAATATGGACTTCAGCGCCACCTTCGAAGCGGCAGGCCCGCTGACTTTCGAAGCTGAGGTCTAAGAATGGAGCTTCCGGTTAACGGAGCTCGCGGCGAAGTCGGCGTCACTATCGGTGGCGTCGAAATCGTCCTCGCGGCAACAATGAAAGGCTTGGCAGCGGTTTCTGAAGAGCTCGGCTGCAAGTCAATGAACGATCTCTTCGCACGACTGTCGGACGCCGAGATCAACGCTGCAATTGTCGGCCTTCGACACCTAACGGTGCAGGGCGACGCAGCTGCGGCTATCGAGCGATTGAATTTAAGCCATTTCGCTTCGCTCTCCACTGCATTTCAGGCTGCGCTTGCGCATCATTTCAAAGGCGAGCCGGCGGGAAACGGGGAAGCCGGGGGAAAGTAGAAGCGGTTGACTTCCCTTGGCAGGCGTGGCTGCAAGCCGCTTTCGGAATCCTGCGATGGACGCCGAAAACATTCTGGAACTCGTCTCTGACGGAGTTCCTTGCCGCTCTTGATGGCTTCACGGAAGCCCGAGGCGGGAAGAAAAACGCAGAGCCACCGACCGACGCGCAGATGGATGATCTGCTCAAGAAATACGGAAAACCCAAGAAGCCCGCCTAGCGCGGGCTTTTTCTTTTTTAAGGAGAGCCGCGTGGCCGAAGAAAACACCGATATTATTCTATCCATTTCTTCAGATGTCGCATCGATGCGACGTGCGCAGAAGCGAATGGAAGAAATGCTGAACTCTATGGGCAGGAGTTCCGACAGCGCCTTCAATAAAATAGCAGACCGGGCCAATGCCGATATGCGCCGCATTGAGGAGGGCGCAATCAAGCTTCGCCGCCAGCTCGACGCGACATTCCAGAAATCGTTCGGCGGCAGCTTAAATAAAGGACTGGCTGCGGTCGGCTCCGTCTTGGGTACAAACGAGGTCCGCAAGTACGCAGACCAATGGACGACTGCCGAAAACATGTTGAAGGCAGCGACCGCTGCCACCGGCATGCAGACGCGCTCGTTAAAGGAGTTGCGTTCTGGGGCGGACGACGCTCGCGTGTCCGTCGAGGATTACGTTGATCTTTACGCGCGCATGGTGCGGTCTGCGTCAGGTGTTGCCAAGTCCGAGAACGAAATCGCTCTGGCTACCAATCTCGTTTCCAAGGCGTTCAAGGCTGGCGGCGCGTCTGCGCAGGAACAGGCGGCTGGTATTCTCCAGCTCGGCCAGGCACTCGGCAGTGGCGTTCTGCAGGGTGACGAGCTGCGCTCGCTGCGCGAAAATGCGCCCATTGTTGCCAAGGCCATCGCGGATGAGTTCGGCGTTACCGTTGCTAAGCTGAAAGATCTCGGCGCCGAAGGCAAACTCACGTCTGACCGCGTGTTTAGAGCAATCATCAACGCCCAGAAATCCATCGAAGCGCAGTTCGCCGCGACGAATGCCACGATTGGCGACGGCATGACTGCCATCAACAATGCAATGCTTCAATATATAGGCACTGCTGGCGATATGACGGGCATCTCGGCCACCGTATCGCGCGCCCTGATTCTAATTTCGCAGAATTTCGACCAGGTAGCGGACGCAGGCATGCAGCTGGCTGCGGTTCTGGCCGGTGTGCTGGTCGGTCGGTCTTTGGGCGGCATGATCCGCACGCTTGGCACGACGACGGCTGCATTAGTCAAGTTTCATCAGGCAGCGAAGGCTGCGCAGGGCGCAATGGGCTTGGTGCAGGCCATGGGCGGGCTTGGTGCTGCTGCTGGTCCGCTTGGTGCGATCATCGGCGGCGCGCTCGTGCTGGCGGTAGGCAATTATACCGTCAGCGCCATGGAGGCGCAGAAGAACTCGGACACTCTTCGCGCGGAAATGGAAAAGCTCGGACTGGTTGCGCCGAAGGCTGCTGACGGGATCGACAAAACCGCCGAGTCGTTGGACAAGCTGGCCGACCCTGAAAAGGTGCGGAAGCTTAAAAGCATCAATGATGAAATTGAGCGCCTGCGCAATGGTGGCGGACGCTTCGGCAGCCTGTTCGGCAAGGGCGACGAACTTGATCTACTGTCAGCGAACGCGACATCACCGCTACAGAACGTCATTCAAAATCTGAGCATGTCGGACGCTGACAAGTCAGCCCGTCGCGAAATTGCTCAGCTTATCGAAGATTTCAAGACGTTCCAGATTTCGGCGAGTGACGCGCAAAAGAAGCTGGCAGACATTGGAAACACCAATGTAAGCATGGGTGTTGTTGAACTGCTCGATAAAGTTCGAGAGTCAGTTTCCGGTATCAGCCAACTTCAAGCTTATTCAACGCGTTTTGGCAACGAACTTGAGGCAAACGTCGGCAAAGTCGGAGAAGAAATTCTCGGCCTGAAAGGCATGCTTCAGGAAACGGCCAGTGTCGGCGTTATCTCTCAAGAACAATACAATGAACTTTCCAAGCTAATCGATGAGTTCGCCAAGACTGGTCGCGGTGCAGATACCCTGAAACAGCGACTAACGGAAATCGGAGACGGTAAGCCGAGCTTCGATTGGCTTCACGGACAGTTTGATAGCCTGATAACGAAGATGCTTGTCGTCATCAAAACGGCACAAGACGCTGGACGTGCCATGCAGATGGCCTACCCGGTTGGCGTTCCAGACGAAGCCAAGGCGACAAGCTCTGCGAACGATCCTTATATCGTTCAGCGAAAGAAAGAGAACACAGCCGCTGCCGACTTCGAAAAGAACGCGACCCGGCGAGCTGGTCTGACTAAGGATCAACTAGCGCTCGAAACGAAGCTCGCGGATGTCCGCAAGCGCCTTCAGGCCGAGGGAGTCACGACGCCCGACGAAGCTATGGTCAAGCGCATCGCTGACGCCGAACTGGCTGGTGAAAAAGCTCGATCCAAGGAAGGCAAAAAGCCGAAAGACGTCAAGAAGTCCACCGACCAGAAGATCGACAGTGACATCCAGGCTGTGAAGGATCGCACGGCGGCTTTAGCGGCGGAAGCCGAGATGGTCGGCAAGTCCACTGCCGAGCAGGAAAAGCGTCGCATCGCAATGGATCTCGAGCAGGCCGCGCTGGCGAAGCTCAAGGACGAGGCGATCAAAAAAGGCCAGAAAGATTTGTCGAACATAAAAATTTCGGCTGATCAGCGGGCCCAGATCGACCAGGTTGCTGAAGCCTATGGACGGGAAGCGGCTGCTTTACAGTTAGTTGAAGACCGGCAACGCCGATCAGAGCAGGCCGCGAATGATTTTTACGGGTCGTTCAAAAGCAGCACGATCGGCGCAATAACTGGTGCAAACAGTCTGGCGGACGCCTTGAAGAACATCGGCAATCGCTTGGCTGATCTGTTCCTAAATGCTGGCTTCGACGCATTGTTCAAACCGTCGTCTGGCGGAATGAGCGGTGGAGCATTTGGCGGTTTCTTCAACAGCATCGGCAGTTTGATCGGACTGAAAGACGGCGGGCAGATACCTGGCTATGACAGCGGCGGTCGTATTCGGGGCCCAGGCGGACCACGTGACGATAAGGTGTTGCTTTGGGGTTCAAACGGCGAATTCGTCATGAACGCCGCTGCGACGCAGAAGTGGTTGCCCATCCTGGAAGCCATGAACGCCGGCAAACTGCCACAGCGGCGCGATGGCGGTGGGATTGGTTTTTCAGCACCAAGGATCTCTTCGGCGCCTATTCCAGTTCCGAGTATCCCGAGTGTGGCGCAGTTAGCCGGCAACTCCAGCGTCGATAACTCGCGCACCGATAATTCGGTGAGTGGGCCGACCATCAACGTGACCGTCAACGGAGCAACCGGCAATGCCGAAGTCGCGGCAATGGTGCAGGAAGGGCTCGCGAAGGGCATGATGGCCTGGCAGCGATCACCACAGTTTGCGAATGCAGTTTCGCAGGGCGTCAAACAAGCAAATAGCCGCGGAATGCTGCGGCGCTGACTTAAACAAGGACGGTCTTCGGGCCGTCCTTTTCTTTTTGGAGATATGGATGAATATCTATTTTGTTACGCCTGCGCCGGCGCAGGGTGGCGACATTCGCGTACTGCAGGACGATGAAAAGACGCCGATTGTCGGGTTCTTGTCACATGAGGATGCGGATGATTTCGCACAGCGCATGGCACGTCGCTATCCCGGTAATCAGTTCTGGGTCATGGAAGGCACGGCCACGAAGGCATTCATAACTGATCCATTGCCGGTGCGTGAATGCACTCCGGCCGTCGGGGAGTTCTGAAATGGCCGAAACCCTTCCCGAAGGCCTGAACTATCAGGCCAGCCCGCTCAAGCTCAATCGGTCGGTTTCAACTTCACGATACGGCGATCGGGCTGTTTCGTTCATCGAGAATGGCGATCCATATTGGTCGTGGACCGCCAGTATAATTTCGTTGAGCCCTGCCGACCGAAAGCGGCTTGAGGCGTTTTCAGATCGCTGCCGCGGCGGCATGGTCACAGTTCACTATACCCCGAAAGACGCATGTATTCCGCAAGCCTATTGGGGTGATGCCAATAATCCGGCAATCACCGGCACTGCGACGCTAGCCGCGATCAGCGGAAACACGCTGACGTTCAACGGCGTGGCGTCTGGTCTGAGATTGACGGAAGGCGACCTGATAGGCCTATCGACCGGTGAGTACAACTTCATCGCTCGTATCGCCACTGATACCGCAGCAGCCAGCACGAGCATGCAGGTGAAGATCGAGCCGTTCTTGCCTTCATATATCGGCGTCGGCTCCACGGTGCGTTTCAAAAATCCAGTCCAAAACATGCGGATGATGCCGAACAGTTTGGAAATCGGCGATGGCTTTTTCCCTGGGGCATCTTTTCAGCTTGTTGAAGTGCCGAAGTGAAAGGACTTGTATGGGCGCGATGGACGCATCATATAATATCAGGCGGTATCAACTGATGCTTGACGATATCAACAAGTGGTTGACTGAATGTACTCCTTGGAGTATATAAAACGTACATAAAGTTTCGAGGTGGGAACGGCCTCCCCACGCACCCGTAAGGGTTAGTAGCGCGCAAGCGTGAAGAGATCTAGGAAGTTGGCAGCCTAGCGGAAATAAAAAACCTCGCTTAACGGCGGGGTTTTTTATTGTACGGATATGAGATGTCCACGACGAACGCGGTTCTCGAGCTTATTGTAGTCAATGGGATAGGTTGATTTAACGAGATATATTCCTTTTTTGGTCGGCTTGATCAGTACGGCGACTAAAACGATCAATCCAGATTCCGTGACCTCGCGAACCAGCTCAAATCCACCGTCAGTATGATTGGGCGACTGACCGACGTGCGTTGGTTCAGTTACGGTTTGTGAAAGAAAAGGCAAGCACGACATGTAAGTGTCGGGATGCCGTTCAAAGGCATGTTTCTGCGCTGGAATGGTGAATGCTACATGACCAGCAGTCAGTTCGAGCCCAAATTGTTTTAACGCTTCCACTGGCAATTGCCCAAGTGTTAGCGGTCGGAATTTCTGTTCAGTCATAGCTTGCCGCCCCAATAATGAATGCCTTATTGCATCCGATACGAGCAAGCACAATCCACAATTCGGCGACTACAGTGTACTGTGGATGGGCGGATTTTCTGGGGGTAGTAATGAGCGCGGGTTGCTTGGAACAATAGAAGAACATAAAATATAGGTTCGACCAATTGAGGCGAATCGATTGACCCACCGAGTGGAAGTGCCAGCGGCAAACCTTCGCAATATAGATCAGTTCGAAATAGAGCCAAGTGCGGCCATTGTTTCAGAAATAAAGCAGCATATAAAAGATACGGCAGATCCATGTTCATGGTGGGGGCATTCACACACAGCGCCACCACCCAAAGCATTCGTGGTATATTTAGATGATTTTGACGTACCCGCTCCGAAGGGAGTAAGGGCGGTAGCGCCATGCCCGTGTTGCAGTCCATTTCATGCGAAATATAAGAATGGCGGCAAGATCGCTTGGTTTCCACACGAGAAGGTGATCCGTTTAATCGGTCCATACTGCTTTGCCGCAATCAATGCCGAAGGACATGAGGGCGCCATGCGCGACCTTAAAAGACGCAAGAAAATTCGCAGTGAACTGGATATCATTACTGGCTACCTGCCCCGGATCGGCGCCATGATTAAGGCGATGGAAGAAACAATACCCATCGCATATGACCTTGACGCATTGATGTTCGATTTGAACAAGGCATTCGATGAACATTTCCGAATCAGAATTGCACGCCACGTCTTGGACGGTATCTTGAGAATTTCCAAGACGATGGATGTGCCGTTCCTGAAACCTGACGGAGAGATCGGGAAGCGGAAGGAAGAAACTTTTGAAACGGTCGCACGCATCCAAGGGCATGCCATGATCGATCGAACAGGTAAAGCCACGGCGCAGAAGCTCGAAAAGATGCGCGTCGGACTAAAGGTAATCGCAGACAGACTGGAATCAATCGCATCTGTGTCCGACTTGTCTGATGTTGAGCGGCAAAGATTCGCCGTGAAGCTCCCAGAGTGCCGGGGTCATCTTTCACAAATATTGGAGGAGCTGTCCCGCCGTCAGCTTTTCCTGACGACCGAAGATTTGGAGAAGCTTGATGAATGGGGCCGTCATAATGGATCGCCTGTTTCTATCGAGTGGATGCGGCAGAAGAACCAACTATTGATGCGAACTCGATATGGCTCGGATTTAGCCCATGTAATAGCAATTGGTTCACAAGCAACCACGCCGCTTCCGGCGCCTATTGCTTGAGGGGTAACCAGATGGCAGGCGAATCTGACTTCCAGTTACAGAATTCCAATCAGGCAATCGAATTTGCGAAAGAATCGGTTCGGCTCGGCGTCACCGTGAACGGTGGTGCCGCTGTTGCGATCATTGGCTTCCTTGGCGCCAAAGAGAATATTTCCGATCCGCAAGCAATCAGATATGCATTGGCATGTTTCGCGACGGGAGTTGGACTTTCCTTCTTTGCTGCAATCGCAGGATATTTCGCCCAGACGTGCTTCGCGCATTGGAACTACCTGCGGGGCAGCGGTAAAGACGCCGGAGCCGGGTGGGCGTACGCTCTATCGGCAATAGGCATCGTTTGTATTGTTGGATCGGTAGCCGCTTTCATTCGGGGCGTGATCGTCGTCGGCAGAGCTTTGTTTGTTTAGCGGCTACCGCTCCAACTTCTCCGCAATGCGCTCTTGGGCGGCTGCTGTACGGATGTCGGAGTGTTCGCAATGTAACAGCGCGGCTTCTTTTTTGTATCTTCAGAGCATAGGATGCGGCGGCGTGATCACTCTGCTTTACCTATCCGTAAAGATCGCGGCAGGCTTGGCCGGGACGGGCTGATACACCGCGTTTAACGAGAAAGTCGCGATAATAGAAAGCACGTGACGGCGAGAGCGGCGATGACGCCGCCCAATAACGCGAAACGATCTGAAATCGTGAGATCCTGCATCTCAGTCTCGGTTCTTTTCGGTCCAGACCGTGAAGCCTATTAGAGCGAACAGCGACAACATCATTGCGCTAATAAACCAAACAAATAGGCTCATACCGGTTCCTCCGGACAGATTAACTCGCTCGGCGGCAAAAGGTTCAAGAGGAAAATTAAAATTGACCAGAAAGCCCTGATCAGCAGGGTGTAACGTACTGATCAGGGCTTGCGCACGGAGTGCCATCGGATTGGAAAGCCATACGCAACTGGGGAAATATAGTGCGCATTTCGTCGGACAAGGGGCTGCACGAGTTTTTGTGCGATACCGTACGCTGGCGGTGTGCGCCTGAGTTTCGACGGCTACAGAGAGTATCCGTACGCCGCCAGTGCGATCCCGCCGACCACACCAATAACCGACCATCCCATCATGCCAATGCCCATGAAGCTATGATAGGTTTTATCGGAGACTTTTTTAAAAGCCGTCGCGACCAGCAAATTCACTATGGCACCAAAGATCATGCCGATTCCGTTGGCCACATAGGCGGCGGGGTGAAGTGCCATGCTCTGCATGAAATACGGCCGCAGCAGAAAAGTCGCACCGAGCATACCTGCGAGCAACAGGAAAACGGAAACCATACCGAAACCGGACCATCGTATTAGCATTGTCTAAATTACCTCTGTCTTGGGGAAGATCGGGCGGTAATGACTCTTGCTTGGTCCATGAACAACCATTTTCTCGAGATTTTCCCAATAGAAACGTTACTCTCACGATGACGAAGCTCGGGCGGTTTGGTTTCTGTTTGGGAAGAAGGACGCAGCCAGTCGCGTTTATGATCTAAACAAGATCAATTTCTTCGCGGAGAGGCTTGGTCTTTGAAAGGCAAGCGGGCGGCTTAAAAGCACCTCGCGAGAAGGCTGCCAACAGGAATAAGGGCCCCGGATTTCTCCAGAGCCCCTTTCGCGTGAGCGGGTTGATTATCTGTGGTAAGATAAGCCACCCCAAATTCTACCTTCGTCACGATGACGGCCACCGTGTATGGCCCCGATATAGGCCGCCACAGCGGCAACGAGAGCAGACGCTGCAAGCAGGAATGCAGTGAGAATGCCTGTTATTCTGGCCTTTTCAGCAGTTTCAGCCGCTTGAGCCTTTACTTCTTCAGCAGCTTTTTCCGCTTGTGCTCGAGCGTCGGCGACTGCCTTCTTTGCTTCTTCCACTTTCGCCTGGGCTTCGGTGCGAAGGGCCTGGACGCGCTCAACGGTCTGGTTCACGCGAGTCTGGGCGTCATTTTGACTAAGCCCCGTCCGAGTAGCGACTTGGTTTGTGAGCCAAGCGCGGTCAGCGTCAGAAATTTCACCAGTACTAAGCAGGTTTCCCAGAATACCGCTTATCTGACGTTGGAAATTCGCCAAGTTCTGTGCTTCCTGACCGGACACAGAGCTTCCCTGGGCGTCTGTGCGCAACAAGCTATCTGTAAGATAGTCTAATGGGTTTGTTTTCAGTCCTTGCGGCAACATCTGATCTACGGATGGAGCGGACGCTTGCCCTGCACCTTGCGCAAGCCCAGAGACAGCTTGCCCCGCACCTGAAACGATGCCGCCCGCTAACTGACCTGCGCCCTGAGCGGCGCTGCCGACAACCGTGCCAGCGGTTTGTACCGCTGTCTCAGCCGCGCTTCCAACGGCTTTTGCGCCACCTGAAATAGCGCTGACGAGTAGAAGCGTGGAAACGATAGTCCCTAGGCCCCATACAACCAAGCCATTCAGGCCATCCCGAACTGTCAGTTCGTCACGAGTTGCGGTTCCAGCGGGTCGGCGCATTCTTCCGGTGATATATCCACCGAGCATATAAGAGGCGACCGTCGATATGACGATAAAGAGCGCCGTAATAACAAGCCATACGGTACTTATATCCCCGCCTTCATCGACGGAAAATGAGCTTAAGCCAAGGCCGCCGGCGAATGTTGTCAGGACGGCCATCACGCCCGATGCCACTGTGGCGCCTGCAAAGATTGCAGCCCAGTCTACATAGCCGCGATCAGACGTCTTTTCTACGACAGTTGGATCTACCATCAACGTAACCCCAGAAAAGAGAGAATGAATAACACGATGACAACTAGTCCTACTAAATAGATGATAGAGTTCATGTCGATTGTCTCCTATCGAGAGCCGAGCACCTGCATTGTATTTCTGTATTGCGGTGGTTTTTCCAACCGGGACAACTCGCTAGATGGCAAAAGGTTTCAGCAAAAGACGATTTATTGGCGTGATCAATCCTTTGACCTATCCGGATAGGGCTCTTTCGGAACCTTGATCTTCGGATTTCCTGGAGCATTTGATTGTTCGTGTGTAGGTTTTTCTTGATGATCGCTTGGCTCGACCTGGGACGGTTCAGTTGTTGATTTCTCTCTCACCAGATCGGGATCGGACCATGGGTTTCTTTTTTGTGCCATCGCCTGTTCTCCAGTTTGCTGGCCTTCTTTGTTCTTGAAGCCCCGACGTTCTCTACAAACGTCGGGGCCGCGCTCGACAATTGAGGTTTATGACCTTGCCGCGCGCTTTATCCGCTAAGCTTCGTACGACCCGGCGGATAATAAATTACCCTGCCCATGGAAGAGCTAGGGCTGGGCTACGCAGATCCCGGTGTTAAATGTGTTTCGGGCGCTTGGCGGATGCCATCGCCTCGTGGACAACTGCCCGCGTGAGAAATTGTTCCATGTCAGGCGATCGGATCATATTCCGCGGGAGCCTTAGGGCCTGTCTGAGCATGCAGGGCTGGCGGTTGGGCGAGTTGGGGCTCCCAAATGTGAGACGGAGATATCTGGCCAGACGATGCTGTAGGAACCGTGTCCGCCCGCGCCGGGAACTTAAATTACGACATAGCGTTAATCGAGGGACAGAGATGCAGTTACCTGCCTGTCTCATCAACTATCGCTCACTTCCTGCCGGGAATTTTCGGGCGCGTTGACGTAACCAATTCATGAGAGGAGATGAACTATGGCCAAGGAAAAAAATCTTGAAGACCTATTCCACGATACCCTCAAGGACATCTACTACGCTGAACGTAAAATTCTCAAGGCCCTGCCAAAAATGAAGCGTGCGGCACAGTCCGAAGATCTGAAAGCAGCATTCGAAAAGCACCGTGAACAGACTGAAGGCCACGTCGAGCGACTAGTCCAAGTGTTCGAAATCATGGGCAAGACAGCCAGAGGCAAGACTTGCGATGCGATCGAGGGAATTATCGCCGAAGGCGAGGAGATCATGGAGGAATTCAAGGATACCGCGGCGCTAGACGCCGGCCTGATCTCGTCTGCACAAGCGGTCGAACATTACGAAATCACACGTTATGGGACATTGAAGCGGTGGGCGACCGAGCTTGGCATGACGGATGCTGCAAAACTACTCGACCAGACGCTGCAGGAAGAATCCAAGACGGACAGTGATCTGACGAAACTTGCGGATGCGTCAGCTAACCAACGCGCCAAAGCAGCGTGATCATGAGGTAAGGGTGCCACTCGGCACCCTTTTCATTTGAACAGAGATCGCGAAAGAATTGGAGCCAGCCATGTCAGCCAGCAACAAGGCCACAAATGGACGGAAGTCGCTCAAGCTTCATGATCAGAAGCTCGACGCAGGCCAAGGCGGAGACCTTCATCAACTCGCCGATGACAAGACGCAAATCATGACTACCGCCCAAGGAGGGCCAGTATCGGATGACCTCAATACGCTCAAGGTCGGCGCGCGCGGCCCGACGCTGATTGAGGATTTTCACTTCCGGGAAAAGATCTTTCATTTCGACCACGAACGCATTCCCGAGCGCGTTGTGCACGCACGTGGCTATGGCGCGCATGGCTATTTCGAAACGACAAAATCCCTCAGCGAATATACGCGCGCCGACATTTTCCAACGTGTCGGCGAGAAAACTCCAGTTTTTGTTCGATTTTCAACCGTTGCGGGATCGAAAGGATCGTTCGACCTCGCCCGTGATGTGCGTGGCTTCGCGGTCAAGATGTACACCAAGGAAGGCAACTGGGATCTCGTCGGCAATAATATTCCCGTCTTCTTCATCCAGGACGCCATCCGATTTCCAGACATGGTTCACGCTGTCAAGGAAGAGCCGGACCGGGCTTTTCCGCAGGCCCAGTCGGCACACGACAATTTTTGGGACTTCATCGGTTTGACGCCGGAATCCATGCACATGATCATGTGGGTCATGTCGGATCGCGCCATCCCGCGCTCCTTCCGCTTCATGGAGGGGTTTGGCGTTCATACCTTCCGCTTTGTGAATGCCAAGGACGAATCAACGTTCGTCAAGTTTCTCTGGAAACCGAAGCTCGGATTGCAATCGGTTGTCTGGAACGAGGCCGTGAAGATCAACGGGGCCGACCCGGACTTTCACCGGCGCGATCTCTGGACCGCCATTCAGACCGGTAACTTCCCGGAATGGGAGTTGTGCGTGCAGCTTTTCGATCAGGACTTCGCCGACAGCTTCGATTTCGATGTACTCGATCCGACAAAGCTGATTCCGGAAGAAGTCATCAAGCCTGTCCCAGTCGGGCGGCTGGTGCTTGATCGTATGCCAGACAACTTTTTTGCCGAAACCGAACAGGTTGCGTTCATGACGCAAAACGTCCCCGCTGGTATCGATTTCTCCAACGACCCCTTGCTACAGGGACGCAATTTTTCCTACCTCGACACGCAGTTGAAGAGACTGGGTAGCCCCAACTTTACCCATATTCCGATCAACGCGCCCAAATGCCCGTTCCATCATTTCCAACAGGACGGCCATATGGCGATGCGCAATCCTGTCGGACGAGCAAATTACCAGCCTAATTCGTGGGGCGAAGGGCCGAGGCCTGATCCCAGTCGCGGGTTCCGGTCGTTTGCAGCGCAGGAAGAGGGACGGAAGGGGCGCCTTCGACCGGAGAGCTTCGCCGACCATTACAGCCAGGCTCGTCAGTTTTATCTGAGCCAGACCGCTGTGGAGCAACGGCATATTGCAATGGCGCTGACGTTCGAACTGTCGAAAGTGGAAACACCTGTGATCCGCGAGCGTATTGTGTCTCATCTGCTCAACATTGATGCCAACCTTGCGGAAACCGTCGCCGGCAAGCTCGGCATCCGCAAGATGCCGAAGGCTGCGGATGCGATGGCGCCCGTGCGCGACGATCTTGCTCCGTCTCCCGCACTGAGCATCATTGAGAACGGACCCGGCAGCTTCAAGGGCAGAAAGATCGGCGTGCTTGTCGCCGATGGCGCGGATGCGCAGGTGCTCAAGGGTATCCGACACGCCGCGGAGAGGGAAGGCGCAATGGTGGAACTGGTTGCGCCGACGGTCGGAGGTTTCGAAGCATCCAGCGGCGAATGGATGGAGGCCAATCATATGATTGATGGCGGTCCATCCGTATTGTTTGATGCTGTCGCCCTCGTGTTATCGGAAGAAGCCGCCAATCGGCTTATCGGCGAATCCACCGCACGGGACTTCGTTGCAGACGCTTTTGCCCACTGCAAGTTCATCGGCTTTACAGCGGGCGCTATGCCGCTGCTTGCCCAAGCAGGTATAGAGCCCCAAATGGATGAGGGGCTGGTTCCCCTCGACAATGCACAGGCAGCCAAGGAGTTTGTCGCATCTTGCCGCAAGCTCCGGCTATGGGCGAGGGAAGATGCCGTCAAGCTTTGACCTTCAGGCGCGCCACTAGCGTGAGAAGATGTTGCGAAATTTATGGCGGTCCGGGCGAAGCCCGGACTGCCCGTGGCGGAAGTGATAGAGTGTCGGTGCTGACGCCCTGATCGTGGTCTCTCATCCACTTTCTACGCGCGATGCGTATGGCGTAACTTGGCGGTTAAACTGCCCTCTGTACCTCACGGCAGGTTCAGAGTTACGAATGGCCATTCCCGAATGCGGAAGAATGCCGCAAACTTATGCTGATTTCCCGGCACGTTTTTCTATCTCGTCGCGAAGCCTTTCCAGCTCCTTTAGAGGCAAATGCTCGATGCCAATCACGTCCTCGCGGGCATTCTTCAAAGCATGCAGAATTTCGTCGAGCTTCGCTTGCAGAGCACAGGAATCGCGATTTTGCGAGTTCTGGATAAGGAAGACCATCAGGAAAGTGATGATTGTTGTGGATGTGTTCACAATCAGCTGCCATGTGTCAGAGTAGCCGAAAAACGGACCTGACAATGCCCATGTTGCGATGAAAAGAATAGCGACTACAAATGTGTATTGATTGCCTGCTGCCGAAGCGGCTTTTTCACTGAACTTGGCGAAGATTTTTTCCATTGGGATCATCCTACTGGTTGGCTGGAAAATAAACTTCGCAAGGGCAGTTTTGTTGCCAGAAGCCCGCACTCAAATTCAAATTCTGACAGGTTAACTAGCTAACCCCACGCGAGTTTCACGTCCATTACGGTAAGATGCTGTAATTGCATTATTGGTCAGATCTGGTTCAACAGTTTAATTGTCGACCTTTTGCCTCTTCTAAATTTGTTAGGAAGGTCACCGGCAAAACACCCCCGCGAGCGGGTAAGCCGCAGTGCATATGATAGGCAAATGGGACGTTATGTTTTTTTGGGAACAAGCACGCTTATTTCGAGACCATTGGCGAGCCAGTTGCGTTGCACGATGGCGTTAAGGGCGGTCACGAGAGCTGATTCAAGTCGAGTACCAAACCCCTCAGAATCGGTTTCCTTTTGTTCAGTTCGCACGGTTTCGGACCAAAGCAGCGTGTACGTATCCGCGGTTTCCAAGACCGTTACACACAAACTGCCAGAAGGTGTTGAAAGCGCCCCATGCTTGGCTGCGTTGGTCGCGAACTCATGGAGCAACAGGGATAAACTGCTCAACTGCTTTCCAGAGACAGTTGGATCGGCCCCGGTAACAGTAATATTCTGTTGGTCATAAGGTTCGAGTATGGTGTTGAGGAGCGCGTGAAGAGAAGTTTCCGCCGCCCCCGCGTCCCCTGAGTTGGGCATAGTCAGTGCGTGAGCTCTCGCAAGGGAAGACAATCTGGCTTGCAGGCGCTGGCGCAATTCGTCTACGGTTTTCGCCCCGCGACCGCTCAATGATACGATCGCAGACGCCAGCGCAAAGAGGTTCTTGATTCGATGATTCATCTCACCCATTAGGAGATGCTGCTCTTCCTGGGCGCGGCGTCGCTCTGTGATATCGCGAGCTATTTTCGACGCTCCGATGATCTGGCCTGACGCGTCCCGGATCGGAGAGATGGTCAGGGAAATATCAAATAGCGTTCCGTCTTTTTTCTTTCGAACAGTTTCAAAATGATCGACCCGGTTTCCTGCCCGAATTTGTGCTAAGATTGCGGGTTCTTCTTGCAGTCGATCTTTGGGAATAAGGATAGTGATCGGCTTCCCTATTATCTCATCAGGTTCGTATCCGAAAAGTCGCTGGGCACCCCTGTTCCAGGTTTTTACGTTGCCGTTGAGATCCTTGCTGATGATAGCGTCATCAGAACCATCGATGATAGCCGCCAGCCAGTCTCGGGGGTCGAGATCCGTATCATAAAAACTCGTTTGCCACGCATAGGAACCAGAATAGGAATGTACGGGCAACAAAATTCTGGTCGGCTCATCCATGTTTTCGTCATTCATCGCGCCACCCTCGATTTACTGAATTGAGCTAACAGCACAGCGAATTTTGAGCGACAATCATATATGTTTTCATTAATCTATTTCAATCCGCAAATGTCCTGCGCGAGATTGTATAGCAGCATGCACGTCGGCTGCCGTTTTGTCGTCGTTGATGCGAAGTAGTCAGCAGTGGAGTTTTTTGAGCGACTCTGCTTCACACTGCTCGATACAGCAATAAACAGCGCCAATGATCAGCCATTGATGTATCTCACACGGTTAGGGTCGGCTACCGCCCCAATTTCTCAGCAATGCGCTCCTGGGCGGCTGCTGTACTGGCGGTGTTTGTTCTCATTACCTATCCGCAAAGATCGCGCTGGCTTTTGTTGGGGCGTTTTTGGTTGCTGGAGCAGGAGGAGCGCTTACGGCCGCAGTGCGATTGCCGATCAGCGAAGCAGCGATCTGTTTTTGTGACTCGCTAATGCTTGCAGCGTATTCGACCAATTGGCCGATGCAATAGAGAAACACGCCAGAGACTACGGCACTGCACCCTGCGGTAAGCGCAAACGAACCGCCGCGGTTCATCTCTATAAAGCCCATTAGCGCCAACAGCGCACCGCCGATCAAGCTCAATAGTCCAAGAATTTTTGCCGCTGTTGCCATGATTGCCCCTCCAACGCGATACGTCGGAAGGTGCCTCATTTAGCCGGCGATATCAACTATCGAAGCGCGCCGTATGTTCATGAGACAATTGATATCTAGGGAGTAAATAGCGGCGCCGAGCGGTTGCCGTGCCCAATGTGCACACGTCCGCTGGAGCAATTTATTCGAATGTGGTGGAGATAAGGAATTTCAAACTCTTCAATCGGTCGTGCGCTTGCTTCAATTTCATCGAACCGTCGTTTTACGATTCGAAATACCGCATCAATCTTGGAGGGGCTGCGGGCAGCAATAGCCTCGTCGGACAGCCTTACTAGGTCAGGATCGCAAGTTGCAAGGTGGTTGAGAGCAATACGGAGGTTTTCTTCCTCTCGCCCGCCGCATGCTTCAACTGCCTCAACAAGAGGTAGAAGCAGTGAAACTTCAATCATCCTTTGCCTTTACCGCTGCTAACCACGGATACTCCACTCGAAGCTCACGAATAGCTGTTTCTAGGCTATCAAATATCGAGCCGTTGTCGGTAAACGCAGCCCAGTATTCTGCGTGGTAGTTGCACTCAGGCACATCATCAATCCAGAATTTTTCCGCGATGCAGCTGATTGCGCCATCAGTCCGTTGAAAAAACACCAACCGGGTTTGTCCATCTGGACTCAGCGCTTGATGTAGGGCTGCTCTGGTCACTGTTGACGGTCTCGCAGTCGAACACCTGGGCCATTTCCGTTTTGATCAATGAAGATGACGCCTGCAGATTCTAAGGCAGTTCGAATAGCTTGCAGGTTGTTGGCTATCGGCACACGCTTGCCAGTTTCGAAACTGCGTATCGTCGACAGACCGACATTGGCTGTTGTCGCCAATTGCTGCTGTGACCAATCAAGCAAGCCTCTCGCGGCTCTTATTTGTGAAGCGGTGATGTTCATGGCGCATATGTAGCTTGAAAAATTATTTTGCGCAATGTGAACGAAAATGGTTGACGTGATGTTTTAAGCGCTATAGTTAAGTTTCCATGAACGAAAATCGTTCACATTAATTAATAAAGTTCCCGATCGTTAGGCCGCTCACCGGCCATCTAGAGGAGACCATCATGCAGCACGCAGTGCCAGCAAACGCCACCGGCTTGCCCATTGCTAGCAATATGCCGCTACGGGCCAGACACCATCAGCCTCGCAACCTCTGCGCCATGGTTATCGACGGTGAAGCCGTCTGGGTCGATATCAACCGCTATGACGAAACTGGGCGCGCCGTGATCATCGAACACGATGGACGCATTCGCCTGATGGACGTCGAACAGGAGTACATCGGTTTTCGTCCGTTTGGCGCCAGGACGGCGCTCGGACAGCGCTTTAAGTCGGCATATGGCGGCGTTGCCCGGAACAGCGTGATCGTCGTCGGGATGGTTATTGACGCACCCATTCGCGGCGGACGGGTTATTGAAGGGGAAATGGCATGACCGGACTTGAAAGTTACGTGAACGCACTCGAAACGACCAGACAGACCTTTTTCGAGATGGACGATGCTCTGGGCCAGCTTTCATGCGCAATCGACGTGATTGAAGCTCTGACTGAGGGGCATATCGCTAGCAAGGCGACCAACCCGCTGCATTACAATTACCGGCGATTGTGCGAGGCGCTGAGCGATGCATGGCCGAAGGTTGTGAAAGCCGCACCGCCACTTCCGGACTTTGGCGATGACCTCTTCCACGAAGGGGCGACGGTTTTCATGGGCGGCAAGTCTTACGTTCTCGGAAAATACCATCCTGAAATCAAAGCGTGGGATCTGTGCCACGGCGGCGAGAACGAAATCACCCTGCGCGCAGATATTCTGCGCAAGAACATCACTGGCATCAAGTTTAAGGAAGCATCATGAATCCCCAAGAACGCCTCGTGCAGGCAATCAACGACGCCACGGCTCTTTCGCTGATTATCGGCGATCTGTTCGACAAGGACGACGTGAGGCAGGACTTTCTGTCCCGCCAGTTGATTTCGGCTACTGAACGAATGAACCGCGCCCTTGCGGCCTGGCAGAAGGAACTCTCCGAGGACGGAGAGCCGGAACAGGTGGCAGCATGAGTAAGGCAGAGAAGCGAACATTGAAGAAAAACGTGAAACCGCCGAAAAAGGAGCCTGCGTACCTGAAAGTGCTGGCAAGCCGCGTGAAGGGGAGGAAGCCGTGAGAAAAGGCCGACCGCTGACGCCAGCCGAAGAGAAGGCACAGGCCGAATACGAGGCATGGCACGAAGTCAGAATGCAGGACTTGGCAGATAAGGCTGCATTGCGTGAAAAATTCGATGAAAAATGGGATGCCGCGCAACGGCTCGAAGAGCTTGCCTTCGAATCCAGGCGCGATGAAGCTTGGAACGCCTTGCTTGCGGAACATGGCTATGGGCCGAAGGGCGGTGCAGCATGACCGTCAACAAGGATGACAAGCGTATCGTTATCGAAACAGGCTTTATTGGTGACGAATTAATTGTGGCAATCTCAGACGATCAGCTACGGATCACTATCGCCGAGCCGCGGGCAGGCGATACAGAAACGGGCTTTGGACAGAGTGCCGGCACATACCTTTCGCCAGAGGCAGCCATTGAACTTGGTACTTGGTTGATCCAGGCAGGGAAAGCCATCGGCAAAGGTCGTTCGTCATGAGCGCACTGACAGCATACTGGATAGGCGTTGCATTCGGCGTCATAGCCTCATGGGCTGCTATAGCCGTTATCGTCTACACCGACCCGCGCAGGCGGTAAGAAGTTTGCCCGCCTAGCCGGACCGATCTTCTAAATAGGCAACCGTAATAGGAGCTGAAAATCGCGGTTCGATTCCGCGGGCGGGCTCCATTCCTTGCCGCCCCGAGCGACAAGACGGGAAGCGTGCAAGCGCTCCCATTCCCGGCGGCCTTACCAACCGTTCGGCAGATGCAGACCATGAAAAGTCAGCGCAAGCTGCGCCCTGCATGCCCGCCCAGGAGGGGCCTCACGCATTGAGGCACCGTTAGTAACTTGAAGCGGGATTTACATGCAAAGGTCGGACAGTCGGTGGAAGTCCGGCAGCAACCGGCCCTACCAGCCGGGCCAGCAATATGCATTTTCTGCATACTGCTACCAAAACACGAGGAAACGAAACAGTCTCTGGCCTCCGGGCCGGAGACATAAAAAAGGACGGCGTTATGCCCGGCACCACCCGTAAGCCGCCGTCCTCCGTACTGGCCAAGGACACGAGGAGACTAAAGCCACCAACCTTGGCGTTTCTTCCGGGTACCACCCCGGCAACCGGCATATGGCCTTCACCGCGCCATGTGTCAATCGCCACCAAAACGAGGAATGACTATGAATAACGAACAAAAAAAGCAGACCATCCAAGACTTGATTGCCAAGATCATAGCGATTGGCCCGGTTGATGGATATCGAACATATAAGGAATGGATGGGCGGAAAGCTGACGTTTACGGCTGAGCCCGAGGCCGACGATGGCGCCGACGCCAATCTAAAGCCCTTCAAAGTCGACGAAGACGGCGTCGTCTATATGGATAATGCCAAGGTCGATTACGAAGCTCTCAATAAGGATGTCGGCGAACTCATGCAGTTCCTAGATTCGGGGATCGGCACGCTTCGGCAAGAAATCTTGCGCATGTCAGCTAAGACCAGCGGCGAGCATGCGAGTCACATATCGATGAATTTCTATGTTGGCGAGCCGCGATTGACGGTCGACCCAACAGATGGCGGCCCGTCCGACTCGCGCAAGCGTGTTGGTGAAACATTCTCCAAAGCCTGCAAAAGCTGGACTGAAAGCATCGCTGAGGCGACGGGTCCGCGATCGGATTTGGCAAAAACTATCGAGCATCTAACGGTATGTCTCGATCCAGAAGAGCTTTACGACGATCTGGTGAAAAGCCCGGAATTCAAGTCGGCAATTGTAGACGCGCTCTGTCGCGGTTCGCATACCGTTCATATCAAGCTGTAAAGAAATGCCCCGCCCGCCAAGTCGGTGGGCGGGGCAAGAATCGAAATTTCATGTCGCGCTCATGTCGCGTTCTGCCGCCTGAACGTAGTGCGACCTGTTACAATTCAATACGTTATGTTGCATCGAATTTCAGGGTTATGCGACATGAAAATGAGGGAAAATGACAGCTAAGTCATTGATTTTAAAGTGGCTGGGGGACCTGGATTCGAACCAAGACTAGCGGAGTCAGAGTCCGCTGTTCTACCCTTAAACTATCCCCCAGCAGGGATTTGCAAACCATCAGAGTTTTGACCGTTTGCAAGTCGTCAGAAACATAAAGTTCGTCCGCGACGGCCTCCATCTAACGAACTCGAACGGCGAACGCAACCCCTTTTGTGGAAAAAATGAGAGCAATTTGAGGGAGCAGTTAACCGAAGTGGCGAAATGATTCAAAGTGTTGAAAACGATACACATTCAAGAACGCGCAAGATTGACGTAGAGCCAATCGGCAGAGCTCAACACATAAAAAAAGCCCGGCCAGTTTGGTGGCCGGGCAAAAGGCAGGCTAGCCGGGAGGAGCCCGGTATGTGAAGGTGGCGCCCGCCAGATGTTCTGTGCATCAGTGTCGAAAAATCATATAGCTGACTACCGAAACTGAGCGAAGGTGAATGTCTGTATCAGCTTATGCGACGCGCGGCCTCAGTCTGCCGACGAGAATCGGCGAGCGTGCAGAGAAGATGTGTCGGGTCTTCTGCGCCGCGATAGTGAATTGCAGTATAGATGTCTTCGCGCTGCAGGCCGATGTCGCGCAGTATATGATCATCGAAATCATTCAGATTCAGCACTTCGCGCCGACGATTGAAGAGCGTCCAGCGACGCAAAGCCGACGCAAATACCGATTTCACCATTTGCGTGAACGTGGAGACCTGTTCGCCCGCTCCTGGTAAATGTATCGTTGTGATCTTGCTTATCGCTATCATTGCCGCTCTCCTTAAGCGTGCCAGTTCAAGGGGTTCCTCATCATTAGGGTCATTCGCTTTCGCGACCCCTTCCTGTGATGGCTGCTTTATCCAACAATCGAATTGATTGTTCTAACGAATGTTTTTAATGTTATTCTTCAATATTAATGATGGATGCCGCAGATGAGTACTCCTCTGGATCTTGATCAGTTGCAGACCTTCGTCGCCATTGCCGACATGGGTAGTTTCACGCGCGCCGCAGATACGGTTTTCAAGACGCAGTCGGCGGTTTCAATGCAGATGCGTAGGCTTGAGGAGCGTATTGGAAAATCATTGTTTGAACGGGACGGGCGGACCAATCGTCTTACTGAAGATGGTGATAGGCTGTTGCTCTATGCACGCCGGATGTTGCAGCTCAACGGCGAAACCATCGCCGCTTTCGACGATGCGCAGCTGGAAGGTCATGTCCGCATCGGCACGCCGGACGATTATGCGGATCGGTTTCTACCGGAAATTATGGCGCGGTTTGCGCGCTCCAATCCACGTGTGGAACTATCGGTCGTCTGTGAGCCTACGGTCAATCTCGACGAAATGATCCGTCGCGGTGCGTTGGACATTGCACTGGTGACCCAGTGTGATGACAAGCGTCGTTCGGAAGTCGTTCGCACAGAGCCCCTTTTGTGGGTGACATCCGCCAATCATGCTGTGCACGAAGAGGCAGTCTTACCGTTGGCGGTGGGGCGTCCCACTTGTATCTGGCGCCATGCGGCAATCGACGTGCTCGAAGCGGCGCGACGCGATTATCGGATTATTATAACGAGTTGGTCAGCGACGGTTCTGGCCGCTGCCGTTCTTTCAGGGTTGGCCGTCTCCGTCCTGCCGGAATGTGCACTGCGGCCCGGTATGCGGGTTCTGGGCGAGGCTGAGGGTCTCGGAACATTGCCCGAATTTGGCATTGGTATCATGCGCGGACTTACCAAGCAGAATGCGGTGGTCGATGCACTTGCGCAGCATATTATCGAAAGTCTGGACAATATTTCGTCGCCGCAGCCAAGCGGACTGGTCTCGGAGGAAGTCTCGCCGTTTCCTGCTGTTCGCACAAGGAAGGTGCGGTCCAACGAACTGTTGCCTGGTTGGTAAGAGTTCATAATTCAGGATGGCTGCTTCTTGACCGATAGCGCTGTCTGGTAGCCTATGATGGGATGAGCATGGCTTCCGATTCGAGTTTTACCGGCGCGTCATCGAATGTCGCCGAGTACAGCGTTTCCGAGATTTCCGGCGCTTTGAAGCGCACGGTAGAGGATACGTTCGGCCATGTGCGCGTGCGTGGCGAAATTTCCGGCTATCGCGGTCCGCACTCATCCGGTCATGCTTATTTTGCATTGAAGGACGATCGCGCCCGGCTTGAAGCCGTGATCTGGCGCGGTTCGATGAGTCGTTTGCGCTTCCGCCCAGAAGAGGGCATGGAGGTCATCGCTACCGGCAAGCTCACAACTTATCCCGGCTCATCGAAATATCAGATCGTCATCGAGCAGATGGAACCCGCTGGGGCGGGCGCTTTGATGGCGCTTCTTGAGGAGCGTAAGCGGCGACTCGCAGCGGAAGGACTTTTTGATCCGGCCGCCAAACAACTGTTGCCTTTCATGCCACGTGTAATTGGTGTGGTGACGTCGCCGACCGGAGCGGTCATCCGCGATATTATTCATCGCATTTCGGACCGCTATCCGCTGCACGTCATGGTCTGGCCGGTGCGAGTGCAGGGTGAAACGAGCGGCATGGAAGTGGCCGCAGCTGTTGGGGGTTTCAATGCCCTGTCGGAAGGTGGAACAATCCCGCGACCCGATGTGCTGATTGTAGCGAGGGGTGGGGGCAGCCTGGAAGACCTTTGGGGTTTCAACGACGAGCTTGTTGTGCGCGCCGTTGCTGCATCACATATTCCAGTGATTTCGGCGGTTGGTCACGAAACGGACTGGACATTGATAGATTTGGCCGCCGATGTTCGTGCGCCGACGCCGACAGGGGCGGCAGAGATGGCCGTACCGGTCAAAGCTGATCTTCGAGCCACTGTGGCAGCTCAGTCGGCGCGGCTCTCGTCCGCCATGTCGCGCTTTATTGATCTGAAACGACAATCACATCGCGCAGCTGCGCGGGCACTTCCGTTGGCCGACCAGTTGCTTGCCTTGCCGCGCCGCCGTTTCGATGAGGCAGCCACCCGTCTTACGCGCGCGCTTTTCGTCAATACGCAAAAGAAGCGGGTTCATTTCGAAGCCCGCGCACGGCAATTGTCTCCGCGTCTCTTGCAGCGGCGGTTTACGGAACTGGAGCGCGGCGTTTCTATGCTTGGCCAGCGGTTGCCGCGTGCATTGGAGGCTTTTCTGCGAGAGTGCCGTAATGTCCTTATGCATCGGGTAAACAGGCTTGCGCCGGAGCCGATATTGCGTCGGATGAAGCTCATGGCTGCGACCAGTGAGCAGCTCGACCGCCGCCGCGATCAGGCTGTGGGGCTTTTGATCGAGCGTGCCAATCGGCGTGGGCAGGAGCTGGAGCGGTTGATGCGCACGCTTTCTTATGAAAGCGTGCTGGAGCGAGGCTTTGCAATTGTATTTGATGCAGAAGGAGCGCCTGTCAAGCAGGCGGTGTCCGTATCTGATGGTGACGCACTGTCCTTGCGTTTCCGCGATGGTGACGTCGCGGTCGTTGCCGGTGGCGATATAAACCGCGAACCGTAGGCAAAGGGTGGATCACCTAAGAAGGGTTCGTCCCGCCCAGCTGGCCAGGGATCGTTATTTTAGCAACACTTCAAATCGTAATTCAGTTGAACTTGCTGGCGCAGCCTTCGCTTAAGGCTGGCTTAAGCTTGGCCTTTTCTTTCTCGCGCATCTGAAATGATTGGAGCAATTCCTGGCAAAAGCGAAAACCGGCTTTGCCTGTTGCGAATTGCGTAAACATAAAGAGTTCAGGATGACGCATAAAAACTCTCAGGATGGCCTCGTTCATGACGTCAGGAATACTGCATTCAATCGCCGTGCTTTTCTGATCGGTGTCAGTGCCGTGACGCTTTCGGGTTGTGTTTCGACCGTCCAGCCGCCGAAACCGGTAAAAAAGATCGGCAAGCCAGCCCCATCGCGGCCGGTTCCATCCATGTATCAGGCGATACCAGAAGAGCAGTTTCCGATTCCTGCTGTCGATACCAGCAAAGTCGCCCCAAAGTTCTGGCGACAGGAAGTTGACTATCCGACGAGTGAGGTCAAAGGCACGGTCATTGTCGATACGCCGAACAAGTATCTTTATCACGTTCTCGGTAATGGGCGCGCCATGCGGTACGGGATCGGTGTCGGTCGTGACGGTTTCTCATGGGCGGGGCGCGCCAAGATCGCTTATAAACGCCAGTGGCCGCGCTGGACGCCGCCAGATGAAATGGTTGCGCGCCAGCCAGCTCTTCAGCCATACAGCATCGCCAATGGCGGTATGTCGCCCGGTCTCAAGAATCCGCTCGGCGCACGCGCGATGTATATTCATAAGGACGGCCGCGATACACTCTACCGCATTCACGGGTCGCCTGAAGCGTGGAGCATCGGCAAGGCGGTTTCGTCCGGCTGCATCCGTATGCTCAATCAGGATGTGATCGATCTCTACAACAATGTGCGCGATGGCAGCACGATTGTCGTGATTCCCGATCCCACGAAAGGCCAGCAAGTGGCTGGCTGAATAAAAGGGCGCGTTGATCGCGCCCTTTTATTTTACCGCATTCAGCCGTTATCAGTAAGCATATTCAAGGAAGACTGGATCGACAGAGCTTGCCCAGACGCTATTATATGCTTTGATCATGCGCTCGGCATCGGTTACGCCGGCGGCGACGATTTCCTCCAATGGGGCGAGGAAATGGGTTTCATCAAAGCCGTCACTATTGAGCTTCTTGCGGTTTAAAAGGCCAAGTCGTGAAATTTTCAGTGTTTCACGGGCAATCGGTTCCAAAGGCTTGCCGCGGAATGATGCATTCAACGCCTTTGCCGGAACTTCATTGCGCAACGTCAGAACCTCTTCATAGGTCCAGTCTTTAGTCAAATCTTCGGCGGCTGTGAGGGCTTCTTCGTCGTAGAGCAGGCCAACCCAATAGGCAGGCAGCGCGCAGATACGGCGCCATGGGCCACCATCGGCACCGCGCATTTCCAGAAAACGCTTCAGACGTACTTCCGGGAACAGTGTGGACAGATGGTTCGTCCAGTCGCCCATATTCGGCACGGGATCGTTCACTTCACCCTTCAGCGCTCCAGTCATGAATTGGCGGAAGGTGACATGCGTGCAGTCGTGATAATGACCGTCTCTCAGGATGAAGTACATCGGTACGTCGAGCGCCCACTCGACGTAATCGGCGAAGCCGAAATTTTCCGAGAAGACGAAAGGCAGCACGCCCGAGCGTTGGTTGTCTGTGTCGCGCCAGATATTGGAGCGCCAAGAGAGGAGGCCGTTCGGCGTTCCTTCGGTAAAGGGCGAACTTGCGAAAAGCGCCGTGGCGATGGATTGCAGCTTCATGGAGACTTGCATCTTACGGCGCATATCCCGTTCTGAACTGAAGTCCAGATTAACCTGAATGGTCGAGGTGCGGTACATCATGTCCAGACCTTCATGCCCGACTTTCGGCATGTAGTTCGTCATGATCTTATAGCGTGATTTCGGCATGACAGGTGTTTCGGCAAGGGTCCATTTCGGGCTGCCGCCGACACCCAGAAAACGGATGCCCAAAGGTTCGGCGATCTCACGCACCTGGCTCAGATGGGCGTTCACTTCGCGGCAGGTCTGATGAATGGTCGAAAGAGGCGCACCGGAAAGCTCGAACTGTCCACCTGGTTCCAGCGATATTGCACCTTGCCCGGTCGGCTCTACCAGCCCGATGATACTGCCTTCATCGACAATCGGCTCCCAGCCGAGCTTGGCCTGCATGCCTTCCAGAATGGCTTTGATACCGCGCGGACCAGCGTAGGGGACAGAGCTGTTATCGGCTGTATAGAAGGGAAACTTCTCATGTTCGGTGCCGATGCGCCATGCGTCTTTCGATTTGCAGCCGCCAGCCATATAGGCTGCGAGTTCTTCAACACCCGTCAGTGCTGTTTCATCAGTCGTATCGCGCGCCATGCAGTCTATCCCTAGTCGTATTTCCGTTTGTCAGCGTGATTGGACAAAAATGTCAAATCACGCAAGTCAATTTCATTGAAGCTCGGATTTCGAGAACATCATATGGCATTTCTCCAGTCGCCGAGCACAGCTTGCACAAGCGCCATCGCGGCAACGGCCGCAGTATCGGCCCGCAGAATGCGCGGTCCAAGAGGGATGGCGGTGACGAAGGGCAGACGATGAAGAAACTGTCGCTCTTCTTCCGAAAACCCGCCTTCCGGCCCGATCAAGAGGCCTGCTGGTCCGGGCCTGAGGCTGTTCAATATGACGAGCGGATCGTCCGGTTCGTGCCCCTCATCGCAGAAGATCAGGCGGCGTGACGGATCCCATTGGTTGAGGAAGCGGTGAAAGCGGGTCGCTTCGCGGCATTCGGGTATGGAAAGGACGCCGCATTGCTCCGCAGCTTCAATTGCGTTGGCCTTGATGCGGTCGGTTCCAAGCTTTGGTACCTGCGTATGCTGGGTGATGACTGGTTGTAAAATACCGGCCCCCATTTCCACAGCTTTCTGGACCATATAATCGAGACGCCCCTGTTTCAGTGGAGCGAAGCAGTAAATGAGGTCGCTTGGTGCCGGCTGCGAACGTGTTTGTTCGATAGGGTCGAGAAAAAGCCGCTTTTTGCCTTCCGGTTTCAGTCGCGTTTTCCACTCACCGTCACGCCCGTTGAAAGCGAGTATCTCGTCGCCTTCCTTCAGGCGGAGAACATGAGTGAGATAATGAGCAGCCTGATCAGCGGCTTCCACCGATGCTCCGTGTGCAAGCTCATCCTCAAGGTAAAGTCTCTGCATTCTGTAATTTGCACGCATGACCGCATCGATGGCAGAGGGCAGGGGTACGGTCAAGCGCTTTGGCGATGTGCTGCATCTATCGATAGCGCCAAGCCAGTTTCCTGCACACAAACAATTGATGGGAAAGCCCGATGCGCTTGTAATCAATTAGATTGCATCCATATAGATATGAAGCTATCTATTTGGATGGAACTGAAGTGATGAAACAAGCATGGGTCGAATTCGCGCCGCTTCTTGCAAGCACCGCCAGAGGATGGCGGAAAGCCTTTGATGCGGCAATGGCGGAACATGGTCTTTCCGACGCGAAAGCCATACCGCTGATGATCCTCTTGCGGCATGGCGATCGTATTCCACAAGGTGTGCTGGCTGAAAAGGTCGGCATTGAAGGAGCGACGATTGTTCGGGTTGTTGATGAACTGGAAAGGGATGAGCTGATCCAGCGGGTCGCTGACAATGCAGATCGTCGCGTCAAACTTATTCAACTTACAGAAGAGGGCCGCCTCCTTGCCGCCAAGGTGGAAAAGTCGGCTGCTCATCTTCGCGCTCTTTTTCTGAGCGACTTCGATTCTGAACAGGTCGATGCTGCGATGGGGCTGCTGCGCAAACTCAATGAAAAACTTCAAAACCAGTCTTCCTGACCGGAAGGCGCGTCATTTCAATGGCTGATATCCGCAAAAACCATGAAGAAGCTCGCTGAAACAACCCCGAAATTCTGGGACGTGGTCTTTTCACTCAAGACCTTCGCGGCGGCTATGCTTGCGTTGTGGGTCGGTCTGATGGCGAACCTGCCTAATCCTTACTGGTCTATCGCGGCAGTCTATATTGTCGCGCATCCTCTATCGGGCGCGACGACCTCGAAAGGCTTCTACCGTTTGATCGGCACAATCATTGGTGGTGCTGTGACGATTATATTCGTGCCGCATCTGGTCAATTCTCCGGAAATCTTGACACTTGCGATAGGTCTCTGGATGGGGCTATGCCTTGCGATCAGCCTGCTTGATGGCACCCCGCGCAGCTACCTCTTCATGCTTGCGGGCTATACGGTTGCGATTGCAAGTTTTGCGGTTGTATCCGTACCCGAAACCACATTCGATTATGCGGTCGGTCGTGTCGAGGAAATCGCGATAGGTATTATTTGTGCCGCAGTTGTAAACCGCCTTGTTTTCCCGCGCCACAGTGGACCCGTGCTTGTCGGGCGCATAGATCACTGGCTGCGCGATGGTGCCAAACTTGCCGTAGCTACCATGCGCGGTGAGGGTGCGAGTCCTGAGTTTCTCGGTGACCGGCAGCGTCTGGCTGCCGAAACCCTGGAGCTGCGCAATCTTACCATCCACTTGGCTTACGACACCTCATCCATCCGTAATGTTGGAACGCTTCTGCACGTGTTGCAACAGCGCATGGTTGCTGTGCTGCCGATCATTTCCAGCCTGCATGACGTATTGGTTTTCAAGCCCGGAGAAGGCGAAGAAGCTTGGCATCCGGCGGTGCAGAAACTACTCGATGAGACTTGTGACTGGATGGAAAGCGGTGAAGACCTTACTGAAGAGCGTCGCGCCGCGCTGCTCAGCCTGATTGATGAGATCGACCTTTATGGCAAAGACGCGGCCACCTGGAATGAGCTTCTTCCGTTCAATGTCGCAGCCCGCGTTCGCGATCTGGTCCAGATATGGAGCGACTGTATCACCTTGCGTCAGGATATTATTTCCGGCTCGCATCATTCGCTGCGCTGGCGGCGCTACGATGCGCATCTCGAAAGCCGTCCCATGCACAGGGATTACGGCATGGCCTTTCTTTCGGGATTTTCGGCCTTCCTTGCAACATGTGTGGCGACAGCTTTCTGGATTGGCACCGGCTGGTCGCAGGGAAGTGCTGCGGCTATGATGGCCGGCATTTTCTGCTGCATCTTTGCGACCATGGACGATCCAGTGCCGGTGATGCGCAAATTCAACTGGCTGCTTCTGATGGTCATTGCGGCTGCCTTCGTGTTTGAGTTTGCGCTGCTGCCTCTGGTTGATGGCTTCTTTCCGCTGGTTCTGGTTCTCGGCCTCTTTCTGGTGCCGGCTGGACTGCTGCTGGCGATCCCGTCGCAATTCATGCTCGGCATGGTGCTTTGCGTGAACTTGCCGAACATGCTCATGCTGCAAGGTCATCTGACACATGATTTCATCAGCTTTGCCAATGCTAATCTGGCGACGGTTTTAGGCATCGTGATCGCAGCCGTGGTGACGTCAATTGTTCGTTCGGTTGGAGCCGAATGGAGTGTGCAGCGTCTCGTCAAAGCCGGGTGGAACGATATTGCGCTGGCAACCGAACGTCGTCCCGGCCGTCATCGTCGCCAGCGCATGAACCGGTTGTTGCTGCGCATGATCGACCGCATCGGCATGATGACCCCGCGCTTGCGGCTGATCCCGGGCGCGGATGTCGCCAAAGTCGACTTGCTAAAGGATTTGCGCAACGGCATGAATACCATTGATTTGCAACAATATCGTTCGAAGTTGCCGGACCGGTGCCGCGAGGCGGTGGATGATGTGCTGGATGGTGTTGGCGCTCATTATCGCGCTCTGTCGAGCCGCCCGGTTGACACGCAGGTGATCGACCAGCGCCTGCTCGCTTCAATCGACAATGCAATCGCTACGATTATCGAAAGCGGCTCGCCGGTTGTGGCAAAGCGTCCGCGTATGGCGCTCGTCGCACTGCGCTTCAATCTTTTTCCCAAGGCTCCGCCTTTCACTCTGCCGCGGCACGTTCAGTCGAAGCTTTCGCAAGCGGCATAAGAAACAAATGAATAGTCATGCAACCTGAACTCGACATCTACGGAATTTACATTCCGACCCTCGGCGTGTTGGCGCTTGGCGCCTATTTTGTGAATACGGTCATGCAGCGTGTTCTCTCTCGCGTCCATTTCTATCGTTTTGTGTGGCATCGGCCCTTGTTCGACGCCGCCATGTATTTCTGCATTCTCGGCGTCGCTGCTGTCATCTTGAATGGAATACCACTATGAAAAAGCTGTTTGCACATTCCGGCCGGGTTGCCCTCACCCTCGTCATGGTGACAATGTCAGGGCTGCTCGGCTGGCATCTCTGGGATTATTATATGAATGCGCCGTGGACGCGCGACGGCAAGATCCGGGCGGATGTGGTGCGCATTGCGCCGGATGTTTCCGGATTGGTCAGCGAGGTACTGGTTCACGATAACGAGGCTGTACACAAGGGCGATGTGATCTTCCGCATCGATCCGGCCCGTTACAGGCTGGCGCTGAAGGCAGCGGAAGCCAGGGTGGACAGCAGCAAGGCTGCGCTCGACATGGCCGATCGCGATCTGGTTCGTTATCGCAAACTTAACGACACAACTGTGACGCGACAGAAGCTGGAGCAGGTCGAAACCACGACACAACAGGCCGAGGCTTCGTATCGTCAAGCGCAGCTCGATCGCGAATTGGCTATGCTCAATCTGGAGCGCTCCTCGATCAAGGCACCCGTCAATGGTGTTATTACCAACTTCTCGCTCCAGCCCGGCGACTATGTTTCCGCGGGTTCGGCAATTACGGCGCTGGTGGATACGGATTCTTTCTATGTTTCGGGCTATTTCGAGGAAAATAAGCTGGAGCGCATTCGGATTGGTGATCCGGTGGTGGTCGACATCATGGGCAGCAAAATGCAGCTTAAAGGTGAGGTTGAAGGTATAGCCGGCGGCATCGAAGATCGTGAACGCAGCGATTCCTCAAGTCTGCTCGCCAATGTCTCGCCAACCTTCAACTGGGTGCGTCTTGCGCAGCGCGTTCCTGTGCGAGTGAAACTGGAAGATGTACCGGAAGGCGTCCATCTGGTCGCGGGCCGCACAGTCAGCGTTTCGGTCGTCAATTGATCGATTCGAGGCCTGAGTGGCCAGGAATCTATTGCCGTCCAGAATTAAAACGGATCTGCCCGCCATTCCTGAGTGGCTTCTTAACCCTAAGTCGAAGTTTTGCGTTGCTGCTTTGCCACAGCGTCCGGTCAATTCCGTATTTCCATATAAAGCCGGCCGTTGGGGGGCGGACGTTCAGTTGCGGGTAACTTTTTTCGGGTGTAACTGAACGCCGTCTCCCGGGCAGCGATCAATCGGGCAGGGCTGACGGCCATGCTCGCAAGGCGGCCCGTCTTAAATTTCATCCGGTAATCGTCGAAAGAGTTTCCGAATATGACCGCCAAGCATGCAGCTCTTCTTACCGTTCTGATGATTTCTGCGATCGTATTTATGGCAGTGGGTATTTTTACTGTCGATGCAGGCAACCAGATGATTTCCAGCGATGGTTACGGCATTTCCAGCGCGCATTGATCTTGGTTATCTGGTCTCGATGAAACGCTTGTCGGTCCCGTCGATAACGATGGCTGAAAGAATTCCGCTTTTCCAGGCGTGAGTATCGAGATTGACCCGATTGGGCTGAATGTCGATGGCGCCTTGGGGCGTATGGCCGTGGATGACGACCTTCTCGAACAGCCCGGTCTGCCTTAGGAAGACTGTTCGAATCCAGATAAGGTCGTCAGGGTCTTGTTCATCAAGCGGTACAGCCGGATTGATGCCTGCATGACAAAAGAAGAAATCACCGAATGACAATGAGCGCGGCATGGCGCGAATGAAATCGATATGCGCTTGCGGAACCGCTTTTACGAGCATTTCATGACCATGTCTTGCGTCGCCGATATCTGAAAAATCGATATCCACACCGTAAGAACGCGCCGTTTGCGGGCCGCCATGCAGTGCAAAAATGCCAGCCGTGTCGCCGGTCGCCAGATAGTTCACAAACCCTTCATCGTGATTACCGAGAAGTGAGATTATGCGGGAGTCACGGGATGCGGCTTCAATGAGAAAATCAAGGGCTTCCTTCGATTGCGGCCCGCGATCGACATAGTCGCCCAAATGTATGATTCGCCAATCGTGAGCGGGGCGACGATCGAGATCGGCGTGTATGAGCCCATGCAAGTCCTGCAAGAGATCGAGCCGCCCGTGCACGTCCCCTACGGCATAAAGGCGGGTGGTTGTAGGTCCGCTTGCAGCTTTGAAACTCACTCCGGTCATACGCCGTTGTTTTCCTTTGTTTCCTTGCCTGCGCGCTGACGATAACGCAGCCGCGAAACCCGTTCGCGTTCTTCGTTCAACTCGCGGTCATGCGTCGCCTGTTCGACAAAGCGGATATGCTTCTGTACTGCTTCACGCGCAGCTTGCGGGTTTCCGGCCATCACCGCATCATATATGGCGCGATGCTGCGAAAGGAACATATCAGCGACACCGGGATAGCTATAGATGAGGCTGCGATTGTAAAACACGCCGTCCTTCAGCAATTGATAACAGGAGCGCAGTGTGTGCAGGAGTACAATATTGTGCGCAGCCTCACCGATGGCATTGTGTAACTCAACATCAAGCCGGGCCTCCGTGTCGAAATCGCTGGCACCGTGCGCCTTTTCCATGGCCGACATGATTTCGGTTAAAAGCGCCTTGTCAGCAGGCGTGGCCCGCAGTGCCGCATATTCTGCGGCAATGCTTTCGATTTCGCGGCGGTACTCCAGATAGTCGGCAGTTGCTTTGCGGTGATCCGCAAAGAGCTTCACCACCGGTGGGCTGAAAACCTGCCCGATGACATCGGCCACAAATGTCCCGCCTCCGTGACGGGAGACAAGTAGCCCTGCATTTTCCAACCTTTTCAAGGCGTCGCGCAGAATGGGCCGGGAAATGTCAAACTGGCGTGCCAGTTCGCGCTCTCCGGGGAGTCGATCACCGCCGCGCAGGACACCTTCCAGAATAAGTGTTTCCATCTGGTGCACGACATCATCCGCTGTGCGGCTTGTTTGTATGCGTGAGAATATCGTCTCGGCCATGCCATAGAAGCCCTCAAAAATGCCGTCCCATATGGGCGGCAAAGTAGCCGCAAGGTATCGGGCGGGCAATGGATTTATATACATGCGAAACACAGCAATGAAAAAGCCCGGATGCGGGTACATCCGGGCTTTGATATCAGTCATGACCTATGTCAGGCCTTTTTGCGTTTGCGTGTCGAAAAGAGCACGAAAAGCCCGGCGACAACGCCATAAGACGCCCATTTGAATGGAAGGGCATCGGCTGTTTCGCTGCGGATAGGCAGAACGCTCACAGTGCCAGGACGGCTTTCCACGCCCATTTTGCCTTCTGCTTTAGCCTGCTCGATCTGTTGCGGGGAAACGACCCATTCCGCTCCGCGCGACTTGTCGTAGACCATAAAGCCGCAGCCGACGATAACTGCGACGATGATTGCGAGAATGAGACGTGTAGGAGTGTTCATTATTGTTCCTTGAAAGCTTCGTTTATTTTTGGGGTATTTCATGCGGTGATGCGCCGCTTTCCCAATAGGGAACCGGGCCGTAAAGATCAGTCAAATAATCAATGAAGAGCCGCACCTTCGCGGGCAGAAACTGTTTTGACGGATAGACGGCGTGGATAGCCACATTACGCGAGGCTGTGTAGTCGGGCAGTACCTGCAAAAGCTCTCCTGCTGCTAACTCTGGACCGATATCCCACGTGGACCGTAGTGCGATGCCAAGGCCGGCGAGTACGGCTTCGCGCACCATTTCGCTGGAATTGGTTTGTAGCGGACCTGCGGGGCGAATGGTGATCGGGCCTGTCGGCCCTTCCAGGCGCCATGGGTCGTTGTTGTGTGGCGCGAGACAAATATGACCCTGCAAATCATCAATCGTCTGCGGCGTGCCGCGTTCTTCGATATAGCGCGGGGCCGCGACGAGAATACGTCGCACGGGCGCCAGACGGCGGGCGACGAGAGTCGAATCCGATAGTTCGGCAATCCGGATGGCAAGATCGTAGCCATCTCCAACGATATCCACCATATCGTCGGTTAGTTGCATGTTTACGGTCAGATCGCTGTTGGCGCGCATGAAAGGTACAAGATAGGGGGCAATATGCATGCGCCCGAATGTGGTGGGAGCGGAAATTTTCAATGTGCCGCGTGCGTCGGCTGAGCGGCGGGCGACAAAAGCTTCAGCTTCCTCAATATGGGACAGAATTGCGAGCACGCGTTCATGATAACCTTGACCGGCTTCTGTCAAGGCGATCTGGCGTGTTGTACGCTGCAAAAGCCTCGTGCCGAGCCGTTCTTCCAATCGGCCAAGGCGTTTTGAAACCACAGCAGGCGAAAGACCGAGGTCACGGGCCGCGGCCGACATGCTGCCTGTCGTTACAACACGGGCAAAAATTTCCATATCCGCCAAACTGCTCATCATGCTTTTGACACTCCTCATACACTATCAGCATCTAGCCGACGCTCACGCATGGCGGCAAGCAATTATGCCGCAGCGTGAAAACTGTTTAACCTGGAGTCAAAGTGGTAAAAATGATTTACCACTTGACGAGGTCGGCACGGAATGCACTTTGCTTAGAACAATTCCAGGCAGGATGTGAAGCGACATTTCGTCCAGAATTGCACGTGAAACGGATATCATCGGTGAGCGGGGCGATAATACGCCAGTGGTGGAGGAGAAGATGAGCGGACTGATCATGCCGGAACCGGACGCGTCCGTTTTAGCGCGCCGCGAACGGATCGTGACGGATTTGCAGGGCATCGTGCCGGGGGAGGGCGTTGTCGATACGGTCAACGCGATGCGTGTATTCGAGTCCGACGGACTTACAGCGCATAGCGCATTGCCGCTGGTGGTCGTGTTGCCGGAAACGGTCGAGCAGGTTTCGCAGGTTCTGCGTTATTGCCACGACAACGGTATTCGCGTCGTGCCGCGCGGGGCCGGGACATCGCTCTCCGGTGGCTCAATGCCGTTGCAGGATGCAGTGCTGCTTGGCCTGTCACGCTTCAATCGCATTCTGGAAATCGATTATCCCAACCGCGTCGCGGTGGTGCAGCCCGGGGTGACCAACCTTGGTATCACCAAGGCAGTTGAGCATGAGGGCTTTTACTACGCGCCTGATCCCTCATCGCAGATTGCCTGTTCCATTGGTGGCAATGTCGCGGAAAATGCAGGCGGCGTGCACTGCCTGAAATATGGTCTGACTGCCAACAATGTGCTTGGCATCGAAATGGTGTTGATCACCGGCGAAGTGTTGCGACTGGGCGGCAAGCATCTGGACAGTGAGGGCTACGATTTTCTCGGGCTGATGACGGGGTCGGAGGGGTTGCTCGGCGTCGTGACCGAAATCACGGTCCGCATTCTGCAAAAGCCGGAGACAGCACGCGCGGTGATGGTCGGCTTCCCATCAAGTGAACAGGCAGGCCAATGTGTGGCTGATATCATTGGCGCAGGCATCATCCCCGGCGGCATGGAAATGATGGACAGGCCTGCTATTCGCGCAGCGGAAGATTTCGTGCGTGTCGGCTATCCGCTCGATGTCGAAGCGCTGCTTATCGTGGAGTTGGACGGCCCACCGGTCGAGGTGGATTATTTGATCGGTCGCGTGGAGGAAATTGCGCTGGAGAATGGCTCCACAACCTGCATCTTGTCACAGTCGGAAGAACAGCGGTTGGCTTTTTGGGCAGGTCGCAAGGCGGCATTCCCTGCTGTGGGGCGCATCTCACCCGATTATTTGTGCATGGATGGAACCATACCGCGCAAGGAATTGCCGCGTGTGCTATCAGGTATGCGCGACCTGTCGGAAAAATACGGTCTTCGCGTTGCAAATGTGTTTCATGCGGGCGACGGTAATCTGCATCCGCTGATCCTTTATGATGCGAATATTCCAGGCGAGCTGCAGGCTGCAGAGGATTTCGGTGCGGATATTTTACGGCTTTGCGTCAAAGTTGGCGGTGTGCTGACGGGAGAGCACGGCGTTGGCATCGAAAAGCGCGACCTGATGCCGGAAATGTTCAACGAGATCGATCTTGATCAGCAGATGCGAGTCAAGTGCGCGTTCGATGCCAAGCATCTGCTCAATCCCGGCAAGGTGTTCCCGCAATTGCGCCGTTGCGCCGAGCTTGGCCGCATGCACGTGCATCGCGGCGAACTGGCATTCCCGGATATTCCCCGATTTTGACCTGTGGTTCTAATCATGAGCAATGAAAACATACTGAAGCCGCAAGATGAAGCGGGTGTTCTGGAAGCGGTGCAATGGGCTTTGGCTAGCTCAACGCCGCTTGAAATAATTGGTCACGGGTCAAAACGCGGCATAGGCTGTCCAGTTGGGGCCGACCACGTGCTGGACATGTCCGGGCTTTCCGGGGTGACGCTTTATGAACCGGATGAATTGGTGCTTTCCGCCAAGGCGGGCACACCAGTTACCGAGATTGAGAAATTACTCGCCGACAATAAACAGTGCTTTCATTTCGAGCCGATGGATTATGGGCCTCTACTTTCCGGTGAAGGTGGGCGCGGTACGATCGCGGGTGTCCTGATGGCCAATCTGTCCGGGCCGCGCCGTCTCAAAGCAGGCGCCGCTCGGGACCATATACTTGGGGTGCGGGTCGTTTCCGGGCGTGGCGAGCTTTTCAAATCCGGTGGGCGTGTGGTGAAGAATGTCACAGGCTATGATCTTTCCAAGGGAATGGCCAATTCATGGGGCACACTGGGCGCTGCGACTGAAGTGACATTCAAGGTTCTGCCTGCTCCGGAAACCGTGGCAACGATCGCCGTGCGCGGATTGGATGACGAGGCCGCAGCGCGTGTCATGGCTATGGCGATGGGGTCGCGCGAGGAGGTTGCATCCGCAGCACATTTACCACCAAGTGTGATCTGGCGTTTTCTTGATGGAAAGCTTGGCAGTGACGCGGCCACGATCCTGCGGCTTGAGGGCTTTGCCCCGTCGGTGGCTCATCGGGCCAGACAGTTGCAGGCGTTGCTCGCATCTGCTGACATGATTGACGTTCTCGATGAAGCGCAATCGCGTCAGTTGTGGCGCGAGGTGCGTGATGTGTTGCCATTCGTCAAAGCTGGCGATCAGCGTGCGGTTTGGCGTGTGTCGATGACGCCTATGCAGGGATGGCGTATGGTCGACGAGTTTCGCCGTCATGCCGGAGCCGACGCTTTTTATGACTGGCAGGGCGGGTTGATCTGGTTGCGGATGGAAGCCGGTCCGGAAGCGCAAATCCTGCGCGAACTGATTGCCAAGCATGGCGGCGGTCACGCGACATTGGTGCGCGCAACCGAAAGTGTGCGCGCGAATGTGAATGTGTTTGAGCCGCAACCGGCAGCGCTTGCAGCGCTGTCACATCGTTTGAAGCAGCAATTCGACCCGGAGAATATCCTCAATCGGGGCCGCCTTTATTCCGATCAGGCTGGAGCTTGAGACTATGCAGACCCATTTCAGCCCAGAACAATTGCGCGACCCAGGCATCAACGAAGCCGATAAAATCCTGCGTAAATGCGTGCATTGCGGTTTCTGCACAGCGACGTGCCCAACCTATGTGACGCTTGGCAACGAGTTGGACAGCCCGCGCGGGCGCATCTACCTCATCAAGGATATGCTGGAGAATGGGCGTCCGGCGGATGATGAAATTGTGCGCCACGTAGACCGATGCCTGTCCTGCCTGTCCTGCATGACGACCTGCCCGTCGGGTGTCAATTACATGCATCTGGTCGATCATGCCCGAGCGCATATCGAAAAGACTTACAAGCGCCCATTTATGAACCGCTTTCTGCGCGGTGTTCTGGCACATGTGCTGCCTTATCCCACACGCTTCCGAACCGCGCTGAAACTGGCGAAGCTTGGAAAGCCGTTCGCTTCGGTGTTCCGCAAAAGCCAGGCGCTGAGACCGGTGGCGGCTATGCTTGACCTTGCGCCGCAGACCCTTCCGGTCGCGCCGAAAGTCGAAACCGTCAGTGCTGCCAAGGGCGAAAAGCGCGGTCGCGTGGCAATTCTGAACGGCTGTGCACAGCCGGTTCTCGATCCGGGCATAAACGTTGCAACCCTGCGCCTCCTGAACCGCTTTGGCATCGAGGTGGTAACGCCGAAGGGTGAGGGCTGTTGCGGTTCGCTGGTCCATCATATGGGGCGCGAGGAGCAAGCACTTGATCAGGCACGTCACAATGTCGATGTCTGGACGCGCGAGATTGAAGCTGGTGGTCTTGATGCCATCATCATTACGGCTTCCGGCTGTGGCACCACCATCAAAGACTATGGCTATATGCTGCGACTCGATCCCGCTTATAAAGATAAGGCCGAACGTGTCTCATCACTTGCCAAAGATATCACTGAATATCTCGCAACCATTGACTTGCCGAAACCGGAAGAACCGAAGGCGCTCACGGTTGCCTATCATTCTGCCTGCTCTATGCAGCATGGCCAGAAAATCATCCGTCAACCGAAAGACTTGCTTGCAAAGGCTGGTTTTACAGTCAAGGAGCCGCTGGAAGGGCATCTATGTTGCGGTTCGGCAGGCACGTACAATATCATGCAGCCGGAGATTGCAACGAAACTCCGTGACCGCAAGGTGAAGAATATAGAGGCAACTGGCGCCGATCTGATCGCTACCGGAAATATCGGCTGTATGACGCAGATCGCCACAGGCAGTAAGCTGCCTATCGTGCATACTGTGGAGTTGATCGACTGGGCTTATGGCGGCCCGAAGCCGCGAGGTCTGACCCAAGTTGCTGCCTAGCGAGGTTAGAACAAAACTGTTCAAAACAGCTTTACCAGTCGTAAAATGAGCAGATAGAGCGGTTCCAACGAACCTGTTTAACGGGACCGCATCTCAATGTACCGAAGACGACCGCAAATGCTTTCGGAGATCCACAATATCTCGTTGGTGTGACGAGATCGCTACTTTTGCAACCGGTTACGTTTTTTTCTTATTCGTCAGTGCAACCTCTCTGGCGAGCCGGGCTGTTTCTTCGTCACAGATAAGAACATTGCCGACACCCGATAGAAGGGCGGCGGCGATTGCGTTTACTTTGTTCAATCCACCGGAAGCAAATACGACACAAGGCACTTTCTTCAGTACCTCAAATGATGGTGCAATTGCCCGTTGGTTTATCGGGTGATTGATGGGTAGGCCATGACTATCCATAAACTGGGCGACGACGTCGCCGCATGCTCCCGCTTCTTTAAGATCTTCCAGATTAACATCTTGAGGCAATCCATACCGTACGAGGAGCGAGCGCTCGGTCAAATCGCCAATGCTCAAGATGATGATATCATTTGCCTTGATACGGCAAAATGCGCTTTCGAAAACATCCTGGCTGACGATTGCTTCGCGCGATTGCGGGCTGCCGGCATAGATCGGTGCGGCCAGATAGGCACATTGGGCATTTAGCTGGCGGGCGAGATCGCCAGCAATGTCGAATGTATTGATTTCAATACCGTGTGTCAGTCCACCCAAAACGGAGTTTACGCATAGGTCGGGCCGCTTGAGCACAGGCATATGCCGAACCATCTCACGCAGGGTGGCGCCCCAGCCAACGCCTACGCCCGATATCTTTGTGGTGGAGAGCTGATGAACAAGATAATCGGCGGTTGCCTGACCGAGTAACACCGGTATCAGTTCCGGATCTTCAGGTGTTGGAACAATGGACACATGACTGAGCGAAAAATCAGACACTAGTTGTTGTTCCAGCTCAACACATGACGCCAATCTTGAGTTCAGCGTTATGGTCACCAGTCCCGATCTGCGGGCTTCGGCTATGATCTTGTTTACGCGCAGGCGATTGGTTGAGAGCGCTTCAGCAATTTCTCCCTGCGTGCGTCCTTCCATGAAATATTGCCAGACCACGCGCGCCTGCATTTGTTCTTCCGAAAGCGAAACCGGAGAATGAAACGTCGATCTTCCGTTTGCCATTAAAACCTCGTGGATTATGTCGAAGCTGATACGTCACCGAATTTTCGATGTGTTCAATTCGTTCTCTGACCCGTACGGCTATTGAAGAGGTGAAGGTTTTCTTCAACGATGTAACAGGAGAGCTGATCTCCTTCAGCAAGCTTTTCCTGGGCCGATAGACTTGCCACGATTGTTTGGCCGGCAGGCGATATTTGAAGGTGAACGTGGTTTTCATCCCCAACGGTTTCAATAAGCTCAATCCTGGCACTGAACCGCAGAGCGGCTTTCTCGGTTTTACCAAGTCTCACGGAACTTGGTCGAATGCCGATTACATCCGTATCTGCCGACATGGACAGACCACGGGCAAAGTCTGTATTATCATTTGTCATCTGAAGAAAATTCATGGGTGGGGAGCCGATAAAACCCGCAACGAACATCGTTAATGGTCGCTGATAGACTTCCATCGGCGTTCCCAATTGTTCGATCCGGCCAGCGTTCATGACAACGAGGCGATCCGCGAGCGTCATTGCTTCAAGCTGGTCGTGCGTGACATAGAGACTTGTTGTTTTCAGTCGGCGTTGAAGGCGGCGAATCTCTACGCGCATTTGCACGCGCAGTTTTGCATCAAGGTTGGAGAGAGGTTCATCGAAAAGAAAGGCGGCAGGATTACGAACAATCGCACGCCCCATGGCAACACGCTGACGCTGGCCTCCGGACAGCTGACGTGGTTTGCGTTCGAGAAATTGCCCAATCTCCAGTACAGATGCGGCCTCACTGATCCGCTGATCTATTTCTGCACGTGAAACGCCGCGATTTTTCAGTCCGTACTCCAGATTTTGACGAACCGTCATGTGCGGATAAAGAGCGTAGTTCTGAAAGACCATCGCAATGTCGCGTGCTGCTGGTTCGACGTTGCTCACATCTTTGCCAGCAATCCGTAACTGGCCGCTACTGATGCTTTCCAGCCCGGCGACCATACGCAATAGGGTGGATTTTCCGCAGCCCGACGGGCCGACAAGCACAACCATCTCGCCATCGACTACAGTTAAATCAATGCCCTGCACAGCCGGTACGGACCCGTAGTTCTTTTTAAGATTGGCGATTTCGATCGTTGCCATCATTCTCTCCCATAGCCATCATACATATGTAACATGCTATTGACATTTGTAATTGGCAACCCCTAACTTGGAACCATGTCGCCTTGGGAGGGGTGATTGCTAACGGAATTGCTGTTCTGTTGGCAAAAGGCTATCGAGAGGAGAACGGAATGTTCCAGAAAACCGGTAAACGAGATTTACTCACGCGTGCTATGCGATCAGTGGCAGCCGGAGCGGCTGCAATTGTGTTGGGTCTGCAATTCACGCCATCTGCTGATGCAGCAGATCGCATCAAGATCGAATGGTGGAATGCCGCAAACGGGCGCTTGGCCGATATAACCAATCAGCTGATCGCGAACTTCAACGCATCGCAGGACAAATACGAAGTCGTCGGCGTCGGCAAAGGCAATTATGAGGAGACCATGGCGGCAATGGTGGCCGCTTATCGTGTGGGGCAGCAGCCGGTTCTGGTACAGGCTGCAGAGCGTGGTTTCACAACGATGTATAGCTCAGGCGCTGTAATTCCGGTTCCCGAACTCATGCAGAAAGAAGGTTACGATATCGACTGGTCAGATTTCGTAGCACCTGTTGCTGGCTTTTACGTCGTCGATGGCAAGCCTGCAGCCATGCCGTTCAATAGTTCCACGCCGATTTTCTGGTATAATGCAGATCACTTCAAAGCCGCTGGTTTCGAGAAACCTGCCGAGACATGGCAGGAAGTAGAGAGGCAGCTTTATGCGATCAAGGAAAAAGGCATATCCAAATGCTCCATGGCGCTTGCCAATGATTTTTATTGGAGCCTGATCGAAAACTACGCGGCAATTCACGATCAACCCTATGGTACCAAAGAAAACGGCTTTGGTGGTCTGGATACGGAGTTTGTCTTTAATAAAAGCCCATTGATTGTCGGTCAGCTTGAGCGTCTTCATAAATGGATGAATGACGGGGTTTTGCAGATTGCGGGTCAGGGCCTTTCTCCCGAGCAGTTGTACGTTTCGGGAACCTGTTCCACGCTGGTGGCGTCGACTGCGGCGCATGCCACCGTCGAATCCGGCGCGAAGTTCAATTGGAATGCAACCTTCTTGCCACATGAAGAGGGCATTGCCCCGAAGAACAGCACCATAGGCGGTGGCGCGCTATGGGTGCTGAAGGGTAAGTCAGAAGACGAATATGCTGGTGCCGCAGCATTTTTGAATTTCGTGGCGTCGCCGGAAACGCAGGTCTGGTGGAGCAAACAGACCGGATATGTGCCGATCACCAATGCAGCTTATGGCAAGGCAAAGACGGAAGGCTATTTCAAGGAGCATCCAACCCGCGAAATCGCAATTCTACAACTGACCCGTGGAACGCCGACCGACAATTCGCGCGGATTCCGTTTCGGCAATCACAATCAGGCCATGGCCCTGCTAGTTGAAGAAATCCAGGGTGTCTGGACCGGCGAGAAAACTGCGCAGCAGGCGCTGGATTCAGCTGCTGCGCGTGGCAACCAAGTCCTGCGTCAGTATGAGAAGCTTCATGCTGGACGGTGATATTATTCAGAACAAAGGAGGCGCCAGCGGGCGCTTCCAGCGGATGGATGGTCTGGCTTTGGGGCGCTTCATGTCAAGAGCGTCTGGGGGCGGCTTGAAATCAGCACATTTCAAGCGTCCATGGCTTGCTGCCGGTTTTGTTGCGCCGCAGCTTTTGATCCTCCTGTTCTTCTTCTTCATCCCTTCTTACAAAGCGCTTTCGCTTGCTTTCGTTCAGGTCGATCCATTCGGCGGGCTGCAGATATTCGTTGGCCTGGAGAATTTCCGGACACTGTTGACAAGTGCGGAATATCGCGCCAGCGCTACCTTCACACTCTGGTTCACGATCACACAGAATGTTGCGACGTTAGGACTGGCAGGGCTTTTTGCATTTGCAACCGATTTCGTTATTCGCGGTCGAGGTATCTATAAAGGCGTTATCCTGCTACCTTATGCCATCGCACCGGTCATTTCCGGTGTCCTATGGGCTTTTCTCTTCAATCCGGCCGTTGGACCGATAGCCCAGTTTCTCCACTCGATGGGGATTGCGTGGGATCCAAATCGCCGCCCTTTCGACGCCCAGCTACTTGTGACGGTGGCCTCCGTCTGGAAGCATGTCTGTTACAACTACATTTTTCTGGTTGCAGCCCTGCTTGCTGTTCCAGGTTCTTTGTTGGAAGCTGCCAAACTCGACGGTGCAGGCCCGGTTCGCCGTTTCTTTACAATCTCCCTGCCTCTCATTTCTCCGACGATTTTCTTCCTGGTGGTGATGAATTTTGTTTACGGACTGTTCGAAACATTCGGCATCATTGACGCCGTGACGCGCGGCGGCCCCGCAGGTGCAACTAACAGTCTTGTTTATAAAGTTTATCAGGACGGTTTCGTGCAGCTTGATCTGGGATCGTCGGCTGCTCAGTCGGTTATTCTCATGATCGTCGCAATCCTTTTCACCATCTTCCAGTTCCGCGCTATCGAGCGCAAGGTCAACTATCAGGTGTGACGATGATAGAGCGCAATCCTGGTCTTTCCATCTTTTGTCATGCGGTGCTTCTCATCGGGGCCGCAGTTGTCTGTCTTCCGCTCTATTTTGCTTTTGTGGCCGGGTCGCTGACGCTGGAGGAAGTGCAGCAAGCACCTTTCCCGGTCCTGCCGGGATCGCACTTTCTCGAGAATGTTGCGGCTGCATGGAACCAGGGAGAGTTTTCGCGGCTCTTCATCAATTCCTTGATTGTGACGGTCGGTATAGTAATCGGCAAACTGACCATCTCTTTGATTGCGGCTTTTGCGGTCACCTATTTTCGTTTTCCGTTTCGTATGACCGCTTTCTGGCTGATTTTTGTGTCGCTGATGCTACCGGTGGAAGTCCGTATCATTCCAACTTATGAGGCTGTGGCGGATGTCGCGGGACCTATACGCTGGCTTGCCGGTATTACCGGCCTTTCCGGGGGGCTGGAAAGTTTTATGGGCTACGACATCGAGACGTCGTTGAAATGGAACATGGTCAACAGCTATAGCGGACTGATACTGCCGTTGATCGCTTCGGCATCGGCGACATTTCTTTTTCGGCAGTTTTTTCTTACCATTCCCGAAGAGCTTTGCGAGGCTGCCAAACTCGATGGAGCGGGCCCGATCAGGTTCTTCAAGGATGTACTGCTGCCGCTTTCCACCGCGAATATTGCGGCACTGGCCATTATCCTTTTCCTCTATGGGTGGAACCAGTATCTCTGGCCGCTTTTATTTACGACCGACAAAAATATGGCGACGGCCATTCTCGGGCTGAAACAGCTTGTACCCGTTTCTGATACCGCGCCGGCATGGAATATCGCCATGAGCGCGGCGCTCTTCGTGATGCTGCCGCCGGCTGCAATCATTCTCCTGATGCAACGCTGGTTCACCAAGGGATTGGTCGATTCCGGCAAATAGTTTCACCTTAAAAGGATAAGATGATGGTGTTCATTATCGGTCACCGTGGCGGTCGAAATCTCTGGCCTGAAAACAGCCTGTCTGGGTTTCGCAAACTTCTGGCAATGCCGGTTGAAGGGGTGGAGTTTGACGTCCATCTGACGAGTTCAGGGGAGATGCTGGTCATTCATGACCCCACGCTCGATCGAACCACCGACAAGTCGGGGGTTGTAGCCGGCCTGACGCCGGAAAGCCGGAAAGCGGTTCATTTGAGGAACAGCGAAAGCGAGACCATCCCAACGCTGGAAGAAGTCCTGGAAGTCTTTAAGGGCACAGCGCTGGAGCTGCACATCGAATTGAAGGCAGATGTTGATGGCCAGCCTTATGAAGGCCTTGAAGCTATGGCTGCAGGGTTGATTGATCGCTTTGGTCTTGCAAAAAGATCAATCCTGACCAGTTTCAATCCGCGAGTTCTCGAGACAGTAAGGCAAGTTGCGCCACATATACGAACCTTGTCGTCATTCGATAACAAATCGGCGGACAGGCTTGGGCTTTCGGCAGGATTGGAAACGATGATGCGGTTCTCGGACGTTATTGCGGTCGAGAAGGCGCTGTTGAATGCTGAATGGGATCAGGTGACGGCGATTGTTCCGCTTGAACGTCTGGGAGTATGGGTGCCGAATGATAGTGATGATCTGGCTTACTGGCTGTCGAAACCCGTACGTCAGTTGACGACAGACCGCCCCGATCTGGCGCTACGCGCGCGGGAGAAATGATGATGCATCGCCCAGTTACCGACCGATCTTTTACGCCACAAACCGTAGCGCAGACGAGGCCGTTGGAGAATATCGAACTTGTAATTTTCGACTGCGACGGAGTGCTCATCGACAGCGAACCCATAGCCAGTCGTACCTTGGCCGAAATGCTTCAGGAAGCGGGTATTTCGATCACGGCTGAAGACGCGCACCTGAAGTTTACCGGAAATTCCGAAACCATCATTCGCAGGATTTGTGAAGAGGAATACGGTCTGCGCGATACTGTGGCTCACTTCGAGGCATGGCATGAACGGTTATTTGTCGAATTTGAATGTTCCCTGAAACCCATGCCCGGTATCGCGCATATTGTCGATGGCATTGATCGGCCAAAATGCGTGGCGTCGAACAGTACGATGGAACGGCTGCGCAAAAGTCTGGGAAAACTTGAGCTCTGGCAGCAGTTTGATCCGGCTATCTACAGTGCCGAAATGGTGGCAAGGCCCAAACCTGCTTCTGATCTGCTTCTGTTGTGCGCAGAAAAATTTGAGGCCCGCCCCGGGCGTTGCGTCATGATAGATGATAGTCCGCACGGGGTATCGGCGGCTGTAGCAGCCGGTATGTACGCTATCGGTTTTGTCGATCCTCTGGACCCTCGGCCTGACCGTGCCTCTTTGCTATCGGCTGACGGAGCATCGTTCGTTGTCGAAGGTGCTGACGGACTTCCGGCAGCATTGCAATCGATAAATGCCTTGTTGGGGAATGAGGGATGCGCGTGGTGAATAGTGAGCGCTTTGGAAAGGCCGCAATACGCATTGCGCTTGTGTAGATTCCATGCGCTTAAAAAGGCCAGCGGCAACTGAGGAATGAACCGATGGCTCGCGTCGTTCAAATTTCGGATACGCACCTTGGTCCGCATAAAGCCCATTTTCTGGAGAACTGAGCACCATTGCGTGCATGGATCGCCAAAGAGTCGCCAAACCTCATTATTCATTCAGGGAATATCAGCCTTGACGGTGCCGATATGGAAGATGATTTTACCTTTTGCCGGGAGACCATGGCCGAACTTCCGGCTTCGCTGCTAGTTATTCCGGGTAATCACGATGTTGGCGAGCCGAAGAATCAACATCAGCCTGCCGATGCCGAGGCGGCTGGCGCGCTGGAACCCTCACTATGACGCCGACCACTGGGTTCATGACACTGAGGAATGGCGCTTGCTGGGCTTTGACTCGATGATTTTCAGTTAGGGCCTTCGAGAAGAAGAGGCACAGTTCCAGTGGCTTGAAAGACAAATGGCTCAGGCCGGTGGTCGCCGTATTGGATGGTTCTGCCACCAGCCTCTATTCATCACCGGTTGGGACAATGCCGACAACGGCTATTGGTCTGTGAAGGTAAAGTCATGCGCCTGCCTGCGCATTATGGCAGAGCGCTTCGACGTTGGCTTGATCGCCAGCGATCATCTGCATCTTTCGCACGATTTCGTACTGGCAGACACTGGTAGTTGGCGAAGAGCCTTGTCTTTTGCGGATCAACAGTAGGTGCCTGACGGTTGACGATGCTGACAGTCCTACCAAAAGGCAAAAACAAAAGAAGCTGCCAAATGCAGCCTTTCATACGCTTTGATTTTCCGGAAAACTGGAGCGGGCGAAGGGATTCGAACCCTCGACCCCAACCTTGGCAAGGTTGTGCTCTACCCCTGAGCTACACCCGCTCGCGCTAGTCGTTTCCGTCAAGCTCGCGCTATATGGACTAACGCCTCTTCGAATGCAACAGGGAATTTACAGCAGAATGTCGATTTGCAATGATTATGTAGGAGCACCAATTTCAGTGTCGAGCACTAGACGGTGTCGAACGTGAAAAATCGCGGTAAGAAACTGATATGTAAGTGAGGGCAGCTTTGCACTACGTTTGGAAGCTAATAATCAGCACGGGCAATTGTGCGGCTCCGCGCATAGTCTTTATCCGAAGATTGCTTTTCCATAGATGGTTACAGACGCGAAAAGCATAGTCTATAACCACAACCGAAACCAATTCGAATGCAGAACAGATGGGTGGAAACATGGCTTTGACGTCGAAGGAGCTTCACGATTATCTGCAAGGTCTCGATATCGAGGTGACCACCGTTAGCCACGCACCGTTGTTCACCGTGGCGGATTCTCAGAAATTGCGTGGCGAGATCCCTGGTGGGCACACCAAGAATCTCTTCCTAAAAGACAAGAAGGACAATTTCTTCCTTGTTACCGTGGATGAGGATGCGGTCGTGGATCTTAAGTCGATTCACCATCTCATTGGTGCCGCCAGCCGCGTTTCTTTCGGCAAGCCGGAAAAACTGATGGAGTATCTTGGAGTTATTCCGGGAGCTGTTACGGTTTTCGGCGCGGTTAACGATAAACAGCGCAATGTGCAGATCATTCTCGACGCGGCCCTCATGAAGAATGATGTTATTAACGGTCATCCACTGACAAATGATGCTACGACTTCTATCAGGCGTGATGATCTTCTGGTTTTTCTTAGGGCGACGGACCACGAACCACAGATACTTGCTGTTTCAGAGGATGCGAAATCGGAAGCTACGGTATAGAGTAAGATTACCAAATATCTGAACCATTGTCAGATATGGCCGTCTTGAAACGAGCAGGCGAAAATACGACTTGAAAGGTCGAAACCGGCTTCAATGCGGGCATGTTGCGCAAGCCGGAAGATACGAGGAATTTTTCATGAGCAGCCAGAACAATCCATATGCCGGTGCAGGTGGGCAGATGTCAGCCAATGTTACTTTCGGGGCATCGCCAACTACGCCTGGTGGATCAGACCTTATCAAGGATACATCAACGGCAGGCTTTCAGGCCGACGTTCTCGCTGAATCGCGTAAGCAGCCGGTGCTGGTAGATTTTTGGGCGCCATGGTGCGGTCCTTGCAAGCAGCTTACACCTGTCCTTGAAAAAGCCACCGTGGATGCCGGCGGAGCGGTGAAACTGGTCAAGATGAACATTGATGACCACCCGTCTATCGCGGGGCAGCTGGGTATCCAGTCTATCCCGGCAGTCATTGCTTTTGTTAACGGTCAGCCGGTCGATGGTTTCATGGGCGCTCTACCGGAATCGCAAGTCAAGGAATTCATTACCAAGATAGGCGGACCAAGCGATCAGGAAACGGCTTTGGCCGAAGCGGTTGGTGCAGCCAATGAATTGGCGGATACGGGCGATTTTGTTCAGGCAGCGGAAATTTACACTTCCATTCTGCAAGTTGCACCGGACAATGTTGACGCGGCAGCAGGGCTCGCAACCTGCCTTCTGGAATCGGGAGATGCCGAAAAAGCACGTGAAGTTCTGGCAAGCCTGCCCGCTGACAAGCAGGATGCAGCGCCGGTTCGGGCTTTGGAGGCACGTCTGGCTCTCGCCGATCAGGTGAAACTTATCGGCGATCCGGTTGAGCTGGAGAGGCAGGTGCAGGCTGATCCGAAGGATTATCAGGCGCGTTTCGATCTGGCACAGGTCCGCAATGCACAAGGACGCCGTGAAGATGCTGCAGACGAACTTTTTGCAATCATGAAGGCTGACCGTGCCTGGAATGATGATGGCGCCCGGAAGCAGCTTCTTCAATTCTTCGAAGCCTGGGGCAATATGGACCCGGCAACGCTTGGCGCGCGGCGTAAGCTGTCGTCGCTTCTTTTTTCCTGATCGCAAGTGTTCCGAAGCTTACTGACCGTAGGCTTCGGACAGTGGTGCAAAGGGAGGTTGTAATGCATGTAGGCAATGCCCGTTATAGAACGGGTGCCGATATACCGAGCGTCGTGCCGATCTTTCCCTTGAAGGGCGCATTGCTCCTGCCCGGCGGTCAACTGCCACTGAATATATTTGAGCCACGATACCTGGCAATGGTGGAGAATGCGCTTGCAGGCAAGCGGATCATCGGCATGATCCAGCCTCGTATCGAAGGCGACGAAGATGAAGTCATCGACGAGCTCGATGAGACGGTACGGCCTGAATTGAGCAGTGTCGGTTGCCTTGGCCGTATCACGACTTATGCAGAAACCGGGGACGGTCGGCTTCTGATAACTTTGCAAGGCATCTGCCGTTTCCGGGTGCTTGAAGAGACGAATTGCCGGCAACCCTATCGCCAATGCCGCATTGCTCCATTCCTTACCGATCTTGAGGAAGCGCAAGACAGCGCCGAAATCGATAGGGAAGCACTTTTACGTGCTTTCCGGGATTATCTGGAAGCCCATAATCTAGAGGCGGATTGGGACAGTATTGCGCGTGCCGATAATGAAACGCTGGTTAATGCACTGTCGATTATGTCGCCTTTCGGACCCGCGGAAAAACAGGCTCTTCTGGAAGCGCCTGATCTGAAGACACGAGCTGCAACACTTATAGCCATTACGGAAATGATTTTGGCAAAGGTCGATGAGGACTACAGCTCCCGCCTGCAATGAATGTCAGGAAAATGATGATGGTTGAACAGAGTGATGCTGCCAAGATTGACGTAAAGCTGCTTGAGCTTCTCGTTTGTCCGTTGAGCAAGGGGCCGCTCGAATACGACGCGGAACACAGCGAGCTGGTCTCAAAGAAGGCCAGACTTGCCTACCCTGTGCGGGGAGGCATTCCGATCATGCTCCCGTCAGAGGCGCGCGCGCTAGATTAACAGTTATATAATTTCTGCATGTGCCCCAATCTTTTTCATAAATTTCAGCCTCGCTGATTGTTGCCTGCTGCGCAACAGGGCTCTATAACCCTCGCGGAACTTCAGAAAATACGACCGGATATGCTTCGCTACCCGGTATTGTGCATGAAAAAACAGAGGCTTGGCATTATGGCATCCAGAAAACTTCTTCTCCTGCCCGGCGATGGCATCGGTCCCGAGGCCATGGGCGAGGTCCGCAAGATCATCGCTTTCCTCAACTCAGACCTGAAACTCGGTTTTGAAACCGACGACGGCCTGGTCGGCGGTTCGGCTTATGACGCATATGGGCAGGCGATTTCCGACGCGGATATGGAGAAGGCGCTTGCTGCCGATGCTGTGCTGTTCGGTGCCGTAGGCGGCCCAAAGTGGGACAGCGTGCCGTACGAAGTGCGCCCGGAAGCGGGTCTGCTACGTCTGCGCAAGGACATGCAGCTTTATGCGAATTTGCGCCCAGCCATCTGCTATCCGGCGTTGGCACATTCCTCTTCGCTGAAGCCGGAAGTGATCGAAGGTCTTGATATTCTGATTCTGCGTGAACTGACCGGTGGCGTTTATTTCGGCGAACCGAAAGAAATCATCGATCTCGGTAATGGCCAAAAGCGTGGTATCGACACGCAGGTTTATGACACCTATGAAATCGAACGCATCACAGATGTTGCTTTCGAATTGGCCCGCACACGTCGCAATAAAGTCACATCGATGGAAAAGCGTAACGTGATGAAGTCCGGCGTTCTCTGGAACCAGGTGGTAACAGCACGTCATAAGGAAAAGCATTCTGATGTGGAGCTGGAGCACATGCTGGCTGATGCGGGTGGCATGCAGCTCGTACGTTGGCCCAAGCAGTTTGACGTGATTGTGACGGACAATTTGTTCGGTGATATGCTGTCCGATGTTGCGGCCATGCTGACGGGGTCGCTTGGCATGCTGCCATCGGCTTCGCTTGGCGCTGCGGATGCAAAGACTGGAAAGCGCAAGGCGCTCTATGAGCCGGTGCATGGTTCGGCACCGGATATCGCCGGGAAAGGCATTGCCAACCCGATTGCGATGATTGCTTCACTGGCGATGTGTCTGCGCTATTCTTTCAATCTGGCTGCTGAAGCTGATCGCCTCGAAGCTGCTATTGCTGGCGTCCTCAACGACGGTATACGGACAGCTGATATCTGGTCAGAAGGCACGACCAAGGTTGGGACTACCGAAATGGGCGATGCTATCCTTGCCAAATTCAAGGCGCTGTCGGCTTGATAGCTGATACATGATTTTGAGAGCCCACCCTAATTGCAGGGTGGGCTTTTTTTCAGAATAAACGCCCGTTTTGAGGCTGCAATTTCTAGCCCTGCGAGATAAGAATAGCTGCATGCTGTTCACGCTTCCTAATCAAAACGAACTCTATGACGCGCTTATCGCTCGTGATGCTTCCTATGAGGGTAGAGCCTATGTGGGTGTTGTCTCGACCCGTGTTTTTTGCCGTCTGACCTGTCCGGCACGGAAACCGAGGCGCGAAAACTGCCGCTTTTTCGCATCGGTCGCAGAATGCATGGCTGATGGTTTTCGTCCTTGCAAAAGGTGTCATCCGCTACAGCCTGCAGCAGATGCGGAGCCATCTGTGCAAAAGCTTCTCGATGCGTTGGAGGCTGATCCTGGACGACACTGGAGCGAAAATGACGTTGTGAGAATGGGGCTCGATGCCTCCACCATACGCCGCAGCTTTCGTCGTCATTTTGGAATGACGTTTCTGGAAATGGCGCGAATGGAACGTCTACGATATGGCTTTCAGGCACTTGCTGATGGTGGCCGCGTCATTGAAGCGCAAATCGATGCGGGGTTTGAATCTCCCGAGGCGTTCCGTAGCGCCTTTGCACGCATTCTGGGCTTGCCTCCCGCTAAACTGTGCAAAGACGGATTGTTGCGTGCGGACTGGATAAAGACGCCACTTGGTACAATGATCGCGATCTGCGATGCGCAAAGCCTGCACCTTCTTGAATTCGCTGACCGTCGTGCACTGCCCTTAGAGCTGAAAAAGCTTTACTCGGCTTGCCGCAGCGATATAGGCATTGGTCGCTTCGATACGCATGCGCTGGTTGAACAGCAGCTCAATGATTTCTTTAGCGGCAAATTAGCAGATTTCGATGTGCCCCTTGTGCTGCATGGCAGTCAGTTCACACAGGATGTGTGGCGTGTACTCCAGACCGTACCGGCAGGAGAAACCCGGAGTTACAGTGCAATTGCGCGGGCAATCGACAAGCCCCTGGCTGTGCGAGCGGTTGCACGGGCCAACGGCGCCAATCAGATTGCGATTATCATTCCCTGTCATCGTGTGATCGGAGCTGATGGTTCTCTGACCGGTTACGGCGGCGGGCTATGGCGCAAGCAAAAACTTATCGAGATTGAAGCAAAATACCGGACAAAGTGACTTTTCCTTTTGAACACCTCATCCTGCGAGGGATAACCTTGCATCCGGGAAACAGAAACGCCGCCCGATAAGGGCGGCGTTTTATTTCGAAGGATTGGTGTTTATTCAACCTTGTTCAGATCAACATTCTTGGTTTCACGAACAAATATCAGGCCGATGATCAATGTCATGGCTGCAATAACGATCGGATACCAGAGGCCATAATAAATGTCGCCCTTGGCCGCGCTCATTGCAAACACCGTGGCTGGCAGAAGGCCGCCGAACCAGCCATTGCCGATGTGATAAGGCAATGACATGCCCGTGTAGCGGATGCGGGTCGGGAACATTTCCACCAGGATGGCAGCGATCGGACCATAAACCATCGTCACGTAGATCACGAGGATCGTTAGAATGAGGACAGTGAAGGGCCAATTGATTTCATCTGGATGAGCGACCATCTTGAAGGCACCGGCATCAGGTATCGTAAATACCTGCTGGTCACCAATGCTGGCTGCTTCCGCTGCTGGAATGATTTTCGCGGCCACGAGTTCATCAGCCGTCATAGTCGTTGCTGTGCCAGCACGGATTGCTGCTGCATCCAGAGCGAGTTCCGGATTGGCGGCGACGAAAGCATCCAGCTTTGCGTCAGGAACCTTTGCCGGGCTGCGAATGAGCGGGAAGCCAGCCTTCTGCAATGCGAGATTTATATCATGAGCAAAAGCCGGCGAACGCGCTGCGGCATCTGCGCTGGTTGCGTCATAGGACTGAATGACGGAATCGCCCAGCGTGACGGTTGCAGCGGAGCCTGCCGGACCGGGAACAATGGTGTAGGGTACCGATGAACGAGACAGGAACGACGTTGCCACGTCGCATGATGTCGTGAACTTTGCCGTGCCTACAGGGTTGAACTGGAATGTGCAATCGCCGGGTGCTGCGGTCACTGTTGCACTGATGGTTGCTTCAGCGCGTGCAAGAGCCGGGTTGGCGCTATAGGTCAGTGCTTTGAACAACGGGAAGTATGTCACGATAGCTAGAGCAAGGCCGGCCATAATGATGGGTTTGCGACCAATCTTGTCAGAAAGCCAACCCCAGAACAGGAAGAACGGGGTCGCAATCAAAAGAGCAAGCGCGATCATGATATTCGCAGAAATACTTTCCACCTTCAGAACGTTCTGAAGGAAGAAAAGGGTGTAGAACTGACCGGAATACCAGACGACGGCCTGACCTGCGGTTAGACCAAACAAGGCAATCAAAGCGATCTTGGCGTTCTTCCACTGACCGAAGGCTTCCGTAAGCGGCGCCTTGGACTGTTTGCCTTCCTCCTTCATTCTCTTGAATGCAGGAGATTCACTCATCTGCATACGAATCCAGACGGAGACACCGAGCAGGACGACGGAAATCAAGAACGGAATACGCCAACCCCAAGCGGCGAAATCTTCTGCTGTCATCGAGTTCTGGATCAGCAGAATAACGATCAATGACAGGAAGAGACCAAAAGTTGCAGTGGTCTGGATCCACGACGTGTAGAAACCGCGACGACCATTCGGCGCATGTTCGGCCACATAAGTGGCAGCGCCGCCATATTCACCGCCGAGTGCCAGGCCTTGCAGCATGCGCAGACCAACCAGAATGACCGGAGCAGCAATGCCGATTGAAGCGGAACCGGGCAGAACGCCTACGAGGAACGTTGAAAGACCCATCACCACGATAGTGATGAGGAAGGTGTATTTACGACCGACCAAATCGCCGATCCGCCCGAAAAACAGTGCGCCAAACGGACGTACCAGGAAACCGGCAGCAAATGCCAGAAGCGCAAAGATATTACGCGTGGTTTCCGGATACTCGCTGAAAAAAACAGCGCCGATGTAAATTGCCAGTGAACCGTAAAGATAAAAATCGTACCATTCAAAGACGGTACCAAGCGAGGACGCAAAGATAACTTTGCGTTCTTCGCTCGTCATTTTCTGCGCGCCGACATCGGCGCTCGACGAGACTGCCATTGATCTGTCCTCCCAAACAGCTATTTTAAGCGCGACCTTGTTCCGCTAGGATATAAGCCGCATGATACGCTGGACGGCTCCTCTTCCGGTCCGAGCGTTCTCCTCACGTTTGCATGATGAACTGAAAAGAGAGATTCGTGCAGTAGTCTTTAGTATGAGGCAGAACTGTCAGCTTGAAATACTGTCTAACGTTCCGGTTTGACAAAAAATGTGCCTGTTGCTCCGCTGAAGAATTGACTCCCTGTATAAAGCGCGTAAAAGCGTTTGCAAACGAAGGAGAATTTCGCGTGGATCGCGTCATCTTAGCGCCAGTTTCACTTGGAACTGCCGGCCTCACAGCCGGAGCAGCACGCATGCCTTCTGTTTCCAAAACACTGACGGCCATCACTAAAATGACCACGAAAACGGTCTGATTCCCTTGGCCTGCTCGCCCTCTCCCCGGGTCTGGCTCGGGGCGGAAGATCCGCATGGCCTGCGGGTTTCCGATCTTGGTAGCGGAGAGGGACAGGAGACGAACACGATGGGTTTCAAGGTTGCAATTGTTGGCGCCACCGGAAATGTGGGGCGCGAAATGCTCAATATTCTGGAAGAGCGCGGCTTTCCCGCCGATGAAGTTGTAGCGCTTGCTTCGCGCCGCAGTCAGGGCACGGAAGTGTCTTACGGCGACAAGACGCTGAAGGTCAAAGCACTCGATACCTATGATTTCTCCGACACGGATATTTGCCTGATGTCGGCTGGCGGTTCGATTTCGCAGGAGTGGTCGCCGAAGATCGGTAAGCAGGGTTGTGTTGTCATCGACAACTCTTCAGCGTGGCGTTACGATTCCGAAGTGCCGCTCATAGTGCCAGAAGTGAACCCGGACGCAATTACGGGCTTCACCAAGAAGAACATCATTGCAAATCCGAACTGTTCAACGGCGCAGCTCGTTGTCGCCTTGAAGCCGCTGCATGAGGTTGCAAAGATCAAGCGTGTGGTCGTTTCGACTTATCAGTCGGTTTCCGGCGCTGGCAAGGAAGGCATGGATGAACTGTTCGAGCAGTCACGGGCGGTTTTCGTGGCTGATCCTGTCACGGCAAAGAAGTTCACCAAGCGTATCGCGTTCAACGTGATTCCGCACATCGATTCTTTCATGGAAGACGGCTATACCAAGGAAGAATGGAAGATGATGGCCGAAACCAAGAAAATGCTTGATCCAAAGATCAAGCTGACGGCAACAGCTGTTCGTGTGCCGGTTTTCATCGGTCATTCGGAAGCGGTCAATATCGAATTCGAAAAGCCTATTTCGGCCGAAGAAGCCCGTGAAATTCTCCGCGAAGCGCCAGGATGTCAGGTTATCGACAAGCACGAAAATGGTGGTTACATCACACCATATGAGTCCGCTGGGGAAGATGCGACCTATATCAGCCGTATTCGCGAAGACATTACGGTCGAAAATGGTCTCGCTCTATGGATTGTTTCCGATAATTTGCGCAAGGGCGCAGCGCTCAATACCATTCAGATCGCCGAGTTGCTTATCGCTCGCGGCCTCATCAAGCCAAAGGCGCTCGCTGCTTGATCGCCTTCGCAGATTGAATAAAAAGCCCCCGGTAACGGGGGCTTTTACAATGTTGGCTTCTTATGAAAGAAGAGCCAGATTTGGCTGTTGTGGTCAAGAAATGTTATCTTTTCGAGCAGGCGCTATGGACTGTTAGAAGGGGAACTATGATGGCCGCAAAACCAACGCTTCTGGCGGGAGGCAATCCTCAGATCGCGAAAGCCTATGGAGATGCGCCGGTGCAGGCTTATATCGCGGCTATGCCGGACTGGAAAAGCGGGGTTGGGCGCCATCTTGATACACTCATCACGACTGCTGTTCCCGATGTGCACAAGGCAGTCAAATGGAATTCGCCGCTATATGGCATCGAAGGGCAGGGCTGGTTTCTCAGCATCCACTGTTTCACAAAATACATCAAGATTGCTTTCTTTCGCGGGGCATCGCTGCGACCTGTCCCGCCTGTGGAGTCGAAGCATAACGAAGTGCGCTATTTCCATATTCATGAGAACGATCAGCTGAACGAAGCCCAGTTTATCGACTGGGTGAAGCAAGCCAGCCAACTGCCGGGCGAACGCATGTAACTTCGGTCGTGCAAGGAATATTACTAAGGATAATGACAACCGGGAAGAAGGCGACGGCCATTATGGAGACGAGTAAATCCTACGTGCAAGAAAAGGAAGGAGAGGTCTCCCCTTCCTATCAGATAGATGCAAAAATCAAGGAATTGAGTGACTGGCGCGGTGAAACGCTCGCGCATATTCGAAATCTCATTCATCAGGCTGATCCCGATGTGGTTGAGGGATGGAAATGGAGAGGGGTGCCAGTCTGGTCGCATGCAGGCCTGATCTGCACTGGGGAGACTTATAAAAGCATCGTCAAGATGACTTTTGCGAAGGGCGCTTCATTGGAGGACCCTTTAAACCTGTTCAATTCCAGCCTTGACGGCAATGTCAGGCGCGCCATCGATCTCCACGAGGGCGAAAGAATAGATGAGGGGGCATTTAAGGCGTTGATCCGAGCTGCTGTAGTGCTGAATGCCTCAACACAAGCTCTCCGCTCTCAGAAGAAATGACGAGGCGTTTGATAAATGGCGTGAGAATAGACAGCTCACTCTGCTTGCGCTTCTATATTCTCCATATCGTCATCTGACAGGCCGAAGTGATGGCCGATCTCATGAATGAGAACATGAGTTATGATATCCCCAAGCGTCTCTTCATGCTCCGACCAATAATCCAGGATAGCTCGACGATAAAGCGTAATTCGATTAGGACCTTCACCTGTCACCAAGCTGAAGCGTTCGCCGATGCCACGCCCTTCAAACAGGCCTAGCAAATCGAAAGGGGTATCCAATCCCATGTCTTCTATGATCTGGTCGTCTGGAAAATCGGCGATCTGAATAATGATGTCGCCGCACAACGCACGAAACTCCTGCGGCAGATGCGCAAGCGCCTCGATCGAAATGGATTCGATTTCGTCCAGCGACGGCGAGAGACGTCCCGCCCAGTCGCCGCTTTGATCTTCTCGGGCCATTTCAGCCAATCGGGTCCTTTTCAACGGTTCAGACCGCCCGGGCTTTTAGGCGTGATAAGCATCAGGCCCATGGGCGCTGTTCAGCGTTTTTTACCTCGAACGTGTCGATGCTTTTCGCTTTTTCCAAGGTTAGGCCGATATCATCGAGACCGTTGAGCAAGCAGTGACGCTTGAAATCATCAAGGTCGAAGGAAATCGTGCCGCCGTCGGGGCCGTGAATTTCCTTGGCTTCCAGGTCGATGGTGAGCGTTGCGTTAGCGCCACGCGAAGCGTCGTCCATCAGCTTATCGAGGTCTTCCTGGCTCACCTTGATCGGCAGAATGCCGTTCTTGAAGCAATTATTGTAAAAGATATCGGCAAACGACGTCGAGATCACGCAACGGATGCCGAAATCGAGCAAGGCCCAAGGCGCGTGCTCGCGCGATGAACCGCAGCCGAAATTATCGCCGGCAACCAGAATTTGCGCGTTGCGGTAGCCGGGCTTGTTCAGCACAAAATCAGGATTCTCGCTGCCGTCTTCATTGAAGCGCATTTCAGCGAAGAGACCCTTGCCAAGTCCGGTGCGCTTGATCGTCTTCAGATAATCCTTCGGAATGATCATGTCCGTGTCGATATTAATGATCGGCAGGGGGGCCGCGACGCCTGTGAGCTTGGTGAACTTATCCATATCCTGAACCTGTATCGGCTTGGTATTTGCAATTTGCAGACTGGTTTACATCAGCTTGGCTAAGAGTCAACGCTTCAGGCCCCAAGTGCCGAATAGGTCGCAACTTGCCGCCTGTCTGACGACAGGCGGCAGATGACATTCTATTGAATGTTGAGTGCGATGCCGCCGGTTTCAGTGCCAGTCAGGCGGCGTGACTTGCCATCAGCACCGACGACGGCAGTAAACCGTCTGCGCATCATTGAAAAATGCGGCGAGACTACCACGTCGATGGCGGGCTCGAACTGCAATGTAATACGCCACAGATCGGGTTTGATGGTTTCTTCGACCGCGATAATGCGCGCATCGAAGGGCGTTGTATGGAACATGCCTGAGACGCCCTGGCCAACCTGATAGGGTGCCGGACTATTTGATATCATGGGCGTTTCTGCTTTGCCGCCAATAGCGGCCAGTGTGTTCCAGTCACGTGCGCCCGACTGGCGGGCGACAAGGTCGAGGGCCTTGCCGTGGCTGATTTGAATACCTTCTTCACCCAGTGCCTGGCGTAGGCGGCGGGCCTGATGTTTGAAGTCAGTCGTAACGTGCCCAACGGTGGTTGCTGTGGTCATAATTTCGCTCCTGATTGTGAGCGGCATTTTCATGAACGGGTACCCGCATTGCCGTTTCTGCCGTCACCGGAACAGGAACGAGAAACAAGAATGCTTTACCATGGCCTGATGGCTGCGGACGGCTGGCGCATTCAACCGAAGGCCGGAAGATAGTTGGGCGACGAAAGGATTTCAAGTCCCTGCTTCGTCGGTCTTGAACGCTTGCGCCGCATCGCGGTTCAGTGCACAAATCGGGTTATGAAAACCGTAGTTCGTCCTCGCCGTTCCGTCCTGTTCGTTCCTGCCTCCAATGCTCGCGCTCTGGAAAAGTCCCTGACCCTTTCAGCGGATTGCGTGATCTATGATCTGGAAGATTCCGTCGCGCCGGAGACCAAGGTCCCAGCGCGCGATGCGCTGGCAGCGCATTTCGCAAACCACCCGAAGGTCGGTTTCGAGCGGGTCGTGCGGGTTAACACGGCGGAAACGCCGTGGGGCAGGGACGATGTTATGGCGGCAGCAAAGATGGGCGCGGATGCAATCCTTCTGCCCAAGGCCGAACGGCCGCAGGATATAATCGACGCGGCCAACCGGCTTGATCGTCAGGATGCCGATCCGGCAGTCGGTGTCTGGGCGATGATCGAAACCGCACGTGGCATTCTTAATGCCGATGAGATTGCGGTTCTGGGACATCGTTCGGCGGTACGGCTTGCCTGTTTCGTCGTCGGGCCGAACGATATTGCGCGGGAAACCGGTGTGCGCCCGCAACCGGGACGACCTTATCTGGTTCCATGGCTGATGCAGATCATTCTTGCAGCGCGTGCTGGCGGAATCACGGTACTGGATGGTGTGTACAATGATTTTCGGGATATGATCGGGTTTGAAGCCGAATGTACTCAGGCCGCAGCCGTGGGTTTTGATGGCAAGACGCTGATCCATCCCGGGCAGATCGAAGCGGCCAATAGGGCATTTTCTCCCACCGAAGATGAAGTGTCTCGCGCCCGCGCAGTCGTGGAAATCTTCACCCGGCCTGAAAATGCCGACAAGGGCGTCGTTTCGCTGGATGGGCAGATGGTCGAACGTCTGCATCTTGAAATGGCTGAGCGCGTGCTCGCAAAGGCGGACGTAAAGTTATAACAGAGGAAGTAACAGCATGAAGTTATACCGTTTCATCACAGGCCCGGACGATTCCATATTCTGCCATCGTGTCACCGCAGCGCTCAACAAAGGCTGGCAGCTTTATGGCTCACCGACCTATGCTTTCAATGCCGCGACCGGCGTGATGCATTGCGGCCAGCCGGTGGTGAAGGAAGTCGATGGCGTCGATTACACGCCTGACATCAAGCTCGGCGAATACTGATGGCCGTCCGCCGCATCGTTGCCAATATTGCTGCCGGTGATCCTGCGGCGGCAAAGCGCTTCTATGGCGACTTGCTGAACCTCGATGTAACGATGGATTTCGGCTGGATCGTCACCTATGCGACCGATGTGCAGGCACGGGTACAGGTGAGCATCATGAGTGAGGGCGGATCGGGCACTCCGGTGCCCGATCTTTCCACCGAGGTCGATGATGTCGATGCCGTGCTGGAACGTGCGATCGCGCTGGGATTCCCTGTCGAGTACGGCCTGGCGGATGAGTAATGGGGCGTGCGTCGTTTCTACACGCGTGATCCCTATGGGCGGCTCGTGAATATTCTGACCCATAAGAACTGAAAAGGCCGGTTTCCCGACCTCTTGTTTTTGGGTTTAATTCAAACCACGCTTTTCAATCATCGCGTCCGGTGTCGGCATCTTGCCGCGGAAGGCCTTGTAAAGCTCTTCCGGGTCACGGCTGCCACCGGCGGCATAGATATGCTGTTTCAGTTTTGCTGCCAGTTCCGGATTGAAGGCGTCGCCGGTTTCCTCGAAAGCCGAGAAAGCGTCCGCATCCAGCACTTCCGACCACATATAGGAGTAGTAGCCAGCGGAATAGCCGTCACCGGAGAAGACGTGGGTGAAATGTGGCGTGCGATGGCGCATGATGATCGCATCCGGCATGGAAAGCTTTTCCAGCGTCTTCACCTCGAAAACGAGCGGATCAGCGATCTTTTCCTTGCCGGTATGGAACGCCATGTCCACCAGCGCGGACGAGGTGAACTCGACCGTGTTGAAGCCTGCATTGAAAGTGCGGGCCGCAAGCACCTTGTCGAGGAGCGCCTTCGGCATGGCTTCTCCGGTGCGATAGTGCACGGCGTATTTTTCGAGAACGGCCGGAACTGTAAGCCAGTGTTCGTAAAGCTGCGACGGCAGTTCCACAAAATCGCGGGAAACGGCAGTGCCGGAAATGGCGGGCCAGGTCACATCCGAGAGAAGCCCATGCAGTGCATGACCGAATTCGTGGAACAGCGTGCGCGCATCATCAAGCGAGAGCAAGGCTGGTTCGCCCGCCTTGGGCTTGGCGAAGTTCATCACATTATAAATGATCGGCTTTTGGCCATCGCCAAGCTTGTGGCTCGATTGCAGCGAGCTCATCCATGCGCCAGACCGCTTCGAGGTGCGGGCGAAATAGTCACCGAGGAACAGGCCGCGTTCGCTGCCATCGGCATTGCATACCTGAAATACGCGTACATCCGGGTGCCAAGCAGCGATGCCCTTCTTTTCCTCGAAGCGGATGCCGAACAGGCGGCCTGCAACGTCGAAAGCCGCTTCGATAATCTTTTCCAGCTGAAGATAAGGCTTCAGTTCCGCTTCATCGAACGCGAAGCGCTCGGCGCGGAGCTTTTCGGCGTAGAAGCGCCAGTCCCAAGGCGCGACCTTGTGGTTGCCGCCATCGGCTGCGATCAGCCGTTCCAGTTCCGCTTCCTCTTCCGCCGCCTTGGCGCGCGCCTTGTCCCAGACCGGCTCCAACAGGTCCATCACCGCCTTCGGGGTCTTGGCCATGGTGTCGTCGAGCTTGTAGGCGGCAAAATTGGCGTAACCCAAGAGATGGGCTTTCCGCTCGCGCAGTTCCACCATCTCGCGCACGATCTCGCGATTATCGGTTTCGCCGCCATTTTCACCGCGCCTGGCCCAGGCGTTGAATGCCTGCTCGCGCAGGTCCCGGTTCTCCGAGAAAGAAAGGAATGGCTCGACGATGGAGCGCGACAGCGTAACCGCCCATGCATCCGGCTTGCCGCGTTCGGCGGCAGCGCTCTGCATGGCGTTTTTCAGGAAATCCGGCAGACCGGCAAGATCGGCTTCGTCGGTGATAAACAGCGCCCAGCCGGATTCGTCTTTCAGCACATTCTGCCCAAAACGCGCGCCAAGTCCCGCCAGCTTCTCGTTGATGCCTGCAAGCTCCGTCTTGCCCGCCTCATCAAGCTTTGCACCAGACCGAACGAAGCCCTTCCATGTCTTTTCTAGAACGCGTTTGGTTTCCGTGTCGAGATCCAGCATGTCGCGGTTTTCATAAAGAGCGTCAATGCGGGCGAAGAGCGCCGGATCCATCATGATGCGCGAATAATGGCGCGACATTTTCGGCGCGATTTCGCGTTCCAATGCCTGAATAGAGTCGTTGCTATGCGCGCCTGCGCGCATCCAGAAGACGGAGGATACGCGGTCAAGTTCCTTGCCGGTAAGCTGAAGCGCTTTCAGCGTATTGTCGATGGTTGCTTCGTCCGTTGCCTTGGCGATGGCTTCCACTTCTGCAAGATCCTCCGCCAGTGCGGCATCGAATGCTGGGCCAAAGTCGTCATCCTTAAAAGCCGTGAAATCCGGCAGGCCCAGCGGTCCGTTCCATTCGGTGAGCGCGTGATTGAAAATGGGCTGGTCGTACATGAGAAAACTCCGGATCAGGGAACTGGATTTTTTCCAGACTTAAGGTCTTGCCTTGCGTGCGGCAAGTGCGAGCTTGACCGACTTGCCCGGAAATAATATCGGTATCTTATTATAAGGTTTCCATACAAATGCCTTCATGCCGATACAATCCCGATACGTTTGGTTTTCTCGTTACAGACATCTCACGTCTCTATCGCGCCGAAATCGATCGCCATATTGTCGACGCCGGGCTTGAATTCACACCCGCAGAAGCGCGTACGCTGGTTCATGTCGCACGGCATGCTCCCGTCCGTCAGGCCGTGTTGGCCGAACGGATGGGGATTGAAGCCATGACGCTTTCCGGTCATCTCGACCGGTTGGAGGGGGCCGGCATGATCCAGCGTATTCCTGATCCAAACGACCGACGTGCCAAGCAGGTGCATCTAACCGATGCGGCGGAAAAGGCCTTGGAGACGATCCATCGGATTTCTTCGGATATACGTGCTGTCGTGGCGCAGTCGGTCGCTCCGGTGGATTGGGAGCGCTTGAACACGATCCTGAAAGATATTCGCAACGACCTTGTTGCGAAGACGCGCAGCTGAACCGACAACATTGACGAACTGGCATTTCCCATGAATATCCAGCCGGGCCATCACAACACCTTGAAGAAAGGGCCGGAAACCGCTGTGCCGGTCATGAGCGAATTGCGTGTCGGTATCATAGGCGGTTTGCTGGCGGCCATTGGCGCTATGTCCATGGCGCTTTATACGCCTGCCATGACAGAAATCGTTCAAGCATTCGGCACGACCGAGGCGTTAGTAAAGCTCACGCTGTCTGTGTATTTCGCTGGCTTCTGTTTCGCACAACTTGTGTGTGGGCCGCTTTCCGATGGCTATGGGCGAAGGCCGGTGACGATCGCATTCATGGGTATTTATCTCATTGCAAGTGTATTGGCGTTATTCTCACCAAACATCCATGTATTGCTCGCCGCACGCTTTATGCAAGGTGTGGGAGCTGCTGTTGGCGTTACCGTTTCGCGCGCCATCGTGCGAGATCTTTTTACCCACGAAGCCTCGGCGCGGGTGATGAATCTGATCGGTATCGTAATCGCTCTCGGGCCCGCGATTTCACCGACGCTGGGCGGACTCACGATGGAATATTTTGGTTGGCATGCGATCTTTCTTCTTATGGTTTGCCTAGGCCTTCTTATTGTGATTGTGGCGCTTTTCGTCATCAAGGAGACCGGAACGCGGGATTTGAGCCGCCTTCGTCCGAAGGAAGTGATAGGATCATATCGAAAACTCCTGACGAGCCGCCATTTCGTCTATGCAAGCCTTGGGGTCGGGGGCACAACAGGAGCGCTCTATACCGCGGCGACGATTTTGCCCTTCATCCTGATGGGGCGTGTCGGCATGTCCGCCACGCATTTTGGAGTGGGGCTGTTGTTGCAAACAAGCTGTTATCTTATCGGTGGTTTGCTGTTTCGTCGCCTCATGCGACTTTACAGCTCACAACAACTCGTCATGAGCGGTTACATCGCAATCACTTTATCGAGTCTTGCAATCGCCATTTTGTTACGCGTTTTTGAGCCGTCTTATCTCCTTGTTATGGTACCAATGGGGCTTTTTGCCTTCGGTATTGCACTGATTATGCCTGTAATGACGTCAGCTGGAATGGCTCCATTTCCCAAAATGGCCGGGGCTGCATCAGCAATGATGGGTTTCTTCCAAATGGGCGGTGGTCTGGTCGGCGGTGTGATTGCGGCGGCAATGGACGACCCGGTGGTCGCTTTTGCCTCTCTTATCCCCATCATGGGCTTTGTTGCTGCCGGAGCATTTTTGCTGTGGAAGCGTTTGCCGCAGTTCGCGTGAGTGAAAGTGAAAAAGCTTTCATCATTATTGTCCGGGGCTTGACTTTGAAGGCAACGCAGCGCACATCACTCCCGCAGCCGGATTTCTGTGGCTGCAATTTCAACCGGAGTTTTATCCTCTTATGCCAAGCGACAGTCATAGTCGATTGTTTCAGCCGTCAAGGCAGTTCGTGATCTGATCGCTTGCGGTTGGTTTGCACGGTCTGCCTTCGACGGCGGATCGACAGAAAGGCAAGCCTATGACCGACAACGACTTCTCCCCGGAAGTAATTGATGTTGCCGACCTCCCGGCGGCTGCTATCGCCAGCCGTATCGCCGATATGCACACCGGTGATGCAGTCGAACTCGTCAATGAGCTGGATACGGACGACGCTATCGCCGTAATCGGCCAGCTTTCGCATGAAGACGCTATTCGTCTGCTCGACCAGCCGGAGCTGGAACGCGCGCCGGAAATCATCGCAACCCTGCCGCCCGGTCTTTCCAGCCTGTTGCTTGACGGTATGTCGGCAGACCGTGCCACAGATGTCTTCCAGGAACTGGAAGATGCAGAACGTACGAGCCTGTTTGCCATTCTGGCACCGGAAACCAAAGCTGCGTTGAAAAAACTCATGGGCTATCCGCCGAATACGGCCGGCAGTCTCATGACCATCGAATTCATTGCCGTACCTACAGACTGGAATGTCGGACAGACGCTCGAGCATATCCGACAGGTGGAGCGTACGCGCGAAACCGTTTACGCGATTTATGTCGTAGATCCTAAGACGCGTGTTTTGCAGGGCGTCGTCAGCTTGCGCCGTCTTATCATACGCGAACCGGACGAGCCGATTTTGTCGATCGTGCGTGATGAGGAACCCATCACCATTTCACCACTGACCAGCCGCGAGGATGTCGCCCGTCTTTTCCGCAAGCACGATCTTCTGGCTGTACCCGTCGTGGACGAAAGCCGTCATATCATTGGCATCGTGACTGTTGATGACGTGCTTGACGCTATGACCGAGGAAGCCAGTGAAGATACGTATCGTTTCGGTGGTATGGAAGCTCTGGACAAGCCTTATATGCGCATCGGCTTCGGGGAAATGCTGAAAAAGCGCGCTGGTTGGCTGGGCGTTCTTTTCCTTGGCGAGATGCTGACGGCCAGTGCCATGCAGCATTTCGAACTGGAATTGGAAAAGGCATTGGTGCTGACGCTGTTCATTCCGCTCATCATGTCTTCGGGCGGTAATTCCGGTTCGCAGGCAACGTCCCTCATTATTCGCGCGCTCGCCTTGCAGGATATCAAACTCAAGGACTGGTGGCGGGTAGCGATACGCGAATTGCCGACAGGTCTGGCTCTCGGTTGCTTCCTTGGTCTGATCGGTATGATCCGTATTGCGGTCTGGCAACTGCTCGGCATCTACGATTATGGCGAACACTGGATACTGGTGGCCGCTACGGTCGGCATGGCGCTTGTCTGTATTGTCACGTTCGGTTCGCTGACTGGTTCCATGTTGCCTTTCATCCTGCAAAGGCTCGGCTTCGATCCGGCGAGCGCTTCGGCGCCATTTGTGGCAACGCTGGTCGATGTTACCGGCCTCGTGATTTATTTCAGTGTGGCGCTGGTTATCCTCTCAGGTACGCTTTTGTAACAAGCTCGACAAAAAACTGTCAGATTGACGGTGTAGAGAGTCAGTGAAAACAGGGTTTTTACGGCCAAATGAGGGGCAGTTTCGCGCTGCCCCTTTCTAAAACGCAAAAAAACCTGTAAGAGCGGCGCATTGTTTTTCCGCGCACCCAATGCTGGCGCGGCTCCCAACTCATATAGAAGTGATCTCCATATGGAATTGCGTAATATCGCTATTATCGCACACGTCGATCATGGCAAAACAACACTGGTTGACGAACTTTTGAAGCAGGCAGGCTCGTTCCGCGAAAACCAGCGCGTCGGCGAACGGATGATGGATTCCGGTGATATTGAACGCGAACGCGGCATCACCATTCTCGCCAAGGCAACTTCGGTTGTCTGGAAGAACACCCGGATCAACATCGTCGATACGCCAGGCCATGCCGACTTCGGCGGTGAAGTCGAACGTATTCTTTCTATGGTCGATGGCGCTATCGTTCTCGTGGATGCAGCTGAAGGCCCGATGCCACAGACGAAGTTCGTCGTCGGCAAGGCACTCAAGGTCGGACTCAAACCGATCGTCGCGATCAACAAGATCGACCGTCCGGATGGCCGTCATGAAGAAGTTGTCAACGAAGTGTTCGACCTCTTTGCGAATCTCGATGCCACCGACGAACAGCTTGACTTCCCGATTCTTTACGGTTCCGGCCGCAATGGCTGGATGGCGCTGAGCCCGGAAGGTCCGAAGGATGAAGGTTTGGCACCGCTTTTCGACTTGGTCCTGAAACACGTTCCCGCTCCCAAGGTCGCTGAAGGTCCGTTCCGTATGATTGGTACGATCCTCGAAGCCGACCCGTTTCTGGGACGCATCATCACCGGTCGTATCCATTCCGGTACTGTCAAGCCGAACCAGGCCGTCAAGGTTCTGGATCAGCATGGCAAGCTTCTTGAAAACGGCCGTATTTCGAAGATTCTCGCTTTCCGCGGTATCGAGCGCCAGCCGATTGAAGAAGCACAAGCAGGTGACATCGTAGCGATTGCCGGTCTGTCCAAGGGCACTGTTGCAGACACGTTCTGCGATCCTTCCGTGACCGAGCCGCTTGAAGCGCAGCCGATTGATCCGCCGACCGTAACCATGTCCTTCATCGTCAATGACAGCCCGCTGGCTGGCACGGAAGGCGACAAGGTAACGAGCCGCGTTATCCGTGATCGTCTGCTGAAGGAAGCAGAAGGCAGTGTTGCCCTGAAGATTGAAGAATCCGGCGAAAAGGATTCGTTCTTCGTTTCCGGGCGTGGCGAATTGCAGCTCGCGGTTCTCATCGAAAACATGCGTCGCGAAGGCTTCGAACTTGGCGTCTCGCGTCCGCGCGTCGTCATGCAAGAAGGCGAGAACGGCGAAATGCTTGAGCCGGTCGAAGAAGTCGTTATCGACGTCGACGAGGAATATTCTGGTACCGTCGTGCAGAAGATGTCGGAGCGCAAGGCCGAAATGGTCGAGCTGCGCCCATCCGGCGGCAATCGCGTGCGCTTGGTGTTCTATGCGCCCACTCGTGGCCTCATCGGTTACCAGTCGGAGCTTCTGACCGATACGCGCGGCACGGCGATCATGAACCGCCTGTTCCACGATTATCAGCCGTTCAAGGGCGAGATCGGGGGGCGCAATAATGGCGTTCTCATCTCCAACGATCAGGGTGAAGCGGTCGCCTACGCGCTCTTCAATCTCGAAGATCGCGGCCCCATGGTCATCGAAGCAGGTGTCAAAGTTTATGCTGGGATGATTATCGGTGTCCATTCGCGCGACAACGATCTGGAAGTCAACGTGCTCAAGGGCAAGAAGCTGACTAATATCCGCGCCTCAGGCAAGGACGAAGCTGTGAAGCTCACTCCACCGATCAAGATGACGCTGGAACGCGCGCTCTCGTGGATTCAGGATGACGAACTGGTGGAGGTGACGCCGAAGTCCATTCGCCTCCGTAAACTTTATCTTGACTCCAACGAACGCAAGCGCTTCGAAAAGAGCAAGTCCAGCGTGGCTTAACAATATGGCGCCTTCGGGCGCCGTTTTTGTTTTCATAGTCGCACAGCGTGAACTCTGGTGGCCTCGCCGTTAGGCGCGTAATCGGCTCCATCAACGGAAGAAGGCCTGCCTTCCAGATTGAGTACGCTAACGCGTTGCGGCGTTTCAGAGATGATCTTGCCGCGTTTGACGACAGTCAGACGATTGGCTTTGAGACGTAATGCCTCAATGGAGTCGCGCGCTTGCAGTATCACGAAGTCGGCGTTGCAATTCCTTTCCAGACCGTAGCCCTCAAGTTCCAGTGCCTTAGCCGAATTGACGGTCAGTGCGTCAAAAACCTGCTTCTTGGCATCTATTGCGGTCATCTGCGCGACATGAACCGCCATATGGCCGACTTCCAGCATGTCGCCCGAACCCATTGAGTACCAGGGGTCCATCACACAGTCATGCCCGAAGGCGACATTTATGCCTGCGGCCATCAACTCCGGTACGCGGGTCATACCGCGGCGCTTGGGATACGTATCGGCACGGCCTTGCAATGTAATGTTGATAAGCGGATTGGGAATAGCGTTCATCCGCGCTTCCGCGATAAGCGGAATGAGCTTGGAGACATAGTAATTGTCCATGGAGTGCATGGATGTGAGGTGCGAGCCTGAAACACGGCCTTGAAGACCGAAGCGTATCGTCTGGGACGCGAGCGTCTCGACATGGCGCGACATCGGGTCGTCGCTTTCGTCGCAATGGATGTCGACCGGCAGGCCGCGCTCGGCAGCAATGCGGCAAAGTGATTCCAGCGAGGCGGCACCTTCAGCCATTGTGCGCTCGAAATGTGGAATGCCGCCAACGACATCAAGACCCATATCCAGTGAGCGGTTGACGAGATCGACGGCGCTTGGCGATCGGTAATAACCGTCTTGGGGAAAGGCCACCAGTTGAAGATCGATATAGTGCTTTACCTTCTCGCGTACCTCGATCATCGCCTGGGCAGTAAGAAGACGGGGATCGCTGACGTCAACATGGCTTCGGATCGCAAGCAGGCCCTGGCTGACCGCCAGATCGCAATAGCGCAGTGCGCGTTCGACCATGGCATCCTTCGTCAGCGTCGGTTTCAGCTCTCCCCAGAGCGCGATGCCTTCCAGAAGCGTGCCGGAGCGGTTGAGGCGCGGCAGGCCGAGCGACAGGGTAGCGTCCATATGAAAATGAGGGTCAACGAAAGGTGGAGTCACAAGCCGGTCGGTAGCGTCGATTTCGCGATCTGCCCTATGCTCGTCCCTCGAAGCGACGATATCAGCTATCTTGCCGTCTTTGACCAGAATATCCTGTTTCTCCCGGCCATCGGGCAGATTGGCGTTTCTTACGATCAAATCGAACATGGATGGACCTTTTCTCATTCGTGACGCATCAAGCTTCCCAGATCATGCCCTTTAGCCTGTAGAGGTTATGCACAATGCAGCATGGGGTCGCCACAAGCAGCATAAAATGTTAGGCCGCAAAACATATCGTTTGCAGGGCCGTCATGTTTACCATCAACCGTGTTGAAACATTCAATCAGGAAATCAAGAAAAGCCGGTTTCTGGCCATTGCCGCGCCGATTTCGGATGAACAGGCCGCGAAGGATTTTCTGGCAGAACATTCCGATCTGGCCGCCACACATAATTGCTGGGCATGGCGCATAGGGCAGAACTACCGTTTCAGCGATGATGGCGAGCCCAGTGGCACAGCTGGGAAACCAATTCTTCAAGCGATTGACGGTCAGAAATTCGATAACATTGGGGTGGTCGTTATCCGCTGGTTCGGCGGTATTCTGCTTGGAAGTGGAGGGCTGATGCGCGCCTATGGAGGCACGGCGGCCAACTGCCTGAGGCTGGCCGAGAAAACAGAGGTTATCCCGATCATCGGCTTTTTTCTGACCTGCGATTTTTCCGACCATGCTCTCCTGAAAGTACGTCTCACAGCCGTGGAGAATGTTGTGATCTCACGTGAGAATTTCACGGAAAACGGAGTGGAAATGTACGGCATGATGCCTATCGCGGATCGCGAGGAGCTATCTCGTCTTGCAACAGACCTCACGCGCGGCAAAACTATCGTGAAATTCGACGATTAAAGTATTGTGGGGTCGTCCATGGTATAGTGCTTTCGCTTATCTTCGTACATCAGAAGGTCGGCGCGTTTGGCAACGGATTCCAGCTTTTCACCGGGCATGCTGGTGGCGAAGCCTATGGAAAGATTGAGTTTCAGCTGCGAATAATACTGATTGTTGATTTCGACCAGGCGCCTGATGTCCTCTACCATGGCTTCCGTTCCGCGTTCGTCCACGTAAGGCAATACAATGGCGAATTCGTCGCCGCCTATGCGTGCAGCGTGCCCCGGTTGCTTGACGGCTTCATTCAGAACTTCGCCGATACGACGTAGCAGGCCGTCGCCAGCCGCATGACCCCACTGGTCATTGGCGGCTTTCAAACCGTTGAGATCGACGATAAGGATTGAAACTGGCGTATGGCTTTTGCGTTCAAGCCGGTTTAGCTCATCTACATAGAAAGCTCGATTATGCAGCTTTGTCAGAACGTCGTGCTTGCCGAGATATTCAAGGTAGGCTTCTGCCTTCTTGCGTGCCGTGATGTCTGTAAGCGCCACCTGTACCAGCGACCAATCCGTCTCGTGGCCAGGTAAAACCGAGAGCTGTAACAGAACATGACGTTCGGTTCCATCCAATGCGTAGTTTATGACTTCGCGCCGCTGGAACAAAATACCGTTCCACAGATCGATCAGTTGTTCACGGAAGTGGGCCTCCATCTCATCCCGGAAAATGTGCGGCAAATTCTGCAACAAAGACCGCTTGTCGGGAGCGAGGAAAAGCGCAAGTGTTTCGTTGTTTATGTCGAGCACGCGGATTTCGCTCATACATTGACGCACAAACTCTGGATGCACATCGGTAAAAACGCGGAAATCGCTGATGCCGCGCTGGCGTACATCGTCCATGAGTTGCTTGATGCGACTGAAATCTTCCACCCACAACGAAACAGGGGAATGCTCGAAAAGACCTTCGGCATGCTGTTTATGTCGTGCTTGTTCACGACGCGCATTTTCACGTGCGGTTACATCTTCTATCGAAAGGAGGACACGTCCCCAACTATCCTCATAACCGGGAAGGATGCGACCTTTGAGCTGGATATCCAGCCGTTTGCCACCGAGTGTATAGTTGACCGTGTCACTGGTGAACGTATCCGAGCCGCTCCAGAGCTGCACCATCTCATCGATGTGCGGTTCCAGCATGTCATCGCGAAAGACGTGTTCCAGATTTGAAGCCAGGTGGTTGATGTCGTTTGCCTCGAAAAGAGACAGGGTCTTGCGGTTGACCTTCAAAAGATGAATGTGGCTCGTGCAGATGCGAAGGCGCGCAGGATCCTCCTGCAAGAAGGTCTTCAAATCGGTGATGCCTTGTGCGCGCCAGACCTCGAACTGCCGGCGCAGGTCGCTGTAATCCTCAAGCCATAGGGACATCGGAGCAAGTTCAAAAATATTGGCGCTGTCGCTCAGGGCAGTTTCGATATTCATGGATCCCCGCTCTCAACCGGATTCTTTGCGCTATCGGATATTTGCTACAAAGGAACATTGGGAGCGCGTTATATTACGACAGCCTCAAATAAACCAGTGATTTTATGACATGAAAATTACATCATAGTCGTGTGTCAAAAAACGGGCGGCTAAGCCGCCCGTATGAAATATGCTGGCAGGATCAATTCTGGATTGGCAAGCGCTGGCGTACCAATGTGGTCCAGTAAGAGCAGCCCCAGGCGATGACATCATCATTGAAGTCATATTTCGGGTGGTGGAGATTGGCGCTTGGGCCGTTGCCGATATTGATCATCGCGCCCGGCACTTCGTTCAGCATGAAGGCGAAATCTTCGCCGCCCAGCGTTGCCGGCATGTCCCGCGTCACACGGTCGGAACCTGCAACTGCTTCCGCAGCGATTGCCGCCAGCTCCGTCTCCTGTTCATGATTGACGGTAACGGGATAATTGCGCTGATAGTTGAGTGTGGCCCTGGTGCCGAAAGCGTCGGCTATGCCCTGCACGGCACGGGTCAGACGTTCCTCGATGTGATTGCGCACTTCCTCACGAAGCGTGCGAACCGTGCCGGTCAGCCGGATTTTCTGCGGAATGACGTTGAACGCATCGCCGCCCTGAATGGTGGTGATGGAAATCACGGCGGAATCCACCGGGTCGATGGTGCGCGCGGTCAGCGTCTGGATCGCCTGAATGAGCGCTGCGGTCACCGGGATGGGGTCAATCGTCTGGTGCGGCGAAGCGGCATGTCCGCCAACGCCCTCGATGGTGATGTCGAGAACATCGACCGATCCCATGATCGGGCCGGAATTGATGGTGAAATGCCCGACTGCGAGGTTCGGGCGGTTATGCATGCCGTAGACTTCGTTGACCGGCCAGCGCTTGAACAGACCGTCGTCGATCATCGCCTTTGCGCCCGCACCGCCCTCTTCGGCGGGCTGGAAAATGACGACGACCGTGCCGTCGAAAGCGCGGCTTTGGGCAAGTTCGCGGGCTGCACCCAGAAGCATGGTTGTGTGGCCATCATGGCCGCATGCATGCATTTTGCCAGGGATTTTAGACGCCCATTCCGCGCCGGTATCCTCAAGGATCGGCAGGGCATCCATATCGGCGCGCAGGCCGATAGCCCTGCCCGAATGATCGGACTGTCCGCGAATAACGCCGACGACTCCGGTACGCCCGATGCCCGTTACGACCTCATCGACACCGGCAGCGCGCAGCGCTTCGGCGACCTTTTCCGCAGTGCGGTTCACATCATAAAGAAGTTCAGGGTTCTGATGCAGGTCACGACGGAATGCAATGAGATCATCAAGCTGGTTCGAGGTCCAGTTTTCAACCGGCATATCAGGCACCCTTTTCGTTTTCGGATGTTTCGAGGCGATAGCGGAAGTCGCAATGGCTTGCGCCCTTCATGATCGTCTGGCTGCGTTCCAGCTTCATATCCGGATTGTAACCGATGCAGAAATCACCATCACGATTGCAGGACAGCAGATGGCCGATATGGCCCAGTCCCATCTCGCGATACATTTCCGAATAGCGGCAACGCGTAACATTGAAATCGAAATGATCCTCGCCCTGCGAAATCACATCGATTTCCAGTGCGTTTTCCTTCGTCCAAAGCGGCTGAATATCGGCGAAGTCCTGTATCGTTGGCGTGCGGCCCAGTTCTTCGGCAAAGCTCTTGCCCTGTTCGATGGCCGAACGACTGACAGCCTCGCCGATAGCGGCCTGCGCTTCCTCTTCGCCCGACCGCTCGCGGATGACCTCATAGACATTCTTGAGAACCAGCGCCTCGATGCGGCGACGTTCGAGAATTGGCATTTGATTCATGGACCTGACCTTTCACATGAAGGTTGAACTAGAGTTTGGGTTCCGAAAGATCCTTGCGCCGGAGCCATGCGAGATAGAATGGAGCGACCTTCCGCGCAATTTTATGAAACGGCAGCGGTGCAGGCTGCGAAACCGGCAAAGCCAGTTCTTCGACCGGCTCTCCGTCAAATGCGCGCGCAAATTCGCGCCCGAGCGCCGTGCCGAGCGCCACACCGCGCCCATTGCATCCGATCCACGTCCAGCCATTGGGGCCAAGCTGATGAACACGCGGGAAACGATCCCATGTCATACCGATATAGCCACTCCAGACATGAGTGATTTCCGGCTCGCCCAGCGCTGGAAAAGCCTCCGCCATATTGCGTGCGGCCTTATGCTTCACCCGTTCGGCAACGTTGAAATCCCCCATCACCACACCGCCGGTAATCAGCCGGTTGCGCGCATCATAGCGGAAGAAACGCAGATCGCCACGCGTATCGGACACCGCCTGCCTTCCGGGCAGAATCGTGGCGCGCAGATTGTCGCTGACGGGCGCGGTCGCCATCTGCCAGGAAAGGACGGGAACTATGGTGCGCGCAAGGCGCGGCGCAAGTCCCTCGCGCAACTCGCTCGTATAGGCATTGGTGGCAAGCAGAAAGCCTTTGGCCCGAACCGTCGCTCTCTCCGTACGCACGACCCAGATATCACCTTCCTGCTGGAAAGAGGTGACGGGGCTTTGCTCGTGAATAATCGCGCCATGGCTTTCGGCGGCGCTGGCAAGACCGCGCGCCAGGGCCAGCGGATTGATGTGTCCGCCGGTCGGATTGAACATGCCGCCATACCAGGAATCGCTGCCGATCAGTTGCGATGTCGCGGCGCGATCAAGAAACTCCGCCGGAAAACCGAAACGCTTCCATGCTTCGACGCGCATTTGCGACAGTTTTACCCGGCCCGGCGAATGGGCCGGCTGGAACCAGCCTTTCTGCTCGGCCTCGGCCTGAATATTCTCCTCGCGGACGATGGAAAACAGAATATCGGCGCTGTTGCCGATAAGTCTGGCAAAGCGCTCGCCCGCCGCGCCATAGCGTTTGGCGATTGCATCCGGCTCCGCAGAAGTCATGGTCGGGATAACCTGCCCGTTATTGCGTCCCGATGCGCCCCACCCGACCGCATTCCCTTCGAGCAGGACCACGCGTTTGCCGCGTTTTGCCAGATGAAGCGCTGCCGAAAGGCCGGTGAAGCCGCCGCCAACAATTGCAACATCGGCTTCCGTATCGCGGGTCAGCGGCTTTGCAGGCGTGCGCGCCGGTGCCGTGGCTGCCCAGATAGAGGGAGGAAAAGTGATATTCTGCATGACTGAAGCCGCTCTCATTCTGCGCTGTTGAAATGTGGCGGCGTCCAGTCCTTGCCGGGAATCGATGCCAGCAGGCGCTGCGTATATTCATGGCGCGGGTTGGCGAAAACTTCCGCCGTCGGCCCCGCTTCCGCGATCTCACCTTTCGACATGACGATGATGCGGTCACAAAGCTGCGCGGCCACCCGCAGATCGTGCGTAACAAAGAGCAGCGACAGGTTGAGCCGCTCGCCCAAATCGGCCAGCAGGCGCAGCACCTGCGCCTGCACCGAAACATCGAGCGCGGAGACCGGTTCGTCCGCGACGATGATGCGGGGTTCAAGCGCCAAAGCGCGGGCGATGCCGATACGCTGGCGCTGCCCGCCTGAAAACTCATGCGGGAAACGGTCGGCGGCAGCGGGCGAAAGCTCGACCAGTTCCAGCAATTCGCGGGCCTTCGCATGGGCCTGTTCCTTCGGCACGCCATGGACGATTGGTCCCTGCGCGATGAGGTCCACGACACGGCGGCGCGGGTTGAGCGAGGCCATCGGGTCCTGAAAGACCATCTGGATGTCCTTGCGCATGGCCCGCACTTCCCGTGGGCTGGCGCTCAGAAAATCCCTGCCATTCACATCGACCTTGCCGCTATCTGCTTCCAGCAGACGGGTGACGATGCGCGAAACGGTTGTCTTGCCCGAGCCGCTTTCGCCGACGACGCCCAGCGTCTCGCCCTGACGTAGTTCGAATGAAAGATCCTTCACGGCAGGAACGGCACTTCTTTTGCCGGTGAGCAAGCCACCGCGCGCCTTGAAGGTCTTGTGCAAGGCTTCCGTCTTGAGAATGACCGGCTGTGCGTCCACCGATGGCTTCGGTTCGGGTGGAGTGAGAGCCGGAACCGATGCAATCAGCGCCTTGGTATAAGGGTGCTGCGGATGGTTCAGCACTTCGTTTGCCGGGCCTTCCTCGACCAGTTCGCCAAGCCGCAGCACGGCGACACGGTCGGCGATTTCCGCCACTACGCCGAAGTCATGCGTGATGAACAGGATGCCAGTATTGTGTTCGCGTTGCAGGTCGCGGATCAGTTTCAGGATTTGCGCCTGCGTGGTCACATCGAGCGCGGTGGTTGGTTCGTCGGCGATGATGAGACGCGGTTTCAGGATCAGCGCCATGGCGATCATGACGCGCTGGCGCTGTCCGCCCGAAATCTGGTGCGGATAGGCGTTATAGGCGGATTCCGGGTCCGGAATCTTCACCTCTGCCAGCATGTCCAGTACGGCGGCACGGCGCTCCTTGCGGCCAAGTTTGGTGTGCAGGCGCAGCACTTCATCGATCTGCCAGCCAACTGTCTTCTGCGGGTTGAGCGCAGTCATCGGCTCCTGAAAGATCATGCCGATGCGGTTGCCGCGCAGCTTCTTCATATCAGCTTCACTGAGCGAATAAAGATCGGTGCCTTCAAGCTTGATCGTGCCGTGGGTCACATGCACATGCGGTTCCGGCAGAAGGCGCATGATCGCGCCCGCCGAAAGCGATTTTCCGGAGCCGCTTTCGCCGACGAGGCAGACGATTTCACCGGGATTAATGGTCAGTGTCAGGTCCTGTAGGGCGTAAGGGCGGTCGGCGCCCTTCGGCAGCGCGATCTGCAGGCTTTTGATTTCGAGAACGGGTGCGGCGGTCATTATTTCTTCTGCCTCGGATTAAGCGCGTCGTTCAGGCCTTCGCCAAGCAGGCTGAAGGAAAGAACGGTGAGCAGAATGGCGATGCCGGGAATGACCGAGCAAAACCAGTCAGTGCGCAGCACAGCACGACCCTGGCCGATCATGTTGCCCCAGCTTGCATAGTTCGGATCCCCGAGACCGAGGAAGGCGAGCGCGCTTTCCATCAGGATGGACGTAGCCATCACGACGGATGCGAAGACGATCACCGGCGGCAGGGCATTTGGCAGAATTTCGCGGAAGATGATCGACATGTTGCCGACGCCCAGATTGCGCGCGGCATCGATGAATTCGCGCTTGCGCAGCGCCAGAAATTCCGCGCGCACCATGCGGGCAGGCGCGGTCCATGACACGATGCCGATGCAGATGATGATATTCTCGATGGAAGAACCGAAGATCGCCACCAGTGTCAGAAGCAGAACGAAACTTGGTACAGTCTGAAATGCTTCGGTGATGCGCATCAGAATGTCATCCACCCAGCCACCATAATAACCGGCGAGCGCACCGATGATGATGCCGATGATGATCGAGATCAGGGTGGCCACGACACCGATCAGAAGCGAGATGCGCGCGCCATGGAAAATGCCCGCCATGATATCGCGACCGAGCTGGTCGGTGCCGAGCGGCGTTGCTGCATTGACGAACGGCCAGACGAGCGGATCGCCGGCGCGGCGCAGCGGGTCGCCGGGCGTAATGAAATCGGCAAGAAGCGCGATCAGGACCACGGCAATGAAGAGGATAAGGCCCAACACGGCGGCGCGGTTGCGGCTGAAACGCTGCCACAAAATTTTTGTGCGGGAGACCTGCGGACGGGTGAGGGAGAGGTCCTGGGAAGTCATGACAGTTCGATCCTGGAATCAAGCCGCGCATAGATGAGATCGGTGATGAAATTCACGATCACCACCAGCACCGAGCACAGGAAGATGATACCCATGAGGGTGTTGAGATCGCGCTTGATCACGGAGGTGTAGGCGAGCTGGCCAAGGCCGGGCAGCGAGAAGATCGTCTCGATCACGACCGAGCCGCCAAGCACGGTCGAGAACTGCAGGCCGAGCAGCGTGACGACGGGCAGGAAGGCGTTGCGCATGATGTGATGGAACATCAGCCTTGCGCCGCTGGCGCCCTTGGCGCGGGCTGTGCGGACATAATCGAGGTCGGCTACTTCCAGCACGCTGGTGCGCATCAGGCGCATGTAGAAAGCGAGATAGATAAGCGAAAGCGCCGTCGTCGGCATGACGAGGTGCACGGCAATATCCCAGACATTCTTCCAGCCGGTATAGAAACCGCCAAGCGTCTTGTAGCCGCCGACCGGCAGCCAGCCGAGCTTGACGGAAAAGATGAACATCAAAATGAGGCTGAGGAAGAAGCTCGGCATGGCGTAGAAGACGAGGCCGAGCGTGGAGATGACATTGTCGGTCAGCGAATAAGCCTTGCGCGCGGCGAAAGCTCCGAGCGTGATGCCAAAAACGAACGCTACCGACAGCGACGAAACCATCAGCAGGAGCGTCGGCACGAGGCGGGCCATCAGCACGTCCAGCACAGGCAGTTCATAGACATAGGACCAGCCAAAATCGAACCGTGCCAGCTTGGTCATGTAAATCCAGAGCTGCGTCCAGACGGGCTGGTCGAGGCCGTATTCGGCGCGCAGATTGGCGACGAATTGCGGGTCTGCGCCACCCATGTCGCCAACAAGCGCGTCAACCGTGTCGCCGGGCGCAAGCTTGATCAGCAGGAACGCCCCGATCATGATGAGAAGAATGACGGGGATCGCCTGCAAGATGCGCCGCAGCGCAAAAGTCAGGATCGGGGGCAGGGGCATTGTGGATTATCCTGCAAGATATTCATTTCAGCATTAGAGCATGATTCCGAAAAATGGGAACCGGTTTTCAGATAAAATCATGCTCAAACAAAAGCTTAGAGCGGGATGACGATTCAACTTACAAACATCCCGCTCTAATAAGGAAGGGAGGAACCGCTGCCGGAGAGCCAGGCAGCGGTTGTGTATCGCTTATTGGTCGATCCAGAGGTCGTACCAGCTCGATGAATCCCAGCGCGGCGTGTTGTGGTGGTTCTTGAGAATCTTGTTGGTCACGCCGACGAACGGATGTTCGATGGCGAAGATGACCGGCAGGTCCTTCATCTCAAGCTGCTGGATCTGGTGATAGAGATCTGCGCGTTTGGCCGGGTCCAGTTCGCTCGCGGCCTTGTCGATCAGGCTGTCCATCTCGTCAGACTTGTAGTCGAACTGGTTGGACCATGCGGTGCCAACTGGAGCGCCGGAGCGCAGCCAGACGGTCGTGGATACGGCCGGATCGGAGCGGAACTGATGCCAGCCGCTTGCCGTATCGAAGTCATGATCACGATAAACACCGTTCAGGAAGCCCGGCGCATCATTGGTCAGGATTTCGACGTCGATGCCGACTTCCTTCATGGCCTGCGCATAATACTCGCCCCAAAGCTGAGTATATTCACCCCATGGGGCCGGGCGATGGCGCAGCTTGAAACGGATGCCATCGGGACCAGCCGGGTATCCGGCTTCGTCGAGCAGCTTCTTGGCCTTTTCAACATCATACGGGTAGGTTTGAACCTGATCCGTATAGTTGGCGCCGCCGGTGCTCGGGATCGGGCCACGGCCCGGCTTGGCATAGCCACGCATGATCGTCTTTATCGCGAAATCGATATCGAGCGCGTGATAGATCGCCTGGCGAACCTTCAGATTGGCAAGGATCGGATTGCGCAGGTTGAACTCGACGGTCGAGTGGGCGACGTTGTTCTCGAAACCCTTGGTGCCGGTATCGAAGCGGCCATCCTTCTGGAGGCGCTCGGTATCCGACATGGAAATGCCGTTGAAGGCGGTTTCCATCATTTCACCCGCTTCAAGCGCTGCGGCAGCGGCGGCCTTGTCCGGCATGAAACGCCAGATGACGCGGTCGAGATAAGGATATTCCTTCCCGCGCCAGTAATCGTCATTGCGCTCGGCAATGATGTGCTGGCCGCGTTCATATTCAACGAACTTGAACGGTCCCGTGCCCACCGGCGCGGCGTTGTACTTGTTCTTGAGAATATCCGTGCCTTCATAAAGATGCTTGGGTACCGGATGGCCAAGATCGGGCATGGCGGCGACAAGCAGATCAAGCGGCATCGGCTTGGAATAGCGGAACACCGCCGTATGCGGATCCGTGCAGTCAACTGCTTCGAGATTAGCCTGAAGCGTGGTCGAATAATTGAGCAGCTTTTTCCAAAGATTCATTGCGCTGAACGAAACGTCATTGCAACTAAAAGGCTGGCCATCGTGCCAGCGCACATTCTCGCGCAGCTTGAAGGTGATGGCTTTGCCATCTTCCGAGGATGACCAGCTTGTCGCCAGAATCGGGACATAGCCTTCATATGTGCGGTCAATCAACGGCTCCATGATGCGACCGGTGATCTGATAGACGCCGGTGGAGGCGCGCAGCGCAGGGTTAAGCACACCCTGTTCGGTGTTCATATGGACGATGACCGTGCCGCCGCGTTTTACTTCTTCGGCATGGGACGCGGCGGTTGCAAGCGAAAACGCTGCGAGAATCAGGCTAAGGCCAGCTTTTCTGATATGCATTCTCTGTTCCCCTGAAGGACGTTGAGGGAGGGCTTTCAAACCTCTTTTCCCGCACGGCCAATTATAGTTCAAGTCCCTGAAATTGCTCAAAAAGCCGTTTTAGGAGACTGAACTTGTATGCAAGCATTGATATGCTAGAATCTGCACCAATTTTGTCAATACAAACTAATATAATTGGTGAAATTGGTAAAATTTATCGACCGATCTGCGTTAAAAAGTGTCAATTTTCTGCGGCAGAATTGTCGATGCCATCCAAAGAAACTGGAATTCAACAGAAAGCTCAGTACGGAACGGTTCAGATTGCGAGCGCAGCTTTTGACATCGCTGCACCGGCTCCAGTAGGAAACAACGATTGTCCCTCTCAAGAAAGGAAGTTGCATATGTCTCACCCGGTCAAAGGCGTCGATCATGTCTTTCTTCTGGTCAATGATTTGGAAAAAAGCGCTGAGCAATATCGTCGTCTTGGCTTTACCTTAAGTCCGCGTGGCGTGCACAGTAAGGAAAAGGGCACCGGCAATTATACGATCATGTTCGGGAACGACTATTTCGAGCTTCTGGGAATTGTCGCACAAACCGTGGGCAATTTGCACCAGCGAGAGAAGCTGGTTGCACAGGGAGAAGGTCTCCATGCCGTCGCCTGCCGCATTGATAATGCCCGCGAGGCCAAATCGGATCTTAACGCGCTCGGCATCAAAACGAGTGAAGTGGGCGCATTTTCGCGACCTGTGCAATTGCCGAACGGGGACGAAGGAATCGCCGCCTTCGAGACGGTTCATTTTGTCGACAGTGAAGTGCCGCAGGGCATGGTGTTCATGTGTCAGCACAAGACTCGCAACACGGTCTGGATTCCTGAACTGATCCAACATCCCAACGGCGCAAACGCGCTATCAGCAATCGTCGCTATATCCGATGATCCGGAAAACACGGCTAAGGGCTTTTCGCATCTTTTCGCAAACGGAAAGATGAAAGGTCGGGATGACGGCTGGAAAGTGACGACGGGCGAACATTCAGCCGATCTGCTCGTTCTGGCTCCAGAGAAAGCAGCCGAAATCTATCCGGGTATCGATTTCACAACCACCCCCGCAAGCGCTTTTGCAGTATTGCGCATTCGCGTCAACTCTATCGAACAAGTGCGCGGACATCTGGAGGCGAATAGCATCTCGTGGATAAACACAGATTCTGGAATTGCTGTGTTGCCACAAAATGCGAGTGGGGCAGTTATCGAGTTTGTCGGTTGAAACGTCGCTGGCCTGAGAAAGGGTGCAAAGCCGGATGAGGTTCTTGCACCCTTCGTGACGTCGTTCGACTGCATTTGAACTATTGAACGATCTCTACCGCCCGCGACCACCTCTGATCGTCTCTACTCAGCATCAAGGGCGGTGATGATACCCCGCAATTCGGCGAGGCCGCGTAACCGGCCAATCGCCGGATATCCCGGGGTCACATCCTTGTCTAGGTCGTCCAGCATGCGTTGGCCATGGTCGGATCGAAACACGATGCTTGTTTGATGGTTGCGCTTGCGGTCTTCTGCGAGAAGCTCGCGGAGGACCGCTACCATATCGACATCGCCTTCCAGATGTGCGGCCTCATAAAAGCTCCGCCCGTCGCTTTCGCGCGTGGTTGCACGAAGGTGCGAGAAGTGGATGCGGGTTGCAAAGCGCCGGGCCATGCCAGGGAGATCATTATCTGCCCGAACGCCAAGACTGCCGGTACACAAACACATGCCATTCGCTTGGGATGGAACGGTCTCGAAGAGTGCCGCATAGTCGGCTTCTGTCGATGCAATACGCGGAAGTCCAAAAAGAGGGCGCGGCGGATCGTCCGGATGAAGGGTGAGCTTGACGCCAAGCCCTTCGGCGACTGGAGTGACGGCTTCGAGAAAGCTGATGAGATTCTGCCGTAATTGCGCGGCATCAATCTGCGCATAGGCTTCCAGTTTGTCCCGGAACGCGGGAATGGTCAGCGGCTCTGTAGTGGAGCCGGGCAGTGCGCTGGCGATGTTGCGTGTCAGGTCGGCAATATCATCCTCGTCCATCGCTTCAAAAATGTTGCGCGCAGTTTCCCGATCCGCGTTGGAGTAGTCTTTTGCCGCGTCTTTACGTTGCAGTATATACAGATCGAAAGCGGCAAAACGATCCTGATTGAAACGCATGGCGGTTGCGCCTGTGCTTGTTTCAAAATTCAGATCGGTTCGACACCAATCCACCACCGGCATAAAATTGTAGCAGATGGTGCGTATGTCGTTCGCAGCAAGTGCTTCCATGCTGGCAATCCAGGCCGCAATCTCCTTCTTCGCACGTACTCCCGTGCGTTTTATAGCGTCGGGAATGGGGATGCTTTCCACAACAGACCACACAAGCGGACTGCGGCCCGCAGGGGTGCTTTCAATCAATGATTTGCGTTCATGCACGGCGGCGGAGGTCCATGCCTCGCCGATAGACACTTCATGCAGCGCAGACACAATATCGGTTGCTCCCGCTTGCCGTACAGCATCCAACGATACTCCGTCACGCGGACCAAACCATCTCCAGGCTTGACGCATTCACTCCTCCGTTCAATTCGTGATGACAGATTTCAGATGAAGAAATCCGGTTTGCTTTTTCTCAGTTCATCAATGTCTGGCAACACGGCGTTGAGGTGTTCCTTCATTGCGGCGAGAGCTGCGGGAACGTCATGGTTTGCGATGGCATCGCGAATGATCTTGTGCTCGCCGAGTACATGCTCCGTACGCCCCAGCGCTGGCAACGTCATGCGGCGGGCCCGATCGATCTGCACTTTCACCGGCTTCAGATATTGCCAGATGCCGGGAAAACCGGCGATCTCGGCTATCGTCTCGTGAAAAGCCTCATCAGCCTCGTGAAATGCATCAAGTTTCTGACGACCAGCATGAAACTGTTGCTGAGCCAGGATTTCGTCGAGCGTATCGATGTCGCTGACTGTGGCCAGGGTAGCTGCGCGCTCTACCGTTGCTCCTTCCAGTGCCTGACGGATGACGACTGCTTCCGGAATACGGTCAACCGGAATTCGAGCGACAAATGTGCCTGATTGCGGAAAAATTTCCACCAGCCCGTCTTCCACCAGCCGAATGAGTGCTTCGCGCACGGGTGTGCGGCTGACGCCGAACCGCTCGATAAATGCCTTCTCATTCAGCGCGGTGCCAGGCAGCAGCTCCATCGAAACAATTGCAGTGCGCAACTCACGGTAAATGAGCATTGCACTGGTGGTTCGCCCGACTGCTTGCCTGGGAGCTGCCGGTCGACGCAACGGTGCATTGGTTGCATTTTGCTCTGTTCCGTCATTTGCCGCGACGGCTTCCTTGCGAACTTTCATCCAGAATCCATTTTTACAGACTGCCAGTGGCTCGTTCAGCCATGAATGCTGGCATTAATACTATTCAATGTGTTCAGCCCGGAAATAGCGTGAAGGGAGTGTTCGCTTCAATGCTTTTACTGGGTTTTACAGGCTTGTTCGATCATGGGATTAAGCGCCCAGCGATTACAGTTTCCGCAACGATCGAACAGTTGACATACTAATATATTATTATTTAGTCTCCGCCAAGCTCATCCGTCGGGATGTGTAAAAACTCTCCAGGTGTGGCAAGTCTGAATTGCGCATACCTTAAAAAGAAGAACGGTAATGGTGCTCAATCCTGATCGACTGTTTCCAATCGAAAATGATGCGCGCATTATTGCGCGACGCCTGTTCTCCGCTGTCGAAAAATTGCCGATTGTTTCCCCGCACGGTCATACTGATCCTCTATGGTATGCGTATGACGAGGCGTTTCCAGACCCGGCGAGCCTGTTCGTCAAGCCCGATCACTATATTTTTCGCATGCTCTACTCGCAGGGTATGAGTATGGAAAGTCTGGGAATTCCGCGCAGGGATGGCGGGTCGATAGAAACCGACCCACGCAAGATCTGGCGGCTGTTTGCCAGCCATTGGTACTTGTTCCGTGGGACACCGTCTCGGCTCTGGTTTGAGCATTCTCTGGAATCGATATTCGGTATTGTCGAGCGACTGGATGCCGGGAACGCCGACCGGATTTACGATCTTATCTCCGAGCGTCTTGCCGATCCGCAGATGCGCCCGCGTGCCTTGTATGACCGCTTTAATATTGAGGTCATATCGACGACCGACACTGCCAGCGATGAGCTTGCTGCACATGATGTAATTCTGAAATCCGGCTGGCATGGACGTGTCATCCCGGCATATCGCCCCGATGCTGTCGTGGATGCGTCGCGGCCTGATTTCCGCCAGCAGGTGGAAAATTTTGTGGCACAGGCTGGAACTACTGTCGATTATCAGCGCTATCTGGAGGCGCACCGGTTGCGGCGCGCCTATTTCAAAGCGCGGGGGGCGACTTCGACCGATCACGGGCACCCAACCGCCCGGACGGAAAATTTGAATGCGCATGATGCCGAGGCGCTTTTCCAGCGGGTGATGGGCGTCAATGTTTCAGCGGATGATGCCGAACTATTCCGCGCGCAAATGCTGACTGAAATGGCACGCATGAGCCTTGAGGATGGGCTGGTGATGCAAATCCATCCGGGTTCCTACCGCAATCATAATGCCGGGGTTTTTGATCGGTTCGGCTGGGATAAGGGAGCGGATATTCCCCGCACTACCAGTTACGTGGAGGAGTTGAAACCGCTACTGGATGCTTTCGGTAACGATCCGCGCCTTACCCTCATCATCTTCACGCTAGATGAAACCAGTTATAGCCGTGAACTGGCACCGCTTGCCGGACATTACCCAGCGTTGCAGCTGGGGCCTGCGTGGTGGTTCTACGATAGTCCCGAAGGTATGAGGCGCTATCGGGAACTCACAACTGAAACGGCAGGTTTTTACAATACGGTGGGCTTCAACGATGATACTCGCGCCTATCTGTCCATTCCCGCCCGGCATGACATGGCGCGCCGGGTAGACTGCGCTTTTCTCGCGCGTCTGGTTGCGGACCATCGGCTGGATGAGGATGAAGCGCATGAAGTCGCTTATGATCTCGCCTATCGGTTGGCCAAGCAAGCCTATAAGTTGTGACGGGAACCGAATGTGATGCAAACGCCTGAACGTCTTTGTCTTCACAGCCTGCCATCGCTTCCCACTGATGTACTGCGCCCCGGTTATGCGCGTAACGCTCTCACTACCGGAATTGTCCATCTGGGAATAGGGGCGTTTCATCGGGCGCATCAGGCTGTTTATACGGACACGGTGCTGGAAAATGGCGCCAGCGATTGGGGTATTGCAGGTGTTTCGCTGCGCAGTGCCGACACCCGTGATGCATTGAAACCGCAGGACGGGCTTTATACGCTTGCCGTGCGGGATGGGCAGGGTGACAGGCTGCGCGTGATTGGCAGTGTGACGGACGTATTTGTGGCGCCTGAAAGCCCCGAGGCCGTTCTTGAATTAATGAGCCGGGAGACGACACGGATCGTATCGCTTACCATCACGGAAAAGGGATACTGTTATGCGCCCGCTAGCGCTTCTCTCGATGAAAAGCATCCGGATATTATTCATGATCTGAGCAATCGCAGTGAACCGCGCTCAGCTCCAGGTTTTATCGTCGAGTCTTTACGCAGGCGGCGCGATGCGGGTATTGCCCCCTTTACGCTGTTATCTTGTGACAATCTGCCAACCAACGGCACGACGCTGAAACGAGTGGTCGTGCACTTTGCTGAACTATGCGATGCGAAACTTGCGGGCTTCATTGAGGAGTATGTCGCTTTTCCATCTACGATGGTCGACCGTATCGTGCCGGCGACAACCAACGATGATCGACGAATGATCGCCGTTGCTACAGGCTTTCAAGACAATTGGCCGGTGATGACCGAACCATTTTCCCAGTGGGTGATTGAAGATCACTTTCCAACCGGCAGACCCACATGGGAAAGTGCCGGGGCGATCTTTGTCGAAGATGTTTCCGCTTTTGAATTGATGAAGCTTCGGCTCCTTAATGGCAGTCATTCGACACTTGCCTATTTGGGTTTTCTTGCAGGGTATGAGACCGTATCAGACGTCATGAAAGCACCGGGGTTTACCGAATTTGTAAGAGCAATGATGGATGAGGAAATCTCGCCAACGCTGCCGCGTCTGCCCGGCTTCGATCTCGTGAACTACAAAGACCAGCTTATCGATCGTTTTCAGAATCCCGCCTTAAGACACCGTACGGCGCAGATAGCCATGGATGGCTCGCAAAAACTGCCGCAGCGGTTGCTGAACACAATTCGGGAAAGGCTTGAACGGAAAGAGGGGGTCGAGCGGTTGGCATTGGGAGTTGCCGGGTGGATGCGTTACGCCACCGGTCGTGACGAAAGTGGAAAAGCCATCGATGTTCATGATCCGATGGCGCATGAAATCTGGGCACGTGTTGCAGGAAAAACGTCGGCTAAGGATCTGGCGTATGCTTATCTTGGTCTGAAAAATATCTTCGGCGATGATCTGCCGCACAGTGAACACTTCCGATCGCAGGTGACCGCTGCGCTGGACCAATTGCTGGTCTGTGGTTCGGCGAAAAGCGTGGAGATGGTAAAATAGCGGTAAGCCTTTGTTTTCAAGAAAGTTTCTCGAGCGTCAAACAACGTGAAGAAATATGAAATCGGTAAGACAGGTATCAGGAGAAAAACGGTACGCACCACGAAAATGCTTGCGGAGCTTAACTGATAGATTAATATATTACATACTATCAAGCATGGGGAGAGCCTGGAGGAGGTTCAACCTTTGCACATAAGGGGAGGAACTACCTTGAAGATCTCACGTAGACAGGCCCTCGGTGGCCTTGCCGCTATCGCTACTTTGCCGACGACACGGCTTTTCGCACAGGCAAAGCTTGCTTTGCCGACTTCGCCTGTGACTTTGAACATCGTTGACGTGGCGGGTAATCTTGCTCTCACGCAAAAGGCAATTGAAAACTACGTCAAGGCAAAGCCGGAGGTGGTTTCGCGCATTACCTTTACGAAAGCGCCTGCGCCTGAATTGCCGGGCAAACTCAAGGCCCAGCAGGCCGCTAATCGCCTCGACATCGATATGGTGTTGACAGGAACCGATGCGCTGGCGGCAGGTCTCGAACTTGACCTCTGGACCAAGCTTTTGCCCGATCACGCGGCGCAGCTTCCCGATCTTGTATCGATCTATCTGGAGCCTGCACAGCGCATGCTGGCTTTCAGTAACGATCATGGTGTTGTGGTCACCTATTATCCATCGGGGCCGTTGCTCGAATACATGCCGGATCGTGTCAAGTCCGTACCGAAGAATGCGCAGGAATTGCTGGCATGGGCAAAGGAAAATCCGAACAAGTTTCTTTACGCGCGTCCGGCCAACTCCGGCCCGGGGCGTACATTCCTGATGGGGTTACCCTATCTTCTCGGTGATAGCGATCCGCGCGACCCCGTCAAGGGTTGGGACAAGACCTGGGCCTATCTGAAGGAACTGAACCAGCATATCGAATACTATCCGAGCGGCACCGGAGCTCTCATGAAGGAGCTCGGCGAGGGTACGCGTGATATGACTGTCACGACAACCGGCTGGGATATCAATCCACGTGTATTGGGCGTTGTTCCGAAGGAAGCGGCCGTTGCCAAGCTGGACGGGTTCCATTGGGTGGCCGATGCGCATTACATGTGCGTGCCCAAAGGCGTATCAGACGAAAAACTGGCAGTTCTTCTAGATCTTATGAGCTTCCTTCTCACACCAGAGCAGCAGGCATACACCTATGATGAGGGTTATTTCTATCCCGGTCCAGCGGTGAAGAATGTTCCTCTGACCATGGCTCCCCAGTCCAGTCAGGATGCCATCGCTGAATTCGGACGCCCAGAATATGCCGACTGGATCGAAAATAATCCGGTCGAACTTCCGCTTGAGCCGTCAGACATGGTTGTCGCCTTCCGTCGCTGGGACGAGGAAGTTGCAAGCCAGAAAAAACAGTAAGAAACCTGACAATCACCATGTCACTCCATCATTGGGCGTGACACGGCAAGCGAGGTAATTATGCAGCTTGCGTCATCACCATTTCAGGAAATTCGCATCGAGAAAATGAGCCGTGCTTTTGGCGCGCACAATGCGTTGAAGGAAGTTTCGCTTTCGATCCATAAAGGCGAATTCATTGCTTTGTTGGGTCCGTCAGGATGTGGGAAGTCCACCGCACTCAATTGCATTGCCGGCCTGCTGGCTACAACTGGTGGTGGCATTTACCTGGACGCGACCCGCATAGATACGCTGAAGCCCGAAGATCGTGGTTTCGGTATGGTATTTCAGAACTATGCCCTGTTTCCCCATATGACAGTACGGCAGAATGTTGGCTTTGGTTTGAAAATGCGGGGCGTCGTCAAATCGGAAATCGACAAGCGCGTGAACGAAGCGATCGCCATGGTCCGGTTGCAGGGACAGGAAGAAAAACTGCCGGGCCAACTTTCCGGCGGACAGCAGCAGCGTGTGGCAATCGCGCGGGCCATTGTCATCGAGCCGCCGCTGGTTTTGATGGATGAGCCGCTGTCCAATCTGGATGCCAAGCTGCGTCTGGAAATGCGGGCGGAAATCCGCCGTATTCACAATCATCTGGGTGCGACGACAATTTATGTGACACATGACCAGGATGAAGCTCTGTCGCTGGCGGATCGCATTGTGGTTCTGCGAGACGGACAAATCCGGCAGGTGGGAATTCCAAGCGATCTTTATGAGCGTCCCGATCATCTCGATGTAGCGGAATTCATGGGTTATCGTAACCGTTTGTCCGGCAAGGTGACCGCCGTGGATGGCGACCGCGCCACCATCACCGTGGGCGATGCGGCCCTGACCGGGATAATGCGAGAACCCCTGCGTGCTGGTCAGACGGCTGTGATCGCGACGCGTCCTGACGATGTGGCGGCGGCTGAACGCTCGAATGTGACTGTTTCAGCGGTTGTGGAAACAATTGAATATCGCGGACGAGAATTCGTCGGTACGGCCCGGACATCCGACGGGAATGAACTGGTCTTCCACGCACCGGCCAGTGTGGCACTCGGCGGCACGATTTCACTCGCGGTCGATCCCGACCGTGCTCTTTTGTTTGCTGCGTGAGGCCGGGTATGGCAGTTGCGTATCAACAGGACCGGCGTTCAATCCGTCAACGGCTCGCTTTGCATGGCATGGATGGTGTGACCTTGCTGGCACTGCCCGCGGTGATCTTTCTGCTGGGCATTTTCGTTTATCCATTCCTTTATGGTTTAATGCTGTCCTTTATCCCGCAAGAAGGGGGCATGTTCGCGAACTACCAAAAGTTCTTCTCCGATCCTTTTCTTTACGACACGATCCTGACGACGCTTTGGCTGGCTCTGCCGGTTACGTTCATCAGTTTGGCAATGGCCTTGCCGATTGCGTTCCGCGTTCGGCTGATGAGCCGTCAGCGGCTGTTGACCACCATTCTTGTACTGCCGGTAACGCTTGGTACCGTTTTGGTGGCGGAGGGCCTTTTAAACTATCTGGGGCCGCAAGGCTGGTTCAGTCGCACACTCATGCTGTTGGGTGTGGTCGATCACCCGGTGAAGCTGACCAATAACTACTGGGGGGTATTCGCTTCACTGATCATTACCGGGTTTCCGTTTACTTTTTTGCTCACATTGTCTTATGTCACGGGCATTGATCCAGCACTCGAACAGGCAGCCGCAACCCATGGCGCAAGCAGTTGGCAACGTTTTCGACATGTGCTTCTGCCTTTGCTGATACCGGGGCTGGCCATTACGTTTTGTCTGTCGTTTGTGTTGGCTTTTGCAGTCTTTCCATCCGCTATTTTGCTGGGTGCACCGGCAGGTCCTACCCGAGTGATTTCAATTGCCGCTTATCAGGCGGCGTTTGAGCAGTATGACTATTCGATGGCGTCGGCGATCGCGATGATCATGGCTGCGGTGCAGTTTGTTGTTGTTGCATCCGTTTTAGGCATCAGGGGCCTATTTTATCGAGGCTCGACTGCCGGGGGGAAGGGCTGATCATGATACGCGACACTACTATTGGTTCCAAACTCTGGATCACGGCAGTTTGGGTTATTGTCGCTTTCTTCGTCATCAACCTGCTGGCGATGATTGCGACAGTCATCCTTTCTTCATTCAGCACGCGCTGGCTTGGCACATGGTTGCCCAACGCATTGACCGTTAAATGGTATTTTACTGCCTGGCAGGAATTCCAGCTGGGCACTATTCTCATAGTGACTTTTCAGATTGTTTTTACCGTGGTCGCGCTGTCTGGCCTGCTGGGAGTAACAGCGGCCTACGCATTGGCACGGCGGAATTTCCCAGGCAAAAAACTGGTGATGGTTCTTTTTCTGCTGCCCTTGCTGGTGCCGCCGATCACCTTCGGTATTCCACTTGCAACAGTGCTTTATCAAGCGGGTGTAGGCGGAACTTTCTGGGGTGTAGTACTAGCCAATCTTGTGCCGACGGTTCCCTTCGTCATTCTGGTAATGATCCCCTTCATTGAGCAGATCGATCCCAAAGTAGAAGCTGCGGCACGTGTGTTTGGTGCGAATACTTTTCAGCTTTTTCGCCATGTCCTGATGCCGATGCTATTGCCGGGTATACTGGCTGCACTGCTTCTGGTCCTTGTGCGCACGGTGGCTATGTTCGAACTGACATTCCTGACCGCTGGGCCGACCAGTCAAACGCTTGTAGTTGCGCTCTATTACTCGGTTTTCGCTTCCGGGGTTCGTTCTGTGCAGTCCATTGATGCCATGGCGGTCATCTATATGGTCACTACGCTGATCTGGCTCTTGCTGGCCCTGCGGTTCGTTAATCCGACACAAATCGTAGCACGGGCCAAACAGTAGTCGCCGTGATCGGCCAATCTATTGCTGGATAGCGGTTTGATGGGATCGGAAAACACTCTAGTGCCGGGGCATTGGTTGCTGATTGAATTGCCAGTGATTATCGTGAGTAATGGGGCGTTGTTCCAGAATGTTTCGCGGCTGGATTGATCCTCTACATTATTGCAAGTGCGTCAAGGAGGACGGTTTCTGTTCCAACCTTGCCTGATTTGAAGAAGAATGCGATCCGTTCCCCGCATTCACTACGGCAAAACCCAGTGCCGATACCATTGTCGGGGTGCGCGCGCAGTCGCTGTAGCCCGAGGCGTGCGATGACGCCACCCGATGTCTCTCCTCCGACAACGATCAGTCGATCTACCCCCTGTTTTGCGATGGCTGCAGCGAGTTTTGACATCAATAATTCGGCTTTCTCGCTTGCACCGCGTACGCCAAGGCTGGACTGGATTTCCTTCACCCGAATGTCACTCACTGTAGTAGAGATCAGGTAGGGTTGGTGACCGTGATGTGGTTTGGCCCATCCCATTGCTTTGGATACCATTTCGTCAACACTGCCGTCTGTAAGGAGATCAAGTGTTAGTACTGGATGTTGGCGGGCAAAGGTGGCGATCTGCGCGTCGGCAATCGGCCCCACTGTTCCGACAAGCACAGCCGCTGTGCCGCCCGTGGGCGAAGGTGGCGCTACAGTGACACGAGGTTTGGGCGTGAAGCGATCGATGCCCAGTTGGATGAGGGTTGCATCTGAACTGACCATTGTGGGCTGCCGCTGGGCCAATTGCGCTGCAATTTCCACATCGTCATTGTCGCTGGCGTCCACGACGCAATAGCATATTCCTTGTTCTGCCAATGCGTCGAGATGTGCCTGCGCGGCTTCGACACCCTGAAGCAAAACGGAGTGAGGCAGCAAGCCTATCGGCTCGTGCGTTTGCTTTCCAATGAACCGGACCATGTCGGGATCGCTCATTGGAGTTGCAGGATCATAGCGCTTGACAGATTCGGAAACGAGGCGGCTGCGATAAAACAGATAGCCTTGATGAACAGTTGCATTGAATTTGGGAAACCCCGGACAAAATAGGAGGTTTGTGGGATTATAGCGTTCGCACAATAGATCGGCCACAGGTCCAACGTTGCCGCGCTCGGTTGAATCGAAACTGGCGCAAACCTTGTAAATCACCTGATCGCATCCAATAGCATCAAAAGCTTCGGCTGCGCGTGTTGCTAACCTCCTGGCCTCGTCGGGTTCGACAAGGCGAGTGCGACCGGCCCATATGACGACGGCCTCCCCTGCGCAATCGCGGATAGCGCCTATCTCTGTGACGACGGGCGCGCAGATGCCAGCCGTCTCATAATAAGCTGCAACCATCAAAGCGCCGGTCATGTCATCGGCTATGATGCCCAACGTGCCTGATTTACTCATTTTTTCCCCTGTATCGGCGTATTCCGCGCCAGTGATCAGCGCAACAGGTATGAGTTACAAGTTGGCGCGGTAAAATAATGAAATTTAATTCCAAATATTTATCATTTTGATGGACCACGTCAATCGTCCGGACTATTAGTTTAAGGATCACTTCCAATTCTTGCCTGCCAAACACACGAGGAATGAACAATGCAGATCGATTGCGATAAAAATCTCGCGATACGGCAATCCATTGTCGATGTGATGCGATCTTTCGAGGAGCAAGGATTCAATCACGGCAGCAGCGGCAATATCAGCGTGCGGGAAGACGAGAATATCTGGGTGACGCCGACAGGGGCAACGTCCAAAATGAATCCGCAGGATATGAGCTTCGTCTCCCTCGACGGTAATCATTTGAAGGGCAAAATTCCGTCAAGCGAATGGCGTATTCACACAGAGATCATGCGGGTTCATCCGGAAGCCGGGGCCGTGATTCATTCTCATGCCGATTCGTGTGTCGCGCTATCGTGCTTGCGCAAGCCTTTGCCGCCCTTTCATTATATGATCGCCTCTTTCGGAGGCAACGAAGTACCCTGTGCCGAATATCAGGTATTCGGGTCGGATGCGCTGGCCTATGAAATCGTGCGCGCGATGGGACATCATCGCGCTTGTTTGATGGCAAGCCACGGCATGGTGGTGTGGGGCAGAGACTTGGCCCATGCAACGCTTTTGGCGGAGAAACTCGAAACACTTGCAAAGCAATACATACTGGCTTGCCAGATTGGAGCGCCGGCGCTGCTTAGCGATGAAGAATTAGCAGAAGTTCGCGAACGTTACGGCTTTTATGGCAGCAAGCCCATGCCCCGTTAAATTCTACGGAAACATATCTGCGGCGCTTCGACCTGCTATCCAATTAAAACCCGGTGCTGCTAAGCGGCACCGGGTTTTTGAGATTTGTGCCCGGTTCAGCTTTTTTCCAGGCCTGATTGCTGGAAGCGATCAAGCACATTTCGAGTGATTGTGGTGGTGTAATCGCAATGGCGCTTCAGTCCCATGACCCATTCGCAAAGACCGGCTGTAACCACTTCGCCCTTGCCCTGGGTCATGGATACGAGCATTCCTGAGCCATGGGCGAGCCGCTTTCGTGCGGATTCATAGCCATCCGGCGCCATCTCACAAATGCCGCGCAGATCGCTGTCGCGAATATAATAGCGCTGCCCTTCTCCCTCGATTTCATACTCGTAAATGGAGGCCGGAGTCATCGCGAGAATTTCAATCTTGTCTGCGGACACGCCGTGCTCACTTACGGCATATGGAAAGCCATTTTGGATAGTATAATTGAGGCCATCCACTTCGTAGCCGAATATTTGTGCCTCATGGCCGAAAATATCGGCATAGCGCAGTTCCGTTCCTTCAAAGGCCCAGTGATCCGGACGATAGACGGTAAGGCCGCGTGAACCGCGCGGTGAAAAACCGCCCCAGCTTCCATACATGCCATTTTCGCCATTGACCCCGACAGTTGAAGCGCCAGGCCAGTTGACCGCGCCGCTGGCCCAGTTGGCCGTGCAGAGGTGCTTTTGATCGGTCTGCATGATCGGGTCTTGCGTTGGAGCCTTTGTCTTCCAGCAAACCTGTGTCTGGCCGTCATTCTCGAGGCGGATCTGCCACAGAAAATTTCCGCCGAAACGAGCCATGTGACCACCGCGCGCAACAAAGTCTTCGACGGTTTTTCGCATATCCCATGACCAGTATTCGTCATGGCCTACTGTTACGAGGCAGTTATAATCGTCCAGAATAGCCGGATTGTAATGCAGATCGGTTTGCGTGATATAATCGACCTGGAAGCCTTCAGCTTCGGCCCAGGTTACGAAGTGACGCTCATACTGAGCATAGCCGGCTGACGAATAATATTGCGAGAAACCCATCGTATAACCCCATTCCTTGGAGGGATAACGGGTCGCATCGCCCATGTCCTGCCAAGTTGGGTTGCACACGCGAGCTGCGCCCTTCGGCAACCAGATCATTCCTTTGGACCATGGGCGGCGCAAGCTTAGTATTGGCGAGCCTTCATTCTTGTTTGGACCCCATGTTCCGAAATAATGGTTGGCGCCGCCCCAGTCATTATAGGCAGTCCACGTTCCGGTCGCGAACATCAGCAGAATGCGTCCTGACCGGGTTTTCTTCGTTGGGCGTACGACAACGAAATGATGCTGAACGAAGCGTTCGCCGTCTGGGCGCATGCAAGTTGAAACGACCCGGTAAAAGCCCGAGCGTGCGTATTCAGGAATCTTCCAGCGATAGAGTACCGGCCAGTCGCAGCCATCCATATAGGCGGTTTCAGATGTCTTGCTGAAACTGCCGGGAAGATCGAATGCTTCATCCATCATTTGCGGCTTGTGGCCGTCTCGATAGATCTGGATCGACCATGTCTGGGCACTGGTGGAGCCGTGAAACTCAACGGTCTCACCGGGATCGTAAGACATTTTCTCAGTATAAACGAACACTTCAGGCAGGGCCGGGTCTTCACGCGGAAACTGGTATCGGTAGTCAGACAGAAAATGTTCGTCTGCGTAGCCCTTGCGAACCGCCCAGGGCTTGATCGCATGGGGGCCAATTTCGGGAAACTTGAATTTGTCGCCGGACATTGTTGAGATTCCTCCTTAAATCAAAACATCGCATATTGGCGAGACACCCGCCAAGGATAAGGGGGCAAAGTATCGGCGACTGACTTGTGCGAGAAATCATGCTCTCAAGCTGCGACTTCTTGCTCGTAGGATTTGAGACGTTTCACAAGTGCAGCGCCGCCTTCGATGAGGTCGAGCTGAATGGCAAGGCGCAATGAATAGCTGTCACGATTGCGCAGCGCCGACAGGATGTTTTCATGCTGGTGAGGGCCGGAATAACGCGGCCGCGCTCTGGGGTATAGTTCCGATAGCAAAGGGCCGATACGGATCCAGAGGCTTTCGAGCATATCCACCAGATGTGGCATTTCACATTTACTATAAAGCCCGAAATGGAAATCCGAGTTTATTTGCAGCGCCGCCGCCCAATCCTCGCTTCGCTCGGCAGCGAGAAGATCACGATGCTTGGCATCCAGCGTCGCGATATCTTCTTCCGTGATATTGGTAAGAGCACGCTCGGCTGCCAATGGCTCAAGCAGTAGACGCATCGCGCGAATTTCATCGTATTCCGCCAGACTCAACCGGCGAACGCGAATGTAAAAGCGAGGCTTGATTTCGATTGCGCCATCGCGGGCCAATTGCATAAGTGCTTCTCGAACAGGCGTTTCCGAGGTACCCAGAGACTGGGCAAGTTGACGAACCTTGAACCGCTGATGCGGCTTGAATTGCGCCCTCAACAAGCCCGACTTGAGCTGTTGATAGACGGAATCCGAAAGATTGCCTTTGTCGTCACTCACCTGTTCGCTCATATTGCTTCCTTATTTGACGGAAATAGCTTTGAAGGCGTCCTCCGTTCTGCAAAGCGCATCGTCAATAACTTCGTCCGTGTGTGCGCAAGATATGAACATGTTATGCTTGTGGTGCAGATAAACGCCGCGCTTTAGCGTTTCGCTGCAGAAGCGTGCACCAAGCTGCGTATCGACATCTCCGACGAACTGCACAAGCGGCATGACAGCCGGACCGGTTTGCAGGAGTTCGAAACCATACTGACGCGCCTGTGCATCAAGACCGCTGCGAAGGCGGTCGCCAGCATGTTTCATGCGAGCAGGCCCGTCGATACGCTTCAGTTCCTTGATCGTAGCTACGGCTGCGGCCATCGATGCGCCGCCATACCAGAAAGAGCCGGTCATATAGGCTTGACCTGCCGCTCCGCGGAAGCGGTTGTTACCGGTAACTGCTGCCAGAGAATAACCATTGGCGATCGCTTTCGAGTAGGCCGCCATGTCCGGCTCAACGCCAGTGCCGCGCCAGCTTCCACCCAGATCAATACGGAAGCCTCCTCGAACGTCGTCCAGAATAAGCGCTGCGCCAACTGCATCGCAAAGCGTACGCGCCGCATGTGCGAACTCTTTTGTCGGCGATTCCTGCGGTATTGCGAGGTCGTGCTTGAATGCCGAAACGAGAATTGCTGCGAGATCTTCGCCTGCTTCCTTGGCTGCGGCGGTCAGGCTTTCCACGTCGTTATAGACATAATGAATGAGATGAGCGCGATCTTCCGATGTTACGCCTACGAGAGATGGCGTGCACCAAGGAACAGCGCCGTGATAGGCACCCTTGGCGACCAAAATCTTGCGGCGCTTTGTCGTCCCGCGTGCAATGGTAACGCAGCTCGTGGTGGCGTCGGTTCCGTTCTTCTGAAGTAAGGCCCAGTCAGCATGTGGTACTGTGTCAACGAGGAGCTCAGCCAGTTCTACAGCATGCGCGGTGGGGCCGTTGAGGCAATCGCCCGCCTGTATCTGGCCGAGTGCGGCCGCATCGACAACTGCGTTGCGGTGGCCCAGAATGATCGGACCCCATGCGCACATGAAGTCGATATAGCTATTCCCATTGGCGTCTGTGACATGAGCGTCTTTGCCGCTGGCAAAATATTGCGGGTACCCTTCCGGAAGAGCTGAAGCTCGCTGGTGCCCCCACATGCCATTCGGAATTACGCGCTCGGCGCGTTCCCGCAACTTTGCATCCGACGTTTTGACCGGAATCGAATGAGCATCCATTTTCCATAACTCCCGAAGAACGGCACAACTACTAATCGCACCACGATAAAATATGATATATCAAATCAGAGCAATTCACCTGCGACATGTCAAGCGAGATTATGCACGGTTCACGAATTTTCGCGTTCCTCGGAGTATTTCCGTGTTTTTAATCTGTATTATTGCCATGAAGCCAAGGCCCTGTTGCCTTGCTTTTGATATTTGATATATCATTATGGGCAAGGACGCAGGTGGCGGGCTAAGGTGAGGTTAATCAGAAAATTTTAGGGGAAAGTATGGATAAGCGAAACAGCTTGCCCGATTCAGGACTGGGTATAAGCATCAAGGGTGTCACCAAAAAGTACGGCAACTTTACTGCGGTTGACGGCCTTGATATGGAGATTGCACCCGGAGAATTTCTGGCCTTACTAGGGCCTTCCGGATCAGGAAAGTCTACTATTCTGATGATGCTGGCAGGATTTGAACAGCCCGATAAAGGGCGGGTTCTTTTCGGCAGTCATGACTATACCCGCGTTCCGCCGCATAAGCGTAATATCGGCATGGTGTTTCAGCACTATACTTTATTTCCCAATATGAGCGTGCTGGACAATGTGGCATTTCCTTTGAAGACGCGCGGTATGGAGCGTAGTCAGCGCCACCGAGTCGCCCGCGAAGCACTTGATCGTGTGAAGCTGGCGGATTTTGCAGGTCGCAGCCCTAAGCAGTTGTCGGGTGGGCAACAACAGCGGGTCGCACTTGCACGCGCTATTGTTTATTCGCCGCACGTTCTCTTGATGGATGAACCGCTTTCGGCGCTCGACAAAAATCTGCGTGAAGAGATGCAGATCGAGATAAAACGCCTACATACCGAGCTCGGAATGACCATCGTATTCGTCACCCACGATCAGGGCGAGGCCCTTACAATGGCCAATAGGGTAGCAATCCTGCAGAGTGGACATATCCAGCAGATTGCGGGTGCGCGAGAACTTTATAACCGCCCGGCAAATCTCTTCTCCGCCGGATTTATTGGCGAAATGAATTTGATCCCGATCGTCTGGGATGGCCGTATGGCACGGGCGGCGGATGGTACGACTGTGCCGATTCCAAGTGAAAACATCATGAATGCGCCGTCCGGTGAAGCGCTGCTGGCCATTCGCCCCGAACGGTTGGCACCGTCTCAGCAGGGACTCGAAATCACCGTCCGGGATGTCATTTACGCGGGTCCGGATACAGCGATTCTGGGGGCAATGGCTGACGGGACAGAACTGCGCGCCCGGCTGGCGAGCGCTGCGCTTCCCGATGTCCGCAGTGGCCAGAAACTCCGTCTGGGTTTTGCGCCTGAAGCGGGCCTGATCTACCGCCGTGCGGGGTGAGGCCATGTTGAAAATATTGTTTGAGCCGGATGGTCGTAAACTATCCAAAGGTGGGATGCTTGTTCTCTTACTTCCCTTCTTCTCGCTGCTGCTGCTGTTTTTCATCTACCCACTGGTAAATCTGCTTGCCTTATCGGTGACGGAGCCAACCGTATCGTTGCACAACTATCAACGCGTCTTTTCCAATCCTGTCTATCTGACTGTTCTGGGGCGTACTGTCCTGACAGCTGCTCTGGTCAGTATCATTGCATTGCTGATGGCCTATCCGGTGGCCTGGCTTATGGCGCATTCCAGCGGACCGAAGCTGATTTTCATCACGGCATGCATATTGCTGCCATTCTGGTCGTCAGTTCTTGTGCGTACTGCTGCCTGGGCCGTCTTGTTACAGCGTAATGGGTTGATCAATCAGGGGCTCAGCCAAGTTGGGTTGATCGATCAACCATTGAAGCTGCTCTATACACAGACCGCCGTTCTTATCGCCATGACACATGTGCTTCTACCCTTTGTAGTGCTGCCAATCTACGGGGCGATTCGCAATGTGCCGCGCGATTATGGCCGCGCTGCTGCGATACTGGGTGCAGGACCGATCCGCACATTCTTCGAGGTTATCTTTCCTCTGACCCTGCCAGGGGTGATTGGCGGCATGATCCTTACGTTCCTGACCGCGCTGGGCTACTTCATCACGCCTTCGCTTCTCGGTTCGCCAAAGGAAATGATGATAGCAACCCTCATATCGCAACAATTGCGCGAAACGCTGGACTGGCCATTTGCTGCGGCACTGGTGGGCATACTCACACTATTGGTGACGACCGTTACCCTGCTGTTCAGTCGTGTCTTCAGGTTCAACCGGATGATGGGAGGCAGCGCATGAAAACCCGCAACCTGCTGCTCAATGCTTACGTGTATCTGGTTCTCTGCTTCCTTGTGGTGCCGATTCTAATCATTCTGCCAATGGCGTTCAGTGAAACAGATTATATCACGTTCCCTCCAAGAGGCTTTACCTGGCACTGGTTTGGGGCATTTTTTCGGTCTTCTCAGTGGATGGGCGCAACCGCATTCAGCGCAAAAATTGCGCTTTTTACGGCCATTGCAAGCGCGATCATCGGACTATGTGCAAGCTATGCGATTGTTCGCGGGAAGGGAGGGCTGGCAAAAGTTTTCCAGACTTTGCTGATCGGCCCTATTGTAGTTCCCCACATTGCTCTGGCCATCGCGCTCTATCTGGTGTTTCAGGCTGTTGGACTGACTGAGACGACGGCGGGCTATGTCATTGCCCATACAATTATCGCGTTGCCGTTTTGCGTTTTTACGATCGTGGCCGCTTTGTCTCAGGTTGATCCTGCGTTGGAGGATGCAGCAATGTGCTGCGGTGCCGATAGATTTTCAGCGTTTCGGGCTGTAACCCTGCCTCTGATCTGGCCCAACGTCCTGTCCGGCGCACTTTTCGCCTTCGTCATATCGTTCGACGAGCCGGTCATATCTTTCTTTCTCGCAGGCGTACGCGAAAAGACTCTGCCGCGAATGATGTTTGACGACATCGAGCAAAATCTGACACCGATGATTCCAGCAATAGCCGTGATGCTGACGCTTCTGTCCATTCTTGTGCTGGTCGGGGCTGCCGGACTTCGGGCGCTTGCTGCCCGGTCTCAAAAAGCCGTGTCCGATGAATAATTAAAACAACCAAAGAGAGGGTGACATGACCAGAAAAACAACAACGCTAGCGATATTGGCCGGGCTTCTTTTAGCTTCGGGTGCTACCGGCGCAAAAGCCGCGGACAGCATTGTTTATGCCACTACCGGCGGGCAGATGCGACTGACGCTTGAGCGGGAGTTCTATGCGCCTTTCGCATCGGTGAGCGGGACGGATGTCATTCCATTTGACATTGAAGTTCCTGATCAGTGGGCGCGTGTTGAAGCGATGAAGCGTACGGGAAAATTTGAATTCGATATAGTAACGGCGACAGGGCCTGATCTTGTCGATAAAGCCGAACTTCTATTGACCATCGACTGCTCGAAACTACCCAATGTGGAATCCAAAGGTGTTGAAGGATCGTGCAAGGAAAAGGGCATCGCCCGAACCACCGGCGGCATGCTGCTTACTTATGATACATCCGTCTACAAGGATAAAGCCCCGCAAACCTGGGCGGATTTCTGGGATGTGAAGACATTTCCGGGTCCGCGCGGGTTGCCTGATACGGGGGACCGTGACTGGTGGCTGCCAGCGATAGCATTGATTGCGGATGGTGTGCCACGCGACAAGGTTTTTCCGATGGATCTCGACCGGGCATATAAAAAGCTGGATGAGATCAAGCCGCACATAAGTGTCTGGTGGAAGACAGGCAACCAAGTGGCGCAGATTATGCGCGATCAGGAGGTTGCAATGACTATGTCTTATTCCGGTCGGGCTCTGAGCGCCATGAATGATGGAGCTCCCTTCAATGTGAGCTGGAACGATGCGGTCATGGATACGGGATACTTTGCTATCCTCAAGGATGCACCAAATCCCGATGGCGCGTTGGAATTCATCAACTATTTCTATGGGCATGCCGAAGGGCATCCCGCGTTCATCAAAACGGCCAATTATGCCACCCACTCCAAGGATGGCATTGCATTGCTTCCGAAAGGCGAACAAAAAAATTATGCGACTTCGCCCGAGAATTACAAACAGTTGCTGGTGCCTGACTTCGAATGGATTGGCGAAAACCGGAGCATGCTCCGGGAACGCTGGCAGAACTGGCTGGCAGAGTAATTGGCTGTTGCCGGATCAAGCCTCTCTGAATAACTCCTAATCAAAAATAAAGCCGGCTCCCGTTTAGGGAGTCGGCTTTACAGACTCAACAGCATAGAATTCTAAAGGGTTTCTCAAGGATATGATAAAATGTGACGCGCTTTAATTCTTTGTTTTTACGCATGTTTTTATCCCGAAACCGGTTCCCACTTTTGGGAGACATGTTTTAGTCGTTCAAACGCGGTGGGGCTTTTTGCGGCCACTGTGTCGCACGATGATAGCTTTCACCCATCGCCAGAATTTGCGCATCGGAGCCATTGCCCCCAATGATCTGCATTCCTGTGGGGCGTCCCTGAGGGTCGAACCCTGTTGGAACGCTTAGCGCTGCCAATCCAATTAGTGAAACCGGGATAACCATCTCCATCCAGCGATGATATGTATCCATTGGTTTCTCATTTATCTTTTGTGGCCAGCGCCATTCGACCGGGAAGGGCCAGGCCTGTGCAGTGGGCATGACCAGTGCATCATAATCAGCAAATAGCTTGTGAGCCGATACATACCAATCAGAACGAATCTGGCTCGCTCGTGTAATCTGTTCTGGTGTCAGTTTGGCACCGTTCTCGATTTCCCAAAGGGTTTCGGGTTTGATCAGCTCTCGGGTTTCTGGCTTTTCCCATAATGCGCGTTTGGAACCGTAAATAACCAGCGAACGTAGCGTGACCCAAGCTTCCCATATAGCGTCAGCCGGAAAAGGGGGAGCAAGCGGCACGATCTCAGCGCCGAGTTCGCGCAGGACGGAAAGACTGCTCTCGCAGGTTTCCAGAATGCCCGTTTCACAAGGATATGCGCCGCCCCAGTCGCCGAGCCAGGCGATGCGCTTACCATTCAGATCGGCTGGCACATGGTTTTGCGCCAAACACGGAGCCTTGTGCCCAAACGGGCTCAGCGAATGCGGTTGAGCCAGAATGTCGAGAAGAAGGACAAGATCCTCAATGTCACGCGCCATCGGACCCAAAGTAGCCATAGTATGTAGAAAAAGATCGCCGCCCAATTCGTTGGGCACAAGCCCCCAGCTTGGCCGATAGCCATAGATATTGCAGAAGCCAGCCGGATTGCGCAAGCTTCCCATCATATCCGAACCGTCTCCCAAAGGTATGAAACGTGCAGCGAGTGCGGCCGCGGTGCCGCCAGACGATCCGCCTGCGCTCAAGCGGGTGTCATAGGGATTGCAGGTAGCACCGTAAACTGGATTGAAACTGTGGCTGCCATGTCCCCATTCGGGCGTGTTGGTCTTGCCTATGATAATGGCGCCAGCTTCACGAATGCGGGCGACCGCCAACGCATCTTCGGTCGGTATATAATCAGCGTGGATCGGCGAGCCCCAAGTGGAGCGGATGCCTTTTGTTGCCAGTAGATCCTTGATCGCCCACGGTAGTCCGTGCAGCGGGCCGGTTACAGGTTTGCCGTCCAGCCGCCGCGCTTCAGCCATTAATTCCTCACGTGGACGCATGGCAACCAGAGCATTGATATCAGGATTGTGACGTTCGATGCGATCTAGATGAGCTGCCATTACTTCCGAAGGGGAAGTTTGCTTTTTTGTCATCATTTCCACGAGGCTCGAGGCAGAACATTCCGTAAGATTCACTGAATAGCTCCCATTAGAATCTGGAAAACAACGTTTCCGGCGAAATTGAAATCAGTGCTTTCCAAAGCCCATGGCTGTGAAAATGCGATCAGCCACGGTGCGGGGATTGGCTGGAGTGGTGTGGTGCCCCGCTCCAGCCAATCCAGGAGCGATCCTATGTGTTTCCAGAAACAATGCGTAGCAGATCTGCTTCAGATAATTTGCCAAAACAATGGCTTATGGACGTTTCGGCAATTTCCTTCAAAAGGAGCTGTTCTAGGTTCAGCATGTTTTGTTCCCGTTATGCGCGTTAAGTCGCGCTAATTTCTTATGAATGGAGGCGGTTATTTCATTCGGTTTCGGATTTCAGGTGACGGACCAGTGCGGCGCCGCCTTCGATGAGATCCATTCGGATCGCCATGCGCAGCGCGTAGGAA
>NZ_JACLZJ010000005.1 GCF_014253075.1 Ochrobactrum sp. CM-21-5
TACAATCGAAACAGACCACACTCTTCACTGGGCAACATCACACCAATTGAATTCGCAATGAAAATGGCTATGGAAAAACTGGCCGCATAAGGCCAGATTGAAAACCCCAGACTCTCCTGAAAACTGGAGGGAAGATGGGTCTCAGGTCATCCCCGATCCGCTGATCAATCAACTTCAAAATGTTGAAATAATAATCCCCGCGCCAGGTTCTCTCTTCAGAGGTTCTGCCGCGGGGTATAACAATAGAGAAATGAGAAACGGCATTCGGTTGCAAATACTTAAAATGCGGGATTTGCGGTTACTCTAATTCCCAAATTTGATAACAAATAACACCTTATTTCAATTTTCTACAGAATTACGTCCAGTGAAACTGTCTGCTTGCCGGGTTAGCATTGCTATAAGTTGCCGTAATAATACCCGTGTAACATCGCGGCCTGCAAGGGTCCCACAGAGCTAATGTAACGGTGAATTCACCATTGTCGTCCGTTCTCATTACGATATTGTGGGTGCCATTTCCGGACATTGTTTGCCTTAGCTGTGCGTCGTCATTTGCAAATTTATAATTACCCACTGGAGCTGACGCATAAAAACTACAAGATACAGGTACGTCAGAAACCGGTTTACCATTATTAGTCAGCCTCACGCGAGCAATATTACCAAGTCCGGGAGGATTACGATATGGTCCGGGAGCTGGAACGCCATCACGTAACGCAGTAATGACAAGTAAATAGTTGTCTGCCGGCGGTGGTGGCGGCGGCGGTGGTGGTGGTGGATTGTCCGGAATAAAGGTTACCTGAACTGTTTGCGAAGTTGCTAGCGATTGCTTATCAGCAGTCAATAGTGTGGCTTGGATATCGGCGACCACTTTCGAGGGAGCGGTAGTGTCCAGATCCCATACGTTTGCATCAACGTTCGTCGTGCCGGAGACGGAAACAGGGGCTTCATAGATGCCTGAATCTGTAAACTGGCGCGAGGTTGTCGAAGATATGCGGAACCGTCCCCGGCCGCTCGCATTTGAGTTAGAAGGTGTGAACCGCACGATGTAGTTCTGCGGAGTACTGCCGGCAGGTGGCGTGATAGTGGCTCGCACAATGCCGTGATCATCATTGTTTTCTGTCTTCACTTTAGCGGTGTCTTTGGTTGCTACTAAAGTGAATTCGGGTAAGCTGCCCTTGAAATGCACATCGCGGTTCTGCTTCAAAGAAGCGAATGTACAAACAAGATTTGCAGTGATGTCAGTCAGTGAGACGTCGGTTATTTGTACTGATACCTGGCCATGTGGGTCTGTTTTACCTGACAGCTGCTTTGAACCATCGCTGAATTTCGCAGTGCCGCCGGCGGGCAGCGTGAAAAGCAAGGTCTGGTTCGCAACCCCTTTGCCTTCCGAATCCAGCAATGCTGCCACCGCCGTATTAGTAGCAATGCCATTGGCAATGGCATTGTCGTGGGTGACGTTGAGTGTCAATGAGGCGACGACGCTGATGAAGGTATAAGGCACCTCCTTTGTCAACTTCATGTTGGAGACGGGATAGGCTTTAATCGTGCCCTTTTCGCCATCTGTGTCACTGAATTTGACACTAAGCGACAGGGCCACATTCGTATTTTTGGTCAGGATTTTTTTACCGTTATCCTTAAAAATTGCATTCCCGGACGTTATCTCAAATCGAATGGGCACGTGGTCTATGGCATCGCCTGCATTATTGATTACAACATTGACTATGTTGTAATCGCTGCCGTCAGCTTTTGCGTTATCATGAACGGTCGTGATATCCATTTCTGCCGAAACAGGCAGAACCAAGCCGTGAATATCCTGATCCTTATCGTCATTGGAGCTGGTCATTCAAATAAATCCTTATGCCAAATCGCGAAACTCAATGGTCTTGGTAAAAATTGCGTCTGTGTTGTATAATGAAGAAATTACAACCTTATACTTTCCGGGTTTTGCCGCACTGACGGCAAACTCTACTGTTTTATTTACTACAGGAGTAGGAACATTATTTTGCATGTGAACGGTAGGGTCGAATGTATTTAAAGTTTTCTTATGATAAGACAAACCATAATCAAGTTGCACAAATACAGTTTTATCTATATTTGTTTCCTGCATTATTATGCTGAAAATAGAGGTTGTGGCATTGTCCGATATTCCGACATTGTTAAATGATATAGATTTAAATTCCTCGGCTGCATCACCGGTCAGCGGCTGATAATCCCCAAACACAACCGGTTTGCTCAGCAATTCAGTTGTATCGTTTCTATAGGTGATTGTTATTTCATCTTCGACTGCGGCCGAAATGGCGCCGTAATTTATCTTGTCCAGCCTGATCAGAACAAGTGGACAGACACCATTTTCGTCAAGACTAAAGATGCAGGTTTCAGAGCCACCCAAGTCCTGAAATCGAACCCTGCCTTTTCCGTGAGCCTTCCATTCAGTATTCGGAACACCTCTGACAACTGCGATGTTAGCAGGCATGAGATCCGGATGGTCGTCTGTATAGCCGGCCGCACCTTGCGTGATATCAATTTTCAATGCAGCGGATAACTTATCCCTAATAACTCTGAATTCCAATTTTTTGGAAAAGCTCGTATTAGGGTTTTGCGAACCATCGGGGTCAACTACTTTGTACTGAAGTGTATTGCTTCCGATTATGAAGTTGAGAGAACCATCCTTACTAAAGGACGGTATTTTGAAGTCATTTATGCGGAGTTCCTGAGTTGATGGATCTTGAGTTACAGTCTGAATTTCGAGTTCCACATCATTCAAAAGCAGGTGCACGGTTTGCCCGCTTCGCATGTATTGCCAATTGTCCATTTTGGACGTAGCGTTCTGGTTTTCCAATAAGCTCAAGTCGAGCGTTTCGGTTTTCGTGTCCAGTTCCAGGATAAACGGTGTCAGCTCCGGCACCGTTAGAAGTAAATTTTTCATAATAACCTCAAGGATTTATAGTATTTATTGGTCCGTTTATGGTTTTAGATTCTGCTATAATAGTATCTGATCCCAAAGTATCAGTATACGAATACCATATAGTATATGTTGAGGTTATAGTTCCTTTAGGATTTCTTCCCCATCCCGTAAATAAGCTGCTTGGTACTGTGACAGTTTGCTCATCAGTACTGATGTTTACTAATGCGTTAACTGTCGTTGATGCTGAATCCGGACCGTTTTTATCTGACGAGAACCCCTCCAAGTTTATAGTGATTTTAATTCCATTTGTAGGAGCAAGATCAGGTATACTTTTTCCTTTCAGTATTTCTCTATCATTTTTGATCGGAATTCTGACGGGCAGGTCTTGTGTCAGTGTAAATGAATTGATTGTGCCGCCTGTGGGTGAGGATATAGGCCCGACGATTGGATTCTTCGGAAGCGGATTGGGCGTTCCTCCGTCATTAACCACGGCGAACCCCAAGCGAGGTCCGTTGAGCTCTGCTCCATCTGAGCTGAGGGCATAATAAACTATATTATCTTTCCCTGTGGGACTCGGAGCAGAATTAAGATCGCTTATATTTGCGGACAAGTCTAAAGGTCCATTTTTAAGCTGTCCAGCATCTACCTTAGATTGAAGTTTATCATTTAATACTAACGCAACATATTCACCAATACTGAATCGATCAGTATTTTTTGCCTGAATTCTGATATTAAACTTTTCTGATTTGATATTGGTAATATCAAATATGCCGCTAGGGTTGCTGGGTAGGAATACTTGAGGCGAGCCTAATGTTCGATCAACGGTACTATCAACCAGAAAAAGGGTGGCAGCGCTGGCATTAAAAGTTGCCCCCTCCGGGGTGCAAGAAATGAAAGCAGGATTAGCGTTGGCGACGACAGACAGTACCGCTATACCTGTAGCGTCTTCTGTATTAATCGAAACAATAGCATTTCCACCTGAGATATACTTTGGAATTAGTTGTTTAGAGCCATTATAAAATTTTCCACCAAGAAGAGAAGGGTTAATATTTACGTTGCTCAACACGAATGTGACAGGTACATTGCCAACGGGCTTCCCCGTGCTCTTTTCAATAGCCTTAACTGTAAGTTTAGCTATCTGATCAGGAGACGCCGTACCTGGAGTCAAGTCGTTATTCTGGGCGACTTGCATTAATCCCTTATCAAAACCGCTCGAGATAAGCTGGGTATCTTGTGGAAATACGTTTACTTTGGGGAGGGATTGTTTCAGGCCAGCGTTTTGAGGTGGGGTAATGCTAAGAGTAGCGTCGCCAGCTGTCTTGGCGACTAAACTCACAGTGTAGCTTGCAGAGTGTGTTCTCAATGTTGGAACTAAAGTAAGGGGCAGAGAGCCACCGGCTGCAGTTGTAAATGTAGCGCTATCTGCTGCTCCTGCCTCAAGTTGAAGGGTATCTAAAGATGTAAGATCTGCATCCCCAGCATCCCATGTAATCGTGCACTTAAAAATCAACCTATCGTTTACAAAGTAAGGAGAGTTCGATAAAGTAGGGGTTATTACGTATGTCATTATTATTCCCTTATGTATAGCAGTAATATTTAGTTTATTATTATGATATAATACTATAACGAGGTTTATAATGAATTCATTTTTTCGATATTTTAAGCTGTCATTATTTACAATTTTCTGTACGGGATCCATCGCAAATGCCGCTGACGATGGGGGCGGCTTGGGCACATTCGTCGATGGTGTCGCTATTGGAGGTAAAGGCGGCGGTGCCGATATATGGGGAGGCTTCGGAGGTACAGTTGTTGGTCAACCTCCGGCAGCTACGCCGTTGAATGGTAATGGTTCGGATGGTGTGAGTGCGCCGGGTGAGGGCGTTATCGGCCGCGGTGGCACGGCTGTTGTTATCAATAATGAATCCGACCCTTTGCCCGAACGCAACCCCTTTAATCCATCGGATGGACGATTTGTGTTTGGCCCAGTTGTAGCTGGCGGTGGCGGTGGCGCTGTCGCAGCTATCATCAATGCCCGTACTTATACAGTGTCCCAGCTCGTTGTAGGTGGAGGGGGAGGATACGGGGGGCAAGATACTGACCTAGATCCAAAGCCAATCCGCGGATCAGGCGGATCAGGGATCGGAATTGTTTTCAACGGCGAAGTTCTCAACCTGACTTCACGTGCAATAGTACTTGGTGGATTAGGTGGTTCAGGTACTAGCATTGATATCCCTCCTACCGGTGGGCTGATTAATCGCATCGTTTCTGGAGGCGGAGGGGTGGGATTGCTGGTCAATAGCGGCACCGTGAACAATGCCGGGCTTATTCGAGGAGGGAACGCCGCCGCGGCGATTACCCCTCTTTTTGGCGCCCAGGGAGGCGCTGGTGTTTATCTCAAATCCAATACGACCTTCAATAATAATGGAACGGTGAAGACATCTGAGACAATTAATCCAAATTTTTCTGTTAAATCTGCGGTAATAATTGCAGGAAATGGTGTTTTATTCAATAATATGGAATCTGGAAAAATACATGCCTTTCCAGTTGCAAATAATAGTCCGATAGATCCTGTAATATATTTGGAGGGTGATTCGAATACGATTATTCAAGAAGGGCAAGTATCCTTTGGGCCCAGGACTGGCATGCCGGGTGAAGCGATACAGGTTGAAGATCAGACAATTATGATTTCCTTCAAAGGAAATAATAATACGCTCGAACTGCGTAATAATTACATTATTACCGGACTGGTTCGATCTACTGACGGACAAAACCACCTGGTCTTCGGTGGTGAAACTGATAACAATTTCGACCTTTCCAAACTGGGCCCCGCCGGAAGCGCCGTTCAATACACCGGCTATGCCGATTACAAAAAAACCGGCAGTAGTAAATGGACTTTTAACGGTACACAGGGGGACACGGCTCCATGGGCACTGGAAAGCGGCACCTTGTCAGTTTTGGGGCAAATTACCGGCTCGATGCATGCAATCGCCGGGCGCCTGCAGGGAACTGGATCAGTGGGAAGTTTGACCCATGAAGCAGACGCCATTGTTGCTCCGGGTAACGACGACTTCGGCACATTGACAGTAAATGGCAGTTATATTGGCCGTGGAGGCAAGGTCGAAATATCGACAGCACTGGGAGATGATATTTCCAACACCAGCAGCCTCATAATAACCGGCGACACATCCGGAACAACTAATGTTGAAGTTGACAATCGTGGTGGCAGCGGTGCGCAGACAGTGAACGGGATCAAAGTGATTGATGTCGGGGGGCAGTCTGATGGCACCTTCACGCTGTTAGGTGATTATACAACCAAGGATTCCAAATCGGCTGTGATCGCAGGCGCGTATGCATATACGTTGGAAAAAACTTCATCTGGCAGTTGGGTTCTCGCATCGCATACAACGAAGGTCGATCCCCCGGCACCTACGCCTACACCAGAGCCTACTCCAGGGCCTACTCCGAATCCCCATCCAGTACGGTATCACCCAGGCGTCCCCGTATATGAGAGTGTAATTCAAGGTATGTCGGCGCTGAATTCTCTACCGACGTTGCAGCAGCGCGTCGGCAATCGCTATTGGAACCGTGCTGGTAATCCAGTGATTAGCCAGGGCGACGGACCAGGCTTGCCTGAATATGCACCTGCGCCGGATGCTGGAGTTTTCATCGACGGAAATGCAGTATGGGCGCGCATAGGCGGTAGTTATACCAGTTTTGATGCGAATGTTTCACGAACCAAAACCAAACAGAGAATCGATACTTATTTTGTTCAGGCAGGTATCGATGGGCAGTTCTATGAAAGCAATGAAGGCAAGCTGATTGGTGGGCTGACTGGAATGTATGGTTATGCCAAGTCTAACGTGAGATCTTTTCACGGAGATGGTGAAGTCTCGTCTGATGCCTGGGGACTCGGAACAACTTTGACCTGGTATGGAGAAACAGGGTTTTATGTTGATGGACAAGCACAAGTACTCTGGTTTGATAATAACCTCTATTCGGACACCGTGAATACAACGCTGGCGAAAGGCGTCGATGCCTGGGGCTATGCTCTGGGTCTTGAAGTGGGGCAGCGTTTCGACATCAATGATTACTGGTCGATGACCCCACAGATGCAACTGACCTCTTCAACGCTATCAATGGATAGTTTCAGGGATACGTGGGAAGCGAAAGTTTCTTTGAGTGAAGGAGATAATCTGACCGGTCGCCTGGGAGTGTCCGCCGACTATCGCAACGCCTGGTATGATGGGAATGGCCAGCTGGTACGGACGAACCTCTACGGTATCGCCAATCTTTATTATGAATTCAGAGATAAAATGGCCACCCATGTTGCCAATGAAAAATTCGCTCTGAACAATGACAAAATATGGGGCGGCTTGGGTGCAGGCGGCACCTATGCATGGGCGGACGACAGGTATGCTCTATACGGAGAAGGCTTAGTCAATACATCATTGAAGAATTTTGGCGACAGCTATTCCGTTGCAGGCACCATTGGCTTTAAAGTGAAATGGTGATCCTCTTGTCTTGTTCTCCTGAAGGGGTTTCTAAAAAGTCTCAAGAAAACTAGAAATAATCGTTGAAACTCTGGTGCGCCCTTCTTGGCTCACCAGAGTGTATCTAAATACTAGAATGAACTTCCATTATTCGGATAGGTTTCGATTGCAAATTCCATATTATCGGCTGAAAAACGCGTCAGCGAATATTGGATAGGCTTTCCATCCGGCGCTACATTGATAGCTTTGGCTGTGAGCACGATGGCCCCCGGTGAAAGTTTCAAATGTTTCAGATCATCGGAATCCGCATGGCGCGCGGATATGATGGTGGATTTACGAAAATAATCGGCAATACCTGCTTTTCTAAAAGCCGCGGTGATTGATCCGCTTTCCGCATAATCGTCCGCGATTTCCGGAAATTTTTCAGTGCTGATCCAAAGCGTTGCACGCGAAACGGGTCGTCCGTCTGCGATATGCAGGGTTTCCAACCGTGTCACAGGCTCGTCTCGTTCCAACTCAAGCGCTTCAGCTATATCCGGAGCGGCGAGTTCAATGTTTGACGCAAGCAGCGTGCCGCTCGTTTCGCGCACCTGTGAAGCCAGCGACTGCGAAATGCGGGTGCGGCGTCCAATCTGATAGGTAAGACGTTTCGCATTGGCAACGAATGTGCCACGTCCTTGTTCTGCGCGCAGAACACCTTCCTGCGTCAGTGCCGCAATAGCGCTGCGCACTGTATGGCGATTGACACCAAATCGATCTGCCAATTCCATTTCGGCGGGCATCCGCGCACCAGTTGCAAGTTTCCCGGCCATGATGTCGCTGCGTATCTCGTCCGCGATCTGTCGCCAGATGGCCACGCCGCTGTTTCGCTCAATTCGTTTCGTCTTTGCCATGCTTTGTCATCGTCCTGTCATTGGCAGGGTATATGAATGGTGTTACTGTATAGTTGTCTAGATAAATAGACAATTATGGCGATAAAGTCAACGAGATTAGGGTAGGGCGGATAAGCTCATGCAGACGACGCAGCATAGCACGGGTGAAAGTGGAGCGAGCTCCACGACTGGAAACAGAACGGCGCCGGATGCGACGCAGATTGCACGTCAGGCCAGCTTGGCAATTCTTGCACGCGCCAGCGGTGAAGAACTGAAATCATTTTGGCAGAATTGGCCGGATAAGCCGGAATTCGAGGTTCTGCGTGGTCCTGAAACCGGACTTGTTATGCTGCGCGGCCGCATCGGCGGCGGTGGTGCACCCTTCAATGTCGGTGAAACGACCGTTACCAGAGCGACCGTTCGTCTGTCCGATGGTTTAGTCGGGCATTCCTATGCACTCGGACGCGATCAAGAAAAGGCGAAGCTCGCCGCCCTGTTCGATGCACTTTGGCTTGATGAAGGCAAGCGCGACGCTGTTGAGAGTCAGGTGCTGAATGTGCTGCGCAGCCGCATTGATGATGCGGATACAAAGTTGCGCGCTGAGGCGGCTGCCACCAAGGTCGATTTCTTCACTATGGTTCGGGGAGACAACTGATGCTCCACTCTTCTTCTGCTTTCGAAGGCGGTCTGGCTGATCCGGTTAATGAGGCGCAATCGGCGTTTCGTGCTGTGATGCACGCTATTGCAAATCCCGGCCGTATTTATTCGTTGGTTCAAGCTGCGACGCCACCACAGCCGCTTACGCCTGAGCTTGGTGTGCTTGCTGCAACATTGCTTGATCACGACGCCAGCGTCTGGGTGGATGCTGAAATCGCTGTCAACAAGGACGCGACGGCCTGGCTGACATTCCATACCGGCGCACCAATCGTCGATGACCAGTCCAAGGCACAGTTTGCGCTTGTGACCGGTGCGCAATCCTTGCCTGCGCTCTCTTCTTTTGCGCAGGGCAATGCGGAATTTCCGGACCGTTCAACGACCATAGTCCTGGCTGTTTCTTCGCTTGAGACCGGACAATGCTTCAATCTCAAAGGTCCGGGCATCAAGGACGAACATGTGCTGCATGTTGAGGGGCTGCCGCAGGATTTCATTGCGCAATGGCGCGAAAATGGAGCGCAATTTCCATTGGGCGTCGATCTGGTGCTCGTCTGCGAAGGCGCAGTTGCAGCACTTCCCCGCACAACTCGTGTAGCAAGTTTCGAGCATGATCTCGAAAAGTGGGAACCGGTCTTCGGAAAAGATCATGCTGATGAAAAGATTGAGGGCTGATCCATGTATGTTGCTGTAAAAGGGGGCGAAACCGCCATTCGCAATGCCCACCGTCTGCTTGATGATCGCCGTCGCGGTGATCGCTCGGTTCCGGCACTTCGTCTTGATCAGATTGTCGAACAGCTTGGCCTCGCCGTTGATCGTGTGATGGCAGAAGGCTCGCTTTATGATCGCGAACTTGCGGCACTTGCCGTGCGCCAGTCGCGTGGCGACCTGATCGAAGCGATTTTTTTGGTGCGTGCCTACCGCACGACATTGCCGCGTTTTGGTTATTCGCTTCCGCTGGAAACGGCGGATATGCTGATCGAACGCCGAATTTCGGCAACCTATAAGGATCTGCCCGGCGGGCAGCTATTGGGGCCGACATTCGATTATACGCACCGTCTACTTGATCCGGAATTGGCTGGCGATGTGAGCGTTCCTGAGCCGGAAGTGCGTGTGACTGAACCTGAGGCGACGCCACGCGTTACCGATATTCTCGGCGTTAACGGCATGATCGAGGAAGATGGCGCTATGCCGGACGGTCATGAGCCGGGCGACCTTACGCGTGAACCATGGACCTTTCCGATGCCACGCGATCTGCGCTTGCAGGCTTTGGCACGAGGTGATGAAGGCTTCCTGCTTGCGCTCGGTTATTCCACCCAGCGCGGCTATGGCAATTCGCATCCTTTTGTTGGTGAGATCCGCATCGGTGAAGTCGAGGTGGAGTTCGATGTGCCCGAGCTGGGCTTTGCCGTCTCGCTCGGTCGTGTGCAGCTGACCGAATGCCAGATGGTGAACCAGTTCAAGGGCTCGGCCAAACAGCCGCCGCAATTCACACGCGGCTACGGTCTGGTTTTCGGTCAGAGCGAGCGCAAGGCCATGTCCATGTCGCTTTGTGATCGTGCGCTTCGTGTGCGGGAATTTGATACGGATATAACTGCGCCCGCCCAGGACGAGGAATTCGTCATTTCGCATTCCGACAACGTGCAGGCGACAGGGTTCGTAGAGCATCTGAAACTGCCGCATTACGTGGATTTTCAAGCCGAACTCGACCTCATCCACCGCATGCGTGCGGAATATGAGGAAGTGCGCAATCAAGCTGAAGGCGAGCAAGCCGAAGACCCGGCAAAGGAAGCAGCAGAATGAGCGATCTAGCCAATTACAATTTCGCCTATCTGGATGAGCAGACAAAGCGGATGATCCGCCGTGCTATCCTGAAAGCCATCGCTATTCCGGGCTATCAGGTGCCGTTTGCAAGCCGTGAAATGCCTATGCCTTATGGTTGGGGCACAGGCGGCGTGCAGGTAACTGCCGCAATCCTCGGTCAGAATGATGTACTGAAGGTGATTGATCAGGGTGCTGACGACACAACAAATGCCGTCTCCATCCGCGCGTTTTTCCAGAAGACTGCAGATGTTGCCGTGACCACCCATACGGGCGAGGCGACGATCATCCAGACGCGTCATCGCATTCCGGAATATCCGATGACTGAGGGGCAGGTGATTGTCTATCAGGTGCCGATCCCGGAACCGTTGCGTTTTCTTGAACCGCGCGAAACTGAAACGCGCAAGATGCATGCGCTTGCTGAATATGGCCTCATGCATGTGAAGCTTTATGAGGATATCGCGCGCCACGGCCACATTGCCAAAACCTATGATTATCCGGTGATGATCGAGGGGCGCTACGTCATGGCACCGTCGCCAACGCCGAAGTTCGACAATCCAAAGATGCATATGTCGCCAGCTTTGCAGCTCTTTGGTGCCGGTCGTGAAAAGCGTATCTATGCCGTGCCTCCCTATACGGATGTCGTGAGCCTCGATTTCGAGGATCATCCATTCGAAGTGCAGAAATTCAAAGAGCCTTGCGCGTTGTGTGGCGCACGCGGCGTCTATCTCGACGAAGTCGTGCTGGATGATCGTGGTGGCTCGATGTTTGTCTGCTCCGATACCGATTATTGTGAAGATCGTCAGGCTAATGGCCACTTTGGTCATCTGGCAGCGAACAATGAGGCCGCAGCCAAGGGAGCCCTGAAATGAGCGAGCAACCTCTATTGAAAGTCAGCAATCTCTCCAAGTTTTATGGGAGCCGTCGCGGTTGCGCAGATATCAATTTCTCGCTTTGGCCGGGCGAAGTGCTGGCAATCGTCGGTGAATCTGGTTCGGGCAAGACGACCCTGCTCAACTGTCTGGCAACGCGTCTGGAGCCAACATCGGGCAACGTGGAATATCGCATGCGCGATGGCGAGTTCCGTCATCTTTACAAGATCGGTGAGGCTGAACGCCGCTTCCTGATGCGTACCGATTGGGGCTTTGTGCATCAGAACCCTTCCGATGGTCTGCGTATGACCGTTTCGGCGGGTGCCAATGTCGGTGAACGACTGATGGCTGTTGGCGAGCGCCATTACGGCAATATCCGCAACACAGCGACCGAATGGCTCGGACGCGTTGAAATTGCTGCTGACCGTATTGACGACCAGCCACGCGCTTTCTCTGGCGGTATGCGTCAGCGTCTGCAGATTGCACGCAATCTGGTCACGGCACCGCGTCTTGTTTTCATGGATGAACCGACCGGTGGTCTCGATGTGTCTGTGCAGGCGCGTCTTCTTGATCTGTTACGCGGTCTGGTGAGCGATCTCGGCCTTTCGGTTGTCATCGTTACTCACGATCTCGCAGTGGCACGTCTTCTGTCCCATCGCATCATGGTCATGAAGGACGGCCATATTGTCGAACAGGGTCTGACCGACCGCGTTCTGGATGACCCGCAAGCGCCTTATACGCAATTGCTCGTGTCGTCTATTCTGCAGGTTTAGTAAATTAAAACAGATGTTTGCAGAATATTGTTCGTAAATTAGCGAAACTTCATGCGTGAGATGAGAAATGACCGAAATTAAAACATCCTCTCCGCTGGCCGTGTCGGGTCTCGCGAAGACATTCACGATGCATTTGCAGGGCGGCATCCAGTTGCCAGTGGTAAGCGGCGTGGATTTCAATCTGGAAGCTGGTGAATGCGCTGTGCTTGGCGGACCTTCCGGGGCGGGTAAAAGCTCCATCCTCAAGATGGTCTATGGCAATTACGCAGTGAATGCTGGCTCGATCCTCATTCGTCACGAAGATCGCATGGTGGATCTGGCGACTGCCGATCCGCGCGAAGTGCTGGCCGTTCGGCGTGATACGATTGGCTATGTCAGCCAGTTCCTGCGCACACTGCCGCGTGTTGCGGCAATCGATGTCGTTGCAGAGCCACTGGTGGCGCGTGGTGTGGATCGCGATGTCGCCCGCAACCGTGCGAGCGAATTGCTTGCGCAGCTCAACCTGCCAGAGCGGCTTTGGGCGCTGCCTCCAGCCACGTTCTCAGGTGGTGAACAGCAGCGCGTGAACATTGCGCGCGGTTTCATTACCGATCATCCGGTGTTGCTGCTTGATGAGCCGACGGCTTCGCTTGATGCCAAGAACCGTGCAGTCGTTGTTGACCTTATCAAGGCCAAGAAAGCTCAGGGCGTCGCAATGCTCGGCATCTTCCATGACGAAGATGTGCGTGAACAGGTTGCTGACCGGATTATCGACGTTACCGCTTTCTCTCCGAGGGCTGCTGCATGACTAAGCTCTCGGTAGCACCTTTGGTGCACGATACTGCCGAAGTTAACGGCAGCAAGCTTGGCCGATACACGGAAGTCGGTGCGCGCAGCCGGGTTTCAGAAACTGTGCTTGATGACTATTCCTATCTCGGTATCGACTGTGAAATCTGGTGTGCGGAGATTGGCAAGTTTTCCAATATTGCCAGCCATGTACGCATCAATGCTACCAATCATCCGACATGGCGTCCGACACTGCATCATTTCACCTATCGTGCAGGTGATTACTGGCCGGGCGAAAAGGATGAAACCGATTTTTTCGAGTGGCGACGCGGCAATGCCGTGAAGATTGGTCACGACACATGGCTTGGCCATGGTTCGACCATTCTGCCGGGAGTGACGGTTGGCAATGGCGCGGTTGTTGGAGCCGGAGCAGTCGTGAGCAGGGACATGGCGCCATATACAATCTTCGGCGGTGTGCCTGCACGCCTTATCCGTGAGCGTTTCGATGCGGCCACCGGCAATCGACTTGATCGACTGGCCTGGTGGGACTGGGATCACGAGCGTCTGCGTGATGGGCTCGATGATTTCCGCGAACTCGATATCGAAGCTTTCCTTTCGAAATACGAAACGGCCGCTAATACAAATGCGGTTATGAAAGAGCTATCCAATGGCTAATGAAATCGTTCTTAAAAATGCCCGCATCGTGCTCGCTGACGAGATTGTCTCTGGATCGATTCTGATCCGCGATGGCAAAATTGCAGCGATTGATCAGGGCAACACCAATGGTGGTGATGACATGGACGGCGATTATGTCATTCCGGGTCTGATCGAGTTGCACACCGACCAGCTTGAAAGCCATTACGCACCACGCCCGAAAGTCCGCTGGAATGTCGACGCTGCAGTTCAGGCGCATGATGCGCAGGTCGCAGCTTCCGGTATCACAACTGTATTCGATGCCATGCGTGTCGGCTCGGATTATGACCGAGATTTTGCCGGCAAGGATATGCGTATGCTTGCAGATGCCATTGAAAGCGGTGTGCGCGAAAATCGATTGCGCGCAGATCACTTCCTGCATCTGCGTTGTGAAGTTTCATCGGCGGATTGCCTTGAAAGCTTTGCACTTTTTGAAAATGATGAACGGGTCAAGCTCGCTTCGCTTATGGATCATGCGCCGGGACAGCGGCAATTCGTTGATCTTGAGACCTATCGCACCTATTACATGCGCAAGATGAAGCTCACGGATGAGGAGTTCCGGGTGCATTGTGAAAAGCGCATGGCGGATTCAGACGCCTATTCTGCAAAACATCGCCGCGCGATTGCTGATTTGTCGGCGCATCGCGGGATTGTTTTGGCGAGTCATGACGATGCGACGAGCAATCACGTCGATGAATCGCTTGATCATGGTGTGCGGATTGCCGAATTCCCGACCACTATGGAAGCAGCAAATGCTTCAAAGGGAGCCGGATTGTCGATCCTGATGGGCGCGCCAAACATCGTTCGCGGCGGCTCGCATTCCGGTAATATTGCTGCTCGCGATCTCGTTGATAATGGCAGCCTCGATATTCTGTCTTCGGACTATATTCCGTTCAGCCTTATCCAGTCGGCCTTCGGTCTTGCTTCCGGTGAACGCTCGATTGCTTTGCCCGATGCAATTCGTCTCGTAACCAAGAATCCGGCTGATGCCATGGCAATGGATGATCGCGGCGAGATCGCTATTGGCAAGCGTGCGGATCTGGTTCGCACTCGCACCAAGGGGGCTATTCCTGTTGTACGCACAGTCTGGCGCGAAGGTGAGCGTGTGTTGTGATGCCAGCAGACAATAAGCCACGTGGATGTTTCGTTGCCGTTGTCGGTCCCAGTGGGGCCGGCAAAGATACGATTATGGATGCGGCGCGTGTGGCTCTTTCGAGTGACACGCGTTTTCATTTTGTCCGTCGCATTATCACGCGCCCGCAAATGCCGGGTACGGAAGATCATGATAGCCTTGACGAAGTGGCATTTGCTAAGTCTGCAGGTGGGGGTGCTTTTGCCCTGCACTGGCAGGCGCATGGACTGAGCTATGGATTGCCCAAATCGCTCGATGAGAAAATCGCAGACGGAACTGTTGTGATTGCCAACGTCTCGCGGCGAGTGCTCGGTGATATCCGCAGGCTTTATGCTGAGCGTTCAGTCGTCATCATTTCGGCACGCCCGGAGGTACTCGCCGAACGGCTCGCATCGCGCGGTCGTGAAAGTAGAGAAGAAATCGCTCTGCGACTAGCGCGCGAAGTGAGCTTTGACGACGGTGCTGACGATGTTGTCATAATAGACAATTCGGGTGAAGTCGCCACATCCACAGATACCTTCCTTCGCCATTTGCAGGAAATGAGCATTAAAACAATTGCTTAAATAAAAAACCTATAGCGGAATGTAAGTTTACACAAACGTCATGATCCGTTCATTGCAGTGTCATTGAACGGATCAATAGTAAGCATGAATGGAGACGAATTCATGCTTCAACTAAAAAACGTAACGCGCCGCTATAATGATAAGGTGGCGGTTTCAGGTGTTGATCTCGAGATCGAGCCTGGCACGTTTGTGGGAATTATCGGGCGTTCAGGCGCGGGCAAGTCGACGCTGCTGCGTATGATCAATCGCCTCGTTGAGCCTTCAGAGGGAACAATTCACTGGGACGGTCGCGACGTCACCGGGCTTAAGGGTTCTGGACTGCGCGCCTGGCGTGCACAATGTGCGATGATCTTCCAGCATTTCAATCTGGTTGATCGACTTGATGTCCTGACCAATGTGCTTATGGGCCGTTTGAACTATGTTTCCACTCCTAAATCGCTCTTGCGCATCTGGAGCGATGAAGAGCGCCTGATTGCTCTTTCCGCTTTGCAGCAGTTTGATATCGCCCATCTGGCAGCGCATCGCGCCGATGAGCTTTCCGGTGGCCAGCAACAGCGTGTGGCTATTGCCCGCGCACTTGTTCAGCAACCACGTATTATCCTTGCAGATGAACCAATCGCTTCGCTCGACCCGCGTAATACGCGCAGCGTCATGGATGCATTGCGTCGTATCAATCGCGAATATGGAATTACGGTTCTCTGCAATCTGCACTCACTCGATATTGCGCGCAATTATTGCGACCGCCTCGTCGGCATGTCTGCTGGCAAGATCGTGTTCCGAGGAACGCCGTCAATGCTGACCGATATGGCATCACGCGACCTTTACGGCATGGAAGCCGATGAAGTCATCGATCAGGATGATGCGACCGAGCCAATGCCGATGCCAGTTCCGCAGTCGGCTGAAGCCGTTCTGCGCCAACTTTCCGCCTGAGCCAACATCGCTCCGGAAAATTTACGCTCCAAAATCAGGGATTAATAGGAGAGACTTATGCTTAACCGTAGAAACTTTCTGGCGGCTGCTGCGCTTACCGCTACGCTGACCTTGCCAATGATGGCTTCCACTGCTCAGGCAGCTGACTGGAGCAAGGATTATCCAGAAATCGTTCTGGGCGTGATCCCAGCTGAAAACGCTTCGACCACTTCCGACCGTTATGCGCCTCTGGCTGCTTATCTCGGTAAGGAACTCGGCACGAAGGTGACCCTGCGTGTTGCAAACGACTATGCAGCTGTTATCGAAGGCCAGCGCGCTGGCAATATCCAGATCGCTTTTTATGGCCCGGCTTCATATGCTCGTGCAGTCATGACCGGTGTTGAAACCACTCCGCTCGTCAACCAGCGTCACGACACTGGCGTAAACGGCTATTACTCGGTTGTGTATGTTCGCGCCGACAGCCCGTACCAGAAGATGGACGACCTCAAGGGCAAAGCGATTGCTCTGGTTGATCCAAACTCGACATCGGGCAACAACGCGCCACGCTTCTTCTTGAACCGTGACGGCTATAGCGTCGATACGTTCTTTGGTAAGAACTTCTTTGCAGGCAGCCATGAAAACGCAGTTCTTGCTCTCGCACAGGGCACCGCAGACGCTGCTGCTAACTCCTGGAATTCGGAAGACGATTCCAACCTTACCCGCATGATCAGCCGCGGCGTTCTCAAGGATGCAAACGGCAAGGTAATGACGAAGGACGATTTCCGCGTCATCTTCAAGTCGGACTTCCTTCCTGAAGGTCCATTTGCTGTTCTCAGCACTCTGCCAGACCAGCTCAAGACAGACATCAAGCAGGCTTTCCTCGACATGCCAAAGAAGGATAAGGCTGGCTTTGACGCCCTTTCCGATGGCAAGGATCAGGAGTTTGTAGCGACCGACGCCAAGGAATATGAGCCAATCATCGAGATGCTCAAGTTCAACGACAAGGCTCGCAAGTCCTAATCCGTAGAACAATTGAAATGCCCGGAACGTACCCTGTTCCGGGCATTTTTTAGAGCATGATCCCGAAAAGTGGGAACCGGTTTTCGGATAAGATCATGCTTGGTTAAAGGAATCTCGCATGACGGTATCCTCACTCGACGGCAACGGAGCAAAAAGCCTGCTTGCCGATTATCGGAGAGAAGTCGGCAAACGACGTCTCTACGGTATCGCGCTCCTCCTTGCGCTTGTCGTTATCGCCGTAGCTGCCTCCGTTGTCGCCGATGTTCGGCCGGGCACACTGGTCGAAAATCTCTTTCGCTTTACAAGCTATCTTGGCCGCATCCTGCCGGATCTGACGATCGCGAATTTCTGGGGCGATCTGGCTGCCTGGTACTGGAATATCGGTGGCTGGCTCAAAATGTTGTTTGAGACACTGCTGATTGCCTACCTGGCAACGTTGATTGGTGCTGTGATTGCCTTTGGGGCATCCTTTGCAGCCTCGTCCAATATGGCGCCAAATTCCACGGTTCGCTTTATAGTTCGCCGTGGGCTTGAGTTGCTGCGCACCGTTCCTGAAATCGTATTTGCGCTTTTGTTTGTCATCGCCTTTGGTCTTGGACCGATGGCTGGTGTACTCGCACTTATGCTTCACACCACTGGCGCACTCGGCAAGCTGTTTTCGGAAGTTGTTGAGAATATAGACATGCGGCCTGTTGAGGGTATCCGTGCAGCGGGTGGGTCCGGACTGCAGGTTATTCGCTTTGCGGTGCTTCCACAGGTGGCAGCGAATTTTGCATCCTACGGATTGCTGCGTTTCGAGATCAATGTTCGCGGGGCTTCTGTCATGGGCTTTGTCGGGGCAGGTGGTATCGGGCAGGAACTGCTCACATCAATCCGCCAGTTTTACTACAGCGACGTTAGCGCCATCCTGCTTCTGATTATCGTGACCATTGTCGTCATCGATCTCATTACGCAGCGGGTTCGCCACGCGCTTCTTGGCCGTATAGGCTAAATGGGAGATTACCATGACTGATGTAGCACAAAGTCTCTCCCGCGAAGCGCACGCGCATGAAAAAGAACTCCGGGCGGAACATGCCGAACTATTCGGCAATGCCCGTGCATGGCGCAATCTGGCGATTTTAACCGTATCTGTGATCGCTTCGGTCTGGTTCGCCTTCTATTGGCTCGATTTCTCGCTGCTGCGCATTCTCAATGGGTTGGGGCGTCTCGGCGATTTTGCACTGATGATGCTGCCGCCGTCATCCGGTGGCCGTTTCAGCCTTTATCTGTGGTCCATGATGGAAACATTGGCGATCGCGTATCTTGGCACATTGCTGGCCGCGCTTCTTGCTTTCCCATTCGGTTTTCTGGCTGCGAAGAACATCATTCCGAATATCTTTCTCCACTTTGGCATTCGTCGCTTTCTCGATACCATTCGCGGCGTTGATACGCTGATCTGGGCATTGATCTGGGTATCGGTGGTAGGCCTTGGGCCGTTCGCAGGCATTCTTGCAATTGCCTGTTCGGATTTTGGTGCATTCGGCAAGCTGTTTTCCGAAGCCATTGAAGGCGCCGACAAGAAGCCAGTGGAAGGTGTTGTGTCTTCCGGGGGCAACAGACTGCACGGCTATCGCTTCGGTATATTACCGCAGGTTTTGCCGCTCATGGGCAGTCAGGTGCTTTACTTCTTTGAATCCAACACCCGTTCCGCGACGATCATCGGCATTGTCGGGGCAGGCGGTATTGGTGCCCACCTTGCAGAACAAATCAAGGTTCTCAATCTTCAGGACGTTTCATTCCTGATCCTGATGATCCTCGTGGCGGTCGCCGTTATCGATTGGTTCTCGTCCAAGCTTCGCCATGCGATGATTGGCAAGAAGGCAATGAAATCTGTTTAGAGCGCCGTGCGTCCTTTCGGACGTGCTAAACACAATGCACTAACCGTTGATTAAAGACTTCACGCCGTCTGCGACGAATTGAACTGCAAGTGCTGCGAGGATGACACCCAGCAGACGGGTCAGGATAGAACGGCCGGTTTCGCCTAGAAACCGGTCGACGCGTTCGGCAAGCATAAGCACAACATAGGTAATGAGCAGGCAGACGAAGATGACGCCAAGAAGGGCGGCACGTGGGCCGATGCCTTCAAAGGAGTTCGATGTCAGCACGATGGCCGAAATGGCGCCCGGTCCAGCAATGAGCGGGATCGCAAGCGGGAAGGCTGCTATATTGCGAATATGGTCTTTGGTGATTGCGACTTCTGCGCTCTTTTCCTTGCGTTCCGTCCGTTTCTCGAAAATCATCTCGAAGGCAATCCAGAAGAGCAGTAGACCACCCGCGACCCGGAATGCGCCGATGGTGATGCCGAACATGCCGAGAATCTGGACGCCTGCGATAGCAAAAAGCGCCATGACAATGAAGCCGATGACCGATGCGCGCAGAGCAACCTGACCGCGATGACTGCGGTCCATGCCCGGTGTGAGTGCCAAAAATAGCGGCGCAAGGCCTGGTGGATCGATTGTGACGAGAAGGGTGACGAAGGCGCTGAAAACCGTATCGTAGAACCCCATGCTGAACTCGCCCTTCAGTTGATGTCGTTTGCGCTGTCGGCTGTCCGGATTGTAGACGATCAGGACTTCCTGGTCGATGCAAACAGCCCCTATGGGCAACATCATTGCGCGATCTTTATGTGAATATCTTATAAGCTATTGATTTTTAATTCTTAATTAACGGCCAGAATCAGTCGTGAAATTGGCGTTTTGTGCTGCTTTCCTTTATAAAGTGACTTTATCGATTCTGTTGAGAAAGATATCTGAATAGTGTCAGATCAAACGCCTCCACCCGGTTCCGACGATATGCATGGCGGCCCGAGCGGCCCCAGCGGTATCGAGCCGATTTCCATTATCGAGGAGATGCAGCGCTCTTATCTTGATTACGCGATGAGCGTTATCGTAAGCCGCGCTCTGCCTGACGTGCGCGACGGCCTCAAGCCTGTGCACCGCCGTATCCTCCATGCCATGAACGAGATGAACCTCGCTTACAATCGCCCCTACCGTAAATCGGCAGGTGTGATCGGTGAAGTGATGGGTAAGTACCATCCGCATGGTGACTCTTCGATCTATGATGCCCTCGTGCGTATGGCGCAGGACTTCTCCTTGCGCGATCCACTCGTGGATGGACAGGGCAATTTCGGTTCCATCGATGGCGATCCGCCAGCGGCAATGCGTTATACCGAATGCCGCCTGGAAAAAGTCACTGAATCCCTTCTGTCGGATATCGACAAGGATACAGTTGATTTTCAGGATAACTATGATGGCCGCGAGCGGGAACCGATGGTTCTGCCAGCGCGCTTTCCGAACCTGCTTGTCAATGGTTCTGGCGGTATTGCGGTCGGTATGGCGACCAACATCCCGCCGCATAATCTTGGCGAAGTCGTCGACGGTTGCGTAGCTCTCATTGAAAATCCGGCCATTGAGCTGGAAGAAATGATGGAGATTATCCCTGGTCCGGATTTCCCGACCGGTGGTATTATCCTCGGACGCGCTGGCATCAATTCTGCCTACACCACAGGTCGTGGCTCGGTCATCATGCGCGGTCGCGTAGCGATTGAACCAATGCGTGGCGACCGTGAGGCTATCATCATCACCGAAGTTCCCTATCAGGTGAACAAGGCTTCGATGATCGAGAAAATGGCCGAACTGGTGCGCGACAAGCGTATTGAAGGCATTTCCGATCTGCGCGACGAATCTGACCGCGAAGGCTATCGCGTTGTGGTCGAACTGAAGCGCGATGCGGTTGCTGATGTCGTGCTGAACCAGCTTTATCGCTACACGCCATTGCAGACCTCGTTTGGCTGCAACATGGTGGCGCTGAACGGTGGCAAGCCGGAACAGCTCAATCTTCTCGATATGCTGCGTGCATTCGTTGCCTTCCGCGAGGAAGTGGTGACGCGTCGCACCAAGTTCCTGCTTAACAAAGCACGCGACCGTGCGCATGTATTGGTGGGCCTGGCGATTGCCGTCGCCAATATCGATGAGGTGATTGCGCTTATTCGCCGAGCGCCGGATCCTTCGACCGCGCGTGAGCAGTTGATGGAACGTCGCTGGCCTGCCGCTGACGTTGCACCGTTGATCCGTCTGATTGACGATCCGCGTCACCGGATCAATGAAGACAACACGTATAACCTCTCAGAAGAGCAGGCCCGTGCTATCCTTGATCTGCGCCTGCAGCGCTTGACAGCACTTGGTCGCGACGAAGTTGCGGACGAGCTGAACAAAATCGGCGAAGAAATCCGCGATTATCTTGACATTCTTTCATCGCGTCTCCGCGTGATGACGATCGTCAAGGAAGAAATGATCGCAGTTCGCGATGAGTTCGCCACACCACGCCGCACCGAGTTCGGCCTCGGTGGCGCGGAAATGGACGATGAAGACCTCATCGCCCGTGAAGATATGGTCGTGACGGTTAGCCATGCGGGTTATATCAAGCGTGTGCCGCTGGCGACTTATCGTGCGCAACGTCGTGGCGGTAAGGGTCGCTCCGGCATGGCAACGAAGGACGAGGATTTCGTAACCCGTCTGTTCGTCGCCAATACGCATACTGCGGTGCTGTTCTTCTCCTCGCGCGGTATCGTCTACAAGGAAAAAGTGTGGCGTCTGCCGGTCGGCAATCCGCAATCGCGCGGCAAGGCACTCATCAATATGCTGCCATTGCAGCAGGGTGAGCGTATTACAACGATCATGCCATTGCCGGAGGATGAAGAATCCTGGGCAAACCTCGACGTCATGTTCTCTACGACGCGCGGCACGGTTCGCCGTAACAAGCTGTCAGATTTCGTCCAGGTCAACCGCAACGGCAAGATTGCCATGAAGCTCGAAGACGAGAATGATGAGATCCTCTCGGTCGATACCTGTACAGAATTCGACGACGTGCTTCTGACTTGCGCTGGCGGCCAGTGCATCCGCTTCCCCGTCACAGATGTGCGTGTCTTCGCGGGCCGCAATTCCATCGGTGTTCGCGGCATCAACCTTGCGGATGGTGACAAGGTCATCTCGATGGCAATCCTGCACCATGTTGATGCCGATGCGTCGCTGCGTTCTGCGTATCTCAAGCGTTCGATTGCCGAACGCCGGGCGCAGGGTGCGGACGATGCGGACGATATCGTCGTCGTCGGTGAAGAAGTCGGCGCAGAAGCCGAGCTTTCGGAAGAGCTCTATCAGGAACTGAAGGCGCGCGAACAAACCGTGCTTACCGTGAGTGAGTACGGTTACGGCAAGCGTTCCTCGTCCTATGAATTCCGTGTTTCGGGCCGTGGGGGCAAGGGAATTCGCGCCACAGATACATCGAAAACCGACGAGATCGGCAAACTTGTGGCTTTGTTCCCAGTCGAAGCCAGCGATCAGATTCTGCTCGTTTCGGACGGCGGCCAGCTTATCCGTGTGCCGATTGACGGCATTCGTATCGCCGGACGTTCGACCAAGGGTGTCACGATCTTCAATACCGCAGATGGTGAAAAGGTCGTCTCCGTGGAGCGTATTTCCGAAGCGGAAAGCGATGAGGAGAACGGCAATGGCGATGTGGACGGCAGCGATATTGTACCCGAATCTGAAGCGCCTGCTGAAAGTGAAGAGTAATTCGAAATGCCTGGCCAAAAGCCGGGCATTCTTCTGATTCCATGAAAAAGGCCGATGGCGGGAACCATCGGCCTTTTTCAGATGCCAAGACTGGAGGAATTGGCGATCACAGGAACACGACTGACGGACAGCAAGTTCAAGCGCTTTGGCGCGAACTCGTCTGCCTCAAGAATGGCTTTCAGCGCGAACGCATGTTGCGCAAGGTGTTGAGATCAAACGCAACCTGCCGCACGCGCTGGCGCTTGGTTTCATTCTCTTCGAGAAGCAATATGATTGCCGAAGCGGCCATGGCCACCATCATGGATAATGCCAGAAGAAAGATCATCATCGTGTTATCCTTTCGACATACATACGCTTGAGAAACGAAAAGGTTGCACCGAATTTGCGCCTACTCTGGTAAATCGGTTGTGAACTTTCACTGAAATCGCTGTTCATGTCGCATTCATCTGTTTTCTTGGTTTCCGATTTCTTATCTGTCGTGGTTGTTGTTGAAAATTCGATCAGAAAAGGCTAGCTGGGAGAAATGACGATCGCGATCTATGCGGGCTCCTTCGACCCGGTAACCAATGGCCATATGGATGTCCTGAAAGGTGCGTTGCGCCTTGCCGATCAGGTTATTGTCGCCATTGGCATTCATCCCGGAAAAAAACCGCTGTTCAGTTTCGAGGAGCGTGTCGAGCTAATTGGCCAAAGCTCCCGAGCTGTACTTGCGAAAGACGCCAAACGCGTTTCGGTGATTTCATTTGATGGTCTGGTGATCGATGCGGCGCGAAAGCATGGCGCACAGCTGATGGTGCGCGGGCTGCGTGACGGAACCGATCTTGATTATGAAATGCAAATGGCGGGTATGAATGGCACCATAGCACCGGAGCTGCAGACGGTTTTCCTGCCCGCTGATCCCGCTGTACGCACGATTACCGCCACATTGGTTCGCCAGATTGCTTCCATGGGAGGCGATATACGGCCATTTGTACCCGTGGCTGTCGCCATTGCCCTTGAAACAAAATTCAAATCCTGATTGCAGGGAGTTTCTCGATTATGTCTTTCATTCGTTCGGCACTTGCCGCAACCGCACTGTTTGCGCTTTCTCTAGGCACGGTTCAGACGACATTCGCCGCCAATGCCGACAATACGGTTGTCCTGCAACTTAAGGGCGGCGAAATCGCAATTCAGCTGCGTCCCGACCTTGCGCCAAAGCACGTCGCCCAAATCGAAAAGCTGGTTCGTGAAGGCGCCTATGACGGTGTTGCCTTCCACCGTGTGATTCCCGGCTTCATGGCACAGACCGGCGATGTGAAATTTGGCAACATGGACAAGGGTTTCAATGCCTCCCGAGTTGGCACCGGCGGCTCCGACTATCCGGATATCCCGGCTGAATTTTCCAAAGAGCCTTTTGTGCGCGGAACAGTCGGTATGGCGCGCAGCCAAAACCCGAACTCGGCCAACTCCCAGTTTTTTATCATGTTTGACGACGGTGCGTTTCTCAACGGACAGTACACTGTGGTTGGCAAGGTTATCAGCGGTATGGACGCCGTGGACAAGATAAAAAAGGGCAGCGAAGCCGATAATGGCGCGGTAGAAAATCCCGACAAGATCATCAAGGCCACGCTTTAGGCCGACAAGAAATAAGTCTTAAAACAGGAGAGGCCCCAATGGCTTACAAAGACCCCGAAAACACACTCGTTCTGGAAACCACCAAGGGCAACGTCGTTCTCGAACTTTATCCCGATCTGGCTCCCGGCCATGTCGAGCGCATCAAGGAACTGGCACGTGAGGGCGCTTACGACGGCGTCGTGTTCCACCGTGTGATCGACGGCTTCATGGCGCAGACGGGTGACGTGAAGTTCGGCAAGACCGATGCAGCTACGTTCAACCCATCGCGCGCAGGCATGGGCGGTTCGGACAAGCCGGACCTGAAGGCTGAATTCTCCAATGGCCAACACAAGCGCGGCACGGCGTCGATGGCCCGCTCGCAGAACCCGAACTCGGCCAACTCGCAGTTTTTCATCTGCTTTGCCGATGCTCCATGGCTTGACCGTCAATACACCGTTTGGGGTCAGGTTATCGAAGGCATGGAGAATGTCGACACCATCAAACGCGGTGAGCCGGTCGCCGATCCGGACAAGATCGTGACAGCACGCATCGCAGCCGATATCTGATCTCACCAGTTGTAGTTAGCATTATTGCGGCTCCGGTGCTTAAGGCTGCCGGAGCCGACTTTATTAGATGCATTTCCGAACGCGAAACCCCTTTGCATTTTCGCTGGACATGTCCGCACGAGGTTCACCATGCGCGTTGATCTTTTCGATTTTGACCTGCCGGAAGAGCGCATTGCCTTGCGCCCGGTGGAGCCGCGCGACCACGCAAAGCTGTTGCTGGTCCGTCCCGGTCAATCTTTCCAAGATCGACAAGTCTGCGAATTGCCTGATCTTCTGCAATCAGGCGATGCATTGGTGTTTAACGATACCAAGGTGATACCTGCACAACTTGAAGGTATGCGCGAACGCGAAGGTTCCATAGCACAGGTGAGCGCTACGCTGCATATGCGCACTGGCCCCAGCCGTTGGAAAGCCTTTCTGCGTCCGGGAAAACGTGTCAAGGAAGGCGACCGCATACGCTTCGGCCATTCTGGTTCAAGCTGTTTTCTTGGCACGCTGGATGCTACGGTGGCGGAGAAAGGCGATGCGGGCGAAGTGCTTCTCGTCTTTGATCTTTCCGGAGCCATGTTGGACGAGGCGATTGCTGCCGTTGGTCATATTCCGCTGCCGCCTTATATCGCGTCGAAGCGCGCTGAGGATGAGCGGGACCGGAAAGATTATCAGACTGTATATGCCCGCGAAGAGGGCGCCGTTGCTGCGCCAACCGCTGGTCTGCACTTCACACCGGATTTGCTTGAAATGATCAAGGCAAAGGGCGTTGAAGAACACTTTGTAACGCTGCATGTCGGGGCGGGAACTTTCTTGCCGGTCAAAGCCGACGACACACAAGACCACAAAATGCATTCCGAGACCGGTTATGTTTCGCAGAAAACGGCGGATGCCCTAAATGCTGTGCATGCCCGCGGCGGACGGATTGTATGTGTTGGCACAACATCTTTGCGCCTGATCGAAAGCGCAGCGGGCGAGGATGGCGTCATTCGCCCGTGGTCCGGTGCGACAGATATATTCATAACGCCCGGCTATCGGTTCCGCGCCGTGGATTTGCTGATGACCAATTTCCACTTGCCGCGCTCGACATTGTTCATGCTCGTTTCCGCCTTCAGTGGCTTTGAAACGATGCGCGAGGCTTATGACTATGCAATTACTAACAACTACCGTTTTTACTCGTATGGCGACGCCAGTCTGCTCGAGCGAGCATGAAACGATCTTCCTCCACGGCCAATTCTTTAGAGATTCCGCATGACCAGTGAAAATTTCGAATTCAAGGTTTTTGTCTGTGACGGCGCGGCCCGTCAGGGCGAAATATCCATGCCACGTGGCGTGGTGCGCACGCCTGCCTTCATGCCGGTGGGCACAGCCGGCACCGTCAAGGCCATGTATATGGATCAGGTGAAAGAACTTGGTGCCGATATTATTCTGGGCAACACCTATCATCTGATGCTGCGCCCCGGCGCCGAGCGTGTTTCCAAGCTCGGCGGGCTGCATGAGTTCGGTGGCTGGAAAGGCCCCATCCTCACCGATTCCGGAGGATTTCAGGTTATGTCGCTGGCACAGTTACGCAAGCTTGACGAGAAAGGCGTGACCTTCCGCTCGCATATCGATGGCAGGCCCTATGAAATGACGCCGGAACGCTCCATCGAAATTCAGGGACTGCTGGATTCGGATATCCAGATGCAGCTCGATGAATGTGTAGCGTTACCGTCGCCGGAAAAGAACACCGAACGCGCGATGGAATTATCGCTGCGCTGGGCCGAGCGCTGCAAGATCGCTTTCGGCGATCAACCCGGCAAGGCCATGTTCGGTATCGTGCAGGGCGGCGACAATGCGCGTCTGCGTGAACGTTCGGCGGACGCGCTGAAAGCGATGGACCTGAAGGGCTATTCGGTCGGCGGACTTGCAGTAGGCGAACCGCAGCAGGTCATGCTCGACATGCTGGAAGTGGTTTGCCCGATTCTTCCATCAGAAAAACCCCGCTATCTTATGGGTGTCGGCACGCCGGACGACATTTTGAAATCGGTTGCTCGCGGTATCGATATGTTCGACTGCGTCATGCCGACTCGTGCCGGTCGCCATGGCCTTGCCTTCACCCGTTTCGGCAAGGTAAACTTGCGCAATGCGCGTCATGCCGAAGATCACCGTCCGCTCGATCCCGAGTCCGATTGTCCTGCCTCACGCGACTATAGCCGCGCCTATCTTCATCATCTCGTGAAGTCGGGGGAGGCGCTCGGCGCAATGCTGCTCACCTGGAATAACCTTGCTTACTATCAATATCTGATGAAGGGCATTCGATCTGCGATCTGCGAAGGCCGTTTTGCGGAATTTGCCGCCCTGACCACTGAAGGGTGGGAGCGGGGCGATATACCCGCCATCTGATTTTTTTGAAGCACATCAATAACAAAGATTGAAACGCCGATCTGACTCACTCAGTTTGCAACGCGTTCTTCCTCATAGAATGAATTATTCGAAACGCGCCTTCCGGGCGCGTTTTTTATTGCTCACAAAAATTACACCAATGACAGAAAGAGCTTTGCAATCGATTACATTTGGACATACAATCGATTTCATTGAGCATTATGGGAGGAGAACATGCTTAATTTGACGAAATGCCTACTGTCAGCAGCAGCGGTTCTGGGGTTGACCGCATTTTCGGCTCAGGCTGAAAGCTACAAGATCGGCCTGAGCAATGGCTGGGTTGGCAGCGAATGGCGCACCCAGATGATTGACGAAGCCAAGGAAGCCGCAGCCAAATGGAAAGAGCGCGGCGTGGACGTCGAGGTAGTGGTGCAGAGCGCCAATGTCGACGTGCCGGGACAGATTGCGCAAGTGCGCAATTTCATCAGCCAGGGCGTCAATGCCATCATCATCAATCCAAACAGCCCGACGGCATTTGATCCGATTTTCAAACAGGCCAAGCAGAAGAATATTCTGGTTATAGCCACGGATGCCGAAGTTTCATCGAAAGATGCCATCTATATCGGCATCGACCAGACCGACTATGGCCGCAAAGGCGGCGAGTGGCTGGCCAAGACCCTCAATGGCAAGGGTAACGTTGTCGCCATTAACGGCGTGGCGGGACACCCGGCCAACCAGATGCGTGTTGAAGGCTATAAGGATGCCTTCAAGAAATATCCCGACGTCAAGGTCATCAACGAAGTGAACGCCAATTGGGATCAGGCGCAGGGCCAGCAGGCGATGCAGAACCTGCTCGCAACTTATCCCGACATCAATGGCGTCTATGTGCAGGACGGCATGGCCGCCGGTGCATGGCGTTCCATCATTGATGCCAAGAAGGTCGATTCCATCGCCGCCACGGGTGAAATCCGCAAGGACTTTCTCGACCTGTGGAAAAAGGACAAACTCAACTCCGGCGCTGCGGTCAACCCTCCCGGTGTGATGGCAAGCGCGCTCAACGTTGCTGTCCTGAAACTTCAAGGCAAGGAGTTCAAGGAAGAGCCGACGGACGGTCAGTACAAGAACGCGCATTATCTCGAAATTCCGTTCATCGACTCCTCGAACTTCGAGGAAGTCTATAAAGCTGTCGAGGGCAAGCCAGGTTACTATTCCTATACCTCGTCGCTTTCGATTGAAGACGCTGAAAAGCTGTTCAAGTAAGCTGCCAAAGGATTGCCGTTGCGCGTGATCTTCCGCGCACGGCTTCTGGGCACAGCGAAATGAATCGCTTGCCCATCAAATGTATTCTGGTGTCGCGGCCAACGGGCCGCAATGCGGGTATCGAAGCATGTCGCCCGAAAGCGGAAACCGGTTCCGGGACAAAGACATGGGGGAAAACAAACAAATAGAGCGGTTCCGACGGTTCAGCCACAACCGGGATCACTCTATTTCCCGCCAGCTCCCTTGACCGGACAGACAAATGACCAAATTGATTATTCGTGATGTACGCAAAGCTTATGGAGCCACTCTGGCGCTCAAGCGCGGCGATCTTGATATTGAATCTGGTGAAGTTCACGTCCTCATCGGTTCGAACGGGTCGGGGAAAAGCACGCTTTGTAAAATCGTGGCGGGAAGCGTCAAGCCAGACTCCGGGGAAGTGCACCTCAATGGTCAGCCAGTCACTGTTTCAGGCCCACGCGCGGCGCGCGCCCTTGGTATCGGAATTTTCTATCAGGAGTTAAGTCTTTCGGCGCATCGCACGGTCGCGGAAAATATCTGCCTCGCGGATTTACCGCGCAAGACAGGATTACTTGTCGATAGACAGGCCGTTCAGCTTCGTGCCCATCGCTACATCAATCTTTTCAGTAGTGTTGCAGGAGATGATTTCGCACCCGACATCCCGGTCAATGCCTTGCGTGAAGATCAGCGTCAGCTGGTCGAAATCATGAAAACACTGGCAACCGAAGCCCCGATCCTGATCTTCGATGAACCGACATCGTCACTCGATCGCGCGCAAGTGGAGCGTTTTTTCGAAATTCTGCGCGAGCTCAAGCAGCAGGGGCGAGCTATAGTCTTCATTTCCCACCGCATGGATGAAATTTTTGCAATCGGTGATCGTGTTACGGTGATACGCGACGGCGAGACGGTAGCGACCACGTCGATTACCGAGATTGATCAGGCAGGTATCGTAAGCCAGATGGTGGGCGAAACACCGGCCGCATCCGTCGAGACCGCAAGCACCAAAACACCGCTGAATGCGAGCGGAAAAACCGTATTGTCGGTTTCCGGCTTTGCTGGCAGACATTTCCGCAACGTTTCGTTCGAGGTTGCGGCTGGCGAAATTCTGGGGTTTGGCGGCTTGCACGGGCAGGGGCAGTCGGCTGTGTTGCGCGCATTGTTCGGCGCTTCGCCAGGCACGAGCGGAACGGTACAACTGAACGGCACGACAATTGCCGCCGGTTCTCCACGCCACGCAATTCGCTCAGGTTTTGCCTATGTTTCAGGCGACCGTGTTCGCGACGGCGTTATAACGGGGCGACCCATACTGGAAAATCTGGCTCCCGTGCATTTTCTGCGCATGCATACACAGGTTGTAAAGCCGTCAGCTCTTAAAGAGAAAGTCATGCCGGCGCTGGAGGCCATGCGCACGCACTTTGCAAACCTGTCGCAGCCGATCAACGCGCTTTCAGGCGGTAATCAGCAGAAGATCGTCATCGGCCGGTGGCTGATCGACCGACAGCAGGTGCTTCTGCTGGACGACCCCACAAAAGGCATCGATCTTTCGGCAAAAGCCGACCTTTTCGCGCTGATACGCAAACTCGCGGGCGATGGCATGAGCATCATTCTCTACTCGTCGGAAGACAGCGAATTGCTGGGCAATGCCGACCGCATTCTCGTCTTTAACGGCGGATCGGTCACGCGGGAACTGACAGGTAAGGAGCGCACTCGCTTCAATCTTTATCGCGCCGCTTATGAGGCCGCATGATGGTAGTAGACACAACAAAAACCGCAGAGATGAGCGCGCTGAAGCGCCTCGTCGTTCGATTTCCGTTCTTCCCGGCCCTTATTATCCTACTGGCGCTTCTGGCGCTCAACGGCATTTTTGAGCCGAACAGCCTCAGTTTCGGATCGCTGACAGGTCTTGTCAGCACCTATCTGGCGCTGATGCTCCTTTCTGTCGCGCAGACTTATGTGGTCTTTTCCGGGGATATAGATCTGTCTGCGGGTAGCATCGTATCTCTGGTCAATGTCGTGATCGTTGTTTTGATGGAGCAATGGGGCGGTGCACCGGCCCAGGTTCTGCTGGCCTGTCTCGCAGGCATCGGCGCCGGTGTTCTTTGCGGCATCGTAAACGGCATTGCGATAGCTGCTCTGCGACTGCAGGCCATAGTCGCGACTTTTGCCACGAGCATCTTCTTTACTGGCGTTGCGCTATGGATATTGCCCGTGGCCGGAACGCCCGTGCCGGAAATCTACTGGACCGTCTATACATCCGAATATTTCGGCATTCCCTTCGTTCTGTATGTGCTTGTTGCGGCCCTTCTTGCTGTAGCGTTTTTGACCCGTTCGGCTTTGATCATGCAAATGCTCGCCGTCGGCGACAATGCAAACGCTGCATTCCAGTCCGGCCTTCCGGTCACTCTTGTTCGCATCAAGGGTTACGTTATCTGCGGCTTTTTCTCCGCGCTTGCAGCACTTTGCATTTCCGGTGACACGGCAAGCGGCGATCCGCTGGTCGGCGGTAAGATGACCCTGTTCAGCGTCGCAGCCGTCGTATTGGGAGGCACCGCGCTTGCGGGCGGGGTTGGCAGTGTCGTCGGGTCCGTGATCGGCGCTTTCATTATCGGTCTCATCAGTTCTTTGGTCTTCTTCGTCGGCACGCCGTCGGAGTGGCAGAACCTGGTTCAAGGCCTTGCCATCCTGATCGCCCTGATGGTTGGCATCATTGTTTCCAGAAAGGCGAACGCATGACCACGCAGCCAAACGCCGTCAGCCTTTCAATCGGCTCTGTGTTTCGCCAGCCTCTGGTAATCGCCATCGGCCTCATTGTTGCGCTTCTCGCTCTCGGCGAGATGCTTTCACCCGGCTTCGCCAGCGGACAGCAGATATTGCGGCTTCTCATTGTCGCTGCGCTGCTCGGCATCGTCGCCGCTGGCCAGAATCTGGTCATTCTCGGCGGCCGCGAAGGCATAGACCTGTCCGTGGGGGGCGTGGTTTCGCTTGCAGCCATCGTTGCCGGCAATATCATGGACGGTTCCAACACGGCTATCGTTCCGGCATTGCTGCTGGCCGTACTGGCCGGCGGGTTTTTCGGAACCGTTAATGGTATCGGCGTGACGCTCTTGCGCATTCCGCCTCTGGTGATGACACTTGGCATGCTGGGCGTGTTGCAAGGACTACTTGTCGTAATTCGCAACGGAATTCCGTCCGGAAAGGCAGCGCCGGGACTGACATCTTTCGTAACTCAGCCTTTCCTGCTTGGTTTACCCGGAATTCTCTGGCTCTGGTGCCTGATTGGCCTTGCCATGGCCTTTATGCTCTATCGCACCGTTTTCGGCACGCGCATCTTTGCCATCGGCTCCAATGAACACGCCGCCTACATGGCTGGTGTTCCGGTGCGGCTGATCCGCGTTGGCCTGTTCACGCTTTCAGGTATGTTCGCAGCCCTTGCGGGCGTGTGCCTGCTTGGCTATTCCGGCTCCTCGTTTTCCAATGTCGGTGAACAATACATGCTGCCTTCGATCATCGCGGTGGTCTTTGGCGGCACGCCGCTTTCCGGCGGCAAGGGTGGCTACACAGGCACAATGGCAGGCGCAATCCTCCTGACCGTCCTGCAAAGCATTCTTATCACGGTGAACATCGACGAATCCGGACGGCAGATGATTTTCGGAGCAACGCTCCTGATCCTGATGCTGTTCTATGGCCGCAACCGGTCGATGAGGGGATAAGTTTTCATGCGCGAACGCGCCAAGATCAAGGATATTGCTGACCGGGTCGGCGTTTCGACGGCAACCGTTTCCCGTGCACTCAGCGGTTCCGGGCTAGTGGCAGAAGCGACCGAGCGGCGTATTCGCGAAGCTGTACAAGCACTGGATTACCGCCCCAATGTTGCGGCGCGCAATCTGCGCATGCAGCGCTCCATGGCAGTGCTGCTCGTTGTCCGGGATGTCTCCAACCCGTTTTATCTGGAGATATTCAAGGGAGTTGAGGCGGAAGCCCGCGCCGCCGGATACTCGGTGCTGATGGGGAATGCCGAAAACGATCCGGCCCGCGCCGCCGAGTATTTTGAAATGCTGCAAGACGGCCATGCCGATGGCATGATTCTCATGACAGGCGCGCTGCCAGAAGAGACTTTACACAACCTGAAAGGGCCTGTGCGAAAGCCGGTAGTGGTAGCGCTGGAACTGATCAACGATCTTGATGTGCCCAATGTTCATATCGATAATCGCAAGGCCGCGTTCGAAGCCGTCAGGCATTTGATCGAACTGGGTCACCATCGTATCGCCCATGTGCAGGGACCTATGCCGGAATATCTAAGCCGTATGCGGCGTGAAGGCTATCTTGCAGCGATGGCCGACGCAGGGCTTCCTGTCCCGCAAGGCTACGATCTGCCGGGAGACTATACGATTGAGCGCGGCCAGTCTGCCTGTCGCGAACTCTTTTCACGCAAGGATCGGCCAACGGCGATTTTTCTGGCCAACGACGAGATGGCGTTTGGCGCGATCAACGAATTGCGACAGCTCGGGTTTTCCGTACCGAACGACGTTTCGATTATCGGCTTCGACAATATCTACCTGAGCGAGACATTTCATCCGCCGCTGACGACAGTCAGTCAGCCGAGGGACGAAATCGGACGTGAGGCGATGCGTATGCTTCTAACGCTGATGACAGGCGAAGGGGAATATCCGGCGCCGCGTTTATTGGAGACATCGCTCATCGTGCGTGGAACGACAGGACCAGCACCAAAAGATTAAAAAGCGGGAGGATAACATGGCAACTTTGCCGAAAGCGCGCTTGCGTATTGGATTCATTGGATCGGGCTTCATCGCACAGTTTCACCTGCGCTCTATGATTGGCGTCAGAAACCTCGATGTCGTCGCGGTCTATAGTCGAAGCGAGGAAAATCGAGCGCAGTTTTCCGCTCTCGTCACAGAGCTTGGACTTGGCGATTGCCGTTCCCACGATTCTCTCGAAAGCCTGCTTGGCGACGAGAATGTCGACGCTATCTGGATTACCGCGCCCAATCATGTGCGGCTGGACATTATGCGTACGGTGCATCGCGAGGTGAAGACCGGACGCTCCGGAGTATTTGCGGTTGCATGCGAGAAACCGCTGGCGCGCACGGTCGCTGAAGCGCGCGAAATGCTTCAGCTTGCAGAAGATGCCGGGCTTAATCACGGCTATCTTGAAAATCAGGTTTTCTGCACGCCGGTTTTGCGCGGCAAGGAAATCATCTGGCGCCGGGCTGCAGCCACGACTGGCCGACCATATCTCGCCCGTGCAGCTGAAGAGCATTCCGGTCCACATGAAGCCTGGTTCTGGCAAGGCGACAAACAGGGCGGCGGCGTCCTGTCCGACATGATGTGCCACAGCCTTGAAGTGTCCCGCCATCTTCTCACGGCACCAGGAGCAAAACGCGGCAGCCTGCGGATTAAATCCGTGAACGGCACGGTGGCAAACCTCAAATGGACACGCCCGCACTACGCAGACCAGTTGCGCGAGCGCTATGGCGCAGGCGTCGATTATCGCAACCGTCCCTCCGAAGATTTCGCGCGAGGTGTGGTAGCTCTTGAGGATGAAGACGGAAATGAGCTGATGATCGAGGCCACGACATCGTGGGCCTATGTAGGCGCCGGACTACGCATCCAGCTTGAATTGCTCGGTCCCGAATATGCAATGGAATACAACTCCCTCAACACCGGCTTGCGCGTGTTCATGTCGCGCGAGGTTAAAGGCGGGGAAGGCGAAGACCTCGTCGAAAAGCAGAATGCCGAACAAGGTCTCATGCCTGTTCTGGAAGATGAGCCGGGTGTTTACGGCTATACGGATGAGAACCGTCACATGACCGAATGTTTCCGCAAGGGTGAGACGCCTCTCGAAACCTTTGCCGACGGGGTGGCGGTCGTGGAAATGATGATGGGGCTTTATCTGTCGGCGGAAACCCAGAAAACGGTAACGTTCCCAGCACCCGAACTGGACCACTATGTTCCTGTAGTGGCCCGAATCAAATCCGAATAGACTGCGGATAGAAGACAGTCGGGCGGCAAAGTTGCTACCAATCGTGCTACCCGGCTGTCAGCATGTTTTCCAAACGACATAAGACAGAATGCTGTTCTTCTTCCGTGAGAATTTCACATTCGAATAACTTGCCGCTTTCAAGGCCCGCAATCGCAAGATAGACGATGAGTGTGGCGTCACGATCACTGGTATCACGTTGCATACGGTCCAGCAAAGCCCGGTGATAGTGACGAACAGGGATCATGAAATCCGGATTCTCCGCCATAGCAGCAAGAACGCCGCAAGCGGGAGGCTCGTCGTCGGTCTGCACGCGGTAAACATCGAGAAAAGCACGTGCTACGCGGTTTTTTTCCCCAGTCTGGAGGGTTTCCTGAACCTCCATCGCCCGCTCGTGGTCTTTCATGTATTCTTCAACTACGGCCTCAAGAAGCTTCGCCTTGCTGGGGAAGGAATAGAGCAGTCCGCCTTTCGAAAGGCCCGCACGGGCCGCTACGGCGTCGAGAGAGAGATGAGCTGGACCTACTTCCCGGGCAAGCTCCGTTGCAGCGCGCAAGATACGTTCGCGCGACGGGACCTTCTTTTTGGCGAACAATTTGCTAGGGTCTCCTGACAGTTCGATAGTTGACATTACCGTCCAGACGGTACAGTTATTCGCCTCTCTTCTTCAAGTAAAATACGCGCGACCTTTGTGTGATTGCGAAAAGGGCTTGCGCAGAAACGCCACCCAGGAGTGCAACCGCAATGATCAAGCGCCTTATTCTGGCAATAATATTCCTGGTGATCGTCGTGGGGGGACTCATTGGGTTCAACCTGTTCAGAACGCAGGCCATCAAAGATTTCTTCGCCAACATGCAGCAGCCCGCGCAAACGGTTTCAACCGTCACGGTAGAGCCGGGCGTTTGGACACCGGGCATTGAAGCCATCGGCTCCGCCAATGCATCCGATGGTGTGGATCTGACGGTGCAGGTGGATGGTGTCGTCACCGATATTGGCTTCAAGTCCAACCAAAAGGTGAAGCGCGGTGATCTTCTGTTGAAACTGGACGACAGCATTCAGAAAGCGGACCTCGAAGCTGCAAAGGCTGAATCCATTCTTGCCGATCAAAACCTGAAACGTGCGCAGACCCTGCGCACGCAGGGTGTCGGCGCGGTTTCTAACGTCGACACGACGGCAGCCAGCGCAGCCTCGGCAAAGGCGCAGGTTGCAAAACTTCAGGCAGTCCTCGACCAGAAAACGCTTTCCGCCCCCTTTTCCGGTATAATCGGAATTTCGAGAGTTGACCTCGGACAGTACGTGACGCCAGGTACGGTTATCGCCACATTGCAGAATGTCGATACCATGCGTATCGATTTTACGGTACCTGAACAGGCCCTTGCTTCGCTGAAACTCGGACAGACCGTGAAGACGGGCAAAGATTTCGACCATCTGGACTTCACGGGCGTCATTACTGGTATCGACCCAAAAATCGACCCATCAACCCGTCTGGTTTCCGTACGGGCCGAAGTGAAGAACCCTGATAGAAAACTGACACCTGGCCAGTTCGTGCAGGTGCGTGTGGAGCTTCCGCAGGAAGACAATGTGATCGCGCTTCCGCAGACCTCTATCGTGTCCAGTCTTTATGGCGATTACGTTTATGCTGTTCGCCCAGAGCGCAAACCGGACGAAGCAAACGCTGCTGAAAGCAGTGAGGCTCCAAAAGAACCCACTGCAGACACAAAAGCGGCCGAAGGCGAGAAGCAGGTTGCGCAGCAGGTTTTCGTGCAGCTTGGTCGCCGTTATGGCGGGGTGGTTGAGATCACCAAGGGGCTCAAGCCGGGCGATGTCGTAATCACGGCTGGTCAAAACAGGCTTTCGCCCGGGGTCTCGGTTAATATCGACAACACGGTCAACCCAGCCAACTCACCGGCAGAGCCGGCTGACAAGCAATAGGCGAGCGAGATGAGTTTTTCCGACATTTTCATTCGGCGGCCTGTGCTTGCTACCGTCGTTGCCCTCATGATCATTCTTTTGGGCATGCAAGGTATCGCGCAGCTTTCAGTGCGCGAATATCCCAAGGTCGATGAGACGGTTATTACTGTTACCACCGCCTATGCGGGGGCGAGCGCTGATCTTATTCAGGGATTTATCACCTCTCCTATCGCTGAATCCGTAGCGACGACGGAGAATATCGATTACGTAACCTCGTCGAGCCGCCCTTCGTCAAGCACCGTGACCGTGCAGATGAAGCTTGGCGCTAATCCCGATGCGGCGCTGACGGAAGTTATCGCCAAGGTCAATCAGGTTCGCGGTAATCTTCCCGACGAATCCGACGATCCTGTTATCGTCAAGGGTACGGGGCAGAGCTTTGCCACCATGTATCTGGCAGCGCAAAACCCGAACATGACAAGCGAGCAGATCACCGAATATCTGGAACGCGTCATCCAACCGCGCATGTCGACCATTCAGGGCGTTGCCAAGGCGGAAATCCTTGGCGGGCAAGTCTATTCGATGCGTGTCTGGCTTGATCCGGTACAGCTCGCAGCCCGCCAAATCACAGCTCCGGAAGTTTTGGCGGCGATCAAGTCATCGAACTTCCTGTCGGCACCAGGCAAAACCAAGAACGAATATGTGGCGACGTCGATCACGCTGAAATCGACCCTGCAGACACCTGAAGCTTTCGGTGCGATGCCGATCAAGACGTCTGGTGACGAAGTTGTGCGTCTGCGCGACGTAGCCAAGGTCGAGCTTGCAGCCGAGAGCACGGATACAATTGTTTCGTTCAATGGTTCGGCAGGTACCTTCCTGGGTGTTTATCCCACCCCTGCGGCCAATCCGATCGACATGGCCACGGCCGTGCGCAAGGAACTACCCTCGATCCAGAACTCGCTACCGGAAGGCATGTCGCTCGTCCTCGTCTATGATGCGACCGAGCAGATCAGCTCATCAATCCACGAGGTTTTCACGACAATTGGTGAAGCTGTGGCAATCGTCATTCTGGTTATCATCGTCTTTCTCGGATCGTTCCGGTCCGTGCTGATTCCGATTGTCACGATCCCGATCTCGCTGATCGGCGTTTGTTTCTTCCTGTATGTGCTTGGGTTCTCCATCAATCTGCTTTCGCTTCTTGCCATGGTTCTGGCCATCGGCCTTGTGGTGGATGACGCCATCGTGGTGCTGGAGAATATCCATCGGCACATAGAGGAAGGATTGCGTCCCATGGATGCGGCCTTCAAAGGCATGAAGGAGATTACCGGCTCGATCATCGCCATGACGATCACGCTGGCGGCCGTTTTCGCCCCGCTGGGTTTTACCGGCGGTCTGACGGGTTCGTTGTTCCGCGAGTTTGCGTTCACGCTCGCAGGTGCGGTCATCATTTCCGGTGTGGCGGCATTGACCGTCTCGCCAATGATGTGTTCGCGCATGCTCAAACACGGCGAACAGACGCGGTTCCAGCTGTTCATCGACCGTACCTTCTCGCGCTTTGAGAAGTGGTATCATCGGCGCGTATCGAACTCTCTGGATTACCGTTCGATAACGCTTATGATCGTTGTGGCGCTGATGGGGCTGACCGGCTTCCTGTTCTTGAACACGTCGAGCGAACTGGCTCCGGAAGAAGATTCCGGCGCGCTCTTCTCGATGTTTCAAGCGCCGCAATATGCCACTTCCGCTTACACCAATCTTTATGCTGAACAAATCGATGGCTTGACCAAAGACCTGCCGGAACTGAAAACACGTTTTCAGATCGTCGGCATGGATGGCGGCACGACATCGGGTATCGCGCTGTGGGTGCTAAAGGACTGGAACGAACGGTCACGGTCGCAGAAGGAAATTCAGCAGGATCTCACCAACCGTATTTCCAAGGTTGCGGGCGTGGAGGCGTTCATCTTTGCGCCGCCGTCCTTGCCAGGTACGGGTGGAGGGCTGCCGATCTCGATCGCACTGCAGTCCACAGGACCTGCTGATCAGGTGTTCGCGCTCGCCGAAGAAATCAAGAACGAAGCGCAAGCAACGGGGCAGTTCATCATTGTTCAGAACTCACTCTCCTTCAATGCGCCGCAAACCACGATCACCATCGACCGTGATCGAGCGGCGACATTGGGCGTTCAGGTTAGCGATATCGGTTCGACTCTCGGTCTCCTGACCGGTGGCGCTTCCGTCGCCAAGTTCGACCGCGACTCGAACAGCTACGATATCATTACGCAGGTACCAGACATTTATCGCTCCAATCCCGAAAAGCTCGGTGACTTCTATGTCCGCAGCGTTTCCGGAACGATGGTGCCACTCTCATCAGTCATCGATATCAAGACCAACGCTTCGCCAGCGGCGATCGAACAGTTCAACCAGTTGAACTCGGCCACGATTTCGGCGCTGCCCATGCCCAGTATTACGACGGGTCAAGGGCTGCAAACGCTCGTTGACCTGACCAAGGCGAAGATGCCGGAAGGCTTCTTCCTCGACTATTCCGGCCAATCACGCCTGGAAGTGGAGCAGGGGAATACGATCATGATTGCATTCGGTCTCGCCGTTATCGTGATCTACCTCGTCCTTGCCGCGCAGTTCGAGAGTTTCCGCGATCCGTTCATCATCATGATGTCGGTGCCGCTTTCAATCTTCGGCGCCATCGTGCCGCTCAATATCGGTCTCGGTACGCTGAATATTTACACGCAGGTCGGTCTTATCACCCTTGTCGGACTGATAACCAAGCACGGCATTCTGATGGTGGAGTTCGCCAATCAGCAGCGTCGTTTGCACGGGCTTTCACGCCGCGATGCCATCGTTGTCGCCGCTGAAACCCGTCTGCGGCCAATCCTGATGACCACCGCTGCAATGGCACTTGGCGTCTTGCCGCTCATCACAGCAAGCGGCGCTGGTGCTGCAGCCCGCTACTCGATGGGTCTGGTTATCTTTACCGGCATCGTGATCGGTACGATCTTCACCTTGTTCGTCGTACCTATGTTCTATACCTTCATCGCCAAGAAGGACGTAGAAGGTGAGATGGCTCCATCACATCAGGAGGGTGGTGAATCGGCTCCAGCGCAACAACATTGAGATGCAGCAAGATCACCAAAACTTGCATTGAATATGTAAAAATGGGAAGTATCTAAGAAAGGGTGGCCTAATAACAGGCCGCCCTTTCGATATTTAACGTTGGTCCTTGCATGATACCTTTATCCGTACTTGATCTTTCACCGGTTCCAGAAGGCAGCGACGCGGGAACTTCACTTCGAAATACGCTTGAACTTGCACAGCACGCCGAGCGACTCGGCTATCATCGCTACTGGCTTGCCGAACATCACAACATGCCCGGTATTGCGAGTGCCGCCACATCCGTAGTGATCGGCCACGTAGCAAACGGCACTTCGACAATCCGCGTTGGCGCTGGCGGCGTCATGCTGCCGAACCATGCCCCGTTGGTAATCGCAGAACAGTTCGGCACGCTCGCCTCGCTCTTTCCAGGACGTATCGACCTCGGCCTTGGTCGTGCGCCAGGGACGGATCAGATCACGGCTCACGCGCTTCGGCGCAATCTCGACAGCGACGCCAATGCGTTTCCGCAGGATGTGGTTGAACTGCTGAACTACTTCAAGCCGGCGGAGCCCGGCCAACGCGTACGTGCCGTACCAGGCGAGGGGCTGAACGTCCCGGTCTGGATTCTCGGCTCAAGTTTGTTCGGCGCCCAGCTCGCTGCGATGCTGGGATTGCCATACGCTTTTGCTTCTCATTTTGCGCCTGCAGAAATGGAGCGTGCTATCGCCCTTTATCGCGAACGGTTCGAGCCTTCGGAATATATGCAAAAACCCTATGTGATGCTGGGCCTCAACGTTATCGCAGCCGATACAGACGAAGAAGCGAACTATCTTTTCACATCCCAGCTACAGGCTTTCGTCAACCTGCGCAGCGGCCGCCCCGGCAAACTGCCGGCTCCTGTTGACGGCTATGCGGAACAGCTTGACCCACCCGCGCAGGCATTGGTTCGCCAGATGTTATCGTGTCGCGTGGTCGGCGGTCCAGAGACGGTTGCCAATGGCATCGAAGCCTTTGCCAAGAATACCGGCGCCGACGAGTTGATGCTTACCGGCATGATTCATGATCACAAGAAGCGCCTGCATTCTTATGAGATCGCAAGTCGATCAATTGCTTGAACAATGGGACTCGCGGCTGACTTCATTCAGAAGCCAGTCTCGAAACGCAGCAACAGCGGGCGCGCTTGCGCGGGCTTTTGGGGTAACAAAGTAATAGCTGCGCGGGCTTTTCACCCTGTGCGGATAAGCGACGACCAGCTGTCCGCTTTCAATTTCGGCGCGGATCAGGAATAGCGGCATCAGCGCAACGCCCAGCCCCGCGATGCAAGCCTGCGAAACATTGGAAAACTGTTCGAAACGCATACCCGGCGAGGCAGGAGCGGCCATATCGAGGCTTGCGAACCAATGATCCCACGCGCCGGGACGGGACGCCATGTTGAATAAAGGCAGTCGCAGAAGATCGGCCGGCGCCCCCACCGGATGATCGCGCAGAAATGTAGGGCTGCACACCGGCGCGACGGTTTCTTCCATCAGAAATACACTATCGGCATTGGGCCAGTCCGGCTGTCCGATGTGAATTGCCGCATCCAGCCCCTCGCGGTCAAAATCGAACTGGCCGATCCGCGTTGCGAAATTCAGAATTATATCGGGATATTGCGCTACAAATCCCGATATGCGGGGAATGAGCCAGCGTGTTCCGAAAGTCGGCAGAAAAGCGAGGTTGAGCGTCATGCCTTTCATTTGTGACATGACTTGAAGCGAAGCTGCGCGGATTGAAGCAAGAGCCGGACCGACAGCTTTGAGATAGGTTTGTCCCGCATCCGACAGAACCACATGGCGACTGGTCCGGTCGAAAAGCGGCGTGCCAAGCTGTTCTTCCAATACCGCAATCTGGCGGCTGACCGCACCTTGCGTCAACGATAATTCCTGCGCAGCGGCAGAAAAACTCTCATGCCGCGCGACTGCATCGAAGGCCGCCAGTGCACTGGTGGAGGGGAGGAGACGTCGCGAAATTGATGTCATCACCTATTACTAAATGAAATAGATCAATGAGTAAACGTCGATTGCACTTGGCTCTCTGCCGGTCCATATTCCGGGCAAATATGAACTGAGGAGAACTCACCTATGTCACGTGCGGCTTTTAGCTGGGAAGACCCGTTTCTGCTGGATGAACAGCTGACCGAAGATGAACGCATGATCCGCGATGCGGCGAAGGCCTTCGCGACGGATGTTTTGCTGCCGCGTGTTGAAAAGGCCTATCTCGATGAAACTACAGACCCTGAGCTGTTCCGTCTCATGGGGCAGTCTGGTCTGCTCGGCGTGACACTGCCTGAGGAGTATGGCGCGGCGAACGCAGGTTATGTTTCCTACGGTCTGGTTGCCCGCGAAGTGGAACGGGTGGATTCGGGCTATCGTTCCATGATGAGCGTGCAGTCCTCGCTCGTTATGTACCCGATTTATGCCTACGGCTCCGACGAGCAGCGGAAGAAGTATCTGCCGGGCCTCGTTTCGGGTGAACTGATTGGCTGTTTCGGCCTGACGGAGCCGGATGCCGGTTCCGATCCCGCGGGCATGAAGACCCGCGCGGAGAAGATCGATGGTGGCTACCGCCTGACTGGTTCCAAGATGTGGATCTCGAATTCGCCGATCGCTGATGTGTTTGTCGTCTGGGCGAAATCCGCCGCACACGACAACGCTATTCGCGGTTTCGTTCTCGAAAAAGGCATGAAGGGCCTTTCCGCACCCAAAATCGGGGGTAAGCTTTCGCTCCGCGCTTCCATTACCGGTGAAATCGTCATGGACGGCGTAGAAGTGTCCGAAGAGACACTGCTGCCAAATGTTTCGGGCCTCAAGGGGCCGTTCGGATGTCTCAACCGTGCTCGCTACGGCATTTCATGGGGTGTATTGGGCGCCGCTGAGGATTGCTGGTTCCGCGCGCGCCAGTATGGTCTGGATCGCAAGCAGTTCAACAAGCCGCTCGCAGGCACCCAGCTCTACCAGAAGAAACTTGCCGACATGCAGACCGAAATCGCACTCGGCCTTCAGGCTTCGCTGCGCGTCGGCCGCCTGTTCGATGAAGGCAAGATGGCGCCGGAGATGATCTCAATCGTCAAGCGAAACAATTGCGGCAAGGCGCTAGACATTGCCCGCCAGGCGCGCGACATGCACGGCGGCAACGGTATCCAGATCGAATATCACGTCATGCGTCACGCGCAGAATCTGGAAACGGTGAACACCTATGAAGGTACGCACGACGTCCATGCCCTGATTCTTGGCCGTGCGCAGACTGGCATTCAGGCTTTCTTCTGATCCCTTCAAGCCCGCTCTTTCGGCCCGCTCGCATCTTGCGGGCGGGCTTTTCTATTTTTCCCGGAAGGTTTCTCAAAATGCAGAACACACCGCTTGATGGTCTCAAAGTGGTTGAATTGGCCCGCATTCTCGCCGGGCCTTGGGTGGGACAGACGCTTGCCGATCTTGGCGCGAACGTCATCAAGGTTGAAAGCCCGGAAGGCGACGATACGCGGAAATGGGGCCCGCCCTTCATCGATGTCGACGGCGAGCAATCGGCCGCTTATTTCCATGCCTGCAATCGCGGAAAACGATCGATTACAGCCGACTTCCGCACAGATGAGGGCAGGGAACTCGTGCGGCGTCTGGTGGCGGACGCCGATATTGTAATCGAGAATTTCAAACTGGGAGGCCTCGATAAATATGGGCTCGATTATGAAAGTCTGAAGGCGATCAACCCGCGTCTGATCTATTGCTCGATCACAGGTTTCGGCCATACAGGTCCCTATGCGGAGCGCGCTGGTTATGACTTCATGATCCAGGGCATGGGCGGCATTATGGACCTGACCGGTGAACCGGATGGGGAGCCGCAGAAAGTCGGTGTTGCCTTTGCCGATATTTTCACCGGCCTCTATAGCGTGATTGCCATTCAGTCGGCGCTCATCATGCGCGAGCGGACCGGCAAGGGTCAGCATATCGATATGGCGCTGTTCGATTGCATGTCGGCGGTCCTTGCCAATCAGGCGATGAACTATCTGGCTTCCGGCGTGTCGCCGAAGCGCATGGGCAATGCGCATCCCAACATCGCACCTTATCAAACGCTTCCAGTCTCGGATGGTTATTTCATCATCGCTTGCGGAAATGACGGCCAGTTTGGAAAACTGACTTCGTTGCTGGGAATTGTTGAGATCGCAGCAGACGAGCGCTTCATCAGCAATTCCGCACGCGTTGCCAATCGTGCGGAATTGACCGGATTGCTGGAGGAGCGCACACGGGAATGGAAACGCGACGACCTGCTGGCCCAGCTTGCAAAGATCGGCGTTCCGGCCGGACCGATCAATACCGTCGCTGACGTGTTCGCCGATCCGCAATTTCAGGCAAGGGCCATGAAGATCGATCCGCAAGGCGTTCCAGGTCTGCGTACACCGATCCGGTTCTCAGACGCGGAACTGAACATTAGTCAGCGTTCTCCCAATCTCGGCGAGCATAGCGAAGCTATTCTTTCGCAGATCGGTACCAAATAGTTCGTATCGACAAACGCGATCAAAACGCGCGCCTTCTTGGTCGCGCGTTTTCTTGAAGCTTTTTGTTCGACCGGGAGCTACGAAGCCGCGAGAAACTCAGTCTACTTCGTGGCTTCGAACTTGTTTGCAGCAATAAAGCCATGTAGCCATGGACGGAAATTCGTCGGAAATGCAGAAAGCCCAGCGATGACCATCTTCACCGAATCCGTAGAGCAGGCTCAAAAAGCCATGCACTCCTTGTTTTCTGAGACGCCGTTGCAACTCAACGACTATCTGTCGCGGAAATATGGCGCAGAAATTTGGCTGAAGCGCGAAGACTTGACGCCTGTGCGCTCCTACAAGATTCGCGGTGCGTTTAACTTCATTTCCAAGGCAGTAGCGACGACCGACAAAAATGCGGTTTTCGTCTGTGCATCGGCAGGCAACCACGCTCAAGGATTCGCATTTGTGTGCCGTCATTTCGGACGCAAGGGTGTGGTATTTATGCCGGTTACGACGCCACAGCAAAAGATCGATAAAACCCGGGCATTTGGGGGTGAGTTCATCGAAATCCGCCTAGTGGGGGATATTTTTGACGTTTGTTATGCAGCCTCGCAGGAGTTTGCTGCGGCCAACAAGGGCGTCATGGTACCTCCATTCGATCATCCGGGCATCATCGAAGGACAAGCAACAGTTGCCTACGAAATTGAACACCAGTTGCCGGAAGGAAAGAGGCCCGATTTTGTTCTCTTGCCGGTTGGCGGCGGTGGTCTTTCGGGTGGCGTTACGCAATATATCAGCGATCTCGGATGGGAAACAGCTTTTCGCTTCATAGAACCGAAAGGCGCCGCCAGCCTCAAAGGAAGCCTTGAAGCTGGCAAACGCATCAAGCTCGCGCATGTGGACAATTTTGTCGACGGCGCTGCCGTTGCGGAAATTGGCAAGGAAAACTTCAAACTTCTCAAGGGCTTTGACGCGAAAACTGTCATAACAGTTCCGGAAAACCGCCTTTGCTCAACGATCGTTGAAATGCTCAACATCGAAGGCGTCGTGCTGGAACCGGCTGGCGCTCTCGGCATTGATGCCCTGAAGGACTTCAGGAAAAGCGAGATCAAGGGCAAGCGGATTGTCGTGGTGGTTTCAGGCGGCAATTTCGATTTCGAACGACTGCCAGACGTGCGTGAAAGGGCGCTTCGCTTCGAAGGCTTGAAGAAATACTTCATCTTCCGCTTTCCGCAGCGTCCCGGTGCACTGCGCTCCTTCCTCGACCTGCTTGGACCGGACGACGACATTGCCCGCTTCGAATATCTGAAAAAATCAGCCCGTAATTTTGGCTCTGTGCTGATTGGCATCGAAACGAAGGATGCGTCAAACTTCAAGCTTCTGGAGAAGAAATTCGCTGAATCCGGATGGGCTTATCAAGATATTACCGATAATCAAGTTCTGGCGGATTTCATCATCTGATCGGATAGAGTGCACTGCAAGCTGACCAAAGGTACGCTGCGCTCACAACGAAATCATTTGCTTTTACCGGCGAAACACTCCATATGGCGGACAAGGCGCATGGGCCGGATTTTCCGGTTCTCCCGAGATTAGGACTTGTTGCGTCTCCTCCTCTGCTTCCGGAATGGTTCGGTAGGAGAGGGGCCTGGGTTTAGCCTGGGCACGGCAGCGCAAGTCGCACGGGGTTTTCCGGGCGTCCCGTCGTTATCATCCAAAAAACATTTGGTTTGGCAGGTTGCGCCTGCTCGACGTTAAAGCGGACCGCTCGAATGCGGCCGCCGAGAGAGATTGAATTTGACACAAGAAAACACAGGCGGCTTTGCCGCTTTGGGCGTCACCGGCGTTTTGCTCAAGGGCGTTGAAGCCGCTGGCATGACAGAACCGAAGCCTATTCAGTTCCAGGCTATCCCGCACCAGCTTGAAGGCCGCGATATTCTGGGCATTGCCCAGACCGGGTCGGGCAAGACGGCTGCCTTCAGCCTTCCAATCCTGCAAAAGATCATCGCTCTGGGCGATAAGCGCCGGGGAAAAACCGCACGCGCACTTATCCTTGCGCCAACCCGCGAACTGGCGGTTCAGATCGAAGAAACCATCCGCACCGTTTCCAAAAGTGCGCACATATCCACCGCACTCGTTTTGGGCGGCGTTTCCAAGCTTTCCCAGATCAAGCGTCTAGCACCGGGCGTCGATGTTCTCATCGCCACGCCGGGCCGGCTGACGGACTTGATGCGTGACGGACTTGTCGATCTGTCCCAGACCCGCTGGCTGGTACTGGACGAAGCTGACCGTATGCTCGACATGGGCTTCATCAACGATGTGAAGCGCATTGCCAAAGCAACGCATGCTGAACGCCAGACCGCGCTTTTCTCGGCCACCATGCCAAAGGAAATTGCGTCGCTTGCCGAACGCCTCCTGCGCGATCCAATTCGCGTGGAGGTGGCGCCGCAGGGAACCACCGCTGCTGAGATCACGCAAGTTGTGCATCCTTCTCCCACCAAGGAAAAGCGTCGGCTTCTGTCTGCGATGCTGACCGATCAGAGCATGCGTTCCGTTATCGTCTTTACGCGCACCAAACACGGCGCGGATGCGGTCGTTCGCCATCTCGAACGGGACGGTTATGACGTGGCGGCTATTCATGGCAACAAATCGCAGAATGCGCGCCAGCGCGCATTGACCGGCTTCCGTAGCGGCTCATTGCGCATTCTTGTTGCCACAGACATCGCCGCACGCGGCATTGATGTTCCCGGTATTAGCCATGTGGTGAACTATGACCTGCCGGACGAGCCGGAAACCTATGTACACCGTATCGGCCGTACCGGTCGCAATGGTGCCAGCGGCGCATCGATCACGCTATATGATCCAGCAACGGAAGAATCCAAGCTGCGGGCTGTAGAACGCGTGACACGCAGCAAACTGCCGATCAAGGATGCTCCGGTAAAACCAGCACCGGCGCCCGTCGGCAGAGACACTGCAACGGATGCGGAAAAGCCGCGCCACAACAACCGCAAGCCAGGCTCGCAAAATGGTCCCCAGAAGCACCGGCGTCCGGCGCAAAAGGCAGGGGAACATCGCCCGGCCGGTACGAGCAGTGAAGCAGCGCCGAAAGCAAAGCGTCCTTTCCGGCGCAAACGCCGCAACGCTGCAGCTTGATAGATAAAAGCATTTTACAAAAGCCGCTCCGAAAAGGGGCGGCTTTTTCGCATGGAGACCGGTTACGGGTTTCAGATTGCCCGTAGATTTGGAAAATTATTCCATACTTGCTTGAAGGGCAGGGCACTTCCCCATACCTTCCCTTTTAAACAGAAAGGACGCAAGGCATGTTCAACTCGGTGCTCGACGCCATTGGCAATACGCCGCTGATCCGCCTGAAAAAGGCTTCCGAACTGACCGGCTGCGATATTTACGGCAAGGCGGAGTTCCTGAATCCGGGGCAGTCGGTGAAGGACCGCGCGGCACTTTACATCATCCGCGACGCGGAAAAGCGTGGCCTGCTCAAACCCGGTGGCATTATCGTGGAAGGCACAGCCGGCAATACCGGCATCGGATTGACGATGGTAGCCAAGGCGCTCGGTTATCACACAGTAATCGTCATTCCAGAAACACAGAGCCAGGAAAAGAAGGACGCGCTGCGGCTGCTCGGCGCAGAACTGATCGAAGTACCTGCTGCGCCTTATCGCAATCCCAACAACTACGTGCGTCTTTCAGGCCGTCTTGCCGAACAGATGTCCAAGACAGAGCCGAATGGCGCAATCTGGGCCAACCAGTTCGATAACCCCATCAACCGGCGGGCACATATCGAGACCACGGCGCAGGAAATCTGGAAAGCGACGAACGGCAAAGTCCACGGTTTTGTTTCGGCTGTCGGCTCCGGCGGCACGCTTGCCGGTACGGCAATCGGCCTGAAGGAGCGGAACAAGAATATCAGAATCGCACTTGCCGATCCGCATGGCGCGGCGCTTCATTCCTTTTACACGACAGGTGAGTTGAAGTCCGAAGGCGACTCGATCACGGAAGGTATCGGACAGGGCCGCATAACGGCCAATCTCGAAGATTTCGAACCGGATTTCTCTTATCGTCTGTCGGACGCAGAGGCGCTCGATATACTATTCGATCTGGTGGAAGAGGAGGGGCTTTGTCTGGGCGGCTCATCAGGAATTAATATTGCCGGTGCAATCCATCTTGCAAAAGATCTCGGACCGGGCCACACAATTGTAACGGTGCTTTGCGACTATGGTAACCGCTACCAGTCGAAGCTGTTCAATCCTGCTTTCCTGCGCGGCAAGAACCTGCCTGTGCCGGACTGGCTAGAAAGAAAAACTGAAATAGACATACCATTCGAGGGATGATCATGGCACACGAGACCGAAGCGCTTTTCCGCGAAGATTCCTATCTTTCAACTGCGGAGGGCACGGTCCTCGCCATTGCGGAGAACGGTGGCATCGTTCTCGATCAGACGAACTTCTACGCAACTTCCGGTGGGCAACCGGGCGATACCGGATACTTCGAACGCGCAGACGGTTCCCGGATAGAAATATCCGCGACGATTACTGGCGAATCCAAGAACGAAATTCTCCATCTTCCAATCGAAGGTCAGTCGCAGCCTGATATTGGCGAGAAGCTTGTCCTGCACATCGATTGGGGGCGCCGCTACAGATTGATGCGCATGCATACGGCATGCCACCTCTTGTCCGTTGCCTGCCCGTTTCCGATTACGGGTGCTGCAGTCGGAGAGGAAGAAAGCCGTGTTGACTTCGATCTTCCGGATTCAAGCTACACCAAGGAGTCCGTGACCGAAAAACTCATGGAAATGGTGAAAGCCAACAATGCCGTTTCTATTCGCTGGATCAGTGACGACGAATTTCTGGCCAATCCTGAAATCGTGAAATCGAAAAATGTCCGTCCGCCGGTCGGGTCAGGTCGTATCAGGCTAGTGATGATTGGCGAAAACGGCACCGTGGACTCGCAACCTTGCGGCGGCACACACGTTTCGGAAACCCAGGAAGTGGGCGAGATACACATCGGCAAGATCGAGAAAAAAGGTAAGGAAAACCGCCGTTTCCGCATTCGCTTCGGCACATTGCCGGAAGCTTGATCCGACTGCAGGAGAACTGATCATGGCTGAGAGAAGCGCCTTTGTCGTTACACGCGAGTGGCTGAAAGACCAACTCGGCAAGCCCGGTATCGCTATAGTTGACGCATCCTGGTATCTGCCTGCAGCGGGGCGGAACGGGCAGGACGAGTATGACGCGGCCCATATTCCTGGCGCAGTGTTCTTCGATCAGGATAAGATCGCCGACAAGGAGTCCGGCCTTCCGCATACCTTGCCATCACCCGAACTCTTTTCGCAGCATGCCGGCGCAATGGGCATTACGGCGGACGAAACTGTCGTTGTCTATGACGGACCAGGGATGTTTTCCGCTCCGCGCGTCTGGTGGATGTTCCGCGTCATGGGCGTCAAAAATGTCTATGTTCTGGATGGCGGTTTCGATGGCTGGAAAAAAGCTGGATTTCCGGTCACAGACGAAGCGACAAAGATCGCATCGACGCTGTTCACACCATCATTCGACGCTGATGCTGTCGTCAGTTTTCCGGAAATGCGCGAGATCGTTGAGGGTCAAAAAGCGCAGATCGCTGATGCCCGCGCCGCCGGCCGCTTTGCAGGGCGCGACGCCGAGCCTCGGGCGGGGATGCGTTCGGGCCATATGCCGGGCGCACGCAATGTTCCAGTCGGAAGCTTGTCCGAAAACGGCGAATTGAAAGATCTCGAAAGCCTGCGCAAAATATTCGATGATGCGGGAGTGGATCTGGCGAACCCGGTTGTCACCAGCTGCGGGTCAGGTGTCACTGCCGCTGTCATCACTCTTGCCCTGACGTCGCTTGGCCATCGGAACAATCGCCTCTATGACGGCTCCTGGAGCGAATGGGGCAGCAGACAGGACACGCCCGTTGAAATGGGCGACGTGAAATAGTCATGCCCCAGATGCTTAAAGCCAGAATTACCAATCTGGAGATGACATCGCGGCCTGCTTTGTCTGTTCCTATCCCCGCCGGCCTGCGGCTCGCGATTATGCGAGCCAGCGACATGCCGGTGCACTACTATCGCTATCTCTACGAGCAGATCGGTCGCAAGCACCATTGGATGATGCGTCGCGTACAGAGCGATGCGCAGGTAGCCGCTGCGATCCATGCCGAAACGAGTGAAATACACGTCCTGCACGTGGATGGTTGCCCGGCGGGTTTTGTGGAGTTCGATCTGTCCGCAATGCCAGAGGTTGTAGAGATACTCTACTTCGGATTGATCGGCGATTTTCAGGGAAGGGGACTTGCCAAATTTTTCCTGAATGAAGCCATTTCGGCTGCTTGGGCTCACGGGCCGCAAAAGGTTGCCATACACACCAACACGCTCGACAGCCCGCGCGCCTTGCAGCTCTATCAAAAGATCGGCTTCACGCCTGTCAGCTGGTCTGAAGAAGAAATCATGGCTTGGGAATAGACAAGAAACTGCCAGTCATCCCCTGACTATTTCCCTGCCAACGCTGATCGGCACGATAGAAGCGCCGGCAATCCGTCCGCTCTCTTCATCGAAAACAACGCAATTCCTACCGCGCTGCTTGGCCATATAAAGACACCGGTCTGCACGGCTCATCACCTGTGAATTCGTCTCATTTTTGGGCGCGGAGGCAACCCCGATGCTGATCGTGAGCGGGTAAACCTGATATTCGGTCGTGTGGAACGGCGTATTTTCCACTTCCGCGCGTATGCGCTGCGCCACACGCATTCCGGTTTCGCCACTGGCGCCAGGCAGAAAAACACAAAACTCTTCCCCGCCAATACGACCGACAAGATCACCTTTCCGCGTTACATTCTGCAGTGCAAATGCAATTAGCTTGAGAGCACGATCACCCACACCATGGCCAAAAGTATCGTTGATGGCTTTGAAATGATCCGCATCGATAACGAGAATCGTTCCTGATTCGATGCGTGAACGACTGATCTTCATCGCTTCGAACAACGCTTCACGGTTCAGAAGCCCGGTCATGTGATCGATGCGCGAACGAGCTTGAAGCTCTACATGCGCCTTTTCTAGCAGACCATAGGCATCCTTCAACTTGTTGTGCTGAAGAAAAATATAGGCGAGCGAAGGAAAAGCCGTGACGAAGGGAATACCGATACTCAGGCTGGTGGCAACAACACCGGGGGCAGCACCCGTCGAAAATGCCACGACCCAGGTCACCCCCATCGAAAAAAGGGCGACAGACAGCGTTATCAATGCCGCCTTCCACAGAGCCGTCTTCATTCTCCCGCTCTCCCCCAACTTAAACAACGGTGTCCTAAACGCCCGCATCTGAACCCTCTATGAACGGGTTCTGTTTATTGCGGGCCTTATAAAAGGATCGCTCGAGACGGGAAAGAGATCATCGCAGATGGCTACAATTTTCAAGATAGTAGTGCCATTAATGACACAATCTATGGTAGCATCTTTCATATATATTAAGGGTAATATTAATCCAGCACAACTATCTTTAAACAGATTACGCTAATCCGCAATAAATCATGCGTTACTAAAATACAAAATATTGGAACATACTGTCCGAAGACGAGAACCGGTTTTTCACAACGTACCGAAGAGCAGGCACCACGATACACCAGTATAACAAGACTGAAGCGCCGACATTAATCGGTGGACGCTTCAGTTCTGGTTCCCATGTATGTCGATTAGCCCTAAAACACTGCCAGATATTTTAACAACGAGATGATGCCGAGAATGATAACGATCACCTGAGCGATCTGTTTTATCTTGGCGTCCAACGGCAGCATGTTGATAAGATAAAGAATTAAAAAGATAACAAGAATTGTTATCAGAAGGCTGATGAGGATGGACATAGGTAGTCAGATCCTTCCCGGAACGGCTATTGCTTTTCCCGTCCGGCGCCCGTTCCTCCGCGACGCCGAGCCAGGCTCAATTTCCATGAGGAGGCGAGGCGGTCGCGGGGACCCGGCAGTACCTCCGGCACATCGTTTTCAAAATGGAGACGATGTGCCGGATAACGTTCCAGGTGAGATAAGGTTCCGCTGAATGCCAATAGGGAACGTCCTGCATATGACGGGGCGCTCCCCAACTATTCAGCTGCACATGCTACCGTGTTCACGCCGCCGCATATGCCAGCTGAACGCTTCCTCCAGAAGGTGCGGAGTATGCCCGCCGCGCTCGCAGGCACGCTCAAAATAGTCGGTAAGCTGATCGCGATAAGAGGGATGCGCGCAGTTGCCGATAATAGTGCGGGCCCTTTCACGGGGAGCAAGTCCGCGAAGATCCGCAAGTCCTTGTTCTGTCACAAGAATATCCACATCATGTTCGGTGTGGTCAACATGTGTCACCATCGGTACAACTGAAGAAATCGCACCATTTTTGGCTTCCGACTTACTGACGAATATGGAGATATAGGCGTTACGCGCAAAGTCACCGGACCCACCTATGCCATTCATCATGTGCGTTCCGTCAACATGTGTCGAGTTCACATTGCCGTAGATATCAAACTCCAGCGCAGTGTTTATACCGATGATGCCGAGACGCCGAATGACCTCTGGATGATTGCTTATTTCCTGGGGCCGCAGGACCAGCTTATCGCGGTAGCGGTCGATATTGTTGAACACTCGCTCTCCGCAGGCAGGGCTTAAAGTGATTGAAGAGCCCGATGCGAAATCCAGTTTTCCAGCGTCAATCAGCTCGAATGTGCTGTCCTGCAACACTTCGCTGTACATGCGTAAGTTATGGAACGGGCTGTCGACAAAGCCGGTCAATACCGCATTGGCAATCGTGCCGATACCAGCCTGCAACGGATTGAGCGTCAGATCGAGGCGACCTTTCTCGACTTCCTGCACGAGAAAGCCGGTCAGATGTTTGGCTATAGCCACCGTCTGATCATCAGCGGACTCGACCGTCGAGGCACTGTCTCTTTCCTGCGTAATGACAATACCAGCGATCTTTTCCGGAGGAACCGGGATGTAAGACAGGCCGACGCGGCTGTCGCAAGCGGTTACCGGAATCGGATCGCGGGAAGGGCGCTTGGTCGGAATATAGATATCGTGCAAGCCTTCCAGAGCCATCGGTTGGTTGAGGTTGACTTCAACAATCACCTTCTCCGCCAGAATGGCAAAACTGGCAGAATTGCCAATAGACGTCGTCGGAATGATTCCACCGCTCTCGGTGATAGCAAGCGCCTCGACCACCGCATAGTCGATCGGACCGATCTGGTCGGAACGCAGCTGCTCCACAGTTTCCGAAAGATGCTGGTCGATAAACATAACCTCGCCACGGTTGATGGCGGCACGCAAAGTGCGATCGACCTGGAACGGCATGCGACGTGCAAGCACGTGCGCTTCGGTCAAAAGCTTGTCGACGTCGTGGCCGAGTGAGGCGCCAGTAATCAAGGTAATCTGAAACGGATCGGTGACTGCACGCGCCGCCATGGCAACGGGAACTGCCTTTGCATCGCCCGCGCGCGTGAACCCGCTCATGCCGACAGTCATGCCATCTTTGATCAGGCTCGCCGCTTCATCAGCAGTGATTATTTTGTTTCGAAGAGAACTATTTCGGATGCGTGCTTCCAGCATATGATTTTACCTTCCTTCCCAACCGGTTGTGAGTTGGGACGACACGCTGTGCCAAAAACAATATGCCGCAGCTGTCATCATGTGGGTAATACCCCATGCGGCTTGTCTGTACATGCATGCTTTCGTCTTAGATGCAGGGTAGGTGCCGCTGGATAAACGGTCTTGTCACAAACATGCCAGCAAATGAAATGATTGAAATCAAAAGCTTCAGAAACGAACAGTTACATTTTTCGGGGCATTTTTAATTTGTCCATGTGTCGCATCTGTATGTTGCTGCTGTATCTGCCAGTCGCATAAGATAGATTATGGAACCAAAACCGTTGCAGATAATCGGAGCTGTTCTAACGTCGTTGTGCTACGTAAAGATGGCCTGGCACCGGAGCGCCTTGTTCGCTGCGCACGATGATATCCATGCAACGCACACAATCCATCTCATGTGCAGCCAGCACGGCTTCCACATAGGCTCGCGCATGAGCGAACCGCTGATAATCGCCTACAACAAATGCTCGGCCTGCCAGCCGGGCGTCATCCAGTGTCTCACTTGAAAAGCCAAAATATCCGCCAGATTTCAGATGGGCAGCCACGCCTGCAAAAAAACGATCAAGTTCGCCCATATAAGGCAGCACATCGGTTGCTACGACGAGATCCCAGTCCGGTTCATTCGTAGTTTCCAGAAAGCGTACGACTTCACCGACGAAAAGCGTGTCGTAATCGCCTTTCTCGTAGGCCACTTCGATCATGTTCTCGGAGAGGTCGACGCCAGTCTTGTGCTCGGTCATGTCGTCCAGAGCATCGGCGGAAAGACCGGTTCCGCAGCCAAGATCAAGCATACGCCCGCAGTGAAAGTCTCCTTTCATGTCGAGCAGCATTTCCCGCAATTGCAGCGGCACATCATAGCCCAGCTGATCGACCAGAATCGTGTCGAACATCTCTGCATGCTGGTCGAAAAGCGTCGCCACGTAAGCATCCGGTGCCTTGAGCGGAACCGCGCCGCGCCCAATACTGGCGAGCCTTACGGCAGCGCCACCGTGATCATCCGGATCGATCTCCAGGACTTCTTCATAAGCTTTTGCGGCGGCATCGAAATCACCGGCTTTCTCAAGTTCAAGCGCACGATTGTAGGCATCGGCAAGCGCGGCCTGGTCGAGATGGTTATCGTTATTCTGCGCCATCAGCTGTGCTTTCCGATATCAAACCAGTCAATTTCCATGCAGGAACGCCCTGCCCATTCTGTCGTCTACGCGCATCCGTCCTGAACCGCAAGTTCCGGTTTACCCCGGCCAATATGGAGATTACGGCGGATTACTCTGCCGCACTCGTCATTTTCTCGGCTGCGACATTGCGCTTATGGTCAGCAAGCCTGCGTGCAAGAACGGCACAAGCCATGAGCTGAATCTGATGGAAAAGCATGAGCGGCAGAACGATACTGCCGACATTCGCGCCCGCAAAAATCGCGCTTGCCATTGGCGCTCCACTGGCAAGACTTTTCTTCGATCCGCAAAACATGATTGTAATTCGGTCGGCATGGTTGAAGCCACACCACTTGCTGCCATACCATGTGGCCAGCATGACGAATACGAGCAATACGATGCTTACGCCAACCATCATCCCCAGATCATCCCATGAAACAGTGCGCCAAAGTCCTTCGACAACAGCCTCGCTGAAAGCCAGATAAACGACCATCAGAATCGATCCGCGGTCGACAAAGCCAAGGGCCTTGTTATGCCTGCGAACGAAATTACCGATCAGGGGTTGCAGAATCTGGCCCAGCACGAAAGGCGCCAACAGTTGCAGCAAGATAGATTCCAGGGCGTCAACCGATATGCCACCACCACCTTTTACCGCAAAGAGCAGTCCCACGAGCATCGGCGTCAGGAACATGCCGAAGATATTGGATGCCGATGCCGATACAATCGCAGCGGAGACATTGCCGCCAGCAATAGATGTGAAGGCAATCGAAGACTGAACTGTGGAGGGCAGTACGCAGAGATAGAGAATGCCCGTATAGAAGGCCGACTGCGAAAGCCCCGGGATTGCCCACCCAGCGGCGAGCCCCAATATAGGAAACAGGATGAAGGTCGAGGAAAGCACAGCAAGATGCAGTTTCCAATGTGTGATCCCGGCCAGGACGGCCTCACGCGAAAGGCGTGCGCCATGCAGAAAGAATAACAGCCCGACTGCAATTTTTGTCGCCCAGCCAAACCATTCGGCAAACTCTCCGTGCACAGGCAGAACCGATGCAAACAAGATCGTCACGATCAGCATACTGGTGAACTTGTCGGGCAGGAAACGCATTATCTGGTCCAATCTTGACTGACGAACCCATGCGCCAGTTCCTCACTGCAATATCAATGAAAACATGATCGTCAAACCGGCAAACCGCGTTTGACAAGACCATGCATCCCTATGAAGAAAAGGGGATGATGAAATCCCCCTCCCCAGCCCCATTTTTCAAAGCCTGAGCCGACAATTCAGGCTCACTCATAACCATTGGGATTCTTCGATTGCCAGTTCCACATATCCTGACACATTTCGCGCAGATTTTTCTCTGCTGACCACCCGAGAAAATCCTTGGCAAAGGCGGGATCGGCGTAGCATTCTGCCACGTCGCCCGGTCGGCGTGGTGCAACCTCATATTTGATCGCGCGATTGGAAACGTGCTCGAAGGCCTTTACGACATCAAGAACACTATAACCCTGCCCTGTACCCAGATTAACGGCGAAACAATTCGGCTCGTCCAGCTTCTTGAGAGCCTTCAGATGCCCGGCGGCGAGGTCAACCACATGAATATAATCGCGAACTCCGGTGCCATCGGGGGTGGGATAGTCATTTCCCCAGACGTTGAGTTTCTCCCGGCGCCCGGTGGCAACCTGGGCGATAATCGGCATAAGATTATTTGGGATACCCTTCGGATCTTCACCGATCAGTCCGCTTTCATGCGCCCCGACCGGGTTGAAATAGCGCAGTATCGCGATTCTCCAGCTGTTATCGCTATTATAAAGATCGCGTAACATCTCCTCGATAATCAGCTTCGTCCGCCCATAGGGATTGGTCGCCGTCAGCGGCTGATCCTCGGCGATCGGCAGTTTCTGCGGATCTCCATAGACTGTAGCCGAAGAACTGAAGACGAGTGTTTTGACCCCGGTTGCCTCCATCGCCTGAAGCAGACGCAAGGTGCCCAGCACATTGCAGTCATAATAATGCAGCGGCTTTTCACTGGATTCGCCAACGGCCTTCAAACCGGCAAAATGGATAACCGCAGTGCATTTATTATGTTTGATCACCTGCTCCAGAAAGGCTCGATCACGAATGTCACCGGCTTCGCGGCGCGGCGCACGCCCCGCAATTTTCTCGATACGGCTGAGGGCCTCGGGGTTACTGTTGTCGAAATTATCAACCACGACGACGTCATGCCCGGCTTCGATGAGCTGAACGCAGGTATGGGAGCCGATATAGCCAGCACCGCCAGTCACAAGAATTGTCATTGTTCAGATATCCGCTTGTTGAACATACCGCCCCGATGTGCGATCCCCGGCTGACTATGCAAAATCAGTAACAGACTTCAAGTCGCCCCGACGATTCTTATCATCACGAATGGTTAGAGCCATGAAGTTTGATGGAGCGCAGATGAAACCTTCTCGTAATATCGACCGCCTGCTTGAAATCATGGAAGCTCTTCGCACCCCGGAAACGGGTTGCCCGTGGGACATTGAACAAAATTTTCGCTCCATTGCGCCCTATACGCTTGAAGAAACCTATGAAGTTCTCGACGCGATTGAACGCGACGATATGGATGATCTGCGCGAGGAACTGGGCGATCTGCTGCTTCAGGTAGTGTTCCATTCCCGCATGGCGGAAGAACAGGGCAGTTTTTCCTTCGACGATGTTGTGGAAGCGATCACACACAAGATGATCCGCCGCCATCCGCACGTATTTGGCGACGCCGAAGCCAGAAGTGCTGGCATGGCCAAGGGCTCATGGAACCGCATCAAAGCGGAAGAAAAAGCAGAGCGCGCCGAACGCCGTGCGAAGATGGGACTCGACGCTGTCGAAAAAGACGGCTTTCTGGATGATATTCCCCACGCCTTCCCTGCTCTTATCCGCGCGTTGAAATTGCAGCAAAAGGCGGCAAAGGTCGGATTTGACTGGTCCCAGGCAGCTCCCATCCTCGATAAGATTACCGAGGAGACATCTGAACTTAAGGAAGCGATAGCCGCCGGTGAAAAGGCCGAGATCGAAGAAGAGTATGGTGACCTTCTCTTCGCAATGGTCAATCTGGGGCGCCATCTCGAAGTGGACGCCGAAACCGCGTTGATTTCCGCCAATGAGAAATTCAAACGGCGTTTTCACTTCATCGAGAAGGCGCTCCGGCAATCCGGCGATAGTCTGGAAGCAGCAAGCCTCGACGAAATGGAAGCAATTTGGATCGAAGCGAAGAAAGCAGGTTTGTAGATCCTGTTTTCTTCGTTGTGAATCTGATTATTTTTCCCAGAGCGGGCGGTACATCTGATAGACGCTTTCAGTCGTTGTGAAGTCCATATAGCCTAGACGGGCAACAGGCTTGGCCTTGGCTATATCGACCAGCCCTTCCGTCAGCACGCCCTCATCTAGATGAACGCCAACAACCTCACCGATCACCATGTAATTATCGGTCGCCCTGCCCTCCTTGTCCTGGAGTCGCTTGATTTCAACAGCAACGCATTCCAGCGCAGCATATGCTTCTTTCACGTGTGGCGCCGCGATCAGCTTGCACGGGGCTTGTGTCAATCCGGCATATTCGAATTCATTGACACCCCGCGGCGCGTTCACCGATGAAGCATTCATCTGCCCCTTCAGATGGTCGCTGACGAGATTTGCAGTAAATTCACGAGTTTCCTCGATGAAGGAAACACTGTCCTTGAATCCGCTTGATGAGAACATGACCATCGGCGGCGTGTCGCATATCGCATTGAAAAACGAATAAGGGGCGAGGTTTACCGCGCCATCCTTTGATCGGGAACCAATCCAGCCGATCGGCCGCGGTGCGACAATCGCCTTAAATGGATTATGGGGCAACCCATGCCCTTCACTTGGTTCATAAAACATATATTTTCTCGAAAGTTAGAAGAAATTTCTAAAGTCAATTCTACTGGAGCGAACCTGTGTGGAACCGATCTGGGGTACCCTACCCAGCCCACGGACCGGAATAGTCTGAGACAATTTTGTCCATATCCGCGCGGGGACGTTCCGGCATCTTGTTTTCCGCCGTTCCAATGTGGACGAAACCGGCAATACGCTCATGTGGCGCCAGTCCCAGGGCAGCGCGCGAAGGTGCGTCGTCTGAATACCAGTTCGTGATCCAGTTGGTGGCGTAGCCAAGCGCGTTGGCTGCTATGCAAAGGTTCATTGCGACGGCGCCCGACGAAAGAAACTGTTCCCATTCAGGGATACGTTCATGCGGAACAGGCGACGATACAACGCCGATAACCAGCGGCGCACGGGAAAAACGCGCCAATTCCTGCTCTTTCCGGCTTTCCGGCAACGGACCCTCCCGCTCTTCTGCGCGTTTCGCGAGAAATTCGCCAACCTTCTTGCGCGATTCACCGCGATAAACGATAAACCGCCACGGAGTCAGACGGCCATGATCGGGTACGCGTGCCGCGACTTTCAGAAGCGATGCAAGCTCCTCTCCTTCAGGCGCCGGTTCGCAAATCGCAGAGATCGGAGTGGAACTGCGCTGTGCGAGAAAATCAAAAACCGGGTGTGTCACAGGAAAACCTCATCGCTAAAAACTGCGGTAGCAACTCCGCTTGACGAAGTGCGCGCCCCTTCTCGCCCGTCACAATTAAGCTGTAAAGCCCCAAATCCCATATACCGCGACTTGCCTGCGTCAAAAAAATGCCAGCCTGGGTACTGATTTAGCCTTGAATTCGCCACCAGCTTAGGCTCAAAAACGCTATGCGCACTTTCATGAACATGTCTCGAGCGAAAACACTAAGACTATTCTGTGGCGAATCGCTTGCTGGGATGCTGGCGGTCGTCCTTCTCGCAACGCCCGCCGGAGCGCAAGGCATAGACCCAACCATCAGCATCAATAACGGGCTCAATCTACCCGAACCGAAACTCGATCTTCCCACACTAAATCCCTATGCGTCGCCCGACAGCCCGGAGAACAACCCGCTGGTACAAACCCGCGAACTGGATTTGAAGGCTCGGTTGATGCAGGATGGCGGCGATATCTCGACGGGGCTGGTATGGCGAGTTTTTTCACCGGATCCAGGCCCTGATGGACAATTGCCGCTGATCGCGACGTCGAAAGGCGGAAGTGCAGTCTTTAATCTGCCGGAGGGAAACTACCTCGTTCATGTCGCATATGGCCGTGCAGGAGCTACAAAACGCATCATGCTGACGAACGCGACCCGGCATGAAGTCATGATACTCGACGCCGGCGGCATGAAGCTGAGTGCCGTTCTGCCGGATGGCGGCAAGATCAACAACGATCTGCTCCGATTCTCGATTTATGCCGACGACGACAGTGAGCGCTCGCTTATCGTGCCGGATGTGCAGCCCAATACAATCATCCGGCTGAACAGCGGAACCTATCACGTTGTATCGAATTACGGCTCGGCAAATGCGACCATAAGGGCAGATATTCGCGTCGAAGCAGGCAAACTGACAGAAGCAACGGTACAACACCGTGCTGCGGAAGTGACTCTGAAACTTGTTCGGGAGCGCGGCGGCGAAGCTTTGGCTGACACGTCCTGGTCGATCCTCAATGCGTCAGGCGATGTGGTCCGCGAAAGCGCGGGCGCTTATTCATCCATGGTGCTTATCGAAGGTGACTATGTAGCGGTCGCCAAAAACAAGGATCGAATCTATCAACGCGACTTCAAAGTGGCATCCGGCGAGAATGGAGAAGTCGAAGTGGTTGCAAGCGGTGAATCCGAAGCGCCGAATGATGATTCGATGGACTAATCGCGAACGAGCGTCACGAAAAATCCGGACGGGCGATTTAATCTCCAAAAAAGGCTGATCGTTGGAAAAATGCCGCGCCCTACACGGACGCGGCTATTTTACGTATCAGTCGCCGTTGCGCAGGCGCACGATATCCGGCGGTGTAGCCTCTTCCGCAAGCCGGGCAATCGCTTCGCCGAGGGTCAGCGATTCCTGATCGCGCAATCCAAGACGGCGCATGTTGACCGTTTTCTCTTCAGCTTCACGCTTACCGCAGACGAGAATGACCGGAACCTTCTGGAGTGAATGCTCACGCACCTTGTAGTTGATTTTCTCGTTGCGCAGATCGGTCGCGACCAGCAAACCGGCTGCTCTGAGTTTGGCCGCAGCTTCCATGGCATAATCGTCAGCGTCGGACGTGATTGTTGCAACCACAACCTGAACCGGCGCGAACCAGAGCGGCATGTGACCGGCAAAGTTTTCGATCAGAATGCCGAGGAAGCGCTCCATGGAGCCACAGATCGCGCGGTGAATCATCACCGGCTGGCGCTTTTCCGAATCCTTGTCGATATAGAAGGCGCCAAACCGCTCGGGCAGATTGAAATCGACCTGCGTGGTGCCGCATTGCCATTCACGTCCGATGGCATCCTTCAGCGTATATTCGAACTTCGGACCGTAGAAGGCACCCTCGCCCGGCAAAATACCGGTCTTGATATTGTTCGACTGCTGCTGGATCTTCTCCAGCACCGACATCATAACACTTTCGGCACGGTCCCAAAGCTCATCGGAGCCGACACGCTTTTCAGGACGGGTGGAAAGCTTGATGGTGATCTCCTCGAAGCCGAAATCCTTGTAGACCGACAAGATGAGATCGTTGATGCGCAGGCATTCGGCAGCCATCTGCTCTTCGGTGCAGAAGATGTGCGCATCGTCCTGCGTGAAACCTCGCACGCGCATCAATCCATGCAGGGCGCCGGACGGTTCATAGCGATGAACATTGCCAAATTCTGCAAGCTTTATAGGTAGATCGCGGTAAGATTTAAGCCCATGCTTGAATATCATCACATGGCCCGGACAATTCATCGGCTTCAGCGCGAACACGCGGTCGTCATCGGTTTCGTCACCGGCAACAGTCACCTTGAACATATTATCGCGATACCAGCCCCAATGGCCTGAGGTCTCCCAAAGCGACTTGTCCAGCACCTGCGGCGCATTGACTTCCTGGTAGCCATGGCTGTCCAGACGGCGACGCATATAACTGACCAGTGTCTGGAACATCTTCCAGCCTTTGGCGTGCCAGAACACGACGCCCGGTCCTTCTTCCTGAAAATGGAAAAGGTCCATCTCCCGACCAAGACGGCGGTGGTCGCGCTTTTCTGCTTCTTCAAGCATATGCAGATATGCCTGAAGATCATTGTCGTTGGCAAAAGCCGTGCCATAGATACGGGTCAGCATCGGGTTATTGGCATCGCCGCGCCAGTAAGCGCCTGCAACCTTCATCAGCTTGAAGGAATTACCGATCTGCCCCGTCGAAGCCATGTGTGGACCGCGACAAAGGTCGAACCAGTGGCCCTGATAATAAATCTTGAGGTCCTGCCCCTCGGGAATGGCGTCCACGAGTTCGACCTTGTAGTTTTCGCCCTTGTCGGCAAAAACTTGGCGGGCTTTTTCACGCGACCAGACTTCCTTGGTAAAGGGCTTGTTGCGCTGAATAATCTCGCGCATCTTCTTTTCGATCACCGGCAGATCGTCGAGCGTAAATGGCTCATTGCGCGCAAAATCGTAATAGAAACCATTTTCAATGACAGGACCGATTGTCACCTGCGTTCCCGGAAACAGCTCCTGGACAGCTTCAGCCAGAACGTGGGCTGTGTCGTGGCGAATGAGTTCCAGCGCACGCGGATCTTCGCGGGTCAGAATCTCGATCTTACCGGAAGCGCCAAGCGGATCGGACAGATCGCGCACGGTGCCGTCAACGGCATAGGCCACAGCCTTCTTGGCGAGAGATTTGGAAATTGATTCCGCCAGTGCCACCCCGGTCATTGACGCATCGTATTCGCGTACGGAACCATCGGGAAATTGCATGGAAACGGTATTCGACATTCTATTCATCCTTATCCAGTCCCGCCAACGATTGCGGGTGGTTTTCGATCATGCATATAAAGGAAGTCTGGCTTCTAATCTCTTTTGTGCGACCAGTAAAGCGCCGCAACCTGACAACAACAGGCAACAGGAAGCGACGAAATGTCCGAACGCCGTAGAATTAGTTCCGGATCGGAAGACAATCGATATTCTGGCGCTTCAACTGGGCACATGCTTTTTCGGCGGATACAGAATCCTTGAAACCTGCGAAACGCACACGATAGACCTTGCGGCGCTTTTCAGCGGGCGAGATTTCCGCTTTCAAACCCGGAGCCACCTTATCGACCGCCGGACGCAGCTTTTCCTGAAGTTCCTTGGCTCCTGCAAGCGTTGGAGGAGCGCCAAGCTGGATTGTCCACACCGCTGCACTGGCTGCGATCAGAAAACCGCCATCACCCTGCTCGATCCGTGACTCATCAATCAGATCGGCGACCGCATCTACTTTCGGCTTGGCCGCGACGGACTTCGCCGGCGGCAACGGCTTTGCCATGGCGACAACCGGCTGATCCGTAGCCGTTCCCTCGGTTCCAAAGTGGGTCAAAAGCTTTGCCATCTGGTCGTCACGCTGACGCGCAGAACCAGCCCCCAGAACAACACCGACAAGATGCCTGTTGTTGATGATGGCCGAGGAGACGAGGTTATAGCCGGAAACGTCCGTATAGCCGGTCTTGATACCGTCCACTCCCTGATAGCGGTACATCAGATTGTTGTGGCCTTTGCGCTCCTTGCCCCGAAACGTGAACGAGGATTGCGAAAACAAAGAATATTCCTGCGGAAAATCACGCCGCAATGACATTCCAAGCACAGCCATGTCGCGTGCAGTCGTCAGCTGGGTCGCTTTTGCAGTCAATCCCGACGGATTAACGAAAAATGTGCTCTTCATGCCGATCTGTCGCGCCCGCTGGGTCATCAAGCGACCAAATGCCGCCTCCGAACCCGCGATATACTCGCCAAGAACGGTGGCCGCATCGTTGGCGGAAACCACGATCATGCCATTGATCGCATCGCGGACCGTTATGGTCTCACCGGGCTTGAGCCAGAGCTTCATGCGCACCTTGGCTGCGGCATTCTTTGATACGGGCATGGCATCGTCCCAATGCAGCTGCCCCGTCTTCAGTGCCTCGAATGCAATGTAGAGTGTCATCATCTTGGCCAGCGATGCAGGAGCCCGCTGTATGTTCGCATCGTCCTGCCCCAGCACGCGTCCGCTATCCGCGTCAAACACCACCCAAGAGGTATTTGCCATGGATGCAGAGGTACAGAATATGGTCGTTCCGAATGCAACAGAGGCAACGAAACGCGAAAAGCGGGACGATTTCAGCATTATTGCTCGCAAGAATGTAAACGCCGGGTGGACATGTAGGCAAATTGCGGCCCTAAGAAGACCGGTGTGATGCCTAATGAACATTCCACCATGAAACATTTATATCGTTAATGTTTTATATACACTCGCCCAAAAAATGGGGAGAAATCAGTTCTGGGGAGTCGAGCAGCGCCAGTATCGCCAAGGCAAGTACCAACGGAAATAACGAGAAAGCTCGCGCGGCACAGGATCGAAACCATGCGTGCCGAAGGGGCCGCAGCGAACGACCCGAAATAGCCCCATCCAGCTGCCGTTCCATAGTCCGTGACGGGCTATGGCTTCATAGGCATATTCCGAACACGTCGGCAGGTGACGACAGGAATTTCCGATAAAGGATGACAGGGTGACCTGATAAAAGCGTATCAACGATGTGCCGAACAGCCTTGCCGGCGTTTTCCGCCAAGGGTCGGTGAAGTTACGAGTCTGGTGTTTGGCTTTCGCCGCACTCTCACCAATGTGATTTTCACCGCAGGCACACATTCTACGCGGCTTTCGCCTTCTCCTCGATCTGGCGGATACAATCGAGGACAGCATCGAAGGTCAGGAGCGTGGAAGCATGGCGCGCCTTGTAATCGCGCACCGGCTCGAAATACTTCAGATCCTCGAATCGTCCTTGTGGTGCCGGAGCGTTATCTTTCAGCATTTTATACATCGCGTCGCGAACGGCCTTTAGCTCGTCCGCCGTTGTGCCAATAATATTGCGCGCCATAACAGAAGACGACGCCTGACCGAGAGCGCATGCTTTCACTTCGTGGGCAAAATCCGTGACGGCGCCGTCTTTCATTTTCAGATAGACTGTTACAGTCGAACCGCAGAGCTTCGAATGCACCGTCGCAACGGCATCAGGATCCGCAAGCCTACCCAAACGCTCTATATTGCCGGCGAATTCCAGAATGCGTTTATTATATATATCGTCGATCATGTGGGCGAACCTTCCGCCTTGCCGGAGAAAAACAAAAAATTGTCGCCCGGCTGCGGTTTGAAGTTGCAATTTACTGTCTATATAATAGGCAAGTAGCGTCTGCGCCATGGGCAACGTGAGAACATTCAATCTGATGGAATGTATCAAATGGTCCCATGCTATGTTTTACGCCTGATCCTAACCGAAAAGTCTACAGCTTTCCGGGATTGGTGTGTGAGCACAGAACAGAAGGCAGCCGCACGAGACCAGTCCGGTGACCTTAAGCCGCCGGATCAATACATCGCCCGCTCGCAAAGCGTATCGTTGTATTGTCCGTTTAACTCGTCTCCTCCTTGAAGGAGACTACTGGAGAATACTGATGGACGCGCGCATCCTCGAAAAAGATGACGAATCCGGCCTGACTTCCAGCAAGCAGGCAAACGTAACCCCGATGCACGGCAAGCCTACCCAGGCCGATGCCGAAGCCGCCGTGCGCACCCTCCTGCTATGGGCTGGAGACAATCCCGACCGTGAAGGCCTATTGGAAACGCCCAAACGCGTCGCCAAAGCCTATAAGGAGCTGTTCGCGGGTTATTCCGAGGACCCGGAAGAAGTCCTTGGCACAACGTTCGAGGAAGTTGCAGGCTATGACGACCTCGTTCTGATAAAGGATATCTCCTTCTTCTCGCATTGCGAACACCATATGGTGCCAATCATCGGCAAGGCGCATGTCGCCTACCTGCCCGAAAGCGAGGTCGTCGGTTTGTCCAAGATCGCGCGCGTCGTCGATATTTTTGCCCGTCGCCTGCAAACGCAGGAAAGTATCACGGCGCAGATTGCCGACACCATCCAGCGCATCCTGAAACCGCGTGGCGTTGCCGTCATGATCGAGGCTGAGCACATGTGCATGGCCATGCGTGGTATCCGCAAGCAGGGTTCGACCACCATCACCACCACCTTTACCGGTGAATTTAAGGAAAAGGTGGATGAACAGGTGCGTTTCATGACCTTTCTTCGCAAATAAGCGCATCGTCAGGCGTCAGAATGAGCTTTTTTTCAGCCCAGCCTTCCGACAAGAAAACCATTGAAGAAGGCGCGGTATTCATGCCGCGCTTCGACGCGGCAGGTCTTATCACCGCTGTTGTAACCGATGCGCAGGACGGTGAACTTCTGATGGTCGCCCATATGAACGAGGAAGCGCTGCGCTTGACCCTTGAAACCGGCATTGCGCATTACTGGTCTCGCTCGCGCAAGACGCTCTGGAAGAAGGGCGAAACCTCGGGCAATCTGCAAAACGTCGTTGAACTGCGCACGGATTGTGATCAGGACGCACTGTGGCTGAAAGTGCGTGTAACCGGTGACGGTCCGACCTGCCACACCGGTCGTCATTCCTGTTTCTATCGTCAGGTCATCGCGGAAAACGGTAAACCATCGTTGAAGACGAACAGCAGCTGCGATCACGATCATTGATCAACTTCAAAACGATGTGATGACGCGAATATCGCTCGCGTCATCAATTTGCAGTATTTATTCTTTGGATACCATGTTTCGCTAAACTGTAAGAAACAAAGAGGTGTCCATCGTGATGCTGGCATGGGGCCCAAGGCGGAAGACAGCGAATACAGACGTTGAACCGCCGGCACAGGAAATCGTCGAAATACCCGAAGTCAGGCGTGAACCGCGCAAGATCGCACTAGCGCTTGGCGGCGGCGCTGCACGCGGCTGGGCGCATATCGGCGTTTTGCGGGCGCTTGATGAAGCTGGCATCGAAGTCGAAATGATCGCTGGCACGTCCATCGGGGCGCTGGTAGGCGGTTGTTATCTGGCCGGCAAGCTTGACGAACTTGAAGAGTTTGCACGAAGTCTGACCCGGCGGCGTATGTTCAATCTTCTGGATATCGCCTTTCGCGGCAGCGGCCTGTTCGGTGGCATGAAGCTTGACGGGCGCTTGCGCGAGCATCTCGACGGGGTAACGATCGAAGAACTTTCGCGCCCCTTCGTCGCCGTTTGTGCCGAATTGAAAACCGGACATGAAATTTGGCTGTCTTCCGGGCCACTGGTCGACGCCATGCGTGCATCTTACGCCCTTCCCGGCGTGTTTGAGCCCGTTCGGTGGGGAGATCGCGTGTTGGTCGATGGTGCGCTTGTCAATCCGGTTCCGGTATCTGTTTGCCGCGCATATGAACAGCGGCTCGTCCTCGCCGTAAACCTTCACTATGATCAGTATGGTCGAGCGGCCGTCATAAAACACGCGCAAGCGCGTCAGGAAGGCTTTTCCGGCATCATTCACGGCGAAAAGGAAGCGCGACTCGGAATCACCGGCGTGATGATGGAAGCCTTCAATATCATTCAGGATCGCATTTCCCGCGCCCGCATGGCCGGAGATCCGCCAGACGTCTCGCTGATGCCCACCGTCGGCCAGATCGGTCTTGCTGATTTTCATCGTGCCGCTGAAGCAATCGACGCCGGCTATGCCGAAACGATCAAGCGGCTTGAAGATATCAAGCGGCTTCAAGGTATTGCAGGCTAACTTCTCGCCCCGCAGCGAATCTCACGAACAAAGATTTGCTTTTTTGCCCGTCAGTGAGCTGCCCTGAGAGCCATTTCATCGTATCTGGCTTTGCGCTGTACAGAATTTCCGGAAAAATCTTGGAGCCTAGAACTCTTTAAGAAAGCCCGGAAAATCGGGCTTTAGTCATCCTGTTTCACGAATGGCGATCTGCTTTTTCACATTCTTTTTCAAAAAGATTAGCGGAAGATGCAGATGGGACTTGTGTACCCCCAAGCGATTTGCTAAATGCCCCCTCGCCGACGGAGTTCGGCTCCTACCACGGGCGGTCGTGGCGGAATTGGTAGACGCGCAGCGTTGAGGTCGCTGTGGGGCAACCCGTGGAAGTTCGAGTCTTCTCGACCGCACCATTTAAACTTTATGGTATCTAAGTTATTGATTTTACTAAACCCGCTTGCGCGGGTTTTGTGTTTTCTGGCCCATGTCGCCACCTTCCCTGAACATAGACTCTGAAATTTCTCGCTGTAGTACATCACGCCGGTTCAGTTTGAATAGCTGCTGATATTCCGGGAACGAGAAACAACTCCGCTCGACAAGAAGCTCAGTGGCACTTTCATCGTGGCTGGAAACCTTGCGGATTCCATTTCCGCGAAAAGGCGTCCCTTGCCATCAAAAATGGAAACAGTGGAGATGGCCGAATGCAGCAGCTTAAGCGGATGACTTTAAAGAGAATAGCACCCGCGGTTTGATGGTGCCCGCAGCCGGACTCGAACCGGCAAGCCCATACGGGCGGCGGATTTTAAGTCCGCAGTGTTTACCAGTTTCACCATGCGGGCAGTGATCGGCTTATCGCGTCAATAGCAACTAACAGGAGAGCTTTCAATGGCAAAACCAAGGGGTTCGGCGTGGAGAATACTGTCAACTATTAGAGGGAGCGCTATCGATATAGGCAAACCAATTGCCAGAACATGAGGCGATCGGCCAGGCACCCTGATCGAATTGGTCCAGCGTGTTTATTGAATGGACTTGCTTACATGATCGATACGGCAATATACTAATCGTATATGTTTCATATATTAGCTAGGCCCGCTATGGGAATCGTGAAGATCAGCGATGAATTGCATGAGGAATTGCGCAAGGCGAGCAACGTCATGTGCCGCTCTATCAATGCGCAGGCTGAGTATTGGATGAAGATCGGCATGCTGGCACAGGCCAATCCTGAGATGCCATTCAACGAGATCGTCCAGATGCAATTGCGTACAGCACAGGTGGAGATTCCCGTTCTAGCGGTGCAATCGTCATGACCAAAACGCCTGCTGAAGTGGAAAAGATGGCAGCATCCGGTGCGTTGCTGGCATCCGTTTTTGCACTTCTGGACCGCATGCCTCTAGCGGGCATGACCACGATGCAGGTCAACGATCTGGTCGACGATTATATCACGCGCGAACTTCAGGCGCGACCTGCCAGTAAAGGCCAATATGACTATCCCTACGTGCTGAACTGTTCGAAGAACGAGGTCGTCTGCCATGGCATGCCCTCGAATGACGAAATCATTGCCGACGGCGAAATCATCAACTTCGACATCACGCTGGAGAAGGACGGTTATATCGCCGATTCCAGCAAGACTTACATGATCGGAGAAGTTGCACCTTTTGCTTCGCGTCTGGTGCGTGTGACCTATGAAGCGCTTTGGAAAGGTATAGCTGCGGTTCACCCCGGAGCCACGACCGGCGATATCGGCCATGCCATTGAACGCTTTGCCAAGCGATACAATTATGGCGTGGTGCGAGACTATTGTGGTCATGGCATCGGACGACAGATGCACGAGGAACCACAGATCCTGCATTTCGGCAAACCCGGCACGGGAACCCGCCTCCGTGAAGGTATGGTTTTTACCATTGAACCAATGCTCAATCAGGGCACAAGCAAGGTGAAGACCGAAAAGGATGGCTGGACGGTCGTGACTCGCGACGGAAAACTGTCGGCGCAATTTGAGCATACGGTGGCGGTTACAGCAAACGGGGTGCGCGTGTTAACGCTGCGTCCTGGTGAAGAGAAAATGCTGACCAAACTATGAGCCGGTTTCCCAGCCCCGCATTCAGACGAGCCACCGCTTTCGCGCGGTGGCTCGTTGGCATCAGGCCCAATTCACAAGCATAATTGAGATCAGCCATGAAGTTTGGCCGTAATTTCCGCAACCCGCTTTCCTTGGAAGCGCGCGCCGTCCAACTCCTGTTCCGAAGGCTGCCGCGAACCGTCACTGTCCGCAGTCGTGGTCATGCCGTAAGGTGCGCCGCCGCGAACCACATCGTTTCCCATCTGCCCCTCATAAGCATAAGACAACGGTACGATAATCATACCGTGATGCTGCATCTGCCACTGCGTGGAGATCAGCGCCAGTTCTGCACCGCCATGTTGCGTGGCAGTTGAAACCATGACGGAGCCGACCTTGTTGAGAAGCGCACCCTTAACCCACAGACCGCCTGTCTGATCGAGAAAATTTTTCATCTGCGCGGCCATCATGCCATAACGCGTCGCCGTCCCGATAATGATGGCGTCATAGTCAGCCAACTCGTTCGGCGTTGCGATTGGCGCATCCTGATCCATTTTATAATGAGAAGCCTTGGCTACATCGGGAGGCACCAGTTCCGGCACGCGTTTGATCGTTACGTCCGCTCCGCTCTCACGCACGCCCTCTGCCGCGGCCTTGGCCATCTGCTCCATGTGGCCATAGGCCGAATAATATAGCACCAGAACTTTCACCATCAGACGTCTCCGTTATCCGTGATCGCGAGGCTTTTCCCGCAAAAGCTAAACTAGGGGAGCCCATCGCTTTGGAAAGACGACAAAACAGAGACGCAGCTTCAATTTATACAAAACCGTTGCAGCGCGATCCGGCTGGCGCTTAACTGTCTCCAACAGAACGGAGTCTGGGCATGACGAATAATTCTCAGCAGGCCATCAGGGCTGCTATGCTCGCCATTGGCGATGAACTTCTCTCAGGACGTACGAAAGACAAGAATATCGGCCATCTCGCTGACATGCTCACCGCAGCAGGAATTGATTTGAAGGAAGTGCGAATCGTCCCGGACGAGGAGGACGCTATCATTGCCGCCCTCAACGCCCTTCGTCCGAATTTCGATTATGTTTTTACATCCGGCGGCATTGGCCCAACCCATGACGACATTACCGCTGACGCAGTCTCCAGAGCTTTCGGCGTCCCATGCATCTACGAAGAAAAGGCGATGAGGCTGCTGGCAGATAATTATGCACGTCGCCAGCTGGAATTCACGGAATCACGCAAGCGTATGGCGCGGATGCCTGAAGGATCGGAACACATCGCCAATCCTGTTTCCACCGCGCCTGGATTTCATATCGGGAATGTCTATGTGATGGCCGGCGTGCCATCTGTCTTCCAAGCGATGCTCGACAATGTGCTTCCAACCTTGCGTACCGGGCGCAAACTTTTGTCCGAAGCCGTCCAATGTCCATTCGGTGAAGGCGTCATCGGTGTGCCGCTTACTGCGATCCAGAACGAAAACCCCGATACCGTTATCGGTTCCTATCCTAAATTTGAAGGCGGACGTTTCAGTACGGAACTGGTGGTGCGTGGCAGCGATCCCAACAAAATCGCCACGGCCATGGCCGCTATAGAGAGAATGATTGCAACGTTCAAAGCCGAAGGTCGCGAATGAAGAAATCTGCAACCTTTTGTCAGCGCAACTCGTTGCACTATATGCTAAAATAGAAAAATATAGCCGGAAGGAGAACGGTCATGTCTTACAAGACGGTGGTTGCCTATTCCCGCAGTGAACCCGAGTTGAAACGGGTTATGTCCGCCGTCAGACTTCTGATGCAGACAGTGCCCGATATTCACGTCATCGGGCTTTATGCCATCCCCTCTCCTATCGTCTATGCCGATCCGAATGGCTTCATCGACCCCGGCATGTTCGAGCTGCACGACAAACAGCACAAGGAACAGTCGGAAAGGCTGAAAAGCCTTTTTGAAGAGGAAATGCGCCGCCAGGGAGCGAATTACGAGTTTCGCGTCACTCGCTCAGAAACAGGCACCGCCGCCGATGGCGTTCTGACTTCTTGCCTCGGCGCTGAGCTGCTGGTGGCAGGACAGCCGGACCCGGACGATCCGGCAACAAACGACGAAACCGCCGATACGATTGTTTTCAATTCCAGTTGCCCGGTGCTGCTTGTGCCATACGCGCCGGTTTTGCCCATCGTGTCGTTGAACAGGATTGTGGTTGCCTTCAACGGAAAACGCGAAGCTGCACGTGCCGCCTTCGACGCCATGCCTCTGATGAAGCACGCAAACAGAACGGAAGTCGTCTGGGTTGATCCGCCGGAGATCGAAGGGGAAGATGAAGCACTCGCCAGCAGCGATCTCGCCGAGGCGCTGTCCCGTCAGGGGATAGAAGTCGATATCGTGCCGCTGGCATCCCACGGCCGACACGCGCAGGACGCGCTCAGGGAACATATCATCGCCGAACACGCCGATCTTCTCGTCATGGGAGCTTATAGCCATTCACGATTGAGGGAACTGGTTTTCGGCGGTGTGACCCGCGCCATGCTCAGCGACCTGCCTATTCTTACCCTTTTCTCAAGATAATCCGCTAATTTCCGTTAATTTTTGCTACAGCTTGGCCATGCCCGGCAAGGATACGCTTGCAAGACAGGCTTTTTTGCGGTTATCAGCATCACCCGGCGCTGACTGTGCCGGGTGGAAAGCCTTTCTCCTATCTCGTCACCCTCACTGGAGGTGTGCGGATCCAAGAAAGCAGCAGGTCCAGACAGATCAGCGTGCATGGCAGCAAGTCATCCGCGCATTTTTGGTTTTTGTACGTCCGGAGGGTAAACTCACGGATTGTTCCATGGAGCGTTTCGATGTCGTTGCCAGATAAAGCTTTTCCCGTTTCCTGGGACCAATTTCACCGCGATGCGCGTGCGCTTGCCTGGCGCATTGCAGGTATGGATCGCGAATGGCACGCCATTGTTGCCATTACGCGCGGTGGGCTGGTGCCCGCCGCAATCGTCTGCCGTGAGCTTGGGATCCGTCTTATTGAAACGGTCTGCATAGCTTCCTATCACGATTACACCTCGCAGGGGGAAATGCAGGTACTCAAGGGGATCGGTCCCGCACTTCTTGAAAATGGCGGCGAAGGTGTAATAGTCGTTGACGACCTGACTGATACTGGAAAAACGGCGGCTATTGTTCGCGAAATGATGCCGAAGGCACATTTCGCAACTGTCTACGCAAAGCCGAAGGGGCGTCCGCTGATCGACACCTTTGTGACGGAAGTTTCGCAAGATACCTGGATCTATTTCCCATGGGACATGGGCTTCACTTATCAGGAGCCTATTGCCGACGGAAAACGCGGCTAAACGAAATCAAACGAATGCGATTGCGGTGATACTTCTGCCGCAATCGCACCTTAAGGAAAACTTGCCGGAATAACGCTCTATCGCGGCGTTTCAAATATCTCGACCGTCCATACGTAAGCAATCCATTTTAAATAAAAGCTTTTTTTACGTAATTTCAAAGGCCTATTGCCGATTTAAGCAGTTGTTATTTTGGCGAATCATTCCATCCTGTCGAAAAAAGGGGATTTTCGCCGTGAAGACGCAAGCCAAACAACTGATTGCAACGGAAAAGCGTATTCTGACGCCTTCTGGCCGTTTGCAGCAGGTGGCTGCGCTTGTCTATCGCCGCGAAATGGACACCATGCAGGTGCTCGTCATCACGAGCCGGGGAACCGGACGCTGGATTATTCCGAAAGGCTGGCCGCAGGTCGGTCGGACACTCGCCGAGACCGCACTTCGCGAAGCCTTCGAGGAAGCCGGTGTGCGCGGCGATATTTCGCCCGCTCCTCTCGGCAGCTACAATTATTGCAAGATGGATTTACCGCCGGAGCGGATCAACCAGTTCACGGTCGCAGTCTTCGCCGTTCATTTTACCGGACAGGAGAAAAATTGGCCGGAACGCGATCAGCGTGTCTGCGAATGGGTATCACCCCGGGAAGCAGCAAGCCGGGTTGAAGAAACGGGCCTTCAGCAAATTCTTCTCCAGTTTGCTGATTCGGTCTTCGCTGCCGCGGCTGAATGATTGCGGGCACAAATTCTCGTGGAGAAAGCGATCAGGAGAATGCCGCATTTATAGGGATGTTCCCTCTATATGTTCCAAATTGCTTTAGAACCTACGTCTTGAACGCTTCCATGCGGCTGTAACGACGGACAATGACCTTAGTCGGCTGCCGTCATAAAAGTGTTGCTTCTCCCCGTTATCCACATTTGCCCCCATGGCCCCGCGCACAATATCTAGCGTCTGGCACATTACAGCAAACCAATGCTTGACCCTCAGAGCCGAGTCGTTTTTTATGCTCCTATCGTTGCGTTAGTAGCGTGACCGGGCGTAGCGAACCAAGCCGGTCTTTCTTTCAGGTAAGTCGAGTTTCAAACAAGCGATACGCTTATTCCGGCGTGGTTTCCGCTTGAGGATTTGTTGTGCCAAAAACCTGGGCAAACCGCCTTCGGAGAAACGTATGCATCAGCTGATAGAAAGCGCATTAACACTACATTTAGTATTTGCGCGCACCATCCTTACAAGATAAGGTATTTTCCGTTCTACTGATTTAGATCTGCGGCAGCGTCGGAAAAGTCATCCATTGGGCTTTCAAATGATGCGTTTTCAGATGCTTACGGCGGTAGAGCCAGAATTTTGAGGGACTATACCCCTCAGCAGCAAGTCCGCTGTAAAAAGGGCGCCGAAAACAGAGACGCGACACAAACAGGCTGTGGCTGAAAGTCGTCAACAAAGCTACTATATATAGAACGTTTGGATGGGACAGATGAAGATCGAACGCCGTTTCACGAAAGAGAATCAGTCGGCTTATGCGGACATCGCGTTCCGGACTGCGACCAGCGAGATCAAGAATCCCGATGGATCCATCGTATTCCGTCTTGAAAACATCAATGTGCCCGCGCAGTTCAGCCAGGTCGCTGCTGATATTCTCGCGCAGAAATATTTCCGCAAGGCAGGCGTGCCCGCACATCTGAAGAAGATCGAAGAGAACGACGTTCCGTCATGGCTTTGGCGTTCGGTCGCCGACGAGGAAGCTCTCGCCAAACTGCCGGAGAATGAGCGCCACGGTTCCGAAATGGATGCCTGCCAGGTCTTCGATCGCCTTGCTGGCACCTGGACCTACTGGGGCTGGAAGGGTGGCTATTTCGACACCGAAGAAGACGCCCTCGCCTTTCGCGACGAACTTGCTTACATGCTCGCAACCCAGCGCGTGGCGCCGAACAGCCCGCAATGGTTCAACACGGGCCTGCATTGGGCTTACGGTATCGACGGCCCCGGTCAGGGACACTTCTATGTCGACTGGCAAACCGGCAAGCTGACGAAGTCGAAATCCTCCTACGAGCATCCGCAGCCGCACGCCTGCTTCATCCAGTCCGTCGCGGACGATCTGGTCAATGAAGGTGGCATCATGGACCTGTGGGTCCGTGAAGCGCGCCTGTTCAAATACGGCTCCGGCACCGGCTCCAATTTCAGCCACCTGCGCGGCGAAGGCGAAAAGCTTTCCGGCGGTGGCCGCTCGTCCGGCCTGATGAGCTTCCTCAAGATCGGCGACCGCGCCGCTGGCGCAATAAAATCGGGTGGCACCACCCGCCGTGCCGCCAAGATGGTGGTGGTCGATATCGATCACCCTGACATTGAGGAATATATCGACTGGAAGGTGAAGGAAGAGCAGAAGGTCGCCGCTCTCGTCACCGGCTCCAAGATCGTCAAACAGCACCTGACCGCTATCATGAAGGCCTGTGTGAACTGCGAAGCCGACAATGACGATTGCTATGATCCGGCCATCAACACCGCGCTCAAGCGCGAGATCAAAGCAGCGAAGAAGAGTCAGGTTCCGGAAAACTATATCAAGCGCGTGATCCAGTTCGCGCGTCAGGGCTACACCGACGTCCAATTCAAGACATACGATACGGATTGGGATTCCGAGGCTTATCTGACCGTTTCCGGTCAAAACTCGAACAATTCCGTTTCGCTGAAGGACGAATTCCTGCGCGCTGTCGAAAATGACGGCGACTGGAACCTGACCGCACGCAAGGACGGCAAGGTTCTCAAGACCCTCAAGGCTCGCGACCTCTGGGAAAAGATCGGTTATGCCGCCTGGGCATCCGCCGATCCGGGCCTGCACTACAACACCACGATGAACGATTGGCACACCTGCCCGGCAGAAGGCCCGATTCGTGCCTCCAATCCATGCTCGGAATACATGTTCCTTGATGACACGGCCTGCAATCTGGCTTCGATCAATCTTCTGACCTATCGCAATCAGGACGGCACATTCGATATCGCCGCATACGAGCACACGGCCCGTCTCTGGACGATCGTTCTCGAAATCTCCGTGATGATGGCGCAGTTCCCATCCAAGGAAATTGCCCGCCGCTCTTATGAATACCGCACGCTCGGCCTCGGTTATGCCAATATCGGTGGCCTGCTGATGACCTCCGGCATCCCTTACGATTCGGATGAAGGCCGTGCCATCTGCGGCGCGCTGACCGCGATCATGACGGGCATTTCCTACGCAACCTCGGCAGAAATGGCGAGCGAGCTTGGCGCATTTCCGGCCTATGAACCAAATGCCGCCAATATGCTGCGCGTCATCCGCAATCATCGCCGCGCTGCTTATGGCGAAACCCAGGGCTATGAAGGCCTCGCCGTCAACCCGGTACCGCTTGAAGCCGGGGATTGCCCGGAACAGGCCCTGATCACCCATGCCAAGTCGGCTTGGGACAAGGCACTGGAACTCGGTGAAAAACACGGCTATCGCAACGCCCAGGCAACTGTTATCGCGCCTACCGGCACGATCGGCCTCGTTATGGATTGCGATACGACCGGCATCGAACCCGACTTCGCGCTGGTGAAGTTCAAGAAGCTGGCCGGCGGCGGCTATTTCAAGATCATCAATCGCGCTGTTCCCGAAGCTCTTCGCACACTCGGTTACTCGGAAAGTCAGATCGCCGAAATCGAAGCCTATGCGGTGGGCCACGGCAACATCAACCAGGCACCGGGCATCAATCCGTCCTCGCTGAAGGCCAAGGGCTTTACCGATGAGAAAATCGAAGCCCTGAATGTCGCTCTCAAGAGCGCTTTCGACATCAAGTTCGCCTTTAACAAGTGGACGCTTGGCGAAGACTTCTGCAAGGACGTGCTGAAATTCACGGATGAGCAGCTCAACGATTTTGCCTTTGAAATGCTCCCCGCCCTCGGTTTTGCCAGGAAGGACATCGAAGCCGCCAACATTCATGTTTGCGGTGCCATGACCCTCGAAGGCGCACCTTTCCTGAAGGAAGAGCACTATCCGGTGTTCGATTGCGCCAATGCATGCGGCAAGATCGGAAAGCGCTATCTCTCCGTGGAAAGCCACATCCGCATGATGGCTGCCGCCCAGCCATTCATTTCGGGCGCAATTTCCAAGACGATCAACATGCCGAACGATGCGACCGTCGAGGATTGCAAGAACGCCTATATGCTCTCCTGGAAGCTGGCTCTAAAAGCAAATGCACTCTATCGTGACGGTTCCAAGCTTTCACAGCCGCTCAATGCATCTTTGATCTCCGATGAGGAAGATGAAGATGATGCGGTCGAAGCATTGCTTGAGCAGCCCATTGCGGCTCGTACCGTCCAGGTAACGGAACGCATTGTCGAAAAAGTCGTCGAAAAGATTGTGCACGAGCGTGAAAAGCTCCCAAATCGTCGTCAGGGTTACACGCAGAAAGCAGTCGTTGGCGGACATAAGGTCTATCTGCGTACCGGCGAATTCGGCGACGGCCGTCTCGGCGAAATCTTCATAGACATGCACAAGGAAGGCGCTGCTTTCCGCGCAATGATGAACAATTTCGCCATTGCCGTCTCGCTCGGCCTGCAATACGGCGTTCCGCTGGAAGAATATGTAGAGGCCTTCACGTTCGTCAAGTTCGAGCCCGCGGGCATCGTTCAGGGCAATGATGCAATCAAGACCGCGACGTCGATCATCGATTACGTTTTCCGTGAGCTGGCTGTATCTTATCTGGGACGAAACGATCTCGCCCATGTCGACACGACTGATTTTTCGAATACCGCACTCGGCAAAGGCATCAAGGAAGGCAAGACCAACCTGATCTCGACCGGTTGGACACGTGGTTACAAGCCGACGCTGGTAACGAACGCCCCGTCGTCCACTGAAATCAAGAGCTCTACGACGTCGGCGCCGCAAGCTTCCAACGTCACCGCGCTCAAGTCATCGGCTTCGACAGGAAACCGTCCGGCAACCATTGGCCTGGTGACCGATGGAGCCACGGCTTTCAAGCGTGATTACGAGGAACAGGCAGCGCCGACTCCACAGCCGGAAAGCAAGGCAGCAACAGAGTTATTTTCTGACAAGGCTGCTGCGGATGCCGCTTCTGCCCGCGCGGATAGCGCCAGTGCTGCGAAGAAGCTCGAAGCTGACCGGCGCATCAAGTCAATGATGCAAGGCTATACGGGTGACAGCTGCACGGAGTGCCAGAACTTCACGATGGTTCGAAACGGCACTTGCCTCAAATGCGACACGTGTGGGGCAACTAGCGGTTGCAGCTGAGGCGGAGACCTGGCAAGTCTGCGACTTTCATTGATACGGAACGGCTCGCTTTATTGGCGGGCCGTTTTCCTTATTGGCAAGAAAAATTACCAAGCGGAACACTCCAGCAAAGATCGATCATATTTCGCATCGGGAACGGCTTGGAGGGTGCGGCGGAAAACGGGAGTCGCTGCCGCAGGAAAATCAATCTACCGAATTGATTTCATATTCCTTTGAACTAATCAAAACATTGCAAAAACAACTCGTTAGATCACCATTGATAATTCCATCAGGACCAGAGCCGCTACAAGCGTCGGCCTTCAGTTTCTATCCAAGCAATCTGATCGATTGATATAACTACAAACAATAATACCCGAGGCAGTGATTCACGGCCTCGGGCAATCAATTGATACATATTCACATGATAACGCGTTTCAATCTGATTGAATCAGATTGACGCCTTATTCTATGGGTTGCGCGTATTTCCGAAAGTCATTTCACATATTTTCGGGAATGCGCGCCAGATCAGCCCGCTCTCAGTCTTTCAGCTCTGCAGGAACCTTGCCACCATTTTCGGCAAGTTTCTTCATAAGAGCCTTATGAAGCCAGATGTTCATCGTTGCAGAGTCGCCCGTATCGCCGGTATATCCCAGTTCCTTAGCCAATTCCTTACGCGCTGTCAGGCTGCTATCAAGATCAAGAGCTTTCATCAGATCTACAATCGACGTGCGCCAATTGAGCTTCTGTCCCTTGGCGGCAACAGCCTGTTCAAGCACAGCCGCTACATCCACCGCTCCCGTTGAGGCAGAGGCCGATGGCACGGGTGTCGTGTCCGCCGGTTGAGCAGGCGTCGGCGCGGCAGTCGTTGGAGCAGGCGCAGCGTTGGCTTTACCGAAAATCGCATTCTTGATGGAATCGAAAATACCCATAATAATCTCCCGAAGTAAGGTTCAAGCCTCAGAAAAGGCAATATTCGCTTCGAAGTCTCTTCGATCACTCAAAGATCGAATTCAGAACAGCCAGTCAACATGACACATAAGAGAGCAAAAAACGGTCATAGGCAATTTAAAATTACTCCCAATCGAACTTATACTTAACGAGCAATTGGTCCGCCGCGCTGCAGCATCCACAGTTTAACTTCCTTGCCCGGCGACATTCGAGCGTTTAGCGTCGTCATCGAACATGAAAGCGGGACCGATCACCCGCACCTTGCGGCGGCCCATGGGACTGAAAGATGCCGGTTCCGACATATCTATATCGTCATGTCGCTCGGATGGTTTGACGCCGGGCAGAGGCATAACAACATTCGCCAACGATTTCGGCCTTTTACTTGCCGTGCGCAACTCGCTGATTTTATCGACATAACCGGCCCAGTTACATTTCTTAAATTCTCTCTCTCCGTGGTAACCAAATGCGCTCGGCAGCTCCAGATAACGACGACCGCTCTGAATGGATACCATTTCGGTAGTTTCCTCATTAGGATCGTTCAAAATGTACAGATCAACGTTCTCGCTTTCACATATGAAGCGGCATCTGGCGAGCGTTTCAGCCCGAAAATCAGCTTTTTGAAACTGCGAGTGCGGCGCGGGGAAAAAATAGCCATCCGTCAACCGCACGCAAAACAGCATCGCCCCTTTGCCGCCATAAGTCGGCACTTTCGGTCCTGTGTTCTGATTGGCGACCTTGCTCCGCTCAACTCTAACCTTGGTCACCGACTTGGCGGCCTGCGTGGTACAGGCGCGATTTGAGGCTGAGCCGATTTGCTTCTGAATTTCCCCGATACGCACCGCCAAATCCCGGCAAGCGTTAAAAAAACCTCCCTTGGCGTCATCCGCTTTACATCCGCGGCTGCGTTCTATCGCTCTGAGAGCCGAAAGCTGTCGGCGTGCCATCATTTCAGCCGCGTTCCCGGTTCCTCCAGGAGAACAGGTCGCCGCCTCCGAAATGAGCGGATGATTGAATAATAGAACTAAAAACAACAAGAGAAAAAAGTTCTTCACGACGAGAGGAGTCCTGTAAAATCTCAATCCGCACTAACTTGCATTGAGTAATGGTGAACCCGATTTTATACGGCCTGATAGTTCTGATGACTTGAATACATCATTAGGGTTCATATCCGCCAACAGGGCAGCAAGAGCCAGCCGCAGATAAAGCGGAGCATCAGACCGGTCTATCGCCTTGAGAGCCACGCGCGATATGCCTAACGAGTGCGACAATTGCTGTTCAGACATATTCAATGTGGCGCAGATTCCCGCCAGTCGGTCATAGGCACGCCGTCCCATTACGTTCTCCCTCTCCTCATCACTGCAAATTGAATGCCGTAGTTTTAGGCTGTGGCAAGCACTTACCATTTTACATTGAGTCCAATATTTCCCTCCCATATGCGAGAGCGCTCGCCGCCAAGATTCGTCGTATAATCGGCCGTGGCAAACAGGCTGGCCTTATCTGTCAGATCAACTGTGAAACCACCGCCGACCTCGAGGGATGTCCCCTCAAGCTCCGTGACAATAGGATCAATTGCTAAACGGACCGTCTGATCGGTTGAAAAATTACGCCAGAGGTTTGCTTTGAAATAGGGGCGCAGTTTCCCCAACGATGTCTCTTCCGTTCCTTGCAGCCGAATACCGATACGCCCGGTCCAGGCGCTATCGGCATCGAACGACACCGACGAGTATCGATCCGCTTGATCATCGAGAGAAAGGTCTCGCCAAATCAGTTGAGCTTGCGGTTCCAGTGTCCAGCTTCCGCCCAACGCCACGGGATATCCCCCTTCAAGTGAAGCTGTCACACCGTGACCGTCAACATCAATGTTTTGGCCCTGATTGGATGCTGCATCACCTCCGAACCACGTCCCCATCAGCACAGCATCCAGATACCAGCCTTCAGGACCGATGTGCGTCCAATATCCACCGAAACTGGTGCCTGTGACTTCCAGATTTCCGACAGCCAGCCTGTTCCATCCAAGTGCCTGACCCGTAACATCGCCCTTGGAGCGGGCGTAACCGAAGAACAGGCCAAACCGGTCCGAATGGCCGCTGGCCGTCTCGCGGCCGAAAAGGTCTTGCCCGGCCTGCAAGCCGAACAGGTTTCCATCGAAGCCGGGTGCAACGGTCCCTTTCCATTTCATGTCAGTATCCTGACCGAAGATGCGCGCCCAGCTGGCAGGCAGATAACCACCGCTTTTCAGCAGCTCTTGCTCGCCGCGCCGTTCGTGAAAAGTGCCAAGCGTGGACAGCGCAAGATGATGTGCGACTGGTGGCAAAGCAGAATAAACCGGCACTTCAACACGATAAAGCGGCACCGCCTCACCTTCCACACGCGTTGCCCCCGATGAAGGTGGCGTGGTGCTGCCGACTATCGGAGGTTCCCCCGATGAACTGGGTGCCGGCTCGGTGCCGCTGTGCAAAGTCGAGCGCAAATACCAATTCTCGCCGGTAGCGTCCGACAAGCCACCTTTGAAAAGAAAATATTCATATGCGCCGGCAACTGCCCGGCCATCCAGTGAAAAAGCGCCGCCAGCAGTCGTCGCACCATTCAGTGATTGCACCACCATAATGCCGTCGGAAGCAGTTGCCGCCCCCGAACCTCCGACATTATTCACGGCTATGCCTGTATTGCCCGATGCGGTACCACTATCTATGATAAGCTTGTCTGACGGCGATGCATCAGCGTCCAGCACTGTATCCAGGACGAGTAGCCCATTCTGTCCCGTATAATTTCCGGTGATGGTGAAGGTATCCGATGTGTTCGTTCCGCCGCTGGTTAGATCGATCCTGCCCGAGTTGATGACATTTGCAAGACTGCCTGCCGAAGCAGCGGCAATACCACTCTGTGCAGCACCTCCATGAATGGTGCTGCTGGCATCGATACTGAGCGTACCTGTATTGGTACTGGCATCACCAAGCTTCAGAACCGTATCGAAGTTGAGCCGCGTATTATTGGTCAGGTTGATGGTTTCCCAACTGTCGAAACGGGCAATCTTTCCGGTCTCAACATTATCGAATGTAAGACTGTCCATACCGTTGCCGCCAGTGATCTGCTGGGTCGCGCCGATATGAATGTCTGTCAAATTCGCAAGAGTAGCCCTATCGTTGTCGCCACCCAGATCAATATTTCCATATACAACGCCACCGCCATTCCAAGTGAACTGGTCATCGCCGAAGCTGAGCAAAATATTGCCGCCAACCGAGCCGCCTGTAATTGTAATGCTATCCGTGCCACCGCTGACGCTGATATTTCCCCCTATAGTTCCGTTGGAAAGAATAATCGTGTCATTACCGAAACCAGTGACCAGATTGCGATCAATCGTCCCTCCGGACATATCGAAGTAATTGTCGTCCAACTTCATGTTGACACGACCAATCCGTCCGCCGGTCATAACCGCATGGTCGCCATCGTCGAAGGCATCGACTATCCGACCGCCAGACATAAAAAACGTATCAAGCCCATCACCTTGATTGAGAGAACCAATCTCGCCGCCGGTCATCTGAAAGTCATCAATACCGGAGCCCTGCTGTACATTTCCAGCAACGGAGCCGCCGGAAATCATGAACACATCGGCCCCGCCCCCCTGATCGACACTACCCGTTATCGTACCGGAATGAACTTCGATACGGTCATCGCCAACACCAAATGTGACGTCACCATTGATGATGCCGGTCCCGTTAACGGGTAAGATCAGGGTGTTGTTGCCGCCGAGGTCTGTTAGACTTCCGACAGAACTGCCGCTATCGCAGATGAACGTATCATCTCCCGCAAGGGGGGAGAATAAACAAGCGGCCTGTGCGGGCAAGGCACCGGATAAAATCGCTCCCAAAGACAACAATGCGGTGTTTGAAAGAAAAAAGGACGAATTCACGAGATACGGTCGATAGCGTTGCATTGAATCCCCTCAAAGCCAGTGCAATTGACCAAACCCCATTAATAAAGGGCAATTTTCTTGTTATTTCAATAAAAAATATTATGAATGATCATCAGTCAAATAAGTATACAGAAAAATAGAACAGCAACCACAAGTAGAATTAATGCTCCAACTTGCATTATCAAATGCACCAATCAAGCTAACCTCTGATCAAGCTCATAGAAATTAAAATAATAACTTTCAATTGGTTACCGCTATTTCCGCCCCCCTTCCGATATAATTCATTGTCGACTACGGCACGCCTGTTTAACCGATTCTGCCTCAAGTCTTTACATTAGCATTCACTGACATAGTGACCGCGAAACCACTGATTGGTTGGATTTTTCACATTTTTCCAGCAACCTGCTAGTTTTCTTCAGCCATGCTGTGACAATGAGATTGGTTATCAATGCATCCAGAGACGCTATTAAAATAGCCTGTCTCATTCCATACACAGTTGATCAGAATAATATCGACGCTACAGAATCAGGATAGTCTATTGTCGGAATTTTTTGCTTCTCACCCCTGGGCGGAGACTCTAGCAGCTCTTGGAGGGCTGTTTTTATCGGCGTTTCTGGCCAATTTTCTCATAAAGGCGATTCTGCTCAAACTTCTCGATCGGATCGTAAAGAAAACCTCGTTCGGCCAGGATGAGGAACTGAAGCGTCATGGCGTCATCAGCCGTCTCGCCAATATTGTTCCGGCACTGATAGTATCATCCGGCATAGTGGCGATTCCCGGCATGCCGGAAAGTGCGATCACGGTCATCCGCAACGTCGCAATAGCTTTTATCATTCTCACACTCGCACTTGCTTCCAATGCAGCACTCGGCGTGGTCGACACGCTGTATCATCGCCGTTCCGAGGCGCGTTTCCGGCCGATAAAGGGTTATATCCAGGTCACGAAACTCGCCGTGTACGTCATCGCCGCGGTTTTGATCATTGCAACACTGCTCGACCGCTCTCCGGTCATCCTGTTATCAGGTGTCGGAGCAATGGCCGCGGTTCTCATTCTGGTCTTTCAGGATACCCTGCTTTCGCTGGTCGCCAGCATGCAGATCGCCTCCTCCAACATGGTGCGTGTAGGAGACTGGATCGAAATGCGCAATCTGGATGCGAATGGCGATGTGATCGAGATCGCGCTCTATACGGTCAAGGTTCAGAATTTCGACAAAACCATCACAACTGTACCGATCCGAAAACTCATCACCGAACCGATGAAGAACTACCGGGGCATGCAGGAATCCGGCGGCAGAAGGATAAAGCGGGCGCTGTACATTGACCAGAATACTATTGGGTTTCTGTCTGAGCAGGAGCGAAACAGTTTATCCTCGATCGGTTTTCTGGAGGAATACCTGCCTCATAAAGAGAAGGAAATCGCCGAGTGGAACGCCAGACTCGGAGATCGCGCAAGGAACCCGGTTAATACACGACGCGTCACCAATATTGGTACGTTCCGGGCATATGTGGAAACCTATCTGCGCAACCATCCGGGCGTACACAAGGGTATGACGCTGCTCGTGCGGCAGATGGACCCTACCCCGGAGGGGCTACCGCTTGAGATATATTGTTTCGCCAACACCACCGTCTGGGCAAAATTCGAACAAATTCAGTCGGATATTTTCGATCACCTCTATGCAGTGATGCCTGAATTCGGATTGCACGCATTTCAGAATCCGGGCGGGAGAGATATCCGCGCATTTATTGGAACGGAACGAATGGATCGAATGCATGAGTTAAAAAAGCGGGGCAGTTCTGAGAACTTCATTCAAGTACCTGATGTAAAGCCTTGATTATGCGGGAATTAAGCCCTTGAACATTATAGTGCGTTTTTGAAGGTGACAGCCCCAACCGAACGACAGCCAGATTCATTGATGGCACTATCATCACGCTTTGACCGTCATGACCCGACATCCAGAAGGCGTCGGCAGGAATTCCGTTCTCTCCGGCCCGGACGCCCGAAATCTGCAGCCATACTTGCCCCTGCCCGTACAACCCGCTGGAGCTTTGCGTGGGCTGCCGCATGAAGGAAACGAAACCGGCGGGCAGGATTTGCCTGCCGTCTACCGTTCCGTTGTCTATCAGGAACCCTGCCAGTCGCGCCCAGTCGCGCGCCGTGGCATACATATAGGATGACCCGACAAATGTGCCTGTCGCATCGGCTTCCAGTATCGCGCTCGACATGCCAAGCGGCCCGAACAAAGCATGACGCGGATAAGCGAGCGCCTCAGCGCGGCTGTCGAAGCTGTCCATGAAGAGGTGCGATAGAATATTGGCTGTTCCGCTTGAGTAGTTAAATTTTTCACCCGGTAGAGCTTCCAGCGGTTTTGACGCCGCGAAACCGGCCATATCCTGCTCCAGAAAGAGCATGCGCGTCACATCGGTTACATTGCCGTAATCTTCGTCGAAATACAGGCCGCTTTCCATGGCCATCAAGTTGGCGAGCGTGATCTTTGAGCGCTCGTCACCGCTCCAAGCTGGCAGCAGATTTTTCCGGCGGATATCCATGCGACCTTTGGCGACGCGCATGCCAATCAACGTCGCCATGACTGATTTCGTCATGGACCAGCCGAGTAGCGGCGTGTCCGCACCGATGCCGACACCGTAGCTTTCTGCAATCAACCTGCCATCCTTGATAACCACGATTGCACGCATGCCCGGCCCCGCCAGCTCCGGATCGCTGATCAACGCTTGAACTGCCGGTTTCAAATCGACATCAAGTGAAACCGGCTTGATTTCGGCTGGCGCCGCCAATGACGGCCTCAAGTCTTCCGTCTGTATATTCGCGCATCCCAGTCCGGGTCTGTATGTGGCCCGGCTCGGTGCGAAAAATCCGAATATCTGCGCCGTGACCGTGTGCGAACTTCGGTCGATGGAGACGTTCACAAGTTTAAGCAGCGGATGTCCCGGAGCCTGCACATCATCTTTCAGAACGACATCAGGCTCGCGCTTCGCTATAAAAACATTCGAACAGACGATCTTCGCCGCATAGCCGGTTCCAACGCGCAAAAGTTCAGGCGGCTTCAAACCAAGCCAAATTACGGCGACGAAAATGGCTAGCGCCACAAGGCAGCCGATCATCTTTAAAAAGCGCATCGAGTATCCTCTCAACCACTTCCAAAAATCGCGGTATGAATATCACGATGCCGGTTTTTTGTGTCAGCTCGAAACGCCGCGCTGCAGCCAGTCGTGAATGCCATTTGCCGCCGCCTGCCCCATCGCGAAACACGCCGTCAGGAGATAGCCGCCTGTCGGCGCCTCCCAGTCGATCATCTCTCCGGCAACGAAAGCACCCGGCAGCTTCGAAAGCATGTAATTTTCGTCAATCTCTTGCCAGAGAATGCCGCCAGCACTGGAAATTGCTTCTGAAATCGGTCGTGGGCGCGTGACAGGAATACGCAGGGACTTGATTGCGCGGGCAAGCCGCTCAGGCTCTCTCTCGCGCATGAACTCCGCAACAAGAGCTGTCTTAACCCCTGTAAGCCCAGCCCCTTTGCGCAAAAGGTTGCTGAAGCTCAGCTTGCCGTCTTGTCGAGCGATATCTGTTTGCAGGCGCGCAACCGTTCGGCCAGGAGCAAGATCGACATCCATCCACGCGGTACCGCTGGTTTCCAATGCGTCACGCAAAGCGCTTGCATGTGCATAGATCAGGCTGCCCTCGACACCAGTACCAGTGATGACGAATTCGCCCTGTACAGTCCCGGCAGATGTCGTAATCGTAACGGATTTCACCGGTTCTCCGGCAAATCGTTTCGCAAAATACTCGCTCCATGCGACATCGAAACCGCAATTGGCTGCACGAAATGGCGCGATCTCCACGCCTTTTTGCCGGATTTTGTCGACCCAGACGCCGTTTGAGCCGAGCTTCGGCCAGCTCGCTCCGCCGAAGGCGAACAGCACAGCATCACATTGTACTGTCTCCGCCCCTTGGGGTGTCTCGATGAGAAGATGGTCCCGTGCGAACCCGACCCATCGATGACGCGTCAGAATCCGCACACCCTGGGCTTCAAGCCTTGCGACCCAGGCGCGCAGAAGCGGCGAAGCTTTCATGACCCGAGGAAAGACCCGACCGGATGAACCTACAAATGTTTCCGCCCCCAGCCTATCAGCCCAGCCGCGCAAATCTTGTGGGCCGAACATTCGCAATGAAGAAGAAATCCTGTCAGCGCTCGCGCCATAGCGCTGCATGAAGACCGCAAACGCCTCCGCATGCGTGATATTGAGCCCGGATTTCCCGGCCAGCAGAAGCTTGCGCCCCACAGTGGGCATCTGCTCATAAACAGTTACCGAATGGCCGAGCGTAGAAAGCCGTTCTGCGGCCATCAGCCCGGATGGCCCACCACCGAGAATAGCTATTTTTCCCTTACGCATTGATATGGAAGCGTTCCCGATACATCAATCCTGATTCTCCAGCATTTCCTTAACTGTGGTGGCTAGCTGCTTGAGGGAGAACGGTTTTGGCAAGAATCCGAACTTGGCATCTGCCGGAAGATTGCGCGCAAAGGCGTCTTCCGCATAGCCGGAAACAAAAATAAACTTGATGTCCGGATACGTCTTGCGCAATTCACGCAAAAGCGTCGGCCCATCCATCTCTGGCATGACAACATCCGATACGACGATGTCCACTTCGCCGCCGAGTTCCTCCAGTATCTCAAGTGCTTCCACGCCGGAAGCTGCCTCGTGGACCGTATAGCCGCGCGACTGCAAGGCACGCACGCCGCCCATACGAACGGCGTCTTCGTCTTCCACGAGCAGAACTGTTGCCGAGCCCGACAGGTCCGTAGCTTTTTCGACCTTCTTTTCTTTGGCCGCGACAGGCGCGTCGTCGGCACGTTTTTCTTCGATGTGGCGCGGCAGGAAAATCTTGAATGCGGTTCCCTTGCCCATCTCGGAATCGCAATAGATGAAACCACCGGTCTGCTTGATGATGCCATAGACCATCGACAGGCCAAGCCCCGTGCCTTTGCCAACTTCCTTTGTAGTGAAAAACGGCTCGAAAATCTTTTCGAGCACATCCGCGGGAATACCGGTTCCGTTGTCCTCGACTTCGAAAACAACGTAATCCGCCTCCGGAAGATCCCGGTAGTTCAGACGCGCGATCTCAGCTGTGGCAACATTGCGGGTGCGCAACGTGATTTCACCGCCATCGGGCATGGCATCGCGTGCGTTTACGGCAAGATTGACCGCGACCTGTTCAAATTGACCAAGGTCGGCTCTAACAGGCCAAAGATCGCGCCCGTGATCGATCTTCAGTTCGATATCCTTGCCCACGAGACGCGCAAGCAGCATACGCAGATCGGCAAGAACATCCGTCAGATCCAGCACTTCGGGGCGCAATGTCTGACGGCGGGAAAATGCGAGCAATTGCCTCACGAGTGATGCGGCTCGGTTGGCGTTCTGCTTGATATTCATGATGTCCGGGAAAGACGGGTCGGAAGCGCGGTAATTACTCAAAAGCAAATCCGAGGACATGATGATCGCCGTGAGCACATTGTTGAAGTCGTGCGCGATACCGCCTGCCAACTGCCCGACAGCCTGCATTTTCTGGCTTTGCGCCATCTGGTTTTCAAGCGCTTTCTGTTCCGTCGTTTCAACGGCAGAAATGATCGCCGCCTCTTCTGCGGCCTCGCCGCCCAGATCGGTAACCGGGCTCATATAGAAACGGATATGCCGTTCCTCATTGCCGGGAAGAACCGTATCGACAGGAGAAATGCTTGCCTGCCCTGCAAAAGCTGCGGCAAGCGCCTTATTAAAGGTTTCCCTGTCCCTTTCGTGGACGACATTCTCCAATTTGACCCGACGGTCGATGGCATCTCTATCCACAACTGAAGAGAATATATCCAGGAAACGCGCATTGGTGCGTACCGTGTGACCATCCGCATCGACCGCTGCAATCGCCATGGGGGCAGAATTGAAGAACCGCGTGAAACGCACCTCTGCCGAACGCTGGGCGACCGACGAATCATCCCCCTCGGCCCGATCAAGCACGATGGTGCGGCTGGTTCCGCGCGTACCATCGCGCGCCGCTTGCACACGATGGTAGAACCGGACCGCGAGACTCTGGCCGTTACGCTTGATCAAATCCAGATCGATCACCGTGTTACGACTGGTGCCGGGCTCCGCCTTGACTGCCTTGATCAAGGCCATTCCGCTACCGGCAACGATATCGTTGAGAGTCAACGCTCCGGGTGTGAACTGGGTCAGATCAACGCCGAGCCATTCGGCAAGCGTTGCATTGAGATAGATGATACGCCCCGACGGATCGGCAGAAAAAAATCCAGCTGGAGCATGATCCAGATGATTGATGGCTTCCTGCAACTCCTGAAAGAAGCGCTCTTGTTCGGCACGCTCTTCTGAAATATCCGCAATCTGCCAGGCAACGAGGGGTCCGCCGTAATTTTGTCCGGTCTCGATGGGGCGCGCCTTGATACGATACCAGACCGGGGAAAGCGAGCCATGGCCTTCGCGTGAAAGCCCGCCGGAAAGACGTACTTCTTCTTGCGCCGTTAAACCGTCGCGCACTGCATTCGTCAGCCGGTAGATGGCATCTGAAGCAGAAGGTTCGGCCGTCAGAACGCTGTCGAGAGAACGGATACCGTCGGCGTTTGCAACGCCGGTCATTTGAGCATATGCCTGATTGGCATAAACGATCTGACCTCTTGGGTCGGAAATGACCGTGCCTTCAGGCAATGAATCCATAAAGGAATGGGCAAGATCGGGGCCGCCACGGCGCTGACTGAACTGGATGAGACCGGTGGCTGCTCCGAAAAGATAAAAGACCCCGACCATGGACAGCAGGCCCATCAGAACGAGGGCAAAACCATCGCCCAGCCGATCCCGAAACAGGAAATAGGCAAGAGCAGCGCCTGTCAGCAGAATTCCGACAATAAGCAAACGCAGCGCAGCACTTGGGGCCTGTTTCGGCATGACAAGCGGTTTCGGATATGCATTGTCCGTCTGTCGCGACATCAAGCCCATTACCCTTTCATGCTGTGAGGCTGCGTTTTGCGGATTGTGTTTGATCCGCGAACCGTTTTGTTTAGCCAGAGCGCCAATTCATTCATACAGCAAAACCGATCCCGTTTTCTATTTGCACGTCAAGTCGTGCGCCTGACATGAGACGCTTGCACATCAGGGTATATCCGATTCGCAGAATGTGTTAATCAACGGGCAGCACAAGCACAGCCGCGCCAAAACCGTGCGAAGGATGCCGTTTTGCACCGTTTTGGCTGGGGATCATATATTTCCCGCAATTGGATGAGACATTCCCAAGGCTTGCAAATTCAACTACTGTCCTGAAAAATGTACACTGCCCGGTGATTATGGACTGTTGGGGACGCACAGTCTCCGATCACCGACGTTACTCAGTTTTAGTATTATGAGGGTATCCGCATGAAGGAATGGCTCAGCGGTTTCGTGGGTGAAAGCGCGGCAAATATTGTCGGCTTCATCCTTATATTTGCGATCATTCTTGGCGGAATTTTCGTTGTTCTCAGTATTATTCGCCGCTTTGGCAGAGGCTCGTTCGCCGCGAACGGTCGCTCGCGTCAGCCGCGTCTGTCCGTGATGGATGCAGCTGCCGTCGATAATCGCCGCAAACTTGTTCTGATCCGGCGTGACGATGTGGAGCATCTGCTTCTTATTGGCGGACCGACAGACGTGGTCGTCGAGCAGAATATCGTCATGGAAAGCCGAGCTCATCAACGCGTCCCGTCCTCCCGCATTGAACCAGAACATATCGAACGTTTTCGCCAGCACGAAGCGAGCATCACTGTCGAGAAAAGCGAACGCCCGGCCCTTTCTTTGCAAACACAGCCAGCTTCCGCAGAGACGAACGAAGCAATTCAGCTGAATTCACCGATCGAAACGCCCGGCTATGACAAGCGGGAACGGGAGTCGGAGCAGTTCCGGACACCTCCCTCGCAGCCTCCTGCAGCCCCGCCTGCACCTGTGCCTCCAGCACCTCCCCGTCCGCAAACGCAGGCCACCCCGATTCCCCAGCCTCAACCTCGGCAAACGACACCCAGCTATCCGCCCCAGCCGCGCACAGTGCTGCCACCGCAGCCTATGCAGCCACAATCACAAGCACAGGCACCTCGCTCTCATCCCGCCTACCCGCTCAGTCAGGTGTCGCGAGGCGTTGTAAGCTCCACATCAGGCGTTGTCGCAGGAGCAGTCGCAGCAACGGCTGCTACCGGCAGTCTCGGCAATATCGTGCCGGATCGTGAGCCCGCCATCTCCCGGCGTTCAGAAGCCCCCGAACTTGCAAGTCCGGCAGTATCGGTTTCCGAAGCTCCGAAATTCAGCAGCCCAGTGGAAACCGCTCCAGTACCCGCAACGTCCGATGACGATCTGGAAGACCTTGGCGGCGCACTGCATGATGCAATCATGGCTGATCTGGAAGTCGAAACCTCGACCACCGAAACGACGAAAGAGCCGGAGAATGCAGAAGCGGAGCTTTTCGAGAGTGAGCTTCTGAGTTCCCTCAATATCTCCGCGACAGATGCCAGCACCGACAAAGCGTCGAAGGACAATATCGAGGATGAAATGGAGAAGCTTCTGGGAGAGCTGACGAGAGACGAAACCCGCAACAGATAAGCGGACGCCGCGCTGGCAATATCCAAGCTCGACGCTGCTTTTGCGAGAATGACTTCGCATCTCTATCTATTCATATAAAAAGGCTGCGGTACACCGCAGCCTTTTTAATTTTGTGCATTCGACATCGATGCATCGAACAAGTCCGAAAAGTGTAACATGCTCTTCGGATAATGGTGTCCGCATGTCAAAGCTCTGAAGTTCCGCTCTGTATCTTCAGAAGGGAAAAGCTCTAATCATCACGATACACTTTTTCGCGACGCTCATGACGCTCCTGCGCTTCAATCGAGAGCGTAGCTATCGGTCGTGCATCCAGCCGCTTCAAACTGATAGGCTCACCGGTTTCTTCGCAAAAACCATATGTTCCTTCATCAATCCGGCTCAAAGCAGCATCGATTTTGGAGATCAGCTTACGCTGCCGGTCACGAGCACGCAGCTCAATCGCCCGATCCGTTTCGGAGGAAGCCCTGTCCGCCAGATCGGGATGGTTTGCATTTTCCTGCTGCAGCGCTTCAAGGGTTTCACGCGCTTCGCGCAGAATATCGTTCTTCCACGCAACCAGTTTTGCGCGGAAATAAGACTTCTGCCGTTCATTCATGAACGGTTCGTCTTCAGTGGGCCTATAGTCAAGGTCGATTAATTCACTCATTCTGAATCACCCCACATCTAGGAGACGCGAGCGGTTATATAAGTCCATCGCAACAAGGACACAACATCAAACCGTCTCATCTCACTACTTTTTAGTGCACTAAATTTATGCGATTTTGCAAAAAAAATAAGCAGACTGCACTTATCTCAAAAACATTGTGTGTTAGACTTCCTGAACAACTTCAAATAATTGCGGCTAACGCCTTAACGGAAAACCTATTGCTATGTTTGTGTCTGAATGGCGCACTTATCTGCCCAATAAAGCAGCAAAATAAACTGTGAACAAAAGGCGAAAGCCGCGTATTCCTGAAAAATACCCCGCCAACTGCAAGCAATTTTCCGAAAACTGTGGCATTAAATGGTTGAAACTGGCGTCGACCACAGCAGGAAATCTCTCCCATGAGTCGCCTTCTTCTACTCCGACATGCCAAAGCCGCCTGGGCAAAACCGGGAACAAAGGACTTTAACAGACCTCTTGATGTACAAGGATTAGCTTCGCTTGATGGTCTGGCCCATGCGATGCAGTTTGCCGGCATCATTCCCGATCGTGTCGTCTTTTCCGGAGCCCGCCGGACACGGGAAACGGCCTTCGGTCTGATCGGTAAACTCGGCCTCTCCGTGGAAGCAATCGCCGATGACGCGCTCTACAACGCAGGCCCCGGAAAATATATGCAATCCGTTCGCCAGAACGGCGATGTCGAAACCCTTATGCTGGTGGGGCACAATCCAAGCATTGAAGATCTCGCACTGGCTCTTTGCAGCGATGGCGAGAAGAGCGCCATCCAACGGCTCCATTCAGGATTTCCGACAGCCGCTCTTGCGACCATTTCCTTCGGGAAATTGCTGCCAGAAATTGACAGAGAAGATGGTTTTCTTGAGAGCTTTCCGTCTCCAATCGGAAAAGCGTAAAGGCAAATGGCAAGTTTCCTTGTCACGGCAATCTTCTAGACCCTATCTATACCCCTGACAGATCGACAATTGCGGCGAGGTATAATTGGCAAAGCTCACCAGTTTCGGAGATGAGGCGAAGATCGCCCTCGATACTCTGACAGATCGTGCAACGGGACTGATCGCTCCTTCGCTCCGCCTGGGCGTGACGGGGCTTTCGCGGGCGGGCAAGACGGTTTTCATCACCGCTCTGGTGCACAATATGCTGCATGGCGGCAGGCTGCCGATGTTCGAAGCCTATAAATCAGGGCGCATCTCGCGCTCCCTGCTTGAGCCGCAACCAGATGATGCTGTTCCCCGTTTTCAATACGAAGAGCATCTTTCAGCGCTGATCGATGAGCGCATATGGCCGGATTCCACGCGTGCTATTTCCCAGCTTCGACTTACCATTGAATATGAATCTGCTTCCGCCTGGGGACGGTGGCTGTCACCGGGGCGGCTTTCCGTCGATATTGTCGATTATCCGGGAGAATGGCTTCTGGACCTTCCTTTGCTCGGAAAAAATTATTTAGAATTCAGCGCGGACTCCTTTGCCCTCGCGCATGAACCGACCCACAAGGATTTGGCCGCCGACTGGCTGGCGGAAGCCGAAACCGTCAACGCAGGTGACCAGGCTGACGAGTTGTCGGCGCAACGTCTCGCCAGAAGTTTCACTGCCTATTTGCGTGCTGGCAAAGCCGACGAGCGCGCGCTCTCGACCCTGCCGCCCGGCCGTTTTCTGATGCCCGGCGATCTGGACGGCTCGCCGGCTTTGACCTTTGCCCCTCTCCCCGGGCTCAAGCCCGACCATCTGAAATCTGGCACCCTCGCCGCCATGATGGAACGGCGCTATGAAGCCTACAAAACCCACGTGATAAAGCCATTCTTTCGCGAACATATTGCTCGCCTCGACAGGCAGATCGTATTGATAGACGCCATGCAGGCCATGAATGCAGGCGGCGCAGTGGTGGCGGACCTCGAACGCGCCCTCGCCGATATCCTTTCCTGTTTTCGTCTGGGCAGTTCCAATCTTCTGACCGGCCTCGTACAGCGCCGTATCGGACGAATTCTGGTTGCAGCCACGAAAGCTGACCATCTGCATCATGAAAGTCACGACCGTTTGCAAGCCATCGTACGACGGCTTGTCGAACGTGCGATAAAACGTGCGGATTTTTCCGGCGCGGACATCGAGGTTCTTGCCATGGCTGCTGTGCGCGCAACTCGCGAAGCAACCATAATGCAGGGCAAGGATGCATTGCCGGTCATCGTGGGAACGCCACTTAAGGGCGAACGAATCGACGGAGAAACCTTCGATGGTGAAACAGAAACAGCTATATTTCCCGGAGATTTACCAAAAAATCCTAATGTAGTGTTTGAAATATCATCCAGCGACGAACCTGCAATCCGTTTTGTCCGCTTTCGCCCGCCGAGTCTGGAGCGCACAGCGGAAGGGCTGACACTTTCTCTGCCGCACATCCGGCTTGATCGCGCCTTGCAATTTCTGATCGGGGACCGTCTTGCATGAGTGAGAAGACGCCACGCAAACCTGCCTCATTTACTGTGACCTCTCCTGCCGGACAGAAAATTCCGGCTGAAGATCAGGCGCCGGAAACGTTGCGCCGTCCGCGCGCGGTAAAAGATTTGGAGCACCTGGTTGCCGAAAAAGATATTTTTGAATTGAGCGATGAAGAAGCGAGCGAGCTCGAAGCGCTCGATCCCGCGCTTGAGGTGCAGGAGCGCAAGGGCTGGTCAATAAGCAGAATATTGTTTGGCGCATTGGGCATACTCGTCTCTTTTGCCATAGGCATTTGGACGGAAGACCTCATTCGCGCGCTTTTTGCACGCGCCGATTGGTTGGGCTGGACAGCTTTCGGCGTTGCGATGATTGCTCTCGTAGCTTTTCTCGCCATCATCGTTCGCGAATTTGCCGCTCTTCGTCGTCTGGCCTCGGTTCAGCATTTGCGCAAGGAAGCTGCAGATGCGGCCGAACGAGACGATATGGCATTGGCGCGCAAAACGGTCGACGCCCTGCGAAACATCGCGACAGGTCTGCCCGAAACAGCCCGCGGCCGACAGATGCTGGATGGACTGACGGGTGATATCATTGATGGACGCAATCTGATTCAGCTCGCTGAGACTGAAATCCTTCGCCCTCTCGATCGTGAGGCACGGGCACTCATTTTGAATGCATCCAAAAGGGTGTCCATTGTAACAGCGATAAGCCCGCGCGCGCTGGTCGATATCGGTTACGTGATTTTCGAATCCGCCCGGCTCATTCGCAGGCTGTCACAACTTTACGGCGGAAGACCGGGGACGCTCGGTTTCTTCAAGCTTGCACGGCGCGTTATCGCCCATCTGGCAGTCACCGGAACACTGGCCATGGGCGATAGCGTCATCCAGCAACTGGTTGGTCACGGCCTCGCCTCCCGCCTCTCGGCGAAGTTGGGAGAAGGTGTCGTGAACGGGCTTATGACGGCTCGCATCGGGATCGCAGCCATGGATGTGGTGCGCCCCTTCCCGTTCAACGCCGAAAAACGCCCGGGAATAAGCGACTTCATAGGAGACATCGCACGCATCAGCGGCGAGCGGACCCCGAAGCCCGGAAACGAGAAATAATTCCGTGCTATTTCTTGGGCGTGTAATTGACATTAGACGTGATGCAAACCAAGCATTAACCATTCGCTCCGATTATAAGCGAACAGTGCTTCGCGTCAGAAACGAGCGATCCGGCATATAGGAAATGCTTTCCTATTCACGCCCCATCCCGCTGAACGGCTGATAATGAAGCGAACTTTCTGACCGTCTGCGAAGCGTGCTTCGAATTCTGTCGTGACATGCTTAAGAACAATCTTTAGGAATGCGTCTCATTGAGATCGTGAATCCGGGACAGAGCTGACTATGAAGAACTGCATCACTGCCTGCCTGACGCTGCTGCCCTTGTCGCTTTTGACTGCGCCGGCTCTGGCTGCCGATAAAGACAAGCAGTTTTTCCAGACGATCGAGGGGCAATGGTCCGGTCCGGGTGAAATTGTTGCGGGAAAATACAAGGGCACGAAATTCATTTGCACGCTTGCCGGCAGCACGCCTGAAGACACCGTGGGCATGACCCTGGACGGCTCATGCCGGGTCGGTGTGTTTTCACAACCCATGAAAGCGACAGTTACCCGTGCAGGCGGCCGTTATTCAGGCAAGTTCAACGATGGGGCTGAGGGCAAAGGCCTTGACGTTACATCCGGCTCTGTCAGCGGTAACAAGGTAGTTTTTGGCCTCAATCGCAAACAGCTGAACGGCGCCATGCTTGCACGGGTTTCCGATTCGAACACGATGAATGTGACAGTTTCCGTTCGTGTGGAAAAAGAACTTGTTCCGGTTATCGGCATGAGCCTGAAGCGTGTCGACAACATCGCGGTCGGCAGCATCGCAAAGAATTAAGTAGCGATTCACTCGCGCCACCAGCCCGCATCCGTGCGGGCTTTTTCTATGCCGGTACGATCACACGCGGCTACCCATTCCCCGACAGTTTTGCCCGAAATCTCCAATGAAGGCGCGATATCAGCCAACGGTATCAATACAAAAGCTCGGTCCTGCATCCGCGGGTGTGGAAGCTCAAGCACAGCATCCTGCATTACTATCCCCCTACCCGCTGCGTCCTGCATCGCGAGAATATCGATGTCGATGATCCGCGGCCCCCATCGTTCCAGGCGCACCCGCTTCAATGACCGTTCCACCTCCAAGCATGTCTTGATGAGCCTCAATGGTTCAAGAGACGTATCGATAGCGACACAGGTATTATGAAACCATGCCTGATCCGTCTTGCCCCAGGGCGGCGTGCGATAAACGGGTGAAACCGCATCGATATGTGTATCGCTTCGCTGATCCAGAATGCGTATGGCCTTTGCCATCGACACAATTGGATCATTGATATTGCCGCCAAGACCAAGCCAGACGCGAAACGGTAATTTAGAGAAACTCACTGCGAACAGACCACGGTCACTTCAACATGATCGAGCACGCCCGGCACGGGTGCGTTAGGCTTTCTGATTGTGACTTCCGCACGCTTGATTTGCGGAAACCGAGCAATCAGGGCCTTCCCAACGTCCAGCGCAAGCGTTTCGATCAGATAGCGCTGGCGACCGGTGATGATGTCCTGAATGACCGTAAACGCGATGCCGTAATGCACTGTGCCTTCGATGTTGTCGCTCTCCAGCGCGTCGCCCGGATCCACATCCAACACCGCATCGACATAAAAGCGCTGACCCAGCTTATGCTCTTCGTCGAAAACGCCGTGATGCGCGAAAAACGCACAGTTCTTAATTCGGATCGTGTACACGGCTTAGTTCCTATTTTCACTGAATCTGCTTTGCAGGATAGCATCAGCGACCGCAAGTGCATCTCTATTAAAAGCGACATTGTGAACACGGAAGATGTCGGCTCCTGCCAATCGAAGCGCAACCGAGGTCGCCGCCGTTCCGACATCGCGCAGCGACGGGTCGGCCTCGCCTGTGATCGTGCCGATAAACCGCTTACGGGAGGTGCCAACCAGCAAGGGATAACCGAAACGCTGCAATTCGCTTGCGCGCGCCATCAGGCGTAAATCCTCATCCTGGCTCTTGCCAAACCCGAAGCCCGGATCAAGCATGATACGCGAACGGTCAATGCCGGCCTTATCGGCAATTTTCAGCGAAGCATCGAGAAATGCAAACTGGTCTGCGATGACATCAGTGTCGGTAGCGCGGTCCCGGCTGGTATGCATGATGACCAATCCTGCCTCGGTCGCCTTTGCCACCTCTGCGATTTCCGGCTCGCGCTGCAAGCCCCACACATCATTCACGATATGGGCACCGGCTTCCACGGCCCGGCGAGCGGTGGAAGCGCGATACGTATCGATTGAGATCAGGCAGTCTCCACGCTTGGCCAAAGCTTCAACAACCGGGATGACGCGCATCGCTTCTGTTTCCGCGTCCACAGCCGCCCCGCCCGGGCGGGTCGACTCGCCACCCACATCGATAATGGCCGCACCGTCCTGCAACATTTTGTCGGCGGCAGCCAATGCTCGATCGAAATCGTTGTGACGCCCGCCATCAGAAAAAGAATCCGGCGTGACATTCAGTATGCCCATAATCACGGATGCAGCACCCAATTCAAGGGTGCGGCCGTGAGCAAGCTGCCATTCTTTCGACATCACAAGATGTTCCTACCCTCATTCGTTCTGGTCCGCGAATCTCTCGGCGCAACCAATCGGACTGAAAACCATTTCGTTACAAGCGTTATAGTTCTCTTGAGGATTGCGTGCCATGCTCGCGGCAGCAAAAGATAAAGTTCATTCTGGTTTTAGAAAGAGGTGCCGGAGCATGAATGTGAGAAAACAGGTTCTGGTATTGAGCGTGGCTCTCGCAATTATTGCTCCGCAAGCCGAAGCCGCATCCATTTTTCGTCAATTCAGCTATTACACCGTCAATGGCAAAACCGCAGCCGATCTGGATAAGGCACTTTCCCGTAGCGGCCCATACCTCAAAAAAACCGGACAGCATCATCCAGGTGCAGCAGAAATCCGTTTCGATGCCAAGGTTCGTTATGGCCGTGAACAGGGCAAGGCCTGCAAAGTGCAGGATGTCTACGTGAATGTGCACGCGAAAGTTTCACTTCCCCGCTGGAAGCAACGGCGCAAGGCATCACCGGAACTCGCACTGATCTGGGATACCTTGTACCAAGACATCCGCCGTCACGAGGAAAGCCATATCGTAATCGCCCGCAGCCATGCGAGCCAGATGGAACGGGAAATTCGCGGGTTACACAGCCGCAAGGATTGCGCCACCCTGCGTACCGATATCGACCGCGTCACAACCCGGATAATGGAAGCACACGATAAGGCACAACAAAGATTCGACAAGGTTGAAACCGTGAATTTCGAGAGCCGATTCGAACGCCTGCTTACCTACCGGCTGGAACGCATGAGCGATCAGCCACACTGAGGCATCGGCGTTGGATAATTATGCATTCTGGGAGACAGTCCGGCGAACAGTCTGCGTCATCATGGCGGCTTCATGGAAACCGGACAGAATGAGTTTCAGTTTTCCAGGATACTGACAGGCATCTCCGATTGCGAACACCCTCGGACGAGACGTTGCAAATGTTTCTGTATCAACCGCAATCGCATTACCCTTTCGTTCCAGCCCCCACATCGTAGTGGGATCAGGACGAACCACCCCGCCATCTGTTGCCAGTGCCCCCAAACCTGACGCAATGACAACCGCATCAGCATTCAGTGTCATTCCCTTATCCGTCGCAATGCCGATACCTGAAATCGTTTCATTCAGACTTTTAACAACCTGATCACCATGAAAAACAGGATTGTACGGAGCGATCTGATCGAGGAGACGGTCGATAAGCTCCTCCCCCGTGATGCTGGAAAAGCCAGGCACATCAAAGATCGGCTTGTCGGGATACCACATCCGGCACTGACCGCCAGGACACTCGAATGCATCAATAAGATGGCATTTGAACCCGAAGAGGCCCAGCTGAAAAACAGCGAAAAGCGCCACAGGTCCGGCACCGACAATGATTATCTCGGCCTGTTTTTCGGCTTTCATCCGGCCCTCCCTCAGCAGGTGTCACCTACCGGGCGTCAGTTCTGGCGTTCAGGCACCTGCACGACAAGACCGTCCAGATCGTTCGTCACCCTGATCTGGCAGGACAAGCGGGAGGTTGGCCGCACTTCATAAGCAAAGTCCAGCATATCTTCTTCCATGGCATCCGGAGCACCTACTGTCTCGGCCCAGTCTTCATCCACGTAGACATGGCATGTTGCACATGCACAGGCGCCGCCACATTCCGCATCGATGCCGGGAATGCCATTGCGAATGGCCGCTTCCATTACACTTGAACCGTTTTCGGCTTCAATTTCGGTTTTCGTAGCACCGTCGGCGGATACAAAAGTAATTTTTGTCATTTCTATTCCCTGAAACACGCATACTGGGCGCGACATCTCTTGCTGCACGTCAGATGGATTTTGACGTGCATATAATCTCGCAATGGCAGATACGGCCTTCCGAGGCAGAGTTCAACACTTGCTGTAAATCCGGCTACGAGTGCGCCAAAATGCCGTTCCCGATGACGTTAATATGCCCATGCCTTTTAAAATGAACAATCTTCAGCACAAGATTCCTTGTCGCCACACAGTTCTGCAACATATGATGTGTCTGGACGGCGAAGAAAAAGACACGCACAAGAATCTCTGCGATAGACCATCACACCCTAAAGGTGATAAATAAAAACCCACTGTCGGAATAGGTGCATTTTTGTTAACGGATTTGAACACGAAGCCCTGACAGGCCGTAGCGATCGAAAGTGATTTCCACAGCTTGCTTATCGACCGCCCAAGCCCGGAAATCTCGATTTTTTATAATTTCACCCTATTTTTGTTAACCTTGTATTTAAAGTTTTAGGTATCAGCCGAGGTCGCCTATTTCCTTAACAAGCTCGAGCCGATACGATGCAAAATGGCGGAGAAAGTTTTTGTAACGGCTCTTAGTGGTCCGGCCGTCGCAGTAATGAGTACGAGGTAGGCAAAACGATGGCTTCCAAATCCAAGGCACAAAAGCTCGACCTTGAAGTTGAAAAGGCACTGGAACAAGCGCTCGATATCGATTTCGGCGACGATCTTGATATCGATATGGACTTAAGTGCGCTCGAAGAAGGTTTCTCGGTCGACGATCTGGAAGAACAGATTTCTCGGGCCGCCGAGGAACTGGCAGCCGAACAGAAGGCGAAGGCTCCGCAACCAGTCAGTATGACTGCGGCTGCAGACGGTGGCGCAAAGCCTGTCTCCGGCATTTCCTCTGCTGTCATTGCGACACCCGCAGCCCCGCCTGTTCCGCCCATCGTAACGGCAACTGCCGCACCCGCCCCTCAAGTGATCACCAATACCGCCCACAGACCGGCGGCGAATGCGCCGGCCTCATCGTCGTCTGACGCCATGGCGAAACCCGCATCCACTACAGCTCCGTCACTGACACCGGCAAACGACGATTCCCGCAGCGAAAAAACCATTTCCGCCGTTCCACGCCGTTCAACCGAGCGCTCGTCCAAGCTCTATTGGACCACGACAGCCCTCAGCGTTCTATGGGCCGCTGGCGGCGTCGCTATAAGCAAAGCCATCAGCCCGGAAGTCTTCTCGAGCTTCCAGGCCACCAAGGATTTCTTCTCCTCGCCTGCAGGTCTCGGTGTAACCGCCGGTGTGGCATTGCCGATTGCAATGTTCTGGGGATTTGCACAACTCGTCAAACGTGCGCAGGAAATGCATAACGCAGCGCGTAGCATGTCGGACGCAGCGCTGAAGCTGTTGCAGCCGGAAGCAGTTGCCGGAGATCGTGTTTCCACACTCAGCCAGGCAGTGCGTCGCGAAGTTGCCGCAATGAACGAGGGGATCGAGCGCACGCTGGCCCGCGCTGTTGAACTTGAAACGCTGGTACAGTCTGAAGTCAACCAGCTGGAACGCGCCTATAGTGACAATGAAGTCCGTATCCGTTCGCTCGTGAGCGACCTGGGCAACGAACGTGAAGCCGTCGTCAGCCATGCTGAACGGGTACGCTCATCCATCTCTGGCGCGCACGAACAGCTCAAGGAAGAATTATCCAGCGCTTCCAATATCATACGCGACAATGTTCTATCCGCATCGCAGCAGCTCAGTTCCCTGCTCAGCGATTCCGGCGAACGCCTGATTGGCAATATCAATGAAAGCGGCTGCTCAATCGCTGACGCCATTGAAAAGCGCACGGGCGATATTGGCGCCCGCATTACAACATCGGGCGAAGCCTTCGCAAATCTGCTCGATACGCGTATTGCAACGCTTGATGAACAGTCGCGTACAGTCTCCGATCGCTTGACCGAAGCGTTGGACGAACGCACCACCGGCATGGCCAATCTGCTCGGCGGCGCCACCCAGTCAATGGTCAGTGAGTTTGACACGCGTCTGGCCAATCTCGAAACCACCCTATCCGAACGCGGACGCTCGCTGCTTTCCGAATTCGAAGCACGCGCCCATGCTCTCGACAACAGCACCGAGAAGCTTAATGCCGCGCTTGAGACGCGTTCGCGCCAGATCAACGAAAACCTCATTGCCCGCACCCGCGAGATCGCGGAGACCTTCTCCGGTGGCCGTGCATCGCTAAGCTCGATGATTGATGAGACGAAAACCAAGATCGGGGACGATCTGGCGTCTATCAGCGAAAGCGTTGGCAATATTCTTACTGAAAAGGCTTCCGCTTTCGCGGGCCAGCTCGCAGAAAGTCGTGACGTCTTGTCGGCTTCGCTGGAAGGCGAAACGGAACGGGTTTCGGCTGTCATCCGTGGGCACGCCGATACGCTTGCGGCACGCACCGGCGATATTGAAAATGCGATCAATGCAAGCGCCTCTGCCCTCAACTCCGTAGCGGATAACCATGCGGCCATCCTTGCCGAGCGCACAAACGCCCTACAGCACGCAATGGCAAGCAATGCCGCGCTGCTTGATACGAGCTTCAGCGACCATGCCCGATCGCTGGAAGAACGCGCCTCGGCGCTGCATAACGTCATTGCCGGAAACCAGGCGATGCTCGCTCAGCTCATGGATGAGCGCGCAACGGCAATGCGCGATAATTTCAATGAAAACCGAGAGTTGATCGCCCGCACATTCGATGAACGGGCCGCATCGCTTCAAACGCTCATCGCGGACAACCAGAGTGCACTTGCTCGCATTCTCGATGACCGTGCTCAGACAATCGGCGAAACCATCGGCGCAAGCCGGGATGCTTTCCAAGCCACATTTGGAGAACACGTTCGTCATGTCGAAGAGCGTACGAGCAATCTTCGCACCGTACTGAACGATCATAACAACGCCCTTTCCGGTATTCTGGACGGCCATGAACACATAATTGAAGCCCGCGCAGCGGAAATTCGCTCAACCCTGACCGAAAGCACCGCTTCCCTGAGCCAGACTTTGCAGGATCACGGCGACATTCTGGAGCAGCGCACGGCCAACCTTCATGGTGCTATTTCTGATAGCAGCGCTGCCATCGGTCGCGCTTTCGAAAATCAGACCGGCATTATTGAAGAACGCACCCAAACCATGGAAAAAGCGCTTTCCATCGGTGTGGACAATGTGCGACGTGCACTCGAACAAAGCGCTGGCACTGTTGCCGGTACGCTGCGTGAAAAGATCGGTGAAGCAGCCAGCACGCTTTCCGCGGAAGCGGCCAAGGCAGGCGAAGCGCTCAATGGCTTCGGTGAAACCTTTAGTTCTCATCTCATAAACAACCTGTCCGGTACGGAAGCCCGCCTTGGCGAGCGTGCCGACGCGATTGCAGGTCGTTTGGGAGCAATTGAAAACCGCCTTACCGGTGAATTGGGTGCTATTGAGGCGCGCATCGCCGAAACGGCATCCAAGACGAGCGAGACGCTTGCCGGCCATAGCGAAGCCTTCGCAGCCAGCGTAGCCGATAATCTGTCCGGCACGGAAATTCGTCTGAACGAACGTGCCAGCGCCATCGCCAACGGTCTTGAAGTAATCGAGAGCCGCCTCACCGGCGAACTCAGCGCCATCGAGGCCAGAATTGCCGAAACGGCATCCAAGACGAGCGAGACGCTTGCCGGCCATAGCGAGTCGTTCTCCGCAAGCGTCGCCGACAATCTGGCGGGCACGGAAACTCGCCTTGCAGAGCGTGCTGACGCAATTGCAACGCGTCTCGGTGATATTGGCTCACGCATCACAATGGAGCTGGGCTCCGTTGAGGCCCGCATCGCTCAGGTAACCGATACGACAGCCGTAACACTGGAAGAACGCACGCGTGAACTTAATACAGTCCTTGCCGCGCGTTCCCAGGAAATCACCCAGATTCTCAACGATACAGCTGAACCACTGGTACAGCGTCTGGCGGATAGCGGTCGCGGGCTGGCACAGCAGCTTGAAGAGGCAACTCATGCCGCAACTGATCGCCTGCGCGCTGAGAATGCCGCTTTGGTCAATGCACTGGCAAGCCGCACAGCCGAAACCATCGCAGCCGTTCAGCAGGCAAAATCGGGTCTGTCCGATAATGTGAGCGAACTGATCGACCGCCTCGCCACCTCCAATGGTGAACTTGGCAAGTTGATCGACGCCGCGACGCACAACCTGACAGAGATCGATGGTCGCCTGGTGGACACCACGTCAAGCTTCGTGGAAAATACCAACCGTGCCGCTCAGATGTTCCAGGCTTCAACCGGTCTTATCGACAACAATATCGGCACGCTTCGTTCGCTGTCAGACAGCACGCTGTCGCAGATTGCCGATATTGCCGACCGTTTCGAAGAACATGGCAAGGTTTTGTCTTCCGCTTCGGACATGATCAACTCGGCCCAGAACGGCCTGGTCAGCACGTTGGAAGACCGCCATCAGGCACTCGACAAGCTCGCAGTGGGCCTCGTCGAAAAGTCGGAAGGCATCGAAACACTCATGCAGTCCTTTGAGGCGCTCGTTGCGTCAACATTCCAGCGCGCCGAAGGACAGACTCGAACTGCCGCCGAAAACATGCGCGAAAGCGTCTCGGAAATCGTCGAGCAGGCCGCACAAAAGTTCTCGGCAGCAACGGACGACATCCGCCGTACCGCTGGCGAAATCCGCAACGAGCTGAACACCACGCGTGGCGAACTGAAGCGCGGCGTTCTGGATATGCCGGCCGAAGCTAAGGAAACGACGAGCGCGATGCGCAAAGCTGTCAGCGAGCAGATCAACGCGCTGAAGGAACTGGCCGAGATCGTGAACAAGTCTGGCCGCTTGGTTGACGTAGGCGAGAGTCGTGCTGATCGTCCGGTTTCCCGCCCCGCTCCGGCAGCACGTCCAGCGCCGGTTCAGGCACCGGCTGCTTCGGTCGCACAGGCAGATGTTGCTGTTCGGCAGCGTCCGGTCGAAGCGCCGACGGCTGCCGCTACTCCATCAGCTGAAAAGCCGCGTGGCGGCTGGGTCTCCGATCTTCTTGCCCGTGCCTCGCGCGAAGAAGAAGACGCAGTTCAGCCTACCGCGCGTCCAACCGCTGCACCACGTTCGCCGAGCCACGTTGTTGAATCGCTGAACTCACTCTCGGTGGACATCGCGCGCGCGATCGATCATGAAGCTTCCGTGGAGCTGTGGGAACGCTATCGCCGCGGCGAGCGCAACGTCTTCACCCGCCGGCTTTACACCCTGAAGGGCCAGCAGACCTTTGACGACATCAAGCGCAAGTACCAAACGGACGGAGAATTCCGTCGCGCTGTTGATCGTTACATGGATGACTTCCAGCGTCTGCTCGAAGACGTGGCCCGTAACGACCGCGATAATATGGTGACGCAGACCTATCTCACATCGGATACTGGCAAGGTGTACACCATGCTTGCACATGCGAGCGGTCGTCTTCGCTAAAACATATCTGTCCTAAATCGGTCAAAGAAATAAAAACGCGGCTTTCGGGCCGCGTTTTTATTGGAACATTTCTTGCTAGAGCTGGGAGCACATTTGCTCCGAAAGACGGATGATAAATGGCAGAACGGTTTCGGCAAAACCATCTATACTGACGATCCTATCCCTCAAAAACTACTGAGTACCGTCACCTATGCCTGCACAGTTGTCCCGGTGCATCAAAGTGCTGAAACAGTCCAGCCTACAATCTCATTCGCTGTTCGTTCAAAGGCTGCATCCAGCGCTTTCACGTAGGCCGCATTGGCAGTTCCACTAACAGGTATGGCAGTACGGAACACGCGCGTGGCCCGCACCTCGCCATTCTTGTCATTCATCAGCTTTACGGCCAATTCCACCACCGCCAGCTTGGGTGAGGCATAAGCCTGGATACCGAACATGCGGAGATCGGTGAGTATCTGGTAGTTGATCGCCAAGCCATCGCCGGGGCGACCAATACCCCCAAAAATTCCTGTGTTCTCATAAGCCTGGACAAGTCGCGATTGCACAATGTTGGTCAGACGGTCGCCCCACTGCGCACCTTTCAGGTATTCGATGGAACCCGGTGCTGAACTGACAACAATATTTTCGCTATCGAGCGCCTTAAGCGCGGTTGGCGAGGGAACAAGCAACTGAATGTTCTTCCGGTTCGATGAAGAGACCGTAGGCTGTGGTGCGGACAGATTGAACGTATCAAGCGGAGTGGTCGTACCACAGCTGGCAAGCACTGTGGTCAGGAGAACCATTGCGGGCGTTGCTATGCGCTGGAGGCGACCTGACTTTAGGTCAAAAAATATGGCCTTGGAAATCAATGACGCGTCCTTCCGTCATACTGGGGTACGTTGCCCTTCCCACCGAAGATAAGGCGCTGCGGGTTGCGCTCAAGATCAGTGATCGCTTGCTCAATTCGCTGGATGGAACGACGACTGTCTACGACGACAGACTGAACGTCACGCAATCCCTGCCCTGAAAAGCGCTGAAGATTGTCGGCAATCGGCCCAAGCCGTCTGTCGAGATTATCCGAAGTCTGGCGGATGGATTCAAGTGTCGTCTTTGCCTGCGCCACAACACCATCCTTATCGTCAGAAGACAACAGCCTGTCTGTTTTATCCAGAATGCCCTCGACGCGGACAGATGCCGCATTGAGACGAGCCATCATATCCTTTGCGTCTTTGACAATCTGGTTGATATTTCCGGTATTGGACCCCAGTTCTTCAATGACATTGGCATTCTTCGCCAATGCATCTGTAAACGTCTTGGTGTTATTGATCGTATCGGTCAACGGTCCACGTGCGTCTTTTACAAACCCCTCAAGCTGCCCGATCACACTGTTGGCCCGAGCAAAGATATCCTGTGCGGTGGCAAGGAGGTTGTTTACGGCAGATGGATCGGCGTCGATGCGGGCGACAGTGTCTTCTTTTGCCGCTTCCGTCAGAAGATTGGGCTCGTCCAGACGTCCGCCCTTCAATTCGATATAAGCTTGTCCGGTCAATCCCTGAAAGCCGAGCGTCGCAGCCGTGGACCGCGTAATCGGGGTTGTGGCGTTCACCCTTGTCTGGACGATAACCATTTCCGGATTGCTTTCATCAAGATGCAGGCGGCGCACATCGCCAACCTTGATGCCGTTGAAAAGCACCTGACTGCCGATTGTAAGGCCGGTCACAGAGCCAGGAATACGCACATCCAGTGGAATGGAATCGCGCGCTTCTCCGAAACGAGCGATCCAATACACAAAACCGAACGCCAGCAGGCTGATGATCAGCGTGAAAACTCCTACCAGTACGTAATTGGCTTTTGTTTCCATATCTTATCCAGTTTGCAAGCGGCTGCCAGGCCGCCGTCTTGTTGGCGCAGACGGGTCGATCTGGCGCGCACGCTTGCCGCGAAAATAGGCTTTAACCCATGGATCGTCCACCGTCAGCATATCTTCGATTGTACCGCTGACGAGGACCTTCTTGTTACCTAGAACCGCGATCCGGTCGCAAATCGCGAAGAGACTGTCGAGATCGTGAGTGACCATATAAACGGTCAACCCCATCGTATCGCGCAGATTTGCGATGAGCTCATCGAACTCAGCAGCACCGATCGGATCCAGTCCCGATGTCGGTTCATCCAGAAAAACGATGTCTGGATCAAGCGCAAGCGCACGCGCAAGCGCCGCACGCTTGATCATTCCCCCGGAAAGTTCGGAGGGGAACTTCTCTGCCGTATCCGGTTTCAACCCCACCAGATCTATCTTCAAGCGCGCCAGCTCATCCATCAGTTTGGGCGACAGATCGAGATATTCGCGCATCGGAACTTGAATGTTCTCAAGCACGTTGAGCGCCGAGAAAAGAGCGCCATGCTGGAAAAGAACTCCCATTCGCATGTCGATGGCCATCTTTTCCAGTTCTTTGAGTCGGTCGATATTGCGTCCAAGTATCTCGATTTCGCCGGATTGCTTCTTGTTGAGCCCAAGAATGGTGCGCATGAGCACCGACTTGCCCGAGCCCGACGGCCCGATGAATCCAAGAACCTCACCCTTATAGATATCTAGCGACAAATTATCCAGCACCGGCGAACGGCCGAACGAAACCGTCACGTCACGCACCGAGATCATCGGCACGACCGTTTGGCGGTTAACTTCGTTCTGTGGTGACGACTGATAATCGATGCCGTTTTCCATAACCATTCTTAACCGAGCCTGACCTCCGACTGAACCGACGAACGCGCAAATCGGTTCAATTTCCTGTGCAACTGTGTCCCAAAGAACCCATAAAAAACAAAGCTTCCGGGAATTTTAGAAGTCTATGGCCGCATAGAACATCGCAAACATGCCGTCGACTACGATCACAATGAAAATGGCTTTCACCACGGAGGCTGTGACTCGTCTGCCAAGTGATTCTGCACTGCCGCCGACCTTCATACCCTCGACTGACGCAAGAATGCCGATGATCATCGCCATGAACGGCGCTTTGATCAGGCCCGCAAAATATGTGTTGAGCGCAACCGCGTCGTGCAGCCGGCTGATGAATGCCTCCGGCGAAATGTTGGAATAGAACCAGGCAACTCCGCCCGCCCCTACGAGCGCCGAGAGATCGGCAATTATGGTCAAAAGTGGAAGAACCACCACGAGCGCGACAAGCCTCGGAAAGACGAGAACGCCGACAGGATTGAGGCCGATCACCGTGAGCGCGTCGGTTTCCTCGCGCATCTTCATCGAGCCGATTTCAGCCGTGATCGCACTCCCCGAGCGGCCGGCGATCATGATTGCCGTCAAAAGCACGCCAAGTTCGCGCAGGACCAGAATGCCAACCAGATCGACGACGAAGATTTCGGCCCCGAAATAGCGTAACTGAAATGCGCCTTGCTGAGCGATGATAGCGCCAACGATGGTGGACATCAGGATAATGATGGGAATCGCGCCGACACCCATACGGTCCATCTGCGTAACGATAGCGGCCATCGGAATACCGCTGCCACGCCCATATTTGAGCTGTGCACCGCGAATGGTTGCCCCCAGAATGTGCATCGCCATCTTGAAGTCATTGAACATCGAGATGACGCCGCCGCCCAGCGCCGCGAGAAAGGCCACGAAGAAAAACGGTTTTCTCGTATGCGGAACATCAAGAGCCCGCTCAACCGCGCTGCCCACTTCGTCCATCAACGGAAGCCAGGTTTCGCGCACGCCTTCAAGCCGGACATCCGCATTTTGAGCAACAAGCCGCTGGCGCAAACGCTCGATCAACCAAGCGCCAGCCGTATCAAGGCCCGAAATCTCGGAAGTTTCGATAATTGTCGCTTCATGAGTGTTGCTTTTCTCAAGCTCGCGCATCTTGTCGTCAACGACATGAACACTTTGAGATACCCATCGCCCGCTTAACCTGACAATGCGCGCACCATCCTGCTCGCCCAAATGAATCTTTGGCGCGACATTCGTGGCAGCTCTTGCTTTGTCAGCAGTGTCGGTCAACATGGCCTACCTCTTATACGAGTCGTTACCCGACCGAAATACTGCGTCGCAGAGGGCATCTCCATGCACAACAGCTTGAAAATCATCGTCGAACGCTATCCCATCGCCGGAAAATTCACAATCTCAAGAGGCTCTAAAACAGAAGCGGCTGTGGTGGTGTGCATCATCGGCAACGGTTCCCGTCAGGGACGTGGCGAGTGTTTGCCGTATGCACGTTATGGAGAAACTATCGAGAGTGTATGTGCACAGATCGAGGCCATCCGCGAAGCCATCGAAAACGGAGCAGCACGGACGGATATCCAAAAGCTCATGCCAGCTGGCGCCGCGCGCAATGCTATCGATTGCGCGTTGTGGGATCTGGAAGCAAAAACATCGAGCAAAAATGTTGCCGATATGCTCGGCACTCCGACGCGCCCGCTCGAAACCGCAATCACCGTTTCTTTGGGAACGCCGGAAGAAATGGCGAAATCAACTGCCAAGGTGGCCCATTATCCTCTTATCAAGGTGAAAATGGGTGGCGTAAACGATATTGAACGTATTCAGGCAGTAGTCTCTGCAGCCCCCGAAAGCCGCATCATCATCGACGCGAATGAAGGTTGGACAGACAATAACGTGCGCGAGAACATGGATGCCGCTGCTGCTGCGGGCATTGTCCTCATTGAACAACCGCTTCCTGCGAACAAAGACGATATTCTAAATCGGATCGAACGCCCTGTCATGATTTGCGCCGATGAAAGCGTGCACACATCGGAAGGTCTGGAAGACCTTGCCACACGCTATGATGCGGTCAACATCAAGCTGGACAAAGCAGGCGGCCTGACCGAAGGTCTTGCCATGAGGGATAAAGCCATAGACCTTGGTTTGAAGATCATGGTTGGCTGTATGGTTGGAACCTCGCTCGGCATGGCCCCGGCTGTATTGCTGGCGCAGAAGGCTACCATCGTCGACCTGGATGGCCCTCTTCTTCTCGCTCATGACCGCGAGCCCGGCCTTCGCTATGACGGAGCGCTGGTTTATCCACCCGACACGACTGTCTGGGGCTGAGCGGAACAACGCTTCTCCGCATTCGCTACGCCCGAGACCGGTGTCAGAATATGCTCGAAGATGTCGGCACAAGCGTCCCAGGTAAATGGCTTTAGAACCTGTGCGGGATCGAAGGGAACCATTTCCAGCGCCGCCAGACAAGCGGTGCGCAAATCTTCAGAGAGGACGCCCGCTCTGGTTGCACCAATGACATCCTTCGAACCTGGCACAGGAAACGCCGCCACAGGCAAACCGGAAGCTATCGCCTCCAGCAGCACCAGTCCGAACGTGTCGGTTCGGCTTGGAAAAACAAATACATCCGAAGAAGCATAAGCTTCCGCAAGCGCAGTACCTTCACGCTTGCCTAGGAAAACCGTTTCGGGAAAGCGGGATTTCAAATCGTCCATCGCAGGGCCATCACCGACGATCAATTTTGTGCCGGGGAGATCAAGTGCAAGAAATGCGGGAAGGTTTTTTTCTGTCGCCACTCGTCCAACGCAGATGAACACCGGCCTCGGCAGATCTTTCGTCGTACTGGAGCGCGGGTGGAATATAGCCCGATCCACGCCCCGCGTCCAAAGGGTCAGCCCCGTGAATCCCCGCGTTTTCAGATCATCCAGAATGGATTGCGTCGGCACCAGCGTGTGAGACGCAGCGTTGTGAAAGCGGCGCAGAACAGCATATGTCCAGCGCGGCGGCACCGGAAAACGCTCTTGCAGATATTCTGGAAAGCGTGTGTGAAAACTCGTGGTGAAGCTCCAGCCCATCTTCCGGCAAGCGCGACGTGCCATGAACCCCAGAGGGCCTTCCGTTGCAATATGAACGTAATCCGGTTTCATTTTGACCAGTCGCCGTTGGAAAGCACCCGGCGTTGTCAGCGCCAACCTGATTTCGGGATAGGTCGGACATGGAGCGGAACGATAGTCGAGCGGCGAGACAACTGTAACCTCATAGCCGCGTCCTGCCATGAGATCCCGGCATTTCGTAAGCGTGCGTACGACGCCGTTGACCTGCGGATGCCAAGCGTCAGTGATGATGAGCAGCTTCTTCATTCGCCAAGTTTCACCACGTCGCGGACGGGAAGCGGCAGGTGAACTATCCTGCCCGCACCACCGATGTTGCCATCTATGACAGCACTTCCGGAAGCCGGACGGCGATCCCGCCGCTCCGTCCATTCGACAAGCTCCATGCGCCCGTCAAAGTGTTCAATCACGGCTGTGCAACTCTCAACCCAATCACCTGTGTTGATATATTCAACACCGTTCATGGTCTCTATAACTGCGTGATGAATGTGACCGCAAATGACACCATCGACGCCGATGCGCTGCGCTTCCTCTGAAACGACATTTTCAAACTTGCCGATGAAATTTACCGCTTTTTTGACGCGAAACTTGGCCCATGCAGAAAATGACCAGTATCGAAGGCCGAAGAATGCCCTTACGCGACTCATCACTGTGTTTATCCAAATCGCCGTATCGTAAGCCCAGTCACCGAGATAGGCGATAAAGCGCGCATTACGTACAACAACGTCGAATTGGTCGCCATGGATCACCAGAAACTTGCGACTGTCCGCTGTTTCGTGGATCGCCCGGTTCATCACCTCTATGCCACCGAAATGGGTGCCCTGGAAGTTCCGCAAAAACTCGTCGTGATTACCTGCGATATAAATGATGCTTGTTCCCTTGCGGCTTTTGCGCAGGAGTTTTTGAACCACATCGTTGTGCTCTTGGGGCCAATGCCAATTGCGCCGCAGGCGCCAGCCATCGACTATATCCCCGACAAGGTAGATCGTCTCGGCATCATGATGCCGCAGGAAATCCAGAAGCAGTTCGGCCTGTGCTGCTTTCGATCCTAGATGCACATCCGAAATAAACAGCGTGCGAAGTTTCGTTACCTGAGGCGCATCTGTACTCATTTGGTTGTCCTCTCAATGGCAACCCGGATTTGAGTGCAGGAAACGCGATTCATGTCACAGAGATATGACGACGCTGCCACAAAGGCTGGGATCGATACTCCAGTCCTTGGGACAAGCGCCGACGATTAGTGAAGATATTTATCAAGCAAGAGGAGCGGCTTTCGGTCCAGTATAATGTGATTGCGGGCGAATAACGCGGTTTTCCATTGCCTGTTCGCGTGAATGCGCGATCCAGCCCATCGCACGCCCCATGGCGAAGACGCAGGTGAAAGCATCGCGTGGGAAACCCAGCCGCTCCAGAAGCAGCGCGGTGTAAAACTCCACATTGGTATGCAGTGGCCCTTCCGGCGTGCGATTCTTCAAAATTGCGATTGCCGCTTTCTCCACTGCTTCTGCAAGCTTCAGCCGCTCATTGTCAGGCTCCTGCTGGACAACTTGCATACGCTTCACGGCAGCTTTCAAAATGTCGGCTCTTGGATCGCGGACTCGATATATGCGATGGCCGAAGCCCGTCAGCCGCTCGCCATCCATCATAGCGGCATTCAGCCAGCGCTCGACATTTTCTTCGTTTCCGATCGAATCAAGCATATCGAGCACGGGTCCGGGATCGCCACCATGCAAAGGCCCCTTGAGCGCGCCGAGAGCAGCCAGAAGTGATGACGTCAACCCGGCTTGCGTGGAGGCCACGACGCGCGCGGCGAATGTGGACGCGTTCAGCCCATGCTCGGAAATAGCGACAAGATAACTATCCAGCCCCGCCACCGCAGAATCCTCAGGCATACTTGCATTCAACATCCGCAGAATATCTGCGCTATGTGGAATCCCCGAATCGGGTCGTATTGCCTGTCGGCCACGTCTCATCCTCAGAAGTGCTGCGGTGAAAACCGCAGGCGCTGCCATTAGCTGTAAGGCGGACGTAAAATCATTTCCATCCGGGATACGCGCCATTAGTGCACGAAGTGCCTCGACCGGACCAAGCTCCAGAAGTCCCCCGTCGATTGCTTCAACATGTGGGAACACTTGAACTCGCGCTTCGCCCAACGCGTGCTGGAGCACCTGGCCAGTCGGAAAATCGTCGAAGAAGCCAGCCCAAAGAAGCTTGATACAATCCTCAACCCGGCTTTTCGGAACCAGATATTCAAGAGACCGCCCCCGGATAACAAGTCGTCCGGCCACGCCATCAACATCCGACAACACTGTTTCGGTAGCGATCACATCCTCAAGTCCATTTCTCATGCCGGTCTCCTCGTTTTGCTTGGAAAAACTGGAGGTCAGTATAATCGACATTAATATTTATTGAATTCATCAATATAGGGAGCAAATTTGAAATGTATTATCATCGAAATAAATTATCTCTCCTTTAAATACATAAACAGAATCTGTAGCCGCATCCGCGCGCTCTGCTTTCGACGGTCTGTAATGCTGAAACCGCAGAAAAGTGGACACATCCGCGCGATCAACCAGAATCCGGTTGATCCTTCCCGGCACTTGGTGGCATGTCTTGTGCCGTTCATAAGAAAAGAGAGGATCGAGCCGTGAAACTGGGCTTGGAAGGCCGCAGTGCCATCATTTGCGCATCAAGCAAGGGCCTTGGCCGCGCCTGTGCGGAAGCGCTAGCTGAAGCAGGCTGCAATATCGTGCTGAATGGCCGCAATGAAGAAACCCTCGCCATCACAGCAACCGCCATTCAGTCGGCTTATGGAGTTGACGTAAAGACAGTTGCGGCCGACGTTTCCACGCCGGAAGGACAAAAAGAGATCCTGTCCGCCTGCCCCGATCCCGATATTCTGGTCAATAACAATGGCGGCCCTCCCTTTCGCGATTTCCGCTTGGTAGACCGGGACGCTATTCTCCAGGGCGTGACACAGAATATGGTCACACCGATCGAACTGATAAAAGCCGTCATCGATGGGATGGTCGCGCGCCGTTTCGGACGCATCGTCAATATCACCTCGACATCCGTTTATGCACCGATTCCCGGACTCGATCTTTCATCGGGAGCGAGAGCTGGACTTACATCCTTTATTGCTGGTGTTGCTCGGACTGTTGCCGCTTCGAACGTAACGATCAACAATATTCTGCCCGGCGCATTTGACACTGATCGGTTGCGCAATGGCTTTAGTTTTTCGGCGCAGAAGAATGGTACGACACCCGAAGCGGAAGCAGCAAAGCGCGCGGCAGCTATTCCTGCCGGGCGAATTGGACAACCGCACGAGTTCGGGCAAGCCTGCGCCTTTCTTTGCTCCGAGCATGCAGGGTTCATAACCGGGCAGAATCTGATTATCGACGGCGGTGCCTATCAAAGCGCGTTCTAACAGCGAAGCGCATCCAAAACGCCGTTTCGTAAAAACTCATTCTCGAAAACGGACCTATAGAGAATTGAGCCTATAGGCTAAAAACAAGAATAAAGATCCGAAGGCGCGCAGCCCGCCCTTCACGCACCGCCGAAAGGCAGGCGCGAAAGAATTGGAAAGCAATGCGACCATGACCAAGAAAACACCTTCAACGCCCACACGTTCGGATTTCGATGAGGCGGCGCTCTTTTTCCACCGCTATCCCAAACCCGGAAAGCTGGAAATCCAAGCGACCAAGCCTCTCGGCAATCAGCGTGATCTCGCGCTCGCTTATTCGCCCGGCGTCGCGGCCCCCTGTCTTGCGATCAACGAAGACCCGGCAACCGCCGCTGAATACACCGCGCGCGGAAATCTCGTCGCAGTCGTCTCGAACGGCACGGCAGTTCTGGGCCTTGGCAATATAGGTGCGCTCGCCTCGAAACCCGTGATGGAAGGCAAGGCGGTTCTTTTCAAAAAATTCGCGGATATCGATGTCTTCGATATCGAGATCGATGCGCTGGAAATAAACCGTATCGTAGATGTGGTGTCCGCACTCGAACCGACTTTCGGCGGCATCAATCTGGAAGACATCAAGGCGCCGGAATGCTTCGAGGTTGAAGAACAGCTTCGCGCCAGGATGAACATTCCGGTTTTCCATGATGACCAGCATGGAACGGCCATCATCGTCGCAGCCGCCGTGTTAAACGGACTGGAACTGGCCGGAAAAAAGATTGAAGACGCCAAGATCGTCACCTCGGGCGCCGGTGCTGCAGCCCTCGCTTGCCTCAATCTGCTCGTCAATCTTGGCGCCAAGCGGGAAAATATCTGGGTCTGCGACATTGAAGGCGTAGTCCATGAAGGACGCAATACGTTAATGGACCGCTGGAAAGAGGTTTATGCGCAGAAGACCGATGCCCGCTCCCTCGCCGATGTCATCGGCGGTGCAGACGTATTTCTTGGACTTTCTGCGGCTGGCGTTCTGAAACCGGAACTTCTGCAGCAGATGGCTGCAAAGCCGCTCATCATGGCTCTTGCCAACCCCAAGCCTGAAATCATGCCGGAAGAGGCGCGCGCGGCCCGTGCAGATGCAATGATCTGCACGGGGCGTTCCGACTATCCAAATCAGGTCAACAACGTTCTCTGCTTCCCTTACATTTTCCGGGGCGCTTTGGATATTGGCGCAACAGCCATCAATGAAGAGATGAAGCTTGCTGCCGTGCGTGCAATTGCGGCGCTCGCACGCGAAGAACCTTCGGATGTCGCCGCCCGTGCCTATTCCGGCGACACCCCGACCTTCGGTCCGGATTACATCATTCCGTCGCCATTCGATCAGCGCCTCATCCTGCGCATTGCGCCGGCTGTTGCGAAAGCCGGAATGGAAACCGGCGTTGCGACGCGCCCGATCGAAGATATGGAAGCCTATCTCGACCGGTTGAATCGTTTCGTCTTCCGCTCGGGCCTTATCATGAAACCTGTCTTTGCCGCCGCACGCGCTCAGGACAAACCCAAGCGCGTTATCTATGCCGACGGCGAAGACGAACGCGTGCTTCGTGCAGCCCAGGTCGTGATAGAAGAGCGCATTGCTTCTCCTATTCTGGTTGGCCGACCGCAAGTCGTGGAAACGCGTCTGCGCCGTTTTGGCCTCAAGATACGTCCCGGCACCGATTTCGAGCTGATCAACCCGGAAGACGATCCGCGTTATCGCGACTATGTTGATCTCTATCTCTCCTATACGGGACGACAGGGCGTCACGCCGGAAGCAGCCCGGACCATCGTGCGCACCAACTCGACGGCAATTGCGGCACTGGCGGTAATGCGCGACGAGGCAGACGCGATGATCTGCGGCCTGGAAGGCCGTTTCGAGCGCCATCTTCGCGTCGTCCGCCAGATTATAGGCAAAGTGCCCGGCATCCGCGACTACTCTGCCCTAAGCCTGCTCATCTCGCAGCGCGGCGCCCTGTTCCTAACCGACACCTATGTCAGCGTCGAACCGGATGCGAACGAGATCGCGGAAATGGCGATTCTGGCAGCCAGAGAAATCAGCCGCTTCGGTATCGAACCCAAGGCCGCACTTGTATCGCATTCCAACTTCGGATCGAAAGAGTCCGCGAGCGCTGAGAAAATGCGACAGGCAGCCGCAATCCTTGCCGAGAAGGCGCCAGAGCTTGAATCGGACGGCGAAATGCACGGCGACGCAGCCCTCTCGCAGGCACTGCGCGACCGCGTCTTCCCGAACTCGCGCCTCAAGGGTGAAGCAAACCTGCTGGTTTTCCCCAATCTGGACGCCGCAAATATAACGCTCAACGTTGTGAAAACGGTAACCGACGCGCTTCATGTCGGCCCTATACTTCTCGGCGCCGCACGACCGGCGCATATTCTGACGCCTTCTGTAACGTCACGCGGCGTGGTCAACATGACTGCGTTGGCAATCGTGGAAGCGTTGCAACAGGCGGGAGGAAACCGCCTGAAAAGATAACATATTATATTCATAATAAATAAATATAAAAATTAGATAAATAAAACGCCAAGTATAACATTAATTATACTTGGCGTTTGCATTTTGTTAACCACGATGAAAAACAATCCGTCTCATGAAATATGGGTTTGGGGGTTTTTCACAATGTTCTTATTTAAACTGTTTTTCCGCAATTCGAACGCAGCTGTTGTTATTGCTGCTGGTCTGCTTGCGGGCTGCACAACTACACAACCAGTACAGGATTGTTCACCCAGAGAGATAACTCGCCTGTCGGCTGGTATCGCGCCAACGCAAAACCAGCTTGATCGTCACAAACGCAAACTCTCACATACACGCGGCCAGATAAGTAAAGAACGCTGCAATGGCAGTCTGTTTTCACCCGCTATTGAATCCGCCCGCTGTGATCGACTAAAAGCTACGGCCAACAGGCTGGAAAATGAAATCAACAAGCTGGAAGGCAGGCTATCCGAACTGAATGCAGTCGTTGCCGGACGTCCTTCCTCATCTCAACACGTGAAGGCCTGTTCGGCCAGCTGGATGCCTAAGCGTCAAATACAGAAAGCAGTGCGGAAGAAACTCGCTCCCGCCAAAAAAACCGCAGTCAAAGCGACGAAAAAGGTCGAGCACATAGAGAGAGTGTCGCGAACATACAATGCTCCAGTCAACCGTTCACCGGATATAATTAAAGCAGATCCGATGACCGGTCTCCCGGCGGTCATTTCCGACGTAGAAATGCCCTCGGTCAAAACTGACAACGTAGCCCCGGCGTCGATTTCAGCAGCACCAGCTGCGTCCGCGACGACAGCAACACCTCCTATAGAGCGCGCCTATACGGATAATCCTAATGTCAGGGTTGTCGGCTCTTCGTTTTTTCCGGACCAATCAGTACAAGAAGGTCAGCCAGCTCCGGCCCGTGTGCCTGCCCAGTAATTGCAAGGCGCAAGGGCATGAAAAGGCCCTTGCCTTTGCGGCCCGTCGCCGCTTTCACGGCTTCGGTCCAGCTTTTCCACGTTTGATCGTTCCAAGGCGCAGGCGGAAGAATTGTAAATGCTTGCCGGACAAACTGCAGATCTTCATCAGAGAGGTTGGGGGCTTCCGGCAGATCCCCTGCAACAATTTCCCACCAGTGCCTGGCCTCACTGAAGCGCTCGACATTTCCACGGATAGTAAGCCAGAACGGCTCTGCTTTTTCACCAGATATTCCCAGGGCATCAAGACGAGGCTTGGCCTGCTTGAACGACATCTCGTGCAGAAGAGAGCGATTAAGCGTGTTCAGTTCGGCGGGATCGAATTTCGCCGATGATTTTGAAATTGAAGCAAGGTCAAAGCGTTGCGCCAGAACATCCATATCAGTTGCCGCAGCAACGTTCTCCGATGTTCCTATCAGAACGGCGAGAGAAGCCACGGCCATCGGCTCATAGCCGGCCTCACGTAGCGAGCCGATTGAAAGTGCGCCGGAGCGCTTGGAGAGACCTTCACCGGAAATGGTGGTTAGAAGATTATGGTGCCCAAAGACAGGCGGCTCTGCTCCAAGAGCGCGGAAAATCGCGATTTGCACGCCGGTATTGGTGACGTGATCGTCGCCACGGATAATATGCGTGACGCCAAGATCAATGTCATCCACTACCGACGGCAACGTGTAGAGATAGGTCCCGTCCTCACGCACGAGCACCGGGTCAGACATCGAAGCCAAATCGACTGTTTGCGGCCCCCGAACAAGATCATCCCAATAAACTTCGGTACGGCGCGTATCGAAAGGATCGTTTTCGAAGTTCGGCAGCAGAAAACGCCAATGCGGCTTGCGGCCTTCCGCTTCCAGTCTGATTATCTCTTCCTGGGTAAGCTTGAGCGCTTCCCGGCCATAAACCGGCGGCAAACGGCGTGTAAGCCTGAGCTTGCGCCGACGTTCCAGTTCTTCCGCTGTCTCATAGCAGGGGTACAACAGGCCGGCCTGCTTCAGCTTTTCAACTGCCTTGGCATATACATCGAAGCGCTTCGATTGATACTCGACGCGATCAGGCTTGACGCCAAGCCATTCCAGATCGACGGCGATGGCACGCGCATATTCGTCTTTGGAACGCTCAACATCCGTATCGTCGTAGCGCAGGATAAATTGTCCACTATTTTTCCTGGCAAAAAGCCAGTTCGAAAGCGCCGTGCGCGTGTTGCCAATATGAATATAGCCCGTCGGCGACGGAGCAAAACGAACGGTGACTGTCATTTCTATGTCTTTCAGCGGTCGCGGAAACGGTTCGTTATTGGATAACGGCGGTCCCGCCCGAAATTTTTCTTGGTAATCTTTACACCCGGCGCCGATTGACGGCGCTTGTATTCGGCAAGATAAAGCAGATGCTCAATGCGATGCACTGTTTCAAGTGTATGGCCTCGCGCAACGATCTCGGCATTGCTCATCTCGTTCTCGACAAGGCATTCAAGAATATCGTCCAGCACCGGATAAGGAGGAAGCGAATCCTGATCCGTCTGGTTTTCACGCAGTTCAGCCGAAGGGGCTTTCGAAATAATATTGTTCGGAATCACTTCGCCTTCTGGTCCAAGCGCGCCCTGTGGTACATGATGATTACGCCATTCCGACATAGCGTAGACCTGCATCTTGTACACGTCCTTGATCGGGTTGAATCCGCCGTTCATGTCACCGTAAAGCGTTGCATAGCCAACCGACATTTCCGACTTGTTGCCGGTGGTAAGGACCATCGACCCAAACTTGTTCGAAATCGCCATCAGAATAGTGCCGCGTGTGCGGCTTTGCAGGTTCTCTTCCGTGACACCGCTATTACTGCCTGCAAACAGCGGCTGTAGCGCATCCAGAAAACCTTCCACCGGGGCGGCAATCGGCACGATATCATAACGCACACCGAGCGCTTTGGCGCAATCGGCCGCATCCTTCAACGATTCTTCCGACGTGTACCGATAAGGCAGCATCACACAGCGGACCCGATCCCTGCCAAGAGCATCGACACCCAGCGCAGCACATATCGCCGAGTCTATGCCGCCGGATAAGCCAAGAACCACGTCCTTAAAATTGTTCTTGTTCACATAGTCGCGCAAACCAAGCATACAGGCGGCATAGTCCGCCTCTAGCCCTTCCGGCAGCAGCGCTTTCTCTCCGTCCGCACAGCACCAGCCGTCATTGTCGCGGTGCCAGACCGTAAGTGCTATACGCTCAAGAAATTGCGGCATTTGCAGGCAAAGCGACTTGTCAGCATTGAATGCGAAGGAGCCACCGTCAAACACCAGTTCGTCCTGTCCGCCAATCTGATTGGCGTAGATCATCGGCAGTTCGGTTTCAATCACCTGCCCCAGAACGACCTGATAGCGCCTGTCGATTTTTGCACGGTGATACGGCGAACCATTCGGCACGAGCAGGATTTCGGCTCCGCTCTCGGCAAGTGTTTCTGCCACCCCCAGATCACCCCATATATCTTCGCAGATCGGGATGCCGATACGAATGCCGCGGAAATTCACCGGACCGGGCATTGGACCGGACTGGAAGACGCGCTTTTCATCGAATTCACCATAATTCGGTAAATCGACCTTAAAGCGTTCAGCGATAATTTCACCGCCGTCGAGCACCACGACGGAGTTATGCAATCCGCTTTCCCGGTGCAATGGCGTTCCGATAACTACACCCGGGCCGCCATCCACGGTATCTACCGCCAGATCCTTGATTGCCTGTTCACAAGCATCAATGAAAGCGGGTTTCAAGATCAAGTCTTCCGGTGGATAGCCAGCAATGAAAAGCTCAGTAAAAAGAATGAGGTCGGCCTTCATCTTTGCCGCATCAGCGCGCGCGGCGCGCGCTTTGGCGAGATTTCCGGCAATATCACCCATGATGGGATTGAGCTGCGCGACGGCAATACGAAGCATGGCGAGATTCTCGTGAGCGGCTGTCATGTGCAAGCTTTAGCGCGCTTATGTAACCGAATGCAACGGATGCGGCCCAGGAACCGCTTTCTTTGTCAGGCGATATAAGTATCGAGGAGGATATATCCCCAAACGGCAACCACGAATACGATGGCAATCAGCACCGCCAATGAACCACAATCCTTGGCGACCTGTATCTCCTGGTGAAAATCACGAGAAACCGCATCACATGTCGCTTCTATGCTCGTGTTGATCACCTCGACAAGAATGAGAAACAGGATGGAACCTGTCATCATCAAAAATGCTAACCAGCTGGGCGCAACGAAGAATGCGACGGGTAATGAAATTAGAAAAAGCACCAGCTCTTGCTGAACAGCCTTTTCGTTGCCTGCGAGATGCTTCAGCGCACGCATAGAATTGAGGAACGCCAGAAAAATGCGCTGCATGAATACCCCCAGGGTGATTGATTCCGGCAATCAATAGGCGAGTTTTCATGAAAAGCAACAGGGCGGAGATTGAAACCTCCGCCCTGTCTGTTGGAATATCGGTTAGAACCCGATCAGGCATTAGCGGCCTGTTTTTCCGCTCCGGCATCACGCTCCTTCTTCAGCAATTCAGCCAGAAGGAAGGCCAGCTCCAGTGCTTGATCGGCATTAAGGCGCGGGTCGCAGTGCGTGTGATAACGATCGTGCAACTCTTCCGCTGAAATGGCACGGGCCCCGCCTGTACATTCAGTGACGTTCTTGCCGGTCATTTCCACATGGATACCGCCTGGATGCGTACCTTCGGCGCGATGGATTGCAAAGAAGGATTCGACTTCCTTCAGGATGCGGTCAAACGGACGCGTCTTGTATCCGCCAGCCGTGATCGTATTTCCATGCATCGGATCGCAGGACCAGACGACCTTGCGGCCTTCGCGCTCCACTGCCCGGATAAGTTGCGGCAGATGATCGCCAACCTTGTCGTAGCCGAAGCGGGCAATGAGCGTCAGGCGACCGGCTTCGTTTTCCGGGTTCAGCAGGTCGATCAGGCGGATGAGATCATCCGGCTGGAGCGACGGTCCGCATTTCAGGCCGAGCGGATTTTTGATGCCGCGGCAATATTCGATATGCGCGTGATCCGCCTGACGCGTGCGATCACCGATCCAGATCATGTGACCGGACGTACCGTACCAATCGCCAGATGTGGAATCGACGCGTGTCAGTGCTTCCTCATAGCCAAGCAGCAAGGCTTCATGGCTCGTGTAGAAATCGGTCTCGCGCAGCGCATGATTGCTTTCGGAAGTGATGCCGACCGCCCGCATGAAGTTCATTGTTTCTGAAATGCGCTGGGCAAGAGCTGCATACCGTTCAGCCTGCGGACTCTTGCCGACAAAACCGAGCATCCACTGGTGCACGTTTTCCAGATTTGCGTAACCGCCCTGCGCGAAAGCGCGCAAAAGGTTCAAAGTAGCGGCAGACTGGCGATAGGCCATGTCCTGACGCTGCGGGTCGGGAATACGCGACGCCGGGTCGAACTCGATACCGTTGATGATGTCACCGCGATATGATGGAAGTTCGACACCGTCCTTCGTTTCCATATCGGATGAACGCGGCTTGGCGAACTGGCCCGCAATGCGGCCAACCTTCACGACGGGTTTGGAGGCGCCAAAGGTCAGTACGACGGCCATCTGAAGAAAGACGCGGAAAAAGTCGCGGATGTTGTCCGCGCCATGTTCGGCAAAACTTTCGGCGCAATCGCCACCCTGGAGCAGAAATGCCTTGCCGTCGGCAACGGCGGCGAGTTGCTGCTTGAGCTTCCGCGCTTCACCTGCAAAAACTAAAGGCGGATAGGTGCGAAGACGGGCCTCAACATCGTTCAGAGCCTGTGCGTCGGGATAAAACGGCACCTGCTTGATCGGCATGTTTCTCCAAGAATGCGGGGTCCAGTTCTTCGTCATTTGAGCACCTGTTTGTTTTATCCGCTCGATTTCTCTCGGATTAGTTCCTCCTTACACGAAAGCCGGAATTCCGGTCGTAACAGACTGCACCTGGACAGAGTGGCAATCTGCGCACGGAAACCCGGCATACGTGGTCGGGCTGATATAATGCAGGCGCGGACTTTATACCAGCGATAATCGTTAACAGGTCCTCCCTGCGACGAAAGACCTAAGCATCCACCTTTTCACCGCCGACGATGCGATAGCTCGGCTTGTACATGGTGACGAGTTCTTCCGCAGCTGTCGGATGCACGGCCATGGTGCGGTCAAAGTCGTCCTTGGTCGCCCCGGACTTGAGCGCGATGCCCAGAACCTGCGCCATTTCGCCAGCGTCCGGCCCCATGATATGCGCGCCGACCACCTTGCGGCTGGCTCCATCCACGACAAGTTTCATGAGCATCTTCTCATTGCGTCCCGACAAGGTGTTCTTCATCGGACGGAACAAGGCGCGATACACTTCGATTTCCGGATACTTCTTTGCCGCATCCTCTTCCGCCAGCCCAACCGTGCCAATCTCGGGCTGCGAGAAAACGGCGGTCGCGATCAACTCATGATCCGGCTTTGTCGGATTGTCCTTGAATGCGGTTTCCAGAAAACACATCGCTTCATGGATTGCAACCGGCGTGAGCTGCACACGGTTTGTGACGTCGCCCACCGCCCAGATATTCGCGACATTGGTACGGGAATATTCATCGACCTCGATTGCGCCAAGCTTGTCGAGTTTTACACCGGCTTTCTCCAGGCCGAGGCCATCGGTGTTCGGCGTACGCCCCAGTGCCAGCATCGCCTGTTCCGTTTCAAGCGTCTCGCCGTTCGAAAGCTCAATGCTTAGACTGCCGTCCTCTCGCTTTGCAACCTTCTCGAAAATCGCACCGCAGACGATACGGATTCCTTTGTTTTCCATGGTTTCATGCAGGAGATGGCGAAGGTCGTGGTCGAAACGGGAAAGAATCTCCCTGCCCCGATACACCAGCGTCGTCTTGACGCCGAGGCCATGAAAAATATTCGCAAATTCCACGGCGATATAGCCGCCGCCCGCGATCACAATCGACTTCGGCAAGCGTTCCAGATCGAACGCCTCGTTTGAGCTGATGCAATATTCATGACCTGGCAGGGCTTCATGCATATTGGGCCGTCCGCCGGTCGCGATCAGTATTTTTTCTGCCGTAACACGGCGGCCGTTCGCTTTCAATTCAAGCGTGTGTTCATCGATCAGTTCTGCACGGCTCGCAAAAATATCGACTTCAGAATTCTCAAGGCCCTTGCGATACAATCCTTCGAGACGCGCAATCTCCTTGTCCGTCGCTTCGATCAGCCTGTTCCAGTCAAAGCGGCTTGCGCCGACACTCCAGCCGTAGCCGACGGAATCCTCGAAATGCTCTGGAAATTGCGAAGCGTAAACGAAGAGCTTTTTCGGCACGCACCCCCGAATGACGCAAGTACCGCCCATGCGATACTCCTCGGCAAGCCCGACCTTTTTACCCATGGCTCCAGCCAGTCGCCCCGCCCGCACACCACCGGACCCCCCGCCGATAACAAAGAGATCATAGTCAAAGTCGGTCATGGGTTTCTCCATTCAAGCGTCAAATTCTTTCACTATGTAGGCAAACAAAAAAGCCCGGCCAAGTCGCCGGGCTTAAATTCTACGTTATCGCCAGTACTTTAGTACCTACTGCTGCGCAGGCTGTTGGGCCGGTGCTGCTGCGCCAGCTTGTGCGGCCAGAACTTCACCCACGCTCTGTGCGAGATCACGGGCAATACCGTTCTGCCAGATGTTGGCAGCTTTCACGACTTCACGCGTGACGATCGGCCCTTCCGACAAAAGCTTTTTACCAGCAGGCGACGTGTAGAAAGCAGCGATTGCCTTCAGTTCGTCCTCGGAGAACGCCTTGGCATAAGCACGCGCGGATTCAGTTTCGAGATCAGCGCGGCGTGAAGCCAGAGCCAGAGCCTTGTCATCGACCGTCTTGGTAATAAGCGCTTCGAGGTTCGGATCCTTCTGGATCAGTTCGCCCTTGAGCGCCCGAGCAGCATTCGGCAGGATCTCATCGAACTGCTCGGTAGCGTTGATCGCCGCAATCGCCGAACGCGCGGCTTCGAGATGTGCTTCGGAAATTTCCTGTGCCGATGCCGCATGAACGCCTGCAATCAGGACGAGCGCGGAAAACGGTGCAATCAGACGGCGAAAGCCAGTTGCCGGGTTCATATGGTCAATACTCCGTTCAATCAGTTCAAGACCGGTTCATGGTGCGGATGCCGTCAATGCCGGCAATTACAGCCGCACGCGCCAGTCCGATGAAAAGTCCGTGCTCGACGACGCCAGGTATGGCGAAGAGAGCGTCAGATAATGTCTTTGGATCGGGAATGCGGCCAAAAGATGCATCCACGATGTAATGCCCACCATCGGTTTCAAAGGGCGAGCCATCTTTTAAACGCAGGTTCAGGGGGCCTGCAAGACCGCAGTTGGCGGCTGCGGCTTCAATTGCTTGCATCGTCGCGCCAAGACCAAACCGATTGACTTCGATCGGCAGTGGAAAACGGCCAAGCGTTTTCACCACCTTGGACTCATCTGCAATGACGATCATTGCATCAGAAGCAGCAGCTACGATCTTTTCACGTAGTAAAGCACCGCCACCGCCCTTAATAAGCGAAAGCTCAGAATCCACTTCGTCAGCACCGTCAACGGTAAGGTCCAGATGCGGAGTTTCTTCAAGCGTAGTGAGCGGAACGCCCAATTCTTCGCACAGCTTGGCGGTTCGTTCAGAAGTCGGCACGCCAATGATCCTGAAGCCGCCCTTCACCTTCGCGGCCAGTAGCCGTACAAACTCTTCAGCCGTCGAGCCTGTGCCGATACCCAGACGCATACCGTCTTTGACGTGCGTCAGCGCTTCGGCAGCGGCGGCGATCTTAAGCTTGCGTGCTTCTTCCATTACAGAATTCCTAGTATTCCCCTGCGGATTCTCAAAACGATCCGGTTCGCGTCTAGCATGCGGGCGCGATGCAACAAAGCTTCTATTCGAAATATGAGGCAGAATTTCATATCTCGTGCCGTTTTGGAGCTACGCTTGAGCCGATGAGAACTATCGGATAGGTATTCTAACTCCCTTTTGCATATACGAGAGAAGCTTCATGTCCGCTGCCAATGCCAAGCCCATCATCGTTTTCGATCTCGACGGCACCCTTGTAGATACCGCACCGGATCTATTGGACAGTCTCAACCACTGCCTTTCGATTTCCGGCCTTGAAACTGCGGATCGGGAATCGTTGCGGCGTTTTGTCGGTCAGGGCGGACGCGTGATGATCGAGCGTGCGTTTGCAGCGCAGCAGACCCAGATCGACGATGCGCGACTCGATCACCTTGTGGAAGAATTCCGTGAGCACTACGCAACCCATATGCCGGGTTATTCGAGCTTCTTTCCCGGAGTTCTTGAGGCAATGGATCGTTTCGCCGCACACGGATACGAACTTGCCGTCTGCACGAACAAGTTCGAAACCTTATCTGTGAAGCTTCTTACCGCCATGGGCGAAGCGTCGCGTTTTGCAGCCATTTGCGGAGCGGACACCTTCGCTTATCGCAAGCCTGACCCGCGCCACCTCATCGATACGATTGCACGCGCTGGCGGCAACCGCGACCGCGCGATCATGGTCGGCGATAGCCGCACAGATATTGACACGGCAAAGGCTGCAGGCATACCGGTCGTGGCGGTCGATTTCGGCTATACGGACCTTCCGGTACAGCATTACGATCCAAGCCGCGTCATCTCTCACTTCGATGAATTCACGCTTGAAATGGCAGAACAGCTTATCGACACTGTCTCTACTCCGGCCTGAATGAGGACGACGACGTGTCAATTATAAAGCGTTTTCTTATAGTTAGCTTCGCTTCTTCGATCGCGATGGCAGGAAATGCTTTTGCCAACGACCAGTCCCCTTCCGGTCTTCCGGGCGTGAAGGCGCAAAAACCTATTGTTTCTGCGCCGCCGCCTGCCCCTGAACCGGATCAGAAACCCGCAGGTAACTGGAAAAACTTTCGCGTTGGCAATACCGATGTTTCGATTTCCGGCGACATCATCATCGATGTGGGCACTGGCCACATGCGCAGTTCGAGCCGTTGAAGCATTTCCAGCAAAAATGGGAACCGATTTCGCGTTCGGGAATACACAAAAACAAAGGGTTAAAGAATTTCACATGGTCCAATTTGAGCCAGAAATGATCTAAGTTCTGGTTTTAACCGGTGCGCGCCAGAGCTGACCAAACCGTGGGTAACTGATTGGGTAAATCTTCGGCGATGAGACCATGGCCGAAGCGTCTGGCTGCATCGGCATGAACCCAGACGGCGGCACAGGCAGCTTCAAACGGTGGCGTCCCCTGCGCGAGAAGCCCGCACACAATACCGGCGAGCACATCGCCCGATCCGGCAGTCGCCAGAAATGGTGTCCCATTGGCGTTTACAACAGCCATGCCGCCGGGTTCGGCAATAACCGTATCCGGTCCTTTGTAAAGAATTACGGCATTGGCGCGCTGAGCCGCCTGACGGGCCTTGTTGATCTTTGACACATTCTGGTCGGCAATATCGGGGAAAAGCCTCCGAAACTCGCCTTCATGCGGTGTAAGAACAAGAGTTGAAGAAGCATTTTCCCGCGCTTCAAATAGCTGCCGCGGATTCTTTTCAAAGGCGGTGATGCCGTCCGCATCAAGCACAAACCCATGAAACGACTGCGTATTGCCCGCCCCCAGAGCGGAGAGCATCAATGTGTGATCCCGTGCAAAAGCCGGGCTTCCATAGCCAGGCCCCAGAACCGCCGCAGCGACTTTTCTGTGCAAAATGAACTGTTCGACATCCTTTATGCTTCTGGTCTCGTGCACCATGATACTGGTGGAATGTGCGGCATTGACGGGAACCGCTTCCGGCGGCGTCAGCAGCGTTACCGCACCCGCCCCGCTGCGCGCCGCGGCGAGCGCAGCAAGCCTTGCGGCTCCTGTCGAATGCAGTCCGCCGGAAAACACCGCCGCGTGACCCCGCCTGTATTTATGCGTATCGACATGAAGCGAAGGCAATCCATCGCTCCATAATTCTGGTGCGTTTTCAAATGCTTGCGAATTAATACCACCAAGAATATGGTCTGGAATCCCAATATCCGCAACGTGAAGAACACCGCAATGCGCCCGCCCCGGCTGCAGAAGATGGCCTACCTTCTTTCGAAAAAACGTTAAAGTCGCGGTTGCCTGTGTGGCTACGCCTAGAACTTGCCCGCTTTCCCCGGAAATTCCGGTGGGTAAATCGACTGCAATGACCGGCATCCCAGATGAATTCAACGCATCGATAACCGTTGCCTCCGCGCCATGAACGTCCCGTGCCAGACCCGCGCCGTAGATAGCGTCAATAGCACCGCCAAAGCTCGCCGGAGAAAACTCATTCAGCCCTCGCACCTCCCCCTTATAGAAAAGCGAAGCGCGCATGGCATCCGTGCCCTTTCGCGGCGGCGCGACGCTAAAACACACGACCTCGCAACCTGCTTCGGACAAAAGCTGTGCGGCAACGTAGCCATCACCGCCATTGTTTCCCGGACCGCAAAGCACAGCTATGGGAGCCTTAGTTGAAAACATCCGTTGCGCTGCTTCCGCTACGGCGCGCCCTGCCGCCAGCATCAGTGAAAAACCATCACATACACCAGTCTCGATCGTCAGTCGGTCAACCTTCGTCATTTCCTGAGGCGTAAGCAGCTCGAACATCGTACACCTTTCACACACAGTTGATGGCGGTGATTAAATACGTGGCACGAACCTTTATGCAAGCGCGCCCATTTTTTTCGCAGACTGCTTATTTTTTAGCCAGATACTTACAATCGAGAAACCTTATCAGGACATATCCCATGGTGTGTGGCTTGCGTATAGCCCGTCATTAGTGCCACTCTTCCACGTGAATAGCTGAGAAGATAAATTTTGCCCGGATTCTCCAAACTGGCACACTTCATGCTTCTCTATTGGTGAAGCGGGCACAACGCCCATTTCCGAAGAAGAGCGGAGACCATTCTCTGATGAAAAAGATCGAAGCCATCATTAAGCCCTTCAAGCTGGATGAAGTGAAGGAAGCCCTTCAGGAAGTCGGCTTGCAGGGAATTACCGTCATCGAAGCCAAGGGCTTTGGACGGCAAAAAGGTCATACCGAACTTTACCGCGGTGCCGAATATGTCGTCGACTTTCTTCCCAAGGTGAAAGTCGAAGTCATCGTCGCAGACGAAACTGTGGATAGCGCCATTGAAGCCATCCGCAAGGCCGCCCAGACCGGGCGGATCGGCGACGGCAAGATTTTCGTCTCCAATATCGAAGAAGTTATCCGCATCCGCACCGGGGAATCCGGCGTGGACGCCATCTAACAAACCCAGCATACCGATCCATCGTCGTGCAAACAGGAAATTAATATGACGACCGCCAACGATATTCTGAAACAGATCAAAGACAACGACATCAAGTTCGTCGATCTTCGCTTCACCGACCCCAAGGGCAAGCTCCAGCATGTTACGATGGATATAGGCCTCGTCGACGAAGAAATGTTCATTGATGGCGTCATGTTCGACGGTTCGTCGATTGCTGGCTGGAAAGCCATCAACGAATCCGACATGGTGTTGATGCCCGATCCGGCAACCGCACACATCGATCCTTTCTTTGCGCAGTCCACGCTCGTGATTCTTTGCGATATTCTGGACCCGATCTCCGGCGAGCCTTATGGCCGTGACCCACGCACGACCGCAAAGAAGGCCGAAGCCTATCTCAAATCTCTGGGCATCGGCGATACCGTCTATGTGGGACCGGAAGCTGAATTCTTCGTCTTTGACGACGTGAAGTACAAAGCCGACCCATACAATACCGGCTTCAAGCTCGATTCATCCGAACTGCCGTCCAATGACGACACCGATTATGAAACCGGCAATCTCGGCCATCGCCCGCGCGTCAAGGGCGGCTATTTCCCGGTTCCTCCAATCGACAGCGCACAGGACATGCGCTCGGAAATGCTCACCGTTCTGACTGAAATGGGCGTGACGGTTGAAAAGCATCACCATGAAGTAGCGGCCGCTCAGCATGAGCTTGGCGTGAAATTCGACTCGCTCGTACGCAACGCCGACAAGATGCAGATATTCAAATATGTCGTTCATCAGGTTGCCAATGCCTACGGTAAAACGGCAACATTCATGCCGAAGCCGATCTTTGGCGACAACGGCTCGGGCATGCATGTCCACTTCTCGATCTGGAAAGATGGCAAGCCGACCTTTGCCGGCAATGAGTATGCCGGACTGTCGGAAAGCTGCCTCTACTTCATCGGCGGCGTCATCAAGCACGCCAAGGCTGTGAATGCTTTCACCAACCCATCGACCAACTCTTACAAGCGTCTTGTTCCTGGCTATGAAGCCCCGGTCCTGCTGGCGTATTCGGCTCGCAACCGCTCGGCCTCCTGCCGCATTCCATTCGGATCCTCGCCGAAGTCCAAGCGACTTGAAGTTCGCTTCCCCGATCCGGCAGCAAATCCATATCTCTGCTTCGCGGCCCTGCTCATGGCTGGCCTAGACGGAATCAAGAACAAGATCCATCCGGGCCAGGCTATGGACAAGGATCTCTATGATCTCCCCGCCAAGGAACTGAAAAAAATCCCGACCGTCTGCGGTTCGCTTCGTGAAGCGCTTCAGTCGCTCGACAAGGACCGTGAATTCCTCAAGGCTGGCGGCGTGTTCGACGACGATCAGATCGACAGCTTCATCGAGCTGAAGATGGCCGAAGTTATGCGTTATGAAACGACCCCGCATCCAGTCGAATTCGACATGTATTATTCGGTCTAATACTGGTGTGCAGGGGTCTTGAGCATTTCCAGCCAAAACGTGAAGCGGATTTGCGCCGGATAATGTGATGAAACAAAGATTTGGAGCGGTTCCGATACTTCGGTTCAGACAGGAACTGCTCCAGACGCCCGTAAAATCCTGCTTGCCTCCATGTAGACAAACGCACAAAAAACCCCGGAGAAATCCGGGGTTTATTTTTTATATCAGCGAATTAAGAACTATATTTAATGTGTCGGTCAAAGTTGATCAGAGGACGTGCAGCAATCTCGCGGCAACCATCATCTCTGTCTCCCGGTTTTTGCGCCGCTGGCTGGCTTCGGAATCATCACCCCACTGTTCGATGGTCCAGTCCTCGTCAAGATGGGCTCGCGACCAGCCGTCTTCAGCCGATATTTCACCCTTGGCAACAGCAAATGCAATAATCGCCGAGCCTGTCAAAGTGGTCATTGTGTGCAGCGATGCCAGCGCAATGGGGTCTTTAAAATTCGAAAGATGCACGCCGAAGGCCGTAATGGCTTCCCTTGATTGCTCCACATGCATCACCCCCTCCGCAAGCGCGAAACGCGCTCCAAAGCTTTCAGCCCAGTCGATCAGCGGGTCCCAGCGTTCGGTCTGCCGTGCCACCAGTTCTTGCGGGCTGTCTGCACGATAGCAGAGCATATCCGTTCCTGCGAAGCGCAATATGTCTTCAAACACAGCCTGCGGGTCCAGCGCTATTCCGTCCAGCGCCGTATTGACGAGACGCGTTGCCGGCATCCTGCCCGGATCAATAACACTTTCCTGCTCGCGGAATTCCTCCGCGACTATTTCGGCCGCCTCTGACGATGGTAGAAGCAGAAGATTGCGTGCGGGCGTTTTAACCGGGCGCCCATCGAGATGAACGGCGAAACCACCCTCGACTTCCGCCACTTCTACCGTCTTGTAGAAGCGCTTTGGTAATTGCGCCTGCATCTGTTTTTGCGCCCGTACGATAGGATTTTCGTCGGAGAGCATCTTACCGGCTTCGAGATCGCTTAGAATATCGCGCATGATTTTGTCCAGTCCTGTATCGCCTTGCGGCGCTTGAGCATGTCTCCCAAAACTAGGAATTGTTTGGGTTAACGACATGCATAAACACAAATAGATTGAGCGGTTTTGACACCCCCGAAAGCCGCACCGCTCCAAGTGAAGCGATTGCCATCTACGATGAACGTTCTTCCAGTCCATGCAGCAGCGCAAACAGATCGGAAGGCGCATTCATAACGTGATGCGCGCCAGCATCAATAAGCGCCTGCTTATCATGATACCCCCATGACACGCCGGCGGCCATGGCGCCTGCCGAGCGCGCCATCTGCATATCGTAGATCGCATCGCCAATAACGATTGTCCGGTCGGGTTTTACCCCCATTTCCGAGCACGATTCAAGCACCATGGCCGGATGAGGTTTCGACGGGCAATCATCGGCAGTCCTTATCACGACAAAATGGCGCCCGATATCGTGACGCTCAAAAACGGCACGGACCCCGCGCTGGGACTTTCCCGTGACAATGCCCAGCAGAAGATCGCCGCGCGCGCCCAATTCAGTCAGTAGCGGTAAAATACCATCGTAAAGCGGCTCGGCAAAATCAGGCGCTTGGCGTAGCCGCACAAAATTTTCCTTGTAACGCTGAGTCAGCCACTGAACCTGTTCATCTGGCTCCCGTCCCAAAATCTGAGCGATGGCAAGAGGCAGCGACAAACCTATGATCGAGTGCGTCTGTGCGATTTTTGGCGGCTGCAACCCGGCATCAACAAAGCTCTCGGCCATACAGCGATGGATAAAATCACCGCTATCGACCAGCGTGCCATCACAATCGAAGAGAACGAGTTTCATCGCACAACCGCTGCCTTTGCCGGACGATTGATAATAAGAAGTCCCAAACCGATGAGGATGAGAGCAACGAATATTTTCCAGCTCAGTGGTTCGCCAAGTATTGCACTACTCAATAAGACGCCGAAAGCAGGCGTGAGAAAAGCGAAATTGGACAACTTGGACACCGGGTAGCGGCGCACCATCCAGAACCAGAGCGGATAGGTAAAAGCTACAACGAAGATCGACTGAAACAGGAACGCCGAAATCGAAAAGAGATCGGGATAGCGAACTAACGGGCCGCTGAACGTGATGAACGGAAGCGGTACGACTGCAGCAACCACCAACTGATACAGCAGGATTTTCTCCGGCACCGCACTTGCCAGTTTCGTCCGCTTGATAACAAGCGTGGTCAGCCCCCAAAATACGCCCGACAGGAGAGCGAGCAAATCGCCATAAAGTGCATAAGGCCCCTGTCGGCTGACTTCATCAGAAAAAACGACGAACACGCCGAGAAACGCCACACACATGCCGATGAAGGCGCGCATCGACATCCGTTCGCCCAGCAGAAAATGACTGCCGATTGCGACCCAGAACGGCATGACGTTCATCATCAGCGTGACCCGGCCGACGGTTGTCAGATCCATCGCAAGGAAAATCAGGACGAACTCTGAGCCGAAAAGTATCCCTGCAGCGATGCCGCCGAACAGTGTCCCGTCGCGAGTGAACAGCGGAATGCGACGCCAGTAGCACCACATGAACACGCAAAGGCCACCCAATGCAGCACGGCCAGCAGCCATCAGCATCGGGTTGAATCCACGATTACCAATCTTGATGGCAACCTGATTGAGGCCCCAGCTGAACATGATGAAAATGACCAAGGCAATAGCCACTCCATCAAACGAAACCCGGCCTTGCGCCGTTCCCCCCGCTCCGCTTGACATGGTTATTCTTCCGCGCTCGCCTCGTCGAAACCAAGTAAATTCCACGACTGCACCATATGCGGCGGCAGCGGAGCGGAAACGTCAATGATACCACCGGATGGATTCGGTATCTGGATGCGGCGTGCATGCAGATGCAGCCGCTTCTGTATACCGCCTGGGAACTCCCAGTTCTGGTCCGCCTCAAAATATTTCGGATCACCAATAATCGGATGACCGATATGGGCCGCATGAACGCGCAGTTGGTGTGTCCGACCCGTATAGGGTTCCATTTCCAGCCATGTCAGGTTGTTGCCGACTTTTTCGATGATCCGATAATAGGACACCGCATGGTCAGAATCCGGCTCGCCGTGCTGACAAACGCGCATCTTGTCACCATCCGGCGTTTGTTCCCTTACGAGCCAAGTGGAAATCTTGTCTTCCTTCTTGCGTGGAACGCCCTTGACCAGGGCCCAATAGGTTTTCTTCGTATCGCGCTCGCGGAATGCAGCAGTCAGAGCCTGAGCGGCGCCGCGCGTACGCGCAACGACCAGAACGCCGGACGTATCGCGGTCGATACGGTGAACCAGACGCGGCTTTTCGCCTCTTTTATTGCGCCATGCCTCGAGCATGCCATCGACATGACGGGAAACGCCCGATCCCCCCTGCACGGCCAGTCCTGCGGGTTTGTTAAATACAAAGACCTTCGGGTCCTCGTAGAGCAGCATCTGGGAAAGCACATCGCCATCCTGCTGACTTCGCATGGTTCGGGCGGTAACCGGTCCGGACGACTTATCGTCGACACCAAGCGGCGGGATGCGAACAGTTTGACCGGCCAGCAAACGCGTATCGGCTTTCGCACGACCGCCATCGACTCGAACCTGGCCCGAGCGCAGCAACTTCTGCAAATGCCCGAAGCCTAATCCTGGATAATGGACCTTGAACCAGCGATCGAGCCGCATACCCGCTTCGTCTGTGTCCACAATCTTCTGCTCAACGACTGCCATGAAAAAACCTGTTCAACTCGTTCTTGCGGCATGAGCCTGCATGCCTGTCTTTTAAACCTGTCAATAGACGTGCGCTCGCCCGATTGCTAGGCGGAATCCAACAAAACGCCAATTTGACCTTTTCGAAGAACCGTAATCGGGTTTTACCCAAGAATTGGGCTTAAAATGCTTGAATCTTCACACTCGGTTACATGCGTTTTTAATTTATGGTCGATCTTGACACCCAATAGCCACTTCTTGCCGTCATTGGATATTGATAGAACAACGGGGCTATACCATTTAGTCCCGTGAAATAGAACGAGCGGGAGTGCGAAAGTGTCGTTGCTCAAAATCTACTGGCGAGCCATGCAATATCTTGCGGTTGAGAAAACCGCAACGATAACGATGTGTGTTGCAAGTGTACTGGTCGCCCTTGTCACCCTTGCCGAACCTGTCCTGTTTGGTCAGGTCATTCAGGCTATTTCTGACAAGGGCGATATCTTTTCGCCCATTCTGATGTGGGCAGCACTCGGCGTATTCAATATTATCGCCGCCGTATTCGTGGCGCGCGGTGCTGATCGTCTTGCGCATCGTCGGCGTCTGGGCGTGATGATCGATTCCTACGAGCGGCTCATCACCATGCCACTTTCCTGGCACCAAAAGCGTGGCACCTCCAATGCTCTGCATACGCTGATCCGTGCAACGGATTCGCTTTTTACGCTCTGGCTGGAATTCATGCGTCAGCACCTGACCACGATCGTGGCCCTCGGTACGCTCATTCCGGTCGCCATGAACATGGACCTTCGCATGTCGCTGGTCCTTATCGTGCTCGGTGTCATTTATGTCATGATCGGCCAGCTTGTGATGCGCAAGACCAAGGATGGTCAGGCTGCCGTCGAAAAGCATCACCACAAGCTGTTCGAGCATGTCAGCGATACCATCAGCAACGTATCGGTGGTCCAGAGCTATAACCGCATCACCTCGGAGACGCGGGCGCTTCGCGATTATGCCCGCAATCTGGAAAACTCCCAGTTCCCGGTTCTTAACTGGTGGGCACTTGCCAGCGGTTTGAACCGCATGGCTTCGACCTTCTCGATGGTGGTCGTGCTTGTGCTTGGTGCTTACTTTGTGACCAAGGGTCAGATGCGGGTCGGTGATGTGATTGCCTTTATCGGTTTTGCCCAGCTCATGATCGGTCGCCTCGACCAAATCAGTGCCTTCATCAACCAGACCGTTACCGCGCGCGCCAAACTGGAAGAGTTCTTCGAAATGGAGGACGCAACGGCTGACCGTCAGGAGCCGCAGGACGTTGTCGATCTCGAAAACATCAAGGGCGACATCGTTTTCGACAATGTCACCTTCGAGTTCCCGAACTCCGGCCAGGGCGTCTATGATGTTTCGTTCGAGGTCAAGCCTGGTCAGACCGTGGCGATTGTCGGCCCTACGGGTGCAGGTAAAACAACGCTGATCAACCTGTTGCAGCGTGTTTTCGATCCGGCAGCAGGCCGCATTATGATCGACAATACGGACACCCGTACAGTCAGCCGCCGTTCGCTGCGTCATGCAATCGCTACCGTGTTTCAGGATGCAGGCCTCTTTAACCGTTCGGTCGAGGACAATATCCGTGTTGGTCGCGAAGACGCCTCGCATGAAGACGTCCACGCAGCCGCAAAAGCTGCTGCCGCCCATGACTTCATTCTGGCGAAGAGTAGCGGCTACGATACCGTTGTCGGCGAGCGCGGCTCGCAGCTTTCCGGTGGCGAGCGCCAGCGTCTGGCTATCGCCCGCGCTATTTTGAAAGATTCGCCCATCCTCGTACTTGATGAGGCAACCAGCGCCCTTGACGTCGAAACGGAGGAGAAGGTCAAACTGGCCGTTGACGACCTCAGCCAGAACCGCACCACCTTCATCATTGCGCATCGTCTTTCTACGGTACGCTCCGCCGATCTGGTGCTGTTCCTGGATAAGGGGCATCTGGTCGAGCGCGGCAGCTTTGACGAACTGGCTGCACGTGGCGGGCGCTTCTCGGATCTGCTGCGCGCTGGCGGACTGAAGTTGGAAGACAAGGCGGAAAAAAACCCAGCCGACAGCAACGTCATGCCTTTCCCGGTAAAAGGCGCCGTTGGCTGATAAAGTTCTGATCGATAAACGCCCGTTGCGGCAATACTCGCGACGGGCTTTTCCATCGGATAAGGTTCCGTTTTAAATGGGAGCCGCTTTAAATCTGAACCTCAAATCGAAGACCGTCATAACCCGGCTCCACATTATCAGGCGTCTCCTGCATCACCGTTTCATAATCAAGCGGCACATGCATATGGGTGAGGATTGCCCGCCTCGGGCCAAGTTTCTCGATCCATTCCAACGCTTCGCCAAGTGAAAAATGACTCGGATGCGGACGGTACTGCAGAGCATCGATGATAAGCACATCAGCGTCGTGGAGGTATTTGATGCTATGCTTCGGGAAAGCGCTCACATCAGTACAATAAATAACGTTTCCGATGCGAAAGCCGAGTGATTCAATATCACCATGGACCTGGGAAAACGGCTCAAAACGGATCGCACCCCCAGCGCCTGTGATAGAGAACGGCGTTTCCGCGGCGATGTCGTGCATCGACAGGATCGGCGGATAATTCGACCCGGGCGGTGTTTCGAAACAATAGCCGAATGCATCAAAAAGGCGATTGCGGGTCAGCCGATTGGCATAGACATCCATCAGGCGCCTGTTGTCCACTACATAGGTGCGCAAATCGTCGATGCCATGAATATGGTCAGCATGCGGGTGCGTATAGACCGCTGCATCAAGCGTGTGCACCCCGGCATCGATCATCTGCCCGCGAAAGTCTGGCCCGGTATCGATGACAACGACGGTGCTGTTTCCATTCGCATCGAAACGTTCCACGAGAAACGAAGCACGGCGCCGACGGTTCTTCGGGTTAGAGGGGTCGCAGTTTCCCCAGTCACCATTGATGCGCGGCACGCCCGGCGACGACCCGCACCCCAGAATCGTGAAACGCATACACTCGTGGGGCGGCTCCAAGATTACTGTTCCTCAACCGGCTTTGGCATTTTGGAGAAAAGCCGAAAAACATTCGCACTGGTAATCTCGGCAATTTCGTCTCTGCTCACACCAATTGTTTCAGCGAGAACGGCTGCCGTATACTGCACGAAAGACGGCTCATTGCGCTTGCCGCGATGCGGCATGGGCGCGAGAAACGGTGCATCGGTTTCGACCAGCAAACGATCGCGCGGAACCATACTGGCGACTTCGCGAATGTCGGCGGAGTTCTTGAACGTCAGAATGCCGGAAAAAGAGACGTAACCGCCAAGTTCAATGCCTTTCTCGGCCAATGCGCGTCCTGAAGAAAAGCAATGAAGGATAAAAGGGAACGCTCCCTTTTTCGTTTCGCTTTCAAGAATGGCAGCCATATCCTGATCGGCACTACGGGCATGGATTATTAGCGGCAGCTGTGTCCGGCGCGCAGCCTCGATATGCACGAGAAAGCCCTGCCGCTGCGCTTCCGGCGGAGCATAGTCGTAATGATAATCCAGCCCCGCTTCACCGATGGCCACCACTTTCGGGTGCTCCGCGAGACGCACAAGATCGTCGGCGGTGATGTCCAGTTCTTCGTGAGCATTGTTCGGGTGAGTTCCAACCGAGCAATAGACAGTGTCGTAGGTTTCAGCGAGCGCAAGGATCGTGTCGAATTTTTTAACCCGCGTGGAAATGGTCACCATGCGCTTGATGCCTGCGTCGAGCGCACGCTGGACAACAGCATCGCGCTCGGGCTCGAAATCAGCAAAATCAAGATGACAATGGCTATCGACAAGCATTTCAGTCTCAGTTCTGTTCTTCAGATTCCACATAACGCGGGAAAACAGGCTGCGGAGCTGGCAAATCGACTCCGCCATCCAGTGGACTTGCGATGACATCGGCAAACTGGCGCTTGTCAGCCGGAACGGCCAGAATGTCGAGGAGCTTCTCAGCCGATTGCGGAATGAATGGCTGCACCATAATGCCGACACGCCGCAGCACTTCCGCCGTCACATAAAGTACCGTCCCCATGCGTGCTGGGTCAGCTTTGCGCAGCGCCCATGGTTCCTGCCCTGCAAAGTAACGGTTGGCTTCCGCCACAACGGCAAAGATCGCGCCAAGCGCCTGATGCAGCGCCTGATCATCCATCGCCACGCGCGCGGTTTCCAGCGCGGCGTCCGCCTGATCCAAAATCGCCTTGTCGGCGTCCGAAATTTCGCCTGGAATCGGCACTTTTCCTTCGCAGTTCTTGGCGATCATCGACAAGGAACGCTGTGCAAGATTACCCAGGTCGTTGGCCAGATCTGCATTCGTGCGGTTGACGATCGCGTCGTGGCTATAGCTGCCATCCTGACCGAACGGCACTTCACGCATCAGGAAGTAGCGAAGCTGATCCAGCCCATAGCGCTCGACGAGTTCGAAGGGGTCGATAACATTGCCGAGCGACTTCGACATTTTCTCGCCGCGGTTAAACAGGAAGCCGTGCGCAAAGACGCGTTTCGGCAGCGGAATTCCTGCCGACATCAAAAAGGCGGGCCAATAAACCGCATGGAAGCGCGAAATGTCCTTTCCGATGATATGGGCGTCGGCCGGCCAGTAACCCCACTTCTCGTCCGAAACATCAGGATAACCCAGCGCCGTGATATAGTTAGTCAATGCATCGACCCAAACATACATCACATGTTTTTCGTCACCCGGAACAGGAATACCCCAATCGAACGTCGTACGCGAAATCGACAAATCCTTGAGACCCGATTTAACGAAGCTTACAATTTCATTGCGACGTTCCGCAGGCATGATGAAGCCTGGGTTATTCTCGTAGAGATCAAGCAGCTCGTCCTGATACGACGACAGGCGGAAAAAATAGCTTTCTTCTTCAACCCATTCGACAGGCGTTCCCTGCGGGCCATAGCGAACATTGTCTGCACGGACTTCCGTTTCTTCTTCGCCGTAATAGGCTTCGTCGCGCACGGAATACCAACCGGCATAACCGCCCTTATAGATATCGCCATTCGCTGCCATTGCCTGCCAGATCGCCTGACTGGCCTTGTAATGGCGCTCTTCGGAGGTGCGAATATAATCGTCATTGGAACTGTTCAGCACATCGGCCATGCGCTGGAACGCGGCAGTGTTACGATTTGCGAGTTCGCGTGGTGTGATGCCTTCCTTGCGCGCACTCTGCAACATCTTGATACCATGCTCGTCGGTACCGGTCAGAAAGAAAACATTCTTGCCGTTGAGACGCTGAAAACGCGCCATGGCATCGGTCGCGATCAGTTCATACGCGTGGCCGATATGCGGCTTGCCGTTCGGGTAAGCAATCGCGGTGGTGATATAGTATTTTTCGCGGCTCATTATGGACCCGGTCTCTCGGTGTTTGAAAGCGCGCCGGAATGGAATGAGGCGCACGTAGGAAGAAAACAGTCAGCGGTGACATAACGCATGTAAGCGGTCATGTCACGTAAGCGGAGGCACACCGGAACGAAAAGCGCGCTGCGTTTTTTCCAGAAGGATTACCACGGCTTGCCTGCGGTCCAGATTATAGGTTTCCGCATCGGTCGTTTCGCGAACCAGTTCGCTCCAGAAGCGTGACCACTGATCGGCCTGGCGCAATTGCCCCATATCGGCATAGCGGCGTGTCTCATTGGCTATACGGCTCATTAAATAATCACGGAAAAGCTCGTATTGAATTTCAGCCTCGCGACCGTTCAGGACGCCGCCGAGCGCCTGCGCTTTCGGAAGATCAAAAACCTGCCCGTCGAGAATCGCATCCACGGCATCGGAAATATCCAGTCCGCCATGCGCAACAAGCAGCAACGCCTTACGGACACTGCCTTCCGAACGCTCCACCAGCGTTTGCGCGACATTGCCGGAATCAAGCCCGATACCGGGGCCGATATGCGCCAGGGCGTCGCTCATCGAGCGGCTATCGAGCGGCTTGAACTGAATGCTCTGGCAGCGCGAGCGGATTGTCGGAAGAAGCCGCCCGGACGATTGCGAGATCAAAATGAACAGCGCACGTGCAGGCGGTTCCTCCAATGTCTTGAGCAGCGCATTGGCGGCGTTTCGGTTCATGTCGTCCGCAGGATCGACGATCACGATACGCCAGGCATTATCGGAAGCCGTGCGCGTCAGAAAATGCGTGACCCGCCGAATTTCCTCGACGGTGATGCCCGTACGGAATTTTCCGGTCTTCTGGTCAAACGGACGGGTGATATGCAGCACCGCCGGATGCATGCCACCGGCAATCTGACGCCAGAGCGGCTTGCTGAAATCTGGAACGGTGATCGTGTCAGGCGCGCCGCTTCGATCACCGAACGCCAGCATATGACCCGCCAGATGAAAGGCGAGCGTTGCTTTGCCGATCCCCTGCGCCCCCTCGAAAAGCAGTGCATGATGCATGCGGCCTTCACGATAGGCTTGCGCCAGGAAATCACCGATCTGGCTGTGACCTGTAACATAATCGCTCACCGACGGTGCGGGCACTCCTTCGATGGAATCGTGAGTTTTCGGGACGTCGAGCTCCTCGATCACAAAAGGCCCCTTTCCTTCAAGAGCGCATCCGTTATCGACGTAATCTCCGCCGAAATTTCATCCTTGGGACGGTCAGCGTCGATAACCCTGCAACGTCCCGGCTCATCCCGGGCGATTGCGAGAAAAGCCTGACGCCGCGCTTCATGCACCGTTACATCCTCTTTCTCGAACCGGTCGGCCGTACCGCTTCCCCGCCGCTTTCCGGCACGGGAAAGCCCCTTCTCTGCCGGGATATCGAGCATGATCGTCAAGTCGGGAACAGCGCCGTCAATGGCAATACGCTCGATTGCAGCCATGTAAGCAGCATCCAGATTGCCCGTGACGCCCTGATACGCCCTGCTCGAATCAATGAAGCGGTCGCAAAGAACAACCCGGCCTTCCTTCAATGCCGGACGAATGAGCTGGTCGATATGATCGGCGCGCGCTGCGGCAAACAGCAATGCTTCCATGGCCGGACCGTATGCCTCGGCGCCTCCACTCAATATGACGTGCCGAACAGCTTCAGCCCCCGGAGAACCGCCCGGCTCACGCGTAATCACAGGATCGAATCCGTGTGCCCGCAAATGCTTTGCCAGCAAGGCGATCTGAGTCGATTTGCCAGCTCCTTCTCCGCCTTCAAATGTTATGAATAATCCGGTCACACTGACTTCCGCGCAAATGAATACATGCCCGAACGGGCTTTATGCATGTTAATATCGGCCTTTGGTCACGAGGTCGAGCCTTCAGAGATATTTCCTGATCCAACCAGTGGAAAGCTCTTTCGCAGCATCCAGCGCCTTTTGCGAAAGGCTACCTTCCCCAACCGATTGCGCCGCGAAAACCGGTACTTGCTGAAGTATATTGCCATTGAGTTCAAACTGCAGCGTGCCGATTTCCGCATCTGCCATCACGGGAGCGCGAAGCGGCCCCCGATAACGGATGCGGGCCTTCAGTTTGTCGCGCCCCTCCTTTGGAAGCAGCAGCTCGACCGCATTTTTCACCTTCAGCGGCACATAAGCGTGAACCCCGCCGAAGATCTGAGCCTCGCCTACCGTATCTCCGGATGCATAGATCCTGACGTCGTCGAAAGCTGTCATTCCCCACTGAATGAGCTTCCTCGCCTCCTCCTCACGGGCTTTGGCGCTTGCCAGTCCGCTCAACGCTAAAAACAGCCTACGCCCTCCCTGCTCCGCCGATCCGACCAGCGCGTAGCCGGAAGCCTCCGTGAAGCCTGTTCCCATGCCATCCGCTCCCACATCAAACCGCAGAAGCGGATTGCGGTTGCGCTGCATGATATTGTTCCATGTGAAGGCGGGTTGAGCATAATATCTGTAAAAATCAGGATGCGCGCTGTGGATATGACGCGCCAGCCGGACAAGGTCGTCAAGTGTCACCTTCTGACCGTCTGCGGGCAAGCCCGTCGCGTTGATAAAGGTGGAGCCAGACAATCCGAGCTCTCGCGCGCGATCGTTCATGCGCTGAGCGAAAGCCTGCTCGCTGCCCGCCAGTCCTTCGGCGAGAACGATGGCGCCGTCATTAGCCGATTGCACGATCATGGCCTGCAGGAGATCCGCGACCGTCGGCGTCGATTTGATACGCGCAAACATGGTGGATGTTCCGGAAGGCGCACCGCCTGTGCGCCAGGCATATTCACTAACCGGATATGAGGTTTCCAGCGTCGTTTGCCCTTTATTCAAGGCTTCGAAGACGACTTCCCCTGTCATAAGTTTCGCCAAGGAAGCAGGTGGTATAGGCACGTTGGCGCTTTTCGACAGAAGTACAGTGCTGGTGCGCCCATCGATTAAAAGAGCCTGCGGAGCTTTGGTCGTAAACGTTGCTTCAACAGGCGCAGCGCTTGCATGCATCGGTACGGCGACGGCAATTCCCGCCGACAACCGTACTGCAAGTTTCGTAACTCTGGAAAGAAGCCCCATGGAAATCCCGTTAAGCGAGCAATTTCGGCAAGCTTACGCAACGAATCCGGCTAAAATCAATCCACCGGCACGCATTAACACATCGTGAATCCAGGTTAATCCATGCGAACGACGAAAGCGTCGACCGCGCCAGCCTTCCACGCCGCGCGCAACAGGGTATCATTATCGCCCTTCTCTGCCACCGCCGTCAATTCGTAGAACTCGCCTGTTTCGGTTGGCACCTTGATGCGCCTGACCTTGGCGGAAACTGGTAATGCCTTTTCCAGCTTCCTCACCGCATCCAATGTGTCGAACAGGCCCAGCTCGATATACTCGCCGTGCTCCTCGGCATTTCTGCGCTTCCATGCGTCTGAAATAGCGCTTGCCGTGAGAATATGCCCATAGGTCTGCTCTTCTGCATAAGCAGCTGCGGTCACCCGGTCTGATGCATAACCTGCAAGTCCGCTGACATGCGCTGCATTGGCAACCCCGAAACTGGAGCCGGGCTTTTGTGCTGGCACAGGCACATTGGCCGGAAGCATCGGAATTTCGCCGTCAGACTGACCGCCGTAAGCCGGATTAACGGAGAAAGGTGAATCCTGCGGCACAGGGATGTACGGCTTAGGCGATGTCGGTGTCGAACCGTTCATAGCCATCATTACACCGGTTGCAGGCTGTCCGATCATATCGCCGTTACCAGACCGGTAAGAAGCCAGCAGAAACGCATCGTCATTGCCGTCCAGTGGCGCACGACCGACATATTCCACTTTCACTTTGGCCGTTCCATGATGCCGGTAATCCAGCATTTCCGCAGCCTTCTGTGAAAGATCAATAACACGATTATATTCGTATGGACCGCGATCGTTCACACGCACGACAACCGAACTGCCTGTATTCATATTGGTGACACGTGCATAGCTCGGCAGCGGCATTGTCGGATGTGCAGCGGTCAGGTGTGTCATGTCGTAGACTTCACCATTTGCCGTCAGGCGCCCGTGAAAGGCCTCACCGTACCAAGAGGCGCGGCCAACTGCCGTGTAATTTTTATCTTCCTTGGGATAGTACCAGCGCCCCTTGACCTTATAGGGCTTTCCCACCTGATCGCGTCCGCCACCACGAGGCATGGGCTTGCCTTTTGCATGGGCCACGCGCGGACTTGCTTTCACACCATACTTTGACTCGGCGAAATATTCCTTGGAGCGCTTGCTCTTCGATTTTGGCTGCGGCGGCGTGGCGCAACCGGCAAGAACAACTGCCAACGCCATAAAGGTCAACATCGTAACGGTACTGCGCTTCTCACGTAGTATCGATATACTCAACCATTGTTTCGAATTCATACGCCACACGCCCGTCACTCGACAGTGCAACCGAAAACGCTGCTGCACTTTTTGGAAATCAGTGATGTCATTGATTCATTGACGGATCATTAAAACCTTTGGAAAACCGCATACTGAGCCGCTCTTTGTTCAATATACGGAAACGAATCCTACGCCCCAGCCTTCTTTTCACGGAACAATCTCCCGGCAGCGGCGTTGAAATTTCAACGGAAAGGAGACCGGTATGTTTCGCGCTTTGATCCTCTGGCTTTTGGGTGTTCCGCTCATCGTCGTACTGCTTATCTGGTATTTTTTCTTTTAGCAGTGGAACGTTCAAGCGGCTCAACCGTTATACAAGCGGCTCACATGACCTCCGAGCCAGTCACCTAACGTCATGGACTAGGCCCGCGCTCAAGACGCGGGCCATTTTTCTGATCGCTACGCTATCAGACTGTATCTGGCCTATAAACACTGATCGCCTTGCGATGCAGACGGAAATGTGCAGGAGTCCAGGTCGAGAGCTCACCGTCGGTATTGACCGCACGTGGTTTTTTGGTCCGCACAATCACTTCAGTTGTCGGAAAAGCGCGCACATCATCCCATCTCGAATGGGTTCCGCGACGCAGACTAGGCAACAGACGCAATAGTTTCCACCAGTGATCGACCTCCAGACTATAGAAATCGAGCCGCCCGTCATCGACCGTTGCATTTTTCTCCACGGCCATTCCGCCGCCATAAAATTTCCCATTGCCCACCGAAACCTGAAGCGTCTGCATTTTCTCGGTGACGCCATCATGCTCCAGATATGCTGTAAAAAGTTCTGATCGCATCAAAATTCTGGCAGCAGCAATGGCATAGCCAAGCTTGCCCCACTTCTTTTTTGCTTCCGCGCTCAACTGTTGCGCCAGTTCGGCACTGAACCCGATACTTGCAACGTTGAAATACAAATGCCCGTTCACTTCACCCAAATCGACCGGATGCGACCGATAGGTCATCAACTGCCGCGCTGCCTCGGCCGGATTGACTGGAATACCAATTGTGCGAGCAAAATCATTGGCTGTACCCAACGGTAATATTGCAAGCGGGATCCCCGTCTCCACTAGCCCGGGAGCGGCCGCATTCAGCGTGCCGTCGCCGCCACCTACAATTACGAGATCGCACGCACCAGCACTACGTCGGATAAGATCGGAAATGCTTTCTTCCGCATGCGGCTTCTGTTCGAACAGCGACAAGCCGCCTTGCTCCAGAATAGAGCGCATATCGGAACTAAAGCCTTTTCCGTTACGGGCGTGCGGGTTAACGATAAGCAGGGCGCGGCGTTTCGAGGTCTTTGCCATATAGCATCCACAAATAAACTCTGATTACGGGTCTTCTCGTACGCCCCGAAACTACGCCCACGATTAAGACGGCCCGAACGCTAAGGTTCCCTGCAAATGGCGACGGATTTGCGGATATCAATGGGCAAGAACATGAAATTTACTTCATAATTCCATTTGTCCAGCAAACGAGCACAACAATTTTGTATCCAGAGCCCGCCCCCAAACAAACAAAAAACTCCATTGATCCTGCCAAAACAAAAGCCGCTTTGACCGGAAACTTTTACGTTAAGGAAAACCACGATCAAACAGATTGACGAGGCTGAAAAGAGAACTTAATTTGTGGAAAGGTTGTAAAACCTTCGGATCGGGATTTGCCGAATCCAAACTCTAAGATATTGAAATATATTGCAGTTCGCGGGTATGATGTAATGGTAGCCTGTCAGCTTCCCAAGCTGAACGCGCGGGTTCGATTCCCGCTACCCGCTCCAGCTTTCAAATTCTCTCAAGAATACCATATTAACTATATCGTTTAGTAGTTGCTTAGGCTTATTGGACCATTGTTGATAGCATGAGAAACTCCAAGATCAAGCGTCGTAAACGAATAGTTGAGCCGGCGGTGCGAAGCGGTATTCTCGCTGCCCCGCTGATCGTGATGCTTATAATCGTGGCCGTTCTGTCTGGTGCCGAGCCGAAGCTTCTGGCCGTGATCGATCAAACCATCACTGGCTCGATAACACCTCTTTTGCGTTAGCCCGTACCACTCCTGTCAGTGTTGCTTGTCGTTTACCCCCATGTATGATTTCCTGTCTCAAACATGCATTGGGTGGAGTGAGGGGTCCATGGTTGCGGCAATATCGACGCGATCGGATTCTGTGCTGAATGCAGGACAGACGTCAACCGAACGAAGCAACGGAGTGTCAAATATGATTTACCCAGTTCATGATAACCATGGAAATCGCATCGGCACGGTCATGTCCGAACGGGATGCTTCCCCCGAAGAACGTTGGGTTGCCTATACCACCCACGGAGACCGAAAGGCATTTCCTAACTGGGAGGCCGCAAGGCAATGGGTAGAGAAAACGGTAACACAACCGATCGCTCAAAATAAGTAGATTATACCAGTATGCCGAACAGTATATATGAAATAAATAACAGAAAATTGTAATTATATTGCGAAAACAAAATATTATTTGAGCTGTAATTTCATTAGCATGCCATCGCCACATTTTATCATAAAAATGTGAATTCCATCGCAAGGAGGAGTTCGATGCAGTTCACTCCGTTAATTCTCTCATCGGCAGTATTGCTTTTCATTTTATCGCCTTACTCTGCTGACGCCGGAGAACACTTTTCAGGTGCGACAGAAACGAATGAGTGATTGATGGAGCTCTACGATAAAGTGGGCGACTTATGTCTTCACAATCCAAGTCGCGATGTGCTAGTAACTGTCGCCTGAATGTCGATGTCAGTCCATGGACTGGCATTGAACGAAAGAGGCTGGTGCTACGGTAAAAAAGACGAAGCAAATGCCTTCAAAAAATGGCATGAGTGCCAGAGAAATTCAGATCGATTTTCCACGAGCAACCTAACCCGGTTCTAACGGACAATCGCCATGATCAAGAAAATATGCATCACAATCCTTCTGATGATTGTCCTGGTTCCTGTGTGTGGCCTCCTCGGATACGCAATAGGATACGGGATCGCCCCATTTACATTCTCTGACCAGTTGCACCCCGATTTTTATGAACAGGATCGCGAACTGATCGCTGGTATATATGGTATCATGTTTATAGGGGGCGCTCTTTATCTGCTTTCGTTGATTGCAATTCTCATCGTTTGGCTGAAGCCAATGTTTCGCTCCCGATGAAGTGCGTACAACACATGAGACAACAGAATGTACGCGATAAACTGGAGCACGAGTCGGTGGTCATTACATTGACATGAATCAGCACGATTCGTTCTGACTGCATGCGCTAGGCGGCATCAGGGCTAGACTTCTAGGTTCAATTGAACCTGTGGCCGCTGCCATTTTTTCTGCTAAGTCATTGATTTTATGGCGCGCCGTGCCGGGTGAAGATGACAACTATGTCTACTCCATTGCCCTCTAAAACCGGCACTAGAAAAGGGCAGAATCCCCCTCAAAAGACGGGGTCAATGCGTGTACCTGCAATGCGATATCGATGGTGAGGGAATTGAGACATTCGCTATGCAGGTGACACGCCTTGAGCTTTATAAATGGGTCTGTGAAAGGCCACTCAGCAAAGTCGCACTGGAGCTCGGAATTTCCGGCACCGCACTCGCAGCCATCTGCAAACGATATCAAGTACCCTATCCCGGATCGGGGTACTGGACCCGCAAGTCCTTAGGACTTCCGGCAGAGTTACCTTCCTTGCCAGAAGCATCCGATGAGACCATCGATATCGTGCCCCAAGCCGTCAAACCGCGCAAAAAGCGAACGATGGAGGAACGAGCCGCGCGCAAGCCAAAGCTCGTTGCAAAAACTCGCCGCCCGGTTCGTCACCCGCTGCTTTTTGGTGCAGAAGAACATTTGCGGAAAACACGGGAGGTCAAGAACGGCGAGTTCCTCAGGCCCTACAAGAGGATTCTGCCGGATCTGATCTCATCAGAAGCCGCGCTTCAGCGTGCTCTCTCCATCGCCAACGCTCTGTATCTTGCGCTTGATGAGCGAGGTTACCGCGTTCAAATCGCGCCAGCCGCCGACAATCTTCTGCGGATTCATGTCGGGGAACAAGAGGTCGAGCGAAAGGATCGTAAATACGGTCGATACCACTCAGGAAGCATTTGGGCACCTGACAGGCCGACTGTTTTTTATATCGACATGGTGCCTGTCGCGCTCGCCATCACCGAGATGACCGAGCGCGTGACGATGCGCTATTTCAATGGCGACTACCATCGTGAGGACAGCAAGCTCATCCGGTCAGCAAAATCTTGGCAACTGACGCACTCATGGACAACCGAGCAGGATATGCCGTGCGGGCGTTTTCGGATCGTTGCCTACTCACCCAAAAAGGGCGTCAAGTGGTCTCGCAACTGGCAGGAAACGGAGCAGCAGTCGCTTGAGCGTCTGATCCCAGAAATTGTCGAGATGTTAGGTGCGTCCAAAGCTGATCTGCAACGCCTTATGAAGGCCGAAGAAGCGGCGGAGGAGCAGAGGAAAAAAGAGCAAAAGGAGCGGTGGGAGCGCTATGAAAGGGAGGAAGATGCGCGAAAAACGGCCCAGGCTCTCACCGACAGCCGGCAGCAGCTGGTCGAGATCATGGAGAAGTGGGGAAAAGCGATCACCGTAGAACGATTCTTCGCGGACGCAACAGAGCGCCTAAAGAGCGCGGAGGACGACCGTCGGCAGCGTTTAGAGGGACGTCTAGCGCTCGCCAGATCAGTGATGGAAAGCGTTGATCCGCTGGATTTCATTGAAAGCTGGGTCGCCCCGGAGGAGAGGCACCGTTCGAAATTTTCTAGTGGGTCGTAAGGTCGTTTGGACAATCCGCATGCACATTGGGATGAGGGCATTCTAGGACAACAATGGTGCCAAAAGCGGAATGTCTGGTTTTGGCGCATTCAGAATTGAAGCGGACCAACCAACCAGACGCTTTTTGAACTCCGGCACCCGAACAGCCGCCGCTGGTCGGCAACGATCTTTCCAGGGACCTGATGCTCACTATCGACGATGGCAACGCTGGAGCGTAGGTATGATGTGTCCATGCGGCGCCACTATCGAAATGCTCGTCTTCGATGGCGCGAAGCCTCGGTGGGACATTGCCGTCGACGCCAACGGTCGGCCGACTTTGCAACCATCGGTCTGGCGAAATACAGGATGCAGATCGCATTTTGGTTGCGCTGGGGCCGGATTGTTTGGTGCGGCGATTCTGAAACGGCCTAGCCGCTCTGACCACCCGGATCGTCAAACGAGCCGGGTAGCCTTGCCGATTGTCAGAAGGCGGTCACGCCTTTGGAACGGCAATCGCCCCCTCGATGTCATGCAGCGTAGTGACCACGCTCTCCAGCAGTTGCAAGCCCTGCATGGGATGTGGCTTTCTATCGTCGACGCCAAGGCGCTCAAGACCACTTTGCACGAGACTGGAGCCGAGGTGCGATCCTGCATTGCGAAGATCGTTCAGGCCAAACAATGGCCCCATCATCTTCCTTGCCTGTTCCTCGGGTAGGATTGTGCCCAATAGCCGCTCAATAGCCTTTAGCGACCCCGGCTTTTTCTCGCCCTTGGCGAGCGGTGGGCAGTGCGCAAGCACGGCATCAACATCGACGCGTTCGGTGAACAGTTGCGTCACCTGCTTGGAAAGGTCGAGCAGCCCCTGCGTCTCCGCACAACGAAACCGGTGAGCCCGCCTGAGAATATCAGACACTTGGGCATTCTCGCGCAGCAGCTCCTGACCGTACCGTTCGCGAAAGCTCGAAGCGAGGTTATTAATAGCCTTTTCAATAAGGGCCTCGGGCGCCTTAGTCGATGCCGGCTGCACCATCATCTGCGCTGAGAACAGCTCCTCTGATACGCCCCCATCGGGGGTGACGTTGTGGGCTGCCCAAGTCCGCTGGTCCCAGGGCTTGAGCATGCCGATATCCTTGGCAAAAACGGTGATCAGGCCAAGGCCGTTTACGCCAAAATGGACTATGTCCGAAGTCGCACCAACACCACCGGTATCTCTCGATGCCCAATGGAGCCGTCCACCGCGATGTCGGAGAAGCGCATTAACCACTCCTGCGTTGAAGTAGAGCCAGCCGATATCTCCATCAAGCCGACCTGCTGCCACCCGAGTACCGTCCGGCTTGGTCACAAAAGAGACTTCTTCGGACGTCTTATCGCCGCGGATGCGCGTGCTGATCGTACCGGGGTCCAGCCACTCGGTTCGCCATATGGCACCCCTTGTGAAGAAGGTTCCGTGAGGATGGGGCCAACCCGCCGGCGCGGTAATGTACTCGAGCTGATTTCGATCTCTTTTCTCGTTAATGGGCTTGCGAGACCAGCCATAGCCAGGGTCTTTTTCGGTCACTGCCGTCCGTTCGGCATAACTAGAGCAAAAGAGGCGCATGTCCCGCGCCGCGAGGTAGTCATTGAGGAATTCGGTCTTTATCTCAAGGCAAACCGGCTCGCCGGCATCGTTGCAGGTTAGGCGAACGACCTCCGGCCACCCTTCCTCGGGCCGGTACCAGCGATCACCTTCCTGAATGAGCCGGAGCGCCACCACTAGATCAGGATGCAGATGCCAAATCTCCTTGCTCGGCTCCTCGAGGTGTTGGGCAATGACCAGGTTGATGCCAAGCTCGGTGTCACCCCAGCCGCGGAACACATCCGATGACTGGTAGCCCCATGATTCCATGCCTGCCCGATGCGGATTGAGCCCGACATCGCCCCATCCCATCGTGTCTACATCAGCTGACTTGGCGGAATGAACCGCGACAGTCGCTATCCCGTGGAATTCGGTTACAGAAATGACCCCAGGCGGGAGATCGTTAAGCGTGGACTCCGTCACCCTCCGCAGGGGTGTCCAGGTGCGCCCCGCAAGCTTTGGCAGATCAGCTAGATTGAAGAAGGTCTGCTTGATTGTCATATGCTCTCCCTTACCCGCTGGCGCAGATCAGGAATCGGTGCCGCGGTGAGCGTCGTCGCACTAAAATTTAGTGAAAACAATGCTCTTTCCCATTGTGTCGACGGGACGCCAAGAAGATGGTTGTACTTCGATCAAAGTGTGGAGCACGTATGTCTGTTCTAGATATCCCTCTCCGAAAGGCGCTGCAGTTGTTCTATTCGCCCAATTCACTGCGACGATCCATTTTGAAAGAAGACATCCGACTTGATCGCAGAAAGGAGGCGGGCGGCACTAGAAGTCGAGGTGGCGACTTCTACCTACCCTTTTGGTCGGACGTTAAGACGCACATCTCTGGCCGAGGTGACCTAGCGCAGTTGACCCAGGATCGCATCCTGTCGAACAGGAACTTCAAAAGACTATATCCGCTACTGAGCGACGGAGTCCTCGAACTGCTTAGCGCAAAACTGCGTTGGTCAAACGAGCCTGTAGAGATCGTTCCTATAAGCATGCATGGCAGCCTGCGGATTGAAAGCTTGGGCGCCACAGTTCGGATAAGGGATGCACTACATGCGCGCGTCCGGGGGGAATACACACGCGTGGTATACCCGTACTTCAGTGAAGAGCCACCGCTCTCAGAAGAAGGCGGGAGGTTTAGGGCTCTGGGTAATGCAACAAGTACTAACCGACGCGGACCCCGCTGATATGCGTATTATAGATGCCCTGCGTCGTACGTTCTTCTCTCCGCAAACGACGCCGCTGCAGGGCAACGAGGAGACAGTTTTTCATGAAAAATACGGGACGTTGATTGGCGAGTGGGAGCGACTGAAATTAGAGTGAGCTAGTGCGCAAATGTCGTGCAGACTGTTTAGCCTTCAGCTGTCATAGGCAACGCCAGTATGAGGTGAGCTCATGGTGACGGCCTGTGCCTAAGTCCCGTAATCACAAATCGCAGCACTATATCCCAAGGAGCTACCTTTCCGCCTGGTGCGATCCGAATACGCCGGCAGGAATGCAGCCATTTGTGTGGACCTTTGATCCTAGTGGCGGCGTCGGCCGCAAACGAGCACCCCAAAACCTGTTCACCGAGACTGACATCTACACGATCTTCAGGCCCGATGGTTCCCGGGATCTGAGGATAGAGTTTGAGCTGGCGAAACTTGAGCAGGGGCTAAAGACACTCATCACAGACTTTGTGGCCGGCCACCGCCAGTTACCTCGGCTTCGGCAATCGCAGTTGATAGCCTTCATCGCAGCTATGCACGGGCGCACGCCTGAAGCGAGAGAGATCCAGCGGATGCTTTGGCGGCAGGCCTTGGATGCAGCTGAGGCGAAGACCGTCGCTCTGGGCTCAACCGCAAATGCCGAGGCGGAACTGCGCAACCTTCGAAAAGTGGTGGAGTCGCCCATGCAGTTTTTGCTGCCTGGAGCTATGATGGATGGCTTGCCCACGCTCAGTGAAATGACGATGACTATTATGTGCTCCGTTGAGCCGCGCTTCATTACCTCAGACAGTCCCGTAACTTGGTTCGATCCAACGGTGCCTAGGCATAGCTTCCTAGCTCACAAGAGTTCGTTGGCGGATCCGGGCATCGAGGTAGTGATGCCGCTTTCGCCGCGGCATACGATCATCTTGCATCACCCTATGACGCGGTTCGAAAAGCCGGTGCGATACGTCAGGGCGAGTGCAACCACCGTTGCGGCACTGAACAGACGCACAGCCCATTACGCCCACAAGGCGTTAGTGTCATGGAGAGACGGGTTTGATCCTGCATGGCGAATAGGAGTGCCAGAACGCCCGGATTGACGTGATTCAATGCGAGCACTTTGCCGGCGTTGTCTGCTTTCGGGGGTTCAACCCCAAGATCGAACGACTGGAATGGGGCGCATAGCGGTTGTTTAAGGCCACATAAGCCAAATCTGCGCAGGGTTGAAATCTACCAATCGACCGGAAGCGATTCGAACTTTCTCACCGCCAAACACCGCCGTTTCTACGCTTTTTGGCGCAAGGACCGTCTCACACTCTTTGCGCAGGCGACGTATCGGCGGTTATCGGCGGTAATAGAGGGCAATCGGCGGTATTTGGCGCGCCGTACCGGGTGAAGATGACAACTATATCTACTCTATTCACCTCCATAGCCCTCCTTAACGCTGTTACCGCCGCCAACGCGGCCTCACTCGGTTAGGCCATCGCGAATTTCCGCTAGCACTCAGCGGCATTCTGCCATATGAGTTATCTCAATGATTCTTGAGTTATTGAGATAATGATGCACGAGAAGCAAGCCCTCAATGCCTTCGCCGCGCTGTCGCAGGAAACGAGATTGCGCATCGTCCGATTGCTAGTGATTGCCGGCCCGGAAGGCATGTCGGCCGGAGCCATTGGCGAAGCGATGGATGGCGCGTCTTCGTCGCGAATGTCGTTTCATCTGAGCCATCTTGAACAGGCCGGACTTGTTGAGTCCCGGCGCGAGGGGCGGTCGGTCATCTATAGCGCCGCGCTGACCACGCTCTCCGGTCTTGTTGAGTTCCTCATGCGCGATTGCTGCCAAGGCCACCCGGAAGTCTGCAATCCGGCAATGGCAGCGTTGTCTTCCTGCTGCGAACCCACGAAAGGAACCTCCCATGTCTGCCGGACAAGATGATCGCATCTTTAACGTCCTTTTCCTGTGCACCGGCAATTCGGCACGCTCGATCCTCGCGGAAAGCATCCTGACCAAGGATGGCGAAGGGCGTTTTCGCGCTTTCTCTGCGGGGTCGCAGCCGAAGGGTGAGGTCAATCCCTTCGCACTGAAAGTGCTGAAGAACTTCGACTATCCCGTCGAGGGCTTCCGCTCCAAGAGCTGGAAGGAGTTTGCCGGCCCCGACGCGCCCGTCATGGATTTCGTGTTCACCGTCTGCGACAACGCCGCCGGCGAAGCCTGCCCGGTCTGGCCCGGCCAGCCCATGACCGCCCATTGGGGTATCGAAGATCCTGCCGCCGTCGATGGGCCAGATATTCAGAAGGAAGCCGCCTTCGTTGCAGCCTTCCGCTACATGAAGAACCGCATCTCGGCGTTCACGTCCCTGCCGGTTGCTAGTCTCGACAAGGCGTCGCTGCGCACGAAGCTGACCGAGATCGGCCAATCAGATGGCGGGTCGTCTCCCAGAAACAGCGCGGCGTGAGGCAAGCCATGGATGTCATCATCTATCACAACCCGGATTGCGGGACTTCGCGCAACACGCTGGCGATGATCCGTAATGCGGGCGTAGAGCCACATGTCATCGAATATCTGAAGACGCCGCCATCTCGGAACATGCTGACTCAGCTTATCGCGCGCATGGGCATATCGGTGCGAGAGCTGCTGCGCGAGAAAGGCACGCCCTATACGGAGCTTGGCCTTGGCGACCCCGCGCTGAGCGACGAGCAGTTGCTCGATGCTATGATGGCGCATCCCATCCTGATCAACCGGCCCATCGTCGTCAGCCCAAAGGGCGTTCGCCTCTGCCGACCGTCCGAGGACGTGCTCGACCTGTTGCCGCCTCAGCGCGGCGAGTTCGTCAAGGAAGACGGCGAGCGCGTCATCGACGGCCACGGCCGGCGTGTGGCCACGGCCTGAGGGAATTCTATGTCAGCCTTTGAACGCTACCTGACCCTCTGGGTCGCGCTGTGCATCGTCGTTGGTATCGCGCTCGGCCATTTTCTGCCGGGCGCATTTCATGCCATCGGCGCAATGCAAATTGCCAAGGTCAACCTGCCGGTAGCCGTACTGATCTGGCTGATGGTCATCCCTATGCTGCTCAAGATCGATTTTGCAGCATTGGGCGAAGTCGGCCGCCACTGGCGCGGCATCGGCGTGACGCTATTCATCAATTGGGCAGTAAAACCGTTCTCGATGGCGCTGCTGGGCTGGCTGTTCATTGGCTGGCTGTTCCGGCCTTATCTGCCAGCGGATCAGATCGACAGCTATATTGCCGGCCTCATCATCCTTGCCGCAGCACCTTGCACGGCCATGGTGTTCGTCTGGTCGAACCTGACCAAGGGCGAGCCGCATTTCACCTTGAGCCAGGTCGCCCTCAACGACGCTATCATGGTCGTCGCCTTCGCGCCGATTGTCGGGCTGCTGCTTGGACTGTCCGCTATCACCGTGCCGTGGGGAACGTTGGTCCTGTCCGTCGTGCTCTACATCGTCATTCCCGTCATCATCGCGCAGATCATCCGTCGAAGGATGCTGGCGAGCGGCGAGCAAGCAGCGCTTGACCGCCTGCTTGCAAAGCTCGCTCCCGCCTCCCTCGTCGCCCTGCTGGCGACGCTGGTTCTGCTGTTCGGATTTCAGGGCGAGCAGATCATTGCGCAGCCGGCGATTATCGGCCTGCTGGCAGTGCCGATCCTGATTCAGGTCTATTTCAACTCCGGCCTTGCCTATCTGCTCAACCGGATGGCCGGCGAGCAGCATTGCGTCGCGGGTCCTTCTGCGCTGATCGGGGCGTCGAATTTCTTCGAACTGGCGGTTGCTGCCGCCATCAGCCTGTTCGGCTTTCATTCGGGCGCGGCGCTCGCCACTGTTGTCGGCGTGCTGATCGAAGTGCCGGTGATGCTCTCGGTCGTCTGGATCGTGAACCGCTCCAAAGGCTGGTATGAGCGCGGCGGCAAAGTATCCGAACTTGCGAAAGCGCAGCGCTGATGCCGGACGATATTCCCAATCTCGATACCGATTGCGTTGATATTCCGAGCATCGTCCGGTTGCATGCAACATCGCCATCTACCCATCCACCGCGTATGCTGCTGCTTTACGGCTCGCTCCGCGAACGATCCTACAGTCGTTTCCTGACATTCGAGGCCGAGCGCCTGCTGAAACATTTTGGGGCGGAAACACGCATCTTCGATCCACACGGCCTGCCGTTGCCGGACGGGGCTGACGTCAATCATCCCAAGGTGCAGGAATTACGTGAACTCTCGCTCTGGTCGGAAGGTCAAGTCTGGACCAGCCCGGAGCGTCACGGTGCGATGAGCGCGGTGATGAAGGCGCAGATCGACTGGGTTCCCCTTTCGGTCGGCGCGGTAAGGCCGACGCAGGGCCGGACACTCGCTGTCATGCAAGTCTCCGGCGGCTCGCAGAGCTTCAACGCCGTCAACCAGATGCGGGTGCTCGGCCGCTGGATGCGGATGGTGACGATCCCCAACCAGTCGTCCGTCGCCAAAGCATATCAGGAGTTCGATGAAGCCGGCCGGATGATACCATCGTCATATTATGATCGAGTGGTCGACGTGATGGAGGAGTTGGTGAAGTTCACGCTGCTAACGCGCGATGTATCACCCTACCTGACCGACCGCTATTCCGAGCGAAAGGAAAGCAGCGACGTTCACCTCCGATGACGAACGGCACTGTCGGACGCCTGCTTTAAGGTGCATGGAGCGATCCTTTGCCGCGCCGAACTGCTGTGCGAGTGAAGTTGAAGGTTATGCCACTAGGGGAGCTCAGCCCGAAATTCCGACAACTCAAATGAGCCGGTTGTCCTCGGCCTTCTGGCGGGCGCGGCGACGTGTGCCGTCGGTGTCCGCCTTCCGGTGACGTTCGGCAGCCGCCTTGCGGATCTGCTCGAAACGATTGTCTTCGACCTGCGGGGCTATCGGCTGCATATCTGTCTTCTTGACAAACGAAATCATTGCTGACGTTCCTTCCTGGGGCGGGTGGAAACGCCCTGGCGCCTGCCTGAGCGCTTTAAGCGGGTATTATGCGCCAAGTCCGGTGACACAGCCCTGGACTCCAAGCCGGTCGGCAGTCGTCTGTCCCGGCATTGTCGCCCAGCCACCGGCTTCGATGAACTGCCTTTTCTTGTAGCTATCGGTAACAGCCTTGAACTCGACAAGCTTCGCAGCCGCATCTGGCGCTGCGTTGAACCGTTCAACGCATATGGCGGATGCCAGCTCTCCGCGCGCCGTGTCGCCAGCCGCTTTCGCCATGGTTTGCGAAGTGCCGCCGGTGACCCAGCCACCCCAGCTGAAGCCGACGAAGATCGTGGCGATCATCGCCGCGATGCATGCCCAGACCAGCATGGTCTTCGAAGGCTGGTAGTTTTCCCAACGACGGGAAAGAGATGGTTTCGTCGTGCTCTGCGTAGCCATGGAGGTCTTCCTTCCAGATTGTGGTGAGATTGCTTTGTCCGGCCGCGCTGGCCGAACGGTTCAGGCACTGTTCTCAGTATCCCATTCCACCCATGCCGCCGTTGCCGGCCGCTGGTGCGGAATCCTTCGCGGGAATATCGGCGATCATCGCCTCGGCGGTGATCAGCAGGGACGCGATCGAGCCAGCGTCCTGGAGTGCGGTTCTGACGACCTTTGCGGGGTCGACGATACCTGCCTTGATCATGTCGACATAGGTTTCGGTCTGGGCGTCAAAGCCCTGGTTGGGGTCCTTGCTGTCCGTGAGCTTGCCGACCACGATCGAGCCTTCGACGCCTGCATTCTCGGCGATCTGTCGGACCGGCGCTTCAAGCGCCCGCCGCACGATCGAAATGCCTGCGGTTATATCGGCGTTGTCACCTGTCAGAGGGGCAAGCACCGCTCTGGCACGCAGCAGCGCCACGCCGCCGCCCGGCACGATGCCTTCCTCGACAGCCGCGCGGGTGGCGTTCAGCGCGTCGTCTATGCGGTCCTTCTTCTCTTTGACCTCGGTCTCAGTCACGCCACCAACACGGATGACAGCGACGCCGCCGGCGAGTTTGGCCAGCTGCTCCTGCAGCTTCTCCTTGTCGTAGTCGGAAGTCGTTTCCTCGATCTGCGCCTTGATCTGGCTGATGCGCGCCGCGATGCTTGGCTTGTCGCCGGAGCCGTCGATGATCGTCGTGGTGTCCTTCTCGATCACGATGCGCTTGGCACGGCCGAGCATGTCGAGCGTGACGTTTTCCAGCTTGATGCCAAGATCGTCGGAGATCATTTGGCCGGCAGTCAGCACGGCGATGTCCTCGAGCATGGCCTTGCGACGGTCGCCGAAGCCGGGAGCCTTGACGGCCGCTACCTTAAGGCCACCACGCAGCTTGTTGACGACCAGCGTGGCGAGCGCCTCGCCCTCGACGTCTTCGGAGATAATCAGCAGCGGCTTTCCGCTTTGCACCACTGCTTCCAGTACGGGCAGCATGGCCTGCAGATTACCGAGCTTCTTCTCATGAATGAGGATGTAAGGGTCATCCAGTTCCACGCGCATCTTCTCGGGATCGGTCACAAAGTAGGGCGAGAGATAGCCGCGATCGAACTGCATGCCCTCGACCACGTCGAGTTCGGTGTCGGCCGTCTTGGCTTCCTCGACGGTGATCACCCCGTCATTGCCAACCTTATCCATCGCACTGGCGATCATCTCGCCCACGGTCGCGTCGCCGTTAGCCGCGATTGTGCCGACTTGGGCGACCTCTGCCGACGACTTGACCTTCCTGGCGCGAGCCTGGATTTCCCTGACGGCGGCGGCGACACCGAGATCGATGCCGCGCTCCAGGTCCATCGGGTTCATGCCGGCAGCGACCAGCTTGGCACCCTCGCGCAGAATGGAAGCGGCGAGAACCGTCGCGGTGGTGGTTCCGTCGCCGGCGAGGTCGTTGGTTTTCGAGGCCACCTCGCGCACCATCTGCGCGCCCATGTTCTCGAACTTGTCGGAAAGCTCGATCTCCTTGGCGACGGTCACACCATCCTTGGTGATGCGCGGCGCGCCATAGGCTTTGTCGATGACGACGTTGCGGCCCTTCGGCCCGAGCGTCACCTTGACGGCGTTGTTCAGCAGCTCGACGCCGCGCAGCATGCGGTCGCGGGCGTCATTAGAGAATCTGATTTCCTTGGCAGACATGATGTCGGGTCCAGTTCGGTTGTGAGGATCACAGGATCGGAAGCTGGCCGCTCACGCACTTTTCCTGCTCGCAGCTTCGGTCTTCTCAACGATTCCCATGATGTCACTCTCCTTCATGATCAGAAGGTCTTCGTGATCGATCTTGACCTCGGTCCCGGACCATTTACCGAACAGGATGAGATCGCCCGGCTTGACGTCGAGCGGGATCAGCCCACCGCTTTCGTCGCGGGAACCTGGGCCGACAGCGATGACCTCGCCTTCCGAGGTTTTTCTTTCGCGGTGTCGGGAATGATGATCCCGCCTTTGGATTTGAGATCGCCTTCCGCACGTCGAATGACGAGGCGGTCATGGAGAGGCCGGAATTTCATGTGGGTTCTTTCTGAGGCCGGCGCATAGGGCGGCCACCTCAGATACATAACCCCGTTGGCACTCGAATGATAGGAGTGCCAGATGTATTTCTTTGAAAAGGCGCAACTGGGGAAAATTTATGTCGCTTCTATCGATGCGATATTTGTTGTTTCAATAGGTATTTTCTGATTTTTCAATGAGATTTATTTTTATGGAAGAGACATTATTCAATTCCAGATAAAATAATATCGACTCGCTCCTTGCTTACCGGGTAGGGACAGCCCATATATAAAACTCGTTGATTTGGCCGACTTGGCTTTTTGCGGTGTCAGAGACCCGCCATTCACCACCGAATTCTCGATAGCGAATGCATCAAGCGCCGACCCGGCGCGCATATCGCTCTGTTCGAACCTTGGAATGAACGCGCCGCTGACCACGGATGTACTGGCAGCACGGAAGTTCGTTCCGGTTCGAACGGGAATGATGCAGGAGGCGCGTTTGCGTGCTCCTGCGGAGGTATCGACCATGACAACGCGCACCACACAAACCATCGTCCGGTTCTCCGCACCCTTCATGCTGCGCGGCTTCGACGCCGCACAGCCCGCCGGTGAATATCGCGTGGACCAGGATGAGGAACTGCTGGAGGTATCCTCCCGCCTCGCCTGGAGACGTGTCGGCGCCTTCATCCACCTGCCCGCCATCGGCATTGATGGCCACACACATCAGATGGCGTCGATCGATCCCGCCGATCTCGACGCCGCTCTCGAAAAGGATCACCAACAATCATGATATCGACCAACCCAATCCGACGCACAATCCGTCCCGCCCGCCACGAGGCTCCTGCTCATCTCTTCGCGATCGGACAGGCTGTCCGGCTCAAGGGCGGTTTCATGAGACCAGCTTTGCCCGCCGATATATACCGCATAACCGGCAGACTGCCGGCACGGGGAGATTCACTGCAATATCGCATCCGCAACGACGACGAACGCCATGAGCGAGTGACGACGCAGGACAGCCTCGAGCCGGTCGACATGTCGCAATCCGGTAATGGCGCAACCCTCATCGAAAGGACGTTCGGACATGGCTAAAGGCCAGAAACGAAGCAATCGCGAGATCAGAAAGCCGAAGCAGGAGAAGGCTCCGCCAAAGCCTGAAAGCACCTTCGGCAACCAGATCAAGGTCGCTGCAAATGCCAACGCGTCACAAGGTAAAGGCAAGCGCTGAGGCAGTGCTGCTCCGGCTGAAAGAGCAATGGGCGCCATAAAAGTTGTCATCGAGTTTTACCGCACGCGGGAGACAGATGACGCTCATGCCGTCGTGGGCCGAGAGGCGGTAGAAGCCGTCGATCTCGCTAACGCCATTGAGATTGCGCAACTGCTTTCGCAGACGCTCGATATGCCTCAACGGCCCGACGCCATCGCCATCACCGACTTATCCGGTAACGCGCTATTTTCCGGCATCATTGATGCCGACGTGACCACTAGAGAAAGGCCACGAGCATGACCCGATACATAGATGAAACCGAACGTGAGCGGCACGACCGCGCGATCGGCGTTTGGGACAATGAAGGTGGCGCATCTGTCCGGACACCAGGCGACGAACAATATGGCCGCCGCATCGAAGCCGATCGGTCCTGGACCATCTACCATGTCTTCACCGGCATTCCAGCCAGCCGGGAAGGGCTGGAGATGATCGGCCTTAGCCGCTCGGTCGCAACCGACGGCATGCTTTCCCTGAATCGTCGGAATGAGGGGCGACGCAAAGAGCAAATGAACGGTCTTTTGTGTGTGCCACCGCTATTGCAAACAGCAGAGCAGATCGACGATGACCCTTGAATTTCCGAACCCCAGCCGGAGCTTCGACAAAGTGCGCAACGCCATTCGTTTTATCGGACACGACGGCATGTTCGAAGTGCCGTTTTTTGTCGAAGTGGAGGCGCTCGCCAAGTCCTCAGCAGGATTGCGCAGCATGGAGCTATCGGAGGAGATGTATCTTTCGACTTTCGATTCGGCGCGCAGGTCGATCGAAGATGTCGCACGCGAGGCCTACTCCCATCGTCGCCAAACCTCCTATACGCTTACTGCCGCTGATTTCCGGTAAAGACATCACTCGATGCTGATCCGCTACGGGTATGAGATCACACTGACCTGCCAGCAGCCGACCGCCCTGGTTTGCCTGCTATCGGTCCATGAGGACCGCGCGGCCGACATCACGGTGCCGGAAACGACGTTTACCAACCCCGACGTACCGGTCTCGACCTACCGCGATCTCTTCGGCAACCGCTGCCGCCGTCTTGTCGCGCCGGCTGGCGACATGACCATGTGGGGCGACGCAACAATCCGGGACAGCGGACAACTGGACAGGGTGCTGCTTAGCGCGCGCGAACTCGCGGTGTGGGACCTGCCGGACGATTGCCTCGTTTACCTCATGGGCAGCCGCTATTGCGAAACCGATCGGCTCAGCCAGATCGCATGGGACCTATTTGGTGCGATCCCTCCGGGTTGGGGGCGCGTGCAAGCGATCTGCGACTTCGTGCACAACCACATCCGCTTCGACTACATGCAGGCTCGATCTACGCGGACGGCTTTCGAGACATTCAGTGAGCGGGTTGGCGTCTGTCGCGATTTTGCGCATCTTGCGGTCACGTTCTGCCGATGCCTCAACATCCCCGCTCGCTATATCAACGGCCATCTCGGCGACATCGGCGTGCCGGTCGTCGATCCGATGGATTTCAGCGCCTGGATGGAAGTGTTCCTCGATGGCGAATGGCACACCTTCGATCCGCGCAACAACGTCCCTCGGATCGGCAGAATCGTTGTGGCGCGCGGCCGTGACGCCGCCGACATACCGCTCGTCAATTCCTTCGGACCACACGTCCTGAAGGGGTTTAGGGTATGGACCTACGAGATCGCATCAACAAGTTGATGCTGTCGATGTGCATGTTCCCAAACTCGGTAATATCCCGACCGAGTCCAGGCTATCAATGCGCGCTTTAGCGCTCCCCTATTGAATTTCGTTAGGATGCTGACATCAGGGGCGCACGGCTGCCATTCATAGCCGCATAAGTGGCTACTGCGAAGGATCAAGGCGACTAATCGACGGTAAGCGATTCGAACTTTTTTACCGCCAAACGCCGCCTTTTCTACGCATTCCGATATACAGGCTATCCTCTCTTCCCTTTTACAGGCGTAGTTTCGGCGGCTGGAGCGTATCATGGAGGGCAATCGGCGGTACTTGGCGCGCCGCACCGGGTGAAGATGACAATTACGTTTACTCTATAGCCCTCTAAATTTGCGCACGGGAAACGGCCGGAAACGCTCAAGTCACGGCGGCTCCGTTCGCTGCACTCACGATAGGGTCCTTCGCTTGGGCTGCTTTCCGGCGCTCTGACCATGGACAGCAACCTTAAACACACGTTTCCGCGCTGACCCCGGCCCGCTCCTAACTCAAAATGAGCGAAAAATGATATGGAACGTTTCCGGAACATTTTGGCTTGTAAAGCGTCTCTTTACAGGGCACAATCACTCTCAGAAGTGAACGTGAGAGCGAGAACCGCATGGCTCGGAGTAAGATTCCAGTTCACCCCGGTGGCTTTGTGAAAAGAAAAATTGTGGAAGCGCATGGCCTTTCCGTGACAGGCGCTGCCCACGCGCTCGGCGTGACACGCCCGGCTCTATCGGCGTTGCTGAACGAACGCTCCCATCTTTCAGCAGAGATGGCGGTCCGAATCGAGAAGGTTTTCGGAGTCTCGATCGAGATACTGATGCGGATGCAGAACACCTATGACATTGCTCAAGCTCGGAAACGGGCCGAGGAAATCAAGCTTTCGCCGTTCGAGAAGAAAGTGCTGGATCCGCAATCTGTGATCATGTAAGCTGACGGTTAAGATAAATATTGGCGAGCATCCCAAGGCCAATAAGTAATATTACGGTAGGACTAAGAAAAATGGCACGACAAAGCGCACAGCCGAAGACCGCAGAGGTCATTCCTATTCGGAAAACGAAAGCCGTCATTGAGTGCCAAGATAACCTAGATTTCATGCGTTCTCTGAAAAAGGGCAGCATGGATTTAATAGTCACTTCTCCTCCCTATAATATTGGCAAGGAGTACGAGAAGCGAACATCGCTTGATCTTTACATCGAAAGCCAAGCGGCGACGATCGCAGAAGCTGTCCGCCTTCTTCATCCTCAAGGATCAATATGCTGGCAAGTCGGAAATCACGTCGATGACGGAGAAATATTCCCTCTCGATGTGATACTTTACCGGATATTCAAAGACCACGGCCTACGGTTACGAAACAGGATCATCTGGACATTCGGGCATGGACTACATTGCCAGAATCGTTTTTCAGGCCGCCATGAGACAATTCTCTGGTTTACCAAAGGTGATGATTACACGTTCAATCTTGACCCCGTTCGCATTCCCTCGAAATATCCTAATAAGAAGCACTTTAAAGGGCCTAATAAAGGCAAGTTATCGGGGAATCCTCTGGGTAAAAATCCATCCGACGTTTGGGACATTCCCAACGTGAAATCAAACCACGTTGAGAAAACGGACCATCCCTGCCAATTTCCTGTTGGTTTGGTTGAGCGCTTGGTTCTCAGCATGACAAATCCGGGGGGCAACGTGCTGGATCCATATCTAGGCGTGGGATCGAGTGCTGTCGCGGCTTTGAAAAATGGCCGTAACGCTTACGGCTGCGATATTACCGAAGAATATATTGATGTGGCGCTCGACCGCATCGCGCAACTAGAAGCCGGGACACTCCGAACCAGAGCCATGAATCAGCCCGTCTATGAGCCTCCTGTGCGAGAAGATTGATGCAATTTGCTGAAGCTTATTCACACCACAACGGGCGCGATCAATGGGCGCAAAGGGAACTCGACGCTTGGCTGATGGACGTGTTCCAGAAGCCGGATTTGGCCGTGGGCCCAGGCTCAACGACGGCCATCCGGGATCATGTGAAAGCCGAGCTTGCCGCCGAGGGCTGGCCCTTCGATGTTAAAATTGATCAAAGTTATGATCTGACGGTCTTCGGAGTGAAGGACGATCTCTCCTTTCATCTTCAAACCGGCAATGCCAGTCGCGCTCCCTATGACCTGTTGAAGCTGCAACATCTATGGAGCGTCCGGCGGATTGAGGCTGCCGCTTTGGCGCTACCGACGAAGCAAGCTGCGTCGAGCATTGGCAGCAACATCGCCAGTTTCGAGCGCATCATGAACGAGTTGCGATTGTTCGATCGTACAATAACCGTACCGATCTTCCTGATTGGGTTTGAATAAGGGGTCGCCCGCATGGCGTATACTGTAAATGTGGAACCGGCTCATATCCGCGAAGCACAAATTGCCGAGCGTGCCACGGAATCCGACAAAACTGAGCCGTTCTATGAGTATCAGAGCCAGCCTTACGATTTGCCGGTTATCTTCGTACCGTTAGGCATGCCGATATATCGCATGGCGAATTTTCGGACACGCACTGCCCAGCAGGCTTATGCGCGCCGGGAAGGCAAGCCAGCCGACTACTTTGCATCCGGCGAGGAAAACGAAGCGGCACAGCAGCGCCAGCATGAGTTTTTGCTAAAATATGCCAGCACCGGGCGGGAAGGCTCGATTGCACCTATAATCGACGTGCTGAAGGCGGAACGCCAGCGGCAACCGATCCTCATCACGCGGCGTGGCGTTGTCGTCAACGGCAACCGCCGATTGGCAGCGATGCGCAGTCTCTTCGAGGAAGACCCGAGCCTCTACCGCGAATTTGCGACCGTAAAATGCCAGCTTCTACCCGCGACCGCGACCGAGAAAGATATTGTCGAAGTAGAAGTGCGCTTGCAGATGAAGCAGCGCACAGAACTCGATTATGATTGGATCAATGAGTGCATCGCCATCCGCGAACTGCGTGATAGCGGACGGCCAATGAAGGAACTCATGGCCCTCATGAACAAGAAAAAGGTCGAGATCGACGATGCGATCAACGCGCTGACGGAGGCCGATCTTTATCTTGTTGAATGGCTCAATCGCGGTGGCGACTATGAAGCTATTGAGGATGCCAAGCAGTTGTTTTTCGACATTGGCGAAAACGTGAAAGCCAAAACAGGTGACGCCCAAGAGGTTAGCCGCAGGATTGCATGGCTGCTGGCCGATCGGCGTAGCAAGCTGAAACGGCGCGTATATGATTTCAAACCTATGTTCGGGAAAAAAGCTGACGAGGTAGCGGCCAAACTTGCCGAGCGCTTTGGGGTTGAACTGGACGAAAGCGGCCCATCGGATAATGGAGACGACGACGATTTCGCTGTCGATCTGGGCGGCAGTACCGGGCCAACGCTCCGCCCGTTGATCTCGCTCATGGACGATGCCACGCGCCGCGACGAGGTCTCGGATCACCTCGTCGAGGTGTGCGAGGGGATTATCGAGATCGAGCGCGACAAGCGCGACGGACAGATGCCGCTCAATCTCATTCAGTCGGCAAACGGTAAGCTGTCAGAAGTCGATATAACGCGCGCCGCTCCTGGGAGTTTTGACGCGATCGGCAAACAACTCGACGCCGTTCAATCCAACGTGGACCGGCTTCGTGGATTTCTCGAACGTCAGCGCGCCGAGATGAAATCTGGCGCGGTCTGACCGATGGAAGCAAACGCCGCCCATGAGCCGCTACATATCGTTGTCCGTTATGACGACCAGAATCGGCATGGTGTCTTGTTGGTCGAAGCCCCGACCGGCAACACCGTATGGGAGCGGCTGAAACAGTCGGCTTCCGTGATCGGCAGTGATGCCAGGATTACGGAGCTAGCGATCGAGCTAAGCTGGCCCAGCGTTCTCGACATATTACGCGACTACGGCACCCGCGACCAACAGCGGGCATATAATTTCAGGTTCAAACCCGATGCCGAGGCGCAGACGCGCATCCAAGATTTTGCTGCCGCGCGAAGGAAAGTGCAGGAAGCCCAAGGGAGTTTGACGCTTACCGTAACCGAAGAACAGGTCCGCAGCCGCCTGCGCGCACTTGGCTTCACGCGTGATCTAAAATGGTTTCAGGTCCGGGATATCCGCCACCTGCTTTCTATTCAAAATGGTGCGAATTTCTCGGTTCCGGGCGCAGGAAAAACGACAGTCGCCTTCGCGTTGCACCTGCTGACAAGCCAGCCCGGCGCTCACGTCCTCGTCGTTTGTCCCAAAGCGGCCTTTCCTGCCTGGAATGAGATCGTCAACGACACGATGGATGCAGGCGGCCCGGACACGGAAGCGTTTCAGGTTCTAAGCGGCACAAGCCATGCCATTGAGGCGATGCTGACCGGGGGCGGCAGGCGCTTCGTCATCAATTACGATCTGCTGATTCAGCATCCGGGGATCATCGGTGCATATCTGGCGCGACAGCCAGTCCATCTGATACTTGATGAATCTCATCGAATGAAGGCTGGCGAGGCTTCACAGCGCGGCGCGCTGCTATTGAACCTTGCTCCACTTCCAATCCGCCGCGACGTGCTGAGCGGAACGCCGATGCCGCAGTCGCCTTCCGACTTGGTTTCCCAACTCAATTTCCTATGGCCCGGTCAAGGGCTTGGCCTCGAAATCAGCCGGGGGACACCGCCGCGAGAGGTGCTGGGAAGTCTTTACGTTCGAACCACAAAAGAGGAGCTTGGCCTTCCAGCCCGTTACACCCACTTCCATCAGGTCGGTATGGGTCAGGGGCAAATGGCTCTCTATAGCCTGGTGCGCAGCGAGAGCCTGCGCCAGCTTAGCAATATTAGATCTGGCGCGATTGATTTTGCAGGGGCGCGAAAATCGGTCATGCGCTTGCTGCAACTTTCGTCAAACCCTTTGCTCGCCCTGCGCGCAATCACATCGGATATCACTGGCATAAATTCGGGCCTCGTCGATCAGGTCGTCGAAGATGGTCCGTCGCCCAAAATGCTGGCTGTTGCCGCCAAGGCTCGCGAACTCGCGCAGCATGGTCGGAAATCGGTGATATGGACGATATTCACCGACACCATTGAGCAAATGCTGTTGATGCTGGCCGATCTCAATCCGGTCGCGCTCTACGGCGCTGTCCCTTCTGGTAACGCCTCCGATCCGGAAACCAGAGAAGGCAGACTAAGGCGCTTCCATCTGGACGATGATTGCATGGTCATGATCGCAAATCCGGCTGCCGCGGGTGAAGGGATCAGCTTGCACACGGTTTGCCATGAGGCGCTGTATCTTGATCGGAGCTACGTCAGCACGCATTTCCTCCAATCGATCGACCGAATACATCGTCTTGGCTTAGATACCAACGAGATCACCAACATCCACATTTTCCAGACCCGCGCCCCGCAAGGGCTGGGCTGCATCGACCATTCCGTTAGTCGGCGGTTGGCTACCAAAGTCCGAGCGATGCAACAGCTTCTCGATGATCGGGATCTGCATCAAATCGCCCTCGACGAGGAAAACGCGGAAGAGCCAGTCGATTACGACGTTGATTTGCAGGATATCGTTGATCTGGTGGAGGAGTTGGAAGGCCGCGCCCATTTTGACGAAGACGAGGGCGGATAGTGGACGAGGACCGCATCTTAGCGATGAGCGCTTTTGAAGCGGCCTATCTCATTCGGACCTTTCGGGAGAAGAATCCCGAACTCAGCACTCCCGATCTCATCGCCACCGTCCGCTCCGTAAGAACGGATTTTTATCCGCACGACTACGATGCCGGTGCGGAGATCGAAGGCCGCATCCCGGCCTGGCTTATCACGCCGCTAGAGGCATTTTTTACGGCAGCGATTGAGGCGATCATCGCCAAACGGTCGCCGATTTGGGCGCGCCTCGCGCCAGCAGGGCGCAATCATGTGCTACAGGCAATCGGTGTAAACGGCGTGCAATGCCTGCGCTCAGCGGGCCTTCTCCGCTCGGACGCACGCGCAACCGATTGGTGGGACGCGCTTGCAACTGTCAATCGAGGCGAGCGCGATGCAAGATTGCTTGCCCAGGGCCGAGAGGGTGAACGCCTTTCACTGGCATATGAGAACACCCGGTTGCAGCAGGAAGGCATATCCCGCGCACCGGTTTGGGTCGCGATCGACGATAACACCGTCGGATATGACATTCTCTCATATGCTTGGCATGAGGGCAGTGAGGTAAATCGTCTGATAGAGGTGAAAACGACACAGGCTACCCCACCGCGCATGATCCTATCTCGAAACGAATGGAAAACGGCGGAGCAATATGGAGGGGCTTTCGAGTTCCACCTTTGGAATCTCAACAGTGAAGTGCTGACGATCTATACGGTCGAACAGCTTAGGGTACATATTCCGACCGATAACGGGGCGGGCAAATGGGAAAGCGTCGAGATTCATCCCGATTAGCGGTCGTCGGCCTGTTTCCTTGCACAACCCTCAAAACCACGCTCGCGCTTTGGCGGCACATCCTTGTGACCGCTGCACAGCGAACAGGAACACGGACGGCAACGACCGTCTACCGCCGCGTGATCTTCAACAGGTTTGCTAAGGGCCTTGCCCTCGCGCCAGCAAGGTAAGTGGAACCGTCCGGGCGGTATCCCCAGCCTTCCGCACCCCAAGGGGCTTGTGCAGGCCGGGTGATCCCCCTCCACCCCGGCCGCCCTTGCTCGTTGCTACCCCAGTCTCGGCGACGGCCAGAAGGTCAGGCGCGGCGTTCCGCTTCGCTGACCTTCAGACCCGAGGATCAGAGACATGACCAACCTTTCCGACAGCAATCCCCGCATCTATGTCGCCTGCCTTGCCGACTTCATGGAGGATTTGACCGCTGAAAGCGGCACCACGATCCCCGAGGCGCTGCGCTACTACATTGATTGGAAAGCAATGGCCCGTGACGCTAAAATGAACGGCGAGTTTTTCACAGTCGAAACCGCATATGACGAGGTGCATGTGTTTTCCACCCAATGAAAGCCAGAGCGCCTTGCCAGCAATCTTGCGGGTGGGCGTCTCGCGGAATCATCGAAATAGTGTTAAGCAGAAAACAACCAAGAATGATCGGGTTGGCCGCTCAAGGTATCTGCTTTGAGCGGCTTCTATATTTCTAGCGATCTTTGAACCTCTAAGGGCTGGGCGCTGCCTTGCGCGCCCCGGCTTTGGGAGGTGACGCCATGCTTAGCATCGACTGGCGTTCGCCGGCGGCATACAGGCACGCGAAGCAGATTTCGGCCGCCGGTTTCGCTTGGGAATATCTGCGCCGGAATGACGATTATCGTCAGGAGTTCCAGACCATCGCACTAAGCGGCGGACCGTCCGGCCGTGACCTTGAAGCGTTCGCGGATCGCTGGGGGTTGCGATTTCCCGTGCGATCCCGACGCGCCGCATGACCGGCCGACGCCAATCTGGAGTCCGAACCTTCTACCGCAAGCGGTGATGTTGGCGCCGGTCGAGCATAAGGACGGCGACACCGAACCGATATTGACGCTGGCCCATCTCGCCGGCCTCGATCTGCGCCGCGCTGCCGATGGCTGGCATGGTATCTGGCAGGCTGATGGCGTCACACATCAATTCTGGCTTCCCGAGGCGGTGCCCGACGCAGCCGCTTTCTATGCCGTCACCCTGCCGATGGATTCCTTTCTGGAGCTGCGCGCCCACGCTGCGCGCCGTTTCTGGCGGTCCCTCAACGGCCGCGCGCCCGGTCCCGACTTCCGGGCCGTTCCTGCCCAACTCCGGCAATGGCATATCCTGTCCCTGCGCGCGCTCGACGCCCGACTGCGCGGAGAAAGCTATCGCACCATCGCCGAAGTCCTGCTCGGCTTTCGCGGCTCCAAGGAGGATTTCGAGAACGACCCGCGCAAGAACAAGGCCCGCCGTCTAGTTGCGCACGGCATCAAGATGATGTGCGGCGGCTATCGCCTGTTGCTCCACTACCCTATCAAGCCCGGCAAGCGTTGATCGTTAGCGAGCACCGTCTTGTTGCAAGTCTCAAACTTACTGCCAGTTGCAACAAAGAAGTGCGACACGAAAAGAGCCGGAAAGCCAGCCCTCGGGGAAATGTTGCGGACCTTAGAATTCCTGTGAGAACTTCAACAGGAATGGAGTGGAGCTAACAGACTGCTTCATGTTTCATGAACGGCAAGGCGGCTGCTCAACTGAATAACTCGTTGCGCAATCCATGATTTCGCACGACCATGCCTGAAATTTATTTTGAGGAAATTTTCCATGACCTTACTAAAGACGCTGCGTTTGATTCTCAGTCCTTGTGCCCCGGTGGATCGTGTTAACTTCATCCAGCTAGAGCTTGACCCAGAAGTGATGCGGTTTCTTAATAATGGTGCGGTTGATCATGACAGGATCGATTCGACGACCGCGCCGTTTCTCATGCCACGAGGAACCGAGCCGACCGTCTGGACAGCGCGACGCAATGCGGATGACGAGTTCGTCGGCTGGTTCTGCTTGTTGCCGAAAGGGAGGGCGTTAGCTGAGATCGGATATCGACTGCGCCGGGAAGCTTGGGGTCAGGGGCTGGCAACTGAAGGAGCTTTGGCTCTTATCGGTTGGGGCTTCGAGGTCGCGGGATATGACAAGATTGTGGCCAATACAATGGCGGTCAACCAAGGGTCGCGCCGTGTAATGGAGAAGGTTGGTATGAAACACACGCGGACGGATTTCTTGGATTTTCCCGACCCCATACCCGGCACGGAGCACGGCGAGGTAACGTATGAGTTGACCTGTTCAGAATGGGCCAACAATTGAGAGACATATCAGCTTTTAGGACGCGACAAAGCCACTCGAAACGTCAGCGATGAGGTCGATTCCTGCCGGTCGGATATCGTGAAATTCCAAAGCTTGCGAGGTGAAGTAAGCTGAAAACTGCCGATGCTCACGCCTTGTTAGCTGCCGCCTGTTCCAGAATCTTCCTATAGCCCTCATGCGAAAGCCATTGCGCGCGTTCGAGATGGCTTTGCCAACAACGATAGGTCCGAAGTTCCTCGGCAGCCGGATCGCGGTGAAGCACGATCCGCGCGACTTCCTTCCAGTCCGCGCCCTCGGCCTTGGCATCCAGCAAGCGTAGATAGGTCACGAAATGCCGTTCGTCATAGACGGTTATGGTGTCGCCGGTCGGCGCTTCGTCGTCCACATCGGGATCGAGTTCGACAGGAACCCGCATAGTCATTCCCCGTATCTGAGAGGGTTTGTCTGCGGTGCGCCCCCGCAAACGATGCTCTCTGACTCTTGGTGATCGGGGAGTTAGTAACCGTCACGAAACGGCCCCATGGCCTTTAGCTCGGAAAGCCTGTTGTATACGCCACAGGCTCCCCGACCATAGGTCAAGGAGTTGGTGCCGTTCTGGCTGGCACCGGCCATCCGTGAGGGGTTACTACGCCCCAGAGCAGCGCGTCTGCTCCACCCGCAATCTTAGCCGAGCTGCGCGGGAATGTCTTTGCCTTTTCGGCGTGACACCGCGACGGGCCGCTGAAATCCCACACCAATTATCCGCCCGACGCCCCGAAGGGGGTGCCGCCAACGCATAGGCGCAAATGCGGCACGCTACGCGCCGCCGATCCCTCGCCATGGTTCGCCACAGTCCGCTGCCGCCCCCGGCAGCCCAATCCCGACTGGAGGTGATCCATGCCCAACCCGCTTGCGGGCCTGCCGCCGCGCCTGTTGCGCACCAAGGAAGCCGCGCGCTTCCTCGGCATATCCATCCGCACCCTTGAGAAACATCGCACCTATGGCACCGGCCCGACCTATCGCAAGGTCGGCGGTCGCGTGCTCTACACCGTCCGCGATCTGGAAGAGTGGAGCGCGGCGGGCGAACGCAAATCCACCCGCGACAAGACCGCCGGCACGGTGTTTCCCGCGCGTCCACTCACGCCCGAAGAACGGAACGAGTGCTAGATGCTGCGCGAGGACGATCACGCCCCCGCGCCGCCGAGCGACGACAGCGAGCGCAGCCGCCTAGACCCCTTCGTGGTCGCAACGGGCGATGCGCCGCCGCGCGACCAGCGCGACTTGATGGAACGGCCGTTCTTCTCGCTGGCGAAGACCCCGCGCACCAAGCCGATTCTCTACAAGGCCGCCGACATAGAGGTGCAGGTGTTCGGGATGCCCGAGCATGGCATGGCGACCATTTGGGACGCCGATGTGCTGATATGGGCGGCCTCGCAGATTGTCGCGGCCGAGAATGACGGCCTCACGACTTCGCGCTTCGTCCGGTTCACGCCCTACCACCTGTTGCGCGCCATCGGGCGACCGACCGGCAATCACCAATACCGGCTTCTTAAAGCCGCGCTGGCGCGGCTGCAATCGACCGTCATTGCTACCACCATCCGCAACGGCCCGCATTGGCGTCGCCGGCAATTTTCATGGATCAACGAGTGGGAGGAAATGACGACGCGCGCCGGCCGCGTCGAGGGCATGGAGTTCGTCTTGCCCGAATGGTTCTACAACAGCGTCATCGACCGTTCGCTGGTCCTGACCATCGACCCGGCCTATTTCCGGCTGACTGGCGGCATCGAGCGATGGCTTTACCGCGTCGCCAGAAAGCACGCCGGCCACCAGCGTCACGGCTGGATTTTTGAGGTCGCGCACCTTCACCAGAAATCCGGCAGCCTCGCGCGGCCGTCCGACTTCGCGCTCAACCTGCGCCGGATCGCGACCCGACAGCAACTCCCCGGCTACCGCCTCCAGATCGAGCGGGAAGACGGCCACGAGCTGCTGCGCATCCGCCCCGATAATTCGTCAACAGGCACTGTTGATAACCCTGTTAATGCCATCGGCAGATCAGGCGCACGGGGTATCGGCACATCAGGCGCACGACTATCGGCAGATCAGGCGCACGAACCGCAGCTAACGCTTTGGCCTGAAAAGCGGAATCCGACCGCTAACTTATCTAACAGAGAATCTAACTCTTTTTCTTTGACGCGCGCGCAGGCGAAGCGTGGTGCCGGTTCTGCCGGGAACGGCGAGCCATGACGCCCGCCGTTGACGCAGCGCACGCGCGCAATCCCCACCAGCACATCGCCGGAGACGCACAATGACCCGTCGCGCCCATCGCAGCGCGCACGGCCGTCCGCTGCCGGACGGGCCTGCGCCCTTCACCACATTGGTCGAGCTGACTTTCGAGAAACGCCGCATCGAGCATTGGATCAGGTTCGGCCGCAAGAGCTATGAACAGATCATCGACCGCCGCCGTAGCGTGGTCGGCTTCGCACCGGGCAGCGTCTTCGCCTTCGTCCGATGGGCGAACGGCGACCATGGCACGGTCGTTTCCCGCATCGACATTGTGCGGGCCATCGGGCGGGGCGAGCCGTTCCAGACATTGCCGTTCGTGCGCCCCGGTGGCGAAATCCTGTTGCGCCTCGATAGCTGGCCCAAGGTGCAGCGTGCGCTTGCAGCCATCGACGCCGTGGATGCGCTCGGCCTCGATCCGGCCGACGCCTCGCCGGAGCACTGGCGGCACGTCCACAACCGTTTGACTGCCAATCTGGAGCCGCACGCCTACACGCCCGAGCGACATGCCGCGTGGCTTCACCGCCGAAGGATCGAGCCATGACGCGCTTCGGCTACGTCATGGTGACGTATTTCGCGGCGATGGGCGTTGCCATCGCGGCGCTCATCCCGACGCCGACCAAACTGATCTGGAACGCCACGGCCAGCGCGCCCATCGGCTTCTACACCGTCGGGTCGGCCGACGCGCTCGACGTGCCCGAGCTGGTCGCCGTCATGCCGCCCGAACCGCTCGCCGCCTTCATGGTCGAGCGCGGTTATATCGCACGCGGCGTCCCGCTGTTGAAGCGCGTCTTGGGCCTGCCGGGACAGCGGGTTTGCCGCACCGGCCGCACGATTACGGTGAACGGGATCGAGATGGGCGAGGCGCTGGAGCGCGACAGCCTCGGCCGCGATCTGCCCATCTGGCAGGGCTGCCGCGTCATCGGCGACGGCCAGCTTTTTCTCATGAATTGGGAAGTCCCCGACAGCCTCGACGGCCGCTACTTCGGACCCATCCCCGCAGCTTCCGTCATCGGCCGAGCGGTTCCGCTCTGGACCGATGAGGAAGGCGTCGGCCGCTACGAGTGGCGCGCGCCGACGCATTGAATCCACCCCCGGAAACCAACCGCAGGAGATTTCCATGGCAGAGATAGGCACCTTCACCCGCACCGAAACCGGCTATGCGGGAGAGCTTCATTCGTTCGGCCTCCACGAAAAGCTGTTCATCGTCCCGGCCAAGCCGAGCGACATGAAAAACGCGCCCGACTATCGCGTGCGCCTCGATAGCGAGGACGGCCCGGACACCGGCCCTGCATGGAAGGACGCCAGCGAAAATGCCGGCGACTTCGTGTCGATGAGATTGGAGGGACCGATCTTCCCGTTCCCGATCCGCGCCAAGCTGTTCCAATCCAACGACGATCCTTCGGTCTGGACGCTGCGTTGGAAGCACCCCCGGAAAGTCGAGGACGAGGAATGACGGCCGCGCGCGTCCGGCCCGCTATCCTGTCCAAGATCGTCATCCCTTTGTTCGCGGAAAAGCCGTCTCATCCCTTCGTCCCGCTCGGCGACCGGACGGCCGGCGCGCACAGCGAAGGTCAGGGGCGGCCATCGGCCGGCGCTTGCGCCTTGCCCTTGACCGCAGCGAGCACGCTGGCAGGCTGGCGGCGAAGCGGAGACAGGTCGGCATGGTGTTGTGCCGCTCTCATACTGGCCGGCGCGCTTTCCGTCTGCGCCGGATCGCGCGTCGCGGTCGCGCAATCCGCGCCCGTCGAGCGCCCGGCCGCCGCTCATCCCTACGCGGCCCACATCGCCGAAGCGTCGCAGCGTTTCGGCATACCGGAGCATTGGATCGTCGCGGTGCTGCGCGCCGAGAGCGCGGGCGATGTGCGCGCGGTTTCGTCGGCCGGGGCGATGGGATTGATGCAGGTGATGCCCGACACATGGGCGGGCCTGCGCGTCCGCTACGGCCTCGGCCGCGATCCCTACGACCCGCGCGACAACATCCTCGCAGGCGCGGCCTACCTACGCGAAATGTTCGACCGCTACGGCAATGTCGCGGCGATGCTGGCGGCCTACAATGCCGGTCCCGGCCGTTATGACGAATACCTAGCGAGCGGCCGCAATCTGCCGACCGAGACGCGGGCCTATGTCACCGCGCTCGCGCCGATCCTCGGCGGCGCTGCTGCAACCGAACCGCCTTCATCGGCACCGCCACCGCCGCCCGATTGGCGCGAGGCACCGCTGTTCGTCATGCGTCCGGGCGACGCGCGGGCTGTCGCCGCGCCGCCGTCCGACGCACAATCCGGCGACGGCCGCGCGACCGTTCCGGCACGCGATCCCGCCGATGCAGAGTCGCAGGGCGACAGCATTTTCGTCGCCGACGCGAGCGGTTCGGGAACGCCATGAGGGCGGCGTTCCCGCGCTCGGCGGCGCTCATTCCGGTGTCCAGTCAGGCGGGTTTTTGCCCGGCTGGATTCCCGGCAGGAGGGGCAGAAAAGGCAGAAAGGGCGGAGGGCAAGATTAAAGAAGACGGCACCATGTCGGGCCGCTTCTGGAAATTGTTGTTGTCTGCACACTGGTTAGGTTGCCGGTTCCGGCACCATGGTTTTGAGGGGCCGCGCGCCGCGATTTCGCGCAAAGCCTTGGCTTTGCAGGGTTTCGAGCGGCACCATAGGCCCATATCGGCCTGTTTTCGGGGGTTTTGGCTGGAGTCGCGCCCTTGAGCGCCGACGACGAAAACCGCTTCCGCCCGAAGCCCGGCCGCATCCGATCCGACACGCCGAAGGCCGGGAGACCCAAGAGCTTTTTCACGCAGGTCAAGAAGATCACCCGGCAGCATCAGGCGGCAACCTCCCGCGACCCTTCCATGCCGTCATCCACCCGCCCGTCATCGCCGGGGCGGTCCCGTGCCGTGGTCGCCAGCGGCAAGGGCGTGAAGCGCGGCCGAGGCGCGAGCTTCGTGCGCGCCCGCAACATCTCCGGCCAATGGCATCATCGCCAGCCCGGCAGCCGCCGCGTGATCGTCAAGCAGCGCAGCGTCCGGGCCGCGTGGAAGGGCGGACGCGCCCGCGCGCATCTGCGCTATGTGCAGCGCGACGGCACGTCACGCGACGGCGAGCGCGGCCGGCTCTATTCGGCAACCGAGGACCGCGCCGATGGCGACGCCTTCCTTGATCGCGGCAAGGACGACCGCCACCAATTCAGATTCATCGTCTCGCCCGAGGACGGCGCGGAGCTGTCGGACCTCACGGCCTACACCCGCGATTTCATGAAACAGGTGGAAGCGGACCTTGGCACGAAACTCGATTGGGTTGCCGTCAATCACTACAAAACCGGCCATCCCCATGTGCATATCGTCGTCAACGGCCGCGACGATACCGGCGGGGATCTAGTCATCAACGGCGACTATCTTTCGGCCGGCTTGCGCGAGCGCGCCAGCGAGCTTGCCAGTCTGGAACTCGGCCCCGTTACCGAGATCGAGCAGACCCGCAAGCTGTCCGCCGAAATCGACCAAGACCGTTTCACCCGCATCGACCGCGCCATGACCGAGGAAGCCGATGCCCGTTTCCTCGACCTGCGCCATGAACCGGCAGAGCCGAGGCGGCAGTTCGAGCGGACGCTGCGCCTGCGCCGTCTCGGTAAGCTGGAGAAGATGGGGCTGGCGACCGAGCACGCGCCCGGCGTTTGGGAATTGAGCAAGGACGTGAAGCCAGCCCTGCGCGAGCTTGGCGAGCGCGGCGATATTATCCGCACCATGCAGAAGGCGCTCGGCCCGCAGGGCGGCGAACGCGATCCCATGAGCTTCCAAATCCATGACGGAGCGCCCGAGACGCCCATCGTCGGCCGCGTCGTGGACAAGCACCTGTCCGACGAGTTGGGCGAGAACCTGACCATTGTGGTGGATGGCATCGACGGCCGCACCCACCACATCGCCGGCATCGCGCCCGAACGGCTGGAGGATGCCCGCATCGGCAGCATCATCCAGATCGGCCCGGCCGTCCGACCGCACCATCACGGCCACCGCCGAGGACGGTATCTATCGGCCGAGCCGCCATCTGGAGCAGGCCAAATTCGAGGGCCGCGTTCCGGGCGGCGACTATGAGGGCTATGTCGATGCCCATGTCCGCCGACTGGAGGCATTGCGCCGCGCCGGGGTCGTCGAACGCATCGACGCCGACCAATGGAGCATCCCCGATGATCTGGTCAGCCGTGCCGCCTATGACGCCGGCCGTGACCGGCAGGCCAGCGTTCGCGTCCTTTCCCCGGTCGATCTAAGCAAGCAGATCGGTTCGGACGGCGCGACCTGGCTGGACCGGCGATTGATCCATGGCGAAACGGCGGACCTTGCGTCGGTCGGTTTCGGCCAACAGGTGCGCGAGGCGATGGACCAGCGCCGCGAGCATCATGTCGAACAGGGCGACGCCACCCGAGCACGGAACGGCCGCATCTTCTATCGGCGCAGTCTTCTCGTCACCTTGCGCGAGCGCGAGGTTGCCCGCTTCGGCGCGGAGATGGCCGAGAGCAAGGGGCTGCCGTTCCGCGCCGCCACGGACGGCGAGAACGTCAGCGGCAAGTTCACCGGCACCGTGCAGCTATCAAGCGGCAAGTTCGCCGTGGTCGAGCAATCCCATGAATTTACGCTAGTCCCGTGGCGGCCGGTCATCGACCGCCAACTCGGCCGCGAGGTCATGGGCGTCGTGCAGGGCGGATCGGTGTCGTGGCAGTTGGGGCGGCAAAGGGGGTTGGGACTTTAGAGCACCTGAAACGGCGTTGCGACACCGACGCTATTCGGATAGGAGATAGATACTCGTATTGCCAAGTGTGGAGCTATCAGCATGGGAACCGCTAAGTCAGCAGACAAGTAAGCCGCAACAACAAACACTGTTGTTGCGGCGTTCTGTAAGACCAATCCCAATCTGATTGTTGACGAGCAGACGCCGCCCGGAATCCTTAATCGAGCGGTTTATTCGTCATGACTATCACACGCCCCGCGTGGGCCTATACGTTGCCGGCAGCCCTGCTGCTGATGGCTCCCTTCGACATCCTCGCGTCACTGGCGATGGATATTTATCTCCCCGTCGTTCCAGCGATGCCTGGCATCCTGAACACGACGCCATCCATGATCCAACTCACGTTGAGCCTCTACATGGTTATGCTCGGCGTGGGGCAGGTGATCTTTGGCCCAATGTCGGATCGCATCGGGCGACGGCCGATCTTGCTTGCGGGCGGGGCGCTTTTCATCGTTGCTTCTCTCGGAGCGGCATGGTCGTCAACGGCCGCAACCTTCGTCGCGTTTCGCTCGCTACAAGCGGTCGGCGCGTCGGCGGCGTTGGTGGCGACGTTCGCGACGGTTCGCGACGTTTATGCCAGCCGCCCCGAGGGTGTCGTCATCTACGGTCTTTTCAGTTCGATGCTGGCCTTCGTCCCCGCCCTTGGTCCCATCGCTGGAGCGTTGATCGGCGAGTTTTTCGGATGGCGAGCGATATTCGTCACGCTGGCCGCACTGGCTTTGCCCGCACTCTTGAATGCTGGTTTGAGGTGGCACGAAACCCGCCCGTTTGATGAAGCGAAGACTCGCCGGTCCGTTTTGCCTATCTTCGCCAGCCCGGCCTTTTGGGTTTACACGGTCGGCTTTAGCGCGGGCATGGGCACCTTCTTCGTCTTCTTCTCGACAGCCCCCCGTGTGCTCATAGGCCAAGCGGGCTATTCGGAGATCGGATTCAGCTTGGCCTTTGCCACTGTCGCGTTCGTCATGATCGTGACAACCCGTTTTGCGAAGTCCTTTGTCGCCAGATGGGGCATTGCGGGATGCGTAGCGCGCGGGATGACGTTGCTCGTTTGCGGGGCGGCTCTGTTGGGGATGGGTGAATTTTTCGGCTCGCCGTCATTCCTCAGCTTCATCCTGCCGATGTGGGTTATAGCGGTCGGAATTGTCTTCACAGTGTCCGTTACCGCCAACGGCGCACTTGCACAGTTTGATGACATCGCGGGATCAGCGGTCGCGTTCTACTTCTGCATCCAAAGCCTGATCGTCAGCATCGTCGGGACATTGGCGGTAACGCTAATAAACGGTGACACAGCATGGCCCGTGATCTGTTACGCGACGACGATGGCGGTGTTGGTATTGACGGGTCTGGTGCTACTTCGCTCCCGTAACGTTCCTGCCGAGAGATCGCCAGTCGCCTGACCGGCGAGCGGCAGGACGGCTAGAACCCATACAGCGCACTCGCCATCGCGGCCTTACGAATGGCGGTATCCTGTCTGGCAGGATACCGCTAATTATGCCCTGCGCCGGCGAGTCAGAGCCGGTCGCCTTCTCGGTTGTCTGAACTATCGTCATATCGCCACCGAGACGAAGCACGACTTTTCCAGCCCATTTCTGCAATGCCGCCAGCGTTCTTGCCGACCTCACTGGGGTCGCGCATAAGCCTTTAATCTATTGCGGATGAACGCAGCCGCTCGAAACCGGTGATGAGGCTGTCGAGTCCGAAGTTGAACGCAGCATCCATGCCATCTGTTTCCAACTCGTGGAACAGATCGTGCAGGAAGGACGACAGTGCTTGCTCGGACACATCTGGCCTGTCCGAGATTCGCTCATCGGTATCAGATGCCTGCTGTTCGAGAACGGAACCGACCACATAGTGACTGACCGCCCGGAGCGCCCAAACGGCGCGCTTCGGACCAAAACCCGCCGCGCAGAGAAAGCGTATTTGTGTCTCGGCAATGCCAAAATTTGGTTCTGTCGGTCGAGTGCCGGCATGGATACGAGCGCCATCGCGATAAGAGAGCAACGCCGTTCTGAAACTCTGGGCGTTCTCTTTCAGGAATAGCCGCCAGTCTTCGTTCTCTTCGGGTAGCGGGCGGGTGTGGCGTTCCGTCAGCATCGCCTCCGCAAGTGCGTCAAGCAGCGCGCGCTTGCTCTGAAAATGCCAGTAAAGCGCAGGCTGCTGAACCTTGAGGCGTTCAGCGAGCTTTCGCGTCGTCAGGTTGTCCATGCCAACCTCGTTCAGCAGCTCCAGCGCCGCAGCGATCACGGTGCCCTTGTCCAGTTTGGTCATTCACGTTCCTTCGCTAGTGCTTGACAATTTATCATCGATAAGTTCTATGTCCACATCCTTATCGTTGATAAAGTCGCTCGCGCTTGAGCGGCACTGGAGTTTCAGGTGCGCAGCTCTGCCATCATTGCCCTGCTGATCGTGGGTCTCGACGCCATGGGTCTCGGCCTCATCATGCCCGTCCTTCCGACGCTTCTGCGCGAGCTTGTGCCGGCGGAGCAGGTCGCTGGTCACTATGGTGCTTTGCTGTCGCTCTATGCGTTGATGCAGGTCATCTTCGCGCCCGTGCTTGGACAATTTTCAGATGCTTACGGTCGGCGTCCGGTGCTTCTGGCTTCTCTTGCGGGGGCCGCAGTCGATTACACGATTATGGCATTAGCGCCGGTCTTATGGGTTCTCTATATCGGCCGACTCGTTTCTGGCGTCACGGGAGCAACCGGGGCCGTAGCTGCCTCAACCATTGCCGATTCGACAGGGGAAGGTTCTCGCGCACGCTGGTTCGGCTACATGGGGGCCTGTTATGGAGCAGGCATGATTGCCGGGCCAGCACTTGGTGGCATGCTCGGTGGTATTTCTGCCCATGCTCCGTTTATCGCCGCTGCCCTTCTCAACGGCTTCGCGTTCCTGCTTGCCTGCCTCTTTCTCAAGGAGACTCATCACAGCCATGGCGGGACCGGAAAGCCGGTTCGCATCAAACCATTCGTTCTGTTCCGGCTGGATGATGCATTGCGCGGGCTAGCTGCGCTTTTCGCAGTTTTCTTCATTATTCAACTGATCGGCCAGGTGCCTGCGGCCCTATGGGTCATCTATGGCGAGGACCGTTTTCAGTGGAACACCACGACCGTTGGCTTGTCGCTCGCGGCGTTTGGAGCAACACATGCGATTTTTCAAGCGTTTGTTACCGGCCCTCTTTCAAGCCGACTTGGGGAACGGCGCACGCTGCTGTTTGGCATGGCTGCGGATGCGACTGGCTTCATTCTTCTGGCTTTTGTCACACAGGGATGGATGGTGTTTCCGGTTCTGTTGCTGCTTGCCGCCGGGGGGGTCGGCATGCCGGCCTTGCAGGCAATGCTTTCGAATAATGTCAGCAACAATAAGCAGGGAGCCTTGCAGGGAACGCTTACGAGCCTCACCAATTTAAGCGCCATCGCGGGACCGCTTAGCTTCACGGCACTCTATTCTGCCACCGCCGGAGCATGGAACGGTTGGGTTTGGGTTGTCGGTGCGTTTCTTTATGTAATGTGCTTGCCAATACTGCGCAGACCTTTCGCAACGTCACTGTGATTAAGTCACAGCGAGTTGGCATGCGTAGAATTGGGCGATATCCCTTGCAGATTCCTCGCCGAATTGATCGCGCAATAGTGGTTGGGAAGCTCCGTCCGAGATGAATACGGTTACTGCCATCGCCGGAAAGCGACACTTGCATTAACGCCGCCAAAGCCGAATCCGTTGGAAATGGCATGTTCCATGAGAATGGGCCGCGCAGATTGGTGAACTAGGTCGATACCTGCGGCAACAGGATCGGGGTTTTCTAAATTCCTCGTTGGGGGAGCGACTTGATCCCGTAGGGCGAGTATCGTGAAAATTGCCTCAATGCCGCCTGCGGCACCAAGTAAGTGTCCGGTCGCCGATTTCGTGGCGCTTACCGCCACATCATGATTGCCAAAAACGGATTTTATCGCCGCTATTTCTCCACGATCCCCTACGGGGGTGGAGGTCGAATGAGCGTTCAAATGCTGAATATCGACTGGCTTCAACCCGGCACTCTGGAGCGCGATTTTCATCGCACGGGCCGCGCCTCGACCGTCCTCTGGACCGGCAGTCATATGGTATGCATCAGCGGTAGTGCCGTATCCTACCAGTTCGGCTATGGGCTTGGCACCCCGAGCGAGGGCATGTTCCAGTTCCTCTATGACGATCAGACCCGCCCCTTCGGACATTACGAAACCATCACGCCCGGCGTCGAACGGTCTCGACGCCAGTTTCGGGGTAGTATTGTAGCCGGTGGATAGTGCTCGCGCGGCAGCAAATGCCCCAAGACTAACCTTGTCAATGCATGCCTCTGCCCCGCCGCACAGAGCGATATCGGCCTCGTTGGAGCGTATCAGCCGCGCAGCGTCTCCGATGGCCTGAACGCTGGCAGCGCAGGCGGTTACAGGCGTGCCAATAGGACCTGTAAATCCATGCCTGATGGTAACCTGTCCTGCCGCGAGGTTGGCAAGAAACGATGGCACGGTAAAGGGTGAAAGCCTCCGTGCTCCCCGTGTATCCGTTATGCGAACTGCCGAAGCGATAGCAGGAAACCCGCCTATACCAGAGGCGATAACTGTCGCCGTGCGCTCACGTTCGTAGTCGCTCGCGGGATGCCATCCCGCCGTTTCAAGAGCCTCCTTCGCGGCCGCAAGTGCAAACAGAATGAAGCGATCCATTTTTCGTTGATCCTTTGTGTCAACGATCAAGTCGGGATCAAAACCGGCTTCGGAATCTTCAATCAGGCTAGGAACGATTCCCCCGATCTTCACCGGTAGATCGTTGGAAATTTCATCGGGCAAACTCCTGATTCCCGATTTCCCGTCGAGAAGTCTTTTCCAGCTTGTTTCGATGCCAGAACCAAGAGGGCCAACTAAACCCATGCCGGTTACAACAATTCGGCGCATTGGATTATTCCGTTTCTTTTTCTGAGCTTATTCGCTTCACGCGATTTATGACGCGCATCGTTTCCTCTGTTGCGGCGGGGCCTGCCAGAAGAACGGTGTTTTCAGGAGTGATTGCTTCTCCTGTATTCGCGTCGATGATAACGGCGGTCCTCTCCTGTCCGGTTTTCCTGTCTCCAAGGCGCATGGCTATTTCATTGGGCGCAAGGTTCCGGTTCCCCCATGCGAACAGGGCGATTGCTACCGGATAGAAATCTCGCCCCTTGTCGGTAAGGACGTATTCAAATCGAGGCGGATGATCATTGTATCGTCGCCTTTCAAACAGTCCTTCCGCCGTGAGGTGTTTCAATCGCCTCGCCAAAATGTTCGCGGAAATACCGAGATTCTTCTCGAATTCATCGAATTTGCTCAACCCTTGGAAGGCGTCTCGCAGGATCAAGATGCTCCACCAGTCACCGACGCTTTCCAGCGCTCGGGCTGCGGGACACTCTAGTGACAGAAAGCTTGTTCGTTGCATGACACATCAATAATGGTGTAACTTCCATCATGCAAGTCACTTGTGCGTGGTAGGCGACATAGAGGGAGGGGGCAATCCAATGCGTCATTCTAAGGAGGCCAAGCAACTGCATCCGCTACGGCGTGCCATGAAGCACTGTAGTGGCGTTTGAGCGATGCGACGGCGGCGATCAGCACCGATGAATGGTTGCCCATGGGGCGTGCCGACCACGCTCGGATCGCGTATCCCCCTAGCATCGCTGATCCAGACGCTTGCCGTTGCCGAATATCTGAACTTCCGCCACGCGGCCAATGCGCTCGGCGTGGCGCAATCCAGCGTCAGCGCCCGCGTGAAGGCGTTGGAAGAGGACCTTGGCATCCTCCTGTTCGAGCGTCACGCGCGCGGCGTCCGACTGACCGAGGCCGGACACCACTTCGTCGAGCGGATCGCGGCCGGCGTCGATCAACTCGACCATGCGGTGAAGACCGCAGGCATGGCGGCGGCGGGAGAATGCGGCCGCCTGCGCATCGGTATCCATGCCCTGATTCCGGGCAGCTTCCCCGCCGAATTGATCGGGCAGTATCGGGAAGGCCATCCCGGCATCGAGGTTGAGATTGCCGAGGGCACGGCCCGCGATGCGGTCATGCAGCTTCGCGCCGACCGGCTCGATGTGGCGTTCGTAGCAGGTGCGCCCGAACTGCCGGACTGCCACACCCGCCTGATTTGGACCGAAACGTTGATGGTCGCATTGCCGGAGGGGCATTGCCTTTCCGGGCAGCAGGCAATCACTTGGTCCGATCTGACGGGCGAAACGTTCCTTGTCCGTCATGGTGGCACCGGCCCGCAGGTTCATGACCATATCGTGATGCGCTTTGCCGGGCGCTGGCCTTCGCCGTCGATCCAGCGTTTCGATGTGGGGCGCGGCACGCTGTTATCCATGGTTGGACAGGGCTTCGGCATCACCATCGTCAGCGCGGCCACGGCGTTGCTGCCGACTACCGGCATCGTCTTCCTGCCCTTTGCCGATGAGCCAGAGCCGGTTGCCTTTAGCGCCGTCTGGTCGCCATTCAGTCGCAGCACCGCGCTGAAAAACCTGCTCAACCTTGCAAACACTATAAGGCGTTTCGGCGATTCGCTCGGCCAGTCGCGCGATGGCGCGCGGCCGGCACGATAACAGCAAAGGCAACCCGTCCTATTTGCCGCCGATAGTATCCGGCAGCCCTCCCGCGTCCCCTTTCCTGTTGCCCATCCCGATTCTGACTACTCTCTGATCGGCTCCGTCTCTTTTACCGACTGGAGCCTGAATGCGCGGAGGACGAATCCTTTGGGGTCAAATCGCTGTCGTCTTCACCATCGTTCTGGTGATGGTGTGGGCAGCGACGCAATGGACGGCGTTCCGCCTCGGCTTCCAGCCGCAGCTTGGAGCACCATGGTTCGAGCTAGCGGGCCTGCCGGTCTATTATCCGCCCGCGTTTTTCTGGTGGTGGTTTTCCTTCGACGCCTACGCGCCCGCGATCTTCGTCGAGGGCGGCATCATCGCAGTATCGGGCGGCTTCCTCGCCATCGCCGCCGCCATCTTCATGTCGATCATCAGGGCGCGGGAAGCGCGCAACGTCGCCACATACGGATCGGCGCGATGGGCCGAGGACAAGGAAATCCGCGCAGCCGGATTGCTCGGCCCCGATGGCGTCCTGCTCGGCCGATACGACCGCGACTATCTCCGGCATGACGGTCCCGAGCATGTCTTATGCTTCGCCCCGACGCGCAGCGGCAAAGGTGTCGGGCTGGTGGTGCCGACGCTGCTGACGTGGCCCGCATCCGCCATCGTCCACGACATAAAGGGCGAGAACTGGACGCTGACAGCGGGCTTCCGCGCGAAGCATGGCCGCGTGCTGCTGTTCGATCCGACCAACGCCAGATCGTCGGCCTACAACCCGCTGCTGGAGGTCCGGCAGGGGGAATGGGAAGTCCGCGACGTGCAGAACATCGCCGATATTTTGGTCGATCCCGAAGGTTCGCTCGACAAGCGGAACCATTGGGAAAAGACCAGCCACAGCCTGCTTGTCGGCGCGATCCTGCATGTTCTCTATGCGGAGAAGGACAAGACGCTGGCGGGCGTCGCCAATTTCCTCTCCGATCCGAAGCGCCCCGTCGAGGCGACCTTGCGGGCGATGATGGACACGCCGCACCTGGGCGAAGCCGGGGTTCACCCGGTCATCGCGTCCTCGGCGCGCGAGTTGCTGAACAAGTCCGAGAACGAGCGGTCGGGCGTTCTCAGCACTGCCATGTCCTATCTCGGCCTCTACCGCGACCCCGTGGTGGCGCGCGTCACGGCACGATGCGACTGGCGCATTGCCGATCTGGTCGGCAGCCGCCAGCCGGTCAGCCTCTACCTTGTCGTGCCGCCATCCGACATCAACCGGACGAAACCGTTGATCCGCCTGATCCTCAACCAGATCGGCAGGCGGTTGACCGAGGACTTGAACACGTCCGGCAAGCGCCATCGCCTGCTGTTGATGCTGGACGAGTTCCCGGCGCTCGGCCGGCTCGACTTCTTTGAATCGGCGCTCGCCTTCATGGCGGGGTATGGCCTCAAAGGCTTCCTGATTGCGCAGAGCCTCAACCAGATCGAGCGCGCCTATGGCCCGAACAACGCGATCCTCGACAATTGCCATGTCCGCGTCAGCTTCGCCACGAACGACGAAAGGACCGCCAAGCGCGTTTCAGACGCACTAGGCACCGCGACCGAGCTGCGCGACTCCACCAACTACGCAGGGCACCGCCTAGCCCCGTGGTTAGGTCACTTGATGGTTTCCCGGCAGGAGACGGCCCGGCCGCTGCTCACGCCGGGCGAAATCATGCAGCTTCCGCCCACCGATGAAATCGTCATGGTTGCGGGCACGCCGCCGATCCGCGCGACCAAGGCCCGCTATTTCGAGGATGCACGGTTTCAGGAACGCATCCTGACCCCGCCCGATCTGGTCGCCGCTCCGCTGGCGCCCAGCCCATCCACCGATGACTGGTCCGGCCGCGTGGTCGCGGCGGAAAGCCGTTCCGCGCCGGCCGCCGCAGACGGGGCCGAGGGCGATCCGGCCAATGCCGGCATCCGCCGCGAGCCGGAATTGCCCGAGCATGAGGAAATCGTCGCCCCGCCGCCATCCCCCGAACAGGAGTTCGAGTTTGTGGACGACGAGCCGGACGTTGACGCGGCCAAGGCCCGCGCCATACGCCGGCGCATGAGGATGGTAGCGCGGCAGGTGGCGATGAACCCCGATGATGGAATCGACCTTTGAGGACACGCTTATGGCAACCAGAACCCGCTTGAATCTCTATTTCGACCCCGCGCTCATTCCGCAGATCGAGGCGATGGCGCTGCGTCGCTCGGTGGCGCTGCGCCGCAATGTCTCGAAATCCGCCATCGTGGAGGCGGCGGTCATGTCCTACCTGTCCGGCGATGCCGACGACCAGCTTGAAGCCGCCATGTCTCGCCGCTTGGATAAGCTCGGCCGCCAGATCGACACGCTCGACCTAGATCTCGCCGTCCTCGGCGAGACGGTCGCGCAGTTCATCCATTTCTGGATGACCATCACACCGCCGCTTACGGGAGCCGCACAATCCGCAGCCCGTGCAAAAGGTGCGGAGCGGTTCGAGGGCTTCATGCAGAATCTCGGCCGGCGTCTGGCGACGGGCGACAGGTTCCTCAAGGAGCTGTCGCGCGACCTCGACTCACTTCCCGGCGATCCGTTGCCGGACGAGTCCGAGAACAACGGCGATCAAGAGTAAGTATTCGGACCCGTCCTATTTACCGCCGTTCGCCGCCGATTGCCGCCGCCGCTTAGATACTTGTTGAACCGGCCCAATTCCGGGCTTTCTTAATCGACCCCGTTGCGGGGACCGTCTGTTGCGCCCTCGCCAGAAGCCGGGGCCGACATGACCACCAACCACCACAGACAGGAAGCGATCCAGCGCGGCGCGCGCATGTTGCGCACGGCGCTCGGCCCCGCCATTGCCCGGCTGCTCGAAGACCCGGCCGTGGTCGAGGTGATGTTGAACCCGGACGGGCGGTTGTGGATCGACCGCCTGTCCGAAGGACTTTCCGATACGGGCGAGCGCCTGTCCGCCGCCGATGGCGAACGCATCGTTCGGCTGGTCGCCCATCATGTCGGTGCGGAGGTTCATGCCCGCAGCCCCCGCGTCTCGGCCGAGCTGCCGGAGTCGGGCGAAAGATTCGAGGGCCTGCTGCCGCCCGTGGTCGCCGCCCCGACCTTCGCAATCCGCAAGCCCGCCGTCGCCGTGTTCAGCCTCGACGACTATGTGGCGGCGGGCATCATGTCCGCCGATCAGGCTGCGACGCTACGCGCGGCCGTCTCTTCCCGCGCCAACATCCTCGTGGCGGGCGGCACCAGCACCGGCAAGACCACGCTGACCAACGCGCTGCTCGCCGAGGTGGCGAAGACGGAAGATCGCGTCGTCATCATCGAGGACACGCGCGAGCTACAATGCGCCGCGCCCAATCTTGTCGCCATGCGGACGAAAGACGGCGTGGCCACACTTTCCGATCTGGTCCGGTCCTCGCTGCGCTTGCGCCCCGACCGTATCCCCATTGGTGAGGTTCGTGGTCCCGAAGCCCTCGATCTGCTCAAGGCTTGGGGAACCGGCCATCCGGGCGGGATCGGCACCATCCATGCCGGCACCGGCATCGGCGCGCTCCGTCGCCTTGAACAGCTCATCCAAGAGGCTGTCGTCACGGTCCCGCGCGCCCTGATCGCCGAGACTATCGACCTTGTTGCCGTCCTTTCCGGGCGCGGTTCCGCGCGCCGGCTGGCCGAGCTTGCCCGCGTCGAGGGGCTGGGGCCGGACGGCGACTACCGCATCACCCCCGCAATCCAAACCAGCACAGGAGAACCCGAATGATCCGCACGTTTTCGCGCGGCTATCGCCGCATGGCGACCGCCGCCTCCACCCTTGTCATCAGCCTCATGCTTGCCCCGGCCGCCCATGCGTCCGGTTCGTCGATGCCATGGGAAGCCCCGCTCCAGAGCATCCTTCAGTCCATCGAGGGGCCGGTCGCCAAGATCATCGCCGTCATCATCATCATCGTGACCGGCCTGACCCTCGCGTTCGGCGATACGGGCGGCGGCTTTCGCAAGCTGATCCAGATCGTATTCGGCCTGTCCATCGCCTTCGCGGCGTCGAGTTTCTTCCTGTCGTTCTTTTCGTTCGGCGGCGGGGCGCTCATCTGATGGCGGGCGGCCTCGAACAGCTCGACACGGTGCCGGGATTTACAATCCCGGTTCACCGGGCGCTGACCGAGCATATCCTGCTCGGCGGCGCACCGCGCGCCATCGCCATTATGAACGGAACGCTGGCTGGCGCCGTGGGCCTCGGCCTGCGCCTCTGGCTGGTCGGCATCGCCATATGGGCCATCGGACATTTCGCAGCCGTATGGGCGGCAAAACGCGATCCCCTCTTTGTCGAGGTCGGTCGGCGGCATCTCCGCATCCCGGCTTTTCTGTCGGTGTGAGGGCGCTGCCATGATGAACCTTGCAGAATACCGCCGCACCGCCACCCGGCTCGCTGACTATCTGCCATGGGCTGCGCTGGTCGGCTCCGGCGTCGTGCTCAACAAGGACGGTTCGTTCCAGCGCACGGCTAAGTTTCGCGGTCCCGATCTGGATTCAGCCGTCGCGGCCGAGCTGGTCGCCGTCGCCGGCCGCATCAACAACGCCGTGCGCCGTCTCGGCTCCGGCTGGAGCATCTTCGTCGAAGCCGTTCGGCTTGCGGCTCCGCAATACCCGGAGAGCAAATTCCCCGATGCTGCGTCGGCGCTGGTCGATGCCGAGCGGAAAGCACAGTTCGAGGAACAAGACGCTCACTTCGAGTCCCAATACTACCTGACTTTCCTTTGGCTCCCGCCTGCCGATGAGGCCGCGCGAACTGAGGCATGGCTCTACGAGGGCCGCGAGAAAACCGGCGTGGACCCGTGGGAGCTGCTGCGCGGCTTCATCGACCGCACCGACCGCGTGCTGGCCTTGCTCGACGGCTTCATGCCCGAATGCCGCTGGTTGGATGACGGGGCGACGCTGACCTATCTCCATTCCACCATCTCGACCAACCGGCATCGCGTGCGCGTGCCCGAGGTGCCGATGCACCTCGACGCGCTGCTCGCCGACCAGCCCTTGACCGGCGGGCTGGAGCCACGCCTTGGCGACGCGCATCTGCGCGTTCTGACCATCGTGGGATTCCCGACCGCGACGACGCCGGGCCTGCTCGACGAGATGAACCGCCTGCCGTTCCCCTACAGGTGGAGCACCCGCGCCATCCTGCTCGACAAGACCGATGCGACCCGGCTGCTGACCCGCATCCGCCGCCAATGGTTCGCCAAGCGCAAGAGCGTCGCCGCAATTCTGAAAGAGGTGATGACGAACGAGGCGTCCGCCCTCGTGGACACCGACGCGGCGAACAAGGCGCTCGACGCCGACATGGCCTTGCAGGAACTCGGCGCGGACGTGGCGGGCATGGCATATGTCACGGCCACCGTCACCGTTTGGGATGCCGACCCGCGCATAGCCGACGAGAAGCTGCGCCTGGTCGAGAAGATCGTTCAGGGGCGCGACTTCACCGCCATGCCCGAGAGCGTCAACGCGGTTGACGCATGGCTCGGCAGCCTGCCCGGACACGCCTACGCCAATGTCCGCCAGCCGCCTATCAGCACTTTGAATCTCGCCCACATGATCCCGCTGTCGGCGGTGTGGGCGGGGCCGGAACGGGACGAGCATTTCGGTGCGCCCCCTTTGCTCTTTGGAAAGACCGAAGGCTCAACCCCGTTCCGGTTGTCTTTGCATGTCGGCGACGTAGGGCACACCCTTGTCGTCGGCCCCACGGGCGCGGGCAAGAGCGTGCTGCTCGCCCTCATGGCGCTCCAGTTCCGCCGCTACGAGGCCAGCCAAGTCTTCGCCTTCGACTTCGGCGGTTCGATCCGCGCCGCGTCGCTCGCCATGGGCGGCGACTGGCACGATTTGGGCGGTGGCCTCACGAAAGGGGACGAGGCGTCCGTTTCGCTCCAGCCGCTTGCCCGCATCCACGACACCTATGAACGCGCATGGGCGGCGGACTGGATCGCCGCCATCCTCATGCGCGAAGGCATCGCCATCACGCCCGAGGTGAAGGAATATCTTTGGACGGCGCTGACTTCGCTCGCCTCCGCGCCGGTCGAGGAACGCACCATCACCGGCCTTGCCGTGCTGCTCCAGTCGAACGACTTGAAGCAGGCATTGCGCCCGTTCTGCGTCGGCGGTGCTTATGGCCGGCTGCTGGACGCCGAAGCCGAACACCTCGGCTCGGCCGATGTGCAAGCCTTCGAGATCGAGGGCCTTGTCGGGACCGGCGCGGCCCCGGCCGTGCTCGCCTATCTGTTCCATCGTATCGGCGACCGGCTCGACGGGAGACCAACGCTGCTCATCATAGATGAAGGCTGGCTTGCGCTCGACGATGAAGGTTTCGCCGGCCAGCTCCGCGAATGGCTGAAAACGCTGCGCAAGAAAAACGCATCGGTCATCTTCGCCACGCAAAGCCTGTCCGACATTGACGGAAGCAACATCGCGCCCGCCATCATCGAGAGTTGTCCGACGCGGCTCTTGCTGCCGAACGAGCGCGCCATCGAGCCGCAGATCACCGAGATTTATCGGCGTTTCGGGTTGAATGACCGCCAGATCGAAATCCTCGCAAGGGCCACGCCCAAACGGGATTATTACTGCCAAAGCCGCAGGGGCAATCGCCTGTTCGAGCTTGGCCTGTCCGAAGTCGGCCTCGCGCTCTGCGCCGCATCCGCCAAATCCGACCAGACCCTCATTGCGCAGATCGTCGCCGAACACGGCCGCGACGGCTTCCTCGCCGGATGGCTGCGCGAGCGCGGCGTCGAGTGGGCGGCCGAGCTGATCCCCAACCTCACCAATCTTGCCGACCGGCCGGAATCCGCCGCACCGGCCCAGCTCGATACCCACCCCACACAGGAGATTCTTCCATGACCTATCCCAAGATCGTCGGGGCCTCGGCCCTCGCGCTGGCGCTTGCCGTGCCCGTCGCGCTTTCGCCCATGCTGGCAACCCCGGCCCATGCGCAATTCGGCTTCGGCCGCATCGTCTATGATCCGAGCAACTATGCGCAGAACGTGCTCACGGCCGCGCGCACACTGGAGCAGATCAACAACCAGATCACCAGCCTCCAGAACGAGGCGCAGATGCTCATCAATCAGGCCCGAAATCTGGCGAGCCTGCCGTATTCCTCGCTCCAGCAGCTCCAGCAGAACGTCCAGCGCACCCAGCAGCTTCTGGGACAGGCGCAGAATATCGCGTTCGAGGTCGGGCAGATCGACCAAGCGTTCCAGCAGCAATACGGCAATGTCTCGCTTTCGACGACCGACGCCCAGCTTGTCGCCGATGCGCGCAGCCGATGGGAGAACACGGTCGGCGGCTTGCAGGATGCCATGCGCGTTCAGGCCGGTGCGGTCGGCAACATCGACAGCAACCGCGCCGAGATGGCCGCGCTTGTCGGCCAGAGCCAAGGCGCGACCGGCGCGCTGCAAGCCACACAAGCCGGCAACCAGCTACTCGCGCTCCAGTCGCAGCAGCTTTCCGACCTGATCGCGGTCATCTCGGCGAACGGCCGCGCCGATGCGCTGACCGAGGCCGAGCGCGCGACCGCCGCCGAGCAGGGCCGCATCCAGCGCGAACGGTTCCTGACGCCGGGCAGCGGATACCAGCCCGGCAACGCGCAGATGTTCAACGGCAACAACTGACCGGGAGGCTCGCCATGGACGGCAAGATGCTGGCACGGCTTGCGGCCGTTGTGTTCATCGCTATCGCCGTCACGGCGACCGCAATCGACATGGCGCGGAAGGATGAACCTTCCGCGCCGCCCCCGGCCTCGGCCTTCCAGCCCCCGGCCGATCCCCTGCGCGAAACCCTGCGCCGTTGCCAGCAGCTCGGCGAGGCGGCGGCGAGCGACGCCGGCTGCCTCGCCGCATGGGCTGAATCCCGCGACCGTTTCCTCGGCCGTGATCGCAGCGAGGCGCGCTGACCATGGGCAACACGGGCGTCATCGACAATTTCCTTGGGGTCTTCACCTCCTACATCGACAGCGGTTTCGGGCTGCTCGGCGGCGAGGTCGCCTTCATCGCCACGACGCTCATCGTCATCGACGTGACGCTTGCCGCGCTGTTTTGGGCATGGGGTGCGGATGACGACATTATCGCGCGGCTGGTGAAAAAGACCCTGTTTGTCGGCGTCTTCGCCTACATCATCAGCAATTGGAACAACCTCGCGCGCATCGTCTTCGAGAGCTTCGCCGGCCTCGGCCTCATGGCGTCGGGCACCGGCTTTTCCGTCACCGATCTGATGCGGCCGGGCCGCGTCGCGCAGACCGGCCTCGATGCCGGCCGTCCGCTGCTCGATTCCATTTCCGACCTGATGGGCTGGATCGCGTTCTTCGAGAACTTCATCCAGATCGCCTGTCTGCTGTTCGCATGGGCGTTGGTGGTGCTCGCCTTCTTCATCCTCGCCATCCAGCTTTTCGTGACGCTGATCGAGTTCAAACTGACCACGCTCGCCGGCTTCGTGCTGATCCCCTTCGGCCTGTTCGGCAAGACCGCGTTCATGGCCGAGAAGGTCTTGGGCAACGTGGTGTCGTCCGGCATCAAGGTTCTGGTGCTAGCCGTCATCATCGGTATCGGCTCGACGCTGTTCTCGCAGTTCACGGCCGGTTTCGGCGGGGCGACCCCCACCGTGGACGACGCCATGGCGATTGTGCTGGCAGCCCTGTCGCTGCTTGGCCTCGGCATCTTCGGTCCCGGTATCGCCAACGGCATCGTTTCGGGCGGCCCGCAGCTTGGCGCGGGTGCTGCCGTGGGAACCGGGCTTGCGGTCGCAGGCGCAGCCGTCGCCGCTGGCGGCGGGACCATGCTCGCCGCCAAAGGCGGTGCCGCTGCCCTGTCCGGTGGAGCCGCTGCCGTTCGCGGCGGCGCGGCAACCGCAGGCGCTGCCTCCGCTGCCTATAGCGTCGGCTCGCTCGGCCAGTCCGGTGCGGCCGGTGTCGCCTCCGGCCTCGGCGGCGTCGCGCGAGCCGCAGGATCGGCGGCCATCTCGCCCCTCAAACGCGCCGCCGCGCGTGCCAGCGAATCCGTCAAATCCAGCTTCTCTGCTGGTGCGAAAGCCGGTTTCGGCGCGTCGGGCGGCAGCTCGACCATGGGCACGGTCGGCGGCGCGAGCGCCGACCCCGCCGCCGCAGCATCCGGCCCGGCCGGCAGCCCGCCCGCATGGGCGCAGCAGATGCGCCGCTCGCAGGCAATGAACCACGGCACCACCATGGCCGCCCATGCGGTGCGGTCTGGCGACAGCCACGGTTCCGGTTCCTCCGTCAACCTTTCCGAAAGTGACCGCTCATGAGCATCTTCAAACGACCAGCAACCCATTACGGCAAGACGCCGGAACCCGAGACACCCTATCAGCGCGCTGCGCAAGTCTGGGACGAGCGTATCGGCTCGGCCCGCGTGCAGGCGCGCAACTGGCGGCTCATGGCCTTCGGCTCGCTGATCCTGTCTGTCGGCTTCGCTTCGGCATTGGTCTGGCAATCGGCGCGCGGCACCGTGGTGCCTTGGGTTGTTCAGGTGGACAATCTCGGTCAGGCGCAAACCGTCGCGCCCGCCAATGCCGACTATCGCCCGACCGATCCGCAGATCGCTTTCCATCTCGGCCGCTTCATCGAGCAGGTCCGCGCGATCCCGGCCGACGCGATCATTGTCCGCCAGAACTGGCTTCGGGCCTATGAGTGGACCACCGACAGGGGCGCGGCGGCGCTGAACGATTATGCCCGCGCCAATGACCCCTTCACCAAGGTTGGCCGCCAACAGGTCGCCATCGAAGTGTCATCGGTCATCCGGGCATCGCCGGATTCCTTCCGCGTTTCGTGGGTGGAGCGGCACTACGAGAACGGCCAGCTCTCCACTACGGAACGATGGACCGCCATCCTGACCATCGTGATCCAGACCCCGCGCGATGCCGAGCGACTGCGCGCCAATCCGCTCGGCATCTACGTCAATGCAATTTCGTGGTCGCGGGAGATGAGCCAATGAAAACCTCAGCTTGCATCAATCACCTCGCTGATCTTTCCCTCGGAGATCATGAAGAACGAGGTGCCCGTCATCTCGACCTCCTGTCCAGCCTTCCAGCCATTGGGCAGGTCGGTTTTGACCTTGGCGCGATAGCCGATGCGCACGGCTGCACGGTCGTCTATCGCGATACAGTCGAGGATCGTCTGTTCTCTTTCAGCAAACAACTGGACGCCCTGTTCCGCCAGCGCGCGAAATGCCTCGATCCCGTGCGTTTCGTTCGTCGTCTCTCCGTTCGATCTGTTGATAAACCGAACGTCGCCCGACAGGCAGTCGAGCATCGCCTGAACATTCATCCTGTTGTAGGCGTCGATATACCGGGCAACAATCGTCGGCACAGAATCCATTCTGTCGGTTCCTCCTTACTGATCCTGAAGTCGCTAACCTATGCGATTTTTGCGACGGCGTTTGCAATTACTTTGGCAGGCTGCGCCACCAACCAGACGCCGCAATTCAGCTACGACGCCAGCGTGCCGCCGCTGCCGACCGTGCAGGCGGCGGCAACCGACAACACGCCCCGGCCGCTGCATGTGCCTCCGGCATGGACCGTGGCGCGCGGCGGCACCGCCGCAGGCACGCCGACCGGCCGCGTCGAGAACGCCAACGCAGCCGCCCGCGTCGAGCCGCGCCGGGAAGGCTACTACAACGCCATTCAGATTTATCCGTGGTCGGAAGGCGCGCTCTATCAGGTCTATGCCGCAGTCGGGCAGATCACGACCATTGCGCTGGAGCCGGGCGAGAGCCTGACAGGCGCGGGGCCGATCGCGGCGGGCGATACGACGAGGTGGATTATCGGCGACACCGAGAGCGGCAGCGGCGCAAGCCGCCGTGTCCTTATCCTCGTGAAGCCCACGCGGCCGGACATTTCCACCAACCTTGTCGTCACCACCGACCGGCGCACCTACATGATCGAGCTGCGCGCGCGGGAATCGCTCTACATGCCGGCCGTGGCATGGGCCTATCCGGCACCGCCTGCCGGCCAGCGCCATACGGTTCCGGCCGCGCCGATCATTCCGGCCGAGGCAGCGCGAAACTATCGCTACGCCTTGCAGGTGCAGGGCGACAGCCCGCCATGGCGGCCGGTTTCCGTCTTTGACGATGGCAGGCGCATCTATGTCGTCTTCCCGGCCGGAATCGTGCAGGGCGAAATGCCGCCGATCTTCGTGCTTGGATCGAACGGCGAGCCGCAGATCGTCAACAGCCGTATCCATCAAAACGTCCTGATCGTGGATCGCCTGTTCGGCGCGGCCGAGTTGCGCCTTGGCAGCGGCAATCGCCAGCAGGTCATCAGGATCGTCCGCACCAACCCGACGCAGGCCGCCGCCGCGCAGCCCGCCAGCGCGACCGGAGACACCCCGTCATGAGCGAGAACACCATCACCGACACCGCCGCACCCATGCGCCTGCGCGCCGAACCGCCCCGCATCACCCGCCTGTCCCGCAAGATGCTGGCAGGCGTCGGAGCCGTCGCGCTGCTCGGCATCGGCGGGGCGCTGATTTACGCGCTCCAGACCCGCGATGCAGGACCGGGCGGCGACGAACTCTATTCGACCGAGAACCGCCCCACGGCGGACGGCTTGTCCGGCCTGCCGCGCGACTACACCGGCCCCGTCTTGGGGCCGGCATTGCCCGGCGACCTCGGCCGTCCGATCCTCGACGCGCAGAACCGGGGGCAGCCGGTTGCGCCGCCCGTTATGGCGACACCCGCCGTCGATCCCGAAGAAGAACGCCGCCGCGCCGAGGAAGAAGCCGCGCGCTTGAGCAACGTGTTTTTCCAGTCCGGCCCGCGCGCGGGAGCGCCGGCAGGAACGGCCATACCCGGCCTTGCCGGGCTTGGCCTCGGCGGGCAGCCAGCTACACAGGACCGCCATGCGGCGTTTCTCAACGGGCCGGTGGACCGGCAGACCGTTGCGCCGGATCGCGTCGCGCCGCCGGCCTCGCCCTACATCCTTCAGGCCGGGGCCGTGATCCCGGCCGCGCTTATCACCGGCATCCGTTCCGATCTGCCCGGCCAGATCACCGCACAGGTGACGGAGAACGTCTATGACAGCCCGACCGGCTCGCTGCTCCTGATCCCGCAGGGCACGCGCATCATCGGCCAATACGATGACGGCGTGACCTTCGGCCAGCGCCGCGTGTTGCTGGTGTGGAACCGCCTGATCCTGCCGGGCGGCCGCTCCATCGTTCTGGAGCGCCTGCCGGGCGCGGACGCGAGCGGCTATGCCGGCCTTGAGGATGGCGTCGATTATCACTGGTGGGATCTGATGAAGGCCGCAGGGTTGTCCACGCTGCTCGCGGTCGGCTCGGAACTGGCGACGAGCGACGAGGACCGGCTGATCCGCGCCATCCGCGACGGGGCGCAGGATACCGTCAATCAGGCCGGCCAGCAGATCGTCCAGCGCCAGTTGCAGGTTGCGCCGACGCTCACCATCCGGCCGGGCTTCCCGGTCAGGATCATCGTAACCCGCGATCTTGTGTTCGAGCCGGCAGGAGGTTGACCATGACCAAGCTGAAACTCGGCCCGCTGCCCGACGAAAAGCCCGTCAAGGTCATGCTGGAGCTGCCCGCGACCCTCAACCGCGATCTGATCGCCTATGCCGAGGTGCTGGCCCGCCAGAGCGACCAGCCCGTCGCCGATCCCGCCAAGCTCATCGTGCCGATGCTTCAACACTTCATCGCTACGGATCGCGGTTTCGCCAAGGCGGCGGAGCACAAGCTAAGCCTATCCGTCAGGGGTGCCGCCAGCGCATAGGCGCAAATGCGGCACGCTACAGGCCGCCGACTGCCCTCCATGGTTCGCCTAATTCCGGGGCCAATAGCGCCCCGGAATCCGCCAAAACCAAGGAGGATTCCATGTGCGCAGAGCGCCGCCGCGCCCGCAAAGGGCGACCGCGACAGTCGATCCCCGAACCACTTCCCGACGATCTGTTCGACTACGCCGACGATCCTACGCCGGACGACCGGACGCGAGCCGGCAACACGCCACTTCTCGGCCCGAACGGCCAGAGGATGCGCGTTACCGACGATTGGCCGGAGGACATTCCTGTTACCGAGGCCGAGATTGACGTGTTCGAGCGTTGGTTCGGCGATGTGTTCGACGAACTCTTGAGCCCGAGAAAGCCGGAAAGCAGCTTGCAATTCCTATCTCAAACTGATAGGAAAAAGACATGAGCGCGGATCGTGATCCGGGCCTTGACACGCTTCTGGACCTCGACGGACAGATGCTCTTTGTCGATCCAGAGGGCGGCCATTGGGTGAAATTCGTCGTCACCCGCGTTCCGGCCTCGCCGGAGAAGCCGCACGGCCTCGATTACTCGCTCACGCTTCACGGGCCTTCGGGCGAACGGCTGGTCGGCTTCGACAATGCCCATCCGGTCGGCCGAGGCAGACGCGGCGAGCCGATGGACCATCGGCACCGCTTTCAGACCGTGAAGCCTTACGCCTACGAGGACGCGGCCACGCTACTGGCCGACTTCTGGCAGGCGGTGGACGCGGTATTGAAGGAACGAGGTGCCCTATGACCACATTGAAAGTCGGGATTGCCGACTATGAAGAAATGAAGGCCCGCACCATGCGGATCGCGCGCGGCGAGGAAAAACCTGCGCCCACCGATCCGAAGGTGTGGTTCACCTCGACCGAATCCTTCGCCAAGGTGCTGTCGGCCGGCAACCGCGAACTGCTGCGCATCATCGCCGAGAAAGCCCCGGCATCGCTGGAGGAACTGGCGGAAATCACCGGCCGGGCCGGCTCCAATCTGTCACGCACCCTGAAAACCATGGAGAACTACGGTCTTGTGCGGCTTGAACCGGGGCATGGACGCAAACTCGCGCCCAAGGTGATGCATGACCGGGTGGAGCTGGCGTTGCCCCTGATCGACCGCCCCAAGGCGAAGAAAGCTATGGGAGGTCGAGCATGAACATACACAGCCCAACCATTACCGCCCGCGCTGCTCTGTATCTGCGCGTCTCGACTGCCCGGCAGGCCGAGCATGATATTTCTATTCCCGACCAGAAGCGGCAGGGCGAAGCCTATTGCGAGCAACGCGGCTATCAGCTCGTTGAGACTTATGTGGAACCGGGCGCAACCGCCACCAACGACAAGCGCCCCGAGTTCCAGCGCATGATCGAGGCGGGCACTTCCAAGCCCGCGCCCTTCGATATTGTCGTGGTCCACTCGTTCAGCCGGTTTTTCCGCGATCACTTCGAGATGGAGTTCTACGTCAGGAAACTGGCGAAGAACGGCGTCAAGCTCGTGTCCATCACGCAGGAGATGGGCGACGATCCCATGCACCAGATGATGCGGCAGATCATGGCGCTGTTCGACGAATACCAGTCGAAGGAGAACGCCAAGCACGTCCTGCGTGCCATGAACGAGAACGCCCGGCAAGGCTTCTGGAACGGCGCACGGCCGCCTATCGGCTATCGCATCGTCGCGGCCGAGCAGCGGGGATCGAAGACCAAGAAGAAGCTGGAGATCGACCCGCTGCACGCCGACACCGTGCGGCTGATCTATCGCCTGTTCCTTGAGGGCGACGGCACGTCCGGCGCGATGGGCGTCAAGGCCATCGCCACTTATCTCAACGAGCGCCGCTTCTTCACCCGTGACGGCGGGCGCTGGGGTCTGGCGCAAATCCACGCCATCCTGACCCGCACCACCTATATCGGCGAGCACAGGTTCAACACCCGCTCGCACAAGGACCGGGAGAAGAAGCCGGAGAGCGAGGTCGCCATCATGGCGGTGCCGCCCCTGATCGAGCGCGAAGTGTTCGACGCGGTGCAAGCTCGCCTGAAAGCCCGCAACCCCATGGTGACGCCCGCGCGTGTCTCCAGCGGCCCCACGCTCCTGACCGGCATTTGCTTCTGCGCCAAGTGCGGAGGCGCAATGACGTTGCGCACCGGACGGGGCAGCGCGGGCACGACATATCGCTACTACACCTGCTCGACGAAGGCCCGGCAGGGCAAGACCGGCTGCAAGGGCCGCACGATCCCGATGGACAAGCTGGACCATACGGTTGCCGATTATATCGGGGATCGCCTGCTCCTGCCCAAGCGGTTGGAAACCGTCCTTGCCAGCGTCATCGACCGCCGACAGGAACGCACCGAGCGCCGCCGCGAGCATCTTGCCGAGCTTCAAAGGCGAATCACGGAAGCCGACCAGCGGCTCGGTCGTCTCTTTGACGCCATCGAAGCCGGCATGGTGGACAAGGACGACGCCATGGCAAAGGAACGCATGGTGAGCCTCAAGGCATTGCGGGATCAAGCCGCCGCCGACGCGGAGCGCACGCAGTTCGCGCTCGATAGTTCAGGCAATCAGGGCGTCACACCCGATATGCTCAAGGGGTTTGCCCGCAAAGCCCGTGAACGGATCAGGCTCGACGATGGCGGCTACCGCCGCGACCATCTACGCGCGCTGGCGCAGCGTGTCGAGGTTGCCGACGACGAGGTTCGCATCATGGGATCGAAGTCGGAACTGCTGCGAACGCTGGTCGCCGCTTCAAGCGTAGAAACGGCGGTATTCGGCGTTCATAGTTCTGTTCTGAAATGGCGCACCCGACAGGATTCGAACCTGTGACCTCTGCCTTCGGAGGGCAGCACTCTATCCAGCTGAGCTACGGGTGCAGCACTTGAGGGCCGGAAGCCTCATATAGCGGCGTTTCTAAACGAACCCCGCACGTGCTTCAATGGCTTATTTCTAGAAATACGAAGAAGTTAACTGCCAAAGCACGTAATCTCGTCGACGGCACATCACGAATGCAATCCGGGGGCTTCTTGACCAGTACGTTCGACATACTCCGTATAGCCACCGCCATATTGATGGATGCCGTCAGACGTCAGTTCCAGAACACGGTTGGATAGCGCAGCCAGAAAATGACGATCATGCGACACAAACAGCATTGTGCCCTCATATGCTGAAAGCGCCTTGATCAGCATTTCTTTCGTATCGAGATCGAGATGGTTTGTCGGCTCGTCCAGAACCAGAAAATTCGGTGGATCGAACAGCATGGCCGCCATGACCAGGCGCGCCTTTTCACCGCCCGAAAGCACCCTGCATTTCTTTTCGATATCATCGCCGGAAAACCCAAAACAGCCCGCCAACGCACGAAGCGGAGCCTGCCCGGCCTTTGGGAAGCGTTCTTCAAGCCATTGAAGAATCGTACTGTCGCCGTCGAGAATATCCATGGCGTGCTGTGCGAAATACCCAAGTTTCACGCTAGCCCCCAACGCAACATTGCCCTGATCCGGCTCGTCCGCCCCGGCGACAAGCTTGAGCAGCGTAGATTTGCCCGCACCATTCACTCCCATGATACACCAGCGTTCGCGCCGCCGTACCATAAAATCCAAGCCATTATAGATTGTGCGGTTGCCGTATGCCTTATGAACGCCCTTGAAGCTGACAACGTCTTCTCCTGAACGCGGCGCAGGAGCAAAATCGAAAGCGACCGTCTGTCGTCGTCGCGGAGGCTCGACACGATCGATCTTTTCCAGCTTCTTCACCCGGCTTTGAACCTGCGAAGCATGTGATGCACGTGCCTTGAAGCGTTCAATGAACTTGATTTCCTTGGCAAGCATCGCCTGCTGCCGTTCGAACTGGGCTTGCTGCTGCTTTTCATTCAGCGCACGCTGACCTTCATAAAAACCATAGTCGCCGGAATAGGTCATCAACGAACCGCTGTCGATTTCGATAATCTTGGTGACAATACGGTTCATGAACTCGCGGTCATGCGAGGTCATTAGAAGAGCACCTTCGTAGTTTTTGAGAAAACCTTCCAGCCAGATCAGGCTTTCAAGATCAAGGTGGTTGCTCGGCTCGTCAAGCAGCATGACATCTGGGCGCATGAGAAGGATGCGAGCCAGAGCCACGCGCATTTTCCAGCCACCGGAGAGATTGCCGACATCGCCGTCCATCATTTCCTGGGTGAAGCTTAGACCAGCCAAGACCTCGCGGGCGCGCCCGTCCAGACCGTAACCGTCCAGCTCTTCATAACGCGCCTGAACCTCTCCGTAACGCTCGATGATCGCATCCATCTCGTCCATGCGATCAGGATTGCACATGGCCGCCTCAAGCGTACGAAGCTCTGCCGCAACTTCGCTGACCGGCCCGGCACCGTCCATTACTTCCGCCACAGCAGAACGTCCTGCCATTTCACCCACATTCTGGTTAAAATAACCGACAGTCGCCCCCTTTTCGACGGAAACCTGCCCCTCATCAGGTTGGTCATCTCCGGTAATCAAACGGAAGAGCGTGGTCTTGCCAGCACCATTGGGGCCGACAAGACCAATCTTTTCGCCTCGGTTAAGAGCTGCGGAAGCCTCTATAAAAAGGATACGATGGCTGTTGGACTTGCTGATATTGTCGATGCGGATCATGAATCGGGAAGGCCTTATGGTTGCGCGCACCCCTATGCCACGGCCTGACGCAGCTGTCACGTCAACCAGCGCTACGGAATATGCCGCAGCCATTCCTGTGTTGAAAACTTCTCGGCAGCAAGTTTTTCAGCGGCAGCATATTCTTCCGGCGTAATCGCCCCACTCACGCCGCCATTCATTGACACGAACGTTTCTCTCATGCGCTGGATAACTTCACCACGCGGAAGTCCGGTTTGGCTTCGTACTGGATCAACGCGTTTAACCGCGCTTGTCGTTCCTTTATCGCTAAGCTTCTCGCGTCCAATTCGCAGCACTTGCACCATCTTTTCCGCGTCCATATCATAGGCCATTGTGACATGATGAAGGACCGTTCCACCTGAAAAACGCTTTTGAGCCGCACCGCCGATCTTGCCCTTAGAACTCGAAATATCGTTCAACGGTTTGTAAAACGCATCAATGCCAAGCGAATTAAGTGCTTTCAGCACCCAATCATCAAGAAAAGCGTAGGAGTCTGCGAAACTCATATCGCGCACCAGCTCACCGGGAGCATAGAGCGAATAGGTAATCGTGCTGCCCGGTTCCACGAACATGGCGCCTCCCCCGGTAACACGACGAACCGTTTCGACCCCGAACGCCCTCGTGGCATCCATATCGACTTCATTTCGTAGCGACTGAAAAGCGCCAATGATGATCGCGGGCCTCTCCCATTCCCAGAAGCGCAATGTCGGCGCCCTACGCCCGACGGCAACTTCACGAGCCAGGACTTCGTCGAGCGCGAGATGCATCGCCGGTGAAACAGCCGGGACTTCAATGATCTGCCATTCATAATCGCGCCACGTGCGCGCCACACCCAATGCGCGGCGCACGGCAATAGCCACAGATTCCGGGCTAAAACCGATCATCGCAGCATCCGGGCGCAATCCAGCGCGAACCGCATCCGCTATCTGCTCGGCCGAGGCTGCTGCAGAAAGACCTTCAACCGCATTGCAAATGTCGTCTAGCGCCTCTGCGGGTTCAAGGAAAAAATCGCCTGCGACCTGCACCTCGCTCAGCCGTCCCTTGCACACCTCAAGATCGACCACGACGAGTTTACCGCCATGAACTTTGTATTCGCCATGCATTTCAGAGAACCTCCTGCGGGAGCAATTATTCGGATCCATTTTCCAAATTTGGTAAGGAAAAGAAACCGGTTCTTTGAAATACTTTTGGAACTTCCGTATGCAGTCACGCAAACGATTTTTTCACATGGCATTTAATCTGTTAGCCAGTCCGCTAAGGCCCTTTGCTTTTGTCGTTCACGTTCGTGCGTTACGCAGTGCAAAACGAGCGGTTTATTCTCCCGTCACAGAAGATTTTTTATCGTTTCGCACAAAACGCAACCCCTTCTCTACGACACACATAAAAACGCGCGGTTCCGACAAGGGATGAAAAGTGGTTGGAGAAAGGCGCCTGACGGTCAAGGTCACCGTATCGTCCAGCATGACTCTGAACTGAACAAACTCGATAACCGGTGTCCCATCTGGCATCACAGTGAAGTGCTTGTGGGCATAGGCAATTTGCGGTTCTGGCTCAGGTAAGACCTGAAAGGCACCGATAGTAAAGCCGCCGATAGGCTTAATATTGGAAGTAACCGGCCCGGATTCCTGCTTGCATTGATTTAAATCGACAATCGAAGTTATGGACTTTCCAGCAAAGAGCTCGTCACGCAGCCGGTCGAACTGGGTGGCGGGCATCGCCACCGCCATGGCTGGTACAAGATTAAAAGCGACGACAAATGCAGGTAAATAATAATACATATTTCCAATCTCGTGGATTGAGTTTTGAAAACATCATCTACGAATAAACAGATTATTTCTATAATAGGATATGGGTCACAACTTATCGGAGAGCACAAATAAAAGAAAATTCCATCTGAGATGAAATTTTAAAGCCACCTTTATTACTGAAATAGCTATGCCAATTATAGACAAAAACAGAGAACGTGGAAGGATTGTTATTTTTCAAAATGGTGGGCGCGACAGGGATTGAACCTGTGACCCTTCGCGTGTGAAGCGAATGCTCTCCCGCTGAGCTACGCGCCCTCGAAGCAGTTTTTCTGCTAATTCAAGTGTGGCGGATATACGAACCGACAACGGGGTAAGTCAAGCGCCACACACTGCTACTTCCAAAAAGATTTTGAATATTCAAGCCAAGCGATGGAACATCGGCTACACGCTCTCGGCAACCGATGTCCTGGAGCTCGTCCACCCCTCCCCATCCCGCAAAGGACTAATTGCGCTCACAAAGCTGCCAGACGAGAATCGGTCGTCTTATTGAAAGCCTTCTGAAGTCCGGCATCCCGATCATATACATCGCCATAATAGCGAATTCTGCCGTCAGCATCAGGCCAAGCCGTGAAATACGTTATGTATACCGGCACCGGATCCGGCACCCTTATACCACGCTCGTTCTTGCCGAAATATTTGTCGAGATCGGGCACGGATTTGCCAAGCACTGCCGCAGCCATGTCACGCGGACGCTCCAATCGAATGCAACCGTGGCTCAAAGCACGCATATCGCGTTTGAAGTAGGATTTCGCTGGCGTATCATGCATATAGATATCGTGCGAATTCGGGAACAATATCTTCAATTCACCCAGCGCGTTATCAAGGCTCGGTTTCTGACGGATGCCGACATGCGCCTTGCCCGTTGCCACCGCATTCCAGTTCACTGCACTGGCTGAAACTTTCTTGCCGCCCACATAGACTTCATAGCCATTACGGTCAAGATAGCTCGTATCCCGCATTACCTTGGGCAGCATTTCGTTCAGAATAATCGAACGCGGGACTCCCCAGGATGGATTGAAGACAACGGTTTGCACTTTGTTATAGAAAAAATAGGTTTGATGCGTTGGCGAACCGATCACCACATTCATTCCCAGCTTTTCCTTACCATCCTCGAAATATTCCGCGCGATAGGCCGGTTGATTGATCATGACGAAGCGCGAACCGAAATCGTGCGGCAACCAGCGCAGCCGTTCCATAGAGTAAAGAATACGATCGCGCTTGACCGAAGCCTGTTCACCCTGAAGAGCCGCGACTGTGTTCTTGCCGATGACACCATCCGGCGTGCGGCCCGAAAGCTTTTGATAGTCTTTGATCGCTGATACCAGCTCAGGGGCGTAGACATCAGTATTTGCGTGCGCCTGAAGCACATCACGGTACTGCATCAGGTAATCGGCAGGGGCATGTTTGCTAATCAACGCCACCACTTTGCTGAGTTGGTCGCTTGTAGCACCTGGTCGGATCGCTCCATCCAGAGAAATACGGATAGCCTTGCCCGAAGGCGCTTCCGTCATCGCAAGTTCGCGCTTCAAAGCCGAATATTGCGGACTATCCGGCTGAAATCCTTGAAGATAGGCCACTGGATCGTTCTCGAAAGCCAGTCCGTCAAGAACTGCTTTTGGATCAACACGGTTGCGGGGAAGGTCGTGAAAACCACTCAACCGATCGGCGATTATACGCCCCTCGCCCGCATCTATGGCATAGCGCAAAGTACGGGCAGACATGCGGATTTCAAACTCTGCCAGTTTTTGGCGACGTTCCTCGATCTTGGCGGAATCGAATCTGTCGGCGGGTATGCCGACCTCATATTCCTGCGGATTCAAACCGTCTTCATCGGCACGTGCGAAAAATGCAGCGACATTCTTGGCCCGGTCGAGAACCTTGTCATCCGCCGACCACATGAAGGATCGCTTGCCTGAATAATAAGTAACGAGTGCCTCGGCAATTGATTTTTCCGCCTTCACATCCACGGATTTCAGATACTCCGCTGCGGCATCGAAGGCCCGGTCGCCCGCGGTCTCCTCACGCTGTTGCGCACGGATCGGCGACATACCGGACGTCAGCGGATCGATCTTCATTGGCTCCGTGGCAGCCGTGACCTGCATATCAAAGGCGCTGAAATCGACCCTTGTCAGAACAGCTGGCTTGTAGTCGTAGATCTGCGGACCTTTGACGGTGACGCGCTGCACAGGAGGAAGGCTGCGCGCAGGAGCCCGCGGTGCGGAAGCCGCTTTTGCTTTTGGAGCAATAGACCCCGGTGCCGTTTTCGGCGGCGGCGCAGCTAGTTTCTCCGGCTGACGACGTTGCTGAAACAGCTCCATCAGCGAGTTGGCTGCGTATGTTTGTGTTGTCGGGAAAAATACCGATGCGGCCAGAGCCAGAGCTATTGCGTTCCGAATATAAACCTTGCCCTTGCGTTGTGTCTTTCCGTCTGTCTGCGCGTGCCAGGAAAACTGCATTTCAACCGCCAAAGTTATCACGTCCGCCGGCAAGGCGAATCCGTTCAAGTTCACGCGCGTAGAATTTATCAATCTCGTATAGAAAGTTTTAACGTTAATCTTCACTCACGCAATTTCAGCACCTGATATCCTCACAATTATTTGAGGGCCCTACATAGGCACCTCTCATTAATTGCCGAAATTGAACAATGTGCCGCAGTGGCTTCCTGCCTGCATCGCGTTAAAAGCCCCGCAGAATATGTGTTGGGGCCAGACTCCGGCACTTAAAAACCACTATCGTGCACTCCGGAAATCGGCAACGATCTCCGGCCTGTGCGGCAGGCAAGCAAGCGAGGTACCACGATGGCAGAAGCAAGCGCCGCCGATCTTTTCCCTCTCGGCGAAGACGACACCCCATACCGCAAGCTGACTTCGGATTACGTGTCGATCGATACGTTTAAAGGCCAGGAAATCCTGACGGTCGATCCGGAAGGACTTCGCCTGCTGTCCGAAGCGGCATTTGCCGACATCAATCACCTGCTCCGGCCCGGTCACTTACAGCAGCTCGCAAAGATTCTCGAAGATCCGGAAGCCACCGAGAACGACCGGTTCGTCGCCTATGATCTTTTGAAGAATGCAAACATTGCCGCTGGCGGCGTACTGCCCATGTGTCAAGACACAGGTACGGCCATTATCATGGGCAAGAAGGGTCGCCGCGTCTGGACCGAAGGAGGCGACGCAGATGCGCTGGGCGCGGGCGTTCTCGACGCCTATAACAAGAAGAACCTGCGCTATTCCCAACTCGCTCCGCTGTCCATGTTCGAGGAAAAGAACACCAAGAACAATCTGCCTGCACAGATCGACATTTATGAAGAAGGCGAAGACGCCTACAAATTCCTGTTTGTAGCTAAAGGCGGCGGTTCGGCCAACAAGACCTTCCTGTACCAGGGCACGCCTTCACTCCTGACCCATGACCGGATGATCGATTTCCTCAAGGACAAGATCCTGAGTCTCGGCACTGCCGCCTGCCCGCCTTACCATCTTGCGATTGTCATCGGCGGCACCTCGGCTGAAATGAATCTCAAAACCGTCAAGCTCGCTTCGACACGTTATCTCGACAGCCTGCCAATCCAGGGTTCGGACACTGGCCACGCATTCCGCGATCTGGAAATGGAAGAAGAAATTCATAAACTCACCCAGTCGCTCGGCGTAGGTGCACAGTTTGGCGGCAAATATTTCTGCCATGACGTGCGCGTTATCCGTTTGCCACGTCACGGTGCGTCGCTGCCGATCGGCATCGGCGTCTCCTGCTCCGCTGACCGACAGGCGAAAGGCAAGATCACCAGGGAAGGCATCTTCCTGGAGCAGCTTGAGAGCAATCCTGCCAAATACATGCCGGAAATCGACGAGGAAAAGCTCTCCTCCCATGTGGTCAGGATCGATCTCAATCAGCCGATGAACCAGATACTTAAGGAATTGTCGAAACACCCTGTAAAAACACGACTTTCCCTTAGCGGACCCATCATCGTTGCACGCGATCTCGCCCATGCGAAAATCCGGGAACGCCTCGAAAATGGTGAACCGATGCCGGATTATTTCAAGAACCATCCGATCTATTACGCAGGCCCCGCCAAGACACCGACCGGTTACGCTTCAGGATCGTTCGGCCCGACAACGGCAGGCCGCATGGATTCCTATGTCGACCAATTTCAGTCTTTCGGTGGATCAATGATTATGCTCGCCAAGGGCAATCGCTCACGTCAGGTTCGCGACGCTTGCGGCACCCATGGCGGATTTTACCTAGGCTCCATTGGTGGCCCTGCGGCCCGCCTCGCTCAGGATTGCATCAAGAAGGTCGAAGTCGTGGAATATCCCGAACTCGGTATGGAAGCCATCTGGCGCATCGAAGTGGAAGATTTCCCGGCTTTCATCGTTATCGACGACAAGGGCAACGATTTCTTCAAGGAACTCAATCTCAGCTGAGATCAAAACAGGCAAAAGGTGGCTCTCAAGCCGCCTTTTGCATTTCATGCATTGGCAACGCCACTGACCGTCAGATGACCCTGGAAACAAAGCGTCTCTCTGTTTGCGTCGAACCTAAGATCGACGCAATACCGACACTGAAAAGCTTATGGGATGAAACAGTTAACGACGCGGATCGCGCGTAAGGCCTTTTCCCGCCAGCTCATCCAGATAGTTCTGCCACAGTGCGTCTTTCTCGACCCCAAGCTTATGCAGATAGGTCCAAGAAAACAGGCCCGTGTCGTGCATATCGTCAAAGACGATGCGCACGGCATAGTTGCCCACCGGTTCAAGCCTCATGATTTCAACGTTGCATTTGCCTCCAACCGTCACGCGCTGCTGCGGCGAATGGCCCTGCACTTCCGCCGATGGCGACAAGACGCGCAGCAACTCCGCTGACAGCTCAAATCGTTCGCCGTCTTCGAACGCAACGGTCAATAAACGGCGATCCTGCGAAACACGTAACTCAGTAGGCCAAATCTCGCTCATCGCTACTCTCCACATTGAGCACTTCCGGCAACAGTGAGAAGCGGGTTTGCTTGCCGCGAAATGCATAGAATACAAAACCAGAACGATTGCTATGATTCCGTCAGAACCGAGCCGGTCGCTTGGAGCGCATCCCGAAAAGCATGAAACGGTTTTCGGATAAGATGCGCGTCAAATCAAATGATCAGAGCGCCGGTTTGATTTCAATCAGATCAAAACGCGCGCTAACGTGATAGGCTCCATGCTGAAATAGCGCAATACTACACGGCACGATTGAAGCAGCTTCGCAAAGATCGCAACTGGACAACTACGTCCCCGATGCCTATCTCTATGTGTAATGCGGATATTTTTCCGCACTGTTTGGAAACAATGGCTTATTCAATGCAAACCATCCAAGCCCAGCCCCTTGTTTCTCCGGCGGAACAGATGATTGATCCGTTCGGACGTGCTGTTACCTATCTACGCGTTTCAGTCACTGATCGCTGCGATTTCCGCTGCACTTACTGCATGGCGGAACATATGACATTCCTTCCAAAGAAAGATCTTCTGACTCTCGAAGAGCTGGACCGGTTATGCAGCGTTTTTATCGGAAAGGGCGTGCGTAAACTGCGCCTCACCGGCGGCGAGCCCCTTGTGCGCAAGAACATCATGCATCTGATTGGACAACTGGGCCGTCATCTGCAGTCCGGTGCGCTCGATGAGTTGACATTGACTACGAACGGGTCCCAGCTCATGCGGTTTGCCAGCGAGCTTGTCGATCACGGCATCCGTCGCATCAATGTCTCGCTTGATACGCTCGATCCGGAGAAATTCCGCAGCATCACACGCTGGGGTGACTTGTCCCGCGTAATGGAAGGCATTGATACGGCCCAGAAGGCTGGCATTCACATCAAGATCAATGCCGTCGCGTTAAAAGGGTTCAACGAAACAGAAATCCCTGAGCTCATCCGATGGGCGCACGGTCGTGGAATGGATATGACTTTGATCGAAACCATGCCGATGGGAGAAATCGAGTTTGACCGCACCGACCAATACCTTCCGCTGTCACAATTGCGCACCGATCTGTCGCAGCAATTCACGCTTCATGACATTCCCTACCGGACAGGCGGCCCCGCCCGTTATGTTACAATTGAGGAAACCGGAGGGCGTCTGGGCTTTATAACGCCGCTCACGCATAATTTTTGCGAAAGCTGCAATCGCGTGCGGCTCACCTGTACTGGCATGCTTTATATGTGCCTTGGGCAAAACGATGATGCCGATCTGCGCAAAGCGCTGCGGGCAAGCGAAGATGACGCGTTTCTCAGCCAGGCCATAGATGAAGCCATTTCGCGCAAGCCCAAAGGCCATGATTTCATCATCGACCGTGAGCACAATCGTCCGGCGGTGGCCCGTCATATGAGCCTTACTGGCGGCTGAACCGTTTTACTGTAAAAAAGTGAATAGTCGGAAATAAGTGTCGCAAAAATAACGGTAAAACGATATGCAATCCTAAACTGGATTCCTTATCGTGCCGCAGTCATCCAATTTTCGCGCAAGTATTTTTATGCTTCTCGCCATGGGCGTATTTACCATCGGCGATACGATGACAAAATACCTTCTCACCGAGATGAACAGCGGCCAGTACATGCTGATCCGTGGGGTTTTCGCCACTCTTGCGATCGGATTGCTGGCTTACCGGCATGGCGCGCTACGCAAACTTCCTCTGGAGCGGATGACCATAGTCCGGGTCATTGGTGAGGTCGTGGCAACCGTCACCTATATTTATTCCCTCGGCCATCTGTCCCAGGCGTTTTGTTCCGCCGTTTTTCAGGCAACGCCTCTTCTGGTGACGCTAGGCGCTGCACTTTTTCTGAAGGAGAAAGTTGGTTGGCGCCGATGGTCCTGTATCTTTCTGGGTTTCATTGGAGTCCTGATCATTATTCGACCGGGGGCCAATGACGCAGCAAGTCTGGCGGCGGTGGCTGTCTTGCTTGCAAGCGTGGGCTTTGCCGCATTACGCGATCTCGCAACCCGCCGCGTGCCGGCACATGTACCCACGCTCTATCTCTCGACTTTGACTGCTGGCGCAATTACTTTGGCTGGCGGCGTGCTAACCATACCGATGGGCGGCTGGCAACCGATCGGACTCATTCCTGTCGCCATTATCGCAGGCGCTGCAATCCTTCTCATCATCGGTTATCACTTCATTATTCTGGCAATGCGCGAGGGCGAGGTGTCGTTCGTTTCCCCCTTCCGTTACTCCAGTTTGCTTTGGGCGATCGGACTCAGCATTATGGTTTTCGGCGAAGCGCCGGACATCTACACGATTGCCGGATCGGTTTTGGTGGTAGGAAGCGGCATCTATATGGTCTATCGCGAACATGCATTGAAAAAGCGTGAAAAATACAAGAGTACACTTGCAACCATCCCTACCGGCGTCGAACCGTCATGACGGAAGAACGTCGCAAGATTGCCGCAGCAATCATCGCGGGAGGCCAATCAAGCCGGATGCAGGCCGGAGGCATTCCGGGCGACAAATTCCTTCAGCCTCTGGGCTCTCGCCCGTTGATTGCTCACGTAATCGAACGGCTTTCTTCACAAGTGGACTACCTTTTCATCAATGCAAATGGCGCTCCTTCTCGCTTCGCTCCGTGGGCACTGCCGGTCATATCCGACAAACCGGCACCGCACGGTGGACCGCTTGCAGGACTACTGACGGCGCTCGATCATGCAAGGCATTTTCCTGTGCTCCTGACGGCTGCGGCCGACGCCCCCTTTCTGCCAGCAGATCTGGTTGAGCGGCTTTACAGGCGGCATGCAAAGACCGATGCGCGGATAGTCATTGCGTGCTCCGACAACCGATTGCACCCAATTGTCGGACTTTGGCGAACCGACCTGGTCGACGAACTGCGAGACTGGCTGGCAAACGCACCAAAAGCCAGTGTCCTCGCCTTTGCCAGCCAGATCGGCTTTGATACCGTGAACTTTGCTCTTGCACCTCTGGCCGGACAGCAGGAGACTTACGATCCGTTTTTCAACATCAATCGGCCTGACGATCTCATCAAGGCGCAAAGACTGAACGAGGCGTTGCATTGAAACAGAAGCTATTCGGAATCACTGGCTGGAAAAACTCCGGTAAGACCACGATGACCGAAAGGCTGGTGCGCTGTTTTACCGAACGCGGTTATCGCATAGCGACCGTCAAACACGCCCACCATGATTTCGATATAGATCATGAAGGAACGGATTCCTGGCGGCATCGCAAGGCGGGAGCTTCCGAGGTGGCAATTGTCTCATCCCGGCGATATGCGATCATGCATGAAAATGCACACGAACCAGAACCCACTTTGCTGGAAATCGTTGGGAAATTGGCACCATGCGACTTGGTTCTGGTTGAAGGCTATAAACACGAGCCACACAAAAAAATTGAACTGCAACGGCAAGACGGTCATGATGGCCCATGCCTGCATGAGAGCGATCCGAACATTGTCGCCATCGCAACAGATCAGCCGCAGGACAATGTCGAACTGCCTATTTTTAACATCGATGCAATTGAAGAAATAGCCGACTTCATCGAACAAGAGATGACCCTCTGAGAAAATCACCAAAGAAGGTCAGTTTCACTCATAAATTCACTAGATGCATATTGTCACCTACCAAAATCGTAGTGAATGGCACCTATTTCGCACACAATTAAATTACGTGAACCATCTTGCCTTCTGGCGAAGAATGGTGGGAATATCGGTACCACAGGAGATGATGGAAACGGAAATGCGAAAAAATATTGCGCATGATCGCTTCCAGCATCTATTGATAACGGTGGGGGTTCATTGCCAGGTCTGCAATCTGAAGTTTCAGGTCGTGAATATCCCTCCAGCGGCTGAACCAGAACAAGAATCAGGGAACCAGCCAGAACAAACGAGAGGACTTAAAATGCGCGTACTCAAGCGTATCGCAGCCGCTGTATCGGTTGCAGCTTTGGCAACCACGATCGGAGGCATGACCGCCGGCGTTGCAAGTGCTCAGGAGCCCCTGAAGCTGACGATCGGCACAGAAGGTGCTTACCCGCCCTTCAATTTCATTAAGCCCGATGGAACGCTTTCAGGCTTCGATGTCGATATCGCCAAGGCACTCTGCGACCAGATGAAGGCGGAGTGCACTTTCGTCACCCAGGAGTGGGATGGCGCAATCCCTGCCTTGCAAGCTGGCAAATTCGATGCTTTCATTGCGTCCATGTCCATTACCGACGAACGCAAAAAGCAGGTCGATTTCTCGAACAAATATTACAACACGCCTCCCGGCATTGCCGCCCCAAAGGAGACCGACATCAAAGGCGTGACCAAGGAAGACCTCGCGGGCAAGACGATCGGCGTCCAGGTTTCCACCACTCACGCCAACTATTCGGAAAAGACCTACACAGACAGCACCATCAAAGCCTATCCGACAGCCGAGGAATACCGTCTCGATCTCGCCAATGGCCGTCTTGATGCCGTCAATGACGATAGTGTGACACTGGCCGAATGGCTGAAGTCACCGGATGGCGCATGCTGCAAAATGGTAGGCACTTTCCCGCCTGTCATCGAAATCCATGGTCCGGGTGCCGGCGTCGCCTTCAAGAAAGGCCGCCCGGAACTGGTTGCGAAGTTCAATGAAGCTATCAAAGCCATCCGCGCCAACGGAAAGTACAAGGAAGTCAACGACAAGTACTTTGATTTCGACGCTTATGGCGCTGAAAATTAATCAGAGATGACGCTTATGCGCCGGTTTGCTTCAAAGCAGACCGGCGCAAATCATTTGCAAGGGTTGAATCGCAAACGCTGTACGAGGCTTTTCGTGAACAGCGTTGGAACGCCGGTACAAACCCCAAAAGAAAAAGAATAGGCGCATGGAACACTACGCCACCTTGTTGAGTTTTGGCCCCGATGGCTGGGGAAACAGTATTGCCTGGGGCCTACTGGTTACAGTTTCTCTGGCGCTTGCCACCCTCCCCGTCGGCCTTGCCCTCGGGTTTCTGGTTGCCCTCGGCAAACAATCAAACGAACCTTCGATACGGCTTGCCTCCAATATCTACACAACGATATTTCGCGGTTTGCCCGAGCTTCTTACGCTTTTCCTCGTTTATTTCGGTGCATCGCTTGGCCTTCAGCGTTTACTGAGCCTGTTTGGGATAGAAGCGAATGTGGAAATCAACGCCTTTGGCGCCGGTATGGTCGCTCTTGGTTTTGTTTTCTCGTCCTATTCCAGCGAAGTTTTCCTATCCGCCTTCCGCGCCATTCCGCATGGACAGTATGAGGGTGGCTACGCCGTCGGCCTTTCGCATTGGCAGACCATGCGCAAAGTTATTCTGCCGCAGCTCATTCGCATAGCTTTGCCCGGCCTCGCCAATCTCTGGCTGGTATTGTTGAAGGACACGTCTCTCGTATCAGTGATCACGCTTTCCGATATTCTCCGCCAGACCTCCATTGCCGCACGCGTTACAAAGGAGCCGTTTCTGTTCTTCGGGATAGCCTGCCTGCTCTACCTTATCCTTGCGATCATTTCGTCTTACTTCATTAACCGCATTGCCCGCTGGGCCGATGCCGGTAGCAACCGTTCGCGAGGTGCGTGACGATGACCCAGACTGTCTCGAACACTCCCTCCGACGTGATGGTTCCGCCTCCGGTCGTCAAAACATGGACGCGGATGCGTATTGTCGGACATGTCATTGTCGCACTGTGGGCCCTGCTTTTCGCAGGTCTGGCAATCTACCTCTATAACGCATGGCGTATTGATCTGTTTGAAACCTATGCGCCACGCTACTGGTCGGGCCTGCTGGTCACACTGAAACTTGTCGCAGTCTCGATCATAATCGGTGCTCTGCTTTCTCTGCCGATCACGGCGGCGCGCATGTCCAACAATAGGTGGCTGCGTGGCATTGCTTTCGGCTATGTCTATTTCTTCCGCGGCACGCCGCTCCTCGCCCAGACATTCCTGATCTATTACGGTTTCGGGACATTCCGCCCGTTCCTGGACAGTGTGGGTCTCTGGATATTCTTCAGGGATGCCTGGAACTGTGCCATTCTGGCCTTCTCGCTCAATACGGCAGCCTATCAAGCGGAAATATTGCGTGGTGCAATCCAAAGCGTGGCAGTAGGTCAATGGGAAGGTGCAGCAGCTCTAGGCATTTCAAAGCGCGTGACGTTCTGGAAGGTTATCCTTCCACAGGCACTTATCGTAGCGCTACGCCCCTATGGCAATGAAATCATCCTGATGATCAAAGGCTCGGCCATCGTTGCTATTATTACCGTGCTCGATCTCATGGGAGAGACACGCCGTGCCTATTCACGCACCTTCGATTTCCAGACTTATCTTTGGGCAGCTGTGATCTATCTGCTGATTGTCGAATGTTTGCGTCACATCTGGGATTTTTTCGAACGGCGGCTAACGCGGCATCTCGTTCGTTAACGAAAATTACAGAACCGAGAATATTGCTCCCGGCAGCCTTGTAGCTTCCGGGGGCAATCTGTTTAAAATGCCCTTATCGCTCTGCGCTAAAAACGCAACCTCCAACAGCAACGCAACAGGCTACGACATGCTGAAGATCTGGGGCCGGACAAACTCCACAAACGTCAAAAAAGTTCTATGGATAGCGCAGGAACTTGATCTCGAGTATGAGCAATTGGACATTGGAGGGCAATTCGGCGGCCTTGACGACCCCGCCTATCTCACGCGCAATCCGAACGGTCTAATACCTCTGCTTGAAGACGGAGAAACCGTCCTTTGGGAATCGAACGTCATCACCCGTTATCTGGCGGCTGCCTATGGCAAAAATAGCCTCTGGATCGAGGATCCGGCCAAGCGCGCGCAAGCCGAAAAATGGATGGATTGGGCTTCAACCACCCTCTATAGTAACTTCCGCGACGCCATCATGCATTTGATCCGGCTGCCTGAAGAAAAGCGCAATCCGGCAATTTTACAGCGTGGCCTTGATGGCCTGTCGCGCTCCATGCAGATTGCAGATAGCGGCCTCAAAGATGCACCGTGGTTTTCGGGAGAAAGTTTCGGGATCGGCGACATACCCATTGGCTGCTACGCCTATGCCTGGTTTGAATTTCTCACTGAGCGACCACCTTTGCCGCGTCTTGAAGACTGGTATAACCGTCTGCAAGAGCGTCCTGCCTATCGCGCTGCAGTCATAACGCCCCTTACCTGAGAATAGCGGACTATCCGGAGGAATGAACTAATGACAACAACAAAGAAAGTAGCGTTCCTTGGCCTTGGCGTCATGGGCTACCCCATGGCTGGCCACCTTAGGATCAAAGGCGGTCATGATGTCACAGTATACAACCGCACTGCAGAAAAAGCTGAAAAATGGGCCAAAGAATTCGGTGGCCAGCATGCTTCCACCCCTGCTGAAGCTGCACAAGATGCGGATTTCGTCTTCGCCTGCGTTGGAAACGATGACGATCTTCGTGCGGTAGCCACCGGACTGGACGGCGCCTTTTCTACGATGAAGAACGATGCAATTTTCGTCGACAACACCACGGCATCGGCGCAAGTCGCCCGCGAACTGGACACGCAAGCACAGAAACGCGGCTTCCATTTCATCGATGCCCCCGTCTCCGGAGGACAAGCGGGTGCGGAAAATGGTGTCCTGACCGTAATGGTCGGCGCGACAGAACCAGTATTTGAACGTGCCCGGTCTGTCATTGATGCATACGCCCGTTTCGTTGGCCTGATGGGACCGGTCGGGTCAGGACAACTGGCAAAAATGGTCAACCAGATATGCATCGCAGGCCTTGTCCAGGGATTGGCCGAAGGTATTCACTTCGGAAAGAAAGCCGGCCTCGACATCGAGAAACTGGTTTCGGTCATCTCCAAAGGTGCAGCTGGTTCGTGGCAAATGGAAAACCGTTCAGGCACAATGAATCAGGGAAAATATGATTTCGGCTTCGCGGTCGACTGGATGCGCAAGGACCTGGGTATCTGTCTTGATGAAGCGGATCGCAATGGCGCCTTGTTACCCGTGACGGCATTGGTTGATCAATTTTACAAAGAAGTTCAAAAAGCCGGTGGCGGGCGCTGGGACACATCGTCGTTGCTTGCGCGACTGGAACAGTGATCTACCTCACTCACAAACAAAAAGCCCGGCAAGGTTGCCGGGCTTTTTGTTTTCAAGAACTTATTATCAAGAGTACGTTTCCGCCAACGCCGGAACGCTTTAGAATTTAAACTTTGCAGTCAAAGACAGTGCGCTCACAAGATCGTTACCAAACTCAGCCTTTGAACCGGTCGGTTTTTGAACTCCATCGACAATAGTATCGTCGATTTTGCCGGAGGCAAGCCAACCGAGGGCACCCGCAAGGCGAATATCGATTTTCTCATGAGGCTTATAGTTGGCACCAAGTCCGAACAACCAGACATCCGTCTGTGACGTCAGACCGGTCTTTGTGGAGCGATCCCACGTTATAGTGCCGGCAACAGACCATTGGTCATTAAACTTATGGCCAACACCGCCCATTATTGTCCAACCATCCCGGAAATTGAGATCGAGTGACGTGACCTCCTGTCCGGGTGCAAAGCGAGCATACTGAACGCCGCTATTATTGATAAAGCTGACGCGACTAATCGTCGACCAATCGGTCCATTTCACGGACCCCATAGCCAGCCAGTCAGGCGCAATCCCTGTCTGGAACTTGAACTCCAATGACTGAGGCGTCGCCACCTCCCCGAGCACATTAACCGTCGTTCCGGGCAGGATATTGCCGACGTCGCCTTCGAGTTTGTATTTGAGCTCTGACTGGTAAACCAAACTTGCGCGCAAAGCATATTCAGGAATTTCGTATGCAGCACCCAAACGCCAGCCTACACTTGAATCCTCAACATCAAGCGTTCCGATACGAAATGGAAGAGGTCCCTGGGCTGGCAGCATACGGGTCTGTTCACCTCTGAGCTCCTGATAGCTGACACCACCAAGAATACGGAAGTAACCTTTTTCTCCTGCGGCGAAGCGATACGAGCAGTTCAGGCCGTAATCATGCGAGGAGATCTTCTGCTCAATGGCAGTGAACATGCGAACCGTATCGATCCCGACATCCGTATGAACGCCAAATGGCTGGCGATACTGCGCAGCACAAGCCAGATCGTCTGTCAGATCAAATTTTGCCGAAACCTTCGGCACCCAATAGCTTTTGGCTTCATCGACTTCAGTTGCATAGGGCCTACGGGTAATCGGGTTTATACCCCCGGTAGCCGCACCAACGGCAGAGCCGCGAATATTCTTCAACTTGCGCTGCGGCGCTACAAACGTTCCAGTGGTATCGACCACATTGCCCTGCTCAAAAAGAATATCAAAATCCTGAGAGCTACGTTCGAAACCGCCTGCATGAACTGTAACAGTGCTCCCCAACAGCACCGCCAAGATCCCCATTATTTTCACGCGCTGTCCGTTCATAAAATTCCTCCCACACAGCAACGGCATTAACGTTGACGCAAACGTAAATCAGGAATGAATCCGCCTGCAAGACGCATTAAGTGGGAAGCTCAGAACTGGAACTGAGTACCTCTTGCTGAAATGGACGAAATCCGAAGGATTTTGCTGTTTGATGCAACTTTTTCTACATAAAAAGACGACATATCGGCCAGAATTCGCCATTTTCATGCCAGCTTTCCGCCTTGTTGCGAAAGCGCAACATTACTCAAAAACAATCGAAATACCGGTTCGATTAGGAATTATACAGACACGCAGGCGCCCGGATGGAGCCTTTTGCAAACCAAACACCCGGCAACCTAAGACGCCGGGCGCTTGATTCGAGCTGGTTCCAGCTTTTTTGTGTCAGGTCAATTCAGCCTGCTTCACGGATGCGTGATTCAGCAGTAGCGACCCGCACAGCCGCTTCCTTCAACTCCACTAGCTTCTCACGTTCTGCTTCGACAACGTCCTCGCGAGCGTTGGCGACAAATTTCTCGTTCGAAAGCTTTTTCTCAATACGGTCAATATCGACGGCAATCTTGGAAGCTTCCTTTGCAAGACGGGCAGCTTCGGCCTTGAGGTCGATCAGACTCCCGAGCGGGATACAAATCGTCGCTTCACCAAGAAGCATCTGGGCTGCCCCCTTGGGGGCATTTGCTTCAAAGGAAATACTTTCCACACGGGCTAGACGCTTGATCGCGGCATCATGGCGTGCAAATCGGTCCGTCGTCACCGCCACCGCATCGAGAACGACAACCGGAGCAACGGCGCCTGCCGGAACGTTCATTTCTGCGCGAACGGAGCGGATGCCTGTCACCAGCTCCAGAAGCCAATTGATATCGGCAGCAGCTTCCTCATCCTCGAACGAAAGTTCCGGCCATTGCGCAAGCGCCAGAACGGTATCGCGCTTTTGGCCCTCTCCCGCTGTCAACGACCAGAGCTCCTCAGTCATGAACGGCATGAACGGGTGCAGCAGCTTGTAGACCTGATCAAGGCAATAGGCTGCGGTAGCCTGGGCTTCCGCCTTCGCTACTTCATCATCGCCCATGAAAATCGGCTTCAGCAGCTCAAGATACCAGTCACAGAACTGGTTCCAGACGAAGCGATACGCCGCGCCCGCTGCCTCATTGAAGCGATAAGTCGCAATGCCATCCGTAACAGCACGAGTGGCTTTGGTCAGCTCCGTCAAAATCCAGCGATTAACAGCGAGATTTGCATTTTCCGGGCGAAAACCTGGATCAAGCTTCACGCCATTCATCTGGGCAAAGCGTGTCGCATTCCAAAGCTTCGTGCCAAAATTGCGATAGCCGGCGATGCGTGCCGGATCAAGCTTAACATCGCGTCCCTGTGCGGCCATGATCGCCAGCGTGAAGCGCAGGGCGTCGGCGCCATATTCGTCCATCAGTTCAAGCGGATCGATGACGTTACCCTTGGACTTCGACATTTTAGCGCCGTGCTTGTCGCGAACGAGCGCATGGAGATAGACCGTATGGAACGGAATTTCTTCCATGAAATGGAGGCCCATCATCATCATGCGGGCAACCCAGAAGAACAGGATATCGAAGCCCGTGACCAGAACACTGGTCGGATAATAGGTGGCAAGCTCCGGCGTCTTGTCAGGCCAGCCGAGCGTGGAGAATGGCCAAAGCGCTGATGAGAACCAGGTATCGAGCACATCAGTGTCACGCTCCAGCGCGACATCCTCACCATAATGAGCGCGAGCCGCAGCCCTCGCCTGCTCTTCGCTCTTCTCAACGAAGCAGGTTCCATCCGGACCATACCAGGCCGGAATCTGATGCCCCCACCAAAGCTGCCGGGAAATACACCATGGCTGGATGTTTTCCATCCAGTCGAAATACGTCTTTTCCCAATTCTTAGGCACGATTTGCGTGCGACCATCACGAACGGCGGCCATGGCAGGCTTTGCCAACTCCACCGCATTCACATACCACTGATCCGTCAGATACGGCTCGATCGGCACACCGCCGCGGTCACCGTGTGGTACAGCATGGGTATGGTCCTCAATCTTCTCGAGATAGCCGCGTGCTTCCATCAGCTCGACAATGTGCTTGCGCGCCGCAAAACGATCGAGACCATCCATCTCGTTGATAAGTGCCTTCAGCTCCGGCGTGAGCTCCAGTCCCTCAAGAAATTCTACATTGTCCTTGAGAGTAACCGAAGCATCCGGCGTCAAAATATTGATTGCGCCCAGATCGTTACGCTTGCCAACCTCAAAATCGTTGAAATCATGCGCAGGCGTGATCTTCACCGCACCCGAACCGGATTCCGGGTCGGCATAGTCGTCAGCAACGATGGGAATATGACGGCCGACAAGCGGCAGAACGACATCATTGCCGACTAGAGCATGGTAGCGCTCATCCTTCGGATTGACCGCCACGCCCGTATCACCCAGCATGGTTTCCGGTCGCGTTGTCGCAACGACAATGTAGGTATGCGGGTTTTCCGGATCGAAAGGCACATTCTCCAGCGGATAGCGGAAGTGCCAGAGATGGCCTTTGACCTCACGAGACTCCACCTCAATGTCCGAAATCGCTGTCAGCAGTTTAGGGTCCCAGTTCACAAGGCGCTTGTCGCGATAGATCAAACCTTGTTTGTAAAGGGTAACAAAAACCTCAAGAACCGCCTGCGATAGCCCCTCATCCATGGTGAAGCGTTCGCGCGACCAGTCGCACGATGCACCAAGACGGCGAAGCTGATTGGAGATCATACCGCCGGATTCGGATTTCCACTGCCAGATGCGCTCAATGAATTTCTCGCGGCCCATGGTATGGCGGTTCGGTTCCTGGCGTTCAGCCAACTGCCGCTCAACCACCATCTGTGTCGCAATACCGGCATGGTCCATACCCGGCTGCCAGAGCACGTTCTTGCCGCGCATCCGCTCAAAGCGCACCATGATGTCCTGGATCGTATTATTGAGCGCATGGCCCATATGTAGCGATCCGGTGACATTCGGCGGAGGGATGACGACAGCAAAAGGATCAGCGCCGGGCTCGGCCCCTGCTCCCGCCTTGAACGCGCCCGCTTCGTCCCAGCGTTCGGCGATTTTCGGCTCTATAGCCGCGGCGTCATAGGTCTTCTCAAGCATGGAATTATCCGGTTTTTATGCGCAATGAAAGGATTGAGGGCTCAATAGCAACTAACGTGTAATAAATCACTTTAAAAGTGATCACCATATCATGTCGGCCATCTTCAAACAGGAAGCCCGCCTGTAAAACAGACGGGCGACACATTGAGAATGCGTTTGAACCGTTGCTTACCGCTCGCCACGCACGACGCGTTCGATCTCCTCGCGAACAAGCCTCTCGACCAAAACCGGCAGATTGTTGTCGAGCCAGTCTTGCAGCATCGGGCGCAGAAGTTCCTCTGCAATATCATCGAAAGAGCGGCGCGGTTCAGCGCGCACAGCATGATTCAAATCCTGGAATGAAGCCGCCACCTGACGTTCCGCGACCTCGGATAGAATATGCGCTGTCTCCTGTTCTTTTTCAACAGAGTCAACGACGGGCTGGCCCAGCGGCGCATGCGGCAGTGGCGGTTCTGCTTCTGTTGTGCCTTCTGCTTCCGGATCAAGAATCACATCAACGGCTTCAGCAATGCCAGCTTCGACCGAACGATCAACCGCTTCCATTACTACCTGATGATCCGCCTCAACGGCATCATTGTCAGTTTGTGCCGAAGAAAATTCCGCTGCACCGCGCCGATCATCATTCTGGGCATCCAGAATAATCTCGTCTTCGTCATCCGATATCGTTTCAAATGCGGAAGAATCCACATTTTGCTCGCTTATGGCACCACGCAAAACCGGTTCATCCGCAAAAACGTTCCGCATCATGGAAGGCTTCTCAACGGATATTGCTGCCTTTGGCGGCTCCTGGGATTGAAGTTCGGAAGATTTCTGAACTGATGTCGGTCGGGCGAAAGCTGCAACCTCGCCGCGCACCGGAAAACCATCCGCCTCCTGGGACGGATGACGGGCCACATCGCTGTCTTCAATAATCCGACGGATGGAAGCGAGTATTTCTTCCATAGACGGTTCACGTGCTGCGCTGGATGTCTGTGCCATGGCTGTCCGTTTTTCCCGTGTCGTGACACCGCCTGCAAACGGCGGAGAATCAATGAATTAAGGGTACCGGACCTTCCACACTTTGAGAATCCCCTCATAAGCCAGCCTGGGCCGAACCCACAGCTTTATGAATTTATTAAGAATTAGATTTCAGCCAACGAATCAGAAAAAGAAAACGGCGCCTCCAGTGCGCCGTTCAACTTGTCTTCGTGCAAGAATATTCAGCGCCCATCTGGCGTGCGCAAACCGAACCACTTGTCCTTAACAGCTTCATAGTGCTCTTCCGGCTTATGCTCGGCAACCTGAAGTCCCATCTGCTTTGCGGTCATGCGTCCTGTCGCATTGAGCAATGCATAACTGGCAACGATGACATCATGCTCCGATTGGACTAATGCCACCTGAGTCTTGATAAGTTCGTTCTGCGCAGTCAACACATCAAGCGTCGTGCGCTGCCCCACTTTACGTTCTTCGATGACACCGTCGAGCGCCAGCTGAGCGGCAGAAATACCGTCACGGTTTGCCTTGACCGAAGCGCGTGCAGCTTCGAGCTGGGACCACGCCGAACCGATGGCCTGACGAACCTGATCGCGGACCACATCAACTTCGATACGGGCCTGCCCCAGCTGCTCCTTCGACTGACGGACCTGGGCGGACGAGCGGCCGCCCGTGTAAATCGGAATGCTGACGCCGACTCCAATCGACGCCGAATTACCGTCCCCAATATCGGAACCTGAATAGGTATCCATACGGCTGGCACTTGCGGTCAATCCAACGGAAGGAAGCAACGCGCCCTCTTTGGCTTTTACATTATAGCCTGCAGCATTAACTGCATACTGGGTTGCCAGAATGCCCGGATGTTCAGCGGAAGCAAAACTAAAGGCATCATTCGGTGTCCGCGGCAAATTCTTGGCGGGAGACGCAGCCGAAAGCTTACCAGGCTGAGCGCCAATAACCTGTAAATAGGTTGCTTCCGCCGACTTTACATCCGCACGCGCCGAGTTGAGTTCTGCAACGGCAGTGGAGCGGCTGGCATCGGCCTGAGCCACGTCCGTACGTGTGCCTTCGCCCACGTCCAGACGCGCACGCGCTGCACGAACTTGCTCGTTCAATGCAGCAAGATTGCGTTCGCGAAGCGCGGCAATCTGGCGTGCCTGATAGACGTTCATATAGGCGCTTACGGCTTCATAAAGCCTGTTCTGCTCTTCGTTGCGAAGGTTTTCGCGCTGGGCATAGACTTGCGTTTCAGCGGATGCGACGGTGTTCTTGGTTTGAAATCCATCGAACAGCATCTGGTTCAGCTCGATACCGAACGTACCTGTCGTACGATAAGATGTCGTTGCGGTTTTCCCTCGCCCTACATTGTAGGAGCCGGTGATTTGCGGACGATATCCCGACTTGGCGATCGCAACGCTTTCATCCGTGACACGAACGCCTGCACGAGCGTAGTTCAGGTTCGCATTGTTCTTGTAGGCTTTGACGAGAGCGCCTGTCAGTGTCTCCGACCAAGCGGCTTGCCCCCCCAATACGGTGCCAGACAACAATGCAGCTGCCGCTATCAGTCTTTTGCACGTTTTGAACACCGTGTACCTCATCTTAGAACAAACGAATCCAACAATCGAACCGATCAGTTCGGGCAAACCCTAATAACCTGTAAATTCGACCAACTCCATTGCCCCCGCCAGAGCTTTCACAAACAAATTCCACAACGTTGCAGAATTGTATCATCTCCCAACATTAGAGTTCGAACTGTGGAATACGCTCGAACCCAGGGAGTGGCTTGACCGCCGTATTGAATACCGTACGACCAGATGCAACACCGCCTTCTTTCACATAAATGCGCGCAATACCGGCATTTCCACGACCTTCGACAACGACCAGACGTCCGCCTTCCTTGAGCTGCTTGAACAGACTTTCCGGAACGAAATCCACGGCACCTTCTATCAGAACGACGTCATAAGGCGCTTCTGAAGGGTAACCTTCATGCAAATCACCTGAAACAATCACAACATTGTCATAACCCAACTCATTGAGGCGGGCTGTCGCTACAGCAGCCAGATTGGAATCACTTTCCAAGCCGATGACCGATCCAGCGAGTTTCGATAGAATTGCAGAGGAATAGCCGGTTGCGCAACCTACATCGAGCACAACGTCATTCTTATTGACGCGCGCGAGTTGCACGAGCTTGGCAAAAGGAGACGGCTCCATAAGATAACGAGGAGCAGTTCCTTCACTGTCTAGCCGGTGATCTTCATCGATATAGGCCAACACCTGACGGGCAGCCGGTACAAAAGCCTCGCGCGGAACGGTCAGGAATGCATCGATAACTCCCAGATCGGTTACATCCGTCGTACGGATCTGGTTATCGACCATCTTTGTGCGAAGATCCTGGAAATCGGCTACCATAGCCCTAAACCCTTCCTTATCGCTATTAAGCGATGTTTTATGCCAACTGCTACCATAACAGTAGAAAACTGAATACTGAACTTCCGGCAAAACCGGCATTCGTAAGAGTATCGCGCCGTCACAGCACCATAAACGAGATTTGCCGTTGGTGTGGCAAAAATCGCGGCCCCAGTCAATGAAACACAGCATCTGCGGCTCATACTCACGAGAGCCGCTATCTGACACCAACTGGTTTTCATCAAAGAAAATGCCGGGGCGCTTTCAGCACTTCGGCAATTACGATGTACGCGTCGACGATACAAGCTTGAATGAAATCACATCTTCGCGCAGCGACCGCCGGATATCCGGCCGCATCCAACGCCGACAGAATCGATTCCTGTGACGCCTGCCCCTGGAATTCGACTTCTTTCTTCTCGAGGTCGATTTCAATCAGGCGCTGGAATCCAGCTTGCGCAAGGCAGTAGCAACGCTATTCGCACAGCCGCCGCAGTTCATCTTGGAAACCGACAGTTTAATCATCTCGATTCACCCCTTACTGAAATGACAGCAACATGCAGCTTCCCATCGTAGCAAGGTCAACCATAAAATTTAGCCCCTTCATGGCGCCTCGCAAGCTTCGGGAACGCTTTTCTCGAGCGACAACGGCGACTTCGTCAGAGAACCCGTCATAATCTGCAACGGCTTGTACGGTGGCTCTTCCTGCATCTGCGGGTTGGTGAGGTGAAGCGTATAGCAACCGCTGAACACCTGTTTCTTGCCATTCTCGGTTTCGGCCTCAATGGCGAGTGGCTGACTCCAGTAGATCTGCCCCGCCCCCGGATCGGGTTCCGATTTGCGCAAAGCCACCTTAACGCTTTTGGTGTTCTCGTACCCTTTCACAAAATTTTTGAAATCCGGTTCGCGCCCTTCTTCAGAGTAGTAGCCATAGGCGCGCGCATATTCCTTGCGGTTGATTGCATTATAATAAGATTCTATGAGCGCCTGCGGGGTCGAACGATCATCGCGATAGTCAGGAACAGTGACACCAGCTCCCGTATCCTGCGTCTGCTCGGATGGCGTCGTCTCCTCTACGGGCTTCTTCGTATCCGACTTTGTTTCGCTTTGCTTTGGTGTCTCTTTCGGTGCGTCTTGCGCTTGCACACCGGCCGGAGACATCCCAAGAAAGCCTGCTACGGTAGCCAATATCAGAGGTCTGGTCAGATTATTCGACATTCGCTTTTCCTCTTCCTAGCAATTCTTGTCTGAAGATAGCCAATTCGCGCTCCCGATTTGGTGTCTTGCAGTAATGATGTTACAACACTAATTATAATGAAAACGTGGCAATAGGGCCGGTAAGAAGGCCTTGCTGCAATCAGATTGGATGATTCTTCAGCCACACACCAGCCTGTCACCGGAAGAGATAAAAATGGGTCGTTTTGCAGTTATGACGCTAACCGAAGCCGCCGCAGAGCGTGTTCGCGAGATCGTCGCGTCGCGGGATGGCGCGCTTGGCATTCGCGTTGGCGTAAAAAAAGGCGGCTGCGCGGGTATGGAATACACAATCAACCTCGCTACCGAAGCTAAAGCGGGAGATGACGTCATCGAAAAGGACGGCGCGAAAGTCTTCATCGCTCCGGAAGCTGTTCTGTTCCTGCTTGGCACCCAGATGGATTTCGAGGTGACGACGCTGCGCACCGGTTTTCTCTTCAACAACCCCAACCAGACCTCGGCTTGTGGTTGCGGCGAATCTGTTGAGTTGAAGCCCGTTTCACCCGACGATCTTCGCCAGATTCAAGGCGCTGCCTGAGCTCATTCTCACGAGGAAGGCGCAATGGATGACGAAACACTGCGTGACCTGCTCGGTAGCCTCGGCCCTGTTAGCATACGGCGCATGTTTGGCGGTAAAGGCATCTATCATCAGGGCGTGATCTTTGCGCTTGTCGTTCGCGACGAGCTCCTTTTCAAGGCTGATAACGAGTCAATACCGCAGTTTATTGCTGCCGGGTCAACGCAATGGACCTACACCGGACGCAAAGGCGGCAAGCTCGTTGCGATGCCCTATTGGCATGTCCCCGATGAGGCCTTTGACGATCCTGACATTATGGCTGACTGGGTACGTGTTGCCTTTGCGGCAGCCCTGCGCGCGAGCAAATCTGTGCCTTAAGCGCCTAACTGATTGAATCAGAACGCGTCTAACTGTTTATTTTAACGCACTCCGAAAGCAGCGTCGGCATTTTTCTGGATGCTTTCCAAAAGGAAATCGGCCCCGAATGTCATTCGAGGCCAGTTGTAAAGTCATCAAAAGATATCGATCAGATGCCAGTCGGGATCAACATGAATGCCGGAATTTCCTTACCGAATCCGACAGGCGTAGGACCGTCATCATCGTCCCGATCGCGGCGGCGCCGATGTTGCTGTTCGTGCTGTGACTTGCCACGTCGCTCTTCGTTGGAAGCCCTGATGGAATCGCGGCGTTCCTTGGCCTCGAATGCTGGTTGCGGCAGCTCGTCTGTTTCAGCAATCTCCAACACGTCAGCCTTAACCTTGTCTTTCGCTTTGTCCTTGCCTTTAGCATCCTTTGTTTTACCGCGGGCATTTTTACCCTTGCGCGGCTGATCGTCAGCGTCCTCCGATGCGGCAAGCGTCGTAAGATCGCCATTGAGCCACTCAATTTTTTCGCCGATCATCGATTCGATTGCAGCTAGATATTTTGTGTCGGCGGATGTGGCGATCGTAAAAGCCTTACCGGAACGTCCAGCGCGACCCGTCCGACCGATACGGTGAACGTAATCTTCCGCATGGATCGGCACGTCGAAATTAAACACGTGGCTCACATCAGGAATATCGAGCCCCCGTGCGGCAACATCCGACGCAACCAAAAGTTGCAGCTTGCCGTCCTTGAAGTTCGACAACATTGTCATACGGGCCCGCTGATCCATGTCACCGTGCAGAGCCCCGGCATTGAATTCATGCCTGGTGAGCGAACGGAAAAGTTCTGAAACATCCTTCTTGCGATTGCAGAAGATAATAGCGTTCTTGAGCGTATCGCCTTCCGCGTGGATCAGATCGCGCAGCACAGCCCGCTTGTCCCAATCCTTCTTCGGCGACTTCACCAGACGCTGCGTAACGGTCTTGGCGGTTGATGACGCCTTGGCGACTTCGATACGCACCGGAGAGTGCAGAAACTGCTCGGTAAGCTTGGTGATTTCCGGCGGCATGGTCGCCGAGAAAAACAGCGTTTGCCGGGTAAACGGGATCAATTTGCAGATGCGCTCGATATCCGGGATGAAGCCCATGTCGAGCATACGGTCTGCTTCGTCGATGACAAGAATCTCCACGCCGGTAAGCAAAAGCTTCCCACGTTCGAAATGATCCAGCAGCCGACCGGGTGTAGCGATCAATACGTCCGCACCACGCTCCAGCTTACGCTCCTGTTCATCGAACGATACGCCGCCAATGAGCAGTGCAACGTTAAGCCGATGATTGACGCCGTATTTGACAAAATTCTCTTCGACCTGAGCTGCCAGTTCGCGTGTCGGCTCCAGAATGAGCGTCCGCGGCATGCGTGCGCGTGCACGACCTTTTTCCAGGAGCGTGAGCATTGGCAGAACGAAAGAAGCCGTCTTGCCCGTTCCGGTCTGCGCGATGCCAAGCACATCCTTGCGCTCGAGCGCAGGAGGGATGGCTCCTGCCTGAATAGGGGTCGGAGCGGTGTATCCCGCTGTCTCAACAGCAGAGATCACTTTCGGGGAAAGACCGAGTTCAGCAAATGTCGTCAATGGAGGCGCAGCTCTCTGGTTCGGAAATGGTTTCCGCCCATCCTGTCATCGCGGCCGCGTCGTCGGGCGCAGGAACCGAGGCAGAAAAGGCGTCTGCAACGCAATAAGCGTCTTCTTGCAGCATCGCCTACGTCCATGACGTGCAAAAGTCAACCAAAATACCATCGAAAGGTATCAAACTGCTTCACTATTTCTATCTTCTCATTGATTGGAACGATTGAAGCAACGAAATACTAAAATCATGATCAACTAATGCCTAAATTGTTCTGTGAGAATCCGCTCATCCCAAGAATGATTTTTATCAAATAAAATCGCAACTTGACTGTTGGATGCCTCACGAACCGTGACAGATTTGACCGACTTGACCTCATTGTTGTCCGCCACAGCGTTGACGGGCCTCTTTTCCGTCTCCAGTAAGTCCATACGCACGGTAACATGTTTCGGCAAAAGCGCGCCGCCCCATCGCCGAGGACGGAATGGACTGACCGGCGTAAGCGCCAGAAGCGGCGCTTCAAGAGGAAGAATCGGCCCCTGCGCAGAAAGATTGTAGGCGGTGGAACCAGCCGGGGTTGCAACCATGACGCCGTCGCAGACAAGCTCCTCGATACGTACCTTTCCATCAATGGTTATACGAACCTTGGCCGCCTGATAGGACTGACGGAATAGCGAAACTTCGTTGATAGCCAGTGCTTCAAAAGGTGCGGCATCATCGGTCTCCGCGATCATCAGTAACGGACGGATCGTCTCCATCTGTGCCGCCATAATTCGCTCGGGCAGATCGTCGACACTGAATTCGTTCATCAGAAAGCCCACAGAGCCGCGATTCATACCATAGATGGGCTTTCCATGATTCATGAAATCGCGCAGAGCCTGCAACATCGTCCCATCACCACCGAGCGCGACGATGATGTCAGCGTCCTCTGCGGTTACATGACCGTACAGTTTTACGAGTTCTTTCTGAGCTGCCAGTGATTCTTCAGTCCCAGATGAAAGAAAGTGAAGCGCGAGCGATTTATCTTCCATGCTTTTCCGTCTCGGTTCTGGCAACATTGCCACTGTTTCCGCAACGCCTATTGGCTATCATATGCAAAACTCGGTTGCCATGACCTGTTTGCAGTGAATTTTCGTTTTACAGCAGCAACATTTATGCTAATCGAGCGCGTGTGCCCTTATAGCTCAGTTGGTAGAGCACCTGATTTGTAATCAGGGGGTCGGGAGTTCGAGTCTCTCTGGGGGCACCAGCACATTGCCAGAACGGTAAATTTATACAATTTTTCAATTAATTAGGTTCGAATTAGGGCTATACTCCCCTCACCTTTTATAAGCACCGGTGCCAATCAAATCGTCGGAGCGCTGATTCTGCTGCTCCAGCGGCCGTCCTTTTTCCCTGCGCATTCAATCTGACGGCGCTTCGTGACACGAACAAGAGGCAATCCGAGACCTCACCGTCTGGGGCACATGCTCAAGAATTTGTTGGAATGCTGAATTCATAAATACAAAGAACGCGCCCCGCCTGAACAGACGCAGGGCGCGTTATGCGATCATTTGACTACGTGCCAAACGCCGCCCTTACCGTCGCCCTTAACTTCGCCTGCCTTCCTGTCGTCGTGATACAGATATAGTGGCATACCTTTGTAGGCCCACATATTGTCGCCGTTCGTACTCTTTACGATGGTGAAGTCACCCACTGCTTTGGCCTGATTGCCAGCCTGAAAGGCGGGCCACATTTTCAAGCATTTTGCGTCACAGGCAGATTTTCCGTCTTGGTCTTTATCGAACGAGTAAAGCGTCATCCCTTTCGCCGTGACCAATATCTTCCCGGATTCCGAATCCATCATCTTCGCTGGCTCCGCAGCAAATCCGCCGATGGTTGAGGCCAGAAAAATTCCTGTTGCTATGAGTACCGTCTTCATGATGCATCCTCCTTGTCGCGAGTAACGTCGCTCTCAGACAATCTGAAGCTTCTTTCATAGTCTCGCTGGCACAAAATACTGCGCGTGCTTGCAGCCCGAATTATGGCGCGCCCCCACTGCAACAATTCTCCCTGCACTTTTCGGAGAATTACGGAAACGCGCAAGCTTGCGGATAGCTCTTCCAGACTTCGACGCTCAAAACAGTCGGCAATTTTTTCGATAATTTATGAATAAGCCGGTTACCATAAACGGATTGGTAACGCTGATGACATTAGGATGGCCGAATTAGATTGCTGTGTGCCGTTTGCGCCGCAGTTCAAAAAATCCGGGATACAGGTAGGTCATCATCGTGCGTACCGCGTTCAGTAAAGTCGCATATGCCTTGAAAAAAGCGGCACAAGCCACACTTCTGCTCACCGTCGTGACAGGTTGTTCCACGGCTTCGACAACGGTTCCAGCCATCGCGGCAAGCAACAAATATGCTGCTATCGTTGTTGATGCGAATACCGGCAAAACATTATTTACCGCAAACGCCGATGCGAAGCGTTACCCAGCTTCGCTCACCAAGATGATGACCCTGTACATGCTATTCGAAGCAATGCATGCGGGCCGCGTCAATAAGAACACGCGGATTCCCATATCGGCTTATGCTGCGTCGCGCCCCCCAACGAAGATCGGCTTTCGTCCGGGGCAGTCCATCCGGGCAGAAGACGCTGTTCTCGCCATGATCACCAAGTCAGCGAACGACGTGGCGGCCGCTGTCGGCGAATATCTCGGTGGCTCGGAAGAGCGTTTTGCGCAAATGATGACCACCAAAGCCCGTCGCCTTGGCATGCGCAATACGACCTTCCGCAACGCCTCCGGCTTGCCGAACATGGCCCAGCACTCGACAGCACGCGACATGGCGATCCTCGGCATGGCGCTGCGCCAGCATTTCCCGCGTGAGTTCGCCTACTTCTCACGTCGCAGCTTTGTTTTCCGCGGCAAAACCATCAACGGTCATAATCGTCTTCTGGCGCGGGTCGAAGGCGTTGACGGAATCAAGACCGGCTATACCAACGCGTCTGGCTATAATCTCGTTTCGTCCGTCAATCTGGATGGTCGCCGCCTGGTCGCCGTCGTCATGGGCGGCAATACTGGTGCAAGCCGTGATGCCCATATGACCCAGTTGATCCGCAAGTATCTGCCGAAGGCAACACGCGGTCGCAATGACGATGCATTGATCGCAGCCCGTGGCGACGTTCCGCAAGTTGTCGCATCCATCGATTTGCCCAAGGCGAAGAATGCACCAATCCCCGTCGCCCGTCAGACGGCAGGAATCGAAGACCTTATCAACACTGAAATTGGTGAGGGCGACACGGATCAGACTCAGGTTCTGGCGCTCGCCGCGCCAACGCCACGCCCTGCCGCTCTTGCAGCACAAGCCGCTATTCGCCCAACGCCAAAAGCTGCTGTCCCGGCGCAGGATGTGGATCCGGTGACCACCGCATCTGCACCAGCCACTGGCGGTTGGGCCATCCAGATCGGTTCGCTGCCAAGCGAGGGCCAGGCGCGTGACATGCTTGCCAAGGCTTCGTCCTCGGTCAGCAACACGCTGCACAGCGCTTCGCCCTACACGGAAACTTTCGTAAAGGGTAATGCCACTTTCTATCGCGCCCGCTTCGTAGGCTTTTCCTCGAAGCAGGCGGCTTGGGATGCCTGCGCTTCATTGAAGAAAAAAAACTTCGGCTGTTATGCAGTCGCCAATTGACGCGTTGCGAGGGATCAAATCCCTCGCGGCACAAACTTCAAACCCCGGAATGTAGTGCGTAGAGGGTTTCAAGATGTCAAATATGAATGAAATTTTAGAGCAACAGTCTTTCAAGACCAGCGTCTGGACTCAGGAGCCCCACCGGAATTCTTCCTTTGGCACACTGTTTTCAGTTCAGGCGCTTAAACAGGCTGCGCTCCGCATTGCCGATGTGCGTCGCGGGGCAGGCTTTCAGACCCGCGATCTGGTTGGCTTATTGATTTGCCATGCGGCTCGCAACAAGCGCATCGCGCAACCGCGCGCAGCAATGCACATGACCCTGCCCTTGAACTCCGGCAAGGTCGCTGTTCGTCTGAATATCGAACACTGAAAAACAAAGCGTTTGCGCGAAACAGCCTGTCGGTTTCCCGTCAGGTGTTTCCGTTTGTATGGAACGTAAAGCTATTCAGAGCAGGCCGAGTGCGGCCAGCTCCTGACGAAGCTCTGCTGGCAGCGCTGCCCTACCCGCTTTTCCCGCAGATTCATCAAGTGGCACCTCGTTTTCATTAAGATAGCGCCAGCCCTGAAAAGCACGGCGCGGCTGCCATTCGGTCGGTACAATTTTGGGTTCCAGAACCAGATGGCAACGATTTATGCCTTCAGTATCCGTAAAAGGACGCACATCCAACAAGCGCTGACGGCACTGGATGTTTCCCTTGATGACCCAGTAGAGCGAACCGCCCGCAAGCAGTTCGTCTACACGTTTGGGCACCATACGCGTGGTGTGAAACTGTTCAGGGACAAGTCCGAGGGCGCGCTGCTCTGCAAGCCGGAAATCGATCCACGCCGCCAGATTTTCGATACTGTCGCAGCCGACACACAGTTTGACAAGATTGAGAGCCATGAGCGAGATTTATCCAAGGCAGTTGCCCTCTTCAAGGCAAGATGCGCTTCAACTCCGAAAAGTCGGGATCAGCACGCCACAACGTTGACCGCGAGACCGCCCTGACTGGTTTCCTTGTAGCGCTCGCTCATGTCATGGCCGGTCTGACGCATGGTCTCGATACACGCATCCAGCGGAACGAAATGCTTGCCGTCTCCCTTGACCGCAAGGGATGCCGCCGTCACAGCCTTCACCGCTCCTAGCGCATTGCGCTCGATGCAAGGCACCTGAACAAGGCCGGCAACCGGATCGCACGTCATACCGAGATGATGTTCAAGAGCAATCTCGGCTGCGTTCTCTATCTGCTCCGGTGTTCCGCCCATAACAGCAGCAAGACCTGCTGCTGCCATAGCCGAAGCCGACCCGACTTCCCCCTGACAGCCCACCTCCGCTCCAGAAATGGACGCATTGTGCTTGATGACCCCACCGATCGCTGCAGACGTCAGCAGAAAGTCGCGAATACCTTTCTCGTCAGCATCATCGTGAAAATGCAGATAGTAACGCAACACCGCCGGAACCACGCCCGCAGCGCCATTGGTTGGCGCTGTGACGACCCTGCCGCCCGAAGCATTTTCCTCGTTGACTGCCATCGCATAAACGGACAGCCAGTCATTGGCGAGCAACGGATTGCTGCGGTTGTTACGCCAGTCTTCCTGAAGTTTATCGTGCAGATGCCGCGCGCGACGGCGCACATTCAGCCCGCCCGGCATGATACCGTCGCGGCTCAAGCCACGCTCGATGCATCCACGCATCGCGCCCCATATGCGATCCAGCCCGTCATCGAGCTCACCGCGTGACATATGGCATTCTTCATTGATTCGCTTCATTTCAGCTATCGAAAGGCCGCTGTCATGGGCCATGTCGAGCATTTCGGCTGCGCTGCGGAAAGGATAGGGAACATCGGACGCATCATCGCGCTTCGCACCACCATTCTGCATGCGGCTCAGCTCTTCCGCGGTCACCACAAAGCCACCGCCAATGGAAAAATAGACGCGTCTCAGAAGCAAGCGTTCGTCACGATCATACGCCTCGAATGCCATGCCGTTTGCGTGCCCTGGAAGCGGCGTCTTGCGATCCAGAACAAGATCGCTCTTCGGATCGAAATAATAGGCCGGATGCCCCTTCGGCTGCACCTTCTTCTGGGCAAAGACCTTCTCGACCTCCGAATCCATGAGATCGGGATCGATCGTGTCCGGCAAATGGCCGCAAAGCCCCAGAATCACCGCTCTGTCGGTCGCGTGCCCTACACCGGTATAAGCGAGCGAACCATGAAGGCTGGCCCTCAGCTGATAGATCTTTGCATTGGCAGGCTTTGGCCAGTCTCCACCGATCACCTCATTGAGGAACATTCGGGCTGCCGTCATCGGCCCCATCGTATGGGAGCTGGAAGGCCCAATGCCAATCTTGTAGAGGTCAAAAACTGAGAGAAACATTCCACACCTTCCGCGACCCTGCTCCAGGATCGCCCGATCTTTGCCTGCAGCGTCTGCCAAATCTACCGCAAGCGCCTGTATCAGGCGTCATTGCGCGACGACACTGCACTTATCCATATCAGATAGTGTAGAAAAGAACGAACGCAAACAGATTGCCGAAATGCGGCATCAAATTTCCGGATAACGCAAAGTCTGTCTCCGCTCAAACGGAGAAAAGGTAAGCCATGAGAATCACAGTAGCGAGCCCAACGACTGCCCAGAGCGTCACGCCCCAGCAGGATTTTTGAACGGTTTCGTCCATGGATATTCTGGCAACCTTATTGTGCAACTTTTTCACGCGGTGTCCTTCACAACACCGGACCCCGCATATAGCCCGCCCAGGTACGAAACGCAACGTCAAAACAAGGCTGAAATGCGGCGACGGTTTCCTTGCGTTGACACTGCTTTTAAAATGCCTATTTATTATCAATAAGTTACCAAAAGTTATGCTTAACAAAAGCTTTATAGCGACGGCGAAATTGCGGCATCAGGGTTGAGGCAGAAGCATATCTGTCTTGCCAGTAATCCAGTACACGGCCAGCCCAACCCATTCCCGTATAGCGACGCTGAAACGCGAAAGCGCTTCGTTGGGAGATTCCAGGTAGAGCGAAAAGCTCTCATGTGAGCGCGTTTTGTAATCGACCGGCCACGCAATCACCTCAAATCCTGCCTTGCGGAAGCAACCGACCGCGCGAGGCATATGATAGGCTGATGTCACGAGAAGCCATGTTTCCCCGGATTGCGGGTTAGCCAGTTGTTTGGATAAGGTGGCATTTTCGGCGGTATTGCGTGAATTGCTCTCGAAAACAAACCGCTCTCCGGAAAAGCCCATATTGGAAAGCAATATGCGCGTACTATCGGCTTCGCGCACCGACTCCTCGAAAAAAGTGCCATTCCCACCCGAAACAACGATCTTGGCATCAGGAAAATGCCGCGCAAGCCGCATCGCTTCGAGTATGCGGTCCGCCGCACTGTTAAGCTCGGTTCCTTTGCGGCGAGCATCGATTTCGCCATTCAGATAGCCACCCAACACCACGATCCCGTCAACATGTTGCGGCAAAATACCCGCTTTTGGAAAACGGTCCTCCAGTGGTTCCAGCAAAAGTGAACCAAACGTCGTAAATGCGCTCAAAAAAACGAGAGCAACGCAAAACGCGAGCGAGGACAAACCAAGCCGTCTATATCCCCTGCCGAAGGCGGGCAATGCGATCAAGATCAGCAGGAAAATGATCGTAAGTGGTTGGAAGAAAAGCCAAAACAATTTGGACAAATTATAGAACAATAGAAACCTCGTTATAATATCCCAACCATTCACCACCAAACCCGATGAATCCGTCTCATCGATATACTATAGAGACGCGTCCTGCCGTGTTAGAGAATTGCTCGGAATCGGATTTTCCTCGAACCGGAAGCCCCATGCTGAACAGCGTTGAAACGAATATCGCCTCTTCTCCCCGCCCACGCTTGGGACGTATCGACATTGCGCGCGGCATCGCACTCATCGCGATGGCTATCTATCACTTCGGCTGGGATCTCGAATTCTTCGGTTATATGACCGCTGCAACCACTGCCCAGGGAGGCTGGAAGCTCTTCGCGCGCTGCATTGCTTCAAGCTTTCTGTTTCTTGTGGGGTTCAGCCTCATCCTCGCCCACGGCCGCAGCATAGGCTGGCAGGCCATGGGGCTGCGTTTTTTACAGATCGCAGCAGCTGCGGCAGCCATTTCTGCAGTAACATGGTATCTTTCACGCGATAATTTCATCTTCTTCGGGATTCTTCATCAGATTGCTCTGGCAAGCGTACTCGGACTGGTTTTCTTGCGCTTCCCTCCCATCCTGACGTTGATCGTGGCCGCGTTCATCATCACCGCACCACTTTATGCCAGATCGGATATTTTCAATCATCCGGCACTCCAATGGGTCGGACTTTCAACGGCCACGCTGCACTCCACTGATTATGTGCCGCTTTTTCCGTGGTTCGGTGCAGTTTTGTGCGGTATGGCGGCAGCACGTATTTTCGAACGCTTCGACTGGATGAAATTGCTCGTAGGCGGCGTTCGGCCACGTTTTCTGGAGAAGCCCCTGACCTTTATCGGCAAGCATAGTCTTGCCTTTTATCTTATTCATCAGCCGATGCTGATTTTGCTGGTCTTCGGACTGTCGCATATTGCTCCGCCGTCCCGGCCTGCGCCGCGCGCCGCCTTCGCACAATCATGCGTGGAGGCATGCAAACAGACCGCAAGCGATGAGCTATGCAAGCAGTTTTGCGGCTGCGTTATTGACGAACTGGATAAAGCGAAACTGTTCGATGACGTTTTTTCAGGCCGGATCGATCAGCAAAACAACAGCACGGTTCAGGATATAGCGGCGATGTGTTCCCCTGCTCCGTATGCTCAACCATAAATGCCGCTCAGGTCGAAACGCCAAGCTCGGCCAGACGTTCGATGCAGGCCTCTTCAACCTGATCGAGTTCGGCAAGCGTCTCCTCAATGTCACGGCGTTTCTGGCGCAGATCGTCGCGCTTTTCTTCCACACGCTTCATGAGGAGCTTCAACTGTCCTGTCTCACCGGGAGGCTCGCGGTACATCTGGATGATTTCATGAATTTCCGCAATGGCGAAACCCAACCGCTTGCCCCGCAATATCTGCTTGAGCAAATGACGGTCGGATGGGCGGAACAGACGGGTGCGGCCTCGCCGAACTGGCGCAATCAGCCCCTCATCCTCGTAAAAACGCAGGGTTCGGGTTGATATTCCAAACTCCCGCGTCAATTCCGTGATCGTATAATATTCGCGCACCGCAATATCCCTACTTTTCACCAAGTGAGTGATTGTTGTGCAACCGCATTTACGTAAAAGTCAATATTAAACCGACAATGACTAAAATTCTGGTGGCAATACTTCGTGAGAAAAACACGCTTCCAATGATGCATGACATAAAACCAATAGCTGTTATGAAAATGCCCAAAGCACCTACTGGTCAGCAATCCCCCAGCAAGAGACTGAGACCAATCGACATTCAAGATTTGGAGCGTGATATGGCTGACAATGCACAGTTTGGAAGCGGAGTCGGGGTTGGAGTGTATCTTTATCGAGATTTCGCAGCGCCAAGACTATGCCATTCTCGCCATATCCCTTTGGGACGTGCCCGAAACCTGAATGTCGATTGGCCCTACGGCATGATCTTGCCATTATGTAACTGCTCATGCGTTATGGGCTGTAAATCAAACTGATAATAAACGGCGATTCATGCGGCGCTCAGTAAAATATACACTTGTCGGTCTTGTTATCATCGCAATTGCCGGTGCAACGCCGTTCGCGGTCGAGCCGATCGTGGTTAAGATTGGCGAAAATTCGATACGCCAATTGGCGAAAGAAGGTAATTTCTGCGAAACGGAGAATTGCAGCGAGGGCATCGAATATACCCTTGGCTTTCTGGAAACCAATTATGGCCTCTCGCCCCACGATGTTAAATGGTGTATGGGCGTCGATGTTATTGCTCACTATGAATTGCCGTTCGGCAATAATTTAAAAACCGGAATAACCGACCGCATGTACAAACGCTGCGGCGATCCTCGCCAGGATGAGCCGGTCGGGGGGCACACGGAAGAATAGAAGGCCGAACTATTTCATGAAGCGATTTCTGCGCATTGCCGCATGGCTGGTCCTCGTGATGATTCTTATCGTCACGGTAAGTCCGATCCATTTTCGTCCCATAACCGGAGAACCTGCCAACCTCGAGCGATTTGTGGCATTCTTTCTGGTCGGCACACTTTTTGCTCTGGCCTATCCACGCCACTGGCTGTCTGTCCTGCTTTTGACAATCGGCTGTGCCGGACTGTTCGAGCTTCTGCAGCGTCTCGCTCCTGGTCGCCATGGAGAAGTCGCGGATTTTGTTTTCAAGGCAGCAGGAGCCATTATCGGCATCGGCGTTGGCTATGGTCTGAGCCGCATCCGCCCGTTCCGGTAAGAAGGCTGATCACGCAGCAAACAGCGATCGCAGCCCGTATTGCGCTGTCTCACGCATGAATTCGAGATGAACCACGCATAACAGCGCTGCAAAGTCGTCATCGGCTGCTGCAAACTTGCCTCTGCCAGCCGCCTCAAGCATCAAAAGCGATATTCCCGCAGGGCCAAAACGACTTTGGTTACGCGCCACCGCACGCCAGGACACAACGGCCACGATCATGGGCTTGTGTGTGGCCTCGCTTAATCCCGCTTCCCGCAACAGCGCAGCAGACCGCCCATGCGAACGGATGCCACAGATAAGCAAGCAAAGCGGCCAGTAAATCCATACGTCCACCAGCGACCGTTCGGAGAATGAAAGCGGTCGTGATTTCCTCCCGCAGACGCAAATGTTCGACCAATGCTGGCAGTTCATCGTTCGCGCGGATGCGCCAGCAATGCTTCTCGAACACTGGCATCGTCCCCGCACCGCTTAGCAATCCGCTGAAACGTTAACGTCGCTATGCGGGCACAACTATTGTGCAACATTTCATCCACCGCGCCCTGCCGTGGCAACCTCGACCATTGCCGCCGCCACAGCCAATGACACATGCGAGCGGGCGGCAACAAGGAGCTGCACAATCAGTGCGCCAAAGGCCACGCGATCGACAAGGTCGGCGTCACTTAAAAGCGGCGATCTTGCGAGAATATACCCCGCCACTTCCGGTTGATCGGCAGCAAGCGCAATTACGATGTGGAGTGGAGAGATGGCGCTGGTGGAAAGTACGTCAGCCATTGCGTTTCGCACCTTCGGTGACGGATCTTCAGGCAGAAGGGGCAGCACTGCTTCGGCAACGCTTCGCCACTGCTCGGTCTGCTGCGGGTCGATGCAACGTCGCGCAAGCGCTGCGGCCTTCGCCTCACGAACTGAAACAAGCTCGCTTCCAAATGCAATAATGCTCTGGCCGATATACATCCGGGCCCGCCCCCAGATACATTCGTGTATTCGAAAACGTTAAATTAAAATAGCTTACGAGCAGGTTACCATACTTGTTAACCGGCCTGAAATGCCGCTGGAACCGAACCGCTGCTGATGCGTTTTCCAGATATTACACAACGGAGATATCAAATGGCCGAAGACAAGATCGCCAATGACATCCAGCAGGCGCTGGAAAAGCAAATTGCAGAAATGCGCAGCGAACTGAAACGCCTCTCCAGATCGCTTGCCTCACATTCCGGCGATCTCAGGGAGCGTGCGGAAGATGCGATGGACGATGCTTCGGGACGCCTGCGTCATGCTGCTCAGGCCGTACGCGAACGGGGGCAAGCCGTAGCGGAAACCGTCAAGGAAAACCCTGGCACAGCAACGACGCTTTTTGGTACGGTCGGGATTCTCGGCATATTGATCGGCGTCGCTATTGGCTGTGCGATATCAGACCGCCGCTAAACAGCGCAGTCTCCGCCAGAAGATACTTTGAAAGATCAAAGTCCGCGCGCCCGCGCGGGCTTTTCAAGGGTTCTTTACGAATGTCCTAAGGGCTGCTAATTCCAGCTTATTGGCAATCGCCACCGGTCGCAGCCTACCCGGTCAAAACAAGGACAAGTGCAAGCCTTCCAGCGCGCACCAAAGGACTGCACCGTGGCTTTCAGAAAGATATATAAATGTCTGAAAACACGATCTATTCGGAGCTTACTCAGCTTGGCTCCAATACGAAAATTCCAATGAACCCGGAAGAAGCGATGCTTGAACGGGTCCCCAACCCACAGCATGGAACGCAGTATTGCGTCCGCTTTACCGCTCCCGAATTTACATCGCTTTGTCCTATGACCGGCCAACCCGATTTTGCTCATCTGGTGATTGACTATATTCCCGGTGAATGGCTGGTTGAAAGCAAATCGCTGAAGCTTTTTCTCTTTTCCTTCCGCAATCATGGCGCTTTTCATGAAGATTGCACTGTCACTATTGGGAAACGCTTGGTCGAACTCCTTCAGCCGGAATGGCTTCGTATCGGAGGGTACTGGTATCCTCGCGGCGGTATTCCGATCGACGTCTTCTTCCAGACGGGAGCTGCGCCGCAGAATGTGTGGATTCCCGAACAAGGCGTTCCAAATTATCGCGGGAGGGGATGATGGAGGCCTCGCCCTGGGTTTGAACCAAGGACAGGGGAGTTTGCGGCTCCCTGCGTTTGCCTTCCGCCACGAGGCCATCGCAGAACTTTCTAGCGCCAAACAATTGCCGTCCAGTTAATGAGAGGCTGGCCCTATTGTCCGATCCGTCGCCAGTTCTTATTATGTGTCCGGACTGAAATCTTCGGGAACCAGGTATCATGAAACAGCCCGCATCATTGCTATCACTAGCCATCTTTTCCGGCATTGTGCTTTCGGGTTGCGGCGCTGGAAAAGCTGCAATGGATGCGGGTAAAGGCTTCGACAGGTTTGCGTGCATGTCGCGTAATCTGAAAGGCGAATCGCCCTGCCCCCAACCTGATGCAGCCGCACAGAATGTGCAGTAAATGCGAAAACGAACCAGAGAGGAAGCCTGACATGGCTATCGAACCGAACGACGTTCTTAGTTTCTGGTTTTCAGCCAAAATGCGGGAAAACTGGTTCACTAAAAGTGATGCCATAGACGAAGAAATTCGCAAAAAATTTCTGGAAGCCTATGAGGATGCCCGTTCGGGCCGAATGGAAACCTGGAAGCAGCAGCCGGAAAGCGCTCTCGCGCTGACCATTCTCTTTGATCAGTTTTCGCGCAACATGTTCCGTGGCTCACCGCGATCATTTGAAAGCGACGGCCTGGCACTCGATGTAGCCATGCAGGCACTGGATCATGATTTTGACCGCCAACTTTCCGCCGAACAGCGCCAGTTTTTCTATCTGCCATTCATGCACAGCGAAAAGCTCGATGATCAAAAGCGCTGCGTAGAACTTTATGAAAAGCTCGGCGACGCATATTCGCTCGGCTTTGCCCGAGAGCACCACGATATCATAGAGCAGTTCGGGCGTTTTCCGCACCGCAACAATGTGTTGGGCCGCAAAACCACGGAAGACGAAGCCGATTTTCTGAAAGAGCATACAGGCTTTTGAAGCAGAAAACGGCTCGCAGCGCTGTCAGAGGAGCCTGTAGGGCAGGATTCCGCGGCGGTTATGGTCAACTGCCAGCCTGCTTTTCAACGGCGGCACCGCGCGTTGCGCGCATTCGACTCGCTCGCAGATACGGCATGAAACCCCAATCGGATCGAAAGCCGAACGAGCAGTAATATCGAGTCCGTCCGCATAGACGAAATCCTTCGCATAGGCGACTTCGCAGCCAAGAGCTATGGCATAGCGGCGTTGCGGAGCATTGAATCCGCCTTCGCTCTTGGTCAATTCCGTTGCGATGCAGAGATAGCGCGCACCATCGGGCGTTTCCGCAAGCTGGCGAATAATGCGTCCTGGCATCTCGAAAGCCTGATGTACGTTCCACAGTGGGCAGGCGGCACCAAAACGGGCAAATTGCAGTTTGGCCGCGCTGTGGCGTTTGGTAATGTTTCCCGCTCGATCAATTCGTGCAAAGAAAACAGGGACGCCACGTTGCCCCGACCTTTGCAACGTACTCAAGCGATGCGCCACCTGTTCAAGGCTCGCCCCAAAATGGGAAGCCAGTAGCTCCAGGTCATGGCGAAGCTCTTTCGCAGCGGCGAGAAATATCTGGTACGGCAGCACTAGCGCGCCCGCGAAATAATTGCGCAGCCCGATCTTGCAGATTTCAACAGCTTCGGCAGAACGAAAATCAGCCCGCCTGGCGATTGCGGACACCAGTTCTTCCATTTCAAGCTCGGCGATCTGAAAGGCGACCTGGAAATTCCGCGTCGATGCGGGCGAATAAGGGTTGAGATAAAGAACCCTCGCCTTCGAATCGAACCGACGCAAAATCGCCTCGTCGGGATCGGCGCGAGCAATCCGCACACCGTGCCTTTTTTCCATATAGGCAGGCAGCGCCACTCCAATATCGCGAGCCGGAATATCGAGCTCCCCAGCAAGGCTTTCTGCTGCAATATCAATCTCATGGACATAATTGTCGATAAAGTGAAAAAAGTCGCGCACTTCCTCATAAGGTGCCGGCTCAGCAACAGACGGCGCACGGCCAAGCTGGCTATCTAGGCTCGCCAACTGCTCGCTGTTTCGCCGATAAGCCTGATGGCAGGCGATCAATGCATGTGCCAGTCCCGGCGCATTCTGGGTGATGAGTTTCAATTCTTGCAGATTTGGCTTGTAATTATCAAAGACAGGATCAGCCAATGCTTCCGAGACCGCAGACAGGAGGCGATCATCATCGCCGAGAGAAATCGCGCCTATATCGATCTGATAATTTTCGGCCAGAGCTAGCAACACAGCCGCCGAAACCGGACGCTGGTTGTTTTCAATCTGGTTGAGATAGCTCGTCGAAATTCCCAAACGTTCGGCGAACCCGGACTGGGTCGTTCGATGCTGCTCGCGGATTTCACGGATCTTTCTACCAATGTATAGTTTTCGTGGTGCCATTTGCAAATTCGCATTTTGCTATTTGCAAATTTATAACTTACACAATCGTACCTTTTCAAGCTTTTCCAGACCCGCTTGACGGGCTTTAAGCAGAAAGATGAAAATCCCGCAATTTCATTGCTTTCCAAAGGCCTAAAGAATGCAGGAACTCCTAGAACAGCTTGAAGCCCGCCGCACCGAGGCTCGCCTTGGCGGCGGTCAGCGTCGCATTGATGCACAACATGCCAAGGGCAAGTTAACGGCCCGGGAGCGGTTGGAAGTTCTTCTCGACGAAGGTTCGTTCGAGGAGTTCGACATGTATGTCACCCACCGCTGCACCGATTTCGGCATGGCAAGCCAGAAGGTGGCAGGCGATGGCGTCGTGACCGGTTGGGGAACGATCAACGGTCGTCAGGTCTATGTGTTCAGTCAGGATTTCACGGTCCTTGGCGGCTCATTGTCGGAAACCCATGCGCAGAAGATCTGCAAGATCATGGACATGGCAATGAAAAACGGCGCGCCGGTGATTGGCCTCAACGATTCCGGCGGCGCGCGCATTCAGGAAGGCGTGGCCTCGCTGGCGGGTTACGCAGATGTCTTCAAGCGCAATGTCGATGCGTCCGGCGTCGTACCGCAGATTTCAGTCATCATGGGACCATGCGCTGGCGGCGCAGTCTATTCCCCCGCCATGACGGACTTCATCTTCATGGTGCGCGACAGCTCCTACATGTTCGTGACTGGCCCTGATGTGGTGAAAACCGTCACCAACGAGATTGTGACGGCGGAGGAACTGGGCGGCGCACGCACACACACGTCAAAGTCTTCAGTCGCCGATGGCGCTTACGAGAATGATATCGAAACGCTGGAACAGGTGCGCATGCTGTTCAACTTTCTGCCCCTCAACAATCGGGAGAAAGCACCATCGCGACCGTTCAATGACGATCCGGCGCGGCTTGAGATGCGACTCGACACGCTGATTCCGGACAGCGCCGCCAAACCTTACGACATGAAGGAACTGATCCTCGCCCTTGCAGACGAAGGGGACTTTTTCGAGCTTCAGGAAGCTTTCGCGAAGAACATCATTACGGGCTTCATCCGTATGGAAGGCCAGACCATCGGCATCGTCGCTAATCAGCCCATGGTGTTGGCAGGCTGTCTCGATATCGATTCATCGCGCAAAGCCGCACGCTTTGTGCGGTTCTGCGATGCCTTCAATATTCCGCTCCTGACGCTTGTGGATGTTCCTGGCTTCCTGCCCGGCACAGCCCAGGAATATGGGGGCGTCATCAAGCACGGTGCAAAGCTTCTCTTCGCCTATTCTCAGGCCACAGTACCGATGGTCACGCTCATCACCCGCAAAGCCTATGGCGGGGCATATGATGTTATGGCCTCGAAACACATCGGCGCGGATATCAACTACGCTTGGCCAACAGCTGAAATCGCTGTGATGGGTGCCAAGGGGGCGACCGAAATTCTCTACCGCTCCGAATTGGGCGATGCAGAAAAGATCACTGCCCGCACAAAGGAATATGAGGAACGCTTCGCCAATCCATTTGTTGCGGCCGAGCGCGGCTTCATCGATGAGGTGATTATGCCGCATTCATCTCGACGCCGCATCGCACGTGCATTTGCTAGCCTGCGCAACAAGCAGGAAACCACGCCGTGGAAGAAGCACGACACCATTCCTCTGTGATCCGGTAATAGAGCACCATGACCATGATCAAGAAAATCCTCATTGCCAATCGCGGCGAAATTGCCTGCCGGGTCATCAAGACGGCAAAGAAGATGGGCATAGCCACAGTAGCGGTCTACTCCGACGCCGACCGCAATGCACTTCATGTCAAAATGGCCGATGAGGCGGTGCATATCGGCCCGCCCCCATCGAACCAGTCCTATATCGTCATCGACAAGATTCTTGGTGCAGTTCGCGAAACCGGCGCGGATGCAGTGCATCCGGGTTATGGCTTTCTGTCAGAAAATCCCCGTTTCGCCGAAGCGCTAAAAGCGGCCAACGTCATCTTTGTCGGTCCGCCGGTAAACGCGATTGACGCCATGGGCGATAAAATTACGTCCAAGAAGCTTGCGGCAGAGGCTGGCGTATCGACCGTTCCCGGACATATGGGACTCATTGACGATGCGGACGAAGCCGTCCGCATTGCCGGTTCCATCGGCTATCCGGTGATGATCAAGGCTTCTGCCGGCGGCGGCGGCAAGGGCATGCGTATTGCCTGGAACGATGATGAAGCGCGCGAGGGTTTTCAGCTTTCGCGCAACGAAGCGAAATCCTCCTTTGGCGATGACCGTATATTCATCGAAAAATTCATCACGCAGCCGCGTCATATCGAAATTCAGATACTGGGCGATCAACACGGCAATGTAGTTTACCTGGGTGAACGTGAGTGCTCCATCCAGCGTCGCAACCAGAAGGTCATCGAGGAAGCACCCTCACCGTTCCTTGATGAAGCGACGCGCAAAGCCATGGGCGAGCAAGCTGTCGCGCTTGCAAAGGCTGTGGGCTATTATTCTGCTGGCACAGTGGAATTCATTGTCGATGGCGAGCGTAACTTCTATTTTCTTGAGATGAATACCCGTCTTCAGGTAGAGCATCCCGTAACGGAACTTATAACCGGCATTGACCTTGTAGAGGAAATGATCCGTGTCGCGTCGGGGGAGAAGCTGCGCTTCGGGCAAGCCGATGTGAAGCTCAATGGCTGGGCCATCGAAAGCCGCCTTTATGCTGAAGACCCCTATCGGAACTTCCTGCCCTCCATTGGCCGATTGACACGCTATCGCCCGCCAATTGAGGGGCCCTGCGACAATGGCTGTGTCATCCGTAATGACACCGGCGTCTTCGAAGGCGGCGAGATTTCCATGTATTATGATCCCATGATCGCAAAACTATGCAGTTGGGGGCCAGATCGGATCAGCGCGGTTAACGCCATGGGCGGTGCGCTCGATGCATTTGAAGTGGAAGGCATCGGCCACAATCTGCCCTTCCTTTCAGCAGTCATGGATCACCCGCGTTTTCGCGCAGGTAATCTGACCACGGCTTTCATTGCGGAAGAATACCCCGATGGCTTTACCGGCGTGGCTCCGTCAGAGGCGGATGCTCGCATTCTCGCGGCCGTGGCCGCACAAATCAATCTGGTCGTCGAACGCCGTAATGCGCAGATTTCCGGTCGGATATCCACACGAGAACAATCAACCGATACGAATTGGGTCGTCACTCTTGCCGGCTTCGCGCTGCCGATCAGGATTATTGAGGGCGAAGGCGGCACCATTATCGACTTCATCAACGGCGACGGACTACCCGTTGCCAGCGACTGGCATCCGGGCAGCGAGCTTGGATCTTTCACGATTGGCGGCAAACCGATCGCGGTAAAGGTTTCGCGCTCTGGTACCGGCAGGCGCTTGCGCTGGCGCGGTATGGACGTCGTGGCTCATGTGCGTCGCCCCCGTGTAGCCGAGCTTGCGAAGCTGATGCCGGTCAAACTGCCGCCAGATACGTCGAAGATGCTGCTTTGTCCGATGCCGGGTGTGATAACATCGGTTCTGGTCAAGGACGGCGATACCGTCGAGGCGGGACAACCGCTTGCTACCGTCGAGGCCATGAAGATGGAAAACGTGCTGCGTGCTGAACGCCGCAGCGTCGTAAAAAACGTCGCGGCAAAGACGGGGGCCAGTCTGGCCGTCGATGAACTTATCATGGAATTCGAGTGAGGTCCCATATGAGCGAGCGCCCCACCAGAAAAGACTGGAACAAGCTGGCCGAAAAAGAACTGAAACGGCCAGCCGACAGTCTGGTCTGGCACACAGCTGAAGGTATCGACGTAAAGCCGCTCTATACTGCGGACGATATCGACGGCATTGAGCATCTCGGCTCCCTGCCCGGCTTCGAGCCGTTTGTGCGCGGCCCGCGTGCAACCATGTATGCTGGTCGCCCCTGGACCATCCGGCAATATGCGGGCTTCTCCACGGCAGAAGAATCGAATGCGTTTTACCGTAAGGCGCTCGCCGCCGGCCAACAGGGCGTTTCCGTCGCTTTCGATTTAGCCACCCACCGAGGCTATGACAGCGACCACCCCCGCGTCGTGGGCGATGTCGGTAAGGCGGGCGTGGCAATCGATTCCGTCGAGGACATGAAAATTCTGTTTGACGGCATCCCGCTTGAAAAAATATCCGTTTCCATGACCATGAATGGTGCGGTGATCCCGATCCTCGCCAATTTCATCGTCGCGGGCGAAGAACAGGGTGTGTCACGCGAACAGCTTTCCGGTACGATCCAGAATGACATTCTCAAGGAGTTCATGGTCCGCAACACCTATATCTATCCGCCGGAACCTTCCATGCGGATCATTGCGGACATTATCGCCTATACGGCTGCGGAAATGCCGAAGTTCAATTCGATTTCCATTTCCGGTTACCATATGCAGGAGGCTGGCGCGACACTGGTGCAGGAATTAGCCTTCAGCCTCGCCGATGGCCGTGAATATGTACGCGCTGCTCTGAAGAAGGGCCTCAATGTCGACGAGTTTGCAGGGCGTCTGTCCTTCTTCTTTGCGATCGGCATGAACTTCTTCATGGAAATCGCCAAGTTACGTGCCGCGCGCCTTCTCTGGTCACACATCATGAAGGAGTTTGACCCGAAAAAACCTGGCTCTCTGATGCTCCGCACCCATTGCCAGACGTCGGGCGTATCGTTGCAGGAACAGGATCCTTATAACAACATCGTCCGCACGGCGTTCGAGGCCATGTCCGCCGCTCTTGGCGGCACACAATCGCTTCATACGAACTCTTTCGACGAAGCTATTGCTTTGCCTACAGAATTCTCCGCACGCATCGCCCGCAACACCCAGCTCATCCTGCAAAACGAAACTGGCGTAAACAAGGTGGTCGATCCGCTCGCAGGCTCCTATTACATCGAAAGCTTGACTAACGAGCTCGCCGAAAAGGCATGGGCACTGATTGAGGAAGTGGAAAGCCTCGGCGGCATGACCAAGGCCGTCGAAAGCGGGCTGCCGAAACGCCTGATCGAGGAAGCAGCCACCAGGCGTCAGGCCGCCGTTGACAAAGGTGAGGAAGTGATTGTCGGCGTCAACAAGTTCCAACTGGAACAGGAAGACGAAATCGACATTCTCGAAATCGACAACACTGCTGTCCGCCAGTCGCAGATAGCGCGCCTCAATCGTATCAGAGAAACGCGCAACGCGGAAAAAGTGGAAGCGGCACTGACCGCACTCGAAAAAGTGGCAAAGACTGGCGAAGGTAATCTACTCGCCGCTGCCGTCGAAGCATCACGTGCCCGCGCAACCATTGGTGAAATTTCCGATGCCATGCGCGCCGCTTTCGGCGATCACGTAGCAGTCCCGAAGGTTGTCAAGAAGGTCTACGGCGCTGCCTACAAGGATGAACCGGAATATCAGACACTGGTCGAGCGCCTTGAGAATTTCTCAAGGCATACAGGTGAAAAGCCCCGTGTGATGGTGGCGAAACTTGGTCAGGACGGCCATGATCGTGGTGCGAAAATCATTGCTTCGGCTTTCGGCGACATCGGTTTCGAGGTCCTTGCCGGCCCCCTGTTCCAGACACCGGACGAAGCTGCCGCGCTGGCAATAAAATCGAAAGTACATGTGCTTGGCGTGTCATCACTCGCAGCAGGTCACAAAACGCTTCTGCCGCAATTGGTCGAAACGCTCCGGCAAAAAGGTGCAGAGAACATTATTGTGGTCTGCGGCGGCGTCGTGCCGCGTCAGGATTATCAGTATCTATTCGATCATGGTGTTGCTGCGGTCTTCGGACCGGGCAGCAATGTTATGGATTGTGCACGCGCTGTGCTTGATCTTATGGAAGGAAAGCGCCGCAATATTTAATTGCAGTGCAGATTATTTTGTTTGAAATCAATACTCTAAATTAGAAACATGATACGTTTTCTGAACATATTGAGAAGCCGAGGCAATTGCCTCGGCTTTTATGATTTCGGATCGGCGGATGCGGGAATTGCAGAGCTTGTCACCGACACCGGATCGCTTGCCGGGAATGTATCTTCCAACCCTTCATCAAGTTGACGTTCCAGTTCAGCCCGATCCTTGGAGCGCCGCGCGCTTGGCCGCGTCAGCAGCGTTTCCGGTGCAAGCCCGCACTCCACACACGCCACACCCAGAGCATCACCAAGCTTGAGTGCGGCACGACGCACCACTTCGTCACGGTCCAGTTCCTCATCAGTGTCGTTCTCCACCTTGACCGTAATCCGCTCTTCACCCTCCGTAATGAACTCGACTAAATATAGTCTAAAGCCACCGATAGAACTGACACGGGTTTCGACAATGTCCATAGCGTTATCTCCTCGAGAGATTCATCTGAGAATTAACGGACGGTAGTGGCGAAGGTTCCCTTCCCTTCAAGATGAGAACCCTGTCCATCAACAACCGTTCAATGATCAAACATTTGGAATGCCCAGAGCCGAAGCGTTGGAACCCGATAAAAAAACACAACCTCGAACGCCTTCTCCTATCGCTCGGCAGACCTATATCGAAATGGGACCGTTTTAACTGTGACTGGAAAGGACAATCCATGGCCATTACCAGAAAAGAGGAAGCCCGAGCGCTGAATGCCGACGAAAAAGAACTGGTGGAGAAATCACACCACCCGTTCCTTCAAGAAGTACCCGATGAGGAACTTTCCCAACTGGCAAAGCTGGTCCGTGAACGACGAACGAAAGCACGCGACATGGCCCATCAGCGCCGCCGCGAAATGCGTGGTAAAGCAACCAGTCGCAGCGCCAAAGCTTCCAAGGCCGATGAAGGTTCACATTTGAAAGTTGCCGTTCTGGCAATGGCATTGCGACGCGTCAATACAGAAGTTGAACGGCGACGGCGCATGGCAGCCAGCACACAGCTCGTCGTTAATGCCAGAAAGGCGCTGGCTTCCAAACAATCCGTAAGCGCAAAGAAAGACAAGACCTTCAACACGCGCCATGCACATGAGGGCATGCGGAACATTCCAAACGAAAAATACGACGGTCTTGTTCGCCCTTCCGAACGCGGGCGCTTGCGCAAGGCAGCAAGTGTTGCGCAAGCAAAACGCGACACACGGCAAAAAAACGCCGGTTAGAGCATTTCGAGCGCTGTTTTCCGCGTGGGTGGCAAGAAGACACGGTCGAGGCGGGCCAATTGCTCATCATTCAAACGCAAATCGACCGCTTTCCGGTTTTCTTTGACGTGATGCAGATTAGATGATTTCGGAATGGCGATCACATCGCCATTTCGCATCGCCCAAGCTAGCGCTACCGCAGCGGGAGTGACACCGGTTTCATTCGCAATGTCATCCAGAACCCCGTTACCCAAAAGCCGCCCCTGCTCAATTGGAGAGTAAGCCATCACCGGAACTCGGCGCTCCCGGCACCAAGGCATGAGATCGAATTCCGGCCCACGTCGGGTGAGATTATAAAGAATCTGATTTGTCGAGACAGCGTCGCCACCGGCTACGTCGACCAGCGCCTTCAAGTCATTGGTGTCGAAATTACTTACGCCCCAATCGACAATCTTTCCCGCCGTTTGCAGTGCCTCAAAGGCTTCCAGCGTTTCTTGCAGAGGGTGGCGTCCCCGCCAGTGGAGAAGGTAAAGGTCAATCCTGTCTGTACCAAGCCGCTCAAGACTGCGCTCGCAGGCCTCGATTGTGCCTTCGCGGGACGCGTTGTAAGGCAGCACCTTACTGACAAGAAACACCTTGTCACGACGGTCGGCGATGGCTTCGCCCACCACCTCTTCCGCCTCTCCATCCGCATACATCTCCGCTGTATCGATCAGCGTCATGCCAAGATCGATCCCACATTGAAGCGCTTCCACCTCGTAGCGACGCTGCGCGGAATCCTCACCCATATACCAGGTGCCCTGGCCGAGAGCGGATACGCATCGGCCAGAAGGCAAAACCAGTTGAGCAATAGATTCCGACACGTTTCACCCCGCTTTCATGCAAGCCGCGGCTGGCGCACCGCGGACAGATGCCGAACAACGATAGGTGCCAGCAGCAATAGTCCCAGCAGAGAAGAATAAAGCTCAGGGGCAACGAGCAGCATAGCCGCGATCACGAGCAGCACATTTTCCCAACTCTTGGTGCGTACCAGGAAAAAGCGTGACAGCGCGGCGCCAAGTGCCGTTATACCGATCGTGCAGCCGAGAAATGCGATTGCGAAATCCATCCAGTTGAAATTGGAGGTAACGAGCAACAACGACGGCGAGAAAACAAAGACAAAGGGCACCAGCACCTTGCCAAGCCCAAGCCGGAAAGCCGTATTGCCGGTTTTGAACGGATCCGCACCCGCCATACCTGCTGCCGCATATGCGGCCAATGCCACAGGCGGCGTGATGTCTGCAAGAACCCCGTAGTAGAACACGAAGAAATGCGCGACAATGGGTTCCACGCCAAGCAGTCCCAGCGCAGGCGCAGCAATGGTCGCCATAATGATATAATTGGCGGTCGTCGGAATGCCACAGCCCATCAGAATGCAGACGATGCCTGTCATGATAAGCGTGAACAAAAGCGTCAGTGTCTGCGGGCCAAACCAGCTTGCCGGAAGAATGGTGCCGAGGAACCCGGCCATTTGGGCAGCCGTAGAGGTGACGATGTAAGAGATTTTAAAACCGACGCCGGTGAGTGTCACGACACCAACGATGATACCCACGGTCGCGGCGGCTGCGCCAACGGCAAGTGCATATTTCGCACCGTCGCGCAGTCCGTCAAATATTTCGCCGATGCTCATACGCCGCCGCGGATTGAGAAGACCGACGAGGATGCAAAGCGTGATACCCCAGAAAGCCGCGAGATACGGCGTATAACCGGAAAGCAGCACCGCGATCAGGACGACCAGCGGAATGACTGTCGGCCAGTCCCGCTTGAAAGCTTCCGTCAGGTCCGGGAGCTCTTCTCGTGTCATGCCGCGCAAGCCGCTGCGCTTGGCTTCAAAGTGCACCTGCATAAGAACGCCGAAAAAATGCATGAATGCCGGAACAATAGCTGCAAGGATGATGGTCGTATACGGCAAGTTGAGAAACTCGATCATCAGGAACGCAGCCGCGCCCATGATCGGCGGGGTAATCTGCCCCCCGGTCGATGAAGCCGATTCCACTGCGGCAGCGAAATGGCGCTTGTAGCCGAGCCGGATCATGGCCGGAATGGTGAGCGAACCGACCGTCACGGTATTGGCAACTGACGAGCCTGAGATCATGCCGAAAAGCGCAGATCCGAAAATCGAAACCTTGGCGGGTCCCCCGGCGAAACGGCCGGCCACCCAGGCCGCACAATCAAGGAAAAGCTGCCCCAGCCCGATGCGTGTGGCGAACACGCCGAACAGCACAAAATGGAAGACATACGTCGCAACGACCCCGAGCGCGATGCCGTAAATGCCCTGCGTGGTCAGATACAGGTGATCGATCAGCTGGCTGACTGTGGCGCCGGGATGAACGAGGATGCCCGGCATTGACGGCCCGTACAGTGCATAGAGCATAAACAGGACGGAAATAATGGGCAACGGCCAGCCCACGGAGCGCCGTGTGGCTTCAAGCAGAACCAGGATCAATAACCCACCCAAAACAACATCGGTCGTCGTAGGATTGCCCACGCGGAATGCCAGATCGTCCAATGGAATCAATGGAACATGCAGGACCGCAACCACCGCGCCGATTGCCAGCGCCCAATCGATGATGGAAATACCGAGCGGACGCAGCAATGTGGATTTAGTGGGGCGGTCATAGCCTTTACGGGAAAAGGGAAACACCAGAAACACCAGTCCAAGGACAAAGGAAAGGTGAATTCCACGATGTACCATCTCGGACAAGAGTCCGAATCCCGCTGTGTAGTAATGGAAAATGGACAGAACGATCAGCAGCGCACCGACAATACGGGCTGCGAGCGGCGCAAGCGGACGAAAGCGGATTTCGGAATCAAACTTCTCTTCCAGTTCCCGCGCCTTCTCCTCATCGAGTTCCATGGGAGAAAGTTTTGTGTTTTCTTCTTGCGACATACTCGCTCAGCTCCGTAACGCTGTCGAAACTAAAAATGACAATGAATGAATAAAACCGTCTGACAGGCCTCAGAAGCCCCGCAGCTGGCTTAAGAAACAGCCGCACCCGGCAGTCCCATCGGACCAGACCGGGTGTGCGCCATGCAAATTTGACCCTGCCATTCAATGATGAAGCGGACCCCAAACTCTACTTCAGAACGCCTGCTTCCTTATAGAAGCGTTCGGCACCCGGATGCAGTGGAATGCCAAGGCTGGTCGTCGCCGTATCCAGCTTGATCAGCTTGCCTTTGGCGTGACCCGCATCGAGCGCTTTGCGGGTATCGTCGTTCCAGAGGACTTTCGTAATGTTGTAGACGAGTTCATCCGGCTGCTTCGCATTGGTAACCCATTGGGCAGCCACAGCGAGTGTTGGCGTTTCGCCTACATCCTTATAGACGTCGGCTGGTACGGTATCCTTGGAGAAGAAGCTGTATTTCTCAAGAATCTTGTCTGCTTCCGGGCCTGAGATTGGCACCAGAGAAATACCGTTCGAAGTCGCGAGCTCGGAAATCGCACCTGTTGGATAACCACCAACGAAGAAGTATGCGTCAAGCGCTCCATCCTTCAACCGTTCACCAGCGGGGCCCGGCTTCAGATGTTCTGCTTTGATGTCCTTTTCGCTGATGCCGAAGGCTTCCAGAACGATACGCGCATCGACAATCGTTCCCGAACCCGGCTCATCGATTGATACACGCTTGCCTTTAAGATCCGCCACCGATTTGATACCGGCATCTTTACGAGCGACGATGTGAATCGTTTCCGGGTAAAGCGTTGCAAGCAGACGCAAATCATCAACTTTGCCCTTGCCTTCATAGAGACCCGTGCCGCTATGAGCCCAATAGGCTACGTCCGACTGGGTAAACCCCGACTCCAGCGCGCCCGATTGAATTGCATTGATGTTGGCAACCGACCCATTAGATGAAACAGCGGTAGCAACCAGGCCCGGTACGCCCTTTTCCCCTGCGCCCGAAATGGCATTGGCGATCAATCCGCCGATTGGATAATAAGTACCCGCAGTTCCGCCCGTTCCGATGCGGAAAAACGCAGGTGTCTGCGCTACTGCAATGCTCGCTCCCAGCGCGACCGCGCCCGCAACTGCTGCAACAGCTAAACGTCGAATTCGGTGACCTAACGTCATGACGCTTCTTCCCCTTCCATGAAATATTTTGTTCGGATTATGTCGGCGGAGCATGGAAAGGTGAAAGGCGCTTGTCAACCACTCACCACATAATCCAAAGATCTCTATGATTGAAAATAGAAAAATTCGATGCGGAACCGGGCAAGAAACCGCTGCATCGCGCATTGCATGATACAATCATCCCGCATGACCGGACCTCGCAAGTGCATATCAAAAGTGTAATCCGAACCCCTGCAAGAGCCTGCGGATCGCATAATCCGGCTTCTGAGACGTAAAAACTGCCAGATCGTCATGATGATGAAGCCCGTCATTGCCGGAACGCAGTGACAGCAGCGAAACCGTGCGCCGCGCAATCGCTTCAGCCGGATCAAGCCAGTCTACGGGCCAAGGGGCGAGACGGCGAAACACATTGGCAAGAAAAGGATAATGCGTGCACGCAAGCACCACAATGTCAGTGCGCTTGCCATCATGCTCCACGAAACATGGCGCAATCTGCTCCACAACCAGCGCTTCGTCGATTCTGTCGCCGCGAATATGCGCTTCGGCCAAACTCGCCAACTGATCCGCACCGACCAATCGCACATGACATTGCGAAGCAAACGACTGGATGAGATCGCGCGTGTAGGCACGTTTCACCGTTCCTGGCGTGGCAAGTACCGAAACAAGCCCGGACGATGTACGCTCGGCTGCGGGCTTGATCGCAGGCACCGTGCCGACGAAAGGAACCGACGGATAAGCATGCCGCAAATCGTCCAGCACCAGCGTCGAAGCCGTATTGCAGGCAATGACCGCGATTTCAGGGTCGTGCGCCGCGATGAACTTGCCGAACAATCCGACAATATGTTTCCGCAGCGCCTCCTCTTTCCAGTTGCCGTAGGGAAATCCGGCATCGTCGGCAATGTAGATAAAGCGGCGGTCCGGCATGAGCACCCGCGCCTCACGCAACACCGTCAGCCCGCCAATACCGCTGTCGAAAACCAGAACAGGCTTTTCTTCAACTATCCTCGAATTGCCGGAATAACTGGAAGCGGGTGCAAATTTCATTCCGCCTTGTCCTCACCTGCGGGCTTGCGCGCGCGTCCTTCCGGTGCGCCGGAACCGCGTGGTTTCTTCGGCGTAAAAACATCGAGGGAAGTGATAACTCCGCGCAGAAGCTTCAACTCCGCAGAAGCAAACCCCGCCCGCGTCAGCACCGCGCGCAAGTTGTTCACCATAATTTCCTTGCGTGCCTGAGGACGGAAATACCCCCTAACATCAAGGGCTTCTTCAATATGCTTGAAAAGACCGTGCAACTCTTCCTTTGGTGCAAGTTCCATATCCGGCCCGCGAAATATCGTATCGGTCTCCACGCTCATGCCCGACTTCATCCACTCATACGACATCAGAAGCACAGCCTGCGCAATATTCAGCGACGCGAAGGCGGGATTGACGGGGAATGTCACCAGTTCGTCAGCCAGCCCCACTTCCTCATTACTGAGGCCAAAACGCTCGCGTCCGAACAGGATTCCAACCTTTTCACCTGTCGTAAAACGGCTACGCAAGGTGCGGCCCGCCTCAACTGGACTCCTCACCGGCTTAAAACCATCGCGCTCACGTGCGGTGGTTGCGTATACGAAATTCAAATCGGCAATTGCCGACGGCAAATCGTCAAATACAATGGCATTGTCGATGACATGATCCGCCTTGCTGGCGGCGGCTCGTGCTTTCTCGCTTGGAAATTCTTCGCGCGGATTGACGAGGCGTAGCTCTCCCAGACCGAAATTTGCCATGGCGCGGGCTACCATGCCGATATTCTCGGGCAATTGCGGCTCCACCAGCACAATTGCCGGTCCTTCCGCGATGATTGGGCGCTGTTTGTCGGTTCCTGCCATGATGTCTTCCGCATTTGCTATAAGATCGTGGCGTTTCCCTGACATAAATGGCTGAAAATCGCAAAGATTCCCCTTACGCCGCTCTCAGAAAAACGAGTGTAGTAGCCAGATAACACCTCTTTGCCTCTCATCCATGCCAGACTGTCCTGATCGACATCCAGGATTTCAGGGAGGAATTCATGTCTGGCAAAAAGATTCTCATGCTCTGCGGTGATTTTGGTGAAGACTATGAAACCATGGTCCCGTTCCAGACACTACTCACCGTCGGCCATACTGTCCACGCCGTCTGCCCCGGCAAGAAGGCCGGTGATCACATTGCAACCGCCATCCATGATTTTGAAGGCCATCAGACCTACACCGAAAAGCCCGGCCACAACTTCGCTTTGAACGCGACTTTCGCTGATGTGAAGGCGGAGAGTTACGATGCCCTCGTCATTCCCGGTGGACGCGGACCAGAATATCTGCGTCTGGATGCCCAGGTTATAGCCGTCGTGAAGCACTTCTTCGAAACAAACAAGCCGGTAGCGGCTGTTTGCCATGGCGCGCAACTTCTGGCCGCTGCTCGCGTTCTCGAAGGGCGCACCTGTTCAGCCTATCCGGCTTGCCGTCCGGAAGTCGAGCTCGCTGGCGGTACATATGCCGATATCCCGGTCGATCAGGCCGTCACCGATGATAACCTCGTCACCTCGCCCGCATGGCCCGCCCATCCAGCGTGGCTTGCCCAGTTTCTCACCGTTCTTGGAACCAGGATCAGCCATAACTGACGCACTTTCAACTCCGCCTGCAATTCCCATGATGTGGTTGCAGGCGGAGGCAAACTGCGCGACAGTGAAGGGGAGATATTGTGGGAGATAACCATGTGCAGGCTGTTCATCGGTGCAGATCCGGAACTATGGCGGAGTGTAACACGATCCCTGCGCATCGACGGCGTGGTTACCAGCGTGCGGCTCGAGAATTTCTTCTGGTGGACACTGGAAGATGTCGCTGCACGTGACGAACTCACGGTGAGCCGATTGCTCGGCAAGCTCTACGATGAATCCCGCGACGAAGGGCATGATCTCGATAACTTCGCATCCTTCCTGCGGGTCTGCTGTGGCCGGTATATTTCCCTGCAATTGAGCGGTCTCGTCCCGACTGACAAGGCAGCGGCCATCTCATCGCTCGATGCCGATGCAATCCTTGCGCGTGAGCAGAAAAGTTACAGCGAACAGCGAGCAAGATGGGAGAAAACAGGCAGCATCGCGAGCACGGCGCATCGCGCGGCCTGATATTCATCTTTTCTCGAAATTTTCATCATCAAGTTGGCCTATAGGCCAAAGAATAAGCCTCTTGCGCTTTGCCTTATTCCTTACGGGTGCTATACGGGCGCGACGCATTTAAAAAGAGGCTTCATCCATGGCAAAAATCAAGGTTGCGAACCCTGTAGTTGAACTCGATGGCGACGAGATGACACGCATCATCTGGCAGTTCATCAAGGACAAGTTGATCCATCCCTACCTCGACATCGACCTGAAGTACTACGACCTGTCGGTCGAACACCGCGATGCGACCAATGATCAGGTCACCGTCGATGCAGCCAATGCCATCAAGGAACATGGCGTCGGTGTAAAGTGCGCAACCATCACGCCCGATGAAGCCCGCGTAGAGGAGTTCAAGCTCAAGAAGATGTGGAAGTCGCCGAACGGCACTATCCGCAACATTCTCGGCGGCGTTATCTTCCGCGAGCCGATCATCTGCAAGAATGTCCCTCGCCTCGTTCCGGGCTGGACCCAGCCAATCATTGTCGGCCGTCATGCATTCGGCGACCAGTACCGCGCAACCGACTTCAAGTTCCCGGGCAAGGGCACGCTGTCGATCAAGTTCGTCGGCGAAGACGGCGAAACCATCGAGCATGAAGTCTACCAGGCTCCGTCAGCTGGTGTGGCTCTCGCCATGTACAATCTCGACGAATCGATCCGTGAGTTTGCACGCGCTTCGCTCAACTACGGTCTGCAGCGCGGTTATCCAGTCTATCTCTCGACCAAGAACACCATCCTGAAAGCCTATGACGGTCGCTTCAAGGACATTTTCCAGGAAGTCTTCGACGCCGAGTTCGCCGAGAAATTCAAGGCAGCCAAGATCTGGTACGAGCACCGCCTCATCGACGACATGGTTGCATCGGCTCTCAAGTGGTCGGGCGGTTATGTCTGGGCTTGCAAGAACTACGACGGCGACGTGCAGTCAGATATCGTGGCACAGGGCTTCGGCTCGCTCGGCCTGATGACCTCGGTACTGATGTCCCCGGACGGCAAGACGGTTGAAGCTGAAGCCGCGCACGGCACCGTGACCCGTCACTACCGTCAGCATCAGAAGGGCGAGGAAACCTCGACCAACTCGATTGCCTCGATCTTTGCCTGGACCCGCGGCCTCGCACATCGCGCCAAGCTGGACGACAATGCAGAACTGAAGAAGTTTGCCGAAACGCTGGAAAAGGTGTGCATCGACACCGTTGAAAATGGCTTCATGACCAAGGATCTGGCTCTCCTGATCGGTCCGGATCAGCCTTGGCTTTCGACCACCGGATTCCTCGACAAGATCGACGAAAACCTTCAGAAGGCCATGGCTGCCTGATTGGAACGCTGACGCTTCATCGTCAGGCATTCAAAGAAACCCGGTCCAAAAGGCCGGGTTTTTCATTTCCTTTTTCGTGCAGAAAGCGCATCCTGAACCGCATCTGATATGGAGGAGAGAATGGCCGACTTGAAGCTCTATACCAACCCCATGTCGCGGGGACGCATTGCTCGCTGGATGCTCGAAGAGATTGGAAAACCCTACGACGTGGAAGTTCTTGACTTCGGCCCTCCCATGAAAGGGCAGGATTACTGCACCATCAATCCGATGGGCAAAGTTCCCGCTCTTCGTCATGGTGATGATGTGGTAACCGAAGTGGCAGCTATCTGCGCCTATCTGGCATTGGCATTCCCGGAAGTCGGGCTGGCCCCTCATCCGAACGAACGTGCGGACTTTTTCAGGTGGCTTTTCTTTACCTCAGGCCCGGTGGAAGCGGCGTTGTCCAATCATGCTCTCGGCTTCGAGGTGCCAGCTGACAAACAGGGAATGGTCGGCTATGGCAATTACGATACTGTCGTGAACACGCTGGAAAAGGCCGTCTCGCGCCATCCGTATATCACTGGTGACCGTTTCACCGCCGCCGACGTATATGTTGGCTCTCATATCGGCTGGGGATTGCGCTTCGGCACTCTGCCGTCCAAACCTGCCTTCATCGCTTACTGGGATCGCTTGAAGGATCGTCCCGCGGTGAAACGCGCCAATGAGCTTGACGATCAGGCAGCCGCCGCGACCGCAACTTAACACTAACGACAGCAGAATACCGCAAACGAAGAATAAAACGCGTTGCACGGATATGATCAACGTGACGTGGTTTAAAGGGTTGCGGACGTCAGTTCAAATGACTTTGCGAAAGCTTGCATACCCGTTGGTGAAAATGCGATGACGCGCCCTTCAGCGCGTCGCATCCAACCGCGTGCAATGAAATTCCTCAAAAGTGCAGCCCCTAGCGCACCACCCAAATGATTGCGTCGTTCGCTCCAGTCGAGGCAATGTCGACATAGGGGGCGCTTGCCCTGTTCAAGGGTAGACACGTCCACGCCAAGGCAGGTGAAGAACGATTTGCCCTTGTCGGTTAACACGGGGTCTTCGCCATGGTCGATCAGACCCAGTCTGTATGACGCATCAAGCATGTCCACACCGCGCTCACCCGCCAGGTGATCGTAACAGATGCGGGCTTTGCGCAAAGCGTGATCCTTTGGACCGGTGCGCACGCGAACTGCGCCCGTGCGCTGGGCAAGTCCCATAAGACCTTCGAGTACCTCCGCTACATCCGCGCCGGACAAGCGGAAATAGCGATGACGCCCCTGTTTTTCCGCAACCAGCAGGTTTGCGGCATCCAATTTGGCGAGATGGCCGCTGGCAGTCTGTAGCGTGACGCCAGCCGCCGCCGCAAGTTCACTGACCGTCAGCGCCCGGCCATCCATCAGGGCGGTGAGCATATTGGCACGCGCCGGATCACCAAGCAGTGCAGCAACAGAAGCAATGATCGGACCGTCTTTCATACTTCGATGCTAACCGAAGCATTATCGAAATTCAATCGTTACCTTGTCTCTATCAAAAACCGCTTATTCAGGAGACACCGTATGATTACCTGTTTCATTCGCTATCAGATTGATCCGTTCAAAGCGGATGCATTTGCAGAATATGCGCGCAATTGGGGACAGGCCAGTCCGCGCTGCGGGGCACAGCTTATTGGCTATTTCGGCCCTCATGAAGGCTCGAGCACGACGGCTTACGGGGTCTATTCCGTTAAAAATCTGGCGGCATATGAAGCGTTCCGCGCTCGCCTCGCCGCCGATCCGCTGGGGCGCGCCAATTATGACTTTGCCCGCAAAGAACAATTCATCCGCTCCGAAGAGCGTATTTTCCTCAAGCTTCAGTCCGGGCCGCATGCGGAGTTCATCAAGCCATGATCGCTGTCATTTTTGAAGTCTGGCCTGCGGACGATGGCAGGCGCAACGAGTATCTCGATATCGCCGCAAGCTTGCGGACAGACCTTTCTCAAATCGACGGCTTTGTATCGATCGAGCGATTTCAGAGTCTGATCGAGCCGAAGAAGCTGCTTTCCCTCTCCTTCTGGCGCGATGAAGAAGCGGTACAACAATGGCGTAACCTGCCCTCACACCGCATCGCTCAAGCAAAAGGGCGCAATAGTGTGTTTGAGAACTACCGTCTGCGTGTAACCAGTGTCATCCGCGATTATGGCCTAGATGAGCGTTCCGAAGCGCCCGCTGATAGTCGCATAGCACATACTGTATCGAGCATGTTCCCAAAGCGGGACCGGCTCTAAACAAAGAGCCGGGAAAACCCGGCTCTTCTTTCATATTAAACATATCAGGCAAGCAATGCCTTTACTGCGGAGATCGCATCGTTAGCCTTGGCGCCATCCGGGCCACCCGCTTGCGCCATATCCGGGCGACCACCACCGCCAGCCCCGCCAAGAGCAGCAGACGCAGCCCTGACCAGGTCGATGGCACTGAAACGGCCAACCATATCTTCTGTCACACCGGCAACAGCACTCGCCTTGCCATCCTCACCTACTCCGATGAACAGCACAATGCCAGAACCGACCTGCTTCTTGCCCTCATCCGCAAGAGGTTTCAGATCACGTGGTGAAACCCCTGTCACAACCTTGCCGAGGAAGTTAACACCATTGACGGTCTCAACCGCGCTGCCACCCTCGGAAGAACCGCCGCTCAATGCCAGCTTCTTGCGTGCATCGGCCAGTTCACGTTCAAGCCGCTTGCGCTCGTCGATCAATACATTAACACGATCCAGAGCTTCGGCCGGTGTCGTCTTGAGGGCGCTGGCAATTGCCTTCACACGTTCGTCCTGCTCTTCCAGATACAGCCGCGCAGCTTCACCGGTAAGCGCTTCCATGCGACGAACGCCGGCAGCAACCGCACCTTCCGAAACGATGCGGACAAGGCCGATGTCGCCTGTCTGGCGTACATGTGTACCACCGCAAAGTTCGACCGAATAAGTTTTGCCAATCTTTGAACCGTGCTTTGCCGTTCCCATCGAAACGACACGGACTTCATCGCCGTATTTTTCGCCAAACAATGCCATGGCACCTTCAGCGATCGCATCGTCAACGGCCATCAGGCGTGTCGTAACCGGTGCATTCTGAAGAATAATCTCATTGGCAAGAGTTTCGATCTGTGCAAGTTCGTCAGCCGAAATTGGCTTTGGATGCGAGAAGTCGAAACGCAGGCGATCCGGAGCGACCAGCGAACCCTTCTGCGCCACATGAGAACCAAGCGTTTCGCGCAGGGCTTCATGCAGAAGATGGGTTGCCGAGTGGTTGGAGCGAATACGCGTCCGGCGAGCCGAATCGACTTTCAATTCCACAGCATCGCCCGCCTTTGCCGTGCCCTTCGTGACTTCGCCGAGATGAACGAAAATGCCTTCACCCTTTTTCTGCGTATCCTTGATGGCGATGACAAAACCCTCGCCGGAGATGATTCCGGTATCGCCTTGCTGTCCACCGGATTCACCGTAGAACGGCGTCTGATTGACCACCACCGATACCGCCTCGCCCTCTGAGATGGACTGCACTTCGATATCATCCCGCACCAGAGCGGCAATAACGCCCTCCGCGCTCTCGGTTTCGTAGCCAAGAAATTCGGTTGTCCCAACCTTGTCTTTGATACCGAACCAGATTGTTTCCGTTGCAGCTTCGCCCGAACCCGCCCAATTAGCGCGAGCCTCCGCTTTCTGCCGCTCCATAGCCGCATTGAAGCCTTCAGTATCGACAGCGATCCCCCGCTGACGAAGTGCATCTTGCGTCAGATCGAGCGGGAAACCGTAGGTATCATAAAGTTTGAAGGCGGTTTCGCCATCCAGTCGGTCGCCTTCGACCAGTTTCCCCGAAGCGTCCGACAGCAAGCCAAGACCGCGTTCCAGCGTTTTGCGAAAACGGGTTTCCTCGAGCTTGAGTGTTTCGGAAATCAGCGCTTCAGCACGGATAAGCTCCGGATAAGCCTGTCCCATCTCGCGAATGAGCGCAGGCAGCAGGCGCCACATCAGAGGCTCTTTAGCACCAAGGAGCTGGGCGTGACGCATGGCGCGGCGCATGATGCGGCGCAGCACATAACCCCGCCCCTCATTAGACGGCAGAACACCGTCGGCGATAAGGAAGCTCGAAGCGCGAAGATGGTCCGCGATAACGCGATGGCTAGCGCGGAAATCGCCCTCGGCCTTCACGCCTGTCGCCTCTTCTGAAGCGCGGATCAAAGCCTTGAAAAGATCGATGTCATAATTATCGTGGACGCCTTGCAACACTGCTGCGACACGCTCCAACCCCATGCCTGTATCGATGGACGGACGCGGCAGATCAATACGCTGATCCGGCGTTACCTGTTCGAACTGCATGAAAACGAGATTCCAAATCTCAATGAAACGATCACCGTCCTCTTCGGGCGATCCGGGAGGGCCGCCCCAAATGTGATCGCCGTGATCGAAGAAAATTTCCGAGCATGGTCCGCAAGGGCCGGTATCGCCCATGGCCCAGAAATTATCACTGGTCGCGATGCGGATGATGCGGTCATCAGACAGCCCGGCAATCTTCTTCCAGAAGTTCGCAGCGTCATCATCCGTGTGATAGACTGTGACCAACAGCTTGTCCTTCGGCAGGCCGAATTCCTTGGTGATCAAGTTCCATGCAAAGCTAATTGCATCTTCCTTGAAATAATCGCCGAACGAAAAGTTTCCCAGCATTTCAAAGAAAGTGTGATGACGAGCGGTATAACCCACATTGTCAAGATCGTTATGCTTGCCGCCAGCTCGCACACATTTCTGGGAGGTCGTTGCACGGCTATATGGGCGGTGTTCCAGTCCCGTAAACACATTCTTAAACTGCACCATGCCCGCATTGGTGAACATCAAAGTTGGATCATTGCGGGGAACAAGCGGACTCGATGAAACAACCTCATGCCCATTCTTGTGGAAATAGTCGAGGAATGTGGACCTTATCTCGTTGACGCCAGCCATAACTCACCCTTGGGTTCTTTTCACCCTGCACGGATGCAACCTTTGAGAAGGCGCATCGATTGTCTTCATTCCACCTGCGAAGCCACCGCAATATCCGGTGGCCCGAGGCTCGGCCCCGCTCCCGTGCTGCAATGACGTGAAGTGGAGTTTCAGTTGCTCGCTTTTAGCGACGCACCGCTTTTCTGTCCAGATAAGCAGTCCACGCCGTAAAAGCAATTTACGTTTGCAAGCTGCAAAACTTTCAGCAGTATCCTCGTCACAGATACCAATCACCAAAAGGAAAAGCCCCACACTGACAAGCATGGGGCTTTGATAGGTTAAACGGTCAGTGCGCTTACATCTCGGCAGCGCTGGATCCATCTTCCTCTGGACCGCCATCTTCCAGAAATTGCTCGGCGATAAGACCAGCATTCTGACGAAGCGTCGTTTCAATTTCCCGAGCAGCTTCCGGATTATCCCTCAGATACTGCTTGGCATTCTCTCGTCCCTGCCCCAAACGCTGCGAATTATAGGAAAACCAGGCACCGGACTTCTCGACAACACCGGCCTTCACGCCCAGATCGATCAACTCACCGGTCTTGGAAACGCCGGCACCGTACATGATGTCGAACTCCACCTGCTTGAAAGGAGGAGCAAGCTTGTTCTTGACCACTTTCACACGTGTCTGATTGCCGACGACCTCGTCACGCTCCTTGATGGAGCCGATCCGACGAATATCCAGACGTACCGAAGCATAAAACTTGAGCGCATTACCGCCAGTTGTCGTTTCTGGTGAACCGAACATAACGCCGATCTTCATACGAATCTGATTGATGAAGACCACCATGCAATTCGAACGCGAAATCGAAGCAGTCAGTTTGCGGAGCGCCTGGCTCATCAGACGTGCCTGAAGACCCGGCAATGAATCACCCATTTCGCCTTCGATTTCAGCTCGCGGCGTCAAAGCCGCAACCGAATCTATAACCAGTACGTCGATAGCTCCCGAACGCACCAGAGTATCGGTAATCTCAAGCGCTTGCTCACCTGTATCCGGCTGAGAGATAAGAAGGTTTTCAAGGTCTACGCCGAGCTTACGGGCATAAACAGGATCGAGCGCATGTTCCGCATCGACGAATGCGCAGATGCCGCCTTTTTTCTGCGCTTCGGCAATGGTGTGCAGAGCAAGCGTAGTTTTACCGGAGCTTTCCGGACCATAGATCTCAACGATACGCCCCTTGGGCAGGCCGCCGACGCCCAATGCTATGTCCAGCGAAAGCGAGCCCGTCGACACGGTTTCGATTTCGACCACTTGTTCGTTCTGGCCAAGCCGCATGATCGAGCCTTTGCCGAACGCTCTTTCGATCTGTGACAGTGCCGCATCGAGAGCTTTAGTCTTGTCCACTGAATTATCCTCAACAAGTCGCAATGAATTCTGAGACATCTTACACCATCCTATTGTCTCGCTTGAAGCCCGGCAGGCTCGTTGCCAATATCTATTTGTATCCGTTTTGTTCCATATTTGCAATACAGCTAACCAATTGTTTTGAATAACTTTTAGAATTTTGTTCCTTTAATGTTCTTTAATATAAGCACCACTGAAACTAAAAAGAACGCCCATATCCTTCGTTACAAAATACCTTTTGCAACGATATCGATTCGCATCAACAAGCAAAAACGCAGCCCTTCTTGCGAAGGGCTGCGTTGCAAACTGGACGCCAAACTGGCGAGAAGAACCTATCAGTTTGTGCCGCGTAGCGGCGAAATCTGGATTTCCACTCGGCGGTTCTGGGCACGGCCTTCCGGCGTTGCATTGGTTGCGATTGGCTGGCTGGCCCCCAATCCAATAACAGCAAAGCGTCGCGGATCGATCCCCTGCGAACCGAGATAGCTGGCCACCGACGACGCACGACGTTGCGACAGGGCCTGGTTATGACTGGCGCTGCCGGTCGAATCCGTGTGACCGAGGACATCAACCAATGTCTTGTCAAATTTGCGCAGAACGATCGCAACGGAATTGAGTGTCGAGTAGAATTGACTCTTCACCTGATCCTGATCGGTGTCGAAAGTAATATTGGATGGCATATTGAGAATAATCTGATCGCCGTTACGCGTCACTGAAACACCTGTGCCCTGGAGCTGCGCACGTAGTTCATTTTCCTGACGATCCATGTAATTGCCGATCGCCCCGCCTCCCAGCGCGCCGATGCCTGCCCCGATCAGCACCGCATTGCGCTGCGCGCGGCTGGAACCACCAACCATGAGCCCGCCGAGGGCACCGACGGCAGCGCCTATAGCCGCACCACCGGCCGTGTTCGAGACCTTCTGTTCGCCCGTATAAGGGTCAGTAGTGCAACCAGCCAGCAAAGTGGTTCCAATGAGGGCAATGGTGATTTTTTTCAGCATGAAATGGTAATCCTCAATTAGCGATTCGGCGCGCATGATAGCTGTAACTAAGGCTGGATGGTGTCTGCGGACCCCGATCCGCCCTCCTCTTTTAACTGAAGCTTCCGCATGAGCGCAACTGTGCGGCATATCGATTGGCAGTTGCCGCGGTCCGTTTGGCACCGTTAATGGCAACCGAATTGTTGCGCCAGGTCCCCCGCGCATAGCCGCCGTGGCCAGAATAATAAGCGAGATAGAGGCTGTAAGCGTCAGCGCGATTGATTCCGTTTTTCAGGTAACTTTGGTAATGATACCAGCCAATGAAGTGGATAGCGTCGGCAAAACTGGTGCGGGAAGCGGTCCATCTCCCGGTTTCTCGCTTATAGCGGTCCCATGTGCCGTCGAGCGCCTGCGAATAACCATAGGCGCTGGAAGGCCGTTTCCATGGAATGATCCAGAGAATTTTTGTGCGCGGCGGCCTCGCGTAAGGCTGGAAGCCTGATTCAGTGTAGATCGTAGCCATGAGAACAGGAACAGGCACACCGAACTCGCGCGAAACGCGCGCCGCCGCCGTCTGCCAATTGTTGAACCAACCGTCGCGTTGATCGAAGACTGCGCAGACATTGTTGACCTGTCGGGGAGCGGTCGCGCAACCTCCAAGGATCACGAGCGCGACGAGAAACAAAACGCGCGTCATGGAAAACCTCATTCTTTCGTAAAAATTGATAAAATGTAAATCTTAAGAAGACGTTTCTAATCATCAGTCTTTCCAGATTGAAATCCGGATAGACTGAACAGGGCCCCGCAGCGAAATGAGCTTATTCAGGCACTGCGTTCTTCAGCTGAGATTCGATCGCAGCCTTGTCTATCACTGACCATACATTCCAAATCTTCCGCTCCTTAAATTCATAGAATACGTTTTCTGAAAAAGAGATTTTTGCACCATTAACCGGAATCCCGAGAAATGCGCCGGTCGGCGTGCAATTGAAGTTCAATCGTGCCGCGACCTGTGGCGGATCGCAAGCGATTATCTGGATGTAAAACTGAAGGTCCGGCATCTGACGAAAATCGCTTTGAAGCAGGTCACGATAACCGGAAAGGCCAATCTTCACGCCGTTATAGCGAACCTCGTCATGGACGAACTCACCGAGTGCATCCCAGCGCTGACTATTCAAGCAGGCAATGTATTCCCTGTAGGTATCGGCAAATGAGGTCATGGCCATCGACTGTTTCCCATATAAGTGAGTACAAAAAAACTCCGAGATCCCGGTTTAGTGGCGGCCTTGCCGCTCCTGTCTCAACCGAGACCAGTACTCCAATCTCTTTCGAATCTCCCGTTCGAACCCTCGTTCTGGTGGATTATAAAAATTCTGCCGTCCCATGCTTTCGGGAAAATAATCCTGCCCGGAAAAAGCATCCGGCTCGTCATGGTCATAGGCATATCCTTCGCCATACCCCTCCCCCTTCATCAGCTTGGTCGGCGCATTGAGAATATGCTTCGGCGGCAGTAGCGAGCCGTTTTCCTTCGCGGCCCGCATCGAAGCCTTGTAGGCCATATAGACGGCATTGGATTTAGGTGCGGTCGCCAGATATACACAGGCCTGCGCCAAGGCCAGTTCGCCCTCCGGCGAGCCAAGATAGTCATAAGCATCTTTGGCTGCATTGCAGATGACGAGCGCCTGAGGATCGGCCAAGCCAATATCCTCGACGGCCATGCGAACAAGTCTGCGCCCGAGATAAAGCGGGTCCTCACCCGCATCGAACATACGGCTGAGATAGTAGAGCGCAGCATCAGGATCGGAGCCTCGCACCGATTTATGGAGCGCCGAAATCAGATTATAGTGACCATCCTGACTCTTGTCGTAAACCGGGGCGCGCCGCTGCACCACCTCCTGCAGCTTTTCAACACCGAACACTTCGCCGGGACGCGCCGCGCGCCAGACTTCTTCGGCAAGTGTCAGGGCAGCTCGACCATCACCGTCGGCCATACGAACGAGGCTGGTCCTCGCCTCATCGTCCAGCGGTAAAGCCCGCTCTTCCTGTTCTTCGGCACGCGAAAGCAATGTCGCAATGCTGTCCCCATCATGAGGCTGAAAGGTGAGGACGCGCGCCCTCGACAAAAGAGCGGCATTAAGTTCGAAAGAAGGGTTTTCGGTCGTTGCACCGATAAGGATAACGGTTCCGTCTTCCATCACCGGCAGAAACGAATCCTGCTGCGCTCGATTGAAACGATGAATCTCGTCCACGAACAGCAGGGTCTGTCGCCCTGACATACGTCTGGAACGGGCCATGTCGAAAATTTTCTTCAGATCGGCCACCCCGGAAAAAATCGCCGAGATTTGTTCGAAGGCAAGATCGGTCTCGCCCGCGAGCAACCGGGCCACCGTGGTTTTACCGGTGCCGGGCGGTCCCCAGAAAATCATCGAGCCGAGTGAACCGGAATCGACCATGCGCGTCAGCACGCCCTCGGCTCCGGTCAAATGTTCCTGACCAGTCACTTCGCTAAGGTGCTTTGGGCGAAGGCGATCTGCAAGCGGTCTATTGCGGTCCGCATTAGGATCTGCCGCTGCTGAAAAAAGATCGCTCATTTTCATTTCGTCCAGTCTATCAAGAACATGTGCCGTTTCTGGCATAGTCCCGCCTGAAACGGCATGCAACTTCCGTATCCGGATTATCGCACAAACTGCCGAATTAACGCGCCGTTACGCTCCACCTCCAGCCGCCACATCAGGCCACGGCCTGCATTAAGTGCTGTTGCCAGATCATCCACGGTACGAATGGTATTTCCATTGATGCCCCGAATGATGTCGCCGGAACGCAGTCCCATGCGTGCCGCCGGTGAGCCTGACGAAACATCGACAACAACAACGCCCCGCGCGTTTCGATTGAGGCGCAATTTGGTAGCCGTAGACGACGAAAGATCGGTCACTGCTGCCCCCGCGAACGGATTATCCCCCTTGATGATGATCGGCTCGGCCTGCTTTATTTCCGGCTCCTTGCTCAGCTTCACTGGCAGAGCCTCGGTCTTCCCCTTCCGCATGATCTCAAGCGAAACCGTGCTGTCGATACCTGCGGTTGAGAGGCGATAACCCAGGACATCCGGATTATCCACACGCACACCCTGTACGGACAGCACTACATCGCCGATCTTCAGCCCGGCTTGCTCCGCTGGCCCTCCCTTGGCTACTGCGGTGATAAGCGCACCGAATGGCTTGTCCATACCGAGGCTCTCAGCGACTTCGGCGGTGATTGTCTGGAAAGTCGCGCCAATGAACGGACGCTCGAAGCTGGAACTGCCACGCAACGCCGCATCCACGACAGCCTTGACCATATTCGACGGAATAGCGAACCCAATCCCCACCGATCCACCGGAGCGAGAATAGATCGCCGTATTGATACCGATCAGCCGTCCGCGCATATCGACCAAAGCACCGCCGGAATTGCCGGGATTGATCGCCGCATCAGTCTGAATGAAGAAATCAAAATCGGAGATTCCAACCTGCGTGCGCGATTGAGCCGAAACAATACCGCTCGTTACCGTCTGCCCCACGCCGAATGGATTGCCAACCGCCAACACCAGATCACCCACTTCTACATTGTCGGAATTGCCTAGCGAGAGCACCGGAAATTGCTGCTTTGCCTCGATTTTCAAAACCGCAAGATCGGTGGTCTCGTCACGCAGCAAAATTTTGCTTTCGAACTCGCGCCCATCCGATAGAGCAACCTTGATTTCGTCCGCATCTTTGATGACGTGATTGTTGGTCACCACGATGCCGGAAGCATCCACCACAACACCAGAACCAAGCGATCGCTGAACGCGTGGCTTGCCGCCCCCGAACTGATTGCCGAAAAACTGCTCAAAGAAGGGGTCGCCCGCAAAAGGCGACGCACTGCGCACCTGACGCGCCGCATATACGTTCACCACTGCCGGTGTTGTTTCTTTCACGAGCGGCGCAAAGGATAGTTGCATATCCCCCCGACTGAGGGGAATTTCTTTCACCGGCGCCTGGGAAAGCTCTTGTGCCGCTGCCGGCAGTACAGCAAGCCCCGTGGTGGTCAGGATAAGACTCGCGATTCCAAAACACCGCCAATTCATGCACACACTCCGCCTGTTCGGGGTTTCCGTCGCCCGCAAGAATACCAGCTGGCGATTCTCACTGGGACCGTTGTCTATATTTAGTCAACAGAGGCCAATGATAAAGGGCAGGATTGTGGCCAAGGAAAACTCGGTCGGCACGCTTTATTCTTTACGAAGGAATTAGTCGTTCACGGCGTGAAGGAGCCGAAGGTTCAGTCAGCGCCATCTCGACTGAACAGTTTGAGCAGATGAACAGGAAACGCATAAACAAGAAAAGGGCCGCACAAGGCGACCCTATTCAAGAAAAACGCGTAACCTTACAGATTACGCTGCGTCTGCTTCAGCAGCCTGTTCGGCTTCAACGCGGGCGCGGTCCGCTTTGCCCTTGGCATCGACGTCGCGTTCAACGAATTCGACAACTGCGAGCGGTGCGTTATCACCGGTGCGGAAGCCTGCCTTCATGATGCGGATGTAGCCGCCATTACGGGTTGCATAACGAGCAGCCAGCGTATCGAACAGCTTGGCAACCAACTTTACGTCGCGAATGGCGGAAATCGCCTGACGACGTGCATGTAGGTCACCGCGCTTGCCGAGAGTGACAAGCTTTTCAACGATCGGACGGATTTCCTTAGCCTTAGGAAGCGTGGTCACAATCTGTTCATGCTCGATGAGCGAAGCCGCCATGTTGGCGAACATTGCCTTGCGATGCGAGGCAGTGCGGTTCAGCTTACGCTGTCCATTACCGTGGCGCATGGCCTTCTCCTTTAATTCGTATCTTACCGGGATATGCCGGTCTTAATATTGGTCTTCGTAGCGCTTTGCGAGATCTTCGATATTTTCCGGCGGCCAAGACGGAATTTCCATACCCAGATGGAGTCCCATCGACGCCAGAACTTCCTTGATCTCGTTGAGCGACTTGCGGCCGAAATTCGGAGTCCGCAGCATCTCGGCTTCCGTCTTCTGGATCAGATCGCCGATATAGACGATATTGTCGTTCTTCAGGCAGTTCGCAGAGCGCACCGACAACTCGAGTTCGTCGACCTTCTTGAGCAAAGCCGGGTTGAAGGCCAGTTCCGCAACCTGTTCTTGCGGCGCTTCCTTCTGAGGCTCCTCGAAATTGACGAAGATCGCCAGCTGGTCCTGGAGAATACGAGCAGCATATGCTACTGCGTCTTCACCGCTGACCGAGCCATTGGTTTCAATGTTCAGCGTCAGCTTGTCATAATCGAGAACCTGACCTTCACGGGTGTTTTCGATCTTGTAGGACACCTTGCGAACCGGCGAATACAGACTGTCGACCGGAATGAGACCGATCGGAGCGTCTTCCGCGCGGTTGCGGTCTGCAGGCACATAGCCCTTGCCAGTGTTGACGGTGAATTCCATACGGATTTCCGCGCCTTCATCCAACGTGCAGATGACGTGTTCCGGATTGAGGATCTCGACATCGCCAACAGTCTGGATGTCACCTGCAGTCACAACGCCTGGGCCTTCCTTACGGACAACCATACGCTTCGGACCCTCGCCTTCCATACGGATAGCGATTTCCTTGACGTTCAGAACGATATCCGTCGTGTCTTCACGAACGCCCGGAATGGACGAGAACTCGTGCAGAACGCCATCAATCTGGATAGCCGTCACGGCAGCGCCGCGCAGCGATGACAGAAGCACGCGACGCAGAGCATTGCCGAGTGTCAGACCAAAGCCGCGTTCCAGCGGTTCAGCAACGACAGTTGCATGGGTACGCGAGCCGTTGGTGATGAACTCCACCTTGTTCGGCTTGATTAATTCCTGCCAGTTTTTCTGGATCATGTGATTTTCCTTCTTTCAACCGCCGCTACCATCCTATCGTAGCGATCAAGTGAAGAAACCGCAGAGGAGCCCCGGATGGTGTCCAGGGCTCATACGGCGTACGAACAAAGATCAGACCCGGCGCTTCTTGCGCGGACGGCAGCCGTTGTGCGGGATCGGCGTAACATCGCGGATCGACGTGATCACAAAGCCGGCAGCCTGCAAGGCGCGTAGCGCGGATTCACGGCCAGAGCCCGGTCCGCAAACCTCGACTTCGAGGGAGCGCATGCCATGTTCCTGAGCCTTCTTGGCGCAATCTTCGGCAGCGATCTGTGCGGCAAACGGGGTCGACTTACGCGAACCCTTGAAACCCTGAGCACCCGCGGAAGACCAGGCAATTGCATTGCCCTGTGCGTCCGTGATGGTGATCATGGTATTGTTGAACGTCGAATTTACGTGGGCAACGCCCGACGAGATGTTTTTACGTTCGCGGCGGCGAACGCGCTGGGCTTCCTTAGCCATGATAGTCCTCTCTAATCGATCTCTACACCGCCGTAGTTCCAGCGGCTACACCGGCCCATTGAAGACAAACTCAAGGACCAGCACCAAACCCGACCGGCAAGCCGGCAGAGTCCGACGGAACGAAAACGTTCCGTCGTTATTACTTCTTCTTGCCTGCGATAGCCTTTGCAGGACCCTTGCGGGTACGTGCATTGGTATGCGTGCGCTGACCGCGAACCGGCAGCGAACGGCGATGACGAAGACCGCGATAGCAGCCAAGGTCCATCAGGCGCTTGATATTCATCGAAACTTCACGACGCAGGTCACCTTCGACCTGATAGTCAGCATCGATTGCTTCGCGGATCTGAAGGACTTCAGCATCCGACAGCTGGTTTACGCGACGATCATCAGCAATGCCGACCTTCGTTACGATTTCCCGAGCAAATTTCGGTCCGATCCCGTGAATGTACTGAAGCGCAATGATGACGCGCTTGTTCGTCGGGATGTTGACGCCAGCGATACGTGCCACGTCTGTTCTCCTTAATGTTAATTACTTCGCCCAGAAATATTCTCTGGACAGCATAAAAATGACCGGTACCGGCCTCTTTCGATTTCCGCCGACACCGACCATTCAAAACCAGTTGAAGTGGCGCAGTCTTTGACGGAATCGCCCGAAAAAGTCAACTCTTAACTGTCTGTAAAGCGATGAAACCGACTTGACAGGCAATCCAGGCAACTTCTGGAAGCAATAAGCGGACAGAAAACCAACTCGCGTTTTCCTGTCCGCATATCTAGAAGGCTTTCTCAAGCCTCATTCATAATTCAAGCCGGAACGAGAATTCTCTCTATTTCAGCAGTAACTTCTTCAACTGGCGCCATGCCATTGATCACACGCAACTCGCCCGTTCCAGCGTAATGGCTCGAAAGCGGCGCGGTCTTTTCGCGATATTCCACGAGACGCTTGCGAAACGCTTCAGGATTATCGTCGGAGCGAACCTGACCGCCTTTGGCGATTGTTTCAGCCACGCGGTTCTCCATCCGCTTGACCAAGGCGTTCTCATCCACCTTCAATTCGATGACTGCATCCAGTTTCAGACCCTTCTGGCGAAGCATCTCGCCAAGAGCCTGTGCCTGCGGCACCGTGCGCGGATAGCCATCGAGAATGAAACCATTCGCACAATCAGGAGCGTCAATCCGCTCCGATACGATTTGGTTCACGATCTCATCAGAAACCAGCTGACCGGCGTCCATGACGGCCTTGGCCCGCTTTCCGATCTCGCTTTGCTGCGCAACCGCAGCTCGCAGCATATCGCCAGTCGAAAGCTGCGGTATTCCATGCTTCTTGGTAAGAAGTCCAGCCTGCGTCCCCTTACCTGCTCCGGGCGGCCCAAGAAGTATCAGTCTCATTTATTGCGTTTCCCACCTCTGAGTTTGGACTTCTTGATCAGCCCTTCATACTGATGGGCGACCAGATGTCCCTGAATTTGCGCAACCGTGTCGAGCGTCACGCTTACAACGATCAGCAGCGAGGTACCGCCAAGATAGAATGGCACGCCGGTCGCGGAAATCAGGAATTCCGGCAGAAGACAGACAAGCACGATATAGATGGCGCCGACAACCGTGATACGCGTCAACACATAGTCTATATACTCGGCAGTGCGCTCACCCGGACGAATGCCCGGAATAAAGCCGGAATGCTTCTTGAGCTGGTCAGCAGTGTCCTTGGGATTAAACACAATGGCCGTATAGAAGAAGCAGAAGAATGCCATCAGCCCAGCATAGAACAGCATGTAAAGTGGCTGACCATGACCGAGCGCATTAAGAACTGTGGTGGCCCAGGCGGGCATTTCCGTCGTGTTGGCAAAGCCAGCCACCGTTGCAGGCAGCAACAGCAGCGACGACGCGAAGATCGGAGGAATAACGCCTGCAGTGTTGAGCTTCAACGGCAGATGCGAGGTGTCGCCCTGGAACATCCGATTGCCGACCTGGCGCTTCGGATACTGGATCAGAAGGCGGCGCTGCGCACGCTCAACGAAGACGATAACTGCAACCAGCACGATAGCCAGAACAATAACGCCCAGAATCAGCCCGGTCGACAGAGCGCCCGTACGGCCAAGCTCCAGCGTACCCGAAATGGCATGCGGCAAGTTCGCGACAATACCAGAGAAGATAATCAGTGAAATACCGTTACCAATGCCACGTGCAGTAATCTGCTCACCGAGCCACATCAGGAACATCGTGCCGCCAACAAGTGTAATCACCGACGAGACGATAAAGAATGGACCCGGATTGGTGACAATACCGTTACCGGACTGCAAACCGACCGAAATAGCATAAGCCTGAACGAGCGCCAGAAGCACCGTGCCGTATCGGGTGTACTGATTGATGATTTTGCGGCCCGCTTCGCCTTCCTTTTTCAGCGCTTCTAGAGACGGCACAACGGACGTCATGAGCTGCACGATAATGGAGGCGGAAATATAGGGCATGATGCCCAGCGCAAAAATGGCCATACGACCAACAGCACCACCGGCAAACATATTGAAGAGCCCGAGAACCCCCTGACTATGCTGCTGGAAAGCCTGCGCAAGAGCCTCAGGATTGATACCGGGAAGCGGAATATACGTGCCGAACCGGTATACGAGCAGAGCACCCAGTGTAAACCAGATGCGCTTCTTGAGTTCTTCAGCTTTCGAAAAAGCTGAAAAATTTAGATTGGAAACTAGCTGTTCAGCAGCCGATGCCATTAAATTTCTCCGGTGAAAAGTCTCCGGCCCCCTACCCCCGAAGCACATAAGTCTTCCCGACCCATGCCCTCAAGACAAAGAAGACCCTACCCAGATATGCGCATTGGCATAAAGGTGCAAGCGGCGGCACCAAGGCCGCCGCTTTTTATTTTCATTTCGAAATCTTACTCGACAGCGGCTTCAGGAAGCTTAATGCTGCCGCCAGCCTTTTCGATCTTCTCGACTGCCGACTTGGAAGCACCGGCAACCTCGAAGGCGACCTTTGCTTTCAATTCACCGTCGGAAAGAATACGCACACCATCCTTGGCGCGACGAATCACGCCAGCTGCCTTCAGCGAATCGATGTTCACAACAGCCTTCGCATCCAGCTTGCCTGCATCGATAGCCGTCTGAATACGACCAAGCGAAACGACATTGAAGCTCTTAGCGAAAATGTTGGTGAAACCGCGCTTTGGCAGGCGACGGTAGATTGGCATCTGACCGCCTTCGAAGCCATTGATCGAAACGCCCGAACGGGACTTTTGACCCTTGACGCCGCGACCACCGGTTTTGCCGGTGCCGGAGCCGATACCACGGGCGACGCGCTTGCGGGCCTTTACGGCACCGGGCTTGTCACGCAGATCGTTGAGTTTCATATCTCTATCTCCCCGCGTAATCAGGCCTCGTCCACAATGCGGACGAGATGCTGAACCTTGGCGATCATACCACGTACGGAAGGAGTATCTTCCAGCGTACGACGGCGGTGCATTTTATTTAGACCCAGACCGATCAGCGTTGCACGCTGCTCGACCGGACGACGGATGGGGCTTCCGATCTGCTCGACCGTAACCGTCTTGCCCTTCTTCTCAGCCATCACTCAAATCCCTTGTCTATGGCGTATCCAGCGGCTTTTTCAATTCCCACGCAAACCGCTTTACGCTCTGGTAGGAATTACTGCCCCGGACTAACACAAACTATCGGCTATTCTTCCGAACCGACCACATCATGGCGGCGAGCCTGAAGGGTCGAGTACTTGATGCCGCGCTGTGCAGCGATGTCCTTCGGATGCATCTGATGCTTCAGAGCATCGAACGTCGCACGAACCATGTTGTAAGGGTTCGACGAGCCGAGCGACTTGGCAACAACGTCCTGAACGCCAAGCGTTTCGAAAACCGCACGCATCGGACCACCCGCAATGATGCCGGTACCAGCCGACGCTGCGCGCAGCAGAACCTTGCCGGCGCCGTGACGACCCTGCACATCATGATGCAGCGTACGCCCTGAACGCAGCGGAACGAAGATCATGTCGCGCTTAGCGGATTCGGTGGCCTTACGGATAGCTTCCGGCACTTCACGCGCCTTGCCATGACCGAAGCCTACGCGCCCCTTCTGGTCGCCCACAACAACAAGTGCGGCAAAACCGAAGCGACGGCCGCCCTTGACGACCTTGGCGACGCGATTGATGTGGACGAGCTTGTCAACGAATTCGCTGTCACGCTCCTCACGACCGCCATCGCGGTTACGTTCTCTCTGTGCCATATCCTGATTTCCTTTTTCTTTTCCGGAAGCACAAACTGCTGATTAGAAGCTCAAACCGCCTTCGCGGGCAGCTTCGGCGAGAGCCTTCACGCGACCGTGGAAAATAAATGCTCCGCGGTCGAAGACGACTTCCTTAACACCAGCCTTGGTGGCGCGCTCTGCAACCAGCTTGCCGACGGCTGCTGCTGCTGCCTGATCGGAACCGGTCTTGAGCTTGCCCTTCAGATCACCATCGAGAGTCGAAGCGGCCGCAAGCGTAACGCCGCGAACGTCGTCGATGATCTGGGCATAGATGTTTTTGGAAGAACGGTGCACGCTGAGGCGCGGACGGCCGCTGGCCACCGACTTGAGCTGACGGCGCACACGAGCAGCGCGACGCTGCAAAGTTTCTTTTGGCGATGCCATGACGCGCTTCCCTTACTTCTTCTTGCCTTCTTTGCGAACGATGGTTTCGTTCGCATACTTGACGCCCTTGCCCTTGTAAGGCTCAGGACTGCGATATTCGCGAATCTCGGCAGCTACCTGACCGACCTGCTGCTTGTCGATACCCGCGACAACGATTTCCGTTGGCTTAGGAACCGAAACCGTAATGCCGGTCGGCACGTCGTAGACCACTTCGTGGCTGAAACCGAGCGAAAGCTGCAGGTTCTTGCCCTGCATAGCGGCACGATAACCAACGCCGCTGATCTCAAGCTTCTTCTCGAAGCCATCCTTTACACCCGTGAAGATGTTAGAGATCATCGTGCGGGACATACCCCACTTCGAACGCGCTTCTTTTGACTGGTCGCGAGGATCAACGGCGACTGCGCCGTCTTCCATCTTGACCAGAACTTCATCGTGCACCACGAAAGACAATTCGCCCTTCGCGCCCTTAGCCTTGACGGTCTGCCCTTCAACACTGGCGGTCACGCCTGCCGGGACCGGCACGGGTTTTTTACCGATACGAGACATTTTAATACCTGTCTTTTATCTGTTCGCTGTCAGCCGCATCAGAAGATGCGGCAGAGCAGCTCACCACCAACGTTTTGTTCACGGGCTTCATGATCCGCCATCACACCTTTCGGCGTGGAGAGGATCGAGATGCCAAGGCCGTTCGCGACCTGCGGGATCGACTTGACCGACACGTAAACGCGACGGCCAGGCTTCGAAACGCGGGTAAGTTCACGAATGACTGGAACACCTTCATAGTACTTCAGTTCGATTTCGATTTCGGCTTTGCCGTTCTCGAATTCGCTCTGCGTGTAACCGCGGATGTAACCTTCAGCCTGAAGAACATCGAGAACACGGGCGCGCAGCTTCGAAGCCGGGGTCGAAACCTTGGTCTTCTTGCGGCCAACCGCGTTGCGGATACGAGTCAGCATATCGCCGAGAGGATCTGACACAGACATATGCTACTCCTTACCAGCTCGACTTAACGACGCCCGGAATCTTACCGAGCGAACCCAACTGACGAAGTGCAATGCGCGACATCTTCAGTTTGCGGTAATAACCGCGCGGACGGCCCGAAACTTCGCAACGATTGCGAATACGAACCTTGGACGAATTGCGCGGCAGTTCGGCGAGCTGGATAGTAGCGCGGAAACGCTCTTCCAGCGGAAGGCGCTGGTTCATCACCACTGCCTTCAGACGCGCACGCTTTTCGGCGTGACGCTTAACCAACTTTTCGCGGCGCTTGTTTTTTTCGACTGCGCTAGTCTTGGCCATATTGATATACCTCGCTACGCTTACCGTTACTGCCGGAAGGGGAAGTTGAAGGCACGCAGAAGAGAGCGCGCTTCATCATCCGTCTTGGCGGTCGTGCAAACGATGATGTCCATGCCCCAGATCTGATCAACCTTATCGTAGTTGATCTCCGGGAACACGATGTGTTCCTTGATACCCATGGCGAAGTTGCCACGGCCGTCAAAGCTTTTCGGGTTCAGACCGCGAAAGTCGCGAACGCGCGGAAGCGCGATCGTAACCAGACGATCAAGGAATTCATACATGCGGTCCTGGCGAAGGGTAACCTTGGTGCCGATCGGCATGTCTTCACGCAACTTGAAGGTTGCGATCGAGTTGCGAGCGCGCGTTATGACTGCCTTCTGACCGGCGATAAGGCCAAGGTCTTCGGCAGCAATAGCGGGCTTCTTGGAGTCGCCCGTTGCTTCGCCTACGCCCATATTAATGACAACCTTGTCGATGCGGGGAATCTGCATCTCATTGTCATACTTGAATTCTTCAAGCATGGCCTTCCGGATAGTCTCCCGGTACAGCTTCTTGAAGCGGGGAAGTTCTTTTGCCTCAGCCATCGATCAGCGCTCCAGAACGTTTTGCGACACGAACCTTCTTGCCATCCTCGACGCGGAAACCGACGCGAGTCGGCTTACCGTCCTTGGGATCTGCAATCGCCAGGTTGGACAGATGAATCGGCGCTTCTTTGGAGATAATGCCGGCTTCCTGAGTCTGTGTCTGGCGCTGATGACGCTTCACAATATTGATACCGCGAACAACCGCCTGGTCATCCTTCGGCATAACCTTAAGAACTTCGCCGGTACGGCCCTTGTCCTTGCCGGACAGCACGACAACGCTGTCGCCTTTGCGAATCTTTTGCATCGTCTTGCTTCCTTACAGAACTTCCGGAGCCAGCGAGATGATCTTCATATGGTTCTTGGCGCGAAGCTCGCGTGGAACCGGTCCGAAGATACGGGTGCCGATAGGCTCTTTCTTGTTATCGATGAGAACGGCTGCGTTGTTATCGAAGCGAATAACGCTGCCATCTGGGCGACGGATATCCTTGGCGGTGCGTACAACAACCGCCTTCATCACGTCACCTTTCTTGACGCGGCCGCGCGGAATAGCTTCCTTGATCGACACCACAATGATGTCGCCAACGGAAGCGTAACGCCGCTTCGAGCCGCCCAGCACCTTGATGCACATGACACGACGTGCGCCGGAATTATCCGCCACGTCGAGGTTTGTTTGCATCTGAATCATGACTGGCCGCCTTCTTTTCCTTCAGCTGGTTAAGGGCTCCTGCCCTACCTAAGCTGCGTGTTTGTAATTTAGCCCGCTGCTTCGTTCGTCAGAACGACCCAGCGTTTGTCCTTCGAGATCGGCTTCGATTCCTCAATGGAAACGAGGTCACCAATCTTGAACTGGTTGTTTTCGTCATGCGCCTTGTACTTCTTCGACTGACGCACGGTCTTCTGGAGGAGCGGGTGCGAATAGCGGCGCTCGACCTTGACCACGACAGTCTTGTCGTTCTTGTCGCTGACGACGACGCCCTGCAGAACGCGTTTAGGCATGATATGCTTTCCTTATGCCTTGCTTTCGGCCGCCTTCTGGCGGGCGATGGTCTTGATACGCGCAATGTCGCGGCGAACCTGCTTCACGCGCGCGGTTTTCTCGAGCTGGCCAGTCGCCTTCTGAAAGCGCAGATTGAACTGTTCTTTCTTCAGTGCGGCCAACTCATCGTTGATCTGATCGAGGCTTTTCGCCCGAACGTCTACGGCCTTCATGGCTGCCTCTCTTATTCTGCGATGCGTTGAATGAAACGCGTCTTGACCGGCAACTTAGCAGCGCCGAGTCTCAGCGCTTCGCGTGCCACATCTTCGGGTACGCCGTCAAGCTCAAACATCACGCGACCTGGTGCCACACGGCATGCCCAATAGTCAACCGAACCCTTACCTTTACCCATACGGACTTCAGTAGGCTTCGATGTTACCGGCAGGTCAGGGAAGATGCGGATCCACACGCGACCCGCACGTTTCATGTGACGGGTGATCGCGCGACGGGCCGCTTCGATCTGACGTGCGGTGACGCGTTCCGGCTCCAAGGCCTTCAGACCGAAAGCACCGAAATTCAGATCCGTACCGCCTTTCGAGTTGCCGTGAATACGGCCCTTGAACTGCTTGCGGAACTTGGTGCGCTTTGGCTGCATCATTGTTCTCTACTCCAATTTCTCGCCCGCGGCCCGCTTTATCAAGCGTTTTCGCGGCGGCGGTTCGACGAGGAACCCTGATTGTCACCCTCGATCGCACGACGCTCGGAGGCCATCGGATCGTGCTCAAGGATCTCACCCTTGAAGACCCAGACCTTCACACCGCAGATGCCGTATGCAGTTTTCGCTTCGGCCGTACCGTAATCGATATCGGCGCGCAACGTGTGAAGCGGAACACGACCTTCACGATACCATTCCATGCGAGCGATTTCCGCACCACCGAGACGACCCGCGCAGTTGATACGGATGCCTTCAGCGCCCAGACGCATTGCAGACTGAACTGCACGCTTCATGGCGCGACGGAATGCCACACGGCGTTCGAGCTGCTGAGCGATCGACTGAGCGATCAGCGTAGCGTCGATTTCCGGCTTGCGAACTTCAACAATGTTGAGCGACGTATCGGCATTGGTCATCTCGGAAAGCTTCTTGCGGAGCTTCTCGATGTCTGCACCCTTCTTGCCGATGATGATGCCCGGACGAGCCGAATGAATCGTCACACGGCACTTCTTGTGCGGACGCTCGATCACGATCTTGGAGATCGCCGCCTGCTTGAGTTCCTCGGTGAGAAACTCACGAATCTTGACATCTTCATGCAGCAGCTTGCCGTACTCACCGGTATTCGCGTACCAACGCGAATCCCAAGTGCGGTTGATGCCGAGACGAAGACCGATCGGATTAATCTTCTGACCCATTATGCGGCCTCCCCTTTTTCCGCGACTTCGCGGACAACAATGGTGAGATGCGAAAACGGCTTCTCGATACGGCTCGCGCGGCCACGGCCACGGACGTGGAAGCGCTTCATGACGATCGATTTGCCCACATAGGCTTCGGCGACGATCAGAGCATCGACGTCGAGATCGTGGTTATTTTCTGCGTTTGCAATCGCCGACTCGAGCGTCTTCTTGACGGTACCGGCGATCCGCTTGCGCGAGAACGTCAGATCGGCAAGTGCCGCATTCACCTTCTTGCCGCGAATCATGCTCGCGACAAGGTTAAGCTTCTGCGGGCTGACGCGGAGTGTACGGGCGACGGCTTTCGCCTCGTTATCCTTAAGCTGGCGGGGAGCCTTGGCCTTGCCCATCGTTACTTCCTCTTTGCCTTCTTGTCCGCGCCATGACCGTAATAGGTACGTGTAGGCGCGAATTCACCGAACTTGTGCCCGACCATCTCTTCAGAAATCGACACCGGCACATGCTTGTTGCCGTTGTAGACGCCGAAAGTCAGGCCGACAAACTGCGGCAGAATGGTGGAGCGGCGGCTCCACATTTTGATAACTTCGTTGCGACCGCCTTCGCGTACCTTCTCAGCCTTCTTGAGAAGATAGCCGTCAACGAACGGACCTTTCCAAACTGAACGAGCCACTTCAGACTACCTCTCTTATTTCTTGCGCTGATGGCGCGAACGCATGATGAACTTGTCGGTCGACTTGTTCGAGCGCGTCTTCTTGCCCTTCGTAGGCTTGCCCCACGGAGTGACAGGGTGACGACCACCCGAAGTACGACCTTCACCGCCACCATGCGGGTGATCGACGGGGTTCATGGCAACGCCGCGAACGTGAGGACGCTTGCCGCGCCAGACCGAACGACCGGCCTTACCATCGTTGATGTTGCCGTGGTCAGGATTGGATACCGCACCAACCGAAGCAAAGCAGGCGCCGGAAACCAGACGCTGTTCACCGGAGTTGAGGCGCAGGATCGCCATACCCTGGTCACGGCCGACGAGCTGGGCGTAAGTGCCCGCCGAACGAGCGATCTGACCGCCCTTGCCCGGCTTCAGCTCAACGTTGTGCACGATCGTGCCGACCGGCATTGCCGAAAGCGGCATCGCATTGCCCGGCTTAACGTCGGCAGCGTTGCTGGCCACAACCTTGTCGCCGACAGCAAGACGCTGCGGAGCGAGAATGTAAGCCAGTTCGCCGTCTTCGTAACGGATCAGCGCGATGAACGCCGTACGGTTAGGATCGTATTCCAGACGCTCAACCGTACCGACGACATCAAGCTTGCGACGCTTGAAATCGATGAAACGGTAAGAACGCTTGTGACCACCACCCTGATAACGGACAGTGATACGACCAGTGTTGTTACGGCCACCCTTCTTGGACAGACCTTCGGTCAGGGACTTGACCGGCTTGCCCTTGTAGAGTTCCGAGCGGTCCACGATGACCAGCTGGCGCTGGCCTGGCGTGATCGGATTATAATGCTTGAGTGCCATTGTCTCTTACTCCATGGCCTCTCAGAGACCGGTCGAAACGTCGATGCTCTGGCCTTCGGCCAAAGTAACGATCGCTTTCTTGACGTCGCTCTGGCGCCCGATAAGGCCGCGGAACCGCTTGACCTTACCCTTGCGCACTGCAGTGTTGACTGCTGTAACCTTGACGCCGAAAAGCGCTTCGACTGCAGCCTTGATTTCCGGTTTCGTCGCCTTGCGAGCCACGTTGAAAACAACCTGATTATATTCGGAAACCAGAGTCGACTTCTCGGTGATGACCGGGCTGACGATCACGTCGTAATGGCGAAGATCAGTCATTTAAAACGCTCCTCAAGGGCTTCGACAGCGGCCTTGGAAAGCACGAGCTTGCCACGACGCAGAATGTCGTAAACATTGATGCCCTGTACTGGCAGAACATCGATGTTCGGGATGTTCGAAGCCGCACGCTGGAAGTTCGTGTCGATTTCCGCGCCACCGATAAGCAGCGCATTTTCGAGGCCGAGCTTCGCAAACTGGGAAACCAGCTGCTTCGTCTTGGCTTCCGTAGCTGCCAGATCGTCGATAATGATCAGATCTGAAGCCTTGGCTTTAGCCGAAAGCGCATGACGCAGGCCGAGAGCGCGAACCTTCTTCGGCAGGTCGTGGTCGTGCGAACGGACAACCGGTCCGTGAGCCTTACCACCACCGCGGAACTGCGGAGCGCGAGCGGAATGGTGACGAGCGCGGCCCGTACCCTTCTGCTTGTACATCTTGGCACCGGTGCGAGCAACTTCACCGCGCGTAAGCGTCGAGTGACCGCCCTGCTGGCGACGAGCCAGCTGCCAGCGAATAACACGCTGAAGAATGTCGTCACGCGGATCAAGACCGAAGATTTCCTCGTTCAGCTTGACCTTGCCGGCATCCTTGCCTTCAAGAGTTGTAATCGTGAGATCCATTATTCGGCTCCCTCAGTCGCGACAGCATCCGCTGCTGCATTATTTGCGCTTGAACGCAGGGCAGCCGGCTTAGGCGCATTCTCGGGCAACGAAGCCTTAACGGCATCGCGCACGATGATCCAGGCGCCTTTGGAACCCGGAACAGCACCGCGAACCAGAATAAGGCCGCGATCGGTATCCGTGGAGACCACCTCGATATTCTGCGTCGTCACGCGGGTCTGCCCCATGTGACCAGCCATCTTCTTGCCCTTGAACACCTTACCCGGGTCCTGACGCTGACCGGTCGAGCCGTGAGCGCGGTGGGTAATGGAGTTACCGTGCGAGGCGCGGTGACCACCAAAGTTATGGCGCTTCATGACACCGGCAAAACCTTTACCGATCGAAGTACCCGTCACATCGACCTTCTGGCCGGCGACGAAATGTTCGGCGGTGATTTCAGCGCCGATTTCGAGGAGGTTATCCGGAGAAACGCGGAATTCCGCAAGTTTCGCCTTAGGCTCGACCTCGGCCTTCGCGAAATGACCGCGCATAGCCTTGGACGTGTTCTTCACCTTGGCAATACCAACGCCAAGCTGAACAGCCGTGTAACCGTTCTTTTCAACTGTACGCTGAGCAACCACGTGGCAGTTCTCCATGCGGAGAACCGTCACCGGCACATGCTCGCCAGCGTCGTTATAGACGCGGGTCATGCCCAGCTTCTGTGCAATAACACCTGAACGCATCGGGTTCGTTCCTTCCGTCCACAAGCCGATTAAAGCTTGATCTCGACATCGACACCGGCGGACAGATCGAGCTTCATCAGCGCGTCAACTGTCTGCGGAGTCGGGTCAACGATATCGAGAAGACGCTTGTGCGTGCGCATCTCGAACTGCTCGCGGCTCTTCTTGTCGATGTGCGGCGACCGGTTTACCGTGAACTTCTCGATCCGCGTTGGAAGCGGGATCGGTCCGCGCACATTTGCACCGGTACGCTTGGCAGTCGACACGATTTCCCGCGTCGAAGCGTCAAGGATCCGATGATCAAACGCCTTGAGGCGAATGCGGATGTTTTGACCGTTCATTTCATCTGTTCCTTGTTACGCGGGACGCCTGCTGTGCAAGCGTCCCTGCACAATCTCTCTTACTCGATGATTTCGGAGACGATGCCTGCACCGACGGTGCGGCCGCCTTCACGGATAGCGAAGCGCAGCTTCTCTTCCATGGCGATCGGCACGATCAGCGTCACGTCCATCGCAACGTTGTCACCAGGCATGACCATTTCCGTGCCTT
>NZ_JACLZJ010000006.1 GCF_014253075.1 Ochrobactrum sp. CM-21-5
CTTAACTGATGACCTTTCTTCCAAACATTAACCAGACATTCGCCCGGTCAACGCCGCCGACCTACTCACAAACCAACACACTGTCAATCCATTTTCTGCCAACTCAAGGGACGAACCTGTCTGCCGCTAGCAGCGTCGCCGCCCTCGTTATGGCGCTATATAGACCCCGCCAAACAAAACTGTCAACGACATTATCTAAAAAAATCCAATTTTCTTTTCCACAGGAGGAAAGCGATAAACTTACTCTTTATTAGCCAGTTTGGCCATGACGATTCTGTTCTCCAGATACAAAAAGGGCGGCTCCATGGCCGCCCTTGTGATGAGGATGATGCTCTTCTTATGCTTCCGGCGAATAGCCGAATGTGACCGGAGGGTTTTCGGCGGTCTCCACCCAAACGCTTTTCGTCTGGGTATAAGCCATGAGTGCGTCCTTGCCGCTCGACCGGCCATAGCCGCTGCGGCCAAAACCGCCGAACGGCGACATTACCGAAATCGTCTTGTAGCCGTTGATCCAGAATGTGCCCGCGCGAACGGCGCCTGCAACCCGATGCGCACGGGCCACATTTTCCGTCCAGACGGCACCAGCAAGACCATATGGATTGTCGTTGGCGATCGCGATGGCTTCTGCTTCATCTTCAAAAGGAATGACGGCCACGACAGGACCGAACACTTCTTCCTTGGCAATCATCATTGTCGGATCGACATGGTCGAGAATGGTTGGTGCATAATAATAGCCGCCGGTTGCTTCCAGCGCTTCCGGCTTTTTGCCGCCAGCTGCAAGAGTTGCGCCTTCGGCGACCCCTTCCCTGACCATGCTCGCAATCTTCGACCACTGACGTTCATTGTTGATCGGTCCGATATGCGACTGGTCGTCGAACGGATCGCCTACGACGATGCGGCCGGCAGCTTCGGCATAACGCTTCACGAACTCGGCATGGATCGAGCGATGCACGAGCAGGCGCGAACCCGAAACGCAGCTCTGGCCCGCGCCGGAGAAGATTGCCGACTGGGCACCGACGATGGCGCGATCGATATTGGCGTCCGGAAAAACGATGTTCGCCGACTTGCCGCCGAGTTCCAGAATGCAAGGCACGACATTTTTTGCAGCCGTTGCGGCGATGGCAGAACCGGCCTGTGCCGAGCCCACGAATACGACGAGACCCGTGCATGGATGGGACACCATGGCTTGACCTGCGGTCAGTCCTTGACCCGCGATCACGTTCACCAAGCCACGCGGCGCACCGCCCTGTTCACACATCAGACCGAGGATCAAAGTGGAGAGCGGTGTCAGTTCCGACGGCTTGATGACCACACCGTTGCCCGCGCAAATGGCAGGCGCAATCTGCCATCCGCCTGTGAAAAGTGGCGCGTTCCATGGTGTGATCTGCGCAACGACGCCAATCGGCTCGTTACGCGTATAGTTAAGATGCGTGCCGGGCACAGGAATGACGTCGCCATAAAGCTTGTCGCACCAGCCAGCATAATATTCGAACATCTCGGCCACGCGCACCGCTTCACCGCGAATATCGCGGATCGGACGACCAGCCGAACGGCTTTCGATTTCGGCGATCTGGGGCGCATGCTCGCGAATGCGGCGTGCGATCTCATTCATGATGCGTCCGCGCGCCGATGCCGTCATCGTCATCCACTCGCGCTGCGCGCGCGCTGCGCTATCCATAGCGGCGTCGATGACCGACTGATCTGCATCCTTGAAGGTCGTGAAGACGCGACCGGTCGCCGGATCGGTGAGGTTGAGTTCGTCACCCGAACCCGGCAGAATTTCGCCATTCACGAAGCTGCCGATGCCGCCGCCCGGAAAGAACTGCTTGAAAATTTCGGCAATACGCGCGGCCTGTGCCTGCGGATCGATTGGCTTGGTCATTATATTTCCCCTTATTTAGTGTCTTCGGGCAGGAAAGCGCCCATACGGGTAAAATCGTCACTGTCCTTCAGCTGATCCGAACCGGCCCACAGTTTTGCAACCAGCTCGGCCATCGGCAGCTCAGCCCCGGTACGGTCCGCCAGTGCCTTGGCCAAGCGCACGTCCTTGCGCATCAGCCCCATGGAAAATCCGCTATCGAAGCGACCGTTCATAACCCAGGTTGGAAAATGCACTTCCGAGATCATCGACTTGCCTGAAGCCGCGTTCAGAACGCGCAGGGCTGATTCCGGGCTGATACCTGCGGCGAATGCCAGCTTCAAAGCTTCGCTCGTCGTCACCATGTGCGCGGCGGCGAGAAGATTGTTCACAAGCTTCGCAACATTGCCTGCCCCACTCGGGCCGACATGCAGCGCCTTGGCCGACATGGCTTCGATGATGGGGCGTGCCAGCGCCAGATCGGAATCCGTTCCGCCGATCATCATGGTCAGCGCGCCATTGGCGGCGCCTGCCGGGCCACCGCTGACCGGCGCATCGAGAAAACCATGCCCCATGGCATCAAGCTTCGCAGCCAATGCGCGACTGACATCCGGCTCGGACGTGGACGTGTCTATGACAATGACGCGACCGCGTCCCTCTCCACCAAGCAGCGCGCCATGCGCATTGACGACGTTTTCTACATCGCGCGCGGTCGGCAGCGAGAAGACGAGGAAATCGGCTCGGGCAAAAAGCTCTTCCGTCTTTTCGGCAGGTTGGACGCCCCCATTTTCCGCCAGTACGCGGCGTTCGGGTGAAAGATCGAAACCGATCGTTTCAAAGCCCTTGCCTGCGAGCGTCTGCGCCATGCCAAGGCCCATGCTGCCAAGGCCGACAACGCCAACGATTGTTTTCTTTTGATCCGACATGAGTCCTCCTGATTATGACAGGAAGGCTCGCACCAATCCGGCGCATGGCATAGCCGGTTTGACGGCAACAGAGTGTTACGCGCCAAGCAACAGCTCTATTTGAAAGCCGCCATATGCGCAGCCAGGAAACTGCCAAGCCGCTCAACAGACAAGGGAAGACGGCGACGCGCGCGCACCATCAGATGCGCACTGGCATCGGCCAGAAGCGGATCGGCAAGTTCACGCGCGGCCAGCGTCCCGCGTGCCAGTTCCATGGCAACCGCAAATCGCGGCAGGAACGAAACGCCGAGCCCGGCCATCACGAATCGACGCTGCACGTCGATGGATGTCGTTTCGACCAGCGGCAGCAGCGCAAAACCCTTGTCGGCGGCAACGCGGCTGACAAGCTGCGTCGTGCCATGCCCCTTGCCCAGCAACGCGCAGGGAAGACCGTTGCAATCGCTCAGTTCAAGGTCGTCCTTTGCGAGCAGCGGGTGTCCCGGCTGTACGACGAGACAAAGCGGCTGACGTGAAATCGCCAGCGACCGCACGCGCGTATCGATTTGCGGATTATAGGCAATGCCGATATCCGAATCCCCATTGGCAATGCTGTCGAGCACGCCTTCGGTGCTGCCGAGTTGCAGATCGTATTGCACATCGGGATAAACGGCGGCGAAAGCACCAAGCCCGTTCTCGATCACATCGGCCAGAAAACCTTCGCCGCAGCGGATGCGGACCCGCCGCTGCTGCACACCGCGCAGAAGTCCGATCTGTTCGGCCAAGAAACCGCTTTCTTCCTGAACGCGCCGCCCATGTTCAAGGACGAGTTCACCGGCCTCCGTCAGGATGACACCGCGCGCGGTGCGTTCGAAAAGCGGCATGCCGATGCGCCGCTCCATATCCGCGATCTGCCTGCTGATAACGGAGGGCGCCACGTTCAGCTGTTCGGCTGCGCCTCGAATCGAACCGATGCGCGCCACAGCTATGAAAAAGCGCAATTCCCTGGTGTCTAGCTGTTCCATCGGGCCATGTTGCGCGCGGAGTATGGAGTGTCAACTGACATCGATTATTCCGCCGGAGCGAGCGCTGTCTTCACCAGCTTGATCCAGAAATTCGCGCCGATGGGCAGAATCTTATCGTTGAAATCGTAATGGGGCGAATGGAGGCCCGGATTATTGCCCTCACGACGACCCCCTAGCCAAAAATAACAGCCGGGGCGCTCGTTGAGCATGAAAGCGAAATCTTCCGCTGCCATGCTGGGGGCCGCATCGACGACATCAAGGCCAAGCTCGGGAGACGCTGCAAGTTCGCGAATGAAGCGTGCATGATCGGGAGCGTTGATCGTTGCCGGATAACGCTCGTCATAATGAAGTTGGGCGGTGCATCCGAAACCCTGCGCCACGGCGCAGGCGATTGCTTCCATACGACTTGCAATCGTCTTGCCGACTTCGGCATCGAACCAGCGTGTCGTGCCGCGAATAATCATCTTTTCAGGAATGACGTTCCACGCATCGCCGCCATGCATCTGCGTGACGGACACCACCGCCGACTGAAGTGGCGAAACATTTCGGCTGGCAATGGTCTGCAAGGCGGAAACGATTTGCGCGGAAGCCACGACAGGGTCAGCGCCCTCATGCGGCATGGCGCCATGCGCCCCGCGTCCCGTCACTTCGATTTCAAACACCGCAAAAGCCGCCATCATCGCATCGTCGCGGGCCACGCAGGCACCGATATCCAGCCCCGGCCAGTTATGCAGCCCATATACCGCATCCACCGGCAGATCGCGGAACAGACCGTCCTCCACCATCAGGCGCCCGCCGCCTTCATTTTCTTCCGCAGGCTGGAAGATGAAGCGAACCGTACCATCGAAATCGAGCCGCGCGCAGGCACGCGCCGCTGCAAGCGCCATGCTGACATGACCGTCATGGCCGCAGGCATGCATCTTGCCGTCGATCTCGGAAGCATAGGCGACACCGCTTGCTTCCCTGATCGGCAGCGCATCCATGTCGGCGCGGATACCTATGGCGCGCGGCGAGGCGCCGCGAGTGAGCGAGCCGACGACCCCGGTGCGACCGTGGCCGGTGCGCACCTCATAGCCCCATTCGGCCAACTTGTCGGCGATGAAGCGCGCAGTCTCATGCTCTTCGAAAGCCGCCTCGGGGCGACGATGCAGGGCGTGCCTCCAGCCAATGGCTTCGGCGGCTTCGGTTTCGCTCAGAAAATCGGTCATGGCGTTTCTTCTCACATAGGAAAACGGGCACCGCTAGCGGTGCCCGTCCGAATAATCAACCCGTGATACGCAGCATCAAATCCGCTACCACGGCGGAACCGAGATAAGTTCCGATCATCACGCAGATTGCAACGATGACAATCTTCCAGCCGGACCGGCGGGCAATCTCGAATTCATTCCGCGTCAGCGCGAGACCGCCATAGGCGAGTGCCGGCGTCGCGAGGGCGAGGAAGTTGAGCTTGTCCACTTCCGCCGACACGAACTCCGCACCGGGCACGCCCGGAATGGTGATGATGATGGCGATCAGCGAAATCCAGGCCACGCTCGGCAGATAGAACGGAGCGAAGCGGGCACAGCAGAGACCAACAAGTGACGCCACGTAAAGAATGGCCATGCCAGGCAGAGCCTCCACAGGCGTCACACCTGTTCCGACCCAGTTGGCAACCAGGCCGAGGAAACAGGCAATAACGAGCAGGAGGGCATTCTCGCCGATTTTTACCTTGCGCTCATCAGTCGTTTCCATGGGAAGTGTCAGAGCTTCGGCATTATTCTGGGAATTGTTGCTCATGATCGTTTCCTCCCTCAAGCCGTTTTGAACTCTTCCGGACGGCACTTTCTGTAGAGCCATTCGGTCAGAGGCAATGCAACAAACACACCGACATAAAGTCCGGTCGCATAGGTGAGGATATTGCTGGCCGCCGCAAGCGCCAGAATAAGATCGGTCTGTTCGGGAACGGCGCTCACAAGTCCGCCCGTGCAGGCGGCAAGCATGCTGCCGGAACCGACACCGCAAGACATTGCCAATGCGCGAACATCGAAAATGCCAAGGCTGTGAACCAACGGTGGCATGATCGCGAAGATGAACGTGCCGATCAGCGTGCCGGTGGCATAAACACCCATCACGCCTGCGCCTTCCGGGCTATCAAGCCCGTATTTGTCGGCGATAAGCGCCAGATTGGGCTCGCGGTCGATGGAATAGGTCGCGCCAATGGCCTCACGGCCCATGCGCAACGCGAAGACCGCAATCGGGAAAGCAATAGCGATAGTGCCGAGATTGCCGATTTCCTGAAGGACCAGTGCAGGGCCTGCAGCGATGATCGCCTGTATCTGGGGGCCGACCGTCGTGCCGAACTTTGCGATGAACGGCATGATCGCAATCGTGATCATCGTGCCTGAAAGCTTGACCGAGTCCGACTTCAGAACCTTACCCGTTGCCTTCAGAATATTGGGGTTGAAGAAAACGCCCAACGCAAAGGCATAAAGCATGGGCAGAAGAATAACCGCGCCAATGCCGATGGATATTTTTTGTACGCCGATCAGCTCACTGATCGCGATGATCGCCAGAACGAATCCGTGCAGCCACAAATGCCGCATGGAGAAAACACTTTTCCCGTTCACGCCACCCTCCTTTTATTGTTTGTTCAGGCTTAAGGCCTGGGTTCCCTACTCAAAGATGTATCCAACTGTGTAACCAAACTCGTCTTTAATAAGCCAGCCACAGGCATGGCAACACTGCGTTGCCCACAAGGCAACAGTATCGGATCGATCCGCGCCCATAAATCCCGCCCCGAAACCGGGCAAAGTCAGCGCGCCAGCCATCCCATGCGCTCGCCAACGCTGTCGGCCAATGCGCGGACACGCTTGCCCATATCCGCTATCGTGTCGGGACGCGCCTCCGCGGCCATCATGGACAAGGCGATTCCGGCGGTCGGATGAAACGGGCGGTCACAGATCGCAGCGCCGATGCAGAACATTCCTTCGCGCAATTGACCGTCGTCCAGCGAATAGCCTCTTTTCCTGACATCCGCCACTTCCACCTTGAAGGCATCGAGCGAGGCCACGCTCGCAGCCGTTACGGGCTGCGGCCATTCAGAGGGAATATGGCGTGCTAAATCCTGCGGCGACATGGCAGCGAGCATCGCCTTCCCGGTCGCGGTAAAGACCGCCGGCACACGCATGCCTATACGGAAAGTGATGCCAAGCGGCGCGGTCGAATTGCGGCAGGACAGATAAATGACATCCGGTCCTTCGAGATGGGACAGCGTCAATGTATGAACGCCAAGCCCTTCCGCTTCCGCAACCGCGTCGTGAAACGCATCGACGATATCGCTGCCCGCCAGAAACACATTCGCCCAGCGCACGGACTGCGGCCCCATGGTAAAACTGCCATCGCTGTTGAGCTTCAGAAGTTTCAGATACACCAATGTCTGGCAAAGCCCGTGGACGCTGCTTTTGGGCAATTTGGTCTGGCGCGCAAGATCGGACAGCTTCAGCCCGCCGTCGGCCTGCGCAATCTGATCGAGGATCTGCGCCGCACGCATCACCGCCGGAACCAGCTTTACGGAACTCTCCCCCTCGGTCGCCGTTTTATCCATATGCCTGCCTGTACACTTGATTGACTTTGCCGCGCGCGGCTTGTTTAATTCAGGATATCGTAAGCTGTTCAATATAGTGAACATGCTCCTTGCGCAAGACCGGGATGGAATATCAGATATGATCGCTTTGAAAGACCCCTCACTGCTCAAATCGCAATGCCTTGTGGATGGCCGCTGGATTGAAGCGACCGATGGCAAGACCATCGATGTAACGAACCCGGCCGATGGCTCACTCGTCGGCACAGTTCCCTCCCTGCCCGTCGACACCATCAAGGGAGCCATCGACGCTTCCGCCAAGGCGCTTCCCGCATGGTCTGCCAAGACCGCCAAGGAACGCGCAGGCATCCTGCGCAAGTGGTTCGAACTCATCGTCGCCAATGCCGATGACATCGCCCTTATCATGACCTCCGAGCAGGGCAAACCGCTTGCCGAGGCACGTGGCGAAGTCATCTATGCCGCCTCGTTCATCGAGTGGTTTGCGGAAGAAGCAAAACGCGTTTACGGCGACACCATCCCTGCCCCGCAGAATGGCCAGCGCCTGACCGTCATCCGCCAGCCGGTCGGCGTCACCGCCGCGATCACGCCGTGGAATTTCCCGGCGGCCATGATCACTCGCAAGGCGGCTCCCGCGCTCGCCGCTGGCTGCACCATGATCGTGCGCCCTGCCGACCTGACCCCGCTGACGGCTCTGGCGCTCGGCGTTCTGGCTGAAAAAGCCGGCATTCCGGCAGGCGTCCTGCAGATCGTGACCGGCAAGGCGCGCGAAATCGGCGCAGAACTCACCAGCAACGATATCGTCCGTAAGCTTTCCTTCACCGGCTCGACTGAAGTGGGCCGTCTGTTGATGGCGCAGTGCGCGCCGACCATCAAGCGCATCTCGCTGGAACTCGGCGGCAACGCGCCATTCATCGTCTTTGAGGATGCCGATCTGGATGCTGCCGTCGATGGTGCGATGATTTCGAAATACCGCAATGCCGGTCAGACCTGCGTTTGCGCCAACCGCATCTATGTCCAGCGCAACGTTTACGACAAATTCGCGGAAAAGCTCGCCGCCAAGGTCAAGGAACTGAAAGTCGGCAACGGCACTGAAGCCGGCGTCGTCATCGGCCCGATGATCGAGGAAAAGGCTATCACCAAGGTCAAGGCGCATATTGACGATGCGGTTTCCAAGGGCGCCAAGCTCATCACTGGCGGCAAGGAACTAGGCGGCTTGTTCTTCCAGCCGGGCGTTCTGACTGGCGTGACACCGGATATGGCCGTCGCCAAGGAAGAAACCTTTGGACCGATCGCCCCCCTCTTCGCCTTCGATACCGAAGAAGAAGTCATCGCCATGGCCAATGACACTATCTTCGGTCTCGCGGCCTATTTCTATACGGAAAACTTCAGCCGCGCGATCCGTGTCGGCGAGGCGCTGGAATACGGCATGGTCGGCCATAATACCGGCCTCATCTCCAATGAAGTAGCCCCGTTCGGCGGCGTGAAACAGTCCGGTCTTGGTCGCGAAGGCTCTAAATACGGCATCGAGGAGTATCTCGAAACCAAATACATCTGCAGCGCTTATAAGCCCTGATCGACGTCACCACGCCGGAGCGCTTTCCCTATCCGTTCAAAGGAAAGCGTTCCATGAAGACGGCGCACATTGTTTGCGCCGTCTTTTTTATTTATAGACGGTGCAAACAAAGATCACCTCCAGAACAATCCGGAAAATCAATGCTGCGCCGCCTTTACGATTGGACGATTTCGCTTGCGTCCAGAAAATCCGCCGAATGGTGGCTCGCCATCATCGCTTTCGTGGAAAGCTCGGTCTTTCTCGTACCTGCCGACGTGCTGTTCCTGCCCATGGCGCTCGCCCGGCCCGAACGGGCATGGCGCTATGCTTTCGTGGCAACGGTGGCTTCCGTTCTGGGCGGCATTGCGGGCTGGTATCTGGGCTTCCATGCCTATGAGCAGATCGCCAAACCGGTGCTGGAAATGTATGGCAAGCTTGACACGTTCGAGCAGATGCGCGGCACGACCAGCGCCGATGCCATTCTCCTGATGCTCATCACGTCCGGCCTCGCACATCTGCCGCCGATCAAGGTGGTGACGATTCTTTCCGGCGCGGCTGGCATCAATATCTGGCTGTTCATTGTGTCAGCCATCGTCGCCCGCGGCGCACGTTTCTTCTTCCTTGCATGGCTGCTGCGCCGCTACGGCGAACCCATCCGCGAATTCATCGAAAAGCGTCTCGGCCTCATTGCCAGCCTGGTGGCTATAGCGCTCATCGCCCTATTCTTCGCCGTCAAATATCTCCACACATGATTTGATGTCTTAACTCGACCCCAATAAACTGCTTGGAAGCAAAGCGCATCAGGAACCTTTTCATGGCCTCACTCACTCAGCCCGCCGGTAGAATTCAGGCCTGGATCGCAGGTATCATGACGGTCGGGCTTGCCGTCACCGTTGGAATCGCACTCGGCTTCGAGCATCTTGCCGGCTTCATGCCCTGCAAGCTCTGTCTCGAACAGCGCACACCCTATTATATCGGCGTTCCGGTTCTGGCGGCGGCATGGGTTTCCTACGGCCTCAAATGGCCTCCGCTTCTGACCCGCGGCCTGATTCTCATCGGCGCGCTTCTGATGACCTTCGGCCTAGCGCTTGCGGTCTATCATACCGGCGTCGAGCTGAAATATTGGCCGGGGCCGGAAGATTGCAGCGCAGCAACCATGAGGGTCACGCTTGACGCAGGCAATCTGCTGAGCGACCTGAACTCAATCCGCCCGCCCGCATGCGACAGCGCGCCCGGACACTTCCTCGGCCTGTCCTTCGCCGGATGGAACGTGATCGCAAGCCTGCTGTTCGCGACAATCGGTTATTATGGAGCGTTTGCGAAGGGCAAAAATTAAAGAGCTAAGGCTCCAGTTCGACATCCCAGTAAAGGAAGTCGAGCCAGCTATCGTGAAGATGATTGGGCGGGAAAAGACGGCCATTATTGTGCAGTTCCTGCACCGTCGGCATGATCGGCTTCTGGCGCGGCCACATGTGAGCCGCGGCGGGCATTAATCCGCCTTTGCGCAAATTGCAGGGCGAGCAGGCAGCGACAACATTTTCCCACGTCGTCTCGCCACCATGACAACGCGGGGTAACGTGATCGAAGGTCAGATCATGCAACGAGCCGCAATACTGGCACTCAAAGCGGTCGCGCAGGAAGACATTGAAGCGCGTGAACGCGGGATAACGCGGCGGCTTCACATAGTCCTTTAGACAAATCACGCTCGGCACACGCATGGAAAATGACGGCGAAGACACGAAATGATCGTACTCCGCTACAATGTTCACGCGCTCAAGAAAAACTGCCTTGATCGCGTCCTGCCAGGACCAGAGCGACAAGGGGTAATAACTCAGCGGGCGATAATCCGCGTTGAGAACCAGTGCGGGCAATCCGCCTTGTGCGATGGCCCCATGTGAGACGTGCACTGTCAAGAACGCACCTCCTTAGAGCGCATCCCGAAAATGTAAACCGGTTTTCGGATAAGATGCGCGTCAGAACAAATGCTTAGAGCCCCGATCTGACACAACCAGATCAAACGCGCTCAAAATGGAGCATTGCGCGTCCTCATGGGCGCAACAACGACGCTCCAACCTTATGAGGACGGTGCCGCGATGCGCAGAGAATCAAGCTTCTACGAATCGAAATACCGTCATCAGCTGATGGAAATAATGTAATCCCGACATGACAGGATTGTGAAGCAGAAACGCATTTATGCCCTGCGCAAACACGTAAGTTTTACAGAAGAGGAGCGGCCTCGCGACCCTTGATTGCCGCATAATATGCCCAGAACAAACGTGCGGCCACCCCACGCCACGGCGCCCAGTCTTCAGCCAGAACACGCAAGGTTGCCGCATCGGGCCGAGTTTCATGCGCGAAGGCATGGCCCACCGCCGCCTGCAAGGCCACGTCACCGGCTGGAAAAACATCTGGATGACCGGCAGCGAAAAGCAGATAGACTTCCGCTGTCCACGGCCCTATGCCCTTGATCGCGATCAGCGTCTTGATGGCATCGTCCGCGGGAAGACCGCACAGCCCGTGCAGATCCAGCGCGCCAGCCGCCAACGTTTCGCTGACCGCAAGGAGCGTTCGCTGCTTGGGCCGGGACAGGCCTGCGAACCGCCATGCCTCTTCCCCGCCCACGATGTAGCTTTCCGGCGTCAGCGGATCGATGGCCTGCTTCAGCCGTCCCCATATGGCAGCAGCGCTCGCCGTCGAAACCTGCTGCGCGACGACGATGGAAGCAAGGCTTTCGAAACCCGGTTCCGACCGGCGCAACGGCACGGCATGTGCACGGCTGCGTATATCGGCCAGTCGCACATCAGCAAGAACGAGCGCATCGAGCCCCGCCTCGATATCGCTCAGTGTATCTATCCGCCGCATCCCTTGGCCTTTCATTTTTCACTCCGGAAACGTACCAATGGAATCAGATGACAATCAACTGAAACTGGCAACGGCCACCGCTCATTGATACGATAATGACCCAGCCTGTCTTCCGCTTCGCGCCAAGCCCCAACGGTCAACTGCATCTTGGCCATGCCTATTCCGCCCTTCTCAATGCGCGCATGGCCTCGGAAACCGGCGGGCGCTTGCTGCTGCGCATGGAGGACATCGATACCGCGCGCTGCACACCGCAGCTCGAACAGGGCATTTATGACGATCTTCGCTGGCTGGGATTCGACTGGGAAAAACCTGTCCGCCGTCAATCGGAACATTTTGCCGAATATCGCAACGCCCTCACTAGGCTTGCCAATCTGGGGCTGGTCTATCCTGCTTTCCTCAGTCGTGGAGACGTGCGCGAACAAATTGGCGAAGCCCGCGCGAAAGGTCATGAATGGCCAGCCGACCCGGACGGCACGCCGCTTTACCCGCAGGGCGAACGCATCATGAGCGAAGACGAGCGTCTGGAGCGCATGGCTTCCGGTGCGCCATATGCCTGGCGACTCGACATGGAAAAGGCATTGGCCGCCGCAGGCGAACCCTTGTTCTGGCATGAAAGCGGTGTAGGACCGGATGGCGAGACGGGCCGCGTTACCGCCAATCCGGCATGCTGGGGCGATGTGGTAGTGGCGCGCAAGGACACGCCGACCAGCTATCATCTTTCCGTGGTGGTCGATGACGCCTTGCAGGGCATCACCCATGTCGTACGTGGGCGCGACCTTTTTCACGCGACATCCGTGCATCGACTGTTGCAGAAATTGCTGGACCTGCCGGAACCGCTTTATCACCATCACGATCTCGTATTAGGCGAAGACGGCCAGAAGCTCGCAAAGAGCCGTCAGGATACAGCACTTGCCAGTTTGCGCGCGCAGGGCTGGACGCCCGATGGAATTCGCGACAAGTTAAGGCCACCCCTATGAGCAGGGTCAAACGCGGCGCGCTTAAGAGCCTGAAGCCACTTTCGCCCCAGCGTCACAGATGATGTGCCTGCGCACCGATTGACGAAAGCGCGGCAAAGCGGTTCAAGACATCATGCACCGGCTCCGAAGGGCGCCGGCAGGTATTTGTTTATTTTGAAGGAGGCGAAGCCATGGGTAGCATACACCCGCATAATTACGTCGAGATTGAAGGCTTGGCCGTTGCCCCTGAACTCGTGGAGTTTCTGGCCAAGGAAGCGGCACCCGGCACGGGCGTGGAACCGGATGCCTTCTGGAAGGGCTTTGCCGCCATCATTCGTGATCTTGCCCCGAAAAACCGCACCTTGCTTGCCAAGCGCGACGACATTCAGGCCAAGATAGATGCCTGGTACAAGGAAAACCGCGATAAAGGCTACACCCAGGCCGACTACCAACAGTTTCTGAAGGACATCGGCTATCTTCTGCCGGAAGGCGGCGAGTTCAAGGTTTCGACCGCCGACGTCGACCCGGAAATCACCCACATCGCTGGCCCGCAGCTCGTCGTCCCGGTCATGAATGCCCGCTATGCGCTCAACGCCGCCAACGCGCGCTGGGGTTCGCTCTATGATGCGCTTTACGGCACCGATGCAATTTCCGAAGCCGACGGCGCGGAAAAGGGTAAGGGCTATAATCCGAAGCGTGGCGAAAAAGTCATCGCCTGGGCGAAGAGTTTCCTTGATGAAAGTGCGCCGCTTGGCACCGGCAAATGGGCCGATGTGGCCGGTCTTGCAGTGAAGGACGGCAAGCTTGAAATCAAGCTGACCGACGGCGCCACCACCGCGCTGAAGGATGCAAGCCAGTTCAAAGGCTATAACGGTGACGCCGCAGCCCCGACCAATGTGCTCCTTGCCAAGAACAACATGCATGTCGACATCGTTGTCAATGCCGATCATCCGATCGGTAAGACTGACCCCGCGCACATCGCCGATGTGGTTCTCGAATCGGCAATCAGCACGATTCAGGATTGCGAGGATTCGATTGCCGCCGTCGATGCCGAAGACAAGGTTGCCGTCTATCGCAACTGGCTCGGCCTGATGAACGGTAAGCTGGAAGACACGTTCGAAAAGAACGGCAGCCAGATGACCCGCCGCCTCAACGGCGACCGCTCTTACAAGGCTGCTGACGGTTCCGCGCTGACGCTGAAGGGCCGCTCGCTGATGCTGGTGCGCAATGTCGGCCACCTGATGACCAACCCGGCCATTCTCGATGCTGAAGGCAACGAAGTGCCGGAAGGCATCATGGATGCGGCTTTCACCAGCCTCATCGCGCTGCATGATATCGGCCCGAACGGCTGCCACCTGAACTCGCGTGAAGGTTCGGTCTATATCGTCAAACCGAAGATGCACGGACCGGAAGAAGTGGCGTTCGCCAACGAGCTTTTCACCCGCACGGAAGAGATGCTCGGCATGAAGCCGAATACGCTCAAGATGGGCGTCATGGACGAAGAGCGCCGCACCACCGTCAATCTCAAGGAAGCGATTCGCGCCGCCAAGGAACGCGTCGTTTTCATCAACACCGGCTTCCTCGACCGCACCGGCGACGAGATTCATACCTCGATGGAAGCAGGCCCGATGATCCGAAAGGGCGACATGAAGCAGGCCGCATGGATCGGCGCTTATGAGCAATGGAACGTCGATATCGGTCTGGAATGCGGCCTTTCCGGCCACGCGCAGATCGGCAAGGGCATGTGGGCCATGCCCGACATGATGGAAGCGATGCTGGAACAGAAGATCGCGCATCCGAAGGCCGGCGCGAACACCGCATGGGTTCCCTCCCCAACAGCAGCAACCCTGCACGCCACACATTATCATCAGGTGGACGTCGCCGCCGTTCAGGAAAAACTCAAGAGCCGCCCACGCGCCAGCCTCGACGATATTTTGTCGGTGCCGGTCGCAACCCGCCCGAACTGGACGCCGGAAGACATCCAGAAGGAAATCGACAACAACGCACAGGGCATTCTGGGTTATGTCGTGCGCTGGGTCGATCAGGGCGTCGGCTGTTCCAAGGTGCCGGACATCAACAATGTCGGACTGATGGAAGACCGTGCAACGCTGCGCATCTCCGCACAGCACATCGCCAACTGGCTCCATCACGGCATTGTTTCTGAAGCTCAGGTGATGGAAACCATGAAGCGCATGGCAACTGTCGTCGACAAGCAGAACGAAGGCGATCCGCTCTATCGTCCGATGGCCGCAGACTTCGACAAGTCGATCGCTTTCCAGGCCGCTTGCGATCTGGTCTTCAAGGGTCGCGAACAGCCAAACGGCTATACCGAGCCGGTCCTGCATCGCCGCCGTCTGGAGCTGAAGGCGCAAGCGTAATCGCTAAAACCAGACTTCTGGGAGGAAGTGCGGCGGGAGAAATCCCGCCGTTTTCTTTATTTGCGCTCTCTTAACAACGCCAGCACTATTATAAATGGTCGGACACATCCCATAAAGGCACTCCAATGACCCTTCTGATCCGCCATGCGACGCAGACCGACCTCCCGGCCTTACTCGCCATTTATAATGATGCGGTCGAAAATACGCTCGCCATCTGGAACGAGACGCTTGTCAATCTGGAAAACCGCCGCCAATGGCTCGAAAACCGCAATCGCGACGGCTTTCCGGTACTGGTTGCCGAGCGCGATGGCAATGTTCTAGGCTATGCCAGTTACGGCCCGTTCCGTCCATTCGACGGCTTTCGCCATTCGTCGGAATTATCGGTCTATGTGGCAAAAGATGCGCGCGGTAGCGGCATCGGCCACACATTGCTGGCCGAATTGATGGAAGAAGCGCGTGAGCGCAAGGTTCATGTGCTGGTAGCTGGTATCGAAGCAGGCAACGCCGCATCCATCGCCTTGCATAAAGCGCAGGGCTTTGAAGAGTGCGGCACGCTGAAACAGGTCGGTCGCAAGTTCGATCGCTGGCTCGACCTTCTGTTCATGCAGAAGATTCTCTGATTGAAAAAGCCGCTTGCGCGGCCCTTTTCATCAACTCGTTTCCAAAACCACACCGCCTGTCGACATATCCTCGAGACCGATTGCGCCTTCAATCCGCTCACTGCGTGCCATCAGGTAGACGCCAAGCGCGCAGGTCAGCACAGCGATGAACACCAGATACCAGGCATGTGCCATCGGGTTGACCGCCAGAAACGACGTCACGATCACCGGCGTCAAACCGCCGAAGACGGCATAGGAAACATTGTAGGAAAATGACAGGCCGGAGAAGCGCACCGGTGCCGGGAATGCGCGCACCATCACATAGGGGACCGCCCCGACCATGCCGACCGAAAGCCCCATCAGGGCATAGAGCGTAAACAGGACAGGCAACGAAACACCGGCATAAGTGTAGAAAACGAAGGTTGCGACACCGAAGAAAATGCCTGCCACGGCAAAGAAGCGGCCGCTGCCGATCCGGTCGACGATGGCGCCCGCCATCACGGTTCCAAACATCAGGAACAGCGTGCCAAAGCTGGTCGCCGCCAATGATTCCAGCGGACTGTAGCCGTAAAGCTTTTGCAGGAAGGTCGCTGTCATCAGCGTGGTGACGACGATTCCGGCCGACAGGATCCACGTCAACAGCACGGAAATCACAACGCCATGCATATGCTCACGCAGTACCGTGCCGAGCGGCAGCTTGTCCTTTAACAGATGACTGTTTTTCATCTCGGTGAAGATCGGCGTCTCCGCCAGCCAGCGCCGCAGATAAACAGCGACCAGTCCGAAGATACCGCCAATGAAGAACGGAATGCGCCAGGCATAGCTGGCGAGTTCCTCCGGCGTGAAAATCCAGTTGATGGCGGTCGCGATCAGCGAGCCGATCATGATGCCCAGCGTCAAGCCGGAGCAGAGAAAGCCACAAGCCATGCCGACGCGATTCGCAGGCACATGCTCGGCCACAAAGGTCCATGCCCCCGGAACCTCGCCGCCGATGGCAGCCCCCTGCAGCATGCGAAAGACGATGAGCAGGATCGGCGCACCGACGCCAATCGTGGCATAGGTCGGCAGACAGGCCATGGCCAGCGTCGCAATCGACATCAGGAATACCGAAAAGGCGAAGACGCGCTTGCGCCCGAATTTGTCTCCGAAATGCGCCAGCACGATACCACCCACCGGGCGCACCAGATAACCGGCAGCGAAAATACCGAAGGTCTGGATCAGCACCAGCCAGTCAGGCATGTCGGGCGGAAAGAACAGATGCCCGATCACGCTCGCAAAAAACACGAAGATGATGAAGTCATAGAACTCCAGAGCACCGCCAAGCGCCGAAAGAGCAAGCGTGCGGAAATCCTGTCCATTGAGCGGCCGCGGATTATTGCTTTGCACATGAATGTTCATCGGTGTCATCGATCTCGTTCTTTTCCTGTCGTGATAATCAGCCGGATGCCGCTCTTATTGGAGGCTTTTTAATGCTCCAAACATGAAGCCGCCGCAAGGCTTGACTTTCGCTCCGCGATTTCTATTTTTAGAATAATTCTAAACTAATGGATTCTCTAATGCTTAGCCGATTCTTCAGCAATGGACGTCGTCCTTTTGATTCGCTCTCCGAACAGGAGATACTTGCGCTCGCAATATCGTCGGAGGAAGACGATGCCCGCATCTATCTTGCCTATGCCGACGGCTTACGCGACGAGTTTCCGCAATCGGCCAAGATATTCGAGCAAATGGCGCAGGAAGAGCATGAACACCGCGACGCGCTAATTGAGCGCCACCGTGCGCGATTCGGAGACCGCATTCCGCTGGTTCGGCGCGAGCATGTAAGCGGCTATTACGACCGCAAGCCGGACTGGCTTGTGCGCCCGCTCGGCATCGACAAAGTCCGCGACGCGGCGGCCCAGATGGAGGAGCAATCATACCGTTTCTACATTGAGGCGGCAAAACGCATCACCGATGCTGACACGCGCAAGCTGCTGGGCGACTTGGCATTGCAGGAAAAGAAGCATGAAGCCAAAGCCGAATCGCTGGAGAACGAGCTGACCCCCGGCGATGTGCAGGATGAGGAGCGCGCAGCTGAACGCAAGCAGTTCATTCTTACCTATGTGCAGCCTGGCCTTGCCGGCCTGATGGACGGCTCTGTCTCCACTCTGGCCCCGATTTTCGCGGCGGCATTCGCGACACAGGATACCTGGCAGACTTTTCTGGTGGGCCTTTCGGCATCGGTGGGCGCCGGTATCTCCATGGGTTTCACGGAAGCGGTACATGACGACGGGAAGCTGTCGGGACGCGGTTCGCCGATCAAGCGCGGCCTGTCCTGCGGCATCATGACGACACTCGGAGGCCTCGGCCATGCCCTCCCCTATCTCATCGCAGATTTCTGGACCGCGACGACGCTTGCGATCATTCTGGTATTCTTCGAGCTCTGGGCCATCGCCTTCATCCAGAATCGTTATATGGAAACGCCGTTTTTCCGGGCCGCCTTGCAGGTCGTGTTCGGTGGCGCACTGGTTCTTGCGGTGGGAATACTGATCGGCAACGCGTGAGTTTCAAGCGTCCAGAACGACATCCTGAGGCCGCGAAACAGGTCCCTCGAAAACTTCGATTGCGATGCGCCCCTGCCGGGAAACGGTGACAAAACTGTTTACCGGCACGGCCATCCAGTTTGCCGCTTCACCGTCGAGCGGCTCCGACACCACGCATATGCCTGACGATACGCCAAGCGTCGCCGTGTAGAGCGTCGGCGCAAAAGCATCCGTGGCATAGCGTATGGCATAAAGTTGGTTACCATCCGAAAATGCCGCCGTCAGACGCAGAAATGGCGGCACGCCTGCATGTACGGCCTCTTCTGTGACGACCGAAACCATACGCTTGATCGCGAGAACGGGATCGCTGTCGAGGCCGAATTCCAGCATTAACAGGAAAATCAGCTCCGAATCGGTTGTTCCGTACTTTTCGTTGTAAACGTCGTCGCCCAGATGGCTTTCAAGCTTACGGCGCAACCGGTCGAAATCACCGATCTGGCCATTATGCATGAAGCTCCAGCGGCCCGACACAAAAGGGTGGCAGTTGGATCGGCTGGTCAGCCCGCCGGTCGATGCCCGCACATGGGCAAGAAAAAGGCGCGACCGGATTTGTCGCGCCAGACTGCGTAAATTCTGATCCGACCAGGCGGGAAGAATATCCCGATAAAGCCCCGGTTCCGTGCGGTTACCGTACCAGGCGACGCCAAATCCGTCTCCATTGGTGCGGGTTTTCGCCTCCTGCGCATCGTGGCTCTGCGCCACGAGCGAATGACAGGGAGACGAAATGATGTCTTCCAGATAGGTTTCCGGTCCCAGATAGGCGGCCCAACGACACATGTTTGATCCGGAAATTACCGGCCCCGGTTGTGTGTCCGTTCGTAAAGCTGACGGACAATAGTGCTTGCCGTCTTCTCGAACAAAAATGGCAAAATTGCATGGATCAGCGCTGCAAACGCTGCGGCGAACAATTTTATCGAGAACCGCGCTGCAAATGTCATATGTTGAAAGTATGTCTCGTCAACCGATGCAGGATGTTCGGTAAAGATACGAGTAATACGCGTGGTCATTAGAAATTCTCCCGATACGACACAGAGGTAATTTGTTCCCTTTGGTCCGGCGTCAAAGCGCCTTACTGGAAAAGTATTCTAGCAAAATCGCAGGAGATGAAATCTCAAATTGTCCTTGAAATCCCCATCATTTTGAGACAATTGTCCCAATATGAAGTCATCATTGGACGAAACTGATCGTAAAATCTTGGATGAGCTGCAAATTGACGGCACTTTGTCCGTTGATTCTCTCTCCGAACGGGTGAACCTTTCGCGCAATGCCTGCTGGCGGCGGGTAAAATGGATGGAAGACGAGGGCTTCATCAAGGCCCGCGTGGCGCTGGTGGATGCCGAGAAGGTTGGGTGCGGCCTTTCCGTTTTCATTCTGGTGCGCACATCGAGCCACGATCCCGACTGGTTGACGAAATTTCGCGCCGCTACGGCACGGTTTCCCGAAATCGTCGGTGCCTACCGTATGACCGGCGACCTCGATTATGTGCTGAAAGCACGTGTGTGCGATGTGAAAGCCTATGACCGTCTATACCAGCGCCTCATTGCCAGCGTGCCGCTGTCAGATGTGTCGGCCTCCTTCGTGATGGAAGAAATCAAGGAAACGACAGCTGTTCCACTGGATGTGCGTTAAAAACATGATCCTGTGCCGTACTATCATTGCAAAACACCAAATAGGCGGTACACCTTTCATCTGTTTTCACGTATGAGCGTCGCCAATTTAGAGCGCATCCTGAAAAGTGTGGAACAGTTTTCAGACGAGATGCGCGATGAAACAATGTCTCGCAGGAAAGGCTCCCTCATGACCGCAGCATCCTCTTCCGCGCCAACGCTCGGCATCATCCGCCTCGAACATGCGAAAGGCCTTGAGCTTCCCGCTTATGAAACCTCTGGATCCGCTGGTATGGACCTGCGCGCCGCCGTTGCCGAAGATCGTCAGATCGTGCTTCTGCCGGGTCGCCGCACGCTGGTGCCGACCGGTCTTATCTTCGAGATCCCGCAAGGTTATGAAGTGCAGATCCGCCCGCGTTCGGGCCTTGCCTTCAAGAGCGGCATCACCTGCCTCAACACGCCCGGTACCATCGATTCCGATTATCGCGGCGAAGTGAAGGTACTGCTGATCAATCTGGGTGATGACGATTTCCGCATCGAGCGCGGCATGCGCATCGCGCAGGCCGTCTTCGCGCCGGTCGTGCAGCCGAAGATCGAGGAGCGCGCAGAAGCCAGCGAAACCTCACGTGGCGCGGGCGGCTTCGGTTCCACCGGCACCGCCTGATAAATCTTCGACGACATGAATGAGAAAAGCCGGAGTTTGCCCCGGCTTTTTCATAACCCTACGTTTGAGCCGTTCAGACGATTCCGCCTGGCCAGGAACCGGCTCTATTGTGTCAGCACGGCCTGCTGGCACAGCACGCCGGTGATTTGAACAGCGGCTTCTCCAAGCTTCACGCCTAGGAGATCGAGAACTCCGAAGACCAAACCATCGAGCAAGGGGCCAGCGGCGTTAAAAGCCCGCCAAGCAGGTTGAACACACCGCCCAGACTGATAGGAATGAGCAGCAGCTTCACATCGATTTCCAGCCCTTGAAGCAATGCCCCGGTCAGCGACGTGAGGACGTTCTCGGAATAGGCCGTCTGGATGGTCTTGTTCTGGATGTCGTTATCGCTGAAATTTAGCAATGTCTGCCTGGGATTGCCTAATGGTATGTCCGCCCTGCCGTTTACCGAGACGATGGACGGCAATTCAAGATAGATGCCGGCAATTCTGGGTTTCGCCGCAACGGCGACCCTTGCGCTTTTGGGACCGAGCGGGCTCACGCTTTTCAGCTCCCCTTCCGCCGAGGCAATATCGATGAATATCGGCAGCTTGACCTTTCCAAGCGTCACCAGGCCCAGAATCAAGTTGTTCAGAAGCGTCACATTCAGTTCGATCCTGATCTGGGCGGTATGTACCAGCGCGTCTGCGGCACCCACAGCCAGAAAAGGCGTTTTCTGAGGCGGTTCGCCAACGGCGATCTTGAGCGTAACACTTGCCAGACTGCCTAGATCAAGGACGGTCTTGACCTCCGCCTGATGCTTGCGCCCAGTATTGCCACAGCCGATATGAGCTGCATGACATTGGCTGTGATGTCATATCCTGCACCGGACCCGATCGAAGCATTGGCGAGCGATCCCAGACCAAGCAACTGTCCCACCGGCAACTTCGGCCGACAACGCTGCCGCATTCTTCCCCAGCACGTCCAGCGCCGCCTTTGCCTTCGGGTTGGCTGTGCTCACTTCGGCCAGAACGCTTGCAAGCATTCCTACCGACACATCCGTATCCAGCAGCTCTTGATATGTACCAGCGGCAAGACCAACCCGGGGCGCAAGCTTGTCGAGGAAACCAAGCAGACCACCATCGGTCGCAATCAGCGCATTATAATCGGCCAGCGACAGATTGAGCGTCGTTCCAAGCAGCCCGCCAAGCAATCCGTTCAGCGCGCTTTGGTCCATATTAATGCTCGCAAGCCTTGAACCTATGAAAAAGGCCGCTTCCGCTCTCGATGCAGCTCTACCGATTGCGCCCAGCGCTGGCCGGTCGATAAGGGATTGGCCAAAATAGAGGTTGCCCGAACGCGCCTGCCTCATGCGCACCACGTCCGGTTGGGTCCCGCCCGCAACGAAGCGCTTCGACACGTCGAGGTTTTTGTTAGCGTAGTAATTGCCTTTCTCCACCCATACGCGGGTAAGATTGTCCGTCTTGCCAGTCACAACCTCGGGATCGTAGGGATCGTTCATGAGCACGGGATTAAGGCCGTTACTGCGCAACTGCTGCAACACCGCATCGTTTGCCGCCCATGGCGCTCGCGCCGCATATTTGGCCGCATTATTCTGGATATAACCCGATGCAAGCGTCTGCCTTTTCCGCCACGTCTATACCGGCCAGCGCCGTACGTGTTGCATCGGCAGCCAGTTGCTGCACGGCATTCGCCGCCCCCAAAGTAGAGGCCGAAGGCGATCATACCCATCAAAAGCAGAAGAAAAACTACCATAAACTCGAATTAAAAACCCGAAGAAACAGAACTCACCATATGTTTCGCAATAAGGCGTGACATTTGCCCTCCCGTCCAAGAGCAGAACAAACTTATCCACTTACATTTCGAAAATTATGCGTCATTCATGTGCATCGGCGTCTGAATCGACAGACACGAAATGTTCGAATTTCTTATTCTATTGTCCGATTATTCATTTTCGGCTTATTTTAAAAAAGTATAGTTTTACAAGCGTTGAAGTATACAAATAAAAAACAATTCCTGAGGGTATCCGCAAAGAATAGCCTTAAGTTGCATGCCTCCATCATAAAGCGTCAAATATCCGTCACAAAAACGCAACAACCCTATCCGCTTTTCTAAATATTGACGGCTATGGGCTTGCAGGCTTGCGGACGAATTGTTGCATGACAAATAATTAAGATGAAATCCTGACCCGGGAAGCATAGATATCCATGACATGCGGCCCGTCCCGCTCCAGTGTCACGCTTTGGTTGCATTTGGAACGCAATCGACGGATCGGATTATGAGTACGCATCCCAAAAAGCGTAAATCGGCTTTCGGATAAGATGCATGTCAAAATAAATGATTGGAGCCCAGTCTGATTCGATCAGATCGAAGCGCTCCGGGTCCGAGGGAATCAGGGGTTCACGGTGCTAAAATTTTCCGATTCATTTCAACCCGGTCAACCGGATCAGCGGACCGCACCGCCGCAGAAGCGCAAGAAGCATCGCTGGTGGCTGTGGCTGACGGTTGCGGCTATCGTCGCTGGCGCAGCCTGGTATTTTTATGATGCGCGTGAGGCGGGCGGCGAAAAGAGCAGCTATCTCGCCGAAACGGTCGAACGCGGCAGCATCGAGAATGCCATCACCGCCGTCGGCACGCTCAGTGCGCTGCGCAGCATCAATGTCGGCGCACAGGTTTCCGGTCAGCTGAAAAGTGTGAAGGTGGAAATCGGCGATCAGGTGAAAGAAGGCCAGCTTATAGCGGAAATCGATCCTTCCCCGTTCGAAAAGAAGGTGGAAATCGCCAGCGCACAGCTCGACAATCTGAAAGCCCAGCTTCTCAGCAAGGAAGCGCAGCTTACGCTGAAAAAGCTCAATGCGGCGCGGCAGAAATCACTGCTCGCCACGCGCGGCGTTTCCCAGGCAACGGTCGATCAAGCCGATGCTGATCTGGCTGTTGCGAACGCCGATGTGAAGGCGCTCGGCGCACAGATTCGCCAGCAGGAAGCACAACTTGCCAGCGATAGGGTCGATCTCGGTTATACAAAGATTTACAGCCCCATGGAAGGCACGGTGGTAGATCAGGCCGCCAAGGAGGGCGAAACGCTGAACGCGGTGCAAAGCGCGCCAACCATCGTCACCGTGGCCGACCTCAAGGTCATGACCGTTGAAGCGCAGGTTTCGGAAGCCGACATCTCCAGGCTGAAGCCTGGTATGTCAGTCTATTTCACACTGCTGGGCCAGCCCGAAAAGCGCTTTACCGGCACGCTGCGCCAGATCAAGCCGACGCCAGCTACGGAGAACAATGTGGTTCTCTATTATGCACTCTTCGACGTGCCCAATCCGACCGGCGAACTGATGATCAATATGAGTGCGCAGGTCTATTTCGTGCTCGATGAAGCGAAAGACGTGCTGCTCGTCCCGACATCCGCGCTGAACTACAAGCGCGAAGGTCCGGGCAAGCCGAAAATTTCGGTCAGGATCGTAGATAGAAGCGGCACCGTCACCGAGCGCACTGTCGAGGTCGGTGTGCGCAACCGCGTGCAGGCGGAAATCAAAAGCGGACTGGAAGACGGCGACAAGGTCATCGTCACAAGCGCCTCCAGTGACGGTGCGGGTACCGGTGGCCAGCGCGGACGCAGGCCCGGAATGCGGCTCTTCTGATGCGGCAGCCCATGAAAGACACCCCGCTGATCAGGTTGGAGGACATCCGCAAGACCTACCGCAACGGCGATCTCGCGGTGGAGGTCTTGCACGGAATCACGCTCGATATTCATGCCGGAGAGTTCGTCGCCATCAAAGGCGCTTCCGGTTCGGGAAAATCCACACTGATGAACATTCTGGGCTGTCTCGACAGCCCGACCGGCGGGCAATATCTGCTCGACGGAGAAGACGTATCGACGCTGAACGCTGACGCGCTGGCGGCCTTGCGCCGCCGCACATTCGGCTTTGTTTTCCAGAGCTACAATCTGATTCCCACCTCGACTGCACAGGAAAATGTCGAGGTTCCGGCCATTTATGCGGGCATGCCCGCAAGCGAGCGTCACGAACGAGCAGCCGAACTCCTCAATTCCCTGAAGCTTGGCGATCGTCTCGACCATCGTCCCAACCAGCTTTCGGGCGGACAACAGCAGCGCGTCTCCATCGCACGCGCCCTGATGAATGGCGGTCGCATCATCCTTGCCGACGAGCCCACAGGCGCGCTCGACAGCCAGAGCGGCGAAGACGTGATGGAGCTTCTGCGCTCCATGCACCGGCAGGGCCACACGATCATCGTTATCACGCACGCCCGCGAAGTGGCTGAACGCGCCGACCGGCTGATCGAGATCAAGGACGGGAAGATACAGTCCGATACGATCAAGAAAGCGGCTCCCGATCCACAGGCGCCGCAAACACTGCAACAGGGCGCGGAGGGAAATTCGGCCCGCATCGCCGATGTTTCGGAAGCGGTGAAAATGGCCATGCGCGCCCTGCGCGCCAATATCTTCCGCACCATTCTGACGCTGCTCGGCATTATCATCGGTGTCAGCTCTGTGGTGACCATGCTTGCCATCGGCACTGGCGCGCAGAATTCCATCCTTGATCGCATCAACGCCATGGGCACCGATCTGGTTCTCGTTCGGCCATCCATGCCAGGGTTCCGCGGTTCCGGCTCGGTGGCAACGCTTGTTCCCGAGGACGCCGATGCTATACTCGAACTGCCCAACGTCAAATCCGCCGTGCCTGAAGTGACCGGTGCCGTGACGCTGCGCCGGGGCAATGTCGATTATCAGTCTCAGGCAAACGGCACGGTTCCCGCCTTCTCCGAGGCGAAGTCGTGGAAGATTGCATCCGGCGATTTCATCACACAGCACGATATGACGACCTATGCGCCCGTGGCCGTGCTCGGCACCACCGTAGTCAAGACGTTGTTCCCCGACGGCAGCAATCCCGTGGGACAATATATTCTTATCCAGAAAATCCCGTTTCAGGTGATCGGCACACTGGAATCGAAAGGAGCGGGCTTTGGCGGCACTGATCAGGACGATGTGGTCGTCGTTCCGCTGTCCACCGGCAATCTGCGCCTGTTCGGCCAGAAATATGTCCGCACCATTACCGTGCAGGTGAAGGATTCCGATCTCATCAACACGACACAGGACCAGATCCAGGAATTGCTCGACCAGCGGCACAAGAAGCGTGACACGATGATTACCAACATGTCTTCGATCCGCGACGATGCAACGGCCATGGGCAACACGATGACGCTGTTTCTGGGGTCCGTCGCCGCCATCTCGCTTCTGGTTGGTGGCATCGGGGTGATGAATATCATGCTGGTCAGCGTCACCGAGCGAACCCGCGAAATCGGCGTGCGGATGGCAACAGGCGCGCGTAGACGTGACATCCTGCTGCAATTCATCACCGAAGCACTGACGGTTTCAGCCATTGGCGGTGCGTTCGGCGTGGTGCTGGGGCTGGCGGTGGCCGCTACGGCCTCCTGGGCCGGATTGCCCGTGGGCTACAGTGTCGGCCCTGTGCTTCTGGCCTTTGCCTGCGCCTTTGCGACCGGTCTCATTTTCGGCTTTCTCCCGGCACGCAAGGCTTCGCGCCTCCTGCCTGCGGTAGCACTGTCATCGGAGTAGCGAGGTTGAAATGGAGGCAGCGATGAACTGTCTTAAACAAGGCGTTCTCGGCGCAGCCATGATGCTGACTGCTGTAACCCTCTGTGTGCAACCGGCTCAAGCCCAGCCTTGCGAGCAAGTGAACTTCGATAAGGCGGGTTATATCATCTGCACGGTGGAACCGGGGAATGCCGGGCTGCGACTGTTCTGGAAAAATGCGGACGGCAAGCCCTACCGCTATTTTTCGAACATTGCCGGAGCGGTGGCCAAAGAAGGCCGTACGCTGGCATTCGCGGTCAACGCAGGAATGTACCAGCCCGATTTTTCACCGATGGGACTTTATGTCGAAAACGGGCAGGAACTACGTCCCGCCAATAGGGCGGTGGCCGACAGCAACGCCAGACCCGTGCCGAATTTCTACAAGAACCCGAACGGCGTGTTCTTTCTCGGCGATTCGGGTGGCGGGATATTGCCAACCGATAAGTTTCTGAAACGTGGCCGCAACGTCGAGATGGCCACCCAATCCGGCCCGATGCTGGTCATCGGAAACAAGCTCAACCCAATCTTTATCGTAGGGTCCACAGACAAGACCCGCCGGAGTGGTGTCGGCATATGCGGCAACGGCGTAATACGCTTTGCAATAAGCGAAAGTGCGGTGAATTTTCATGATTTCGCACGGCTGTTCCGTGACCGTCTGAAATGCCCCGACGCATTGTTTCTCGACGGCGGCGGCGGTGTCGGTATTTACAGCCCCGCCATGGGGAGAAACGACTGGTCGTGGCACGGCGGATATGGCCCGATCTTCGGGTTTGTCGAATAATCCGGATAGAACACGTCTCCCAGAAATGGGACGGGTTTCAGAATTAAAGACACGAAAGGCTGGTCTGGATTTCACCAGACCGGCCTTTGTTTAAATCCTTGCGCAGGACTACTTGAACAGCAGCGGCAGGGTGATCGGCATCCGCGCCTTGGCAATGGCTGGCGGCGGAGCCGGAACCGGCGAAGCGCGGCGTGCCGCTTCCAGCGCCAACTGATCGACAGCCGGGTTGCCGGACGAACCTGCAAGCTTTACCGAGAGCACATTGCCTGACGGGTCGATCACGAAATTGACCACCACCCGGCCTTTGGCATTACGGGCCTTGCGCTGCATGAAGCGCGTATTGCGCTGCATATGGGCATTCATCTTCGCCGTCCATTTATTTGTGTTGACGCCAGATGATGCCGAATTCTCACCCCGGCGATTCGCGGCCGCCTTGGCACCATTATCGACATCCATGCGCGGTGCGCTGGCCTGACGGGTCTTGGCCGCCTTCTCCGCCTTCTTCAGCTTTGGCTTTGCCTTCTCTACTTTTTCAGGTTTCGGCTTCTCTGGCTTGGGTTTTTCAACCTTTTTGGGTTCCGGTTTGGGTTCGGGCTTTACCTTCGGCTTTTCCGCCGGTTTGGGAACAGCAATTTCAGCCTTTTCAGCCTCGACGACATCCGGAATGACCTCCTCCGCTTGTTCTGCGGGTTCCGGCTCGGGTTCCGGTTCCGGTGGAGTTACTTCCTTCGGCTCGGGTTCCGCCTCTTGCGGTATTTCTGCGGTTTCCTTCTGAGGCTCTTCCGATACCTGTTCCTCGACGGGCGCCATTGGTTCCGGTGCAAGCTCGACCACCATCGCGGCAACCTGCGCGCCTTCCGGCTGATCGTCTTCCTGCGCCAGATGAACGGCGTAAGCGCCTGCGGCATGCACCGTCAGTACAAAAACCCCCGCCCCGATCCAGCGGCCTGCATCGCGCCAGAACGAGTGAAAATGCATGTCGGATGAGGCCAGCTTCACAGGAGGATGATCCGGCGGAAGCGTGGTCATTGTCCCGCTCCCTGAGGCGCCGCCCCCTGGGACACGGTTTCGGGTGATGCATCGGCGGAATTCGCTCCGGCGCTTTCAAGTCCCACCAACGCGATCTTCAGATAACCGGCTTCGCGCAGCAGGTTCATGACGCGCATCAACTCCCCGTACCCGACATCCTTGTCGGCACGCAGGAATATGCGGGCTTCCTTGTTCTTTTCGGAAAGACCGTCCAACGCCGTGCCAAGTCCTTCACGCGCAACCGTATCGTTGCCGACGCTGATGCTCAGATCATTCTTCAGCGTCACATAAAGCGGCTTGTCGGGCCTTGGCGCCGGCGCCGCCGTCGATGCAGGCAAGTCCACATTCACATCGACCGTCGCAAGTGGAGCCGCCACCATGAAGATGATGAGCAGCACCAGAATGACGTCGATGAAGGGCGTTACGTTGATCTCGTGGTTGAGCTCGAGATCTTCTCCATCACCTTCGCGAATTCTGCTCGCCATGGTCTCTACTCCGCTGCATGCAGCGTGCCTTCGCGCACGCCGGCAGTCCTGAAATCCAGATCGCGGCTGACGAGGCGTTCGACGCCGGCCGATGCATCGGCAAGCAGCGAACGGTAACCGGTGATCGCGCGGGCGAAGACGTTGTAGATGACCACGGCGGGAATAGCCGCAACAAGACCGATCGCCGTCGCGAGCAGGGCTTCCGCGATGCCGGGTGCGACAACAGCCAGATTGGTGGTCTGCGCCTGAGAGATATTGATGAACGAATTCATGATGCCCCAGACCGTGCCGAACAGGCCGACGAACGGTGCGACCGAACCGATGGTCGCCAGAATGCCCGTGCCTTTGGAAAGACGACGCCCGGCCTTTGCCTCGATACGCGACAGGCGCGACGAAACGCGTTCCTTCAGGCCCTCGCCGCCTGCCCGCGTCAAAGCCGGGCTGGAAAGGCGGACTTCATCCTCTGCCGCGCGCACGAGTACGGTTGCAGGGCCCTTCGCGCCATCGAGCGCGCGAACCGCATCGGCAAGTGTCGCGGAATGGCCTATGATCTTCAGCGCTTTACTGGCACGGCGACGCGCACCGGCCAGTTCAAGCGACTTGGCGACCCAGACGGTCCAGGTCGCAAGCGAAGCAAGCGCCAGACCGATCATCACGGCCTTGACGACCCAATCCGCAGCCATGAACATGCCCCATGGCGAAAGGTCGTGTGGAAGCCGCAAATCCTTGTCACCTTCAACTGCCGTTGCCTGCGGCGGCTGTGCAGCCAGAGGGGCCGATCCGGCGGGGGCTTGTGCTGGCTGTTGTGGAACAGACGGCGCTGCCGGTTGGCTCGAAACGGACGGCTGGGCAACTGGCTGGGCAGACGGTTGAGCGGCTGCGGGCGCATTTGTGGCGGGAGAGGATGCATCCTGCGCCGGCGCTGCCCCCGCTCCTGCGAACAGCCACGCGCCCATCGCTGCCGCCATGAAGCCTTTTCGCCAGAAACCAGTCATCTCATTCGCCTTCTGATTGTTCAGTTCCGGCGCACATGACAGGCCCTTCATGGGCCGCTGCGCCACTTGTCGGGTTTTTTCTTAACCCCCAATAACATGATGGCGCAAGTCATGTTTTGAATTTAACGATAATTTCCGCTTCAGCAGAGAAGTGAGGCTGCACGGGCCGGAATAAATAGCGGTTGCATAAAATCTGCAAATCAGACCTGATATGGTTAGCCCGAGCCGCTCAGGGATCGTTCGCATGAAGGATTGATGGTGCGGGATGCGGGAGATGCCGTTTCCGGCAACCATGCCGGATTGCCGGGGGACATGCCAATGATGCTCAAGGACATCCAGATACTCGAACATGCAGCCCGAACCGCCATGGCTGGCAATGAGGATCCCTTGCCTGTTCAGCAGCGCACGCTCAAGCCGGCGCATTTCAGCCTGGCCCTGCTCATGCTCGCTGGCGTGGCTTATCTGCTGCTGGCCTGAAAAAGGCTAAATCAAGGCAAATCACACTTTCGCCGCGCGAAACATCTTTTTGCCGTCAAATTGCTCCCTTTTTGACAACAAGATCATAGAAATAACACCATTACTCTATGGAACGGATGCAGTTTGACGCCGTTTTTCTCCTGTCAATGGCGCGTTTTCGGCCTTGCCGCAAGTTTGCCTTAATTCCCGACAGGAGCCTCCCATGAAAAGACTTCTCGCCTCCACCGCCCTTCTGGCGCTGACCATCCTGCCTGCGCTGGCTCAAACGGAAGCACAAGAGGGGACCCCGATCTTCTCCCAGGAAAAACAGGAAAAGCCCCTCGCTACCGAAAACGGCTATTTCGCTGCCGCACCCGGCCAGCTTCTGGTTTCCGGTTTCATCGGACAGACGGTTTATAATGGCCCCTCAGACGAGGCTGCCAATATCGGCACGGTCAACGACATGATTCTCGGCGCCGACGGCAGCCCGCAGGCCGTGGTCATAGGCGTCGGAGGCTTTCTGGGCGTCGGCGAAAAGGACGTGGCGATCGGCTTCGACCGATTGTCCTGGGTTGTCCGCGATGACGGAAAGCGCTGGCTCATCCTGGCGGCCACGAAGGACCAGCTGGAAAAGGCTCCCGCTTTCGACCGTTCTGCAGCCTTTACGGCTGACGGAGCGCCGCGCACAGACCCGCCGGCGGCAGAAGACACCATCACGACGCAAAAGGCCGACCGCGTCATGCCTGACGGCATGAAGCCGGTTCCCAGCGAGGGGCTGAGCGCGGACAAGCTGATTGGCGCGACTGTTTACGGCGCGGATGAAACGAAAATCGGTACCGTCGGCGATGTCCTGATGACCGCCGACGGGCAGACTGAAGCCTTCGTCGTCGATGTCGGCGGCTTCCTCGGCATCAACTCCAAGCCGGTTGCCGTATCCATCGCCAATCTCGATGTGGCGAGCGGCAAGGATGGCAAACTGAATGTTTTCACGCAGTTCACGAAGGAACAGCTGAAAGCCCAGCCCGCTTATTCCGCGGAAGCTTACAAGAGCGACCCTGAGGGGATGATTCTTCACGGCGAAGCGGAATGAACCGCATTGCCATCCCGAAGAGCGCCAGCGTTGCTCTTTTCCCCGAATTTACCATGACTCGCAGGAAGCGGAGGGCACAGTTGCCGCCTTCCCGCTTTGCATGCAACCATTAGGCCAACAAGACGTTATTCCGACATAATCCTTGACGATCGCGACTGAACAGGAGAACCCGACATGGCGCGTGCATCCGCGAAAACGAGCAAGATCGAAGACAAGATCGAGGAAGCTCTGACCGACTCGACCGCCGAAAACCTTCAGGCTCAGGTCGAGCAGCTGAAGGAAGATATTGCGGCCATTGCTGCGACGCTCGCCAATCTCGGCTCGCAGACCGTTCGCGACGCCAAACGCACGGCAAAAGAAACCTACAAAAGCGCTTATGTGCAGGGCGAGGATGTCGTGGATGACCTGCGCAACAAGGCTCAGGATGTCGAGACTCAGCTCACGGCGACAGTCCGCGAGCGGCCGATTGCTTCGCTGGCGACGGCACTTGGCATAGGCTATCTGCTTGCCCTTCTCTCGCGCCGCTGAGGCGTATCATGCTGAAGCTTCTGGCTCCCCTTCTGTCCACGCTGGCGGGCGATGAACTGCGGTTCGCGGCCAGCCGCGCCCGGCGCACGGCGATTTTCGGCGCGACGGCAGCGATCTTCGCAATCATTGCCATAACGTTTCTATGCGTTGCGGCCTTTCTCGCGCTGGCCGAGACCTATGACGGCCCGCTGGCGGCGCTCATCATCGCGGCTCTGGCGCTCATTTTGGCAATGATTATTCTCGCCATACTGAAAATTCAGGCCGCAGCGGAGGAAAAAAAGCGCAAACAGAAAATCGAGGCAGAAAAATCTGCTCTGGTCGCAACCGCTGCGATCGCAACGGTGCCTTCGATCCTCAAGCGCCCTATACTCGCAGTGGCCCTGCCGCTTGCGGGCATCGCGTTGGTCAGCCTGCTCTCCGATAAAAAGAAACCGAAATAAGCGGGATCCAACGGGCGGCTTCGCATAAAGCCGCCCGTTTCTTAACTTGTCACTCATTTGGCGACGAATTCGTCCGGTTCCACCACAAGCGAAGACAAGCGCACCGTCACGCGCGTGCCCGAGCCGTCATCCGCCTTGCCATAGATCGGCTTTTCACCGAACTGCATGCAAAGCTGCTCGATCACTAGCATGCCGAGACCACTTTTTTCTCCGCCCTTGTCCCGATCCTCGCTGTTCCAGCCGACGCCATTGTCCTCGACGATTAGAACCGGAACCGTGTCCTCACCCGGTCTCAGGCGGATGGTGATGCGCCCCTCCTTGCGTCCGCGAAAGGCATGCTTGATGGCGTTGGTAACCAGTTCGCCCAGAATGATGCCGATGGTTGTGACATCGCGGGCTTTGAAGTCGAGCGGCGTGAAGTCCGTGCTGAATTCAATCTTGCGATCCTGACCTATGGCGTTCTGAATATCGCCGATCACCGTTTGCAGAAATTCGTCAACACGCGCCGTTTCCATGTCCTCGCCGAGCCGGAGACGGCGATGCGCGGTGGACACCGTCTGCACGCGATCCCGCGCCGCCGAAAGTGCTGCCCGGGCGTCTTCGCTCAGTGTCTGGCGCATCTGCAGTCCCAGAAGCGAGGAGACGGTCGCCAGCGAATTGCCGATACGATGATTCGTATCCTGAAGCAGCAGCTCCACGCGCTGGCGTTCGCGCTCGGCTATCCGGCGCTCCTCTTCCAGTTCCGCCGTTCTCTCGCGAACCCGCTGCTCAAGGCGCTCCTTCTCCGTCCGTAATTCCGTCTGTCCCTCGAACAGCGCGCGCGCATAACGCTGCACCCGCGAGAAGAGCAGGAAACCGAGCACCGTTGCGGAAATAAGGGCGACGATGGAGGTGGACGTCATCCAGTAGCGCATATGATTGATACGCCGGTTGCGTTCGGCAAGCTGTTGTTCTTCCGCATCGATAAACTGGGTGACCGTATTGGCAAGCTGATCCATGAGAATCTTGCCTTCGTCACCGCGCACTTTCGCAACCGCTTCCTCCACTTTTCCTGCACGGGCAAGATTGACGGTCTCGCTCACATCTTCCTGTTCACGGTCTACCAGCGCCCGGATCTGATTGACCCTTGCATCCTGTTGCGGGTTCATCTGCGTCAGTGCGGCGAGATCGGCCAGTGTCTGATCGACCAGCAGGATCGAACGGCGATAAAGATCGAGATAGGATTCATCCAGCGTCAGCAGATAGCCGCGTCGGCTCATCTCGATATTGTAGGCAAGACGCGAAACCTTATCCACCTGCTGGCGCAGGGCATAGTTTCGCGAAATGTCCACCACCTGATTGTTCACGCTGGACGACAGAAACAGCGTCAGGATCGCCGAAAGCAAGACCAGTCCCAATGAGACAATCAGCGCTATCGGTTTCGCAGATGACCTGAACACTTGCTGGAATACGACAGACGGCAACGCTCTCCCCACTCAAAACCGGTTAACCGCATCCAACAAATATCAGGGAGCGCTAACCTTCAAGTGGTAAAAAGCAAAAGCCCATTCTTCGACAGGTTTTGTGGCATTTTCCGCTAATTTCAGTCCCGAATCGCGCTGTCGCTCAGGCAAAGCTTCGCAAAGTCGCACGGGACGATTCCGCATCGGGTCCGTAATCGGCCTCTCCTTCGATCTGCAATATTTCCTGCAGGCGCGTACGCGCGCGGCTGACACGGCTTTTGATCGTACCTACGGCACAGCCACATATCTCAGCCGCCTCTTCATAGGAAAAACCAGAGGCTCCGATCAGAATGATCGCTTCCCTCTGGTCGTCCGGCAATTGCTCCAGCGCCGCCCGGAAATCCTGAAGATCAAGCATTCCATACTGCGCCGGATGCACGGCAAGCTGCTCGCTGAATACGCCGTCCGTATCCTGTACTTCGCGCCCGCGCTTGCGCATCTGCGTGTAAAACTCGTTGCGCAGAATGGTGAAAAGCCAAGCCTTCATATTGGTTCCCATTTCAAAGGAATCCTGTTTGGCCCATGCCTTCATGATCGTGTCCTGGACAAGGTCATCCGCACGGTCATGCTGACCGATCAACGACACGGCAAACGCGCGCAAGCTCGGCAATGACGCCAGAAGCTCACGCTTGAACTGTGGTGTTTCCTTAACTGACGGACCTGACGCTCTGTCCACGCATACTCTCCTGTTCAGCCTGATCGAGTTTTTCTAGGAGGTCAAGAAAGCGATCCGGGATCGTCTCATCCTGTATCGAGGCGTAAAGCGCCTTGAGTTTCAATCCGACTTCACAATTCGGTCCCAAAATGTCCTTCGGGACGCGCCGGGTCGCCTTTATGCCGGCGCCGTTCGCATGAAGGTTATTCTTTTCCGTCATATCTCATTCAATCTAGGCATTAAGCCCTATCCTGATGTTACCAAGCCCCTGCTTGACGGCTAAATGCGCCAGCCCTCAAAAAGTTCCTTGAATTATCCCGCTTTCATGGAACTTTTTTCAACCCCTATCGTTTGGTGTAGCATAATGCCGTGTTCCAGAGCATGCTCCTGGAAAGTTGTGCGCTTTCCAGACAAGGTTATGTGCTGGGACGAAAACTCGCGGCAGTTGAGGAGTTCCAGAACCATGACGTTATCGACGCGTATCGCGCCGCACCTTCCCTATCTTCGCCGTTTTTCCCGCGCCCTCAGCGGCTCACAGGCGTCCGGGGATGCTTATGTTGCAGCAACACTCGAAGCCCTGATCGCCGATCTTACCATATTCCCGGAAACATCATCCGACCGTATCGGTCTCTACCGGCTGTTCTGCGACCTTTATAAAACGGCATCCATCCGCATGCCTGAGCCGTCATCGGAAATCACCTGGGAAAAACACGCAGCGCATAATCTTTCGCATATAGCGCCCTTGCCGCGCCAGGCTTTTCTGCTGGTCGCTGTGGAAGGTTTCAGCGACAAGGAAGCCGCCGAGATTCTCGAAGTCGATGAAGCTGAATTCAGCCGACTTCTGTCTTCGGCATCGAACGAAATTTCACGCCAGGTCGCAACCCGCCTCATGATTATCGAGGATGAGCCGCTGATCGCCATGGACATTGAACAGATGGTCGAAAGCCTTGGCCATGAAGTGGTCGGCATTGCCCGCACCAGAGATGAGGCGCTGGCGCTCTACAAGCAGGAAAAGCCCCGCATGGTGCTGGCCGATATCCAGCTTGCCGATGGCAGTTCCGGCATCGATGCGGTCAATGAAATCCTGCAGGACGATACCATTCCGGTGATTTTCATTACTGCTTTCCCGGAGCGTCTTCTGACCGGGGAACGGCCCGAGCCGACTTTCCTTGTCACCAAACCTTTCAACCCGGACATGGTGAAAGCGCTCATCAGCCAAGCCTTGTTCTTCGAGGAAGCGTCGCAAGTCGCTGCGTAATGCGATCGCGGATAACTCCCGGACCATATCACTATGCCCCTAAGAGATGATGTTGCCTTTGAGGGGGCATAGGCATTCGGCGCGATAGGGTCTGTCCAGCAACTGTTTTTCAGCCGGGGGCGGCACAATTTGCACGCGAGAAGGAACCATCTTCGCAGCCGCTGCGTTATCCCTTCAAACAATGAAGAGGAGATCGGAAATGCTGTATTATGCGCTTGTATTTTTCGTTGTGGCTCTTGTCGCAGGCGCGCTTGGTTTTGGTGGAATTGCAGGTGCATCCGCAGGCATAGCGCAAATCCTGTTCTTCGTTTTTCTTGCTCTGCTGGTGATATCCCTGATTGCGTCGGCAATCCGGAAAGCCTGATTTCAAAAAAGCGCGGGGTGCGTTTTGACCGGAGCCTGTATCAACCTATATTGCTGAGAATGACGAACCGCCGCATCGTTTCATGCGGCGGGAGTATCACTGAAGAATCCGGCAACCAGAGACGAGCGCGTGCGATGGAGGCAGTGAGCCGCGAGACTATGATGCTTTTCGCCGGACAGGGCGCAAAGATATCATCTCATTTGAAACCAACATTCGGGTAGCCGAGGCATCGATGATCCCGCCGAAGCCACCTCTGCAACAGGAAATCGAACCGGACGCCGCACGTCTGCGGGCCCTGCTTCGGGCTGTGCGCAACAGCAATGTCTGCGTGCTCTACCAGACACCCGACCTGCACTATTCCTGGGGCGAAAATATTCCCGCTTACTGGCAGGAAAAGTGGAGAGCCGGTGGCCAGGACTGCGATTTCGTCCTTTCGGCTTCGCTACACAAACTGGAAAGCGCCAAGCGGACCGCGCTCGAAAGCGGCACCGCCCAGAATATCGAACTGTCCATTACCGACGGCAACAAGATCCGCTGGATGGAGTTCCACATCGATTGTGATCGCGATGCCAGCGGTACGGTTCTCGGCCTTGTCACCACAGCCATCGAAATCAGCGAGTTGAAACGGCGCGAGCAGGTGCTCAAAACCTTGCTGCGCGAAGTCAGCCATCGATCGAAGAACCTGCTTGCCATCGTGCAGAGCATTGCCACCCAGACGGCACGCTTCACCGATTCGATCGATGATTTCCTGCTGAAATTTCGCGGGCGTATCCAGTCGCTTTCCTATTCGCAGGATCTGGTTACCGATTCGAACTGGCGGGGGGCACTGTTCCTCGATCTGGTGCATTCGCAGGTCGAAAAATATATCGACGTCAATGACGAGCGGCTGACCATCGAAGGCGACAATCCCTATCTGTTTCCGGGTGCGGCGCTGCATATCGGACTGGCCCTGCACGAACTCGTCGTGAATGCGACGTCCTTTGGCGGCCTCTCCATTCCCTATGGGCGGGTCGTCATTTCAGCCCATGTCACGCGTATTGACGGCGGGGACGATCGGCTCAGCTTTCGCTGGGAAGAAATCAATCCGGCCATGCCGGACGTCTATGAGCATGATCCCCGATTCGGCAGCGCAGTCCTGCAACGCATTGTCCCCGCCTCGGTCAATGGTCACGCCGATTACCGCATCGACGGCAATGGCGCGATTTATTCGCTGACCATCCCCTCTGAACAGTTCGATGCCTGAACTGGCGGTCGAAAATAAAAAGCCGTCATGGCATGAACCATGACGGCTTGCTCTAGGTTTGCGAAACGTCCGCTGCATTGCGCTTGAGCGTTTGCGCCGACGTTCTCGCCGCTCGCCTCGTGCGGGGAGGTTGAAGCGAACTGGAAGGCCGCATTGTGGGGGCGGGGTTGCGGCCTTCATGCCGGTTAACGCCACATGCAAATTTTGGTTCCGTCAGGATTTTATTTTTTTGCAATAAAGTTCGAGCCGGTGATGCACGATCTCGTAACCGAGCGTCCGGGCGATCTCTTCCTGCAACTTTTCGATCTTGTCGGAGCGAAATTCCACCACATCGCCGGAGTCCATATCGATGATATGGTCGTGATGCGCGCCCCCCGCCTGCTCGAAGCGGGATGGCCCGCCGGCAAATGCATGACGGTGGATGGCGCCGCGCTCCTCCAGAAGCTTCATGGTGCGATAAACCGTCGAAAGCGAAATACTGCTGTCCACTTCGACTGCGCGGCGAAAAATCTCCAGTGCGTCGGGATGGTCGTCCGTCTCGTTCAGTATATTCAGGATGATCCGGCGCGGGCGTGTGATGCGCACGCCGGCGCTCCTCAGCTCCTGCTCGTAATCCGGTTTGGTATAATGCTCGCTCATGCGCCGATTATGCCCCGACACAACGCCAGTTGCAAATTTTTGCAACTGGCGTTGTGTATGTCTCCCCAAGGCTTTTCAAGGCTTGGGTATTTCAGGCAAACGGTAAGAGAGAAAAACTGGTACGCCCAAGGGGAATCGAACCCCTGTTTGCGCCGTGAGAGGGCGCCGTCCTGACCGCTAGACGATGGGCGCGGAAGTTAAGCAGCGAAAGTTGATATAATCGCCATAGCGGAAAAGTGCAATCCGTCCGCCAAAGTAAATCGGGCGGCAAAACTGCCGCTATCTTATTCGACATTACCCAGCTTGATGCGTCCGATCACGCGGGATTCGCGATAATCGTAAATGATGAGTTCGGTGCCGCCATCCGGTAACAGCGTCTCCAGCGAAAGCTCATTGCCCGACAGGCTCTGCGAGAGAAGCCGGGTGCCAGGTGCGAGATTGATCTGCGATTCGATCAGCTTCGGCGGCTCTGGCTTCACCGGTGCTGCGGCTGTCCCGGGAATGTCGGAACGGGCTTCTTCCACCGGCGGGGTATCGGGCGCGCGATTGATCTTGTAGACAACGGCGACAAGCACCGCCATAAGTCCGATCAGCATGACACCAATGGAAACGGCGAGCAGCCGGATCATCTTGCGGCGCACACGTTCCATGGCTGGATCAAGCGGGGGCTCGGGCTGCTGCTCGTCCGGATAATAGCCCTGCTGATAATCCTGATACCCTGAATCCTGTTGATTCTGATATCTCGGATAGTGTGGATCCTGCATTCAACGACTCCGGTTCGAACTTCGCCGTGGTATGGCGTGTGGCGCGTGATAGAGCATTTTGCAGCCGAATGGAAACATCAGGCGTCGCATAATGCGGTAAAATCAAGAGATAGAGCGGTTCTGACGAGACCGCTCTAACGAAGGGAAGACACGATTGAAAGAGCTAATTACCGACACCGATGCCGCGGGCAAGCGTCTGGACCAGTGGCTGGCCGCAGCATTGGGGCCGGAACTCTCCCGCAGCCGCGTTCAGTCCCTGATTGCCGACGGCCATGTGACCCTCGACGGCGTCCCTGCCCGCGAGGCCAAGCAGAAGCTGCGCGAGGGCATCAAGATCGCCGTCGTGCTGCCTGAACCTGAGCCCGCCGAACCGATCGCTGAAAACATACCGCTCGATATTCTCTACGAGGATGATGATCTCATCGTGATCAACAAGCCCGCCGGGCTTGTCGTCCACCCCGGCAACGGCAACTGGACGGGAACGCTGGTCAATGCCCTTATATATCATTGTGGCGATAGCTTGTCAGGAATTGGAGGAATTCGCCGTCCGGGCATCGTTCATCGGCTCGACAAGGACACAAGTGGCGTCATGGTCGTGGCCAAGAACGACCGCGCACACCGACATTTGAGCGAGCAATTCGCCGATCATGGCCGCACTGGCGATCTGGAACGGGCCTATCTCGCCCTTGTCTGGGGCATGACCGAACGGCCGCAAGGTGTAATCGACGCCCACCTTGGCCGTTCGCACCGCGACCGTACCAAACAGGCGGTGGTGAACGGTCAGCGAGAGGACGCCCGCCATGCGATCACGCATTATACCACGGTCGAAAAATTCAGCCCCCGCGAGGATGCCACAGCGCTGGCCTCTCTGGTCGAATGTCGTCTGGAAACCGGACGCACCCATCAGATCCGCGTGCACATGGCCCATATCGGCCACCCGCTTGTCGGCGACATGGATTATGGCAGCGCCTACAAGACCAAGGCCAACAAGCTGCCCGAACCGCTGAAAGAAGCCGTGCAAGGCTTTCACCGGCAGGCATTGCATGCCTGGCTTCTCGCCTTTACCCATCCGGTCACGGACGAGCTGATACGCTTCGAAGCATCCGTGCCGGAAGATATGGAGCACCTGCTGGAAAGCTTCCGCCTGCACTCTATATAAACCCGTAAAGAATATCGGCTCTCGTTATTGCAATCCGCATGCAAGATTGCCGCAAGGCGGAACACTGCAATATTCGGGCGTCACAAGCACTCCAACAGCTTCACCGCACCATTTACGTGCCGGGAGGCGTTCACATTGTAGTGACAGATTGTTTCATGAGTTAAAGCATCGTGTTTTCGCCCAAATGATGCTTATATATGGGTATTCGCGTGAGGAAGTGCAGGAGGCAGCCGGCGCGACAGGTTCGCCAGATGGGAGCCTGAGATTATAAAGGAGGGTGCTCTATGGCCCAGATGAATCTCCCAAGCATTACATCCGGTGACGGTGGACTTACCCGTTATCTGGAAGAAATCCGCCGCTTTCCCATGCTTGAGCCGCAGGAAGAATACATGCTGGCCAAGCGTTATCACGAACATAGCGACCCCAAGGCCGCCCATAAGCTGGTGACCAGCCACCTTCGCCTGGTGGCGAAGATTGCCATGGGGTATCGCGGCTATGGCCTGCCCATCGGCGAGGTCATTTCTGAAGGCAATGTCGGCCTGATGCAGGCCGTCAAACGCTTTGAGCCGGAGCGCGGATTCCGTCTTGCCACCTACGCCATGTGGTGGATCAAGGCTTCGATTCAGGAATACATCCTGCGTTCGTGGAGCCTTGTGAAAATGGGCACGACTGCCAACCAGAAGCGTCTGTTCTTCAATCTGCGCAAGATGAAGAGCAAGATTCAGGCGCTCGACGATGGCGATCTCAATCCCGATCAGGTCAAGCAGATCGCAACCAAGCTCGGCGTCAGCGAAGACGAAGTGGTTTCCATGAATCGCCGCCTGTCAGGCGACGCATCGCTCAATGCCCCGCTGCGTGCCAGCGAGGGCGAATCGGGCGAATGGCAGGACTGGCTAGTCGATGACAGCAATAGCCAGGAGCAGGTGCTGATCGAACAAGACGAGCTGGAGAATCGCCGCTCGATGCTCGAACAGGCCATGGGTACGCTGAACGACCGTGAACGCCGCATTTTCGAAGCCCGCCGCCTGGCGGAAGACCCGATGACGCTGGAAGACCTTTCCGGTGAGTTCGGCATCAGCCGCGAACGCGTGCGCCAGATCGAAGTCCGCGCATTTGAAAAAGTGCAGGCCGCAGTGCAGGCCGCAGCCCATAAACAGCAAAAGGCGTTGACGCCCGTCGAAGAGGCGCACGCCTGACAAGGTGCGTCCGCAGTCTTCACTTGCCATCCAAACAAAAGGCCGCTTCGAGCGGCCTTTTTATTATTCGGTTTGCTGGGCAGGCCCGATGCCTTGTCTGACAGAATCAGCTCGCACCCAACACGTCGTTGAACGCCTTTTCTCCCGGCACACCCTTTTCAAGACTGATAAGCGCGCGGCGGCCATTGCGATAGGAAACCGGGATGTCGATCCATTGCAAACGGCGCATGAGCGACAGATTGGTATCCACTGCGGTGCGCGCATCGTTTAGCCAGATAATGAAAAAATTATCCGCAATCTTCGATGGTACCGCGATAAGCGGATTACCGGTCGCTTGCTCGGTGTCCTTGAAGGTCACGCGCTGAACATTGTCGATCACGCCGCCCGAAAAATCATTCGGTACGGTGAAGACCATCTCGATCAGATGACTTGCCGGAATGGACTGATCCGTGTTCTTGCGGATCGTCATCTTCAACTCCACCTTGCTGTTCGGCATGGTGACGGTTCCCCGTACGGCGGGTTCAGCCGGTTGCCCGTCGCCGGGGCTTTCCTCGATCACGGACCAGACCACATTGCCTCTTTCGACGGAACCTGTTTCCGTGCCGCCGCGCTCTTCATAAAGCAATGCCTGCTGCCCGACCGCCACAGCCTGCTCAGGCGGTGTTTGTGTGTTTGTCTCGGCAGCACCGGGTGTCGAGGGCGCCGTCGATTTACCTTCGCCGATACCTGCCGAACCGCTCGCGGGGCCTTCATCGACTTCGCTGCCATCCGGCATCAGACGCTGGGTCATTTTCTGCTCGCCCGTGGGCTGCTGCGGCGTGTCTGTCTGCTGTTCGCCGCCGGTCGGCGCGCTGTCGTCAGCGGGAGGAGTCGTTGCATCCGGCTGTGTCTCACCGTCTGTCGCAGGTGCATCGCTGCGGCCAAGACTGGAGGCCAGTTCCTGCAATTTGTCCTTGTTGGCCCATACGGCGTAACCGCCACCGCCCAACACCAATACGGCCACCAGACCGGCGATCAGACCTTTGTAGGAGCGACTGCTTTCCTTGCTTGCTGCACTGCGCTCGATATACTCACTGCGGCGCGCGGAAACCTTTTCCTTGGCACGATCGATCTTCCAGTCGTCGCCTCGCTCGGCGCCGAATGCAGGCTCGTCATCGCGGACAGAATCATCTTCATCCTGTTCCTGCCGGTCGGTTGCGGAAAATACGGACTCGCCATCCTCTTCGCGGGATGGAGAATCCGAACCTTGATTCGCTTCCTGCAGGAAATCTTCGAGTGCATCGTCCACCGGCTCTTCGACAGCCTGGGAAGGCGGCGCATAGGAAGCCTCGACTTCAGCGATGGCGTCTTCGAGAAGATTGCGCTGGCGTACCGCCACAGCCTGTGAGGCGTTTGCCGTAACAAGCTTTTGTTCGATCGTTGCCCGCGCCTTTGCGTAAACGCGCTGACGCAATTCAGGCGATTTGTCCGCCTGCGCATCGATCGTCTTTTTCAGTACCGCTACAAAATCTGCCATTCCGTCTTACCCGGTTTCCGCCAGTATAGGATGCAATAAATGTCTCAATAATCACAATAATCAAGGGAAAGCAAAGTCTCAGGCCACGAATCGAGCAGTTTCAGGAAAACTGTGCAACGCATTTCTCTCAGAAACTGCGTTAAATAGAAACACACGGCGTTTTGTGCCCGATGGATGACATCCGACGCGAAATGTCCGGTGCAAAGCTTTTCAAAACGATGGGGCAGAATAACGGCAAAAACATACCCAGCCAGACGATGTCCGAACCGGATCGAGAACATGACACAACCAGAAATAAAGCGGCTTTCCGGAATACGGAAAGCCGCTTTATTTTTTTAATCTTCAAACGGATCGGTGACGAGAATTGTGTCTTCGCGCTCAGGGCTCGTCGAAAGCATGGCCACTGGCGCACCAATCAGTTCTTCGATATGACGGACATATTTGACCGCCTGCGCCGGAAGATCGTTCCAGGAGCGCGCACCGGCTGTCGTTTCGGACCAGCCCGGCAATGTTTCATAGATCGGCTTCACGCGGGCTTGCGCGCCCATGGAGGACGGCAGATAGTCGATGCGCTTGCCGTCAAGTTCATAGGCCACGCAAATCTTGATTTCTTCAAGACCGTCGAGAACGTCGAGCTTGGTCAGCGCAATGCCCGTGATACCGGACGTGCGGACCGTCTGACGCACGATCACCGCGTCGAACCAGCCGCAGCGACGCTTGCGTCCCGTCACCACGCCGAATTCGTGGCCCTTGGTGCCGAGGAACTGGCCGATTTCATCGTCCAGTTCAGTCGGAAACGGGCCTTCGCCGACACGCGTCGTATATGCCTTGGTGATGCCCAGCACATAACCGATGGCCGTTGGTCCCAGGCCCGAACCGGCAGCAGCCTGACCGGCAACTGTATTGGAAGAGGTCACGAAGGGATAGGTGCCGTGGTCGTTGTCGAGCAGCGCGCCCTGCGCGCCTTCGAACAGAATGCGGTCGCCAGCCTTGCGGCGTTCATCGAGAACGCGCCAGACCTGATCGATATAGGGAAGGATCTGATCGGCAACCGAGGTCAGTTCGTCGAGAATCGTTTCGACCGCAATTTCCTCAAGGCCCATGCCGCGGCGCAGGAGATTGTGGTGCGCCAGCAGGCGCTCGACCTTCGGCTTAAGCGTTTCCGGTTCGGCCAGATCGATGACACGGATAGCGCGGCGACCGACCTTGTCTTCATAAGCCGGACCGATGCCGCGCTTGGTCGTGCCAATCTTGAGGCCCGAATTGGAGCCTTCGCGCATGGCATCGAGTTCGCGATGAATGGAGAGAATCAGCGGCGCGTTTTCAGCGATGCGGAGTACTTCAGGAGAAATCTCGACGCCCTGCCCGCGCAGCTTTTCCACTTCGGCTACGAAGTGATGCGGATCGACGACCACGCCATTGCCGATAACGCTGAGCTTTCCGCGCACAAGGCCGGATGGCAGAAGCGAAAGCTTGTAGCTGACGCCATCGATGACAAGCGTATGACCGGCATTATGACCGCCTTGGTAGCGCACGATGACATCCGCGCGTTCGGACAGCCAGTCGACGATCTTACCCTTGCCCTCGTCGCCCCATTGCGACCCGACGACAACCACATTTGCCATTGAAGAAACTCCTTGGCTTCTATTTTGAAAATCCAAGGATCGAAGCGGCCCAGACGCCGCCATAAGGGCAACGGGGTGCTGATCCCTCGTCTCTATACAGATTGAAACGCGATTGTGCGACTCTTTCGTGCAAGAAATTCGAGATTTTAAGCAATAAGTCGCAAGAGAAGCGCTTAGAGCATTTCCAGCAAAACTGCGTAGCGGTTTTGCGTTTGGCATGGCGAAAATGGTGGGATTTGAGAACCGGCGCGCAGCGTACTGACAGTTTGTGATCACCGGACGCGGAAATCACGCCATTTGCAGACCGCCAGAACCGGAGTATCTACGATCTAGCCGGCGCGGACCATATAGAGAGCATCGTCCGAATAGCTTTTCAGCTTTTCGGCCAGGGCAGGCAGATCGCGTACCACAAAGCCCTTCTTTTCCCAGAACCCCCGCGAACCATTAACGGCAACGAGCGACATGGTGACAAACCCGTCATGCTCGGCCTGCGCGGCCATCAGTTCGACGACGCGCGATGCGTTACCGCCCGAACGGGCTTCCGGCAGCAGTGCGATATCGTGAATGTAATAAGTACTTGTGTCTTCCGGCAGTTCGCCCAGAACCGCGTTCAGCGCGGGCACGGTATCGAGTTTCCAAGGGTGGCTGACGCCATAGCCCAGGATTTCCCCCCCGCGCGCCAGCACGAAACAGCCTTCCCGATAAAGCGTGAAGCGGTCCCGGAAGACCGCCTCATCCTCGAAGAAATCGAGATGGACAGTGTTGGCCACCGCAGTCACGCGCGCGATGTCCTTGGCGTGCATGCGCCGCCATTCACGCTGTTCCATCTCTTCCGTCATATTTTATGCTTCTCCGACGTTGAACTCGAGCGGTCTCGCGGCCTTGATTGCCTCCTGAGACATCAGTTCGTCAAGAGCTGCCTGTGGAACTTTGTCATCCACATAAAGCATGGCGATGGCATCGCCACCCGGACGGTCGCGTCCGAGCGAGAAATTCGCGATGTTGATCTCGTGCTTGCCGCAGATGGTTCCAAGCAGGCCGATCATGCCTGGAATGTCGACATTGGTGACATAAAGCATGTTCGGGCCAACTTCAGCATCGAGATTGATTCCCTTGATCTGGATGAAGCGCGCCTTGCCATCCGAGAAGCAGGTGCCTGCGATAGAACGCTCACGCAATGTCGTCCTGACAGTCAGCTTGATATAGCCGTCGAAAATGCCGGACTTGTCCCGCTTCACTTCCGAAACGATGATGCCGCGTTCCTTCACCATGATCGGTGCGGAAACCATGTTGACGTCGGCCACCTGCGGACGGATGAGACCGGCAAGGGCTGCACTGAGCAATGCACGGGTGTTCATCGTGGCGGTCGAACCGTCGAAGAGCACTTCCACTTCCTGGATCGGCTCGTCCGTCACCTGCCCGACGAATGCGCCCAGCACTTCCGCAAGCTTGACGAACGGCTTCAGGCGAGGCGCTTCCTCTGCCGAGATAGACGGCATGTTGATGGCGTTCGTGACGGCACCCTTGATGAGATAGTCCGACATCTGCTCGGCCACCTGCAAGGCGACATTTTCTTGTGCTTCGGAGGTCGATGCACCCAGATGCGGCGTGCAGACGACATTCGGCAGGCTGAAAAGTTCATTCTCAGTGGCAGGCTCCACCTCGAACACGTCGATGCCTGCTCCGGCCACATGACCCGATTTCAACGCTTCGACCAGATCCTTTTCGACGATCAGACCCCCGCGGGCACAGTTGATGATGCGCACGCCTTTCTTGGTCTTGGCGAGGTTTTCAGCATTGATGATGTTGCGCGTCTTGTCAGTGAGCGGCGTATGCAACGTGATGAAATCGGCGCGTGCCAGAAGCTCGTCCAGCTCGACCTTCTCCACGCCCAGCTCCTGGGCGCGACCTTCCGAAAGGAACGGATCGAAGGCGACGACGTGCATCTTCAGCCCAATGCCGCGTGTGGCAACGATGGAGCCGATATTGCCGCAACCAATGACACCCAGCGTCTTGCCGGTGATTTCCACACCCATGAAGCGGTTCTTTTCCCACTTGCCAGCGCGGGTGGACACATCCGCTTCTGGAAGCTGGCGCGCAACAGCGAACATCAGCGCGATGGCGTGTTCGGCGGTGGTGATCGAATTGCCAAACGGCGTGTTCATCACGATGATACCGCGCCGCGAAGCAGCCGGAATATCGACATTGTCCACGCCGATACCGGCGCGGCCAATGACCTTCAGGTTCGTGGCGGCGGCGATCAGCTTTTCGGTCGCCTTGGTGGCCGAACGGATCGCCAGGCCGTCATACTGGCCGATGACTTCGAGAAGCTTTTCCTTGTCCTTGCCCAGATCGGGCAGGTAATCGACTTCGACCCCGCGATCCTTGAAGATCTGGACGGCGGTGGGCGACAGCTTGTCGGATACGAGAACGCGAGGTGCCATGGTGGCCTCCATCAAGGGTGTTCGATAATGCAAATCCCGCAAGAATGCGCTGCGGTTCTGCCTGTCGTGAATTGTGTTCAGAAAACGAGGATTGTGCGGACCGTGCCCCGTCCCAACACGGCGCACGGCATCACGCATCAATCATGCATCAGGCGGTGGCCTTGAGCGCTGCCTTCTGCATTGCAAAGGCCCAGTCGAGCCAATGGGTCAGTGCCTCCAGATCGGAAGCTTCAACCGTAGCCCCGGCCCAGATGCGCAGGCCCGAAGGAGCATCGCGGTAAGCGCCGATGTCATAGGCAACACCTTCCTTGTCGAGCGCCGTGACCATGGCCTTGGCGAAAGCGGCCTGTTCGCCAGCAGACAACGCCATCACTTCCGGATCGACAATGGTCAGGCAGACGGAAGTGTTGGAACGCGTTTCCGGCTTCACGGCCAGATTGGCGATCCACGGCGTCTTTTCGACGAAGGCGTCGAGAACCGCAAAATTCGCATTGGCGCGCGCGATCAGTGCATCAAGACCACCAAGCGACTTGGCCCAGTTCAACGCATCCAGATAATCTTCAACGCACAGCATCGATGGCGTATTGATGGTTTCACCGACAAAGATACCTTCGATCAGCTTGCCACCCTTGGTCATGCGAAAGATTTTCGGCAGCGGCCATGCGGGCTTGTAGCTTTCCAGACGCTCGACAGCGCGCGGGGACAGGATCAGGATACCATGCGCGCCCTCGCCGCCCAGCACCTTCTGCCAGGAGAAGGTCACGACATCGAGCTTGGCGAAATCAAGCGCCTGAGCGAACGCCGCCGAAGTAGCGTCGCAGAAGGTCAGGCCCTTGCGGTCGGCGGGAATGAAATCTGCATTGGGAACGCGCACTCCGGACGTGGTGCCGTTCCAGGTGAAGACAACATCCCGGTCGAAATCGACCTGGTCGAAATCGACGATTTCGCCATAGGGCGCTTCGAAGGTGCGAACGTCTTCAAGTTTGAGCTGTTTGGTGACATCCGTAACCCAGCCCGCACCGAAGCTTTCCCACGCGACCATATCGACGCCGCGTGCCCCGAGCATGGACCACAACGCCATTTCTACGGCACCGGTATCGGATGCGGGCACGATGCCGATGCGATAATCGGCAGGCACGTTCAGGATTTCGCGGGTGAGGTCGATGGCGTCCTTCAGCTTGGTCTTGCCGATTTTCGCGCGATGCGAACGGCCAAGAGCGGCATCGACCAGCGCATTGAGCGACCAGCCGGGACGTTTTGCACAGGGACCGGATGAAAAATTAGGGTTAGCCGGGCGAACTACCGGCTTCGCAATCGTCGTCATGTTGTTTCTATCCTCTCAGATAGCTCGCGTCTCGTTGGGGAGACGTGGCCCACTGATGGGAATAGCCGAAACATCATTTTTCTGCAATACGGCTTTTCAGGAATGTTTTATCAAAAACCCGCCCGGACCAGCCGGGCGGGTAGATTTTTTTACCGGGTCGCGGTTTGCGCCTCGGAGGACTCTTCCTCCATGCGGGAGTAATAGTTCGCGATCAGCGCACCGGAAATATTGTGCCAGACGCTGAAAACCGCACTGGGCACGGCGGCGAGCGGTGAGAAATGCGCGCTGGCGAGCGCGGCCCCAAGCCCGCTGTTCTGCATGCCGACCTCAATACTGATAGCCTTGCGCTTGGCGAGTGAAAGCCCGCTGAAGCGGGCGGCGAAGTATCCGAGAGCCAACCCGAAGCCGTTATGAAGCACGACGACGGCGAAGATCATGAGCCCGGACTGGCTGATCGCAGCCTTATTCACTGCGACCACCGCCGCGACAATGAGCACGATACCGACAACGGAAACCAGCGGAAGCATCGGAACTGCGGCCTTGACCACGCCGGGCAGAAGTTTTTGCAGCGCGAAACCGAGCGCCAAAGGCACCAGAATCACTTTGACGATGCTGACGAACATGCTCATCGCATCGACCGGCAGGTACTGGCTGGCGAAGAACCAGACGAGGAACGGCGTCACGAGGGGCGCCAGCAACGTGGTCACACTGGTGCACGCAACGCTGAGCGCGACATCGCCCTTGCTCAGATAGGTCATCACATTGCTGGCAGTGCCGCCTGGGCAGCAGCCGACCAGAATGACGCCTGCCGCCACTTCCGGCGACATCGGAATCACGCGTGTCAGCAGAACCGCGAGAAGCGGCATGATGAGAAACTGCGCGACGACACCAATGGCGACATCGAATGGCCGTTTGGCTACTTCGGCGAAATCCTTGCCCGAAATGGTGAGTCCCATGCCGAACATGATGATGCCGAGAAGCACCACGATCCACGGTGCGAAAACGCTGAACGCGGACGGCAGGACAAAGCCCAGCACGGCAAACACAATGACCCAGACGGCGAATGTCCGTCCGACGAAATCAGAAAAAGCTGCGATGGGTTTCACGACCCTCCCCTTTCAGCAATAACGAATGAAAGAAAGCCGAATATGGCAGGACCATGGAACCGCCTTTCAGCCCATAATCATGCAGATCTAAGCGCAAACCGAAATTTTTGGAACGGAAAATTGTACCAGTATGAACAAAACTTCTAAAATGCAGGTGCGGCCCGCAGCAAAATTACGGATGGAACAGGCAGGCCAGACCTCGCCCGCCTGTCTGGGAAGGCCCTCTACCGTCACCAGATGTTGAAGCGAATGCCCGCACGCAACTGATGCGTCTTGATTTCCTTGTCACCGATGGCCGTGATGCCGGCAGAAGCGATTTCGGCCCCATCGATTGCGCCATAACGATAACCAAGGTCGAGCTTGACGTTCGACGCCAGATCGATCCCGACGTCCGCCATGAGCGCCCAGGCGAAACGATAGTCGTCCTTCGATTTGGACGTGCCAAAATCCGTATCGACGGAACAGCGCACATTGGCGAAGCCAAGCCCGCGCAGATATCAGCCGGAACCGACCTTGATCGGCTGGGCGGTGCCGCCCGGATTATAGCCGATCATATCGAGATCCGCTGCAGCGGCGAAAGATGCAAGGCAAATTCCCGACAGCAGAAGCGCTGACGAGCACCCAGAATGCCACTTCGTAAACATAATGAAATCCCCGCTTATAAGCCTGAACTTATTTATGAACCGCTATAGGTAGTATCGCATAAATATAGGGAGGAATGTGCTATCACATCAAAAGAAAAAGCCCGGAAAACCGGGCTTTTATCATGCATCGTCGGGTATCTGTTATTTATAGACGGGACTGTCGACAATGGTCGAAGCCTGCTGCGGCGCATAACCGACGGCGGAGCCGCCGAACATGTAGCGCAGACCGACGCGAACATCATGAATGTTCATACCCTTGTCATAACCGTCTCCGATTCCCGGTCCGCCTTCGAACATCTTGCCGCCATTGACGTGGCGGTAGCGATAACCCGCATCGAGCTTGAGATTATGCGTCAGGTCCACCGTCGCGCCAGCCATGAGAGCATAGGTGAAACGCCAGTTTGCAGCGCCTTCTTGCGAGCCGCCGTAGCGAACGTCGTCGAGATCAGCCCACTTTACACGGGTACCGCCAATACCGGCACCGACATAGGGCGTGAAGCCGGAGAAATTGCCGAGATCGACATAAGCGTTGGCCAGGATCGAAAGCGCGGAGAAACGGCTGCGTTCATCCGAAGCGCAATCAATGTTGCCATCACAGGAAGCACCGTAGGTGTGACCGTTGAACTTGGCGCGGGTCATATAGTCCACAGTCAGGTCGGTACGGAAGTAATCCGTCACCTGATAGCCAACACCACCGCCGATCAGAAACGACCCCTTCAGGTCGCCGTAGAGCGTATTGCTGCCGAATGTCGGAGAAGCACCGCAAGTCGCGCAATTGTCGATCGTCGCGTAATCGGCATCTTTGAACTTTGCTTTTGAATAGCCAAGGTCACCGCGCAGATACCAGCCACCGACGGCCGGTGGCGCAACCACAACTTCAGGCACCATCGGCGGTTCAATAAAATCCGCTGCCAGAACGACCGGCGTAGCAGCCATCAGGGCAACCGCTGTCGCCAAACCGGCGTAAATAGTTTTAACAAGACTGTTCATTTACTTGCCCCATCGAATTGTCACGCCGCAACTGCGCCGGAACCGAATGTCGAGGCAAAAAATATTCGGAAATGGTTAAATACAACTTAACGTTAAGTTTTATGGATAATGGCGACGTTAAAATATTAAGTTAGCAACTGCTTAATTTATACAATAGCTTAACCATGAGGTGTAATGACTGGCTGCGCGATCCCCATGATACGCACCGACAGCCACCACCGTAGGGTTAACATCCGGGATATGAAACCGTTTTCAGCGCGCGTCAAACCACTCGCCGCGTTAACCTGAAGTCACAACCTTGCGGTGAAATTGCTCGCAATTTATTGGTGCTCCGGATCAGTCATCCGGAGCGCCATGAATTACACATCATTGCAAAACTGTATCCTGAATGTCGATCGCCCTAAACGCCCGACAGCGCCTTCAACCGGTCAAGTGCCGCAGCAAATCCCTTCAACGACACGGACAGAAGCATTTCCTTCTGATCCGTATCCTGAACCTTGATCTTCAGCAGCGTACCCGAACGCAGCGCATCGGCCATGTCGGGATCGAAATTCAGCCGCGCGACGCATCCCGCAGGCAGGCAGGTCAGAAACCTGACGGGCTCTCGCGGTTTTTCCTCGTCGACCTGAAGGACAACACCAGCATCGAGCAGAAGCCCGAAGGGAAGAACCAGATTACCCGACAGGCCGTCTTTGGCACCATGCTGCAATTCAATGGCCAATACCCGTTGGCCGTTGCGCTGCGCCTGTTGCTGTGAAATCGCACAGACCGTCTGCGGGGCGCTTTGGCAGGAAAGACTCCAGGTCTCGTAGTTCTCTTGCAGCGAGGACGCGCCGCCCGGCAGCTGTGAACCTGCTCCCTGAGCGCCCGCAAATGTCGTCAGCGCCGTGAAGACGATTGCCGCCGCCATTCCGGTCCTGGAGAAATCGAGTATTCGCAAGCTAATCACCTTTCTTGTTGCAGTCTGCGGAAATCCGCTTGTCGCCGTTACCATTTCACCATGAAGCCGAGCTTGGCGCCTATGCTCTTGCTATCGCCGAAGTCCTTCAAGCTGGTTTTGGCAAGCGCTTCGCCATAAAGCGCATAGTGCCCGTCATCCCAGCTCAGCGTTCCACCCATTCCGATGCCGCCCCACAGCGCCTGATTGCGGCTTGAGAAGCCCACACCTGAAACATCGACATCCGAACCGTTCAGGAAATCGTAGTAGACGTTGGCAATGCCATAAACGTGGGATCTGCGAACCTGTCCAAGGCTATCGGTCCACTGGCGCTCATAGTTGCCGGACAGGCCAAGCCGGCCAAGCAGACGATCCCCGTCACCGGCCGATACCTCCGCGCTATACGGATCGGTAAACCGACTGAAGCGAACGGACGAATAAGCCAGTTGAGCCTGTGGGGTCAGCGACCAGCCGTCCTGCAATGCGATCTTCTGGCCCGCTTCGATGCTAAGCGCATAACCGAAACCGTTATTGCCCTCTGCAAGTGTCTTGCCCAGCGTCGCGGACTTGATATCGCTGTCGTACCAGGTGAGCTGCGCCTGGGCGTCGGCATAGAAACCGTTCTCGCCATACCAGGTCATCGTACCGCCCAGACCGTAGCCGGTCGTATCGATGGAGCCAGTGCCGAAAACCGACATGATGCTGGACGAAACCGTTCCGAAATGAGCGGTCACGCCGCCGATAAGAATCCCGCTTTCGCCCTCATGCAGCATGCCGTCCAGACCCGCTTGCAACTTCCAGACAGTCGTATCGTAATCGGACACGGTAGTGGAACGTTCCGGCGTGATGCTGGAGTGAGCCGCTTCGATGCGGGCCCAGATTGCGCTGCGGTCGACCGGTCCCGCACCGGGTACATCCGCTCCCTGCGGCGTCGCTTCAGCACCCCACGACCGGTTGCCGACCCGCTGCTGCAAGGTGCCGAGCTCATTGAAGCTCTGCAGCACATTGGCATAGGCCTCATAGAGCGGAACGCCTGGCGCATAGAGCGGCTGCGGCTCCGGATTATTGGGATTGAGATAGGTGGAACGCAGATACCAGTCGCCATCTGCCGGCGTACTGATACCGTCCTTGTAGAGCCGGTATGCATAGGCCCCGCCCACGACGGCCTGCTCTCCCTGGAAGAGATAATCGCCAAGCAGGCTGAAGGTGCCTTCCGACTTGCCGCCGACATCGATGATCTTGATGCCGTTTTCAGTCTGCGCACCACCGCCGCCGAGATTGACCACCTTCACATTGCTGGTGCCGGAGGTATTGCCGGTCACGACCAGCCGGTCAGCCTTGGACGAATCGCCGCCAAGTTCCGCCTCGATCTCCAGCGTACCGTCACTTCCGCTATAATTGCCGTCAACCGTCAGCGTACCAATGGAAACGCCTGGCGCCACGGTGCCGCCCTCGAAGTTATTGGTGTCGCAGACCGTTCCGTTGCCCTCAAGCCTGCCGCCTGAGAGAACGTTGACATCGCCGCACAGACTACCGCTGACTTCCAGCACACCTTCCTGCACGGACGTCGTACCCGCGAAAGCGGAGTTGTCGGACGCAATATCCAGCCTGCCGCCGCCGAACTTGTGCAAATTGCCCGCACCGGAAATGAACCCGTTCCAGGTCAGCACGGTCTCCGCATCGGTGCGCACATTGGCCTCACCGAGCGCATTGAGCTGGCGCGCGGTTTCGAAGCTCGCGGTGGTGTTGAACGTGCCGCCATTGAGACTGACTTCCCCGCTCGCTTCGCCCAGATTGGCATCGGAGGAGACTGCAAGCGTGCCGCCGTTGACAGCCGTACCGCCGGTATAGCTGTTGGCTCCGGTCAGCACGAGTGTGCCGAGATCGGTTTTGACGAGCTGTGTCGATCCGGTCAGTTGCGACGAAATCGTCGCCGTGAAACCGGCACCGTCGGTTGTGCCGTCGCCTACACGGATTGTCGAGGTCGTTCCGCCGGTCAGGGCAAGATCATCACCCTCGATGACATAGCCGTCACTTGCGAACTGCATGCCGGAAGCCGTCACATTACCAAGGCTGTTATCGACCGTTACCATACCGGCTTTCCCCGCGAAGATCGCGAAGGAGGAATCGGAATATGGCGCGTTGATGGTGCCGGTGCTGTCGGTCCAGTTTTCATTACCGATGGAGCTCTGCCACAGGCCGTCGCCGCCATCCACAACGCCATTGTTCTTGGGGCCGGCATTGCCATCCCAATAATTCAGGGACAGCCCGTCGGTGGTCACCAGATTGACCTGATTGGCAATCGAGGTCTGCACATAGGCGCCGGAGGAAGGTATGCTGCCGATGGACAATCCGTTGTCGGTCAGCGCACCGTCATAGCTGAACACGCGATAGACGCCCGGTCCGAAAGAACCGCCCGGTGTGACCGAGACATTGATCGTGCCATCAAGAACCAGATTGCCGCCCACCGTCGTCAGGTCGTTCAGCGATCCGCCAGCTTCATTGGCCGAACCAAAGCTGTAATTCAGGATCGAACCGCTGCTGAGGCTGAGATCGCCGAGAATGGAAAGCGTACCCGGCGTACCATCGGCATCGCCAGGATTGAGCGTTCCGCCATCTGAAATCGTCACGTTGCCGCCGATAATGCCCTTGCCGCCCAGCGACGCCCCGCTCAGAACCGAGGTCGCGCCGTTTGCTGCCGTCTGGTCGCCATTGACGAACAGCCCACCGGCAGAAACTGTAGTATCACCGCTGTAGCTGTTGGTGCCGGTGAGGATCAGCGCGCCATTGCCGCCCTTGGTCAGGGCACCCGTTCCACTGATCAGTCCGGACAACGTCAGTTCGGCATCGGTCTGGAACGAGCCGCCGCCTGCGAGCAGGCCTGCATCGCGTGTGGAAGACATTGCTGCTGTGTTGCGCAAGGTGCCGCTGTCGAAAGTCAGTTGCCCCGACAGATCACCAAGATTGCTGTCATTCGAGATTTGAACCGTACCGCCATGGATCGCCGTACCGCCGCTATAGCTGTTGGCGCCATCCAGCACCAATGTGCCCAGATCGGTCTTCACCAACTGGCTGTTGCCCGTCAGATCGGAAGCGATCGTCGCCACATAACCCGCACCGGGCATTGTGCCGTCGCCGACGCGGATCGTCGCCTGCGGGCCGTCCAGAGCGATGCTGTCGCCCTCGACCAGATAGCCGTCGGTAGCGAACTGCATTCCGGCAACCGTGATGGCGCCTGCACCGGCATCGACAGTGACATTACCCGCTTTGCCGCCGAAGACAGCAAAGCTGCCATTATCGAATGTGCCGTTCAGGTCGCCGGTCGAACCTGTCCAGTTCGCAGATCCACCCAGTCGCCAGACACCATCGCCGCCGTTCACCGCATCGTTATGATGAAGCGATGCGTCCGCACCGTCCCAGAAGTTCAGCAGCAGACCGCTCGTGCTGACGAGATTGACTTGATTGGCAATGGCCGTCTGCACCGCATGATCAGGCGATGCGCTGACAAGCCCGCCATCGGTCAGCGCGCCGTCATAGCTGATGACACGATAAATACCGGGTCCGAAATTACCGCCGGGTGCCTCGGTCACATCGATGATGCCGTCCAGGAGCAGATCGCCGTGAACAACCGTCAGGTCGTTATAGGCACCGCCGATGACGCCCGCCTGACCGAAATTGTAAGCCAGCGTTGCATTGGGCGCGATCGTGAGGTCGCCATTGATGGTCAGAGTGCCGGGCGTTACACTCAAATCACCGGGGTTGAGTGTTGCCAGCGCGCCAAGTGTGACATTGCCGCCGATAGTCCCCACGCCGCCAAGCGAAGCGCTGCTGGCCACGGTCACTTCTCCGGTCGCCAGCGACTGGTCGCCATTGATGTAAAGCGCCCCGCCGTTAACCGTCGTCTGACCGGCATAGGTGTTGTCCGCCGTCAGGATGACCGTGCCTGGTCCCTTCTGTTCAAGCGTTCCCGAACCCGAGATCAGTCCGTCAAAATTGACTGTATCAGACCGGTTGAAGGCCAGAGCGTCGTTATTGGTAACATCACCGATAATGAAGCCGCTCGTGCCGCCATTACCAAGCTGCAACGTGCCTGCCGAAATAGTCGTGCCGCCGGAATAGCTCGTATCAGCAGTGAGGACGAGTGCGCCCGCTCCCGTTTTGGTCAGGCTGCCTGCGCCGGAAATCATGCCCTGCCACGACAGATCTCCATCCGTCTTGAATGTGCCGCCAGAGGCATTCAGTACGGCATCGCGGCTGGAGGCGAAGCCTGCCGTATTGTTCAATGTGCCGCCATTGAAGGTCACAGCGCCGTTGGCTTGGCCCAGATTCTGGTCTGCCGAGACCGCAACAGTCCCACCATTGATTGCTGTGCCGCCGGCATAGCTATTCACACCCGCAAGCGTCAGTGTTCCGCCACCCGTCTTGGTCAGACTGCCCGTACCGCTGACGATACCGTTCAGCGTCAGATCGGCAAGCGTATCGAATGTGCCGCCGCCCGCATCCAAAGCTGTAAGACGCCCCGAAACGATCGCTCCGGTGTTGCGTAATGTACCGCCATTAAGAGACAGGTTACCGCTCGCAAGCCCCAGATTGGAGTCGGCTGAGATCTGTATTGTGCCGCCATTGATTGCCGTGCCGCCGCTATAGCTGTTGATGCCGCCCAGAACCAGGGTTCCCTGGTCTGTTTTCTCAAGCGCAGAAGCTCCGGTGAGATTGGAAGTGATGGTTGCAACATAGCTTGCGCCTGCTTGCGTCCCGTCACCGACGCGGATGATCGCATCCGGGCCAACCAGCTCTATGTCGCTGCCCTGCACAATGTAACCGCCGGTCGCAAACTGCATGCCGGTGGCCTGCACCTGTCCGGCACTGTTGTCGACAATGACTGTACCGGAAGTACCGGCAAAGATCGCAAAGCTGCCATTGTCGAAAGGTGCGTTGAATGTACCGGTTTCATCCGTCCAGTTCCGGCCACCGGCGGCAAACCATGTGCCGTTGCCGCCATTGACCACGCCATTGCCGTGCGGACCGGCGTCGCCGTCCCAGTAGCTCAGCGCCATTCCCGCCGAATTGACCAGATTGACCTGATTGTTGACGGAGGTCTGCAACGAGTAATCCGGCGAAGTCAGGTTCAGGCCGTTATCAGTCAGGCTACCGTCATAGCTGATGACACGATAGATACCGGGACCAAAATTACCGCCCGGCGTCTGCGTAACATTCAATGTACCGTCGAGGGTCAGATCGCCCCCGACAACCAGATGATCGTTGAGCGGCCCGCCGACAATGTCGGCTTCACCGAAGTTGAAGTTGAGGCTGGAGCCGGAGGAAAGCACCAGATCGCCATTGATGGTCAGTGTGCCCGGCGCGCTTCCCGCCTCGCCGGGATTGATCGCACCGCCATCGGCAACCATGACGTTGCCGCCGACAGTCCCCGTACCGCCGAGAGCTGCGCCGTTTGCAACCGATGTCTGCCCTGTGGCGGCAGACTGATTGCCGTTCACCAGCAGCGTGCCGCCCAGAATATTTGTCGCGCCCGCATAGCTGTTATTGCCGGTCAGGGCCGTTGTGCCGGTGCCAAGCTTGTTCACGCCGCCGCTGCCGGAAATCGTTCCGGAGAAGCCGTAATCATTGTCGAGATTGAACGCCAGCGTGCCGTTGTTGAGTACGTCCCCGCCGAGTGAACCGGCCATGGCACCGCTGCCGATCTGTAGCGTACCTGCATCGATCATGGTGCCTGCGCTGTAGCCGTGTGCGCCGGTCAGGGTCAGTGTTCCCGTGCCCAGCTTGTCGAGGCTCTCGAAATTAGTGACATTTGCTCCGTCAAGCGTGCGTCCTGCCGTGGTATCGACCTTCAGCGTATCTCCGCGACCGGTCTCTCCGCCCGTACCCGCATCGACACCGCCGCCATCGAAGACGGCGCTGTCATTGAGCACCAGCGTGTCGTTGCCCGCACCGAGCTGCAGATTGCCTGCGCCGGTGTCGAGTGTGCCGCTGACATTGATTGTGTCATCGCCTGCGCCGAGATATCCGTTGGCGCGCAGCGTTCCGCCAGCATTGACATTGATCGTGCTGGACCCGGCATCACCCGTGAAGACTGCCGTGCCGCCGGACGCTGTTTCGACCGTGCCGTTCACCGTGAGGGTGGAATTGCCATTCATGGCAATCGTCGGCGTGTCAAGGCTGCCATCCACCTGCAGCGTTCCGTTATCCACGCTGGTAGCGCCGATGCTGTTACCCGAGGCAGTCAGCACTGTGGTTCCGCTGCCGATCTGCGCCAGGCTGCCCGGACCGCTCAATGTGCCCGTGAAATCGAAAGTGTCGCTGCGGTTGATCGACAATGTTGAGGTCGGTGCAAAGACGATGATATTGCCTGCACCGGCATTGCCGGTGGTGCCGCCATTGCCGATCATCAGATTACCGTCATTGATGACGGTGTTGCCGGTATAGCTGTTATTGCCGGTCAATACCCATGTGCCGCTGTCATTTTTGGCCAGCGTGGTCTTGCCGGTTCCGTTGTCAGCGATGGTTCCGCCAAGAGTGTTGAAATCGGTGTTGGTTCCGCCAAGCGCGATGGTGCGTGCAGTATTGTTGCCCGACAGCGTTACTGCCGAAGTATTGTTGAAAACGAGCGCGCCTGTGCCGGAGGATTCGATAAAAGTCGTTCCGGCTGCCAGTGTGAAGAGCCGGTCCGTAGTGTCGCCGCTGCCGTTATAACGCAGCGTTGAACCGTTTCCGATCACGAGATTGCCCGCGGCCAGTGAAGATGCGCCGATGCTGCTGGCTTCGCCGCCATTGGACATCTTGTCGACAACCAGAACACCGCCGTTGATATTGGTTCTGCCGGTATAGGTGCTGTCAGGATTGGACAATACCCAGGTGCCTGTGCTCGCCTTGTTAAGCGATGTCACGCCGGTACCATTGTTCGTAAGCTGGGCAGCAAGCGTATTATTGCCCGTGTTTGTGCCGGTCAGGGTCAATGTCTGCGCGGTATTTGAACCACTGAATGTTACCGGCGCATTGCTGGCAAAACTGATCGCACCCGTGCCGGAGGCATCGAGCACATTACCGCCGGAAGCTCCCAGCGTGAACCGGCGATCCGTGCTGTCGCCTGACCCTATGTAGCGTAATGTCCCGCCATTGATAACGAGATTGCCGGCATCCGCGCTCGAAGCGCCGATCGAACTGTTCACGCCGCCATTGTTCAGATGAGTGACAGCCAGCACACCGCCATTGATTGTCGTCGGCCCGTCATAACTGCTGGTGGCCCCTGAAAGAGTCTGGATACCTGTACCAGCCTTGATTAGTGAACCGCTGCCCGAAATCGCACCGCTATAGGTCTGATTTGAACCATAAGTGATCGTCAGTGCGGCTCCGCCCAATGTAATTTCACCAGGTGTGCTGCTGCCGCCCTGTCCGATATAGAGCACATTGTTGTTGAAACCGGCCAGATCAACAATTGCGCCGGCATTATCCATCCGCAATCCGCTGTCACCAAATGCGGCAGTGGATCCCGCACGCAAGGTTCCTTCGAGTGCAAACGTATGCCCGGTATAGCTATTGGCCCCTTCAAGGACCAGCGTTCCGGCACCCCGTTTTCTGAAACTGGCATTGCCGACGACCGCCCCCTCAAAGCCCAGCGTCGTTGTAGCTTCGGTTACAAAAATATCGCTTGTCCCGCCCACAGTGAGGCCGCGGTCGACGCTCACGCTGGTGCCTGTGTACTGGAGCGCTCCATTGGAAATGACAAGATTGGCTGAATCTGCGGTAGAGGCACCGATGCCGCTGGCCTGTCCGCCGTCAGCAAGACAATCTGTGCTCAGTATGCCCTTGATCGTCGTTGCGCCCGTATAGTCATTATTACAGCCGGATATGGTCAAAGTGTAGCTGCCAGTGCGCGTCAGGCCACCGGTACCGCTGATCGTACCGCTGAAGTTTCCTCCGGCGGCAACCTCAAGTGTTGCCGAACCAAGCTCGACCGCGCCGGCGCCAAAGAGACCGCCGACCGTGTTATCATAATCGTTGAGATTCAGACGCGCTCCGGTGTCGACCGTCATCGGTCCTGTGCCGAAGGCAGTCGTCGAACCGGCTTGCAGCTCTCCCGCACTGACGATCGTGTCGCCCGTATAGCTGTTATTGCCCGAGAGCAGCAGCGTTCCTGCTCCATATTTGCGCAGGCCACCGTCTCCGACAACATCTCCGCTGAAACCGAGCGTCGTGCCAATGTCGGCAGCATCGATGCCGCCCGCCGGTGTTTGCAGCGTAAAGCCGCGGTCAACACTTACGCTGCTGCCTGTATATTGCAGTGTGCCGGAATTGCTCAGAACCAGATTGGCGGAGTCGCTTGACGATGCGCCGATACCGCTGGCAAGCCCGCCATCGGCGAGCGTATTGACAGAAAGCGTACCGCCGGCGACAGTCGTTGCACCGATATAGTCATTGCCGCCATTGGCAAGCGTCAGCGTGCCGGCACCTGTTTTCGTCAGCCCGCCATCGTCGGGGCTGGTTACTTTACCGGTGAATGTCAGGTTGGTCGAGGTATTGGCAACATCGATGGCAGCACTCGTTGCGCCGCCATTCACGACAGTAAATCCACGATCCGTAATGGTAGAGCCGCCCGTGTATTGAAGCGTGCCGCTTTCCAGAACGAGATTCGCCGAGTCGCTGCTCGAAGCGCCGATGGCACTTGCGCTTCCGCCATTCCCGATGCTGTTGACGGATAAAGTGCCCTGACTGACGATCGTTGCACCGCTATAGGTGTTGGAGCCTGACAGAGTTGCGAGGCCGGTGCCGCCCTTGGTGACACCGATCGCACCGCCATTGTCCACGATCTGGGATCCAATGGTGAAATTGCCGGTGCTGTTTTGATGAATACCGACGACACCGCCGCCGGAACTCCCTGTCAGCATCCCACCCGTTATCGTCTGGTCATTCTTGCCGACACTCGGAGCAACGATAATGGTGCCGTCAACCCCAAGGGTTTGCCCGCCCGCAACCGTTACTGTGGAGGGTTTGCCAACCGTATAGCGCAAGCCACCAAGCTGAACGGTTGAGCCGACAGTTCCGAAAAAGCCGTCGACATCGGTAATGTACTCTCCGTTCTGCCAGTTACCGGCATCGTCCTTGTCGGTATAATCCGCCTCGGTGAAAGCCACGATATTGCCGCCAACCACTTTGGCATAGTCGGTTCCGTTGACCGTCGCCCAGCCGCCAAGCACAGTGCTGGTTGTGGTGATGTTTCCGGTCGTAGGCAGGATAAAACTCACAATCCCGCCTGAATGAGTTACGGCCCCCAGATTGACGGTAAGGCTGCCCCCTGTACCCGAGGTCGCGCTGATCGTATTGCTGCCGGCTGTAACGCTCAGCCCATTGAAAGTCTGTTCATTGGCTGCCCCGGCACCACCTGTAATGCTGAGCCTGCCGCCAGCCATATTCAGGGCCGAAGCATTTGAAATAATATTGGAACCAGGTGCACCCGCAGCGGCGAAATCAAGCGCAAGCTCACCGCCGCCAATGATGGTGCTGCCCGTATAGGTGTTTGTGCCGCTCAGCGTCAGCTTGCCCGTACCAAGCTTCTCCAGACCGCCGCTACCGCTGATGCTTCCAGCAAAGCTCGTGCTGATGGTGCCATTGATCGTCAGCTTGCCGCTGCCAAGTGCAACATTGCCACCGGTACCGGCCAGCGTCGGCGCAACGAGATCGTAACTGTTAAGATCGAGCGTACCGCCATTGACCGTAACGCCCGTTAGCACGCCAAAAGCAGCGGCGTTGCCAGCCCTCAGCGTGCCGCTATTGACAATCACAGCACCTTCGCGCGTGTTGGCAGCGCCGAGCGCCCAAGTGCCGGCGCCATCGCTTATGAGGTCGCCCTTGCCGCTGATAACGCCGGAAAGCGTGTTTACCCCGGCAAAGCTGCCACCGAGCGTAAAACTGTTATTGCTGGCGAGCGGATCGAGATTGACCCCACCGGAAAGTGTCAGGGCGCCACTGCCATCGTTGAGAATATTTCCCGATGCAATCGTCCACTGACGATTACTGTTCCCGCCGGTGCCAGTGTAGCTCAGCGTACCCTTATTCGAAATAGAGATGGGATCGGTACCCGCGCCGAGAGAGCTTGCAGTCCCCGCGTCCGCAAGCACCGAAGCGCGAACAGTGATGGTACTGATCTCGGATGTGCCAGTATAGGAATTGACGCCACCCAGGGTAATCGTCCGGCCAGTCTTCCCGCTGAAGTCGTACTTATCTCCGCTGAGCGTGCCCAGAAGCTCGATATCCGCATCTTCCGCGAAAAAACCGCTGGCGCCCGAAGTGAGGACATCGCCGGTTATCGACAGCGTTCCCGTACCCCGGTTACGGATGAGCGCCGCTCCCCCATACAGTTCCCAGTTGCGGTTGGAGCTGTCGCCGTCACCGAGATAGATGACATTGTCGGAATATTGGCTCGACTGGGCGAATATGATCGTGCCGTCGCTAACCGTCACCGGCGCTCCGAGGGAGCTTGCTTCACCGAGATTGCCGATTGAGGTGAAATAGCTGCTGCCGGTGCCGTTGACACCGTTGAAGGTCGTGATGCCGGTATAGGTGCTGGCATCGTTGCTCATCGTGACGCCGACGCCCACTGAGACTTGACCATTGCCCGTAACAAGCGCGGACCCTGCACCAGCGCCAGCCAGATTCAGCTTGCCGCCATCCCCGATATTAACTGTTCGGTTCGTATTCGCACCCGATATCGTCAACCCGACCGATGCACCAGCTGCCGTGACGATATTATTGCCAGCAGCACCCAAAGCGGCATCACTCCCCACATTGAGTGTACCTGCGTCGAGATTTATTCCGCCGGTGAATGTGTTGATGCCATTCAATGCCAGTATGCCACCTCCGGCTTTGGTCAAGCCGGATGTACCCGCGATCACAGAATTAATGGTGCTCGTTCCAGTGCTGACCGTGACCGTCGGCATCACGCCGCCCAGCGTTAGCGTACCGCCGCTCAGCGTATAGCCGTTCGTATTAAATGCGAGACCATTGGCCGTGATCGGCGAGCCCAGTGTTACTGTGCCAGCCGTACCGCCAAAAATCGCGATGTCTAGTCCAGCATTGTTCCACGCAGTATAGGGGCCGCTGACCCCGTCTGCATTCGGGCTCCAGAAAGACGATGTCAGATTCCAGGTACCCGTACCGCCGGATCCGGGAGACGTCTGATTGGCATCCCAGTACTGATCAGCAGCCGCAGCCGGATAAAGCATAAGCCCGGCCAGCAAAGCCCCTGGGAGAGTGCTCGCACGCACCGCACGCGCAAAAACGGAAACAACCTGTCCAATATAGGGCGCATAGCTGGCGACCTCGCCCTTGTACTTCGTCATGCGCCCACCCCGCAGCAAGCACAGGAAAGCTCGCTCGCGGGATAGCCGTTTTTCATTTCTTCTTTTGGAATCAAGAGGGGCGCTGCGTCCGTCCAACGGCTTGGTATCCAATTGCATTATATCTCACCCCCACGTGACGCACTTAACTGCGCACGCAACGCCGCTCACACCCAAAGCGGACACGAACCGCACTTGGAAGCAATCAAGCAGAAAAATTTTCCTCGAAGGGGAACACAGGGGGAGATAGAAAACGCTGACATACCAACTCACAATCGAGCCGATACCGCTTATAGCCGTATTTTACGTAACTTCCCCCGATTCACCATCTCATATATCATATCTCACGAATGTTCGAGCGCAACAGTTTATTGTTGAAAATGCAGTATACTGTAATTCAAATATTAGAATTAACTTATAAGAGCGAAAAATATTATGCTTCTCCAAGCATTACTAATGCGTACATTGGTGAAATTAACAACCAGGCGTCGAATTTACGCACAATGCAACTTATGCCGATGAATACAATACTTGAAAGCGTCGCTTGCAACCAAGGATTGATCCAGATTCATAGAATCCTCTTCTATTACAGCGACAGAGGCCAATTGCCTGGCGGTATGGATTAGGGAGTGAGCAAGTGAATCCAGATGACGCAAACGTCAATCCGTGCCTACAGCATTTCCAGCAAAAGTGCGTAGCGGTTTTGCAGCGGATAATGCGATAAAACAAGGATTGGGAGTGGTTCTGCGCTTCCATTTAAAATGGGAACGGCTCTAATGGAAACGGCGCGGAAAAACCGCGCCGTTGCAAATACAGTCATTCGCATTCTGAATCAGGCGGCATTGCCCTCGGACGAAATGACACCGATGATGTCATTCACGACCTTTTCGATCAGATTGCGGTCATCGCCTTCCGCCATCACGCGGATAAGCGGCTCCGTGCCCGATGGGCGGATGACCAGACGGCCCTGCACACCAAGACGCCCACGTGCTTCATCGATGACGCTCTTGACATTCTTATTGTCCAACAGCTTGCCGCCTGTCGTGCGAACATTCTTGAGAAGCTGCGGCACAGGTTCGAACTTGCGGCATACTTCGCTAAGGGGCTTGCCCTTCTCCTGGACCACGGCCAGAATCTGCAGGGCAGAAATCAAGCCGTCGCCGGTCGTCGCGAAATCGGACAGAACAATATGGCCGGATTGCTCACCGCCGACATTGAAACCGTGTTCGCGCATATGTTCTACCACATAGCGATCGCCGACTTTGGTACGCGCCAGCGTCAGATTGCGATCAGTAAGAAACCGCTCCAGACCAAGGTTGGACATGATCGTCGCAACAATGCCTCCGCCCTGCAGCCGGTTCGCATCCGCCCAGGATTCGGCAATCACTGCCATCAGCTGATCGCCATCGATGACCGAGCCAGTTTCATCCACCAGCAGCACGCGGTCGGCGTCGCCGTCAAGCGCGATGCCCACATCGGCGCGCACTTCGTGCACCTTCTTCATCAGTCCAATGGGATGCGTCGAGCCGCAGTCTTCATTGATGTTGATGCCGTTCGGCTCGTTGTTGATGGTGATGACTTCTGCACCCAGCTCCCAGAGAGCGGCGGGCGCAACCTTGTAGCCTGCACCGTTTGCGCAATCGACAACGACCCGCAGACCGCTGAGCGAAATGTTGCGTGGCAGAGTGCGCTTGGCAAATTCGATATAACGATAAATGTCGCCGTCCACGCGCTTGGCCTTGCCCACCTCGCCATGACTGGCGAGGTAAGGTGCCAGATCGCTCTCGATCAGACTTTCGATCTCCAGTTCAATTGTGTCTGACAGCTTGAAGCCGTCCGGGCCGAACAGCTTTATTCCGTTATCGTAGAACGGATTATGCGAAGCTGAAATCATGACGCCGATGTCGGCGCGCAATGAACGGCACAGCATGGCGACGGCAGGCGTAGGGATCGGGCCGAGAAGGAACACATCCATGCCCGCTGCGGTGAACCCGGCAACCAGTGCGTTTTCCAGCATATAGCCGGAACGGCGGGTATCCTTGCCGATCACCACGCGACGGGCCTGTCCCGTCTTCCGGAAAATATGCCCGACCGCCATGCCGACCTTCATGGCGATATCCGGGGTCATGGGAAAGCTGTTTGCCTGTCCGCGGATACCGTCGGTTCCAAAATATTTCCGTGTCATGTGTTTAGCCTTGCGTTGAGCCATAAAGCCATCTCGATACTATCAATTATATGCTGCCTAAAAAGGCAGACGCGCAATAGTCATACGGGGCCTCACCCCGCAGCGGATTTCCTGCGTTATTACCGCGAAAATCCTCTCAATTGCAATTTCGCCTTTAGCTTCAGGCCACATAGGCACTTTTCCCAAAGTCGTATTCACTAAAGCATTGTGCTTACAAATTGGCTGACGGTTCGCTTCAGCCCCCGGTGATCCCACACATCATCCGCCGACCACCGACCTGCCTCGGATGACACACTCTGAACTGTATGATGTACCAAAATTCTTAACCGAGCCTTTGCGGCACATTGGTGAACCCGGAGCAGTATCGGGTTGATCCGATCGAATTGCTCTAGTTTCCCTGCAAAAACGGCTTCCGCTTTTTACTGCCCCCGCAATTTCCATGCGAAAAAATGAAAGCCGGGCTGCTGGGCCCGGCTTTAATAACTCGGTAATTGGATCGTCTTACTGCGGCTGCGGATTAGGTTCCATGCCCGGTTCGCCGCCCGGTTCGCTGCCCTTGCGCTTGCGCGGGCTTCCGGCCTTCGGCACACCTGATCCGCGTGACGGCGTATCATTGCCCTGATCGCGCGACGGCTTGTTGCCGGCAATCAGTTCCTTGATTTCGTCGCCAGACAGCGTCTCATATTCGAGCAGACCTTCGGCAAGCGCGATCCAGTCCTTCTTCTTCTTGGTCAGGATGCGGGTTGCCTCGGCATAGGCCTCATCAATCAGACGACGTACTTCCGCATCGATGATCTGCGCGGTTTCTTCCGAAACATTTTGCGTGCGGGCGACAGAATGACCGAGGAAGACTTCTTCCTGGTTTTCGCCATAAGCGACACGGCCAAGCTTGTCGGAATATCCCCACTGGGTAACCATCGCGCGGGCAAGCTTGGTCGCCTGCTGGATATCCGAGGATGCACCGGAAGTGATGTTTTCCTTGCCGAACTTCAGCTCTTCGGCAACACGACCGCCCATCATGATCGCAAGGCGCGAAACCATCCACACATAAGTCGCCGAATAGCGGTCGCCTTCCGGCAATTGCATCACCATGCCGAGCGCACGCCCGCGCGGAATGATGGTCGCCTTGTGAACCGGATCGGCCTTCGGCACGTTCAGCGCAACAATGGCATGGCCGGCTTCGTGATAGGCCGTATTGGCCTTTTCTTCCGGTGTCATTGCGGAGCGGCGCTCCGCGCCCATCATGATCTTATCCTTGGCGTCTTCGAATTCCGCCATTGTCACCAGACGCTTGTTGCGGCGTGCGGCCATGAGAGCGGCTTCGTTGACGAGATTGGCAAGGTCCGCGCCAGAGAAGCCCGGCGTGCCGCGTGCCACGATCTTCAGATCGACATTCGGCGCGAGCGGCACATTGCGCACATGCACCTTCAGAATCTGCTCGCGACCGACAATATCGGGGTTCGGCACCACGACCTGACGGTCGAAACGACCTGGACGCAGCAATGCGGGATCGAGAACGTCGGGACGGTTGGTCGCTGCAATCAGGATGATCGATTCGTTGGCTTCGAAACCGTCCATCTCGACCAGAAGCTGGTTGAGGGTCTGCTCGCGCTCGTCGTTGCCGCCGCCGAGACCGGCGCCGCGATGACGGCCCACCGCATCGATTTCATCGATGAAGATGATGCAGGGTGCGTTCTTTTTCGCCTGCTCGAACATGTCGCGGACGCGGCTTGCACCGACACCGACGAACATTTCAACGAAATCCGAACCGGAAATGGTGAAGAACGGCACATTCGCTTCGCCTGCAACGGAACGCGCAAGTAGCGTCTTACCGGTTCCGGGAGGGCCCACGAGCAGCACGCCGCGCGGAATCTTGCCGCCCAGGCGCTGGAACTTCTGCGGATCGCGCAGGAATTCAACGATTTCCTCGAGGTCCTGCTTGGCTTCATCCACACCGGCAACATCCTGGAAAGTCACACGGCCATGCGCTTCCGTCAGAAGTTTGGCCTTCGACTTGCCGAAACCCATCGCACCGCGTGAGCCGCCCTGCATCTGGCGCATGAAGAAAATCCACACGCCGAGAATCAGAATCATCGGCAGCCACGACAGGAGAATGCCGACCAGCGAGCTTGAACCATCCGTTTCAGGACGGGCCGTGATGGCGACGCCCTTGTCTTCAAGACGCGAAACAAGACCCGTATCGCCGGGCGAATAGGTCTGGAACGTGGAGCCGTTATCGGAAAAAGTGCCGCTAATCCGCTGTCCGGTGATCGTTACCGATTTCACGCGGCCATTGGAAACGTCATCAATAAATTGCGAATAGGAAACTTCATGGGAATTGGTGCGCTGGCCAGGACTCTGGAACAGGTTGAACAGCGCGATCAAAAGCAGGGCAATGATCGCCCACAGGGCGAAGTTGCGATAGTTCGGATTCATAACGGGTCCAATCGATACCACGGCCATTCCGCGAAAGCGGAACGATGTTTCGGTCTAACATAGGATCGAAGCAAGGCGTTGCCAAGGCGCGTAACACACTGCAACTTCGATTCTTATCATTCTGGTTTATGAAAATTAGGATATTTCCGGACATTGACGGCCGATCCGCATTTCAACAGCCTGCGCAAGGTCGAAATCATACCCCGGCAGCACATGATCGAAGAGCGCGAAATGCCGCTCGATATGAACGCCATCCGGCCTGCCCCCCCCTTGAACGAACGGCAGAGCGGCAAGCCGTCCACCCGCATAAACTGCCGGAGAAACCAGCAGGCCTTCACGTTTGCGGGATTCGATCTCGATTTCGTTGGCATTCAGGAAATCCGACAACTCCTGACGTCCCGGTGCGGCAATCTCCATTGCAGTGACGGTGCCGTTGAAGAATCGGAACCGCCCGTCCCAGACCGCGCTTTGTCCCGGTTGCAGCAGGGCGCGGGAGAGATTGCGGCGTTCACGCCTGAAGATATGCGGCGCATCCTCTGCCCCGCGCTCGATCAGCGCACCGAAAATCGTTAGCCGGCCATTCTGTTCCTGCCCTGTCAAAACCCGCTCGATGCGAGAACGCTCGCCATCGCCGGGCAAAAATCGCCGCCCCCCGGCAAGTGAGGCCAGCAGGCCCGAAAACAGCCTTCGCGCACTTTCCGGTAAACCAGCGTAAATCAGGGGGTCGACGAGAATGCTACCGCTATCATCCACACGGATGTTGGACGGCTCGGCAAGCGCAGCGATCAGCGCTGCATTGTCACGTTTACGGGCAGCGCTCGCCAGAGCCACCTGTTCCAGAACCGCTCGCGTGTCGGCGTCGGCGGCGACACCAAGCCGTACACGCGGACGCTCATAATCCGTATTGGCATTGCTGGGATCATCGACCCACGAAATCCCTCTCGCCGCAAGTTCGGTCCGCAAGGCCTGACGCGACACACCCAGAAGCGGGCGCACAAGCTCGACCGTTCGCTCCAGCCGGGCCCGGACAGCCATCGCGGCAAGCCCTCTTGCTTCTGAATGACTGCTGCGCTCCTTGCGCATCAAAAAGGTTTCAATCTGGTCATCCTGCGTGTGCCCGGTGGCGATGAAAGCCGCCCCTGCTTCACGCGCGGCCTGGACGAGCAGACGATAACGCGCAGTTCGCGCGGCAGCTGCAATGCCGTTTACAGGCTTGACATCCTCCCACGCGAGAACCCGGTGGCCGATACCGTATTTCTGACAGAGCCGCCCGACATCTTCGGCTTCCTTTGCCGATTCCGGACGCAGGCGATGATCGATGGTCACCGCCGTCAGAATGGGCGGACGATCCAGCGTAGCCAGATAGTCTTTCAGCAGAAAGAGCAGGGCAAGCGAATCGCTTCCGCCCGAAACAGCGGCGATCACCGCCTCTGCACGCTCCAGGCCGGAGGATGTAAAGATTTCAACCGGGGAAAGCCCCACGAAACAACTCCGCAATCAGCACTTGGCGCGCGTGCGCTCATCCGCAACGCGCTTCAGCACGGCTGGCGCCGCCTTGGGATAGCGCTGCGGAATCTGTTTGAACGTGGCGCAGGCAACGTCATGATTGTCCATTCTTTCAAGCGTCATCCCAAGCTTGAACATATTCTCCGCGCCACGCTTCGAATCGGGATAATCGCGCTGCGTGTCGATAAACACCGTCGCCGCCTCGGGATAACGCCCTTGCCCGTAGAGGGTTTCGCCAAGCCAGAAACGGGCCTCCGCCGTCATCGGATCTGCGGGATAACGCTTCACATGTTCGCGGAACCCGGCTTCTGCAGCTTTGTAGTCGCCCGACATCAGATACTGGTAGGATGCCTGATAGAGCGAGTTTGGATTGTCGTCGGTCGGCAGGGAGGCAACCACGTCGCCCGCAGCTGTTCCGCCGGATGCAGCGGCACCCTCCGCACCATGGGGCGCGCCAAGCTCGTTACCCTGCTGCACGGGACGCGGCGCAGCACTGAGCGTCTCGCCGATTACGTTGCCACTGGCATCGAAGCGGATGGAGCCAAGCGCCTGCGGCGGCTCTCCGCGTGCCGGGCCGCCTTGCGAGGGCGCGGCTGAAGCAATGGCCACGGAATCGGCGCCGGGCGTCTGATTGGCCGCTGCCTGTGATGAAGAAGAACCAGCTTGCGGCGCGCTTCCGGAAACCCCGTTGTCAGGGTTTCCAGCCGGGCCTGCTTGCGCGACGGACACGGCGTTTCCACTGCCCGTCTGACCGCCTGCATCAGCACGATCATCCGTTTCCAACGCTTGGAAGCGGCGTTCGTTCTCTCCCTGCATTTTCTGCATCTGATCCTGCATTTCGAGAATCTGGAAGTTCATGGCTTCAGCGCGCGCACCCAGAGTTGCCGCGATGTCTGCGGGGTTCATCATGCCCTGAGCGCAGAGATCGATCCCCGGTGCCATGGCACCCTGAGAAGCCTGGTTTGCGCCAGTCGGTGCCGACGAAGCGCTCCCGCTCTTCTTTTCCAGCTCTTCGAACCGGAATTCATTGTCTTCCTGGGTTTTCTGCAACTGGTTATCGGTAAACGCGATTTGCGCATCGACATCCTCGACCTTGCCGGTCAGGTTGCGGATCAGTTCCTGCTGCAAACCAGGGCTTTGATAACCGCCATTCTGGCCGGAAGCCCCACCACTATCCCGCATTGCATCATCGAGAATCGCAGTGGAGCCGATGGCGATCTGGTTTTGTGCGCCGCCCCGGCCCTTCTCCAGTGCCCGGAAACGGGTCTCATTGTCGCGCTGGATTTGCAGCATCTTGTCGCGAAGCTGCAAGATCCGCGCATAAGACTGCGCGTTCTGATGCGCCAGATTGCACACCTGTTGCGAAAACTGGTTCACGGCGGGATCCCCGGCCTGCGCCAGATAGATAACCCCTTCCTGCGAAGAAACAGACGTGGCCAGAACCGGAGCACTCGCCAAAAGCGGCAGCATGGCAATTGCCAGCGTCACTTTTCTCATTGGTTTCCTCATTCCCTATTTGCCCCTGCTAGTTTTGCTCTGCGAAATTTGCATGAACAGGATGATCGGGTGCCGCGTCTGAATGCGTGCTGAACGCCCTTTGCCGCACGGCCATTTTCACTTTTAGAGCATTTCCCGCAAATGTGGGAAACCGTTTCCCTTACGGAAACCTCAGAAAATGAAAATGCAGATTGGTTCGATCGATTCCGTCAAGCAAAACCGCTCTAAACCAAATCCGTGAAAAGCAAAGGTGCTTTCCTCTTATGACACCGCGGACTTCGGCCAAAGTTTGTCGAAATGCCCGATAGCCTGTCCCGGAAACGAAAAAAGCGGCCCAAAGGCCGCTTTCCCGCAACACTGTTGCGTTACCGCATATCTCCCGAAGGCTCGAACCACGAACGGAAGTGTGATGCATGCAATCAGAGAGGATGAAGCCGTGGGTGCTTCATCCCGGCTGTTAGCTGCCTGCACCGTTGAGAACGGTGACGGCGCGACGGTTCTGCGACCAGCACGAGTCGCTGTCACAAACGGCGACCGGACGCTCGTTACCATACGAAACGGTACGCATGCGGTTGGTCGGAACGCCGCGAGCGGCGAGGAAGTCGCGAGTGGCGGCAGCACGACGCTGGCCGAGCGCGAGGTTGTACTCACGCGTACCGCGTTCGTCGGCATGGCCTTCGACCGTGATAGTATACTGCGGATAGCGCTGGAGCCACTGTGCCTGCTTCGACAGGGTCTGCTGCGCGTCGGCGCGGATCAGCGACGAGTCGAGATCGAAGAAGATACGGTCGCCGACATTCACCGTGAAGTCCTGCGACGAGCCGGGCGTTGCCGCGCCGGCGCCGAGGCCGAGATCACCGGCATTGTTCGGAAGGTTCTTCTTGGACGCACAGCCGGCGACGGCAAGCGACATGAAAATGGCAATAGCAATCGGGCTACGTGCAATCGACTGGAAACGGCGCATGGGCCGGAGCTCCTTAAGATTTGATGTTCCTGCGTAACCATCCAATAATCATATCGAGGTTAAGGCAGGCTCAAGAAGTATGGTTAACGTTTTCTTGCGGCCAAATGCAAACCGGCTTTCCCGGCAGCAATTCTGTCCCTAGGCCTTGATGCCAAAATGCGGCAGAAACACGACCCGAGCGCTTTAATTGTGGCAATTTGCCATAATAAAGGCGCGAAACCGAGGCTTCGCGCCTTCAATTTTCCTAACACAACCCGGCGGGCAATTGAGGTCCCTATTCGAGAAGCGGCGACCAGGCCGGATCGGATGCGAAGTTCGGCGTCTGGATCTGGCGTTCGTTGCGGCCCGTAAGATCGATGGTGAACAAACGCGGTCCGCCCGCACCTGCCGCCTTACGGAAGAACATCAGCACACGGCCATTGGGAGCCCATGTCGGACCTTCATTGTGAAAGCCCGAGGTAAGCAGGCGCTCACCGGAACCATCGGTTTTCATCACGCCGATGGAGAACTGGCCCTGCGACTGCTTGGTAAAGGCGATGAGGTCGCCGCGCGGTGACCAGACCGGTGTTGAATAGCTGCCGTCGCCGAACGAAATGCGGCGTGGATTGGAGCCGTCTGCACCCATGACGTAGATCTGGGGGCGTCCGCCGCGGTCGGAAGAAAAGACAATCTGCGAGCCGTCGGGCGAATAGGAAGCACTCGTATCGATAGCCTGACTGCTGGTCAGGCGCGTGGTCGTGCGGCTGCGCAAGTCCATTGTGTAAACGTTGGCGCTGCCGTCGTCCTGAAGCAGGCTCATCACGACCTTCTGGCCATCGGGCGAGAAGCGCGGTGCGATGGACATGCCGGGGAAATTTCCGACAAGCTCGCGCTGACCGGTCTCAAGCTGGAGAAGATAGACACGCGGCTGGCCACCGGCAAAGGACATATAGGTCACTTCCTGGCGGTTCGGCGAGAAGCGCGGGGTCAGGGCGATATCGCGGCCATCGGAAAGATATCGGATGTTCGCGCCATCCTGATCCATGATGGCAAGACGCTTCACGCGTTTCTGTGCCGGGCCGGATTCGTCCACAAAGACAACGCGCGTATCGAAATAGCCTTTTTCGCCGGTCAGCCGCTCATAGATCGCATCGGCGATGATATGGGCGACACGACGCCAGTTATCCGGCGTGGTGAAGAACTGCTGGCCGGTCAATTGCTGGCCGCCAAACGTATCCCAGAGACGGAACTCCGCCTTGAGACGGCCATCCGGCTGTTTGGTAATACGACCGGTGACGAGCGCCTGCGCATTGATGACCTTCCAGTCCTCGAAACGGGGAGCCGCATCGGGATTGGAAATCTTTTCAATGAACGCGCCCTTGTCGATCGGCGCGAAAAGACCAGACCGTTCAAGATCGGCGGCAATCACCGAGGTGATATTCGGCCCGAGCTGATCGGCCGAGAGGAAATCGGTAATCGCGATCGGCAGCGGCTCGACCACGCCTTTGTTGATGTTGATTTCCACGACCGCACGAGCGGGCATGGTAAAGACCAGGCTTGCGGCAATCATACAGGCGAAAGCCGAAAAGACTGTCCGGATCTTTGTGTTCATGATGCCGATTTTCATGTCTTCTGGGACCTCTTTGTCCTTGGCACTAATGGGTGGGAAACCGGAACATTCCGGTCAGAACATATCGCTCGGGTCGAAATTGACGATCACTTCCGACCATGAATCATATTTGTCACGCGGCAGATTGTACGGTGCGCAACGCTGCACCGCGCGCTTGGCGCTTTCGGCGGCAGCACGCGCAACGCCGTCACCGCCGCCGCCGGATGTAACCTGCGGAACGCCCTGAATCTCGCCGGCTTCCGTCAACCGCATCTTGACGGTCACGACCAGACCCGGCGCATCCGCAACACCTGCGGGCACGTTCCAGCACTTGGAAATCGCACCGCGCAGCGCGTCCATTTCACTCTGGCTGAGCTTGGCTCCGCCGGTATTCTTCTTGCCGCCGAGAGACGCCTGATCGGTGGAGCGCTTCGCACCGCCTCCAGATGCCTTCTGCTTGTTCAAAAGCGCGGCCACTTCATCGGCTATCGCGTCATTTTTGGACTGAGACGTCTGCGAAGCGGACTGTGTTTTCTTCTTGTCTTCGGTCGGTTTGCGATCCGGCGTTTTGGCAGTCTGCGCCTGCGGCGGCTTCGGCTTCGCCTGAGGGGCAGGAACCTTGTCCGGCAGTTTCGGAGCGTCGGCGTCAGGGGCTTCAGCCTGCTTCTCGATGGCTTCCGCCACCGGATCAGGCTTCACTTCCTGCTTCGGTTCGGGCTTTGCCTGCACTTCCGTTGCCGGAACCGGCGTCGGCTTTTCTTCCGGCTTCGGCTCCGGTTTCGGATCGGGCTTCGGCTCCGGTTTTTTCACCGGCTCCGGCTGCGCCTTAGGCTCTTCCGCCGTCTCGACCGGCTTTGGCTTCGCATCCGGCTTGGGAGGCGTCTTGCTATCGACCTCCTGGTCGCCGACATTCTCGGCATCAGGCGTCGTCTGCGGTTTGGTCGTCGGTTTCGGCGCCGACTTTTCCTTCATGGGTGCAGTCTTTTCGCCCTGCTGGATTTGCGTGAGTTGTTCGATCGGCACGATATCGACCGGCAGCGATTCCGCATCCTGCACGTCGAATGCCTTCGGCGAGGAAAAGGAGAAGAGCCCCAGCGCGATAACGATGGTATGGAGCGCTACAGAGGATGTCAGGCCAGCCTTCATGATGGCGTCAGCTATCCTGCTCCTGGAGGGTCACTAGGCCGATATTCTTGAAACCGGCGGCGGAAATGCGGGCCATGACTTTCATGACAGTGCCGTAATCGGCAGCCTTGTCACCGCGCACGAAAATGCGCTCTTCATAACCCGTCTTTGCAATAGCCTGAAGCTTCGGCACCACTTCGTCGATCGGAATCTCCGTCTCCTGAAGATAGACCTTGCCTTCATTATTGACAGAAACCGTGATGGGTTGCGTGTCGGAATTCATGGCCTTGGCCTGCGTATCCGGCAGATCAATCGGCACACCGACCGTTAGAAGCGGCGCGGAAACCATGAAGATGATGAGCAAAACCAGCATCACGTCAACAAATGGCGTCACGTTAATTTCGCTCATGAGGGCGTTCTTGCGTCCGCGCCTGCGGCGTCCGCCCGACATTCCCTGATTTCCAACAGACATGCCCATTACAAGATTCCCGAAGGCTAAAATTACATCTGATGCGAGGCCGCTTAGTTACGCGGCGTCAGCTTCTCATCAATTTGGCGCGACAGTATGGCGGAGAACTCGTCCGCAAAACCTTCCAGCCGCGCGCCAATCTTTCCTGCATCGCTGGAAAGCTTGTTATAGGCGATAACGGCGGGAATAGCGGCGAGAAGGCCGATAGCCGTCGCCAACAGCGCTTCCGCGATGCCCGGAGCCACAACGGCGAGATTGGTGTTCTTGGAGGCAGCAATGGCCTGAAACGCGGTCATGATGCCTACCACCGTTCCGAACAAGCCGATGAACGGCGCCGCCGAGCCTATCGTAGCCAGAAAACCGAGACGGGAATCCAGCTTGTCGCTTTCACGCGCCAGCGCCACATCCATCGCCTTGTCGATACGCATCTGAAGCCCGATTGGCGAACGCGCTCCCTTTTCGAAGGACTTTTTCCATTCACGCATGGCCGCCATGAAGATCGAAGCCATACCGGTCGTGCGGCGTTCACTCAGATTGCGGTAGAGTTCTTCCAGCGACTGCCCAGACCAGAACACCTGCTCAAAGCGATCGATGGCGCGGCGCGCACGCCCGAACGCTATCGTCTTGTCCACCACAATCGCCCATGTCCAGACCGAGGCAACCAGCAGGCCAAGCATGACCAGCTTGACCACCCAGTTTGCCTGCATGAACAGGCCCCAGAGGGTAACATCGGCAGCCGGAGCCGCTAACGCAACATTTTCCATCGATCCACCGTTTCATGGGCTATTGGTCCGGCAAGCGAACCAACCACCCCAACCTTTGTCTTTACGTATTTCCAACAAAACCGCTTCGCACTTTTGCTGGAAACAGCTCATCTTCCCACCGCATTTCCGAACGCAAAACCGCTTCGCACTTTTGCTGGAAATGCTTTGAATCCAAACGCCCGGCCACAGGACCGGGCGGCGTCGCAAATCCTTGATGGAGCGTCCATGCGCGGACGACCCAAACCTGCGCAGCTTTCAAACGTTACAAGCTGTCTGCACGCCATGGCGGTCAAGCAGACATATCGCACCGCAACCGCCCCATAAGCACCATGCCGGATTTCAACTTTAAATCCTCAGGGTGCTTGTTACGGTTAATTTTGGTGAAAGGAAGGCGCTGCGCTTCGACCCAGCCTCTCAACCGATTCCGTCAGCGTGATTAATGGAATATTATGGTTAAGGATACGTTAGCGACGGCACAGACATTGGCCGCACCTGAAGAAAACCGGGGCCAGCCGCCTTGAATGAACGTTTTCTACCGGGAGATCAGCTTCCCTTGGTGAAAGCTTGCCGCCACTCATCCGGAATACGGCGCGGATGTCCTTCCTTGGTGATCATGACGGCTTCGACCCTGGCTTGCGAAAGCAACCGGCCCTCGCAGGTAATCTGCTGGGCCATGATGACCCGTGCGCCACGGATTTCGCTGACGCGCGTTTCGATCAATATGAGATCGTCCATTTTCGCCGGAGATTTGTAATCGATCTCCATGCGCCGCACGACCCAGACCATCTCCTCGCCCAGCGCGCCCTCGGCAAGTTCGATGTGATGTACATCCTGAAGGCGCAGAAAATCGGTACGCCCGCGCTCATAGAATTCGAGATAGCGCCCGTGATAGACAAAACCGGAAAAATCCGTATCTGCATAATAGATGCGCGCATGAAGATAATGCACTCCATCTTTCAGCACGCCGGACACGGTTTCACGCGGGGCTTGTTCCTGGTTATCGGTCATTCGTCTTCCATGAAAAGGCCAAACTGCGACTGCTGGATAATCTCGGCAGGTGCAGGAAGCCCCAGATGCTGCCAGGCTATAGCCGTCAGTACGCGACCGCGCGGCGTGCGCTGCAAGAAGCCCTGCTGGATGAGATAAGGTTCGATAATATCCTCGATGGCGTCGCGTGGCTCGGACAGACCCGCCGCAATAGTTTCGATACCCACCGGTCCGCCACCGAAATTGCGCGCGATCATATTGAGATAGCGGCGGTCGAGCTGGTCGAAGCCGCGACTGTCAACCTCCAGCCGTGACAGGGCTTCATCGGCAATCTTGCGGTCGATCACCTCCGCACCGGCCACCAGCGCAAAATCGCGTACGCGGCGCAGCAGACGCCCGGCGATACGCGGGGTACCGCGCGAACGGCGCGCAACTTCCAGCGCGCCATCGGGCGAGATGCCCATCTGCATGATACGCGCACCGCGCCGCACAATATATTCCAGCTCCTCGACCGTGTAGAAATTCAACCGGACCGGAATGCCGAAACGGTCTCGCAACGGCGTGGTCAGAAGGCCGAGCCGGGTTGTGGCTGCAACCAGCGTGAACTTGGCAAGGTCGATTTTCACCGAACGCGCTGCCGGGCCCTCACCGATGATGAGATCAAGCTGGAAATCCTCCATGGCCGGATAAAGGATTTCTTCCACGGCCGGGCTCAAACGATGAATTTCATCGATGAAAAGCACGTCGCGCTCTTCCAGATTGGTAAGCAGCGCCGCCAGATCGCCAGCCTTGGCGATCACCGGACCGGAGGTCGAACGGAAGTTGACGCCCAGTTCCTTGGCCATGATCTGCGCCATCGTCGTCTTGCCAAGGCCCGGAGGGCCGACAAACAGCACATGATCCAGCGCTTCGCCGCGAACCTTGGCGGCTTCGATGAACACTTTCAGATTGGCGCGCGCCGCTGCCTGCCCCACGAAATCGTCCAGCGTTTGCGGGCGCAGCGTATTGTCGGCTTCTTCGCCGCGCTTTTCGGCATCAATGAGAGGATTGCGGTCGCTCATAGGCCTCTCCTCGCATGAACGTATCGCTCAGGCAAGTATCTCCCCATGCTACCGCTCATCGCGACAGTTCCTTCAAACCAAGGCGAATGAGCTTTGCCGAATCGGCACCCTCGCCCGCTTCCTTCAATGCGGCAGCAACCGCGTTCGCTGCCTGATCGCGCGAATACCCCAGATTGGCCAGCGCCGACACGGCATCGGCGACCGGCGCCGGCGCAGCACCCGCTCCAAGCTCCTGCTTGAGCCCGATCGTGCCGCCTGCTTCGCCCGCGAAAGCCGGCGCCTTGTTCTTCAGTTCGGTGACGATGCGCTCCGCCACCTTTTTCCCGACGCCAGGCGCGCGCGAAACCATAGCGATATCGCGCAGCGCAATCGCATTCGCCAGTTCCGGCGGTGAAAGTGTGCCAAGCACCGCCAGTGCCACCTTAGCGCCGACCCCCTGAACGTTCTGCAGCAGGCGGAACCATTCGCGCTCGAGCTGCGAGGCGAAGCCGTAAAGCCGGATCATGTCCTCGCGAACATAGGTTTCAATAAAGAGCGTAACCGCCTCGCCCGCGCCACCCAGATTGCCGAGCGTCCTCGCCGAGCAGAAAGCGACATAGCCAACTCCATGCACGTCGACGATCGCGTGGTCGTCGGCGATTTCATCGATCACGCCCTTCAGTTTACCGATCATTCCGTCTCACCCCGCTAACAACGCCTGCATCCGGCGGGCGCTCACAATGCTCTGACGATGATGGGCATGACAGATGGCGATCGCAAGCGCATCGGCAGCGTCACTCGTATCGAACGAGGCGCGCGGCATCAGAACCTTCACCATCATATGGATTTGCTGCTTTTCGCCATGACCGACGCCGATCACCGCTTTCTTCACCGCATTCGGCGCATATTCCGCTACCGGCAGGCCGGCCTGCGCGGGCGCCAGCAAGGCAATTCCGCGCGCCTGACCGAGCTTCAGCGTGGCCGTCGCATCCTTGTTGACGAACGTATGTTCGACAGCCGCCTCATGCGGCATAAATTCATGCAGGACTTTCGAAAGCCCCTCATGCAGCTGGCACAGGCGCGAGGCCAGATCCATCTCGGCATTTGACGTGACCGTTCCCGACGCCACGAAATGCAGCGAATTGCCGAGCGATTCGACAATGCCCCAGCCGGTACGGCGCAGACCCGGATCAATACCAACAATGCGAATCGATTCTTTCATAAGTGAACCCTATCCTCAGACGGATTCACTTGACAGCAGAAAAGTGAACAAAAGAGAAACATATGCGCCTGGAGCGCGCCGCATCACATCGCCGCCAGAGTCAGGCCCCATAAATTGACTGAAAGCGCTAAGTGGCAACTTCAAACCCAATATGAACATTCGTGGCTCCATGTTGAACGACAGGTTTCCACCGGACTGTACTTGATTGCATGGATAACCACCCCGCATTCGCGGGTCCGATAGACCATCTGTATAATTCCAATTGCAAACTGCAATCGGATTACTGTATGCTTCATCCAGTTGCAAGTTGCACCCAGATTAGACGGCCTCAATAGATTAACGTTCGGGATGCCCAATAAACTTGGCAACGGATTAACGGGCAAGATATCTCGGTATTCCAAGCCCTGATGAACGGCCCGTCGGCATCGGCACAGTTGCAGGCAGTCTATGAGGCGATAGTTGCCCGCACCACACCACCAGAGACCTGAAAGGTGATCGTAAAATGCCAAAATTCGTTACTATTGGATATGGTGACCGGGCCGGCTACGACCGGATCTCACAATCGGTCCGCGACGCAGCCCACGCGCGGGATGCAAAGCTGCGTTCGGAGGGCGCGCTGATAGGTATCGCCGGTGCCCCAGTGCAGGTGCGCAACCCTGATGCGTCGAGGCCTGTGACACAGGACGGCCCATTCATGTCGTCCCCTCTGCCGATTGCCGGGTTCGCCATCATCGAGGCTGCCGATCTGGCGGAAGCGGTCAAAAAGGTCTCGGGCGTTCCATGTGCCGTTGCGCATGGCGTCGTCGAGGTGTGGCCGTTGGAGCAGGCAAACTAGCCCCGCATGAACACACCGACCGGATTTTTACGAGTCTGGTTGTGGAAAGCGAACTGCCCGGCCGCCTCAACAGCCACAAGTCCGCAACCAATCTGCTTAAAGGGAGAGCCATCACCGCGCCATACTGGCCGCACGAAGGGCGGTTGCGTGATCACAGGATCGAGAACATGTTCGCCAGACTAAAGAATTGGGGCCGCGTAGATAAATCCATCTAGCTGCGAAATGCTTTAGGCATCGTATCAGGAGACGCCGAAAGCCGTCTTGAGCAGTACGATCTGCTCGGATACCGGATTGCCACGCGGCATGGATTGCAGCGAAACTACTTCACCATAGACTTCGCGGTCCATGCGTCGCACACGGGCCTGAAGACGCATGGAACGCTCGACCAGTTCAACGAAACCAGCGGGCAATTCGCTCCAGCCCTGTGCGGCTTCGCCCGCCGAAGGCGTATCGAGACGCACCTTGGCTTTTTCGGCGGAGACCTGCTGGCGGCTCATCTCGCCATTGCGCGCTGCGCGCTGGAGCAGGAGCCAGGATGCGATCTGCATCAGGCGCGTGGTCATGCGCATCGATTCGGCAGCGTAAAGCGTTGCGGCGACTCGTGAAAGATTGCGCGCTTCCTCTCGGCCTTCGCCGTCGAGATAGCTTGCCGCTTCCTCGACCATATCCATGCCTTCAGCGTAGATCGGCTTGAACGAATCCGAAAAGACCATGCGCTCCGCGAGGCTGATCATATTGCTCGGCATCTGACCCTGTTCGCTAATCACTGCTCTGCCACCTTGCATGACCGCCCACATCGGCGGCCCATTCCGTTACCGCATCCATCGGCGATGAATGCGCATGAAAACCATTGAACCGCTGTTCGATCATGAGGAGCGTTGAGACGGAACAGCTATGCTAAACAAGTCCACGATAAAGTGCACCTTCATGCACCGTCGCGCAAGTTTATGTTTAATTTTCGGTTAACATTTTCAAGGTGATTTGAAGAAAAGCCGTGCAAACCGTTATCGAGATAACCGGCCCTCGCCTTCCGTAGCCGTGCGGGCATAAAAAAAGAGCCGCAAGGGCGGCTCTCAGGAGTTTAACAGGGAGGCGTCAAACAGAGTGGCTGAACCACTCGGTAAGAATCCAGCCGAACTGGATGTAAACCATTTAAACGTCTTAAGATTAATGAATGGTTAATTTTTGCTGCTGCCTGTGGAAATATTCGTTCGCCGAGGCAGCGCCAGCCAAGGAAAAAGCCGCCTTACGGCGGCTTTTATCAGATGCGCTGGAGCGCCGGTTTCGGATTGGGAGCAACCTGCACCTTCACCGGCTCAGCAGCGGGAACAGCAGGTTTTGCCGCGGCCTTCTTGTTCCAACCGACAGACGGCAGCCATTCCAGATAGTAGGCGAGAGCGAACTGCATCACCGCGCCGGTGGCGATCAGTAGCGTATCGTAAGGCAAGCCGCCCGGATTGACGAGCTTCATCACCTGCGCAACCATCGCCAGCAACGTACCGGCAATGAACACTGGCAGCGAATGCTTGCCGAGAATGGCAAGCGGGTGCTCGGGCGCCGTACGGGCCATACTGTTCAACGTCGGCACAACGGCGATCAGATAGGCGATGGCCAGCACGTGCAGGAGGCGCGGCGCAGACAGAAACGTCTTGTCAAAACCCGTCATTACCATCGGCATGCCCATTGAGGCGTCGATACCCCAGAGCGGAATCCGTACCCAGGCTAGCGCCAGCACCAGATAGCCAACAGCAAGGCCGATCAGGATCGGATGCTTCGGCAGCTCGCCACCGCGACGCACATGCACCACACCCGCAATACCGATGGCAAACAGGAACTGCCACGACAGCGGATTGAGGAACCAGACGCCTTCGGTCGGATAATTGGTCGGTGCAACCTGATACAGACCTGACAGGAACCAGACGAGACCCGAAACGCCCAACATCAGGGGCAAGCTGATGCGTGCGAGCAAAAGCAGGACCGGCGTCAGAATCAGCACGGCCGCATACATGGAAAGAATGTTGTTGTAGCCAAGCTGGTGTCCCATCGTGACGAGGCCGAACAAGGCTTCAACGGGCTGTTTGACCAACGGACCGATATTGATCTGATTGAGAAGCTCAGCGCGCTTGAGAAAAATGGCGGCAGCCGCGAATATGGCGATCGTCGCCATCGTCGTCATGATATGCGCCGTATAAAGAACGCCTGCACGACGCCACATCTTCAGCGAAAGAAGCAGGCGATTGCCGGGAGCGAACTTGGAGCCATAGGCGAGCGCCACCGCCATGCCGGAAATGAGCACGAAAGCTTCAGCCGAATCCGAGAAACCGAGATTCTTGTGCGTGAAGTTCTCGTAGATCGTGCCGGGCACATGGTTGATAAAGATCGTCAGCAGGGCCAATGCCCGGAAAACGTCTATGCGCGTGTCGCGCACTTTCACGCTCTGCACCGGCAGTGCCTCTTTTACGGTCGCAATGGTCATTCCTAACCTGCCTGTCCTAGCGGAAAACATCTGCGTCTTGGGCCGCGATACTTTCCAATCTTCTTTCTCGTGCAGTTCCGGTGGGAAGCCGGAACGCCTACGCGCCATGCCAAAGCTTTAGCTGTGGCATATATACTCTTTAATCCTGGCAGAACCGGGTTGGTTCCGATCAACTTTCGTTCCAGTGGAAAACATAATGCCAGTAAACTGGCCCGCGGCAGGCTTCCCGAAAGCAGGTATCCCCGTGCAGGAAAATCAGATCGCCACTCGGATTTCCGATCTGCTTCGAGGGAATAAAGACATGCGAAAGGACTGTTCATTGCATCTGCGTTGTTCTATGCCCGAATTCCATCATGTTTTTCTCGTTAGGCTTGGTTCATGAACACGCCCGCTCACCAGACTGTTACTGATCGTTGCCGCCTCGTGCTGGTCACGCCTCCCCTTGCCGATGGCGCCGCTCTGGCAGAGCTTTTGGCTGCCGCTCTTTCCGGCGGCGATGTTGCAAGCGTCATTCTCGATACGAATGGCATCGATGAAGCGTCCTTCCAGGCTGCGGCTGAAAAGGCCGTCCCCATCATTCAGGAAAAGGGGGCTGCCGCGCTCATTCTGAACGACACCCGCATCGCCGGGCGCGTCGGGGCCGATGGCATCCATATCGAGGGCAAGGCTGCGGACTTGGCCGAAGCCATTGAAAAGCATGCACCCAAAATGATCGTTGGGACTGGTAATCTGCGCGATCGTCACGGCGTGATGGAAATCGGAGAGCTGCAACCCGACTATGTTTTCTTCGGCAAGATCGGCGCGGACACCAAACCGGAAGCACATCCGCGCAATCTCAATCTGGCGCAATGGTGGGCGGAAATGGTCGAGATTCCGGGTATCGCGCAGGCTGGCAATACGCTTGAAAGCGTTGTGGCAGCGGCACAGACCGGCGCGGATTTCGTCGCACTGGGCCGTGCGGTGTTCGAGGCGGACGATCCGGCTGCGGCCGTTGCCGAAGCCAACCGGCTCCTCGATGAAAAAGCACCTCGTTTCGAAAACTGACCATATGAAAAGCAAACTGCTCCTCGCCGCCGCCCTGATGTTCGCACTGCCCGCCCCTCCGGCAGGAGCGGCCGGCGAGCCTGCGCAGACCGGCAAGGGCAGCTCCCATGACAGCAAAGGCGACAAACCCGTCATGTTGCCGCAGCCTGCCACCACCGAACAGATGCCGCCGATCGACCTGAGCCGGTTCGGCGACAAACCCGCCGATGAAGCCTTTGGTGCTTTTCAGCGCGGGCTTTATCTAACTGCGTTCAATCTCGCCAAGCCTCAGGCTGAAAAAGGCGACGCTGCCTCGCAGACGCTGATTGCGGAAATCTATGCGCGCGGCATGGGCGTTCCCGCCGACCAGAAGAAAGCCGCCGAATGGTACGGCAAGGCCGCCGATCAGGGCGTGACTGAAGCGCAGTTTCGCTATGCGGCGCTGCTGCTTCAGGGCACCTATGTCGCAAAGGACCCGGTAAAGGCCGAAGAACTGATGAAGAAAGCCGCTGAAGGCGGCAATCCGATGGCGCAGTTCAACTATGGCCAGATGCTGATGATGAAGCATGCCGGCAGGCTGGGACTGGATCTCGCCTTCCCCTGGTTCGAGAAAGCCGCCCAGTCCGATCTGCCGGACGGCGAGTATGCGTTAAGCCAGATTTACGCCAACGGCACAGCCAAAGTCCCGCGTGATGACGCGAAGGCTCGCGAATATCTCCTGCTGGCTGCCCGCAAGGGCTATGACACGGCCCAATTCGATCTGGGGCGCTGGCTGGTGGAAGGCCGTGGCGGCGAACGCAATTATGAACAAGGCTTCGGCTGGATGACGCTGGCAGCTCAGCGCGGAACCGTCGCCGCGCAAGCCTGGCTTGCACGTCTCTACCGCGACGGCATCGGCACCGAAGGTGATCTGGTCAAGGCTGCGGCATGGTATATCGTCGCCCAGCGGGCCGGATTCCGCGCCGCCGACCTCAACGACATGATGGATGGGCTTGGTGACGACCAGATCAAACAAGCCATCGAAACCGCCAATGGTTTGCGCGTCCGCTGACGCGAAATACGTTTTTTAGCGGCAGAAAAAGCTCTCTTTGCGCTGTCAGGCTTGCGCAAAGCGCCGTTTTATGGTCTTGGAAACGCCGATTATCGCGGTTCGAACCGAGACGCGCGCAATCGTACGGAAGGACCGGCGATTGGCTGTCAGGCGTCATGCGGTGAACCGCACATAGTTTTCACATTCATTTCCGGATCAAGCTCATGAAGATCAATGGTAACGAAATCCGTCCCGGCAACGTCATCGAACATGATGGCGGCCTGTGGGTTGCAGTCAAGACCAACGCCGTCAAGCCTGGAAAAGGCGGCGCCTACAATCAGGTCGAACTGAAAAACCTCATCAACGGCACCAAGCTCAACGAGCGTTTCCGCGCCGCCGAAACGGTCGAGCGCGTACGCCTGGAACAGAAGGACTTCTCGTTCCTCTATGAACAGGGCGAAGCGCTGATTTTCATGGATACCGAATCCTACGAGCAGCTCGAACTTCAGAAAGATTTCGTTGGCGATCGCTCCGCCTTCCTCCAAGACGGCATGATGGTCACGGTCGAACTTTACGAAGAAAAGCCGATCGGCATCCGCCTGCCGGATCAGGTGACGCTCTCCATCACTGAAGCCGACCCGGTCGTCAAGGGCCAGACCGCTGCTTCGTCCTACAAGCCGGCTGTGCTTGAAAACGGCATCCGCATCCTTGTTCCGCCGTTCATCGCATCGGGCGAACGCGTGATCGTCGATACCAACGAACTGACCTATGTCAGCCGCGCATAAGCGTTTCTTTCCGGCACAGGCACGTAGCATCTGTGCCGGAAAATCAGTCCACCGGACCGGTTTCTGACCCTGCCTCAATGCGCCGGACAGTACGACAAAACCGGAACTTGGAGCGGTTCTGACGATTCTGTCAAAACAGGAACCGCTCCGGCCAGTTTCGCGGGGCCATAAAAAATGGCACCGCCGTCCACCGCCTGCGTTAAGGTGTTGTGACAGTTCTTTCTCAGATTGCTCAATTTTAAAGGACGATCAAATGGCTCGTTCAGCCCTACTCAATGTTATGGTTCAAGCCGCCATGAAGGCCGGACGCAGCCTTGCGCGCGACTTTGGCGAAGTACAGAATCTTCAGGTTTCGCTCAAAGGCCCCGGCGACTATGTCAGTCAGGCTGACCGCCGTGCCGAAAAGGTCATTTATACGGAATTGAGCCGCGCCCGCCCGGATTTCGGCTTCCTGATGGAAGAATCCGGCGAGGTCGAATCCAAGGACGGACAGCATCGCTGGCTGGTCGATCCGCTGGACGGCACCACCAACTTTCTCCATGGCATTCCGGTTTTCGCGGTCTCCATCGCTCTTGAGCGTCAGGGGCAGATCGTTGCCGGCGTGATCTACAACCCGGCCATGGATGAACTTTATACTGCCGAGCGCGGTGGCGGTGCATTCCTCAACGACCGCCGTCTGCGCGTTGCCGCGCGTAACAAGCTTGTCGATTCGGTTATCGGCACCGGCATTCCGCATATGGGCCGCGGCCATCACGGCCACTACCTCGTTGAACTGCGTAATATCATGGCGGAAACGGCGGGCATTCGCCGCATGGGTGCTGTCGCGCTTGATCTCGCCTATGTCGCCGCCGGTCGCCTTGACGGCTTCTGGGAAGACGGCATGCATCCGTGGGATCTCGGCGCTGGTATCTTGATGGTGCGCGAAGCCGGTGGTTTTGTCTCCGACAAGCAGGGCGGACAGGACATGTTCGCCAACAAGACAATTGTCGCCGGGAATGAAGCGATCCACGGCGCGCTTCTCAAGACGCTGAAGAAGCCAATTTAATCCCGTTTCTACTTCATAATTTCGATTTCAGCGCGCCAATGGCGCGCTGAAACATTTTCGCCTTCATTTTTTACTATCCAGACGATTCCGCTTCACGAATTAATGAAGTAGGCTCCAGTTCAAACACGCGACCACGGAGCGCAAGGCATGAGCGATCTGAGACTTTCACGGGACCGACTGGACGAAGGACGCGATTACGACCCCTACCGCCTGTCGAGCCCGCGTATCGTCATCCTTGCCATGGTGATCTTCCTTATCATCGTTGCCTTTCTCGCCGCGATCCTGATGCGGCAGATACACACGTTCTTCGTGACCAATCCCGGACTGAACGGCCTCATTCTCGGCGTTTTGCTGGTCGGTATCCTGCTCGCCTTCGGTCAGGTTCTGCGTCTGTTGCCGGAGATCCGCTGGGTCAACTCCTTTCGCGACGGGGATCGCGACGACGCTCGCCCACCAGTGCTCCTTGCGCCGATGCGCGCGCTCATCGGCAGACGGCAATCCATGGCGCTCTCGACCGCGTCCATGCGCTCCATCCTCGATTCCATCGCTACTCGCTTGGACGAAAGCCGCGATATCTCGCGATATCTGATCGGCCTTCTGGTTTTCCTCGGTCTGCTCGGCACATTCTGGGGCCTGCTCGAAACGGTCGGCTCCATCGGGCGCACCATCCAGACGCTCGACCCTTCGTCCGGCAGCACCGGCGATGTGCTTGACGCGTTGAAGGCGGGCTTGCAGGCCCCGCTTTCCGGCATGGGAACGGCATTCTCGTCCTCGCTGTTCGGCCTGTCCGGCTCGCTCATTCTGGGTTTCCTCGACCTTCAGGCAGGGCGCGCTCAAAACCGTTTCTATACCGAACTGGAAAACTGGCTTTCCTCTGTTACCGATCTTGGCTCAGACCTCACGACGGAACAGGGAGGCACCGAAGAGATCCGCGTGCTTGCCGACCGTTTGCAGAACATCCATGGCGGCGAGGCCTCCACCCAGCGTACGACCGCCGCTCTTGCCAATCTCGCCGAGGGCATTCAGGGTCTCGTCAAGAGCATGCGCAATGAACAGCAGATCATGCGCGACTGGGTGGAAAAGCAGGCCGACGAACAAAAGGCCATCCGCCACACGCTGGACCGGCTGTCCAGGGCCATGGGTGAGCGCAGGCATCCGCACGCCGACAAGAACGACAAGGCGGAGTAAGACGACATGGCCCTTGCCCGCAACCGCCGCCAGCAAAGGCATGTCGATTACTGGCCAGGCTTCGTCGACGCGCTGACGACACTGCTTCTGGCGATCATGTTTCTGCTGACCGTCTTCGTATTGGCGCAGTTTCTCCTAAGCCGCGAAGTCAACAACAAGGACAGCGTGCTCGCCCGCCTCAATAGCCAGATTCAGGAACTGACGCAGCTTCTGTCGCTTGAGCGCAGCAATTCTGAGGACATGCAGGACACGATCGCCAACCTGCAAGCCTCGCTGTCCAGCGCAGAAAGCGAACGCTCGCGCCTGCAAAGCCTCTTGAACGAAGGAAGCGGTGCGGGTGCGGCGGCCGAAAAACGGGCGGGCGAATTGGCAACTAATCTCGATGCTGAAAAGCAGGTGAGCGCCCGCGCACTCAGCCAGGTCGAATTGCTAAACCAGCAGATTTCCGCCCTGCGCCGCCAGATTGCGGCACTGGAAGATGCCCTCGACGCCTCGGAAAACCGCGACCGGGAATCGAACGCCAAGATTGCCGATCTCGGTCGTCGTCTGAACGTCGCCCTCGCCCAGCGTGTGCAGGAACTGAACCGTTACCGTTCCGACTTCTTCGGGCGCCTGCGCGAAATCCTCTCCGACAAGGAGAATATCCGCATCGTTGGCGACCGCTTCGTGTTCCAGTCCGAAGTGCTGTTTCCGACAGGTTCGGCGGATATCAATCCGGCTGGCGAAGTGGAGATGAAAAAGCTTGCCGACGCGATCATCGAGCTGAACAAGGAAATCCCCGATGACATCAACTGGGTGCTGCGGGTGGATGGCCACACGGATAATGTGCCGCTCGCAGGGACGGGACGCTTCCGCGACAACTGGGAGCTTTCATCGGCTCGCGCGACCGCCGTGGTCAAGTTCCTGATCGCCAGCGGCGTTCCGGCTAACCGCCTTGTTGCGGCGGGCTTCGGCGAATACCAGCCGCTGGATGCAGCCGATACGTCAGACGCCCGTGCCAAAAACCGCCGTATCGAGCTGAAACTGACCGAGAGGTAAGTGCCCGGAAAGACAAAGAAACGGGATAAGGGGTGTTTCTCTAATCCCATTTATATCAATGGCTTGGAATTGCCACGCGGGGCTTTACCAGAGTCCTGATGCGTTTGGCTTATTGAGCCTTGACATTAGCGGAAAAGGCCTCCGCTCCGGCTTCGAACTGAAGCTTGGCGAGGCGGGCATAAATACCGCCTTTTTCAACAAGGCTCTGATGCGTGCCTTCCTCGACGATACGACCGTGATCAAGCACCAGAATGCGATCTGCTTTCAGCACAGTCGCCAGACGGTGCGCCACCACGAGCGTGGTCCGGTCGGCCATCAGGCCGTCCAGCGCCTTCTGCACTAGCATTTCGCTTTCAGCGTCGAGCGCGGAGGTCGCTTCGTCGAGGAGCAGGACCGGTGCATCACGCAGAATCGCGCGAGCAATAGCGATACGCTGGCGCTGACCGCCTGAAAGCATTGCGCCCCGCTCGCCCACTTGCGTGTCATAGCCCTGATCGAGCCTCACGATGAAATCGTCTGCAAGGGCTGCCTTGGCAGCAGCTTCGATGTCCGCGTCACTCGCACCCGGCCTGCCGAAGCCGATATTCTCGCGAACACTTGTCGCGAAAATCGCCACGTCCTGCGGCACCATGGCGATGCGCGCCCGCACGGCGGAAGGGTCGGCATCGGGCAAGGCCACGCCATCCATCAAAACCTTACCGGACTGCGGATCATAATAGCGCATGACAAGCGCAATCAAGGTGCTTTTGCCCGCACCGGACGGCCCGACGATTGCGACAGTTTCACCGGACTTGACGGTGAAGCTCACGCCGTTGAGCGAAGGTGCCTCGGGCCGCGTCGGATAGGAAAAATGCACCGAATCGAAAACGATCTCGCCCCGTGGCGGTACCGGCAGCGCGACCGGACGTTCCGGCGCGGAAACCTCGGGCGTTTCATCCAGGATTTCAGCAAGGCGTTCAGCCGCTCCGGCTGCCTGCGCGAGTTCGGCACCCACATCGGAAAGCGCACCGAAAGCACCCGCTACAAAAACCGCATAAAGCACGAACTGCCCCAGCGTGCCTGTAGTTATGGCGCCGGAAAGCACATCGCGCGAGCCGAACCAAAGGACAGCGACAATGCTGGCGAAAATGAGAAAAATCGCAAAAGCCGTCAAAAGCGCCCGCGCCTTGATGGAAGAGCGCGCCGCCTGATAAGCCTTCTCGACGGCGCTCCCGAAGCGGCCCACCACCATGCTTTCGTTAGTGAAGGCCTGCAGCGTGCGCATCGCGCCGATCTGCTCGCTGGCATAGGCATTGGCGTCGGCCAGCACGTCCTGCGTCGTACGCGAACGGCGACGCACCGTGCGACCGAAAGCGATCAGCGGCGCGACGATCAGTGGTATCGCAGCAATTACCAGCGCCGAAAGTTTCGGGCTTGTCACCACCATCATGATCAGCGCACCGACACCGAGAATGATATTACGCAATGCCGTTGAGGTGGTTGCGCCCACCGTAGACTTGATCTGGGTGGTGTCCACGGCAATGCGCGACACGATCTCGCCTGATTGCGATCGGTCGAAAAATTCCGGCGAGAGGCTGGTCACATGGGAGAAAACCGCATTGCGCAGATCCGCCACCACGCGCTCGCCCAGAGAAATGACGAAGAAATAACGCATCCCCGAAGCCAGCCCCAGCAACAGCGCCAGAAGCACCAGCATGCCGAAATAATGATTGATGTAGCTGGCATTCGTGCCAGAGAAACCGTGATCGATCACGCGGCGCATGGCCATCGGCACGGCGAGCGCTGTGACGGCGGCAAAAACAAGCGAAAACAGCGCACCTGCAACGAGCAGCTTGTAGCGCGCAAGAAACGGGATCATGCGTTTCAGCGGCTTTAAAGAACGGCGCCTGCGGTCCTGCTGTGTATCGATATCGGAATTCATGCGAATTTGACTGCCTCTGCTGGCCATTCTTGAGATTGCGGTCTTGTTATTGCCGTGCGCCTGATGTATAGGCTCGCCAACCCTTTTGGAAGCCGTTGCCTATGGGTAATGGGTCTTCATATCTGCCATTGGGCGAAAGTGCCGCAGTTTCGATAGTCAAGGCTGTGCTTTTCTCCCCAGACTTTCAGGATTGAGAAGATGAAAGCCAATATCCATCCCGACTACCACACCATCAAGGTCGTGATGACCGATGGCACCGAATACATGACCCGCTCGACCTGGGGCAAGGAAGGCGATACGATGAACCTCGATATCGATCCGACCACCCATCCGGCCTGGACCGGCGGTTCGCAGACCCTGCTCGATCGCGGCGGTCGCGTTACGAAGTTCAAGAACCGTTTTGGCAATCTCGGTATCTAATACCGGTTTTGAAGAACTTACGAAAAACCCCGCTCGGCGGGGTTTTTTATTGCCTGAAATAATTTGAGAGCAGTAGAAAACAGAAGTTCCGCCTGGAATGTATCACGGCACTGATTTCCATGGAGGTCGCCGCGATACGAGGAAGCCGATAGGCACCAGCGCGCATTTATCGACAAGTTCATCGCACGGTCGCTGCGCGACAATATCGACATGCGTGCAGCAGCCCGAGAATACGGAATTATGCTTGTAGGCGTCACCGACGCAAACGCTGTCGCTGGTACTTTCAATGCTCTGCCTGACAGCCGGGCACAGACATAAAAATCCCGGACTAAGCCGGGATTTTTATTCTTGCCCGACAGGTTGGAGCCCGTCGTATTACATGCGCCAACCCTTAATCGGATAAAGACCCTGAGCTTACGCGCTCAGCTTTTCCATGATCTCGTCGCTGACTTCGAAATTCGTATAGACGTTCTGAACGTCGTCATCGTCTTCCAGCGTGTTGAGAAGCTTGAGAACGGAACGCGCCTTGTCCTCATCCAACTCGGTATGGGTCTGCGGCTTCCAGATTGTCTTGATCGATTCGGCTTCACCGAGAGCCGCTTCAAGCGCCTTCGATACATCGCCGATATCTTCGAATGCGCAGAGGATGACATGCTCATCCTCACCCGACTGCACATCCTCGGCACCAGCCTCGATTGCCGCTTCCATGACCGTGTCGGCATCGCTCACTTCGGCCTTATAGATGATTTCGCCGACACGATCGAACATGAAGGAGACCGAACCGGTTTCACCCAACGCACCGCCCGACTTGGTGAAAGCGGCACGCACGTTGGAAGCGGTGCGGTTGCGGTTATCCGTCAGCGCTTCGACGATGACCGAAACACCGCCCGGACCGCGGCCCTCATAGCGCACTTCATCGTAGTTCTCGCCGTCATTGCCAGCGGCCTTCTTGATCGCACGCTCGATATTGTCCTTCGGCATGGACTGTGCCTTGGCGTTCTGGATTGCCAGACGCAGGCGCGGGTTCATTGTTGGGTCAGGCAAACCCTGCTTGGCAGCGACGGTGATTTCGCGCCCGAGCTTGGAAAACATTTTCGACCGCACGGCGTCCTGACGCCCCTTGCGATGCATGATGTTCTTAAACTGTGAATGGCCAGCCATGGCACCCCTGTTCTGTTCAAAAAGAAGCGCACGGAGGAAGCGACACGTATGAAGTGGAACAGACCGCAAATCCGGCCGCCGCGCTTTCCGTGCAGAATGGCGGCGTTATAAGGAATTGAGCCGCATTCGTCCAGCAAAAGCACTGAAGCACATCATAACCTGTCAACAAAGGCAATACGGCTCGACCTGGCAGGCGAAGATGATTATCTATAAAATCATGAATCAGCTCCCAAACAAGGCTCCGGGCGAAACCCCAAGAGAAACCATCGCCGTCCGCATCAGCCGCATCCTGGCGGACCGCATCATCGCGGGCGAGATCGAACCCGGCACCAAACTTCGGCAGGACCATATTGCCGAAGAGTTCGCAACCAGCCACGTGCCGGTGCGCGAGGCGTTTCGTCGACTGGAGGCACAGGGCCTAGCAATTTCCGAGCCGCGTCGGGGTGTCCGCGTCGCCTCGTTCGAGATCGGCGAGATTCGCGAAATCGCCGAGATGCGCGCGGCCCTCGAAGTGCTGGCCCTGCGTCATGCAGCGTCGCATATCACACGCGCCACGCTGGATGCCGCCGAACAGGCCACGCTCGAAGGTGACAAATCGCGCGATGTCAGAAGCTGGGAGGCAGCAAACCGGCGCTTCCACCGGCTGATTCTCGAACCATGCAAAATGCCGCGCCTGCTGGCGGCTATCGATGATCTGCACGCGGCAAGCGCACGCTTTCTATTCGCGACCTGGCGTTCGGAATGGGAAACGCGCACCGATCACGATCATCGCGCCATTCTGGCTGCGCTACGCCAGAACGACGTAGAAAGCGCCGCCACCATTCTGGTCCGCCACGTACAATGGATCGGCCACCGCCCGGTCCGAACCGCCTCCGGCAAGACCCGCGATTCCTTCGCCATCGTCGGCTAGCTGTGAGCTTTCAGGAGGTTGTCCATTCGAAGCAGATTTAGGAAACTGGATTTACCACACCCCAGTTTCCAGGATCGCTCCGAATGAACATCCATAAGAATGCCCGACTACGCCGTTGCGTCGAGAAGAAATGGCGGTCGAGGTTCTCGACGGCAGGCTGATGAAGGCGCGGGCTGCCAACAGCCCCGTCAAACGGACGAGGGCATTGTCGAACGGATACTCCATCTTCGCAGACAACGCCTGACCAGTAAGCACATCGCCATGGAAACCGGCGTTTCTCCCGCCACCGTCAGCCGCGTTCTCAGGCTAGCGAAACTGTCGCGGATGAAAGACACCGGTCTGATTCAATCGGATAGAAATGCACCCTCGCGCGCAAAACCAAAGGACAAAGCGACGCTATCTACCGTGATATCGCCCCGGTGACAAAACTCCTTCTTGGCTTCGTCAGTTATATTTTATAGATTTTTTAGCCCGTGATTTTCTTTTTCCGAGCATTTTGGATTTACCTCTTGCCAAGTGCATATGTTCTCTGGAATTTAAATAGATCGAATCTCGATTTTATCTATATTTTGAGGAAGCCATGACGACTATCACCCAAACGCGTTCGTCCTTCAGCCCGCTGAACCTGGAAACCCGCTCACCGGCGTTGCGTCTTGCCGCTGTCGCGTTCGGCACGCTGATACTCGCGATTTCGTCGCAGATCGAAGTGCCCATGATCCCGGTTCCGATCACGCTGCAGACACTGGTCGTACCGCTGATCGGCGCGCTCTATGGCTGGCGCCTCGGCCTTGCCACGATTTTGGCCTGGCTCGGCGAAGCCATGATGGGCCTGCCGGTTCTGGCCGGCGGCGCGGGTGGCATCGCGCATTTTGCAGGTCCGACAGCTGGCTATCTTGTGTCCTTTCCGATCATCGCCGCTCTGACGGGCTATCTGGCTGAACGGGGCTGGAACGGAAGTCGCGTCGCGCTTGCCTTCGTCTCTTTCATCGCCGCAAATCTGCTCTGCCTGGCAATTGGCGCATTGTGGCTCTCCAGCTTGATCGGCATTGAAAAGGCCGTGGCTTTCGGCGTGACGCCATTCCTCGTCGGTGGCCTCATCAAGTCAGCTCTCGGCGCAGCAATTCTCAAGGCGGCTGCACGCGACGGCAAAGCCTGATCTATCCGCATGACGGTACGCCTGCGCGGCCATCATCTTCTTTGCATGCTGACCTATATCGGTAAAGGCTACAGCCCGGCGTTCGTTGAAAATTACGACGCGATCGCCGGGCGGCTGTCGGAAGGCGAGGATATCGTCCTCGTCAACGGACCGGACGACATCTGCGAACCGCTGCTTTGCGATGGTGATTGCCACTGTTTCGAGCAAAGCGTCGTTCGGCGCGACGAAGCGGCGCTCGAGGCAGTGGGCGCTCTGCTCGATATTTCCCTCAAGACAGACGCCACCTTCGATCTTGATGCGGAACGCCTTGCGAGAATGCGTACCGCTTTCGCGAACGGAACGCTCCGCGGGGCCTGTGAGCATTGCGAATGGTCGCAGCTTTGCACCCGCATCGCCGTGACCGAGGCCTACGACGATGTGACAATAAACATGCCGCCCGTTTCAGCTTGAAACGGGCGGCATTTCCTGGCCGGCCTATTGCTGGCTCTTGTGCTTTCGCCGGGCCAGCATATTAAGCCCCTCGACCAACGCCGAGAAGCCCATTGCGGCATAGATATAGCCCTTCGGCACATGGTAGCCGAAACCGTCCGCGATCAGCGTCATGCCGATCATCAGGAGGAAGCCCAGCGCCAGCATGACGATGGTCGGATTGGCGGCGATGAAACGCGACAGCGGATCGGCAGCAAGCAGCATGACTGTTACGGCAGACAGAACGGCAATGACCATGATGGCAATCTCATCGGTCATGCCGACAGCGGTAATGATCGAATCGACCGAGAAAACAAGGTCGAGGATCAGGATCTGCGCGACAGCCGCACCCATGGTCAGCTCGGCCACCTTCCCGCCGATATTTTCCTTGCCGTCAGCGGGATCGACTGTGTGATGGATTTCCTTGGTCGCTTTCCAGACGAGAAAGAGGCCGCCCGCAATCAGAATGATGTCGCGCCAGGAGAAACCGTGACCGAAAGCCTCGAAAATCGGCTCTTTCAATTGCACGATGATGGAGATGGTGAACAGCAGCGCCAGACGCAGAATAAGCGCGGCACCAATGCCGATGCGCCGCGCGCGTGATTGCAGCGCTGCGGGCAGTTTGTTGGTGAGAATGGATATGAAGATGAGATTATCGATGCCGAGGACGATTTCCATCGTCACCAACGTAATGAGTGCGGCCCATCCAGCCGGACTCGAAAGAAAGCCCAGATGCTCGGCAATGAACTCCATAGAGTTTTATTCCCTTCCAAGAGAGTGTTGTCGGAAGGAGATAGGAACTCGAAGCCAGCTTTCAATTGCAAAGCCGCTAAAAAATCAGCGCCAGAACTCAGGAATCGTTGTCTCAAGGCGCGGCCCGATACGCAAGGGGGCAGCCTTTTCCGCGAGGCCAGTCCTATCGGAAATCTCGATGCCGACACCGCAAACGGTAGCCGGACCGTTCGCCGCCTCGAAGCGACCCTTTGGCACTTTCGACAGAAAACGGTTGAGCGGCTCGTCCTTGTCCATGCCAAGCGAGGAATCGTAATCGCCGCACATGCCCGCATCGGACATATAGGCCGTGCCGCCGCGCAATATCTGGCAATCAGCTGTCGGCACATGGGTGTGTGTCCCCACAACAGCGCTGGCACGCCCATCGACGAAATGACCAAAACACTGTTTCTCGCTCGTCGCCTCGGCATGAAAATCGAAGAAGGCGGCATCAGCCTGCTCGCCAAGCGGACAGGCTTCGAGAATTTTTTCAGCGGCGAGGAAAGGATCGTCGAGATCGGGATGCATGAACACGCGGCCCATAATGTTCGAGACCAGCACCCGCGCGCCATTCTTGGCGATATAAAGGCCCTCGCCCTTGCCTGCCGTTCCTTTCGGGAAATTGGCCGGGCGCAGGAAGCGATCTTCACGCTTTGAGAAATCCAGCGCCTCGCGCTGGTCCCAGACGTGATTGCCCGTAGTCACGACATCCGCGCCCGCGCGGATCGTGTCGTGAAAAATCTCTTCGGTAATGCCGAAGCCGCCAGCGGCGTTCTCGCCGTTGACGATCACGAAATCCAGCTTCAGATCGGAAATCAATCCCGGCAGTTTTTCATAAACCGCCGTGCGCCCCGACCGGCCCACCATGTCACCAAGAAAAAGCAATCTCATAAAACGGTCTTTATCAGGCAGTCTTGAGCGAACGCAAGCCGCTCTCGGTCAAGATCTGGTCAAGAGCGATATCGTGAGGCTCATCGGGCACATGGTCGACTTCCTGACAATCGAAAGCCATGCCGATCAAAAGCGGCTGCAAACCGCGCTCGGCAAAGCGCGCCAGCGCACGGTCATAATGCCCCGCTCCATAACCAAGGCGATGGCCGCGCCGGTCGAACCCCGCAAGCGGCATCAGCATGATCGCCGGATCGGCAAGAGCCGCACGCTCGTTCGGCCCCATGGTGCCGAAACCCGTCTGGACCAGTTCGGCATTCGGCAGGAATTCACGGAACGCGATCGTCTCCTTGTCGAGCACCACCGGCAAGCAAAGCCGTGCACCCTTTGCGCGAAAAGCCGACAGCAATGGACGCGGATCGATTTCGGAACGGATCGGCCAGTAACCGGCAACCATTGCGTCTTTCGGCACATCCATCGCGGCTTCACCCATTTTTGCCGCCATCAGTGAAGCTTCATAGTGATAACGGGGATCAAGCGCATCGCGCACCGACAGCACCTTACGTCGCAATGCCTGCTTTTGCTGACCGGGGTCGCATTCCGTCGCCGCCATCCTCAAACCTCTCCCGATGCCTAATCTTCCCGTGCAGTGGAACCGCAATGAGCCGATACGTCAAGTGACCCGTCAGATCGTACCTGCAATCTTCTCCGGACGATCCTGGATCACATTAAGAAATACCTTACCTCACAAGTCGCAGTAGAAATTGATTGATGTGGCGATGCGATGATATGTGATGGGTGTCAGGCGCGTATGGCCAATGGGCCCCGGCTCCGGACAGTAATTGCCGTTGGCAAGCTCCAGATAGAGACAGAAATCCCACGCCAGCAAGTGCCCGCCTCGTGAAACAGCACCATGCTGGCGAGGATCCGAACAGCGATAATTGTCCAACCCACGCGGACATGCCGCCAGAGGTTTCACTGCGCGCAAGGATCCGAAAACTCTCACGCCCGGATCACGAAATAGAGCAATAGCCCGTATACGAACGTGGTCGGCAAGGCCGCGAACAGGCGCTTGATCGAATCGGGCGGTGTAGGATTTGGATATTCATGAATGGTCGCACGGAAATATTGAAACACGCGCATATTTACGAACAATTTGCTCGACGGATCAACCCGTTACATCGAAGGAAAAGCGGCGACCACGACGACCGATGGTAGTGTTTGATCCCGGGAACCTACAAAGTAGGTGGGCGCCATATGCGAAAGCCCTCGGGCCCTCACAGGGACAGCTCCCTTAGAGATCAATAAGGCCCCGGGGATGCTGTTACACCTGTCGGGAAGCGCAGTTCGCCGTTGACCAATATAGTACCTGACAAACGTCTGCGCCAGTGGCTTGCTAGGTTTCGCCGTGAAATCTTTTCGCGGCCCCTGGGCTGTAGTTACGAACTGGTGCGCGGCACGATGCGCGACGCCACATGTTCCAGGCGGGAAGCCACATCCGACAGCATGCCGGTAACGGCTTCGTCGTTCTTATCGGCGCGGCTCAGCGCTTCATCGCGCGAACGGCGCAGCGTTTCGGCTTCGTTTTCGAGGCCCTTGATGCGTTTCTGCATCTCGGACAGCTCGTCCATCACCATGATCCCGGCCATGACCGTCAGCCGCAGATCGCCGATTTCGCCGAATGACGATTTCAGATGGGTGACATATTGATCGAAACGATCGGCAAGACCGGAAAGATGTTCTTCCTGCCCCTCATCGCATGCCATGCGATAAGCCTTGCCATCGATGTTAACGGTTACGGTCGCTATGATAACCTCCTATCGATCCAGAACGGCGCGGATCGTCTCCATGGCCGTCACAAGGCGGCGGGATACCTCTCGGTTGGCGGCCTCCAGCCGTTCGGCGCGTGCTTCGGACTGATCGAGTTCCTGCGCAAGGCGGCTGCGATCCGCATTCATACGCTGCACCTCTTCCTCGGCCTCGACGAAATCGCCCTCCTTGTCCAGCCGCAGATCGACCGCTTCTTCAAGCGTATTGAGTGCCTTTTCCAGCCGTTCCAAGACTTGCCTGAGGGTTGCTTCGGGTGCCATCCATATCCTTTCCAGCGTCCGGCTCTGAAGTTTGCGCCCTTCGGATGCTGCGCCGGTAGCGAATTCCAGACCCTGAGGGACACTATCATCTTACTGAATCCGGTGTTTCAGGATGCGAAACTGACTTAGCGCGCGATACAGTGCAAGGCCCAGCAATTCAAATCCACCACACCAGCGCCACATCACAGACATCGAATCGCGCCTGCCGGACGAGCCTCTTCAAAAAAGAGTGTAATAATCACCCGCAAGATTAGCAACAAATGAGGGCTTCCCGCAGGCATTCATGCACCGTTATCGATGCAATAACGGCTTTTCGGTGATCTGTTTGAAGCCTTGCACACAACTCAATCGATTAGTTGCGGTCAGTTTGTTGCTCAAAAGCCATCGATTTATTGACTCCTCTTGTGCAGGTGTTATGTGTCCCGGTGCCTTCTGGAGCATGATCTCGAAAAATGTGAAACGGTTTTCGGAAAGGATCGTGCTCAGGCAAATAACATCGCCGCAACCCCGTTAACCTCCCATGGAAAGACGGCCGAGAACATGACCAATTCCGACAAACAGAACCAGATGGCCAATGCAATCCGCTTCCTCTCTATGGACGCGGTTGAAAAAGCGAACTCCGGCCACCCCGGCCTGCCGATGGGCGCAGCCGACATTGCGACCACGCTTTACACCCGATTCCTCTCGCACGATCCGCAGAATCCGCATTGGCCGGATCGCGACCGCTTCGTGCTTTCCGCCGGTCACGGCTCGATGCTGCTTTATTCGCTGCTCTACCTCTCGGGCTACGAAGATATCACCATCGATGAAATCAAGAATTTCCGCCAGCTTGGCCACCGCACCGCAGGCCACCCGGAATACGGCCACGCCGCCGGTATCGAAACAACGACAGGCCCGCTCGGTCAGGGCCTCGCCAACGCCGTGGGCATGGCGCTTTCCGAACGCATTCTCAATGCGCAGTTCGGTGACAGCCTCGTTGATCATTATACCTATGCGCTCGTCGGTGACGGCTGTCTCATGGAAGGCATCAGCCAGGAAGCCATCGCACTTGCCGGCCACCTGAAGCTGAACAAGCTGATCGTCTTCTGGGATGACAATAACATCTCCATCGACGGTCCGGTCACGCTTTCCGACAACACCGACCAGCCTGCCCGTTTCGCCGCTTCCGGCTGGAACACCATGGCTGTCGACGGTCACGACCAGGAAGCCATCGCCAAGGCGATCGAACTGGCGAAAGTTTCCGACCGGCCGACCCTGATCGCTTGCAAGACGACCATCGGCTTCGGTTCGCCCAACAAGGCTGGCACCAACAAGGTGCACGGCTCGCCGCTCGGCGCCGACGAAATCGCAGCCACTCGCAAGGCGCTCGGCTGGACCGCAGAACCGTTCGCCGTTCCCGCCGAAGTCCTCGACGGTTGGCGCGTGGCTGGCCTCAACGCCGCCAAGAAGCGTCAGGAATGGGAAAAGCGCTTTGCTGCCGCCGACGCTGAAACCCGCGCGGAATTTGAGCGCCGTATGCGTGGCGACCTGCCTTCCAGCTTCGATGACGCCATTGTCGCCTACAAGAAGAAGCTTTCCGCCGACAAGCCGAAGGTCGCGACCCGCAAATCTTCGGAAATGGCGCTGGAAGTCATCAACGGCGTTGTGCCGGAAACCATCGGTGGCTCCGCCGATCTCACCGGCTCTAACAACACCAAGACCAGCCAGACCAGCGCGGTTACGCCGGAAAACTACGGCGGACGTTACATCCACTACGGTATCCGCGAACATGGCATGGCTGCCGCGATGAACGGCATCACGCTGCACGGCGGCCTGATCCCCTATTCCGGAACCTTCCTCACCTTCTCGGATTATGCCCGTCCGGCCATGCGCCTTTCCTCTCTGATGGGCATCCGCGTCGTCTATGTCATGACGCATGACTCCATTGGCCTTGGCGAAGACGGTCCGACCCACCAGCCGGTCGAACATCTGGCGGCACTGCGCGCCATTCCCAATCACAATGTCTTCCGTCCGGCGGACGCTGTGGAAGTGGCCGAATGCTGGCAGCTTGCGCTGCAGTCGAAGAAAACCCCTTCGACGCTGGCCTTGACCCGCCAGAACCTGCCAACCGTGCGTACCGAACACCGCGATGAAAATCTTTCCGCCTATGGCGCTTACGAACTGGCTGCTGCCAGCAAGGACGCTCAGGTAACGATCTTCGCAACCGGCTCGGAAGTCGAAATCGCGCTCAAAGCCCGCGGCCTTCTGGAAAACAAGGGCATTCCAACCCGCGTTGTTTCCGTGCCGTGCTTCGAGCTTTTCGAAACGCAGAGCGATGCCTACAAACAGGGCACCATCGGCGACGCGCCGGTCAAGGTCGCCATCGAAGCGGCAATCTCGCTTGGCTGGGAACGCTTCATCGGTGAAAACGGCGTCTTCATCGGCATGAAGGGCTTCGGCGCTTCGGGCGAGATCAGCGATCTCTACAAGCATTTCGGCATCACGGCGGAACATGCCGCCGAAGCTGCGGAGAAGAAACTCAACGCCGCCGCATGATTTATGAAACGCCGGCGTCGCAAAAACGCCGGCGTTTACCTTTCCAGTCAGAATTATCCAAATAACGCTGATTGAATTACAAGCGCTACATGCAGAACCCTATCGGGAGATTTAGAGAAAATGGCAGTTCGCGTCGCAATTAACGGTTTTGGCCGCATTGGCCGCAATGTTCTCCGCGCCATCGTGGAATCGGGCCGCACCGATATTCAGGTCGTTGCTATCAACGACCTCGGCCCCGTGGAAACCAACGCGCATCTTCTGCGCTATGACAGCGTCCATGGCCGTTTCCCGCATGAAGTGAAGGTTGCTGGCGACACCATCGACGTCGGCTATGGCCCGATCAAGGTCCATGCTGTTCGCAACCCGGCTGAACTGCCGTGGAAGGAAGAAGGCGTCGATATAGCGCTTGAATGCACGGGCATCTTCACCGCGCGCGACAAGGCCGCGATGCATCTGGAAGCTGGCGCAAAGCGCGTACTCGTTTCGGCTCCTGGCGACGGCGCCGATCTGACGGTCGTATATGGCGTCAACCACGACAAGCTGACCAAGGATCACGTCATCGTTTCCAACGCCTCGTGCACCACCAACTGCCTTGCACCGGTGGCGATGATCCTCAACGATGCTTTCGGCATCGAAAAAGGCTTCATGACGACGATCCACGCCTATACGGGCGACCAGCCGACGCTCGACACCATGCACAAGGATCTTTACCGTGCACGCGCTGCCGCCATGTCGATGATCCCCACTTCGACGGGCGCTGCCAAGGCTGTCGGCCTCGTTCTGCCGGAATTGAAGGGCAAGCTTGATGGCACGTCCATTCGCGTTCCAACCCCGAACGTCTCGGTCATCGACTTCAAGTTCCTGGCCAAGAAGACCGTCACCGTCGATGAAGTGAACGCCGCCCTCGTGGCCGCCTCCGAAGGTCCCCTCAAGGGCATTCTGGCCTACACGACCGACCCGCTCGTCTCCATCGACCTCAACCACAATCCTGCATCGTCCACCTTCGCACTCGACCAGACCAAGGTCATCGAAGGCAACCTGGTGCGCGTGATGTCGTGGTACGACAACGAATGGGGCTTCTCCAACCGCATGAGCGACACCGCTGTCGCCATGGGCAAGCTGCTCTAAGCTTCGTGGTCTGAAAATGTTTCGAACCCTTCTCCCGACTGCTGCGCGCTGGCGTTCGCTGGAAGGAGAAGGGCTCGAGCATCTCGACCTTGCGCCCGCCGAACAATCGATTCGCGCAGACGGCGTGATTATCGGCGAGCGTAGCGGTACTCCTTACGGCGTGCGTTACAGTTTGGACTGCGACCGCGCCTGGCGTGTTCTTCATTTCCTGATCGAAACGACGTCCGGCCACCGGCTGGAGCTCAAAGCCGATGGCGAAGGTCACTGGAGCACGATGGGCAGTGTTCGCTTGCCGGAATTCGACGGCTGCATCGATATCGATCTGGCAGGAACACCGTTCACCAACACCCTGCCTGTTCGCCGCCTCGGCCTGACACCTGAAGCCGGGACGGTGCAGCTCGATATGCTGTACGTGCCGTTCGACAGTTTCCGTCCGCTGCGTGACAGTCAGCGCTATACCTGTCTGGAGGAAGGAAAACTCTACCGCTACGAGGCGGCGGACAGACCCTTCACCGCCGAACTGCCCGTCGATGAAGACGGGCTTGTCACCGACTATCCAACCCTTTTCCGGCGTATACCTGACTGAGCAAGCATTGCTCCGCTCCACGGGCGCCGGAACAAAGCTCAGGGAGAAAGCTCATGAGTTTCCGCACTCTCGATGACGCCGACGTCAAATCGAAACACGTTCTGGTCCGCGTCGATCTAAATGTGCCGATGGCAGACGGTGAAGTCACCGACCTTACCCGCATCGAGCGTATCGTTCCGACTATCTCCGAACTCTCGAAAAAGGGCGCAAAGGTCATCCTCCTCGCCCATTTCGGTCGTCCGAAAGGCGTTGCATCGGATGAAAACTCGCTGAAGCATGTGGTGAAGCCACTCGCAAAGGTGCTCGGACCCCATATTTCTGGTCGGAGCGTTCATTTTGCCGAAGACTGCATTGGCGACAAGGCTAGAGCCGCTGTTGACGCGATGAAGGATGGCGACGTCCTGCTTTTAGAAAACACCCGTTTCCACAAGGGCGAGGAAAAGAACGATCCGGAATTCGTTCAGGCTCTCGCCGCGAATGGGGATATCTACGTCAACGATGCCTTCTCGGCTGCCCACCGCGCCCATGCCTCGACCGAAGGTCTGGCACGTGCGCTGCCTGGCTTCGCGGGCCGCGCCATGCAGGCGGAACTCGAAGCGCTCGAAAAAGGCCTCGGCAAACCGGCCCGTCCAGTGGTCGCGATTGTCGGCGGCGCCAAGGTTTCAACCAAGCTCGATCTGCTCTCCAACCTGATCGAAAAGGTCGATGCACTGGTCATTGGCGGCGGCATGGCCAATACATTTCTCGCCGCCCAGGGCCACGATGTCGGCAAATCGCTGTGCGAGCATGACCTTGCCCAGACCGCGCGCGACATCATGGCCAAGGCGGAAAAAACCAAATGCGCCATCATCCTGCCGGTTGACGCAGTTGTAGGCTGGCATTTTGCCGCCGACACGCCGAACAAGACCTATGGCGTGGATTCAGTCCCGAGCGACGGCATGATCCTTGATGCAGGCGCACTTTCGACCGACCTGATCGCCTCAGCCATCGACGATGCGGCAACACTCGTGTGGAACGGCCCGCTCGGCGCCTTTGAACTACGCCCCTTCGATGCCGCGACGGTCAAGACCGCACAGCATGTCGCCAAACGCACAAAGGAAGGCAAGCTGGTTTCGGTCGGCGGCGGCGGGGATACGGTCGCCGCCCTCAACCATGCGGGCGTCGCTGACGACTTCACCTATATCTCGACCGCTGGCGGTGCTTTCCTCGAATGGATGGAAGGCAAACCGCTTCCCGGCGTGGATGCCCTGAAGAAATAATAAAAAGCCCGGTTCATCCGGGCTTTTCTATGATTTCGGCGTCAGCTTCAGCAAACGCCCCGGATTATCGTCCTCTATCAGCCATATGGCGCCATCCGGCCCGACAGCCACATCGCGAATGCGGTTCTCCATTTCGAAGCGTTCGGCCTCATCCGCATTGCCATTCCTGTCGATCGCCACACGCACCAGTGTCATTGCAGAAAGCCCTCCTATCAGCGCCGATCCTCTCCATTCTGGGAACATGTCGCCTTCATAGAAAGCCAGCCCCGCAGGGGCGATCACAGGCGTCCAGTAGACCAGAGGCGACTCGAATTCGGGGCGTGTACTGTGGCGAGGAATCGGCCTGCCGCTATAATTGTCGCCGTTGGAAACCAGCGGCCAGCCATAGTTGCGGCCCGGCTTGACGAGATTGAACTCATCTCCGCCGCGCGGCCCCATTTCATGCTCCCACAAGCTTCCATCCGCCGTGAAAGCAAGGCCGTAGGGATTGCGATGTCCGGTTGACCATGTCAGCGCCTTGATGCCGCCTGCGTCGGCCTGCGGATTATCCTTCGGTACGGACCCATCTGGGTTCATGCGCAATATCTTCCCCATCGGCGCGTTATCATCCTGTGCTGTCGCGGGCTGCATGCGGTCTCCAACGGAAAAGAACAGATGCTTGCCGTCAGGCGCAAACGCGATGATCCCGCCCGGCTGACCGCCGCGCGCAGCGGCTTCCTGTTTCCATATTCGTGTCAGGTCTGTAAGCGTGGCCTTGCCACTGCTTTCATCGAGAACAGCGCGCGCCAGGACAACGCTGCTGCCGCCCCTGGCCGGTTCATTATAGGAAAAATAGACCGCCCTGCTGTTCGCGAAGTCGGGCGCAGGCGCAATATCCAGAAGACCGTTCTGCCCGCCAAAAGCCACCTTCGGTACGCTTCGGACCCGCGTTTTGTCGCCTGTCTGCGTGACGATGAAAATCCTGCCGCCCTTCTCTGTAAGAACCAGCCGCCCGTCCGGCAGAAACGCTATCGCCCATGGCGTATCGAATTCCGCTAGAGGCGTGACCGCGAACGGGGTGTCAACCCCTGCTTTCCTTCCCCCTGCATTGATGCTTGCAGCCCAAACAGTTTGTAGCGGAACGGCAAGGACGAACGCGGCCAGAATAACCGACAGACTTAGAAGGACACGACGCATTTATCTTCCCCGAATGGATTGCGCTGTTTTTCTTACATGGGTTCCCTTCCATGGATGTCAAAATTTCTTCGCGCAAACCCATCGGGACAGCCGCATTTGACAGCCGTTAAGAAAACTTGTCCAAACTAAATCGTTTAAAAAAATTTCAATCGTTTCAATCAGTTGCGCTGCCATTTGTTTTACAGAACACTTCTGCTATCGGCGATCAGCCAACAGAGCTTGATGCAGGCGGGAGCTCCCTCACCGGCTTGCACAGCCTTAAAAAAGGAGCTTGCATATGACCGAACGTCTCGAAGAGATTGCGATTGCCCTGGTAGCAACCGGCAAGGGAATTCTGGCCGCCGACGAAAGCTCCGGCACCATCGCAAAGCGGTTCGACAGCATCAAGCTTGTTTCAAGCGAAGAGTCGCGCCGTGATTATCGCGAAATGCTGTTCCGCTCCGATGAAGCGATGAAGAACTACATTTCCGGCGTCATTCTCTATGACGAAACCATCCGCCAGAAAGCCAAGGACGGCACGCCGCTCGTCGATATCATCCGCAAGACGGGCGCCATTGCGGGCATCAAGGTCGATGCCGGTGCAAAGCCCATGGCCGGTTTCGGCGGCGAAACAATCACGGAGGGCCTTGACGGCCTGCGTGAGCGCTTGAACGAATATTACGGTTTCGGCGCGCGCTTCGCCAAATGGCGTGCCGTGATCTCGATTTCAGACGGCTTGCCAACCTGGGGTGCCGTGAAGCAGAATGCGCAGGCACTGGCCCGCTATGCAGCGCTTTGCCAGGAAGCTGGCATCGTGCCGATCGTCGAGCCGGAAGTGCTGATGGACGGCAAGCCGGGCGATCACTCCATCGACCGCTGCTATGAAGTAACCGAATGGGTTCTCAAGACCGTCTTCACCGAACTCTACGACGCCCGCGTCAAGCTCGAAGGTATGATCCTCAAGCCGAATATGGTCCTCGACGGCAAGAATGCCCGCAAGGCTTCGGTTGACGAAGTGGCCGAAAAGACCGTGCGCTGCTTCCGCAACACGGTTCCCGCCGCGGTTCCGGGCATTGCCTTCCTTTCGGGCGGCCAGACCGGCGAAGAAGCAACCGCGCATCTCTCGGCCATGAATGCCAATTTCGACATGCCTTGGAAAATGACCTTCTCCTATGGTCGCGCCCTGCAGGCATCGGCTCTGGAGGCCTGGGGTGGCAAGGACGAAAACGTCGCCGCAGGCCAGCGTGCCTTCGCACACCGCGCCCGTATGAATGGCCTTGCAGCGACCGGCGGCTGGAAAAAGGAACTGGAAAAGGCTGCCTGAGCATTTGCAGCCTGTACACGAAAAGCCCGGTCTCTGGACCGGGCTTTTTTCACGCTTCGCGCAGGTGAAACCCGACCGAAAGCGCCATCACGACTATGGCGATGACGGCAATCTTCCAGAAGTCGCCACGCCGTTTCAGTCCCGGCACGCCAAGCGGTTTTATGATGTGTATCCCCATCAGAAGTACAAGTAGCACGGGCAGGATCTTGGTCAAAATGCACTCCTTGGGCACCTCTCCAGCCCTCTTGTGACGCACCCCGGCATTTCTCGCAAGTGACAGCAGCAAAACGCCCTCAATTCGCCGAATGTGCACGCTATATTTCTTCATCTTAAGTTTCATGGACGAAAGTTCACGGTTTGGCTTAAAGTGCCCGTGGAGGAGATGAGAAGCACGCGGAGGAGATCGGGCTGGATAAGCCGATCTTGTGCTCTCATCTTTTAAGATCATGTCGCGTTCCCCGCCTTTACCAGGCGGCGCGTGCTTCTGGGAGGAACAGCATGACTTCGAAATATGCCGAAACCTATGCCGCGTGGCAGAATGATCCCGAAGGCTTCTGGGCCGAAGCGGCCCACTCAGTCGACTGGTTCAAGCCGTGGGACCAGGTTTTCGCGGGTGACGAAGGCATCTACGGCCGCTGGTATGCAGGCGCTGAATGCAACACCTGCCACAATGCGCTTGACCGGCACGTTGCCGGTGGGCGAGGTGATCAGGTGGCGCTTATACATGAAAGCCCTGTCACAGGCTCGGTGCGCAAAATCACCTATCGCGAACTGCAGGACGAAGTCGAGGCTCTTTCCGCCGTTATGCTCGACAATGACGTGGCGAAGGGCGACCGTGTCCTCATCTATATGCCGATGGTGCCGGAAGCCGTCGCCGCCATGCTCGCCTGCGCTCGCATCGGCGCGGTTCATTCGGTCGTCTTTGGCGGATTTGCCGCAAGCGAGCTTGCAGCCCGCATTGAGGACGCCAGGCCGGTCATGATCATTGCGGCTTCCTGCGGCATCGAACCCACACGCGTCGTGCCGTATCAGGACATGCTCGACAAGGCCATCGCGATGGCCAGCCATAAAGTGGCGCGCTGCATCATTTTCCAGCGCTCGCAGCACCGGAACAATCTCGTACAGAATCGCGACATCGACTATAAAACGGCGGTGGACGCCGCACGCGGTCGCAGCGTGCCTTGCGTTCCTGTTGCCGCCACCGATCCGCTCTATGTGCTTTATACCTCCGGCACGACCGGCGAACCCAAAGGGGTGGTGCGCGACAATGGCGGTCATATGGTGGCACTTGCCTGGTCTATGACATATGTTTTTGATGTCAAACCGGGGCAGGTGTTCTGGGCGGCATCCGATGTCGGCTGGGTGGTCGGCCACTCCTATATCGTCTATGCGCCGTTGATTGCGGGGGCCACCAGCGTTCTTTTCGAAGGAAAGCCCATCGGAACGCCGGACGCGGGCACCTATTGGCGCATCATTGCCGAACACGGCATTGAAGTCATGTTCACCGCGCCGACCGCGTTGCGGGCCATCAAGAAGGAAGATGCCGACGGGAAATTTGTCAGGCGCTATGATCTGAAGACGCTCCGTGCGCTTTTCCTTGCGGGCGAACGTGCCGACCCCGACACGATTCATTGGGCGGAAAATCTGCTCGGCTGCCCGGTGATCGACCATTGGTGGCAAACCGAAAGCGGCTGGCCGATGGTCGCAAACCCGCTTGGCCTCGGCCTGCTCGAAACCAGATATGGTTCGCCCGCCGTTTGCCTGCCGGGTTATGATATCCGCGTGCTGGACGATGACGGCCATGAGGTCGAACGCGGCCAACTCGGCAATATCCTCATCAAGCTGCCGTTACCGCCCGGCTGCCTGCCGACGCTATGGAACGCCGATGCTCGTTTTCGCAAAGCCTATCTGACGGATTTTCCGGGCTACTACAAAACCGCGGATGCGGGCTACATGGATGAGGACGGCTATCTTTATATCATGAGCCGTACGGACGACATCATCAACGTCGCCGGTCACCGCCTCTCGACGGGTGCGATGGAAGAGGTCCTCTCCAGCCACCCCGATGTCGCGGAATGCGCAGTTCTCGGCATTGCCGATCCGCTGAAGGGTCAGGTGCCCTGCGGTTTTCTGGTGCTGAAATCCAACATCGACCGCGATACGCGTGAGGTGGAGAAGGAATGCATCAGCATGGTCCGCGACGTCATCGGCCCGGTGGCAACCTTCCGCCTCGCCCTGACGGTCAAACGCCTGCCCAAAACGCGCTCGGGCAAGATATTGCGCTCCACGATCCAGAAAATTGCGGATGGCGAGCCGTGGAAATTGCCTGCCACCATTGATGACCCGACGATTCTAGACGAGATCAGCGTCTTGCTGCGTGAACGGCATATCGGATTGGCTTTTGCTTGCGACACGCATCTTTCCAGCAAGAGCGCATAAATACGATTTCCTATGAATCTGAAGGCAGCTTTGAACTATTGACCGGCGGCTACCGCCGGTCCACTCTACATTATTGTTTTGTCACATTATCCAGCGCCAACAGCCCAAACCGGAGAAATACATGCAGCTAGAAGGCAAGGTGGCCATAGTCACAGGTGCTGCTCGCGGTATTGGCTATGCCATCGCGAAACGTTTTCTGATGGATGGCGCAAGCGTCGTCCTGTCGGATATAGATGGGGCTGCCGCCACGCGCGCAGCAAATGAGCTGGAGCAATATGGCACTATTCGCCACATGACAGCCGATGTCGGCGACAAGCTCGATGTTCATAATCTCCTGACCTATACCGTCACCAATCTCGGCGAGATCGACATTCTCGTGAACAATGCAGGCATTGTTCATCAGGCCGAGTTTCTCGCTCTCAAGGAAGAGGATTTCGATCGTGTGATGCGCGTCAACCTCAAGGGCGCATTTCTGTGCGGACAGGCTGTCGCCAAGCGTATGGTGACGCGGGTGGAAGCCGGCGGCGATGCAGGCACGATCATCAACATGTCGTCAGTCAATGCTCTTTTCGGCCTTCCCGACCAGCTTGCCTATTCCGTCTCCAAAGGCGGTATGAACCAACTGACGCGCACCATGGCCGTCGCGCTCGCAAAATGGGGAATCCGCGTCAATGCAATTGGCCCCGGCTCCATCGAAACCGACATGCTGTCCGCCGTGAACACGGATGCCGAAAGCCGCCAGCGCCTCCTGTCGCGCACGCCGCTCGGACGTGTCGGACAACCCGCTGAAATCGCGGCGATTGCGTCCTTCCTCGCCTCTACCGACTCAAGTTACGTCACTGGACAGACAATCTATGCGGATGGTGGCCGCCTACCTCTCAACTATACGGTTGCCATTCCCTCCAAAGGGTGATGCGTCAGCATTTCGGCGCCGCCGCTGATTGCTCTGGACGCGCAATGGAGCAATAATAATACAGCTTCTCCTGACAGACAGTTGTCAGGAGGGGTATGCCATAGTGTGTTCCCAAGGATGAGGGAGATTCACCATGGCTTTGGCAATCGCACCACTGATCGTAATTCTGAAGGAATTCAGGCGCAGATATGATGAACGGCGCCGTTTCGTGCGCACCCGGCGCGTTCTCGACGGCCTTCCAAACGATCTGCGTAAGGATTTGGGCTGGCCTGACCGCTATCTGGAACAGCGCAATCAAAAATACTGCAAGGGAGAGTAAGCCCGGATGCGCCGCGCCGATCGCCTGTTCCAGATTGTCCAGCACCTGCGCGGTGGCAGGCTCGTCACCGCGCGCCAGCTCGCCGAGCGTCTGGAAGTTTCCGAGCGAACAATCTACCGCGACATAGCCGACCTGCAATCGACCGGGGTACCGATCGATGGCGAGGCCGGTGTGGGCTATATTCTGCGTCAGGGATTTGAACTGCCTCCCTTGATGTTTACGCGTGACGAGATCGTGGCACTTGTCGCAGGCGCCCGCCTTATCCGCGCCTGGGGCGGCGTATCCATGGCACGCGGCGCGGAAGAAGCACTCGTCAAGATCGAGGCCGTGTTACCGAAGGAGGAGCGCGCCCGGATCACCGGCACGCAGATCCACGCGCCCAATGCACGCATAAGCATCGAAGAGCGCCGCATCATCGACGCCGTGGAGCGCGCCGTCGATGAGAGCAACGTGCTCAATATCCGTTATCGCGATCTCGAATCACGCGAAAGCGAGCGCGACATCCGCCCGCTCGGCCTATGGTTCTGGGGCAAAGTCTGGACTGTGATTGGCTGGTGTGAGTTGCGCAATGCGTTTCGCACATTCCGCACGGATCGCATTGTCGAGGCTAGCGATTCCGGACGTCGGTTCCGAGCTGAACGCGGCAAGACGCTGGCCGATTTCTACCGGCTCATGGAACTGAGCGAGTACAACGCCTTCAAGGATTGAAACTGCCTCCCAAGGCAAACAGCGAGAGATCGACTCCGGCGATTTCGTTAAACGAAAATTGCTCCAAGAATCGGGAGTCTGATCCAAACAAAAAGCCCGACTTTCGCCGGGCTTTTCACATTCAATCAGCAGACGATTATTCCTCGTCTTCGTCGTCGTTCGCAGGCCCCTTGAGCGAAGAAAGCTTCGCGAACACCTTGTCTGCGTCGAGTTCTTCTTCGGCTGGCTGCTCGTCGCGGTAGTCGAGGTTCTCGGTCGCGGAAGCGGGCAGCAGGGTGTTGTCGGCGTCCGGCGCAGGCGGACGGTTGCGCGCAGCGCGATCAACCTCAAGATCGAGATCGATCTGCGAGCAAAGGCCCAGCGTAACCGGGTCCATCGCCGTCAGGTTCGCCGAATTCCAGTGAGTACGATTGCGAATCTGTTCGATCGTCGACTTGGTCGTTCCGATCAGGCGCGAAATCTGCGCATCCTTCAGTTCCGGATGGTTGCGCACCAGCCAGAGAATCGCATTCGGACGATCCTGACGCTTGGAAAGCGGCGTATAGCGCGGCCCCTTGCGCTTGGCTTCCGGCACGCGCACCTTCGGTTCCGCCAGTTTCAGGCGATAATACTGGTCCTTCTCACCCTTCGCGATTTCCTCGCGCGAGATCTGTCCCGTAATCACCGGATCAAGGCCCTTGATGCCCTGCGAAGCTTCACCGTCGGCAATTGCCTTCACCTCAAGCGGATGCAGCTTGCAGAAAGCCGCAATCTGGTCAAAGGACAAAGCCGTATTATCGACAAGCCAGACGGCCGTTGCCTTCGGCATGAGGAGCTGGGTGGCCATTAGATATAATCCTCTTGTTCGTCCGCTCCGGTGGCGCGGGACGTGGAAAAAACCACAATTTCCGGGAAATCACGGCCTATATATCGTTTTTTTGTCGCCAGAGCAAGAATTGCTTCAAGGCTGAAACGCACATCGGTCTCAGGGTCTGCGGCGAAGCTTGCCGACATTCAGGCATGACGGGCCCGAATATCTCAGGCGACATCGAGCACGATCTTGCCTATATGCTTTCCCTCTTCCATACGCTCATGCGCGCGCCAGGCGTCCTTCAGGGAAAAGATCATGTCCATCACCGGCGCAACGCGCCGGGCAGCCAGAAGAGGCCAGACCTTCGCCTCCAGTTCCCGCGCAATGCCGGCCTTGAACTCCACCGGACGCGGACGCAGTGTCGAGCCGGTATGGTTAAGCCGCTTGGTCATCAGCATCGCGAAATTTGCGCTCGCCTTGGCTCCATTCAGAAAAGCGATCTGCACGATGCGGCCGTCCTCGGCAGCGGCCTTATAATTGCGGTCAACATAATCGCCGCCCACCATGTCGAGAATGACATCGGCGCCCTTGCCGTCGGTTGCCTCCTTCACACACCCCACGAAATCCTCTTCGCGGTAATTGATCGCCTTATCGGCACCAAGCTTCAGGCAGGCATCGCATTTGTCCTTCGAGCCCGCCGTTGCAATGACATAAGCACCGAAGGCGGACGCCAGCTGAATAGCCGTCGTGCCGATCCCCGAAGAACCGCCATGAACCAGCAGCGTCTCACCCTCCTTCAAGCCACCGCGCTCGAACACATTATGCCAGACGGTGAAGAAGGTTTCCGGTATGGCCGCCGCCTCGATATAGCCATAACCGGAAGGCAGCGGCAGCGCGTTGGTTTCGTGCACGACGGCATATTCAGCATAGCCGCCACCGGCCAGAAGCGCGGCAACCTGATCGCCCTTGCGGAAACGCTTCACTCCTTCGCCAATCGCCAACACGTCACCGGCAATTTCCAGTCCCGGAATGTCCGATGCGCCGGCAGGCGGTGCATAATGGCCCTGACGCTGCAATACGTCTGGCCGGTTGACGCCCGCCGCACGCACCCGGACGAGAATTTGCCTCGCCTTCGGCTCCGGCACCGAGCGCTGGACAGGGCGCAACATATGCGCACCCCCCGGTTCGACGATTTGGATAGCGGTCATCTGGGAGGGCAACTCAACCATCACAACAAAACTCCTGTTTAAATCCCCTGACGAGCCGCCTTGCGAAAAGCACCGGATACATCGAACGCCGCAGAAATGCCGTATGCCCGATACAGGGAGCTTCATTAGGGAAATGGTCATCGATTTTCCCGAATATATATGCGAAGATTCAAGGTGTTAAATCTTTTCTCAGCGCCTGCGATCATCATTGACCACGGAGGAAGGCCATGAGCGGTTTCGATGAGGATACTGTAACGTCACGCGATCATGCGGTACTCAGTGAAGAGGAGCTTGCGCTGCTTTCGGTCATCGAGATCGACCAGCGTATCGCCTTGCTGCAATCCGAAATCGAGCGACTGAAAGCCGAACGATTGAGAAAAGGCGACAGCCGTGCCGCCGCGGAAGCACTTTTCCGATAGTGCGTTTTCAGCAAGAACGTGGGACGGCTTTGCGTTGGAAAATGCGTATAAACAAAGACTTGGAGTGGCTTCGACAGTTCATGCAAAACAGGAACAACTTCATACGGTGCGCAAACAGGCACCCGTCTACTTGAAACCCAATGAGAGAAGCTGCGTCATCCGGCTTCGGCAAATTCCGGGAATGTGATTTTGCGTATCTACATTCAGGTTCTGGCCCTTTTGTGCGGCACAGCCTTTCTTCTGATAGCCTCCGGCCTTCATGGACTGCTTCTGCCATTGCGCGGCGGCGTTGAAGGTTTTTCCGTAACGTCCCTCGGCATGCTCGGCACGACCTGGGCGGGCGGCTTTGTGGCAGGCTGTCTCTTCGCACCTCGTCTTGTGCGCCGCGTAGGCCATGTGCGCGCCTTCGGATTTTTTGCTGCCGCAGCGGCAATCATTGCACTTCTGTCAGGCATATTCGTCGATGCGACGATCTGGATTTTGCTGCGTGCTTTCACAGGTTTCTCGATGGCTGGCGCTTTCATGGTGATCGAAAGCTGGCTCAACGAACGCGCATCAAACGAATCGCGCGGCAAGATTTTCGGCCTCTACATGATGGTCAATTACGGGGCGACGATGACCGGCCAGATGCTGGTTGCGGGGGGCGATGTACGCTCCGACCATCTTTTCATGATTACAGGCATCTTTTTCTGTCTGGCGCTCATTCCCACCGCAATTTCCACAGCCATCAGTCCCAAGCCGCTGACCGAGGTACAACTGGACCTCAAGGCGCTTTACCGCAATTCGCCAGCCGCCTTTATCGGCTGCATACTGATCGGTATCGCTAATGGCGCTTGGGGCACGCTTGGCGCTGTTTTTGGCGCGCAATCCGGCATTTCGACCCCGGAAATCGCTCTGATGGTCAGTGTGACAATTGCAGCGGGCGCATTGATGCAAATCCCCATCGGGCGTATTTCCGATCTCGTTGACCGCCGTTTCGTCCTTGCAAGCGTCGCATCGCTCGCAGCGCTGGTCGGTCTCCTCACTTTTATAATCGCACCCTCCAGCGGCACTGTCATCATCACCATGACCGGCTGCTACGGTGCTTTGGCCTATGCGCTCTATCCGGTCGCCGTCGCCCATGCGAATGACCATGCGACCTCTGAAAGCTTTGTGAAAGTGTCGAGCGGCCTTCTGCTTCTTTATGGCTTCGGAACGATGCTGGGACCGCTTCTTGCCGCTGCGGCAATGGATATCTTCTGGCCATCCGGCCTCTTCCTGATAACCGCCCTCGCCCATATCTCGATCACCGCCTATGCGCTGTTCCGCTCACGCAAGCGCGCCTCCATGCGCACAGAGGATAAGGACCAGTTCAAAAGCATGCCTTCCGAGCGCGGAGCGACACCGGAAGTCATGAAGCTGGACCCGCGCGCCGAACAGGAAAGCTGAAGTACGTCTCCCAAAAGTGGGAACCGGATTTCGGGCATGGGAAAGTAGGGCGCAGCGACACCGCGCTCTTGTGCTGCTTAAGAACGATGGCTGTAATATGCACAAACCCAGAGTATTCGGCGGCCGTTACACAGCCGCCAATTCCGGATTGCATGCACTTTCCTGAACGCTGCTCGACAATCCAAGAAAGTGCTTCAAATCAAGGGCTTGAAGCCTCAGTTAAGACCGCCTTCGGGTCTTCCTGTTTAATGTCGCGTTACCTGGGTTCTCAGTTTTTCAATCTGCTCCTTCAGCACAAGCTTTTTGCGCTTGAGTGATGCAACGTGAAGATCGTCCATTGCCGGTGACGCCATAGCTTCGGAAATTTCCTGCTCCAGAGCGCCGTGCTTCTTTTCAAGCGTGGCAAGATGGGACTCAATAGCCATCATCAGATCTCCTTTGATTGATTTTCCTTACGGCGAAACAATGCGGACATCATATCCTTTGACTGCCTTGAGGGCCATTGTCCGCCGGCTTGAATGCTGCGCAAATGCCAGGCACACCTCCTGTTTTCCCGGACCGGTTACGCAGTCACGGCTGCCATGAGTAACGGATGAGCGAAACTCTGATCGACCGCTGTCCATGACAGAACCATGACACTTTGGCACGACTTTGATGCAAAGTCGATTTTGTCGTGGTAGCATTTTCCAATCGTGAAAAATGTGGTAAGGGCTTCGCCCGAAACGGGTTGTGCAGAGCCTTGCATCGTTGGTTCGGCGCGGCCCGTAAAACTATTCAGAGCGCGTCGCCCGGAAGCGAAAACTGTTTCGGATAATTGCGCGTGTAAAAACAGATAGATACAGAACAAGGCGAACCGCATGTCCGATCAGGAACAGGCCGAAATCAGATTGGCTGTCGCACGTCTGAAACAGGAACATGCGGATTTCGATGCGGCGATCAACGCCATGATGGCGATGGGCTGTGACCAGCTGCGCATTCAGCGCATGAAAAAGAAGAAGCTGGCGATCAAGGACAAGCTTCAGGAAATGGAGGATCAGGTCATCCCTGACATCATCGCCTGACCACACATGACATCGATTGCAGAGCCGGGGTTCGCCCGGCTTCATCGTTCTTAAAACCAGCCATTCACGAACGGAAGAAGCGGAGTACGAAAGACCAATGAGCGTTCCTGCCGACGTCGCCATCATCATGGGCAGCCAGTCCGATTGGGAAACCATGCGCCATGCGGCGGAAACACTGGATGCGCTTGGCATATCCTTTGATGCCCGCATCGTTTCCGCCCATCGCACACCGGATCGCCTCGTCGCTTTCGCCAAAGGCGCAAAAGCCGAGGGTTTCAAAGTAGTGATTGCCGGTGCGGGCGGCGCGGCCCATTTGCCCGGCATGGCCGCAAGCATGACGCCCCTGCCGGTTTTCGGCGTACCCGTGCAGTCCAAGACGATGTCCGGCCAGGACTCGCTCCTTTCCATCGTGCAGATGCCCGCGGGCATCCCCGTCGGCACCCTGGCCATAGGTCGTGCAGGCGCCGTCAACGCGGCCCTTCTGGCCGCAGCCGTTCTGGCGCTTTATGACGACAAGCTCGCAGCCCGTCTCGACGACTGGCGCACCGCCCAGACCGAAAGCGTGGCTGAACATCCATCCGACGAGGCATGACATGCAGAAAACAAGCCTGAAACCCGGCGACACCATCGGCATTATCGGCGGTGGCCAGCTGGGCCGCATGCTCGCCATGGCGGCAGCACGCCTCGGCTTCAACACCGTCATCCTCGAACCGCAGGCGGATTGCCCGGCAGCGCAAACGGCCAATCGCCAGATTGTCGCCGCCTATGACGACCCCGGGGCTCTGGCCGAACTGGCCGCCGCATCGGATGTCATCACCTATGAATTCGAAAATGTGCCGGTCGCCGCTGCCGACAAGCTTGCCGAAACCGCACTTGTCCTGCCGCCGCCAGCCGCTCTGGAAGTCTCGCAGGACCGATTCACCGAAAAGCAGTTTCTCAACGAAAGCGGCATTGACACAGCACCCTGGCGTCTGGTCGATGACGCGGAAACCCTGATCGCTGCTCTCGGAGCGCTCGGGGAACGCGGAATTCTCAAGACGCGCCGCCTTGGCTATGATGGCAAGGGGCAGGTTCGCCTGAATACGCTCGACGAGGCCGAGACGCACAAGGCACTTGCCGCGATCAACAACGCGCCTGCCGTTCTTGAGGGCATCGTCGATTTCGAACGCGAGGTCTCCGTCATTGCCGCGCGCGACCGCAGCGGCAATGTTGCGATCTTCGACATTGCCGAAAACGTGCACAAGAACGGCATTCTGGCCACCTCCACAGTGCCAGCCACGTTATCCGAGCCAACCGCACTCGCGGCCCGAATGGCAGCTGAAAAGCTTCTGCACGCGCTGGACTATGTGGGCGTGCTCGGTCTGGAATTCTTCGTGCTGAAAGACGGCACCCTGCTGGCCAATGAATTTGCCCCGCGCGTGCACAATTCCGGCCACTGGACGGAAGCCGCCTGCGCCATCTCGCAGTTCGAACAGCATATCCGCGCTGTGGCCGGCCTGCCACTTGGTGACATCGAACGGCATTCGGATTGCGTAATGGAAAACCTGATCGGCGATGACGTGAACAAAATCCCGGCGATTCTCTCAGAGAAAAATGCCGTCCTGCATCTTTACGGCAAGAAAGAAGCCCGCGAAGGCCGCAAAATGGGACACGTTACCCGTATCAGGCCACGCTCAAACTGACACCAGCCGGGAATCCTTGCGATTCCCCTCCCTGCGGCAAGATTTTCAGGCTCAAGCTCGTGAATCTGCCGCGCGGGAGTTGACATTTACCTGAAACCTTGTGTATTTCGGCCAACCCTTCGGGCACGAATAGTGCCTATAACCAATTGGCGCCTTGGGCGCCTGTTTTTATGAAGCCCGGCGGCATCTTCATGTCAATGGGCCAACCAGACCGGTGATTGACATGAAGATCAAGAACTCGCTCAAAGCGCTCAAGGCCCGTCATCGCGACTGCCAGCTGGTCCGCCGCAAGGGCCGCGTTTACATCATCAATAAGACCGCCCCGCGCTTCAAGGCTCGCCAGGGCTAATCTTATTTCTGATTTTGCATTTGACGTTTCGCTGCGCGTGAGGAAACTTATACGTATGCGGAACGTTTTTGCTTGTCTGAATGGATTTATATTGGTCACTGCGCTCGGTGCGGCATCGCTGGCGGTTGCTCAGGTTCATGCCGAGATTCCGCCGCATAAAGTGCCACTGATCGCTCCGCTCACTCCTGTGCAGATTGGCGCTGACAGCGAACAGAAGCCTGCGCCGGAAAAGCCCGCTCCTGCTGCGGCACTGTCGCCTGAAGAGCGTCTCGACAAACTCTTCGCCGAGCTTCGCCGCACCACGGATGAGGCCAGGGGTCGGCGTATAGCTTCACAGATCAATACGCTCTGGTCGCAATCGGGCAGCGCGACCATCGATCTTCTGGTGCAATGGGCCAATGCGGCCACACTCGAACACCGCTACGCATCGGCGCTGGATTTCCTGAACGAGGCGATTGCGCTCAATCCCGACTATGCGGAAGCGTGGAACCGCCGCGCAACTGTCTATTTCCTGCAAAAAGATTATGCCCATTCCATGTACGACATCAACCGTACGCTGGAGCTGGAGCCGCGCCACTATGGAGCGCTGACTGGTATGGCTGCGATATTGCGCATCCGCGGCCTCAAGGAACAGGCGATGAAGGCTTACGAGCAGGCGCTCAGGATCTATCCGATGATGCGTGACGCCCAGAAAAACTTCAACGATCTCGCCGACGAGCTGACCGACACCCGCACATAGAGCCATTCGCGGCGAAATGGCTTCGTTGAACGACCGCTATGACCCGAAACAAGACCGGGGGCAATTCCGGCACCTTCATAAAAACCGCCCTCAACGAAAACGCGCCCCGAATGGAGCGCGTTCTATTAGGCTGTAGTGACGAAATCACTCTGGGTCGAGCATGGCAGGGCCTTCCGTCTAGAAGACACTGCTCGGGCTGAATCAGATACCGGACTGTCCATCTGCACCGATATAGGCGATACGCAGCATGTTCGTTGCGCCCGGTGTTCCGAAAGGTACGCCTGCCGTGATGATGATACGGTCACCTGCCTTGCCAAATTCCTCGCGAAACACGATGTTGCAGGCGCGATCTACCATGTCTTCCAGGTCATGCGCGTCCTCGGTGACCACACAATGCAGGCCCCAGACGAGCGAAAGTCGGCGCGCGGTATCGACCACCGGCGACAGCGCGATGATCGGCGTGCGCGGACGCTCGCGTGCAGCGCGCAGGCCGGTCGTGCCGGAAGCCGTATAGGTGACGATTGCCGCAAGCTTCAGCGTTTCGGCAATCTGACGGGCCGCCAACGAGATGGCATCCGCGCCAGTCGGTTCCGGCATGGCGCGCTGCGCATCGATGATGCCCGGATAGGTCGGCTCCTGCTCAACCTTTTCGGCAATGCGGTTCATGGTGGAGACCGCTTCAACCGGATACTGGCCGGAAGCAGATTCTGCCGAAAGCATGATCGCATCGGCGCCTTCGAAGACGGCGGCGGCAACGTCCGATACTTCGGCGCGAGTCGGCACAGGCGCGGTAATCATCGATTCCAGCATCTGTGTGGCAACGACGACCGGCTTGCCGGCGCGACGCGCCTTGCGGGTGATGAGCTTCTGGATGCCGGGAACGCTTTCCAGCGGTACTTCCACACCGAGATCGCCGCGGGCAACCATCAGCGCGTCCGAAAGCTCGATGATCTCATCGAGACGCGTCACGGCCTGCGGCTTTTCGATCTTCGACATGATACCGACCTTGCCGCGCGAAACCTTGCGTACTTCGGCCAAGTCTTCCGGGCGCTGGATGAAGGACAGCGCAACCCAATCGATTTCCTCCTTCAGCACCGCGTCGAGATCCTTGCGGTCCTTTTCGGTCAGCGCACCGACACCGAGTGTGGTGTCCGGCAGGCTCACGCCCTTGCGATCGGAAATACGCGTTCCGGAAATGACCTTGCAACGGATCGACTTGCCGTCGCAGGCTTCCGCCACCAGATGCAGCTTGCCGTCATCGATCAGCAGGCGATGACCCGGCTCGACCGCTTCCAGAATTTCGGGATGCGGAAGAAAGACGCGCTTTTCGTCGCCAGGGACATCGTTATTGTCGAGCGTGAAAGTCTGGCCGGGAACGAGATCGACCTTACCTTCCTTGAACTTGCCCACACGCAGCTTCGGGCCCTGCAAATCCGCCAGAATACCGATCGGGCGGCCAACGTCCTTTTCCACATTGCGGATGCGCTTGACGAGCGTCCGCATCAGGTCATGGTCGGCATGGCTCATATTGATGCGGAATACGTCGGCACCCGCTTCAAAGAGCTTGCGGATAACAGCTTCCTCACCGGACGCCGGACCCAGCGTAGCGAGAATTTTGACCTTGCGGTTGCGCTTCATTGATTATTCGTTCCTGTAACAGTGGGGTTTTCTGGCGGCGTTTCATCGGTGAGCTGTACCATCCAGCTCGATTGTTCCCCGGTATCGTATTCCTGGAAGCCGTTGCGCTGGAAACCGCGCGCGAAGCAATCCTGAACACCTGTGATGCGGAATTCCTTTTCCGCGACGCACATATTGACTTTGCCTTCCCAGCGCCCACCGCCTTGGGCATCTTCAGCAAAGAGATAGTAATAGCGAGACGTCAGCGGGCCTTCGATCAGCGTCTTGCAGGTCGAGCCGTCGATATGCCACCAGCCTTCGGTCACCCAGCCGGCTTTCGCTCTATAGCCGATGGAAACACCGACAAGATTCTGGGTCGCATTGCATACGCGAAAATCCGCGCGCGCCTCCACGGACGTCATACCCAGAGCCCCCATCAGCACTCCGGAGAACAAGGCAAGAAACAGTGGAAGTCGCATTCGCAGAACCCCTTCAGCCCGCAATCGCTTATTTGTCACGCGCTTTTGTATCACATAAGGAAATCCCATTTCGGTAGCTCTCTTTTCGGCAGTTTCGCCTTTGATGTCAACGCAGTCCCATTGAGAACAACGCTCTTGACCAAAGAATGACCGTTGCAATCCCACCTTTCTCATGACAGAGCTGAAACAGCTTCCCGCATATGACAGAAATCATCCCTAAAGTGACTCTGGGAACTTGCTCCATGTCATTCTCGCCTGCCCATCAGATCGATGGCGATTTTCACCTCGGCTTGCTTCTGACCGCTGATCACGCAAAACGTGACCTTCCTGTTGAATATGGCACATTGGGTTTGCCGGAAAGTGAATTCGACCGTCATATCGCCTACGACATCGGTGTGGAAAACTTAACGCGCGAACTGGCGCACCGTCTCGGCGCGCCTGCGGTGCTGGGCGGTTTTTCCCGTCTGCTGATCGACCCCAATCGCGGCGAAGACGATCCAACCCTCATCATGCAATTGTCGGATGGTGCAATCATTTCCGGCAATTATCCGATGTCGGCAGGCGAACGCGAGGAACGGCTGGAACGTTTTTACCGCCCCTATCACCGTGCGGTCACAGAAACCAGCGCGTGTATCGCGGCGGCAAGCGGCAAGGCCCCTTTTATCGTTTCGATCCATTCCTTCACGCCGCGTTGGAAAGACAAGGCCCGCCCATGGCAGATCGGCCTGCTCTGGGACAGGGATGACCGTGCTGTCATACCGCTTCTGTCTCTGCTGCGCGAGAATCCGGATCTCACTGTGGGTGACAATGAGCCTTATGACGGAGCACTGCGCAACGATGCCATGTATCGTCATGCCACGGCGCAGGGTTTTGCCCATGTACTGATCGAAGTGCGACAGGATCTCATCGCTGACAAAAACGGCGTCATAGAATGGGCGGACCGCCTAGCGCCGATGCTGGCGCAAATCAATGCGCTCGACGCCATCCATGAAATCCGGCATTTCGGCTCCCGTACGGGACCAACGGAATGAACCGGCCTGTCAGGAGCCACTTTACCCGCTATCCACAGGCTTGACCTGCAACTTTGGGTCGGGCATCGAAAAAGCCTCTTAATTTTGCCTGCGACTCGCAGGAAAAACGGTCCAGACTATCGACAAGCGGCATGGTTTCCGTGTGAAACCGATTGGCCGCAATCCTATTGACTTTGAATTGGAGAAAACCTCGTGAGCGACGACATTACCAGCGAAGCCCAAACCATTGCTGTCGGCCAGTTGCGCGCGTTTATCGAACGCATTGAGCGCCTGGAAGAAGAAAAAAAGACCATCGGCGATGATATCAAGGAAGTTTACGCCGAAATGAAGGGTTCCGGGTTTGACAGCAAGGTCGTCAGGACCATTATTCGTTTGCGGAAAAAAGAAGACCACGAACGCCAGGAAGAAGAAGCCATGCTCCAGCTTTACATGGACGCGCTTGGCATGAGCTGACCGCAGGCTCCGCGAACCTTTCTTCTTCCTGAAATCGGAACCCGGCAGGTCGAACCCAGACCCGCATTCTGAGGAAGGGGATTAGGTCCATGGAGTTTACGAAGCTCGGACACACCGAACTCGATGTTTCGCCATTATGTTTTGGCGGTAACGTATTTGGATGGACGGTCGATGAAGCGACATCTTTTTCGCTTCTCGACCGTTTTGTCGATGCAGGCTTGAATTTCATCGACACGGCGGATGCCTACTCTGCCTGGGCCCCCGGCAATGTGGGCGGCGAATCCGAAACCATTATCGGTAACTGGCTGAAATCGCGCGGCCTGCGCGACAAGGTCGTTATTGCCACCAAGGTCGGCTCCGAGATGGGGCCAGACGAAAAGGGGCTTTCTCCCGCCTATATCCGCAAAGCGGTGGACGCCTCACTCAAGCGGCTGCAAACGGATTATATCGATCTCTACCAGTCCCATTGGGACGATCCGGAAACCCCGTTCGAAGAGACACTGGGCACCTATAAGGAACTGATCGAGGCAGGCAAAGTGCGTGCCATAGGTGCCTCCAATCTGACGCCAGAACGCCTCACGGAAGCGCTCGATACGGCACAGAATCACAACCTGCCGCGCTATGAGAGCCTGCAGCCGCTTTACAATCTCCATGATCGCGCGGACTTTGAAGGTGGGCTGGAAGCGATCTGCCGTGACAACGGACTGGGCGTAATCCCATATTATTCGCTGGCAGCGGGTTTCCTGACCGGCAAATACCGTTCTGCCGACGATCTTGGCCAAAGCGCGCGCGGCAAGTCGGTTGAGAAATATCTGACGGATCGCGGGTCGCGCATCATTGCGGCACTGGATGAAGTCGCACGCAATCTGGACGTGACGCAGGCGCAAGTGGCAATCGCCTGGCTGATCGCTCAGCCGTCGGTCACCGCGCCGATTGCCAGCGCCACGCGTTCGGCCCAGCTTGGGGAACTGATCGGTGCAGCGGAACTGAAGCTGACCGATGAAGCTATCAGCATATTGAACAAAGCGAGCAGTTGAAGGCAGGCTGGAGGCTTACCCCTCCAGCTCTTCTCTCAACATTTCGAGCTCCAGCCACTCTTCTTCCATGGCGGCGTTTTCTGTACGCTTCTTTTCCAGAAGATCGGCAGTCTTCGAGAAAAGCGTCGGATCCTTGGCATAAAGCTGCGGATCGGCAAGCTTGCCTTCCAGAACGGCGATTTCTTTGCCTAGCGCATCCATTTTGCCCGGCAGCGTTTCGAGTGCGAATTTCTGCTTGTAGGAAAGCTTGCGCTTTTCATCACGCTTGGGCTGCGAATTTCCTTCACCCTTGTCATCGGCGCGTGGGGCAGCGGTCTTTACATTGCGGCGCACTAGCGCCTGTTCCTTGCGCTGCGCCATCATGTCTGCATAGCCGCCCGCATATTCGAGCCAGCGTCCATCACCTTCCGGTGCGATGACCGAAGTAACAGTGCGGTCGAGAAAATCGCGGTCATGGCTGACCAGAATGACCGTTCCCGGAAAGCCGGCCACCAGCTCCTGCAACAGATCGAGCGTTTCCATATCGAGATCGTTGGTCGGTTCATCGAGAATAAGCAGATTGGCGGGCCGGGCCAGAACGCAAGCCAACATCAACCGCGCCCTTTCACCGCCGGAAAGCTCGCGGATAGGTGTCCGCGCCTGTTCCGGCTGGAACAGGAAGTCCTTCATATAGGACACCACATGCCGCTGCTCGCCATTGACGACGAGGCTCTCGCCGCGACCGTCTGTTAGATAATGCGTCAGCGTATCGTCCAGATTGAGGTCCTCCCGCTTCTGGTCCAGCTCCGCCATTTCCAGATTGACACCGAGCCGCAAGGTGCCGGAATCCGGCTCCAGCTTGGCCGTCAGAAGCGAAAGCAGCGTGGTTTTTCCCGCACCGTTCGGCCCCACCAGACCGATACGGTCGCCGCGCTGCACTCGGATCGAGAAATCCTTGACCAGAACCCGCTCGCCATAGGCTTTGTTGAGACCTTTGGCTTCGATCACCAGCTTGCCGGATTCCTTCGAATCGCTTGCCGCCAGAACGGCATTGCCCTGCGCCCTGCGATGATTGCGGAATTCGGCACGCATGCCGTGCAGTTCGCCCAGGCGGCGCATGTTGCGCTTGCGTCGTGCCGTCACGCCATAGCGCAACCAGTGCTCCTCGCGGGCAATCTGGCGGCCAAGCTTGTGCAGGTCGCGCTCTTCCTCTTCCAGCACCTTGTCGCGCCATTCCTCGAAATGGCCGAACCCCTGCTCGATGCGGCGCGTAATGCCCCGATCGAGCCAGGTTGTGGACCGGCTGACATTCTCCAGAAAACGACGGTCATGCGAAATAAGAACGATGGCCGAGCGAATCTGGCGCAGTTCGTCTTCCAGCCATTCAATGGTGGTAAGGTCGAGATGGTTTGTCGGCTCGTCCAGAAGCAGCACATCAGGCTGCGGCGCGATCACCCGCGCGAGTGCCGCACGGCGCGCTTCACCTCCGGAAAGTTGGTCGGGCTGTTCCTCGCCGGTCAGGCCCAGATGTTCCAGAAGATAGGTGACGCGATGCGGATCATCAGCCGGTCCCAACCCCGCTTCCACATAAGCCCGGACATTAGAGAAGCCGTCCATATCGGGCATCTGCGGCAGATAGCGAACGGTTGCACCCGGATGCTTGAATACCTCGCCGGAGGTGGGTTCGACCATACCGGCTGCGATTTTCAGCAAGGTCGATTTTCCCGAACCGTTACGCCCCACAAGCGCAATGCGGTCGCCCTCCCCGACCGAAAGACCGGCCTCCTCCAGAAGCGGCGTGCCACCGAAAGTGAGTTTGATCTGGTCGAGACGAAGAAGGGGCGGTGCCATGGTTCTCTGCAAAGTACGATTGAAATTCCGCCTGCTTGTCCGCGACAAAAGCCGTTCTGTCAAATGGATCGGCGTCGAACAGGCATGAAAAACAAACAGGCCGGGTTTCCCCGGCCTGTCTTTATCTGATCTTCACGCAGTTATTACTGACAAGGCGCTTCGTAAACGCGGCCATACGGATCACGATAACGGCAGTACTGAACACCATTACGAGTCTGGGCTGCACCCAACAGCGTACCGGCAACACCACCGATGGCCGCACCGGCAAGGGCGCCGCGACCACTACCCGAAATCGCGCCGCCAGCAAGAGCGCCAAGGGCCGCACCGCCGACACCGTAACCAGCCGTACGCTGTTCCGACGTCGTGCATGCTGCTGTCGAGAACGCGAGCACGCCGGCAATTGCAATCATCGTAAGACGTGATTTCATGAAACAATCTCCTGTAGAGTTGACATAACCACCGACTTTGCGTCCCCAATTTCGGCGTAAAGCAGATGATACCCGCTTGCCCCATTTACAATACGTTTCGCTCTTGGGCGTCAAGCGTTTTCAGATGGTAAGGTTAGCGTTTCAGCCACGATCACCATTCACGTCCAAGTTGGCTAAAAGTATCGCCAAGCCAGAACGCATAGTAATGTGAAGTGTTCCACGTATTATGTTAGAAACAGTCCATGATGAGCCGAATGGAAGGGTAACATTCTCTAACGGCCACTCCGCATTTGTGATCGTAAGCCCTTCGACTGCACTGAAATTAATGACGCTGAATGATGTTCCATCCGGTAAATCATAAGCATAATCCCCTGGCGGCAAAGGCCATGCTTCTTCAGCACCACTGGAAAGCAACACATCGCGGCCCTTTGCAGCCTGTGCTGTCGCCATGGTCAGATGCAAAAGAGTGTGGTCAGTTCTCTGGCCACCGAAAGCGCCGCAAAGGATGATCCGGGTTGCCCCGCGCGCGACCGCTTCCTCGAAAGCCAGCTCCCCGTCCGTCATATCCTTGGCACGCGGGAAGGTCTGTTGCGGCACATGTGCGTAACGCCGGAACATGTCGTCGGAAGTCGAATCGAAATCACCCAGCCACAAGTCCGGCTCCACGCCCAGCGCAGCCGCGTGGCGGATGCCGCTATCGGCAGCAAGAATGCGCGCCCCGGCGATCTGGCGCTTCAGGCGTTCGGTCACGACGAGATCGCCGCCGAGAAGAATGACGAATGTGCTCATAAGCTGCTCATAACACGGGCGAATTGCTGCCGGAAGCCTGCATCTCCATGCGCGCTCATCCCTTGCCCTTCCCGTGCCAACACATTATTGTCTCAGCCGCTCTAACGGGGTGCCATTTGCGCTTGCAGATGGCTGAGAGGCCGCAATTCCGGTCAACCCGCTGAACCTGATCCGGTTTGCACCGGCGGAGGGATTAGATGCTCCATAAAACGGCGCTCAATCCTCTTGAAGTAAAAGAAAGGAAGTGCCGTCATGCGGCTTTTATCGTTACTAACCGTTTCCCTGACGGCAGCCCTTGGCGTTGCGCCTGTCGCCGAGGCCAAAGGAGACAAGCTCACCGTCTATACCTATGACAGCTTCGTCGCCGAATGGGGTCCCGGCCCCAAGGTGAAGGAAAACTTCGAAAAGGAGTGCGGCTGTGAAGTTGAGTGGGTCGCTTCGGCTGATGGCGTGGCGCTGCTCAATCGCCTGAAGCTCGAAGGCAGCGGGACGAAAGCCGACATCGTTCTGGGTCTCGACACCAACCTCACGACGGAAGCCCGCGCTTCCGGCTATTTCGCGCCAAGCGGCATCGACTTGAGCAATGTGCAGGTTCCCGGTGGCTTCAGGGATGATGTCTTCGTGCCTTATGACTACGGATATTTCGCCGTCGTCTACGATTCCGAAAAACTGCCCAATCCGCCAAAAAGCCTGAAGGAACTGGTCGAGGGCGACCCGTCGCAGAAGATCGTGCTGCAGGATCCCCGCACATCCACCCCCGGCCTCGGCATGCTTTTGTGGATGAAGTCGGTCTATGGCGACGAAGCGGCAGACGCATGGCAGAAACTGCAAAAGCGTATCCTCACCGTCACACCGGGCTGGTCGGAGGCATACGGCCTCTTCACCAAAGGCGAGGCGCCGATGGTGCTTTCCTACACCACCTCGCCCGCCTATCACATGATAGCCGAAAAAAACGAGCGCTATAAGGCACTGGCTTATCCGGAAGGCAACTACCTACAGATCGAGCTGGCTGCCATGACGACGACCGGCGCGCAAAACCCACTCGCACAGAAGTTCCTCGCCTTCATGACCGGCCCCGGTTTTCAGGATGTTATCCCTGAAACCAACTGGATGTTCCCGGCAGGCAAAACCTCTGTGCCCTTGCCAGCGGAATTCGACGCTCTGCCCAAGCCGGAAAAGACGCTGCTCATTCCGTCCGACGAGGTTGCGAAGAACCGCAAGAACTGGGTGGATGAATGGCTGGCGGCGATCAGCAGATGACCGCACGCCCAGTGCAGCATGGCCCAACATCAGCCTCCACGATGAAGCCAATCGCGGGGGTTCTGGCGCTCGCCTTTCTGGTCCTGCTTGCCGGCGGCGCGCTTTTCGCGCTCGCACTTGAAGCCACAGACGGCGGCTTTGATGCCGCCGCCAGTTTCGACACCTATCTCTGGCGCGTCGCCCGTTTCACGGTTCTACAGGCGGTGACATCGAGCCTGCTTTCGGTGCTGTTTGCCATTCCCGTTGCCCGCGCCTTCTACGCAGAAACCCGCTTTCCGGGTCGCAGCCTGATGCTGCGGCTGTTCGCATTGCCGCTGGCCCTGCCGGCCCTTGTGGCCGTGCTGGGCGTCACCAGCATTTATGGGCGCAATGGTTTGATCGCGCATGTTTCCGGAACGATAGGCCACCCGTTCCAGCCGGATATTTACGGCATAACGGGCATTCTGATCGCCCATGTCTTTTTCAATATGCCTCTGGCCGTTCGCCTGATTCTCGCGGCCTATGAATCGATCCCGACTGACTACTGGAAACTTGTCGCGCAGCTTGGCATGGGCAACCGCGCCCGCTTCCGCCTCATCGAATGGCCGGTCAGTCGTCGTAATCTTCCCGGCATGATCGGCCTCATATTCATGCTGTGCGTGACGAGCTTCACCACCGTACTGACACTTGGCGGCGGTCCGCGCGCCACAACGCTGGAAGTGGCCATCTATCAAAGCCTCCATTTCGATTTCGACCCCGCCCGTGCTGTCGCGCTCACTTTCACGCAGCTGGTGCTGACATTGCTGATCCTTTTCGCCTTGCGGCTGACCGGGCAACCATCCGAAGAAGGCTCCACTTTTATCGCAGCACCGCGACGCTATACTAGGCCGGCTCCGGGTGAACGCCTGTTCAACATTATCACCATCGCCATTGGCTTCCTCTATGTGGTCCTGCCGATTGCCGGTGTGGTGGTCTCGGGCCTCGCGGCTGATCTCACCCGCCTTCTCTCTGAGAAGATCGTCTGGCGCGCCATCTCGACCAGCATGATACTCGGCTTTTCCGCTGCAATGCTATCGGTGCTTCTGTCGTTTGCTCTTGTGGCTGCGCGTGAGGCGGTCAGAAGCGCGAGGCTGGCCACGGCCTTCGATACCGGCGCAAGCCTCATTCTGGTGATGCCCCCGATCGTCATCGGCGCGGGCTGGTTCATCCTGCTGCGCCATTTCACTGATCCCTTCGTCATCGCGCCCCTGATGGTCGTGACGGTAAACGCAGCCATGGCAATGCCGTTTGCGGTGCGGCTGCTCCGCCCCGCCTGGGATACCGCGGCAGCGCGCCATAACAAGCTTTGCGCGCAACTAGGCATCAGGAGCTTCACCCGTTTTCGCCTCATCGACTGGCCTTCAATCCGCAAGCCGTTCGGCATGGCATTTGCCTTCGCCATGGCATTGTCACTGGGTGATCTGGGTACAATCGCCCTTTTCGGCAGCGATGCACTGCTGACCCTGCCCTATCTCCTCTTGCAGCGCATGGGCAGCTATCGCACATTCGATGCCGCTGGTCTGGCGCTTATTCTGGGTGTCCTGTGCCTTGGCTTGATGATGATTGCAGACCGCGCCGCTGCATCGCGAAAGGATAATCATTCCGCATGAATACAAAGCCTTTTGCGTCTTCCGCCGATATCCGCTTGCATGACGTCAGCTTCAGCTATGGCGAAACCGCGATGCATTTCGACGGCGCGGTGCCGGGCGGGGCAATTGCCGCCATCGTCGGCCCCAGCGGCTCAGGCAAATCCACATTGCTCAACTTGATCGCCGGGTTCGAGATCCCGCAGTCGGGCAGCATTCTCATCGGCGGTACGGATGTGACGGACCTTTCCCCCGCAGCCCGCCCCGTTTCAATGGTATTCCAGGAAAACAATCTTTTCGCCCATCTGTCAGTGGAACAGAATGTTGGCCTCGGGCGCTCGCCCAATCTCAGACTCCATGATGTGGATCGCACGGCAATCGCAGAAGCGCTTGGTCGCGTCGGCCTGCGGGGCAAGGAAAAGCGCAAGCCCGAAGCCCTTTCCGGTGGAGAGCGGCAACGTGTGGCAATTGCCCGCGCCCTGGTGCGCAAGCGGCCCATATTGCTGCTTGACGAGGCTTTCGCATCCCTTGGCCCGGCACTTCGTCACCAGATGCTCGATTTGGTCGATGAATTGCGCCGCGAAACCGGCATGACCGTTCTGATGGTCACACACACACCGGAAGATGCCCTTCACCTCGATGCACTGTTGCTGTTTATCGACAGGGGGCAGATTTCTGCGCAAGGCCCGGCAGGCGAACTCCTCTCGCCATCTGGACCGGCAGCATTGCAACACTATATTGGCGAAAAAGGCATTCGCCTCAAATAGAGTTACGGTTGCGGACATATTTTGTTCGCAATCAACCAGAAGAACCGCCTTTGGCTTTGTTCAGCCGCTTGTACGCTTTCCCGTCTATGACTAGATTTGCGACAAATACGAGTATGATCCGATTCAGCAGCGAGGATAAAATACTGTTCCGTCAAAAGACCCTTCTCCGGGCCTCCCTGTGTCTCCCAGTATCCCTGCCACAACGGACGCAGCGCAATTGGCGGAAACCGGCCATCAGCCTTGGCTTGCTCATGGCTATCCTGATTTCAGGCTGCCAGTCGATCAACTCAAGCAAGGATCTGGGCCTTCAGCCCTCATCCAATCCGGTCACGGTAGATAATGTCACGCGCAATGACCGACTGGCCCAGTTGGGGGCACAACAGCATCCGCGCATTCTCGCCACTTATGGCGGCGAGTACAAGGACCAGAAGCTGGAGCGCATGGTCGCCAAAATCGTCGGCAAGCTGACGACGGTTTCCGATAAGCCGGACCAGACCTACCGCATCACGATCCTCGATTCACCCAACATCAACGCCTTCGCGCTGCCCGGAGGCTATCTTTATGTGACGCGCGGCCTTCTGGCGCTCGCCAACGACTCTTCCGAAGTCGCGGCGGTGATCGCGCATGAAATGGGCCATGTGGTGGCCAATCACGGCATTCTTCGTCAGGAAAAAGAGGCCGAGACGGCCATTGCCGGTCGCGTGGCGACCGAAGTTCTGCACAATGAATCGGCTGGCCGCGAGGCGCTCATCCGCGGCAAGCTGCGTCTGGCCCAGTTCTCGCGCAATCAGGAACTGCAGGCCGATGCTATCGGCATCAAGATGATCGGCGAAGCAGGCTACGACCCGTTCGCTTCAGCACGGTTCCTGCAATCGATGGAAGCCTATACCGGCTTCCGCTCCGTTTCGGGCGCGACCGACGCCAGTCTCGACTTCCTCGCAAGCCACCCGGCGACCCCGCAGCGCATCCAGCTGGCGCTTGGCCACGCGCGCCGGATCGGCGCACCGGGCGTCGGCACGACAGACCGCGATTCCTTCCTCAATGGCATCGATAATCTTCTCTATGGCGACTCGCCGAATGAAGGTTATGTCCGCGAGCAGAACTTCATTCATCCCAAACTCGGCGTCACCTTCCGCGCGCCGGATGGTTTTAGCATCGACAATTCAGCCAATGCTGTCATGGCCAGCGGCCCTGGCGAGGTTGCCATTCGTTTTGACGGCGCTTCGCTGCCTGCGGGCTCCAGCCTCACCGACTATATCCGTTCCGGCTGGGTCACCGGCCTGGACGAAAGCTCCATACGCCCGCTCACCATCAATGGTCTTCCGGCGGCAACCGCGCGGGCGAGCGCCGATCGCTGGCAGTTCGACATCGTGGTCATTGGAGCGAACAACAAGGTTTACAGATTCCTGACTGCAGCGCCCAAGGGCAGCCCCGCTTTGATGCCCGCCTCGCAAACGGTTACACAGTCGTTCCGCTTGCTGTCCGCTGCCGAACGTGACGCCATCAAGCCGCTGCGTATCCGCGTTGTGACGGTGAAACCCGGTGACACCATGGCGAGCCTCTCCACCCGGATGCAGGGCACGACCCGCAAACTGGAATTGTTCCGCCTGCTCAATGCAATGCCGGCTGGCGCCACCGTTTCCGTTGGCGACCGTGTGAAGCTGATCAGCGAATAGAGTACACAGCCGTCGGCCCGGCTCAAAACGAAGGAGCGTGTTTGAAATGGAAGTCCGGATTCAATCGCTTCTCGCCGGCAAAATTGCACCGCTCGGGCCGCGAAACGCGCCGAGCGGTATAGATAAGAAGCCCGTTCAGGGCAGAGTCAGGATTACCAACGAAGGTCTGGACTGCGACGCTCAGGGAGACCGGAAGGTACACGGTGGGCCGGAAAAGGCCATGCATCACTATTCGCACGATCACTACGCCATCTGGCGCGAGGAGATCGGCGACAATCCGCGGCTGGCCGCGCCGGGAGCCTTTGGCGAGAACATCTCAACCTCCGGCCTCGATGAACGCCATGTCGCGGTGGGTGACCGTTTCCGCCTCGGAACGGCTCTGGTCGAAGTCTCACAGGGGCGCCAGCCTTGCTGGAAACTGAATGCACGCTTCGACATGCCTGACATGGCGGTTCGTGTCCAGACAACGGGGCGCACCGGTTGGTATTACCGGATTCTGGAGGAAGGCCATGCCGAAGCCGGTGACGCTATGGTCCTCGTTGACCGGCTGTCGCCGGAGTGGACGCTGCACCGGGTCTGGCATCTGCTCTATGTCGATATGCTGAACTATGACGAACTCGCCCGGATGGCGGAAATTCCCCACCTCGCCGAGAGCTGGAAACGCTATGCGGTGCGCAGGCTTGAAAACCGCAAGGTGGAAGACTGGTCAGCGCGGCTGGAAGGCGCAAGGGATTAGGGGAGACCCGGTCAGGTTTCGAGCGACGCGCTTTAACCTCTATTGCTCTAAGCGATCTATGCCTGATAGGCGGCAAGCTCGTGCTGGCTCAAAAGCGCAATCTTCAGCTTTTCAAGCGCACGGCTTTCAATCTGCCGCACCCGTTCCTTCGAAATACCAAGCTTTTCGCCTAGCGCTTCCAGTGTCACGCCATCATCGTCGAGACGGCGTTCACGAATGATGTGTAGTTCCCGCTCGTTCAGCGAACCGAGCGCAACACTGAGCCAGCTTGAACGACGCTCCATATCGATGGTACTTTCTACAAGCTCATCCTGCAGGGGACGGTCATCGACGAGGAAATCCATGCGGCGGGATGCGCCCGCCTCGTCATTGTTCACGGGTGACGAGAGCGAACTGTCGGGCCCGGAAAGCCTGCTATCCATGAATTCCACATCGCTCTGCGAGACACCCAGCTGATCGGAAATTTCGCGATAGATTTCCGCCTTGCTCATGCTGTCGTCGGACTGGGCCAGCTTGGAACGCAAGCGGCGCAAGTTGAAGAATAGCGCTTTCTGGGCCGAACTTGTTCCACCACGAACGATTGACCAGTTGCGCAGGATATAGTCCTGCATGGAGGCACGGATCCACCACGAAGCATAAGTTGAAAAGCGCACCTCGCGTTCGGGGTCAAAACGCGCCGCCGCCTCCAGAAGACCGACGTAGCCTTCCTGGATAAGATCGTTCATCGGCAGTTTAAACTTGCGGAAGCGTCCGGCCATGGAAATGACAAGCCGCATATGCGCCGACGTGATACGATGCAACGCATCCTGATCCTTCATTTCCCTCCACCTGATTGCGAGGTCACGCTCTTCCTCGCGCTCCAGATAGGGAGCGGACATTGCGCTTCGGATCATCGATTGGGAGGATGAGGCCGGCGTCGGAAAACTGCGCGCAGCCGGAGAAATGCGAGTTGGTGGAACTGCGGAAGAACTGCTCATGGATGACGGCTTCATCTGGTTCTCCTGTTCTTGCCGCGCACAAGGCGCGCTCGGGAAGGATCATCCAGTCCTGGACGGAAAAACCGAACGAAGTTTAGAACCGTTCTGCATTCCCCCTACAGGCCGGTTCCGAAGCCATAATAAAACGCCGCAAAACAAACCCGGTTACGAACTGGCACATGGAAGAACGCACAAGACGCCATCTGGTTCCCGGTCATTTCGCATAAATCCCTGACATCGCAGCAAAAGCTGTCCGATGGTTAATAATTGTCTTCCTTCGAAGGCAAGCATCTGCCGGGACAACAAAAAGCCCGGCCAAAGCCGGGCTTTTTGTAGAAAGAAAGGCCGCTGCAATTACGCGGCTTCGACCTCATCATCGTCCAGATCGGCTTCAGCATCGGCCTTACCGCGCTTCGGTCCCTTGGCGAGATTAACTTCGATGAGGCGCACGGCCTCGGTTTCGGAGAGTTTGTTGACGGCAGCGATTTCTCGCGCCATGCGATCAAGGGCAGCTTCGTAAAGCTGACGTTCCGAATAAGACTGTTCCGGCTGGTTCTCGGCACGGAAGAGATCGCGAACGACTTCCGAAATCGAGATGAGGTCACCTGAGTTGATTTTCGCATCATATTCCTGCGCACGGCGCGACCACATGGTGCGCTTGACCCGGGCGCGACCCTGCACGACTTTCAGTGCGCGGTCCACATAATCCGTTTCGGATAGCTTGCGCATACCGATGGTTGCGGCCTTGGCGACCGGCACCTTCAGGCGCATCTTGTCCTTTTCAAAATCGATCACGAAAAGCTCAAGCTTGTGACCGGCCACTTCCTGCTCTTCGATTGCAACGATCTGGCCAACGCCATGCGCTGGATATACAATCGACTCGCCGGTCTTGAAACCACCACGAACTGCGGATTTTTTCTGCTGGGATGACATACGCTTTAATACTCCCTGTTGTGCCCGGCGCGACCCGCCGGTTACACATGATGTCCGACCGCGCCTGATGAGGGCACGGAAGCTGTTGCCGGTTTTGAACTGAAAGCGTTTCTGACGGCAAATCTCATCTGTCGGGATGTGTGGGGAGAGGAACGGGGCGCTGAAACCGCAATCATCCGTCCCGGTGCCATTCAGCCCGGCAAAAAAGATCAGCCCTTTCAGAGATTACCGCATGTGCGCCACGAATTGACGTCCAGTCACCGAAATTATTGGTGCAACCTAACACAATTTCGCGAAAGAATCAACAAATTGCCAAATATGTCACTTTTGGCAATTTTCCGCGCCTGCTTGTACAGCGCTTTTTTGTGATTTCATTTGTCTTTTGCCGCTTTGATGAGAAAAAAGCAAGTGCAAGACATATCTAAATTACAGTGTCTCACAGGCTGTCAGACTTGCCAGCCTACGTTTCCGTCTCACGACGTAAAATACCCGCCCGCTGCGGGTTTCCGGCATTCAACCCCACAACCGCCGGCACCCGGCAGCCACGAATTTAATCGCCGGTTCCCGGCTCAGGCGAAAAGAACTGGTCCAGTTTGTCGGAAACGCCGTCCATTTCCTTGGCTTCCGGAAGCTCGTCTTTTTTGACGGTGATATTGGGCCATTTCGCCGCATATTCGGCGTTGAGTTGCAACCACTTGTCGAGGCCCGGTTCCGTATCGGGGCTGATCGCTTCGGCTGGGCATTCCGGCTCGCAGACGCCGCAATCGATGCATTCGTCTGGATTGATGACGAGCATATTCTCGCCTTCATAGAAACAGTCAACCGGACAGACCTCGACGCAGTCCGTATACTTGCAGCGAATGCAATTATCGGTCACGACATAAGTCATCTCGAACTCCTGTTGCCGCCCGGTTTTCGAAAGAAGCGGCTTATCTATCCTAAGTTGACTGCGCCGATATTCCGAATAAAGGGCCTAGGAATATCTCGCCACGACGTCACTTGCGCACGGAATTGGTTGTGGGTCTCAGCCCATGCCCTCTTATGACAAGCGTGAGGTAACGATTTTATGCCTCGATGACAAGGGTCCAATCGCCGCAATATAACGATCTCGCGAACATCTGAAACTGCATTTCGTTTCTGGGCTTGCGGATGGAAAACGCTTTCTTTTTCACACTTTGCCACGCAATTTCCATCATCCGTCAAAACAGCCTGCGGCATCGCGTCCAGCTTAACGCAAAACCTGATAGACCCGACTCATAAGATTTCACTCAAGCCTTTAGGGATACTGACACATCGGCATTCCGGCGCTCTGATAGTAAGGTCATTACGCTACAGGGTCGAAACGATGAGGCTATCCTCCGCGCAATCGATCCGTATCGCGGCGCTCTTTCTTGGTCGGGCGCCCCGCACCGCTTTCACGCCTGGGTAACAACCGTTCCGATGTTTCGGATTGACGCGTGGGCGGCGGAGTAAGGTCTTCATACAGAAGCTGGGCCTCGGGCGCAGGGCCGCGCCGTTCACCGGGTGCCAGAACCTTGTAGACGAGGATACGACGGTCAAGCGTGATAGTCAGCACGTCGCCCACCTTCACCTGATGTGAGGCCTGCTCGATCTTGTCGCGGTTGACCCGGACCTTCCCGCCAGCGGCGAGCTTCGCCGCCAGCGATCTTGATTTGACCACACGCGCAAAGAACAGCCACTTGTCGATTCGCTGTCTTGCACCCGTCTCGCTGGTCATCTTATTTCTTCATTTGCTCCTTGAGAGCCAGAAGCTTGGCAAATGGCGAGTCGGGATCGATGCGCACAGGACGCTCCTGCTCGAATCGCTTGTTCCCCTGCTGGCCGCCATGCTCGCGCTTCGGCTGACGGTCACGACCGCCACCATCACGCGGCTTACCCTTGAAGCCTTCGCGCTTGCCCTGACCTTCACCGTCATGATGACGCTTGTTTTTATCAAAGCGCTTGCCACCGCGAGCATTCTGATCACCGCTGCCTTCGACCTTGTCAGCTTTGCTGGCGTCGTTACCGCGACCGCGCTGCTGATGCCCATGGCGCTGGCGGTTCTGGTCCTGATTGCGGTTACGGTTTTCAAAACGGCCCTGACGCCACAGAAGAACAGGTTTCGGCTCTTCCGCAGCTTCGACTGTTTCACCATCTTGCGCCGCCGGTTTTTCTTCTGTCACGCTTTCAACCGCAGACGCTACTTCATCGGCCTTCGCCTCAACAGCAACCGGTGCCGGCACCGGCTCAGCATCGGGAACGACGGGTTTTTCGGCGGATTCTGCAGCCGTTGCGGTAACACCGGCTTCCTTTGCCGCCGCTTCGGCGGCAAAAGCGTCAAGTTCACCAAGCTTCGCCGCAACAGCGGTAGCGTCCATCGCCTCATGGCGATAGCCGAGGCTCTTCAGGATTTCTTCCATATCTTCAGAGGTAGCTCCGAGAATGGACATCATGGCCGGCGTGACAATGAAGCGTCCGCCGTCATATGCGCCATCAGGACGCATGCCCGACCCTGGGCGCCAAGCAACCGCCGGGCGGATGAGATCGGCAAGGCGTTCCAGAATATCGATGCGCACCGCACGGCGGCCCAGCACACGATAACCGGCCAGACGATAGAACATCGGATCGAAAGCCGGATCGACCACCACCGAAGTGCGGCCCGCGGCCAGCACATTGACCACATCGCCATAACCGGCGCGCTCGCGTCCGTCGTTTTTTAGCGCCCACAGCAACGTAATGAGGCCGGCCGGAGCGGGCTTCAGCAGCATGGGCATGAAGACATGATAGGCACCGAAACGCACACCAAGACGGCGCAACGCCGCACGTGAATCCTGATCGAGTCCCCGCACTTCCTCCGCCACGTCGCGGCGCTGGAGAATACCGAGATTCTCGACGATCTGAAACGCTAGGCCTCGCGTTATGCCGGTCAGCGCGTCGGCGCCAGCCAGATCGGTGAGCGGTTTCAGAACGGTTTCGATATGATGGGCCACGAAACGATCGATGCGCGCAGCAACCTTGTCGCGCGCGGGTCCCGTAAGCTGTTCGTCGGCCAGAATCACCGCACGCGGCTTCAGCACATCCTCACCGGCCACCAGAGTGGCGACAGTAGCGCCGACCCAGCGCAACACGCCATCTGACCCAAGCGCAAAATCGCCATTGGGGGCAGCGGCAAATCGCTCTGCGCGGCGATCGAATTCGGCGGCCAGCGCCTTCTGTGCAGCCGCTTTCACAGCCTTGGCGTCCGGACCTTCGGCCTGGACGTCGGCGGTGAAACGGAATCCTTCCAGTTGCCCGACATTATGGCCTTCGACAATCACGTCTCCGACCGGGCTGATTTCTGCTTCAAGCATGGCATTCTCTCTCAGGCGCCTCATAAGCACGCTTGTCCTGCGGTCTACAAAGCGTTTCGTCAACCTTTCATGCAGCGCATCGGACAGTCTGTCCTCTATTTCGCGCGTCTTTTCCTGCCAGTGTGTCGGATCGGCAAGCCATCCGGGCCTGTGCGACACAAAAGTCCAGGTGCGGATTTGCGCCACGCGATGCGACAGAGTATCAATTTCCCCCTCTGTGCTATCGGCGCGGCGCACCTGTTCACTCATATAATCTTCATCGACGCTCCCCCGGCGCACCAGGTCCTGATAGATGGTTGCAATGATATCGGCATGCTGAGCCGGCGCGATCTTGCGATAGTCGGGAAGCGCACAGGCGTCCCACAAACGTTCGATCCGCTCCGGCGTCGTCGCGAGCCGCACAATCTCTTCGTCTTTTGACAAATTTTCAAGCGCCAGTTGATCGATGGCTGGCAAAGCTTTCGCCAACCCCTCAATGGGCGACGGTGTTTCAAGCGAGCGGTGCAAGGCGTCAAGTGATGAAAAGTCGAACCGCGCCGTACGCCATTGCAGCACTTTGACCGGATCGAATGTGTGCGATTCCACCCGCTCGACCAGTTCATCCTCAAACGGGCTGACCTGTCCGGCCACACCAAAAGTGCCGTCGCGAAGATGGCGACCGGCGCGGCCCGCTATCTGCCCTACTTCTGCCGGCGTGAGGTCACGAAACTGATATCCGTCGAACTTCCGGTTCTGCGCGAAGGCGACATGGTCCACATCCAGATTGAGCCCCATGCCAATGGCATCGGTCGCCACCAGAAAATCGACATCTCCCGACTGATAAAGCTCCACCTGCGCATTGCGCGTGCGGGGACTGAGCGCGCCCATCACCACCGCCGCGCCGCCGCGCTGGCGGCGGATCAATTCAGCAATGGCATAGACTTCATCCGCGGAGAAAGCCACGATTGCCGAACGGTTCGGCAGACGGGTGATTTTTTTCGATCCCGCATAGGCAAGATGTGAAAGACGTGGGCGCGTCACCACATTGATACCGCGCAACAGTTTTTCCAGAATGCCCCGAACAGTAGCGGCACCCAGAAGCAGCGTTTCCTGCCGTCCCCGCAGATGCAGAATACGGTCGGTAAAAATGTGGCCGCGCTCCAGATCGCCTGCAAGCTGCACCTCGTCAATGGCGACGAAAGCCGCATCGGTGTGCCGCGGCATGGCTTCCACTGTGCAGACTGAATAACGCGCGCCGGACGGCACGATCTTTTCCTCGCCGGTCACCAGCGAAACATTGGCGGCGCCGACCTTCTCAACCACGCGACTATAGACTTCGCGCGCCAGAAGGCGCAGCGGCAGACCGATAATGCCGCTGCCATGCGACAGCATGCGCTCGATCGCGAGATGCGTCTTGCCGGTATTGGTAGGCCCAAGCACCGCGGTCACATCGCGGCCGCTCAAGGTCAGCGGCAAATCATGGGCGGGCAGATGGTTCATGCCAATAATCGAATTCCCGGAACAGAAGGCATGACCACATCTGAAAAGTCGCGGCACTTTTCAGACAGGATCACGCATAAAAGCAACCTTGCGATAGCACTATACGACCTTGGCCGAAAGCGCTCCTGTTAAGTTTAAGACCGCCAATTTTAACAAATGGAACGAGTCTGGAACGAATCGGCTACGAATCGCTGACACTGCGTTCTTCGCCTTTTGTTCATGGCAATATATAGTGACCCCTTCGTTTGTTGCTACCATATCATGAATCGCCATTATGGTTTTTCCAGTTTCTGTCGCGTGGAAACCTTGCCCTTATTAACTTTTGGCGGAAACGCCCGAATCCCCGAACGGCCCGCAACTGAAGCTTTAAGGAAAACTTAACGATTCCTTATACTTGGTTAAACATTGCGTGCCACAGGTCGCCACTTTCATTAACTTTCGGGTCAAAGCCGGAACGAATCAGCGACGAATCGCTGTTTCAGATGTTTTCCTCATTTGTTCTCACCATATCTGGTAGCTCATCCCTGAATTGCACCATAATGAAACAATAAAGGGCATCATTTTCTCCTGACAAACAACCGTTTTCATTAACCTTTGGCTACCGGATGCCGATCTATCCCGCTGAGGCGCTTCAAGCATTTCCTCGCGCAATTTAAAAAGGCGGGTCGGCGATTTGTCACCAGCCCGCCTCGCAAAGCGGATATCGCGCTCAATCCCTTTCGACGCACATGGCAACGCCCATGCCGCCGCCGATGCAAAGCGTGGCAAGTCCGCGCTTCACGCCGCGCCGTTTCATTTCATGCACCAGCGTGGTCAGTACGCGTGCGCCGGAAGCGCCGATCGGATGACCGATGGCAATGGCGCCGCCGTTGACGTTGACGATTTCAGGGTTGAGGCCCAGATCACGGACCACAGCACAAGACTGGGCTGCAAAAGCCTCATTGGCCTCGACCAGCTCCAGATCGTCGACCTGCCAACCTGCTTTTTCAAGCGCTTTTTTCGTCGCCGGAATGGGGCCTGTGCCCATGATCGAGGGGTCGACGCCAGCCGTGGCCCAGGAAACGATGCGGGCAAGCGGCTTCACACCCCGCTTTGAAGCCTCATCTTCATCCATCAGCACGACCGCCGCAGCACCGTCATTGATGCCGGATGCATTGCCTGCCGTCACTGTGCCCTCCTTGTCGAAGGCAGGCCGCAGCTTTGCCAGTGCATCCATCGTCGTACCCGGACGGATATATTCATCCGCCGAGATAACCGTCTCGCCCTTGCGGCTCTTCACAGCAAAGGGGACGATTTCCTCATCGAACTTTCCAGCCTTCTGCGCTGCTTCAGCCTTCTGCTGTGATGCAAGCGCAAACTCGTCCTGATCGTTGCGGGTCAATTGCCACTGACGGGCGATATTCTCCGCCGTAATTCCCATGGGGTAACCGTGGAAGGCATCCGTCAGGCCGTCCTTCATCATGGTGTCGATCATCTTGAAATCGCCCATCTTCACGCCGCCGCGTAAATACGCACAATGCGGAGCCATAGACATGGATTCCTGCCCGCCGGCCACGACGATCTTCGCATCGCCGGAAAGGATCTGCTGCATGCCGAGTGCGACGGCCCGCAAGCCCGAGCCGCAAAGCTGATTGATGGAAAATGCCGTGGTTTCCTTCGGACAACCGGCATCCATTGCCGCCTGACGCGCCGGGTTCTGACCCGCCCCCGCCGTGAGCACCTGTCCCAGAATGACTTCATCAACGTCCGCCGCGTCAACGCCAGCACGTTCCAGCGCCGCCTTGATCGCCACGGCACCCAGCTCATGCGCCGGAACATTGGCGAAAGCGCCATTGAATGCGCCCACCGCGGTCCGTGCTGCGCTGGCAATGACAATGGCTTTCGGATTGGTCGGGACCGTCATTCTTTCCTCCTTGAAAACTGTGGCGACAGACAAAGACCAAAATGCCGTCCTTGGCAAGGTCCATATGGACAACCGAACATCCTTCATGGAAACGATAAGCTGTTTCTCCCATGGAAGGTCATATTTGGGGATACAGGACCTCTTACACCCGCTAAGTTGCGGATAACACAAACAAAGGAGATCCCATGTCCTCGCTCACCCTCGAAAAAGCCAACGCAATCATCGCGGGCGCCTTTGCAAAGGCCGCCGAACTGAAGCTGAAGCCACTCGCCGTCTCCGTCTTCGATGCAGGCGGACATCTGAAGGCCTTCCAGCGACAGGATGGCACATCGATTCTTCGTTTTGAAATTGCATCCGGCAAAGCCTTTGGCGCCTTGGCAGTGGGGGCAGGATCGCGCTGGCTGAACAACCAGGCCAAGGAACGCCCGCATTTTCTGGAAGGCCTGTCGGGCGTTTCCGGCGGCAGGATCGTGCCAGTGCCGGGCGGTGTCCTGATCAAGAACAGCGTTGGCGAAATTCTCGGTGCCGTCGGCATTTCGGGCGACACATCGGACAATGACGAAGCCTCTGCCATCGCCGGCATCGAAGGCACAGGCTTTGCAGCCGACGCCGGCTGACACGTTTCTGACGACAGGACAAAAAGAAAAAAGAGGCCACATTGCGTGGCCTCTTTGCATTTGAGCATCACTAGGCTCAGGACTCATTGATTGATCGAGAAGATGCTTGTTGCAGCGATACAAATTGCGGCCATGAAGGTGTGTGCACATCTGTCGTATCGCGTATGAATACGTCGCCAGTCCTTGAGTTTTCCGAACATATTCTCAATTTTATGTCGC
>NZ_JACLZJ010000007.1 GCF_014253075.1 Ochrobactrum sp. CM-21-5
TACAATCGAAACAGACCACACTCTTCACTGGGCAACATCACACCAATTGAATTCGCAATGAAAATGGCTATGGAAAAACTGGCCGCATAAGGCCAGATTGAAAACCCCAGACTCTCCTGAAAACTGGAGGGAAGATGGGTCTCAGGTCAGGTGTCATAACCTATATTGAGAACAACCCAATCCCTCCCGTTGAAATGGATGAAGAGATAAATGAAGGAATGATTGTTCCGCAGAATGTTCCTCTGGGAATCATCCCGGATCAGCCGAGCTATTCTTACGTTTACGTTGACGAGCAGCCGGTGTTGCTCGAAACGCAAACGCGTCGTGTAATCTGGATGGAGTAAGTGGCCTGAAGTCGTCCACCCGATGAGGATTGAAGCAAAAGGGAGCGCCCTAAGGGGCGCTTTCCATTCGGTTGCTGTTCCTCCCTCATTTTCAGTCGTACCACGCTCCAAATCCTGAATGTCGCTTACCCTTGAGCCTTTCCTCAACTTCCTCGTGAATTGCGATCCTGTCCGGTGCAGTTTGCGCGATAGTCGACGACAGCAGCCGCCAAGATGCCACTCAGGCATGCCTGTTGGCGTTAAACATCCAAGTGGCAATCTAACTTAAGCGTCACGGTAAGAAGAACGGAACGAACCGGGGCCTCTCCCGTTAGAGATATGGACACTCAATGCAAAAAGGAGAGTAGTCATGTTTAGAACAACACTTCTGACGGCAGCGTGTGCACTGTTAATCGGTGGGCCAGCGCTCGCGCAGACCGCAACCCCGGACGCAACTTCCCCGACAACCGGAGCCCCGGCACAAGAGGATCTGGCCGTTTCATCCAAGAATATGTTTGGCTCCCCACCGGCAACCGATGCCAATAAAGTAGGCTTTGTGGAGCCGAAAGAGGGACAACTTCTGATTTCGAGCTTCGTCGGACGAAGCGTTTACGAAAGTGACGCCAACGACGCAAAATCAGTTGGTAAACTGAACGATCTTATCGTTAGCCCGGAAGGTAAAGTCGAAGCCGCAGTCATCGGCGTCGGCGGTTTTCTTGGCGTCGGTGAAAAGGATGTTGCGGTGAGCCCAGATCTTCTTCAGCTCGCAACGCGCAGCGACGGCAAAACCTGGCTGGTTCTGAAAGCAACCAAAGATCAGCTGAACAGCGCTTCAGCTTTCGATAGATCGAAGTTCTTCGCTGAAGGCGTGGCCGATCCCAATGCAGCCAGCGAAACCGAAGCTCCAGCAAGCGACGGCGAAACTGCGCCTGCGTCGCCCGCACCCGCTCAGTAAGCAAGACGATTAGGGGTGTCACCGAAATGAAGCCTATCATGCTCCATGACAGTGACGCTCCTACCGCTAAAGGAGAACGTCGATGATCACCGGACGATAAAGGAGAAAAGTTTTTCAAAACCCAAGGGAATGATTTTGCAGGCAAACGAGCTTTCGGATAAAACCATCCCGTTCGTATAAAGGAAAGGGTTGGTGATGTCCGACGCCATGGCCGCACAGCGCAATATTGTTGTTCTGACAATCGCACAGGCGCTAGGCGCTTCCAGCCCGCCGATCGTGATTTCCCTTGGTGGTCTGGTAGGACAAAAACTATCCTCCGATCCGGCCTTTGTGACGCTCCCCGTAAGCCTGTTCAATCTCGGCCTTGCACTCGGCACGCTGCCCGCAGCCTTTTTCATGCGCCAGTTCGGACGGCGCAATGCGTATATGCTGGGTGCACTCATTGGTGCTTCAGCGGGTGTGATCGCCGCTGCAGGTATTTTCGCAGCATCCTTCCTCACCTTCTGTCTCGGAACACTGACTGCCGGATTCTACGCTTCCTATGTTCAAAGCTATCGCTTCGCCGCCACCGATGCGGCTACCGGCGATATGAAAGCTCGTGCCATCTCCTGGGTGATGGTCGGCGGGCTCATTGCAGCCATCGTCGGGCCGCAACTTGTTATCTGGACGCGCGACACCATTCCAGATGCCATGTTCGCAGGCAGCTTCCTCAGCCAGGCGGTATTGGGCCTTCTCGCCCTGCCCGTTTTATTCATGTTACGTGCACCCAGAGTCAGGAACGAAGTCGGAACCGCAACTGATACGGGTCGTCCTCTTAGCGAAATACTTCGGTCACCACGTTTCGCCCTTTCTGTGGCGGCTGGCGTTTGTTCTTATGCTCTGATGACTTTCGTGATGACGGCTGCGCCCATTGCCATGGTCGGTCATGGCCATTCCGTAGATCATGCCGCGCTTGGCATCCAATGGCATGTGCTGGCCATGTTTGCGCCTAGCTTCTTCACGGGCAAGCTGATTGCGCGTTTCGGCAAGGAAAAGATTACGGCCCTCGGACTGGTTCTGATCGCCTTTTCCGCCGCAGTGGCACTTGGCGGCTTCGGCGTTGGCCATTTCTGGGGATCGCTCATCCTCCTCGGCATCGGTTGGAACTTCGGTTTCATCGGTGCGACCACCATGGTAACGGATTGTCACACGCCCGCAGAACGCGGTAAAGCGCAGGGCGCCAATGACTTCATCATATTCGGCACCGTAGCCTGTGCTTCGTTTTTCTCAGGGTCACTGCTTCACGCATCCGGATGGGAAGCCATCAACTGGCTGGTATTCCCCACAGTTGCACTCGTTCTTGCACCGCTCATCCTTCGCCTGAAACCGGAGAGCGCTACGGCAAAAGCCTGATCTGCTTTGTCTGCCACCATTGCTGCGATCTGTAACAACGTTTCTGTCAAAGCAGCGAAAGCTTGCTCCGTGTATCCAGACCTGACACCGGGCATCACAGCTCGTACCAAATTTTTCGTCGAAATATCCATTCAAACCGAACGAGTAAACTCCGGCAGGATGGTGAAGAGATCGCCGACGAGGCCGTAATCGGCGGCGCATTGTCCGCATAGATGGGACGCTTGAACATGTCGGGCGCAACCACTTCCATGATTTCCGAAAGCTGCATCGCGTCAAGCTTGCTTTTACCACAGATTCCGGGACTACAGCAGGGGCTGCCTCTCTTCTCGCCCTGGGTGAGACGTTTACTGCCAAACAAGTGCTGGAAGCGGGTTTGCTCTGGAAAATCGTGAACGCTGACGAAGTAGAAAAAGAAGAAATCGAGTTTAATGAACAACTGCTGTCTAATGAAGCACGGGCTGCATTTACGCCTTCCGCGAAACAACGGATTCGAAAAGCGGATTAGTCCCAGTTTCATATGGTCGTCGCATTTATCGTGTCGAGACCGGCAATCCGGAAATATTCGAAATATAAAAAAGCGCTCGACAGCATTGCACAATATGCAGAACCAAATTCTGGCGACTTTTTCCATGGCGCACGATCAACCCAAACCGCACGACGCTGCAGTCACGTAAGTTCCCGATCCGTGTCGTCGGATGATCACCCCGGCAAAGACAAGCATTCCGATTGCCTCACGCAAAGTACCGCGACTGACCTCGAATATCTTGCAGAGCTGATCCTCATTGGGAAGACGCTCTCCGGGCGACCAGTGCCCGCAGAGCACCCCAATACGAATCTTTTCGGCAACCTGAACAGCCAGCGGCTGCTGGTCAATGGGACAAAGCCAAGGCGAAACATCCTCATTCAAGATCGCCATCCCGACCGTTTTCATTGCGATCTTGCCTGTGCAGGCTGCTCGAAGACATTGCAATTAGCATATTTGCGGGCAAGTACCGCCCCGATTAGTATCTGAATCTGATTGTAAAGCATGATCGGCAGCACGATCATTCCAAAGCCCGGACTACCGGCGAACAGGACTTGGGCTAGCGGCAGGCCCGATGCTAGACTCTTTTTTGAACCACAGAAAACCGCAGCGATCTCATCGCCCCGGCTGAAGCCAAGACGCCGGGAAAAAATGATCGTAAAAGCGAACACTATCAGCAACAGGACTGTACACAGGACCACGGCAAGCGCCAGCGAACTTGCAGGCATGACTCTCCACAGGCCAGCCGTCACCGATTGCGAAAACGCACCGTAGATAATGACCACGATAACAGACTGATCATATTTTTCGAGCCAATCTTTACGCTCGGCGATAAACCTACCCACCAGAGGGTGTATTGCCTGACCCAGGCCGAACGGAACAAGTAATTGAAGCACGACATCCTTGATAGTATGTGCCAGATCGGCGGTTCCCACGGCGGAGGACTTAAGAAAAAACGTCATCAGTAGTGGCGTCAGCAGCAATCCGAAAACGTTGGAGCCTGCAGAATTACACACGGCAGCAGGAACATTCCCCTTGGCGATAGCCGTATAGGCGATGGAAGATGACACAGCCGAAGGCAACACCGCCAGATAGAGGAAGCCCAGCCGAAGGTCTTCAGGCACAAGATTCGCCGGAAGAAAAGTGATCGGCTGCACCGCAATAGGAAAAACCAGAAATGTCGTCCCGAATATAAACAGGTGCAACTGCCATTGCTTCAGCCCCGACAGCACTGCCTGACGCGACAGCGCCGCACCATGCGCAAAGAACAGAAATGAAACGCCGATCAGGCCCAGCCCATCCACGATTTCAGCCACGTGGCCGGTTGCGGGCAAAAATGTTGCGATAATAACTGCCGCGATCATTAAAAGAAGGAAAGGATCCAGTTTCATAGGTGTTCTTCGTCTCGACGTTGGTTGCACTGCGATTGTCAACCACATACAAAGCCATTAATTGGTCTGGAAATTGGTATGCTTGGCAATTATCATGAAATTGGAAGAAGCCACCGCGCGCCTGCTTGAGTATCTGGAAAACGAGCAGCCTAAACAACAGGACCGACTCAAGCCGGAACGCGAGCTAGCCGTTATTGTCGGGTGCAGCCGCGAAACATTGCGACGCGCGCTTGATGTGCTCGAACGCGGCGGAAGAATCTGGCGACATCACGGTAAGGGCACTTTTTACGGGCATCCGGGGGCGGAAGAACCCAGATCAATGGACCGCATCATTGAGGCGGCGTCTCCCGAAGAACTACTAAAAGCTCGTCTGGTTCTGGAACCTGCGCTAGCCGCGCAGGCCGCACTCGCCGCGACATCCAATGATATTGAACGGTTGACGAAACTTGCCGCCGCAACCACTGCCGCGACCGATTGGCAGCAATATGAAAAGGCCGACCGCGAGTTTCATATCGCCATTGCCCGGGCAACGCACAATTCCCTTCTGATCGGGCTTTTCCTCACGCTTTCAGCAGTTCGCGGCCGAGCACGCTGGCAAAGACAACACGTCGACGTTTTCCGGAATGGCCACAAAACCGGCTATGCGGCGAGGCAAGGAAAAATGCACAGCGATATAGTTGCCAATATTGCCCGACAAGACGGGGAATCCGCGCGTTTGGCAATGAAACAACACCTCAAATCGATCTATGATTTGCTGTGAACATACCGGACATCGACGGCATCACCGAGATTACGCGCTAATCATCGCCCACGAACCATCAAGTTTTTCAAATCCGACCTAGATAAGCAACTCCCCCCACAATTGAAATATATAATATTCTCAGAAAAGAAAAAGTGCGGCCATATATTTCAATTAAGGATTCTATATCTACAATAATTCGTCATTAATATACATAAGTTGCCACAATAACCTTAAAACAAACCAATCGATCACACTCACCGATTCACCAAAACGACATTCACATTTATTTGTCGTTTTCAAGGGTGGACTTCGATGTAAGAAATATATATTAAAGATAAAAATCAATCCAGCGGACGTCCTCAAGTCTGCTTATAGGCCTATTACAAACGGCCTGCGATATTCGGCAAATCAGCCATCCTTGAAACAGCGCGTCTGAACGACGGCTGCTTTGCATTGCGCGTATTCTGGCGAATATTATCAATAACAAGAACGAAAACAGGTGAAATGGAAATTCAACAGTTAGGAACTCCACTTACATTATTACTTCTTTTGGTTTTTTTTGGCGGAACATTTCTCATATCCCTCTCGATTAGCAAGAAGGAAGAGAACGCCGACAGTTACATGACAGCAGGTAACAATGTCGGATTCGGTATTTCCGCTGCGTCGATGACCGCAACCTGGATCTGGGCATCGTCCCTCTATGCATCGGCGTCTTCAGGTTACACATACGGCGTATCAGGACCTATCCACTACGGCCTGTGGGGCGCCTTGATGATACTTTTCATCTACCCATTTGGAAAACGGATCCGTTTTCTGGCGCCCAAAGCGCACACGCTCGCTGAAATTCTTCACGCACGACACGGACAGTCAAGCCAGATGATATTGGCTGGCTCGAACATTCTGGGCAGCCTCTTGAGCCTGACCTCGAACTTTATTGCTGGTGGTGCGCTCATATCGATGCTCTCGCCCATCAGCTTCAGCGCAGGCATCCTGATTATCGGGAGCGGTGTGCTTTTATACACGCTCTGGTCCGGCTTCCGGGCATCGGTGCTCACCGACTTCATTCAGGTCTGCGCCATGCTGGGCGCGGTAATCATTATCGTACCTGCTGTTTTCTTCGCTGCAGGCGGCATGGACATCTTCGTGACCGGGGCCAAGAATCTGACCGTCGAACAGCGTTCTTTCTTTTCCTCTGACGCATTCTTAAATCAGGGTGCACCTTACATCGCCGCGGTTCTTGCCTATGCAATTGGTAACCAGACGATCGCGCAAAGGCTGTTCGCCGTGCGTGAAGATATGATCAAGCGCACCTTCATCACGGCAACGGTCGGCTATGGCGCAACTGTCATCGGAGTCGGTATACTGGGTGTGATTGCCCTTTATCTCGGCGTACAGCCTGATGGCGGCGACGTTAACAACCTTATCCCGCAACTCGCATCGACTTATCTCGGAAAGGGGCTGCTCTGCATCTTCTTTATCATGGTGATCGGCTCGCTGGCCTCGACAGCCGACTCGGATCTGGCCGCACTTTCTTCCATCGTGATGACCGATCTTTACGGCAGAAGCGTCTCCAAAACGTCGAAGGCCAACCTTCGTCTAATGCTGTTTATCGGGCGGATCACAATGGTTGCGGCAACGGCTTTGGCCCTTTTCTTTGCCAGCAATCAATTTAACATTCTGGACCTTCTGGTCCTGGTCGGTGCAATCTGGGGCGCGCTGGTGTTCCCCGTCATTGCCAGTTTCTATTGGGATCGAGTGACGAACAGGGCATTTACCACCGCCGTCATCGTTGCGCTGCTGGTCTTTTTCCCGGTCCGCTTTGGTTACATTCCCCTCGTCGGAACCACGGCCATTATCGCCGACATACTGGCAACCTTTGGCGTTGGCGTCGTCGCCGGCCTGATGGCTTTCGGATTCTTCGGGATCAGAGTGGCTTTGGTCGTCGGCGCCATCGCATCGTTAGTCGTGGCACCTTTCGCCATTGGTTCGATCAGCCAGTACATCGTTCTTACAGCTTCGCTGCTGGCTTATGCCGTCAGTACCCTGCTCTGTGTCGGTATTTCATGGGGCAACAAATCCCGTTTCGATTTCGCAACCATTGCGATGAAAACGGGGCAGTTCGACAACTGCGCAGATACAAATAAAATATAAGGAGTATTAGAATGTCACCTGAATTAATGACAGCTTATGTATTGATCTGGCCTGCAATCGTTGCATGCGTTCTGTTCTATCTTCTTAAGGCGTTCTTCTCCGAATGGATTGAAGCAAAACGTGCGAACAAACCTTTGATCTAAATACAAGAAAAGGCGACCTATTGGTCGCCTTTTTCAGCCAACATTAAGCCAGCCGGGATAGAATGGTGCGCAGTTCAGCTACCGACTGATCCAGTTCGAGCTGCTTGCGTTCCAGTTCGTCAAGCTTTTCAGTAAATTTCTCACACATCACACGCAGCCGATCGGTGTCACCAGCGCCGTTTTCCCATAAATCAATCAGCTGGGCTATTTCGTTCAGTGTGAAACCAATGCGGCGCCCAAACAGAATAAGCCGGAGGCGCGAGTGATCATTGCTATCATAAAGACGCGTCACGCCCGCCCTGCGCGGGTGGAGTAGCCCTTTATCCTCGTAAAAGCGCAAGGCACGTAGCGAAAGGCCAAACTCCCGCGCGAGTTCTCCAATCCGGAACAACGACGTACGCAGTTGCTGATCCGGTCTCGCCCTTGCGTTATTTCCAGTCAGTAAATCTGATATTCTTGTGAGCTCACCGGCCTCGTTGCGCATATTCCATCCCGTTTCCGCCCCCAGCAATGCCCGCAAGCCGCACCGTAACGCCCCCCCCCCCGATGTATCGACGTGCAAAAGCGCCGACCGACATTTCATCGCTCCCACAATACTTCCGTTCTTCCAAACCGATGAACGCGCTCCCCGAACGGCGCGTGCTTAGATAGCGACGCTTCTCGCCGATTTTGCGAACGAAACCTACGACCGCCGCTAAAACCACTACAAAACCGCATATATTAACGACTTGTTTACCACGTTTGTACGAATGTTAGCAGAGCAAATAGTTGCGATCGCGTGCTTGTCGAATTTGTTTGTGGCTATCTCTATCATTGGAAAAGTGAATTTCTCATGGCAAATCCAGATCTGGCATCAGGTTCACAATCCATAATAGAGGAGCTCAACGCACGCCGCGAACGCCGCCCGGCCTCCACTGCTATGGACGAGTTGAATCGCACACTTGCCGGACTGGAAAGGCGCTTGACGGAACTGGGACAAGATATGCCCCCCGCTCCTCATCACGACACACGCAAATCCGCCAATGACAGCATAGCAAGCCTCGCAGAAATCGCCGATCATTTGCGCCGAATGCAAAACACCGCACACGAGCAGATACCGCCGCGCAGCTACAGGCCTGACATGGAACGCGCTGCAAACGAGGGGGCTTTTTCGCAGCGTATGCGCGACGATATGGACCGTATTGGCGATAGTGTCCGCCGGCTCGCAGCGCAAAGCGGCGACACCACTACGCTTGGCGTCATCGAAGATACGCATTCGCAGCAGAACCCCACATCGCCGGACGGGGATATACTGCGCCAGATCGACGACCGGCTCAATGAAATCAGCCGCGCCATCATTGTATCGAACAGGACCTCGCAACCCGATCAGGATGAAGGCAGACGGCTGGAACGCATCGAAGACCAGTTGCTGGAACTGTCCGAGCAGCTGAACAGCTCCGCCGTTCAGCTGCATTCAGATGCGCTGTATCGCAAGCTCGGCGAGTTGTCGCAGCGGATCGAAGTGCTTGGTGCAAACGCAAGCCTACCGGACCGGGTTGTCGAGCAGTTGGCCCAGCAGGTCAACCTTCTTGCCAATCAGGTCGGTAAGGTGATGGAAAATCTCAGCCAGTCGGAATATTGCGCGGTCGACGCTCGTCTGGAGGCCATCAACCATAAGCTTGAAGCTGCGGAAAAGCGTGCCGAGGAACCGCACCCGTCCGTTCTCGACAAGATCGACCGTCGCTTTGCCGAGCTGACCGAACGGCTCGATGCGCAATACGTGCATAGCAGCCAGCATGTCGATACCCAGGCCATACACACGCTGGAGGGGCGCCTGGACGATATTTCACAGCAGATTTCACTCGGCCTCCTGCAAACAGCCCAGTATGAGAATTCAGGCCTGGCCGACAACGAGGCAATCCGTAGCCTCGAAAACCAGATCGCCAATATCGCACGCCATCTGGCGGAGCCGGTTGCCGAGCTGGCGCAGATCAGGCCGCGCCTCGATTCTATCGAGCGCTCCATCACGTCAAACAAGGAAGCCGTTCTTGACGCGGCGCGCGAGGCCGCCGAAAGCGCGGTTGCCCGCGTGTTGCAGCACGGTTCACAAAACGATACCGCAATCGCCCGCCAGCTTGCAGATGACATGAAGTCACTCGAAGTCCTGGCTCGCAACGCGGACGAACGTAACGGCAAGACGTTCGAAGCAGTGCACGATACGCTGGTGAAGATTGTCGATCGGCTGGCGAAACTGGAACGGGATCTGGGTTCAAAAGGCGAAACCGGTTCTGACGCCGAAAATTTGTCGAGCCTGACAAATCCGGTTGCCGCCCAGCGTTCGGCCCCGCCGCGTTCCCCCGCTACCGCCGCAGCTCAGGCCGCTTTCGCCACCATACAAAGCGAGAGCGCGACAGCAGGCAAGCTGAATATCGAAACGACAGGAAAACCATCACTTTTTGGCGGATTTGCCAAAACAATTTGCGGGCAGCGCGTCGGGAAGACCGAATCTGGAACCGGCAATGCACCCGAAGCCCGCAGCGTAGATAACCTGGGATCGCCGTCATTTGAAAGCGATCTTGCCGCCATTGATCCCATCATCCGTACCGAGCCGGAGCGGGCGCCGGAGCAGAGCGGCGAAGGCATGCCGGACCTCAACTCCATCATGCGTCGCGTGCGCGAAGAGCGCCGTCAGCGAGAGGATGCCGCCGATGCGGCCCTAGCCACCAACGGCAAGGTAGACTTCATCACCGCAGCCCGACGTGCCGCCCAACTTGCTGCAACAGAATCCGAACAGCTGCAAAAGGGCGCCGTCAAAGGCACCGGCAAAAAGAAGTCCTCGGTTGGAGACGTCCTTCAGCGCCAGCGGAAACCGATCCTCATGGCCATCGGCGCGATTATGATTGCAATGGCTGGTCTTCAGATCGGATCCGCATTCCTTAAACGTGACAAATCGGTAGAAACGACCATCGATGCCGCACCGCAAGAAGCGGAAGTTCCGGTTTCCAGCGCCGCTATCACGCCGGTCGATGAGGTAGGGGCACAGAATGTGACGCAAGCTCCCGAAGTCTTGCAAGAAGCGGCTCCAGCGCCGCAAATGGTCGAACCGCGTCATGAGAACGTGCAAACGGAAAACACTGCCACTGCAGCGTCAACCAGCGAACTGGAAACAACCCCAGCACCAGAGCGGACAGGTGCTCCGGCTGAATCTGCCGCGCTGGAAGCCCCATCGACATTGACTGCAATTCCCGCCATCCCAAAAGAAGCCGGGCCAGCCGCATTGCGGGAGGCTGCAGCCAAGGGCGACACGCGCGCATTGTTTGAGATCGGCAATCGCTACATGGAAGGTCGCGAGGTGACGGCCGATTTCGCCAAGGCTGCAAAATGGTACGACTATGCCGCCGCTCAGGGCTTTGCACCGGCGCAGTATCGTCTCGGCAATTTCAACGAGAAGGGGCTCGGCATGCCCCGTGACCTGAAAAAGGCAAAAACCTGGTATCAGCTCTCTGCCCAGCAAGGCAATGCCAGCGCCATGCATAATCTCGCGGTTCTGTTCGCCTCCGGTGCAAATGGAACACCCGACAACACATCCGCTGTACGCTGGTTTACCGACGCTGCCGAACTCGGTGTGAAGGACAGCCAGTTCAATCTTGGCATTCTGGCCGCCAAAGGTATAGGCATGCCGGTTAGCCTGGAAGAAAGTTACAAGTGGTTCGCTCTTGCCGCCAAGGCGGGTGACACGGATGCCGCCGAAAAACGTGACGAGATCGCCAAGGCCATGAAACCGGAACAGCTTGAACGCGCGAAGGCTGCGGTTGAACTGTGGAAAGCCAAGCCGCTTAACGAGGCGACCAACTCCATCGACGTTCCGGATGCGTGGACCGAAGACAAGGTAATGACCACCGGCTCGGTGGATATGAAGAAAGCGGTTCGCAATATCCAGCTTATCTTGCAAAAAAACGGTTACGATGTGGGCACCGCCGACGGCCTGATGGGCGTCAAGACCCGCAGTGCGATTTCTGCTTTCCAGAAAGCAAACGGTCAGAAACCGACCGGCGAGGTGGATCAGAAGCTGGTGCAACTGCTGCTCGAAAAGAACAAGTAACCTCAATAGAATTGCGCCCTATCGTTGCGGTGCCGGATATTTTGATCCCGCATCGCAATTCGTCGCTCAAAAATGATCTCTGGCGTCAAATTTTATTTTAAAGCCATAGACTTGGGCTAATTGCTTGCCACAGTTGTTCAGGTGTGGCCGCCAGAACGATGATTGCAGGAAAGTTACACTTCTTCCGCAAGGTAACTCTATCGGCAATCGACATTTGACTTCACGCCTGCGACGGAGCAAGACCATATCAGACAGACCTTGCGGAAGAGCGCAACCGCAAGTGGACTGCTTGTCATGCGTTGTAAAACCGGGCTCGGAATTGGGTATTTATCTTCCCATTGCGGAATTGTCGGTCAACATGCTGGTTCTGCTCGGCATGGGCGCAGCTGTGGGCTTTCTCTCAGGCTTGTTCGGGGTCGGCGGCGGTTTCCTCATCACACCGCTGCTGATATTTTATAACATCCCACCTGCCATCGCGGTCGCCACCGGCGCCAATCAAGTTATAGCGTCGTCTGTCTCCGGTGCGCTTGCCCATTTCAAGCGGCGTACACTGGATATCAAGCTCGGGCTTTTTCTGGTCGCCGGCGGCATATTGGGTGCGCTTATCGGCATATTCGTCTTCTCGTGGCTGCGCGATCTCGGCCAGCTCGACCTGATCGTCTCCATTTTGTACGTTTTCTTTCTCGGCACCGTCGGCGGCCTGATGCTGGTGGAAAGCCTGCGTGCATTGCGACGTGTGAAGAAGGGGCAGGCAGGCCCGGCCAGACGCTCCGGGCAGCACACCTGGATACACCGCCTGCCCTTCAAAATGCGGTTTCGGACCTCCACCATCTATGTCAGCATCATCCCGGTACTAGGTATCGGCTTTTTCATCGGCCTTCTGTCGTCGGTGATGGGTGTCGGCGGCGGCTTCATCATGGTTCCGGCGCTGATCTATCTCCTGCACGTGCCTACGAATGTTGTCGTTGGAACTTCGCTGTTCCAGATTACATTCGTGACCGCCTTCACAACTGTCATGCAGGCGACCACCAACCAGTCCATCGATATCGTACTTGCTTTTCTATTGATGGTGGGCGGCGTGATCGGCGCGCAATATGGCGCGCGCGCGGGCCAAAAGCTGCGCGGTGAGCAATTGCGCCTGCTGCTGGCGTTGCTGGTCCTGTCCGTAGGTCTACGACTGGCTTTCGGGCTATTTGTACGACCCGACAATCTGTTCTCGATCTCGATTGCGGATATGTGAGATGCGGAGTTTGCCCCTCCTCTCCGCATTGCTGCTTTCCCTGATGATGGGCACGACCTCAGCGCAGATCAACGCGAGCGGCGAAGGCAACAGTGTCCCGCAATTGCAGAACCCCGCCGACGAAACCATCGAAATCGGACTTTCCACGGAAACCATTGCCATTACCTCCAATTTTGGCGGCACGGATCTCACCATTTTCGGCGCGCTCGACAATGCGGACCCAATGATTCAACGGCAGGGTCGCTACGACATCGTCGTTGTACTACAGGGTCCGTCCCGCGATCTGGTAGTTCGCAAGAAGGAACGCTATCTCGGTGTCTGGGTGAATGCGGATTCCGAAACCTTCCTGGGCGTTCCGCTGTCCTATGCGTTGGCGTCAACTCGCAACTTGCAGGACATCGCAGATGAAAAACTCTACCGGCAGCTATCAGTCGGCGTGCATAATTTCTATCTGAACCCGGAAGACCCAACCAGTCTTTCCAGCAATATTCAAAGGTTCGGCGAAGAATTGCGGGCGGCGAAAATCCGTCAGGGGCTCTATAGCCAGCGTGTCGGCGGCGTGGAATTCGTTTCGCGCACGCTGTTTCGCGCCACCTTGACCCTGCCCGCCAATGTGCCGGTGGGGCGGCATCGTGCGCGCGCCCTGCTTTTCCGCAATGGCGTTTTCCTGCGCGAGGCTAACGCCAGCCTCGAAATCGTCAAGGCCGGACTGGAACAAAGCGTCTATGACGCCGCGCATCAGCAGAGCTTCCTCTACGGTCTGTTTGCTGTTTTCCTCGCCGTGTTCACTGGCTGGTTCGGGCGCTTGTTGTTCAGAAAAGATTAAGCGCCGATCTAATTCGGCCAGATCGAAATGCTCCAACCATTTTTTTACACATGTCTTTACCCAAGAATCGGCTCACGCCTTTGGGAAACATACTCTAGCCGCCACATAGCGCGCCCCGCGCAACAGGATAGACCTTGCCCTGCCCCAGCATGTAAGCGCGCAATCTTTCATCGATGAAAAGCCCACGAAAGGCTCGATCCAGCACATTAAGCGCACCCGTATAGGCGCCGAATGCAGGCATGATAAGCCTTTCACCATCGCTGATGAAACACGGACGGCGCACGGAACGCCCACGCCGCACAATGCGCGCCGCCGGATGAAGGTGACCGGCGATTTCACCCTGACCCGATTTGCGCGACGGTTCATGCCGGAACGTAAGCGAACCGACAGCCAGTTCTTCCACGCAATCGCCCGGCAGATCGACCGGTCGTTCAGGATCGTGATTGCCGGTAATCCAGAACCAATCGCGGTGTTCCACCAGTGATTTCAGCCGGATGGCATAAAGCGACGGCAGACGTTCGCTGGCCTTTGGATCGTGAAAGCTATCGCCCAGGCTGATGACCGTCCTGGGCTGATAGCGCGCAACCGCAGACGCCAGCATATCAAGGGTGACCGCCGTATCATAAGGCGGGATGAGCTGTCCGCGGCGCGCAAAAGACGAGCCCTTTTCCAGATGCAGGTCTGAGACGACCAACATTTGCAAATCGGGCAGGAACAGCGCGCCGGACGGATCGCAGATGGTGGCAATCCCACGCACCTCCGCATGTGCCAGGCTATACGTCTCTCCGTTTCCCCAGACCGCAGCCCTCATTGCATTGCATCCCTGATCAGGTCTTCCGCCGCCTCTTCAAGCAGCATTTCGTCACCCTCGCCCGCCACACGCTCGCGCCCGATTTCAAGCATCACCGGCAGCGCCAGCGGCGAAATACGATCCAGCGGTTTATGCAAAATATGCCCTTTCACACGTGCCAGCATGTCGCCGAGACGCCTGATATCCAGAAGTCCCGTCGCCGCGTCCGCACGGGTTGCCTGCAACAGCACGTGGTCAGGCTCGTGGCTGCGTAGCACGTCATAGATCAAATCAGTGGACACAGTCACCTGCCGTCCGGTCTTTTCCTGCCCTGGATGGCGGCGCTCAATCAGCCCGGAAATGACAGCGCAATTGCGAAATGTCCGTTTCAGAAGATAGCTTTCATCAAGCCACGCCTCTAGATCGTCACCCAGCATGTCTTCATCAAGCAGCTGCGACAGGCTGAGTGAACCCGAGCCTATCATCGCGCCCATGTCTTTCAGACCCCAGAGTCCCAGCGAATAATCGGTGGCAACAAAACCCAAGGGGTGTGCGCCCATGCGCTCAAGGCGGCGCGTCAGCAGCATACCGAGCGTCTGATGCGCCAACCTCCCTTCGAAGGGATAGGCGACCATATAATAGCGTCCACCGCGCGGAAAACTCTCGATCAGCAGTTCGTCCGTGCGCGGCAGAACGGATTTCCATTGCTGTATTTCCAGCCATTCGCGCACCTGTTCGGGCAAAAGGCTCCAACATGTGCGGTCGGCCAGCATAGCGCGGACCTGTGAGGCCAGATAGGTGGAAAGCGGAAACTTGCCGCCCGCATAGACGGGAATTTTCGCATCCTGCCCAGCAGCATTGGAAGCAATGCATTCGTTCTCGCGAATACCCTCGAAGCGCAGCACCTTGCCCGCAAACAGGAATGTGTCGCCCGGCGTCAGGGTTTCGAGGAAATATTCCTCGATCCGGCCAAGGACACGTCCGCCTCTGGCATTGCCGCCCTTGCCGCCGCGCGTGAGCCGGACGTTCAGCTCCGGCGCCTCAACAATTGTGCCGATGTTGAGGCGATACTGCTGCGCGATACGCGGGTTGGAAATGCGCCAGGTGCCATCGACGGTCTTGCGGATTTTTGCAAAGCGTTCGTATGTCTTGAGCGCATAGCCGCCTGTCGCCACGAAATCGAGAACCTGATCGAAACGCTTGCGTGGAAGGTTGGAATAAGGCGCCGCGCTCCGCACTTCCCCATAAAGCTGATCCGCGTTGAACGGCTCGGCGCAAGCCATGCCAAGCACATGCTGTGCCAGTACATCCAGCGCACCATCGACCAAAGGCGGCGTATCCTGCGCACCCAGATAGTTGGCGTCAAGCGCTGCGCGGCATTCCATCACCTCGAAGCGGTTCGCAGGCACCAGAATGGCACGGCTCGGTTCATCCATGCGGTGATTGGCGCGTCCAATGCGCTGGGCCAGGCGGCTTGCACCTTTCGGTGCGCCAACGTGAATTACCAAGTCCACGTCACCCCAGTCGATACCGAGATCGAGCGTCGAAGTCGCAACAACGGCGCGCAAGCTATTGGCAGCCATGGCCTGCTCGACCTTGCGGCGCTGGCTAGCATCCAGCGAGCCGTGATGCAGCGCAATCGGCAGAGTATCCTCATTGACCCGCCACAGCTCCTGAAACAGCATTTCCGCCTGGCTGCGCGTATTGACGAAAAGCAATGTCGTGCGATGCGCGCGGATCGCCTCGTAAATATCGGGGATGGCGTAGCGCGATGAATGCCCTGACCACGGCACGCGTTCCTCGGAATCGAGAATGGTGATTTCCGGTTTCGCGCCGCCCTCCACGGTGACGAGTCCAGCTTTCGGTCCTGTGTCGTCCTGTTCTACCAACCAACGGCGCAGCGCATCCGGTTCTGCCACCGTCGCGGAGAGACCTATAGTCCGCAATTGCGGCTGCAGGCGGCGCAGGCGCGCCAGACCGAGTGCCAGCAGATGGCCGCGCTTGGAAATGACCAGAGAGTGCAACTCGTCCAGCACCACATAGCGCAGCCCCTTGAAGAACTGTTCCGCCCCTTTGGAAGCGATGAGCAATGCGAGCTGTTCTGGCGTGGTCAGGAGAATATCGGGCGGAGCCAGTTTCTGCCGCTGGCGTTTATGAGATGGCGTGTCGCCGGTGCGGGTTTCAATCGTGACATCGAGCCCCATTTCTGCCACCGGCACGGTGAGATTGCGATGAATATCGACCGCCAGCGCCTTCAAAGGAGAAATATAGAGCGTGTGTACGCCGCGTTTGACTAGCCCGGTTTTTGCGCGTCTTCGCCGCTCCAGATCGACCAACGCAGGCAGAAAGCCGGCCAGCGTCTTGCCTGCACCGGTTGGTGCGATCAGCAATGTCGACTGTCCGTCTTCGGCTCTTGCCAGAAGTTCTAGCTGGTGCGCGCGCGGCGACCACCCATTGGCTGCGAACCATTCGACAAAACGGTCCGAGAGGGGAGAAGAAGCGGGTGTGGCAGCGGGCTTCAGGTTCAGCGTCACACTTGCAATCTAATCGTAGCCACGCACCGCGCCAAGGGTTTTGTTCACTTTTGTTCTCATTTTGTCAGCAGTGATTAGCCCGCTCTCTTTTCGAGGCTGGGTGGCTGACCTATCTTGGGCCTTATGCGTTTCAACGAGCTTCTCCACTCCTCTCCCAAGGGTCTCTATTGCCCGCCTGGCGATTTTTACATCGACCCGGTGCGCCCGGTAGATCGCGCGCTCATCACACATGGCCATTCGGACCACGCCCGGGCAGGACACGCCCATGTGTTGGCAACACGCGAAACGCTCGACATCATGCAGCTGCGCTACGGCCAGGGCTTTGCGGAATCCGCGCAGTCGATCCGTTTGGGTGACACATTGACGATAAGTGGCGTTCAGGTCAGTTTTCATGGTGCGGGTCATGTGCTCGGTTCGGCCCAGATCGCGGTAGAAAAGGACGGAATCCGTATCGTCGCTTCCGGCGATTACAAGCGCGCCGCAGATCCCACTTGCATGCCCTTCGAGCCGATCGCCTGCGATGTATTCATCACCGAAGCCACCTTCGCGCTGCCGGTCTTTCGCCATCCTGAAGCAGCGCATGAAATCGCAACACTTCTCAAGTCGTTGAAACAGTTTCCCGAACGCACCCACATGATAGGCGCCTATTCACTCGGCAAGGCCCAGCGGGTGATAAAACTCATCCGCGAAGCATGCTATGATGATCCGATATATATTCACGGAGCTTTGCAAAGACTGTGCGATTATTACGAATTACAGGGCATAGATCTCGGTCCGCTCGAACTTGCCACGCTTGGACCCAACGAAACTCCGCCCGATTTTGCGGGGAAAATCGTTGTCGGTCCGCCAACGGCCTTTTCCGACCCCTGGGCGCGACGATTTCCCGATCCGCTGCCCGCCTTTGCATCGGGCTGGATGCGCATCCGCCAGCGCGCCAAACAGCAAGGCGTGGAACTGCCGCTCATCATTTCCGATCATTGCGATTGGGACGAACTGACAGCGACCATATCGGAAATTGCGCCTGCAGAAGTGTGGGTAACCCATGGCCGCGAGGAAGCGCTGGTTCGCTGGTGCGAGTTGCAGAACATCCCCGCGCGACCGCTCCATCTTGTCGGCTACGAAGATGAAGGAGACTAAAGCCTGATCCCGAACAGCTGACAGGCTCTTCAGGATCGTGCGCGAAAACGACATGAAAGCCTTTGCGGAACTTCTCGACCGATTGGTGCTGACCCCGCAGCGCAATGGTAAATTGCGCCTGCTGGTCGATTATTTCCGGTCGACGCCCAACCCGGATCGAGGGCTGGCACTTGCTGCGATCACCCGTGATCTGGAACTGCAAAGTGTCAAGCCCGCCATGCTGCGCGCGCTGATAAACGAGCGTACGGACCCGGCGCTCTTCGCCTATTCCTACGATTATGTGGGCGACCTGGCTGAAACGATTTCGCTGATCTGGCCAGGACCGAGTGAAACGCCTGCCGGTGCCGATCTGCCATTGGGCATCGTGGTGCACGAACTGCGCAAGGCCTCGCGTCGCGAAGGCCCGCTTCTGGTTGCGGGCTGGCTCGATGTCCTTGGCATTTCGGAACGTTATGCGCTGCTGAAGCTTGTCACTGGCGGTCTGCGGATCGGGGTATCCGCGCGCCTCGCCAAACAAGCTCTGGCCGGTTTCGGCGGCGTCGATGTAATAGAGATTGAGGAACTCTGGCACGGCCAGTCCCCGCCTTATGAAGAGCTTTTCACTTGGCTGGAAGGCCGCGGTGAAAAGCCCGCATCCACCGCCGATGCACCCTTTCGCCCCGTCATGCTGGCCACCGCGCTCGATGAAGGAGAAATCCTCGCGCTTGACCCTGCCGCCTATAGCGCGGAATGGAAATGGGATGGCATCCGCGTGCAGGCCGTATCGGAAAATGGCGTGCGACGGCTTTATTCACGCACCGGCGACGATATTTCCATTACCTTTCCCGATATCCTTGAGGCCATGGATTTCGAGGGCGCTATCGATGGTGAACTGCTTGTCGGCCATCACAGCGAAACCGGGATAGAAACCGCTTCCTTCTCCGATCTGCAACAGCGGCTCAATCGCAAGACGATCAACGCAAAGCAATTGCAGGAATACCCCGCCTTCATCCGGGCCTACGATCTGTTACAGGATGGCAGCCAGCAAAGCGGGCAGGATCTGCGCTCCCTCCCCTTTTTTGAACGCCGCACCCGCCTGCAAAGCGTCGTCGGTACGCTCGATCCGCACCGTTTCGATCTGTCGCCTCTGCTGGCTTTCAACGATTTCGAAGAACTTGCAAACCTGCGCAGCAACCCACCCCATCCGGTGATTGAGGGTGTCATGCTGAAACGCCATGACAGCCCCTATCTGCCCGGACGACCGAAAGGACCGTGGCTTAAATGGAAGCGCAATCCCTTCACCGTCGACGCCGTCATCGTCTATGCCCAGCGCGGTCACGGCAAGCGGTCCAGCTATTATTCCGATTTCACTTTCGCGGTCTGGACGGGACCGGAGGATGAGCCGGTGCTGGTGCCTGTCGGCAAAGCCTATTTTGGCTTCACCGATGAGGAGTTAAAACGGCTCGACCGTTTCGTACGGGAAAACACGATGGAACGTTTCGGTCCAGTGCGTTCAGTCCGCGCCGAACCCGATCACGGACTAGTCGTCGAAGTTGCCTTCGAAGGGGTGAACCGCTCCACACGCCACAAATCGGGTGTCGCAATGCGCTTTCCGCGCTTTTCACGGCTGCGCTGGGATAAACCTCCCCGTGAAGCGGACCGGCTGGAAATACTGGAGAAGCTACTCTGCTGATTACTCAGCAGCCGTAGATACGCGAATGGCGTAGATATCAACCGACTTGCCGGTGCCGTTCATATCCGAATTGATGGTAATCATACCTGCACCGCCAGCTTTCTTTCCGCCCGGAAAATCCATGTCAAACAGGAAGTCGTTGAGCGACTCGTTCACGTCATAACGTCTGCGTCCGCAATCGCCAAAACCGGCCAAATCGCAACTGACCGACATTTGCGTCATCTTGCCATCGTCATTGCGTGCAACAACGTCGAAAGTCGCCTTTTTACCGGCAAGTTGATCCAGTATCCCCTCGCCCACATCGAAGGTAATTGTATCATTGACTCCCGACGAGCGGATGCGCGCAAAACTATTGGTGCCTTCCCGCATGATATCCGCCGTTGCCCGGCCTTGAACGGACATACGGGTTGCATCGGACGGGTTGAAGATATTGATCCATTTCGTGTTGCCCGGCTCCTCGCCATCTTTCAACGGTGCAATGCTACCATCGCTGTGCAACGGGTTCGAAGATATGCGCCGGAAGTCGCCAAAACTGTTATAGAGTGAATAACCGATCATCGCTGCAACAACGAGCACCAGCGCCGGAATACCATAGCTGTAGAACGGCGAGCGGCGCTTCTTCCTACGGTCCTTGCGCGCCACACCACCCTCATAGCCGAGATCGGCTTTCCCAGGCTTTTTTTTGGTGGAAGCGCGGATATCTCCGGTATCTATCGAAGGTGTGCTTTCCTGAATTTCGCTGCCCAGAACGGGATCGTTTCTACGTGGCGCGTCGAGCGACGGTTCGCCGCGAGTTTCAGTCTCGCGGTGCGGGGCGAATTCCTGCTCAATCCGAGAAATGGCATCCTTCAGCTTGTTGCGGCGCTGTTCCTTCTGCATATCGGACAAAGCGACATTGGCCGCAAGGGCGCGCTCGTGCGCACCCCAAGCAGATTCATAAATCCGCTGGCGGGTCGTCGGGTTGTGCGCATCCGCCTTGGCAAATGCATTTCTGATCGCGCGTTCAATACTTTCCAAAGGCCGCTCTTCCCTTGTTCGCGTTTCCCGCCTTGTACTATCCATCAAGGAATCGAACTGAATTCCTTACTCTGACATTAAATCAGCCTCAGCGAAATTAACGTCTGAATCAAGGCATTACCTATTCGGGACCCGCTTTGACCAGCCGTAATAATTGCGAGGCGGCCCAAATATTCACTTTACTCGCAGTTTTTTGCTGTTCTCTGGCGAAATTTTGACATCGTAGACCTGATTTGCGCTGCGGTTCTTCATGCCGCTTTTCATATTGCCGTTGACGACAGTCATGTTAGTACTATTCCGTTTACGGAAACGTCAATTAAGCAGAAAGATCGAAAATGGCCCTGCCGGACATCTTGAAAGACAAACTGCGCATTCCCGTCGTCGGTGCTCCACTGTTCATCATTTCCCATCCGGCTCTGGTGCTGGCCCAATGCAAGGCTGGCATCGTCGGGTCTTTTCCTGCATTGAATGCCCGACCTGAAGCACAACTCGACGAATGGCTGGCGGAAATCACCGAAAGCCTTGCCGCCCATGACAGGGCCAATCCGGATCGTCCGGCGGCTCCCTTTGCCGTCAACCAGATCGTGCATCGGTCCAACAAGCGGCTGGAGCACGACCTCGGCCTTTGTGTGAAGTACAAGGTGCCCATTGTCATCTCGTCGCTGGGTGCAGTACCCGAGGTGAATGCGGCAATCCATTCCTATGGCGGAATTGTGCTGCATGATGTCATCAACAACCGTCATGCCAATTCGGCGATCAGAAAGGGCGCGGACGGTCTTATCGCCGTTGCGGCTGGTGCAGGCGGCCACGCCGGCGCTCTTTCACCTTTCGCGCTGGTACAGGAAATCCGATCGTGGTTCGACGGCCCGCTTCTGCTTTCCGGAGCAATCGCCAACGGCCGGTCTATCCTTGCGGCACAGGCCATGGGCGCAGACCTTGCCTATATCGGTTCCCCCTTCATCGCTACGGTGGAAGCCCGTGCGGCGGAAGATTACAAGCAGATGATCGTCAGCTCGAGCGCCACCGATATCGTTTACTCCAATTATTTCACTGGAATTGCAGGAAATTACCTCAAGCCCTCGATAGCCAAATCAGGTCTGGACCCCGACAATCTACCCGAAGCCGACCCGTCCAAGATGGATTTTGATAAAGCTCAGCAAGAAGGCGCAAAGACCTGGAAAGACATATGGGGCTGTGGTCAGGGCATTGGTGCGGTCGATAGAATCATGCCAACCGCATCCCTCATTGACAGACTGGAACGAGAATACAGGTACGCCCACGACCATATCTGTGCAAGCAGATAGACCGTCACTACCTTCAAAAGCCAGCGGACTTTCTGTTATGAATTGTCCGCTTTCTGCAGGATGTGCAACAAAGATGGATATTGTGTGATTTCGACCTTGCTTTCCTTTCTGCTTTTGGTTATCAGCGCACCGTCTGGTCGAAACATGATCGGTTCCTCCGGGAACTGGAACGATATGGTTCCGGGCCGCTTTAGCTCAGTTGGTAGAGCACATCATTCGTAATGATGGGGTCGCGTGTTCGAGTCACGCAAGCGGCACCAGTAAATTTAAATAGGTCAGTATATTATAAGGCGCTTGAGCACATAGTTTCCCCGTGCAGCTTATGCGCAGTCAATTCACGCGATACCGTTTCACCTTTTTGGCAGGCTTTAGCGATCATATCAGTCGCCAACGTGCCAATATCACTGGCGCAGTTCCTAATTTTCCTTCATTCGTGTGCGAAAAAACTGAAGGAAGGGCAGAATCCGATTGTCTTGCTTCATCGCTTTTCATAGTCGCGGCGGAAGATTCTTTGCAATTTCAACGAAGTGACGCACGGATTTCGCCCGGTTCACGCACTTCCAGACCAATATCGTCTGGATGCGAAAATCGGGATGTATGAGAGGACGCACTTCGACATTGCGGCCAAGGAAGCCAATCAGGCTTTCCGGGTAGATGGTTACACCCAGCCCCGCCGCCACCAACCCCAGTAACGCCAACGTATTCGATGCTTCAAGTTTGATATTGAGCAACACGCCTTCGGCGGAAAACATCTCGTTGAGCCGCCAGCGATAAGCTTCCCACTCAATCATATCGCCCAGTATCAAATCGCAATCGGCCAGATCCGTCGGCCTGATGTCAGGCTTGTGCAGAAGTGCATGATTCTTCGGCGTGACAACATAAAGCGGATCTGATGTCAGAAGCAGGCTATGAAAATCGCTGTGCTCGAATGGGCCGATCATATAACCGATGTCGACCTCATCGTGGGCAATCGCTAGTTTCTGGCCTTGAGTGCGAATGTAGCGCAAATTGACATCCACATGCGGATAGGCAGTACGGAAACGCTGCACCGCGCTCGGCATCAACTCGGTGGCCGCAAAGGCCATATAGGCCACCCGCAGCATACCCGTCTTGCCTTCGGCAACCAGACGCGCGGCCTTCACAGAGCGATTATAATCGTAGATCAGCCGGGCATTTTCCTCGTAGAAGGCACGTCCGGCGGGCGTCAGCGATACTTCCCGGGTGGTCCGTTCAAACAGCGAAAAGCCGAGCAGATGTTCAAGCTTCTGAATACGCCGGGTCAGCGCCGACTGATCGATGTTTAGCCTCTCCGCGCTGCGACGAAAATTCAGTTCTTCGGCAACGATAAGGAAGGATTGCGTGAGCTCAAGCCCGGCTTCTGCTTCTGTTGACACGTGGTTCCCCGCTTTTTTCTTAATCCTTACTGATTGATGCATTGCGCGCAATAGTAATTGGCAAATGACCAATTCCGTCCGCCTCGTCAAAACGACATCCTCGCGTCCAGATAACCGGCACCACTCTTTGCTGGTGGCGGTCATCGCAGCCAGATCAAGCGGCCAGCGCCGCATAGTTGAGAGGACATTCAATGAGCGATATCGACAACAAGGAACTCGACCGGATGCTGAAACAGGCCTTCGACGCGTCGACAAAAATCTATCAGGAGCGCGGCTTTCAGCGCCGTGTCGGCTTTGGCAGCCGTCCGGCGCTGGTCAGCGTCGATCTCGCCAATGCATGGACCCGTCCAGGCAATCCATTCACCTGCGATCAGGAAGCCATGGACAATGAGATCATTCCGGGCATGCAGCGCCTGCTAAAGGCCTGCCGGGACAACGGCCATCCGGTCATTCATGTTACCACCGCCTATGAAATTACCGAGCGTGATGCCAGTTTCACCGACATGGGTTTGTGGCACTGCAAGATCCCTATCGATGTCGTCAATCTGAAGGACAAGGACCTGTGGGCGATCGACTCGCGTATTGCGCCGGTGGAGGGCGAATATACGCTGCTCAAGAAGCGGGCGAGTTCATTCCACGGCACCGAACTCGCAGGCATTTTGCGCGCCGCGGGCGTCGACACCATCCTCGTTACAGGCGTAACCGCTACGGCCTGCGTACGCACCACCATCTGCGACGGGCTTGCTGACGGCTTCCGCACCATTGCCGTGCGCGAATGCATTGGCGACCGCGTGCCTGGTGCCGTTGCTTGGAACCTCTATGACATCGATGCAAAATTCGCCGATGTCCATAGCGTGGATGAGTGCGTGCAATATCTCAACACCGTCAACGCAACGCGCGCGGCAGCCGAATAATGGAACTTGCCTCCGGCAAGAGGGAGTCTGTCGGAGGCGAAGCCTGCCAGCCATAGGGAATACCGAAATGACGTTGATGCCGGCCCCTGCCGGCACCAACCCGTTACGCCAGAAACCGACCGACAAGGCTTCGGCGTATTTTTCACCGCACTCCGGGGAAGCGTATCCACACTGGGAGGGAATTCATGCCACGTCCTTCGACGTCTGATCCATCCGACCTTCGCAAGGTCACGACGGCCGCAATCGCTGGCACCGTCATCGAATGGTTTGATTTCGCCATATATGGCTTTACTGCTCCTATCATAGCTGTGACCTTCTTTCCGGAAGGCAGCCGTCTGGCAGGCTTGCTGCAGACTTTTGCAATATTTGCCGTCGCCTTTGCATTGCGGCCGATCGGGGGAGCCTATTTCGGAATGATGGGCGACCGGGTGGGCCGCAAACGCGTCCTGTCGCTGACGGTCATATTGATGTCCATCGCAACCGCCGGTATCGGGCTGCTGCCGACATACCATCAGATTGGTATCTGGGCGCCAATACTGCTGACTGTCGCGCGCTGCCTGCAAGGCTTTTCGGCGGGCGGTGAATATGCCGGTGCTGTCACCTATGTCATTGAGCACGCGCCGAACCACCAGCGTTCGCGCTATAGCAGCTGGATGCCGGCTGCCACCTTCGCGTCCTTCGCGCTCGCAGCCCTTGTGTCCTACATGCTGACAGTCAGCTTGTCCGAAGACGCCATGCAAAGCTGGGGCTGGAGAGTTCCGTTCCTGCTCGCCGCGCCGCTGGGCCTGGTTGCGATCTATATCCGCTACCGTCTTGAAGAAAGTCCCCTGTTTCAGGCGGTTCTCGACCGTCCGGCAACGGTGCATGCACCGCTTGGCCAAACCATCAGGGAGCAATGGAAACCGATCGTGCGGCTGGGCGCATATATCAGCCTCACGGCTCTCTCGTTCTATATCTTCTCGACCTATATGACGACATTCCTGCGCACCGTTATCGGGATGCCCTCCGGGCAGGTCCTGGTAACAAATGTCGTCGCTCTCACCTTCGCCGCGGCGGCTGCGCCGGTCATCGGGCGTATCTGCGACCGCATAGGCCGCCGTCCTACGATGATCGCAGCCGCCTTGCTGCTCGGTTTTCTCGCCGTTCCCTCCTATATTCTGGCATCCGGCGCCACCGTTAACAGCGCACTGACAGCCCAGCTCCTGCTCGCTGTCGGCGCCGTAACCGCCAATGTGGTGACTGCGGTTCTCCTGTGCGAAGTCTTTCCGACGAGGGTGCGCTACACCGCTTCCGCAATCACCTACAATGTCAGCTATGCCGTTTTTGGCGGCACAGCCCCGTTTGTCGCAACTTATCTGATTTCAATCACGGGCAACCAACTGGCGCCAGCCATTTACATCACCATCGTCGCGGCGGTTGCCCTTCTGGTTTCGCTCCTGAGCCCGGAAACTGCTGGCCGCGACTTCGGCAGCGCGCACGCCATAGACGAAGACGATGGCCTGCAGGGCGCCGGACAGGTCGGCCCGACCCGAGCCTGACGGAAAAAAGCAGCCAGCGGATCTGGTGCAAGCTCGCAAAGCGGCACCAGCCGGACGCCAGAAAGAGCCGGTTTTGAAAACAACCTGGGAGGAAACTTCAGATGGCAAGAATAGGCGTGGACGTCGGAGGAACGAACACAGACCTTGTGCTCGAATGCCCCAAAGGCGTTTTTTATCACAAAATCCCGACCACCTTGAAAAACCAGTCGATTGGCGTTGTCGAAGGCGTGAAGGCGATTTGCGGGCTGGCCGGTATCGGCACCGCCGATGTCGATCTGATCGTGCACGGCACGACGACCGCAACCAACATCACCATCGAACATAATGGTGCCGAGACCGGAATGCTGACCACGCGGGGCTTTCGCGACATTCTGCATATAGGCCGCCACAAACGCCCCTATAATTTCTCGTTGCATTTCACCGTACCATGGCAGAGCCAGCCGCTGGTCAAGCGCCGCAACCGCATCGCGATATCGGAGCGTATCATTCCGCCTCATGGCGACGTGGAGACAGCGCTGGACGAGGACGAGGTGCGCGCCGCCGTCAGGCTGTTTCAGAAGCGCGGCATCAATTCGATTGTCGTCGGCTTTATGTTCGCCTTTCTTAACGATGCCCATGAGCGCCACGCCAAAGAGATCATCCTGAAGGAAATGCCGGATGCTTATGTGACACTGTCAAGCGAAGTGGCCAATGTGATGCGCGAATATGAGCGCTTTTCCACCGCTGCGATGAACAGCTATGTCGGTCCCAAGACCGCATTCTACCTGCGCGATCTGGAGTCCAGGCTGCGGGAGGCGGGTGTGTCTTCGAGACTGCGCATCATGCAGTCGAACGGTGGCGTATCGACGGTCGCATCCTGTGCCGCGCGCCCGATCCGCATCCTGATGTCCGGCCCTGCCGGGGGTGTTATCGGCGGCGCCTCCGAAGGCGAGATGGCAGGGGAAAAGAACATCATTACCGTAGATATCGGCGGTACTTCCGCCGACATCAGCACGATACCCGGCGGTACCGTGAAAATCATGAACCCGCGCGATACTTATGTCTCCGGCCATCCGGTACTGACGCCGATGATCGATCTCGTCACCATCGGGGCTGGAGGCGGCTCAGTTGCCTATGTGGATGAGGCTGGCGCGTTCAATGTAGGTCCGCGCTCTGCCGGTTCCGAACCGGGGCCGGCCTGCTATGGGCGCGGCGGCACAGAGCCGACTGTCACCGACGCTCAGATCGTTCTCGGACGCCTAGACCCGGACCTTGTCCTCGGCGGCGATCTCAGGCTCGATCCGGCGCTATCGCATAAGGCCATTGAGGAAAAGATCGCCCGGCCGCTCGGCATGTCGGTCACGGAAGCCGCGCTCGGAATCCTCAAGATCATCAATTCAAACATGGCGCTGGCTATCCGCTCCAATTCTGTGGCGCGCGGCATCGATCCGCGCCAATTCTCCATCCTGCCCTTCGGCGGTGCGGGACCGCTGCATGGTGTGGCCTTAGCCGAAGCAGTGCACGCCAGGGACGTCGTCGTGCCTGTGGCGCCGGGCATCACCGCCGCCGTCGGCTTGCTCAAGACCGATCTACAATATGAACACACGGAAGCGGTCATCGTGGAACTGAATGGCGCGACCGATACACAGATAGAGCGGATCAATCGCACAGCCGCAGCGCTGCGCGAGCGAGTTATCGCGGAACTTGAGGATGACGGAATTCCGCGCGAGCACCATCAAGTGCAGATAGTTGCTGAATGCCGCTATCACGGTCAGGGCTTCGAGCTGCGCGCCGCAATGCCTGAGAGTCCGCTAACCCAGCTCAACAAGAAATCGGTCGTCACCAGTTTCCATGACCAGCACCATCTCGACTACGGCTACAGTTATCGTGATGCGGAAGTGGAGCTGATTACCTTGCGCGTCATAGGCAAAGCCTCCATCGACCGGCTGAATATACCGAAATTGCAGGTGACCGACGGCTCAAGCATCAATCGGGCGCTGAAATTTAAGCGGCCAACGACATTCGATGACGGACAGACGCTGGAAACGCCACGCTACGATAAGTCGAAACTTTTCGCCCGCGACAAGGTCCCTGGACCGGCGATTGTGGTCCAACACGATTCCACCACACTCGTTCCGCCCGGCTACGTCGCCGAAGTGCTGGACTACGGAAACATGCGCGTGTGCGCCGCTGGCATTGCGTGATCAGGGAGGAACTCAGATGAACAGCATGACAAAGGCCGTGGCGGTGAAGGAAGTTTCCGCCGGGATCGATCCGATCACCCTTCAGGTAATCCGGGGCTCGTTCGAAACCATCGCCGAGGAGATGGCGCATGTACTCTATCGCATGTCGTTCTCCTCGATCATCCGAGAGTCGGAAGACCTCGGCGCGGGACTCTTTGACGTCCACTTCAACACTTTATGCGAGTCTGAATCGACGCCCATGCATATCGGCTCGATCCCGGGTTATTTACGCGGCATACGGGAAACGCTGGAGGACGGCGAATGGTATGAAGGCGACGTCGTCGTCCACAACCACCCCTATCACGGCTCAAGCCACACGCCCGATCTGGCCATTGTCGTGCCCGTATTTTTTCAGAACCGGCTGATAGGCTTCGCCGGAAACACGGCACATCATGTCGATATCGGGGCCGCGACGCCCGGACTCATTATCGATGTGCCCGATGTATATGCCGAAGGCATGCTGTTTGCCGGCACCAAGCTTTACCGCAAGGGCGAGCCCAATAACGCAATGTGGAATTTTATCCGCAACAACAGCCGCGCAGCCCAGCAACTGGTCAGCGACATCGAAGCACAGGTCGCCTCTGCGCGGCTCGGCGCGAGGCGCTTTGTGGAGTTGATCGAGAAGTTTGGCGAGGACACCGTCTTCCAGGCAGCAAACCAGCTTATGGACTATGCCGAGCGCATGATGCGCCAGCGCATCATGGCCATTCCGGACGGTGAGTACACAGCAGAAGGCTGGCTCGACGATGACGGTCGCAACCGTGATCAGCAACTGAAAATCAAGGTTACCGTGCGCGTGAGGCAAGACGAGCTCGACGTGGACCTGACTGGCTCCGCTGATCAGACACCCACGGCATATAATGTGCCTTTTGAAGGGTCGACCAAGGTTGCCGCCTATGCAGCATTCCGCAAACTGCTTCTTGACGCCTGTACATCGGACGTTAGGGTTCCTTCCAACGAGGGTTCGTTCCGGCCGATTAACGTGATGGCGCCACTAGGCTCCATCTTCAACCCGAAGCCGCCCGCTTCGGCCGAAGCTCGTTTCACCCAATGCAATCGAATGATTGACCTGATTATCCGCGCACTGGCGCCAGTGATGCCAGACACGGTGATCGCCGGCAGTTCGGCCTCGATTTCGTTTGCCGCCTATTCCGGCGTGCGGTCAAGCGGCGATTACTGGGTATTTCTGGAGGTCAATGAGGGTGCCTATGGAGGTCGCCCACGCTCGGACGGTCCAGACAGCATCGACAATCTGATGGCCAACACGCGAAACAATCCTCTGGAAGATCTGGCGATGCATATCCCGATGATCTGCGAGCGTTACGAACTTCGCGACGACATGCCTCCGGGTGCGGGCGAATTCAGGGGTGGACTTGGCGTGGTCAAGGCACAGCGGATGCTTACCGATGGCTTCATCACCCACGAATCGGAACGTCACAAGGATGCCCCCTGGGGCATTTTCGGCGGCACCGACGGTGCAGTCGGTCGCTGCTTGATCTACAACGCAACCGCACCTGACAATGCAACAGAAATGCATTCCAAGTTCTCAGGGCTGGCGGTCAAGGCCAACGACACCATGGCCTATTACAGTCCCAATGGCGGTGGTTACGGCTCACCGCTGAAAAGGCAGGCGCAAAAGGTACTTGAGGACGTGCTAGACGGCTTTTATTCGGCCGAGCATGCGCGTGAGGCCTATGGCGTTGTCATCAATCTTGACCAAGAAACGGTCGATGTGGAAGCGACAGCCAGACAACGAGCGGCGCTAGCCAAAGGCGGATGAGCAGATGGGGCTCAAATCAGGGCTGCAGAAACATGCCCGGATTTATCATTAGAAACGGAGAAGAACATGACAGTCACTGCGCGATACATGCATTCCGCACAATAGCGCAATGCGCTTATCGAGGATATCTGATTGGTATTCTTGGGAAGAAACGAACCGGCACCGAAACATTACAAATGTCGTCCCTCACGAGAGAAACACTATCGCTCGGAGATTTCCATCCTACAGTTTAAAATGAGAATGGACGCGGCAAGGCTTGCGATTCAACGCTCGTTGCAAATTTTCTCGCAATCTTCACCGCAGTCCAACCTGATTTAAAGCAAAACCGACGAGGATTATGCCGGTCGCGCACGCGACATAGTCAATGCCAGATCCTCAATCATGTCTTCCTGACCGCCGACCATACCACGGCGACCAAGCTCAAGCAGCAAGTCGCGGGCGGGCACGCCGTAACGTTTCTCGGCACGTTCGGCAAACAGAAGGAACGAAGAATAGACGCCAGCATAGCCAAGTACCAACGAACCGCGATCTACCCGGATTGGTCGGTCCATCATCGGTACAACCAGATCTTCGGCTGCATCCATGATCTTGAACAGGTCCACGCCCGTTTTTGCACCCATGCGTTCAAACACGGCGGCCAGAAGTTCCGTCGCCGCATTGCCCGCTCCGGCGCCAAGACCTGCAATAGCACCGTCAATGCGGTTTGCACCGGCGGCGACAGCAGCAACCGAATTGGCGATCCCCATGCCAAGATTGTGATGGCCGTGAAAACCAAGCTCGGTTTCAGGCTTGAGCGCCGCGCGAATGGCAGAGATGCGCACCGTTACGTCTTCAGGCAGCATATGCCCCGCCGAATCCGTGCAGTAGACGCAGTTCGAACCATAGCTTTCCATCAGCAGGGCCTGCTCCACCAGCTTTTCAGGTCCGACGCGATGCGACATCATCAAGAAACCAACGGTGTCCAGTCCGGTCTTGGCTGCATAGTTGATGTGCTGTTCCGCGCAATCGGCCTCGGTGCAATGCGTTGCAACGCGCACCCCGGAAATTCCGCAATCGATTGCCCGCTTGAGCATATCGACCGTGCCGATGCCCGGCAGCAACAATGCCGAAACCTTAGCATTCTTCATCTGAGGAATGACCGCGGAGAGATATTCCTCATCGGTCGCAACCGAAAAGCCGTAATTAACGGAAGCGCCGCCGAGACCGTCGCCGTGAGTGACCTCAATCCATGGCACGCCCGCTTCGTCGGCAGCCTTGGCGATGGCGATCATCTGATCGGTGGAAATCTGGTGGCGCTTGGCATGCATACCGTCGCGCAGGCTCATCTCATGAAGGGTGATCTTGCGTCCTTCGATGCTCATTCTATTTTTCTCCTCAGCCGCGTGCTGGCAAGGCGAAGGTGCCGTTGGCAGCTTCTTCAGCGAAAAGTTCGGCGGTGCGCAGACCGGCCGCCGTCATGATGTCGAGATTGCCGGCATACTTCGGCAGGAAGTCGCCGAGGCCTTCGACCTCCAGGTAGACGGTGACGCGATTGCCATCGAAAACTGGTCCGTTCACGAGCTTGTAGCCAGGAACGTATTTCTGCACCTCGGCGACCATCGCCCTGATGCTCTCCGTGATCGCAGCCTGATCAGGCTCGTTTTCCGTCAGCACATGCACGGTGTCGCGCATGAGCAACGGAGGCTCGGCAGGATTGACGACAATGATGGCCTTGCCGCGTTTGGCACCACCGACCTTCTCGATAGCGGCAGCCGTCGTGCGGGTAAATTCATCGATGTTCTTGCGCGTGCCGGGGCCAACCGAGCGCGACGACACTGCTGCGACGATCTCGCCATATTCCACCGATTGCACGCGGGATACTGCCGCGACCATAGGAATCGTGGCCTGACCACCGCAAGTGACCATGTTTACATTCATCTCAAGACGTTTCGCATGATCAGCGAGATTCACGGGCGGGATGCAGAATGGGCCAATTGCCGCCGGTGTCAGATCGATCATGATCACGCCAAGCTCATTCAGCTTGTGGGAATTTTCCGCATGAGCATAGGCGGAGGTAGCATCGAAGGCAATCCGGATATCATCAGCCACGACATGCTCCAGCACGCCATCGACGCCCGTCGCGCAAGTCTTCACACCCATTTCCGCTGCCCGCTTCAACCCTTCGGATGCAGGATCGATACCCACCATCCAGACCGGCTCAACCCAGCTGGAGCGCTGTATCTTCATTAGCAGATCGGTGCCGATATTGCCCGGCCCGATGATAATCGCTCTGAGTTTATTGCTCATTTCGCGTGTCCTTAAATTACATTCCGAAAAGGGCGGGCAGCGCCAGCGAAAGGGCCGGCACATAAGTGATGATGAGCAGCACGACGATCATCACCAGCATTGGCGTGATCGCGCCTTTCACCACTTTTTCCAGCGACTGGCCGGAGACCCGCGAGGCGACGAATAGATTCACCCCAACGGGCGGGGTAATCATGCCAATCGCCAGATTGACGATCATCACGATACCGAAATGTTCCGCATTGACCCCCAACGCTGTGACCAGCGGCAGCAGGATCGGCGTCAGGATGATGATGGCCGCGATTGTTTCCATGAAGGTGCCGACGATCAGCAAGATCACATTGATAGCCAGGAGCAGAAGCCAGGCCTGATCGACCGTGGAGGTAATGGCATTGGCCAACATGACAGGCACACCCTCAATCGCCAGCGCGCGGCCGAAGATCGTGGCGGTGCCGACAATGAGCATAATGGTCGCCGAGGTCAGCGCGGATCCCGCGAATATCTTGTAGAGATCCTTGAGGTTCAGTTCCCTGTAGACAAAGGCACCCACGACAAAACCGTAGATCACGCCAACGGCAGCGGCTTCAGTGGGAGTGAAAACACCACCATAGATGCCGCCGAGAATGATGACCGGCACCAGCAACGCCCATTTGGCGTCGTTCAACACGGCCAGCATCTCCTGTTTGGAGGGGCGATAATCACCCGGCTTCTGGCCATCCTTTCTCGACTGCCACCAAGCGTAACTGATGAGAGCGAAACCGATAAGCAAGCCCGGTATGACACCACTCATGAACATCTTCGATACGGAGACATTGGCCGAAGTCGCATAGATGACCATCGGAATGGATGGCGGAATGATGACGCCGAGTGAGCCCGCACAGGCCACGAGACCAGATGAGAAACCGGGACGGTAGCCGTCCTTCGCCATGGCAGGCAACAGGATCGTGCCCACTGCGGCAACGGTCGCCGGTCCCGAGCCCGATATGGCCGCGAAAAAGATACAGGTGACCACCGCGATGATCGCCATGCCACCCGTATAGCGACCGAAGAACATGCGACCGACGTTGATGAGACGCTGCGACAGGCCACCCTGCCCCATCAGATCACCGGCGAGGATGAAGAATGGAACAGCCATCAGCGGGAAGCTGTCGATGGACGTCACAAGGCCCTGTGGTACATAGGAACCGGAAACCTTGCCGGAAATCAGCAGGGCCACTGTCGAGGCGATACCCAACGAAATCGCAATCGGAACCGAGAACAGCAGCAGCAGGGCAAGAAGCCCGAAAAGAATTAGTGAGATCATCGTGCGGCTCCCTTGCGGAGCAGCCGCAAATCAACCGCCACGGCCTGAACGAGACGGAGAACCACCAACAGGAAACCCGTGAACGGGGCGAGGTAGATGATTCCCATAGGGATGCCCAGCGAAGCGGACTTTTGGCCGAAGCGGAACGTCTTCTCCACCATGAACCAGCCCTGATACATCACGAAAAGTGCGAAAGCGCCAAAAATCAGGTGGGTCAGCACACGGACATAGGTTTGCCCATTTCTTGAAAGCATATCCGTACCCATGGTTACGCGGATATGAGCATCCTTGCGCACAGCATAGGCGATGCCGATATAGGTCATCCATATGAAGAAATAACGCGCCAGTTCTTCAGACCAGGAGAGCGATGCCCCCATCACATAACGCATGAAAATCTGCACTCCGATGAGGATCGACATCAATGCCATCAAGACAACGACGATCGCCTCCTCAAAATGCTCGTCGATAAGCTTGAGCATGAGTTCCTCCGCGCCATCGGGGACTGCCCCGGACGCTTCCTACAAGTATTCCTCGACCAAGTGAAAGCGCCCGGCTTCAAGCCGGGCGCCACGCATTAGTTATTGGTCGCAGCGAGTAGACGATCAACCAGATCGACACCAGCCTTCTGCTTGACCAGATCGACGATGGGCGCAGCTTTCTCCACGAATTCTGCAAGTTCGGCATCGCTCAGAGCGGTGAATGTCACGTCCGTCATCGCTGTTTCAGCCTTGTCGTCAGCGTCCTTAGCCAGTTGGCGTTGGTAATCGGTCGCCGCCTTCACCGCCGTATCGAAGATAGCGCGATCTTCGGCGCTCAGGCCCGCCAGTTTCTCTGGGTTTCCAAGCAAGGGCCACGGCGAATAGATGTGATTGGTCTTCGAGATGTATTTCTGCACCTCGTTGAATTTCATGTCGTAAAAGAGGTTGATCGGGCCTTCCTGAGCGTCGAAAGTACCCTGCTGCAACGCAGTGAACAGCTCGTTGAATGCCAACGGTGCAGGATTCGCGCCTTCGGCGCGCCAGGTCGCGATATGTACCTCATTTTCCATGGTACGCATCTTCATGCCAGCGAGATCGGCAGGGGTGCGGATTTCCTTTTTGGCGTTGGTCAGTTGGCGAAATCCGTTTTCCCAGTAGCCGAGGCCAACCATTCCTACGCTATTCAGAGAGGCCAGGATCTCCTTGCCGACTTCGCTATCGAGAGCAGAATAGGCCTGCACACGGTCCTTGAAGAGGAACGGGATATCGAAGGCGAAGAACTGTGGGGCGAAGGAAGCGACAGGTGCTGACGAAACGAATGTCAGATCGACGTTGCCGAACTGGATATTCTCGACTAGCTCGCGCTCTCCGCCAAGCTGTGAATTCGGAAATATCTCAAGACCAATACGGCCACCGGTTTTCTCGCGCAGTTCCTTGTCGAGGAATTCAAAAGCCTTATGGCCGGTCGAGCTCGGCGTCGAAGCGTGAGCGGCACGGAACGTAATCTCCGGTTCAGCCTTCGCCCCGGTGGTGAAGAATGCAGCCGTTGCGAAGGCGGCAATGAAACCTACGCGTGCCATTTGCGTGGATTTGAAAAGCGACATCTCTGTCCTCCCTGGTCATGCGGAAACCATGTTCGGCTTCCTGCTCTAGCTCTATACCGGGTTTCCTCGCGGACCCACGCGCAGGCAATTGCCTCCGCTCCTACCCCAGCGGCGTGGAGATAATCAGAACTGAATTTTGTTGTCAAATAGTAAGATTAATTTGCAATATGTGAAAAATTAAGTCAGTTACGGACCAAATAGATAGCTGGGAGATTTCCATGCACGTTGAACAATCAACCACGGGCTTGCTTAAGGCACTGGAGCGCATAGTCGGCGCATCCAATATAAAAGTCGGCGATGAGGTGCCCGAAGCCGCGTTACGCGATTGGAGTGAAGAGCGCGGCGGCAAGCCATTAGCGCTTCTGACACCTCACGATACCGAAGGGGTGGCCGCGGTCATGCGCCTTTGCCACACCTATGATACTCCGGTCGTGCCACAGGGTGGGCGATCGGGTCTGGCAGGCGGCGCAGTGCCGTCCGACGGCGCCGTGCTGCTGTCGCTGGCGGGTCTTGACCAGATCGAGGAGATTGACACAGCCTCCAGTCTGATGGTGGCCGGAGCGGGATGCATCCTGCAACGCATCCAGGAAGCGGTCCTCGACGTGGGCCTGTCGTTTCCGCTCGACTTGGGAGCCCGGGGGTCTTGCCAGATCGGTGGCAACATTGCGACCAATGCCGGTGGCAACAGAGTGATTCGCTACGGCATGGCACGCGATCTGGTGCTTGGCCTCGAAGTGGTGCTGGCCGATGGCACCGTCCTGTCGATGATGAACCGCATGCCGAAGAACAATGCCGCACTGGATCTGAAGCATCTCTTCATCGGTTCCGAAGGTACGCTTGGTGTTATCACTCGTGTTGTGCTGAAACTGCATCCGGGTGTAGCCGGAGCAAATGCAGCGCTGGTAGCGGTGCCGGATTTCGATTCTGCCGCGGTGCTGCTGCGCCATGCGCAAGGCGCGTTGTCAGGCAGGGTTACTGCATTCGAACTGATGTGGAATGACTATTATCGCGCTGTACTTGACACAACTGGACAGCGTGCGCCGATCGCGCCCGAGCACGACGTCTATGTGTTGGTGGAGATGCAGGGGGCAGACCCTGACGCCGAGCGCCCGGCGTTCGAGGCAATGCTGGAAACGGCGTTCGAGACTGGCCTGATCGTCGATGCAGCGGTGGCGCAGTCGCAGCGCGAAGTCGAAGCATTCTGGTCGCTGCGCGACGGCATCGCCGAAATTCTTTCCCATCGTGCGCCCACGATTGCCTTTGACGTTTCGGTGCCTCTTTCACGCATTGGTGTCTGCGTCGAGGAAATTCGGGCCGCGCTGGTTGAAACTTTCCCTGCATTGCAGGTCATTTTTTTCGGTCACGCAGGCGACAGCAATATCCATCTTGCCGCCGGTCCCATCACGGATATCGATCCGACCGGCCATCACATTGAGAAAACGGTCTATGATATCATACGCATTTATGGCGGTTCCGTTTCGGCTGAACATGGTATCGGGTTGCACAAAAAGCCCTGGTTGGCCCATAGCCGGTCTGAAAATGAAATGGCCATGCTGCGTCAGTTAAAGAGAAGCCTCGACCCCAAGGGAATCCTCAACCCGGGAAAAGTTCTCTGATAGCACGATCATGCCGGAAAGTGGCGTCCGCTTCAGCCTGTCCGGGCGCCCAATTCAGCTGATATGGCGCGCGCCACGCGCTGCACCTCGGGGATAAGTTCGCGCATGCGCTCGGGCTGCATGTATTCGAGCGTGGAAGAAACCGATATTGCAGCAACGATCCGCCCCGTGGCATCACGAAGGGGAACAGCAACACAGCGGATCGTTGGCGAATCCTCTCCCAGATCATAGGCAAAACCACCGGCACGATAGCTGGCCATCTGCTCCAGCCACGCCGCTTCCGACATGTCGTCAGGAAGTAAGTGGTGATCAAGCTGGTAGAGCCGCGACAGGGTCGGTTCCGGCTCATCCAGTATCAGCGCCTTACCGACGCCTGTGGAAATGATGGGTTTACGCCCACCGATTCGGGAACTGATTTCAACTGGTCGTGAGCCGCTCAGCTTATCGAGATAAGCCACTTCCCAGCCATCGCGTTGCGCAAGATGGACAGTATCGCGCGTTTCGCGAGATAGACCTTCGAGCCACGGTCGCGCCACGCGAACAAGGTCCGTGCGTGAATAAGCGGCAAACCCCAGCTCGATCAGCCGAGGCCCCAGCCCGAACTCACGTGCATTGTCGGCCTTGAGATAACGCTGTTCCAGCAGCACCGATACAATACGATGCACAGTGCTATAAGTAAGCCCTGTAATGGCCGAAATTTCCTGGATCGTAGCAGAATGATCGGCGACAGCATCAATGATCTCAAGCCCACGCAGCAGGGTTTGACTCCGGGGAGCGCGCATTTTCCCCTCCATTTCAAGCTTCCCGATCTTATCCGCCATCTCATATTCCTCTTAAGTGTGCTCCTATCTATCGTGCTATTCACCACGGTTCCAGTGAATCTGGCTCGAAGTTAAGCGAACTCTTTAGAGCCACTGTCCTTTTGGGTTTCTAAAGGAAGAAGAAGCCTTATGGGTACTGCCCGAACTTGGTCTGGCGCCTTGCTTGAATATTAACGGATGTATCGGCTGCTGAAGCGATTTACTGCACAAAAAGCCTTTCCGGCTGACGAAGCGCTGTGCGTTCTTAAGGCCAAGTACGAAAACTGATATCAATGACCATCTTGGGCGCGCAACTCCAGCCGGGTGATCGATGCGCCTTTTTACTATATCCAGCAAAGAAGATTTCAGTTCACCCGGACTATAAAGTTGCCTTCGCCCCATTGGCCTAGCAACGGCCTCCTTACAAGGTGCTGCATAGCGCTTCTGCAGCCCCATATTCCTTATGAACAGAGAAGGAGCTGTCGACCTTTAGGTAGCATTCTTCGCACGATGATAAGCAACCAGAGCGTTGGCATGCCCATGGCCCAAGCCGTGCCCGACGCACCGGCATAAATGGCGCCCAGCAATTCAATGAATGCTTTCCAGTCGGGTTTCCCTCTTCGTCTGTGTTGCTGAATGCTTCGAGCTGGGCGCGGACCTCTTCAAATTGGTAGTCCACTAGCGCAACGACGAGTTCTTCCTTGGACGCGAAATGATGTTGTAGAGCGCCGGAGGTCAGCCCCCGCTCTGCGCGTGACAGCGCTCGTCGTCGTACGCGCGTAGTCAAGCTCCATCAATGCCGACACCATTCCTTCAAGGAGAGCTTTCCTAGTCTCATTGCGCCTTTCTTCTTGCGTACGCTTTGGCGCGCGCCCTTGCTTTATCGACATCCAGTACCCTGCTTGCAATATAAAACATCATGATAATGATGTTTTATATTGCAAGCCTTTCTTTCGAGCGAAAAGCCACTGGGCATCATCATCGTCGACAGTGCTATAGTCCGAATCCGGTACAATGAGTGACGAGATTCAAGCATTTCTTATGCGATCAAACGCAAATCTCCGAACGCTAAGATCGCTCTCGTTCACAGACTGCCGAGCACAGACAACGCAGTACCTCAACTCATGACCGCTAGAGGCGTCGCAGCCGAATACCCTATCTAAACAACCAGTACACTGATCTGTTTTTTATAGGCCTGCGCTCTATGCATTTGGACTCGCAATCAAATGATGACAACGTTACCATCACATGATACACAGCTTAAAACGCCAATGGTAACGTTATCATTGATTGGAGGAAGTCAGTTGATATCGGAAATCGAGTTGCAGATTTTCAACCGCCATGAACCTATTCAATCAGCATCAGACGATGCGCATCGTGTCCCGCGTCCTTTGTTCACAAAGAAGAAAGGCGCGATCAACTTTAGCCAACAACAGCGATGGCTGACCTGCAATGCCTAGTCTGAATTTCCGTCCTATCTGGCGTTATCAGGACGCTCTGATCGAAGGTGCATACACGACGCTATTTCTGGCGATTGTCGCAGCCGTCATCGGATTACTGATCGGCATATGCGGCGCCGTTCTGATGCGAAGCGGACCGCGCCCGATCAAGCTCTTCCTGCGCGGCTATATCGAGATCATCCGCAACACGCCCGTTCTCATTCAGATATTCATCATCTTCTTTGTCCTGCCCAACTTCGGACTGAAGCTTGATCCTCTTGCAGCCGCCTCCATTGCGCTGGGACTTTATTTTGGAGCTTATGCAACCGAAATCATTCGGTCGGGCATAGATTCTATTCCGCCAAGTCAGACGGAAGCTGGCATGTGCCTGGGGTTAACAAGGCTTCAGGTGCTGAAACATATTATTCTGCCGCCTGCACTTCGCAATATCTACCCGTCGATCACCAGCCAGTTCATCCTTCTCCTGTTGGGAACGTCCATCGCCTCACAGGTTTCGGCGAACGAACTCTTTCACGTTGCCGGTATCATCGACAGCCGTACCTATCGAAGCTTTGAAGTCTATGCCCTCATCTGTGCCATCTATGTGGCCCTGTCGCTGTCTTTCAAAATGATTTTCGCGGTCCTTGGAAGTCTGTTCTTTCGCTGGCCGGTAAGACGCTAGGGGGAACATAATGCGCAGCTTCAATCTTCAAGATCTACTCGCATTGCTGGAAGCGCTGAAATGGACGGTAGCGCTTGTCGCCGTTGCACTGGCGCTTGGCGGTCCACTCGCATTGGCGCTTTCACTCATGCGCACAGGCAAAGCCCATGTTCCGCGCACTGTTTCCACCGCTTTTCTGGAAATCGTGCAGGGAATTCCACTGCTCGGATTGCTGATGTTCTTCTATTTCGGCATTCCCGTTTTTCTCGGATTGGACGTGCCTGCCCTAGCGGCAGTCGGCATCGCTTATGCGATATATGCGGCGGCATTTCTGGGAGATATCTGGCGAGGTGGCATACAGGCAATCAAACATGCCCAGTGGGAGGCCGCCGCCTGTCTGGGCATCACACGGTGGCAGCAATTTCGCTATGTGATCGCGCCTCAGGCCTTTCGCATTGCCCTGCCCGCGACTGTGGGTTTCCTCGTACAGTTGATCAAGAATACATCCCTGGCTTCGGTTGTGGGCTTTGTCGAACTGGCTAGAGCCGGGCAAATTGCCAGCGCAGGAACCTTCCAGCCGCTTCTCATCTATTCGGTCGTGGCCGCAATTTATTTCGCCATCTGCTTCCCACTCACTTCATGGTCCAGAAAATTGGAGGCCAGACTTAATGGCGCTCGTTGAAATCAAGAATGTCCGCAAGAATTTCGGTCAGCTCGAGGTCTTGAAGGGCATATCCCTCGACATTTTCCAAGGAGAAATCGTCACCATCATTGGCAAAAGCGGTTCAGGCAAAAGCACGCTGTTGCGATGCATTAACGCGCTGGAACATATCAATGAAGGTGAAATCCGCATTGACGGGCAACGCATGGCGACCGACATGCCCAACTTGCGCCAGATGCGACAGAAGGTTGGAATAGTATTCCAAGCCTTCAATCTTTTTCCGCATATGACGATTGAACGCAACGTCACTTTGGCGCCGGTTCTGACCGGCAAGACCAATGCGAAGGCAGCTCGGGCCTTGGCCCTCGACGTACTGCGACGGGTGGGACTTGCTGATAAAATCGACGCCTATCCCGAACAAATGTCAGGCGGACAACAGCAGCGTGCTGCAATTGCACGCTGTCTTGCCATGTCGCCGCAACTGATGCTGTTCGATGAAGTGACGTCCGCGCTTGATCCCGAACTTGTCGGCGAAGTGCTGAAAGTTATGGAAGACATGGCGCGACAGGGGATGACAATGGTGCTTGTCACCCATGAGATGGGCTTTGCTCGCAATGTCGCGACCAAGCTGGTCTTCATGCATCAGGGGCGCGTCTGGGAGCAGGGAGCGCCCAAGGACCTTTTCGAAAACCCGCAAACACCGGAACTGAGAAGCTTTATCGGCGCGAGTGCCTGAACGGCATCGTTCGAAAAGAACAATCTACAAATGGGAGAATAAAATGAAGAAATTGCGCACTATCTCAATCGTTGCGACCATGGTGACCGGGCTGATGACTGCCGTACCACCTGCCATGGCTGACAAGCTCGAAGACATTACATCAAGCGGAAAAATCCGTATCGGTGTTCTTCTTGATGCCGCCCCCTGGGGTTTCAAGGGAGCCGACGGCAAGGATACCGGTCTCGACGTCGCTCTTGCCGAACTAATGGCCAAGGATCTCAATGCCGATCTTGAACTTGTGCCGCTGACCGGCCAAAGCCGCATTCCAAGTCTTCTGGCCGACAAGATCGACGTCATGATCGCTGCGACGGGCGCTACGCCCGAGCGTGCGCAGCAAGTCATGTTCTCCCAGCCATATGCTGCGGTAAACCTTGGCGTTTACGGCGCCAAGGGAACAGCCCAAACCGAAAATGTGGCAGACCTTGCTGGCAAACAAGTCGCTGTAGCGAAAGGGTCCACGCTTGATGTCTGGCTGACCGACAACGCGCCTGACGTGAAGGTTGTACGCTTCGAGGACACCCCTGCCGCTATCGCAGCCTATCTTGCCGGGCAAGTGGAAATGTTTGCCGAGAACAGCGCCATTTCCGTAAAAGTCAGTGAAGACAATCCCAACAAGGCAACAGATATTGTCTTCCTCATTCGCCAGTCCCCTGCTCACATTGCCGTTAAGCAGGGCGAGCAAAACCTGCTCAATTGGATAAATACGTTTATCTTTTACAACAGGCTTAGCGGCAAGCTTGGCGCGCTGCAGGAAGAATTCTTCAAGGAAAAACAGGACCTGCCAAATATGTAACTACAAGCATTGTCCACATGATCTTTGCGGGTCGGAACTCGTTCCGGCCCTGTAAATCTTCTATCCGGTTACGGCACAGCCTGATGGAAGGTCGGCATCACACGATTACGATATTTCTCACGGTGTGGAGCATCACGCTCCGGCAACAGGCAAACAGATGCATACAGGACTGTTCCATTCGATCGATTTTTCCAGCAACGGCAAATTTGTTGACTATCTGGGAATGCCGTTCTCAGTCGATCGCTCCCCCTATTACCATGTCAAAATTCCAATCTGCCGCATCAGGAACGGAAATGGTCCGCGTGTACTATTCATGGCCGGCAATCATGGAGACGAATATGAAGGTGAAATTTGCCTGTCCCGGCTTATCCGCTTATTGAACCCGGAGGATATTCGCGGCGAGTTGACGATCTTGCCGTTCACCAATCTTCCAGCCGTTATGGCTGCGCGGCGTCGGTCGCCATTTGACGACGGAAATCTCAATCGCGCCTTTCCAGGCAACCTAGTCGGTTCGCCTACCCAACGTCTGGCGTATTTTCTCGAGCACGATCTCTTTCCGCGTCATGACGTGATTTTCGATCTGCATTCGGGCGGCACTTCCATGGCGCACCTCCTGACGGGCCTGATTGAGGAGTGTGACGATCCCATGCGCTTTGCCCGTGCGCAGGAACTGTTGAAAGCTATGGGGCTCCCCTTCGCCTTCATCGCCCGCAATGGCGCCGATGCACCAACCTCCATGGCTGCCGCCGCCCGTGCAGGCGCAATCGGCATCAGCGGAGAGTTTGGCGGCGGCGGCACGGTAACGCCGGATTCGATTGCGGGAACAGCACTGGCAATAAACAATCTACTTCAGGCAACCGGCCTTTGTGATGAGGCATTTCTACCAACCGGAAAAATCTCGGAAAGTACACAGCTTTTGCAGCTCAATTCTCACGATCAAGCCATTTACGCCACAAGACGCGGCTGGTTCGAACCAGCAGTCGATATCGGTGCCGATATAAAGGCCGGCGATCTGGCTGGCTGGTATCACGACTTTCAGCGGATCAATGAAGCTGAGGAGCCCCTTCATTTCCAGACGTCAGGAATCGTCATCTCGCGCCGCCTGCATACCGATTGCGAAGCAGGAGATTGCCTCATTCAGGTCGCAAGGAAAATCGAATGAGTTACAGCAGATTACGTCATTACTCCTGAAAAAAGGCCGGTCCAGTCATGACTTTCTGCTAGGCCGCTTGGCTGTAGTGCGTGAAACGAGAAAGCGGGCTATTCTTTCAACCCGTTGCCGGAATAGTGATGTAGCAGGGCGTAACACGATCGGAGTGCGATAGATGGAATTGCGGGCGGGCAGCAGCGTGGAACCGACATTCGACAGCGTCGTACGCGTGACCGGCAGTCAGGAAAAAGGCGATAGCGAACGAGCGCCTGTGTCCATCGAGGACGTGGCGCGGCTTGCCGATGTTGCACCGATTACCGTTTCCAGAGCAATACGCACGCCCGCAAAAGTAAGTCTTGAAAAACGTGACCGCATTCAAAAAGCTATTCAAGTTACAGGCTACAGGCCGGACTCCATCGCAAGCGCGTTGCGTTCAGGGCGGACAAACATTGTTCTCGGCTTTGTCTCCAATATCTTTAGTCAGCAATTTGCGATTGCAATACGCGGGTGCGCCAAGGTGCTGGAGGAGTCGGGCTTCCAGTTTTTGATCGGGGAAACCGCCTATTCCTATAAAAAGGAATCCGCGATTATCACCGATCTGCAACAGCTCAAGCCTGCTGCGGTCTTTTTCAGCGGGGTCATAGAGCTGGAGGAAAACCGGGAGCGTTTACGCAAACTCAATATCCCGATCATGGAGACATGGGCCTATCCGCGCGACCCCATTGATCTTCTTGTTGGAATTTCCAATACAGATGGCGGTGCTATGGCTGCGCGCCATCTCGCGGAACGTGGCTATCGGCGTGTAGCGTTCATCGGCCGCGGCGGCGGGCGTGGCGCATTGCGCTATGAAGGCTTTGCGGCAGAGTGCAGCCGTTTGGGCTTGAAGATTGAACGAAAAATCATTTGCAAAGAAGTCCATGGGATCGAGGACGGACGCCGTGCATTTGCGGAGCTGCGGCACCAGATGAAGGAAATCGAGGCAGTTTTCTGCGCAAACGATTTGATTGCGTCCGGCGTCTTCCTTGCTGCGCGCGACGAAGGTCTGCGCATTCCCGGCGATTTTGCGTTGATCGGTTTTGGCGATAATGACATGGCGGCAGCAGTCAGGCCCGGCATAACTACCATCGGCTTTGACAGTGAAGCATTGGGGCGCCATGCAGGCAATATGCTACTGACAAGCCTCAGAGGCGAAGTACTGGATCGTAAGATGCGTTGTATGGATCTGTCGATCAATGTGCGCGGCAGCACCTAACAGGTCAGCCCTGAATACAGAACGGGAGCGTCAATCCGATAGTATGGATCGACACCCCCCAAACGCCTTTCATGAAGGCTCAAACGGCACCGAAGCTCGGGCCGTTAACCAAATTAAAGCGCTGCAACAGCCGTCATTTCAACACGCAAATCAGGATCGGCGAGCCGTGCTTCCACACAAGCGCGTGCCGGAGGGTTTTCGACATCGATCCAGGCGTCATAGACCGAGTTCATCGCATCAAAATCGACAATTGCAGGCAGAAAGACATTGACCGCAAGAAGCTTCGAACGATCTGTCCCTGCTTCCTTCAACAATGCATCGATCTTGCCAAGCACATCACGGGTCTGCTCTTCAATGCCGGCTTTCCGGTCATTTGCGACCTGTCCGGCGATGTGAACGAGACCGCCATAGCTGACTGCCTGGCTCATCCGTGAACCCTTTTGATAGCGCATGATCATACTTGCATTCCTTGTCATGTTTTGGGGGCGTTTGGGCATCAGCCGAAACAGGTGGGATAGGCGTTGATCACGGTCGCCGTCTCGTCGAGACCGTAAATCAATGAATGCCGGTCGAGGCATGTGCATGGATGCGAAATGCCGAATTCGATAACGTCACCAATGGTGACATCAGCGTCCGCCGCACACTGGATGAATGCGTGTTGATCATTCAGTTTCTGCACTGTCGCATCTGCAAAGACATCGTACTTTTGACCATTGCGATAGAGCGTGAGGGCCTTCGGAAAATCCTGATCGATAGCCACGTCACGCATGCCAAAACCACAAATCACCGTCTCGGGTTCCGGTCGCGAAAGCACCTCCGCCCAAAGCCGCAGAGCTGGTCGAAATGCGCTGGAAGCTTGTGTTTCACCAAAGCCCCGGCGCGCATCGAGCTGCTTGATGCCGCGCTCGTAAACACCATGGTCGTGAAAGAAAATCGCGCCGCTGCGCAGCATAATCGTGAGGTTGCCGTCAATTTGCAGATGAGAAGCCCAGGCTGCCACCACACGATCGAAGAACAGCGAGCCACCCGCCGTCAAAAGCAATGACCGTTGCAGGCCGATGCGTTCGCGAATGAACCGATAAACCACCATTGCGTCGGAAAGGAGCGTATCGATGCGCGCAAGCGTTTCGACGGGATCCGGAACACCGGCAGCGCCCTCATAGGCCGCGATACCAGCAAGTGTGATATTGGCGCATTCACCGGACAGGATCGCTTCCACGACAAGCTGAGCGGTTGCAGGGTTACGGGCCCCTGCCCGTGCAACGCCCAGCTCAACGAGCAATCCCAGTTTCGGCAAATCCGCCTGATCACGCCACACAGCGAGAAGACTTTCCGCCAGTGCGACCGAATCCACAAATACATACATCTCAGTATCGGGATACTGCGCCAGCAATCTGGCCAGTCGGCTGGCAGAGTTTGGTCCGCCAATCTCATTTCCCAGAATGAGTTTTCTGAAACCGGCCCGTAGCAACACCGCAGCCTGTCGCATGTCAGCGACCGTTGCGCCCCACGCGCCTTTATCGACCAACCGCTTTGCCAGAACCGGCGACATAGGCGTTTTCGCATGGGGCGCTATCTGCACGCCATGAGATTTCGCATAACCGAGCATAGCCACTGCATTGGCATCAAAAGCCGCTTCATTGAGTGACATCAAGGGCAAGGCCATTTCACCATCGAAGGGTTTCCAGCCAAAATTCCCGATATTCCTCAGCAAAACCGGCGCATGGCCCGTTGGAAAACCACGCACACGGTCGTCAATATTGGTGTCGTTATCAGTATCGCGGAAACAAAGATCAGACATGAATTATCCTTGGTTGAAACCTGTTCGGTCCAACGCCAATCGGTAGGTTTGGTTTGCAGTTTCGAAGAAAAGTGCGCTTTGTTCCGCCATGCTGTAGCTGGCGACGATTTCGCGGAAAGTCGAATAAAGTTCGGGGAAAGACGCATGCAGTCCGGCCACAGGGAAATCGCTGGCGAACATGGAGCGTTCGACATCAAAACACGTAATGCAATGCTCGATGATACCTCTCAGACTATCGATGCTCCAGTGTGGATCATAGGCAACCGGGTTGGAAATCTTGATGCGCAGGTTTTCTGCTTTTCCGAGCCGTTGCAGGCCGTCACGCCACAAGGCCATCCCCTCAGAGCTTCGATCCACCGGGCTGCCGCAATGATTGAGCACGAACATCGTGTTCGGAAAATCATGCAGCAGACGTTCGGCTTCCGCCATCTGCCAGGGGAAAAGCATCAGATCGAACACCAGATCATGACGAGCAAGAGCGGTCAGTCCCGCACGCCATTGCGGATTACTCATGAGCCCATCGCAAGCGGCGAAACTTTTCATCGGATCCGGATGCCAGCTGACAATATCGCGAATGCCCACGACATGGCTGTTCCGGGCTTCCTCGGCCAGCAGACCCGCAGCGTTTGGATCATCGAGAGGAACGCGCGCAACATAGCGCCGGGCAATATTGTGCCGCTTATCCAGACTGTCCAGCCAAGCTGTTTCTTCGGTTGGAAAGCGTTGATCCCAGCCCGCCTCGACATGTACGGATGCAACGATATTCTGCCCCCGAACATCAGCCAAATAACTATCCGGCATGTAATTGCGCTGGATCGCTGAAATACTGCCAGAAGCCACCTCACTTTCCGGCTCGCGCATGAGCCAGGGGTGGCGCTTCATTTCCAGATTCCACAGATGATGATGAGGGTCGATGACCGGCCCCGTATAAAGACGCGTCATCGACGCGCCTCCCGCCCGGAAATCATCAGCAATCCGAGAATGAGCGAACCGAACAGGATGGAGCGCAGGCCCGGCGATGCATTGACCATCGTGATCAGCGCAGTGGTCGTAACGAGAAGAATAGCGCCGGGAATGGTTCCGGCATAAGTACCGCGCCCACCGAGAATGGAGGTGCCGCCGAGGACAACCGCCGCAATAGACAAAAGAACATATGGCTCACCGATGCCAACATAGCCTTGCCGGTTCATACCGAGGAGTACGATACCTGCCAGTCCGGAAAAAAATGCCGACAGAGCATAAAGCGCGACCGTATTGCGGTTGACGTTGATCCCTGACAACCGTGTAGCAACAGGGTTGGCACCCAGAGCCAGAAAGCTTGCGCCCGTTGGCGTCTTATGAAGCAGCATCAACACGACAGCAGTCACAACCAACCACAGAATGATGCTGGCCGGTACCCCGAAAGGTCGGGCCGATCCCAGAAAAATTGCGACAGGGTTATTAACCGATACTGCGCTGCCACCTGCCACGATGACCAGCAGTCCCTGAAGGAAAGTCGCCATAGCTAGCGTCATGATAATGGGTGGTACGCGCAACCAAGCCGCTCCAATTCCATTTATAGCTCCAATAACAGCTGCAATAGCAAGAACCATAACGACGCCAAGCAGACCCGTCTGGTCCCAGTCAGGCGAGATCACCGGCAGCAGGATTGCTGTAACGGTCATCACCGCACCAACCGAAAGATCGATACCACCCACGATAATGACCAGTGTTTGTCCGGCGGCTACAATACCGATGATTGCAGCCAGTTCCAGCAGATAGCGCAAATGTCCATAAGCTCCGAAACCACGCAGGGTCAGACTGGCGATGAGCCAGACCAATGCAACCAGAAGCAAGGTCAGCAAGGGTGGGCTTCGCAACATACGACGCCCGATTGATAAGACTGCACTCATGATTTCCGCCATTTGCCTGCAATTTCCGGCAAAGCCACCGCACCAACGATAATCAGTCCTTGTGCGATATATTGCGCCACGGGAGGAAACCCCAAGAAAAACATCACGTTAATCATTACAGATAGAAGCAGGCTGCCGCAAATCGCACCGCGCATCGTGCCTTTTCCACCAAGAAATCCGACACCGCCCAACACGGCTGCGGCAATGGAATTGAGCGTGAACGGCGTACCTATAACCGGATCGCCCGACCCTGTTTGGGCCGCCACGAACAGGCCTGCACAGGTAGCCAAAACACCCGACAAAGCAAAGGAGATGATCTTGACTTTTTCGACCGGAACGCCCGACCGATAGGCCCCTATCGGGTTTTCGCCCGCGGCGTAAATGCCAAGCCCCATTGGTGTGGCGAGGAACAGTTTCCAGCCTAGTATGATAAGCACCAGAATTATGAAAGCCGAAGGTGAATGACCGGCCAGGAAATCAGAAAACCAGTCAGGAATGAAACCGCCTGGTCTGGGTAGAATAAGCAAGGCGATACCAGTGATGATGAACGATCCCGCAAGCGTTACGATAATCGCCGGCAAGCGCATGAACGCAACGATGGAACCGGTAAGCGCACCGATAACAAAACCGCTCATGATAACAGCGACAACACCACCGAAAACACCAAAAACGCTCCCCATTGTGCTCGCCGCGATAACCGCCCCCAAACTCACGAGCGGTCCAATGGCGAGCGTTATCCCGCCATTCAACATCAAAAGCGCCTGCGCCATCGTCACCAGCGCCAAGGGCAACCAATTTTGAGTAAACTTGGAAAATCCTCCAACGCTTAGAATTCCCGGGAAAAGCCAGGCATAAAGCAAAACAAAAACACCAACGACGGCATAAAGCCCGATCAGTCCTCTGTTTCGGCTGCGTTGAACGGACAGGTAGAGATTTCCGACCATACCCTGTTGCATCAAACTGCCTCTCTCGACGGTTTAAGGCCCATGGCCGCCCCTACGATTGCCTCTTCCGACAGGTTCCCATGTTCAAGTGTGGCGACTACGCGGCCCTCGCGGAAAACCATGACGCGATCACACAAGTGCACAAGCTCCGGCGTGTCGGAACTCAACAGGATGATCAGTTTGCCTTCGTCAGCAAACCGGCGCAGCATCAGATAGATTTCCCGCTTGGTTTCGATATCGACGCCACGGGTCGGATCGTTCAGCAATAAAACAGTAGGCTCCAACGGAAGCCATTTAGCGAGCGCGACCTTCTGCTGGTTGCCGCCAGACAGCGCCTGAACCGGCCGTCTGGTATCCCCCTTGATCGTCAAGCGTTCAGCAAGTTTGGCAACAACACGCTGCTCGTTCGCCGTATCGCGCAGACCACACCGCGTATATCGGTCAAGCGATGGCAGAAGCAGATTTGACGCAATGGAATGCGGCAGGACAAGCCCCTCTCGTTTCCGATCTGCAGGAACATAAGCAAGCCCCACAGAATTCGCGGCACCTACGGATTTGAACAAGCCGCTGCTTCCGCAAAGTTCCGCGTGACTGGCTGAGGTCGGCACGGCCCCGTAGAGGCCCAACAGGAAATCTTCCTGTCCTTGCCCGACCAGGCCGCCAATGCCGATGATTTCACCGGCATTCGCGTCCATATCGACATTCTGCACCATGCCCGCGCTCATGCCGCGAATGTGCAGCAGTCTTTCAGCAGCTGCACTGGTCCGCCATATCGGGAAAAGATCACCAGCGTCGCGCCCGACCATTAATCGAACCAGTTCTTCCGGATCAGCGCTCGACAACGACTGGTCTGCCGTCACGACGCCGTCTTTCAACACAGTGACATGAGAACAGAGCGAGCGAATTTCATTGAGCCGGTGCGAGATATAGAGAAGAGCGACGCCTTCATCGCGCAATTTGAGAACGAGCGATGACAGCACCCCCGCCTCATGCGCGGAAAGTGATGAGGTTGGCTCATCAAGAATAAGAACTCGGGGGTTGCGGAATAGCGCCTTGGCAATTTCAACCATTTGCCGACGACCGAGCGATAACATGCCGACTGGTGTTTCCAGAGGTTCGGTCAGCCCGACGCGTTCGCAGACTGCCAGTGCCTCCTCATGAAGCGTCTTGTAATCAATTAATCCAAACCGGCGCGGATAGGCGCCGAGCCCGATATTTTCTGCAATCGACAACTCCGGCGTTAGGCTGAGCTCCTGCTGAATGACCGCAATGCCAGCCTTGCGCGCCTCAGCCGGGTTTAATCTGGAAAGCGCGACGCTCTCCAGCACGATATCCCCACTGTCCGGCGACAAAGCGCCGGACAACAGATTGATGAGTGTGGACTTGCCCGCACCGTTTTCTCCAAGCAGCGCATGTACACGCCCAGGCCGCAAGGCGATACTGACGCCTTTTAGCACGGGATTACCAAAGAAACCCTTGAATACGTTGCGCGCTTCGAGCACCGGAGCCGCCGCATCCACAACAGGCTTAGACGAAACCTGCATGATGCCGCTTACTGCCCCAGCAACTTATCGAACAAAGCTCGATCATAATCCGAATAAACGTAGCCATCCGCCGGGAATTTGTCGGCGCGCGCCAGGTAGGCGTCGACATTGCTGTCGTCAATAACGGGAAGCGGAACCTTGATCGATTTCGGAACGTCCTTGCCTTCAAGAGCCTGCACAGCGGCATAAACGGAGAATGCACCAAGCCAATTGGGCTGCATAGTCGCCCACCCTTTCAAGCCTTTTTCCTTCCAAAGTTCCAGGAACTGACGGGCATTTTCACCCGTTATCGGCACCGGGTCCCGTCCCTGACGATCAAAGGCCAGAACCGCGCCGGCCGAAATGGCACCGCCCAGCGACAGGACGCCGTCGATTTCCGGATTGGCAAACAGCAAACTGGTCATCGCTTCCTGAGCGGGAGCCACGTTATATTCCGTATTCGTCTCGGTAATGATCTCGATGTCCTTATTGGCATCGAGGACCGGCTGGGTGCCCTTGCGACGACCATCACTGACCGAAACCCCTGCGGGACCGTTCATGATGATGATCTTGCCCTTACCACCCAGTTGGTCAACTATCCACTGAGCAGCCCGTTCGCCCCATTCGCCTGAGTCGGTGTTGATTTTTGCAGTCAGATTTTCTGTATCGACCAAGCTATCAAAGTTGATGACGGCGATACCCTTCTCGCAGGCATCAGCAATGACACGGTCGAGCGCGGAAGACGAGCCTGCATCGATGACGATTGCATCGATATTGGCATCGATCATCGATTGAATTTGCTGAATTTGCGTCTGCGCATTGCCTTGCGCATCGGTGATCATCAGCTCCTTGACCAGACCTTCCTTCTTTAGCTGCGCCACTTCATCGACAATCGTGGCTTCGGTCTGCTTCATCCAGGTCGGCACAGCATAGATATTTGCCCAGCCGACCGTGTAGGGCGCCTTGCGATCTCCTTTTACACAATTCGCAGCCGCTTCAGCCGAACCTGCTCCTGCCATGCACAGAAGCGCTGCGCCGCTCACTCCGGCCAGCAGCATACGGAAGCCCGATCCGGCTTTGGTCATAAAATGCATCATTGTCCCCTCCATCCAAATTTGACACATTCACAGCGCTATCAATGTCTGCTATAATGTATATATGTCTGAATTATCAGACATCGCAATCATAGAAATTATTTTGCTCTTGGCAAGCGAGAAACTGTTTGTGGGTTTCGAAACACACAATTGACAGCCGAGCTTGAGCTGCCCACAAAGAAACAGAGGCTGGAGACGATCGTAGAAACTATGGATAAAATTCGAATAGAACCCACGGCGAAACGTTCACGCGGACTGGAGCGCGCTTTCGAGATTCTCGATTACCTGCGCGTGAGCCGCGCGCCAGCCAACCCCAACGAGATTGCCGCGCGTATCAAAGCTCCGCGCTCAACAGTCTATGAGCTGGTCAACCTGCTGCTTAGCAATGGCGTTCTTGAGTATTCCGACAACGAGGGCCGTGTTTATCTGGGGCGGAAACTTTATTTCTTGGGCGCGGCTTACGAGGACCATTTTAACTTCATGCGCGATTGTGACCGGGCACTATCAAAAGTGGCGGAGCAAACACGGGAAACAGCCCAGTTTTGCATGCTGGACGAAAACAAATATACCGTCGTGCGGATGCGTGAAGGAGCTCGGCCTTTTCGTATCTCATCGGATGTCGGGCAACGCGTTCCCATTCCCTGGACCGCGTCCGGAAGACTTCTTCTGTCGCATCTCACTGATGCCGAGATTTTGTCCTTTATTCCGCCGGAGGATTTTCAGCTCCCCGATGGCCAATGGCTCGCCCCCGAGGTTTTCCTCGACGAGGTACATGCTGCACGGAAAGCCGGCGCCTTTACGTTTGACAGCATTGTCGACAGCTTTACCCATTGCTTCGCAGTCCCCGTTGAAAGCGACGACGGTATATTCTGCGCGACTGTCTGCCTCGTCGCTCCGCGCGATGACGGCATTCGCAACCGCGACATGTATCTGCAATCTTTGCGGGAAGCTGCCCTCAATATGAAAGGGAAAGTTTCTTCTTTTCAACGCGATTAGAACATTTCAGAAATATCGGCCGACTGCAATTCAGCGCTTCAAAGCTGCACCAATCCACTCCAGTCGCTTTTGAGGAACAAGACCGTAATTGTAGAAATTTATGCCATCCACTCCGGCCCGCTTTCCTGCCTCGACGCGGGCAGTGAACTCCTCTTCTGACTTCACAAGCGAGTAAAACAAGCTAAGACCAAGTCCGATATATTTGTCGCCGGGCAATCTAAAACGGGCATCGCGTATGGTTTGCTCGATCAGTTCCGCGCCCATTTCGTAACAGCAAAGAATAATGCCATCACAGGCGGCAACGGCTTGTTCCAGATCAACGCCTCCCAGCCAGCCGTCCTTCAAATCAATCAGCACGATTTTACTTGCCGGGTCTGCGGCTGCACGAATTTCACCGATCAGGCTGGTAACCGGCTCGCTCCGCCATTGCAAGAAAGCATGAAGCGACGACCAGCTGGCGAAGGCGGAAAGGCCGGCTTGCGGGAAATCGGCAAACTGTTTCTGCGGAATCTCCCGCTCGCACGCTTCCGCGATGAACTGTCTCACGACAGCCTGAGCATCATCCGCATCAACACCAGCTGCTTTTGCCCGACTTTTGCAATGATCGCAAAAACATAAAGACATGAAAAAATCATCTTCGTCAGTGAGGCCAACACCATCCTTCTCGTGATGATGCTCATGGGCAAAACCCATGAAATTGATGCTTTCCAGTTCGACCATGTCCGGCTGATAACGTGTTGTAATGTCTGCGACTAACGTAACGACATAATCGCGAGCAGCGGGGCTTGATGGGCAAAGATTGTAATAATTCGCATTGCCAAAGGCATTGCGGGTAACATGATCGGCATGGAGTTCTCCAAGGCGACTATTGTGCAGACCCACGGTCCAGCATGATACCCGCAATCCGTCTTTTCTTCGCCGCTCAATCAACTGGGCAAGTATATCCCCACGCTGGGCGCAATTTTTTGCAACAAGCGGACGTATCTTTTTTCCCTTCCATCGGTCGTCATCCGGTGTGTAATAAATAGTACCATCTTCAGGGAAATAAGCCTTCTGCAGAGGGCTGCGTGGCTGGAAGAAGCGACCAGCATGATAGGAAGTGGCAAGACTGATCGTATTACCGCCTACTTTCTCTCGAAGCTCAGAGCATACCGTGTCCAGCCCTAAATCCTGTATGTCCCACGGATAGGTCCAAAGCGATAACTGCATAGTCTGTCCTCCTCATTTCCCCTGACCGAATAGCCAGCTCATGAATTGAGTGGATTAACAAAATTGGAAGCTGGAGTTCAACTCCAAGCATCGCTCTCCGGTTACAAAATATGCTCCTAAGCTTTTTGTGTAACGGAAGAGGCCGATTGTCCGACGTAACGCCCCACCACGTCTGGCCGGGGAATATTCATTTGAGTTTGCTGAATACTGTCTAATGTCGCGAGAACAGCTGAATCAGCCAAGGATGCTTTCCCCGCGGCTGTATCAACGTGCAGCAGCATCTGCTCCGCACTAGCAAGTTCCGTGTTTCCGCGTTTTAATCTATGAAAGAGATGAATGCGCTTTTCGTCGTAGGAAAGAAGTTGTGTTTCGACATGGAGCTCTTCACCTGCTCTCGCTTCCGCACGGTGCATGAGATGCGTTTCCACCGTGAAGTAACTACGCCCCGATTGCAGATACGCAGCATCAACACCGATATAAGCCAGAAAACGATCCGTCGTCTGCCCGAACACATCCAGATAGCGATGCTCCGTCATATGCCCGTTATAGTCAATCCAATCCGGGATAACCCGGATATCCAGTAGGAGCAATACGTCAGAGGCCGGGCGCACTGGCGCATTGGATGCATTGGATGCATTGGATGCATTGAGCTTCGCCTCATAATCATTGAGAAGCGTCCCCGCACCCCAGCCTTTGCCCTGTTGCTGTTGCGCGAGCGCGCGGATGATCGCCACCAGATTGTCATCGCGAATGGATTCAAGACCAGAGATTGAGAATCCTTCATTCTGCATATCCGACTGATCGGCGATCTGACTGATCAAAGTGTCATCAAGATCGGGAACATCCGTCAGCTTCGTCCAAGGCCATTGCAGCGCGGGACCAAACTGGGCGAGAAAATGCCGCATTCCGGCAGCCCCACCCGCGATGCGATAAGTCTGAAACAGCCCCATCTGCGCCCAGCGAAGCCCGAATGAGTAGCGGATAATGTTATCGATCTGCTCGACAGTCGCTATACCGTCGCGGACAAGCCACAGCGCTTCGCGCCATAAGGCTTCCAAAAGCCGATCACCGACAAAAGCATCGATTTCCTTTTCAAGCACCACCGGTTCCATACCCGTATGGCGATAGAGGGCGGAAGCTTTCTCGATCGTATTCGAGCTGGTCTGCGCGCCGGGTACAAGTTCGACCAGCGGCAGCAAATAAACTGGATTGTAGGGGTGAGCGATCAGGAGACGCTCTGGATGCTGCAATCCGGCTTGCAATTTGCTTGGCGGAAAGCCGGATGTTGAAGAGGCGATCAGAGCGCCATCCATGCAGGCCGCTTCGATCTCTGCAAGCACGGCAAGTTTCAGCTCCAGCCGCTCAGGCACGCTTTCCTGAACCAACACCGCACCGGCAACCGCTTCCGCCAGCGAAGCCGCAAACGAAAGCGTTCCCTCCTTCGGCAGGCGCGCTGACGTCAATGCGGCCAGGGCGCGACGGGCGTTGCCAAGTATATGCTCCGTCGTTGCCTTTGCATCGGGTGATGGATCGTAAACGACAACGTCAAACCCGTTCAGGAGAAAGCGTGCAGCCCAGCCACTGCCGATGACGCCGCCGCCGATGCAAGCAATCTTGTGAGATTGATCGCTCATGAAATCACCAGCGTTTCGTAAGCTTGAGTTTTTCGCGGACTTCGGCAGGCGTGAGCACCTTCGCCCCCATATTGATGGCAATGTTTTTCGCTCGTTCCACCAGATCACCGTTCGAGGCGAGGATACCCTTGCCGAGCCAGATATTGTCTTCCAGACCGACCCGGATATTGCCGCCGGCAAGAACGGCCAGCGCCGCATAAGGAAGCTGGTTGCGGCCAATGGAGAATGCCGAAAAGATCCAGTTATCGGGCAGATTGTGAAGAATTGAAACCAGTGTCGCCAGATCATCGGGCGCACCCCACGGAATACCCATGCAAAGCTGCACCAGAACCGGGTCGTCCAGCAAGCCCTGTTGATGCAGCCACTTGGCGAGCGGAAGATGACCAGTGTCGAAAATCTCGATCTCCGGTCGCACGCCGAGCCGCTGAACCTGCGCCGCCATGGCTTTTAGCATGGCCGGGGTATTGGTCATCACATAATCGCCTTCGCCGAAATTCATCGTCCCGCAATCGAGCGTGCAGATTTCAGGCAGAAGCTCCGCAACATGGGACAGTCGTTCCGTTGCCCCTGCCATATCTGTCTTGCCAGCATCGGGCGGCAGGGGCATCTCCGGCGAGCCGAAGACCAGATCGCCACCGACACCTGCCGTCAGATTAAGCACAATATCCACGTCGGATGCCCGGATATGATCGACGACCTCTCGAAACAGTTCGGGCTTTCGTGACGGCCCGCCCGTTTCCGGATCTCGCACGTGAATATGCGCGATTGCCGCACCCGCCGCAGCACTTTCGATGGCCGCATCCGCAATCTGACGCGGAGTGACAGGTACTTTGTTCGAGCGTCGTGTGGTGTCGCCTGCACCGGTGACGGCAGCGGTGATGAATATCTCGCGAGTGGGTTGTAAAGGCATGGTTGGCTCCCTCGATTTTTACCGAGCTTGACAGGTCGCGATTTATTGAGATTATCATTTTACGAAATCCATTTGGCGAAGAGCGAAACGGTGATTTTTGAACCATCCGACGAAGAAGTGGACGTCACATTGCTTGTCCTCCCGGACTGCTCGCTGATGTCGCTTGCGGCCACACTTGATCCAATGCGCGGAGCAAATCGCGTGGCAGGCCGCTCGCTTTATCGCTGGCAGGTGGTTTCACCAGATGGCGAAGACCCCGTCACGTCCAGCGGTCTCAAGGTTGCGGCAGACTTAAAATTCGAGGTAAAATCCCAGGATATTCTCATCGTCGTCAGTGCATTTCATGCGCTTGAACATGCGACACCGAAGCTCCTTGGCCTCGTACATCAGGCGGCCAAACAGTCCCGACTTGTCATCGGGGTTGAAGCAGGATCCTGGGTGCTGGCAAGGGCAGGATTGCTGAATGGTAGAAAGGCAACGACACATTGGGAAGACCTGGAAGCATTTTCACAACGCTTCCCGGAAGTGGAAATGCGGTCTGATCGCTGGGTGCGAGACGGCGCATTTCTGACGACCGGCGGAGCAGCCCCCGCACTCGATATGATGCTTGCACTCATCCGGGCTCGGCACGGTTATTCCATCGCGCTGGACGTGGCGAGCCTCTATATTTACGATGAGGTTAAACAAGCTTCGGACTCGCAGCCTCTTGTTTCCCTCGGGCGCCTTCTGAACCGCGAGCCGCGTTTGGCCAAGGCAATCAAGGTGATGGAAGACCACATTGATTGCCCGATTCCGGTGTCGGGTATCGCCCGCAGACTCGGGCTCTCACCCCGAAGCCTTGAATTATTGTTCGCCAATATAATCGGGCAGTCGCCGGGTAGCTATTACCTTTCGCTCCGGCTGAAGGCCGCCCGGCGACTAATCCTTGATACCCATCTTTCAATGGCAGACACCGCCGAGCAAACCGGATTTTCCTCAATTAGTTCACTTTCACGCGCTTTCAAACGACATTTCGGGCAGTCGCCAAACAAATTGCGGCTTATACCAAAGCGCTAAGATGCCAACGCATCACGCCTTAAAAGATTAATCTCCATATGAGCCTTAACCAAAGCTCGATGAGTGTCATCCAATGAGCTTTGGTTATTTCGCACTTACAAACCCAGGCCAGATTTTATTACCGCCAATGCAGGCTTGCCATCGAAAGTGGTCACGCCATCGAACCATGCATCGATCTGCGCAGGATTATCCTTGATCCATTGCGTGACGGCGGCTTTGGCTTCCATTCCGTCGTTTAGAATCATATTCATCATGGTGCTTTCCATCTCGGTGTTGAACTTCAGATTCGACAGAAAACGTGAAACATTAGGGCAATCGGTCGCGTAGCCTTTACGCGTCAATGTTTCCACGGTCGCAGCGCCGTCGCTCGGTCCAAAAAGGTTGTCACCATTCTCAAGATAGCTAAGTTTGTAGCGGATATTCATGGGATGCGGTGTCCAGGCAAAGAACACGATAGGCTCATCTTTCCGCACGGCATTCTGGACTTGCGAGAGCATGGCTTGCTCACTTGATTCGGCAAGCTGAAAATCCTTGAGGCCGAAATTATCTTTCTCGATCATCGATTGGATTGTAGCATTTGCGCTGCTGCCGGCCTCGATACCGTAAATCTTGCCACCAAGCTGATCCTTGAATTTTGCGATGTCGGCGTACCTCTTGATTCCAAGATCCTTCCCGGTGGCGGCAAGGCCAATCTTGGCTCCCTCCAGATTAACACCGACCCGCTCGATTTTCTTGGCGTCAAGATAGGGTTTGCGTATCTCCTCATGAAGAGGCATCCAGTTACCCAGGAAAATGTCGATCTGCCCGTTATCAAGCGACTGGAACGTCACCGGAACTGAGAGAATGGTCGTCTGAGGTTCGTAACCCGCTTTCTCCAGCAAAAGTGACGCGAGAGCTGTGGTCGCCGTAATGTCCGTCCAACCCACATCTGAGAATTTCGGCGCTTTGCAGGTTTCCTGTTCGGTCGCATTGGCCGAAGCTACGGGCAGGCTGGCCAGTCCTACGGTCAGAAAAAAACACAAGTGTTTCATCGTCTTCTCCCCTTTTATCTGACAGATATGATAGGGGAAACTGAAGAAGCCACTTGACACTTCGCGTATAAAACTTGGCGTTTTGCGCAATCCATTTCAACCTTCGAAAGCTGAAAAATCCCGCTTGAACCTTTATGTATCTCAAAACCTAGCTGTCAGATCGGCTCTGAAAGCATGCTGCCGTATGTCGAATCCCCCTTGATAATCAATGCCCATGGTCGCGGTGTCGCAAAACCCGAAGTCCAGTTGGCCTTGATGTCGCGACATCTTCTGTAACCCCGACACCAGCAACGTTAAAAGCTTCAGAGCCGCAAAACTATGGATGGAAAGGTCCTATCCTCCAAAAGCAGGATGACGACAGTCAAGCATGCCGCGCGCAGTAGAATGAGAACACTGCTCAGAGAGGCACTAGTGCTGGCCTGACCGGACGCGGGATCATTCCCACTCGATGGTACCTGGAGGCTTCGAGGTCACATCATAAACGACGCGGTTAATGCCACGAACTTCATTGATGATACGAGTCGCCGCATTACCAAGGAAGTTCATGTCATAATGATAGAAATCAGCAGTCATGCCGTCCACGGACGTCACCGCGCGCAGCGCACAGACGAACTCGTAGGTGCGGCCATCACCCATTACGCCGACCGTCTGAACCGGCAAAAGCACTGCAAATGCCTGCCAGATTGCATCGTAGAGGCCAGCCTTGCGGATTTCATCCAGATAGATCGCATCCGCCTCGCGAAGAATTTCGAGCTTCTCACGCGTAATTCCGCCGGGACAGCGAATCGCTAATCCCGGTCCCGGGAACGGATGACGACCGATAAAACTATCTGGAAGACCAAGTTCCGTACCCAGCACGCGCACTTCGTCCTTGAAGAGTTCGCGCAACGGCTCGACCAGCTGCATGTTCATGCGCTCAGGCAAACCACCGACATTATGATGCGATTTGATCGTCACAGAAGGTCCGCCCGTAAACGAAACGCTTTCAATCACATCCGGATAAAGCGTGCCCTGCGCCAAGAAGTCCGCACCGCCTAGCTTCGCTGCTTCTTCTTCGAATACTTCGATGAACAGGCGCCCGATGGTCTTGCGTTTCGTTTCAGGATCGCTTTCGCCTTCAAGAGCTGTAATGAACCTGTCCGATGCGTCCACGAGGATCAGCGGCAGATTGTAATGTTCCTTGAACATAGCCACCACATCGGCAGCCTCGTTCTTGCGCATCAAGCCATGATCTACCAAAATGCAGGTCAGCTGATCGCCAACCGCTTCGTGGATCAAAAGCGCTGCCACGGATGAATCGACACCACCAGACAAAGCGCAAATCACCTTGCCCTTGCCGACCTGCTTGCGAATGGCTTCCACCGCCTGCTCGCGATAAGCGGACATTGTCCAGTCCGGTTTGATACCAACAATATTATGGACAAAATTCTGAAGCAGTTTGGCGCCATCCGGGGTATGCACCACTTCCGGGTGGAACTGCACCGCAAAATATTTACGCTTCTCGTCCGAAATAGCCGCATAAGGTGCATTCGGCGAAGTGCCGATCACCTTGAAACCGTCCGGCAATGCGGTAACGCGATCGCCATGACTCATCCATACCTGATGGCGCGTGCCCTTGGCCCATATGCCGGAGAACAGTGCGCTGTCCTCCTGCACTTCCAGAAATGCACGGCCAAATTCGCGGTCATGACCGCTTTCAACCTTACCGCCAAGCTGGGCGCACATAGTCTGCTCGCCATAGCAAATGCCAAGAACCGGAATATGGGCCTCGAAAATCGCTTGCGGCGCACGAGGACTACCAATGTCCGTCGTGGAATGGGGGCTTCCTGACAATATCACAGCCTTGGGATTGATGCGTTTGAAGGCATCTTCCGCGGACTGGAACGGAACGATTTCGGAATAAACTCCGGCCTCGCGTACACGTCGCGCGATCAGCTGCGTGACCTGGCTGCCAAAGTCGATGATCAGGATGGTTTCGGAGTGTGCGGTGGTGCTCATGTGCAGCATCTAGTAAAAAAGTGCCCGTGATGCAATCGGCTATATGCCGCGTTTCAACAGACTCGCTCGATTCAACGACGCCTACTGACAACACATTGTCAGGAAGAGGCTAATAATCCGTCGCCAATGGCCCTTTCCAGGTGAATAACCGCCTCAGCCAGTTTCTTGTCAATGATATGAAGATACTGTGTCCAATCATCAATATGATGCAAGTCTGCGACACCATCAGAGATACCGCGCAGACCTATCAGTGGCACGCCAAAATGATGACACGAGCGCAAGCAGGCGAAACTTTCCATATCAACCATATCAGCGGCAATTGCCTTGTAAGCAGCACCCGACACGATGTTCGCCCCCGTAGAGAGCGACGCGCTTGCAATTCCCGGAATTTTGAACGGTAGCGACACCTGCGCCGGGAGATCGAGAAATGGTGTCCGCCCTTTTTCAAACCCGAGCGGCGACACATCCATATCGCGATAAGAAACGGAACTTACCTGATAGATTCCGGTCTGTTCGAGTCGGGCCGAGCCTGCCGAACCAAGCGAAACAACGACATCGGGTAAGGCGCTGCTGTGCGCGGCATCCCCAAGCACCGAGGTCAGTACGACTGCCGCTTCGACAGGACCGATCCCAGTAAAAAGCGGACGAAAAAGCTGCTTCAGATTTGAACCATACTCGACTTCAGCGGCCATGACGAACATTACGCGTTTACCCGCAATAGTACTCATGCCTTCGCCATTCATCCCTGTAAACCCTTCCGATCCTGTACGACCATCAAAGTCGCCGTCATCGTCGCAATCAGTCGGACTTCCGTATCGGTGACTGCAAAGGCCTGCCCGTCGCTGACCATGATGGTGCGCCCCGGTTTTGTCACTTCGCCGCGAAACAGAAAGCGATCACCCTTGCCGGGTGCAAGCAGGTTCACCTTGAACTCGATAGTAAGTACTGCCGCGTCAGCGGGCATCAAGGTCAGGGCGGCATAACCGCACGCGGAATCGAGTGCCGCTGAAATCATGCCCGCATGGAGGATACCGTGTTGCTGAGTCAACTCGTCGCGAAATGGCATTTCCACTTCGACAATGCCGGGCTCACACCGTGTCAACTCGGCGCCGATCAATTTCATAGCTGCCTGTCGGCTGAAACTTTCCTCGACGCGCTCCCTGAATTCCGGTTCTGCTATTCGGTGCGCAGGCATTAGCTCCCCCCGATCTAGTTCTGTCTCTGTAAAATACTCACGTAAAATCCGTCCGTGCCGGTGGACAATGGCGAAAATACGCTGCCATGCGACGGAAAGACTGGCTTTGTTTCTCCTGCATTCGGAACCGCTGACCGCCAAAGCGGCTGTGGCGGGATTTCCGAAAAGTCGGCATGCTCCGCCAGAAAGCGCTCAATCTGCTGCGTATTCTCTTCTGCAAAGAGTGAACAGGTGATATAAGCCAAACGACCGCCCGGTTTCACATAACGTTCGGCTGATGTCAGCACTTCATGCTGGTCCTGAATGCGGCGCTCCAGTTGCTGTTCGTTTAGACGCCACTTGGCATCAGGCCTGCGGCGCCATGTACCGGACCCTGTGCAAGGCGCATCGGTCAGGACCAGATCCATCTTGCCGATAAGGGGGTCGAGGTCTTCCAGACGACCGTGCACTTGCGTGTTACGCACCCCTGCCCTTTGGAGCCGTTCATGCATCGGGGAGAGGCGCGCACGTTCCGCATCGTAAGCATGTATCTGACCGCTGTTTTGCATAGTCGCTGCCAGAGCCAGCGTTTTACCACCAGCGCCCGCACAATAGTCCAGAATCTGCTCGCCGGGTTTTGCGCCCGCAATCAGTGCGGCAAGCTGTGAACCGAGATCCTGCACTTCGAACCAGCCATCAAGAAAAGACTGATCGGCCTGCACATTTGGATGTCGGCCAAGCCCGTCAATCGGCGGAATGCGTAGCGCCTGCCTAAGAAAAGGCGCGAACGCCGCGCCAGCTTTCTGCAAGGCTCCCAGCGTCGCTTCCGGCGTCGCCCGCAAACTGTTGACACGCAAATCGACCGAAGGACGTGCACCAAGCGCTTTACCTTCCTCCACCCAGCGCTCACCGAACAGTTCTTGCAAAGATGACACACACCATTCCGGCACGTCGGCCTGCACAAAGTCCGGCGCAGCAGAAATGTCGCGGTTTGTCCAAGCTTCACGGTATGCACTATTCAGGGGACGCGGAGCGAATTTGTCGCCATCCAGCATTCCATCGATAGCGGCCAGATCCATTCCGCTTTCAACCAGCAGCGCGCCATAGGCCAATGCCTGCGCGTCGTTAGCATCCATTCGCCAGGCGATAGACAGCTTACGACGCAACGCATCGTAGACGATATTACCGATGACCGCGCGGTCACCCGCGCCTGCGAAACGATGAGCCGCTCCCCAGTCTTTCAGCACATCGGAAGCCGGGCGCTTGCCCGTCTCGATCTCGTCCAGGATCTCGATTGCCGCCTGTAGGCGTCCGCCAAGCCGCATTGTTTCTCCTTCAGTTTAAGCTCGTGTCGGGCATAGCCTTCATTGAAGGGAAAAGGCAATCATCAATTCCAAACAAAAAGCCGGAACCCTTCAGTTCCGGCTTTCCGTCCATTGATGACGTTAGCTTATTCAGCGGCCGTCGCCTCTTCATTCAGAGCGATGGTGTTGGCTTCGTAGCCATGCGCCTCCTTCAAAGCCTTACGCACACCGGCTTCATAATCCGGGTGGACGAGCTTGAAGTGAGCAAGCTGACGCTCGACGATGAAACCGGGAACCCCACCCATCGCCGCAGCAATATTGGAAAACAGGCGCTGCTTCTGTCCGTCATCGAACAGATTGAACAGCGCACGCGGCTGCGAATAATCGTCATTGCCGATACGATGGTTATAACGGTCGGCATTGCCCGTAATACGCAACGGCGGCTCCTTGGCCGTCGGCTGTTCCACCGGACCATTAAATGAATTTGGCTCGTAGTAGGCGTCCGGATTACCGGTCTTGATGCCGCCATAAACGTTCATCTGACCGTCGCGGTGATAATGATGGACCGGGCATTTCGGCTGATTGACCGGAATGGTCTCATAATGCGTGCCTAGACGATGACGGTGCGCATCCGCATAGGAGAACAGGCGCGCCTGCAACATCTTGTCAGGTGAGTAACCGATACCCGGAACAATATTCGAGGGGGAGAAGGCTGCATTCTCGATTTCCGTGAAATAGTTCTCCGGATTACGGTTCAACTCCATGATGCCGATATCGATTGGCGGATAATCGGCATGCGGCCAGACCTTGGTAAGATCAAACGGATTGTACGTCGTCTTGTCCGCGTCCAGCTCGGGCATAATCTGCACCTGGACTTTCCACTTTGGGAAATCCCCCTTCTCGAGAGATGTAAACAGGTCCTCCTGGGTGGATTCACGAGTGCGACCGATCACTTTTTCAGCTTCGGCATTGGTCCAGTGGCGATGCCCTTGCATAGTCTTGAAATGGAACTTCACCCAATATCGCTCGCCCGCATCGTTCCAGAAGGAATAGGTGTGCGAACCGTAGCCATTAATATGGCGCACATCGGTCGGCAGGCCGCGATCCGACATCAGGATAGTCACCTGATGCAGGCTCTCAGGCGAAAGCGACCAGAAGTCCCACATGGCCGTAGCGGAGCGCAGGTTAGTTTTGGGATGGCGCTTCTGCGTGTGGATGAAATCTGGAAATTTCAACGGATCGCGCACGAAAAAGACCGGCGTATTGTTGCCGACCAGATCCCAATTGCCTTCTTCGGTATAGAACTTCAGGGCAAAACCACGCACATCGCGTTCGGCATCGGCTGCGCCTTGCTCGCCAGCAACGGTGGAAAAGCGCGCCAACATTGGCGTCGTCGCGCCCGGCTGCAGGGCCTTGGCCTTGGTATACTTGGAAATATCGCCAGTGATGGTCAACGTTCCATAAGCACCCCAGCCTTTGGCGTGCACTGCGCGCTCGGGAATACGCTCGCGGTTCTGGTGACTCAGCTTTTCGACGAGCTGATAGTCTTGCAGCAATACGGGACCGTACTCGCCAGCGGTAAGGGAGTTCTGATTATCCGGTATCGGAGCACCGGCGCTCGTCGTCATAATCGGGCGATCTGCCATGGGAAATCCCTCCTGAAAGTTCAACATGAAACCAAGAACCAGCCTCAGACAACGCCCAATGCGAGAGCACCAACGCGTAGCGTGGCCAGATAACAAGGCTAGATTAGACCTATTCCAATTATAATCTCCAATTGCTTTTCCGATAGTTATTGATAGGATTTTCCTATCATGTTTACGATTCGTCAGATGCGCTATTTCGATGCGCTTGCCTCTACTCTGCATTTTCGCAAAGCAGCCGAATTGGTTCACGTTTCCCAGCCGGCCTTGTCGGCGCAGATTGCCGAAATGGAGGCGACTACTGGCGCACCGCTTTTCGAACGGTCGCAGCGGCAGGTCATCATGACGGAGCTTGGCAAGCAGCTTTTGCCCGGCGTTCAGGCGATTTTGCGTGAACTGCACACGCTTGAGGAGATTACTGCCCAAAGCCGCGGGCTTTTACAATCGCGTTTGCGGCTCGGCATAATTCCCACCGTAGCGCCCTATCTGGTGCCGATTTTGATCCCGCTTCTGCGTGAAAAACACCCCTCCTTTCACCTGCAGTTGCGCGAGAGTGTGACCGCTAGACTTCTAGAAGAGCTACTTACAGGCGAAATCGATGCCATCGTCGCAGCCCTTCCAATCGAAGACGACAGACTTGCGTATCTGAAACTGTTCGATGACCGCTTTTTAATCGCCACATCCAACAACGACCGGACTGTTCTTTCCTCGCCAATGACACAGGACAATGTCGCACTGGACCGCCTGCTGCTGCTTGAAGAAGGCCACTGTATGCGTGATCAAGCGCTGGCCATATGCTCCCTGCCTTCACAGCGCCAGCTCGTAAAATATGGCGCAACCAGCATGACCACGCTTTTGCAAATGGTAAGCCATGGCATGGGATTGACACTAATCCCCGAAATTGCAGTTCGCGCCGAAGCCCGCAGTAATCATATGCGTATCGTGCCGTTTGAGGGTGAGCAGCCGAAGCGTGAAATCGCCCTTTTTTGGCGCAGGCAAAGCATGCGCCGCAAGGATTTCCAAGCGTTAGCGGAGTGCATTCTCGAAAGCGCAAGCAGCCTTCAAATCGAGGATGACGACCTCGATACATAGCTGCCAGTCGAATAAGTGGCGCTTGAAAGCCCTTGAACCTCACTCTTAAGATTGCCTTAAGGTTAGAAGCAGAACCACTCAACGTTTTGATTCTCAAACATTTTGTCTGGAGTGGGGATAATGAAGTGGTCCGATATAGGGATATATGGCGCTGTCTTTTGTCTGAGCCTTGGTTATTTCGCAGCGACGAGCGATAGTTCCCGTTCGAAACCGGCGGCGGCTCAACCGCGTACGAATAACGTCGTGGCAAGCAGCACCCCCGCACTGGCGCAAAGTGCGGCAAACACTGCGGAAAAGGAAAGGAAGCTTTCATCCACCGCATCCGAACCGGTGCAAACGGTATGGAACATACCAGATCCCGACAACCTGCCCGATGATGTGTGGGGCCAGATGGTACGCCATGGGCGCGATCTGATTACAGACACCTATGCGCATATCGGCCCTGAAGTTGCCGACAAAACGAAGCGTTTTGCAGGCAACAACCTTTCCTGCCAAAGCTGCCATCTCGAAGCGGGAACCAAGCAATACGGCCTACCGCTCGTCGGCGTCTACGGCGACTTTCCACAGTACCGCTCCCGCGAAGGCCAGGTCGGCACAATCGAAGACCGCCTCAACGGCTGCATGACGCGAAGCCTCAACGGCAAGCCTCTGCCCCTCGATTCCACCGAGATGAAGGCGATGGTTGCCTATATAAAATACGTATCTACCGGCACCGTTGTCGGACAGAACATCAAGGGTCGCGGTTCGGGAAAGATGCCGGAGCTCAATCGCCCCGCTGATCCCGTCCGCGGCAAACAGCTTTACGCCGAAACCTGCGCGGTTTGTCATGGTGCAGACGGACAGGGCAAGCGCGTGGGCGTGGTCGGCGACGCAAAAGGTTATGAGTTCCCGCCGCTATGGGGTCCAGACAGCTTCAACGACGGCGCCGGAATGAACCGGCTGATCTCAGCTGCAAATTTCATCCACGCTAATATGCCGAACGGCGTGTCGCTGGAAGAACCGCAGCTTGAACCGGAAGATGCATGGGATATAGCCGCCTTCTTCCAGTCGAAGCCGCGCCCAGCCAAAGCCAATCTGGATAGCGACTTCCCCAACAGGCTCGAAAAGCCTGTGGATGCAGGCTACGCACCATACGCCGACAAATTTGCGGTCGAAGTGCACAAACTTGGGCCGTTTGATGAAATCAGGGCTGAGATCAAGAAGCTCAAGGCCACGACCGACTGAGACAAAAAAAGGCGGCTTGTTCGAGCCGCCTTTTCCATTCGTCGAACTGATACGATATTACATACCGGCAGGATAATTCGGGCTCTCACGCGTGATCGAGACACCATGCGAATGGCTTTCACGCAGGCCCGCATTGGAAATGCGAACGAAAGTCGCCTTCTCCCGAAACTCCTCAAGCGTCCTGGCGCCGACATACCCCATGGAGGCACGCAGACCGCCGGCAAGCTGGTGCAGCACAGCAGAAATTGGCCCCTTGTAAGCCACCTGTCCTTCGATACCTTCCGGTACGAGTTTCAGTTCATCGCGCACTTCCGCCTGGAAGTAACGGTCTGCCGAACCGCGCGCCATGGCCCCGACCGAGCCCATGCCGCGGTAGGCCTTGAACGAACGGCCCTGATGCAAATAGACCTCGCCGGGGCTTTCTTCCGTACCGGCCAGAAGCGAACCGGCCATCGCGGCCACGGCACCGGCGGCAAGCGCCTTGGCAAAATCGCCGGAGAATTTGATGCCGCCGTCGGCGATCACCGGAATATTCTGTTTATGCGCTGCTTCAACCGCCGACATAATGGCCGAAAGCTGCGGCACGCCGACACCGGCGACAATGCGCGTGGTGCAGATCGAGCCCGGCCCGATACCAACCTTGATGGCGTCCGCGCCTGCATCAATCAACGCTTGCGTGCCTGCGGTTGTCGCCACATTGCCCGCAAGGATCGCCAGATTGGGATAGGCTTTCTTGATACGTGCGACCGCATCGAGAACACGCTGCGAATGGCCATGGGCCGTATCGACGACGAGAAGATCGACACCAGCATCGATCAAATGTTCCGCACGCTCATATCCATCCTCGCCGACGCTCGTGGCGGCCGCAGCGCGCAGACGCCCCTGCGCATCCTTGGCTGCATTGGGATTGAGCTGCGATTTCTCCATATCCTTGACGGTGATGAGGCCAACGCAACGGCTCTTGTCGTCCACGACAAGCAGTTTTTCGATACGGTGCGCATGAAGAAGCCGCTTTGCTTCTTCCTGGCTGACATTTTCGCTAACCGTGATCAGATTTTCACGCGTCATCAGTTCGTAGATTTTCTGCTTCGGATCGGAAGCAAAGCGCACATCGCGGTTGGTCAGGATACCGACCAGACGGCCAGGTCCCTTCGCCGCGTTTTCGACAACCGGGATACCGGAAATGCCATGCGCCTTCATCAATGCCTGCGCATCGGCAAGCGTCGCGTCAGGACCAATGGTGACAGGATTCACGACCATGCCGGATTCGAACTTTTTCACCTGCCGAACCTCTTCAGCCTGACGCTCCGGCGTCAGATTACGGTGAATGACGCCGATGCCGCCAGCCTGTGCCATGGCGATCGCCAGCCGTGATTCCGTCACTGTATCCATCGCAGCGGAAAGCAGCGGCAAATTGAGTTCGATGTCCTTGGCTATACGAGTACGCAGATCGACTTGACCCGGCATTACTTCGGAATGGCCCGGCTGCAACAGCACATCGTCGAATGTAAGAGCGAGAGCGCCGGTAGGCGATTCCACGATTTTAGCCATTGCCAATTCCTTTAAATGAGAAAAGCCGCCTCTCCGAAAGCGTTCGGGAGCAGCGACGAGTCTGGGTTACTGGGTTGAATTGGCACCGGCTGGTAACACGCTTATGACCAAATGGAAAGTCTTTTACTTACAAGTTTCAGTTACCGATAAGGATTTGCGTGATAAACCGCATCTCGATCAACTGTCGAGGGAGCCAACAGGGACAAAAGTGAACAAGTCATATAAACGTGTTCCGCTGATCCGTCGTTCAAGAGCCATGTGGATGTCGCCACGTGCTTGGAAGCCAAGGCTGGTCTTCTGGAGCGGCGCGCTGGCAATCGGCATCATTAGTGTCGGTTTTGCAGAAGCTGCCGATATCGCTCAAAACTGGTTCAAAGCGCTAACTGGTGGCAACCAGTGGCGCGCCTGGCTTCCACTGCTTATCACCCCGCTGGGCTTCATGGCGTGTTCATGGGTCGCCATCTCGTGGTTTCCAAACTCCGGCGGCAGCGGCATTCCTCAGGCAATAGCCGCACGGCACCTGACCGACCATGAAGACCGCTCTCTTCTTCTATCAATCAAGGTGGCCATCGGTAAAATATTTCTCACTGTGGCTGGCTTATTCTGCGGTGCATCCATTGGACGAGAGGGTCCAACCGTGCAGATAGGCGCATCTATTATGCTTCAATCCGCACGCTTTGGCGGCATGGAACAGGCGCGCGGTCTCATCCTAGCTGGTTCGGCCGCAGGCATAGCAGCTGCCTTCAACACACCGCTGGCCGGGATCGTCTTCGCTATTGAGGAAATGGGGCGCGCCTATGCAGCACGCACCAATGGGCTTGTCCTTTCGGCAGTCATTCTTGCTGGTCTTGCCTCACTCGGCCTTTTAGGAAACTACAATTATTTCGGCCTCACCACCGTTACCGCGACAACTGGCAAGGACTGGAGTATGGTTGTCGCATGCGGCATAATCGGCGGTGCGCTCGGCGCAGCCTTCAGCGCACTGGCGCTTGATCTCGGACGACGTGTCCGCCGCCGCATTCAAAAAGCGCCTTTACGCAATGCAGTCCTGTTTGCCGGCCTTTGCGGATTGCTGGTTGCCATCATCGGCATCGCTTCCGGTGGAACCACTTTCGGCACTGGCTACGATCAGGCGCGTAGCGCCGTCGAAAGGCTGGCGTTACCGCCCCTTTATTTCGCCGCGAAATTTGCGGTTGGCCTTTTATCGATGATTTCCGGCATTCCGGGCGGTATCTTCGCTCCATCCTTGTCGGTCGGCGCGGGGGTTGGCAGTACGATCGGTCTGGTATTTGGCACAAGTGCGAGCCTTGCGGCAGTGCTCGGCATGGCAGGCTATTTCGCTGGTGTCGTGCAAGCGCCAATGACTGCCTTTGTCATCATTCTGGAGATGACAGGCAACCATAACAATGTCATTCCGCTGATGTGCGCGTCGATGCTGGGCTACGGTACGGCGCGGCTCATCTCAAACAAACCATTATATCACACCTTGTCACGCGACTTTGTAGCGGACGCACTGCGCCAGCGCCGCGTGCGTGAAAAGAATACGGTTTTAGAGTAAAGCGGCAATTTGGAGGAGAAAACTGTTCATGGATCGCAGAACATTTGCCAAGTCACTTGCGGGGCTTGGGGCAATGCCCTTTGTCGTTAATGCTGCGTCGGCAGCCTCTGAAGGAGGAAAGAGCATGCTGGAACTTATGGGCGGAAGCATTACCGATGTACCGGGGATCAAGCTTGGACATCACACACTGACGAAACGGCCCACCGGCTGCACAGTACTGCTTTGCGAAGACGGCGCAGTTGCAGGCGTCGATGTCCGCGGCTCTGCTCCCGGCACGCGTGAAACTGACCTTCTCGACCCGATCAACTATGTGCAGCAAGTGCAGGCTGTCCTCCTTTCTGGCGGCAGCGCTTACGGTCTCGCTGCGGCAACCGGCGTGATGCGTTATCTTGAAGAAAACAATCTCGGCTTTAAGATTGGAAAGGGCGTCGTTCCTATTGTGCCCGCAGCCATCCTCATGGATCTGGGCGTCGGCGATTTTTCCATTCGCCCGGATGAGGAAGCAGGGTATCTCGCCTGCAAGGCAGCCAAAGCCGAGACTTCCACTGAAGGCAATATCGGGGCGGGCGCAGGCGCGACGGTCGGCAAAATGTTCGGTATGGATTATGCTATGAAGGGTGGTCTTGGCACCGCAAGCTACAAAGTGCCCGGCACCGAGATCGTGGTGGGGGCGATTGTCGCCGTCAATGCAGTCGGCGATGTCTATGCGCCCAACTCGCGCCAGATTCTGGCTGGCGCTCGCACGGAGGACGGTAAAGGGTTTCGCGATACCATGTCCGCCATCATGCAAGGCAGTGGTGTTGTCAAATCCGGCGGCGCCAATACCACAATAGGCGCAATCGCGACCAATGTTCCGTTTGACAAGGCCCAACTCAAGAAAGTCGCGGGCATGGCGCATGATGGGTTTGCGCGGACGATCAACCCTATCCATACGATGTGGGACGGCGATACGATTTTCGCGCTCTCATCCGGTAAGGCCAAGGATGTGGACGCGGATGTGACCGCTATCGGCGCGATCGCGGCAACAGTGATGGCCGAAGCCGTCGCACGGGCAGTTACTCGCGCAGATAGCCTTAAGGATTTGAATTTGCCTGCCTATAAGGATTTTCGCCAGCACTAAGATGCATATGATTGCACCAATAGAGCACCACGCATCCGTATGGCCACATGAATGATGTTCTATCACGTTAAATGATGCATCAGACTAGTCGAAAACCGTAGCCGGTTTTCGACTAGATGCGATAGAGATTTAGGATCCTTACGAGGTAAAGTTATAAGATGACGAAAGCTTTGAACAAATCCGTCCTTCGCAACGCTCCTGTGATCGATTGTAGAAAGGGTTTTGGAAGTTAATGAGTGACACTTCCCTTAAATTCGGCACAAGTGGCCTTCGGGGATTGGCGGACGAACTAAACGGTTTTCCCGCCTATGCCTACTCCTTTGCCTTCGTCAGAATGCTCGTAGAAAGCGGTAAACTGGAACACAGCGCAACGGTTTTCGTCGGGCGCGATCTTCGACCCTCAAGCCCGGATATTGCCGCGCTTTGCATGGCCGCAATCACGGATGCGGGTTTCAAGCCTATCAATTGCGGTGTACTGCCAACGCCTGCCCTCAGCCACTATGCGATGATGCAACAAGCACCATGTATCATGGTCACGGGAAGCCACATTCCGGATAATCGCAACGGTTTGAAATTTTATCGGCGCGATGGCGAGATCGACAAAAGGGACGAGCGGGCAATCAGCTCTGTTTATGCTTCGCTGTCCGCTGGACTTGCATTCCAGCATTTGAATACAGTTCCCGAAAATGATGCGGCAACAACAGCCTATATCGACCGCTATGCCGACTTTATGGGACAGGACAGCCTGAATGGCCTGTGCGTCGGTGTGTATCAGCACTCCTCGGTCGCCCGTGATTTGCTTGCCCGTGTTCTTTCCGCACTCGGCGCTGAAGCGGTTGCCCTCGGACGCTCCAATGTGTTTATACCTGTCGATACCGAAGCTCTGCGCCCCGAAGATACCCAACTCCTTGCAGCCTGGGCCGCGCAAAGCCGCTTCGACGCGATTGTCTCGACCGACGGCGACGCCGACCGCCCCCTGATTTCCGATGAACGAGGCCAATTCGTACGCGGCGATCTTGTTGGCGCAATCACCGCAAGCTGGATCGGCGCAGATGCGATCGTCACGCCCGTGACTTCCAACACTGCGCTGGAGGGATGCGGACGGTTTGCGCATATCGTGAGAACACGTGTCGGCTCTCCTTATGTCATCGAAGGCATGAAGCATGCAGCAAACAAAGGTGCAAAATCTATAGTCGGCTTTGAAGCCAATGGCGGCGTCCTACTTGGTTCCAGCGCCGACAGGGATGGCCGCAACCTGACCGCGCTTCCTACACGCGATGCCCTCCTGCCGATCCTCGCCTGTCTCAGTGCGATCAAGGAACAGGGAAAAAAACTGTCAGAAATCAGTGCAAGCTTTCGCTTTCATGTCGCACTGAGCGACCGGTTACAAAATATGCCGCAAGCTAAAAGCGGACCTTTCCTGGCTGCGCTGAAAGATGAGGCGGTCCGTAACACGCTCTTCCCCGCTGACGATACTATCACGCGATCCGAAGCTATCGACGGCGTAAAACTGTTCTTCAAGTCCGGCAGTGCCATTCACTATCGTGCTTCCGGAAATGCGCCCGAACTCCGCTGCTATGTAGAAGCCGCCAACGAAAATCAAGCGATCGAACTTCTGGCTCTAGGCCTGGATATCGCCCGCAACGCAACAAAGGACAACTGAGCAATGAGCTTTATACCTGTCATTATCAGCGGCGGTTCGGGCTCCAGACTTTGGCCGCTTTCACGTGATGCTCACCCTAAACCGTTTATCGAACTGCCAAACAGCGGAACCCTTATAGGGAAGACCTATAATAGAGCTTCCCGCCTTGAAGGTGTCGACCACATCCTGACCGTCACCAACCGGGATTTCCTGTTTCTGACGCTTGATGCATATGCAGACGCCAAAGCGCCAAAGATGGACAATGCGTTTCTGCTGGAACCACTCGGGCGCGACACAGCACCAGCGGTCGCTTTGGCTGCACTTCATGCTGCCACCAACTACGGCCCTGACGCTACACTGCTGGTCATGCCTGCCGATCATCTGATCGAGGATGAAACGGCGTTCGCAGAAGCGGTACAAAAAGCGCGCAAGCTTGCGGAAGCTGGCCGTATCGTCACCTTCGGCATCGTGCCGGACCGTCCGGAAACCGGCTTCGGCTATATCGAGACCGAAGGCGAAGACGTTCTACGTTTCGTCGAGAAACCTGATGCCACGACGGCAAAAACCTACGTCGAAAGCGGGCGCTACTTCTGGAACTCCGGTATGTTCTGCTTCACAGCGGCAATCATGCTGGACGCCATGCAGCGTCATGCGCCAGAAATTCTTGATAGCGTAAAAGCTTCGCTCGAACACGCGCGTCGTGGCGCCAATGGAGAAACCAAAACATTTGAAATCGCGAAGGATGATTTCGCCGTCACTCCGGCCATTTCCATCGATTATGCCATCATGGAAAAGGCAGACAATATCGCCTGCATCCCAGTTTCCTGCGGCTGGTCAGATATCGGTTCGTGGGCAGCTATGGCTGATCTGATCGAACCCGACAATGACGACAATCGCCTGCGCGGCGAAACAGTGATCGAGGACACCACGAATAGCTTCGTCCTTTCTGAAACACGGTTGGTCAGCCTCGTCGGCGTCCACGATCTTCTGGTGGTCGATACACCCGATGCATTGCTTGTAGCCCATCGCGACAAAGCGCAAGAAGTCCGTAGCGTTTTCAATAAATTGCGCGCGCAAGGTCATGAAGCGGCAAAACTTCATCGCACGGCTCACCGTCCATGGGGCACGTATACCGTTCTGGAAGAAGGTGATGGTTTCAAGATCAAGCGCATAGAAGTGAAACCCGGCAGTCGCCTGAGCCTACAGGCACATCATCACCGTTCAGAACACTGGATTGTGGTTTCCGGGACAGCGAAAGTCACCAATGGCGACCGCGAAATCCTGTTGACCACCAATCAATCGACTTACATCCCCTGTGGATTCAGGCACCGCCTTGAAAATCCGGGCATCCTGCCGCTGGTTCTCATCGAAGTGCAAAGCGGGGAATATCTCGGAGAAGATGACATCGTACGTTACGACGATGTCTATGGGCGTACGTAACAAGTCACCCGTCATGTAGCACGAGACCCGTACACTTTCGACGTGCCGGAGCTATAAAGGTAGGTTCTTTGCAACAACGAATCCTTTTATAGTCCGGCCATGACCATTCGGCACCTAAGCGAAACCATCATTAACCAGATTGCCGCGGGCGAGGTGATCGAGCGTCCAGCAAGCGTAATCAAAGAGCTCGTCGAAAACGCCATCGACGCTGGTGCGACACGCATTGAGGTCGTGACGGCAGGTGGCGGCAAATCGCTCCTGCGAGTAACGGATAATGGCTCTGGAATCCCTGCCGATGAGCTGTTACTCGCAGTTTCACGTCATTGCACTTCTAAACTGTCCGACGACGTACATGATATTCGTGCTCTGGGGTTTCGTGGCGAGGCCCTGCCATCCATCGGTTCGGTGGCGAAGCTGACGCTCAAATCGCGTCCGCAGGATGCGGAGTCGGGTTTTGAAGTTTCTATTATGGGCGGGCATCTGGAAGGCCCTCGCCCGGCTGCGCTCAACCGTGGCACGATAGCCGAAGTGCGTGATCTCTTCTATGCAACTCCTGCACGCCTCAAGTTCATGAAGACGGATCGTGCGGAAGCGTCTGCCATCACGGATATCATAAAACGCATTGCTATCGCTTTTCCGTATATCCGCTTTTCGCTGGCAGGCACCGACCGTACGCCAACGGAAATGCCTGCCACCGGTACTGGCACAGACGCAACGCTGGATCGCATAGGACAAGTGCTTGGCAAGGAATTCTGCGATAATGCTTTGGTCATCGACGCAGAACGTGACGGGGTACAGCTTGCTGGGTTTGTCGGAATTCCGTCCTATAATCGGGGCAATGCGCAACACCAGTTTGCCTATGTGAATGGCCGCCCTGTACGTGACAAGCAGATTTTCGGCGCATTGCGTGGCGCCTATTCGGATGTCATTGCCCGTGACCGGCACCCGGTAGCGGTTCTGTTTTTGACGCTCGACCCTGCGCTTGTTGACGTCAATGTGCATCCGGCCAAGGCCGATGTGCGTTTCCGTGACCCTGGACTCGTGCGCGGACTGATCGTAGGGGCCATCAGACAGGCACTGGCACAATCCGGTATACGTCCGGCCACCAGCGGTGCGGAAGCCATGCTGCAAGCGTTTCGCGCGGAGGGATTTCAACCGCGACCATCATCGACGCCACATACAACAGCCAGTGTTCACATCTCGGAAAATCGGCACCCTGCCTCAATGGCACCACGTACGGAATGGTCGCCACCAACTGCTCACCCAGCCCACCGTCCATTGAACTCAGGGAACGAAGCTTCCTTTCACGAAGACGGGCAGGCCATGCTTGAAACGCTGGTCATGCCGACTGCCGATGCGCGCGCCAGCATGGCGGATGCACCACCAGAGCTTATGCAAAGTCCACTGGGTGCTGCCCGTGCACAAATCCATGCCAATTATATTGTCTCGCAGACCGAAGACAGCCTCGTCATAGTGGACCAGCACGCAGCCCATGAACGACTAGTTTACGAAGCGCTGAAAAATGCGCTGCATGCACGCCCTATACCGGGACAGATGCTGCTCATCCCGGAGATTGTCGATCTACCTGAAGAGGATGCCGAACGTCTGACAGGACACGCGGAAACGCTTGCACGTTTCGGACTGAGTGTGGAGCAGTTCGGTCCCGGCGCGATCGCGGTACGGGAAACTCCGGCTATGCTGGGTGAAATGAATGTGCAGCAGCTTATCCGTGATCTTGCGGACGAAATCGCCGAGCACGACACATCAGATGGCCTTACAGCCATGCTCAATCATGTAGCAGCTACTATGGCTTGTCATGGCTCGGTTCGCTCCGGGCGAAGAATGAAACCAGAAGAAATGAATGCGCTTTTGCGTGAAATGGAAGCCACGCCCGGTTCAGGCACATGCAATCACGGACGTCCTACCTATATTGAGCTGAAGTTATCCGATATAGAGCGATTATTCGGCAGACGCTGAGAGAAATTTGTAGCCTATCCATTCCCCTGTGCTGGACCCTACAATGGCTGCTTGGTAGAATCGAATTTTGAGGTATCGCAAATGAACAGATATGAATCGCCCCGCTCTTCCGAAGCTGTCCTGCGCTATCTCGACGGGGATTATGAGATTGTCCGGCACGGCGCTTATGTCGTCTGCGCTGTTACCGGTGCGCACATACCGTTGGATGAGCTGAAATATTGGAGCGTAGCGCGTCAGGAAGCTTATGCGAGCGGATTGATCTCGTTCGAACGAGAACTTGAATATAACCCCGAACTGCGCGGCCGCAAGAAAGGCTGAGAACGCTCCAAAGCGCTCAACCACATGTGCGGCACTTGAACCGCTCCAGCAACGTTTCAAGAATGCGGTCAACCGCATCAGTGCGTTCAAACTTCAGATCAACATCCAAAACAGCCAGCCCGCCCAGAAAATTGTCCGACACACTAGGCATGGTAGCTATTCGCACTTGGTCTTTAGCAGTAGTGATCAGGTTCAGGCCTTGCCGTTGAGCAGCCCGCATCAAATCCTGCAAATCGTCAGATTCGTAGCTGTAATGATCGGGAAAGGCACGGCTTTCCACCACTTCCCCGCCGGCTTCAATTACACTTGCAAAAAACTTGTCCGGATTGCCGATGCCGGCAAAGGCAAACCAGCGGTTGCCACGTATCACTGCGCTTGAAGAAGGCACAAGCCGCGCTTCGAAGATCGGGCGCCCGGCCCGTGCAGCCTGGCGGATCACGAAATCTGCGCCATCATCCCTGCCGATACGCAATACGGCGTCGGTCTTACGCATCTGGTCTGTCATCGGAGCACGCAGTGGGCCGGCAGGGATGACGTGACCATTGCCGATACCGCGGGCAGCATCGACTACCAGAAGCGCGAAATCCGCGTGCAATCTGACACTTTGGAAGCCATCATCCATGATAATAAAGTCACATCCGCGCTGCTGCAAATGCATTGCAGCTTTGAAGCGGTCAGACGAAAGCGCTACAGGTGCGTGTCGTGCCAGAAGCAACGGCTCATCTCCAACATGACGTGCACCGTCGTGCGCCGGGTCCACCAGATGCAAACCGGAATAATTTCCACCATAACCGCGAGAAACGATACCTGGACTAAACCCTCGCTCCTTCAGCGCTTTGGCGAAAGCGATAGCAGTAGGAGTCTTTCCTGCGCCGCCAACAGTGAAGTTACCTATGCATAGAACAGGTAACGCTACTTTAGGTGGCTCAGCTTTCAAAAGCCGCCTGCCCGCCGCAACGCCGTAAATCCATGCAACAGGTGCCAGCGCCAGCGCTCGCCAATCGGATTTTTCCCACCAAAAGGGCGGCGCCTCGCTGGCCATTGTCAGCTTCCGCCAGTCAGCGAGGCAGCCTCATTGCGATTGCCTGGCAACTGCGCCTGCAAGACCAGCGGCTGTATAAAGGGTTCAAGTGCTACGAGCGTACGCTCCAGCGCACCACGCATATCCTTCACGGTATTTACACCCGCGTTGATCATGGTTCGCAGATGCTGCGGATTATTGAACAGAAAGTTGATAGCCCCGGCCAGCATATTACGATCCTTCACGATACGTGCGCCACCATTCTTGATGAGGCGCTGAAAGGATTCCCGAAAATTCTGTACATTACGACCTGTGAGGACCGCTGTCCCCATCATCGCCGGTTCAAGCGGATTGTGACCGCCTTCCTTGGTCAGTGAATTGCCGATGAAAGCGATTTCCGTCAGCTGCAGATAAAGTCCCATTTCACCGATTGTATCGCCCAAAAGAATGTCCGTATCGACTTCTATCGGCTCCTTTCGGCTTCTTGCCGCCACCTTCAGTCCCTTCTCGGCCAGCATGATTTCAATCGACGCCGCACGATTTGGATGCCGCGGTACGATGATCGTGACCAAATGCGGATAGCGTACCTTCAACATCTTGTGCACCTCGGCGGCAATCTCCTCCTCACCATCATGCGTGGAGATTGCGGCCCATGTCCGACGACCACCGATCTGCCGCTGTAGAACAGACAAGCTCTTTGAATCGGCAGGCGGCAAAGCCGTATCGACCTTGAGATTGCCGGAGACGGTTACCGGCCGGGCCCCGAGTGTGCGAAAACGCTCGCCATCCAGTTCAGACTGCGCCACCACATGCGCGAAATTTTCGAACAGCGCTTCGGCCAGCGCAGGACGCTTTTGCCAGGCGGTAAAAGACCGGTCCGACAATCTGCCATTGACCAGAACCTGTGGAACGTGACGGGTGCCGAGCGAGAGCACTGTGGTTGGCCAGATTTCGGATTCACAGCCGATAGCCAGATCCGGCTTCCAGTGATCGAGGAAACGGTTCACCGCCGGCTGCAGATCCAGGGGCGCGTACTGGTGGATGACCTTCGAACCGAGTTGATCCGCAACCACCTTGGCGGACGTTACCGTACCTGTCGTCATGACGATATGAATGCCAGTCGCGACAAGACGCTCCACAAGCGGGGTTATCGCAACTGTCTCACCCACGCTCGCAGCATGCGCCCATATCACCGGGCCTTGCGGACGAACAATTGCCGACTTGCCGTAACGTTCACCGCGACGCAAGCGTTCTTCCTTGCCACGCGAAGTACGGTACGCAATGTAGGTACCCACAAACGGATATGCGGCGGAACCGAGCAAACGGTAGGCAGACAACATGCTGCGTGCCCAGCGTTCACTCATTTCGCTTTCTCCAATGAAGCATAAGCCTTGACTGTCGCGTCATTGAGCCGGCGTGTCAGTTCCATGCGCTTTTCTTCCAGTTGCATCTCATCAGCGTCAGCAGCCACCCAAACCGGATCCCCGCACACGACGGTGGAACGTCCGAATGGTAACGGAATAGTTGTCTTATCCCATGTCTTTTCAAGAACATGATTCCGTGAAAATGCATAGGCAAATGGTATTATCGGGCGGCCGGACAACTTCGCCAGTAAAATTATGCCTTCTCCCGCCTCACGTGCTTTGCCGTGGGCGATGTCAGCAATCATCGAAGCCGATTGTCCTTTTTTTAGCGCATTTTTCAACGTCAGTAATGCACGCGCGCCACCTTTTTCCGGCTTTGCCCGCGACCCGCGCCCACCAGACCCCCGCACGGTTATGAAGCCGAATTTCTCGGCTACGCGCGCGTTGAGTTCCGCGTCGGCGCTGCGTGAAAACATCGCCACCACTTCCAGATCATCTGGCCGTGCCAGCGGCGCCATCACATGCTGGCCATGCCAGAACGTGATGATAGAAGGTTTCATTTCCCGTAAAATAGCTTCCGGGTTCGCCGAATCCTTCAGGCGCGGATTGGTCGTATAAACAAGCTTGAGATAAGCGGAAATCAACCACACAATCGCTGATTTTACAGTGTCCGACTGTGTCAGAGGTCCGCGAATGCGCCTCCACAGACGCTTCGCAAAACCAGCTTTTTTCTTGTGCGCAACAGTTCGTTCCGCGCCATCGTGACGTTCCATCCGATTTTCGCCAGAAGCGGACAACGACACTCAATCCGCCGCGAGATTCACGCCTTCCGGATCGAGCAACCGATGCAGGTGCACGATGAAATAGCGCATATGGGCATTGTCGACAGTCTGCTGGGCCTTAGCCTTCCATGCAGTCCGGGCGGTCTCGAAGTCAGGATAGATACCGACAATATCAAGGTTGTCGAGATCGCGGAACTCAACGCTTCCGAGCTTTTTCAGCTCACCGCCAAACACCAGATGAAGAAGCTGCTTTTTATCGCCTTCGACGCTCATAACAATATTCCCTGAACAATTTGGTTCGCGGCATGATTAGCCCAATGGCCCGCCCGCGACAACACTCAACATTTCCTGCAGAAGGTCTCCACTGGCCGCGACAAGAGCCCCATGGCTTTGTGTCGGACCTCCATAAATGAGCGGAAGAGCCTCACTCGTCACGATGCCGCCGCCCGACTCGCTCAAGATTAGGTCGGCTGCGGCAAGATCCCAATCATGCGAATTTGGCCGAATGAAGGTGCCCGCAATATCACCGCGTGCAACCATCGCAATACGATAGGCAAGTGATGGTACATAGGGATGAATTTTCACCCGTTCACGCCATCCTTCCGGCAAGGAGCCAATCATATTACGTGCCGAAGCGATCGTAATATACTCGCCCGGCGGCGGCAGTTTCACATGAATGTGATCGCCATTCTGCAAGGCGCCTATCCCCCTGCCCGCTTCGATGAACTCCTTGCGAGCAGGACATTCAAGCACGCCCGCCAAAGGCCGTCCGTTCTCGACGATGGCAATGCTCACACACCACTGATCCTGTCCGGCAATGTAAGCGCGGGTTCCATCGATGGGATCCACCACGAACGCGCGTCGCCGCTTGACATCGGCGCGCTCGTCAATGGTTTCTTCGGATATCCAGCCGTACTCCGGGCGCGCCTTCAGCAACACATCCTTCAGATAACGGTCTACGGCCAGATCAGCCTCACTGACCGGCGAATGGCCGTCCTTGAGCCATACTTCGGGAGAATGTCCGAAATAACGCATGGCAATGCGCCCGGCCTCCCTGGCCGCTTCCCGCAAAAGCCTTAACTCGTCGCGAATATCGTTTGCTTGGTCAGTTACCGGCAAGTGTCATGCCTTCAATCACCAGAGTGGGCGCGGTCATTCCGAAGTTGCGATCGATATCGGAAGCGGGCGTCATATTGCGGAACATGTCCTTGAGATTAGATGCGATAGTCACCTCGCTCACAGGATAAGCAAGCTCACCATTTTCGATCCAGAAACCAGATGCGCCGCGGCTGTATTGGCCTGTAATCATATCGACACCCTGTCCGAAGACCTCGGTTACATAGAACCCCGTACCGACCGCGCGGATAAGTTCTTCCGGCGATTGCCGACCCGGTTCGATCGCAAAATTGGTGGATGCGGGCGATACGCTAGAGCCCGACCGCACGCCGCGTCCGTTGCCCTGCAAACCAAGCTCACGAGCACTCGATCCGGAAAGTAGCCAATGTTGCAGCACGCCATCCTCGATCATCGTCAGCCGCTGGCCTTCAATGCCTTCGCCATCGAAAGGTCGCGATGACGACCCTCGCATACGCAACGGATTATCTGTGACATTGATACCCGCCTTCAAAACCTGCTTGCCCATGCTTTCCCGCAGGAAGCTCGTCTTTCGCGCCACCGAAGCACCGTTAATGGCACTGGCAAGATGCGCGGCCACGCCACGCGCCAAACGGGGGTCGTAAACGACGGTAACGGGACCGGTCTTCGCCTGCCGCGCTCCCAGCCTGCGCACGGCACGTTCGCCGGCGCGACGACCGATATCCTCCGGTGCATCCAGATCGGAAAAATGCAGGCGTGAACTGAAATCATAGTCGCGCTCCATCTTCGTGCCTTCACCCGCAATGGCCGAGACCGAGCGCCCAAAGCGCGTTGCTGCATAATGTCCAGAAAAACCCATGGAGGTAACAAGCACCAACCCACCAAGGCTGCGCGATGCGCCCGCTCCGCCGGAATTGGCAACCCCTTGCACACCAAGAGCCGCAGCCTCGGTTGCGAGCGCATCGTGCGTCAGGCGTTCCGTGTCAATCTCGGTAGCATCATAAAGATCAAGATTGCGTGGCGCTTTTACAAGAAGTGCCGGCTCTGCCAGCCGTTCATAAGGATCTTCTGGCGCGACGTGCGCCATGGCCACCGCACGTTCGGCCAAACGATCAGGATCCGCCCCTGCATTCGCAGAAACGCTGGCGACCCGGTCACCAACGAAAACGCGCAATGCGAAATCATCGCTTTCGGACGATTCGGTTCCCTCAACCTTGCCCAACCGCACAGAGACACTGACTGATCGCGCTCGCATCACGACTGCATCAGCTTGGTCAGCGCCTGCGCGTCGGGCAGCGGCAACAAGATTAGCTGCGCGTTCGACTAGAATTTCTGCCGAATTATCTGAAATCATTATATAATCCAAGATTGAGAGGCGCTATCCCGGCCGGCCGGGAACCTCAATTTGCAGTTGACCTGAGCCAGGCCTGCCAAAAAATATCGCCAAATTGTTCGACATCGGGCTGAATACAGCCATATCTTGTTTCTATATTGCCGAAATCCCGAGCCTTCAAGGCAAGTCACCTATATCTCTCCAAAACCAAGAGCACAACATGGTTGCCACTGGCGGAAATCTCTACCTACAGTCGCTCATGATTCTGGGCGGTGCGATCATTGCCGCGCCCTTGTTCAAACGGCTGGGACTTGGCACGGTGCTGGGCTATCTCGCCGCTGGTATAACGATCGGACCTGTCGCGCGCCTGATCGCCGATGGCGAGGAATTTTTGCATTTTTCCGAACTTGGCGTTGTCTTTCTGCTCTTCATCATCGGCCTTGAGCTCAAGCCATCACGCTTGTGGTCACTGCGTCACGCAATTTTCGGTCTGGGTGCGGCACAAGTATTGCTTTGCGGCATCGCCCTCACAACTCTCGCAATATATCTTATGGGCTTGAGTACGGAAGCTGCCATTATTATTGGCTTCGGCCTCGCGCTTTCCTCCACCGCTTTCGCCATGCAGGTGCTGGAAGATCGCGCCGAAACCAACCAGAAACATGGTCAACGCGCCTTTGCGATCCTTCTGTTTCAGGATTTGGCTATCGTTCCAATTCTGGCAATCATTCCTGCCCTATCTCCAAATGAGCCGTCACAAGCAAGCGCGGGGTTTCACCTGGCAACTGCAATTGCAGCAATCGCCGCATTGGTTATTGCCGGGCGCTATCTCATCAATCCAATGTTTCGCATCATCGCCAATACCGGTGCGCGTGAGGTTATGATTGCTGCGGCTCTCTTTGTGGTCCTTGGTTCTGCCAGCTTGCTGCAAGCTGCAGGTCTTTCCATGGCCATGGGTGCCTTCATCGCAGGCGTACTGCTCGCCGAATCCTCCTATCGGCATGAGCTGGAAGCCGACATCGAACCTTTCCGTGGCATTTTCCTCGGGCTGTTCTTTGTTGCGGTCGGGTTATCTTTGAACCTCACAGTGATTCTGGAATACTGGAAAATCATTCTTCTGGCCGTTCCGGTTTTCATGATAACCAAAATCGCGATTATCTATCTGCTGTGTCGCATTTTCCGTTCCAGCCATAATGATGCCGTGCGTATTGCCTTTCTCCTGCCGCAAGGTGGCGAGTTTGCCTTCGTTCTGTTTTCGGCCGCTTCCGCTGCAGCGATCATATCGAGCGCACTGGGCTCAGAGCTTGTGGCCGCTGTCACGGTTTCGATGGCGCTGACACCACTTTCCGTTGCCATAGGTTTAAAGCTCCTGATGAAGGACAAGACCGACGATGTCATGGAGGAGACCTTCGAAGGCGCCGGTTCTGACGTTCTGATGATCGGCTTCTCCCGCTACGGGCAGATTTCGGCCCAAATCCTTCTCGCTGGCGGCATTGACGTAACGGTGATCGACAGTTCACCCAATCGGGTTCGTGCAGCAGGAAAATTCGGCTTCCGTATCTATTTCGGTGACGGCACCCGCAAGGACGTGCTGGAAGCGGCAGGCATCCGCAAAGCCAAAATTGTTGCTGTCTGCACACACAAAAAGGAAACGACCAGCCACATCGTCAATCTGATCCAGTCAGAATATCCTGATGTACGCCTGTTCGTGCGCTCCTATGACCGCGAACACACGCTGCAACTGCGCGCCCAGGGCGTGGAATACGAACTGCGTGAAACCTTCGAGTCTGGCCTTCTGTTCGGCCAGCGCACATTGGAGGGATTGGGGCTTTCCGAAGCAACCGCTTATGCCATCCGCGAAGATGTGCGCCAGCGTGACGAAGACCGGCTGCATGTACAGGCATCTGAAGGCATCATGGCCGGGCGGCACTTGCTCTTTAACAAGCCGGTTACGCCTGAGCCTCTGGTCAAGCCGACCCGCGAAGGTCAGCGTATTGACAAGGGGGCTGACGCAATGCCGTCTATCTCACCTTCGGACGACAGTGTTACGCCAGTTGCCGCAGAATAATCTTATGAATTTGGCTTACGCGACGATTTCAGGCGCCTGCGTTTGAAATCGTCGGAACATGGTGGCTTTCGACAGCCTGCTCAATGGCGCATTTCAGCTCATCGCGAACGCCAGCGCTCTGGATGAGAATCTGTTCGAACTTCAAGAAGTCGAGAAGACCGATCCGATCAACATCGGGACGGATAAAGATTTGCGGCGGCCGAATGCGAAACTTGTTCTCCATGATCGAACACATGGTGAGCTGATTAGCACCGATCACGGCTTCGAATGTCGTCGGCATATAGTCATCTGGCCCAACAGGCGCGCCCACAATATCGACACCGATGACGATATCCGCCTTATCAAACAGAAGATCGAACGGCACCGGATTGAATAGCCCGCCATCGACCAATATGCGGCCATCGCGGCGAACCGGTGCGAAGACCGGCGGGATAGCGCAGGAAGCAGCGATTGCCGACCGCAGTTCCCCCTGCTCGATATGCATTTCCCGTGCCGCGTGGAAATCCGTAGCAGTAATGCTCATCGGGATTTTAAGGTCTTCAACGTTGAGCGGAAGTTCGCCTGGAAGAAAAACGTCGAGGACTTTTTCAATATTGAACTGACTGACACGAAACCCGCCTTTAAGCAGTTCCACCCAGCGCGCTGGCCGCGTCTGCCAGATCCGATGCAGAACTTCCGCACGACGGCTAAATATTGCCGCCATATATTCGTGGATTTCTTTACCTGTCATGCCGTTGGCCATTGCGACCCCGACAATTGAACCTATTGATGAGCCTGCAATTGCGACCGGTTTTATACCGAGTTCATCAAGCACTTCGATGACATGGATATGCGCAATACCCCGCGCACCGCCGCCGCCAAACGCGATGGCAAAACGTGGCGATGAAGGCATTGTTTTATCCAAGATGGCAACCTCAGGTCTTTGGCGGTCCAAAAATCAGAATAGCTGGCTCGGCTTCAAGAAGTTTTTTGGCGATAGCCTTGACCTGCTCCAGCGTTACAGCATCGATGAGTTCTGATCGCTTGTCGATATAATCGCGCGGCAATCCGGTTTTCTGAAGACTGACCAGTGTCTCGGCAATCGCTGCGGATGAATCGAGATTATTTACCGCGTAAGACCCTTTGAGGAAATTTTTGGCTGCTGCAAGTTCTTCCTCTGTCGGCCCGTCCTCGGCCATGATGCTTACCTGTTCGCGAATGATCTTGAGCGTTTCCTGTGCCTTTTCAGGCCGCGTCGCGGTAGAAATCATCAACGCTGAAACATGATCACGCAACATCATGGACGACGACACGGAATAGGCCAGCCCGCGCTTCTCGCGCACTTCCGCATAAAGCCTGGATGTGAACCCGCCGCCAAGAATGTGGTTCATCAAATAAGCAGCGAAAAATTCGGGATCCTTGCGAGGAATTGCCGGATAGACAAAGCTGATCGACGTCTGCGGCATTTCAAAGCTGAGACTGGTCGTGGTGCCAAGTGCAAGTTTTGCATCTGGTACGGGAACCAGTTCCGCCATAGCCGGGAGATCGCCGAAAACCTTGTCGAGCATGGCGCCAAGATCCTCCGCGTTGATGGAGCCCACGACGCCGACGGTCAATTGATCGCGTGCAAAATTCTTACGGTGAAAACTGATGAGATCGTCGCGGTTGATCGACTGGAGCGACTTCACTGTACCGTCGTCCGGTCGCGCATAAGGGTGATTCCCGTAAAGCACTTCCGAGAATTTACGCGAAGCAATCGTTGAAGGATTACGCTGTGACGCCTCTATGCTCGCAACGACCTGCTGGCGTATCCGGTCAATCGCATCCTGATCAAAACGCGGTTTGTTGACGGCAAATGCAAGGAGATTTGTCACAGCATCACGGTTTTCTGCCAACATACGAATACCACCGGCAACCGCATCCGACGACGCCGCGAAGCTCATTTCCGCTCCAAGATTATCCATCCGCTCCTGAAACGCATCAGAATTCAGGTCGCCGGCACCTTCGTCGAAAAGGCCAGTCATCAGATTGGCAAGACCTTCCTTGCCCAACGGATCTTGGGATGTCCCGCCCTTGAACGAGAAGCGCATGGAGACAAGCGGGACAGAATTGTCCTCCACCAGCCAGGCATGAATACCTTTCGGCGAGACCACTTCCTGAATTTCGATGGCACGTGCAGGCAAAGCGCAGAGCACGAGCAATGTCAGGGAAGCCGCCAACATGCCCGCAAGCGATTTGAAGTTGAGCATGATAATATTCTTCACTGGATTGCTCCTTCCGCACCGTTGGCACCCGCACCCTGCGCCGGCGCGTCAGAGTTCTCACGGGCGCTTTCAGGTTCTGCATCCGGCGGCAGCAGATAGCTGGTCACAGATTGGTCCTTGACGAGATAACGTGTTGCTACGTCCTTGATCTGATCAACCGTTATGGATTTGATGAGATCTGGCCATTTCTGAATATCGTCCACCGACTGGCCGATAGCCAGGGTCGAACCATAAATCCTTGCCATGCCAGCCTGACTATCGCGCGCAAAAATGACCGCTTTCAGGAAACGGTTACGAGCCTGATCGAGTTCGGTCTGGGTAACGCCATTCTTGATGATACGCGCGACTTCGGCGTCAACCGCCTTTTCGACATCCCCTAGGGTTGCGCCGTTGCGCGGCGCGCCATAGACTGAAAAGGTGCCATCATCCAGAGCATCGCCGCCATAACTCGCACCGGTATTGGCTGCGATACCCTTTTGGACGATAAGTTCCTGATAAAGGCGAGAACGCAAAGAGCCTCCGAGTATCTCACCTAAGAGATCAAGCGCTGCGGCATCACCTTGTTTTACCCCCGGAAAACGCTCTTCATTGGCATAGGATGGCACCAGCCATGTCATACGAAAAGAAGGGGTGCTGACACGTTCGTCATGCAGTGTCACGACGCGAGCGGCATGCTTTGCTGGTTCCTGCGGACGCTCACGTGGCAGCACATCCGCACGCTTTGGTACCCTCGCCCATGTTTTCATAGCCAGTTCGCGTACGCGTTCCGGTGTCACATCGCCTGCGATCACCAAAGTAGCGTTGTTTGGCGTATAATATTGCTGATAGAAATCAATGGCGTTCTTGAGACTTAGCTTTTCCATCTCCTGTCGCCAACCGATGACCGGCTTGCGATATGGATGATTATAATAGAGGACAGCATCGGAGTTTTCCATCAATATTGAGGCTGGATTGGAATCCACACGCATACGCCTCTCTTCCAGAATGACCTCTCGCTCAGTCTTCACCATGTCTTCGTTCAGAACCAGATTTTCCATCCGGTCCGACTCGAAATCCATCACCATTTCGAGCGCTTCCGGTGAAACGCGCTGAAAATAGGCTGTGTAATCATAAGAAGTGAAAGCGTTTTCCTGCCCGCCGATCAAAGCTACCTTGGCCGAGAATTCGCCCGCCGGATGGCTTTTCGTGCCCTTGAACATCAGGTGTTCAAGAAAGTGAGCAATACCGGAAACTCCCGGAGCCTCATCTGCCGACCCAACGTGATACCAGATCATCTGCGTTACGACAGGCGCGCGATGATCCGGGATAACGACGACCTCCAGACCGTTTTGAAGGGTGAAATGACTAACACCGTCTGCCTGAGTGATTTCCGGCAAAGCTACTTGTTCGGTAGTCGGCGACTCGAGTGCAGACGCAGGCTTGGATGTTTGGGACTTAGTCTGGTCAGTCGGTTGAGATTCCGCCTCAACGGAAACGGTTGCTAACGGCAGTGCCAGCATGAACCCTAGGGCAGTGGACAACAGCAAGCGCCGGAGTGAGGAGTTATTCACCAAGCGACGTCTCCAATCAGTTTCTTTCCGCCCAGCCTCGCAGGCGGCATGCGTTCAGTTTGACGAGCGGCCTTGTTCAACCGCTGATAATACATAGCGCAGCGCCGAACGGTGCCGCTAAATCCGTTCACCCGGTGGCTTTCAGCTGGGCTAGCCGAATGATTGTGCCCCCGTAGTTGCGTTCTTCAAACACGACGAATCGTTCATCGAGTTCAAGAGCTGCGTCCACATCCTCTTCAAGCACCAAAAGTGCGTCAGGATTAAGCCAGCCGCCCTCAAGCGCTGATAAAAATGCCTTCTCTCCCATGTGACGGCCATAGGGAGGATCAGCAAACACCAAATCAAAAGGCTCCATCGTGCCGACGGGACCCAACTGACAGGCATCGCGGCGCAAAACCTTGGTATGGCCTTGAAGGCCAAGCGCCTCGATATTCTGACGCAGAAGACCTCGTCCCTCAGCGGTCTCCTCTATAAAGATCGCATAGCGTGCACCACGCGAAAGGGCTTCAAGGCCAAGCGCGCCGGTGCCCGCAAAAAGATCGAGCACACGTGCGCCTTCCACTTTTCCAGGGAAGCCATGCGCGAGAATGTTGAACAGGCTTTCGCGAGTCCGGTCCGTGGTTGGGCGAATGGCGTTGGTTAACGGTGTTACGAGCGGGCGCCCGCGAAACTTACCGCCGACGATCCGCACTGCCGCCCCCTGATCTGCCACCACCGCCTGGTTTTCTGCCGCCCGGCTTACCGCCTGATTTACCATTTGGTTTGCCGCCGGGGCCACGGCGCGGTCCATCCTTGCCTGGACCTTCGCCAAAACCATGGGAGCGTCCGCCCGAACCACCATTGCGTGAACCCGAGCGCGTATCGCGATCGGAGCCGCCACCCCGGCCTTCCCCACGCGGGCCGCCAAGTTTTCCGGACTTGCGCCCTTCAAAGCCGCCCTGCGAGCGCTCGCCGGATACACTGCCGACATCGCGCAACTCAGCGCGCTCGCGCTTGCCGGGGCGCCGCTCCTTACGTCCGTCTTCACGCTTTTCACTGCTTGGCGAACCGTTATCTTCCTTATCGAATCGACCTTCCTGGCGCTTGTGGCGACGCTCACCGCTCTTATTCACACCCCGCTCGTCCTCATCGAAACGACGCGGACGCATTTGCATGTCGCCGCTGAATTTCGCTGAACGATGCGGCATCTGATGTTCGACTCGTGCAGATTTCGCCGCAGCCTTCTCGCCCTTCGGGCGCGCACCCGGCGCCATCCATACATTCGCATTGCCGCGACGGCGCGGTTCAACAGTTTCAACGCCTTTTTTGTCATCGCGACCACGACGGCGTTCTGGACCGCTGGAAATCCATTCACGTTCACGCGGAGCACGTCGGCGTTCGCCTTCCGGTTCTTCCATCTCGCGCGGAGTACGGCCCTGAACCACCGTATTTGAGAACTCATTGTGGATCGGCGCATCAAAATCGGCACCGGACTCCTCAATCAGCTTGGCGCCAAGCTGATCGCGAAGAATGCGGCCACGGATTTCCCGCACAGCCCCTTCTTCTAGATCGCCAAGCTGGAACGGACCGAACGAAACGCGGATAAGGCGACCGACTGTCAGACCGAGTGCTCCAAGAATATTCTTTACTTCGCGGTTTTTACCTTCACGCAGGCCGATCGAGATCCAGACGTTTGCGCCCTGTTCGCGCTCCAACTCCGCTTCTATGCTACCGTAAAAAACGCCATCGACGGCAATGCCGTTCTTCAATTCGTCGAGCTGCTGCTGCGTGACCTTGCCGTGCGCTCGCACACGATATCGGCGCAGCCAGCCGGTTGACGGCAACTCGAGCACACGCGACAACCCACCGTCGTTGGTGAGAAGCAAAAGACCTTCAGTGTTAATGTCGAGCCGGCCAACGGAAAGCACACGCGGCATTTCCGGTGGCAGTGCTTCGAAAACGGTCGGACGGCCTTCCGGATCGCGGTTGGTAGTCACAAGGCCCGCAGGCTTGTGATAGAGCCAGAGACGCGTACGCTCTGCCTGTTTCAATGGCTTGCCGTCGACGCTGATGACATCGGTGCGCTTCACATTTATAGCGGGGCTTTCCAGAACTTTGCCATTCACCGCGATGCGGCCTGCGGCGATCATTGTCTCCGCTTCACGGCGCGAAGCTATGCCCGCACGTGCCAGCCGCTTGGCGATGCGCTCGCTGGCGTCATCTCCAGTTTGCTCTTCGCGCGCACCAAATTTGCGCGGCTTGTCGCGCCCGCCATCACCCCGGCGTGGATGATCGCCACGATCGGGCCCATCTGAGCGGCCTGAGCGACCGTTGCGGTCGTGGGGGCGTTTGCCGCCCTTATCATTATCTTCTGTGGTCATCTGATATTGGCCTTTCAGCAGCGCTGCCGCGCCACTCTGCACCTTCAATCTCGGGCAAAGGACTATACGGATCAGGAGCGCCCTATAATTCTGTTCGCAAATCGGTTTCGATTTCGAGCATTATGCAGTAACAAATCGCTCCATAGCTTGCGAGCGAAATTTCCGAAAGAATGCATGAAATGGGTTCGACATGAAAAAGATGGCACCCGCCCCGTCACCAATTTTGGTTGCTCCGATGGCTGTGGCCCTTGACGAAGCGCGAGCTGCAGGCACGCGTGGTGAAGTACCGATTGGCGCGGTCGTTCTGCATCAGGGCAAGATCATTGCGCGTGCTGGAAACCGCACACGCGAAATGAATGACGTGACCGCCCATGCCGAAGTACTCGTCATCCGCGATGCAGGCAGAATATTGCAAACCGAACGACTTATCGACTGCGACCTTTACGTAACGCTGGAGCCATGCGCCATGTGCGCTGCCGCCATTTCATTCGCCCGCTTCAGGCGCCTTTATTACGGCGCATCCGATCCCAAGGGCGGTGGTGTCGAACACGGACCGCGTTTTTTCTCACAACCCACCTGTCATCATGTGCCGGAAGTCTATGCTGGCTTCTCCGAAGGAGACTCGCAGAGCATTCTAAGGAGTTTCTTCCGCGAAAAGCGATAAACGATCAGCTTCCCATCCTGCGACCAGCCATACAACGCAACCATCAGCCAAGGAAAAACCTGCTGATCAGGCCATAACGGTCATGTCCGTCAAAAATAGTATCTGTGTTACGCATCAAGCCACACCGTACATTCCGATTTGAAGCGATTCGATCTGCGCGAACGGAACCTTTGATGCAAATCAAAGAAACGCCAGCACAAACAACATTACAAAAAACTTAACACTTCGGCGCATCGAAAAAACCTGCACAGCGCCAGAAATTACACTGAAAACTCTTAATGCATACAAGAAAATAAATAGCCGTAGCATATTTTTACTACGACTATTAAAAATAAGATAGATTTACAACTTAGTTCCAGGGCAAGTAATCACGCCAACCCTTGGAGATACCTGCGGCTTTCTTGCGCTCGCGTTCCTTCTGAGCCTCATCTTGACCAAGTTCACCGGCAGCAGCAGTCGAGGCTGGCTGACGATAGATCAACGGCGGCTCGCTCAGATAGCGGCGGGTTGTCGAATTGCCCTGCGCTTGTTCCGCGCGCGCTTTCTTATAGGCTGCAACCTTTGCGGAATCGAAGGTTGGCGTGCGAGATTCATAATCCTCACGGCGACTATTGCCGCGCGGGAGTATAGCACTTGCATTATCTGCAACCGGACCATCCTGCATAACCGGTGAAACAAAATTCGGATTGTCACGATTAGCAGTGATTTCGTCACGCAGACGCTTGCGGCGCTGTTCCGGAGATTCCGGCCAGTTCGGATCGCCCGCACTTGCCACGCTCTGCTGCGGCGGCGGAAGCTGCCTCTTATCATCACCCGCCGTCGGCCGAACGAGGTCAGGGCGCGGCTTATAGTCAATACGCTGCTTCTTCTTGCCCTGACCGAAACTCGCCATGTTAGAAACATCATCAAGGAGCTGCGCGCCCGACGTTTTGTCAGTTCCATAGGTTGGCGAAGATACACAGCCGGATAGCGAGAGACCCGCCAAGGCCGTCATAATTATCAGAACTCGTCCTTCAATCTTCATTAGCGCCACTTCTTTTACGCCTGCCGATTTTTGCTTTGCCAAAAGCTGTCCAAGTCAGCCTTGCCGCAAGAAACCGGCAACTCCAAGGCAGGTCGTGAGTTTATCCGAGGAATGCCTTGTACATGAGAGCAACTCACGCGGCAATCCGGTGTTAACTGCTATTTCACCATGCTCGAGACCAGACTGGCAACCGTACTCTTCAAATAAACTCCCAGCTACAACACGCCGGGAATTTTTCTTCGAAGGATCAATCAGCCGCCAAGTCTGCCAAGCGCCTTCAATTCACGAAGCGCTGCAGCATCCCTTGCCGAGACTTCCGGGAAATCAGCGTCTGATCCTACATCCGTCGTGTAACGCCACGAACGGGCACATTTTTCACCTTTCGCACGCACGGGCACAACAGCCACGCCCTTGACATCATCAAGCGTGAAAGCCCCTTCTGGCGCCGCTGCGTCAGTCACTGCGATGCCGCTGGTAATGCAGATTTCGGAGAAATCCAGCCCTTCAAGCGAATCGCTCAGGCTCTTGTCCGCGATATGAACGACCGGCGCAGCCTCCAGCGACGAGCCGATGCGTTTGTCAGCACGTTCCAGTTCAAGAGCACCAGTAACAACGCGACGAACCCCGCGCACCTTGCGCCATTTTTCTGCCAGCACATCGTCGCGCCATTCGGCAGGTACCGAGCGAAACTGCTCGGCATGAACCGAAATCGACTGCGGGTATCGGTCAAGCCACGCTTCTTCAGTCGTAAAGGGTAGCATAGGCGCGAGCCAAGTCGTCACGCGGTCGAATATCTCGCGTACGGTCTGGAGTGCAGCCTTGCGGCGAATGCTGGATGGTGCATCGCAATAGAGTGCGTCCTTGCGGATATCGAAGTAGAAGGCCGAGAGCTCGACATTCATGAAGTCGATAAGCGCTCGGGCAATACGTTTGAAATCGAATGCGTCGTAGCCAGAACGCACGACTTCATCCAGTTCCGCCAGACGATGCAGCATCAGACGCTCCAGTTCAGGCAGATCAACATGCGCAATCGCCTCGCCCTCGTCATGGGCGAGCGTACCCAGCATCCAGCGGATGGTGTTGCGAAGCTTGCGATACGCATCGATATTGGTCTGAATGATGCTTTTGCCGAGACGCTGATCTTCCCAATAATCCGTCGTCATCACCCAAAGGCGCAGAATATCCGCGCCGGATTCTTTGATGACATCCTGCGGCGTCACGGTATTACCGAGCGACTTTGACATTTTCTTGCCGTGCTCGTCCATGGTGAAGCCATGGGTCACAACGGCATTATACGGGGCACGACCACGCGTGCCGCAACTTTCCAGCAGCGATGAATGGAACCAGCCGCGATGCTGGTCCGAGCCTTCCAGATAGACATCGGCCGGCCATTTCAGATCGGGACGATCTTCCAGCGTAAACGTGTGCGTGGAACCGGAATCGAACCACACATCAAGAATATCACGCACCTGCGTCCAGCCTTCATTTGCGCGACTGCCAAGGAAACGCGCGCGCGCGCCTTCGGCGAACCAGGCGTCGGCACCTTCCTCTTCGAAGGCATCCATGATGCGCTTATTTACCGTATCGTCCTGGAGGATGTTACCTTCCTCATCAACGAATACGCAGATCGGCACGCCCCAGGCGCGCTGGCGCGACAGAACCCAGTCGGGGCGGCCTTCAATCATCGAGCGCAGACGAGTCTGCCCAGCGGCTGGGACAAAGCGGGTATCGTCGATGGCTTTCAATGCACGGGAGCGCAACGTCGTGCCGTCGCCGAGGTTCTTGTCCATATAGACAAACCATTGCGGCGTATTACGGAAGATAACTGGTTTTTTGGAACGCCAGGAATGTGGATACGAATGCTTCAGGCGACCACGCGCGAAAAGCTTGTTATACGCGATGAGCTGTTCGATCACGGCCTTGTTGGCATCGCCCTTCTTGCCGTTGTCATCGATCACACGTGCGGGACCGATTTCGCGATCCGGGCCGAAGCCCGGTGCGTCCTTGGTATAATAGCCGTCATCGCCAACCGGAAACGGGATATTCGGATCGATGCCGCGCGCTTCCAGCTCGCGAACATTATCCATCCATGCTTCAAAGTCTTCGCGACCATGGCTTGGCGCGGTGTGCACGAAGCCCGTACCTGCATCGTCCGTCACATGATCACCATCGATCATCGGAACGATGAACTCATAACCACCGCCAAAGCCCTTAAGCGGATGCGCGAGCGCGATCTTGCCCAGCTCGTCCGCCGAAACACCACGCAGACGCGTAAACTGAAGTTTAGCCTTGGTGAAGCATTCGTCCGCCAATTTTTCTGCGAAGATAAGCTTTTCACCTGGCTGAGGACCGAAATCGTTCTCCGCCTCAATGACCTCATAAAGCCCATACTCAATGCGCGACGAATAGGATACGGCACGGTTACCGGGGATTGTCCATGGCGTGGTCGTCCAGATAACAACCGAGCTTCCGCTGAGATCGCTCCGGCCTGCTACCGGGAATTTGACCCAGATCATGTCGCTTTCAATGTCGTGATATTCGACCTCGGCTTCCGCAAGCGCCGTGCGCTCCACGACCGACCACATGACAGGCTTGGAACCGCGATACAACTGTCCCGATGCGGCGAATTTCAGCAACTCACCCGCGATCCGCGCTTCCGCATGGAAGTTCATTGTTGTGTAAGGATTCTCGAAATCACCAAGGATCGCAAGGCGCTTGAATTCGTCTGTCTGGATCTTGATCCAGTTGGCGGCGAATTCACGGCATTCCCTACGGAATTCGTTGATCGGAACCTCGTCCTTGTTCTTGCCTTCGGCGCGGTATTTTTCCTCGATCTTCCATTCAATCGGCAGACCGTGGCAATCCCAGCCCGGAACATAATTCGAGTTATAGCCACGCATTTGGAACGAGCGGGTGATAACATCCTTAAGGATCTTGTTCAGCGCGTGGCCGATATGGATGTTGCCGTTGGCGTAGGGCGGTCCATCGTGCAGCACATAAAGCGGACGGTCTTTCGCTTGCTCGCGCAACTTCTTATAGAGATTCATGCCCTCCCAGCGCTCGACGAAAAGCGGCTCGCGCTGCGGCAAGCCCGCGCGCATCGGAAATTCAGTCTGCGGCAGATAAAGGGTTTTGGAGTAATCTATTTTAGTCGTCTCGGTCATGATCGGTATTTGCCTGTGAAGCCCAAGCAGAATTTGCGGGCACGTTAATCAGATAAACAGGGGACTGTATGGGCACAGCCGGTCGCTCCCGGACCTCCGCGCCAGAAATTGCCTGGCAGATCAACCATTCAGGCAAAGCGGGAGGCCGGGCCAATAATTCGTATGGCCGTCACGATAAGGCGAAGATCCGTCGTCATGTGCATGCTTTTAGCAATGAGCTTTGCAGGAATAAAGAGGCAGAGCGCAATAAACTTGCAGCACTGTTCCTGAAAAGGTTCGCAGTATCGCCGTCTGGCTCAATCGAGTGAAAAATCGAAGCGATAAGTCGCCAAGAGGCCAACCATAAACTGATTTCGATCCCCACGCTCTCGCACTATGCTCGAATCCTTTGCAGGCCCCTGCAGGCGACTGTACTCCCCAAACAGGCTGGTATCGATGGTGTCAGTCGCTTTCCAGGTAATTGCACCGCCAACGCCAACCGATTTGAAGCCACTGCCCGGCCGGTACTCTGAGAGCCCTGAAGCTGCGGCTTCCTCCGCATCCACACCATAATAGGTCTTGAAGTAGTCCTTGGATGCGAAGGTCGCGCGCGGACCGCCGGATACACGCACTGTCGGCGTCACATCATAAAAGGCGTCGGCGGCAATGTCCGCGACCACGCCCTTATGCGCGCGAATACCATGACGCACCTCGCCACGAACGCGCAGCCAGTCGGTCGGGTAGACATCGACAAAACCACCGGCTTCGCCGCCGAACTTCGTGTCTTTCAGACCATTGATGTCGTGATCCCGTTCAAAAAGCAGTTTACCCGCCACTCCGACGCGGAACCGCTCATTATCGATGACCGCAAAGGACACATTGTCATTGCGCGAGGAAAAGCGTGTTGCCTCCCCCTGACGGCCCAGCGAGATCAGTGGCTGCGCAGAAAAACGATACTTGTTCGAACCTTCAAACTTAGGAGCAATCAGGCCAGCCGCGCCAACCTTAAGATACCAGTCACCCGACCAGAAATGCTTGCGCGCGGGCTGAATGCTTTCTGCCGCATAAACATCCGCTTGCTGCACATCGGCGGAAAACGCGAGCGAACTACTCATTAAAAATGCAGCGCCTGCAACTAGGCATGGAGAAATAATATGCGTCACATGAAACTCCAACAAACAGAACCCCAAAATTCTGCGGGGCTATTCGATACTGTTTGTCGAGAATATGTAAAATTAAACTTAAATCATAAGTAGTGGGTTAAAAAAGATTCCACTCACTCGAAAGAAAGGACCCGATCCAAATCCGAGATAGGTTTCGCGCCGGACAATATGGCCCGCGCCTCTTCTTCATCGCACTTCATCTGCTCGACAAGCGGGTCAAGGCCTTCAAACTTAACCTCTCCTCGCAAAAAGCCGAAGAAAGAAACAGAAACGGTCTCTCCATACAGGTCATCAGAAAAATCGAAAACAAACGTCTCAAGCAGCGGCATGCCGTCACCGTCAACAGTCGGGCGACGACCGAAGCTTGCAACTCCATCATGTAACGCACCGTTCTGTCGTCGAAATTTCACCGCATAGATACCGTATTTTAAGCTGGTTTGCCCGTCAGGTTCCATATTTGCGGTAGGAAATCCAAGTGCGCGCCCCAGTTTTTTTCCATGGATCACTTCGCCTCGGATCATGTAGCGATAACCCAAAAGACCTGCCGCCTGCGCGACGTCACCCTCGCTTAGAAGTGCCCGAATGCGAGTTGAAGAAACAAGATCGCCCCCCTCATCCGTAAAGGCATCCACCAGCATCACGCTGAAACCAGCGTTTCCACCAGCCCGTTCAAGGAACTCCGGTGTACCGCGTCGACCTTTACCGAAGTGGAAATCATAGCCGGTAACGACACGGCTTGCGTGCAGCTTCTCCACCAGAATGTGCTGTACGAAATCCTCCGCCGTCCTAGCGGAGAATTCGGCGGTAAACGGCTGCTCGACAACCGCATCAAAGCCCATCAATCCAAGGATTTCGGCTTTTTGAGCAGCATCGGTCAAACGATCAACGGGCTGATCCGGCTTAAAGAAACTGCGTGGATGCGGTTCGAACGTCAGCACGACCGCCGGAAGCCCTTCCTTCGACGCCAAAGCCAAAGCGCATTCGAGTACTGCCTGATGGCCGCGATGAACGCCATCGAAATTGCCAATAGCCACAACGCAGTTGCGTAGTCCCTCCGGCAGGGCATCCGTTCCCGAAAGGCGCTGAAAGCTTGATTTTGTCATGTTTTCAACTTGAATCGCAATTGGATTTGTGACGTGTGTCAAACGAGAGCGTAAAGCGCTGCGATCGGACGATTGCCATGCTTTTGGAGAAATGCTTCCATTTTATCAACGTCCACACTTCCTCCGACCGCATAATCCGCCGCGTGGACACCACCGGAAATGTAGAGCACGTCCAATCCGAAATCAGCAGCACCCTTCACGTCGGTCAAAACGCCGTCACCGATACCGAGAATCCGGCTTTTCTCAACCTTCTCGCCGCGAATTTCCTCCGCTGCGTGCAATGCAGCTTCATAGATCGGGCGGTGCGGCTTGCCTGCGATCAGCGTGCGCCCGCCAAGCTGGCCATATTCCCGCGCCAGAGCGCCTGCGCACCAGATCAGCCGCGAACCGCGTTCGACCATCATATCGGGATTTGCACAAATGAACGGCAGGTTGCGCGAACGCAGTCGCCGGAGCAATTCCATATAGTCATCCGGAGTTTCTACTTCATCGTCGTAGAGACCCGTACACACCACGCCATCGGCTTCGAATTCTTCGACAAGCTCGACATCCAGGCCGTCATAGATCGCAAGTTCGCGTTCACAGCCAATATGGAAAACCTTGCGCGGCCCCTCAGCGATCAGTTCACGAGTAACATCACCTGAAGTGACGACGCGATCATACGCGTCTTCAGGCACGCCTAGAAGCAACATCTGCGCTTCGACGCCGGCATGGGGACGCGGTGAATTTGTTACCAGAATAACCGTAACGCCTCTTGCGCGCGCGCGCTTCAGCGCCTCGATAGCATTCGGGTGCGCGGCAACGCCGTTATGCACCACCCCCCAAACATCGCAGAAGAGCACATCGTACTGGTCGGTCAGATCGTCGAGGCGTTCAAGCTGCTTCATATTCTTCCTCTTTATATACTGCTCCCGAGAATACGATCATCGGAAACTGCTAGCGATATTAGGGCTCAGCTGGAATGCGAGCCGATAGCGTGTTCCATCTAACGTAGCCAACTCCTCCTGTCACGAGCTTTGCCGTCAATATTCTGATGGAAGTGCGCCCGGGCAGCCGACGAGCGGGTTCACCGAAGATTTACCGCGCTTCGTGACCGATCGTTAGGGAGCTGCTGTTGCGCAGCCTACAACCTTTCATTTTCAAATCGCTTTAATACAACCAATCGGCGGGGTCGAATTGAAAAACCGGATTGCATTGATCGGCAGCAGATCACGCCGCCGCGCCCATGGTTGCGCCACACACCTCCAGCGTTTCCACACGGACGAGCGTGGAAACTTTGCGATCATGGCGATAATTCTCGTAGTGCCCATGCTGCTTGCGGGAATGCTGGCAATGGATTCCGCCAATTTGATGCGGACACGCAACAACGTGCAGGCTGGACTCGATGCCTCCACCTTAGCGGTTGGCAAGAAATTCTCGACCGGCGCAGAAACGATTGCCCTGAAAGTCTACGGTCGGCAGGTGTTCGATGCCAATCTGACAGCAATAGCGGCAGTTAAAGTAAGTTTTCCATCAGCTTCCCCGACAAATCCACTGACAACCAGCAAGTGGAAGCATCAGCCTATCGTTCCCTTTTCGGCACGCTCTCCTCGCTTCTGTCCTAGGGGCGAGAGGACTGGAGCCGGCATTCAAGAGTCAGGCTTAAGAACACGATCGAAGTGGCACTCGTTCTCGATACTTCGGGATCGATGAAGTACCAAGGATCAACACCAGTTCAAAACAAAGACGGCAAAATATGCCGCGCATGGACTTGCTTAAAGATGCTGCCATAAAACTGGTTGAAATCCTGTCTTCTCAAGCTTCTCAAATCACTTATATGAAAAATCCTGTACAGTTTTCTGTTGTTCCTTTCGCCGGATCGGTCAATGTCGGGCCGGATAACGACAATGCGGTCTGGATAGACACACAAGACAAATCATCTATGCATCAAGAAACAGAAGGCGCAGATTGATCTCCTCGAGACTTGCGCATCGCAGTCCCGCGTTCGGATGGAAAACGGCAAACCAGCGGAGCTGTTCTGGAACTCGACCGGCGGCGAACTGAACGAAACTTTCGCCAGATCGGAGACGAACTATCAAATCTGCGTATTTCAGGTTGATAGTACGCAAGCCGACATCCATATGCGCCGCACTGCCATCCGTGCAGTGTCAATCCTCGCAAACCGTGCAAATTAACCATCATTCCCCTGTCAAAATAATCAGGCATCCTTGACAACATAGGGCATGGCTTCTATCTCTGTGCGGCATTAGCACTCTTATGACTAGAGTGCTAACAACGTGGATCGGTTCGATCCGCAACCAGGGTTCAACGTCTACAACACCAAGGGTTATACCATGGCTGAGATTAAGTTCCGCCCGCTTCACGACCGCGTTGTCGTACGTCGCGTCGAATCGGAAGCAAAGACCGCAGGCGGCATCATCATTCCTGAAACCGCCAAGGAAAAGCCGCAGGAAGGCGAAATCGTCGCCGTTGGCACTGGCGCCCGCGATGAGAGCGGCAAGCTCGTTGCGCTGGACGTGAAGGCAGGCGACCGTATTCTGTTCGGCAAGTGGTCGGGCACTGAAGTCAAGATCGGCGGCGAAGATCTGCTGATCATGAAAGAATCCGACATTCTGGGTATCGTGGGCTAATCGTTTCGGTTATTGCCAGTCGGCAAAACCGCCAAATTAGCTTCTACCTCAAGATTAATTTACCATAAATCTGACCGGGATATTCCCAGGAGAGAGTAAAATGGCTGCTAAAGACGTAAAATTCGGCCGCAATGCGCGCGAAAAGATGCTGCGCGGCGTCGATATTCTCGCTGATGCCGTTAAGGTAACGCTCGGCCCGAAGGGGCGTAACGTCGTCATCGACAAGTCCTTCGGCGCTCCCCGCATCACCAAGGACGGTGTTTCCGTCGCCAAGGAAGTCGAACTGGAAGACAAGTTCGAAAACATGGGCGCACAGATGCTGCGCGAAGTCGCTTCCAAAACCAACGACACCGCCGGTGACGGTACTACCACCGCTACCGTTCTCGGTCAGGCAATCGTTCAGGAAGGCGCCAAGGCCGTTGCCGCCGGCATGAACCCGATGGACCTGAAACGTGGCATCGATCTGGCAGTCAACGAAGTTGTCGCTGAACTGCTCAAGAAGGCCAAGAAGATCAACACTTCGGAAGAAGTTGCCCAGGTTGGCACCATCTCCGCTAACGGCGAAGCCGAAATCGGCAAGATGATCGCTGAAGCGATGCAGAAGGTCGGCAACGAAGGCGTCATCACGGTTGAAGAAGCCAAGACCGCTGAAACCGAACTCGAAGTCGTCGAAGGCATGCAGTTCGACCGTGGCTACCTGTCGCCATACTTCGTCACCAACCCTGAAAAGATGGTTGCTGACCTCGAAGAGGCTTACATTCTTCTGCACGAAAAGAAGCTCTCGAACCTTCAGGCTCTTCTGCCGGTTCTCGAAGCTGTCGTTCAGACCTCCAAGCCACTCATCATCGTCGCTGAAGATGTCGAAGGCGAAGCTCTTGCGACCCTCGTGGTCAACAAGCTGCGCGGCGGTCTGAAAATTGCTGCTGTCAAGGCTCCGGGCTTCGGTGATCGTCGCAAGGCAATGCTCGAAGACATCGCGATCCTCACCGGCGGTCAGGTTATCTCCGAAGACCTCGGTATCAAGCTCGAGAGCGTTACGCTCGACATGCTCGGTCGTGCCAAGAAGGTATCGATCACAAAGGAAACCACCACCATCGTTGATGGCGCTGGCAAGAAGGCTGAGATCGACGCACGCGTTGGTCAGATCAAGCAGCAGATCGAAGAAACCTCTTCCGACTACGACCGTGAAAAGCTGCAGGAACGTCTTGCCAAGCTCGCTGGTGGCGTTGCAGTCATTCGCGTAGGCGGCGCAACGGAAGTTGAAGTGAAGGAAAAGAAGGATCGCGTTGACGACGCCCTGAACGCAACCCGCGCTGCGGTTGAAGAAGGTATCGTTGCTGGCGGTGGCACCGCTCTGCTCCGCGCCTCGGTAAAGGTTTCGGCCAAGGGCATCAATGCCGACCAGGAAGCTGGTATCAACATTGTTCGTCGCGCACTGCAGGCTCCCGCCCGTCAGATCACGACCAATGCTGGTGAAGAAGCTTCGGTCATCGTTGGCAAGATCCTTGAAAACACCTCGGAAACCTTTGGCTACAACACCGCGAACGGTGAATATGGTGATCTGATCGCACTCGGCATCGTTGACCCGGTCAAAGTTGTCCGTACTGCCCTGCAGAATGCAGCTTCGATTGCCGGTCTGCTGATCACCACCGAAGCTATGATTGCCGAACTACCGAAAAAGGACGCTGGCATGCCTGCCATGCCTGGCGGCGGCATGGGTGGCATGGGCGGCATGGACTTCTAAGAAGCCCATAAGCACACCCATGAGGTTAAAGCCTGCGCCGCAAGGCGGCGCGGGTGGCGAAACGGATTTGCAACAAGTCTGCAAAACACTGTTCTCTATTTGAAAGGCGGCCTTTGGCTGCCTTTCTTTTTATGCTCGGCAACCAGTTGTGATTTATGAAAAATTTACTGTCTAAACCTGTTGTGATTTCAAAAACTGTATTTTAGAAACTTCTCATTGACTCCGAATGGCCATTCATGGTCAATCCCGACTGACGCAGAGACGGACTTCCTGTTTGCCCCCGCACTTTGGAAGTCCTGCCTCAGGCAACAGGAAAGGCAGGCTTCGGCCTGCCTTTCCACTTTTATACTTCGTGTTTTCGCAGACTATTCCGCCGCGTCAGCATGGCTTTCGCCAGATCGGAATGTATCGTACCGCGCGCGCGCCATCATCACCTTTGCTTCGTTCGCTATCGCCCACTCCCCCAACCCCCGAACAGGCCGCAAAAGATCGCGCCCTAGCTCGGTCAGAGCATACTCCACCTTTGGCGGTATAGTCGGGAAAACGGTGCGCGAAACAAATCCATCCCTTTCCAGGTTACGCAATGTCGTGGTCAGCATTTTCTGCGAGATGCCATCTACCGTACGGCGCAATTCGTTGAAACGCATCGGACAATTACCGAGATAGCTCACTACGAGCACTGTCCATTTATCTCCAACACGGGAGAGAATATCGGTCACCGCTCTGCAAGCAGCGGTTTCCTTGAAGTCACCGGGTTTCATAAAAGTGCCTCCTTGCGCCGCACGTACAGTCACTTATATAGCGTCAGTTTCTAATGGTTACTATTCGAAAAGGTAGTTACAATGACCATGCTCAAAGTCGCAGTTATCATTGGCAGCACTCGCGAACAGCGTTTCGCACCCGTTCCGGCACGGTGGATCGCCAAGCTCGTTGCCGAACGCCCCGAACTTGATGTCGAGATTCTGGATCTGGCGGATTATCCAATGGGTTTTTACGGCGACTCTGCGACCACGACTCCACAGACCGAAACTGCGGACAAGTGGAAGACCAAACTGCGTGAGTTTGATGCCTACATTCTGACTGCCGCCGAATATAATCATGCGCCAACAGCTGTTTTGAAGAATGCAATCGATTATGGTGACTGGATCCAGAAGCCGATGGGCTTTGTCGGTTACGGCGGCGTTGGCGGTGCACGTGCCGTCGAACAGTTACGCATGATTGCCGTCGAAATGTCGTCCATGTCGGTCAAAACCGGTGTGCATATTCTGTTCCCGGACTATCTGGCTGTGGTTAAAGGCGAAAACACCCTGGACGATTTCCCGCATTTGGCAGAAGCGGCCAAAAACATGCTCGACCAGCTCATCTGGTGGGGCAACGCGCTGAAAATCGCCCGCGCCGGATAATCTGACTGTAAAGACAAGCCGGATCGATCTCGCTCCGGCTTGCCGCTGGCAGGTTTCGCTCTATGCTTACCGAGACAGAGCATTGTCTGCGTTTCCATTTAAACAGGGACCGCGTCAGAAAACAGATCGGATATTTATATGCGTAAGGAACTGCCAATCGAAAAAGCCCCCAAAGATGGCCGCAAGATCACCGTGGTCTGGACCGATGATGACGACCAGCGCAACGAGTCGATCGCGCAATATCGCTCGTTGGAACAGTTAAATGCGGGCGGAGGGCAATGGGACGAAACCGATACCGGCTGGTGGACCTTTACCGACAGCAAGACCCAGCGCAAAATCGAGCCGATCTCCTGGATTTCTGAAACTGACGATGGCGACGACGAGGAGAATAACTGACAAATGGGGGTATGCCCATGCGCCATTAAACTTGACTACTATAATCATATTTGATCGGATAAATTTGCCTAAAACAATGCACTGCCGACGATTGTGCAGTGCTATATTCAGTTCGAAGGACTCTTTCCGAGCCCAGAGCCAGCCGGAGACTTGCAATGACTGCTATGCGTACCGAAACAGACACTTTCGGACAGATCGACGTTCCCGCAGAACGTTATTGGGGCGCACAAACGCAGCGATCGTTGCAAAACTTCAAGATTGGTGGCGAACGTATGCCCCTGCCGCTCGTTCATGCACTGGGCGTCGTGAAGCGCGCTGCGGCGGAAACCAATATCGCGCTTGGCAAGCTGGATCCGGTTCTGGGTCAGGTAATCGCGGTTGCCGCTTCGGAAGTCATCGAAGGCAAGCTTGACGATCATTTCCCGCTTGTCGTCTGGCAGACCGGCTCCGGCACCCAGTCCAATATGAACGCCAATGAAGTCATCTCCAATCGCGCCATTGAGCTTCTGGGGGGCGAACTGGGTTCCAAGAAGCCGGTTCACCCGAACGACCATGTCAATATGAGCCAGTCATCCAATGACAGTTTCCCGACAGCGATCCATATCGCGACGGCCGTCGAGACTGTCAATCTGCTCTATCCCGCACTCGATCACCTGACCAATGCGCTGCAGGTCAAGGAAGAAGCGTTCAAAGACATTATCAAGATCGGCCGCACCCATACGCAGGACGCAACGCCAGTCACGCTCGGCCAGGAGTTTTCGGGCTACCGTGCAGCGCTTGAATATGCCCGCCAGCGGATTGAGACATCCCTCGCCGATGTTTTCCTGCTCGCACAGGGCGGCACCGCCGTCGGAACCGGCCTCAATGCGCCTATCGGGTTCGATACCGGTTTTGCCGATGCGGTGAGCGAGATCACCGGCCTTTCCTTCAAAACAGCACCAAACAAGTTCGAGGCGCTTGCCAGCCACGGCGCGATTCTCAATTTTCATGGAAGCCTTAATGCGCTGGCAGCCGATCTGTTCAAAGTCGCCAACGACATCCGTTTTCTCGGTTCAGGCCCCCGCTCCGGCCTTGGTGAACTCTCCCTGCCGGAGAACGAACCCGGTTCGTCGATAATGCCAGGAAAGGTGAACCCGACCCAGGCCGAAGCCATGACGATGGTTGCCACGCAGGTATTCGGCAACCAAACCACCGTGATGGTTGCTGCAAGCCAGGGCCACTTCGAGCTGAATGTATTCAAGCCGGTGATCGCCTACAATGTCCTGCAATCGATCCGTATTCTAAGCGATGCGATGGTCTCGTTCGCTGACCACTGCATTGAAGGAATCGAAGCAAATGAAGCACGTATCAAGGAATTGCTTGAGCGTTCGCTGATGCTCGTTACAGCACTGGCCCCGGCAATTGGTTACGATAATGCGGCCAGGATTGCCAAGACCGCTCACAGGAATGGTACGACCCTGCGGGAAGAGGCCTTGTCCAGCGGGCTGGTATCCGAGGAAGATTATGACCGGCTGGTGCGCGCTGAACGCATGATTGCGCCAGAATGAGTGTATCTGTACGATGAACAAACTGTCGAGAATTACCCAGCTTTTCTTGACAGTCCGCAGCCGTTAATTGATGCCTCAGTTCAACAGGAGATAGCCCCAATGACCTCTATCACTCCGCAGACCAACGGCGTTGCAACTCTCATCGCCCGCATATTTCTCTCGATACTCTTCATTCTCGCTGGTTACAGCAAGCTGGCCGGCCTCGCTGGAACGGCTCAATATTTTGGTTCCATTGGCCTTCCGGTTCCAACTGTCACCGCAGTCATCGTCGGCCTGATCGAATTTGTTGGCGGGCTCGCCATTCTGATCGGCTTTCAGACGCGCATCGCCGCTCTCATCGTCTGCCTCTTCACCATCGGCGCAACGCTTGTCGCGCATATGGATTTTTCGCAAGGCATGAACGCCATGATGGCACAGAAAAACCTTGCGATCGCCGGCGGCCTTCTCCTGCTCGCCCTGCATGGTGCAGGCTCGCTCTCGATCGACGCCAGGCGCGGCTGATCAAAAGCCACAAAAAAGCCGCGCCATGCAGATGACGCGGCTTCCTCAATGAATACCCTGAAGATCAGGCCTTCAGGCCTTCCCGGATACGCGTCGCAATCTCCGCAACGCGGCCATTCTCATGACTGCGGCGCGCCGAAATGAGACAAGCCTGGGACCGCAGGATTATACCGTCTTCCAGCACCTTGAGCTTATTGGCACGAAGCGTCGAGCCGGTAGAGGTAATGTCTACGATCATATCGGCAGAACCCGCTGCCGGCGCTCCTTCGGTCGCCCCCAGGCTTTCCACGATACGATACACCTGAATGCCGTGTTTTTGAGAGAAAAACTGCTGCGTCAGGCGCCAGTATTTGGTCGCGATACGCAAACGACGACCATGACGCTGACGGAAATCCGCCGCCACATCGTCAAGATCCGCCATACTGGTCACGTCGCGCCAGACTTCCGGCACCGCCACCACCACATCGGCATGACCGAAACCCAGCTCAGCCTCAATCGCCACGCGCTCATCGGCATGCGCCAATGTCTCGCGCACGAGGTCTTCCCCCGTGACGCCCAGATCCACACTGCCATAGCCCAACTCGCGTGCAATCTCGGAAGCCGACAGGAATAGAATGTCGAGACCGTCCTCGCCTTCGACGCGCGCGCGATAATTGCGGTCGTCATCCGGCAGAATGACCTTGTAGCCGGCCTTTTCCAATACGGCGAGCGTTTGTTCCTTGAGCCGACCCTTGGACGGCAATGCCAATGTGACGCTCATGATTGTTCTCCCGCCAGTGCCTGCAGCCGGTCGAGCCAGATGGAGAAGCCAACGCCGGGAATATTCTCTGACGCGCCGAGCATGGTCAAAAGCCGGTCATAGCGTCCGCCGCCAGCCAGAATCCCGTCCTTTTCCACCCCCGTCTGGCGGATTTCATAGACAAGACCGGTATAGTAATCGAGCGGACGACCAAAAGATGCGTCGTAGATAATGTTCTGTGTGGCGATACCGGCCTGTTCGATTGCATCGGTCCGGGCCTCGAACTTCTGCAACACAGCGCCAAGATCGAGTGCATTATCCGCTGCAAAAGCGCGCAGCGTCACCCCAGCGGAATCCAGCGAAACGCGGGTTTCCAGAAATTGCTGCAAGAGCTGAAGCGCAGATGCGGGAAACCGCGTCACGGCCAGATCTTCCTTTTCGATCAGGCGGCGGGCAATTTCGGCCGGTGTGCGGCCTGCGCCGGGCGAAATGCCAGCTTCCAGCATTTCGGTTTCCAGCATACGTGCAAGGCCGGTTTCATCGCCTTCGGCAACCAGCACCGCCAGAGCCTCCGGCAATGGATCGCGCCGCTGTGCGCCGGTGAGCTCGGCAAGGGCAGCGTCCATGGAATCAGCATCTCCGAAAGCCCGCAGCAATTTCTTGCGCCAACCCTGCGGCAAACCGAGCGCCTTCAGCATGCCCGCGAAAACCGACTGATCGCCCAGCACTATTTCAAGCTTAGCGTCGGGGGCAACCGCCTTCACACAGGAAAGTGCGTCGGCAATAGAACGCGCATCGGATACAGCTTCATCGCCCGCACCCAGATCTTCGATCCCTGCCTGGAGAAACTCAGCCGCACCATCGCGACGCTGGCGGAATACTTCACCGAGATAGGCATAACGCTTCGGCGTCGCGGCATTCAAAGCAATATGATTACGGCAAACCGGAATGGTGAATTCCGGACGCAGGCAGAGGCTGTCGCCATTCTCATTTTCAGTCAGGAAGATACGGCGGCGCAAATCCTCGCCCGCCATATCCAGGAATGGGTCGGCTGGCTGGATCAGCGGAATTTCCACCAGTTCGGCCTCACGCGCGCCCAGTTCCACACGAAGCGAATCGAAAACGCCAGTCGAGCGCGATCCCGCCATAGTCTCGGTCATCCTGCCTGTTGGGCGCGATCCCGCGCTTGGGCCTCAAGGATTTCACGGACCGCATCCACCAGCCCCTCTTCCCTGACAGTAATCTGTGCCGGACGGCTTTCACGCCAGATCGCATTATCCTCGATTTCAGCAGACAGGCGCTTGCCTTCCACCAGATCCTTGAGCTGCACTTCACCAGCCTCACGTTCCTGCGAGCCCTGAATGACGACGCAAGGCGCATCACGGCGGTCGGCATATTTCATCTGTGCCTTCATGCCAGACCCACCGACATACATTTCGGACCGGATTCCTGCCTGACGCAGATCGGAAACCATCTTCTGGTAACGCCCGAGGCTTTCCGTATCCTTGTCCATGACCAGCACAACGACCGGACCGACGCTATCCGAAACATCCAGTTTGCCGAGGTTTTTCAACGCTGTCATCAGACGCGAAACGCCGATGGAAAAGCCAGTCGCCGGAACTGGTTCGCCGCGAAAGCGCGATACCAGACCGTCATAGCGGCCACCGCCGCCAACCGAACCGAACACAACCTTCTGGCCATCTTCATTGGTAACATCGAACAGCAATTCAGCCTCGAAAACCGGGCCGGTGTAATATTCAAGACCGCGCACCACGGACGGGTCGATCTTCACACGGCTTTCATAGCCGCCCGCATCGAACAGCGCCTGCATGTCGGCAAGTTCGGCGACACCCTCTTCGCCCTTGGCGTTGCCGACAACGACAGCACGCAGATTGGCGATGGTTTCCGCGCCGGTCACGCCACCTGCCGCAGTGAATGCCAGAACCTTTTCGATTGCCGCATCGGAAAGCTCCGCGCCCTTGGTGAAATCGCCGCTTTCGTCGAGACGGCCTTTACCCAGCAGGAGATGCACACCTTCAGGGCCGAACTTGTCGAGCTTGTCGATGGCACGCAGCACGTTGAGGCGCTTGGCAGCGTTGCCTTCGCCTTCAAGGCCTATGGCGTCAAGCACACCGTCCAGAACCTTGCGGTTGTTCACGCGGATCGCATAATCGCCCCGGCTGATGCCAAGACGCTCCAGCGTGTCGGCCATCATCATGCACATCTCGGCATCGGCGGAAACATTCGGCGCGCCGACGGTGTCGGCATCGAACTGCATGAACTGGCGGAAACGGCCCGGTCCCGGCTTTTCGTTGCGAAACACCCAGCCGCTGCGATAGCTGCGATAGGGTTTCGGCAGCGTTTCGAAATTTTCCGCCACATAGCGCGCCAGCGGCGCAGTAAGATCGTAGCGCAGCGACAGCCACTGCTCATCGTCGTCCTGAAACGAGAACACGCCTTCATTCGGGCGATCCTGATCCGGCAGGAATTTTCCGAGTGCGTCGGTATATTCGACAAGCGGCGTTTCCACCGGTTCGAACCCGTAAAGATCATAGACCTCGCGGATGGTCGCCATCATCTTTTCGGCGGCGCGTAAATCATCCGTCACCCGATCGACAAACCCGCGCGGCAATCGCGCCTTCATCTTGTCCGCTTTATCGGCCATTTTCCCTGCCTGATCGCTGATTTTACTCAATTCATACCGGAAAGAACCGGCAAAGCTGTTGCCGGTTTCCTAACCGATCAAGCCCATCGCGGCAAGTGCGGGAAGCGCGATCAGCGCGCAGCAATGGCAACGGCTGCTCCGGCCATCATGCCTGCACTGGTTCTGTTGGCGATTCGCATCATCCGCGGACTGCGCAAAAACCGCCGCGCCTGCGCTGCAAGCACGACCCAGGCCGTATCGACAGCAGCCAGAACAGCAAACATAACCAGCAGCAATTCCGCCCAGCCAACCAGAGAAACATGAGTGATATCGACCACGGTCGGCAAAATCGCGATATAGAAAACCATGATCTTCGGATTGCCGAGCGTGACCGCCAGCGCGCTGAGGAAAAGCTTGCGGCCTTCGCCATGGCGCGGGATGGCATTTTCGTCCGTTGCTTCGTCCACTGGCGCGATCCACATTTTCCAGGAGAGATAGACCAGATATGCGACGCCCGCATATTTGAGCATCAGAAAAGCAGTATGGAAAGTGTTGGCAAGAGCGGAAAGGCCCCATACCGCCAACGAAAGCCAGATGGCATCACCCAGCCACAAACCGAACATGAACGGGAAGACGCCCTGATGCCCCCGGCTGATAACACGCGCAACCAGCGCGCCGACATTTGGCCCTGGCGTGCCTGCAGCCACGATCAAAATACCGGCAAAAGCCACCAGCGACATCAGGTCCATCATTACCTCCCAAAGCTAGCCGCATGTTTTTCGCAGAAACATTACATATGCGCAATGCTGATCGGAACTAATGCGGGCGCTTGAATGATTGCCGCAGTTTTTCGATGTTTGGGCGGCAATGACAACCCTCGATATGATCATTCACGAGGCCCATAGCCTGCATGAAGGCGTACACCGTGGTTGGCCCAACAAATGACCAACCACGCTTCTTCAGGTCCTTCGAAATATGGGTCGACGTCTCAGTCTTGGGATTTGCGACAAGCGTTGGGTAATCCACGACTGCCGGACGATCCTTTGCTCCCGGCTCGAATGACCAGAAATAAGCCGCAAGCGAGCCTTTTTCATTGACCAGTTCAATGGCGCGCCTGGCATTGTTAATGACGGAAACGATTTTTCCGCGATGCCGCACAATCCCTTTGTCAGTGAGCAAACGATCCACGTCATTCTCGTCATATTCTGCGATGCGCCGGAAATCGAAGCCGTCAAAAGCCGCCCGAAAGTTTTCACGCTTGCGCAGTATCGTGAGCCACGAAAGTCCAGATTGAAACCCCTCAAGACAAATCTTCTCAAAAAGACGACGATCATCGGAAACAGGAATGCCCCATTCGCTGTCGTGGTAGGCGAGATAGTCGGGCAAGATACCCGGCCAGAAGCAACGAGTTTTGCCATCTTCACTAACGATCAGACCTGTTTTTGCCTTGGCTGTGTCGCTCATTACCCAACTCCCAAACTTTATCCCTTGTTAATCACGTCGCGAAACCTGCCAATAACCACAACTTTACTTGGAGAGCTTGCCAAACGGAATACGCGTCAAAATTTACCTTTATGATTCCATTGCGCGACACAATCCCATCATGAACTTGAGGGCTGCGCTCCTGACAAATGACGACAGGAGATGCACGGGCAAACCGCGCCAGACGGATAAGCAATCGCAATTTATGGCGCAAAAGAGAGACGGATCTGGACTATGAAACCACGTCATCTTCTTCTGATCGGATCGCTTGCAGCTATCGCCGTTTCTGTCTTGAGTACCGGAATGGCTTTCGCCAATGATCGTTACGCTACCTTGCCACCGGTGCGCATCAGCCCCGACCTTGCCGCACCTTGGGTCGCGCAGCTGCATGGACAACCCGCTAGGCTTGGCCCATTGCCAGATGCATCACAGCCAGCTTCCCGCACGGTTACTAAGAACAGGCAGAAAGCAAAGACGCGCTATCGTCAAGCTTCCTACCAGCGTCCGGTAGCAAACCCGGTCGCGGTGTCACGGAAAAATCAGCTTAGCCCGATATATTTACCCCAGGTGGTTTCGTATTCCGGCAAGGAAAAACCTGGCACAATCGTAATCAATACCGGTAAGCGCTTTCTCTATCTGGTTCAGTCTAATGGAACCGCCAAGCGATACGGTGTCGGGGTCGGCAAACAGGGTTTCAGCTGGAAAGGTTCGCAGCGCATCAGCCGCAAGGCTGAATGGCCAACGTGGACCCCGCCGAAAGAAATGATCGCCCGTGAGCGCAAGAAGGGGCGCATCTTGCCCATTCGCATGGAGGGTGGCATCAACAATCCTCTTGGCGCACGCGCGCTTTATCTGGGTTCGACGCTCTATCGCATCCACGGCACCAACCAACCATGGACTATCGGCAAGGCCATGTCTTCAGGCTGCATTCGCATGCGCAACGAGGACGTCACTGATCTTTACGAACGTGTTCCAATCGGCGCAAAAGTCGTCGTCCGCTAAACTATTTCAGCACATTGCCGGCAATTTTCAGGACCGCCTTCTTGCGAAGGCGGTCGCTTTATATTCATGAATCTGAAACATTCGAAATTTCTGCACAGAAAGAATGTTTCCACCTGACAAAGATTGCGGAAAGGGCTTTTCCTTTTCCGACGAACCCCCATATGCTGCCGATAGCAAAGTTCAAAGGAACATGCGGGAGAAGCTGCCCTCGGCGGCTTGTGCCGGAGAAAATACTGGCGCTCGCATAGGAGGGAAAGGACAGATCATGACCGTACCGACGGTAAAACTGAACGATGGCAATCACATTCCGCAGCTCGGTTACGGTGTCTGGCAAGTGGGAAACGACGACGCAATAGCCGCAGTCAGCGAAGCACTGAAAGTTGGTTATCGGCATATCGATACCGCCGCCATTTATGGCAATGAAGAGGGCGTCGGGACAGCGATCAACAGCTCCGGTATTGCACGCAATGATATTTATCTAACGACCAAGCTTTGGAATAGCGAACAGGGATATGAAGCAACCCTTAAGGCGTTCGACTCTAGCCTGAAGAAGCTCGGCACCGATTATGTCGATCTCTACCTGATTCATTGGCCGATGCCTTCCAGAGATCTCTACATCGAAACATGGCGCGCCTTCATCAAGCTGAAGGAAGAAGGCCGCGCCAAATCGATCGGTGTGTCGAATTTCCGCACTGCCGATCTTGAACGTATTCTGAAAGAAAGCGATGTCGCGCCGGTTCTAAATCAGATTGAGCTCCACCCGCAGTTCCAGCAGGACGAGCTGCGCCTGTTTCACGGCAAGCATAATATTGCAACCGAAGCATGGAGCCCGCTTGGGCAGGGCAAGATTTTAGAGGATGCGACACTGAAGTCGATTGCTGAAAAACATGGCAAGTCCGTCGCCCAGACAATTCTGCGTTGGCACATAGAAACTGGCAATATCATCATACCGAAATCGGTTACACCGGCTCGTATCAAGGAGAATTACGACGTATTTGATTTCCGTCTGAGCGGTACGGAACATGATGCGATCACAAAACTGGACAAGTCCGAGGGTCGAATTGGACCAAATCCGAGTACATTCTCGGTCTCTTGATCAAAAACGATCAAGCCGGATTAACGCCCGGCTTGATCGTACAAAATGAAAGTTCATTGAAAGCGTGTTTTCTACGACCAGTGACGTTGGCGGCAGTCGCTCCAATTGAGCTTGCTTTTATATCTGTAAAAATGAAACAAACTTCGTGTTCTGATAGGCATCCAACGCGTCTGCACCACCTTCTGTCCCGTAACCGGAGTCATTGATGCCACCGAACGGCACTTCCGGTAACGCCAGACCATAATGGTTGATAGTGATCATTCCGCTGCGAACTGAAGAGGAGATTTTCGCAGCATTGGCCGATGAACCGGTAAAGGCATAAGCCGCAAGCCCATAATTTAACCGATTGGCCTCACCCAACGCTTCATCCAGTGTATCAAATCTGTTCAGCAGCGCCACAGGACCAAATGGTTCCTCGTTCATGATCGCTGCATCGCGCGGTATATCGGCCAAGACAGTCGGTTCAAAGAAATTGCCCCGGTTGCCGATACGCTCGCCACCTGTAATCAAAGCAGCTTTATGCTCTTTCGCATCCTGCACCAAACGCTCCATTGCGTTGACCCGTCTCGCATTGACCAATGGCCCCATCGTCGTTTCAGCATCGAGACCATTCCCGACCTTCAACGATTTGGCATATGTTGCAATCCCCTCGACCACCTGATCGTAAACAGAAGTTTCAACAAGGAAGCGGGTCGGTGCAATGCAAATCTGTCCTGCATTCCGAAACTTGGAACCAGCGGCGACCTGGATCGCCCGTTCGATATCGGCATCCGCCATGATGATAACCGGTGCGTGCCCGCCAAGCTCCATAGTGACGCGCTTCATGTGCAGACCACTAAGTGCTGCCAGTTGCTTGCCCACCTGAGTGGAACCGGTGAAAGATACCTTTTTGATAACGGGATGAGGTATAAGATAGGACGAGATTTCAGCCGGATCACCGTAAACCAGATTGATGACGCCATTCGGCACGCCGGCCTCTGCGAAGGCGCGCACCAGTTCAGCTGGAGCAGCAGGCGTATCTTCCGCACCTTTCAGAATAATCGAACAACCGGCGGCCAAAGCTGCGGAAATCTTACGGACCGACTGATTGATTGGAAAATTCCACGGCGTAAAAGCTGCAACAGGGCCGACGGGTTCCTTGACCTCTGCTTGCATGACGTGCGCCAGCCGCGGTGGAACAATCCGGCCATAGCTGCGGCGCGCTTCCTCCGCAAACCAGTCGATCAGGTCGCAGGCAGCGGCTGCTTCGGTACGTGCTTCGGCAAGTGGCTTACCCTGCTCCATTGTCAGCAAATGCGCAACCGTTTCGCCCCGTCGGCGGAAAATATCGGCAGCACGACGCAAGACTTTATAACGGTCGAAAGCAGAAACCCTGCTCCATATCTCAAAGCCCCGATCCGCAGCGGCCAGTGCTTCATCAAGATCTGTCGTCGTGGCTTTCGCAATATGGCCGATAACCTCATCGGTCGCCGGATTTAAAATCTCGATCGTTTCGCCATCCGAAGCACCACGCCAGGTTCCATCAATGAACAGCTGTATGTTTGAATACTCTACCTGAGTTCCCATAAACGTCTCCTCTTCTCAAACCGCTGCCTGGTATTGATGAATGACCCCAGCCTCGATCAACTGGGCCAGCTTGTCCTTGTCCAGCTTGAGCACATTTTCCAGAATGGAGACGCTATCCTCTCCCAACATGGGCGGCGCCTTGTAAGATGCCTGTTGCTGGGCCTCCAACCCTTGAGCGGGGCGCACCAGCGAAATGGCCCCCAGATGTGGGCTCTCCAGTGTCTGCACGACCTGCCGCGCCTTTACGTTCGGGCTTTCAAAGGCCTCCGGCACTGTCTTAACCTGCCCGGCAGGAACCCCCACCTTCAGGCAGGCAGCCATCCAATATTGCCGGGTATTGGTCAAGAAGCGTTCCACCATTTGCGGGATTAGTTCGGATCGATTTAACGCACGATCGCTTGCAGTCTTGAAACGCTCATCGGTCACCAGTTCCGGCAGATCAATAACTTTCTCGCAAAGGATCGCAAACTGGCGGTCATTGCCCACCGCGAGCGCAAAGGCGCCGTCCGAGCACTCGAAAATTTGGTAAGGTACAACTGTCGGATGCGCATTGCCGAAGCGCGTCGGCACGTGGCCACCGTTCAGATGAGCGCTTCCGACATTGATCAATGTGTTGAGCGCACATTCATAGAGCGAAATATCAACGTACTGACCGACACCCGTAGTCCTACGTTGATAAAGTGCGGCAAGAACGGATTGGGTGGCGACCATACCCGCAACAATATCCGTCATGGCAACACCGATGCGCATCGGCTCACCATCTGTCTGTCCGGTGATGGACATCAGACCGCTCTCTGCCTGCACGACAAAATCGTAACCAGGACGCAGAGCTTCCGGCCCCGTCTGACCATAACCGGAAATCGAACAATAAATGATGCCCGGGTTGAGAGCCTTCAGGGTTTCATAATCGACCTTCAGGCGCTCAACGGTGCCTGCGCGGAAATTTTCCACGACCACATCGGCCTGTTTGGCCAGTTCATGAATAATCTTCAGCCCTTCCGGCGACTTGATATCCAGAGCCAGGCTTTTCTTGCCCCGGTTTGCACAGAGGAAGTAAGTACTGGCGCCCTTGTAGTTGGGGATCGACCAGGCGCGTGTATCGTCGCCGCCCTGAATGTTCTCGATTTTCCAAACCTCGGCGCCCATATCTGCGAGGCTCATTGTGGCCCAGGGACCAGCGAGAACCCGAGAGAGATCCAGAACCTTTATTCCGGCCAGCGGCAAGGTTGCATTGCTTTTGGTCAGGCTGGGATCGTTTATGTTATTCATCATTTCCAAGATTGCATCCTTCTTGATCGGTCCTGCCGATTAGCAACACCAAAACTCAAAATTATTGAGCCGCACGCCATTCCTGCGGGAAGTGACACGCAACCTCGTGCCCTCCTCCATGACTTTGCAGTTCGGGCCTGACTTCGGCGCAAACCGCCTGTGCTCTGAAGCAGCGGGTGCGGAACGAGCAGCCTGATGGCGGGTTAATTGGGCTTGGAACATCGCCCTTCAGCAAAATCTGCTGACGCTTGCGTTCGATAACTGGATCGGCCAGCGGCACAGCCGACATCAAAGCCTGCGTGTAAGGATGCAACGGGCGTCCGTAGAGCTTCCCCTTCGGGGCTTTCTCGACAATGCGACCCAGATACATCACCGCCACCGTGTGCGAGATATGGCGAACAACCGAAAGGTCATGCGCGATAAACACATACGACGTCCCGAACTGAGCCTGAATATCCTGAAGGAGATTCAAAATTCCCGCCTGAACAGATACGTCAAGTGCGGAGACCGGCTCATCGAGCACCATGACCTGCGGATTGAGAGCCAATGCACGCGCAATCACGACACGCTGACGCTGGCCACCTGAAAGCTCATGTGGATAGCGTTTGCCGTGCTCAGGATTAAGCCGCACCAGTTGCAGCATTTCCTTCACACGTTCTTTCCGCTGTGCCGGCATGAGATCACCAATGCGCAGCGGTTCGGCGACACTGTCCTCGATGCGCATGCGCGGGTGAAGCGATGCAAACGGGTCCTGAAACACGAACTGGAGATGTTTGCGCGCCGCACGCATCTCCCGGGCATTGAGTTTTGTAACGTCGTTGCCGCGAAAAAGAACTTCGCCCCCCGTTGGCTCTATAAGCCTTAGAATGCAGCGCCCAAGCGTAGATTTTCCGCAGCCGGATTCACCAACCAACCCGAGAGTCTCTCCCTTGGCAAGATCAAATGAAATGTCGTCGACGGCTTTGACCTGCGCGATATCGCGCTGAATAATTATGCCGCCTTTCACCGGAAAGCTTTTTCTGAGATTGCGAACGGAAAGGGCGGTTTCTGCTTGCGATTGGGACGGCGCAATCGTCGTGAAGGTTTCACTCATAATTCGCCTCCTTCAAAAGTTTCCGCCTCGATCTTGCGTGCAAAAGGCGGCAAGCTATCGGCAAAATGGCATGCCGATTTGTGTTTTCCGAATCGCTGATAGGATGGAACCGTTTCGCGGCAGACGTCCTGCGCATACAGGCAACGCGGATGAAAGGCGCACCCTTGGGGAAAGGCGCCAAGCACCGGCGGAGCGCCGTCTATGGAAAACAGCTTTCCGTCGCTGTCGCCGAGCGTGGGGATCGAGGCGATCAGACCCCGCGTGTAGGGATGTCGTGGATTTTCAAACAGCTCATATATGCCCGCTTCTTCAACCACCTCACCAGCATAGACTACGGCAACCCGGTCGGCGTGGCCAGCCAGAACGCCAAGATCATGCGTGATGAGGATTAATCCGAGGCCCAGTTTCTCTTGCAAATCGCGCAGAACCGCCATGATCTGCGCCTGTACCGTCACGTCCAGCGCAGTGGTCGGCTCATCGGCGATCAAAAGATCCGGATTGTTAGCGACGGCCATCGCAATCATCACACGTTGGCGCATACCACCGGAGAATTCATGCGGATATTGTTTAACACGCTGATCGGGTTGCGGAATTGAGACAAGTTCCAGCAATTCGATGGCACGAGCCAGCGCCTGTTTATGGTTCAAACCTTTCTGATGAAGCTGCAAAGCCTCAATGATCTGATCTCCGACCTTCATTACCGGATTAAGAGAAGACAGAGGATCTTGAAAGATCATGGCGATCTTCGAACCACGCAAGTTCTGCATTTCACGGCGCGATTTGCCCACCAGTTCCTCTCCCTGAAAGGTAACGGAACCTGTCACTTTCGCGTTAGGCGGTGTCAGGCCGATTGCAGCAAGCATGCCAATCGATTTTCCCGATCCGGACTCACCGACAATCCCCAACACCTCCCCGCGCTCAAGTTCCAGACTGATACCGCGCACAGCGTCAAGGACTCCACCATCACGACCGAAACCCACCCGCAAATTCGCAATTCGAAATAGACTGGCGCTCTTATTCAGGCTTGTCATTTTATTCCCCGATCATTTGGAGCGCGGATCGAAATAGTCGCGAAGACCATCGCCAATGAAATTGAAGCCCAGCACAATGGTCAGAATTGCGAGTCCAGGCCCCAAGGCGATCCACCAATTGTAGAAATAGACCGCGCCTTCAGCGATCATCGAGCCCCATTCAGGTGTCGGAGGCGTTGCTCCAAGGCCGATGAAGCTAAGCGATGCGGCTAGCAGAATAACCTGGCCGAGATCCATCGTGGCGCTGATGAGTATCGGGGTCCAGCAGAGCGGTAGAATATGCTTGAACAGGATGCGCGTGCTGCTCGCGCCTGCCGCTATCGCTGCCTCGACATGTTCGCGTTCGCGTACTTCCAATACTTGTGCCCGCATCAGCCGGGCATAAACCGGCCACCAAACGATCACCATGGCAATGGCGGCATTCTCAAGACCAGGCCCCAGCGAAGCAGCAACGGCCATGGCGAGCAGCATCGGTGGAAATGACAGCGTGATATCCACCAGCCGCATGATAACTGCACCAATCAAGCCGCCTTTATAGCCTGCGACCGCACCAGCCAGAGCGCCAATAACAACTGCACTGACCACAACGACCAGCGCAATTGGCAAGGAGTGCTTGGCGCCGTAAAGCGTGCGAGTCAGCACGTCACGACCAAGGGCATCCGTACCCAGCCAATAAGACCAGCTCGGCGTCTGCAATCGGCGACCAACCATATCCAGCGGATCGTAAGACGTCATGTAAGGCGCGAAAATAGTGGCAACGAGCCAGAAACCGACAACGATAATGCCAATAAACAACGGCAGAGTGAACCAGCTTGGTATTTTGAACTGACGCGTTAAGATATTTACTGAAGCTATCATCGACTTCCCCTTCAGCCCAACCGCACGCGTGGATTGGCGAGAACGTATGCGACATCGGTAAGCAGATTGGTCACGAGGAACATAATTCCGCCAACGATCGTCACCCCAATTATTGCAGGGAAATCAAGCGAACGAGCTGCCTCCACGGCATAGGATCCCAGGCCAGGCCAGGCAAAAATGGTTTCTGTCAACACAGCACCGGTGATCAGATATGCGAAGGAATAACTGATCACGGTGAGAACCGGCACGAGAATGTTCCGCAATGCGTGACGGAAAACCACACGCAATTCCCCTGCCCCTTTCGCGCGTGCAGTGAGGATGAACTCCCGCCCGATCACATCCAGCATATTAGCCCGGACAAGGCGGGAAATGGTTCCGGCAACAGTCCAGCCAAGCACGACGGATGGAAGTACCAGATGGGCAAGAGCATCCTTAAATGCTGCAAAATCACCGGCGAGCAGACTGTCGATCGTCATGAACCCGGTGACAGCGGCAGGCGGCGTCATGCGCGGGGCAAGACGCCCAGGGCCCGGCAGAAGTTCAAAATGCACCGAGAAAATGAACAGGGCAGCGAGCCCCAGCCAGAAAACCGGCAACGACGAACCGAGCAAAGCGAAAAGTCGCGCCATATGGTCGATAATACTGTCGCGATAATAGGCGGCTAGAATGCCGAGCATGATTCCAACAATCGAACCCAGAACCATCCCCGCCAGCACCAGTTCCATGGTGGCCGGTAAACGCGCCATGAGATCAGTACTGACCGGACGTTTGGTAACAAAGGACGTGCCCATGTCGCCAGTCACGAGATTTTTCAAATAGATGAAGTAGCGCTCAGGCAAGCTGCGATCCAGCCCCCACTTTGCTTTCGCAGCCGCTACGACCTCTGGATTATTCATCTGTTGCTCTGCCACTATTGAGGTGAGCGGGTCACCTTTCGTTATGGTGGTCAGACCGAACGCTATGGTAACGATACCCAGAATTAGAAACGGCATCGCAATCAGACGCCTGAAAAGATAGTTTGACATGCACAGTTCCCATTCTGGAAATTTGGCGCGGCTCTTGGGTGGCTTTGCGCTTAGTATTGACAACCAAAATGGGAGCCGTCAATATAAATGAAATTAAATTTCATTTTTGTATTTTTCAATCTGTGCCGGGAACACCCGCCTGAAGACCAGGAGAAAACGTGAAGAAAAGAGCGAAGCCGAGTCCACAGGACGCCGAAAAAGATTCCGCTCAGGTTTCGAGCGCTCTCGTGCGTGGGCTGGAGATATTGCGTAGCTTCACGCCGCAGGATGTTTCACTCGGCAACCAGGAGCTGATCGACCGCACGGGATTGCCGAAGGCCACGATTTCACGCTTGACCTATACCTTGGTCAATCTCGGCTACCTTAATTACGACGAGAACCTGGGACGTTACAGCATTGGTCCCGCAACGATCGCTCTTGGCTATTCAGGCCTGAGTTCCAATGCGGTTGTCTATATGGCAATGCCTCTCATGCGCAAACTTGCGGAAAAGACCGGCGTCGCTGTGGCGATGGGTCTACGCGAACAGCATGAGATGGTTTACATCGCCAATGCACGCTCTGAAAACCCTGTTTCCCTGCGCCTGAACGTTGGTTCACGCCTCCCGATCTGGAAGACTGCGATGGGGCTCGCGTATTATGTAGGCATGGAAGAAACACAGCGAGAGATTCTTCTTGAGCAGATGCTGGCTACGGAACCAGAGCATTCGGAGCGAATCCTGCGATTGACAAATCATGCGCTGGAAGATTTCGCGCGGGATGGCTTCATTGCCTCCTGCGGCGACTGGTACAGCTACATCAATGCGGTTGGCATTCCATTCCGTCCGACCGACGGAACACAGCTTGTCGCCATCACCTGTGGTGGCATTACCGATATTGCGCCGCGTGGCATTTGTTACGCTGAAATTGGCCCCGACCTCAAGAAACTTGTTATCGAATTGCAGGAAAGACTCCTAGGCAATTCAAGCAAGGCCTCTCCAAACCCTCAACCGTAGAAATCCTACACGGCTGCGAAAACCACATCGTTGCAGGACATCCCATGGCCACTGAAATTCTATATCCAAAAGTTAGTCTGGAAACCAATTCCGGAACCATTTCACGCTGGCACGTGAAAGATGGTGATGAGGTTACACAAGGCCAACTTCTCTTTGAAGTAGATAATGACAAAACCGTGGTGGAGGTCGACGCTCCCCACGACGGCACAATCACAATATTGAAACCTTCCACTGACCACGAGATCGATGTCGGTCAAAGCGTAGCCAGTTTGTTCGCCAAGGGCGAAGCTGTCACCACCGGCGCGCCCGTAGCGGTTGCGGTTGCCCCCAGAAGCGCCATAACAGCATCAACTTCACCAACGACCCCAGGCACAGACCGTAACGATAGAACGATTGCAACACCGCTTGCCAAGCGCATGGCCAGCGATGCCGGTATCGATCTTGCACTGGTCAGCGGTAGCGGCCCGAGTGGGCGCATTCAGAAGAAAGATATTGTTGCCGCAATAGAAACCGCCGGGATGTTTTCTCAGCGCAAACCTTTTTCAGCGCAGCCACAACTGGGAAACAATACCCTCCTCAATACTGTCTGGCTGCGAAAGGGCGAAGCCACGCCACTTGTCCTGCTGCATGGCTTTGCTTCGGATCACAACAACTGGCGTGGCCTTTTCGCTGGCAGCCAATGGCAACAGCCATTGCTAGCAGTTGATCTGCCCTCACATGGTGAATCACCGCTGACTGACACCGAAAACCTTGATGCGATCGCGGCCATGGTGGAAGACACGCTCAAGGCGCTGGATATTCAACGCGCGATTCTTGTAGGTCACTCTTTTGGTGCAGCCGTCAGCACACGCCTCGCCAGCCGAGGCAACCTTGACATCCGCGCATTGGGACTATTTTCACCCGCGGGACTTGGTCCCGAAATCAATGTGGGCTTCGTACAGAATTTCGTTCGCGCAAAGTCAAAAGAAAGTGTCACGCCTTGGTTGCATGAACTGGTTCATGACAAGGCGACGATCTCGGAAACTTTCATCAATGCGGTAGTTCAGCAGCGCCAGAACCAGAGTTTGAGTGACGCCATGACGTCGTTTTCCGAGCATTTCTTTGCCGACGGCACACAGACGGTTTCAATCGTGGACGATCTCGCATCCCTCGAAATCCCCGTTCGTGTCATCTACGGAAAACAGGATAAGATCTTGCCATTCCGCTACACACGCAACCTGCCTGACAACGTCGCGCTTCACGCCTTTGAAGCCTGCGGGCACATGCCACACCTGGAAAAGCGAAGCCTGTCCTTACGCATTTTGGAAGAACTTTCCAGTTCTACACGTGTGTAAAGAAAAAGCCGCCGATGAGGCATCGACGGCTTTCTGTCAGATAGAAACTGAAAGGGCCGAAGATTTCTCTCCGGCCCTTATTTTATTTGGAGATCGAGATTTCGGCCAACGGCAGATTGCAACAAGCTGAATAACGGACACCATTCACCCTGTTATTATACGCGAGAATAACGTCCGGGCTGAGCATCGGAATGATAACATTAGCGGCAGACATCACTTCACCAGCTTTAAACCAGACCTTGTCCGCCTCATCTAATGGCGATTTGAGCGCGTCAGCCATGATCTGCGGAATCTCATTGATCACAAATGAGGGGTCACGCGCCTCACCGGCACGCTTGGCCCAGAGGCTGTCCTTTGCCAGTCCAAATGCATCGACATATTGCGATGTCCCATAGAAGTCCGGTGCGTAGTAAACGGCGGTCATCGGGATGCCGTCACCATTAACCTTTTCACGCCAGGTCGCGAACGAAACCGGCTGCAATTCGACATTCACATTGACCTTCGAGAGATCCTGCTGGATCTTTTGCATCATCTGAGTGAAATCGACACCGTAAACGTTCAAGTTCGGATAGGTTGCTTCCAGCTTAAAGCCATCGGGATGACCAGCCTTGGCGAGAAGCTCCTTGGCTTTCTGCGGATTATATTCCGGGATCTTATGATCCGACCCACCCGGGAAGCCGATCGGTATCGCTGCCGCGATCAGCTGCCCCTTGTCGCCGAGCATGAAATCAAGCAAAGATTCACGGTCGATTGCCGCTGAGATTGCTTCGCGGACATCAGCTGTCAATGGAACTTCATTCGACTTCGCCCCCGGTGAAAGGGCCAGATAGATGAAGTTATAAGAATGGATGGAGTCGACCTTGACATCCTTATTGCGAATGGTTTTGGCCGTTTCCGGATCAATCTGCATCGCAATGTCAGCCGAACCGTTTTCCAGCATCTGCGCCTGAGCAACGGCATCCTTCACCTGACGGATGACAACTTCGTCAACCTTCGGTGCCTCGCGCCAATAGTTCACGTTGCGCTTCAGGCGCAGTTCGGAGTTTGGTTCATAGGCGCCAAGGACAAACGGGCCGCTGCCAGCTGAGTTGGCCAGAAACCATGCTTCTGCATTGTCTTTTTGAGCTGCATCTGCACCGTTAAGCGCGTTTGCATCTGCCGCCGCGACATCACTGTTGACGATACCGAAGTAGGGCGAGGCTACAACGTTATAAAATTCGGAATTCGACGCCTGGGTCTTGACGACCACAGTTTCTTCATCCGGCGTTTCGATGGAAGCAATCGTGTCTGCCAGAAACGATGGGCTACCCCTGACGTTTTTCAGACGCTCCCACGACCATTTTACGTCTTTTGCTTCCACCTTGGATCCATCCGAGAAAACAGCTTTCGGATTGATCTTGAACGTGAATTCGGTCTGGTCACCGTTCGCCGTATAGCTCTTAGCGAGTACTGCGACGATTTGATTGTCCTTGTCCAACGAAAGAAGGCCTTCATAGACGGCGGAATCATAAATCTGGCAGGTGTCGCAGAAGGTGCGATGAGGATCGAGCGAATTGATGTCCATGTTTCGGGCGATGACCAGAGAGTTAGTACTCTGGGCCGATGCCACTGCCGGCAAAGCCGTGAGCAGCGTTGCCGCCATCATCACGTTTCGCAAAGCCTTGAAGGACATGTCGGCGGCTCCCGCTTTTCTCTGTTGCATTTTGTTCTCCCTTTTATCCAGCTTGGTAAGTCATTCATGCTGAAAGCATGATTTTTTCCAGTGCCACCCGTATCTTTTCAGCCGAACCTAGTGCCGCCTTGTTCAGAACCAATGAAACGACTGGCGACGCTATACTGCCCGTTACATGCAGGATCTCGTGGTCCAGTTCGTTGAAGTAGCGCTTCTGGATTTCTGCTGCCCAATGACGGCCAAGCGACAGACCGCTCGCAACCTGCTCAGCGATCACAATCCGGTTGGTTTTTGCGATGGAGGCGCCAATCAGTTCCCAGTCGATGCCGAACATATCAAGACTGCGCATATCGATAATTTCGGCGTCGATGCCGGATTCCTCAACCGCCTTTATGGCTGCGGGAACCATGACGGAGGTGGACAACACAGTGCATGCCGATCCCGGGCGCAGGACTTTAGCCTTGCCAAACGGAATGCAATAGTCGCGGTCATTTTTGGGGACCAGGCTTTCCCGCTGGTAGAATTCAACATGCTCGATCACGGCAACAGGATCATTCGATTTCAATGCGCTGTTCATCAAGCCGATATAATCGAACGCATTGGTTGGCGATACGACGCGCCAGCCCGGGAACATTGCAAACAGCGCCGAAGGGTCGCCGGAGTGCTGGGAACCATAACCTGTATGTGGCGAGACGCGCACACGTAGAACGATGGGCACCGGAAAACCGTCACCGAACATGTGGCGCACTTTAGAGATTCCGTTGGCGATCTGGTCGGCTGCGACGAAGCAAAAGTCACCAAACATGATTTCAACAACCGGGCGCAAGCCCCGCAAAGCAGCCCCCAGTGCCACGCCAGTAAACCCATTTTCAGCAATCGGCATGGCGAGGACCCGTCCTGGAAACAGTTCGAGGGCGCTTTTAGTGAACCCACTAACCCCACCGGCGAACCGATGAACATCCTCGCCCATCACAATGATGGTCGGGTCTTTTTCCATCATGCGCCCAAGAACATCCGAAGCTGCAGCGGCGAAGCGCATTTTCTGCAGTTGGTCTGGTTGATAGTCTTCAATCTCACGGAATTCAGCGTCGGAGAACTCGCTGCCGTCACCAAGAATACCGTCATCAACGCTATCGGTGGAAGGCCAGAGGGCGTCGGGAATGCGCAGGACATTGCTGCCCGGTGCCGTTTCGGTCAATCGCTCTCCCGCAGCCTGAACGGCAGCGGTTACGCGATCATCAATCTTCGCAAAGTCGGCTTCGTCCGCAATTCCAAGTTCCTTCAGGCGGCGTTCAGCCTGCGCAATTGGATCACGACGCTTCCACTCATCTTCTTCCTCGCGGGTACGATAGCCAAAATCACTGCCTGATTTACTGCCGCTCTGGTGAAGATAACGATAGCACTGCGCCTCGATGACAACGGGGCCGCCCTCTTCCTCGATAATGCGGCAGGCATCGCTCATGGCCTGATGAACGGCGAGAATGTCCATGCCGTCGCATTCAATGCCAGCAAAGCCAAGCATCGGGCCACGGGAGGCAATGCGGGTTTCACGCGTTGCATCCTGAATGTGCGTTGATACGGCATAGAGATTGTTCTCGACATAAAAGATGACCGGCAAGCGATAGAGCGCGGCGATATTCATCGCTTCGTAGGTCGCGCCTTGCAAAGACGCGCCATCACCGAAAAATGCGACTGATATGCCTTTTCGGTTCAACAGCTTGTCCGCCAGTGCATAACCAGCCGCGTGTGGAATGTTGCCACCGACAATTGCGCTCGTTCCGGCAATACCGGAAGCTGCATCGCGCATATGCATCGAACCACCACGCCCGCCGCAGTATCCCGTGTTCAGTCCCATGATTTCAGCCATCAAACGATAGACGGCATCATTCATTCCGTGAGTGAAATCAGACTGAAGAACATCGAATTGCGAAGGCGTCTGCGCATTGATCAGCTTGGTCAAAACCTGATGGTGAGCGCGATGCGTACCATTGATCTGATCGTCGGTTTTCAGCACCGACATGGCGCCGACAGCCGCAGCCTCCTGTCCTATACTTGCGTGAGCGGGGCCATGAACCAGTCCAGCTTTTTCAAAGTCGAGTATCTTCTCCTCGAACCGGCGGATCAGCTTCATCTGGCTATACCATTTCAGCAGATCGGCTGCTTTCGCATTGCGCCAGTCTTCGTCAGTTACATTGAGCCGATACCAAGGCGCCGATGGTTTCAGATCGATTTTTTCTGCCACGATGACGGTTTCCTTTACTTATAGTCTGCCAATGGCAGCTTCAGCTCGGCCCGGCGACGCAACCAAAGACTGGCACGGTATCGCGGATCGAGAGTTCTTTCATGAATGTGATCGAGAATACGGACAATCACACCGGTACCGATACGATCGCCCCATTCAAGCGGACCGAACGGATAGCCGAGCCCCAGCCGCACGGCAGCATCGAGATCTTCGGCAGATGCGATGTTTTGCTGAACCATGTCCGACGCAATATTCACAATCATTGCCAGAACGCGCTGGCAAACGGTTCCGCAGCTATCGCTAATCATGGAGCCCTTGACGCCATCGGATACCGCGAGTGCGAGTGCCTGTAAACGTGCTCTGTCGCTGCTTCCCGGCGACGCGACCAATGTCCGGTGCGTATCAAAGCCAAAAAGCGGGTCGAAACCAATAACATTGCTCGCATCGAGGCCCAGCCTGACGACTGCCGAAGTCAGATCTTCTCCGACCAGCCCAACCAGAACCAGCCCATCTGGTCCGACATCGTCCCTGACTTCAATTCCGCTTTTTTGTGCGAGGCTACGGATACCGTCTTTTTCGGTATCGCCAACGATCTTCATGACCGTCGGCAATTCGACTGCTGCTTGCTGCGTGGATTTTTCGGACGATGCCCCATTGGCTGAATAGTCATAAAAGCCGCGACCGGTTTTGCGCCCTAGCAACCCGGCATCAAGCCGTTGCCGGGTAATGACCGACGGACGATAGCGCGGCTCCTGATAATACTGGTTGTAAATCACTTCCATAACCGGATGGGACACATCAAGCCCGGTCAGATCGAGAAGTTCAAAAGGCCCCATACGAAAGCCCCCTGCATCGCGAAGGATCGCGTCGATGGTTGCGAAATCTGCTACCCCCTCCTTAACGATTGCCAAAGCTTCCGTGCCATAAGCACGTCCGGCATGATTGACAACAAAACCCGGCGTGTCTGCCGCGCTGACTGGCCTGTGACCAACCTTCAAGGCGAGGTCCCTGAGAAGTTCTACCACCTTGTCATCGGTTAAAGCGCCCTTAATGACCTCAACGACGCGCATCAATGGGACGGGATTGAAGAAATGAAAACCCGCGATCCGTTCGGGATATGTTGCACCAGCCGCAATTGCCGTGACCGAAAGCGACGACGTGTTTGTCGCAATGATCGCTCCGGCGGGCAAAATCGCTTCCAACGCTACGACAAGATCCCTCTTGATTGTCAGGTCTTCAACGATTGCTTCTACAACCAGATCGGCTGAAGCTATTTCTTCCAAACGATTGACCGGATTTATACGATCCAGAATTTGTGCGGCTTTGGCAGCTTCGATCTTGCCTCGCTCCACGCGATTTTGCAGTCGGCTGACAAGCGCCTCTTTGGCTTCCCTCGCCTTTTTATCCAACTGATCGAACAGGAAAACATCCAGCCCGCCCGCTGCCATAATCTCCGCAATGCCTGTTCCCATAATACCGGAACCGATGATCGCGACTTGTCTTGTCTGGCCATAACGCTTTGTATTATCGGCCATTTTATCGGCCCTTGAACTCTGGCTTGCGCTTGGTCAGAAACGCATCGATTCCTTCGCGCTTGTCGTCCGTGTCGAACAACAGCTGAAACGCTTTGCGCTCCAGCCTCAATGCTGTCTCCAAAGGTGCATCCTCGCCGTGCACGACAGCCTCCTTGATCTGTTCAGCAGCCAACGGCGGCATCAAAGCGATTTTCCGTGCAAGCTTCAGGGCTTCTTCAAGTGCCGCTCCCTCTTCCGTCAAGCGGCTGACAAGCCCGTATTTTTCTGCGTCCGCAGCAGGAAGCATTTCGCCAGTTAATGTCAGCAACATAGTCTTGTATTTGCCGATGGCGCGTAACAGACGTTGCGTACCGCCCGCTCCGGGCATTAAGCCAAGTTTGATTTCCGGTTGACCAAAATTGGCTGTTCTCGCTGCTACGATGATGTCGGCATGCATGGCCAGTTCACATCCACCTCCCAGTGCATAGCCTTCCACAGCGGCAATGACAGGCTTCGGGCAGCGCGCGAGACTCTCCCAACAGCGATGCAGCCTTTGCGCGAGGAGATCACCAGCACCCGTACCCGCAAACACTTTGACATCCGACCCTGCAGCAAAATTTCTGCCTCGTCCGGCAATGACAATAACTCTGATGTCGCGATCAGCAGTGAGGCGTTCTGCAGCAGCGGCCAATTGTTCTCGTACGTCCATATTCAATGCATTGAGCGCGTCAGGACGATTGAGCTCAAGCAAGGCAACACCCTCGGATGGGCGCGTTTCAATCACAACGTCAGTCACTTTGATCACTCTTATCCCCCCAATCGCTTTTCCATCCATGGCAGAAACAGACACCTAATTAATGGAATTAAATTTCATTTTATATTGTATCGAACATTAATCTATGAAACATTCGCTTAGCAATAGGGTATTTCAGCAATCGGAATGCGTTTCCGCCTTTGCCTAAACCGTCCGCTGGGGGAAGTTGATGATCCGCGATCCGGAAACTTGCCAATCGCTTGTAACCACAATTCGACGTTTTGTTCGGGAACGCCTCGTGCCTGCCGAAAGGCAAGTCGAAGAAACCAACAAAATCTCCGATGACATCATTGATGACATGCGATCCATGGGTCTCTTTGGCCTATCCATTCCTGAAGAGTACGGCGGGCTTGGCCTGACGATGGAAGAGGAAGTTCTGGTTGGCTTTGAACTGGGATATACTTCTCCAGCATTCCGTTCCGTCATTGGCACCAATAACGGCATAGGATCACAAGGCATTATTGTCGATGGCACAGAAGAACAAAAAGTTCACTGGTTGCCGCGACTGGCCAGCGGAGACTTGATCGGCTCGTTTGCTTTGACAGAACCCGATGTCGGTTCCGATGCGGGTGCCGTCCGCACTACAGCCGAACGCGACGGAACCGACTATATTATCAACGGCACAAAGCGATTTATTACCAATGCGCCGGTGGCAGATGTCTTTACATTGATGGCCCGTACAGGCGGGATCGGCCCATCAGGCGTAACTGCCTTTCTCGTGGAAAGGAATTCGCCGGGCCTTACCATCGGCAAGCCGGACCACAAAATGGGGCAGCGCGGTACCCAGACCTGTGACGTTTATCTGGAAAATGTACGCGTACCTGCCACCAATATTATCGGAGGCATCGAAGGGCGCGGTTTTAAAACGGCGATGAAAGTGCTCAACCGCGGACGCCTGCATATATCGTCTGTATGCACGGGTATGGCAGAGCGCCTTATCGACGAATCCGTTGGCTTTGCCAAAAGCCGTGTGCAATTTGGCAAACCAATCGCCGAACATCAGATGATACAAGCCATGCTCGCCGACATGAGCACAGAAACCTATGCAGCGAACTGCATGGTGCTAGATGCTGCGAGAACTTTTGATCAAAATGGCTCTGACATCATTCGCAAAGCGGCGAACTGCAAACTGTTCTGCTCCGAGATGGTCGGACGCGTTGCCGATAACGCCGTACAGATTCACGGCGGCTCTGGCTATATGCAGGATTATGCCGTCGAACATTTCTATCGCGATGCGCGCCTGTTCCGGCTTTACGAAGGAACCTCGCAAATTCAGCGCCTTATCATTGCTCGCGAAATGACGAGGAACTGAACCATGGAAATTACCGGGAAAAGCAGAATCCTGTTCGTATTGGCGCACCCAATTGGGCATGTTCGGGCAAGCCATGTCTTCAACAGTCATTTTGCTGCAACAGGTAAAGATGCGGCGGCTGTACCGCTGCATGTTCACCCCGATGACCTTCAGCAAGTGGTCGATGCTATCCGCAAAATGAAGAATGTCTCCGGCTTTGGCGTCACAATTCCTCATAAAATCGAGATCATTCGATATCTTGACGAAACGACTGAAACTGCAAAACAAATCGGAGCCGTCAATTTTGTACGACGCGAGGAAAGCGGCCATCTCGTCGGCGATAATATCGATGGCGCGGGCTTTATCGACGGGCTACGCCGCAACGATATCGAGCCGAAGGGTATGTCCGTATTAATGATTGGGGCTGGCGGCGCTGGCCGCGCCGTCGGCTTTGCCTTGGCGCAATCTGGTGTCCGCTCAATCTGGATCACTAATCGCGATCGGGATAAAGCAGCAGCGCTGGCTAACGTCATTCATATGGCATACCCCGAATGCAAGACAAACCACGGTATCGATCACGGTCTTCACTTCGATCTTATCGTCAACACAACGTCACTGGGCATGTCGGGCGAAGACGCCCCGCCAATATCCCTCGATAGCCTATCACCCGATACCATCGTTTCTGACATTATCGTCAATCCACCCAAAACACAGCTATTGGAAATAGCGGAAACCAAGGGCTGCAAGATTGTCAATGGCGTACCGATGCTTGACGCCCAGATGATACTTGCATCCAAACACATGCGTATTTGAGGCATACTGGAGTAAGCCTGATCTGCTCCATCGATATATCATGTGTTTTTTATGCTTTTAAAGCACGCCTGCTCATCCAAGGCGTAGCGATCTCGCTTTGTTATCTAGAATAGAGATCTTAAAATTTCTATTATTATTCATATGCTTAGCAGTATATCCATTTTTCAAGTTGTTACTGATGTTAAGCACAAAACAGAGAAGTTTAGCTTGACATCGCATTAAGATTTGTATCGGATATATCAAAATTACCAACAAGGGGAAGAACTATGAATGTCGCCAGCGGTCGCCCAGAAACCAATCAGCAGATAAGGCTCGATGGGATATCAGGTGCCATCGATATCCACTATGATATCTGGGGCATTCCTCATATTCGCGCTCGCAGCACGGACGATCTTTTCTTCGCCAATGGTTACGCTCACGCCGCGGATCGTCTGTGGCAGATGGATGCAGCCCGTCGGCGCGCTCTTGGCCGCTTTGCCGCATGGGCAGGCAAAGAAGCGCTGAGTTCCGACGTACTCATGCGCCGCCTCGGCCTTGAGACTGTTTCCAAAGCTGATTACGCCGCCCTCTCCCCTGAAACCAGACGAATGTGCGAGCGCTATTGCGAAGGCGTCAATGCCTGGATCGCTTCCGGCCACCTATCGGCCGAGTACACGCTTCTCGGTGAAAAGCCTGAACTTTGGGAAGGCTGGCACTGTGTACTCGTCATGCGCCAGCGCGGCATCCTTATGGGATCGCTTTGGTTCAAGCTGTGGCGTGCCGCAGCGTTTGCCCGGACAGGCCGGGATTATCTGCACCTGCTTCGTTATGAGGACGGCGGCGTTGAACGATTCGTCGTGCCGCAGGAACGTAGCGAAAACCGCTGGAGCATTTCGCTCGAACAGCTCGCTCCGGCCATCGAAGGGCTGATGAAGCTGTTTCCACAAGATGCAACCGGTGGCGGCTCGAATAACTGGGCTGTTGATGCTCGTCATTCCACAACAGGCATGCCGATCGTGGCTGGCGACCCGCACCGCACATATGAAATTCCGGGTATGTACGCTCAGATTCACCTTACCTGCGATTCCTTCGACGTGCTCGGACTGTCCGTGCCAGGCGTACCGGGCTTCCCGCATTTTGCCCATAATAAGGAAATGGCCTGGTGCGTGACCCATGCCTTCGCGGATATTCATGATCTCTATGTGGAAGATTTCAGCGGCTTATCCGACGGCGCATACCGTACCGAAAAGGGAACTGAGCGCGCGCAGCACCATCATGAAACGATCGAGGTGCGCGGCAACGAAGACGTACAAATTGATGTTTGGTCAACCCGTCACGGACCATTGATCCTCGGCTCCCCCGCCGACGGAACCGGCATTGCATTGAAATCGGTGCAGTTACAACCGGGAGACCGCTCTCTCGATTGCCTTCTTCCTATGCTGACCGCATCGAATGTTACCGAATTCTATGACATGATGGGTCCATGGGGCTTGATCGATCACAATCTCGTTTCGGCAGATCGCAAGGGCAATATCGGTGTTCTAGTACGCGCGCATATACCTGAACGCGACCGTCTGAATGGCTGGTTGCCAGTGCCAGGCTGGACAGGCGAACACGAATGGCGCGGCATGATCCCTTTCGAGCGCAGCCCACGTGAGGAGAACCCAACTTCGGGCATTATCGTTACTGCCAACAACCGCACGGTTCCAGATGACTGGCCGGATTATATCTGCACGGACTGCCACCCGGCAACGCGCGCGAAGCGGATTCGCACCCGTCTTGAAAACGAAACGCCCTTTGCGCCTTCGGACATGCTTTCCATTCTCCATGACGATGTTTCCGCGCCAGCGGCGGAAATCGCAGAAAAACTACGCAAAGTAACGCCGAAGTCCGATGCTGCCCGCCGTCTGCTGTCCATCTTATCCGGCTGGCAAGGCGACATGGCACCAAACAAACTGGCACCGACCGCTTATATTGCGGTTCGTCAGCAAATGACGCGCATTCTCGCCCGTGTTTCTGATCTGGCAGGTGTCGCGGATACTGAAATCTCGCGCCTGCCTCCCGGCGTCAGCCCACTCACGCATCTTTGGTGGGCTCTCCCCGACCAGCTTCGTCGTAACGACGTTAGCCTTCTCGACGGTCTCACATGGGACGATGTACTTTCCGACGCGATAGAAACGGTCGCACAGGATTTTAACCTGCAAGCATGGGGAGATGCGCACCGCCCGGTATTCCGTCATCCGTTAGCCGGTGCGTTTCCTGACCATGCGCAAGCACTAGCCCCAAGTTCTCAATATGTTGGCGGCGACGGCGATTGCGTTCTCGCTACGGGCGCTCTGCCGCAATCCGGTGCAACCTCAATGTATGGGCCGGTCGCAAAGTATATCTGGAATCTGGCGGACTGGGACTCCTCATCCTGGGTGGTCTTTCATGGCGCGTCAGGCGATCCGGCCAGTCCGCATTATCGCGACCAGAACGAACGCTGGGCACATGGGGAGCAGGTGCCCGCCTACTACTCGCGCGAAAGCGTCGAGGCCAACAGTGCGCGGCATCTGGTTTTGCAGCCGTCAAAAGCTTGAATAAAAGGGAGGAACACAATGACAATCCGTACGATCTTCAACACTATCCTGTTGTCGACAACCCTGCTGGCTTCTCCCGCTTTGTCGAATACGCCCAAAGAAGGCGGCACATTGATCTATGCCAGCAATGCAGGCCCCGGCACGCTGGACCCGCATATGGGCAACTCGCTCGTCGAGCTTGAAGTCGCCCACCAAGTTTACGAAGGGCTGGTCACAATCGATGCCAACTACGATACGGCAACGATGCTTGCTGAAAGCTACAACCTCAGCGAAGATGGCAAGACGCTGACTTTCAAGTTGCGTCAGGGTGTCAAGTTCCACGATGGCACCGACATGAAGTCAGACGACGTGCTCGCCAGCTTCGAGCGTTACGCCCGGGTGAGTCCGAATGCGAAAGTGCTGGATATTGTCGACCGCTATGAGACACCCGACGAATATACGTTTACTATCCATCTCAAACAGGTCAATGCGGCCTTTCTCGACACGCTGAAAAGCCCTGTCTATCCCTTCTCGATCATCCCTGCTGAACAGAAGGACAAGCCCGGCCGCGAAATCGACGTTATCGGAACCGGCCCTTTCAAGCTTGGCGAATGGAAGCGTGACAGCCATCTCTATCTGGAGAAATTTACAGATTACGCAGCAGATAGCGGTAAACCTGCATCCGGGTATGCCGGCGAAAAGAAAGTCTATGTCGACAAGGTTCGCGTAAACTTCCTGAGTGAGACAAACTCTCGCGTCGCCGCGATCCAGACCGGTGAAGCGCAGGTCACAACGCAGTTGACGGCAGACGCCAACAAAAAGCTGGAAAATGCGCCTGGCGTAAAGCCGGTCCAAATCATTCCATTCTGCCAGCAATATCTGATCATCAACACGCAGCAGGCTCCCACGAATAACTCCGCTATACGCAAGGCACTAAGAACGGCGGTCAACGCCGACGACATTCTCGTTGTTAGCGGTGAAGCCGCGACCATGGACCCATCCATGTCTTATCCGGGCGGCGCTTATTATTCGAAAGAGAATGCCGCCCCTTATTACAATCAGAACGATCCCGACGCAGCGGCAAAACTGCTCGCCGATGCGGGCTACAAGGGCGAAGAACTCGTTCTCCTGACCAATTCCAACTATGACTATATGCGGGACAGCATCGTGCTGCTGGCGGAACAGTTGCAAGCCGCAGGCTTCAAGGCTCGCGTCGAGATGACTGACTGGGCCACCAATTCCACAGCCATGCAGACCGGCTCCGGCCAGTGGAACGTTTCTACCACATCATTTTGTTCAAACCCGCTATTGGGGCCGCAGCAATGGCAATCGGTCGTTTATCTCTTCCCGCAAGTCAAAACGGATGAAGTCATGGACAAAGCCTATGATAAATTCTTCACGTCGCTGAAGATCGAAGACCGCCGCACAGCGTGGCTCGATATCGAGAAGCGTATCCTCGATGAAGCCTACATGATCAAAATTTCGAACCGCGCATCGAGCAGAGCTTACCGTCCCGACGATATCGGGGGCTACCCCGAATATTACATGAACTTCTTCTGGAACGTCTGGATGAAGAAGTAACAACGCGCCCAGCTGAGAATCATCAGTTGGGCACCCACACACTCTTGTGGAGGGACGATGACAGCTCTTATTCTTAAACGCGTGGCGCAGGCGATCCCGGTGATGCTGATCGTCGCCATACTGACCTTTTTGTTGATGAAACTGCTGCCTGGCGATCCGGCAGTGCTCATCGCCGGTGATGGCGCCAGCCCGGAAACGGTCGAGCGGATTCGTGTCGATCTCGGCCTTGATCAACCAACAATCGTCCAGCTCGGTCGCTGGTTGTGGGACCTTGTACATTTTGATCTAGGCCGCTCGTTTCTGCTGAGCCAACCGGTTTCACAGGCAATTGCCGAACGTCTCCCGGTTACCGTTTCGCTCGCTCTGCTGGCATTTGCAATCACCATCCCGATCGGTATTGTGATGGGCATCGTCGCCGCATACTGGCGTGATAGCTGGTTTGATACCGGTGTCATGAGCCTTGCACTTCTGGGGGTTTCCGTGCCGAGCTTCTGGCTCGCTATTCTCGCGGTCATTTTGTTCTCTGTAACGCTCGGTTGGTTCCCTTCCGCAGGCTACATTCCCTTCTTCGAGAACCCGCTGGGGTGGCTGCGTTCGCTCATCCTCCCTGCATCTATCCTCGCACTTTTCCAGATTGGTTATCTGGCCCGAATGACGCGCTCAGAAATGCTGGAAGTTATGGATCAGGATTATATCCGTACTGCCCGTTCGAAAGGCGTATCGGAATATTCTGTCCTGTCCACCCATGCGTTTCGCAACGCGCTCGTGTCTGTGCTGACCGTATCGGGTTATATTTTTAGCCTCCTGATCGGCGGCTCGGTGGTTATCGAACAGATTTTTGCCTTGCCGGGCCTTGGCCGCTTGCTGGTCCAGGCCATTCTTGCCCGCGATCTGCCAGTCGTACAGGGGACAATGTTGTTCCTCGGCTTCCTTTTCGTAGCCATCAATGTGCTGGTCGATATTCTTTACACAATCGCTGATCCACGGGTGCGCTATGACTGATATGCCCCTAGCCGCCCCGCTCGCAATATCGAACACCGGCAGAAGCCCGATTGTGCTGACTGCCCAACGATTGATGCGGCATCGCTCATTTCGCATCGGCCTCGTGCTGCTGACAATTGTGGTTCTGGCAGCTATTCTTGCCCCATGGATAAGCAACGGAAAACCCAATGCCACATCCGTGCGCATAAGGTTCCAGCCGCCTAGCCTCGAATACCTGTTTGGCACAGACAATTTCGGCCGCGATCTTTGGACCCGTGTTCTTTATGGCGCACAGGTATCGCTCTGGATAGGCCTTACCGTCGCTGTTCTTTCCGCAATTTTGGGTGCGACGATTGGTGTAGCAGCGGCATGGTATCGCCGGTTTGACACGCTCCTCATGCGCGTCATGGATGCCTTGATGGCTTTTCCCGCAATCTTGCTGGCTATCGGGATCAGCGCCGCACTGGGACCGCATCTTTCATCAGTCATCATTGCTCTGACTTCAGCTTATATCCCGCGTTGCGCACGTATCGTACGCGCATCCGCACTGGTTCTTCGGGAAACGGACTATGTCGACGCGGCACGTCTGGCGGGGGCTTCTGATCTACGGATCATCGTCCGGCACATTTTGCCCAACTGTCTTGCACCACTTCTAGTGACGCTTACCTTCGTGTTTGCCTATGCCATTCTTGCAGAAGCCACACTTAGCTTCCTGGGTATAGGTACGCCGCCGCCGCATGCGAGCTGGGGAAGCATCGTCGCACAGGGACGAGATTACTCTGTCGACGCATGGTGGATCATGCTCTTTCCGGGTATCGCGATTACCATATCCGCTCTTGCAATCAACCTTATCGGCGACGGTTTGAGAGACGTTCTCGATCCCCGGCTCAAGATGGAGGGTTGACCATGACAATTTCCCTCAAGCCTGAATTGCTCCTCGAAGTCCGCAATCTTAGCGTTGAGTTTCGCACCGATGGCGGTTGGATCAAATCGGTCGATGACGTCAATTTTTCGCTTGCCCCGCGTGAAGCGCTCGGGCTCGTCGGTGAAAGCGGATCCGGGAAAAGCGTAACCGCGCTGTCGCTTTTAAGGCTGCACGATCAGCGTAATAGCCGAATGGGCGGTTCCGTCCGATATAAAGGCGAAGATTTGTTGACCATGCCCATCAACTGCCTTCGCAACATTCGGGGACATGAAATAGCCATGGTTTTCCAGGACCCGATTCATACGTTGAACCCGGTTCTGACAATTGGACGGCAGATCGAAGAAAGCCTTCGCCTGCACCACGGACTGCACGGTAGAGAGGCACGAAAACGGGCAATCGAGCTGCTTGATCGGGTGCGCATACCTGACGCCGCTCGTCGTATCGATGACTATCCGCACCGTCTGTCGGGTGGCCAGCGTCAGCGAGTCATGATTGCAATCGCCATTGCGGGAGACCCCAAAGTTTTGATTGCAGACGAACCTACAACCGCACTGGATGTCACGGTTCAAGCGCAGATCATGGAACTTCTTCGTAATCTGCGTGACGAACTTTCCATGTCCGTCATTCTCATTTCCCACGACCTTGGTCTTATCTCGGAATTCGCTGACCGAGCGATGGTTATGTATGCCGGCCAACCCGTGGAAGCGGGCCCGATCGACAAGATTTTCGATGAGCCTCTCCATCCCTATACGGAAGGGCTTCTCTCGGCGATACCGGATCTTGATCAGGATCTTGACCGTCTTCCGACAATTTCCGGTTCTATCCCGGAACCTTCACGTCGTCCACCGGGATGCCGTTTTGCCCCGCGCTGTGCATTTGTTCAGGAAAGCTGCGTCACACCACAGCCAATGCTAAGCCTGAATGATCTGCGATCTACACGCTGTCCGCCGCGCCTGCCTTCAAAGGAGTGTATCGTATGAGCGATGTTCTGGTGGCCAACACTCATATAGCCCCGTCTGAAGGTCGTAAGGAAACACTTGTTCGCACAACCGATCTCGTGCGCGATTTCGATCTTGGCCGCAAGCCTGAAGGTGGCAGGCTCGTCCTGCGCGCGGTCGACAATGTGAATCTGTCTATCCAGCGCGGTGAAACATTGGGGCTTGTCGGCGAATCCGGCTCAGGAAAGTCCACAATCGGGCGGATGCTTGTCGGCCTTTTGCCGCAAAGCAGCGGGACCGTCGAACTTTTCGGACAGAAGATGGAACCCCATGCGAAACCTTCTGCATGGAAGCCGCTTCGCCGCCGCGTGCAGTTCATCTTTCAGGACCCGCATGCCGCCTTGAACCCGCGTATGCGCGTAGGTACGGCTATCGCCGAACCGCTGGATGTCGCAGGTGGCTATAACCGGGCAGAACGGCAAGCACGGATTGATGAACTCATGGAATTGGTCGGCCTACCGTCATCATTTGCGCGCCGCTTTCCGCATGAATTTTCCGGCGGTCAGCGTCAACGCATCGTGATTGCGCGTGCATTGGCGTTAAATCCGGAAATTCTGGTTTGCGACGAGGCGGTCGCATCGCTGGATGTGTCGATGCAAGCCCAGATCGTCAACCTCCTCAAAGATCTGCAAGAGCAGCTCGGACTGAGTTATCTATTTATCGCCCATGATCTCGCCGTCGTGCGCGCCGTATCGCATCGTGTTGCAGTGCTTTATGCAGGCCGCGTCATCGAAATGGGTCCGCGTACAGCACTTTATAGCGAGCCATTGCATCCCTACAGCAGGGCGCTTCTCGACTCAGTCCCCCGTGCCCGCCGCGGGGTATCCCGCCCCGTCCTCACCGGCGAAGTGCCTAGCCTGTTGAACAAGCCCAAAGGTTGCGCTTTCTGTCCGCGATGTCCGAAGGCCATTGATATTTGCCGAGACGTTTCGCCACCATTGCGGGTCATTGGAGATCGGGAGGTCGCCTGCCATCTTTATTGACAACGCACTTGATTGATCTTTATCGGGGAAAGGCAGCTAGCTGATATACCCTAAAGCAGTCAGAATTCGGGTAAAGATCCCCATCACTTGGTGGAGCGAATGTATGAATGTTGTCAAAGCGCCTGATGCGCACCAGCCGGAACCGGATGCACAGACTATTGTCACGCCAGCCGAAACGGGTGAAGTGCTGTCAAACACGGTCTACACCACGCTGAAATCGCAACTCA
>NZ_JACLZJ010000008.1 GCF_014253075.1 Ochrobactrum sp. CM-21-5
GCAACCAAAGCCATTGGCGAATATATTGACGGGTTCTATAATCCCGTGCGCAGACATTCTGCCCTCGGGTATAAATCGCCGATCCAGTTCGAGATCATGAACCGGAATTTTGAGACAGAACCTCTCCACTAAATAAGGGCAAGTCCAGTAAGCGGGTGCTGGAACGTATGGATGCTTTCCTTTCCGAGACCGACGACAACAACCGAATGCCCTCTTATGGACGTGTCGCCGTCGTGGCAGTGGTCGGCAACGAAGACGGCGCGCATTTCGTATCATCGCAGCTCTATCAGGCGCTGAACGATGTGGGCTTTACCATTCCGGCCAATGGCGTGACCTATTGGGTGGGAGAAGCGATGCAATCCACCAATTTTGTCGACCTGGAAGAAATGCCCGAAACGGTCGCTTCCGCCACCAAAATGCTCGCGGCAAACTGCGTGCATCTGGCGCGATTGCTGAAGACCGCGCCTTATCCCGGTTCAGGCTGACAAGAGTGTCGTGCAACGCATCGCCGGCTGGCCCGGATTGACCGGGCCAGGCGAAGGGTGTTCAGGTATGGGAAGCGGCGGTATCTGTTCCGGCTCATCGGGGTTGAACGGTCCCTTATCCGGTTGCGGAATGGTTTCCGGCGGCTCGACAGGAATGCCTTCCGGCTCACTTTCGGGTATTTCCGGCGGGTCGGAAGGCGGCCCGGAACCCGCAGATAGAATGAACTCCAACCATTCTTTCTGTTCGTCGATCTGGATTTTCATTGGTCTCTCCCTTTTCCAAAAGCAGGGTTAACCCTGATCTGGCCTGCCATAAGCCTTGCGCAACTCCTCCTTGGCAGCTTCCAGCACATGCTTGCGCTTTTCCGGCAAATTCTTGCCAGCGCGGTTGATATAGAAGGTCAGCATGGACATGGCCGAGCGAAACGGCTCCGCCTTGCGTTTGTGGCTCTTGTCGGCCGAGCGTTTCAGGGAAGCTGCTATTTCCTTCGGATCATCCTGTTCGAACACATGCGGTTCAAGATCCAGTGCGTCGCTGTGTTCGGTCACTTCGGCTGACCATTTCTTTGCCTGGGCCATATCAAAACTCCTCTATTGCGAATTTCGATAACCGCCGAGGGCTGCTCATGTTCCTTTTCACTTATACGCCACAGTGGCCGAAGACCGCGCAGCGTCGCAAAGCTTCGCCGCTCTTGATGGAACAAAGTGTCTGCAAGCTTGTTGGGAGGCACGTTTAACCACCGGTTCTCCCGAACGGAACTGACAGAAACACCACAGGAGATGAAGATGCCTGCAAAATCCAAAGCACAGCAACAGGCTGCCGGCGCGGCTCTGGCTGCGAAACGCGGAGATAAATCAAAAAGCGAACTGCGTGGAGCATCCAAAGAAATGGCCAAGTCCATGAGCGAAAAAGAACTCGAAAAAATGGCCTCCACCAAACACAAGGGGAAGCCCGAACATAAGTCGAAGTCCTGACAGCACGAACAGGAAGTAACGATGATTATTCTGAAGTGGCTTGCCGTCATCATGTTTGCCGTCGCATTGCTCGGCGTGGGGAGTCTGTTCATCACATCGGACAAGGGAGACCTCTCTCCGGAAAGTCCCACCCAGCCGTCCCCGTCCCCCACACAGCCCTGACCGGCCCAAATTGCCTGCTTAGATTTTCCGGAATTTTTGCGGGCGGTACGAAACAAAACGATCCCGTGCTGGTTAGGTGCGCCGTCGTGATCGGAATTTTCAGCCCTCACGACAAGACAGTTCAAAACCATAAGGAGGAGCCTGAAATGGCCAGCACCAAGCAACGCAATCTCGACGATCTTTTCTACGACACGCTCAAGGACATTTATTATGCGGAGCGCAAGATCCTGAAGACGCTTCCCAAAATGTCCCGCGCAGCCACCGATGAAAAGCTGAAGAACGCGTTCGAAAAACACCGGGAGCAGACCGAGGGACACGTGGAGCGTTTGCAACAATGCTTCGAGATTCTCGGCAAGCGTGCGCAAGGCAAGACTTGTGATGCCATTGAAGGCATTATCGCTGAAGGCGAAGAAATCATCGAAGAATTTTCGAATAGCCCTGCCCTCGACGCCGGTTTGATATCCTCTGCCCAGGCGGTCGAACACTACGAGATCACCCGTTACGGCACATTGAAACGTTGGGCCGAAACTCTCGGTCACAAGGATGTGGCGAAACTCCTCGATCGGACCTTGCAGGAGGAAGGCCAGACCGACAAGGACCTCACGAAGCTCGCCGAAACATCTGCCAATCTTCGCGCGGAGGCGGCTTGATCGAAGGCTTGCCGGGACCGGCAGCGAGGTGACGACATGGAAAGCGCCCTGTTGCGGGATGATCCCATGCGAAAAATTGGCGTCGTATGCCGACCTTCGGATAGCCCGCACAATGTAGCCAGTGTGGAAGCACTGGCTACACGCCTTTCTGCACTGACCGGCAGGCAATTATTGCCCACCCTGCAAAGCTTTGACGAGAACGATGGAACATTCTTCGTGCCGACCTTTGCCCTTGTCCGGCAGAACGGGGATCCGGAAATGAACGTCGAGCGCTTCTATGGCGGTATTGTTCACCACGGTTTCATGACAACCAAACTCGTTACCCACCCGCACTGGCACGAAGACGATAATCTGCCGGAAGGTTGGGCCGGGAGCTTCGCAGCTTGCTTGCAGGACTGTGTTCTTTCCGGCTTCTCCGTGTTTTCACACCGCCATGCATTGGAAGCTGCCAGCACTTTGCTAAAGACGCATAAAGTGCGGTTCAAGAATCCATATGCGTCCGGCGGCAAAGATCAGACAGTCATCGAAACCGTTCGCTCCCTCGACGGATTTCTCGGAAGCGTTTCAGATGATGACATTGCGAAAGGCCTTGTCGTCGAAGAGGACGTAGAAAACTCCACAACCTATTCCGTCGGACAGGTCCAGATTGAAAACCGCATCGCGAGCTATCTTGGCCGTCAATATACTTCTCATGACAGGGACGGGAACGAGGTTTATGCAGGTAGCCGTCTGCGTATGGTGCGCGGCGGCTGGGACGCACTGCTCCATCAGCTGCAATCGCCCGTTGCACGCAGGATCGTAGAGAATGCCAGGCGCTATGATGAAGCCGCTCGGCAGCATCTTGGACTGGTCGCCTCGCGCAGGAACTACGACGTTCTCGTCGGTCCGATAACGGAAAATGGCGTCCGCTGTGGCGTTTTGGAACAGTCGTGGCGCGTGGGCGGCGCTTCCCCCGCTGAAGTCCTGGCCATGGAAAAGCTGGCGCAGGACGAAACCGTTACTGCGGTACAGGCCGTGCTGCGCGAGAACTACGATCAGACACCAACACTCAGGGAGGATGATTTCGTCGTCTATGTCGGTGACGACGATTTTGGGCGGCCTCTGCACAAGTACGCGCGAATTGAGAAAATCTATCATGATCCGTAACATCACCGCTATCAGTGTCGACCAGTACGAACTGGCCGCGACTGTTATCTCTCCAGACACCACCATTCCAGGCGTCCTGTTTCTGCACGGCTGGGCAGGTAGCCAGGAGCGCGATATCGAACGGGCAAATGCGATATCCTCGCTCGGCTGCGTTTGCCTTACCTTCGACATGCGCGGCCACGGGGAATTGCTCTCCGGCAACAAAACCGTAACGCGCGGTGAAAACCTCGACGACGCCATTGCAGCCTATGACCGTCTGGCCAGCCTCAAGATGGTCGAAGATGGTTCGATTGTCGTCATTGGCAGCAGTTATGGCGGGTATCTCGCGACATTGCTGACCGAGTTTCGTCCCGTCCGCTGGCTGGCGCTAAGAGCCCCTGCACTTTATCGCGACCAGCTTTGGCAAGTCCCTAAAGCACGGCTCGATCGCGGCGACCTGCAATCCTATCGTTCTGCGCTTGTAAATTTTGATGACAACCGCGCGCTGCGACAGGCGCGAGAATTTCGCGGCGATGTGCTACTGGTCGAGTCCGAGCACGATGTCATCGTCCCACACCCGGCGGTCGCGAGTTATCAAACCGCCTTCATCAATTCCCATTCGTTGACCGTGCGTATGCTGGGCGGAGCGGACCATGCGCTCACCGAAGACCTCCATCAAAATGCCTACAATCAGCTTCTGACCCGCTGGATCAGAGAAATGGTTCTCGGCGCGCGCTAAAACACCAGGGGAACATTGTACCGGTTCATTGGTTGGGACAGTCCCTCAGAAACAAGGGAGCCAACAATGAAACGGTCTATTCGATATCTTGCAAGCGCAGTTTTCCTGTTGCTCATGCCAGCAGCGTTTGCCCAAACCACACCTTCCGAAGAACCGCAGACCCCCGCAATCACCACGCCCGGAGAGAAAAATCCGAAAGCGCCGGTGCCGGGGCAGAACAGTTTTACCGAGGACCAGGCGAAGGAACGCCTGACCGAAGAGGGCTTCACCAACATCATGCACCTTCAGCTTGGCGAGGACGGCGTCTGGCGCGCCGACGCGGCGCGCGATGGCCAGCCCGTCAAGGTTTTACTCGATTTTCAGGGAAACATCACCACGCAGTGACCGGGTTGTAACCGGCAACCGAAATAAAGGAGATGAAAATGGCTTACATCACGGGTCTATTCGACAATCACGATGAGGCAGTCGATGCTGTTCGGGCGCTCGAAGAAGCTGGAATTTCGGCTGAAAATATCAGCCTGATCTCGAATAACACAGACGGTCGATATGTAGGTGAGGTCCTGAAAGACGGGCAGGGTACCATCACAGGCGTGGAAACCGGTGCCGGTCTTGGCGCAGTCGCAGGCGGAGGTGCCGGCCTGCTGACCGGATTGGGTCTGCTATCCATACCCGGTGTCGGCCCTGTCGTGGCTGGTGGCTGGCTGACAGCTACGCTGGTCGGACTCGTCGGCGGCGCTACGGCTGGTGGCGTCGCAGGTGGTATCGTTGGCGCTCTCGTTGAAACCGGTGTGCCGGAAGAAGAAGCGCAGGCCTATAGCGAAGCCATTCGCCGAGGCAGCACACTGGTCGCCATACGTTGTGACGAAACCGAGCGTGAGAAAATTGAAGCCATTCTGGAGGATTGGGGGCGCGTCAATATCGGTCAGAGACGCGACGCTTATCTCGAAGAGGGATGGGAAAAATTCAATGCGTCGGGTGCGCCCTACACCGCAGACGAAATTGAACGCGAACGCCAGCGTTGGGGCTAAGTAGGACCAATGAAAGAGGTCGAACCGCGCAAAGCCCGCCAAGGGTTGAAAGGACGGCGCATTCTCACGATCCTCATTGCCAGTCTGATAACGGCAATGATCGTTTGGGGTGCAGTCGAACTTTACGGGCAGATGCGTCCGGGTCGCGGCTTCATGGATGACAGCAGCCAGCCACCTGGATCCACGGAATCGCAGCCTCCGCCTTCGGCTACAGGACGGTAATGACAGCACAAGAAACCACGCGTCGCCAACATACCCTTGAGCAAATCTGCGCGGAAGCGCGAGCTTGCCAGCGTTGTGAACTCTACAAAAATGCAACACAGACCGTTTTCGGCGAAGGACCTGTCGATGCTCGAATTTTCTTCGTGGCCGAACAGCCCGGCGACAAGGAGGATCTCGGAGGACGACCGTTGATCGGCCCTGCCGGACAGCTCTTCGATACCTGCCTCAACGAAGTCGGCATCAGCCGCGAGCGATGCTACATCACGAATGCGGTAAAACATTTTCGTCATACCCAGCGTGGCAAGAGACGCCTACACCAGCGCCCGTCGACCAGCCACATAGAAGCTTGCCGCTGGTGGCTTCAGCGGGAAATCGAACTGGTTGCCCCCCGGATCATCGTTGCGTTGGGTGCGGTTGCCGCCCGTTCCCTTTTCGGCAAGCCAGTAAAAATTGCGGAAACACGCGGCCACTCTCTGAAGCACGAGGATCATCTTATCTTCGTGACGATTCATCCGTCCTATCTGCTGCGCTTGCGCGCCGGGACCGGCTTTGATCGCGAACGGTTGCTGTTCCTCAAGGAACTGACCAAAGTCGCACAGTTTGCTACCCAAATGTGAAGTTTATTACAGCCCTTTTTGCGGAACCCATAATGGCCTGTCTGGTTAGGCCTTTGTCACGCGTGACAAACTCCGCTTCCAACAATCAATGGTCCAAAACCACTGAACGGAAAGGAAAGAGAATGGCACAGACCATACGCAAGGTGGCACACACGAACAACACGTGAAAGCTGGCCAGCAGAGCCATAAGAATTCGTAACTGAAAGGGGCGGCCTCGTGCCGCTCCACCCTCAAACCGTATTTTCGGTCCCGAAAGGCTAGGACGATGTCTTTCAAACCAGATCCCGACGATATGCTGGAGCCGGATCATCTCGTCGAGTTGATCCCGGCGCTCCGCGCATTTTCCCGCACATTCTATAGCCAGAAAGAAGATGCTGAGGACCTTGTTCAGGAAACATTGATGAAAGCACTGGCCAACCGCGAAAAATACATCCCCTATTCGCCGCTGAAATCGTGGCTTTTTACAATCATGCGCAACACGTTCTGCACGCGTATTCGCATTCAGAAGCGTGAAGCACCAGGCACGATCGAATGCGTTTCGCCCATAGCCTCGGTCAAAGCCTCGCAAGAGCTGGCGCTTGAAGCGCACGACGTTCAGACAGCTATGGAAACCCTGCCCCACAAATATCGCCGCGTTCTTGCGCTGGTGGTGTTGGAGGGCAAAAGCTATGAACGGGCAGCCGAGCTTTGCGATTGTTCGATCGGAACGGTGAAAAGCCGTCTGCACCGCGCTCGCCATAAACTTCACGATATCGTGGACGGAGCCTAGATGCTGTTATCCAGGAATCGGCTCGCGCGAAATCATGTTGTGGTTCGTGATGTGAAAGCAGCACGAGACATCTTGTCATTCGGTATTGGACATGGCCAACTGCTTGTAATGATTAGGTCGAACGATGATGCCATGCGCCTATTCTCAGGTAAGCGCATTTTGGTTCTGGAGGATAGTTTTCTGCTTTCGGAAGAAGCAGAAACAAGACTGACGAACGCTGGCGCTATCGTGCTCGGCCCCGTCAGCACGGCCAGTCAGGCGCTGGATTATCTGGAAAGTGAAACGGTCGACGCTGTCGTTATGGATGTCGCTCTGGAACCGGAAGCTGTGCTTCCGCTCATCGCCGAATTGGAACACGGTGCCATACCCTTCATATTCGCCCTGTCGGACAATCCAAGACTCGACAGCCAGCGCTTTGCCGGATTTGTGCTGAGCGCTCGCAACAAGGACCTCTCCACGATAGCAGAAGCATTGTTCCTGCGCCGTAACGTGGAACAATAGCAGCACACAAATATCGATTGACCGTTGTTTCTCCTTCAAACGCTGAGGGCAATCATCACCGGCGGAGACAGCGGTCGTAGGTTCGTTTGCCGATCGTTCGCGCCACCACCTTGTCGCGGAAGTCCTGGAGACTATCCAAAACTCCTGGAGGTATTCGGCACGCTTACCCGATAGTGAAACGGTAGATTGTCTCACCGTCGACTTCCATATGCTCGACCATCTTTGCTTGCGAGGCCTCAATAGCGCTTGGCCAAAATCGCTTTGCCGGTTGGTTCAACGGCATAATGCTTAGTTCCCATATCCCTGCATGTCGCTGAAAAATGCTATTTGCTGCTTCACGTCCAATCCCTGATTGCCTTGCATTTGGCGTGACATAGAACTCAGCGATCGCGAAATCTGTGCCTTTGCCCGACGGAGACCAGGTATTCACAAAAGCAAAGCCAACGATTTCGCTGCCCTGCCGAATGAGATACGGCCATCGGCGTTCATCAACATCCCAGTATGCGTCGAAGTATGGATAGGTGGCATCGACATCGCCGTACAGACTGAGCTCTGACAGACAACTGTTAAGAAGGCTGTACAGCAGCGACTTCTCCTCAACTGGCGCCAGTTCTACACGCAAATCTATCATGCCTCTTCCTCCACGGATTCCGATACCTTGACCAGCATGATACTTTCACGCATGGCACAATGCCGACCTCTATCAGATACAGACCGCAACAGAGCCGTGAATTTTGCGTTCAATGGTCAAATGAGAAATCAAGTTGAAGGATTAAAATACAAAGCCAATATGTTTGCGGCGCAGAATGGTTAAATCGCTATCACACGCTTGACTAGTCCTGTTGACAAAGTGGATTCCAAAATCAGCTAAAGCGTGATTCAAAACTGTCTTTTAGGAGGCAGTGATGGCACGCGGTGATCTCAGCGATCAGGAATGGATTCTGATTGAGGACTTGTTGCCTGCTGAGCGGGGCCGAAAGTCTCGGCCTGCTTTGGATAACCGCCGTTACCTCAACGGTATGCTTCATATTCTGCGAGTTGGCTGCCCCTGGCGCGACATGCATGAGCGCTACGGTAAATGGAATTCGGTTTATGTCTGATTTCGACGCTGGCCGGAACAGGGCGTATGGGATGCGCTTTTGGAAACACTCGTCGAACTGGGCTTAACTGACGACTGGCAACAGCACCTGTGCGGACCATATCACAACGACTGCAAGAGATATTCCGATGAGTGGTGTTCGGCAATTGATAACAGAACTCTCCAATTTTGAACTCGACATTCCATCAGTGCTCATTCAGCCTTTACCGGAAAAAACAGGTTCTCGCTAACCGGTCGGAATTTTTGCAACAAAGCCCGACTAACTGCATCGGCCGCATCGCCCCATATCTAGCATTGTAAGCTTATTCGTGCTTAGTGTCGGCATCCTCAAGCAATCCGACATCGCGACCGATGCGCGTGTATATTCCTGCGCCGATCATGCCTCCATCAATAGCAAGGTCTGTGCCGGTAATGAATGCGCTATCGGGCCCGAGGAGAAACATGACGGCACCGGCGATTTCTTCCGATGTCGCACCACGCCCAAGCGGCGTCATAGCCTTGTTGCCATCAAAAAATGCCGTTGCGCGGGCCGTATCAAAGCCACCATTGGCCTTGTTAATCATGGGGGTGTCAACCAGACCAGGGCATAAGGCATTTACACGGATGCCACGGCCGGCGAACTCGACCGCCGCCGCTTTGGTGAGCCCACGCAGCCCCCATTTGCTGGCTGTGTAGGCAGCGCTGAAATAACCGGTTAGACCCGCCGTCGAAGAGATATTCACGATCGACGCACCATCAGCCATTTTAGGCGCAAGATGGTGAATTCCCAGAAATGCTGCATCGAGATTGATCCCGAGCAGCCTTCGCCATTCCTCGATCGAGGTTTCCGTCACAGTCTTGCGAAGGGTGATCCCGGCATTGTTGACAAGTCCGAACAGCGGCGCATCGAAATGGTTGACTGCGTCGAAAATCGCCGACCATGCCTCCTGCTGGGCAATATCGCAGGTGACGGCGATGAGATGATCAGCGTGTTCGCCGGTTACTGACCAGTCCGCGTCATGAGGCCCAAGCACATCTGCGACCACCACCTTTGCGCCTGCCATAAGTAACCGCGATACTTCCGCAGCCCCCTGGCCCCGCGCCCCGCCGGTCACAACGAAGACTTTGTTGGTCCAGTAGTTGCTGCTCATGACTGGGTGATTCCTCCATCGACACGCATGACCTGTCCGGTCACATAGCTGGCTTCGCCCGAAGCCAGGTAGCTGACAGCATCAGCGATTTCCGAAGGGGTTCCCATGCGGCGCAACGGCGTCTTTTCCACATAGATCGCCTTCTGCTCGGGGTCGCCATGCATCCAGGCGCTCATGGGCGTCTCGATATATCCCGGCGCGATCGCGTTGACGCGGATATTCAGCGGTCCCCACTCGACGGCGAGGCAGACCGTCAGATGCGCGATCGCCGCTTTGGCCGACGCATAATGCGCACAGTTCGGGCGCCCCTTCAGGCCGGCATAACTCGACAGATTGATGATCGAACCGCCCCCACGATCCTTCATGATGCGCGCAGTGGCCTGCGATCCGAAAAAGGAAGCCGTCAGGTTGACGTCGATCGACTTTTGCCAGTCAGCGGGTGTAATGTCGAGCGCCGCCTGTCTTTCCAGAAATCCGGCATTATTCACCAGAACATCAATACGCCCATGGGACCTGGCAATTTCCTGAATGACAGAGGTAAACTCGGACGTATCGGTAACATCGACGACGCGCTGTTCATATTGCCCAACATTTTCGAATGTCTTACGATCAAGTGCATAAACTGTGGCGCTCTCAGCTGCGAATTTTGCGCAAACCGCGGCGCCGATACCTCCGCCGGCACCGGTCACGATAACGACCTTGCCAGCATGTCTTTCGGCAACTGTACTCATACCTTCATTCCTTGAAGTTAGCGGGGCGCCACATGTCGGCGCCCCTTCATTTTTACGAATTGCTGCGGATTTCATTGAGCGGGACGCCACGCGTCTCGCGGATCATGATGGCTGCGATAATGGCTAGCAGGCCGAGAACCATGATGTAGACGGAAAACACCCAGGACAGACCTATCGAGGTCAGCCAGGTATTCAGATAGGGAGCCGTGCCACCGAAAATCGCGACGGAGAAAGAGGACAGGAAACCGACACCCAGCGCGCGCTGCTGCGTCGGGATCTGCTCTGCGATCAATGTCGGATAGATCGATGCAATGATCCCCCAGACCGCCAGACCGATGCCCTGCGACACGAACAGCGTCCACGGCTCGCTTGTCAGCGCTGCGGCCACGGGAAACGGCACGATCACGAGAAGAAGGCCATAAGCAAAGACCATGGGCTTGCGACCGAACCTGTCGGCCAGATGACCGAACAGCGGCAGAAGGCAAAGCACGACCAACTGGGCGAGCAGGCTGGCGATGAATGCGGACTGGGCGTTCATGCCATGTGCGGAGATCGCAAAGCTTGGTGCGAATGCCACCCAGGTATAATAGGCAACATTCGAGCCAGCGGAAAAGAAGACGACTTTCAGAAACACCTGGAGTTTTTCCTGGCTCGTCATCGGGGCGGGTGGTTTGGTGGAGGTTTCATCTGCGTTGAAAACCGGGGATTCATGGGCCGCACGGCGCATGTAGAGGGCGAAGAATCCCAGAATGCCGCCGAAGGCAAAGCCGATGCGCCAACCATAATCCATCATATTCTCCGGCGAGAAAACGGAGGTCAGGACGATGCCGAGCAAGGTTGCGCACATCACGCCGATGGTGACGCTGACAAAGATACTGCTTGCCCACAGACCGCGATGTTTCGGCGGTGCGATTTCGGCGACATAGGCATAGGAAACGCCGGATTCCCCTCCATGGGCAAGGCCCTGAAGCAGGCGCGCGATCAGGAGAAGAACCGAGGCCCATATGCCGATGGACGAATAGCTTGGTATCATAGCCATCATCAGGCTGGCCGCCGCCATGGTCGACATGGTAATGATCAGCGTGTTCTTGCGACCGATCTTGTCGCCAAAACGCCCGAAGATGATGCCGCCGATCGGTCTTGCCACGAACCCGACGGCAAAGACGGCAAGCGTGGAAAGCAGCGCGGATGTGGGGTGGCTCTTCTCGAAGAAATTGGCGGCGAGATAAACCGCGAATGTTCCGTAAAGAGTCCAGTCGAACCATTCGAGCATATTGCCGACAACCGCTGCGCGAAGTGACTGAATGGATTTGGAGCGTGTTTGCGCGCCAGAAGACGCGGACCCGCCATGTGTGATGGAATCTGCCGACATGAGTTCCTCCCTGATGTGGCTGTGTTTTTTAGAGATGTTCAGAGAACCATCGCGCTGCTGCCGTGCTTGTTTCATCGAAATGTTCCTGGTAGGCGGTATAATGTCCGCCATTTAGCAGCAGCAGTTGTTTCGGCTCCCTCGCCTGCGTGAAAGCGTCGAGCTGCATGTCGGTCGGCGTCTGCTGGTCATCGCGGGCCACGATCATCAGCAATGCAGCAGGTCCGATCCTGGGAACCCAGAGACCCGGCTCATAGGCACGTGCAAGCTCCAGCGAGCGGATGGTGACCTCGTTGCGCCATTCGGGGCAGATTTTCCCTTGACCATTCATGTAGTTGAACGAATCTGGCCCTGGGTAGGCAATGTCGGCGGCATCATCCATTCCGACCTCACGCATGGTTCCTGGCGGCTGTCCGTTAAGCCGGTCGAGACGGTCCTTGGCAAAAACGGAATGTAGTTTCCTCAGGTTTTGCGGTGATGTCTTCCTTAAGCCGCTGAGATACCCGCTGATCGTCGGAACCTGACTGACAACGCATCTGACGCGATGATCGGTCGCGGCGACGACCAGGACGTGGCCGCCGCCATAGCTCGTTCCCCATATGCCGATCCGCTCAGCATCCACTTCCGAACGACTGCCAAGATAGGTGATGGCCGTGCGAAAATCTTCCTGCTGCCATGCCGGATCGATTTCCTGCCTCGGCATGCCATCGCTCTTTCCCAAGCGCCGATAATCGAACGTCAGGCATACGATACCTTCTGCCACAATCCTTCGGGCGTAGTCTTCGAGATCACCACCTGCGACCATCCCCCATCCGTGGCCGAGCACCACCCCTGGGAATGGATGTTCCCCGGGCGGAATGTAGATCGTGCCACGCAGCACATCCTCTCCCGCTCGAAATTCGACAGGCTCTGCTGAAATTGCCATGTAGGCGCCCCTCCGCATGTTTTACCGCCAATCGACGACGACTTCAGTTTTTCCGATTAATAGGGCTTGATCAACGCCCGTTTCGCGCGTTATCAATCGGTATTACCGATGGATTTATCTATGGATATGAAAAAACTGGAATGTTTTATTGCCGTTGCCGGACACCTGCATTTCGGGCGTGCTGCCGAAATGTTGGGCATAAAACAATCTGTCGTGTCCGAAGCGGTCCAGAATTTGGAACGTTCGGTGGGAGGGCGCCTATTTGATCGAACCAGCCGCCGGGTCAGTTTGACACCGCTGGGTGAAGCACTATTACGTGATGTCAGCCCGGCAATCGATTCCGTGAAAGCCGCGATGAGAGATGCAAGACGTCGTGCTCAGGGACATCAAGCAGAAATCACAGTGGGATATCTTGGTGGCGGTTTCTATGAAATGACAGCATCGGTCATTGCAGAATATCGCCGCATACGGCCCGATATAACACTTCGTTTCGTTGAACTCAGCTATCTAAATCAAGGATCGGCAGTATTAGAGGGTAAAGTCGATGTTGCACTAGCACGCTTGCCTTTGGCTTCACACAGCCTGTCCTGTGGCTCCGTGTTATTTCAGGATGCTCGTATGCTAGTCGTACCATCAGGTCACCGCTTGCTTGCATACGACCTCGTCGATCCCGAAGAATTACGCTTCGAACGCATGGCCCGGCTTCCAAGAGGAACGGCGTCCGAGGAATGGTGTAACTATCATTTTCCTTGGAGCACTCCTGCCGGTCATCCGATTGCCGATGGTCCCGAAATTTCCACGGTTCGGGAAGGCCTTGTAGCCGTAACCGCTGGCCAATGCGTTATGACTCTAACTTCTCGCGCACGACAATATTTTTCACATCCCGGCGCGGAATTCATTGAAATCGATCTCGCGCCTATACGTAGTGCCCTCACTTGGCGAACCTTTGATCATCGTTCCAGCATACGCGATCTTGAACTTGCAGCGAGAGCTGTAGCTGCCAGACTGGGGACCCTCGTCACAAGCCCGCCGTGATAAGAAATGGTGCGCACCAAAAGCGATGGGCATCATGGCTATACATGCGGCCCAATGATGCACATCCGGAGCGATCGGATTGCCTATAGCCAGATCACTACCCCACCATACCGGAATCTGCCGTCTGCAACCGGGCAGAATCGAATGCCTGGCACGTTTGCCGAGCTTGATGTACGGCGCGATTGCTCGCATCCTGTCTTCGTATGAAGACATGAACTACCTCATTGATAGTTCAAGCTTTCGTCCGCCCCCCAGTTTGGGCAGATATTTTCATTGAGAATTGGCTCTGACTCAGATTTGCTGCTGTTGCGAGTCACATTTGTTGTTGATTCACCGGAAGATCAGCCTTAACCGATCTGACCGCTGTCGGGTCGCCCCTGCCTGCGCCGGATCTGGCCGTGGCTATCAAGGACGCACCGGTCGTCCTTCTCGATCATCAGTCACGAATTACTGCGAAAGCGGCCAAAGCCGGCATCGCGCTTCGGCTTTCCAGCCACACGTATGGGGGTATGGTCCGGCGCCTCGATAGACTCGCTGCCCGTGGAAACAACGGGTTCGTTTCAGGCTTGGTATGGATGTCGATGGCATGCATCTCTATATGAGCAACGGCACGGCTCTTTGGCCCGGATTTGCGCTCCGTGTCGGCCGTTCTTCGGAGCTGACGGTATTCACTCTTCGTAGGTCGGCAACTAATTAGAGCGTTCGCCATCCGTCGCGACCGGATGCTACGTACGCCACGGTTCTCAGTGCAAATCAACAACGGAAATTCGTCAAGCTCGCCGACATCCCCCCTCGCCCGAATCCTCCCCCGCCCGTCATCTCGCGCAGGCCGAGTTCTAAGACGATCCGCTGCGCCGCCTGCGGCGCCATTTCCGGCGTTTTTGCCACCATCCCGGTCGACACCGGCTTTCGCGCTGCTCTTGTTCCAACCCGAACTATCCAGATATGAAATGAGGACGCGGCGCCCGCCTTCGGCATTGCTTAGACCGGTGCATCACTGACCAAAGTTTCTATATATTTTTGGTCAGCGCGAGAACCGAGATGCCTGATCCAATAGCCTGATACGAAGTGAAGCGAGTTGGACAGATGCGAGGAAATTGTTTTCGCGTTTATCATATCGGGTTGCGATGGCACGGAAATCTTTGAGTTTATTGAAGAACCTTTCGACGGCATTGCGCTGTTTATAAAGCCACGGGCTGAAAGCGGGGGACATTCACGCGGTTTGGCATCGGGCGGATGCAACCCCCCGTTGCGCGATCAACGTATATGCACGCTGCTGGCTTCGGGCTCGGGCATACGGCGGCTCAGATTGGAGCGAGCGTCAAGCTCGCGGGCCTTGTCGACCCACAGAACTGAAACAAGCGTGATGAGACAGTAAAGCGCGGTAATTATAGCTACGGGCCACACAGAACCATACCAACCGACGAGCGCCGTCGCGACCAATGGTAGAGGGCCAACGAATATGGCGCCGGTGACCTCGCGTGCAAAGGCGATCGCGCTATAGCGCACTTCGGTTGGAAAGATGTCGCAATAAAAGGCAGGTTGAACGCCAAAGGACGATCGGGCACCGATCGCATGGCCGATGATGATCAGCACCACTGCCGTCCATGGTGTGCCCGCGCCAAGCAGTTGGAAATAAACCAGCGAATAGATAGCTGCTGCAGCTGATCCTATTGCCATGATAGGAACGCGTCCGAAACGGTCTGACAACGCACCAAAAACGACGCACATGACGGCACCGAAGGCACTTGAAAGCATCACGCCGGTCAGAATGATTTCTCTTGAGAAGCCGAGTTTCGACGTTGCATAGGCAAGAGTGAATGTTTGAAACACGTAGGACAGGTTGGGAGCAAGGTTCGCACCCATTGCCGCAAGCATGGTTCTTGGGTGGTTGCGAAGCACTTCCAGCACCGGCAGTTTCATGTCACGACGCTCTTCCTTAACCTGAACGAATTCAGGCGATTCCGGAACTTTGCGACGGATATAAACGCCGAGAAACAGCACCAGACCACTTAGCAAGAACGGAATGCGCCAGCCCCAACTCATGAATGCTTCTTCCGGCAACAGTGTAAAGAGTGCAAATACCCCGGCAGCCAAAATTGTCGCTACATCGACCGCAGCAGCAGGAAGGCTGGCAAAGAGGCCTCGCCTGTCTCCAGCGATTTCACCGGCCATAACGACGGCACCGGCATATTCCGCACCAGCGCCTAAACCTTGAACGACGCGCAGAAGAAGAAGACAGATCGGTGCCCATACGCCAATCGATGCATAGGTCGGCAGAAGACCGATTAATGTCGTGCTGATACCCATCATTAAAAGAGTTAGCATCAATACCGGCTTTCGCCCGATACGATCTCCCATCCAGCCAAAGATGATTCCGCCAAGCGGTCGCACCAAGAAACCCACAGTATAGGTGGCAAATGATGCGATGATGCCTGTGGTGGGATCAAACTGCGGAAAGAACAGATGATTAAATATCAATGCAGCCGCTGTAGCATAAAGAATGAAATCATACCATTCTACAACTGTACCAATTGTGCTTGCGAATATGGTATTGGCAAGCGCCTTCGACTTGCCCTGCGAACTCGTAGTCACGATCTTTCCTCCCATAAATCGGCAATTGCGACCGCTGAAAGATTCAGACTTTCCGATCGGCTTACTTTGCGAAAATCTTCTACCGGCGCCGGAAAATCGGCGCTCTTTTCTCCTTGAAAGCCGCGCGACCCTCCTGTGCGTCGGCCGTGGCAAAACAGATTGTTTGCAGATCGCGCTCATATTCGATTGCTTTTTCAAGCGGCATCGAAACAGCGGCCCTGAGATTGAGTTTCGCCGTTTCTGCAGCAATCGGTGCGCGTGAGGCGATCACATTTGCAATTTCACGGGCACGCTTGAGCAGATCGGCTTGCGATACGACTTCGCTTACAAGTCCCCAACGCTCGGCTTTATCTGCGGCTATCGGATCGCCGGTCATAATCATAAGTGCTGCATTGGATGCACCGACGGAGTGCGCCAGATGCGCCGCCATGCCACCGCCGCCAATCCAGCCGAGCTTGATTTCAGGTGCTGCAAACTGGGCGTTTTCAGAAGCAATTCGGATATCGCAAGACATTGCGGTTTCAAGCCCGCCGCCAAAGGCATAGCCATTGACGGCTGCAATTGATGGCTTGAGCAGTGCACGAAATGCATCGCAATAATCCGGGCGATTGCGAAACTGCCAAGGCGTCTCATATGTGTCGAGTTCTCGAATATCTGAGCCCGCACAAAAAGCGCGCTCGCCGGCGCCCGTCAAGATGACGCAACGGACCGTGTCACTGTCATTGCATTCCGTAACGGCAGCAACGATTGCGTCGGCCATTTCCGGCGTGACGGCGTTGAGTTTTTGCGGACGGTTCAACGTGATAATGGCAACGGCGCCATCAATCTCGAATTTTACATCTTCTGTCATGGGAAACTTACCTTTCACCGCCATTTGCACGCGAAGCGGCATAAAGAGATTGCAGTTCGCTCAACACATCGATTGCAGGACGTCGCTCATCAAAAGCTGCACCCAGAAGCGCTGACGCTTTGCCCTGGAAGGCGATGTAGCCGTCATGGCGCGGGCGCACATAGGCTTGCTCGAGCGTGTCTGCCGTGTTGCGATAAAAATCGCCCCAATGCACATTCACGCGCTCGTCATGCCAGGCATCGCGGCGCGAGGGCTGCCCTTCATGATCTGGAATGAAACCGGACTGTGCTTCCTGGCTCATGAGCCACAAAAGATGGGTTTTAAGTTCCGGTGTAACATTACAACGGCGCGAAATGCCGATGCCAGTGCCGCCTAATGTCGAACCCGGACGTCCATCAGCACGACGAGCGCGCGGTGCATTGTGGAAAGCCAGAGGATGACCGCTTTGCGGAGCGGTATAATTCACATAACCGTAAACGAGCGGACATAGAGCCACGTCGTCATGCTCGGCCATGTGGCCAAGAATACCGATTGGATTTTTCTGCCTGACCGATGCCGGGCTGCGCGCTGCAAGCTCCGCCATAAGATCGTAAACCTTGCGGCCAATCTCACCCGACACGAGAATATTCGGGTCTTTTTCAGCTGGCGGTTCGCCAAATGCAGCTGCAATCGAAAGGAATGTCAGACAGGCGTGAGGACCAGCGAGTGAAAGCGCAACATTGCCACTTTCACGCGACAGGCGCACAACCTCGTCCCATGTCGTCGGTACATTGGCCAAAAGATCGGGCCGCAATGCCATGACCTGCGTAGCGGCATCAAGCGGCAGCGCCCAGTGTTTTCCCGCAAATCGGTAGCTCGTCAGTGACGGGCCGATGCTGGCACTGGCCAATGTCGCAACGATTTCATCGCCAAACACTTCCTCCAGCGAAAGCAGGCAGTTGCCGGAAATGGCCTCTCCTACATGCGGATGATCGAGAACCACGAGATCATAGCGGGCGCAAAGATCGGCAATCGGATGCGATTCAAAGCCTTCAAGCGGCTGCTTATCCCAACGGATATCCAAGCCTGAATTGACGGTCTGCGGTAGTTTTGCCGCTGCAGCCAGCGCGTTATAACCACGCGGATGATCCCAGGTGAGAGCGTTAATCACCTGCATTTCAGAGGTTTCCTGAAACGATGACGCCGGACTGCTCAAGCGCCGCGATCTTATCCGCCGCATATCCTGCTTCTGCCAGAATATCGCGCGTATCCTGCCCGGTGATCGGCGCACCGCGATCAACCGTCGATGGTGTTTTGGAAAAACGGATCGGGAAACCCGGCGTTTTCACTTTGCCTTCGGTCGGATGCTCATATTCCACAAACGTGCCGTTATGTTTGATCTGTTCGTCCTCAACGAGATCGGCATAGCCATAAACAGGGCCACACCAGATATCGGCGGCGCGCAAAAGTTTCAGCCATTCGGCAGAGGTTTTCGCCTTCAGCTTATCTCGCGTTTTGGCAAAGATTTCGTCGCGGCGCGCCCATGTATCGACCTCGTCATTCATGGTGAGGAAGCTGTCTTCGCCGATCACTTCGCCCAGCGTTTTCAGCTTTGGGAAAGCGACGATAATGAAGCCGTCAGACGTAGCAAAAGCGCCGTAAGGCGCACGGATATAGACATGGGCATGCGGTTCTGCCGAACGGGTCTGCGGTTTGCCGCCAGCGGTGAAAACCGAAAGCTCCTGCATTTGAATGGTGGTGATCGCATCGAGCATATTGACCTGCACCAACTGCCCCTCACCTGTCCGTTCGCGATGGAGAAGCGCCGCCAGCGCGCCCTCAAAGGCGTTATAAGCCGTGATGGCATCAACGAGATATTGCCCGGCGGCAGTCGGCGGCTCGCCTTCGCGGCCTGCCGAAAGCATTGCCCCCGACATACCCTGTAAAACCAGATCCTGTCCCGGACGCTGGACATAAGGGCCATCTTCGCCGTAACCGGAAATCGAAACATAGATCAGCTTCGGATTGATCTTGGAGAGCGACTCGTAATCCACGCCGAGACGCTTTGCGACGCCGGGACGATAGTTCTGCAAGAACACATCAGCCGTTTTCACCAGGTCCATAAGAACCTGTTTGCCGTCCGTGGATTTCAGATCAACAGCAAGAGAACGCTTGTTACGGTTGAGCGACAGAAACGAGACATTGACCTTGTTGCCTTCCGCACCGCCTGCCGCCACATGGCGCTGCCATTCGCCGGTCGTCGGCTCAACCTTCACCACGTCGGCACCAAGGTCGCCCAACCGTTGGGCTGCAAATGGCCCCGCCATCGCAATTGAACAATCCAGCACACGATAGCCTGATAAAACACCCATGGCAGCTCCATTCCCTGCTCAAATCCATTTGCGTCAGCAACCTATCCAATATTTTTGCCTTGTCTAGAGTTAGCGCTAACATTTTTATATTCATATCCTCGTGATTTATGCGATAATGCTACAGTATGCATTAGCGCTCACATTTTCCATTGACGCAGCATAGCATATGTGAATAGACTCTTTACAAGTGAACTGGAGGTTCACATTGGAGGAGAACGCATGACCAGAATTCGCTCAGGCCATGGCCTGAAGGCCCTTATGTTTGTTACTTTGTCGGCTTCTGCGCTGAGCACACAGGCGCAAAGCCAAGACCGCGCGACACTGCTTGGCGCACTTCCAACCGAAATTCAGGCGCTTTATACTGACGCAGTTGAAGTTGGCCCTTCGGCTTATGGCAATTTCAAAGCCCCCGCCAAGCCATGGCGCTGGTGCCATTCGGAATCCTATATGGGTAATCCATGGCGTGTGACCTTCAATGATGAACTCAAGCGCCTCGTGAATGGTGCAATCGCGGCTGGTGATGTGTCTGAGTATGTTGTTTCAGACTCCAATGGCGACGCCACACAACAGATTTCACAAATTCGAGCTTTCATCGAACAGGGTTGCAATGTCATCACGACCATTGCCGGATCTTCTACAGCACTCAATGCCGTAATTGATGACGCCTATAAGGCAGATGTTCCGGTCATCACATCGGCTGGTTCCGTCACTACGCCAAATGCCATCAATGTCATGCACAACCAAAACCTCTGGGGCTACCAGATGGGCAAGGGCATTGCTGAAGTGCTAAAGGATGGCGGCGCCGTCCTTCAGGTTGAAGGCATTTCCGGCCATCCGCTCGTCCAGCAGGAAAATGCTGGACTTGAAAAAGCTGTCGAAGAATCCGGCAACCTCAAGATTGCCCGCAAGGTGAGCGGTGAATGGACCGGCACAACAACGAAATCCGCAGTACTTCAGGCGCTTGCCACCACGCCACAAAAAATCGATGCCGTCTGGTCGACCGGCAGCGAAGCCCGCTTCATTGCCGAAGCCTTCCAACAGGCAGGCAGGCCGTTGCCATTGATTGCAGGCTCCATCTCCGGCGATGCACTTGGCTACTGGAATGCCAATCAGGACACGTTCAAGTTCTATGGCGGCGAAGTTTCACCGCACGTAGCGGCACAAAATGCTTTTCGCATCGCTTTGCGAGTTCTTGAAGGCCAGAAGCCGCTCGTCAACACGATCATCGCTCCGATGCCGACCGTGACACAGGCCGATCTTCCGAACTGGTACAAGGACTGCATGAAGCCGGATTCCGCGGCCATTTTCCCGATCCCACCAGAGGATCCGTTCCCGGAAGAACTGATGAATGGATACTTTGCGAATGGAAGCGCCACGCCACTTTTTGATTTCGCAAAAGTGCCCGCCTCCTGCGCCAAGTAAACCATCTGCGCAAACACAGCCACTGCCAGTCCTGCTGGCAGTGGGTTTCGCTTATCGTCTGCGGAAAGCAATTTTATCATGCCCGAGGCTGATCTGAATTTAGTCGGCACATCCAGAATACACAGGCTGCTCCACGCTGCCGGTTTGCCTGACGTAACGCACGCGCCGGTTAAAACACTGGCAATCAAAAACATCGAAAAGCGTTATGGTGAAACCGTTGCGCTGACAGGTGCCAATGTCGATTTCAGCTATGGCGTTCATACGATTCTTGGTGAGAACGGCTCCGGCAAGAGCACAATGCTCAAGATATTGTCAGGCGTGGTTGCGCCCACGCTGGGTCGCGTTGTTCTCAACGAGAACGATATCTCAGCCAAATCTCCCGCAGATATGAAGGCATTGGGCCTGTCCACCGTTTTTCAGGAAGTTCTTATCGCTCCACATCGTTCGGTGGTCGAGAATATCTTTCTCGGATTTGATGGGCTCTTCACCCGCAAAGCTAACAAATCGGTGCGCGAGAAGGCCGCAAGTGCGGTCTTGTCAAAAATTGCACGCTTTCCGATCGACCTTCATGCAGCGGCCGGCAGCCTTTCACTTGCCGCACAGCAGCTCGTAGTCATTGCGCGCGCCTTCATCAGTCGTCCCTCGATCCTGCTGCTCGACGAAGCCACGGCAGCGCTCGACTATGCAGACCGAGATCTCGTTTTTGAAACCATCGAAGATTACGCCGCTTCGGGCAATATTGTGATCTTCATTTCGCATCGACTTGAAGAGGTCAAACGCCTTTCCGATCAGGTCACAGTGCTGCGGAGCGGCCATATTGTCGACACGCTCGACAGGAAACAAATCACCAGCCAGATCCTTTTGGAACTCATGGCGCCAGAGGCTCATCTCCATGTCGAGTGATCAGATCATTCTTTCCTATGAAAATCTGGTTCTTGCTCCGGGTCGTAAAGCCTTATCCGGCGCGATCCGCGCAGGCGAAATAACAGGGCTGGCAGGTCTGGAAGGCCACGGTCAGGAACAGTTCCTGCTGGCGCTTGCGGGCTTTAATCAGCCACGTCATTCCACGGTGGAAGTCGTTGCCGCGTCTGGCGAAAAAAACGCCTATCGCAATCACCACGATGCAGCAAAACGCGGCGTAGTTTATCTGCCGCGTGACCGCCGTGCGACCGGAATTTTCCCAGTGCTTTCCGTACTCGATAATTTCGGCATGCCTTCCATGCCGCGTTTTTCATGGGCTGGCATTCTTAATCGTCGCAAACAGAAGGAAGAGTTGCAGCGCCATACCGACTTTCTGTCGATCCGCTATCCTGCGATGGACGCGCCGATCACTGCATTAAGCGGCGGTAATCAGCAGAAAGTTCTGCTTGCCCGGCTTCTGGCGCTCCAGCCGCGTGTGATGTTGCTCAACGATCCAACGCGCGGCGTTGATCTGAACACGCGCATGAAATTCTACGAAGCCTTCCGCAAGCTCGCCCGTGAAGAAGGTATCGCGCTCGTCATCCTGTCGAGTGAAATCGAAGAAATCCTGCAAATCTGTGACAGTGTTTCAGTGTTCCGCGATTTTGAATGTTCGAAAACCATCGACAAATCCCAAATGTCGATGTCGGGCGTTCTTGCAGCCATGTTCGGACAGGAAGAGGTGGAGCTATGATCGCACGAGACAACAAACACGGCTTACTGCGCATTTTCTCCGGCGGTCAAGAGACACGGCTTGCTGCAATCCTCTTCATCATTCTGCTTGTCATCAATATCGTGCTCAATCCGGTGCGCTTTGCACCCTCAAACTGGGGCTCGGTGCTGGGGCTTGCCGCACCGCTGCTGCTGACCTCGCTTGCAATCACCATACCGTTCCTTGCTGGTCGTGGCTCGATTGACATCTCCGTCGGCCCACTTATGGGTTTGATTAATGTCATTCTGGTCCAGATACTGATTACAAAAGGTGGCATCTCATCACCCTTTATCATCATCCCGGCAGCCATTTTACTTGGTGTATTAGCGGGCGCACTGAACGGCCTTCTGGCAGCGATCATCCGCATCCAGCCGATCGTCGCAACCCTTGGCACCTACTTGATCTTTGGCGGGCTGGCGCTAACCATCCTTCCTTCACCATCAGGTTCGGTGCCTGCATGGTTGGCATCCCTGGCTGGACCATGGTCCATTCTGCCAGTGAGCACGGCCGTTTTGATATGGATCGGCATCAAACGCCTGCCATTTTATGAGACGCTTATGGCCGTTGGTAGTGAGGACCGTGCAGCCTATACCGCTGGCATCAATGTGCCGCTCGTCCGCTTTTTCGCCTATGTGCTGGCCGGATTATTTGCAGGCTTTGCAGCATTGTCGCTTACTGCTTTGATTGGTTCGGGCGACCCGATCATCGGCCCCGGCTACACGCTGATTGCTATCGCCGCGGTTGCCCTTGGTGGCGTCAGTCTTGCTGGCGGAGTTGGTGGACTCACCGCTGCGTTCCTGGGTGCCGCGGACATTTTCCTGCTGCAAAGCATGTTGACCGCGTTCAACGTCTCGACCTTCGTGCTTCAGGCAGTCTATGGCGCCGTACTTGTTCTGGCCGTGTGCCTCAACTCTGAAAAACTGAAACTCTATTTCCGACGCAAGGTGGTGCAGTCATGATCAAAGCACTCGCTACAAATCGCGCCCTAATCGCTTTTATCGGGGTCGTACTGATCTTCTTGCTTGGAGCAGCCCTCATTCCGGGCTTTGCCAGCCTGTTTTCCGTCCGCGCCATGCTGGTTTTGGCTGCACTTTTGGCAATTGCAGCACTTGGGCAGACACTGGTGATGATCCTGGGTGGTATCGACCTTTCCATTCCCTTTGTCATCGGTTTTGCCAATGTCGTTTTTGCAAGCCTCTATGGCGATGGAATGCCACCACTGGTGGCGGGCGTTATCGTGCTGGCATCGGCGGGGCTGATCGGTGCCTTTTCGGGAGCGTTGTCAGCGGCACTTTCCATCCATCCACTAATTGTCACGCTTGGCGTTGGCACCATGGTTCAAGCCGGAGTGCAGATCTGGACACGCGGATTGCCGACAGGTTCAGCACCCGCTTTCATCAATGATTTCGTGTCCTTGGGTGGCACTATCGGACCATTGCCGTTTCCGTGGCTAATCCCTTTCACACTCCTGCTCAGTATTGGCACCGTCTTTGTGTTGCGGCGCACGATTTACGGTCGCAAACTTTATGCATTGGGGTCAAACATCAAGGCCGCCGAACTGGCATTGATCCGGCCGGTTGTAATCTGGGCCATCACATTTGGCTTAAGCGCGATGTTTGCAGCCCTCGCCGGCATTCTTCTGCTCGGTTTCACGGGCTCCTCAAGTGCTATAGTCGGCACGCCTTATCTCTTCCAGACAGTCTCTGCAGTTGTGATCGGCGGAACCGCACTTATCGGTGGGCGCGGTGGTTTTGTCGGAACTGTTGCGGGCGCAATTATGCTGATGGAACTGCGCACATTTCTCATCGGCATGGGCTTTTCAGACGCCATGGTACAATCAGCTCTCGGGATACTCATCCTGCTTCTGGTTGCCGCCTATGGTCGTGACCGCCATATCCGCAATCTGATCTAGGGAGTTTCTAATGGATGAAAGGCTCGCACGGACAATTGAAGCCATCAAAGCATCTAATGCCGATTGGGGCCTGTTCACCAGCCCTGATGGCATCGCCTATGCCTCAGGTCATATCGTTTCCATAGAAGCGGGACCATCGCCCTTTGCCGGTGGGCCCGCCATCGCTCTCGTGGGCAAAAATGGCGAATGCGGACTTGTCGTTACCAATCTTGAAGAGGGAACACCAAGCTGGGCGGAAATCATTCTCACATATGAAGGTTTCTCATATAAAGAGCCCACCGACATTTTTACGAACTATCTCAACGTCGCGCAGGAACTCTTCATCAAGTTCGGTGTCAGCGGAACCGTTGCGATAGAGCAGAACAGCTTCCCTCTGTCCTTGCTCCCACTTATCGAAACACTCCGACGTGTGTCGATTGACGATGCCTTCAAGCGCCAGCGCATGGTGAAAACAGCAACTGAGATCGCGCTATTGCGTGAGGCAGCACTGACCGCTTCCGCCGGGCAACGCGCGTTTATTGAGCACACCAAGGCAGGCCGCAGCGAACTGGAGATATTCGCCGATATAAGGCTCTCCATGGAAAGCAGAGCCGGTGAACGCCTGCCGATCACCGGCGATTTCATCTCCGGTAAAGAACGCACATCCGCATTCATGGGCTGGCCAACAAACCGGATCATCGCGACCGGCGACCCACTCATCTGCGATCTCGCACCGCGTGTTAAAGGCTATTGGGGCGACAGCTGTGCATCGGCAATGCTGGGTAAAGTGAGTAACGGGTTTGAAAAGCAGTTCAAGGCCGTAAAATCAGCGCTGGATCTTGCAATTGAACTTGTCCGTCCTGGCCTTGGCATCGGTGAATTGGATCAAAAATTGCAGACCCATATCACATCACATGGCTATGGTTATGCCCACCATTCCGGTCATTCCATCGGCACATCAGTGCATGAATGGCCACGACTTGTCGGCTACGAAACCGAGACCTTTAAGAAAGATATGGTTGTGATGGTGGAACCTACCGCCTTCGACCCAGATATTGGCGGTGTACGGCTCGAATTCATGCTGCATGTAACCGGAAACGGGTGCGAAGTGCTGACGGACTTCGAACACAAGCTGACAGTTTAACCACTTAACCACTGGCCCTGATCTTCAGCTCAAAGCCGACATCGACGATAGTGTTTGCCGATGTCTCCCCGCGCATGGCTTGCAGCAAAAGCTCACCCGCCTGTCGTCCAATTTCTGCCGAAGGCACCGCAACCGTCGTTAATGGCGGTAGCAGATGACGCGACAATTCAAAGTCACCAAAGCCGGTAATCGCCAAGCGTTGCGGCACCTTGATACCAATGCGCTGCGTTTCCAGCAGCGCACCCGATGCCAGAATATCGCTCGAAAACATGACGGCATCAGCTTCAGGATATTGCGCCAGCGCCCGACGCAACAGATCGACGCCGGAAGCCATGGCAATCGGCATTTCGGTCGCCACCGTGATGCGTGGCTTTTCGTCTGGAAACAGCCGTTCCATCGCCGCCTTGAACCCGGCGCGACGCTCGGCTGCACGACTGTCACCTTTTCTGACAACACCTGCGAAAACAATATAACGCCTGCCTGCATTAATCAGATGGTCGACCATCTCTGCAATCGCGGCTGTATTGGAAAACCCGACCAACCGATCAATCGGCTTGTCTGTAAAATCCCAGCCTTCAACGACAGGTATGGCAGCCCGTTTGAGCAGCGCCACGCTGCGCTTGCTGTGATGTGTACCGATGAGGAAAATTCCATCCGGACGACGGCCCAACAGGCTGCGGATAATCTCTTCCTCGCGCTCAGGACGATAATCCGTATTGCCCAAGAAAATCTGATATCCCGCATTGTGCAGCACATCGGAAAAATGCTGGATGGTTTCTGCAAAAACAGAAGCTGAGAGTGTCGGGATAATTGCTGCGACCGTATTGCTCTTATGTGAAGCAAGGTGGCTTGCAGCGAGATTATGGACGTAATGGGTTTTCTCAATCGCGTCCTGAATAGCCTTGCGCTTTTCAGGCATCACCGAATCTGGAAAGCGGAGCGCCCGGGAGACCGTCTGCATCGACACGCCTGCAGCCGCAGCCACATCGGCCATGGTCACGCCAGAGCCCTTACGGCGTTGCTTTCGTGGAAGACCGGATTCACCGCTCACAGATAGAACGGCCTCACACAGACGGGAGTGCCAATTTCGATGCGCTTGCCAGTATCGTTCAAGATGCCCGTCTCCTTGTCGATTGTGAAAATTGCAATGCAATCTCCGTTCTGGTTCGCAGCCAGAAGCCATCCACCATCTGGTGTCACAGCAAAATTACGCGGTGTTTTTCCACCCGTAAAGCTCTGGCCGATTTCAACCAAGCTGCCATTTTCCTGATCCACACGAAATGCCGTGATGCTGTCAGGCCCACGGTTCGAACAGTAGAGAAACCGCCCGTCGGGTGTCAGATGAATATCTGCACCATGAGATTCGACGTCCGAAGGTACGTTTGGCGGAGTTTGGCCAAGGCTCAACTGCGTGCCGTCACGATGAATAAGCGAAACACTGGAATCAAGCTCGTTTGAAACATAGACAAACCGGCCGTTCGGATGCTGCGCAATATGCCGAGGCCCGGAGCCAGCCATAACAGCAACACTGCCGAGGCGCTCAAACGCACCCTCATCATCCAGTCGGTACGTTATGATTTCATCAAGACCAAGATCGGCGGCGAGAAAAATGCCGCCCTCTGGCGTTTCAACCACACAATGCGGATGGCTCCGTTCCTGCCGATCGGTGACTGGCCCAAGCACTCCCTCGTGACGAACAGAACCTTTAACCGGCCCCAAACTGCCATCGGCTAGGATCGGCAAGGCGACCAGCGATTGATCAGGGCCACCGGTTCCCATGGCATAATTGGCAACCAGCACAAACTTTCTGTCGCGTGTAACCATGTTATAGGCCGATATGCTGCCCCGGCACGCCTGCTTGTTGAGATAAACAAGCTCACCACGCCCGGCATCAAAACGATAGGCGGTAACAGTGCCTTCATGCCAGTTGAACACTTCCGAATTGGCGTAAATGACGCCTGAAGCCGGATCGACACTTAGAAATGTCGGATTGTCGACTGAGCTTGTGCCGCAAATGCGCTGAGCTTCACCTGTCGTCGTATCGAACGCGTAGATAGAAAGACCTTCGCCACGCGCACCCTGAAAATAAGGGGCTTCGCGATTAAGCGACCCGACCGCCAGATAAAGCTTCCTCACGCATTCCTCCAATGCAAATTCGTTCCCTAATGCATCACCCATCCGCCATCGACATTCAAGGTCTGGCCGGTGATAAATCCTGCTTCTTCAGATGCAAGAAACATCAAAGCGGAAGCAATATCATGGGCGGAACCACGACGTTTTACCGACTGATGGTCCAACACATAGCGCGTATAGCCTTCTGGATCAGGATGGATTTTTTCTGCGTCCGTAGGAAATGCCCCCGGAGAAACCGCGTTGACGGTAATGCCATAGACACCGAATTCACGAGCCCAGGCGCGGGCAAGCGCAATCAGAGCACCCTTTGACTGCACATAAGGCGAGAGCTGTGCCCAGCCGCCATAGGCGGTAACGCTGGCGATATTGATAATACGCCCCCAACCCTTTCTTCGCATATGTGGCAGAGCCACCTGAACGCAGACGATGCCAGCATCAACATTGATGTGCTGCACCTTCTGCATTTCCTCAAGCGTGTATTCTTCAAACGGCTTTGAGGGATAAATCGCGGCATTGTTAATCACAACATCGAAGCCGCCGACCTCATTGGAAATAGCCTCTAATGCAGGGCGAAGTGCTGACAAATCAGACAGATCAAGCGCATGAATAGAAAGCCCGTCAAGGTTCTCAAGCGCTGCTTTGTTTCTCAGCTCCTCGATCTTTTTCGGATCATGATCAATCGCGACAACCCGCGCGCCGGCACACAGGAAATTCAAGGTTGTTTCAAGTCCCAAACCACCGGCGGCGCCTGTATAGAGAATGGTTTTTCCCGTTACTGAAAACATGGATACCTCACTCATGAGCGGCCTCCAATGGCAATGTGATTACCAGATGGCGTCGGATAATCGCCATCAGGTTGCCTGCAAATTGCCACAATTCGAGCCTCGCTTGCCACAATTTCCGAGGTATTTGCGAGGATACGGAACGTACTATCGTAACGACGCTCCTCGCCATGTTCGAGCCAGATCAGCTCATTGCGTTCACGCGCAGCTCCATGCCCAAGGACGTGGTTGGTTGCCGGCTCAATGCCAAGTGCATATTGCCCGGCCTGCAGGTTCTGCCACTCATACATGCAGGGGAACTGATCCTTGCGGGTGACGACCTCAAAGCCGATACCAAGCCTGTCATTGACCAGCGCGACCGGCACTTCGCCATTGGCATCCGCTCCCATTTCATGCTGCCAGACCTGCTCATGAAACTGCATTTGCGGCGCAGGCATTGAGCGGTAGCCGACGCCCTGCTTTTGGTAATCCTCGCCCGCATGCGCCGCCCAGACAACATCCTTGATGGGAGCGAGATAGCGCGACCCCTCCGCCAGAACCGGATGGCCAACATTGATGTGATAACAATACATATGCGGCGTGCGATAAAAGCCGCGATTGGTCACACGATCCGTCAGCTTGATATCGTTGGTGCCAGCCTTGATTTCGATGCGGCGCGTCAATTCAAGATGCTCGCCGAAAACAGTTCCCTGAGTAACGACACCCTCGCACCAGAGAAAACATTCGTCCCCTTCCCAACGCTCGCCATAGCCGGTGAGTTTCGCCGGAATGGTGCCAACGCGACCATGAATGGAATGCTTGATCGTCTCTCGCGGTTTGTAATTATAATGATCCGCCGCCTCGTCATACATGAAGAGGATATGATCGAGACCGCATGTGATCATCAGGCCCGAGAAAGAGCGCATCCAGCCGAGGCCACCCTCGCCTTCATATTCATGCAGCCCCGGATGGCGGAAGCCAGATGGTGAATTCCAACCGATAGCCATGCCGCGATAATCGCAATCGGCAATATCCAAAGCACGGTCAACCAGTACGGTAAAGCGCAAGCCGGTGCCCGAACGAAACTCCAGCATTCTTATGCCGCGTTCCAATCCGTCTTCCAGCGTCATCAGGCGCACGCCCGCAAATTGCGCAAAGGAGCCACTGCTCGCGGCGATATCGCGACGCGATCTCGCCTCTCCGTAAAGCTTCACCATGTTCGCACCTTAAATACTGCGGCGTACAGCCATTTCACTCAAAAGGCGGCCAATGTGTAAACGCTTGTTTGTAGCACCGGCCGCCTCACCCCGCCCTAGAGCATTTCCTGTTCAAGATGAATCGTCAGAAATGCGCTATCTATTTGTTTTAACGCATGTCTTTATTCCAAAAACCGGTTCCCACTTTTGGGAGACATGCTCTCGGTGGTATTAAAGTCCCTGCGCGCGCAGTTTGCCATCAAGGAACTTCTTCGCGCGCGGTACATCGGCCTCGTCGAGATGTTCGATAATCATCGGAATGTTCGGGTGTTTCTGCGCAAGACGCTTGAGATAAAGGTCATAATTCAGTGAACCGAGACCCGGAGCGGGCAATTCGATTTCGCCGACGCCACGGAAGGTATGGCTTTCAAGTGCTTCAGCATCACCAATATCGGCGTGCTTCTCGCTCTTGTCATCGCCTGAGCGCTTGACGTCTTTCGCATGACCAATCTTGATCTTGTCGCTCAGCGTATCGAAGACCTGATTGAGAATTTCATCCATCCGGTCGATATTGTGCGTCTCGAAATAGTTGGTCGGGTCCATCAGCAGGCCAAGACCCGGATGGTCGACCTGAGCAAACATCTTCACCGTTTCCTCAACCGAGCCAACGACATTGTTCACATAGGTCTCGAGCAGGAAAACCGCGCCATGATCATAGGCAAACTGCGAGAGGTCAGCGATGACCTTGCGGCATTCTTCAAAGCCTTCTTCGGTCTTGTTTTTCGGGTGATGCACCCAGTCAGACTCAGTGTTGTAGGTACCGGTTTCCGAAATCACATATGGCGTGCCGAGATATTGCGCGTGGCGGATAATCTCTTTGAGATAACCCACGCGACGCTCGCGCTCACCCTTGTCCGGATGAATGATGTTCGTATAGCCGGAAATGCATGAAATCGGCAGGTTGTGATCGCGGAATGTCTCGCGGATCTTGACGCACTTATCCTTGGTGATTTGACCGGCGCTGAGATCGATATCCTTGAAGTGCATGTCCAGCTGGACCGTGTTGAAATCGAGCGCCCGGATTTTTTTGGCTGTTTCCTCAAGCGAATAAGGAAAATAGCCGCTGAAAATACCCACCTGCATCATGATCGAAACCCTCCCGTTAAGATTATTTGTTAACGCGCATATTTTCCGAAAACCGCTTCACACTTTTCGGGATGCGCTCGTTTATTGAATTGATATCTCGGACAATCTGACCGTCCGGCCTTCGTCAATCGACTTATAACCGGCCTCGATGAGCGCAACCGTTTTCACATTGTCTGTCACTGACAGTGCCGGCGGTTCGCCAGACTGAATGGCGTATTGCAGTTGCTCCATCACACCAATGAAAGCATGCGGGAACCACATGGTTTCCCATTTCGGGCTCACCCATTTGCCACCGGTTGTCTTCCTGGAAGCATAAGTCAGTGTTGATGGAGAACCATCCGGCCAACCAATCGTGCCTTGCGCAACACCATCGGTGCCTTCGACGCGCCATTTGATGTAAATATCGCTGTCAAAACCTTCTTCGCGCGGCCCTGACCACACATCCTCCATCGAGACCGCCATTACGCCGCTTGGGAACATCAATGTCGAAACGGTGATGCCGTCCTTGTGCGCAAACTTGGTGCGCGGATCAGTTCGCGTCAGTGTCGTGATGGCTTCAGGCTCGCCGAACAGAAACCGCAACACATCGAGGTGATGAACGCTCATGTTGGATAGTGTCAGGCGGTCATAGTCCTCGAGAAAACCCTGCCAATGCGGGATCGCCCGCATCTCGATTGTCGCCATTACAGGCGAGCCAAGCTCGTCATTGTCGAGAATTTGCTTCAACACGCGCATTGATTGGTCGTAGCGCATGTTCTGATTGACCGAGAGGATTTTGCCAGCTTTTGCGGCCTCATCGCGCAGGGCAATTGCTTCCTCGAGCGTCAGAGCCAGTGGCTTTTGCGCAAGAATACCTTTGATATGCGGCTGTGCAAGCGCCTTGCGAATGAGTGCAGGCTGTTGATCCGGCGGATACGCGATGTCGAGGATTTCGATTGCTTCATCGGCAATCAGTGCTTCCGGCGTGTCGTGAACCGTCGCAATCTCCCAGCGCTTGGCGACCTCTTCGGCCCTTGCCTTTGTGCGCGAGGCAATTGCCGCGATCTTAAAGCCCGCGTCCTTATAAGCGGCGAGATGACACTCGGCCATGATCATGCCGGCACCGATACAGCCGATTTTAAAATCCCGAACACGAACCGGCGGATCAGGGGTGAAATCCTGCGCTGTACTCATTTGAACCTCCCGCTATCAGTTTCCCATCGCCACGCTTAGACCAGCGCGCTGTTTGAAGCAGTCAATCCTTGCCAAAAGCAGGGGCACAATACCGCTTCCCTCGATGAGAAATATCAACCTCCATTGATATGGTGAGGATTGATGAAGGCAATTCGCCTGAGTGTCAACATCATATAAAATCATTTTACATCATTTTTCATCTTTTATCACCGCAAACGTCTGATGAAATGGGAAACCCAACCGCAGTCGGCATAAAATGATGCGTTTTGATGCATTTCGGATACATCAACGGGAATTGATGAGGAAAACATCAGTCCGATGACGCATAAGACTTGCATCATTTTCAAATCGAAATACATCATTTTACATCATTTCTGTGAGGGACGGGATTTGCGATCAACATTGAGCGACATTGCCAAGGCTGCCGGTGTATCAAGCGCGACCGTTGACCGTGTTCTCAACAATCGCGAGGGCGTTAAAGAGCGCACGAGAGAAATTGTGCTCGAAGCCGCACGCAATCTTGGCTACCTTCCCGGCAGCACGCCTCGCAATGCAGCACCCACTGAGCGGATGAAGCTGGACTTCATATTGCCTGCAGGAACCAACACCTTCATCGCCAATCTGCGCGATCAGATTGTCAGGCAGGCAGCGTTGAAGCCTGAAATTGACCTGACCATCCATAGCGTTGAAGGCTTCAACCCGGATACACTGGCGCAGGCACTGGAAAGCCTCAAGGGAAAGGCGCAAGGCGTTGGCGTGATTGCGCTGGATCACCCGACAGTACGTGAAGCCATGCGTTCGCTCGCTGAATCCGGTGCGCATATCGTAACGATTGCGTCTGACATTCTGCATGTGCCACGCGTTGGCTATATTGGCATCGACAATCGCGCAGCAGGTCGACTTGGCGGCTATATCCTCGGCAGGTTCTTAGGGGGCGGGACAGGAAGCAAGGTCGCATTATTCGCCGGATCGCTTTCCTATCGCGGACATGAAGAGCGCGAGATGGGCTTTCGGCGCGTGATCGCGGAAGAGTTTCCGCACCTCAATATCGTTGAATTGAAAGAGATCGAGGACAGTCGCGAGAAGGCTTATACGGAGGCTATCGCGATGCTCAAGCGCCATCCTGACCTTGCGGGTATCTATAATCTCGGCGCTGGCAATCAGGGCATCGGTCAGGCTTTGATGGATTCCGGTAAATCAGATTCGGTTATATTCATTGGGCATGAACTGACCGAAAGCACCAAACGCCTGCTGCTGAACGGCACCATGGATGCCGTCATTGACCAGAACCCGCGCGTTGAAGCGCGCGAAGCGCTAGTGTCACTTATCAGCAGCATCAAAGGCCAATCATTCGACCCGCAGCCGCCACGCGTTCAGGTGATATTTAGGGAGAATATTCCCGAACTTTAATCATTCCTATTTGTTCAATGACAGACCTGCACACCCGACTGTGTTTCAACACGCCGATCTCCTCATTGCGGGCGGAGCGCAGCATGCCGTCAACGACAGCAATATTTCGCACCGTGGAGAACAGCGGTAAATCCGTCAGCAGAAGCCGCCAGGTGCCATCAGAAGAAGCAACAGAAAGAACCGCGTTCACGACTTCACGCAGATCTGTTTTACGAGGGCGTCCAAGATGTTTAGGCGCGAGCACCAGCGTCTCGATGAGCGACATTCTGCGCCCGTTAAATCGCTTGCATAGCGCGAATTGCGAAGTTCACACTGTCGGCGAGCGGCTTCAGTCCAAGGCATAGTGATCTCCATCGTACGTCAGAAATCCGATTGAACCATAACCTGCTGAAATTGCTCAATTCATGTTAGAATGCGCTCTTAGACTCTCATACTACGCTAAGCAGCAACAATCGTTCCCTGAGCGACTGCTACCAGCATCTCGTTACAGACGACCTTGCATTGACACACGGCTTGCCGCTTCCCCCTGCTAAGTGTCCATGCGTGTGCCAGCAATTTGTCGCCTCTCGCAGGCCGAAGAAAATTGATCTTGTATTCAGAGGTTAGCGCGTCACCACCAAGAGCGAGCCCTCCCGCGAATGTGAGCGCATTATCGGCGAGATAGCTAATCACGCCCCCATGAACAAATCCGTGTTGCTGAGTATGAAGCTCCCGTATATTCAGGGAGATATCAGCACTGCCATCGCCAACGCTCTCGAGTTCGGCGCCTAGATACTGACTGAAGGGCTGACTAAGAAAGATCTCTCTGGCGAATTCTTCCAAATTCATCATTTGATGCTCCTTTCGTTCTCCAAGCCCACTTTCATTAGATATCATCGTTACGACTTGTATCGCAGGGACAACGCCCATTGATGCGTGGACCGCGCGGCACGTCTGGCTGGTGCAGTACGCAACCAGGAATGGGGTGAAATCACGTTGGCCCCCGGCGGCTTTAAGAACCCGGTTCCTTGCACAGGCGCTTGCCCCTGCTGTCAAATCAGCCGGACAACCACTAGATGTGGCCCATATGATCAGAACGAACCTGTTCGCAAATGACAACCACTCGCCATTTCAAATCTTTGCGGAGCTCGCAGTATAATTCCGTCCAGAATTAATGACGTTTTTAATCTACTAAAATTTTTGCACCGGACCCCTAAACCATTACATCGTCCCCCTGGAAGCGGAAACTTGCACGGACTGCCGCCACAAATGTCGCGGAAATCGGACGCTAGAACCGCACTTTAATCACGCTTTTTGCGCCAACTATGTGTTCAGCTTCGGCCTGTTGACCGTAATCCAGTCGATGACTGAGCGCGTGAGCAGCATATTCTCTTCTGACAGGCCGGGCCTGATATGAGCGACGAATTCAACGTCGGGCAGCGATGGCAGTAGCTCATTGGCGTCGGTCGTTTGCAGTTTCGCCGGGATGGAACTGGAATTCAGTGGCGTGACCGCCAGCCCGGCCGCGGCCATAGCCGTCAAACTGCCGAGGCTGGGACTGATGCTGGCTATCCGCCATTTGCAATTTTTCGCGGCGAGCCCGGCAAGGGCAGCATCCCGGTAGGGGCACGGTTCGGGAAAAACGGCAAGCGGGATGGGTGCTCCAGCTTCGAGCGGGGTCGTTCCGAATGCCCATCGTAGCGGCTCGTTCCACAGATGGATACCGGACTGGTCACCCCGACATCGACAGCCAATGATCAGGTCGAGTTCGCCCTTATCCATTGATTCCAGCAAAGAGGCCGTATTAGAAATCTGGATTTCCAGCGTCCGCTCCGAACGGGAGTCCTGAAACCTTTTCAGCACTGATGGCAGCCATGTGCTCGTCAAATCATCGGATGCGCCAATTCGCAGATGAAACGCGTTGGTGCTTCCTTTCATAAGGGTCCGCGCTTCCTCGCTCAGGCGCAAGATCGCCTTTGCGTAACCCAGCAGCGCCTGTCCTTGCGGGGTCAGCGCAACCGTGCGGGTATTGCGTTCGAAAAGGACGCTTCCCGCCTGTTCCTCCAGTCGCCGGATATGTGCGCTGACGGCGGATTGCGTCAGGTTCAGTTGCTGCCCCGCCCTCGTAAAACTCGACAAGCCGGCGACTGCTTCAAAGGTCCGCAACAGTGCGATATCGAACATTTATTCACCTCGATTCATCATGAATAGCATGATGATAAATCGTTTCTCATGATCAATAAAGTTTGGTTGACTCTGCCCTGGCGGGAAATAGGAGGTCGGCAGCATGTTGCCGGAAACCTGGATACCGTTCGTCCTTGCCACACTGGCTTTCGCTTTCATGCCGGGTCCCGCCATTCTGTATATGTCGGCGCAGACCCTGGCTTACGGTCACAGGGCTGGTTTGATGGCAGCCCTCGGCATTCATCTGGGCTGCTACATCCATATAGTGGCGGCATCCCTCGGGTTGGCTGCGATCCTGAACCATGCGCCCGTGCTCTACTCGATCGTCCGGATGGCGGGAGCGCTCTATATGCTGTGGCTGGGTGGAAGAATGATTTTTCCCGGCACGGAGCGAAAAAATAAAGCCCGGGCGCGGCATAAGACTGTTCTGCGCGACAGCCTTGTGGTCGAGATTCTCAATCCGAAGACTGCGCTGTTTTTCCTGATGTTCCTGCCCCAGTTCGTTGATCCGCAAGCAGCGATGCCGAGTTGGCTTCAATTCCTGCTGCTGGGCATTATCGTCAATGGTGCTTTCTCGCTCGGCGATCTCGCCTCGGTGGCCATCGCCTCCTTCGCATCGCCACGCGTTTCTTCTTCCGGCTCCGCCAGCTGGATCTCGAAGGTCAGCGGCGGCATCCTTGTCGGACTAAGCGCCGCCATCATGTTGCATTTCGTTTGATCGGAGCCCCGGCCACCGATGGCGATCATCAAAAGGAGAGACGGATGAATACCTTCGGACGATCCCTTGCCGCGGCTCTGATTTTCCTGGACGCAGGCGTGTCTGCCATAGCGGCTGACCATGAGTGGAATGTCTACACAAATGCACGCTTCGGCTATTCCATCTGTTATCCCGCTGATCTTCTTGTCGCCCAGTTTGAATCCGACAATGGCGACGGCAGTGTGTTCTCCAGCAAGTCGGGCGCCGAATTGCGGGTCTGGGGCGGGTACAACGTTCTGGAAGAGGATATGGACACAATCGTCGCCGGTCTTGCCGACGAAAATGACGTCGTCAGCTATCGCCGCACCGGGAAGAGATGGGCTGTGATCTCCGGCAAGGCGAGCGGCGCTATCTTCCATGCCAAGGCCCTGCTGGAGTGGAATGCGGCGCGTGGCATCGACACCGTCCGCGCCTTTCGTCTGACCTACCCGGCAGGCGAGGCGAAAAACTATGAGCCGGTGGCCGACCGCTTGGCCGAATGTTTCAGGTTGACCGGACAAGGTAGTGACGACGGATTACTACCGTCCCCTTCCCGATCACCATGATGACAAGGACGATACAATGAACCGGCTGCTGCTCACATTTTCCCTGTTCGCCATCGGATCGCATAGCGCAATTCCGGCCATGGCCGCGGAAAAGTTGTTTGCGCAAGCCACCGAAACCGACAGCCAGCTTAAAAAGCTCTTCGACAAGGCAAGCGACGGCTGTCGGCACAGCCTCAGCCACGATGTCCGTGTCGCCGTCGACTGCGTATCGATGAGGATCTATGGCGTCGCGCTCAACGAAAGGGACTGGTGCTATGGGCGCAGCTATGAAGCGAACGCCCAGATGAGCTGGCACCGCTGCGACGCTAATTCCATACGATTTTCGCTCGACAAGCTGATCGATGTCAGGAGGTAACAGCAGTGCTAAAACCAATTGTCGTGTTCGTCATCAGCCTTCTCCTGCTCGTGCCGATCTGCGTTCTTGTCGGATACGGGATAGGGGAAGTCATTGCAGCTTATGTCTATCCTGTGACTGGGCCACCGGACAGGTTCAGGGAAGACCGCGAACTGTTCGCCGGCGTATATGGCATCATGTTCATCGGCGGGTTTTTGTATCTCGCTTCCGCTGCCTTTGCCGTGTTCCGTCTGGTCAGAGCGATCCGCAAGAGGCGGATATGATATTGCCAGTTACGATCTCAATTAACCCGAACTCCAGAAAGCCACGTAAATGGGATGGGAAGCTCTCGAACACTGGGGGCCAGATGTTGACCGCCTGGAACGGCTCACTGGCGGCGTTGCCAACGATGTCTGGAGTGTGCTGATCGGCGGACGCCTTGCGGTGGCACGCCTTGGCACACGGAACGACGCTGATCTGGCCTGGGAAGCTGAGTTGCTTCGATACCTGGATCAAAATGGCTTGACAGTACCGCTACCCATCCCGACGATCGATGGACGGTTATTCGTGGATGGCCTGGTCGTAATGGAGCATCTGGAAGGCATTCCACCCAGGACAGAGGGCGACTGGCGGCGGGTAGCGGACATACTGCGCGAGTTGCACCGGTTGACTTGGGGCTGGCCGCAGCGTCCGGGTTGGCGGTCGTCGACCGATCTGCTGGAGGCTGAGCGAGGGACAAGAATCGACCTCTCCGCGATGCCACCGGAGGGCGTAGTGCGATGCCGAGCCGCTTGGGCACGACTTGTCGGTCGCCCGGCCTGCGTAATCCACGGTGACGCCAACGCACGTAATATTCTGATGACGGAAGACCGGGCTGCTCTGATCGACTGGGACGAAGCGCATGTCGACATTGCCGATCTTGATCTGGCGCTGCCCCACAATGCTGCAGATCTTGATGCGCATGCATGGGATATTGCTCATCAGGCTTCGGCCACATGGGAGGCCGCCGTTTGCTGGAATGACGACTACTCTATCAAGCGGCTTGCCGAGGTGAGATCCGCCTAGCCAGATCTCATCTGCACAGGTCTGCCTTGTGTCTTGGTCTTATGCCAAAAAACCAGCCCGAGCTTTTATCCGGTATCCCCGAATGGTCAATTCTTGCGAGATTAGACAACAGCGGACTAGAATACCATCTGATTGCGAGAACCGAACAAATCGACGCAGCAGAGGAATGCAACAGGTCAATGGCCAAAAGCTTGCATATAGCCGCTAGCCATATCCGGCTGAGTAGTGATCTCGTCGTACGTTTCGGCGCGCCGCTCAGTGCTATTTGGATGACTGGCATTCTGCTTAACGTCGTGCTTCTGCGCGCTGCCGTCGAACTCGGCCTGGTTAACCGTTTCGCTGGCTTGGTTGCGCTCTCTCCGATTATACTGCTGCAACTGATCGTATTTGCTGCAATGTTCCTCGTCCTGCGCGACGGGCTGCCACTGTTGCGGCGACGGCAACAACCGGTCCAGACAAACATTGTGGAACCTGAAACCGCTGCTGGGGATGGCAATTTCTTCGCCGGAGCGTTGCTCGCGGTGCTCATTCCCTTCTATGGCTATTACGCTGGCTGGGGGTTCCTGTCGAATACGCTGCGAGATTATTCGAAACTGTTTCTCGATATCCAGAACAGCCGTATCAATTTCCTCGCTCCAACGGATTCCGGTCCGACTGCGCTGGAAGTGCAAAGTTCCTGGTGGATTGTTGTGGCGGTTCTGCTGATATGGGTACTGCGCCGGGCAGCCCGCAGCCTTTATGAAAAGACCGGCAACCGCTTCTGGCCACTGATTATCGTTGCGTGCGAAACGGCGTGGGCGCTACTCGCTCTCTATCTAATTTCTGGTTGGCAGGATCAGCTTGTGGCTTGGATTGCGCAATTGCCATCGCTGCGGGAGTTGCTGGGTTTCCCGATCCGATCCGCCAGCGCCGAAGTGATGAGTGCTTCCACGCGCCCTATCGACTGGCCACCCGCGTTTCAGCCGTTGCAATGGCTGAACACGCTATTCTGGTATTCCGTCCTGCCGCTGATCTGGTTCAACCTTGGCGCCATTATCTATGGCCACGATCTGAACCTGATAACCGAGCGAACCCGGCGGTTAACGGGCCGCATTTTGGAACGCTGGACTATCCTGCCAAAACCGGTCATCGATTTCATCAGTTATTTCTGGGGCGCAACGGTAAAGCGCTGGCACGCAGTCGCCAACGGCGTGATGCTGGCGGCTTCAGCAGGCATACCCCTGACGATCTCGGTTATCGTGCTCTGGCGATTTGTCGATTATCTCGGGCGTTGGGCTTGGATTGGGTCGACCAAACTCGTGGGCCCACAAGATCCAGCAGTGTGGCGACTGCTGGAACAGCCGCTCAACCTATTGTTCGGATATCCGGGCCAGCCGCAGACAGGACTGATCGTCGTTGTTATCCAATTCTGTGTTCTGGCAGCAGGACTGGAGTTGGCAGGACGCGCGCAACAGCAGGCCGCGGCTACTGCGACGGCGCCCTGAACCGACGTACTTCTGGCTTGAGCGGAAACGCAAGTGCAGCGGGCCGCGTTCCATAACCTGAAACACGCAAGGTTAGATCGTCGAGCGCAGAGATCGGCAACCGATAAATCTGGTCAAAGGCGGTTGGACCGTTCTCCGTGACTTCGGTTAGGTTACAATTGCCGTTGTCTTTCCCATCCGAAGCCAGGATCTTGATCGCACCTCGGATCGAGTAACTCTGCATGGGCAGCCAGGTACTGCCATCCGGCGCATGCAAACTGGCGCGGCAATCACCCCAGGATTGCGCATTGGCCTGCGCTCCTTGAAAGTCAATGCGTACGAAGAGAAGTGCGCGATCTGGTACGCTATCGATAACAGAGGCCCGCACCTCCCGTATCCCGACGCGCAGGCCATCCAGCTCGCCTGCGATTCCATCCACCAAAACCGCCTTCCACTCGCGCTGTTGGCCAAGATTCCTGAACCCGGACCATCCCGTAAATCCAAGCGTAACGGTAAACAAGACGGTCGTAACAACAAACCAGCGGAGGTTTCTCATGGCTCGAGTCTCAGATTTGTCTGCTTCTCCGGTACGATTGCAGGCCCTGCAAAATGCACGGCGCGATCCATCACCATTTGACTGCGGGTGACCAATCCGAGCTGTCCACCCACAATCTCGTCTTCGGGTAGTTCGAATACCACTACGGTACGGTCAGTCAGCCCAGGCTCAAACCGTGCCGAGGAGAGATTGCGCGGCACGTCGTACAGCCGGTCAGACGGAGTGTATTGCCGCCCGGTTGCGCCAACCCAGATTGCCTCGAGCTGTCGGGATTCAGACCGACCTGTAATTGAAAGCTGGGCGATAAGAAAGGTCGCGGATGTATCGCGCCAAACGTCCTCGCCGAACCGCGAGAAGGAGATAGCGCCAGCAGTTTTCAATCCCACCAGCTTTGCTGAAAACAGACGCCCCTGCCCAATTCCCTGCTTGTCCGCGTAAACCGCGAAAGGTTGGAAACTGCTGTTGTAATCAGGCACCGTGCTCCTCATTGTCCCCAGCGCGGCTACACCAATTAGCACAGCGGCGAAATTTGTCAGGAAAGTCATGTGTCCTGCTCCGGCCAGGCCTTCAGCGTACCAGTAGGATAAAATAGAAGCCAACTCGCCTTCGAGTAAAGGTTGTCGTTGAGTTTGAACTGTTGCGCGCTGAACTTGATCGAAACTTCCCCTTCGCGCCAATCAGGCGCAACATCCCAGACGACGGTAACCGTCTCCCGAATGCGCGGCTGAAGTTGTATCAGGGGATAATTGTCGCGCACGAGAGTGACCTTCGGAGCGGGAAATACCGTATCACCCGAGGAAAGTTCAGGTAGTTTTTCAGGAAAACCAAACACCGCCGTCTGGGTCGTACCGGTTATATTCTCGATAAGACCCGTGAGAACAAGCTTGCGCTTGCCCTGCTCCTTGCCCTGTACCACAGAAAGCTTCTGCGGAATAAAGACTGCGCGACCAACTTTGACAGGCTCACCGAAGGCGACCGCCGGCGCTACCTCTGGAATGCGGGCATCTTCAACCTTCATCCACCATGCAACAATCACAGCTGCTCCAATCCCGATCGTGGCGAGCACGCGGACACGAACTTGACGGACTGCCGATTGCAACGAATATCGGGCCATAGGCATATAAAAGCGGATGCCGGGCCCATATTCAATCTCTTTGCGCTGTTGTGATATTGTTGAATAGATGGCCCAGAGATTGTCGTAGTTGATAGCCGAACCTGTTAAGGAGAACCAATTCTTTGCCTTGAACGGAACGAACCACCAGCTTTAACCATCATTTCCACGCGGCAGCAACACGATGGAAGTTAGCAACGCCATCTGATTGCCGGTCAGAAATCTGCGCCCGATCCTGATGACCTGAATGGGACTGCGAGCGGACCGTCCCGCAATCCGGAGAGTTAATGCTGATAGCTGCCCTGGCTAGACTACCTCTTTCGGACCGTCTTAAAGGACACCCGTCTCAAGCGGTGCCGAAGGTTACCGCAGAGACGCTGCATTGAATGAGATTGCACAAACCGCCAAGTTTCCTCTCGTCTCACGTCGCGGCTTCAGATCGTCCCAACCTGCGTATCGTACGAACTTTAGGACTATCTCCAGCTCCGCAGAAAAAACGATCGCGTCCGTCGGATTCAAGCCCCGAAACCCCCGTTCCCGGCGGCATGTCCAGTCGTTCCAATACGTCCCCGGTCGAAGGATCGATGCGGCGAACCTCGCTTTCGCCATTCTCCCATGTACCATGCCAGAGTTCACCATCGACCCACGTGACGCCAGTGACGAAGCGATCGGTTTCAATCGTGCGCAGCACCGTTCCCGTCTCGGGGTCCACTTGATAAATCTTGCGGCCGCGATGCTGCCCGACCCAGAGCGTGCCTTCGGCCCAGGCAAGACCTGAATCGTCGCGATCACCGGGCGCCGGAATAGTGGCGACCACCTCCCCGGTCTTTGGATCAATCTTCCGGATCACCGCTTCAGCGATCTGGAACAGGTGCTCACCATCGAACGCCGTGCCCGCATCGGCCGGCATTTCGAGCGAGCTCAGCATTTCCCCGCTGTCGGGGTCAAAAGCAGTCAGCTCGGCACCGGTTGCTATCCAGACCCGGCGGCCATCAAAACTGACCCCATGGACACACTTTACACCGGGAAAGGGACCATATTCACGAATAATTTCGGCGGCTGAGTGTTTCATGGCCTCATCCTAGCCTAAAACGCCAATGGCGGGGAGTAACAAGCTCGTCGGGAAACCGGGAACACTCGTTGCGATCCAACGCCGCGCGCGTCCCCGACCAAACCATTCAGCCTTGCCATTTTCCGCAAGGCTGTCGAGCGCCCGCTGCACCGTACGCGGACTGACGTCAAGCGCCAGCGCCAGCGCGGAACTGGACCAGGCCTCACCATCGGCGAGAAGCGCCAGCACTTCGCCATGCTCGTCTTCAACAGGCGGCGCAAGCACTGCAACCGCGTCGGCTTGATGCGTTTCCAATACGAACCCGCGCTCTGTGGCGTGTATCTCCGCCAAGGGTTTTATTGCCTCGCGTAAACGCCCGATCTCGACCCGTAGCCGAGAGCGATGCGATTCATCTGCTTCCCGCGCGCGAAAGGCCCGGACAAGAAGCTCTTCCCGCGAGGTGTCTTCCGGCCAGGTCTCGCCGAGCACACGCATGAGGGCGAACAGGACCGGACGGCTGGCCAGAGAGGTATTGGCTTTATTGGCACATACTAGATTCCGGCACGCATCGACGATGAGTACATGCGAAGCAAACAGCAATTCAACCTCCTCAAGCTGAAGGAGCTGTTCCCCATTGCGCGTGACCCGCCGCGCGGCAGGCGCTTCGAATGCGTGCAAGGTGCGATCGACTTCGACCTTCAACGCAGCGATTCCAATACCGGCGGCGGCGATCCTGGCACGGTTTAGTGCATCTCGCGCAGGTTTTGAGCGTATGCGGCGTATTGCAATACCTGCGGCAACCAACTCGTATCCCACCCGCGATGTCACCGGCAACGCACCGACATCAAGGCCGCCCAACACTCGGTCCGCCTCGTCGAGGCGACCAATCAGCAGCAAGCCCCGTGCTTCCAGATAACCGGCATGCGCTGCATTCGCGAGGTCTCCGAACGCTTCCAATGTCGCTTTGATGGCGCCCAGCCGCTCCATGGGCCGACCAAGATCGCGTGACACCAGTGCGATCTCGGCTTCGGCGAGGCCGCACCGGGCGCGTGCCAAAGACTCCTTATCACCGAAAGCGCGCGCCGCGCTTCCCAGCAGCTCTTTCGCACGTGCAAGGTCGCCGAGCTGCGCCATGGCGATACCACGCAAGGCAAGCGCCGGAGCGTCGTCACGCAATGAGACACGCTTGAGAGCTGCAAGCGGATCGCCCGCAGCGAGCGCGCTCGCCGCAGCAGCAATCAGAGCGTCCATTTGAATCCCGTCATACTTGTTACTCACGCTCTCCGGCCCTTCGGCGATACATTTCTCCCAGCTTGAGAGCCGGGAAGTAATTAATGGCAAGGCTCAACTGGAAATTCGAAAATGACGGCATCCATAGTAGCAAAAAAACGCTCTCCCGATAGCCAGCAGTCTCGCCATGCCGCGAGTTGGCTCGGTCTTGCAGCTTCGCCGGCCTTCGCATTAATGGCCTGGGTCTCCGCGAATGATACGCAAGGCACCCTGTGCGCGTCCACATCCGGCATTCTGCCCATCGGCGGGATGGCCTTCATGTACCTGCTGATGAGCTTTTTCCACCTGTCGCCGTGGCTGAAGCTTGCTTCCGCCCTCTCCCGACAACGCACGCAACCACCATCCCAAATCCAAGGAGATTGACCATGCATCCAACCATCGTTTCACGGGAAGACTGGCTCACCGCGCGCAAGGCGCTTCTAGCCAAGGAGCTCGAGATGACTCATTCGCTCGACGCCTTGCGCGCCGAACGCCGGCAGATGCCCTGGGTCAGGGTCGAGAAGAACTATATCTTCGACGGTTCCGACGGCAAGTGCGCCTTGCTCGACTTGTTCGGCGATCGCAGCCAGCTCGCCATCTATCACTTCATGCTAACGCCGGGCTCGGATCACATCTGCCCAGGTTGTTCCTATACGATGGACCACGTCGACTCCGCGCGACAGCATTTCGAGCAGGCCGACCTCGCCTTCGTAGCCATATCACGCGCGCCGATCGAGCGGGTAGAGCAGGTGAAAGCCCGTATGGGCTGGACGTTTCCATGGGTCTCGTCCGGTGACGGTGACTTCAACTATGACTTCGGCGTGTCGTTTACCGAGGCGGATCGGGCCGCCGGTCGCGCGCTTTACAATTACGACAAGACCAGGATCCAGCGGTCCCCCGACATGTTCGGTGTCAGCGTCTTCGTCAAAGATGGGGACGACGTCTTCCACACCTACTCGACCTATCACCGCGGCACCGAACTGCTGATGGGCGCCTTCAACTGGCTTGACCTCACGCCCAGAGGCCGCAACGAGACCGCCGGCATTATGAGCTGGGTTCGTCTTCATGACGAGTATCCGCGATCAGAATAGCCACACGCGGCGGCCCGCCGACGACCGTCGGGCCGCGCACAGAACAGAATGCACAGCGACCTTGTTCCGTGTGCTTACGCTCCTGGCAACTATAGAGGTGCACCGAGCACGAAACGGACTGTACATGCCGCTTCCAGTTTCAGTACTCAGCGAAGTGTGCAAACCCTTACCAGGGATAAATTCCGTCGGATCCTGTGAAACTTCCGATCGGGCTATCCGTATGCAGGGCCGCATGAACCTTGATGCAGTGCCTTCGAGTTCAACTGCAAGCGCCTGGGACAGGGCATCGAGGACCGTCTTGGACGCTGTATAGGTCACACCGTAGTAGAGGCGGGTCAGCGGCAGCATCGCTTGCATGACAGCGACAGCACCGAAGACATTTGTTTCGAAAACTGTCGTACTTCGCCCAACGGAGTGACGCTCGCTGTCAAGACGTCTTGCGACGACGCATAGCGATGTCAGTTTGCGACGAGTTTTGTCATAAGATTCAGAAGGTCAGCTTATCATTGGACGCACTTATGCTGCAATCGCTTCAAACTGCTGCCCGAGGGAGAGCAATTCAAGTTCCTTGCAGCGTAATTGCATCTTCACCTAAGGCCAACTTTACTCAGCGCGAAACTTTGCAAGGGAACCCTTGGACGACCGGCCTGATTTTTGGGTAACGTCAGTCGAAGGAGATTGTTTGCTAATCCAGTCGTTAAGCTCGATTTCGGCGCGCTCCAGCGCACTATAGTTCAAAAGTTTGCGCAAAAGCGCGACTGTCACAGCACGAGCACGAAGGTTGAAACGTCCGTCGTCAGGCTCGCCCTTTTCCTGATAAACACCAAGTTTTTCATATAGCTGCTGCAACCTATTCTGAACGCTTCGCAATGACAGATTTTGCCGACGCGCAATCACGCGGTCAGTCAACCCAAGCGCTATATCAATCAGAATTTCATATTCGCTTTCGCTGAAACCGCTGGCATGACCAAGGCTCTTTTGCTGCAAGCCGCGCACTTCGCGATCAATCACACATTGCGCTTCAACAAAAATGCTGCGCAGAGCCAGCCGCAATTTGTCATCGGAAGCCGATTTCAGCACGTAACCGTAAGCAGCCCCTTCCGGCACGATGCGCGATACACCGCGCACATAGGCTTCGTCGGCATAATTCGACCAGAACAGGATACGGGTTTCCGGGTTTTCCTTCCAGATTGTGCGGGCAGCTTCGATGCCATTTCGCCCGCTCATTTGTAAATCCATCACAATATGCGCTGAACGATGCATCCGCGCGAGCTTCTCACCCGCCGAACCATTATCGGCTTCCAGCACATCGTTGCACTCCGGCAGTGCCGCACGGATCGCTTCGCCTAAATAGGTGCGATGCAACGGATCATCCTCCACGATCAGAACCTGCATCTTACCCTCCACTTGACTGATATATTTCCGGTGGCAGATGGATCGTCACGCATGTACCGCTGCCTTCCGTATTCTTTCTGATGGCGAAGCTTGCCGAAATCAGCCGCGCACGTGTGCGCATGTTGTCGATACCATGACCAATACGCTGCGCCTGGCGGTCCATACCAATACCGTTATCCATAACCTCGACCAGAAGCCGTCCGCCCTTATTACGAAGACGAACACGGATTTCATCAGCTAGCGCGTGGCGGATCGCATTATTGATGGCTTCCTGCACGATCCGGAAAAGCGAGGTTGCAACCGTCTCCTCAAGCTTCTCCGTCATGCCTTCGCTATAGTCGTCCAGAAACCACTCGATTGCAGCCCCGCTTTCGCGGATGGAGCGATCAAGGTGGTTCTCTGTTGCCTGCGCGAAGCCAAAAAGCTGCAGCACAGAAGGTTTTGCTTCTTCAATAATTTGACGTAAATCCTGCATGCAGTTCTGCAACCCATGAAACAGTGGTTCCAGTTGATCGCCGGAAAGATCGGGGGCACGCGTCAAACGTTCGACATGACGTGCCAGACGAGTCAGGTCTGCCAGCGTCTGATCATGCAAATCCATCCCTATACGATGCCGCTCAATCTCCAGCGCTTCGGTGAGCTTGAGGGCGCCAAAGCGCAATCCCTCCTCCCGCGCCCGCGCTTCCGTCTCGACAATGGCGGACCGTTTGGCCTGTTCCGCAGCACGGATTGCAAAGAAATATGGCGCCAGTAGATCCGCAATCGACTGCGCGTTTTCAACATCCCGCGTCGAATAGCAGCCCGACCGCAAACTGGAGCAACTTAGCGCCCCTATAATATCCCCTTGCGCCTTCAGTGGTACATGGAGGCGGGCCTTGAGATCATGTTCGATGATCGGCGTCGAAAACGACCCCTCGAAATGAAACCGGGTGTCGGTGCGTGCATCATCCGTTAGCAGATATTCAACTTCACCGGATAGAAGAGTGCGAATTGGACTGCCTGATAAAAGTGCTGGCGGATTTCGGCTCCAGGCCGTCTCTATCCCGCTTTCATAGGCGATGTGAAACTTGCCATCGACCATCTTGATACAGACGTCGAGGTGGTCATAGGGCAGGATATGATTGATCTCGGCTGCCACCGCTTGAATGATGGAATCGAAATCCAGCTGGCCGGCCAGCAATCTCGAAATATTGAGATAGTGGTCGAGCAGGCGCTCAGGCGCTAGTTCCAGCAAGCGACTCTCCTCCCAAAGACAGATTGCTTTGCTTCTTATCATACGCCGTTAGCCAATAGAGCGTCGCGCCCTACCGGGCGTATTAAAGGCGCTCTAATATCTTAAATAGCTGCACTATTTTATCTAAAACTGACTACAGTTTAAGAAATTATGCAGTGGCGCGTCTTGCGGGTTCCCGCAATTATGCTGCAGGAAACCGCACCATGGTTGCTTCGATCAGCCTTCACAGAGCAACGCATTTATTTCATTCTCGCTTCACCAGAAAATTGCCCACAAGACAATAGGTAATGTGATGCGCAAACTGGGACCGTTGAGGAGCGGTCGTGCGGGAGGCTTCGCACAAAAGGATTCAAACGGACCGAAGCGTCAAGAACGCTGCGGCACCGCAAATTTGTAACTGGGAGGAATAAAATGAAGCTTGGGAAAATTCTTTTGGCATCCGCAGCACTCGCCACTGTGATGGCGACTGGTGGTGCATTTGCCGACACAGCGTCGAAGAAGATCGCCTTCTCGAACAACTATGCTGGCAACTCATGGCGTCAGGCCATGCTTCAGAGCTGGGACAAGGTGACCAAAGAAGCTGTCACTGCCGGTACGGTTTCTGCAGCAGACGCTTTCACCACCGCCGAAAATCAGGCGACTGAACAGGCCGCACAGATCCAGAATATGATCTTGCAGGGTTACGACGCTATCGTCATCAATGCAGCTTCGCCGACGGCACTCAATGGTGCAGTCAAGGAAGCTTGCGATGCGGGCATCACGGTTGTTTCCTTCGACGGCATCGTTACTGAGCCTTGCGCATGGCGCATTGCGGTTGACTTCAAGGCAATGGGCGAAGGTCAGGTCGAATATCTTGCAAAGCGTTTGCCTGAAGGCGGCAATCTGCTTGAAATCCGTGGTCTTGCCGGCGTTTCGGTGGATGACCAGATGCATGCCGGTATCGAGGAAGGCGTCAAGAAGCATCCGAACTTCAAGATCGTCGGCTCAGTCCATGGCGATTGGGCAGCCGACGTTGCACAGCGCGCGGTTGCCGGTGTTCTGCCAAGCCTGCCAAAAATCGACGCTGTCGTGACGCAGGGTGGCGACGGTTATGGCGCAGCGCAAGCATTTGCCGCTGCAAAGCGTGAAACACCGATCATCATCATGGGCAACCGTGAGGACGAACTGCAGTGGTGGAAGCAGCAGAAAGACGCGAACGGCTATGAAACCATGTCGGTTTCGATTGCACCGGGTGTTTCGACACTTGCTTTCTGGGTCGCGCAACAGATCCTCGACGGCAAGGAAGTCAAGAAAGACCTCGTCGTTCCGTTCCTGAGCGTCAGCCAGGAATCGCTCGAAAAGGACCTCGGCAACACCCAGAAGGGTGGCGTTGCGAATGTCGAATATTCGCTTGAAGACGCACAGAAGGTCATCGCGGAAGCGAAGTAATCCTTTTCCTCCCGGGGTAGGCGTGCCTCATGCCTGCCCCTCCCTCATCTCTAATACAGTTCGGGTGCATGTCTGAAACAATCGACAAACGCGAGGTCGTCGCCGCACGCAATATTCGCGTGCAGTTCGGTGCGGTAAAGGCACTGGATGGCGCTGAGCTTGTGATCCATGAAGGCGAATGCGTGGGACTTGTCGGCCATAACGGCGCGGGCAAATCCACCATCGTCAACGTCATTAATGGCGGGCTTTCGCCGCATGAAGGCAGCATTTCCTATCACGGCGAGGCGGGCCACGGAGTGGTGACTGCACGCAAGCACGGCATTCGCTGCGTCTTTCAGGAGTTGTCGCTCTTTCCTAATCTGACGATTGCCGAAAATGTGCGTATCATGCAGCGCGACCTTACGGGCGCGAACTGGCGCGGCAAGGCAATCGACCTCATTTCGAAGAAGCTCAGCGAGATTTTTCCCGGCCATAAGATTGATTGCTCTTCAACAGTCGATGAACTCTCGATTGCCGAACGGCAGATGGTGGAAATCTCCATTAATTTTACAGCACCGAGCATAGCACCTAAACTGGTTATTCTCGATGAGCCTACTTCGTCGCTCGATGCGGGTATTGCGGCTCAGTTGATGGCCTATGTCCGCCGCTTTGTTGGCACAGGCGGCTCGGTTATCCTTATTTCGCACATGCTTGGTGAAATTCTCTCGACCTCAGACCGCATCGTCGTGATGAAGGATGGCAAGGTCGTTGCCAATCGTGCGGCAAAAGATTTCACCAATCGTAGCCTTGTGGAAGCCATGGGCAGCGTGGAACGCGAGAAATCTGCTCGTCGGGCCGCAAAGACCGATTCAAGCGGCAAACCTGTGCTCGCATCCACCAAGCGTGCCAATGACGTTAAGCCGTTTCAGGCTTTCAAAGGCGAGGTTATCGGGCTTGCGGGGCTTGCCGGTCATGGTCAGACAAAGATGCTGCTCGATCTTTATTATGCTCGTCGGCCAAACTGGCTGCCTGCGCGCAATTGCGAGATAACCTTCGTGGCGGGGGATCGCAGCCTCAACGGCACGTTTCCGCTCTGGAGCATCCTTCACAACCTCACAATCGGTTCGCTTGACCGTCTTTCATCCATGAAACTCGTTGATGAGAGCCGCGAAGATACGCTGGGCGCGCAGTGGAAAAACAAGATCCAGATCCGCACACCGGATATGGGCAATCGTATTCTATCACTCTCCGGCGGCAACCAGCAGAAAGTGCTTTTCGCGCGCGCGCTCGCGACAAGCGCCAATGCCATTCTGATGGATGACCCCATGCGCGGCGTCGATGTCGGCACCAAGCAAGAAGTCTACGAAATCCTGCGTCATGAAGCTGAAAATGGCCGAACCTTCGTCTGGTATTCCACCGAAATGGACGAAATCGAACTGTGTGATCGCGTCTATGTCTTCCGCGACGGTGCAATCGTGACAGAACTCGTCGGCGACGAAATCACGGAAAAAAACGTGCTTGCTGCATCATTTGAGGGAGGACACGAATAATGCGCCTCTCCGCATCATCCCTTCGCCTGCTAACGCCGGTTTTCTCACTTGCTCTGTTGTTGGCCGCTGTCTTCTACATGCAGCCGCGCGCCATGAGCTATACTGGCCTTAATCTCCTGTTCAATCTGGCGGTGCCGATTGCACTCGCCACGATTGCGCAAATGCTCATCATGGCGGTCAACGACCTTGATCTTTCGATGGGGACCTTTGTGAGCTTCGTGGTCTGTGTGGCCGCGACTTATCTCAACACCAATCCGGTCATCGGCGTTCTGATCCTGGCCGCAGCCATTGCCGCCTATGCGGCATTGGGTGCAATCATCCACCTGCGCAATCTGCCGTCCATTGTCGTCACGCTTGGTATGAGCTTTGTCTGGGGCGGGCTGGCCGTTCTTCTACTGCCCTCGCCCGGCGGTCAGGCACCAGACTGGGCGCGCTGGATCATGACCACCAAGCCACCATTTGTGCCAATGGCTATCGTTGCCAGTGTGCTGATCGCTATCGTCACGCATTTCATCGTCATGCGGACCACTTTCGGCGTGCTGATGCGCGGCGCAGGCGGCAATACGCGCTCCATCGAACGCGCGGGCTGGTCCATCACCGCAATCCGTGCAGGTACCTACGCATTGGCTGCTTTCTTTGCCGTGCTTGCCGGTATTGCACTTGTTGGCCTCACGACGTCAGCCGATGCCAATATTGCGCTGCGCTATACGCTGCTCTCGATAGCCGGTGTCATTCTCGGAGGCGGTGAATTTGTCGGCGGCCGTATCTCTCCCATCGGTGCCGTCATCGGCGCACTGACGCTGACGCTTGCAGGCTCGTTCCTCTCCTTTATGCGCATTTCGCCAGATTGGCAGATTGGCGCGCAAGGTGGAATTCTGATCGTCGTTCTGGCCCTGCGTCTCTTCCTCAACCGTCTCGACAGCCGTGGGAAAAAGCAATGACCGCAATTTCTGTTCTCACAAGCCGTCCATGGATCTGGTCTTTCGTTGCGACCATCGCGGTCTGGATCATCACCGTGCTGTTTACAGGCGGGGCCGGAGCCCATGGTCTGTCCTATGCGGCTTTCACTTTCGCATCCTTTTCTGTGATTGTTGGCCTCGGGCAGATGTTCGTCATAACGCTAGGCCCCGGCAATATCGACCTCTCGGTGCCTGCTACCATGACGCTGGCTGCAACATTGGCCCTCAAGCTGATGGATTCCCAGGACAGTATGGTGCTGGCCGGTCTGGCCGTTGCCCTGCTGATCGGGCTGGGAATTGGCATTTGCAATTATGCGCTTATCAAGCTGCTGCGCATTCCGCCCATCATCGCGACCCTGTCGATGAGCTTCCTCATCCAGTCGACTGCAATCTGGAGCAATCGGGGCTTACGTGTAAAACCGCCAGAAGTTCTGGCACAGTTCACTACGTCATCAACGCTCGGCATACCCAACGTTGCTATCGTGGCGCTGGTACTGTCCCTCATCGGCTGGGTACTCCTTAAAAAGAGCATCTATGGTCGGTGGATTTCGGCGATTGGGCAAAACCCGTTTGCTGCACGCATGGCAGGCGTTCCGGTCGATGGTACGCGTTTCATCACCTATCTGCTCTGCGCTGTTCTCGCTTCTCTTTGTGGGTTTTTGCTTGCCTGTTTCTCGGGCGGAGCGGCACTCAACATGGGCGCTGAATATCTGCTGATGTCGATTGCCGTGGTCATCATCGGTGGCACAGCTGTTGCAGGCGGCGATTCCAACATCCCCGGTATTTGGGGTGCCGCACTCTTCATGTTCCTCATAGTCTCGATGCTCAACACCTATGGCTTCGGTGCCGGTGTTCGTCTCGTTCTGACCGGCCTCACCATCATTGCGGTGATCTTCCTGGCCAGCAGTCGCAGACCTGAGCGTTAAACAGCATTCCTGGAGTAATTTTCTTGTCGCAGAATAATTCGATTTACGAAATCCACGACGAACGTTTCAAGCAGATGATCGTGGCAAGTGCCGATCTCGATGAGCTTTATACGGGCTGTCGTTGGGCCGAAGGACCGGTTTGGTTCAGCGATCATAATTGTCTGTTCTGGAGTGACATTCCCAACGAGCGTATCTTGCGCTGGGTTCCTGAAGGCGGAGTTTCTGTTTTTCGGCAACCTTCCAATTTCGCCAATGGCAACACACGCGACCGCGAGGGACGGCTCGTTACCTGCGAGCATGGCGGACGTCGCGTTACACGCACAGAAATCGACGGCAGCATCACCGTGTTGGCCGACGGCTATCAGGGAAAGAAACTGAACGCTCCGAATGATGTCATCGTGCGTTCAGATGGGACTGTCTGGTTCACCGATCCGACCTACGGCATCATGGCAGATTATGAAGGCTACAAGGCCGAACCGGAACAACCGACACGCAATGTTTATCGCCTCGACCCGAGCATCGGCGAGCTTAAGGCAGTCATCACCGACTTTAATCAGCCAAACGGTCTCGCCTTTTCACCCGATGAAACAAAGCTCTTTGTTGCCGATAGTGCCTATAGTCATGACGAGAATGCACCACGCCATATCCGCGTTTTTGATGTCGCAGATGACGGCAAGAGCGTGACAGGTGGCAAGATTTTCTGCACCGTCGATAACGGCCTGCCAGATGGCTTCCGTTTCGACACAGACGGCAATCTATGGACCAGCGCCGGCGATGGCGTTCATTGTTTCTCGCCGCAGGGTGAACTTCTTGGCAAGATCAAGACGCCACAGACCGTCGCCAATATTACCTTTGGTGGCCCGCGTCGTAACCGGCTTTTCATTGCAGCAACAAAATCGCTCTACGCGGTCTATTTGACCGTCACAGGTGCGCAATATCCTTAATGGAGTGCACCCGTTTGAGCGGACACACAGCTTGGGTTGACCTTTCAGTCTGCTGCTTTGGAAAGATTATTGGAAGTAGCAGATGCCCCGTCACCGTCTGCAGTGATGGCCAAAGCATTGATCTCTCACGAAACGAGTCGGAGAGATGTCTATGACACGCCAGCCCAAGACATATCAGCTCGATCTGCTCTCGGTCCCGCATAGGTTGAAGGCAGCAGGAACGCCGCAATGGCCGGAGGAGACACACCGGGCAATGACGGGATATCCTGCGAGGCGTAACCGCGGCATCAAAAACCGAATACGATCCGCGCTAAGCTTCAAGTCCGAAGCCGCCGCCGAGATCACGCTGTCCGGTATTGAAATCGTTCACATAATGCGAAAGCAGCGGTCATCTTTGCATCAACCAAAATACTTTCCCTCAAACAACAGTTCGCGGGCTTCGCAGTAGACGTGCGCCCAGAGATAAGGTGCGTTTTTGCAACGAAGCCCTTAAAGAACGTGGCAAACCGCATAAACTCGTTATCATTGCTAGCGCCGCAGGCTTGTAACTATTGCAACCGCGCTCCTCAAATCAGGCGGCAGCCTAAACACAGTTGCTAATGTGACAGCGCATCCCGGATCGCATGTAAGGCGGCGATTGTTGTGCGAGTGCGTTGCGAGCTGACGAACTCGGGCCAACTCGACAGGATGACTGCGCCGAATTCGGCTTCCGGGTCGATGTAGATCAACTGGCCAAACACACCCCTGGCCATGTAGGTTCCACGTTCGCGATCTTCGATCCAGAACTGGTTGTGGTAGGCGCCGCGCGGTAGCACATCTCGGTACACGCCGGTGAATAAATCAGGTTCAGCACCGGCACAGATATCGTGAAACCAGGTTTCGGAAAGAATACGATTACCGTTTATCATTCCTCGGCCAAGATGAAGCAGTGCGAAACGGGCATAATCGCGCAATGTGGCATTGAAACCACCATCGGCAAGAGCATATCCGGCTGGGTCGACGGTAAAGTAAGCGTCTTCCTCCGCACCCATCGGCACCCATAGCTCGCGGCTCACCAACTCAGCAAGCGATGTACCGGTTAGACGCTGCAAGACAAAGGCGAGGATGTCAGTCTCTACTGACCGATATCGGAATGATGTTCCATGGGCACACTCGGCTTCTGTTAGAGTGAGGATGAAATCCCATACATTTGTGGGCCAGTCGGATGCTTTTCGTGATTTCCAACCAGCTGCGGCATCAACTTTTGCCATATGGGAGTCTGGAGCAGTGTAGGTCTCATCGAAAACGGTTCCACTCGTCATATCAAGCACATGTTGTATTCTGGCACCGCAATAAGCGGTCGTTTGCAGCTCTGGCAGATAATGTGTGATCGGCGCATGCGGATCGAGATCGCCGCGACTGATCAGTATTCCCGCAACCGTACCGACAACCGATTTTGCGATTGACTGCGAAAGATGTGGCGTACGGGTCGTCATGCCATTGAGATAACGTTCGGTAACCACCATGCCGCGATGCAGGACCAAGAGGCCATCCACGTAATTCGTTTCGATGAAACGAGCGACACTGCCTCGCCGGCCATCTGTCTCGAATTCGATATCATCGATATCACGAGTATTTGCGGGCAATGGGGTCGCCAGACCAGATCCGCGCCAAACTTGCGCGGTTGGCAGCAAGGAACGGACATGTTGGAACGTCCAGCGGTTCCACGGAGCGCGGTCCCATTCTTCACGCGGGAAGACGGGTGCATGGGGATTGCTGGAGTTATTGGTTCGTGTGAACGCAGTCATGTTGTTCTTTCGAGTTGCGTCAGTCCTTGCGCCGCAAGTAAGAACCGCCGACGAATTCGCCGAGCAGGCCGGCCATGTCGCTCATAGTCGAAAAATTCTTCTTCGCTTTCGGGCCTAGTTTCGTCGCCACGGCGTCGGTCATGAGATTGAGCACCACACTGAGTGCGGCAGTGGAATCCCAGAAAGTCTTGACGTGGGTGTGCGCCTCGAAGACGAAATGCGTGAACGCAAAGGCCCAATGGCTGAACTTATCGGTGATGATGATAAGGGGCAATTGAAGCGATTTCAGTTTTTCCGCCAGTTTCATTCCGCTTGCGGAGTATGAGGCGGTGTCTACAAGGACGACCAAGCTGTGTTTTGGGTCGGCGGCGATGATCTCGCCAAAGGTGCCCGACGTATTGTCGACGAATATCACGTCTGGGCGGACCCATAAGAGGCGGCTTGCGAAATCAAGGGCAAGGCCCTTGGAGGCTTGAAATCCGACGACATAAATAGTCCGTTTCTTGGCTAACATTGAAGCTGCGTCGTCCCAAAGCTCGGTGCCCGTCAGCGCATAGGCTTTCACGATGGCATCCAGCTCCAGACGAAGGCTCTCCTGCAATGCCTGGCGGCGAACATCGCGCGTTTGAAAACGTGCCATGTAATCGTCAATGTCGCCATCCTTGTCAGTAACGCTATCACGCAATCTGTTCTTGAGGTCGCGCAGATTTTCAAAACCGAGGCCACGGATGAAGCGGGAGACGGTCATTTCGCTGACATTGACCGCCTGTGCTATTGTGCTGCCGGTCTCAAAAGGCAACATCTGCATATGTTCGAGCAAATAGGCCGCCACCGATTGCTCCGAAGGCGACATCTCGCCCATGCGGGTACGTAGCAGGACTTCGAGATCGACCTTTTCCAAATCCTGTTGTTTGTCTTTTCGTGTCTTGGCCACACTATCTCTCCCGGATGTGCCCGGCATGAACCGGGGGGATGCCTTGCCCCCATATTCCGGTGCCTGCAGTTCGCGCGTCTTCGAACTGTTGGGCGAGGGAGAGCAAGATGTCTTCTCGCCCGAATGGCGCCACCAACTGGACACCGATGGGTAGTTGTTGAGAACTGCGCCCGAGCGGCAACGATATGGCGGGGTGACCTGTGCCGTTGAACAAGGCTGTAAAGGTCTCCTTGGGTGCAAGGTCGGCGAAAACGCCATCTGCGTCCATTCCTGCCCTATCCGGATCGAAAGTGCCGATCGGCTCAGGAGGAATCGTGGCTGTTGGTGTCAGCATGACTTCGTAGTCAGCGAGAAAACGGCCGAGCTGACGGGTAATGACATCATAAACGGCAAGCGCGTTAATCAGTTCGGCTCCACTAACGGCCAGGCCGTAGCGATACAGCGCATAGACGGACGACCCGAGCGTGTGTTCGTTGATCTCTCTGCCCATCAATTGGGCTATCGCTGGCATGCCTGCAGCTGCGTCCGCTGCCCAGATTACCTTCTGAGCGTGGAGGAAACCGGCATAATCAAAGTGCGGCGAAACTTCCTCGACGAGGTAGCCATAAGATTCCATTTCGCGTGCGGCGGCCTCTGTCACTTGTACGACCTCGGGATCCAGCGGTATACCGGACCACGATTTTGTACACAGCGCGATACGCAAACCTTTCGGCCGGTGTTCGATTGCCTGAAGATAAGTACCTTTCGGGGATGTGATTTCATAACCATCGCCAGCGTCCGGTCCGTGGCATAGATCGAGAAGTGCTGCTGTGTCGCGCACCGAGCGGGTCAGCATGAAGGCTGTAGCAAGTCCCAGCAGGCGCGCATTGGCGCCAGGCGAACCGGTTATGCGTCCGCGGGATGGCTTCAGTCCTATCAGACCGCAAAAAGACGCTGGATTGCGAATGGAGCCGCCACCGTCGCTGCCCTGAGCGAAGGGAACGATGCCAGCAGCAACCGCAGCGGCGGCACCGCCGCTGGAACCGGCAACACCGCAATTTGTGTCCCAGGGATTGCGTGTCGGGCCGTAGAACAGTGTTTCTGTTGCTGCAGGGACACCGAATTCTGAACTCGTGGTACGCCCGACATTGACAAGCCCACCATTGCGCAGACGTTGCCAGTAAACGGCATCGACCTGGGCGCGATGTCCCTGCGCAAGTCGGCTGCCGAATTCTGCCGGACGACCAGCTTCGACTGGAAAATCCTTGGTTAATGTCGGAACCCCGAAGAAAGGACCAGGTCCTGAATTCTCAGGCAATGCCTCCAGCGCGTCAGCATAGAGCTCCACAACTGCATTTAGCGCGGGGTTGACGACCGAGACTGCGTCCCTGATGCATTGGCCAAGCTCTTTGGGGGTGATCTCCTTTCTCGCCAATAAAGCGGAGAGACCTGTTCCGTCGTGTGCGGCATATTCGTCGAGGCGCATGATTACACTCTTTCGGGCGATGCATCTGGAGCAGCAGGCGCGAACAGTGCGGACGCGCTGACCAGTTCCTGCGTATAGGGATGTTGTGGCTTGGACAATACGGTTCTAGCTGTTCCGGCTTCGACAATCCCACCATTTTTGAAGACATAGACGCGCTGGCAGATATCTTTGACCACGGAAAGGTCGTGCGAAATATAAAGCAATGCCAGATTCCGTTCGCGCTGTAGACGAACCAGCAATTCCAGAATTTGCGCCTGTGTAGTGACGTCGAGCGCCGATGTAATCTCATCGGCTATCAGGAGTTGTGGCTTCAGGGCAAGCGCGCGCGCCAAGCCGACACGCTGGCATTGTCCGCCGGAAAGCTGGCGCGGCTTGCGGTCACGCAGCACGGAGGGTAGTTCCACGAGTTCCAAAAGCTCACTCGCCTGCCGAATGGCTGCTTTCCGATCGCCAAGGCCATGACGCCAGATTGGCTCGGCGACAGCATCTATGATGGTCATACGGGGATTGAGTGAGTCGTAGGGGTTCTGAAACACCATCTGCACATGTTGGCGAAAATGCTTAAGAGCATCACCGGACAGAGCGTGAATATCCTGGCCATCGAATTGTACGGAACCACTACTTGGCCTGTTTAGTCGAATAAGTGTTCGCGCCAATGTGCTCTTGCCGGAACCACTTTCGCCGACGACACCGACTGTCTCGCCGGGATGCACCTGCAGTTCTATGCCGTTTAAGGCCCAAAAGGTTTCTCCACGTCCCAGAAAGGTTGCCACCGATCCGTTACGTTGAGGAAAAGAAACGGAGAGGTTTTCGACCCGAAGGAGTGGTGACGCAGTTTCGGGACTTCTGTCGGCATCGCCGATTTTATTGCGACCGGGTTGGGAGTCGATCAGCATTCGCGTATAGGCTTGACGTGGACTGTTGATGACGTCTTCAACCCGGCCTTGTTCGATCACCGAGCCATGGTGCATCACCACCACATGCGAGCAGATGTCAGCGACGACACCAAGGTCGTGCGACACTAGAATAATCGCAAGCTTCAGTTCGCGATTGAGCTTTTTCAACAAATGCAGAATGCGGGCCTGCACTGTTACATCCAGCGCTGTTGTGGGCTCGTCTGCGATCAGGATTCTGGGGCCGCAGCCAATGGCGGCAGCGATCATGGCGCGTTGTTTCATACCACCGGAAAACTCATGCGGATAGGAGCGTGCGCGCTTTTCCGGCTCGTGAACCCCAGCCGCCTCCAGAAGCTCAACTGCCTTGCCAAAAGCCTGTTGTTGGCTGAGGCCCAGATGCCGCACCATGGGAGCAGCAATCTGCGTGCCAATTCGTTTCAGAGGGTCGAGATGAGACGAAGGGTTCTGAAAGATCATACCCATTTCGCGTCCGCGAATGGTACGCCAATCCTGTTCGGACAATTCGAGCAATTGCCTCCCATCAAGCGTCACATTGCCCGTCGCACGGGCGGTGCCTGGTAAAAGGCCCATCAGTGAGCGGCAAGTGATGGATTTGCCCGAGCCGCTCTCACCCACGATGCCCAGAATTTCACCAGGACGGAGGTCGAACGATACATTCTTGACGACCGTAGCCTGGCCGATCGCCACGCTGAGATCCTGTACCTGAAGCAGAGGAAGCGCCATGGTTTGCATGTTCATGCCATATTCCGCTGTCTTTGCATTTGTCCAAGCCCATCGCCGAGAAAGGCAAAACCAAGCCCCAACGAGATTAGGGCAAGTCCCGGAAACAGGCATATCCACCACGCCTGCTGAACAAAGGCTTGTCCGTCGGCGATCATCACGCCCCATTCGGCACTGGGGGGCTGTGCACCCATTCCCAGAAAGCCGAAACTCGCGCCTGCCAGCATCACCAGAACCGCGTCGCTCACGGCGTAGGCGATGACAGGGCCTATTGCATTTGGCCATATGTGTCTGGTCAGGATAACGAGTGGGGAATAGCCGAGGCACTGACTGGCCAAGACAAATTCACTTTCACGGAGCGTCAATACTTCCGCCCGCACCAGACGCGCGTAACTGACCCATCCGACCAATGTGAGCGCAATGACGAAATTGACCAATCCCGGCCCCAGGATTCCAATGATGGCCAACACCAGGACAAAGAATGGAAAAGCCACGGTCAGGTCGTAGATGCGCATGAAAACCGTATCCACCATTCCGCCGAAATAGCCGCTTGCAAGCCCGACGACCGAACCGATCAGCAAGGGCGGCAGCACACCGACTATGCAGAGAAGCACATCGATCCGCGCCGCAAAAAGCACACGAGAGAACACGTCGCGTCCCACTTGGTCCGTGCCGAACCAATGCTCAGCGCCTGGCGGGGCCAGCATGTTGATAATGTCGATGGCATCGGGATCATAAGGGGCCAGTAGAGGTGCTGCGAGCGCAACAAACAGCCAACCGCATAAAATTGCGACCGCAATACTCATCGAAAGCGTCATGCGAAAGCCGGGGTACGTCGCTCTGTGGAGAGATGAAATCGTATCCGCCATGATGATTCTCCTCAGAGTCTGACCCGAGGGTCAATGAGACCCGTCAACAGGTCGACGGCCAGTGTGATCAGAACAGTGGAAAGGGCGAATATGAGAGTTAAACCCTGCACAACATAGTAGTCTCGGCCCAACAAAGCGCCGACCATCAACGAACCGAGCCCTGGAACGGCATAAACAGTTTCGACGATGATCGTACCGCCGATCATGAACGCCACCATCACACCGAGCAGATTCAATGTCGGCAAGACGGAGTTCGGCAACACTGTTTTCCAGAAAATTTCCCGGTCGCTCGCTCCCTGTGCGCGGGCGGTTATTGCAAAATCGGCTGTGGCTCGGTCAATCAGGGCGGCACGCAGGCTCTGGATAAGTACCGGAGTGAGCCAGATCGCTGTCGAAAATGCCGGCAGGAAGAGGTGGTGCAGATGCTCCCAGAAGTCCGAGCCGTAACCGGAAACCGGAAACCAGCCTAGCGATACGCCAAACAGGCGCGACATCATGATCCCAAGCCAGAAAACAGGAATGGCAAGTCCGACAATGCCGAGTGCGCGGATAATCTGATCTGCAGGACCACCGGGCTTACGAGCGCTCAGAATTGCCAGCAAGACTGTCGGCGGCACTGTCAGACACACCACATAGCCGGTTAGGAAAAGCGTTGGCCACATGAAGCGCAACACAAGTTCGCCCACCGGTTGCTGGAAACGCAGCGAACGCCCGATATCACCTGTAAGAAGATTCTGCAGATAGGTGAAGAACTGCTGCCACAGCGGAAGGTCCAGGCCATATTGCGCACGAATGGCTGCTATGGTTTCAGCACTTGCGCGATCGCCCGCCAACAGACGCGCCGGGTCGCCGGGCGCGAGACGCAGCAACAGGAAGGTGATCACCGTTACGCCAAGCATAACGCCGATCAATTGCAGCAAACGCCGGGCAAGAAGGGATAGGACGCTCATGAGATTCTCCGCCGGAACGCGGTTATGTATCGGCCGCGCCGATACATAACCAACTGGTCATTTTGCGATGGTGGTGTCCTCAAGTGTCCATTGCAGGGAGGATGTGAGTTTCAGTCCGCGGAGCCGCTTGGAATAGGCAACAGCGTTCGGTGCATAATAAAGAGGTATCTGTGATACTTCCTCCGTCGTTATGCGCTGGATTTCCTTGTAGATTTCAGCTCGCTTCGCAGGATCGGTTTCCCTTGTTCCTTGCTCGACCAACTGATCGACTTTCGGATTTTCATAAAAAGTATTGTAAGAGTTGGAACCACAAGAGCCGCACAATGCCCAGCGTACCGCTAGGTCGGGATCTTGGGTCTCATTGTACCACCAACTGGCGGCTGCATCGTAATCGCCTTTGCCGGTTGCATCCCACCATGCACCGGAATCCACATTGACGATAACGGGCTTCAGGCCGATGGCTCGCCATTGCGCCTGCAGAAGCAGCGCCAACTGTTGTTCGGTGGCGCCCGATGTTGCCAGGATTTTGACTTCCTTGCCGATCATACCGGATTCGGTAAGGAGTTGCCTGGCTTTTGCGACATCGTAGGCAATGCCGGGATAGTCCTTGTCATGGAAATCGATACTACCCGGCAATGTAGTGTTAGCGGGCTGCGCATGACCTCGCGTGATTGCCTTGGTCAGAGCTTTGGTATCAATGGCATAGGCGGCGGCCTGACGGGCTTTCAGGTTGGAAAACGGCTCGCGCTTTTCGTTGAGAAGCGTCATGTAAATGGTGGTTGACGGCTCCAGCCGTGTATCCAGGGTTTCGACTGCCTTCAAGCCGTCTATCTGTGCCCACGGAACCAGGCGCATCACATCGACATCACCCGCCTTGAGCATCGCTTGTCGTGTTTCGGGCGAAGCGATTTCCACGAGTTCTACCGTCGCGTCCGACTTGGGATACCCCTTGCGCCAGTAATGCGGATTGGGTGTAATGACGAGTTTTTCGTTCGGCTTCCATTCCTTGACTGTGTACGGGCCGGAGGTAAGAGGCGCTTTGACAAAAGCCTCTTCTCCCCGCTTCTCGGCGTCTTTTTTCGAGACAATGCCCATGTTCCAGATTTCGAGATTGCCAAGAAAAGGGGTAAAAGCGGATTTAAGCTTCACAACCACGGTCTTTGCATCGGTCACGCTGATCGAATCCACCGCGCCCAATGGGGCGGAATAAGCCGACTTCTTATCCGCCTGGATGCGGGTCAGACTGAAAACGACATCATCTGCAGTGATTGGTGACCCATCGGAGAACTGCGCATCACGCAAGTGAAATGTATATGTGGCGCCATCGGACGAAACATCCCATTTTTCGGCTAGGCCCGGTTCTAGTTCGCCGGTTTCGGTATTACGTCGCAGAAGACGAGAGTAAAGCTGGCCGAATGTTTCGATATTGCCTGCCGCTGCCGACCGCATGGGGTCGAGTGTGGTGGTTTGATAGGGCGAAGCGATGCGGATCAGATCTGCCGTCCAACCAGGGCTGGCGATGCTCATCCCTACCGCGAATATGACTGCTCCTCGCCATACAGTCGTCTGTCGCAATCGATACCAATGCCAATCGATCATTTTGTCCTCCCAAACCAACGATCAATCTCTTATCTTGAGGTGGTATGATATATTTATAGCAAGTGTCAACATGAAAGTTGATTTTATAACAATCGATGCATGGCGATGAAGAGTGGATTTGGCAATGAACGGGAGAATATTGATTTGCACTGTGAAGTAATGAAACGGACGACCCACCGACGGCATCGCAATGTGTGATCCGCGGGAATAGAGATTGATGCGACGGCTAGATAGGCGAAGCCCTCGCAGGTCCGGATATAGGTGATGCGTGCGACCCACGTCTTGTCCAGAACTGCCACATCAAGTTGGCGGTCGAGCGTATTGAGAACTGCAAGCGATACAGGGCAAGAACGGCACTTCACTTTGCATCCCTGGCGAAATACGCGGCCGCCTTCCTGAGAAACACACCCTTCAGCCGGCATGAGCTCGAGGTGGTAGCCCAAAGAGCGGGCGCGTCGCTGCAGATTGGTTAGGATGCGGCAACGATGCCACTCATCATCTGCCACAGCGCCGATAGAATGCCCCAGCGCCGTATCGCTTCGTCCGATCGTAGTTGTAGCAAGCCGCAAGAGCGCGGCTGCTCCCCCTGCGCAGTGCAGATTTTGCGGCAGTTTTGATATTTTTAAGTCGAAGTCAGAAATATTGAGAGCGGTGCATAGTGAGACTTCCGCATAGGTATCTCATCGGTATGAGATGCCAGATTTTGGCAAATCATGATTCACTTTACTCATGAGACGCGATCTTCCATCGCCGGAATTTGCGGATACGCTTGCACTCAAAGCGCTGCATCGCGAAGAGAACGCGGTATTGCCTCTTGAGAATGCTAATCTCAAAGCCGAGAACCAGAAGCTTCGCGATGAGACACCGTGACTGTTTCTGACGATGCCAGACTATTTCGGGTTGGCAAACATGTGCTGTGCCCTGCGGAGCGACTGATGCAAAAACGGATGCCCCCGCCCGGATTGCTCAAAGCCTTCAGCAAACGCTTTGAGTGTATCTTCTCTCTATTCGAGCGATCTATGTGGACCTCGACAAGCTGTTGGCTCGCTTGTTGCGCTGCAAGGAGGAACTACGCAAGAGTCTCCAACGGCCGGACCCTCCCTATCTGCCTCCCTACCCCGTCCTCACTGAGGTTTGCCCCGGGACCGGATAGGATTATCTATTTGAAATCTATTCAATTTGCCCACCATACAAAACAAAACACCAGCCTAGCTTTCTCTAGGCGGACTATACATTTCCGTCATATTAAAGGAGTGTTTGCTTGCTTCAGCGACGTCACAAATCGGCGAACAACACAGCTGAACAGGTGTAATGAAGCTAACACGGTCTGATTAAAAAATCCATAGCACTCGTTCATCCAAGGCCAACTCTAGGACGTCGACTCATAATCTTTGACACCGTATTCTAGTGGCGACGAGCATTACGGCAGTGAGATAGCTTTCGGGCACTTGTCGTACCGTGTTGCAATATCCAGGAACTGTTTGACCCCGTTGAAGAAACGCTTCACGAAGTTGCGCCGACGATAAACCCAGCGGGAGAATACAAATGACTCTTTGTGGTTTGTCTTCGGTGGGATGTTGGCCCAGGCTTTTCGCACGACGGCCTTTGCCCGGATGGCGTTTCTGTCATACTCCTTGTCAGCCAGCAGAATGGCTCCCTCGCCCAGTTCGTCTGTCAGCGCACCGGCTTGGGTGCAGTCGGCGACTTATCCGTCGGTCAGGCACAGATTGCCAGGACGTCCTTCGGCGTCGGCGAGCGCGGGGATTTTGCTCGTAGCCCGCCGCGGGGAGTTCCATGCCGCCATCATTTCCATCGCCTTTTTCCCGTGGCTGCACGCTAGTGAACGCGGACACAGGTCGGGTCAATCATGACGATGTCTCCGTCGTGAGCTTCTGGAACCGCTTCAAGAAGCCTGTCCCAACCGCCTACCTTCCGCCAAAGAACAAAGGCGCCATTATTCAGAAGCCTTGAATCACGACAGGCGATAGAAGCAAAGTAATGTTATGAGTCTACGCTCCAGGAACAGCAAAGTGAACATTTTCTCAATGTTCCCGCTTCTGTCAGCTGTTTCAATTTTTGCTTATTGCCGTATGCGATAACGCTTTTACACGCTCGTTTTATACATTCCCCCGTGCGCTACCGCACTGACTACAGTTGAGCACCTGACCCTGGACATCCAGAACCGCACGCACTCGACGCCGACAATCGTATCCCCAAGGAAAGAAAAACATCGCGTTGAACACCTAAAGCAAATTGCAACTTCGTCCTCTTCGCAGAACAATGCAGTCCAAGTTAGATGAAACAGTGTTTGATGTTGCAGCAGTCCCGTTCAGCTTTCGACTACCACTCTTTCAAAGCGCTGAAAGCACGGTTGAACATGATGTTTTTCTCTCTGAAAGGCGCGCACTGTGAGCCACCCCGATTCGGCCTGTTTACACGCCCGTTGAAAGCAAACTATCGAATGAAAGGTACGGCTCAGAACCAGACCTTCCGCGTCCCAGCTCGGCGAACGAGAATAGACTGCCGTCTAAAATCGATAAATCCCTTTGAAAACAAAGCGGTAAAGAAATCCGGTTCGAAAACTCTAAAATTTTATATGAACTTATTGTGCTGCTAACTCTTTGTTAATTTGGCCGCCCCTTGCAGCAGAAGAAGAATCGGACATAATGACGGTATTTAGGCGGTATTAGTTCCAGTGCCGTCATTAGGGACATCAAGTAGATGAATATCGCAAATCCAGCAGCAGCTTTGTCGTTCGACGACATGATATTGACGCAGGGGCGGGAAATCTCGCGCAAGCTCAATCTGCTGCGCCGTGAAAACTTCCCGCCGGACGCGCGCAAAAATCTGCGCCAGTTTTCTATGGCCGAAGCCGCTTATTTTCTTGGTGTCTCTCCCAGCAATCTAAAGAAACTTCATCTTGAAGGCAAAGGCGTGGAGCCGACAATCCTCAGCGGCGGGCGCCGAGCCTATAGTGTGAATCAGATTCAGGAGCTGCGCCAGTGGCTCGACCAGAATGGACGCGCCGAGGTGAAGCGTTATGTGCCGCACCGTCGCGGCAATGAGAAGCTTCAGGTCATCGGCGTCGTCAATTTCAAGGGCGGCTCCGGTAAAACCACAACGGCCGCTCATCTTGCACAGCATATGGCGCTGACAGGGCATCGTGTACTCGCGATCGATCTCGATCCGCAGGCATCGCTTTCCGCCTTACATGGCATCCAGCCGGAACTGGACGAGTTTCCATCCCTTTATGAAGCCATCCGTTACGACTCCGAGCGCAAACCCATCCGCGACGTCATTCGCCGGACCAATTTCCCAAGCCTCGATATCATTCCAGCCATGCTGGAACTTCAGGAATATGAATACGATACGCCCCTTGCCATGCAAAATGGCGGCGAGGGCAAAACTTTCTGGAACCGCATCGCCAGGGTATTGGCTGACGTCGATGATGCTTACGACGTGGTGGTTATCGACTGCCCTCCGCAGCTCGGCTATCTCACGCTGACTGCCCTCTCCGCGGCAACCTCGGTTCTCATTACCGTTCATCCGCAGATGCTCGACCTCATGTCAATGTCGCAGTTCTTGCTCATGCTGGGTGATATTCTGAAAACTGTTCGCCAGGCTGGCGGCGCCGTTCAGCTCGACTGGTTCCGCTATCTCATCACGCGCTACGAACCAACCGACGTTCCGCAAGCGCAGATGGTCGGCTTCATGCAGAGCATGTTGGCTTCGCATATGTTGAAGCAACAGATGTTGAAATCGACCGCCATTTCCGATGCTGGCTTGACCAAGCAGACGCTTTACGAGGTCGAGCGGTCCTCTATGAACCGCGGAACCTATGATCGCGCTATGGAAGCCATGGAGGCGGTCAATTCTGAAATCCGCGGCCTCATTCACGAAGCATGGGGGCGTTAGACTGCCGTCTAAAACGGTAATTATGAAATAAAATCAGGTCTATGACCGATTTGAGGAAGAGAGAATGGCACGAAAGAACATCTTTGAAAGCGTGATGCGAACTGAAACCGAGGCAGATCAGACGACTGCACCGGTTGAAGCCATCTCGCGCCGTTTCGGAGCCGCGAAATCTCTTTCAGCGTCCATCGATGAACTGGCAAAGCAGGCATCGCAGAAACTTGACGGCGAAATCGTCACGGAACTGGATCCCAATCTTCTCGATGCTTCCTTCATCGCAGATCGTTTGCCGGAAACGGACGATCAGGAATATCGTGAACTTCTCGAAGCTATCCAGGAGAGGGGGCAGGACAGCCCTATTCTTGTACGTCCTCATCCTCAGGCCAGCGATCGATACATGATCGTTTTCGGTCATCGGCGCGCACGTGTGGCCCGTGAACTGGGGTTGAAGGTCAAGGCTGTCGTCAAGCCCCTCGCCGATCTGGAACACATACTGAGCCAGGGTCAGGAAAATTCGGCCCGCGCCAATCTGAGCTTCATCGAACGCGTTCTTTTTGCCGCTCGACTGGAAGAGAAAGGCTTCGAAAGGGACGCTATTCAGGCTGCTTTGACGATTGATTATCAAACGCTTTCGAAAATGCTGACAATTCCAAAGGCCATTCCTGAGCATATTCTGATGGCCATCGGCCCGGCGAAGGGCATCGGTCGTGACCGGTGGCTGGAACTGCGCAAGCTGATCGAAATGCCTGGAAACAAGGAAGCGGTGGCTGATTTGCTTGCCAGCGATGCCTTTGCTGCGGCACAGTCGGCCACCCGCTTCGAGCAGCTTTATGGCTATCTAAAGGGCTCCCGGCACAAGGCGCCTGTTACCAAGGCCGCCGCTCGTCGCGGCTTGACCTGGATGGCCCCGGATAAATCTGTGAATGCCGTTATCAAACAGAATGGCAAAACAGCTACACTCGCATTGAGTTCAGCCAACGGCCCTCATTTTGCCGAGTGGATTTCTCGCAATCTGGATGCGCTTTACGCGTCATTCCAGAATGAGGAGGAGTGAGTAGCGTAACGCGCTGAGACCAATCATGGCTTGGCATGGTTGTGTACCGCATTGTGAGTATCGCGGTTAACGTAGCAACAGTTTTGGAAAGAGGAACGCGACAGCAAAAGAAAAAGGCCCCCAAACGTCGCCGCGTGGAAGCCCTTCTCATTGGTTTAGCAGCTAGAGAATCGCAAATCCACGAATCACTGTCAAGTGTAATTAGCGTCTTTTCGGCGGGTGGATTTCTTTTGCCTTGTGGAAGGTGAAAGAAAATGGAGATTCAACTGACCTCGACGCCGTTCGGCAGTCGAAGGATGACGCTTGCCTTATTGGCAGCGCAACAAAAGGCACGACAAATTCCGCAAGGTGCGGCCGCTGACAAGTGGCAGCTTCATCGCTGGCTATGCGAAGCAAAGAGCGTTTTCGGTATTAATGATCGTTCGCTTGCCGTTCTGTCGGCATTGTTGTCCTTCTATCCCGAAACACAGCTTAGCGAGCAGAGCAGCCTCATTGTCTTTCCCTCGAACAAACAATTAGCTCTCCGTGCACATGGTATGGCGGATGCCACCCTGCGACGGCACCTTGCTGCATTAATCGATGCTGGATTGATTGCCCGTCAGGACAGCCCCAACGGCAAACGCTATGCGCGCCGGGCCAAGGGAGGAGAATTGCAGATCGCATTCGGATTTTCCCTCGCTCCCTTGCTTGCCCGCGCCACCGAATTTGAAGCAGCAGCCGAACAGGTAAAAGCTGACAAGGCCGCTCTGCGTCAGTTGCGAGAGCGTTTGACGCTGTTGCGCCGTGACATTACCAAACTGATTGAATTCGCACTCAACGAAACCCTCCCCGGTAACTGGACCGACATCAGAATGCGCTTTCGCGCCGTCGTCGAAGGAATTCCGCGCCGTGCCGAACAGCAGGAACTTTCAGCACTGGTCGAAAATCTGCAAAATATACGGGCAGATATCGATAAGCTGTTGATCACAAATGAAAAAGTAGAAGAATTGCGCGGCAATGAATCTCAAAATGAGCGGCAGCTAAATGAATCAAAACCAGATTCCCATTTTGATGAATCAACCGTATCGCAACACGAAAACGGCACGGCTGCATGTAATACCGAGAGCGCTCCACTCACTGTTTCACTTGAAATGGTTTTGCGATCTTGTCATGAGATTGAAGCCTATGCCGTTTATCCCATACGACAATGGCAAGATCTCATCGACACTGCAGCCAAAGTTCGGGTCTTTCTTGGGATCGATGCCAAGCTCTACGACATGGCGTTAAAAACGCTGGGAACGCACAATACAGCCATTGCTATCGCCTATATTTTGCAGCGCTATGATGAAATTCGCTCAACCGGAGGGTATCTGCGTATTCTGACAGAAAAGGCGGCCAGCGGTGCATTCTCGATCAAGGCAATGATGATGACGGTATTGAACGCCAAACGTCGTCTGCCAACATAACGGACAATCAAATATGATCACGCAGAAAGCAGTATAAAGCCCGATTGCATTGAATATCCGTATGATTTCCTCTCGAAAACCGGAGTCAGTCTATCGAAACGAAATATCGATTTAACTTTCGTGACATTCAGCAACGTTAACGGAATGAGAATGATAGTTTCTTCATACGAACAGGATTCGATCAAACAGGAACTGGACATAAAACAAGAACCTGCGAGTACGAACCCCGAATGTTTGGCTTGCCGATCAATCGGTCCCGAACTTGCGACGATCCTGCCAGCGACTACGAAGATTGCGGCGGCGTGAGCCGCGACGAGGCTTCTGGAGCTGAACTTCATCTGCTTGATGATTCTTGTGTGGAGGAGGGGATATCAGTCGCAGGATGAACAGGATGCAGCATCCAATGGTGAACAGCCAGAACATTTCGTCGGTAAGATCGTTGATCATGGTCTAATTCCAACAGCCATCGCATTCATCGAAAGTCCCCTGAAGCGTAAGACGCTTCGAAGTGAGATAGGAAATATCTTCTGACGATAAGAAGTCCAAGTCACTAAAGCGTGCATGCAACATTATGCTGACGCGGCTTTTTACCGCTCACAAGGAAGACAATGCTGCAATCAGCAAAACTTGCGACTTGTTCCCGGTCCGGTTGCCTGCAATAGAACGGGTATGCCGTATTTTTCCATAGATTGTTCAGACCGGGTTCTCGCCGCAAACTTTCCCGACCCGCAGACGATCCTCAGCTGGTCGCTGACACGCCCGGGTTTTGTCACTGCCCGGTCTGTTGCATGGCTGGAGGTTCGCGATGATGATTTGTCCATCGATGTCGATCCGGCAAAATTGCTCACGCAAAAACTGGCCGCTGCTGGTTATGGCAATGCCGTGCAGATGATGACATCGCGTGCAGTCGGCAAGCATCATCTTGCAGAGCGCTGGTCGGGTGAAATCACAGCGGCTTGTCTGGCGACGGTCGGGTTATCAAATGCAGGCAGAGTGGGGCATGCTTTATCGACGACGGCTGTGGCTGGGACAATTAATCTGCTGGTGCATGTCAACGTTTCTCTCTCCCTTGCTGCACATATAGAGGCGCTCTCCATTGCAACGGCTGCACGCACTGCCGCAATCATGGACCTTGGACTGAGAGTTGAAGGCCGGATTGCGACCGGAACGGGAACCGACTGCATAGTTGCCGCCGCGCCTTTACCCGATCCTGGGCACAAGGTGCCCGCGTCTTTCGCTGGCCTTCATACAGATATCGGTGCGGCAATCGGTGGCGCGGTGTATGAGGCTATTGCCGAGGGCGGCAAGCTGTGGCTTGACGAGCGAAAGCGCGAAATTGCTGCTCTGTGAAACGTTCGACTGGTTTAACGCATCGATTAGAACGGTGCTCCCGTTACGACGCTAGAATATTTGACCGTACCGCATAGGCCGAAAGCGTAATAGTTTCGCCTCCTTCAACCGTGAGACTTTGAAGACTGGATGTCAGATTGACGAGCCAGAGTTCGTTTTCGACCGCGAAGGCAAGCACTCGCGCTGGACGGGACGATACATATGCGCGCCATTGTTTGCCTGCGGCTGCGGCTAGTATTTTTACAGCATTGAAAAGGGGGCGCTTGTCTCCCGCAGGCGCTGGTTCGTCTTCGCCCGCAATCAACCCGAACGGGCCGGTGAGGGCGGATAGAGTGAGGCAGTCGAGGTTTCCATCAAGAACCTGTACGGCATAGCCAACGGCGAAGGCTTCCGCAAATTTTCCATTATGGCGCGGATCGCGGTTGGCCATGGCGATGCGACTACCATCGGGGTTTTCCATCGTCCGGCTGCCGTAGGGGTTCTGACGCATGGGAATGGTTGACGGGCCGATGCGATAAGGCTTGTCGCCATAAATGGCGCGTACCGAGCGGGTGATGAAGGGCAACGCCTCCAGGGTTTGCATGATGCTCAGATCGTCAGCGGCATGCACGATCGGATTGGTGCAATGCGTGACGAAATCGATGAGGTGCCCCGGTACGCGCTTGCGGTTGAGTTCGGTGAAATAGCTGAGCATCCCGCCACCCAGCTGTACATTCGGGAAAGCAGTCCGCGCGGCAGCATAGACATCCTCAAGTGGAGGACAGGGCGGCCATATGCTGCCCGGAGGCGTCGATTGCCGGTCGATGGCGGGTGACACCATGATTGCATCCGGCGCAAAGCCGGCCGCTTTTATCTGCGCGGCAATAGTGTTGGTTTCTTCGAGAACTGCGGCTCTGCAAGGCAGCGCAATCTCCAGTGAAGTGTGCCCTTTGTGCCGGGCTGCAATGGCGGCAAAGGCGGCAAAGGTCTTGAACGCCGACCCGTCGTGCCCCGCAAGCGGATCATGGTGAAACAGAAGATTTTGTGGCGCAATGTCGTGTAGCAAGGCGCTTGCCGCAAGACTTGCCTCGGCTTCTTCCGGGGTAATGACCAGGCCCATATCCGGCATGACGCCATGGGCTTCACCGACCGTAATCCGGATTGTTTCATCGTACCGGCTGATTACAGCAGGTTTTGAGTGCCGCCGGTCGGCAATTGTCAGAACGACGCGCTGGTGAACCTTGTCGCCGGCGTCAATCCGATAAGGCCAGGGCAGGGCCAGCGGGCGGACATAGGTTTTATAGGATGCGTCGGACCAGTTGCGCTGGTCTTCCATTTCGAACGTATCGCCCTCCATGCGGCAGGCTGCCGAGACACCGGGCATAACTTCGTGCGTGATCGCACGCATGTCCTTGAACGGTTGCCATGGCTCGATCAGATCGGGCAGGCGGGTTTCATTCCGCGTGCCGTCCACATGCTCGACTGTGACTTGAGTGCCGGCCAGCCCGACAATCGGGTGCAGAACACAGAAACCGCACCGGTTCGTTTCAAAACCAGTCGTCGTGTGTGCTGCGGCTTCGAAAGTGAGAGTGCCGCTGTCATCTGCCATGATATGCACATCGATAGTCAGACCGGTCTGGTCGGGTCCATCGCAGCTGGCCCGATAGGCAACCGAAAATCCCTTGTCATGTTTCTCTACGGTCAGATCGTGAATCGAGGGGGTGCAGGTTCCCCAGTCGCGGTCGCGTACAAGATAGGAAACAGCACGCAAAACCTCGACACCGTCGTAGGTGATGGTGCGAAGATTGCCGGCGCTCATATCGACCGCGAGGCGCCCGGCCTGAAGATGCAAGGGGGCTGTTTCAGCTTCGCGGGTCCCGTAAAGCAGAAATGGATCGGCGCTCATCCCAGCATTGCCTTGATGTCGATACGACTGCCGTTGGCGGCACTGTCATAAGCGGCCTCCACGAGCGCAAAGGTTTTCAGATTATCCGCACCTGAAGTCGAGATCTCGTTGCCGGAAGCAAGCTGGTCAACCCAATGCTGCTGAATGGCGAAGACGCTTTCCTGAATATTGTGCCACGGACGCGAGGCCCATGAGAGCAGTTTTGGCGAAACGTCGGAAACTGTTGTTCCGGTCGGCCTTATGACCTCAAAACGATAGCCATGATACAGTCGGATCGAGCCTTCGGAGCCATCCAGTTCGATCAGCGTTTCCGGGAAAGGATCGGTTTCGAGCTTGGTGGCATAGCTCACGTCGACAATCGAGGTCGCACCATTTTCATGGTCCATGAGAATGGTTGCCACATCCTCGCCCTTGATGTTGGGATTAACGCGTTTTGTGCGTGCGACAAGGCTGTTAACATCGCCCAGAATGAAGCGTGCAATATCAAGTGTATGAATGCCGAGATCTTCGATGATAAAACGCTCGCCCTCAGCAAGATAAGGCTGGCCTGAGAAAACATCGAAGCCTGAGCGGAATGAAAAGCGACCCCAGAACGGTGTTCCGATGGTACCGCTATCAAGCGCTTTACGAACCGCCTGAATAGGCGTCTGCCAACGGAAGTTTTCATGCACCATGAGCGGAATTCCTGCGTCATGGCAGACTTGCACCATGGCTTTGGCATCATCCAGCGTTTTGGCGAACGGCTTCTGGCAGATGGCGGGCACCTTGTTTGCAGCAGCAAGTTCAACCAGGGCACGATGGCTCGAAACCGTGGTGGCGATATCGACGAAATCGATGCCACCATCGGCGAACAGCGCCTGCGCATCGGTATAGCGGCGTTCAATCCCGAATTGGTCGCCGACAATCTTCAACCGCTCAGGATCGCGGTCGCAGATTGCCACGATTTTGGCACCCGAAACGTCATTCCATGCATGCATCTGGTTGATTGCGAAGAAACCGCAGCCGATGAGCGCGCCATTCAATTCCGCCATTCCTTAACCTGCCTTTGCCATTTGCATGAGGGTTACGCGCTGCTGAAGACGGCGCTGCGCCTGATCCACCACCACGGCGATGATGATGACGAGACCTTTGATGACCATCTGCCAGAAGGATGAAACGCCCATCATGACCAGTCCGTCTGAAAGAATGCCGATGACGAATGCACCGATGATCGTGCCGCCGATGGTGCCTCGTCCGCCCGACATGGACGTACCGCCGAGAACCGCTGCCGCAATGGCGTTCAGTTCGAAGGAGTTGCCCGTTGCCGGATGCGAAGACATCAGTTCGGAAGAAATGATAAGGCCGGCAATCGCTGCACAGAAGCCCGAAAACATGTAAACGAACATCTTTACGCGATCAACGCGGATGCCTGACATGCGCGCTGCACGTTCATTACCGCCAACGGCGAAAATCTGGCGACCAAGCGGTGTATAACGGGCAACATAAGCAGCAATGAGCGCTACGGCGATAAGAATCCAGATCGAGACCGGAAGACCCAGAATACGGCCCGCACCAAGGAAGCCAAATCCGGTCGTTCCAAGATCTTCGCGGCCCACAAGGTTGGGAAAGGTCTGGCCCCCGGAGGACAGGAGAGCCAAACCGCGCGCGACATACAAAGTGCCGAGCGTTGCAATGAATGGCGCGACATTGAGTTTTGTAATCAGTAACCCGTTTATAAAGCCGACTGCGACACCCGCCGCCAGCGTGATGAGCGCGATCTCGACGACATTGAAATAGATCGTATAGCCCATGCCGAGATCTATGCCGTAGATCAGCAGTCCCCCTGCCACCATGCCGCAAAGCCCGACAATGGAACCGACCGACAGGTCGATGCCGCCGGTGATGATGACGAAAGTCATACCCATCGCAAGGAATGCGTTAAGTGCGACGTGCTTCGACATCAAAATGAGATTGGCGGCAGAAAGGAAATTTGGCGCTGCGAACGAGAAAAAGATGAACACCGCAAAAAGCGCGATGAAGGTTCTCAGTTTCATCAAGGTCAGCAATGCCGAGCCGCCGTTAAAGGTTGGGTCAGTGGCCACCATAGAGGTGTTGGCTGTCATGACGCGAGTTCCTTTGCCTGTCTGTTATGGTCGTTGTCATGGTTGTGGCCGTGGCCCTTGGCTGAAGCTGCAATAATGTCAGCTTCCGTCGCTTTATCGCGGTCGAATATGGCAACCAGCTTTCCATTGCTGAGCACCGCGATGCGATCAGACAGCGCCATGACTTCTTCCAGATCGGAAGTTGAAAACAATATGGAAAGACCTTCCCCGGCCAGTCGCCGCATGGTGCGGAAAACGTCGGCCTTGGCGCTGACATCGATGCCGCGCGATGGCTCGTCCATCAGAAGAACCTTGGGATTGGTCATCAGGGCCTTGCCGATAACAACTTTTTGCTGATTGCCGCCCGACATCGATGTGACTTCGAAATCAGGATTGGGTGCCTTGATGGAGAGATCCTTGATTGCCTGCTGGATCGCCTGTTTTTCACGCTTGGGCGTGATGTGGAAGAAGCGGGCCAGACGGTCGAGACTTGCCAGCGTCAGGTTGCTGGCGATGGATAATATCTGAACCAGGCCTTCGCGTTGGCGATCTTCTGGAATGAGTGCAAGGCCGCGCCGGATACGACGGGTCGTATCGCGCTCCTTCACTTGCTCGCCATCAATATAGATATGGCCGGTGGAGTGGCCGTGCTGGCCCATGACGCATTCGAAGAACTCGGATCGTCCGGCGCCCATGAGGCCGTAAATGCCCAAGACTTCACCCGCACGCACGGAAAGCGACACATCGTCCACTGCAAGCCCGCCGATCGAACGTGACAGGCTGATATTTTCCGCGCGAAACCTCTCGGCTCCGATCTTGTGTGTCACCGCCTTGGCGAAATCCTTGGCGTCTGATCCGATCATCGAGCGCACGATCCACTGCGTATCGATGTTCTTGATCTCTTCCTGCCCGGTGATCCTGCCATCACGCAGTACGGTGATGTAATCGCCTATGCGCATCAGCTCTTCCAGCCGGTGCGAGATGTAGACAATGGCCACACCTTGGCTTTTCAGTTCGGCGATGACCTTGAACAGGATATCGACTTCGGCTGCCGATAGCGCCGAAGTCGGCTCGTCCATGATGACGATGCGGGCATCGAGCGAGATTGCCTTGGCAATTTCGACAAGCTGCTGCTGGCCGATGGGCAGGTCCTCGACAAGCGTCGTCGCATCGATACCGGCATCGAGGCGCTTCAGAAAAACGTTTGCCTTTTCAATCTGCGTCTTATGGTCGATGCCGCGCAGACCGCGTGTGATTTCACGGGTGGCGAAGATATTTTCCGCCACCGACATGTTGGAGAAAAGGTTCAGTTCCTGAAAGATCATGGCGATGCCGCGCTTCTGCGCGTCGGCGGGGCTGTCGAACGACACGTCCTCACCGTCGAGAATGATCCTGCCCATGGTCGGGCGCTCGACACCGGCGATGATTTTCATCAGTGTCGATTTGCCCGCGCCGTTTTCACCGACAAGCACATTGACCGCACCGCGGCGCAGTTCGAGATTGGCGCGCTTGACGGCGACAATGCCCGAATAGACCTTGGAGACGTCTTCCAGCTTCAAAATGCAATCGTCGCGATCCGCTTCCATGGCTAGTTCTCCAATGAAAGCGCGATGGGCGCGACAAGCGGAAGCTTGCCCTTCGACGGCATCTGGAAGGCACCTCTGGCTTTCACTTTTCTGCCTGTCAGGCTGTCGCGAGGCAGTTTTGACAGAACCTCGTCATTGACACGCGTGTTGAAGGATTTGCCGAATTGCGCCCATTCGATCTGGTTGCGGAATTCGTTGAAGCTTACGAAATCCAGACTGTCGCGGATTGCCGTTCCGCGGATTGTCGGACCGATCTGGATGCGGGCATCGGCCTTGCCGTCGCCGTTCGCGTCGACATCGATATAGGCAGCGCGCGATTTGGTCTCAGCGCCCACAACCGTTCCGTCAACGACTGCGATGAAAGTCCATGGCGCATTGCCTTGTTCTTCCCGGTGGCCATATTGAGCGCCTGCCGCGTCGGCATTCGCATGGGCGGCGGTCAGGACTTCGTCGAGTGTGGCCGTCTTGCCGGAAAAATACGGAACGACCTTGGATTCCCAGATTTCCGCCACCGAGCGATCCGGGTCGAAGCCATTGCCGCGTGTCTCCGCGACGTCCTCGGCTGTTGGCGTCTTGACGATCTTGCAGCCCGAAAGCGCGATACCGCAGGCCAGCAGGAAAATGGAGCCTGACTTCAGCACTGACATGAGAATATCCTTGGTATTGGGAATACTGCCGGGAACGCAGGCGTCCCCGGCTTAACAGTTTGGTCTCAGTCCTTCAGAGCGAAGGTTTCGAGCTTGTCTGCATTGTCAGGGTTGATGAGTACACAATCCATCAGCTGCTTTTCGTCGGCAGGCGCCTTGCTGTTCTTGATGTAATCATCAGCCTGAACGACCGCCATCTGTGCCTGCGCATAGGCCGGCTGAAGAACAGTCGCCTTGATGCCGCCAGCCTTGATGGAGTCACGCACGTCGTTGGAGCCGTCGAAACCGACAACAATCACATCTTTGCGGCCCGCAGCTTCAAGTGCTGCCCATGCACCCATGGCCATGGTGTCGTTGCCGGAGATAACGCCCTTGATATCCGGATTTGCCTGCAAGATGCTCTGCATCTTGGTGAAGGCTTCCGTCTGGCTCCAGTTTGCCGACTGCTGGGCAACCATTTTCATGTCAGGATATTCATCGATAACGTCGTGATAGCCCTTGGAGCGGGTGCCGGCATTCAGGTCGGATTCGCGACCGAGCAACTCGACATAATTGCCTTCTTCGCCCATCAGCTTGACGAATTCTTCCGCACCGAGCTGCGCCCCCTGATAGTTGTTCGAAACGATCTGTGAAACAGCAACGCCGGAGGCGTTGATTTCACGGTCGATGAGGAACGATGGAATCTTGGCGTCCTTGGCTTTCTGCACGGCGGCGATCGATGCTTCAGATCCGGCATTGTCGAGAATAATGGCTTTGGCGCCGCGACCAATCGCCGTGTCGACAAGCTGCGATTGTTTGGTCGGATCGTCATCGTGCTGAAGGATCAGCGTTTCGTAGCCAAGTTCCTTGGCCTTGGCTTCCGCACCGACCGCTTCTGCCTTGTAGAAAGGATTGTCGTGCGATGGCGTGATGATGGCGATGAGGTCAGCCGCCCAGGCTGGCATGACGGTGCCTGCCGACAGCGCGCCGGCAACGATGGCAAGCGCAACGCCGCGCGTAAGTTTTCTACGTGTGATCTTCATTGTTTCCTCCCAGTGTGATCGAGCCCTGTTCCCGGCAGAGCGGTGAGGGGAGAGCGGATGCTCTCCCGATTGGTCTCAGGTGATGCGACGAATGCTTTCGGCGATCTCCTGCGGTTCGAAGACATTTTTCCAGTCATCGCGCATCAGCGCGGGTATGCCGAACTCGATGGCCTTGTTGCAGGCATCGGAGAATACGCCTTCGACCTCATCGAAAATGACGGCGCCGAGTACATTCATATGACCAAGCAGGAAGTCGCGCGCGGCTTCCTTCGGCACACCGCGGACAACGCATTCGTCCATGGCCTGACGCATGACGACCAGAAGCGAGGCGCAGACCGTTTCCGAGAGGCCCGGCTCCAGCATGGCCATCTGTTCCACGGTCACGCGATGCGAGCGCATGACTGGTGCCCAGATGACCTTGGCAATTTCCTCACCCAGTCCATAGGCTTCTTCCGGGCCCTGCATGAGCGCGGAAACGATGTGCTGCTTGGCGAACAGACCACCGAAATGGTCGCGGCGGGCCTGCAATTCCGTTTCATCGTTGAAGATCGGCGGGTGGCACGGGTGCGTGACGAAATAAGTAAGGTCCGCGCGCTCCGGCAGATGACCGGCAAAGGGTGCGGCGGCGTCGAGCGCGATCACCATGGTGCCCGGCTTCAGCTTGTCGATGATCCTGGCAGCTACTTTGCCGATCAGAGTATCCGGTACGGCCAGAATGACGACTTCGGCGCCGTCAAGACCGGCGTCAGCCTCCACCGTGTCGATACCGAGATCGTTCTTCAGGCGTGCTTTGCCTGCTTCGCTGACTTCGATATGGCGTACGTCGAAACGCGAGCCCTGGAGGTTCTTGGCCAGACGGTACCCCATCTTGCCGCCAGCGCCGAACAAAGCGATAGCTGTCATGATTGTATTTCCTTCCCGTGCTTTTGGTAGCTTAACTGGTATAACCAGTCAATGAGTATTCCAGATTAAATGGTGAGGCCATCACGAATCTGGCTGAAATAATTGTCGGCTCCGACCTGTCCGCCCTTGAGTGCGATTTGCAGACCATTGGTTGGCGCAAATCCGCCATGCGCAGTGCAAAGGGGAGAGCCGGGCGTCTGCGGCAGTGGTAGAAGCGTGGTCAATGCTTCGACGTGCAGTTCCCGCAATGCGTGGCTGGAGGTGTCACCGCCTGCAATCACGGCGCGCGACAGCGTTTCGCGTTCGACAAGACTGCGCAGGATCGAGCCGAGAATCTGTCCCAGCCGGTGACGACTTCCTGCAATGCGGTCGATTTCATCACCGCGATCGGCCGCTGGTCCCAATGCGGTGTTGAGAATGACGCTCTTGCCGCCCTGCAAAACCCGCTGTGCTTCTTCGATGGCCTTACCGATTGCCTGCTCTGCGTTCTCGCCAAGCAGTGTGAGCGGATCGAGATCGATGCCGGTAAAGCCTGATGCCGTCGCATGACGAATCTGGCGTTCTGTCGTTGGCGAGACGCTTCCCGAAACGACCGCAATGCGGTCAGCCTTGCCCGGAAGCGGAAACTCTTTTTTCGCACCGATCAGTCCGGCCTTTGTCCATGCGGCCAGAAGCGCATATTCAACGCCCGACGAGCCAGCGACAAACCAGCCTTCACGGGCACGCAAACGCCAGAGCTGTCGGCCGGCCTGCAACTGGCTCTCATGGCTATCGACGTCGAGCAGCAACATGCCGTCAGCATTTCTGGCAATGGCGCTAACGCGATCATCGGCATCATGCGAGCCAAGGGTTGCGAGGTCTGCAAGCACGGTTTTGAGCGCAGTCTGCTCAGCCAGATGCACGCGCAGGTCTGCCTCATGCATGGGCGTGACCGGATGGCGGCTCATGACCGGATGGCGGTCAATGCGATAGGTTTCACCCTGATAGGCGGCAAACAGATTGCCGAAAGACGTGTAACGCTTGAGCTGCGGCGCACCGACAACCAGTGGCACATAGGCCTGATCGAAGATTGCTTTGCCGATTTCCACGGCCTTGCCGATATTGCCGACATGCGGTGCGGAATCGAATGTCGAGCAGACCTTGTAATGGGCAATCGCCGCATTGAGGCTTTTCATCCAGTTGAATGCGGGCGTGAGGTGCTCCTGCATCCATTCCGGCGTTTCGCTGCGGCTGGTGCCGGCAAGGCCGATGGCTTTGCAGTGTGAAAAGCGTGCGATCAGCGCCTCATCTTGCACATTCATAAACAGAACTGTGTCGACGCCGTTGGAAGCAAGCGCCTCCATGACATCAGTCGAGCCGGTAAGGTCGTCACCGTAATAGGACAGCAGCAATTCGTTGGAAACCTGTGACATTACTCGCCACCTTTCCCGAATTTTGCGAGAGATGCGGCAAGTTCGGGATGATCCTTTGCGTAGGTATCAAGCGGGATGCCCGCAACTGCGGCTTCCCATGCCTGTTGTACGGCGCGCACGCCCGCCGCTGGTCCACCCGGATGGCTGACAATGCCGCCGCCGCAAAGATAGAGCAGGTCCGTAGTGCGGCCTGTGCGTTCATAGGTTTCCGGCGCCTGTCCGCCCCACTGGCCGGAGCCGGCAACGGGAAGCGGGCAGTCGGATGGGTCGAAAAGCGGGGTGCTGACGGCTTTGAAAGAGTTCACGAAGCTCTCGTCCGGCTCCCAATATTTGACGCGAATGCCATTGATCTGAAACTGGTCGACGCCCAGCAGGCGCCAGAACTGTTGATAAACGCGGAAATCCATGCCAGCGCCCGGATTGCGGGTCAGGACGTCCCAGCCATTGCGGTGCGCGTGAAGCACGAGGCCCGAGCGCTTGCGCAGGAAGCTCATGCCACCAAAGCCAACCGAGTTGATGTTGACCACGGCGCAATTGCCGCCAGCTTTCAATACCATGTCATGGTTGCGCATCATGACATCGGGATCGGCATGGGAGATGCCAAAGGCATACATGACCTTTTTGCCGGTCTTCTGCTCATGATTGAGAATGCGCGGCATGATCGCTTCAATGCGTTCTTTGAGCGGCGAATAGGCCGGGCTCATAAGCTTTTCATCGTCTTTGATGAAGTCAACGCCGGACTGGATCAATTCGCCCACAAGAGCCGCCGTTTCATGCGGGCGCAGGCCCAGCGCAGGCTTGACGATGGTGCCGATGACCGGTCGCTTTTCCACGCCGGTCAGGCGGCGGGTTCCCGCAATGCCGAACTGGGGTCCGGGATGTGCATCGCGAAAGGCTTCCGGCAGTTTCATGTCGATGACGCGGATGCCCGTCATGCCCTTGATCGAATAGACGCCGCCAATGGCAATTGTCATCAGCGCTGCAAGGTCGGTGCCGACGGCGTCCAGCGGAAAGATGATGTCCACATCCGCTCGCCGGATCGGGCCATGGCCCGGCTCAAGTTCCGGCCATGCGGGAACCTGCGTGACATCAAGGTGCCGAATGTCGAGCACCCGTGCCGCCACCCGTGCCTTGAGCTCTTCCGTTTCACCCGGAACCGCAACAAAAGTGCCGGTCGACTGATCGCTCGCGATCTTTGCGGCCATCTTGTCGATGCTGCCAGTCGTTTCAATGCGATAGGTCAAACATATGTTCATAACGGGTGCCGGGGTTTGCAACTTGCGTTCTGCCAGCAATATGATGCTGGTATATACTCATCATCTGGTATAATGAGTATTCCAATATCTGCAAGTGGAAAATTGTGCGGCCTTCCAGCTGTCGCGTGTAAACGTCTTTTCTCCCGGTCGTGGAAGATGCATAAGGGAGAAAAGCTCATGACAAGTGAGATGCAATGACCCAGCCAATCGAGCCTATCGTTCGCCGCAAATTATCCGACGAGGTTTTTGACCGGCTTGAAAACATGATCACGTCCAGCGAGCTGAAGCCGGGCGATGAAATGCCGTCCGAACGTGTCTTGATGGAACGCTTCGGCGTTGGTCGCCCCGCCATTCGCGAGGCGATGCAATCGCTTGCCAAGATGGGGCTGGTCAGCATTTCCCATGGCGAGCGGGCAAAAGTGCTGGAACTGACCGCCCAGTCGATTTTCAGACAAGTGGACCCCACCGCCAAGATCATGCTGGCGCAATCCATCGATACGCTGGAGCATCTGAAAAGCGCGCGCATTTTCTTTGAGCGCGGGATTGCCCGCGAGGCGGCGCTCAAGGCAGGCGATGGCGATATAAGCGAGCTGAGAAGCATCATCGAACGCCAGCGCCAGTCGCTTGGCGATGCGGATGCCTTCATTCTCGCCGACACGCAGTTTCATTCGCGGATCGCGCAGATTTCCGGAAACCCTATCTTTGTTGCCGTCAGCGAGGCGATGCTTGCCTGGCTGAAGGAGTATCACACGGAGATGCTCATCTGGACCGGCAAGGAAAAATATACGCTGGTCGAGCATGAGGAGATTGTCGACTGTCTGGCCGCGAAAGACGCCGATGGCGCAGAGGCGGCAATGCTGCGACACCTCGAACGTTCCAGGTCACTTTATGTAAAATGAAGCCGGGCTTGCCGTTCTTCCAGACTGTGCATCATCAATGTGTCGGCATGGAAGTTTTGCGCGGTGGCCGTTATGGTGCGCGCGACAGAATCTATGGAGGAAGCCGTTGAGGATTTTCATTTTCGGCAGTGTGAATGTGGATGTCAGCGCCAGAATGGCTGCGCTGCCTCGGCCGGGTCAGACAGTCAATGCATCCGGATATGGTATCGGGCTTGGCGGCAAGGGTGCCAATCAGGCAGTCGCGACGGCCAAGCTTGGCGGGGAGGTTCGGTTTGTTGGCGCCGTGGGCAATGATGCATTCGGCGAACTGGCCGTGAAGCAGATGCAGGAGTTCGGTCTCATCACCGATGGCGTTCGCGTGATCGATGGTGTCGATACCGGCATGGCCATCATTCAGGTCGAAGAAGCCGGGCAAAACACCATTGCCGTTTGCGCAGGGGCCAACGCGAGCTGGTCGGCTTCGGATATTGCTGACTATGCCGAAGACATCGCAAAAGCAAAAATCACGCTTTTGCAGCGCGAAGTGCCGCATGAAGCCAATTTGGCGGTGGCAAAGGCGGTGAAATCGGCAGACGGAGTAGTCTGTCTGGACCCTGCTCCTGTGGGTGATGCAAGTCGCATGGCCGATCTGATCGCCCTTAGCGATATCGTTTCACCGAACGAGACCGAGGCTGCAGAGATTACCGGTATCGAACCGACGGATCTTGCGTCAGCCGAAGCTGCCGCGCGCAATCTTCTGGATCGCGGGCCGAAGATCGTCATCGTGAAGCTTGGAAGCCGCGGTGCGCTTCTGGTGACGGCTGATGAAGTGAAGCACTTCGAGCCGTTCAAGGTGAAAGTGGTGGATACAGTTGCCGCCGGCGACAGCTTCAATGGCGGATTTGCCGTGGCTTATTCGCAGGGGCAGCCCTTGCATGATTGCGTACGGTTTGCGTCCGCTTCGGGGGCCATCGCGGTCACGCGTGTGGGTGCAGGATCTGCTGCTCCGACTGCGCTGGAAGTCGAAAATCTCCTCAAAAAAGTCTAAACTCGGCACGGAGTGACCGCTCCAATTGCGGCAATAACCGGACATAGAATGGCAAAAAAGCCGCGAAAATAAGATTTTCGCGGTTTTTTTATGGCTTTTATGTGGTCAAAGTGCCTTCAGGCGCTCAGTCAAAAGGGCGAAGAAACCGTCAGCATCGACATCCTTGATGAAGAGTGCATTCTTCGGACGGTCGGTTACTTCCCACCAGTCGATGACGGTTTCCCCTATGGTTAGTTCCGAGCCGATTTCGATTTCAACATTGCAATGGCGGCCGGAATAAAGCTCCGGCTTGATGAGGTAGGCGATGACGTTCGGGTCATGCAGCGGACCGCCATCGGTACCATACTTGGCTTCATCGTAGCGTTCGAAAAACTCGAGCCATGCCGCGACAACTTCGCCGACACGGGTGCCGATGCCGCGAATGGCGGCGATGCGATTTTCGGTGGTCAGAACCTTATGGGTGACATCGAGCGGCATCATGACAATGGGAATGCCCGAATTGAAGACAACCGATGCGGCATGCGGATCGACATAGATGTTGAATTCCGCTGACGGCGTGATGTTGCCGCCTTCGAAATAACCACCGCCCATGAGCACGATTTCCCTGACGCGTTCGGCGATTTTCGGTTCGCGGATGAGTGCCGAAGCGATGTTGGTGAGGGGCCCGAGCGGGCAGAGCGTGACGGTACCCGGTTCTTCCTTCATCAGTGTTTCGATGATGAAATCCACCCCGTGCTGAGCCTGAAGCGGCATGGTGGGCGTAGGCAGGTCGTAACCATCGAGACCGGTCTTGCCGTGAACGTTTTCAGCGGTGACAAGCGGGCGCACGAGCGGGCGTATCGAGCCTGCGAAGACCTTGGTTTCCGGCTTGCCTGCGACTTCGCAGATCGTGCGGGTGTTGATTTCAGTGCGCGCAAGCGTACCGTTGCCGGCCACTGCGGTAATGCCGAGAATGTCGAGCTCCGGGCTTGCAAGGGCCAGCAGAATGGCGACTGCATCGTCCTGACCGGGATCGGTGTCGATGATGATTTTACGAGCCATGATAGGTTCCTGACAGGGGGTTAAAGAGCGTTGCGCGCAGCATCGACGGTCTGGCGGACGAGCGCGTCAAACGAAATCTCGGCGGGGCGGCGCATATAGGTGACGATATCGCCGGCCAGCAGCGGCTTCGACCACCTTTCAGCGATGATATCCGGTCCGTTCTGGACCGCGATCATGCAGAGGATCTGTGCTGCGTTGCAATCGACGTCATGGCCGATGCCACAGACGATTTCGAGCGTGCGGTCGAAATCGCCTTCGCCGAACCAGAGCGCAATCACCTGCGCGGCGGCATTGGGGTAGACGTGAATCCAGTTGTATTCGGCATATTCCGCGTCGCACCTGGCCCAAGCCTTCTGCCAATTGTCGGTGCTACGACAGGCATCGAGCGCGAAGGCCAGAACCGAGCCATATTCGGTGTTGGCTGAAAACAGGGAAGCGGTGGAGGTGAGCAGTTCGCGTGTGTCTTTTATTACGAAAGCTTGCGCAGCCATGACGGCGTTGAACACTTCGCCCAAGATTCCATTTCCGGCGTGGGAGACTTCCGCATCCATATAAGCGAGGCGGGCGGCTTCGCGGGCACGGCCCGGCACGACCATGCCGCAGATGGTGCCGCGCATCTGCGCGCCGATCCATTCATCGAAGGGGTTGTCGGCGGTGCCTGTTTCGGGCGGGGTGAGGCCGCGGCGTATATTGGAAAGCGCAATGGCTTCCGCCGACCAGCCAAGCGGGATCAGCGAGGTCCAGCGTTCGGCTATATCCACACCCGTGACCGCGCGCCCCTTGTCCTGAAACGCTTCCAGAAAGGCGATCTCGAAGGTGATGTCGTCATTATAGGTGTTGGGTTCGCGAACATAATCGCGGATGGGGCCGAAGACTTCCGCAATGTTTTCCGCCGTATAACCTTCAAGGGCGGTGCCAGCCGCCGCCCCTACAAGCTGTGCCATCCATGCGGCAGTAATACGCTGGTGAAAATCGTCGGATTGCAGATGATAGGCCACGTCTTCCGGCCAGTTTACGGCGCGGTCAAATTCTTCCCATGAGGCATAACGCAGGGTCTTTTGCGATGGGTGGTTCGGATCAGGCCGTGCTGCCTGCATCAGAATACGCAGGCGCATATCGATGCGATAAAGCGTCTCGAAATCGCCGCGTTCAAGCGCTGCAAGCCCGTCATGCAGAAGCTCTCCGTAGGGAGCAAGGGCATAGCCCTTATTTTCAAGGGATTGCAGCGCACCTGCCATCAGACATTCGGGGGCTGCGGAGCCGGGCACATTGCTCTTCCAGAACATGGCCATGAGGTCGTCCTGCGCCTTCATGACGGCGCTTGCATCCCAGGTCTGTTCTTCGGCTGTGCGCACTACAGGTTTTGTGTCACGCAACAGGTCTCGCGTATATTCCCAAGCCTTCATTATATTCTCATTTCATGCATTTCAGGATTTCTTCAGTAGTCTGGCGCGCCGCTGCCTGCGTGCTGCATGGATTGTCAGCACAACAACGGGAACGAGGTAAGGTATCATCTGCATCAGCTCGAAAGGCAGCCCTAGACTTTGCAGGGTGATCGCAATCGACTCGGCTGCGGCGAGAACAAGGCTGGCTGCCAATGTGCCCCATGCCGTGCCTTGCCCCATGACTTCAGCCGCAATGGCAATGAAACCGCGACCGGCGGTCATGTTCTGGGCAAACCATGTCACATAGCCGAGCGAGAGATAGGCACCCGCAGCGCCGCCAAACACGCCGGACAGAACAAGCGCCTGCATCTGCACACGTCGGACGTGGATGCCCGCAGCGCGCGCGGATTTCGGATCGACGCCGGTAGCGCGCAGGTGAAGGCCGAAGCGTGTACGCATCATCAGCAAACTGACAGCAGGAACGGCCAGCAATGCTGCAAAGCTCAATATATGGATGTTCCCGATAAAGGGCACGGCGAGGCTCGGCAGCGCGCCGCTTTTCAGCGCGCCCGACATGCCCTTGTCGCCGGTTGCAAGAAAGAGACCGAGCGTTGTTGCCGCCGCCGCTGCAATATTGAGCGCGATGCCGGTCATGATGAGATCGGTGCCAAGTCGATTGACCGAAAGCGACATCAGCCAGCCGAGAGCCGCTCCCGCGATCAGCGCTGCGAGCAGGCCGATAGCCGGACTGCCCGTGGCGGCGCTGGCTAGTACGGCGATGAGGGCTGCGACCAGCATCATGCCTTCCATGCCGATATTGAGGACACCTGCACGGTCGGAAATCATCACGCCAAGCGCTGCAAGCAGAAGCGGTGTTGCGACGCGCAGGATCGTACCGATGAAGGATGGATCGAGAATTTGTGCGAGAACCATGCTCATGCTCGTTCTCCTTCACGGCTACGCAAATTGCGGATCACCCGTAGCACGGTCGGATGGTTGTGGATGACGCTTGCTGTCGCGCCCACTATGATGGCCGCAGTCACCAGGCCGACAACTTCGGTCGGAATGTTCATGTTGCGGGCGAGAAGGTCGCCGCCGACCTGGACGAAGCCGAGGAACAAAGCCGCGGGGATGAGCAGGAACGGATTTTCCCGCGCCAGAATGGCGACGACGAGGCCGGTCCAGCCGTAGCCGGGCAGGTCCAGCCATGCGAAGCGGTTGTGCAGCCCCAGAACTTCCAGTGCACCTGCCATGCCCGCGACCAGACCGCCGATAATCTGTGCGCGCATGACGATGCCTTTGAGCGGCAGGCCGAGATGATTGGCGAAGCCGGGACTGGAACCGGCGATACGGATGTTGAGACCGGAGCGGGTCCAGTAAAGCCAGATACCGCCTGCGATACAAGCGAGAATGGCAATGATTGAGCCGCTATTGAGGCGCGTGCCCGCCAAAAGACGGTCGAGCTTGGCGTCAGCGGGAATACGCATCGACATCATGCCGCCTGCATTCGGATCGCGAATGACATAGTTGAGCACGAACAGGCCGAGGAACAGGAAAGCGTAGTTCAAAACCAGCGATGTCACCATTTCCGATGCGCCGAAGCGCAGGCGCAGTGCTGCCGGAATGGTACAGGCAAAACTGCCGGCGACAGCCCCGCACAAAATGGCGACGGGAAGCGAGAACCAGCCAAGCGACGGGATCAGAACGGCGCCTGCGACCGCGCCGAGACTGCCGAGATAGAAGCCGCTTTCCGCGCCGAGATTGAACAGGCCGGAGCGAAACAGAATGGTGATGGCCAGACCCGTCAGCATGATCGGCGTCGCGGCTTCGATGATATTACCCATATGACGGATGCTGCCGAAGGGCCCGAGAAAGAAGGTCTTGAGGATCGCCGCGGGATTGTCCTGCACCAGCGCCAGTGGCACCAGCAGGACCGCCATGATGACGCCGATTACAAGCACGGTCAGAAAGAAGGGAATAAGATAGGATATAAATCTACGCATCAGGCAACATTCCTCGTGCCAAGCATATACGGGCCGAGAACCGCTGGAGTGATGTCTGGTCCATTCTTGAGAACGGCAACAATGCGACCATTGAAAAGCACGACGATACGGTCGCTGAGCCGCAGCAATTCATCAAGATCGGCGCTGACGAGAAGCACAGCGCAGCCACCTTGCGCGACCTCATCGATACGACGATGCAGGAAGGCTGCCGCTGAAACGTCGATGCCGCGCGTCGGCTGGTCGGCGATCAGGAACTTCGGATTGGTGGCAAGTTCGCGCGCGGCGATCAGCTTTTGCGCATTGCCGCCGGAAAGGGAATCGAGCCTTTCCGTGATGGCGCCTGCGCGCACCGAATATTGCCTGATCATCCCACTGACACGGGCCTTGATCGCATTCCAGCGCAGGAAAGGTCCCCAATAGATTTGAGGACCGGCTGTGTCTCGATTGCCATTGGTTCCAGCAATTGCATTTTCCGCCAGCGAAAGACCGGGCGCGCCGCCCTGCGAAAAGCGATCGGCCGGCAGATAAGCAAGGCCTTTTTTGCGCCAGCTTGCAGTGTTGGCCCGAAGCATGTCCGTACCATTCAGGCGAATAGTCCCGCTGTTGGCTTCCATAAGACCTGAAAGAACCGAGACAAGTCCACGCTGTCCGCTACCATCTACACCGGCAACGCCAACGATTTCGCCTGCGCCGATCGTGAGGTTCACATCGCGGATGCGGTCGGCGGGGTCCAGCGCCTGTGTAGTGATATTCTTCATCTCAAGGACGATTTGAGACGAGCCATGTTTATGGGCGCGTTCGGGAATATCCACCGCATGGCCCATTACCATTTGCATGATGGCGTCGTCAGGCACATCGGCAAGCTTTTCCGTGCCGGTGACTGCGCCGGCGCGCAGGACCGTGACGCTTTCGGCGAGTTCGCGCACTTCATTCAGTTTGTGAGAAATGAAAAGAATGGTGATGCCTTCGTCACGCAGGCTTTTGAGCCTGCGCATCAGTTCCTCTATCTCCGGAGGAGAGAGAACAGCGGTCGGTTCATCAAGGATCAAAAGCCGGGTACGGCGCGCCAGCGCCTTGAGAATTTCGACCTTCTGCTGGGCAGCGACGGAAAGTGTGCCGGTAATCGCATCAGGGTCGGCATGCAGATCGTAATGCTGCATCAGCTCCTCGACCATTTTGCGGGCGGCAACGCGGTCGATGAGTCCGGCCTTCACCGGCTCGTGGCCGAGAATGATGTTTTCAGTCACCGTCAGCGTCGGTACGAGCGAGAAATGCTGGTGCACCATGCCGATGCCCTTGGCAGCGGCGTTTTCCGGCGACCAGGAGGCAGTGTGCTGGCCGTCAACGACGATCTCGCCCGCCGTGGCATTCTCGATGCCGAACAGGATTTTCATGAGGGTGGACTTGCCAGCGCCGTTCTCGCCGCAGATGGCATGGATAGAACCGGCGCGGATCGAGAACGTCACATTGCGTAAAGCCTGCGTGCCGTTCGGATAGACCTTGCTCACATCGCGGAAGGCGACGATGACATCGCCGCCTTCTCTGGTTTCAGCTTGTGCTTCCACGATCAGGGACGGACCTTGTTGCGAGCTGCGTTCAGGTCTTCGGTGCTCATGCCGAATGCGGTCGGAACCGTGATCTTGCCTTCGGAAATCTCGTCGGAAGCCTTCTTGATGGCATCCTTCATTTCCTGTGTCGCCATCGTGGCCATATTGCCGTCCTGTACGATGCCGACAGCGCCTTCCTTCAGGCCGAGCGCTTCCGCCTTGCCGAACGGCAGGCTGCCTTCCTTGAAGCGGTCATAAGCTTGCAGCAGGCTGACATCGACGTTTTTCAGAACGGAGCTGACCACCTGTTTGGCAATCGCCGGATCGCTGTCCTTGAAAATCGCTTCCTGATCGGAATCGACGCCGAGCACATATTTGCCGGTTTCTTTCGCTGCTGAAAGCTGGCCGAGGCCGGTCTGTGAGGCAACGACGAAACCAAGCGCAACATCGGAGCGGTATTGTGCGAGGCCAAGTTCCTTGCCCTTGGCGGCATCCATGAAGGAGCCCGCATAGGAAATCGCAATCTTCACATCCGGCTGAACCGACTGTGCACCGGCGATATAGCCGACGAGGAAGTCGTTGATGACGGGAATGTCCATGCCGCCGAGAAAGCCGAGATTCTTGCCCGCATCGCCGAGCTTGCCTTCCTTCAGGAGCGAGGCCGCAAGCATCCCACCCAGATAAGAACCTTCGTTCTGCTTGTACTGGATGGAATAGACGTTGTCGTAGCCGCCGTCTTCGTAAGGCACGCTCGCATCATAAAGAATGTACTTCTTGTCGGGATATTGCTGGGCCACTGCTCCGACGGTTTCCGACATCTGGTAGGTACCGCCGATGATGAGGTCCCACTCCTGTTCAGACGCATCGAGAAAGACCGGTTCCCATTTGGTCGGATCGTCGCCTATTTCGAGTATCTTGGTTTCGACATCGTTGCCATATTTGTCCTTGATCATCTTCATGCCATTGGCGGCGCTATCGAAGAACGACTTGTCGCCAAGCGCGCCGTTGATGATGAGCAGTATCTTATCCTGTGCCTGCGCCGCCGTGGTGGCGAATGTGCCGATTGCCGTGGAAGCGGCAAGAGCAAACACAAGACGGATTATTCCCCTTCTGGTGGACTTGAACACAACGGAACTCCAGTTTTTGTAATTATAGAGATGGTTTTTCCTTGCTCCGGCCTTTTCGATGCCTTTGCCGCAGAACCCCCACCGTGCGTAAGTTCGATCAAACGACGACATCTGGTGTGAGTCAATCACCAAAGATTTTCGCCATTGTGGACAAATATGTTCTTCAACAGTTACAGGCGGATAGCGAATAGGGTAGCTTGCCCCTCGCAGTGAAGATTTCGGACGGAGCTACAGTGAAAACGATAGCCGCAGCAGCAATTCTGGCAATGGTGACTGCGGTAGCGCCCGCCGGAGCCGACGGCAGCTGGAAAGCCGTCGAAACAATCAAGACTTATGCGGTTGCGGGCAGCACCGGTCCCGAACTCTACGAATCCATCGGTGAGCGCGGACCGAAGATCGGCGGCAAGGTGCGGGTCATCGCCCATACGAGCTATGTGCTGACATGGGACCGCAAGTTCGATCGCAGCAACAATTCTTGTACCGTTATCGCGGCAACGCCAAAGCTGAAAATCATCTATACGCTGCCAAAACCTTCGCGGAAACTGTCCTCGCCGGTAAAGGAAAACTGGGCGGTGTTTATCGAGGGCATCCGCAAGCATGAGCTGGTGCATGGCGACATCGCCAAGGAGATGACGCGGGAGATCGTGCGCAGGACGGTTGGCCTTTCGGTCCCGAACGATCCCAAATGCCAGAAAATCCGCAAGGTACTCGCCAAGGAAATCACCGATCTCGTCCAGGTGCAGCGCGTGCAGGGCCGTGAATTCGACCGCATGGAAATGGGTAAGGGCGGCAATATGCAGCAGCTTATTCTGGCGCTGGTCAATGGTGGTTGAGATAAAAATCTCTGTTAATCCAGACAGTTGAAATGGTAGTCGCCGGATATAAGGGGCGGCGCGAGCCTGAGTTTTGGAAGCCGGGAATATGACGGCCCCGGCAAAACACAGGGTCCTTTTCTGCTGTGCGACACCAGCTTTTTGTTCATCGCGTGGCGATGTATTCTTGACTTCCTAACCAGTTAGTACATTTTGTAATCGACGTGCAGAATTGATCGAATCCATGCTGTGGAGGGCCGGATCAAAGCGCAGGCAGCGAAGATGGAGGGGTGCGGGAGATGATGGCGGGTAGTCCCGGCGTTCAAAACCACACTGCCGACCCAATCCAGTTCATTTCCGGACTTGTCCGGATGCCGTAGCTGTTCGGCCGCGTCGGAGGAGGAACGTGAGAACTGTCATCGAATTCTATTTCAAGGCGGCCCGGTTCGCTATCGCCTGCCTTCTTGGCGCAATGGTGGTGCTGGTGTTCGGCAATGTCATTTTGCGTTATGCCTTCAACCAGGGCATCACGGTTTCGGAAGAACTGTCGCGCATTTTTTTCGTATGGCTCACTTTTCTCGGTGCCGTGGTGGCGATGCGCGACCATGCGCATCTAGGAGTGGATTCACTGGTGCGCCGCCTGTCGCCCACTGGCGCGCGGATCGCGCTTTTCATCGGCCATCTCATGATGCTGGCGGCGACCTGGCTGGTGCTTTCGGGAAGCTGGACGCAGACGCTGATCAATATTCCGACCCTTGCACCGGCTACCGGTATGTCGATGGGCTGGTTCTATGGCGCTGGACTTGCTTTTGCGGTCCCGGCCTTTCTGATCATCGCGTGGAACGCTCTGGGCATCGCGACCGGCCGCATCGATGTCGCCAGAACGCAGTTCGTGACCGACAGCGAAGAGCACGCAACGCCCGTCTCCACCGAAGCAGACAGAAAATAAGGCGCTGAAACCATGACGCTGGTGATTTTTCTGACCGCTCTTCTCGTGCCGATGGCGCTCGGTGTGCCTGTGGCTTTCGCGCTCATCATCAGCGGCACGGCCCTGATGATGCATATGGACATGTTCGACCCGCAGATCGTGGCGCAAAATGTCCTGAATGGCGCGGACAGTTTTCCGCTGATGGCGGTGCCGTTCTTCCTGCTTGCAGGCGAGATCATGAATGCGGGCGGTCTTTCGCGCCGCATCGTCAATCTCGCGCTGGTCATGGTCGGGCATGTGCGCGGCGGGCTGGGCTTCGTGGCGATTTTCGCGGCTTGCGTGATTGCAAGCCTTTCCGGTTCTGCCGTGGCTGATGCCGCCGCGCTCGGTGCGCTGCTGTTCCCGATGATGCGGAATGCCGGGCATGAGCCGGGTCGGGCCGCTGGACTCATCGCATCGGCTTCCATCATCGGCCCGATCATACCGCCGTCGATCGGTTTCATTCTGTTCGGCGTCGTTGGTGGTGTTTCGATCACAAAGCTGTTTCTCGCGGGCATCGTACCGGGGCTGCTGATCGCGGTTGCACTGTGTCTCACCTGGATGATCGTCGCGCGCAAGGAGCAGTTCGAGCTGCCCAAACGCGCCTCCGCAGGAGATCGGGTGCAGGCGCTGGTCGACAGTCTCTGGGCGTTGATGCTGCCCGTCATCATCATTGTCGGTCTTCGCTTTGGCGTATTCACCCCGACGGAAGCGGGTGTCGTGGCGGCGGTCTACTCGCTGTTCGTGGCGACCGTGATCTACCGTGAATTGCCGCTGGCGCGTCTTTATCCGGCCATGGTGGATGCGGCGAAGACCACCGCCGTGGTGATGTTCCTTGTGGCAAGCGCCAGTGTTTCGGCCTGGATGATCACTGTGGCCGATGTGCCCGGAGAACTGGCCGATCTCGTGCATCCGCTGATGGACAACCAGACCCTGCTGCTCTTCGCCATCATGTTTCTGGTGGTCCTGATCGGCATGGCGATGGATATGACGCCGACCATCCTGATCCTGACCCCGGTTCTGATGCCGATCATCAAGGAAGCCGGAATAGACCCGGTTTATTTCGGCGTCCTGTTCATCATCAACAATTCGATCGGGCTCATCACGCCGCCGGTCGGGACTGTGCTGAACGTGGTGTGTGGTGTGGCACGCCTGCCCTTCGAAAAGGTTGTTACGGGTGTGCTGCCGTTCCTGCTGGCGGAACTGGTCGTGCTTTTCCTGATGATTCTGTTTCCGCAACTGGTGACGGTGCCGATGTCGTGGTTTCATTGAACGGAATCGTTGAAACCATACCAAGTCTTTGTTTTGTCGGAGTATCCGACGCTGAACGCTTAAAAAAGGGAGGAAGAAATGAACAAGATACTGAAAACACTGGCGTTGGGAATGGTTCTGCCGCTTGCCCTGATGACGAGCACTGCGCTTGCGGAAATCCGTTCGCAGACCATCAAGTTCGCAGCCGCCAACAGCAAGGGCCATCCGCAGGTCACGGGGATGGAGAAATTCGCCGAGCTGGTGAAGGAAAAGAGCGGCGGCCAGATCAACGTGAAGCTGTTTCCCGGCGGCGTGCTCGGCAGCGATCCGCAAACGCTTTCGGCCCTTCAGGGCGGCGTCGTGGAAATGACGGTCATGAATGCGGGCATCCTGTCCAGCACCGTGAAAGAATTCGGCGCGGTCGATCTGCCGTTTCTCTTCAACAGCGGCGAAGAGGCGGACAAGGTGATGGACGGTCCTTTCGGAACCGGGCTGATGAAGCGCCTGCCCTATACCGGCCTCGTGGGGCTTGCCTATTGGGAACTGGGCTTCCGCAACCTCACCAATAATCGTCATGCGGTCGCGAAACTGGAAGACATCAAGGGTCTGAAAATCCGTACGCTGCAATCGCCTGTGCCGGTGGCGCTGTTCAACACGCTGGGCGCCAACGCTGTTCCGCTACCCTATACCGAGCTTTACACAGCCCTTGAAACCGGCACTGTGGATGGTCAGGAAAATCCCAACGCCAACATCATCAATGCGAAGTTCTATGAGGTACAGAAATATCTGACCCTTAGCCGCCATCAGTACAATCCGCAGATCGTGATGATCAGCAAGAAGTTCTGGGATCGCCTGAACGACGAGGAAAAGACCGTGCTTCAACAGGCCTCGGTCGAGGCGCGGGATTTCCAGCGCAAGGTCTCGCGTGAGCAGGATGCCGCCGCATTGGATGAGATCAAGAAAACTGGCATGGAAGTGACAGAGCTTTCGCCTGAGGAAACCGCACGCTTGCGCGATGCGGTAAAGCCGGTCATTGAGAAATTCACCAATGAAATCGGTGCGGAAACCGTCAACGAGTTGTTTGCCGAATTGCAGAAGGCGCGTGACGCCAAGTAGAGCGCATCCCGAAAACTGTGAACCGGTTTTCGGATAAGATGATTCTGTTTGGGATCTGACCCGGCAGAGGCTGAATACAGGATGGTTTGGGCGAACCCGCCTGAATCTTGCAGGCAAGCTCCGGCTGTTATGTCAGCCGGAGACAGGAGCGTGAACGATGAGGACTTCGATAGCAACCGTCTCCATCAGCGGCGATCTTCAGCAAAAGCTGGAGGCAATCGCCAAGGCTGGTTTCGACGGGGTCGAGATTTTCGAGAATGATTTTCTCACCTTTGACGAAAGCCCGCGTCAGGTCGGGCGGATGGCGCGCGACCTTGGTCTGGAGATCACGCTCTTCCAGCCGTTCCGCGATTTCGAAGGTATGCCTGAGCCGTTGCGCAGCCGCACCTTTGACCGCGCGGAGCGCAAATTCGATCTGATGCAGGAATTGGGCACCGATCTTGTTCTGGTCTGTTCCAATGTGTCTCCCGCCGCCATTGGCGGTATCGACCGCGCTGCCGATGATTTCCGTGAGCTTGGTGAAAGAGCGGCCCGCCGCAATCTGCGGGTCGGTTATGAGGCACTGGCCTGGGGCCGTCATATCAGCGACCACCGCGATGCCTGGGAGATTGTACGCCGCGCCGACCATCCCAATGTCGGCCTTATCCTCGATAGCTTCCACACGCTTGCGCGCAAGATCGATGTCAATTCCATCCGGTCGATACCGAAGGACAAGCTGTTCATCATCCAGATGGCGGATGCGCCGTTGATCGATATGGATCTGCTTTATTGGAGCCGCCACTACCGCAATATGCCGGGCGAGGGTGATCTGCCGGTGCTGGATTTCATGCGCGCTGTGGCGGCGACCGGCTATGATGGTTATTTCTCGCTGGAAATCTTCAACGATCAGTTCCGTGGCGGGTCGCCTGCCACTATTGCAGCAGATGGTCGCCGGTCTTTGATCTATCTCGGCGATCAGGTGCGACGAGTCGAGCCGGATAGCCGCCTGACGGTGCCCGATATGCCGCCGCGCGCAAAAGTGCACCGCGTCGGCTTCATCGAGTTTGCCGCCCATGCCGAAAGTGCCGACCGGCTTGCTTCTGCTGTCCGGGCGCTGGGTTTTCATCTGGCAGGCAGGCATCGCACCAAGGATGTCGCTCTTTACAGGCAGGGCGATATCAATCTCGTCATCAATACCGATACACGCGGCTTTGCAAGCTCGGCTTATGCCGTCCACGGTACGGCTGCCTATGCGATGGGGCTGGTGGTGGACGATGCCGCCGCCGCGCATGCCCGCGCAGTGGCGATGGGGGCGGAATCCTTCGAGCAGCCGCTTGATCCCGGTGAAATCGAAATGCCGGCTATTCGCGGCGTCGGAGGCGGTCTGGTCTATTTTCTCGACGAAAAGACCGATCTGGAACGCATTTTCGATATTGAGTTCGAGCCGGTGGCAGAGGACGTGAGCGTCGGCAATGCCGGTCTCACGCATATCGATCATGTTGCCCAGACCGTGAAGTTCGATGAACTTTTGACTTGGCTCCTGTTCTATACCTCGCTGATGGAAACGGATAAATCGCCGATGGTGGATATTGTCGATCCGGGCGGCGTGGTACGCAGTCAGGTCATTCAAAACGACGAAGGCACGTTGCGCCTCACACTCAATGGCGCGGAAAACCGGCGCACGCTGGCCGGGCGTTTCATCGCCGAGACGTTCGGTTCGGGCATTCAGCATCTGGCTTTCTCGACCGCCGATATTTTCGCGACCGCCGAAGCGCTCAAGGCAAACGGGTTCGTCACGCTTGAGATTTCGCCCAATTACTATGACGATCTGGAAGCGCGGCTTGGCCTCGACCCGGATTTCACCGACCGGTTGAAGGAAGCCAATGTGCTTTATGATCGCGATGATGCGGGTGAGTATTTCCAGCTCTACAGTCCGACCGATGAGCAGGGTTTCTTTTTCGAGGTCGTGCAGCGGCGTGGCTATAAAGGCTACGGTGCAGCCAATGCGATTTTCCGTATTGCGGCGCTGAGGCGTTATCTGCGTCCGGCGGGCATGCCCAAAAGCGGTGTTCTTTAGAGCATTTCCCGCAAAAGTCTGAAGGAGGCCAGGGAACATGGCGAAGGCGCTTGCCAAGGTCCAGACACGGCGAAACGACCCGGACGCGACGCGGGAAAACATTCTCGACGTCGCCGCTCGCGAGTTCGTCGATTCCGGCTTTTCCGGCGCGCGCGTGGACGAGATCGCGGCGCAAACCCGCACGTCCAAGCGCATGATCTACTATTATTTCGGTAGCAAGGAAGGGCTTTATCTCGCGGTGCTGGAGCGTGCTTACGGCAAAATCCGCGCGCTGGAAAGTTCGCTCTCGCTTGACGATCTGGACCCGGAAGCGGCCATGCGCAGCCTGATCGAAAGCACATTCGACCATGACGACGCCAACCCGGATTTCGTGCGGCTGGTGGCGGTGGAGAACATCCATCGAGCCGAGCATATGGAGCGTTCCGACGCTCTTTCCAGCCAGAACGTGACCATATTGAAGACAATCGAGAAGATACTCGAAAGAGGGATGCGGGAAGGCGTATTTCGCCGGCATATTTCCGCGCTCGACCTTCATATGCTGATCAGCGCGCAGTGTTTTTTCCGGGTCTCCAATCGCCATACGTTCGGTGCTATTTTCGGTTCGGATCTGATGGCGCCCGATAACAAGGCGCGGCATCGACGCCTGATCAGCGATACGATCATAGCACTGTTGAAAAACCCGGCATAAACGAGGCCGCAGCCGGAGCCCTTCAGGGGAAAGAGCATCGGCTGCTGTGTCCTGAAACTAATATAACGAACTGGTTCGTATATTTGTGGGCAGCGCAATTTGCTGGCCCGTGGAGAGCAGAATTGAGCAGCAAAATTACGAAGCGCCATGTGCATGTCGGGTTGATCGGCGCGAATATTACGCGATCATTGTCACCTGCAATGCATATGCGCGAAGGCGCGGCTGCGGGTATTGATTGCCGTTATGATATTATCGACATTGCCGAAGACGGACGCTCCGCAGCTGATCTTCCGCGTTTGATCGATGAGGCGCAGGCGGCAGGTTTTGCAGGTCTCAACATCACACATCCGTGCAAACAGGAAGCGGTTTCGCTGGTGGATGAACTTTCACCCCATGCAGCGGCCTTGCAGTCTATCAACACGATTGTGTTTCGGAACGGCAAACGCATCGGTCACAACACGGACTGGTGGGGTTATGCGGAAGGGTTTCGCCGGGGACTGCCGGATGCCTCGCTGAAGCGTGTCGTGCTTCTGGGAGCGGGCGGGGCCGGGGTTGCAGTTGCCTATGCGCTGGCCGAAATGGGCGCGCAAGAAATCAGCATCTTCGATCTTGATGCCGCACGGGCCGTGGCAGTTGCCGATAAGCTTGGCAAGGTGCAGCTGCACTGCAACTTTGTTGAAAGCCGCAATCTGGCAGATGATCTGGAAACTGCGGCCGGGCTGGTCCACGCCACTCCGGTCGGGATGGATGCCCATCCGGGCCTGCCGCTGGAACAGGCGTTGGTCAAGCCGCAATTGTGGGTTTCCGATATAGTCTATTTTCCGCTGCAAACGGCACTGGTGCGGTTGGCACGTGAGCGCGGATGCCGTGTGCTCGACGGCGGCGGTATGGCGGTGTTTCAGGCAGTTGGGGCCTTCGAACTCTTTAGCGGTATTACCGCTGACGCCGATCGCATGCTGGCGCATTTCGCTGAATTGCAGACAGCACGCGTTTAAGGCATCTGCGAGGCCCCTCGCGGACGCCTCATTTCGTCGTCGGGTCCAGTTTATCGCGCAACCAGTCGCCCACGAAGCTGATCGACAGTGTCGTAAACATGATGACGAAAGATGGTGCTAGCATGATCCACGGCGCGCGGGTCAGATATTCGCGGCCATAGCCAACCATGTTGCCGAGGCTGGTCATCGGTGGCTGTACGCCCAGACCGAGGAACGACAGACTGCTTTCAAGAAGAATGATTTCCGGAAAAGTCAATGTCATGGAGACAATCAGCGTTGAGGCGATATTCGGGAGAATATGCTTCAGATAGACCCGTGATGGCGTCGCGCCGAGTTGCGTGACGGCGGCGGCATAACCCTGCGCATTGGCGGAGACCGCGAGGCCGCGCGAAATACGGGCATAGCGTTCCCATCCATAAAAGCCCATCAGACAGGTCAGCAGCAGAAGGGAGCTGCCGAAAAAAGCGAGCACGGCCAGCGACAGGATGAGAAACGGCAGCGCGGCCTGAAAATCGGCCAGCATGACCACAATCTGTTCCACAACGCCGCGGAAATAGGCGGCGAGGAAGCCAAGTGTTGTGCCGACGAATGCCGAAATGATCGTCGCACCAAAAGCGATGACAAGCGAGATGCGGATCGATTCAATCAGTCGGGACAGGACATCGCGCCCCAGTTCGTCGGTGCCAAGCCAATGCTGCGGGTCCCCGGGTAGCGCCAGACGGTTTTTGAGATCGAAGGCCGTTATATTGTAAGGTCTGATCCAGTCGGCGGCGATCGCAACAATGATCATTGTTGCAATCCACGCGAAACCGATGATGACAGTCAGCGGTATGCGCAGTTTGCGGCGTGCCGATGTCCGGGCAATGGCGGCAGTGTTGGCGGTCATGTCCGTCATGGTTCAATCCTCATGCCTTGGCCTGCGCCTGACGCAGGCGCGGATCGAGATAGCCGTAAAGGAGGTCGACGACAAAATTGGAGATCACCATGGTTGCCGCGACCAGAAGCAGGATGCATTGCACGATGGCGAGATCGCGATTGGACACCGAAACCACGAGCAGACGCCCAACGCCGGGCCATGAGAACAGAGATTCCACAACCACGGCGCCTGCGATGAGCGAGCCGACCATGAATCCCACGATGGTTACGATGGGGATAGCAGCGTTGGGAAGCGCATGTCTCCACACTACCTCGCGCCATGAAACCCCCTTTGCGCTTGCAGTGCGGATATAGGGTTGGCCGAGAATCTCGATCATGGCGCTGCGTGAAAAGCGAGCCAGAATGGCCGCGCCGCCCAGTCCCATGGTGATGATCGGCAGAACGGCGTGAAGCCAGCTATCCTGGCCGCCTGAAGGCAGCCAGCCCAGCGAAACCGAGAAAACCAGCACCAGCAGCAGCCCAAGAACGAAGCTTGGCAAGGTGAAGCCAACCACGGCGGTCGCCATCACGGCGCGGTCGATAAAGCTGTTGCGATGCAAGGCGGCATAGATGCCGGCCGGAATGCCAAGACCGAGCTTGATCAACAAGGCGGGAATAGTCAATTGCAGTGTGGCGGGGATACGCTCGCTCACGAGTACAATCGCTGACTGACCATCGCGCATGGAAATGCCGAGATCGCCGCGTGCGATCGCTCCGAAATAGCGCAGATATTGCTGCCAGAGCGGATCATCCAGCCCCCAGTTCTTGCGGAACGCCGCGATGGCTTCCGGCGGTGCGTCAGGTCCCATGATGATCTGGGCCGGATCGCCGGACATACGAAGGACGACGAAGGCGAAGGTGACGACCAGCAGGATCGTCACAAATGCGCGAAAACCGCGAACCATCAAAAATCTAAGCATTGGCAATTCCTGTTTGTCCAGCCTGCACGGCTTCCGCAAAATGGCAGGCCACTTCACGCGCGGGAGATATTGCGCGCAGTTCAGGCACTTCGCTACGGCATTGCGCAGTCGCAAACCGGCAACGGGGATGAAAAGCGCAGCCGGATGGCCGCGCAGCCGGGTTAGGCGGCTCGCCCTGCAGGATGATGCGGTCGTTCAGGGGGGTGCCCGCGACAGGCACGCTGGAAACAAGCGCCTGCGTATAGGGGTGAAGCGGCCTGGAGAAAATCTCGTTCGATGATGCTTCCTCGACGATGCGTCCAAGATACATCACAGCCACCCGGTCGGAAATGTTGCGCACGACTTTCAGGTCATGGCTGATAAACACCATGGCGATGCCTTCACGCTCCTGCAGGTCACGCAGCAGATTGACGACCTGCGCCTGAATGGAGACATCCAGAGCTGAGACGGGCTCGTCGCAGACGATCAGTTGCGGCTTGCAGGCAATGGCGCGGGCAATGACGACACGCTGGCGCTGGCCGCCGGAAAGCTCATGCGGGTAGCGCGCAGCCTGATCGGGGCGCAGACCGACAGCTTGCATCAGTTCGGCCACTCGCGCCTTTCGTTCCTGTACCGTGCCCAGCTTGTGAATTTCGAGCGGTTCGGAGATTTGCTCGCCAACGGGAAGGCGGCGGTCGAGCGCGGCGAGCGGGTCCTGATAGACAAGCTGCATGCGCGCGCGAAGCGCACGCCATTCAGCCGTCTTTTCCCGCGGCATGATTGCGCCGCCGAAGGTGACGGAGCCTTCGCTCGGTTCTTCCAGCCCGAGCAGCAGACGTCCGGTAGTCGATTTACCTGAACCGGATTCACCAACAATGCCGAGCGTCGTGCCGGGCCTGACGGAAATCGATAGGCCGTCCACCGCGCGAACGGGAACAGATTTTGCAAACAGCCCCTTGCGCGAGTTGTAGGTTTTGACGAGATCGCGGGCTTCAATCAGAGCGGCGGTCATTGAACGATCACCTCGGCACGAGTTCGGGAGGAGGCATTCACCTGTGCAGGAACGGATACAGGATAGGGGTGAAAACAGGCGACTGAACGCCCCTCGCCAGCATCGTTCTGCGGCACGGCGAGCCGCGGCATGTTGCGGGTGCAGGCATCGCTCGCGCTGGTGCAGCGCGGCGCGAATGTGCAGCCTTGCGGCAGCTTGCCCGGTTCCGGCACGGTGCCTTCAATGGGGACGAGCCTTTCACGCCCGCTGTCCAGCAGCGGAATGGAATCGAACAGGCCGCGCGTGTAGGGATGGCGCGGCGCAGCAAAGAGCGTCTCCGTTGGGGCTTGTTCAACGATGCGGCCCGCATACATGACGCAAACGCGTTCGCAAATCTGGGAAACCGCACCGAGGTCGTGGCTGATAAACACCACCGCCATGCCCGTTTCGGCTCGCAGCGTAGCCAGGAGATCGAGAATCTGCGCCTGAATCGTTGCGTCGAGCGCTGTGGTCGGTTCATCGGCGATAAGAATATCGGGATTGCCAGCCAGCGCCATGGCGATCATCAGGCGCTGGTTCTGCCCGCCGGAAAATTCATGAGGATAATTGTCGATGCGCCGCGCCGCATCCGGAATGCCCACGAGTTCCATCAGGCGCAGAACTTCCGCACGCGCTGCGGAACCCTTCAGTCCGCAATGAAGCCGCACAGCCTCCTCGATCTGACGGCCAACGCGGATAACCGGGTTCAATGAGCTGGACGGGTCCTGAAAAATCATGGCGATACGACCGCCGCGCACTTTTTCCAGCTTGGCGCGAGGCGCGGCCACAAGTTCTTCGCCCTCAAGATGCACGCTCCCCGAGACGGACGCTTTCTTCGGCAGAAGGCCAAGGGCGGCAAGCCATGTGACCGACTTGCCGCAGCCGGATTCACCGACCAGCCCGACGGCTTCACCTCTTTCGATAGTGAGGTCGATGCCGTGCAGCACTGCCGTGCCATCGAAGGCTACCTTGAGATTTGAGATTTCGACCAGCGGCATTGGGCTATCCTTCTGGTTCAGCATTCACATGAGGGGCAGCAGCCCTGAAACGGAAGGCAGGCCGATGAATACCGGCCTGCCTTGAGGTGCGATCAGGCCCAGTTGCCTTTGCGGAAATCCATCGCGAAAGCAGGCGCGGCTTTCCACTTGAGCGATTTGGCCTTGGCGGTGAAGGTCGCGTTCTGATGCAGCACCGTATAGGCCGGGTCTTCACGCTCGCAGATTTCGAGCATGCGCTTGAAGGCTTCCTTGCGCTTGGCGTGATCGGTGCTGGTTTCCAGAATGACGGACAGCTTGTTCGCTTCGTCATTCGTCCATTCGCCGACCTGCTGCTGTTGGCCGTTGGGGCCGTGCTGGCTGACGATGGAAGACACCGGATCGTTGAACGGGGCGGAGTTGGACCAGTCGCGTACCGCGCGGCCCGGGCTCTTTTCCAGAATCTGCTGCCAGTTTTCCATCATCTGAATTTCGACGTTCAGGCCGATCTGGTTCCACATCTCGACCAGGATCTGCGCCGTGGGCGTCTGGTTGGTGTAGTAATTGTTGAGCAGGCGATACGGGATCGGATCCCCCTTGTAACCGGCTTCCTTGAGGAGCTTTTTGGCAAGGTCCGGATTGTATTCGGGAACATTCCAGCCCTGCACGAACATATCGCCGTAATAGTCCCATTGGAGACCGGCGGGCACCACTGTGCGGCCAGCCCAGAGCGAGTCCACAATCGCCTGACGGTCGATCGCGTGGGTGAAAGCGCGTCGCACCAGCGGATTTTCAAGCTGCGGGTGGAATTTGTCGAACACCGTAAGGCGGTGGTTGAGGATGGTGCCGCCCTGCACTTCGAATGCATCGTTCTTCTCGATGCCTTCGATCTGGTCCGGTGGGATATCGCAGGCGAACTGGTACTCACCGGAAAGCAGGCCGTTGATACGGGATGCGACTTCCGGTACTTCGATGAAGCGGATCTGCTTCAGAGGCGGACGACCACCCCAGTATTCGTCATGCGCTTCCAACACCAGCATGTTGTCCGGCTTGAATTCCACAACCTTGTATGGGCCGGTGGTGATCGGCTTGCGCGCCCAATCCAGATAACTGGGGGCTTCTTCCCAGCCGCGGCGGCTCATGATCTGGCTGCCATAGCGCGAAATGCGGCCTTCCATCGTCACATCAGGCGTGCCGTTCTTGAAGCGTACGGTGTATTTGTCGACGATTTCGACACCGAGCAGTGCTGGCCACGAGCGACGCGCAGTCGCTGGAACCTCAAGCGGCAGTTCCTTGCTTTCACGGCCGAGCGGATTTTTCTCGGTGACGTAAATGGTTTTGCCTTCGGCAGGCTGCGTGTCGCCGAACATACGGTCCTTGCCGAAGGTGAAGGCTACGTCCTCGGCAGTCATCTCATCGCCATTGTGGAACTTGACGCCCTCGCGCAGCTTCAGCTCGACAGTCTTGTCATCGATGCGCTTCCACTCGGTGGCGAGACCGGGAACGGCGGAAAGGCCACCCAGCCAGTCACGGTCGATCAACGCTTCCCAGATGCTGGAGAAGAACACGCGTTCGCCTACATTCGACTGTTCGCGCAAAACGTCCAGCGTGTTGCTGTTCGCCACCTTTTGCACCGCAATGGTGATCGACGGACGGTTGTCGGCCTGCGCGACGGCAAAGCGGGGCAGGATGAGCGAACCGGCGGCGCCGGCCGATAGGCCAAGCATACCGCGTCGTGTCAGATTGATCATGTGATTGCTCCTGAGATCAGTGGTTGCGCGTTGTCAGCCCCTGCGGGCCGGATCGGTAGTGGGTGAGTGTTCTGTCGGCATGCGACAGCCGCCAGGACAGAGCCTTCTGCGCATAGTCACGCACAAGCGTCACATAGGCGGGGTCTTCTGCGAGATTGTTGAACTCGTTCGGATCAGCCTTCAGGTCGAAGAAGAGCGGTGGCAGGGCCGCGAAATGTACGTATTTGTAGTTCTCGTCCTCAATGACGCAGAGGCTGCAAACATCTTGCGACAGCTGCACCGAGTTTTGCGGCTGGTCGTAGAACACGTCGCGGAAATCGAATTCATAGTGCAGTTCAGTGCGCCAGTCGGCAGGTCTGCCGTCGTCGAGGAACGGCAGAAGCGAACGCCCGTCGCAGGCGCGCGGTATTTCGCCGCCCAGCCATTCCAGAATGGTCGGCATCACGTCGATGCTTTCGGTGAAGCCTTTTTCGATCATACCTGCGTGAGGATTTTTCCCCGCATCCTTGATAACGAGCGGAATGCGGAAGCTCTCATTGTTGTAGCCGATCTTGCCAAGCAGATGGTGGTCGCCCAGCTGTTCCCCGTGGTCGCTGGTGAAAATGATCAGTGTGTCGTCCCACTGGTCGGTCTCGTCGAGATAGGCGAAGACACGGCCAAGACAGTCATCGATTTCGGTGATCAGTCCGCAATAGGTGGCACGCATCTGACGGATTTCATTCTCATCGAGTGTCGAGCCGGAACCTTCCGCGCCATGAAAGAACGAACCACGCTTGATGTGATCGATATAGTGCTGCATCAGGGGGTGCTGTGCGGCTTCGGCTTCCGGACTTTCAGCGCGGACAGGTGCTGGCATATCTTCCGCCCTGTACATCTCGTGATAGGGAGCGGAGGCCACAAAAGGCGGATGCGGGCGGTAATAACCAAGATGAAGGAAGAAGGGTTTGCCTGCCCGGCCTTTCAGATAGGTGAGCGCCCGTTCGGTGAAGAAGGTGGAATCTGAAAACTCCTTCGGAATGCGGGAGGGTTTGTCGGTCGCACCGGGAATGGAATCTTCGCCTTCCGGCAACCAGATATCCTCGCGGTTTTCCGGCAAGTCGAAACCGTTCTGCGCCACCCAGCCGAAATAGCCGTCCATATTGGGCTCGAATGCACCGACGGAACGGAACCCATCCATGATATCGCCAAGTACGGTAAACCGTGGATCCTTGGGTGAGGTGCCGCGCGGATCGGGCGTGGTGGTCGTATAGCCAATCAGCGCCGGATCGTAGCCGATCGCCCGCAGCGCCTTGCCGAGATTAAGATGGCGCTGGTCGAGCGGCACGGTGTTTTGCACTGCGCGATGATTCATCAGATAGAGGCCGGTCAGCAGGCTGGCGCGTGCAGGGCCGCAAGGGACGCATGTCGTGACGTGATTGCTGAAGGTCAGTCCTTCATGGCAAAGGCGGTCAAGATTGGGTGTTTTGAGGAAGGGCTCGCGGCTCTCCGCACGCATGAGGTGAGGGATAAAATCCGCACGCCATTGGTCGACGACAATCAGCAGGACATTTTTTCTGGTCATTAGGGCCTCGTGATTTCCGAGGCTTCCTAGAACCCTTATATTTCAGGGCGATGACCCTTCTGTAATGTTTTGATGACGCTGCTGTTAAACCGTCCTACGTCAGGTAGCGCCGGAACCAGTCTATCGTGCGGTCCCAGGCCAGTTTTGCCGCTGCTTCATCGTAACGCGGCGTGGAATCGTTATGGAACCCGTGATTGACGCCGGGATAGATGAACGCCTCATATGTTTTGCCGTTTGCTTTCAACGCCGCCTCATAGGCGGGCCAGCCTTCATTGATACGCGTATCGAGTTCGGCATAATGGAGCAGCAACGGCGCGCGAATGCGCGCAACGTCCTCTACGGGTGCCTGTCGGCCATAGAAGGGAACGGCTGCGGCAAGCTCGGGGTAGGCGACGGTGGCGGCATTGGCCACACCCCCGCCATAGCAGAAGCCCGTTATGCCGACTTTGCCGGTCGTCTGCTCGCTGTTCATGAGAAATTCTATCGCGGCAAAGAAGTCGTTCATCAGCTTGGTCGGATCGACCTGTTGCTGCAGTTCGCGGCCTTTGTCGTCATTTCCCGGATAGCCACCGACGGAGGACAGGCCATCGGGTGCGAGAGCGATAAATCCTGCCTTGGCTACCCGGCGGGTCACATCCTCAATATACGGGTTGAGGCCGCGATTTTCGTGGACGACGACGACCCCTGGAAGTTTTTCCTGCGGTTTTGACGGGCGAACCAGATAACCGCGCACGTCACCATGCCCTTTCGGAGATTTGTAGGTGATATATTCGGGCAGGATATCGGGATCGGTGAATTCAACCTGCTGCGCCAGGGCATAATTGGGAGAAAGCGTTGCGAGTAATGCCCCTGCCGTCATTCCGCCGACAGCAAAGGTTGCAGCCTGATCCAGAAACTCGCGTTTGGTAATCCGCCCGTGAGCGTAATAATCGTAGAGTTCCAGCAGTTCTTGCGGAAAGTCCCGCGCCGTAAGACGTCTCATGGTCAACCCTCTCGTCTTATCAAGGGGCCATTCTAGCATATCCTCGGTACGAGTGGAGACGTCTAATGGCGGCAGGATGCATCTTATGTCTGCAAGGCTTCGGCGCGCTTGCGCATTTTACCGTCCAGTTCCACTGATGTTCTGGCTGCGAGGTCGAAACGAACGCTAACGGTTTCGTTGGCGGCGCGCACCACGCCGTCGAGCGTGCCGGTCATGATCTGTTCGAATGTCAGCGAGGAACGCCCGATCTTGACCACCCGGGAGTGGATGGTGAGAAGTTCGCCCGGCGCCACTTCCTGCTTATATTCAGTGAGCGAGCGCATATCGGCCCAGCCCAGTTTCGCGTCGGGGGGCGACTCGGCAATACGACCAAGCAGCTGAAAGCTCGCATCATCGAACATCGCGGTATAGTGGCGGACGTTCATGTGTCCCATGACGTCGCACATCCATGGATGCGCGACGCCGACAAAAGTGACAAGACCGCTCATCGCGACACCGACTGATAGCTGCCGAGGAAGGCGGTGAGGTTATCGCCAAGTTCATCGCACAAATAGCCGCCTTCCTGCACGATGACGGTTGGCAGACGCATTCCGGCGATCGCTTCGGCAATGCGTCCGAAACCGCCGGTGGTGACCGACAATCCGCCGAACGGATCGCCTTCGAACGGATCAAGGCCGAGCGCGACGACCAGCGCATCCGGCGCAAAAGCTTCGATACGGCGGAAGGCAGTATCGAGCGCCGCAAGGAATTCGGCGTCACCGGATTTGCGCGGCAGAGGCAGATTGAGGTTGTAACTGAGCCCCGCACCTTCGCCGCGTTCATCGGCATGGCCCCAGAAGAACGGATAAAAGCGTACCGGATCGGCATGGATCGATACAGTCAGCACGTCTGGGCGGGCATAAAAGATGCCCTGCGTCCCGTTGCCGTGATGCAGATCGACATCGAGGATTGCCACGCGCTCTGCTTTCGAGCGCAGGCGTTGGGCGGCAACTGCCGAATTGTTGACGAAGCAGAAACCGCCTGCCACATCGGCAAAGGCATGATGACCCGGCGGGCGGCAGAGGGCATAGGCAGCGAGCTCGCCCGCAAGCAGCGCATCGGCGGCATCGACCGCGCTCCACGCGCTCCAGCATACGCTTTCCCATGTATGTTCAGCTATCGGACAGGCGGTATCGGCCATGTGGTAGCCGACCTGCCCGACGGCGGAAGCCGGATAGCGGCCATTGCGCGCCAGCGGATGGATATTCGGGATGACTTCTTCCGAAGCCTCCTCGATACGTTGCCAGCGGGTATAGATATGCTTCAGGAATTCCAGATATTCCGGTGTATGCACCGCTGCAATCGGGCCGAGGCCATGGTTCTGCGGACGGACGATTTCACAGCCTGCGGCCTTCGCACCGGCGAGCAGCCGTTCGACGCGTTCCGGTTGTTCCGGGTTCGGTTGCGGCGCACCGCTGGAAAGAAAGGCTTTCGGGTTATGCCGCTTCTGTTCGACGGCGTAAAAGGCTTTCATGATTGCTCCCTGTTCGTATTGATGCGGGCCAGACGGGTGAAGTCCTCGCCATAAGCGCCATGATCGCGATCAGCCTCGATCCAGCTGATACCCAGCCGTTCATAGAAACGCTGCGCGGCAACATTGTCCCGGTCCACGGCCAGCCGCAGGTAGACGCCGCTCCGCGCCGCCGACCAGGAGGCGACGTGGCGCAACAGCATTTCGCCTATTCCCCTGCCGCGAAAAGCCTCATCGACATAAAGATCCTGCACATAGACGCCGGGTTTCCCGAACCACGTCGAGAAGATCGGAAAGAACAGGGCAAGCCCGGCAAATATGTCGTCCACCTCGGCGATCAGACTTGTGAACGCGGTGTTCGGGCCGAAGCCGTAACGGCGGAAATCGTCAGGCGTCGAAGAAATCCTGTCGGCGGCGCCAAGCCCAGCACCCATCACGCAGATTGCCTCGTGAATTCTCTCTGCATCGGCAGGTTCGCCGAGCCGAACCACGATGCCTGTTTTACTGTCCAACGCGATCTTCGGCATTAGAACGCCACCCTGTCTCCGCCTTTAAGCCCCAGATATTCGCGTGCCTCGTCGGGCGTCGCAACTTCGAGCGACAGACCATCGAGAATGCTGCGGATGCGCCGCACTTGATCGGCATTGCTTTTGGCGAGCTTTCCCCGTCCATCATAGAGGCTGTCCTCCAGCCCGACACGGACATTGCCGCCCATGGCGGCCGCCATGGTGATCATCGGAATCTGGTGTCGGCCCGCAGCCAGAACGGAGAAGGAATAGTCGTCACCGAACAGCTTGTCGGCGATCCGCTTCATATGCATGAGATTGTCCGGATCTGCACCGATGCCGCCCAGAATGCCGAAAACGAACTGGATGAACAGATGGCCGGACACCAGCCCCCGGTCGCGGAAATACGCCAGCGAATAGAGATGGCCGACATCGTAGCATTCGAATTCGAAGCGCGTGCCGCATCCCTGACCGAGACTGGTCAGAATGCCTTCCATATCCGCGAAGGTGTTCTTGAAGATCGAATGGCGGGTGGCTTCCAGCAGTTCGGGTTCCCACGCATGTTTCCACTCGCGCGGCTTGTCGAGCGCTGGGAACAACGCGAAGTTCATCGAGCCCATATTGAGCGAACACATTTCCGGCTGCGCCTTAAGCGGCGCGGCCAAGCGATCTTCCAGGGTCATCAGCGACGAGCCGCCGGTGGAAATATTCACCACCGCTGCCGTCGATTGCTTGATGCGTGGAAGAAACTGCATGAACAGGTCCGGATTGGCGGATGGCCTGCCGTCGCGTGGATCGCGGGCATGAAGATGCAGGATGGATGCGCCCGCTTCCGCCGCCGCAATGGCTTCGCTCGCAATCTCGTCCGGCGTCACCGGCAGATGTGGTGACATGCTCGGCGTATGGACGGAACCTGTCACCGCGCAGGTGATAATCACCTTGCGACGCGTCTTCTTCTTATCGGTCATGATCCGGTTTCCTTACGCATTCACGGGCAGTTTGAGTTCACGCGCCAGAACCTCCAGCGTGTCGCCGAGGATCGCAGTGATCTCGCCGATCTGCTCGTGGGTCACGATCATCGGCGGGCAGACCAGAAAATGATCTCCTTCAACGCCGCCGCGCGTGCGGCGCGAATAGATGATGAGGCCGCGTTCATAGGCGAGATCGATCATGCGCTGGTGGGCGTTGAGTTCTTTCGGCAGCGGTTTCATGGTTTCAGTTTCGGAGACGAATTCAGCGGCAAGCAGCAGTCCCTTGCCACGCACATCGCCGATGAAGGGGAAGCGTTTGGCAAGTCCCACCAGTTCCCCCTTCAACGTGTCGCCCATGCGAGCGGCATTGCCAACCAGATCGAGACGATCAATTTCCTGTAGCACCGCCTTGCCCGCGGCACAGGCCAGCGGATTGCCGGCATAGGTGAAGCCATGCAGGAAGCCGCCCGCATCCAGAACCGGCTGCACGATGCGGGCTGGTGCCGCCATCGCACCAAGCGGGCAATAGCCGGAGGCGAAACCCTTGGAAAGCGCGATCAGATCAGGCTTGCAGTTCCAGTGATCGCCACCGAGAAACTTGCCGGTGCGTCCAGCACCGCTCATCACTTCGTCATGGATGAGCAGGATGCCATAGCGGTCGCAGATTTCGCGGATGCGCGGATAATAGCTGTCAGGCGCGACCAGCGCGCCAGTCGAGGCGCCGCCGATCGGCTCCATGATGAAGGCGAGCACGCTCTCCGGCCCTTCTTCCTGAATCCTTTCCTCCAGCATGTCGGCATATTTCTGCCCACGCTGTTCCATCGAAAGGTTGTCGCGGTCGAGATAGGCGGTCGGTGCCGGGACCTTTGGCATTTCGCGCATCATCGGCGCGAAGGGATCGCTCAAGGCAGCGTAGCCGGTGACGGCGAGCGCGCCAAGCGTGCCGCCATGATAGGACGGGAAGCGCGAGATCACTTTCCAGCGCTTGCCCTGCCCGGTCGCGACTGCCCATTGGCGGGCAAGCTTGATGCAGGATTCAACCGCTTCCGAACCACCGGAAACAAAGAAGATCTTGTCCAGACCTTCCGGCATCCGCTCGGCGGCCATGCGTGCCAGATCTTCCGCCGGTTCATTTTCGAAATGCAGGCGATAGGCGAAGGTGACGCGGTCCATCTGCTCTTTCATGGCATCGAGCACATTGCGATTGCCATGGCCGATATTGACCACCATCGCGCCGCTCGATCCGTCGATGACGCGGCGTCCGTCCTGATCCCAGATGTAGATGCCTTCGGCACGATCCACCAGCGGCCTGCGCAGGCGCGACTGGTAGAAAAGATGCGATGTCGGGCGTTCGTTCTGTGCTTTTGTGTTGAGCATGGCGTTACTCTGTCAGCGCTTGAGATATTGGTTGAGAACATTGGCGGTCACACGCTCGACCATGCGGTCGCCGCGTTTGAGAGCCGCCACCCACTCGCAGCTTCCGGCGTGGAAGACCTCGCCCTTGCCGCGCGGGAAATTGACGATCATGCCGCAGCCGCGCTTGATGCGTTCGACGGCTGCATCGCCATTGTCGCCGATCAGCGTATTGGCCACGAATTTGGCATCGGCATCGGAGAGGAACTGGTCATCTGCTGGAATATCCGCGCTCTCTTCCTTGAGAGACGACATGCCGAGCGCCAGAATCTGCAAGCCATCCGGCGCACCGCTGCCTGTCTCCGGCTCCGGCAATCCGCCGCGGATCACATAGTCGAGCCCGTCGACCTCATAGCCGAAGGCATGACCTTCCGCGCCCAATAGATCGCCGTAATAGATGCCGGTACCAGCAAAGGCCCAATGTTCTGGGCGATAGACCGGAAAACCGCGCACGCCGCGCGGGGCGCAACCGCCCCAGCCGACATAAAGCCCGCGCAGTGCATTGAGACCGAATGTCTCCGCTGCGGGCCGTCCGGTTTCCGTCGCTTCCCAGCACCCGCTTGTGCGGCGCGGATCGGCGGAGCGATAGACCGGGTCCTCGGCGCGGGCGCGATATTTGTAGCAGGTCTGACGCTTGCCATTGTCCTCCAGCCGCGTTTGCCACATGAAGTTGCCCGCAAAACGCGCCGCACGGCCACCGTCATCGACATAATTATCGACGGCGTCGCGCATTTCCCACGTCCAGTATTCGTCGTGGCCGACGAAGACCACACAGTCATAACCGTCGAGGATTTCCGGCGAGAAATGCAGCTCATGCTGGCTGGCGAGATCGACCGCATAGCCTTCGCGCTCGGCCCAGCGGAAGAACAGGCTGTCATAGCTTGCCCAGCCGGAAGAGGCATATTTCTTGGAATAGCCGTTGGCATAAGCCCATTCCATATGCGGATAGCGTGGTGGTGTGGCGGGTGGCGTCACGATTTCCAGCGGAACGCGTGGCGCATCGGACGGAAGCACGACAAAACCGCGGCAGAACGGGCGCTCGATGCTGACCGTCGTTGCATACTGATCGCCATTCGGCCCGGTAATACCCTGATAGTGGTTGGAGCCGCCCCAGGTGTTATAGGCCGTCCATGTGCCGGTCGCAGCAACCTGCAGGATACGACCGGGCTTGCGGCCCGCCGCAGGGCGCAGAATGAACAGGTGATGGCAATAAATCCGCTGTCCGTCATTGCCATGCGCCTTCAAGGTGATGCGATAAGCGCCGGAAGGCCAGTTCTCATCCGTCTTGAAGGCGAACGTCGTTTCCCAGCCGCAACCGACAACCGAACATTGCGCCGGTGTTTCCTGCCATTTGCAGTCAATCCCGCGTTTGGAGAAGACCGGCGTTTCCACTGCTCCATCCCGCACGATTTCGATATCGAAGCGCGAGGCCGTCGCGCTTACCTGCAAATGGACTGTCGCGCCCGGAAGATAGGAATAGGCGTCTGAATAGCACCAGATTTCGCCGCGCGGCCCATCCATGCCAGGATATTCGTAATAGTGGCCGAGCACGGCCTCGCGCCGCTGCGCCGGGGTCAGTCCGAAATCGGGAAACTCGTTGACGGTTCTCTCTGTCATTCCATCACCTCACTGGGCGAGATATTTTTTGAGGAAGGCGCGTGTGCGTTCCTGTGTTGGGTTGCGCAGTATCTGGTCTGGCGGTCCTTCCTCGACCACCACGCCGTTATCCATGAACAGGATGCGGTCGGCGACTTCGCCTGCAAAGCGCATC
>NZ_JACLZJ010000009.1 GCF_014253075.1 Ochrobactrum sp. CM-21-5
TGGCAGAAGAGGCGGAAAACGGATCAGCGGATGTCGCTGCCAACCCATTCCATGGCGATCTTCTCATAGGTCCCGTCCGCCATGATCGCGTCCAGAGCCGCCTGCATCGCAGCCTTCAAATCCGGATTGTTCTTCCGGATCGCAATGCCGATGGCCACGCTACCGCCCTCGATGTCCGGTGTGTCGAGCTTGCGGACCTTCTGACCGGTTTCCTTGATTGCCACCATGACCGGGATATTATCGACAACGATAGCGTCGACGCGACCTGAATTCAGTTCGAGCATCAGTTCCGGCAGACCCTTATAGGTGCGAATAGTCCAGCCGCCCTGTTCACGCGCCCATTTTTCATGGGTTTCACCAAGCGTGACGCCGAGGGTCTTGTCCTTGAGGTCGTCCAGCTTCTGGACCGAAGAACCCTCCTTCACGAACACTGCGCGACCGGCGTGATAATATGGACCGACAAAATCGACTGCCTTTTCGCGTTCCGGCGTAATGGTCATGGAGCCGACCACCGTATCGAACTTGCCGGCGCGAAGACCAGCGACGATGCCATCCCAGGCCGTGGTGATGAGCTGCGGCTTCAACTGCATGCGCTCCGCAATTGCGGTGCCGATGGACGCGTCGAAGCCCACGACTTCGTTCTTCTCGTTCACGAAGTTGAACGGCGGGTACTGGCCGCTCATGGCGATCTTCAGTTCGCCTGATGCCTTGATTTTTTCAAGGTCGTCCGCTTGCGCCGGTGCGACGGCAAAAGCAGTGGCAACAGTCACTGCGGCGGCCGCGATAAAACCCGTGAGTTTGTTCTTCATGATGTTCCGAATTCCTCTGGATTGGTTCTTATTATTGAGGCGGTTTTCCGCCTTTCCATATTCATGATTGCTTTTATGGATACATTTCGCAAATAGATAATGGGAATAGAATCATAGATTTTGTGAATGGTGGTGTCTATGTCGCTGCATCGGCCTGAACGTCTGGTCTGGGATCTCGACTGGAATCTGTTGCGGACTTTTGTCGTGATCGCCGAGGTGAAAGGTATCACGCGCGCCGCCGAGCGGCTCAACCTGAAACAGCCGAGCGTCAGCAATGCGCTGCGCCGTCTGGAGGATCGGATCGGGCAGCGGCTCATCGAGCGTGATGCGACCCATTTCGAACTGACAGATGTAGGCAAGCTGCTCTATGAGCAGAGTATCGAGGTTTTTGGCGCGATTTCACAACTGCCCCAGCTTGTGCGAGGTGTGAGCAATAATGTGACCGGCCACGTGACGATTGCTGTTGCAAGCCACATCGTTTCGCCGATCTTTGATCGGGCTCTGGCACTGTTCCACGAACAGCATCCGCGCGCAACGCTGACGGTCAAGGTTTCGGCGAGCACGGAAGTCTTGCGGCAGGTACGCGAGCGCCGCGCCTCTTTCGGGCTTTGCCTTGTGAGCGTTCGGGATCCGGCGCTGGAATATACGATGATGTATCGCGAATTTTTCGGTTTCTTCTGCGGGCCGCGACATCGGTTCTTTGGCAGGGAGGGGCTGAGCCTCGATGACCTGAAGGACGAGCCGTCGGTTTCCTTTCAGACTGACCATATCGCTGACGCCTTGCGCCCTGTCGCGCTGCTTCGCAGCGAAGCGAAGCTTTCGCCGGATGTGGTTGGAACGTCGTCGAGCCTTGAGGAAGTGCGACGTATGATCGTCAGCGGTCTTGGAATTGGTCCGCTGCCTGTCCATGTCGCTCGCCGGGATATCGTCGATGGTCAACTTTGGCGCCTGCCTCCTTATGACGACCCACCAGCCATCGATGTCTATCTCGCGATCAATGCGGAGAAAAACCAGAACCGTGCCGAGAAAGCGCTTCTGTCGATATTGCAGACATTGATCGCGGGGATGCCGATCGAAGAACGCATCTACAAGGATTGAAGCATCCGGCCTTCCTGCTGGCTTACCTGTTTGTAATGGTCAGTCCGCTCCCCGCTTGATTCATTTCCCCGATAATGGCGGCGGCTGGATAGCCCGCATCGCGGATTGTTTGCAAAAGCTTGTCCGCATGATCCGCTTCACAGGCGACCAGCAGACCGCCCGAGGTTTGCGGGTCTGTTAGCAGGTGCCGCTGCCATAACGCCATATCTGCGGGCAGTCGGACATCCGCGCCGTAACTGGCCCAGTTGCGATTAGATGCACCGGTAACAAAGCCTTCTTGAACAAGGTAGGTTGCTTTGGAAAGCAAAGGCAGAGCGTCATAACATAGCGACATTCCGAGGCCTGATCCTCGCGCCATTTCCAGACCGTGGCCGAGAATGCCGAAGCCGGTGACATCGGTGACGGCATGAACCGCAGAATCTTTGCCCAGCTCGGCCCCGATGCGGTTCAGTTTGGTCAGGGAGGTTATCATTTCGTCATAGGCAGCGGCCTCAAGTTTCTGCTTCTTGAAAGCAGCCGAGTAGATACCCACGCCCAGAGCCTTTGTCAGGATCAGCGCATCGCCCGGCCTGGCCCCGCTGTTCCTGCGCAGACTGGTAAGCTTGCAGGTGCCGATCACCGCCAGACCGTAGATCGGTTCAGGCGCATCGATGGAATGTCCGCCTGCGACAGGGATGCCGGCTTCCGCGCAGATGCTGGCGCCGCCTTTGAGAATTTCCCGGATCATTTCGGCCGGCATCTTGTCCACCGGCATGCCGAGGACGGCCAGCGCCATAATGGGGGTGCCGCCCATGGCATAAACATCGGAAATCGCATTGGCGGCGGCGACCCGTCCGAAATCGTAAGGATCGTCGACCATCGGCATGAAGAAATCCGTCGTCGCGATGACGCAGTTTTCGTCGTCCGTTTGCCACACAGCGGCGTCGTCGCCGGTCTCGGTGCCGACCAGCAATTGTTTGAAAGGCTGAACGGCGGGTTGGTCCGCAAGCAGGCTCTGCAAGACAGAAGGTGCAAGCTTGCAGCCGCAGCCCCCGCCATGGGCGAGGGTGCTAAGACGGATCGGTGACGCAATATCCATGATATGTCCTTAAGCTGTAATTTCCCGTGCGGTCATCGCATAGCGGAACCGGTCCGGGTCGAGACAATCGAGGCGGGCACCTGCTGCTTCAGCTTGGGGATACATGAGGAAGCCGAGAGGCGATCCCGCCGATCTGGGCAAGACAAGATCGCTGCCGTCATTGAATGCGATCCAGTTGCCTTCCCAGCTTCCGAATAGTTTGTTCCTGACAGCGACGACACGCGGGTCATCAATGGTGAGCCCATCCTTTTCTTCTTCCAGCATGACCTTGCGCACATCGGCCGGATCGGTTGCTATCCAGCCGATACCATCGAGATAAAATTCCGCCCGGCAGTGCTGCGCCTTGGTGACGGTTTCGGTTTTTGCGCCGAGGCTCCTGTAGCCAAAGGCCGAAGGCGCAACGCGGATGCCGTAGAGATCACGCGCCGGAATACCCGCAGCGCGCACAAGCGCCACAAATAGCGGATTGAGGTCAGCGCATTTGCCGCCCAGATCGCCGCCTTGCAACATGGCGAGTACATTGCCGGCGCCGCAACCGCGTGTCGCTGCACGACGATAGGTGTTTTCAACCACCCAGTCATAGATCAGGCGCGCCTTTTCGATGTCGCTGCCAGTGTTGCCGGTAATCGTGTCGGCGGTCTGCTTTACCAGGCCATCGACCGGTGCAAGCTGCGTTCCGCGGAGATATTTTTCGCGTTCCGCCGCAGACAAGGGAGAAGTTTCCCCGGCTTGCTTGAGGTCGGCGCTGCGGTTTCGCGTGGCGACGAGGCTTACGATTTCAGCGGATGGGTGCGCTTCGCCCGCTGCCCATTCGAGGTAGAGCATATCGGCACCGCTATGCGGGTCGCGCTCCTGTTTCACCACTCGGGCATTGGTGGTCCAGCGGTTCTCACTAGGGCGGTTCCAGTCATCGGCACGGAAACCGGCCAGTGGTATCCAGGCTCGAACAATCTCGTCCGAAGGCGATGGGACGATGGCGGTTGTGACTTCGAAACGTCGCCAACCGTAGGGTTGCGGGTCGAAATCGCTTGTGTCCGCGAACGCAAAATCCGGCAGCATGGATACGCCCAGCAAAGCCGTACCTGTTTTCAGAATCTCCCGACGGTTCATGGGTCGTCCCTCTCTGGCTCTCGTATTGCTGTTGTGAAGATTGAAGTAACCATGGCGCCCCGCAAGGAGGACGACACGACTTTCAAGGTGCAATGTGGGATGGATGGGCATGCAATCCGGGGGGCGGTTGCATCGCGGGATCGTGCGTCAATTGCATGCAACAAAAAATGGTTCGCCGGGTCGGATGGAGCGGCGCGGTGCAGCAAGAATCCAAAGTCATGGCCCCGGAACCCGGGAGCAGGAACGTAAATCACTGTTGCAGTCTGGCGCTTTTGTTCTTGCTCGTCAATTGCCCAAAGATCACTGGAAAGGTTTGCGGGTCACCGCTCCAGGAATAAATACATGAGTATCATAGTCATATATATTTCAAGGCTTGATTATTATTTATCGTTTCCAAATAACGGTTCAGTTGACAACTTCATTTTATTGCGGTGAACTGTATCAGCTGTAAATCGATCCGATTGCCTGTGCATGCTTTGACAAGTTCAAAGAGCAAGAACAGGCAGACGACCAGGGGAGGTGTCAGGCAATGAACATGGAACTCTCACGCCGCCAGTTTCTCGGCGGTGCAGGGGCGGCCGTAGCGGCTTCCGCGCTAGGTTCTTTCGGCTTCGGTACAGTGGAAAGCGCTTATGCCGAAGCAATCCGGCCATTCAAGCTCGTCAATACGACGGAAGTTCGCAACACCTGCCCGTATTGTTCGGTTGCCTGTGGCGTCATTCTTTATTCCAGGGGTGATGTGAAGAAGGGTGAAAACGCCGAGTTGATCCACGTCGAGGGCGACACGGATCATCCGACCAATCGCGGCACGCTATGCCCGAAGGGTGCGGCGCTCAAGGATTTCGTGAAGGCAAAGACGCGGCTTCAATATCCGATGATGCGTGAAGCCGGTTCTGACAAGTTCAAGCGAATTTCCTGGGAAGACGCACTGGATCGGATTGCGCGGCACATAAAAAATGACCGCGATGCGAATTTCATTGCCAAGAACGATGCCGGAGTCACGGTCAACCGCTGGACCTCGACCGGATTTCTGGCTGCTTCGGCCACCACCAATGAAACAGCGTTTCTCACTTACAAGGTGGTGCGCAGCACAGGCATAGTTGCATTCGATAACCAGGCACGCGTCTGACACGGCCCAACGGTGGCGAGTCTCGCCCCAACATTTGGCCGTGGAGCAATGACCAACTCCTGGACTGACATCAAGAACACCGACCTCGTCGTCATTATGGGCGGCAATGCGGCGGAAGCGCATCCATGCGGCTTCAAATGGGTGACGGAGGCCAAGGCCAATCGTGGCGCGAGGCTGATCGTCGTTGACCCGCGATTCACGCGCTCGGCCGCCGTCGCCGATTACTACGCACCGATCCGGCAAGGCACGGACATCGCGTTCCTGCTCGGCGTGATCAAATATTGCATCGATAACGACAAGGTGCAGTGGGATTATGTCAACGCTTTCACCAATGCCAGCTATATCGTCAAGGACGGTTATGACTATCAGGATGGTCTATTTACCGGGTATGATGAGACGAAACGCGACTATGACCGTTCAAGCTGGGAATATGTGATCGGTGATGACGGCTATGCGATGGTGGATGATACGCTCCAGCATCCGCGTTGTGTGTGGAATCTGCTGAAAAAGCACGTCTCTGTTTATACGCCTGAAATGGTTGAGCGCATTTGCGGAACGCCGAAGGACAAGTTCCTCAAAGTTGCCGAAATGATTTCCGAGTGCTCGACACCGACCAAAACCATGACGTCGATGTATGCGCTTGGCTGGACCCAGCATTCCAAGGGGTCGCAGAACATTCGCAGCATGGCGATGCTACAGCTGATCCTGGGCAATATCGGCGTGCGTGGCGGTGGCATGAACGCCTTGCGCGGACATTCCAATATTCAGGGACTTACCGATATCGGTCTGATGTCCAATCTTCTTCCAGGCTACATGAATATTCCGGTCGAAAAGGAAACCGATCTCGAAATCTATATGTCGACGCGTGCGTTCAAGCCGCTGCGGCCCAACCAGATGAGCTATTGGCAGAACTATCGAAAATTTTTCGTCAGTTTTCAGAAGGCCATGTGGGGTGCGTCGGCGACGCCTGAAAACGATTTTGCTTATGACTGGCTGCCTAAGCTGGACCTGCCGAACTATGACATGCTGCGCATTTTCGATATGATGTACGAAGGCAAGGTCAACGGCTATGTCTGTCAGGGCTTCAATCCGCTGATGGCGGTGCCCAACCGCAAGAAGCTGACCGATGCGCTGTCGAAGCTGAAATTCCTCGTGACGATGGATCCGCTGGAGACGGAAACCTCGCGCTTCTGGGAAAACCACGGCGATTTCAACGATGTGGACCCAGGATCGATTCAGACAGAGGTGTTTCAGCTGCCGTCAACCTGCTTTGCGGAAGACGAAGGTTCGCTCACCAATTCGGGCCGCTGGTTGCAGTGGCACTGGCCGGGCGCGACGCCTCCGGGCGAAGCAAAGACCGACAACTGGATCATGGCGCAGATTTTCCTGCGGTTGAGAGAGCTGTATCGCAAGGAGGGTGGTGTTTTCCCCGATCCGATTCTCAACCTTGAATGGAAATACGAGGATGAGGGCGAACCGACCGCTGAAGAACTGGCGAAGGAGCTGAACGGGCGGGCATTGACCACGCTGACGGACCCGACCGACCCCGCAAAGATTGTCGCGGAAGCAGGCAAGCTTCTCGACGGTTTCGGCGCTTTGCGCGACGATGGATCAACCTCCTCGGGTTGCTGGATTTACACCGGCTGCTTTACGGAGGCCGGCAACAATATGGCACGCCGGGACAATCATGATCCCGATGAGACCGGAGCCTATCTCAATTGGTCCTGGGCCTGGCCTGCCAACCGGCGCATTCTCTATAATCGCGCGTCGGCCGATCTTGATGGCAAGCCTTGGGATCCCGCGCGCAAGCTGATCGAATGGAACGGCACAAAGTGGAGCGGTTATGACGTGCCGGACATCGCGCTGACAGCGAAACCGAGCGAGGTCGGGCCGTTCATCATGAACCCGGAAGGGGTTTCACGCCTCTTTACCCGCGCCATGATGCGCGATGGACCGTTCCCGGCGCATTATGAGCCGTTTGAATCGCCCATTGCCAATGTGATTGCGCCGAAGATACGGGGCAATCCGGTGGCGCGGGTCTTTAATGACGATTTCAAGCAATTCGCTGACACGGCTTCGGAGGAGTTCCCATACGCAGCCACGTCCTATCGTCTGACGGAACATTTCCACTACTGGACCAAGCACGTCACCGTGAACTCGGTACTCCAGCCGGAGTTTTTCGTGGAGTTATCGGAGGAGCTGGCGAAGGAAAAGGGCATCGCGAAGGGCGACTGGGTTCGTGTCTGGTCGAAGCGTGGTTCGGTCAAGGCCAAGGCGGTCGTCACCAAGCGGATCAAACCTTTGATTTGCGACGGCAAGACCGTGCATGTGGTGGGGATCCCGCTGCATTGGGGCTTCACCGGTGCAGCCAGAAAGGGCTTTGGCCCCAATTCGCTGACGCCATTCGTCGGCGACGCCAACATCGAGACGCCGGAGTTCAAGGCGTTTCTGGTCAATATCGAGCGCAGCACGGCGCCGGTGGCATAGGAGGGGCTGACAATGTTTCCACCCATACCAAACCCCGACACCACGCCGCAGCCGCCGCGCTTTGGTGAAAAGGACCTGATCCGACGTTCGGCGTCCACGGTGACGCCGCCTGCCGAACGCCAGACGGAGGTGGCCAAGCTTATCGATGTATCGAAATGCATCGGCTGCAAGGCATGTCAGGCGGCCTGCGCCGAATGGAACGATACGCACGAAGAAATCGGGGTCAATGTTGGCGTTTATGACAATCCGCACGATCTGACGGCGGAAACCTTCACGCTGATGCGTTACACCGAATGGGACAACCCGGAAACGGGCAATCTCGAATGGCTGATCCGCAAGGACGGGTGCATGCATTGCGAGGATCCGGGTTGCCTGAAAGCATGTCCGGCACCCGGAGCGATCGTGCAATACTCCAACGGCATTGTCGATTTCGTGCAGGAAAACTGCATCGGTTGCGGCTATTGTATCAAGGGCTGTCCGTTCAATATTCCACGCATCTCGCAGACGACGCAGAAAGCCTACAAATGCACGCTGTGTTCCGACCGTATCGCGGTCGGGCAGGGGCCGGCTTGCGCCAAGGCCTGCCCGACACAAGCCATCGTCTATGGCACCAAGGATGAGATGAAGGAATGGGCCGATGGCCGCATCGCCGACCTGAAGTCACGCGGTTTTGCCAATGCCGGGCTTTACGATCCGCCGGGCGTCAGCGGCACCCATGTGATGTATGTGCTGCAACATGCCGACAAGCCGGAAATCTATGCCGGTTTGCCCAGTAATCCGAGCATCAGTCCGGTTATCGAAGCCTGGAAGGGCGTCACCAAATATGCGGGCATGGCGATGATGGGATTGGCTGCGGCAGCCGGCCTGCTGCACTATGTCTTCAAGGGGCCAAACGTCGTGACCGAACATGACGAGGAACAGGCCGAAAAGCTCACGGGAGAAAAAAGCTCATGAGCAAAACCGATTTCGATGATGTGGAACGGGGCGACGGCATAGAACCGGGCAAGCCTGTGAAAGTGCATCGCTATTCAGGCGGTGCACGGCTCAATCACTGGATCACGGCGATCAGCCTCGTGCTGCTGGCGCTGTCTGGTCTTGCCATGTTCCATCCTTCATTGTTCTTCCTTTCTGGACTGTTCGGAGGCGGACAGTGGACGCGGACGATCCATCCATGGATCGGCGTTGTTCTGTTTTTCAGCTTTCTCGGTCTGTTCCTGCGGTTCTGGAGCGCCAATCTCTGGAAGCGTGAGGACACCCAATGGCTCTCGCAGGCAAATGATGTGATCGCCGGTGATGAGGAAAAACTGCCGGAAGTCGGAAAATACAACGCCGGTCAGAAGCTTGTGTTCTGGTCTATGTCCCTTTTGATCCTGATCTTGATCGCGTCCGGCCTCTTGATCTGGAATGAGTATTTTGGCTCCTACACCAGCATCAACCAGCAGCGTTGGGCCTTGCTGGTTCACTCGGCGGCGGCTGTCATTGCGATTTGTGTTTGGATTGTCCACGTCTATGCGGCAATCTGGGTGAAAGGCACGATCAGCGCCATGACGCGCGGGACCGTGACCGGCGGTTGGGCATGGCGGCATCACCGCAAATGGCTGCGTGAACTGGCATCGAAACAGAGGCGTAAGACCACGGGCAGCAAGCCCGTGGCATGAATTCACCCGTGCTGGATGCGGTATCCAGCAGGTCCGGTCTTGCCGTTTTGGCCATACCGGATCATCCTGTCATGGAGAGCAGGTTTCGCATTTCTCAAGAACCTCTCTCAATGCAACAGTTAGTGCGGTCCGCGTGGCCCGTTGGGTTCGTGAGGGAGTGTAATGGCAGGCAAGACTGATTTGGCGCCGGATCCAACGGCGATTGGTGAAGTATCCTCTCCCCCCTTTGTGCAACTGCCTGATCCAAGCGATCAGTTCTTCAGAAGATCAGCGCGTTTTCGCTTGCTGGGCATGGCGAGCCCCCTCAAACCCTATCTCGATTTTGCCGCGGCTCTCACCGAAGCACAGATTGCGGTTCTAACCGGACTGGAGGGAGACAGCAGCGTGAACGACGCGGTGATCGCGCGGGCGCATGAGTTCGGCATGCCGTCGATCGACCGGGACAAAGCCACATCGGATAAAGGGCTGGACCAGATATTCGAGCGTCTGTTTGCAGAGGCTGAAAAGATCGAGAAACCGCAAAATGCCACTGAAGCTCTGGAACGGGTCCGCGGCATGCAGGCCGATGATCGACGCGTGATGGCTGGGGCGGTGTTTGCCGGTATCCTGCCGCCGGATGCTATTGCCGAACATATTTATATCTGGGCGGGCCTGCAGGTCCATTTCTCCCGGCTTGCGGCTGCACTCGATCCGAAAGCGGTGCGACCCGTTGCCGATGGCGTTTGTCCGGTTTGTGGCAGCCTACCGTCAAGTTCCGCAGTTGTCGGTTGGAAGGGCGCGCATGGAGCGCGTTTCTGCTGCTGTTCGCTTTGCAGCACACTCTGGCATTATGTACGGATCAAATGTGTCTGTTGTGGTTCCACCAAGGGGATCGGCTACAAGGAGGTCGAGGACGGCGGTGGGTTCATCAAGGCGGAAACTTGTGACGAGTGTCAAAGCTGGGTCAAGATCATCTATCAGCAGCATGCGCCTGACGCTGACCCGGTGGCCGATGATGTGGCGAGCCTTGGCATCGACATGCTGATGCGCGAGACGGCGTATCGCCGCGGCGGTTTTGCACCTCTGCTTGCAGGGTTGTGAGGCGCGCATGGACCAGAAGAAGGCGCAGGACGTTCCGCTGGCGGCGCTGCGGCATCTCCCCTCGGTTGATGCTGTCTTGCAAATGCAGTCAGTCCTTTCTGCCATGGAACGGTTCGGGCGTCCGGCTGTGACGGATATGGCGCGTCAGGTGCTGAACGAAGCACGAAAGGCGATGAAGAACGGTAGCGGGCTTATGTCGCCCGAGCAGATTGTCGAACGCATGGTCCGGTTGCTGGAGGCTGCGGCGCAACCAAGCTTGCGTCCACTGTATAATCTCACCGGGACGGTGTTACACACCAATCTTGGCCGGGCCGTTCTGGCCGAAGAGGCCATTGAAGCAGCAACGTTGGCCATGCGTGAGGCCGTGGCGCTGGAATACGATCTTGCAACGGGCAAACGCGGCGAACGTGACGACCATTTGCGTGCGCTGGTTTGTGAACTGACTGGCGCGGAAGACGCCACAATCGTCAACAACAACGCTGCTGCTGTCCTGCTGGTTCTGAACAGCCTTGCGGCGGGCAGGGAGGCAGTTGTTTCTCGCGGCGAGTTGATCGAGATCGGCGGCGCTTTTCGAATGCCGGACATCATGACCCGCGCCGGAACAAGGCTTGTGGAGGTCGGCACCACGAACCGCACGCATCCGCGGGATTATGTTGATGCGATCAACGAGAACACGGGGCTGGTGTTGAAGGTCCACACGTCCAATTACCGCATCGAGGGGTTTACGCGTGAGGTCGGTGCTGCGGAACTGGCGGGAATCGCACGCGACAAGGGCGTCGCGCTGGTGAACGATCTTGGCTCCGGCACCTTGGTCGCCCTGACTGCTTTCGGGCTGGCGCATGAGCCGACCGTGCGGGAAGCTGTTATGGAAGGCGCGGATATAGTGACATTTTCCGGTGACAAGCTTCTGGGCGGTCCGCAGACCGGGTTCATTGTCGGTCGCAGGGAACTGATCGCGAAGATCAACAAGAACCCCATGAAGCGTGCGCTCAGGGTGGACAAGATCAGGCTTGCGGCGCTGGAGGCCACGTTGAAACTTTATCGCAATCCCGAACGGCTGGCCGAGCATCTGCCGACCCTCCGGTATTTATCGCGGACGGCAGACAGTATCAGGGGGCAGGCTGAACGTCTTCTTCCCGTACTGGTAGAAATTCTGGGTACTGATTTCGATATCGGCGTCACCGACTGCCAAAGCCAGATCGGGTCTGGCGCCTTGCCGCTCTCGACCATTGCCAGTGCCGGTCTGGCGATCAGCCCCAGGGATAGCAGCGGTGCGGCTCTTTCCCGTTTGGCGGCGGGGCTGCGGCAATTGTCGGTGCCGGTTATCGGCCGGATCGAACACGGTGCTTTGATCCTTGATCTGCGATGCCTGGAAAACGAAGAGAGCTTCGTGGAGAATTTGGCGTGTCTTTCCGCATGCATGAGAAAATCCGACCATGATACGCCTTGCTGACTGGTTCACCCGCAGACGCAAGGAGAATGCGACCGCGCAGGTCATGTGCAAAGCCCTCGATGCGGCAAGAGCGGGTGATTATCCTGTGGCGCTATCCATCTGGGAGCCGCTTGCACGCATGGGTCACGCCCGTGCACAAAGCAATATCGGCGCTTGTTTTGCCGGCGGGTTGGGAGTGACGCAGGATGCGGCTCTTGCCCGTCGCTGGCTGACATTGGCGGCGCAGGCAGGTGATCCATCCGGCCAGCGCAATCTGGCGTCGCTTCTTTTCAAGGGGGAAGACGCCGAACCGGATTATCCAGAAGCTGCAAGGCTTTACAGGCTGGCGGCCGAACAGGGCGACCCACAGGCACAGGATATGCTGAGCTGGATGCTGATTGAGGGTGACACTGTTTCCGCCGATCCGGTCGAGGCACGACAATGGGCCTTAAAGGCCGCTGAAAACGGCGTTGCTGCCGCCATGACCCGTCTGGGCATGATTCATCACAATGCGCTCGGTGTGCCGCGCGACGCAGGACAAGCTGTGTTCTGGTGGCGCAAAGGTACGATGGCTGGCGATGCTGATGGCGAGGCGATGCTGGGTGCTGCTTTGCATATGGGAATGGGGACGCCCCGCGACCCGGTTGCAGCTTATGTCCATCTGGTGCAGGCGCAAAATGGTGGCAGCGCGCTGGCAGCACCCTTTATCCATGACGCGCATGATGCGTTGGACGAAGAGCAACGCCATGAGGCCGAAACACGGCTGGCCGGTGCGTCATGATTATCGGTACGGCGGGCCATATCGACCACGGCAAGACCTCGCTGGTGCGGGCGCTGACAGATATCGATACCGACCGCCTGAAGCAGGAAAAAGAGCGCGGCATATCCATTGAGCTGGGCTTTGCCTATATGTCTGCGCCGGGTGGCGGAGACGAGATCCTGGGCTTTGTCGACGTGCCTGGGCATGAAAAGTTCATTCACACCATGCTGGCGGGTGCTGCCAGCATCGATTTCGTCATGCTGGTGGTCGCCGCTGATGATGGTGTCATGCCGCAGACCTGCGAGCATCTGGCAATTATCGATCTGCTTGGCATTCGTCGGGGTGTCGCGGTCATCACCAAGAGCGATCTCGTGACAGCGGAACGGCTTGCCGAGGTGGAAACCGGCATCCGCAATGAATTGAGCACGACGGGCCTTGCGGACATACCGGTGATGTGTGTTTCCACGCAGACCGGTACCGGCCTCGAAGCGCTGCAAGAGGTTTTGACGCAGGCGGCACGTGGTTTCGAGCATCGTCGCGTTGCCGGTCGGTTTCGACTTGCTGTCGATCGTTCATTCACCATTCAGGGGGTTGGCACCGTGGTTACTGGCACGGTGCTTTCCGGCAAGGTGCGAGTTGGCGATCAGCTGACGGTCAGCCCGTCTGGCAGGGCGGTCCGGGTCCGTTCACTGCGTGCGCAAAACCGCGAGAGCGAATCGGGACAGGCAGGCGATCGTTGTGCGCTCAATCTTGCGGGTGATGGGTTGTCGAAAGAGGCAATTCACCGGGGCGATATGGTGCTTTCACCGGGTCTGCATGCGCCCGCCAATCGGATAGACGCCACCTTGCGTATCTTGCCCACTGAACGAAAGCCGGTTGGACAATGGTTTCCGGTGCGTCTGCATCATGCTTCGTCCGAAACCGGTGCGCGTATTGTCCTGCTTGGAGATGAGGACTTGCAACCGGGGAAAGAGGCCCCGGTGCAACTGGTGCTGGACAGGTCTATTGCTGCGGCCGTGGGCGACCGTTTTGTCATCCGTGACGTGTCGGCCCAACGCACCATCGGGGGCGGCTATTTTCTGGATTTGCGCGGCTTCCAGCGCAAACGCCGCAGCCCGGAGCGGCAGTCGCAACTCAAAGCCAACGCTATCGCCGAACCGGTGGACGCGGCCCGGGCCTTGCTTGGCATCGCGCCTTATTATCTCGATGTGACGACATTTAGCTGCGACCGCGCCTTGACTGAAAATACGGAAGTGCTGATCGATGCGCTGAACGCTGTTTCCCTGTCTCACGGCGCATCGACGCTGCTGATGCTGCCGGAACACTGGCAGATATTCCGTTCTGCTCTTCTGGAACGGTTGGCGCTGTTTCACGGCGACAATCCCGATCTTACCGGCATGGGTGTGGAACGGCTGCGAATGGTCCTGGAACCGCGTCTGCCTGCGCTCGCTTTCCGCGCCGCGTTACAGCGGTTGATCGGTGAAGGTCAGGTGGTGCTTGACGGCGCGTGGCTGCGGCTGGCCAGCCATGAAGTCACGATGAGCGATACGGATGATGTGCTATGGCAAAAAATTATGCCCTTGCTCGGAGGAGAAGCGCGCTTTCGCCCACCACGCGTGCGCGATATTGCCGGTCTTCTCGATGAGCATGAAGAGGATATCAGGAAGCTTTTGAAGCTGACGGGACGGTTGGGCCGTGTGCATGAAGTGGCGCATGACCATTTTTTCTTGCGCGACACGATTGCTGAAATGGTAGGCGTTCTGGAGGATATGGATGTGGCTTTCGACAGAGGCTGGTTTGTCGCGGCACGTTTTCGCGACCGTATCGATAGTGGCCGCAAGGTTGCGATCCAGATATTGGAATTTTTCGACCGCAACAGCGTCACAGTGCGGCGTGGAGACATGCGCAGGCTTAATCGCCGCAAGCTGGACTTGTTCGGCAATTTTGCGCAGGTTAAGACAATGATGTGACTTCAGGAAGAGACACGTCCCTGGTGGGGCGTCCGGACTTCAAATCCGGGAGGGGCCGATAGACGGTCTTTGGTGGGTTCGACTCCCATTCTCTTCCGCCAAGTATATTGATTTTATTATGTTTTTTAGAATAATTTATCGGATGCCATAACCTTCAATGGCGCTGTGGGCGGCAATTTTATGCCGCCCTTTCCCCTATTCGTGAATCAATCCATGCCTCTACCTCTGCGCGGACATAGGCAATTCGCTTGACGCCGATCTTGACCGGGCATGGGAATTTCCCTTCCTTCGCCATCATGGCTAACAAGACACGGGACATAGTCGTGGCTTCTGACGCCTCTTTCGGTGACATGAGGCGGGGCCTGTTATCATTTGCAATTTCAGATTTCATCCTCACTCCCTTTCCCGCAGTGCGGTGCGGCCATGAATTGCATATTTCGACGCGATTGAAAGGCACATATGAGCCAACCAGCTCAGCTTGATTTGGTCGCCGCTTGTTATGATGACGTGCCAGCGGCCCGTTGGTATGTTTCGGCATAGATGCAGCCTACCTATATCCGCAAACCTTTTGGCGACCTCATCGGTGAATGCAACATTCCCATAAATGACGTTTCGTATAACGGCGCGATCTAGACGGCTCATTCCCCACCGCCTTTCAGGGTTTGGCGACTGGCAGAACGAAGCATGTCAACAACTCCCTGTTTCCGTTTCTCGTTCTCGCGTTTCATGGCTTCGGCTACCTTTTCAAAGGTCGGTTCTGCCATGACGCGGCGCAGAATTTCCTTGTCTGTTTCCGCTGTCAGCTTCATTCGGTACCGCCTTTCAGGGCTTGGCGACCGGGACGGAATGAATATCCAACCTTGGTTAGACAGCCTTTGTCATTTTCCCCGAAGTAGATAATCTGCGCTCCACCCCACCACATTTGATCGCGGAGTTGCGGCTCTGTCTCGGCGGGTTCGGCATAAACACAAACCTCATCGTCGTGGCGATCCATGACATGGTAGCGAATAACCTGCTTTCCGCTTTCCAACGTGACAGGCATTTTCTCGATAATGTGACCGCCGCCGCTCATTCGCTCTGCTCCCCTAGTGCGGATGCGTTTAGCATTGCGCGCCAAGTTTCTGCTGCGTGATACCAAGCTAAATCATGCTTGACCGACTGCACCATTGGTTGTGTCGGCTCCTGTATAGCGGCGAGGATGGTGGATAGGATGCGATCCGCCGTATTGAATGGGATTGTTGCTAACCCACGAGCGCAATCCTCGTGGATGATGTGAGCAATTTCATCTCGCAATGCTTCCTTACTCGCCATGGCTGGCCTCTTTCTTGCGCAAATCTCTCGGCTTGAATTCGTCTGTGATGTAACCGTCATGCAGAAGGGTGATGCATGGCTCAAGGCGATCAGAGCCGTAAACCCGTCGCAGTTCGATCCCGATAATCACGCCTTCGAAGCTGTCAAAATCATCCGTCTCATAGCAGATGACTTCATCACCAATGTCGAAGCTAAGAAGCTCAGGAATATCGATAAGCTTGTTCTCATTCGTCAATGAAAGGCTCATGTCAGTATCCAGCCTCCATCGCTGCGAATATGTGGTAGCGAGCTTGGTCCAAGTCGCGCTCTTGTTCTTCGATAATCGCTTCGAAGCGTCGAATTATCTTGGCAACATCGCCGGGAAATTCGAATGAGCCGGTTTTGGGATCGCGGTATTTGTCGACAAGTGCGTGGTCCGCTTCTGTGCGATCAGCAAGTTTGGCTTCCATGGCCAGAATTTGCGAAGCGCTGTAGTTCTTGCCGTTGATCTGGATGCCGTCGATTTCAGCCTGCACCCATCCCTGATAGAGCGCATAAACTTTCATTCTTCCTCTCCATAAGCTTCATCGGCGTGAACGATGCGTTCGTATTCCTCGCCAGTTGCGTCAACACGGACAGTTTGGCTCACCCGACCGTCAAGCGTGTCGGCTTGTTCAAGTATCGTGTGGCCGTTAGGAAGGCGGTCAGGATGGCGGTTCATAGCTTGCGGGCCTCCTTTGCGCGCAAGAGGGCGATGCCGTAGGCGATCACCGGGCAAAATTTCACGAGTTCAGTTAGCTCATCGCCAGTGAAAGACTTCGCGCACCGTTCGAATGTGGCGGTCACCGCATCCACTTCCCTATCAGGCCCTTCCAGCTTGGATAGTCTGTCAATGAGGGTCATGATGCGTAGCTCACAATCAGGTGGTAATCACCGAGGACAAAGGTAACGGTTCCGTGGAAGTCGTCGCCGGTAAAGCCGCCGCCGTTCTGATTAACCCATTCGTGCTTTATCCCTTTGATTTCCGGGCCTTCGTAATCCTGACATTTGCCCCTTGGTGGCTTTCCTTCATGGCGCTGCAAGAAAACATTATACGCCCCGTCAACAGAGCGGGACAGCGTATCAATTGCTTGCATTGTCTTGGATGAAAATAAGGTCATGGCTTGTCCTCCAAGGCGGCACGGGCTTTGTACATAGATTTCCAAAGTGCGTTACGCTCTGGTTTTCCGTCATATGAGCCGCGCATCTCGCCACCAGTCTGGTATCTGTAGTATTCTGATATTGCTTCGTGCGTCGCTTCCAACGCCTTCCTTGCCGCCGCGAGTCGGGTTTCGAGGGCTTTGGCGCGGTTATAATGGTGCAAGGTGCTTTCATTATCGAGTTCACGCTGTTTATCTAACGTCTCGGACAACTCCTTCACCCGCGCAGTCAGCGCCGCGTTGTCGGCTTTCAGATCGTCCCGCTCTTTACGCATCGGATGAGAGGTTGTGCCGTCTGAATGTGTGATGACACCGGCATCCATCGCTTTCTTGTACCAGCGCTCCGTTTTCGCCCGTTCCGCCGCCAATAGCTCCTTAGCCTGGTCAGCGCGAACATATGCACCCCCGCCCATTTCAACGATGCCGTTGCCAAAGATGCTCAGATCGTACCGCACCAGTCCCGTATCTGTAGCGGCAGGCGCGGGGCGGTGGCATAGATCAGCGCGGATATACTCGGTCACATGAGAGCCCACTTCTGCCAGTTCGCTTTCTTCATAAAAGTAAGGGCAGTCGTCTTGTTCAATCCAGATACGTTCTGGTGTGTCAGCCATTGCTGTCCTCCATGGTCAGGCCATACCACCAGCCGTAAAGGCACCATTCGTCATAGCCGGTGCGGATGCCGGGGACGGCGGAATACCATCGATCAAGTTTCCACATGTCGTAGGCGTATTTGAAACGCTTGATGACAGGGACGCGATATAGAAACGGGCGCGGCGGAAGGTGATAGTCACCGATTGCGCCCTGCGCGCGCCACCCATAGTGATCATCCATGGCGGTCGCCTCCTGTCGGGCGGGTGGCTTCCGGCTCCAAAATGAAGCAAGCGATATGCCTGCCCGTGCCTTTGCCGGTGGATCCATCTTCTGTTGCCAGCCACTTCACATCGCCAAGGTTGCGAACCTCAGCGCCAGCGGCCAGAAGCATCAGAACCCATTTATCAATCGGATAGACCAGAACAACGCGCTTGCCTTTCTGCTGCTCGGCAATAGCCTTGCGCGCCCATGCGGTCGGGCCTTTCTTCTTGCCTTCATGAATGATGGATCCGAATGGCGGATTGACGTAGTTCGATATACCCCACTCGCAAGTCAGGCCGTCGAAGTCATCCGGTTTTGGGTAAGGGCATGGATCGAACGTAAAGCTGAACTCGGCGTCCAATTGGTTGTAAAGTTCTGGCGGCGTCAGCCAATAGTGCTTGCCATCGTCGCCATTGCCCTTGTGAAACTTGTTCTCGGCAGGATGCAATCGGCTCTGGTGGCTGGTCTGCACTTCGCCAAGAATATCGGAAAGATCGAATTGCTGGTTCATTCCGCGCCCTCCGATGGTGCAGAGGGGAGAGGACGCCAGTGGGTGGGGTGTTCTATAGTGAGGCTGTCGTAGTAATGACCATCCCAAACGTCGCGATATGTTGGCCCGCCGTCCATGTGAGGGTATAACTCATATTTTTTCCCCGCTGAGCATCGGAACGGCCATTTGCCGTCCCAACCGATGAACTCTGTCCCATCCTTCGGCGCGGTCTCAATCGGCAACCAGCCATCCGCGACCATTTTACCGGCGTCGGCAATATGGTCCGCTACAGGCTGAGACGAGAGGGCGCGGATAGCGGCGCGAACTAATACCAGCAAGCGCATTTCCTTATTCGCGACAAACCCAGTTTCGTCATGGTCAGCGTCGGAGAGATTATCGAAATAAGTTTCGCATAGCAGTGATGGATAGCCGACGGGGCAAGTTTCGTCCTGTTGGATTTTGGTGCATTGGCAAGGCGCTGCGGATGGCTCAAGCGCCTCCATCACACCGCCCTCCGCAGGCGACGGCGATTGTCGTTGGCTGGATTGCGACGCTGGCGTGGAGCGCCATAGCGGAACCTAACGCCGGTAATGCGCGCCAGTTCGAAAGCCGTGTCTCGCAGCGTCTCGGCTTCAGTGTGGTAGCCAAGAGCGCGCACGGCCTTTGAAATCGACAGGACCTGCGCGGCGGTCGTGCCTTGTTGCTGAAATTCAGCTGCGGTCAGGATGGGTGCCATAACGGCGTGCGTCGTCGATACATGTCTGTGCATGTCATTCTCCTCGTGTTTGGTGGGTGGTGATAGGTGTGCGCCGTGTTGCGGGGCAACAGGGCGCAGAAAAAGGTAGGCGGGCGAAGGAGGAAAGGTGTTCGTTTTCATCGAGGCCCGCCTAGGCGTCAGCTTATGCCGCTCGACGCCATTCGAGATAGAGGTGCTTCACAAGACGCTTTTCAACGTAGCGGTGCGCACGGTTAGCTGCGTGCATCTTGTAGCTTTCCTTGCCGGTTGCGCTTTCAGTGACGGGCAGGCCGAGTTTTTCGGATTCGTAGCGGGCGCGCTCGGCGTAAACTTGCTGATAATAGGTAAGGTCCAGATCGGCCCGAACGTCTGCGCCGTATGCTGGACGCCACTTTCCCATGCCTCCGATTACATGCTGGCGAGCATTCCAGCTGACCGAACGACGTTGGCGGTTGTAACCGTGTGAGATCCAGTCGTCAGCGGATGCGCTTTTACCTGGGTTGCCCTGACGGTTGCCGTCGATCACAGCGAGGCCAAGGCGCTTCCACACGGCGGACACTGATTTATAAGTACCGATATCGCCGCATTCGCCGACGATGGTGGCGAATGAAATGTCACCGAACCCTTTAACGCCTTTCACCCAGTCATAGACGGGGAGCCGTCGAGCAAGCTTTTCCATTGCCTTCTTGATTTCGGCGTCCTGCGATTCAAATGCGGCAATAGCGGGCGGGAAATGCCGAATAGTAGCGGCGAGGCGGGAAACGATTTCACCTGCCTTTATCTCTGCGATGGCTGCTTTGAATGCATCATCAACACGCTTTTCAGCGGCGTTAGACAGCTTTACGCGCTTGCGGCCAAATGCCGTCACCTTGTCATATGCGGAATCTTCCACAAAGTCGGCATCGGTGCACAGCATACTGCGTGCCGCAGCTTTGGCTGCCAATATAAGCTTCGTCTTATTCTTGATGACGAACTGGCGCTCACGATGCAGGGCGACGATTTCGTCGATGATGCCTTCAGTTTCCGGGGTGGGTGCATAAGGAGCAAGCAGGACATGGCCGGACGACCATGCGGCTTGTGAGTTGTGGCCGATTGCGACAGCGGCAGCAATGCTGGCAGGGTTAAGCGATACGTTCATGGTAATTCTCCTCGTGTTACGGGCGTTGCGGCTGTGGGTTACAAAGTTGGTATGGCCCGTGGTTGGTAGGGGCGCAGATGGGCGCCATATTGATGGGTTACGAAATTGGGGCGGCCCATCTGCAAAAGGGGTGGGGCGGCGATCCTCCTCTGGAGTACGAACGACCGATGTCCGCCCCGAAACTGTTAAACAGCGCGCGATGCGTTATAGAGCGCAGTCAACGCGGCGTTATCGAACTCGTCCGACACCGCTTTGCCTGCTGGCAATTCGCGCAGAACCGTCTTGTAGAAATTCGCCTTTTGCCACATGTCGCGGGCTTGCGGCTCATACACGCCGATTGCATGTTCAATGTCAGGCCGCTTGGCATCGGCCATGAGCGTACCGTTTGGCAACACAGCTTCGAGTAAACGCAGAACAGATGTAGCAGCACGCTCTAGGCGGCGCTTCTGGGCTGGCGATACAAGCGGCGCTTGCTGCATTTGAACGCGCGGCTTGGACACGTCTGCATGAATGTCGTCGTTGAAAATCTTGGCGTTGTCGCTGCGGATAAGAATGCCGATTGCGGATTTTGCGCCTTCGCTGATGAGGTATTCCGTCAGCGCTGCATTATGCTCGGCGGCGTCAATAACAGCGCGTACCGCGTCGTCTTTTCTTTTGCCCGCCTTATCGAAGGTGTAGGCGATCAAATCGCGAGGGGCCATGTTTTTGCCGCCGGTTGATCTTCTGGCTTTCGTCGGGGTGATGTTGGTGTGGATGTTCATGTTCATTCTCCTCATGGGTTGCGGTTGGTAAAGAGGCCGAACGCTGGCGTGATGGCCTTGGGTTGCAATGAATTTCTGGCCCGCGCTCGGTATTGGGTTGGCAAGTGCGGCGTAAATCCAATGGGATACGCCGAGCGCATGGCCGCACTTGCCTATTCATTGAGGGCGGGCGCGTTTCCGATGGGTTTCGCGCGTCAATTGGCCGCCCTCATGCCGCCGAAGCGGCTAAACTTGTTTGGCTAACCGGCTGGTTAAGGTGGGGTTTCGCATTGCGGTCGGCCGGTCAGCCTCCCCTTTCGGGGAATTGATTTCTGCGAAGCGCGGCGCTCTACACTTGGGTTACTACAGTCAGGTGGCCGCGCTTCGCAGATTGTTTATGCAGGGCAGGACGGGACTCATATGGTTTATGTCTTCCCGATGGCCTCCCTGCATTTCGTCTTGCGTCGCTATTCAGCGCCGCTGTGATTATTGGACGGGCGAATTATGACTGGTTTTCGGCTTTCACCTGGCCCGTCCTCGGCTCTCGCCGAATTCGTTGGTGTGCAGGAAGGCGCCCAGCTCGTGGGTTGCAGTGTAGTCCTGGCCTTCCTGCTAAAGTTTGGGGTGTGGCGACGACCGTCTGGTTTTCGCTACATCTGTGGCCCACCCCGCGCCTTGCGGCGCTATCTTTCTATCTCTGCCGGTTCCTGCACAACTCGAACGCCATAGACTTTTACTTCAACGATCCCACATTCCCTGGCGCAGGATGGCCGTGCCTTCATGAAGTCCTCCAAGGATGGGTGAATACAGTTCCCACCGCTTGCGCCGCCAAGCTCGCATTCAAAGTCCGTCAGGCACATGTAGCCGGTTACGATGCCGAACTCGTCGGCCCACATGGCGTTAGGCTTGCGCTCATCTTCCATCACGCCACTCCCAGCCCAACGCCGCATACAGCAACGCAGAAGGCCACAACGACGGTCATCTCGACCGCTTCGCGTGCCGCATAGCGTAGCCACGGCTGTGGGCGTGCATGCTTCTTGGCGCGACAGTCAGGTCGGCGCATAGGCTCGACATTGCTGGCCTTGGGTGCGTCGGTTTCCGTTTCGAACTCGTCGTCGACGAGCATTTCTAAAAGGGCGCGGTTCATGCTGCAGCCCTCCGGTTTGTTGCGGCCCGCTCCGCCGCCAGTACGTTGTCGTTCTCGGCAACTGGCACGAGACGGTAGAACCCTCGTTGACCTTGCTGGCCATTTGTCTGTGGAATCGTCCAGCCAAAGGAAGGCAGGAGCTTTCGGAGGCGACTGATTTGCACTCGCACAACGTTTTGCGCGCCATCAGGACCGCCGTTTGGGTCAAAGGCGTAGACGTTGTCGACGAGTTCGTCGATGTAGATGCGACGCGGGTAAATCGCTGTCAGCGCATCGACGATGTTTTTTTGCCCGCGCGGGATGGGCGCGGCTGCAAGTTCTGTGGCTGGATCGCGCTCCATTTTACGCAGCCTCCGCCAGATCAACCGGCGTGCAGCAGGCTACGGCGCCGCTCGTCTGGAAAACTTCGAACGTCTCGCCGTGGCACAGGGCAGCGAGGCGCGTCGCCTCGGCCAAGGCCTGCTCAAACGAGCCGTGTTCGTATGGCATGGTGGTGAAGACTCCAACCCGGCCAGTCTTCTTGCCGCGGCGGAATACAAAGAATCCGCCGCCGATGATTTCATTCGGGCGAGGCTTGGGGCTTCTTCTTCTCTTGGTGGGTTCCATAATTGCAGTCTCCTCGTGTTTTGGTCGGTGGTCAGCAGATCGGCGGTTGCTTCTTCGTGCTGTGGTGTCATCGTTATATGCGAAATAGTCAACAAATGTCAACGCCTGATGATGACAAAACACATAATGAGAAATGATATGGTTTATTAACTGTAAATTGTTCTTGAAATGTTCCGCAACAGGTGGAATCCTTAGTCTCGTACCAAGGAGAGGCGGATGGCTGCGTTATTTGTCGTTCAATCCTTCACCGAGTGCCGGTGGGGAATCATTCCTGACAATCCGATCGAAGTTGAAAACGAAGATCAGGCTGTGAGGTTGGCGGAGAGACTCGCGCCAATAAAGCCCGCAGTCATTGCGGTCTATCGCTGGAATAATCAGGCTGAAGTGATTGCAATGTTCGGACGTGTGCCAGAGACCGTCCTTGAGGCCGCAAACGGCTAGTCAGCGCGTGTTGTATTTCCCTACAACACGATGGCATACGGGCCAATCAGCGCGGAACTCTTTGAATTCCTTGTGTGGATTATACTGCTCAAGCATCCATTCGCGATCGTTGTAGCCAACGAGTCGCTTAATAATTGCTTCGTTCTCGTCCATTTCGCTAGTGTGATAAAGGATCACATCTTCGTCACGCATCGGCGGCAGATTGGGGTTCACGAGCGCCGTTTCGCCAGGACGATAGGCCGGGACCATGGATTCTCCCGAGATAAGCAGGCCGTATCCACCTTTAACGCCATGCAGGACGGCGGGCATCTTCATGTAGCTGATTGGGTCGAACGTAATAATTACGTGCCCGTCACCGCCCTTGGCTGCTGCATAGACGGGGAGGTCGCGCTGATCGCCTACCAGCTCATTGCCGGGGATTAGCTTCGGCGTGAATATATCGGCAGGGCGCTCAAGCTCTGCCCGATCTTCTTGGCTAATCATGTCGCCTTTTTCAAAGGCAAGCCAATCCTCTCGCACATTCAAGGCTTTTGCCAGGCGAGCGACGAAGTCGACGCTGGCTCCACGCTTGCCGCTTTCGAGCAAGCTTATTGCAGACTTGTCGCGACCAACAAGGTCGGCAAGCTGGGCTTGGCTCATGTCACGCGCGACGCGCGCATTCTTAAGGCGAAAGGCGAAATCCTTATCCATGATGGGCTTTTCGCATATTGTTGTGAAAATGTAACGTGCGATTATGTCATCGCGTGTTGACAAAGATGCGAATCTGTCATATCTATATGTCATCAACCGACGCAGAAGACGCCGGACAGTTCGAAGGAGGGCCTACCTCATGATGCCAGAAAACATCCTCCCAAGGATATCGGCACTCAATAGATAGCAGCCGCGCTCAGGCGCAATCGTAATAGAGGAGAGAGCGAATGACGAAAGTTGCCGACAGAAGCGAACCGGCTCTCGTTGAAGTGCCGCCATAGAATTCATCAGGGACGCTGGCCGCTGAAACGCGGCTGGCGCTTTCGCCGTGCTTTAAAAGCAGGCTGTTATGGGTCGGCACCACCCGTTACCCCAGCCTGCCCGTACGTCGCGGTTAACACGAGGAGGGCCGAAGCCGCTTCTACGCCGCGATTTCCTTCGCAGGTACCACCCCGCGCGACCAGACAGATGCCGTTAGACACGGCACTTGTCAACAGTCACCAACCACACACGAGGAGACATGCAGCATTCATCAAGGCACGAACTGCAGGCAACTGCCGCCGCGCACCGTAAAAATGGCGCGTCGTTCGGGAAGATCGCTGAACTAATGGGCATTACCAGAGGCCACGCATGGTCGCTGCTTTCGGAAAGAATGCCCACGCTATCGGCGCCAGAGCCAACAGAGAAGACCGTTGTGCGCCGCACAACTTATAACGGCGGTTATTCGGGAGGTTGCATGGACATCTATGTCTCGCTGCCCCGCATAACCATTCTGGACGGTCCATATACAGGCACAGTCCACTAGCCTTACGAGGCGGGCCGACCGCGAGGATGACGGGGCCGACGATTAACCTCCCGACGAGGAGGCAATCTTGAAAACGAAATATACACGAACGGGCGAGCGGGACATGACAAACCGCAAGCCTTACCGGACGGCTGCGCAAAAAGCAGAGGCGCGCGCGAACGCCGTGCTTCGGAATGGGGCGCACGTTTCCAACGCGCCAGTCACTTACCACCGCGCACCAAAAAGAGGTGCCGCATGACCTGCGAATGCGGTGAATGCTGGGACTTACCCGGCGAAATCGTCGTCCACAAGCTGTGGAAATGGAAGGGCATCATTATCGAAGAGCGCGATAGCTTTCGTTGGCTGACTGTGCGTTTCATGATTCCCGGCACCGGCCTTGTGCAACTTGAAGTCTCGCGCTTCGAAGTCGAGCCCGATTTTGAAGAGGACGGCGGCGGTGTTGAGGCTGGTCAGCCTGAAGATGACAACGTCATCCCGGTCGATTTCACCAAGAAGGTGAAGCTTACGAAAAACACCAAGACGAGGGGAGCCGCTTAAGCAGCCCACGGCAAACCGGGCGGCCAATCACGCTACGAAGCCCAGAGGGGATTCGCTGCCTGCATAAAGCAAAAAGGAGAGAAAATATGAGATTGAAAAAAGGCGACGAGGTACGATCGCATCGAGACTGTCCATTTGGTGGGTTTAAGACTGGTGATATCTTTACGATCACCGCAGTAGACGGCGATTTTATTATGTTCGTCGATAACTACGGCAATAGTCGCCTACGTCCTGATGATGAATTCGAACTCCTGCCCGTTGCTGACGCAACCGGCAAACCTGCCTTCAAGGTTGGGGATCGGGTTGTTGCACTGAAAGACAGCGCCTACAGTATCAAGAAGGGAAGCATTTCCACCGTGATCCGGGTGGATGGGGATCATATTAGCATCCGTAAAGAGAACGGCAAGGCTGATGGCTGGCTTGCCGAGTATTTCGCTCTAGCACCCCTCACCACCGAGACCGGCAAATTCTATCGTACCCGCGATGGACGGAAGGTTGGGCCTATGGATGGGTGGACATCGGACCAGTTTCGCGAGCGCGCCGGAGATGGACGTTACTGGACAGTGGACGGCATTGGTCACGGTGAAGCGAAGGGGGAAGACCTCATCGCCGAATGGGTCGACGAGCCATCCAGCAATGACAACCAGCCGGTTGCGGAGCAACAGGAGGGAAGCGTTTTTATCGACGTGTCCAAGGCTGGCCCTTCACAACTGCACTTAGCAAAAGGACGGCTTGTTAAAATCAACCAAGGCTATGGTTTCGAGTTGGCCCGATACGGCGATTACGTCTGGGTTGATACCGGCAAGAAGCAACCCGTCGTTGCGCATATCAACGAAATTAAGGAGGCCGCATGACCTCCACCACGTACAGCCACACGCGCAACTATGCGCCCAAAGACTACGCGGATGGCGACACCCTCTATGAGCGGGAAACCACGCTCGGCCTTGGTGACCGCTTTCTCTGGGGCTTGGCAGTCGTTGCTGTGCTCGCCTTGACGGTCGGCTTCTACGCATGGGTGCTGGCATGATCTCGTTTGCCACAAAAGCCACGGCTGACATGCCGTTCATCGATCCCTGGCGAAAGCCCGGTGTCGGACGCATCGGGCAGTCCTTGGCGCTTGCAGCGTTCGCGCTGGCAATCGCCACGACAATTGCAGCCTTCCTATTCTGGAACCTGCTGCTGCCGTTCTACGGGCTGCTTTATCTGTGGGGTGCGGCATGACCGCCCCACGCGCATGGCTGCTCACAAGCCCGCCTGCATGGCTTGTCGGCTGGCTCATACTTGCGGCCGTCATCGCCGCAATCGCCGTTACCCACCACACCTACTGAACACGAGGAGACCTATGGCTCTATCTCTTTCAAGCCTCAAGTCGACGAAGAGAAACGATCCGCCCGTGATCCTTCTCTACGGCGTCGACGGCATCGGCAAGACGTCGCTCGCGGCTGAATTCCCAGACCCGATCTATCTGGCAACCGAAGGCGAGCGCCCGCCGTCTGATATCGAAATGGCAACTCCTGGCACGATTGAATCCTTCGACGATCTGCTGAACGTCATCGGCGAACTGCTGACCGAAGAGCACGACCGGCGCACCGTGATTATCGACAGCCTCGATGGGCTGGAACCGCTTGTTTGGCGTGCGACATGCGCGCGCTTGGGCGTGGCGAGTATTGAAGAACCTGGGTTCGGCCGCGGGTATGTTGAGGCCGACACCGAATGGAATGAGCTGATGAGCGCAGTCTCGGCTCTGGCGAGGGCTGGAATATATGTGGTGATGCTCGCGCACCCGGAGATTGTCCGCTTTGACAGCCCTATCACTGATCCATATTCGAGATATTCGGTCAAACTACATAAAAGAGCAAACGCACTGGTTCGCGAAAAAGTCGATATCGTTGCGTTCTTGAACTACCGCGTTTCGATCAAAGAAAAAGAGGTCGCCCGTCAAACGAAGGTCGCTCATGCCGAAGGTGGCAAAGAGCGACAGATACACCTGAACGAAGGTGCGGGGTTCGTTGCGAAGAACCGGTTCAGCATGCCGGATACCGTTTCCTACAAAAAAGGACAGGGTTTCGATGACTTGGCGCGGTACTGGTCTCTTGCCAATGACAATGGCCAGAGGGAGGCGGCGTGATGGCGGTGCAATCCGACAAATTCCTCAACACGGTACGCGGCAAGGCAATGGTCGGCCATGCCTCGCCAGAGGAAATCATGAAGGTCTTCGATCATCTCGATGCACTCGAAATGTTTCTCGACGATCACGACGAGGACGATGTGTTTGGAACTGAAGGCTGGCGCCACACAATCGGCATGGAGGACTAAATGGAAAAAGCTCTAGCTGGCCTTGTCGCAATCGCGGCCATCCTCTTCTTCGCACCGCTCATCGGCGTTCTCGGTGGCGCGTTCGTCGGCTGGGTCGTGGGCCTGTTTTTCGCAGAAACGATCCATGCGTTCCTTGCCGCCGTTGGCATCAACGCGGCGGGCCTTGCGATGTGGCAGATCGGCGCTTCGCTCGGCTTCATCGGCGGGTTCTTCCGCCCGGCTATCCATCGGGCGAAGGCGTAGGCCTCGCCGCTACCACACCACCAACAACACGAGGAAATGACAGATGGCAAAACTAGCCAGCAGATTTGATGCGACTGCTCACGATACGGAGCAGCGGGACTACGAAGAGCTGCCGAACGGCGACTATGAACTGGAAATCGAGGCGTCGGAGGTCAAGGAAGGCGCAAACGGTACCGGCCTCAAGACAACGATGACGGTTCTTCGCCCCGAGGAATACAAGGGCCGGAAGGTCTTCAATTTCTACAATCTGGAGCACAAGAACGCTCAGGCGCAAGAGATCGGCCAGCGCCAGTTCGCGAGCCTTTGCCGCGCAATTGGTGTTTCGGAAGTCGAGGATTCCGAAGAACTGCACTTCAAAGCGTTCACGGCAAAGATTGGCCTCGGCAAGCCCTCAAAAGACGGCCAGTACCCGGCTCGCGCGGAAATAAAAAAATACTACTTTCCTGACGAAGGTAACGTCCCCCAGCCTTCGATCGATGCCAACCAGCCTGTAGCGCAGGCCCGCCCGGCCAATGACAACCGACCGGCTGCGGCTAACAGTAACAAACCGGCGCCGGCAGCAGCTGCGGCAGGCAAGAAGCGGCCTTGGGGTTAAGCCACACCACGCAGCTACTGGCGCGAAAGCGCCGGTAGCTGCCACCCTACCGAACCGAACACGAGGAGATACGCATGGCTTATGAAGCGGAGCGCAGACAGATCGATGCCGCGTTGCCAATACGCTTTGACGGCGCCTTTGTAGCTGGCGGCGCTGTAACGAGCGTTTTCACCGGGGCGAAGATCAATGACGTTGATCTTTACTTCAAATCACGCCGGGCGTTTGAGCGCGCTGTTTATGACGCATATGAGGAAGGCCTATGGTGTGTCGCAGCTAGCAAGCGAGCGGTAACGTTTGCGGACCAAAGCAACAATATCGCCCAGTTGATGTATTTCGACTTCTTTCCGACTGCAGCAGATATCTTCAAGGCATTCGATTTCACCGTCTGCATGGGCGCAGTGGACTTGGATACAGGGGAGAAAATCGAATGGAGGGGAGGTTCACGTGTCACGCTTGGCGAAAAGCATCCTGACTCCGGCTTTGTTTTTCATCCGGACTTTCTGAAACACAACAGCCAGCGATTCCTGAAATTCAACGCTGGAACGCGATATCCGTTGGCTTCGTCGACACGCGTTCTGAAGTACCAGCAACGCGGCTACACGATCGGCAAGGGCGACATGATGAAGATCGCGCTGGCTGTTCGTGGCGTGAAAATCGACACGTGGGAAGACTTGAAAGACCAGATTGGCGGCGCTTACGGCGACAAGGTTGTTCTCGGCAACGAGGACAAGCCATTCTCCATCGAGGCGGCGATTGATGCCCTGACCGTCGAGGACGCCGAAAGCGAGCCTTGGGTGCAGCCTGCGAATGACAATATGCCGGGCACTGCAGAAGCGTTGCTGGCGCATATCGCAAAACTCAACGGCGTCGAATTCGTCCTGCCTGAACTCGATGCGGAGGGATGGCCGAAGGCGGCATGAGGAGGAAAACATGACGATACCCAAGCTGACGAAAGAGCAAGCCGCCATCATCGGCGCTTACACCGGCGTCACGGCAGGTCCATTTAGCGACATTCATGGATATGCAGAGAAGGTTCTAGGCCGTCCTGTATGGACGCATGAATTTGCCGACAAAAGGCTTTCCGAGAAGTTGCGCGCCGCCGCCAAGGACGACTTCCTGTCTATCTGCGCCGCCTAAAACCAACAGGCGCGGTTGCCAGCCGCGCCTTCTACCACCGAACACGAGGAGACTTTGATGAGAGTAAGCATTGACCGCTCAGAGCTCGCGCACGCCTTGGCAACTGTCAACCGTGCCATCGAAAGCCGAAACACAATCCCCATTCTCGCCAACGTGCTCTTGGCGGTCGAGGACGGCCAGTTGCGCCTGACCGGGACCGATCTGGACGTCGAGATAACGACCAGCCTGCCGGTGCTCGACTGCCAGCCCGGTAGCGTGACAGTTCCCGGTAAGATGCTTGCGGACATTGCAAAGCGCGCGACGGGAGACATCACCCTTGAACTGGATGCAGCTAGCGGTGGAGGCCGCCTTACCGTCGCGTCGGGTCGCAGCCGGTATAAACTCGACGTTTTGCCCGCTGAAGACTTTCCGTCCTTCAGCGCAGGGGAGTTCGACACGACGCTTGAGTTGGATCTGGCCGCGCTTGTGGCGCCGTGTGTGCACTGTATCTCGACCGAGGAAACCCGTTATTACCTCAATGGCGTTTATCTGCATGTTGTCGACGGTCGTTTGGTTGCGGTCGCAACAGACGGGCACCGGCTGATGCGCAACACAAGGCCGGAAGGCACCATAGAATACGGCGTTATCCTGCCGCGCAAGCTCGTAGGATTACTGCCAAAAGGCGCGGTTACCGTTGAACTGTCGCAAAATAAAGTACGCGTCACGTCTGGCTCGACGGTTATCACGAGCAAGCTGATCGACGGCACGTTCCCCGACTATGTGCGCGTCATCCCGCGGAACAATGCGAGCGTGCTTACCGTTGACCGGCAGGCGCTTATGAAGGCGGTCGAACGTGTCGCCGCGGTTGCCGACGACAAATCTCGCGCCGTGAAATTCGCCGTCGGCGATGTGCTGCGACTAATGCTGGCTGACAAGGCGAGCGATGAAGTTTCGATTGAGTTCGAGGGCGAACCTTTGGAAATCGGCTTTAACGCCCGCTACGTCAACGACATGCTTGGCGCGTTGGATGAACCGAATGTGCGCTTTGCCCTTGGGGATGCGGGTTCGCCTGCCGTCGTCAAAGGCGAGGGCGAGTGGACTGCCGTGCTTATGCCGATGAGGGTGTAGGGGATGGCGCCCCTTCCAAAAGCAGAATCCAGCACCGTTCGCGCCATTTATCAAGCTTACGAGGCCGCCAACGAACAGCGAGACGGGAAGACAATTCCCGCCTCGCAAGTGGCGGAAGAATGCAGTCGAAAGCTGTTCTTCGACTTCAGATGGACCACGCCGCATGAATTCATCCCCGGTCGAACGCTACGCATCTTTGAAACTGGTAACCTTGAGGAAACACGCTGGATTGAGAACCTTCGCATGATCGGGTGTGAAGTCGTTGATTATGGCCCAGACGGGCGGCAAATCCGCGTTGATCTCTGCGACGGTCATGTCGGTGGATATTTGGATTCCGAAATCCTTGGTCTGCCAGAGGCCCCGCGCACGTGGCATGTCGGTGAAATAAAGTCGCACAACCTGAAAAGCTTCACGGCGCTGAAAAAGGAAGGCGTTCAGAAAAGCAAGCCGCTCCATTTTGGGCAGATGCAAATCTACATGCATGCGCGTGGGCGCGACAGGGCGATATATCTCGCAGTCTGCAAGGACAACGACGAGCTTTACACCGAACGCGTCCATTATGACGCGACATACGTAGCGCGGCTTTTGGCAAAGGCCGAACACATCATTCATGCCAACGATCTACCGCCGCGTATTAGCGATAATCCTGAATTCTTTTCGTGCAAGTGGTGCAAACACCACTCGATTTGCCACGATGGCGCATGGCCGCGCACAAACTGCCGGACATGCATTTTCAGCAGCCCGGAGCCGGGCGGTGTTTGGTCCTGTGGCAGGTTCAACAAGCCATTGTCACTGGCCGAGCAAAGCGAGGGATGCCCTGCTTTCCTTACGTTACCGTGCTTGGTTCCAGGAGTTCAGACAGACTGTGACGAAGAAAACGAAACCATTACCTATACCCTTAAGTCTGGTGAGGTGTGGACGGACGGGGCAGGTGTTAACCCCTGCCAATGATAACCATCCGAAGTACATGGGCCCGCATCTGCAAGACCGAAATATGGCGTTAGAGGTTGGTGCAAAATACTACTACACGGGGGTAGCGTGTATTCATGGCCATATGGCGCCAAGATCAGCTTCCGACGGCAAGTGCACGGTATGCAAATGGCTACAATGGGAAGCAAACCGTAGAAAAAAAGGAAAGAAGCCCTTTGAACCAAATTGGAAAAAGGCCGACGCGCAAGAACTAGGTGATAAGTTCTTTCATGGGGATACATGCCCGCACGGCCATAGCGGTATGCGCTGGACGCACAATGGAGCGTGCGTTGAGTGCACGATCAATGCAGCAAGGAAATTTCAAAACACTCCAGAAGGCATAAAGGCAAGAAAACAGTGGCGCTTCGACAATCCAGATAAGGTTCGAGAATATAACAGAAACTCAAAAGCCAAGAGAAAGGGCGCAGAAGGAACTCACACAGCACAAGACATACGAGATATCCTGACTAGACAAAAATACAAATGCGTTGAGTGCGGGGTGTCTGTTCGGAAAAAAAGCAATCGCCACGTTGATCATATTATGCCGATTGCCCTTGGCGGAACAAACTGGCCATTTAATCTTCAAGTGTTGTGTCCGTCCTGCAACCTTTCAAAAAATGCAAAACACCCACTCGAATGGGCTAGAGAGAAGGGGCGATTAGTTTAATGCTAACCTTACGCGATTATCAACGCGCCGCAGTTGACGGCCTGTATGACTACTGGCGCGAACAACCCGGCTCACCTCTTATCGTGCTTCCGACGGGCGGCGGCAAGAGCCTCGTGCTAGGTACGATCTGCAAGGAACTGATCGAAGGCTGGCCTGATATGCGCGTATTGGTTTGCACTCATGTACGCGAACTCATTCTCTCGAACTACCAAGAACTTCTGAACATCTGGCCTTTCGCACCGGCTGGAATATTCTCGGCTGGCGTAGGTCGGAGAGACGCAAAGGCGCAGATCGTTTTCGGTGGCGTGCAGACCATCGCAAACAAGGCGGAGCAGATCGGCCACATCGACGTTGTCTTGGTCGATGAAGCTCACTTGATGCCGCGCAATTCCGAAACCCAGTATGGCAAGTTGATTGAAGGCCTGCGCGCCATCAACCCAGACCTGAAGCTGGTCGGCCTCACGGCCACGCCTTATCGCTTGGGCGAGGGGCTTTTGACGGAAGGTGACGGCGCGCTTTTCGACGACATCTGCTTTGAAAAGCCGATTGGCGAGATGATCGAGGAAGGCTATCTCTGCCGTCCTATTTCAAAGGGCATGGCGACTGCCTTCGACCTGTCCGGCGTTGGCAAGCATGGCGGCGACTACAAGCAGAACGCTCTGCAGGCGGCTATCGATAAAGACGATATCACGGCTTCCGTGGTCGATGAGATCGTCACGTATGGCACTGCGTCTGGTGCGGAGCGCAAGGCTTGGCTGTGCTTTTGCAGTGGCGTCGAACATGCCCGGCATATGCGAGACGAAATTCGTAGTCGGGGCTTTAGTTGTGAGACTGTGACTGGCGACACCCCGACCGGTGAGCGGGATCGCATTCTGGCTGATTTTAAGGCTGGCAAGATCCGCGCCTTGACGAATAACTCGGTACTAACAACCGGCACGAACCTGCCGATCATCGATCTGGTCGCGTTCTGTCGCCCAACCTTATCAGCGGGCCTCTATGTCCAGATGGCGGGGCGTGGCTTGCGGCTTTATCCGGGCAAGGAGAACTGCCTCTTTCTGGACTTTGCTGGCGTCGTTCGTAAGCACGGGCCCATCGATGCTGTTACGCCGCCCGGGATGAAGAAAGGCGACGGGGAGGCGCCTGTGAAGCAATGTCCGCAAGAGCCTGACGATCGCGGTCTAGTAGGCTGCGGCTCGCTGATCCATGCCTCGCTGCGCACCTGCCCTGACTGCGGATACGAATTCCCGGTCGATGAAACACCGAAGATATCTGCACAGGCCGAAGACGTGCCGATGTTGTCGAAGGACAACGCCAGCACCCGCCAGGTCGAGCGCCGCACCTTCGCATACCACGAAGGCAAGGGCGGCAAGCAGGACAGCGTGAAGGTTTCGTATTGGGTCGGCATGTCGCCCATCAACGAATGGCTTGGGCCGGCCCATACTGGCTTCTTCAAGTCGAAGTCTGACAGGTGGTGGCGGAAGCACGGCGGTCAGGCTCCGTTCCCGAAAACGGTGCTGGAATTCATGGAGCGCCAGAACGAATTGCTGCCCACGGGTGAAATCGTTGTGAAGCCCAATGGCAAATACTGGGAAGTGGTCGACGCGATGCCAGGGGGTGCGAATGACAATGTGCCGGAGGCCAGCAATGACAATGAGCCGGCATCAAATTATGGCCGTGTGTCTGCCGGGCTAGCTGAAATATTGGATGATGATATCCCGTTCTAGGAAGTTCCGCATCGCGCGCTTTGGGCGGGGGGCTTGGGGACGCGCGATGCGGATGCAGTTCCATAGGAGGAGTTGCACCAACAGCGTAGTCCGGTCCGAGAGCTTGGTGAAATAACAGAATGTTGCAGTTGCCAATAATCAGCAATGCAACCGTAAAAATAGAAAAGCCCGCTTCGCCATGGGAGGAGGAGCGAAGCGGGCCGATCAGACAAGCGCGACTGGGAGGAGGAGTGCCGCGCTTTAGGTTCAGTTTCTGGGAGGAGGATTGAAACTGAACGAGGCGTAGATAGGTCCGCAACCCGTGCGGTGCAAGGGTCAAATTCGCATAGCTGATATGCAGGGAAAATAAAAAAACCGCCCGGCAGCGAACGGTACGCGCCTGGGCGGTCTAACTCCCTCCCAAGAGTTGCGCGAATATACATAAACAATCGCCACATGCAACAGTTAAAACCAAGTATTAATTACACTAAATCAGTAGGATTAAGTTTTGCAAAATATACCAATCCATTAACGGGATGCGCCGAGAGGCGTGTTAACTTACCAAAACCAACCACCAAAACACGAGGAGAAACAATGACGGACAATTACGACCCGTATAGTGCGGCACCTATTGGTCACAATAGACCGCCGCTTTCTGCGTACGAGACTGTAAAGCAGGAGATCGAAGACCTGTTTGATGAGGCAAAGCACTTCGCGGACGGCGACCCTATCGACAGCCAGGAACTGGCCGACGCGATCACCAAGCTGCATGACAGTTTGCATGAGGCCGGGAAGCGCGCGGACGAGGCCCGCAAGGATGAGGCGAAGCCGCATGACGATGCGAAGGCCGAAATTCAGGCGCGCTATAATCTTCTGATCGGCAACACCAAGACCACCGGCAAAGGCAAGGTTGTTCTCGGCAAGGAGACGTTGCAGACCTTGCTTACGCCGTGGCGCACGCGCGTAGCAGCAGAGAAAGAAGCTGCGGCCAAGGCGGCGCGTGAAGAGGCTGACCGCATCGCGCGTGAAGCGCAGGAAGCTATGCGTGCCAGCGCAGGCAATCTCGAAGAGCGTGAAAAGGCCGAAGAACTGCTTGCCGTGGCTAAGAAAGCCGATCGTTGGGCGAAGCGCGAAGATCGTTCAGCAACCACTGGCACAGGGCTGCGCACGATCTGGCACTGCACACTGGAAAATGAAGGCAAGGCTTTGGATTGGGCTTATGGCCTAGCGCCGGACCGCTTCAAGGAACTCGTCCAGTCTATGGCCGAAGAAACCGTGCGCGCCGGTATGCGTCAGGTGCCGGGCTTCAAGGTTTGGGATGAACGGGTGGCGCGGTGATGGTTCCTGCGATTAACAGCCAATGTTTTGCGCGATGAGCGAGCCAGCTGACAATAGTGCAGATACGGCACTGACTCCCGCGGCCACGCGGTTTCTTTTACCGGTCTCTGCAAAATAGTCTTGGAATATTGAAGGCTCTATAATTGTTCCAATTATCGGTTCAAACTTCACATTAGTTGAACGCCACCACAAGTAACAAGAAACCAACCAGCCGAAGGCGGCAAGCAACCCGAGAATTATTGAGCACATTTAGTCGTCCCACACTGATAAATTTGAAGTTCAATTGTCGCACAATTCCCGCCAGCCACCAACTGGCGGGTTACCACCACGAAACACGAGGAGATGAGAATGATTGAACCGCTACCGAGCGGGCCTTTCGGCTGCGTCCTTGCGGACCCGCCATGGGCATTTAGAACCTACAGCAAAAAGAATGTCGCGCCGGCTAGAGGTCGCCAGCCTTACAGCGTGATGTCGCTTGACGATATCAAGGCGCTACCTGTCGAACAGGTATGCGCCCGCGATTGTTTGCTGTTCATGTGGACCGTTTCACACCTGCAGAGTGAAGCCTTCGATGTGTCCGCCTCATGGGGATTCCGCCCTGTCAGCGTGGCTTTCGTTTGGGACAAGGGCCGAATGGGCATGGGCTATTGGACGCGACAGGAAGTTGAAATCTGCCACCTGTTCAAACGAGGCAAGCCGCGTCGCCTTAGCAAAGGTGTGCGCTCGCTGATCAAAGCACCCCGCCGTGAGCATAGCCGTAAGCCTGATGAACAGTACAATCGGATTGAGCGGCTTGTCGACGGGCCGTATCTTGAACTGTTCGCGCGCCAAGCGTGGCCGGGCTGGTCATCATGGGGCAACGAGGCGGGCAAGTATGTAGGAGCTAATGATAACCAAGATTTGCTGGGGAGGGTGGCAGCATGAGCTATAACGCGCCCGCAAAACAAAGCACTGTTCTGGACATCATAGACGAGTACGAGCGCAAGACCGCGAACGTCGAAGCGGCGATCAAGGCCTATGACGATGCTTGCACGGCGGTTGAAATGGCGGGCACGATCATGGGCACATACGTCAACCCGGTTTTGCGCGGCAAGGCATACGCGCACGCCAGCGATATGCGCAAGAACCTCCGCGCGTCGGGATGGAAAGCTCTCTATAATCGTTGCCAGATTGACCGTATCGCCAGCGCCAAGGACAAGAAGCTGTTCGAGCACACCTTGGCCGACCCGCCCGAGCTGACTTTCGACAACGCCAAGGCGACGTTCGGACCGTATCTGGAGAATCCGCGCTCGCACATTCTGCGAGGTCTGGCCGAGGTGTTTGCTGATTTGGACCCGGCGTACAAGTCGCATTCCAAGGTCAAGATCGGCGTGAAGGGCCTGCCCAAGCGGGTGATCATCGCGAACTGGGGCAGCTATTCCGGCACGTACGGCAAGGACAAATTCCGCGACATCGTGAACGCGCTCGCCGCCTACCGTGGCCAGCCGCTCATGGAACATGAGGAATTTCAAGCCATCCGGGCCGCGCACGATGCTGGCGAAGATGCTGTCCTCGACGGACGTAAGGTGGCGTGGAAAGACAGATACCGCGAGGGAGAGCATCAGACTTTCGATCGAGGCATAACGGTTCGCGTCTTCGGAAACGGCAACGCGCATGTGTTCTTTGCGCCGGAGACGCTCCGCGACATCAACATGGCTCTAGCCGAGTTCTATGGCGAAGTACTGCCGGACGCCGAAGAAGAAGACACCAGGCCGCGCCAAAGCACGGCGGTTTCCAAGGACCTGCAATTCTACTGGACGCCGCATGAGGTCATTGACCGGGCGTTGGAGTTCGCCTGCGTCTACAATCTAAAGGAATGGAGCTCCAATCCGCCCGAGCCATCGCGCATACTAGAGCCGTCCTGCGGTGATGGCCGGATCATGGATGCTATCCGAGCGCGCGGGCATCAGGTGTTCGGTATCGAGTACCATGCGGGGCGAGCGGCAGAGGCAAGGGCGAAGGGTCATAGTGTTCTGACCGCAAATTTCCTCGAACAACCGGCGCAGCCTGAATTTGACATCGTGGTAATGAATCCACCGTTCTACGGGCGGCACTACGTCAAGCACGTTCGCCATGCGCTGCGGTTCTTGAAGCTTGGCGGGACGCTCGTATCCATCCTCCCCGCAACGGCACACTACGACCACAAGGAACTTGAGGGTGAATGGCGTGATTTGCCAGTGGCGTCTTTCGCAGAGGCTGGCACAAATGTGCCGACGGGGCTTCTGAAGATTCGTATTCCAGCCAACGACAATTTCAGGAGCGCCGCATGAGTCATCCCGAACAATGCTGGGTTTGCCAGAGACACGTCGTCGGCCTCGGAGTGCAGGCAGACCGCGAGCCTATCCGCTGGCTGTGCAAGGAATGCGCCGACATTGCCGAGCATATTCGGCATCGGCGTCGGTTAGACCCTTACGAACTGCGCGCTCTTGATACCGGCGTCGAGGCGGTTGGTTCATACCTTCAAGAGTTGGGAAAGACCGACCTTAAGGAAATGGACGAACTCGAAGCGCGCATGCTTGTCAAAGCCGCGTGGGAAGGATGCGGGCGAGGGATGCGCGGAGCGTTAAAGGAGGCGCCTTTCTGATGAACGATAACAGCCGCGGCCTTGTGATCCTGCTATGCAATCTCACGGACGCCATGGCCACGCCGTGGGCCGACAATGGCTATGACGTCCTGATGGTTGATCCTCAGCACGGCATGACACATCAAGAAGGGCGAATTACGCGGTTTGCTGGAACGGTGCTGGAAGCAGCGCCGCTTCTGGCGCATCACATTCGTCGAACGAAGATCGTCTTCGTGGCAGGCTTCCCGCCATGCACGGACGTCGCGGTCAGCGGCGCCAGATGGTGGGCGGAAAAGAGGGCGAAGGATCCATATTTTCAGGCAAAAGCAGCCATAGTTGCCGAGCAATGTCGGATGACATGCCTTCTATCAGGAGCTCCGGGATTCTTTGAAAACCCTGTTTCGGCATTCAGCAAGGTATTCGGTACGCCTTCGCATACGTTCCACCCATATGACTACGCCGGTATTTGCCTCGACGACAACTATGTGAAGAAAACCTGCCTTTGGGCGTTCAATGGATACAAAATGCCTGCGCCGCAGCCCGACCAATCACTAGGAAAGCCAGACAACCGTATCTGGACTGCGCCTCCTGGGCCGGAACGCGCCAACATTCGAAGCGCGTTCCCACGAGGGTTTTCAATAGCAAACTATTTGGCGAACGCGCCTCATCTGCGAGCCGCCAACGATAACGATCTCAGCAGGCCTGACGCCGCTCTTCTAGCGAGTTGAGCAAATCGCTCAGTTCCTTGGCATCGCGGTAGTTCATTCCTACCGCCTGCCGTACGCCCATTTCGACTGGCTTTTGAACTTGCTGATCTAACACTGACCAGGTGTCGTTAATTCCGTTTGACGCTTTGTATCGTCCGCCGATGTACCGCCCACCCTTCAATGTTGATCTGCTCATCCCAGTCCTTTCAAGGTTCGAATCGATTGAAATCTATGATTACAGACATGGTTAACACATCGCAAGTTGCTGCCGTCGCAACGGACCCCATGCTCGACATCGCCCTGTCCTACACGGCGCGCATATCGGACTTGCCGTGGAACAAGCGACCGAGGCACGCGTACAGATGTTCCCGCACGAGCGATACGGTAACACTGGGCAAGGTAAAATGTGCCAACGGCACGATCCAATATAAAGCGTTTTGCGCTGAGTGCGGCGGGAAGGGCTCGCCATTCTCGCATCAAGAAATAGCTGATCTTGATGATGGAAAAATACCGGTCATTGTCGATCATGCGTCTGTACCGTGCGAACGTTGCGGCAGCACAAATGGAACCGAACAGCATCACTGGGCTCCGTGGCACTTGTTCGATGACGCTCACGCTTGGCCAACCAGCTACCTTTGCCGACCGTGCCATCAGGAATGGCACGTGAAAGTCACCCCGAATATGTATTCACATAAGGCAGCAGCATGACGACCACACCGACAGAAGTCACCCAGACCAAGGATCCTATGCTCGAACTTGCTTTATCCTACGCCGCCAAGGGCTGGCCAGTTTTTCCGTGCCGTCCAAGCGACCATTACGACCCAGATACAGGGGAAGTTTTCCCAGAAAAAGGCCCTCTGATCTCGAACGGGTTTAAGGGCGCGACGCTAAACGAACGCATTATCCGTGAATTATGGAAGCGCAATCCAGGCGCACTGATCGGCATACCGACAGGCGAGCGATCCGGTTTCTGGGTGCTGGATGTCGATGTGCCGCCCAAGCATGAAGATGGCAGGCCATGGCTGGAAGCGCAGATTACCAAGCATGGCCCATTAGAAACTAAACAGGCTGAAACAGGCAGTGGAGGAATTCACTTCCTGTTTTCGCACGAGCATGGCATCCGCAACTCGGACGTTGCCGTAGGTGTTGAAACACGCGGTGACGGCGGGTATTTCATTGCTCCTGGCAGCGTGATGGAAGATGGTCGGGCGTATAAATGGCTGAACGACGTGCCCATTTCGGCGGCCCCACAATGGCTATTGGATGCACTGGTAAAACCCAAGCATGTTCCTGTTGCGCATGTCGATCGTCAACTGGAAGATGCGGAAGCGGCTGAAGTCGACGAACTTCTGTCTTACGTAAGCCCGGACTGCGCATACCCTGAGTGGGTTTCAGTTCTTATGGCCGTGCATTCGGCGCTCGGGTCTGATGGGCTGTCTGTTGCTGACGCGTGGAGTTCACGCGGTAAAAAGTATCGTGCCGGAGAGGTCGCCAAGAAATGGAAAGGTTTTACCAATAATGGCGGTGTAAATCTTGGATCGCTTGCTGAACTTGCTCGGCAGGGTGGCGCTAATCTATCCGAAATTTCCAGACGTCATCGTCCTTTTCAGGATAATGACAATACGCCATATATCGACGCCACAAAGATGATCGCGTCGGCTCTGCAAAAGGCCAATGGCGTGATTGCGCCGGCAATTGAGCCAACAGAGCTGTCAGAGGACATCGTGTTGGCACATGCCGCCGCGCCAGACGATGATGCAAATGTTACAATATTCAAGACGCCAGATGCGCTTAACAATGTCCCCGGATTGGTTGGCGATATCGCGAACTGGCTCACGGAAACGGCGCGCAACCCATCACCAGTTCTGAACCTTGGCGCGGCGTTGACTTATGTCGGGGCGCTAGCAGGCCGTCGCTACGAAGGGCCAACCGGGTTGCGGACGAATGTCTATGTCATCGGTCTGGCACCGTCTGGATTCGGGAAGGAGCATCCGCGTGCTGGTATCAAGTCGTTGGCTGGTGCGAGCCAGACGCTCGGTAAATTCTTCGGTGGCAACAAGATCGCGTCTTCGTCAGGGCTGCGAAATCGCGTGAAGGCGAATCCGACGCTTGTCTATATGATCGACGAGTTCGGCGGATTTATGCGCAAGGTGACGTCAGCTAAGTCGGGGAACCACGAGAAGGAAATAGCTGAAGATTTGCTTGAAATGACCGGAACGGCAGGGTCTGTCTTCATGGGTGCCGACTATGCCCAGAACCTGGCAGAGCCGATCTATAACCCGAATGTCTGCATATTTGGAACTTCGACACCCGATGCATTCTGGAAAGCATTGGGCAGTGGGTCAATCATGGATGGCTTCCTACCACGATTTATCGTGCTCGACGCCGGCAGTGAACGGCCTAAGCCGCGTGACCCTAAAAAGAGGGTGAGCGCACCGCCGAAGGATCTGCAGGATAGGATTCAATCGCTCGTTGTGCATAGAAACGGTGGCAATCTGAATGGCATGACAGCAGATGGCAGTACGTCGATAACGCCAATCCAAGTTGCCTGGGGACGCGGGTCCAAGCGCGTGTTCGATGATTTCGTGACAGAAATGTTCAATGTCATGGATAAAGCTGTCAGCGATCATGAGCCCGTCTATGCGCGCGTGGCTGAAAACGCTATGCGCATTGCAACTATTGTGGCGGTTGGCGTCGACCCAGAGCGGCCAGAATTAACTGCGGATATCATGCGGTGGGCCGTTGAAATCGCCCGACGGTCTTGCCAGATGCTCTTGGAACAGGCCGAGCGTTATGTGGCAGACAATGACAGGCAGGCGGAATATAAACGTGTCAGGGCCATTATTGGCGAGGGCAAGCGATCCGGCATGAAGCGCAGTTACCTCACCAAGAGGTTGAATGGCGTCATCGACAGGAGACGTCTTGATGACATCGTGAACATGCTGATCGACGCCGAAGAAGTCGTGGACGTAATCGTCACGCCTCCTAACGGCGGCAAGAAATCCAGCGTGCTTTACTTGTTCAGATACGCCCCTCAAGCTGATCAGAAAGCCGCCTAGATGGTCAGAGCGATGGGAAATCGATAGGAAAAAAACAGGCCGAAAAATTTCCTACCGCTCCGAAAAAGGGGTCGATAGGAAATTTCGATTGCCTATCGCTCGAAAAAAAGACAAATTAAATCAATGGCTTGGAGCGGTAGGAAATCGCGTTTTTCCTATCGATAATGGCAAAAAGTATAACTATTACAATATCTTACCTATTTCTATATATCGATAGGAAATAAAAATAACAAAACTATATAAATAAGCCTCAAAAACGAGGGGGTACTACATATAGTTTCCTATCGCTGCCCGTGCGCGGGAACCCAAAATATTCGCCGCGCTGCCTGTCCATTAACACCACATTTATTGAGGCATTCCACATTCCTCTTGCCGCTACCAACGGCACACCGCAATCAACACGAGGAGAAAAACAGATGCGTGACATCTGGTTCATTAGTGACACCCACTTTGGGCATCAGAAAATCATCCCATACTGCCGACCGAAATTCTCCAGCCTCGAAGGGATGGAGCAAACCATCATCGACAACTGGAATGCTCACGTTAAGCCGCAGGACCTTGTTTATCACCTTGGTGATTTCGCATGGACGCCGAAAGATGCCAACCGTGTGCGGCCTAAGTTGAACGGTGCCATTCGATTGATCGTCGGCAACCACGATGACATTCCTGCACTGTGTTCCGCAGGGATGTTCCAGCGAGTGCAAATGTGGCGTCAGTTCGCGGAGATTGGCGTTACAGCTTCACACGTGCCGATGAGGCAGGAGCAAATCAGGCACGGCGCAAAGAATGTTCATGGCCATGTCCACGGCAAGATTGATGGGCTGAACGATTTCCACTTTGATGTATCTGTAGAAAGCACGGACTACAGGCCAGTTCACTACGACGTTATTGCTGCTTGGGCAGGCATCTCTCATGCCGCGTAAGCCACGCAGCCGCACACGCGCGCCTTCGTCTATGACCGCCACCACCACACAGATCACGCGCATCAACGGCGCCCGCGTCAAGATCACCACCAAGGCTGGTAAGGTGACGACCAAGCCAGCCCTGCCGCTCGAATGGGAATTGCAAGCAGCACAGGTTTCCGCATTGCGCCGACTGCCACAGTATCAACGTCAGTTCCTGCTGGCCGGTGACATGAACGCCAGCAAAAGAGGCCCACGGGCACAGGCCCAGGCAATCGCAACGGGAATGACCAGCGGCGAACCCGACCTCCGCATCTATGGCGAATACGGCCGACTACTACTGATCGAGAACAAGGTTGGGCAGGGAAGGCTATCGCCGGCCCAGAAAGACCGCCATGCGGCCCTGGAGCGGCTTGGCTACACGGTTCTGGTCATTCGGGCCACCACAACGACAGAAGCCGCTGAGAATGCCGTTACGGCGGTTCTGGGGTGGCTTGCAGAAACGGACGCCGCCAAGGCCGCCTAACCAACCAAACCAAAACACGAGGATGACATATGAGAATTCAAAAAGCTGGTGATATTTACCTGAATGAAGTTGGCTCACCCGTTCGAACGTATCAGCGTTCCTTTGAGTATCGAGATATTTCGGATGGCAAACTGAAAGCCGTTGATGATCTGATGCTGGAAATTGACGCACATCAGTTCGTCAACGAGATCAGTGCGCGTAGGATCGGATTTGTTGATGGGCATTCCCGACAATACGACGCTTCCAACGATAATTCGCAGGAGTCGTTGAACGAGTATCACCCACGAATGAAGGGTGATCACGAATATCGAACCGACACCAGGTTTGAACGCGATGAAAACGGGAAGTATACGCTTTGTGCGGTGGTGCCGACAAAAGAAGATGAAAAGCCGAAAATTATCCGCACACCTGAAGATCGAGCATCTGGTCGGGATTTCTTTACAACCAAGACAGCCAAAGCAGAGCGGTTGCGTTCCCGAATGCGAAAGAAAATCGAAAAACGCCAATCCATTGGTGATCCGAACTGCGTTCAATCGCGCGATGAGGACTTCCCGCTCCTTGCGGTTCTGCGCAGGGATAAGCGTGCCGATCTGATTGCAGCAGTTTTACAGTATCGTCAGTTGGTGGCGTTGTGCGAATCCGAGCCTCTGAAGGGCCAGAGCTATGGCGGGGCTGATGGCTCGGCTACGGTGTTTTATTCAAACTTTGAAGATGGGGAACTGGTTCACTCATCGAAGGCGCGGCGGTCTAAATCCGCTTACGATATTCCTGCGGTTCGTATTCGAGCGTCAATTATCAACGATCGAGGGGAGCAGGTGTCAGGTCGAACAGAGAGTATGCACGTCAAGTTAAACGAGGATACGCTTGCTGACTATATCGACAAAAAGCCCGTTCTGGCGCGTATCAGGTCAGCTTTGGGCGCATTGCTAGACCCGGTTGAAGACGCCGTTCTCGGTGGGCAGACGTTGGGTGCTATTGGTGAGCTAGATGGGCACTCTGGTCGAGTCGCCGAGATTTCAGGAAAGGCCCTTGTTTATCGCGGACTTACTGTTCTGGAGGGGTTTATGGGGAACATGAATTTGCTGCCTGCAAATAATAACCATTTGACGAATAACAAGAAAATAGCCTGACCGTCGGTAACACGCACTCAAGTCACCTATGGGTGAGAAGACATCAAAAGATTGGCCCGCCGTGTGCGGGCCTTTTCGTTGGGCGTTCTATGCCCCCCGGTCCTCGACCGGGTAACTATTCCAGCGCCGTTTCTCCTCCGGCTGCTGGTTCGGCGGGTTGAGCCTATTGCGGTAGGCTCCCCGCCACCCGAAATCATGCGGAGTGGAGAAGTGGTCATCTCGTCTGGCTCATAACCAGAAGATCGTGGGTTCGAATCCCACCTGCCGCAACCAATCGACCTGTTCCAGGGCTTGGCCCGCGAGATCGCCTTTGCGGTCGCAGGTCATAACAATCAACAAAACCTGACACGCCTCTGCTCGCAAGCGCACCCGTCGGGTTACTTACGTGAGGCTCGCAATGTTTGGATTGCTTGGTAACGTCGCTCAGATATCGGTCGACACGGTAATGCTTCCAGTCACTGTTACGCTGGATGTCGCTACGCTTGGTGGCGAGCTGACTGAACGGGATGAGCCCTACACCGTCACTCGCGTCAAGAGCATCGGCAAGAACTTGGAAGGTGTACTCACCCCCAATCTAGATGTCCGCTGACCAGCGCCGATGGAAGGGCTGGTACAAACTGGCCCGATGGGAGCGCAGACGGCAAGAGCTATTCGCAAAGCAGCCGCTGTGCGTCAAATGCCTTGAGCGTGAAGAGGTGACGGTCGCCGACACGGCTGACCACGTGGTTCCTCATCGTGGAGACCCAGACCTATTCTGGCATGGCGAGCTTCAACCCCTATGCGCCTCATGTCACAGCCGCCTGAAACAGCGCGAAGAGCTTGGACAGACGGTGGTGACATTCGATGTGTCAGGATGGCCGGTCAACTGACCACCCGGGGGCATCGAAAAGTCCAGAGACGCGGCAGCCCCGGACCGGCGGGGACCGACAGCGCACGCATCTGCAATTCAAAACATGACCCCATAAGGATTTCATTCCATGGCAAAGCCGAGAAATCCCCTCGGCAAAGCAAAGGTCGAGGGTCGCGACAAAATCAATGCCGGTCGGTACAAAAACCGCGCCGAACCGGCCGCAAACGGCCCTCTTGGGGCTCCTCCCGTTTGGTTGAAGGACAGCGCTGAGATCAAAGCGAAGTCAGCCTGGAAGCTTTTCGCCAAAGAGCTGCCGTGGCTGAATGAATCGCATCGAACACTGGTCGGAATGGCCTCGACTATTCAGGGACGCATCATGGCCGGGCAGGAGGTAGGCGTGCAGGCGATGAATTTGCTTCGCCAGATGCTTGGCCAGATGGGCGCTACGCCTGCCGATGCCTCCAAGGTGGCGACACCTGACGAGGGCGAGGAAAAGGATGATTTGCTTGACTGATATGCCTGCGCTTGAGCGTGTGAGCGCTTATGCGCAAGCCGTCATTGATGGCAGAGAAGTTGCCGGCCCTCACGTTCGTAATGCCTGCCGCCGCCATTTCGACGATCTCGAACACGGTCACGAGCGCGGCCTGTATTGGGATGACGACGCAGCCGACCGCGTGTTTCGGTTCTTTGAAGGGCGTCTCAAGCTTTCTGAAGGTCAGTTTGAAGGCAAGCCATTCAAGCTGCACGCCTCACAGGCTTTCAAGCTGGGTTCTCTCTTTGGCTGGAAACGTGCCGACGGTTCGCGCCGTTTTAGGCGCGCCTACATCGAGGAGGGCAAGGGTAATGGCAAGTCTCCGTTTGCTGGCGGTGTCGGTCTGTACGGGCTGATCGCGGACAAGGAAGCTGGCGCGCAGATTTATGCCGCCGCTGCCAAGAAAGAACAGGCTGGGATTCTGTTTCAGGACGCCGTGAAAATGGTTCGCGCGGCTCCGGCGCTGGTCGAACGACTGAAGTTCAGCGGCGGTATCGGGCGCGAGTTCAATATCGCGCATCACAAGTCGCAATCGTTTTTTCGCCCGATCTCGAAGGATTCCGGCAAGTCTGGCTCTGGTCCGCGACCGCATTTTGCGCTCTGCGACGAGGTGCACGAGCATCCCGACCGCTCGACGATGGAAATGCTTGAGCGCGGCTTTAAGTTTCGTCGTCAGCCGCTGCTGCTGATGATTACGAACTCGGGCAGCGACAGAAACAGCATTTGCTGGGAAGAACACGAGCATGCCGTCAAGGTAGCTGCTGGTACGCAAACGCCAGATGACGATTTTACCTATGTCGGCGAGGTGATCGACGACACGACATTTTCCTATGTCTGCGCGCTGGACAAGGGCGACCATCCGCTCAAGGACGAAACCTGCTGGAAGAAGGCTAACCCGCTTCTGGGCGTTATCTTGACGCAGGAATATCTGGCCGGCGTTGTTGCTCAGGCAAAGCAGATGCCGGGCAAGCTGAACGGCATTCTTCGGCTGCACTTCTGCTGCTGGACCGATGCCGACAAGGCATGGATGCCGCGCGAGACCGTCGAAAGCGTAATGGACGATTTCGATCCTGAAGTCGAACACGCTGACAAACCCGTTTTCATGGGCGTCGACCTGTCCGGTAGCAAGGATATGACTGTGCTCGCGTGCGTTGTTCCTACTGGCTTCAAGGAAATGGAGCGGGAAGACGGATCTACCGTCAATCTGCCGACGTTTGATGCGTGGGTGGAGGCTTGGACGCCAGCTGATACGCTGGAAGCGCGAGAACAGGCTGACAAGGCGCCATATGCGCTTTGGGTAAAACAGGGGTGGTTGAATGCTCCGCCCGGCAAGCGAATTAGATATGATTTCGTGGCATCGCGGGTCCAGCAACTCGATCAGGCGTTCGATATCAAGGCCATCGCCTATGACCGCTATGCCTACGACAAGTTCCGCGAGGAAGTCGAAGCGCTCGGGTTGGACATTGAACATGTCGCGCACCCACAGGGCGGCAAGGTTCGGGCTCGGCCTGAGCCTGCGAAGGTAGAGGCTGCAAAAGCCGCTGGCTTACCGCCGCCGCAAGGCTTGTGGATGCCGGGCTCGGTTCTGGCGCTCGAAGACATGATCATCGACGGTCGCATTCGCATGCGCCGCAGTCCGGTGCTTATGACCGCCCTGATGGGTGCCACCTTCGATCATGACCCGCAAGATAACCGGTGGTTCGTGAAGACGAAGGCGTCAGTGCGCATCGACGCTGCTGTCGCTTTGGCAATGGCGGTTGGTGTGGCGATGGATACACCGATCGAGCCAGCCGACATCGACGACTTCGTCAACAACATGATCACTATAATTTACTAAGCTTAAAACTAGTAAGAAAATCAAATAGATAGGCCCTTGGGTGGGCCTATTTATAGCTAAAAGCCGCCGCTATGTATTCATTCGTAAAATCAATGGTTTAGCGTGAATTATCGAGAATTGACGGCTTCTCGATGCGACATTGATGCGACAAGAAAGGAAGCACATGGAACAGGAAAAAGAAGGGGCCGACCTGCTCTATGGCGTCCCTGCAATTGCAACGTTCCTCCGTATGAGTGAGCCCGCAGTTTATCATTTATCCCGTCGTGCTGATTGGCCCGGATTCAAGATCGGCGGCAAGGTCTGCGCTCGCCGCTCAGCAATTGACCAGTGGATTTCCGACATGGAAGCAAAGGCGAGGTCAACACAATGAGCGTGGCGTTTCTGCTCGGCTACATGCTGATCTTCGGCGGTGCCATTGTTGGGCCGCGTCTGATGACGCAGGCAGGAAGCGCCGGGAAGTGAAATGAAGCGCAAGCACGACATACCGGCATGGCGGCAGCAACAATTGGTCAGGCTGGCCTTACGCCATTCTGAGACAACTAAGGCTGACTGCGCCGTCCTTGCGGAGATCGTGCAGCGATACCATGGCGAGTACGGCAACGGCTGGGCCAGCTTCGATATGCTCATTGAAGAGACTGGCCTGCATAAGACCACAATCATCAAGGCAAAACGCAAGCTTGAACGGCTCGGCTTTGTTTCCGTCCTGTCACCGGGACGCAGGGGCCGCTCAACGGTCTACTTGCCGAATTTTGATTTAGTTCCCGAAAAAGGTAGTGCACAGACTACCGAAACAAAGGGTAGCGTAGACGCTACCGTAATTGATGGTTTGGGTAGTCAGGACGCTACCGAATATGGCGCTTTAGGTAGCGTGGACGCTACCACCTCCTACTTACAGTTACCGGTTTACAAAACCGGTATACTGGAAAGTAATATTGACCCTGCTGCGCCGCCCATGGCTGGCCTTACGGCCGCCAGTGCAGGCGCGCATGGGGAAGGGAAATTCGACCAGCTATATAAAGCGTATGGCCACAGGCGGGGCAGGGCGGATGCTCGCAAGGCATATGAAGCCCTTGCACTGACCGACGAGGCACATGCCGACATATTGGCCGCCGCTGAGGCATGGCGTCAGGCATGGGCGAGGCAGGGTAATCCTGATGCGCCACGCTTCACGCTCGCGAAGTGGCTGGAGCGCGAATGCTACCACGAAGACCCGCCGACCGGCTTTAAGTCCAAAGAGCCGAAGAAACCGAAATCGGAAAGTTTGCCTACCCGGAATGCGGCGACGGTAAGCCAGTCCGAAACGCCAGCGCCTGGTGAAGAATATGGCGCTATCGATGTTTGCGCGTTCACTCCTACCGGCACCTTCGAGGCCGAGATAATCGGCAGCGATGTCATTGCTACCGGGAACGAAGTCGTGTTGCGGCTGAATCTTCAACTGTCTGACGGGAAAGGAACACCTCTCGGTGAGACAGCCCATGAATTTTTCGTGCAGGCGAATGAGAAATCCAAACAAGATCGCGGGCAGGCATTCCTTACACAAGTCGCAGAGGCAGTCGGCTTGAGGGCTCTTGAAGATTCGAGCGATTTTCACGGCAAGCGGTGCCGGGTCACGATCAATAACCGGCGAGAAATCACCTACCACAACACGAGGTAAATATGGCGAATGACTTTTATGACGATGCAGTAGACGAACCAGAAGCCGCGGCACCGGTCCAGCATTTCACCTGCATGATCCAGATCGAGCCGTTTGACGCTGAAACCGAAGACGATGAAAAGCTGCGCGTTGTCGGCATTGTGCAAGGCACAGACGATGAAACTTTTGATTTCATCGCGATCAAAACCCTCGAAAATGGCGAGATGTACCCGACCCGTGAAGCCACGGTTTGGTCTGTTTCCCAAAAATCCTAATCACAGATCGTCGTAGCGCCTGCTGTGGTGGCGGGCACCTATTTGCTGCGACAGATCCCCCGCCCGGTCTCTCCTCCTCGTGTGCCGGGCGGGGGCGGTTTCTCGGCCTTCGCCTAACGGTAGGGCAGCGCACTTTGAATGCGCCGGTACTGGTTCGATCCCAGTAGGCCGATCCATTTTTTCAAATACGGAGGCTATCGCCCATGACGGAATCCGATCATGCCGAAAACAGCGAATCCGCATTCGACGGCGCTCATCGTGGTCGGCGCATAAGTTGGGCCGAGTTATACCGGCAACGCCCGGACTTGAAGTCAAATTCTGAAAATCGAAAAGCCGCCGACGAGGCAGCTTAACGACCAAAAGCGCACCGCGCTTATTTCACCCACCAATTCCCAATTCTGCAAAATAGGAGGCGTCCCGATGCGCAAATCGGCCGTCATTGAAATCCTTGCGCGCCGGCTCCGCATAGCGCCCGGACGCATTCAAGCAATCGCGGATCGCTTGGCCTCCGCTGGCCTGATTTCGAACGCCGAGGGCAGTAGGCGATATCCTCCTGACCTGTCCGAACCTGAAATCGTCACGCTGGTTATCGCGGTCATCGCCGATAGTGGCCTTGGCAACGTGAAAGCGACAGTTGACACGTTCTCGTCCTTGGCCAGCGAAGGGATTGCCTTCGGACACGTTCTTCAACGTGTGCTGTTCGGCCGCCCGGTGGATATCGCACACGTCATCGTCCGTCATGACCCGGCAGGAGTGTCGGCGGTGATCGACGGCAATCATGCCGTCTATGGCGCTGAAGCACCTGAAAAAGCCGCAACGACGGCGCGCATCATTCCGGGCGATGCACTGATTGCCATCGCCGCAGAACTGCAAGGCCAGCACCCCCAGCAGGCGGATGCCTTGGTCGAACTTATCAAAATTCGGAGATCGCTATGAGCAAGGTTGAAGCGCTGCTCGACCGTTTGGCGGAAGCCACCGCCGAGTCCGACGACTACGCCGAACTGCCGCCCGAACTCGCTAAAGAGGCAAGGCTGCATGTCTGGGATGCGCATTACGCCAATTCAGACGAACGCGCCCGCTTGGACGCGAAACTGGCCGCTTCATCGCCTGAATTTCAGGCTGCTGTCGCGGTCACCGAAACGGCGCTGGCCGAAGAGCTTGCCGCCAATAATGAGCGACGCGCCCGCGTTCGCAGAGAAAACCCATCTTATTTCAAGGACTAACTATGACAAATCTCGCAACTATGATTTCCGATCTGGGCAATGAATTCAAAGCCAGCACCGGCGACCTTTCCTCCCGCATCAGCGAGCTCGAAAAGCGTGCGGCTCGCGAGCCTTCCGGTGATATGCTCTATGCAAATGGCGAAACTATCGCCGACAAGATGGTAGAATCCGCAGCCTTCAAGTCGCTGGAGGGTGGTCGCGTCCGTGGCCGTGCGCACGTCGAAATGGCGGCCATCACTTCCGGCAACACTACCGTTGGCACTGGTCGCTCCGCAGCTACTTCGCTGGTGGGTGCTGATCGCCGCCCTGGCATTGTTACACCTGCCGAGCGCGTCCTGACCGTCCGTGACCTTATCGCTCCGGGCGAAACCAGCGCGGGCTCAATCGAATACGTGAAGGAAACGGGCTTTACCAATAATGCCGCTCCCGTCGCTGAAACGACGCAGAAGCCTTACTCCGATCTGACATTCGATCTGGTGACGGCACCGGTCCGCACGATTGCGCACCTTTTCAAACTGTCAAAGCAGATCATGGACGATGCGCCCGGTCTCGTCAGTTATGTGAACGTGCGCGGTACGTCGGGCCTGAAGCTCAAGGAAGAGAACCAGCTTCTCTTCGGCGACGGTACAGGTCAGAACCTTTTGGGCCTGATTCCACAGGCAACCGTATTCGATGACGCGCTACGCTCCACGGGCGACACCCGCGTTGACACTCTGCGCCGTGCTATCCAGCAGGTACGCCGTGCCGAATACCGCGCATCCGGCATCATCATGAACCCGGACGACCTCGCCGACCTTGAACTGACCAAGGACGCCGGCGGCAACTACATTATTGTCGATCCCGTTGAAGGCGGTCAGGGCCGAGTGTGGCGTCTGCCTATCGTGGACACCACTGCAATGCCAGCGGGTCAGTTCCTCGTTGGTGCGCTCGATACGGCTGCCCAACTTTTCGACCGTCAACAGGTGATCTTCGAAATCTCGACTGAGAACGCCGACGATTTCGAAAAGAATATGGCGACTGCTCGTATCGAAGAGCGCCTGGCTCTTGCCGTGTATCGTCCGGAAAGCATCGTTACCGGCCAGTTCGAAGCCTAATCACGTTCAGGCGCCGTGAATGTCCGGCTGGCCCTGTCGGCAAGTTATGGAGCGCGGCGCCGTCCTCCTGAGAGCGCTTCACAACATGGGCACGCCGCTGGCTGGAGTCCCCCGCTTTCGAGCGCGCAGCCAGCGGCTCTTCCTTTTCAAGAATGGAGATATCAATGCCTGTAGGCAGACTAAAAGCATGGCGTAACGGCTATGGCTTTCTCACAACGGACAACGGTTCGGACATGTTCGTCCATATCACCGCATTCCAATTCGCGGGCGAAGAGCCAGAAGTGGGTGCCTTTTACTCGTACAAGGCCGGGATGTTTAAGGACAAGATTATCGCGACCCATCTGAAGCGTGTGGATGATCATGGCGACGGGTAAGGTCCTCTTTTTCCACAATGGCTACGGCTTCATCGCTGCCGAGCCTTGCAACGTTTTCTTCCATCGCGCTGCCGTCGATGGCGATGTGCCAAAGGCTGGCGATATGGTCCGCTACGATGCCATGCCAAGTGGCAGGAGTAGCCCTAAGGCGAACAGCGTTCGCGTCATCGACCAGGACGTCTTGGCCGAAGCTGAGCGGGTGTTTGGGTCGCAATGAGTAGAGGTGAAAGCGCAGCTTGGCAGCACCTTTATAAGCGGTCGAGATGGATCAAGATGCGTGAGCGACATCTGATGCAGTCGCCCTTGTGCGTTTATTGCCTTGAGGTTGGCAACGTGGAGCCTGCCACGATTTGTGATCATCGCACCCCGCATAGAGGGAGCGAGGATCTCTTCTGGGACGCTGACAATCTCATGTCCCTTTGCAAGCCCTGTCATGATCGGATCAAGCAGCGCGAAGAACGCGGAGAGAAGGTCATTCGATTTGGCGCGGACGGATACCCCATCGAGTGACCACCCACCCATAAGGGGGGCAATCGAAGTCTGGAAGCCGCTCGCTCTAGGAGCGGCCCGGACCCACAACGCATACACGTGCTGCCCCGGTTCAAATAAAAATTGGAGGCTCAATGCCCAAAAACCCCACAAATTCAGCGGTCAAACCGCCAAAACACCTGCGAAAACCAACGCAAAATTGGTTCAAATCTGTAATAGACGACTTCGATTTGGAGCCTCATCATATCAAATTGCTAACTCTTGCTGCTGATGCGTGGGATCGGGCGGTCTCTGCGCGCGAAGTAATCGACGCGGATGGGATGACTTACACCGACCGTTTCGGGCAGCCGAAGCCACGCCCAGAAGTCGCAATCGAGCGTGACTCCCGCATCGGCTTCACCCGCCTTATTCGCGAGCTTGCTTTGGATGGCGTGGATGCTCCAGAAACGCCGCGCCCACCGCGCACTGCCGACTACGGGAATAGGCGCTGATGCCCGTTCGTCGCAAAGCCGATAGACGACGCACGACGTTTCTGTTTGAAGATTGGGGGGAATTCCTCGGCACCGGCATCGACATGTTCTCCGATCTTCACCACGCCGGGATTACGGTCGACCACGAGCCGCCGCCACGCGAACTGGCCGAACAGGCTTGGCGCGCTCTTGGTGCGCAGATTGTCTCCGCCTATGGCACCGAGTGCTGGGGCGCGCGCGAATTTGGGCAATCCTGATGCCGGTTCGGAAAAGACACAACCGGCGAGCCGACCGAGTGGATTTCGAGATTACGCCTGAAATACGCGCCGCGTTTGAAGCCTACATCGAAAGCGAACCCGTCGAGGGTGGCGGTTGGCGTGAGCATTGGCGTTTGCACGATCTACTGCATGAGGCGGGCGTCTTGAGGCTGCCATATTGCCCGCCGTGCTGCTTCCATCCACAGGATCACGGAACCAGATGGCAATATGCGCCCCATGCTGTGGCCATCTACCGCCATCTTTCACAGTAAATGCCCGCCGTTGAGCGGGCTTTTTTATGAGGTACATTCATGTCCGATAAGCCTTTTTCACAGATTACGCAGCCATTTGGCGACGGCGAATATAACTTCGCGCTGACTTGGGATGGCGCGATTGAGTGGGAAGAAAAAACGAGCCGTAGCCTTTATGGCACCTTCAAATTTATGGCCGAACATCAAAGTGGATTGGTTGCCGATGTGCGCGAAATTATCCGCATCGCATTAGTCGGTGGCGGACTGGCTCCGATACGGGCTCTGTCGCTGGTCAAGCGATATGTGGAGGGGCGTCCGCTTGATGAAAGCCTACCCGTCGCACTGAGCGCAATCGAGGCTTTCCTTTTCGGTCCCGACGATAAATCCGGCGACACCGCCAAGACGGGAGAAGTCCCAGCCGATGGCTAAGAAATGGCACGCATCGGCAGCGTTCAAAAAGAGGCTGGCGAAGCTGCCGGCATCTGTTCTCAAAAGGACCAATGAGGCCATCAAGAAGAACGCCGAGGAATGGGTGGACTGGGCGCAGAAGATGGCCCCGGAAGACCCGAAAGACGGCATTCATCTGAGGCCTTCGATCCGCAATTACGAATCTGAAACCGGCGGCCAGGTGGTTCGTGCAGGTGGCGAGGCGACAACCGTGAACGGTTACGATTATGCCCTTGGCGTCGAGTTTGGAACCGCGCCTCACATCGCAGGCGGTCAATTCGAAGGTGCGCATCATCCGGGTACGTCAGGGCAGCCGTTCTTTTGGCCCTCATATCGAATGCTGCGAAAGCGAATGTCTGGTCGTCGCCGACGCGCACTGAATCAAGCCGTGAAGGATTTCAACGATGGCAAGTGAACCCGCCCTCTATGCTCGTATGGAAATGCGCGTGAAAGATGCCGAGAAGCAACTGGCGAAGTTCAGTCAGCGACTCGACCAATCGGCCGGCAGCATGGAGCGGCGATGGAGCCGTGCCTCCAAAAACATGCAGACGTCAATGTCAAAGGCATTCGGCGGCAGCAGTTTGGCGAAGGGCATTTTTGCGGGCGTTTCGGCTGCGGGCGCAAAAGAACTGATTGACGCCGCTATCCGTATCGAGAATGCGTTGAAAGTGGCCGGCCTGTCTGGCCAGCAATTGAATGACGTATATGACCGCCTGTTTCAGAGTGCGACCAAAAACGCAGCGCCACTTGAAACACTGGTCACGCTGTACGGCCGCGTTTCCTTGGTCCAAAAGAACCTCGGTGCATCGACCGAAGATCTTTTGAAATTCACCGATAGTATCGCCATGGCGCTACGGGTGGCAGGCACTAGCCCGGAACAGGCCAGCGGCGCTTTGCTCCAGCTTTCGCAGGCTCTCGGCAGCGGGACGGTGAGAGCAGAAGAATTCAATTCTATGATGGAAGGCGGTTTGCCGATCCTTCAAGCCGCGGCAGCGGGCATCAAAGAGGCTGGCGGCGATGTCGCGAAGTTGCGCAACATCATGCTGGACGGTGAATTATCTTCAAAGGCGCTCTTCAAAGGCATTGAGGCCGGAACGCCCATTCTGGAAGAGCGGCTCGCGGGCGCTGTTCTGACAATTGATCAGCGCATGACGAATCTGAAAACGGCGCTGGTCGATGCGGCGAAGCGCTTTAATAACTCGACGGAGGCAGCCAATACCTTCGGCACCGCCATCGACAATACCGCTGCGTTTATCAACAATATCAACTTTGAGACGTTCATCTCCAAGATAAATCAGGTTGTGGAGGCTTTTGCCAGAGGCCAGGCGGCTGCCAATAACTTTGCCAATGACGTTGGCGCGGCTCTCGGTCTGGATAATATCGGCAAGTTGCTAACCGGCGGCGAAGCGCAGAAGAGCTTCCTTGGTGGTGCGTTGACGATTACGTCATCGAAAGTTATTCAAGACCGCATTACCGATGCATTCAAGGGCGGTGCAGTCGAGGGCAGTGCCGAAATGGACAAGGTTCTGCGCGAGAAGTACGGGAAAGGCGCCCGCCTTAAGCCAGAAAGTACAAACCCCGGCACCACTGCGCAATTCACCCCAGTATCCATCAAGGATTTCCCCGCAGACGGTGCCGGCAAGGATAAGAAGAAGAAAAGCGGCAGCAAAACCCACGCCAAAACCGCTGACCAGCAGATCGATAGCGACATTCAGTCGGTCCGCGATCGAATTGCAGCGATGCAGCTTGAAACGCAGCTTGTAGGCAAGTCGTATCAGGAGCAGGAAAAGCGGCGTATGTCGCTGGAGCTGGAGCAGGCAGCACTCGCCAAGCTTCGTGACGAGGCGATCAAGAAAGGTCAGACTGACCTTTCGAATATCAAGATTTCAGAAGAAACACGCGGCAAGATTGACGCTGTGTCCGAGGCTTATGCAAGGCAAGCAGAAGAACTTCGCCGAGTTCAAGACCAGCAAGACCGAGCAGAGCAGGCGGCAGACGATTTCTACGATACGTTCAAAAGCAGCACGGTGGGCGCAATTACCGGCGCTAATAGCCTTGCCGACGCATTGCAGAACATTGCGAATAAGCTGGCAGACCTCTTCTTGAGTGCAGGTTTCGATGCCTTGTTTAAGCCATCTTCTGGCGGGGTCGGAGGCGGTGCCTTCGGAAGTATATTCAGCGGGCTGGGCAAGCTCATCGGCTTTGACAGCGGCGGCTACACGGGCCCCGGTGGCGTTAAGCAGCCAGCAGGCGTCGTTCACAAAGGTGAGGTCGTATGGTCCCAAGATGACATTCGCCGCGCCGGAGGCGTCGGTAAGGTCGAAGCCATGCGTCGCGGCCTTGCTGGTTACGAGCGGGGCGGGGCGGTGAGTATGCCTTCACTATCGGCACCGCGTATGCCCGACCTTTCGCGCATCACGAACAACAGTAATAGCACGGTCAACAGCGCGCCTGTGATTAACGTGACTGTGAATGGGGCTACTGGCGATAAGGAAATTGAGGCTCGCGCTTTCTCTGGCGCCCAGAGAGCGATCATGCAGTGGCAAAAAACGCCGTATTTCGCCCAAGCCGTTGCTGGCGGCGTTAAACAGGCAAATAAGCGCGGGATGCTACCCCGCTAAGCGTATTGGATGCCCTTCGGGGTGTCCTGTAACCGCCTATTGATATTGATGATTGGCGCCTGTCGCAGAACGTGATTGGAACAATTCTCAGGCGTTCCTATATAAAACGCTGAACATGTATGAAAAATGTACAGGTCAGCTAAGCTTGCGTGCTACGAAACGAGACGCGAGTTTCGTAGCACGTTGCTTAACATTCGTCAATATGTTAAGTGATGGCATTAACTGAACACCAGACAGAAAGGAACGTGCAATGGCAGTTATCTCAAGCGCGTTCGGTCAGGTGAAATTGACCGATGACGACGCTAAGAAGTTTCGTAATCAGGTGACATTCGGTAAACCAAAAGCAGCCGCACATGAGACTGTCAAGAAAGGGCGCGAGCTCTTCAAGGAGTTTCAGGGCAAGGGTAAAGTGAAGTTTACCGTCAAGGCAGCCACGGGGGAATAGTTGCCGAACGACGAATTCGAAGTTGAACTAAGACTGATAGAGCCCAGTGATAAAGTCACTGGGCTTTCTCTTGGCAGTGAGGAGTTCACGCCGCTGAAGATGTTTATTCAGCGGAAAGCCAAGGATTATCAGGTCAATAGTTTTGCCAGGACTTATGGTCTGTTTGGCCCTGAGGCGAAACTGATCGGTTATATCACGCTCATCTGCGGCGAGATCCTGACAAAGACGCCCCAGGACGTGATTCCGCCAGAACAGATCTACGACTACAAAACATTTCCATCTGTGAAGATTGCCCGCCTTGCCGTCGACAGACGATATCAGGGCAAGGGACTGGGCGATTATCTGGTTTCTTTTGCGATAGGTGTTGTCAAGGACGCGATTGCGCCTCACGTCGGTTGTCGTTTCGTCGTTGTTGATTCGAAACAGTCAGCGGTGAGGTTTTATGAGCGTCTCGGCTTCACGCTGCTTGATACAGCTACGAACAGGGCCAACGAACAGCCGGTGATGTATCTCGACATCCTTAAAGCCTGATTAGCGTTGATTTCTCAATGATGCGTTCCTGAGCGCCCGTCGTAGGGCGTTTCACCCGGGATTCCTGTGAACATCCCCTAGCATCAGGGCGGCGCGGGTTGTGCAGGTGGTCCCTTCCAATCATTCTACCTTGGGGCGAGACAGGGAGATAAATGCAACCTAACTCACCAAAGCGAGATCACCATGAATACCATTCCTTACACCGCGTCTCTTTCCTGCGGCACTTGCGGCACAAAGGGCGTTCGAATTGACGACGATGCGGACGAAAATTCCATCGTTAGATGTAAGAATCCCGACTGCGACACAACTTTCGGCACTTGGGGAGATGTCCGAAAAATGGTTCGCGAAAAAACGGCGAAGAAAGCCAAGGATGACATCGTTGCATCGCTGAGAAAATCTCTGCGGAAGAGATGACGTGCGGCGCCCTTCGGGGCGTCTCAACGTCAACTATAGATTGATTATTCCACCGAGAACAATTATTCAACCTCTTGGTGGAGGGGCTTGTGAAAAAACTAACAATTCGTTATCGGCGCCGGCTTTTATATTGGGCTAACAAAAGGTCGCGCAAGAAAAACTCAGGCACGGCCAAATTTGGTTATGTTCTGAGCGCAGATAGATTCGACCAAGTAAGGCTACCGTCAAACGCGATACAGATGCCGAAAGTGTTTTGTTTAGTGCAAAACACCGAACAAACGCTGTCGTTTCTGGAAAAAACGAGGCAGCGGTTGCTTGCCCCCCCATTGTCTGGAACGAGGTCTCTCGCGGCACATGTAACTGGGAAAAGGAAAAATAAATCCGCGCCGCGATGGATAGGCCCTTATGTTGACTTTACAACCATAGAATTCATCAGCCCAGCCGCGGCTCTGGTGCTTGCTGCGGAATATCACAGGGCTGTTCTACTGAAAGAACAGAGCACGAAGAATATTTCTCGGCTGTTCTTGGTCGACGTTCATAAATGGAAGGCAAATGTAATAGAGAGCTTGATTGAAGTAGGATTCTTTGAGCTTTTGAAAATCACTGAAGGTGTACAGGCGCCAGAAGAGGGGGACCGGAAAATTCTAAAACTTCGCAGTGGCAGTCGAAATCAAGCTGATGAAGTGGATGGATTGCTCAATAGTATTGAGGAAATGTTCAGTGGTGTAGGTTTGAACGCCAACGATGCGTGCTTTGAACTTAACGGCGCATTGGGCGAGGCAATGGAGAATGCAGTCCGTTGTGCCTATCCAACTGAAATTTCTTTTGGCCGACCTCATGTTTCAAAGTGGTGGATGACAGGATCACTTTCGAAGGCTCAGCGTCAAATGACTGTGGCGATATATGATCAGGGAGTATCTATACCAGGTTCGCTTAGTAGTTGGCAGCTTTACGGTGGATTCCTAAACCGATTTCTAAGGAAGTTCGGTATGGCAAGAGATAGCGCCGACCCCAGATTTGATGGAGATGTCATCGCACTGGCAATCGATGAATCTGTTACGTCTACGGGATTGCAAAAACATGGTAAGGGTTTGGGTCATATAAAGGCTTTTATCGATTCCTGTAGCGCTGGCAGTCTGTTAATTATAAGTAGGCAGGGAATGTATATATATGAAAAAGGGAAGCCGCCTCTCACGTACAATTTACCGATAAGATTATCAGGTACATTGATCCAGTGGAACGTTGTAATTTAATGGGAGTTAACCTTTAGAAGGTTAAATCAAATGAGCTTGAGAGTCATCGAAGTGCTGGATATTGGAAGAGATTTTACACTGACGCCTGGTGCTCGGTATAAAAAGCATGGAGATTTTTCTGGCGAAGAATTTCGAACTAAACTTCTGGCTCCTGCTTTGCGGCGTGTAATCAATGCCGACGGGGTTCTGAATGTTGTCATTGATACTGTGAAAAGAAGCTATCTGGTTTCTTTTTTAGACGAAGCTTTTGGCGGTTTAATAAGAGACGAAGGCTTTTCTCTAGAGCAAACAAATCAGCATTTAAATATTGTAAGCTCGAATAAGCGATTCGAGAAATATAGAATACTAGCAAAAAACTATATTCTCCGGGCATCTGAAGAGCATGCCAAGTAACATTAGCCCAATTTTGCCAATTGTTAGTTTGCTGAGCGCATTTATAGGAGCCGCCGCTGCACTCTTTGGTCACCGCTGGCGTTACCGTGCAGATTACCGAAATCATTTGGTTACACAACTTATCACCACAATTACCAATGTTGCGGATCTTTCAACCGATTATTGGCTCATGGAAATACATTCTCCAAGCTCTGCTAACGCATTGGAGCAAGCTAAGATCGAGGCAAAAATAGAAGGCTTGGTCGAAAAACTGGACGGCAGTATTGAAATAGTTCGACCGCACTTGAGCAAAATTGATATGTTGGGAATTGATATTCCTGCATCTAGGTTTGTTGATGCCTTAACCGGTGGTCAGTTCTCTGTGCCAGCTCGTGCTCAAGATGCTGAACGTGCAAAAGAGGCACAGGCAGCTGCGGCCTTCTTGATATTGGAGATATCTAAAGCTGCGAATCGTCGAGTACTTGGCATTATGTAGAAGTTAATATTGGAAATTCTAGTACTAACTTTAGATAGGCTTTAACCAACACGGTATTACTGACTTGTGCTCTTAAAGCATTCCAGTTCCAACCGATTGCGGAATTCAGCTATCGCGGTCATGAAGCTACATCGATATGTCGTTAAGCTGCCAGCTATTACCTTCAGGCATATAAGTCACGTCAGCGCGGTATTGAGTTCTCAATTTCGCTCCGAACGAGTTTTCAGCATCCACGTAGGCATTTACGGTGTATTTGCACCTATCGCGCTCAACCACGCTCACACCGTCAGAATTCGTGCCCCATGGGAATGAGGCTGTGGCGGGTGCTTTGAGGCGCTTCTTTACGAATTCCTGAGAGATCACGAAGGCCATGGTCTTTGAACCACATGCGTTCGGGTCTTTTCTCTTATTCACCTCGCTATACAACCACGCTGCACCGATAATTGTGGCCAGGACTACGATTGCCTTACGTCTTTGCCCCATGAAATCCCCCGGTTGAACGGGCTTTCCATAGCATAGGCAAGCCTTGCCCCGAAAGGGGAGACTTTAACTTGAATTTTACGATGATTTCGGTAAGGGTATTCGCGGAGCCTGAGAACTCCCGAAGCCGTCCCTTGCCGGGGATGGGCTTCATCCGCGATAGGAACAGATCAGCCTTGCCGGGCATGATGTGTTCCGAATTACGACGCGCCCCTTTGCCGTGGGCGTGACCGGCACACTATTGCCGGGAGTGCCACGGTGCGTCAAGAGGAATCTTGACCTCAATAAAGAAGGCCATGGCGCATGTTCTCGCGGACATGTTCTCAGACTCCCGGCGCCAGTGCTGATCACTGGTTCACCCGACACGAAAGCCCTGAGAAGCGGACGTGTTCGGTTTTACCGCGAGACCACAATGATTCACCCAGATATTGCGCCTGCCATGAGTGCGGGCATTTTCCTACAATTCGTCAGGCGAAGCATCGCGGACGAAATTGAGCGCTTGATTTCCATCCTAGATCAGATCGACGGCGACGCCGATCTAGAACCGTCATTGGGCGAATACAGCCCGTTCGGCGTGGATGTTGAATGCGACAATAGCGACCTTGAACCAGATGAAGAGGGCGGCTTTGACGAAGAGCCATACGACGGCTTTGCCCGCGAGTATTGGGAGGCGCGGGCATGAGCAGCGTCCACAAAGACAGCAATAGGATTGTGATAGACGGCTACAACAGTCTGACAGCGGCTATATTCAGCGAAGATCGAATTTGTATCGAGGTCGATGACGAATCGGCTGGTGATACAGAAACGGGCTTTGGTGCGACAGCCCGCATTTATCTTTCGCCAGACGAAGCCATTGAACTTGGTTCTTGGTTGATTCAGGCGGGGACGACTGCCGGTAAAGGCGGTGCAGCATGACCGACCTTTGCCAACTGGAAGCAGCCCTTCACGACATTCGCCGATCAAACCAGATCATGGAAGTCCTGATCGAAAGCGTCTCAAGTAATGTCAAGGCGCTGATGTCGGTAGCGAATCTCCCTGCCGGGATTACGGCTGACGATAGACTGCTCGAATTTGAGATCAATCGTCAGAGCAGGCATTGTGCCGACGCTGAAACGATCCTCGCAGGAATGCAGAAGCGTGAACCCGAAACCGCGGCGAATGTGTTCCTCCTCAATTTGAAGCGCACCGACCTACAGGACGGCACCGAAATCATTCTCGCCGGGAAGCCGCATACCATATCGCGTTCCTTGATAGGTCCCGATTGGTGGGATTGTCGTCAGGACGGCGAACTCATGGCGTCATTCCCCGCCAGACACCTGTTGAAACATGCATGGGTGCAGGGTGCCAAGCGTCACTGACAGGGAAATCATTGCCCTTGCTATCCTGATCGGCGTTGTTCTCGCCGGTCAGGGCTTCAACGGAACAGAACACCTCATTTTACCTTGAAGGAGAGAACATGACACACGGGGAAGATAAAGCCGACCTGCTTTATGGGGCGCGGCCTATCGCGGATTTTCTAGGAATGACCGAGAAGCAGGCACGTCACAGGATTGATGACGGGCATATTCCAACTTTCCGCATTGGCGGCACGATCTGCTCAAGGAAGAGCACCCTGACAAAGTGGCTAGATGAAATGGAAGCGCAGGAGGCGCGGAAATAATGGCGAGCGTTCGAAAACGCGAGTGGGAATACAACGGCGCTAAAAAAACAGCGTGGGTGGTAAATTACACCGATCTGGACGGAAAGCGCCGACTGAAGACATTCGAGAAGAAGAAAGACGCAGATGCTTATCGAGCCAAGGTCGAGGTCGAAGTTGAAGCCGGTTTGCATACCCCGGCGAGTTCCAAGCGCACAGTCAAGCAGGTTGCCGAGGAATACATCAAGAACTTGGAGTCGCGGTTGGCCGATGGCCGCATCAGCCTCGGATATCTGAAATGCTCAAAAAGCCGCATCGACAAGCATGTGGTGCCGTTTTTTGGACAGCGGATGTTCGATGAACTGAGCTTAGCGGACTTTGAGGGCTTCTATGATCACCTCGTTACCAAGGCCGGCAATGCGCCGTTCACAGCGAAAGAAATAATTGCACAGGTAGCCACTATGGAGAAATTCGCAGCTAAGCGCACGATTCCGACGAAATATGCTGCACGAGAAATGGTCGAAGAATTACGCGGGGTCAAAAGAGGAAAGATTGATACCTTCACCCGCGAACAGGCTATCGCCATTCTTGAAGCTTCTAAGGTGCGCGAACGGCACCGACAAGCGCGCAATCAAAAGCTTATAGAACTCATGGTGCATTTAGCCGCCATATGCGGCATGAGGCTTGGCGAAATCACTGGATTGAAATTGCCCCACGTTAATCTGGAACGGCGGGTGCTAGAGGTCCGGCACAGTATGCAGCCGAATGGTGAGTTGAAAGCCCCCAAAACCAAATCCGGTATACGTGATATACCGATGCCAGACGCAATCCACACCATGTTCAAAGAATGGCTGGAACGTTACTATATCCAAAATGACCGGGAGCTTGTTTTCCTGACCTATAACGGCGGCCCTATGCATCGTCTCGATATCCACCGGCAATGGGTTGATTTGCTCAAGCGGTCGGGCGTGGGTGAAAATGGTCCGTCAGGAACACGATATCATTTTCATGCCCTTCGCCATTTTGCTGCCAGCTGGATGGTCGATAACAATCTGCCGGTTACTGATGTGGCTCATATTTTAGGGCACAGCAAGTTCGATATGACCCTACAAGTTTACGCGCATCCATTGCGTGACCAGCGGGAGCGTCACAATGCAATGCAGAATCTTGCTGCCGGATTGCAGCCGTCGGCGCGACAAGAGAGCGACAAAGCCGCTTAAATCGCTGATTTCATTGGCACTCAACAACATGATCACCATAACCTGGTAGGAGTGCCCATGGGCCTTTTGACTTGGGTCGGGAAGCCTTTCGGGCTTCTTTCCGGCCCATGGCGCGCATTCTTTGGAATGTCGACCACAAGCGGCGAAACGGTCACTTATGAACACGCGATGCAGCTTGATGCTGTCTGGGCGTGTGTGAACCTGATTTCAAATGCCGTGAAAACGCTACCCTGTAATGTCTACAAGGGCGATGGCGTTGACGTCGACCGCGAGAATCCGCTGTACGAACTGCTGCACGACCTGCCGAACCTGGACGACAGCGCGTCTGATTTCTGGGGTATGGCGGCCCTCTGCCTCTGCCTTGATGGCAACTTCTTCGCCGAAAAGAAGAAAAATGGCGACCGGCTGGTAGCGCTGAACCCGTTCAATCCGCTTTGCGTCGATGTAAAGCGCGATGATCGAAATAACCGCTATTACGAGGTCACCGAGCAGTACAAGAATGGAAAGAAGGGCGGCGTCCGTAAAATCCGTGAAGAGGACATGCTTCATGTCCGCGGATTGGTCATGCCTGGCTGTGATCGTGGGCTTTCGCCAATTGCCGCGCAGCGCAATGTGATCGGTAACGCCATGGCCGGCGAGAAGACGTCGGGCCGTATGTTCAAGAACGGCATGATGGCTTCGGTCGTCTTGTCGTCAGAACAGGTTCTGAAGCCCGATCAGCGCAAGCAGATTGCGGAATCGTTGCAGGCATTTGCCGGTGCCGACAAGGCAGGAGGGATTGCGGTGCTTGAGGCGGGTCTCACCCCGTCGCAGATCACCATCAATCCAAAAGATGCGCAGATGCTTGAGACGCGGCAGTACAGCGTCGAGCAGATATGCCGCATCTTCGGCGTTCCGCCGGTCATGATTGGCCATGCCGCGAATGGCACAACGACTTGGGGCAGCGGCATCGAGCAATTGATCCTGCAGTTCACCAAGACCTGCCTCACGCCCATGCTCAGAAGCATTGAATCGGCAATCTACCGCGACTTGCTTGATGCAAAGACCCGCAAAACGACCGTCGTTAAGTTCAATATGGAAGGCCTGCTGCGCGGCGATAGCCAGGCGAGGGCGGAATTCCTGCAGAAGATGGTTCAGAACGGCATCTACACGCCGAATGAAGCAAGAGCTTACGAGAACAAGCCAAAGATGGACGGCGGCGACGAACTGATCGTCAACGGCACCATGCAGCCTCTGTCCATGGTCGGACACAACGGCGGGCCTCCGCTGGATGATGCACAGCCAAGCGCTGGATAAGGGAAATTCATGAAATTCGAACACATTTTGACGGCCTTCGAGGCCGAACCGTGGGCGATTCAGCGCGAAAAACTAGCCGTTTTGGCTGATGTTCTTGCGGCACGTGTGGCGGGCGACAAGCTCGTCACACCTGAATTTGCAGCGGCTGTTTCCGATGCTCGCGCAAAGGAAATCGCTGAAATTGACGGCAAGGTCGCAGTGATCCCGGTTTATGGCGTATTGGCCGACCGAATGGATCTGTTTTCCGCGATGAGTGGTGGCACGTCCTATGCCGGTATCAAGCGTCAACTGCACAAGGCACTGTCCAACGAGGATGTGAAAGCCGTTGTTCTTGATATTGATAGTCCTGGCGGCTCGGTACCGGGCACGGATGAACTCGCAACGGAAATTCGCAAACTGCGCGGCGGTGAAAAGCCTATCATAGCGCAGGTCAACTCGCTGGCTGCGAGTGCTGCCTACTGGATCGCGTCGTCTGCCGACGAAATCGTTGTCACGCCGTCCGGACGTGCAGGGTCGATCGGTGTCTATACGGCACACGACGATATCTCTGCCGCATTGGAAAAGGCTGGCGTCAAGCGCACCTACATTTCGGCAGGTAAGCACAAGGTCGAAGGCAACGAAACCGAACCACTCGGCAAAGACACGCTGGCCTACATTCAGGACAGCGTAAACCGCTCCTATGGCCGGTTTTTGCAGAGCGTTGCCGATGGGCGTGGCGTTACGAAATCCAAAGTCGAAGACGGATTTGGTCAGGGGAGGGTGTTCTACTCTGAGGCGCTCATAGACCGGGGTATGGCAGACCGTATTGCCACACTTGACGAGACCTTGGCCCGACTGGGCGCGAACACCGAGCCGGAGTACGTCCGCCGCGTAAAGGCGTCCAACGCCGCAAAGGCAGAAGCCGCGCAATTGCTGTCCAACAAGATGGCCTCCGGCGAAGAAATTACAAAACGCGAATTCGAAAACGGCCTGAAGGGTCTTCTTGGTCTTTCGAATTCGGAGGCAGAGCGGGCCGCTCGGCTCTACCTCAGGTCTGATCAGGGGGCTCCTGATGGCGACGCGGATGCTGCCGCTTTGGCAGCGGTCACACGGCTGATTGCCGAAGCAAAGACATTCAAAATCTAAATCACAGGAGCCATTCATGGCTGAACTAGCAGAACGCATTGGCGAGCTGGGTGCTTCGCTCGCCTCCATTAAAGAGCAGGTCGGCAATCTTGCAACCGATTTCACTACGAAGCTTTCTGCCGCTGGCGAAGTTTCCACCGAGCTGAAAGATAAGGTCGACAAGGCGCTTTCCGAACTTGGCGATACCACGACCCGTATTGGCGAACTGGAAAAGCGTGCCGCTCGTGAACGCGACGACGTTGCACAGGGTCCACAGGACGTTGGCGATATTGTCGTGGCGTCTGAAAAGTTCAAGTCGACCGACGTATCCGGCGCATGGCGCGGTTCGATCCGCGTCGGTATGGAGCGCGCGGACATTACGTCCGGCAATACCACCGTTGGCGCCGGTCGTTCGGCGGGAACCTCGCTTGTCCCAGGGCAGCGCGTGCCAGGCATCATTGCCCCGCCTAATCGCCAGCTGACGATCCGCGACCTTATTGCTCCGGGCCAGACCTCGGCTGCGAGTGTTGAGTTCGTCAAGGAAACCGGCTTTACGAACAGCGCGGCTCCGGTCGCAGAAGGCACGCAGAAGCCCAAGTCTGATCTGACCTTCGATATGGAAACCACGCCTGTTCGCACGCTGGCCCATATCTTCAAGGCAAGCCGTCAGATCCTCGACGACGCTCCGGGGCTTGCAAGCTATATCAACGCTCGCGGCACGTACGGGCTCAAGTTCGTTGAAGAAGGCCAGCTTCTGAACGGTGACGGTACTGGTCAGAACCTGCACGGCATTCTCCCGCAGGCATCGGCCTTCGCTCCGGCATTCACTCCGGAGAATGAAACGGCAATTGACCGCCTTCGCCTTGCAATCCTGCAGGTCATTCTGGCCGAATATCCGGCGAGCGGCTTCGTTCTGCATCCAACCGATTGGACCAAGATCGAGCTGACCAAGGATCTTGGCGGCAACTATATCGTTGGCAATGCCCAGTCTCCGATCGGTCCTTCGCTGTGGAATCTGCCGGTCGTCCAGACTCAGGCACTTTCTGCGGGCAAGTTCCTGACCGGTGCGTTCAATCTCGGTGCGCAGATTTTCGACCGCATGGGCATCGAAGTTCTGATGTCGAGCGAGAACGTGGACGACTTCGAAAAGAACATGTTCACGATCCGTATCGAAGAGCGCCTTGCGCTGGCGGTTTACCGTCCAGAGGCATTCGTTACCGGCGACGTCAATCCGCCTGTAACTCCTTAATCCTTGATGGGGCGCTTCGGCGCCCCTCCTTTTTTCAGAACCACGGGAGCCACGCATGGCTGCACCAAAAATCAATAAGCGCCGTTTTGCCAGCTACCTTGGCGCTGGTGTTATCTCTCTTCCGTCTGTACCCGCCAATACTGTCGCACCGGCCATTACAGGCACGGCACGTGTCGGACAGACGCTAACCGTTTCGAACGGCAGTTGGTCAGGCAGTCCATCGCCCACATTCTCACGTCAGTGGAAACGTGGCGCGACTAACATAGGTACAGGCGCAGCTACCTATACGCTGGTTGCAGCGGACGCAGGGCAGGTTATTACGTGTGTAGTCACTGCCACAAACAGTGAAGGTTCGGCTAGCGCCACCAGCAATGCTACCGCATCTGTGACGCAGACCCCGGCTAATACCGCATTGCCAGCAATTACTGGTACGGCACAGGTGGGCGCTACTCTGACAGTGTCGAATGGCACTTGGACGGGCACTCCAACGCCGACCTACACGCGCCAGTGGAAAGCAGACGGAGCAAATATTAGTGCTGCGACCGCTGCAACCTACGTACTGACCGAAGCCGAACTAGGCAAGGTCATCACTTGTACCGTGACCGGCACGAATTCCGCAGGTAATGCGAGCGCCACTAGTGCCGCGACTGCTGCAGTTATTGCGGCAGCCTAATCATGGCACTGGTTGATCTCGAACTGCTGAAGAAACACCTTCGTGTGTTTCATGATGACGAAGATGCTGAGCTTGAGGTCTATCTGGCTGCTGCGGAAACGATCGTCGTCGAATATGTCGACAGGGAGGTCGTGGTGACTGGCGCCACGCCAACCTTGTCGGATGGCATCGAGTTAACCCCGCCCATCACGGCAGCGATCTTGTTGGTTGCGGCTGACCTGTACGAGAACCGCGAGCCAGACATGAAGGCCGAAGGCAATGCCGTTCTGCCGCGTCACGTTCGGGCGTTACTCGCTCCATATCGGGTTTGGCGCACGCTGCTGGTGGAAGAATAATGCCCTGGCTCCACTTCACAGCCACTTACGACTTCATCCCCAAGCCTGCGGTAACGATCCGCTATCCGGCTGGCTACATCGGCTTGGTGACCACGCCTTGCGCTAACCGCGCTGTTGCCGCTGGCAAAGCCGAGCGACTTCCAACTCCTACGAAAGACGAGGCCGAAGCATGGCGAAGCGCGCAGGTGCCGGCAGCCTGAACTGCCGTTTGACGTTTCAGGTTCGGCAGGACGTGGATGACGGATTCGGCGGCACACGCGGTGAGTGGGTTGACCAGTTCACCGTGCCGGGAAGGCTGGAACCGCGATACGGCAGCAATGCCGAGAGCATCATGGCTGCGCGAATGCAGTCTATGCAGCCCTATAACCTGACGATCCGTGGCAGCACTGCGGCAAGGCAAGTAACGGCGTCTTGGCGGGCATATGATGCTCGGGCTGGCGTTACCGTCGACAGCCAAGGCGCACGAAGGCCAAACCGCGTGTTCGGCATTAAGACCGTAGTCAATCCCGACGAGCGCGGGCAATACATCGAGATGCTGGCGATTGAAGGCGAGGAAACGTGATGGCGGTCAAGATCAAAGGTCTGGATCGCCTGCAGATAAAGCTGAAGAAATTCCCGGAAGTGGCTGAAAAGCTTGTCAAAGCCGCGATGGAGCAGGGGGCACAGGAAATCGTCAACATGATGCAAAATCTGGTTCCCGTCGATGATGGTGAACTGATGGAGAGCATCGGGTGGACATGGGGTAAGGCTCCAAAACACAGCCAGCGCATTGGCAGCGTGAAGTCTAACGATGGTAACCTGACAATCACCATCTATGCCGGCAATTCAAAGGTGCGTTATGCGCATCTGGTCGAATTCGGCAGCGCTCCACACGTGAACGGTGGCATGTATCCGGGCACTTTTAATCCGGGCGCCAAGGCGCAGCCGTTCTTCTTTGTGAGTTTTCGTGCTAAGCGCCGCAGCGCAAAAGCTCGCGTATCTCGTGCCATTACAAAAGCGGCAAAACAGATTGCTGCTGAGAGATAACACACCCGCATTAAACGGGCCAAACGGTGCCGGTCACACCGGGCCAATCTTATCCCTGCGCCGCTATTGAGGGGTGCCGAATGACTGATGCTATATACGCTGGCGATGCCGGTTATTTCAAGACGTGCACATGCTGCGGAGAGACTAAGGCAGCACAACGTTTTTCAAAGGAAAGGCGATGGGGCGACGGTTTCTGCTCATCGTGCAAGGATTATAAAGCATCATCAGCGCGAGAATGGGCAAAGAAGAATCCTGAACAGGTGAGCGGGCGGTACATGTCCCTATCTCCAGACCGGCGCGCAGACATTCAAAGAAAACGATTAGAAAAGTTACTGACAACCCCCGGAGCGATAGAAAAGACGCGCGAGAGGGCACGCGACTATTATGCCAAGAACCGTGAAAAAGTCTTAGCTCGCATGTCATCCCAGGAGGGGCGAGAATACTCACGCATAAAGATGCAAGAAAAGATGAGAGATGATGCCTTTCGTCTGCATTCCAACATATCTAGGGCAATCAGGGCTTCCATTAAAGATAAATATCGACGCCCTTGGGAAACCCTTGTCGGCTACAATCTGAATGAACTTATGACGCACATTGAGCGTCAATTCTTGCCTGGAATGACGTGGGAAAACCATGGGAAAGGCAAGGGGAAATGGCATATTGATCATATCGTTCCGCGATCATCATTCGGTTATGACAGTGCCGAACATCCTGATTTCGCGGCTTGCTGGGCCTTAGCCAACCTACGCCCTTTATGGTCGGATGAAAATATACGCAAGCACGCCAAGCGCTTGTTCCTGATATAGGAGGGCGTTTTGGACCCGGTTTTAGAACTTCAGGGCGCAATTATTCAGCGCTTGCGAAGCTTTCCTGCGCTTGTCTCCCTGATTGGCCAGCGCAGCTACGACAACCCACCGACGAATGATCAAGGGCAGATCTCGCCCTCAATTTTCCCCTATGTCAGTATCGGCGCGTCGAGCGCTCAGCAGGTAGATGCCGACTGTATTTTCGCTGACGATATCATTTTCCAGCTGGATGTCTGGTCGATTGAGCCAGCCAAAAAGCAGATGCGCGACGTCGCAAACGCAGTGCGTCTCGCAACACGAGGGTGGGAGCCTGTTTTGACCATCAACGCCCTCGTGACATTCGAATATTGGCGAACTGACTACATCAAGGACGGCGCAATCAATCATGCGTCGGTTCGTTACACGGCGATTATCGAGCAGCCTTAAGGCCCCCCCGCGCCGATCACCCCAAAAATCTTTCTGTACGGCTGCCCTTTGGGTGGCCTTTTCGTATTGGATCACTCCATGACAGCTGCTACCACGATCAAAGGCGGCAAGGTCCGCGTCAAGATCGGCGACGATGCAACGCCGACCGTGTATACCGCACCGTGCGGCTTCACGCAGAAGTCGATCACACTTTCGAAAAACCTCAATGAAGTTTCAATTCCCGATTGTGAAGACCCCGACAAGGTGGATTGGATTGGACGTGACGCCGCATCGCTCTCAATGAGCATCAGCGGTGAAGGTGTCTTGGCTTCCGAATCCGTAGAAACGTGGCTGGATGCTTGGGAAAGCATCGATTCTGTACCGGTCCAAGTCGAGATCGTTTTCCCGGCCAAGACTTACACGTATACCGGCAAGATGCATGTCGAAAGCCTTGAAATCGGCGCTAACAATGGCGAGCGAGCCACAAACAACGTTTCGCTGCAGTCAGACGGCGAAATGGTCCGCGTCTCGGCGCCGACGGCTCCATAATGAGCAGAGACGCTAAGGTTGAGCTCGACTGGGCGGACGGTACTTATACCTTCCGCCTCGGTTGGGGCGAATTGGAAGCATTGCAGGAGGCGTGCGACGCCGGCCCTTGGGTCATTCTGGAGCGGCTTTTCACCAAACAATGCCGCGTCGGAGATATCGCCCATGTGATCCGGCAGGGACTGATTGGTGGAGGCTTGGAGCCCACGGCGGCCACGAAACTGGTGCGAACCTACATCGAAAAACGCCCACCTGCTGAGAACATCGTATTCTCCACCATCATTTTACAGGCTGGTATTCAGGGCGTGCCGGAGGAGCCGGTGGGGGAGCCAGCGGCGGCAAATCAGACGGAGAACGGCTTGATAGTCTCCCCAACGGAAAAGTCAGATTTGCCGCGGTCTACGGCAACGGCGCGGCGCTCGGCTTCACGCCGCAAGAAGTAAGGCGAATGTCCATGTGGCAGTTCATGGCTGCCGTTGACGGTTACGTCAAAGCCAACTCGACTGACGATGGCGGTTTGAGCCAGGCGGAAAAAGACGAGCTTTGGGAGTGGGTGAGCGAGGGGTAGGTCATCTGCGGCGGTAGTGGGGGCGAACATAAGTGCCATTTCGGCGATAATAGCCGCGAACAAAAGTAGATCCGCCCCCGTAAGAGCTGTACGATCTGCTATAGCTAGGTGCCCACGATCCATAACCATCGTAACCGCCGGCCCGAGACGCCGCGCTTCTAGCGCCACAACGGCGTCCTGCTGCATCTAGACTATCCGGTGTAGGGCAATTGCCAGTATAAACTCGCGATGAAGGGTAGCTTGGTGAGGCCAATGCATAGGAAGGATACGATGAGCTCAGAACCGTCCCAGCATTATTCCCGAAGGCTACCACTCCGCGTTTCCCGTCGGATGTAGTGAAGGAGCCGGTACCGCTCATGCCATCGCGCGCGCGGGTGATGACGGCTGATCCATAACGACCGTCACTGCACGTCACGGGTATGGTAATTGTCGGACTTGTATCAAGTGCGTCGTAAGTTCCATTGCACGACAGAGTGCCGCCCGGTTGTGAAAGCTGAAAAGTTCCGCCTGAAATCGCTGCAGTGGCCGTCCCGGTCAAGGCGGTCCCGTCCTCAAATCTCGCGGCGGTAGGCAGAGTGATGCTCCCGCAGCCAGCCAAACCAACTAACGTCAAAAGCATAACGCTTCGCATCATTACCCCTCCCAAGTTCTTCCCCGTCTGAACTAAGCAAGGATGAGGCGAAGAGTCGAGGGGGGATTCTACTTAAACGGATTCAGCGACTTTGCGCCTTTGGCCCTAGGATCAATGGTCAAGGTATATGCGCCACCCGGCAACTTGTAAGGCGCACATCGTTGTAAGGCTCGGTTGAGCGATTCCACGCCAGCCTTCCCAACCCCGTCTTTCGGGAACTCTTTGGCGGTAACATCCGACAAATCCCCGTCTTTATCCAGTTCGACAGAGAGAACGATCTTGCTTGCCAATTTCATTGAAGCAGGCGGGTTCCAGCACTCCAGCGCAGCCCGCGCGAACGCATCGTTCTGCTCATTAGCTTGCGCGGGCATTGCCATAACGGCGGCAGCAATCACCAAAAAACATACTCTCATGGAGCCTCCCTGCCATGGCCACTAACCTTGAATCTCTTGTCGTTCAATTTTCTGCCGATTTCAAGCGATTGGAGAACGCTATCAATCGTCAGCGCGGGCAGTTCACGCGGCAGATGCGCCAGATGGAGAAGTCCGCAGATGTCAGCGTACAGCGTATCAACGCGGCGCTTGGCAATATCGGCAAGGGTACGATGCGAGACCTAGCGGCCCCTTTGACCGGCATTACTGCCGCGTTGGGTACGCGAGAGTTGATGCAGTACGCGGATGCTTGGACGCAGGCTGGAAACCTTATCCGCGCGTCCGCGACTGCTGCGGGCGTTGGTGCTCGGTCGTTGAATGAATTGAAGGACGGGGCGAACGAGGCACGCACCAGTCTGGAGACCTATACGGAGCTTTATGCTCGTCTGATCAGATCTGCGTCTGGCGTTGCCAAATCCGAAGAAGAGATCGCGCTCGCCACAAATCTGGTCGCCAAGGCGATGAAAGCTGGCGGCGCGTCAGCACAAGAACAGCAAGCCTCGCTTATCCAGCTTGGTCAGGCACTGGGCTCGGGCGTGCTGCAGGGTGACGAGCTCCGGTCATTGCGTGAAAACGCGCCAGTCATTGCGAAGGCAATCGCTGACGAATTTAAGGTTTCTATCGCCGGGCTTAAACAGCTTGGCGCCGATGGGAAACTGACGTCCGACCGGGTGTTTAAGGCTATCCTGAACGCTCAGAAGCCAATCGAAGCCCAGTTCAAAGCAACGAACGCGACGATTGCCGACGCTTTCACTCAGCTCAACAACGAATTCACGGCTTATATCGGCAACGCTGACAAATCGGCGGGCGCAAGTGCGCAGTTGGTTCAGGCGCTGCAGTACGTTGCGGACAACTTCAAGGAAATAGCCGACGTCGTCGCCGCCTTCGCGACTGTGCTGATTACTGCTTTCACCGGACGGGCAATCGCTGGGGTGGTCGTCGGACTTGGTCAGGCTGTCGTTGCATTGGGCTCATTCCTGACAGCACTTCGCACAGGTACGAGCGTAGTTGCAGCGTTCAGCGCGTCTCTCGGCCCGATTGGGCTTCTTGCAGGTGCAGCTGCTGGGGCGGTTTACCTGCTCTACAACAATATGTCGTCCGGCGATCAAGCCGCTAAATCCTTCAGTGAATCGGTCGATGGGAACAAGGTTGCGCTTGAAAATGCAGCTTCAGCTTCTCGTCAGTACCAGACGGAACTTGTCAAGCAGATCAGCTTGCAACTTGAGGCGGCCAAAGCAGCCTATGCGCAGGCAGACGCTGACTTTTCGGCGGCGAATGCACGCGCACAAGGCTTTCGAAAGCTAACTGGGCTCAAGTTCGAGCCACTTGAGTATGCAGCAGACCAAGCATTGGCAAACGCCGACGCTCTCGGTTTTGCAGTCGGGAAGCTGGAAGACCAGCAGAAAAAGGCTCAGCAGATACTCGCCTCGACGCCATCTGGCTACGGCGGCGGCATCGCGGCTACACCAGACGACAAGAAAAAGGGCCGCACGAAGAAGACACCCGCTGAACGGTTCGACGGTGACATTCAGCGTATCGCCGACCGCACCGCCGCACTTGTTGCAGAGACAGAAGCGCAGCGCCAAATCAACCCGCTGATAAATGACTATGGCTATGCCATGGAGAAGGCGCGCACGGAGCAGGAACTGCTCAATGCGGCGCAAAAGGCGGGTGTTGCGCTCACTCCGGAACTGCGAGCACAAATTGCGCAGACGGCGGACCAGTGGGCGCTTGCCAGTGCCGAGGCTAACAAGCTGGCCGAGGCGCAGAACCGGATCAAAGAAACCGCGGAAGACATGGCGGCTTTCCAAAAGGATCTGGTCGGTGGGATTGCTAACGATTTTATCAATGGCGCCAGTGCCGCCGAAACCTTTGCTAACGCGCTCGGGAAGATCGCTGATAAACTGATTGAAATCGGCCTTGCGAATATCTTCGATACTGACAAAGGCGGCTTCGATTTATTCGGTGCTCTGGGTGGCATCTTCCGTAAAAACGGTGGACCGGTAAAGCGCGCAGGCGGTGGCATTGTTCGCGGTCCTGGCGGGCCGCGTGGCGACAAAATCCCGGCGATGCTGAGCGATGAGGAATTCGTCGTAAATGCGGCAGCTACGAAGCGCAACCGTGCCTTGCTGGAAGCCATTAACAGCGGTCGTGTCATCGGGCTTAAGGATGGCGGCTCACCTTTGCGCGCGCCATCCATGCCGATCCTGCGGTCATCTGCTGCGACGCAGCAAGCGCAATCCGGCATTGCCGACGTTCGTGTCTTTGTGGATCGCGACGGCAACTGGCAGGCCGAGGTAGAACGCATCTCGCAGCGCAACGTCAAACAGGGACTGGCTTCCTACGACAAGTCTGGAGCCGTTCGAACAGCGCGCGATCTAAGGCAGGTGAACTCGAGAGGACTGGCAAAGTAATGGCTGAACTACTTCCGACTGGCCTTCGTTATCAGCCGACTTTCCCGGTCTTGAATCGCCCGGTTTCCATGTCTCAGTACGGGGATCGGGCGATTTCAGCGATTGAGAACGGCGACCCGTTCTGGACGTGGACTGCGAAAATTACCGACTTGACGAATGCCAAGCGCAATTTGCTCGAGGCGTTCATTGATCGTTGTCGGGGTGGGCAGGTTACGGTGCACTATACGCCTAAGCATGTTTGCATCCCGCAAGCCTATTGGGGTGATGCGAACAACTCGGCGATTACCGGTACGGCAACTTTGGGCGCGATCAACGGCAACACGCTCACGCTTAACGGCGTGGCAGTTGGTTTGAAGCTGATGAACGGCGACCTGGTTGGCATTACGATTGGCGATTACAACTTCATCGCTCGCGTCGTCACGAATGCCACAGCCGCAAGCACAAGCATGCAGGTGAAGATCGAGCCGTTCTTGCCATCTTACATCACGGTCGGCGCGACGGTCCGATTCAAGAACCCGGTAATGAACATGCGGCTGATGCCGAAGACGTGGGAAATCGGCGAAGGGAAATTTCCCGATGCGTCGTTTCAGTTGATTGAGGTGCCGAGGTAGTCGCCCTACCGTTGCCGTCGCGCACGAATAGCGCGAACCCACGTGTTGTTGAACATAATAGCCCCGATGACCAACGCGACAGCGCCGATGGCTATCATGCCGATTGCAACGCCCTGGTCTCCGAACTGCTGATATAACCAGCCCGTTTTTTCTACTGATTGGGCTGGATTTCCAAGGCGAAGAACACCTTGGATCAAGGCACCAAAACCGACAATCAACATGCAAACACTTCTAATCATGCCGGCCAGATATCATCTGGGCGCGGTTCAATCCACCCTTTCGATGATTTGGCGGTAACTAATGGCCTTCCCAGCACGTCTACAGCAATTGCTCGACGAGGGCAGGGGCAAGATAGCCTCGGCCGTCAAAGTCGAATTCGGTACCGGCACCTATGGCTTTTTCTCTGGCAAGGGGAGCGTGAGTTATGCTGGCCTTACGTACAACGGAAACACGCTGATCGACATCGACGAGCCTATGTATGCGCTCGGTACGGCTGCCCAGCCGGTGACGATGCGGTTGCCTGCCGCTGCTGATTTTGAGCTCACACCCGACAAGCTGAAGCTGATTGAGCAGGAAGACTACAAGAACCGTCCTGTCACGTTCTACGACTTCTATTTCGATCCCGACACGAACGCTTTCCTTCATGCAGAACCGACCTGGTACGGCTATGTCGATACCATCGATCACCGCGAGGAAGGCGACAATGTTTGGTTAGAAGGCAATATCGAGACCGGTGCAGTCGACAATTTCCGCGAAGGCTATCGTTATGCCTCGCACGAGGATCAGCAGCTTGTGTCGCCCGGTGACATGCTTTTCGAGTATGCAGCGAGGATCAAGAATGAATTCTTCAAAATCAAATTCGGCTAGGGTGCAAGGCTGGGATCGGGCGTTGGAAGACCTTGCGACGGCTCATGTATCGATCACGCCGGAATGGGGCGTTTCAGACTGCCTCATGACTGCCGCCGATGCCATCAAGGCCGTAACCGGCGAAGATCCGCTTGCGGAGTTTCGCGGCAAGTACAAAACCGAAGCCGGTGCAGCCCGCAAGATGCGCGCCAATGGCTGCGAGAACGTCAAGGACGTGCTCGAAACCTATCTCCAGTTTGAACCGGTCAATCGGCTCTCTGCTCGCCGTGGCGACGTCGGCGTGATGCTCATCAATGATGAATACGTCGCCGGGTTCATTTGTGGATCGGGCTTCGCGGTCAAACAGCCGCATGGGCTTAAGTTCTTTCCGGTGACCGATATCGAGCAGGCCTACAAGGTCGGCAGCTAACCACCACTACAATTTGCGCCTTTCAAGGTCCGCCAGCAGCGGGCCTTTTTTGTTGCGCCTGCATGAGGCCCTCGTATGCCATTTTTAGCCCCGATCGGCGCCTTTTTCAGCGGCATAGTGACGAGCGTGGCCGCATGGGCCGCAGCAAGCCCGATCCTCGCCGGCATTGCGCAGACAGCCTTCGGCATCGCGCTCAAATACGCCGTCAATGCACTGTTTCCCCCTAAAACGCAGAGCCGTGCTTCCGAACTGGAAACGCAATACGGCGCGAATATCCCGCGTTCGGTCATTCTCGGCACCTGCGCGACTGAGGGCCACCACATTTACCGGAATAGTTACGGCAGCGGCGGGCGTTTGATACAGGACGTCTTCGTGCTGTCGAGCTTCCGCATCACGGCTGTGAACCGTGTCCGGTATAACGGGCAATGGCGCGAGCTGGTTGAGCAAGACGCTGACGGCTTTTGGCTGATCCCGAATGAAGGTACGAGCGGCGACGATCACGATAATATCAAGGTCAAGTTCTACTACGGCACAATGGATCAGCAAGCTGAACCGACGCTGATCCAGCATTCGCGACCCGCTGGCCGATGGACCGCCGCGCACCGTGGTGCTGGCGTGGCCTATGCTGTCGTCTGGTCGGAACTCCGTAAGAACGGCGATGGGCTGACATCACCGGCTAAGCTGCTATTCGAAGTTGTCGGCGCTCCTGAATACGACTGGAGAAAAGATAGCACTGTCGGCGGCTCGGGTTCGCATCGATACGAAGATCAGAACACATGGGAATACTCTGACAATCCAGCCGTCCATGCCTATAATCTGGAGCGCGGCTTCTTTAACGGATCGCAGCGCATGGTCGGCAAGGCTGTTCGTGCAAGCCGCCTGCCTTTGGCGGAGTATACCCAGGCAGCGAACATCTGCGATGAAATCATGTCGGACGGCTCGAAGCGCTATCGTGCGCATGCGATTGCCAAGGACGGCCCCGGTGCGAACCACGATGCCAACCTTTCGCCTATCCTCGAAGCCATGTGCGGTTCGTGGGTCGAGCGGGTTGACGGTGAGTTCCCGATCGCGGGCGCACCGCAGGCCATTGTTGCGACGATTACCGATGCCGATATCAAGCGCGGTGCACCTCTGCGGTTCAGCGCCAAACGCAAGCGTACAGAACTGATCAACACGGTTGCTGCATCTTGGGTTTCGCCTGATGACTTCTATGAGACGAAGGACGCGGCAACTCGCATTGATGCTGGCGCACTGGCCGAGGACCGGGAAACGCTTGCCAGCGCCATTCCTTATGCTGCTGTTACTGACGTGCGGCAGGTGGACAGGCTGGCAGATATCGCCATCCGTGGCGCTCGCTATCAGGCATCGGCCGAAATCGTCGTTCATCCGAAGTTCCTCGACACGATCAAGGAAGGCCGGTGGGTTCGCTGGAATAGCGCCAAGTATGGCGACCGCACATATCAGGTGCTGACCCGGCAGCTTGGCGGGATCAATACGGATGGTGCCCGCGATATCTCGATTGCGCTGCAACAGATCAGCAACGGCGTCTTTGATCCGACGGCATATGAAACCAACCCGCCGAATATCATTGTCGTGCCACCGCCGCAGTATCTGGCAGAAGTGCAGAACTTCGATGTTATTCCGACGATCGTCAAAGCGGATGGTGCCGGAGAGCTGCCGGGCGCGCGACTGCTGTGGGATGCGATCGATGATATCTCTGTCGTCGGTGTCGATATCGAATACTGGCCTGCTAACGATCCTAGCCAGGTGTTCAAGCGCTTCGTGACGTGGGATGTGGTGAATGTTCTTCTGGTTGAAGGCCTGACTTCGCTCACAGACTGGTTCGTTCGGACGCGCTTGCGTGTCGATAATGGCCGCTCGGTGGCGTGGGCTGCTGCTAGGCCGTTCACGACGCTTGACGCGTCTGGCGATGATAGCCCGGTCGATTATGAGCGGTTAGACGCGGATGTCCAAGGCCTTATCAATTATATGACGGATGGTCTGCGCGAACTGAAGCGTCAAGCGCAAGAGCTGGCAACAACCACGGCTGACAATCACAACAGTAATTATGTTGATATTCAACGTATTAGCCGCCAGCTGTCGAGTACGTTCGGCAGTGCAAAGGCCGAATGGCGCGAAGACATATTTGTCGCCACCGGCCCAAACAGCGCCATAGCGCAGCAATTGAACACATTAAGTGTGGAGTTGGACGGCAAGGCTGATGCAGAGGCAGTTACACTTCTCCAAACCCGCGTTGATGAAGTTGACGGCGAAGTTTCAGCGATTTCCAATGCGCTGACCGAGGTTAACGCATCGGTTGATGGAACTGTATCGAACGCAGCTTGGCGGATGACCGCATCTGCTGGCAGTGGTGGGTATACGTCGAAAATATCTGCTTTTGCCCGCGTTGGTAACGGAGATGCCTGGAAACAGGCGGGCTGGTTTGTAAACGTGAGCGCCACGCAAAGCCAACTTGTTTTGATGGCCGATCAGGTGGCGATAGCTGACACCTCAGACCCGAACAACACCACATATCCGTTCGTTTCTCAGAACTCAGAAATCTATATGCAAAGTGTTCGGCTTGGGACGTTGAAGTTTGATCAGCTGCAATCAAACAACGGGAAACTCATCATTCGAGGATACGGGAACTTTTCGGACATGAGGATATATTCGTAATGGTTCAGCTGTTCATTGGTCACAAGCCCGGTGTCGGCGCGGTTCTGAAGTGTCTGAAGTACGACACCGACGACGCTCTGACGCTGGCGAACAACGCATATGAGCGGCTCTACTTCAATTCAGAAAATCAGAAGCTCAGCTATGTATTCCCGGCTGATGCCTTTTATTTTCGGAATGCCGAACTGTCAGGGTTGCCGGAAGGTGTGTTTAGCGTCAATCAGGGTAAAATAGTTGGCCGAAAAACCACGTTCGGTTCATTTTACGACGTGACGATTTTCTATAAGATCAATGCGGTATACCCTGAATTGACCTATCCGCCCATTCCCGAAGTCCGGCGAAAAGACCTGAACAATGGAAGAACGGAAGCCAGTGTTCTTGACGTGACAACGTACAGTGCAGGTGGCGGACTAATCGAAGCATATCAATACCGTTATCAAATGGTCCGTGTTGCATCATTTGACACGGCATCATCAACCCAGACGCTCGTATCATCCTATAATGGCAAAGTAATCAGCGCTATGAGCGGCCAAGTGGCATTGGGCTCGCTTGTCTTGCCGATCGACGGCGGTAGCGCCTATTTTGACGACAGACGGGCCTTTGTGACTTACCCCAGCATTTGGGACTTGCCGGCTGATAGTTCGCCAATGCGATCATACGCCTATCAGCCAGACCTTTTGATGCTGGAAGCATCGCAATCCCGCTTCACTTTGGCGTTCCCTGGGCATTCAATTTATGACACGGGCCTCCACACCAAGATAATCGACAGCGAGCGCTCGCCTGCGCTTTGCATCATGAACGGTGTTCGGAACAACATTGCTGCCGGTACAAGCGTCACCATCCCCGCGCCTCCGGGTGTGATCTTATCCGAACGATTGATTATGGATTTCATATTCCGTGGCGTTGGGGATGACTGGTGGGTTCCAAGCCGGATACCGTACAGTTTATCAGCCGGGCGACGGAGCATCTATTATACGGTGCAGTCCAACTCCATTACGATTTACAACGATGGGGAAGCATCTATCGATGTCCGGTATGTTGTTTTCAATGCCGATGACAATGGCAACTCATCCGGGGGCAATCTTGTCATGTTCAGCGCGAACGACGGGGAGCGTGATTTTACGCAGATAAAGGTCCCCGGTTCGAGCGATCCAGCGTCGAGGCCGAATGACATATTATTCGACACCCGGTTCCCGTCGTTTCAAATTATCGGTGAGGGATTTATCCCCATTGAGAGTTTTTATGACACACCGGCTATTGAGAAAAATCTTGGAACCAAAAAAATTGATTTGCCGTTCACCAATGGCGGATTAACGCCGTATCTAAAATTCTCGATTGTGTTTCCGAACTGCATGACAACGCCATTCTGGTCATATCAAATTGAGGCTGGCGGCAATTCCAGCTCTTCAAATGTATCTGTATTGGCCAGACTTCGCGATAACAACGTTACTTTCTGGTCTTCACCAGGCAATTGGTCCCGAAAAGGGACCGACAGTACGGGGAAAGTGGAGTTCCATTACGATCTCCCTGATCCCGTTGGCGTTCGGTACTACCTTTTCGGCATCTCGCAATAAACTCACATAGGAAAATGACATGGCTGTTCTGTCGGATTACACTTCTGGCACGATAACGCTTGCCAATGGTTCAACCAATGTCACCGGCACCGGTACACTGTTTGATGTGGCAAAGTTTCGTGAAGGCGACACACTGCAAATCCAAAACCTGACGGCTATAATTGCCAGTGTCGATAGCAACACGCAGTTGACATTGATTGAGCCGTGGACGGGTGCAGATCTAATTGATGCGCCTTATCGGGCTAGATACTTGCCAGACGGCGCACGTGTCACCGCTCAAACCACCACCCTGATAGAGCTGCTCGGCAATGGTGTGCTGTCCAACATTGCCGAATTGCCCGTTGAGGACGGCAAGCTTATTATCGGTAACGCTGCCGGGCAATATGTGCCAATCAGTAAAGACGAGCTTGGCATCCAAGACCCGAATGGCAGCCTTGGTAAGCTGGCTGGGTTGACGCTTATCGGGAACCGTCTGTTAACGACAGATGCGAATGGAGATATTTCGCTATCCGCCAATGCGGGCGAGGTCGTTATGCTTCCCGGCAGCACAATACCGTCAGATCGTCGGTTGTTGAAACTGAATGGTTCGACTATTAGCCGAACCTCATACAATGACCTGTTTCAATATGCTGGCGATAGCGGATCTTTAGCTGCGCAGGGAAGCAAAACCCCGGCTCAATTTGGTACAGGTGATGGCTCATCAACATTCACATTACCAGACTGGCGAGGCTACTTCATCCGTGCATGGGACGATGGGCGAGGGATTGATGTGGGGCGCTTGATGTCAGCTATTCAGGCGGCGGCTATGCAAAATCACCATCACGAACTGCCGTTTGGTTTTGATGGAAATGTTACTTGGCCTGCTATTTTTGATAGTACAACAACAGAGCCAGCATTTGGATCATCTATAAGATCTGTTAATAGAACTCAAGGTTCTCACGCATCTGGAGCTGCAATTTCTACAAGCAGGGTGGCGTGGTCTTCTCAGGAAATTATTGACGGTGGAGAGACGCGACCTATCAACTTGGCCGCTTTGTTTGCAATAAGGTATTGAGGCTCATTATGCTTGTTTATCAAACAGACTATACCGGCGACGGGCGCTTTGTTGGCACCATTGATGCTGATCCAGACCCGATGCGTAAGGGTGAATGGCTCATTCCTGCCGGGGCTGTGACTGTCGAGCCGCCGTTGGTAGAATATCCAGCATATGCCCGCTGGGCTGGCGAAGCGTGGGAGGTTTATACACCGCCAGAGCCGGAGCCAGACCCGGAATTTCCGGCACAAGAGCCTACTGTCGAAGACTACCGCGCTGCTATTCAATCCCTGATCGACGGTAAAGCGCAGGAAAAGCAGTACGACAGCGGCGCAACGCTCGCCAGCTATGTCAATTCGACAATTCCGCAATGGGCGGCAGAGGCAACGGCCTTTGTCGCATGGCGCGATCAGGTCTGGGCCTATGCGCTGGCAGAACTGGACAAGGTGCAGAACGGTCAGCGTGAGCAGCCAAGCGTGGAAGCGTTTCTGGCTGAGCTGCCGGTGTTTGAGTGGCCTGAATAACCCTCCCCACAATCTGACTGACCGCACAGCCCTTGAGGTGCTTTCACATACCAAAAGAAAACCCCGGCTGGGTGATGATCAGCCGGGGTTACGCATCGGTGGAGGCATGGGCAGCTAGCGCTGATGCGCTCTTTACTTTAGCACATGCTTGAAAAGTAAAACGCCTCTCTATCGACAGCTATCTTCCCGTGTCTTACCGGATCATTTTGATGTCGTTCGGTATACCTTCGATGCGCCCACATACCGGCCAAGGTTGATAACTGTTCCGCTTCTCGAAGCCCGCTATTGGCAAGTGTCAAAGCGCCGGTCTCGACAAAGCCATGCCGATACATATTGCAACCTGAAAAAGAATAACCCCGGCTTGATCGCTCTAGCCGGGGATGCGCTAGCTTGATGGTCACATCTCACCGTCGCGCATCAAACATCCCACAAAAATAGGAAAACACAAACAAAAACCCCGGCCATGGTGCCGGGGTTGTGGTCCAATGCGGTGTTACAATTTACGGCGGTGGTTTATGTAATACCGGATCTCTTTCCAGCCGATAAAAGTTAACACATATGACAGCGCGGCAAGAATAGCCGCTTCAATTATAAGAAACCCAATCATGATGCGACATCAAGCCTGAACTAGGCCGCCTCCTGATTTTTTGCCCTTCATCCATGGAAGCGCGACTTCTGGCTCTTCAAGAATTCCGGTCTTCTTGGCGAAACCTCGAATCGCGCTCTCGGCTGCTTCCACTGGTTTGATGCCATCGTGGCTATCGCAGCACGCTTTCCAAGCGGTTTCATAAATGAGACCTCGGTCGTATTCGGGCCATTCATAAAGAAAATCGAAAGCATCCCCGAGGCTAGCAATTTCTCGAACAAGGTAAGGGCCGTCCTTCACGAAAATTGGACTGTCAAACAAACGGTCGCTCATCGAAACCTCCATTTGATCGAACGAAAAAGTTGGAATGACGGCATCGATTTAGTGATCGCTCTGGCGGTTTCAAGAACCCTTTATTCTTAAATTTCAGGACATCCCCATGAACAAAACAACGTTCTTCGCGTATGCGAGGCGCGCGCCTTTTGGCGGGCGTTTGAGCCAGGCGCAGGTCGACGGCACGTCGGTTATTCTGGCTGAGGCCGAGCGCCGAGGCCTGCCTGACGAGCAGACGGCTTATGTGCTCGCGACGGCATTCCACGAGACCGGCGGCAAAATGCAGCCGATCGAGGAAAACCTCAATTATACCAGTGCGGCTCGCATCAGGCAGGTGTGGCCGTCGCGGTTCGCGTCTGTTGCCGCCGCCCAGCCTTATGTGCGCAATCCGCAGGCTCTGGCTAACAAGGTCTATGGCGGCCGCATGGGTAACACCCGCCCGAACGACGGCTGGCTATATCGCGGTCGCGGGTTGTCGATGATTACCGGGCGAGACAATTATAAGAAGTACGGCCTGGGTGATAACCCCGACGCCGCGCTGGAGGATGGCACGGCTGTCCGCATCCTGTTTGACGGGATGATCAACGGCAAGTTCACGGGTAAGCGGCTGGCCGACTATTTCGGTAGCGGTAACGCTAATCCAGTAGGCGCCCGCGCTATCGTCAACGGCAGCGACAAGGCCAGCCTCATCGCCGGTTATTACCGCAACTTCCTCGACAGCCTCGTAGCGGCCCGCGAAATGAAGCCTGCCGTCGCCGAAGACGCCAAGCCTGACGATGTGCCGTTGCTGCAGGACAAGACTGTGCAGACGATCGTCGCGGGGACAGGTGGCACGCTCGTCACTGGCCTTATCGGTGCGGTGAGCAACCCATGGGCGTTCGCAACTGTCGCGCTTCTGCTGGTCGCAGCAGGCGCGGGGTTCTGGCTCTGGAAGAGCGCCAGACTTGAATTGAAGAGGGCGGCGGCGTGATATCCCGCATAGCCATTGAATATGACAGCGATGCGGGAACGGCCACGGTGCGGATCGATAACGGCTCGCAGCAGTGGGACAACGCCAAACTCACAGTCTGCGATGTCACCGAAACTCGCGACGGCTACCTGCTGCCGCTCAAAGGGCAGCAGCGCATGCTTATTTTGACGGGAGTGCCGACATGACCTGGCTGGCAACAATTAAAGCTCGCCTTGCTGGCTGGGCCGTGGCTATCGCTGCGGCCCTTTCGATTCTGGCGGGTGCCTACCTCAAAGGCAGGGCGGATAACGCGACGAGCGCCACCACCGACCGGCTGAAGGCCGCCAACAAAGCAAGGAAAATCGAAGATGAAACGAGCAAGCTTGGCGGCGGTGATGTTGACGCTGCTCTATCTCGGTGGATGCGTGACAGCCGGTAGCTACTGCGACGTAGCGCGGGCAATTCGGCCAAGCGTGTCGGACAGCCTGACCGACGGCACGAAGCGCCAGATACTCGCGGAGAACACGAAACTGGAAAAGCTCTGCGGGGTGCGGCCGTGAGGGCCCGGTATGCCTACGCAAAGGCGTGGCTAGCCTGCCTGTGGCTGGGCGTGGCAGCAAGGGGGATTATCGGATGACCGGCGCTGAAATCATGGCCGTGGTCGGCTTTATCGTGATGCTGATGGGCTTTCTGTTCGGCCTATGGAAGTATGTTGAAAGCCAGATTGCCAAAGCCGAGACCCGCAACGCTGCAAAAGCTGATGCGGCTACGGCTCTTGCCAGCCTGACGCGGCAGGAGCTTTCTGACTACAAGCTGCGCGCGGCTGAGACGTTCGCCACGAAGGCAGGTATGCAGGAACAGACGTCCCAGATCATGCGGGCAATCGAAAGCGTGGCGCATCGCATCGACGGGCTTACCGAGCGAATTGATAACATCATGGCGACGAGAACGACGGGGCGGGGGAGGGGTTAGTCCTGGTCGCCGAGCTCAGATAGTGTTTTTTGCAGGGCGGACTGCAGCGCGGTAGCCGCCTTTTCTTTTTCTTTCCGCTGAAGATCTTCTTCTAGGATGGCAATGATAACTGCTCTCGCAACCGGATAATGCTTTTTACAGGTCTCTTCATCGAGCTCATGAATACCCTTGCTGAGTACCTTGTACACTGCTTTGTGTTTAACCAAAACTTCGGGAAGATAATCTGCAAGTTTTGAAATCTTTTCGTCGATTCTTAATTGATCAAATCCAGAAATTTCCTCGTTCTCGGATTTATATCGATCATAATGTTGATAGATGAGTCGTTCAAATATCCGTCTTAGATATACATATGGCGCAATCCCGATGCCGTGACTCGCTAAACCACCTGCCCTATGTAGCTCCGAGTAATCTTGCTTATCTAATACTGAACGATATTTTGCAATGTCGTTCGAGCTTATAGATTCCATGGATGGAAACTGGCCGATTTTTTGAATGCCGTCCTTAGTGAACGATAATGAAAATTTATATTGGTGGTAGTTTTCACGTTGACATTTTAAGAGTATCGGCAATTCTGTAGTTGATAGTACGCCATTTTCTCGCGCATCGTTGAGAGTTTCATAATAGTTAGATCCAGTGAAGCGGACAAACGTTGATTCTTTTTTGCAGTATATGCAGTATATATCAATTTTGATCTTATCATCCCTGATGTATGCTACTTCTTTCTTTCTTTGATCGGGATCATCGTTAAATTTAATATCCGTATATAGTGGGCTATCGCAGAGAAACTGATTAACTTTATTTTTGAATGCTTCATTCGCACCGGTGTTAAGTTTCGCTATCGTAACCAAGTCAAACTCCCAATGACGATTTTCTTATAGTTTACCATGCCCCCTGATCTATGCACATCTGCGAGAAAGCTGAAGTCAGGCTTTCCCCATAAATCCACCCATTAACACCACATTTATCGAGACATTCCATCCTTCCTTTCGAGCCGCTCACCACGGCTACCAACCAAACACGAGGAGACTGTATGTCCAATGACAGACAGGGCGCGGGTGCGCGCCTTTCACACGAAGAACTCCTGCGGCGCGCGGAGGCTTACCGCGAGCACGGCACGCTGGTTAAGGCTGCTGCTGCGCTTGGCATCAAGAAGTCGGCATTCCACGACAGCATCAAGCGGGCGGCAGAGATTGGGTTGTTGGGTCCGTCGCCGACGTTGCCCGGCTATGCGATCAAAAGCCTGACCGAGACGCCGAACGGCACTTATATGCGCCAGACAAAAGAGGCTGGTCCGGTTTACGAGCCAACGGCTGGCCTTGCGGTCAAAGGCAAGACGACGCTCGTCAATGCCGAAGGCAGGGTGATCACGCAGCACATTATGGAGCGGGCTGATGTGCAACAGCAGCGCGCCATTTTGGATGCAACTGTTGCAGGGCTTAAGGATGTACTGCCTCGTGCGAAGCCCGTCCTCCCGCCTACGCATACTGCGGGTGACCTGCTGAACCAGTATACAATTACCGATCATCACTTAGGCGCCCTTGCGTGGAATGAAGAAACCGGGGCGGGCGATTACGATTTGAGGATCGGGGAACAACTAATTCTCGACTGGTTTGCCGCGGCTATTGCCCAATCTCCTAACGCCAAGCGTGCGGTCTTCGCTCAGTTAGGCGATTTTCTGCACTACGATTCATTCAAGAGTCTGACGCCGGAACACGGCCACCTTTTGGACAGCGATAGCCGGTATCCAAAGATGGTGCGCGCCGCAATCCGTATCATCCGCACCGTTGTGAGGATGCTGCTCGAAAAGCACGAGCAAGTGGACGTAATCATGTGCGATGCAAATCACGATCCAGCCGGGGAGGTGTGGCTTCGTGAATCTTTCGCTGCGTTTTATGAGGATGAGCCCCGCGTCAACTTCGATACGAACCCGGGAACCTACTCCGTCATTGAGCACGGAAACGTCTCGTTATTCTATCACCACGGCCATCGTCGCGGGACTAAAAACGTGGATTCTATCATGGTCGGCAAGTACCGCGAGATCTACGGCCGCACAAAATACAGTTACGCTCACACCGGCCACCGTCATGCTGACGAACTGCGAACGACCGACCTCATGAAAGTCGAACAGCACGAGACACTAGCCGCTCCAGATGCGTATGGTTCAAACTGGCTTTCTGGCCGCTCCGCCAAAGTCATCACTTACCACAAGAACTATGGCGAAGACGGGCGTGTGATCTTGTCGGCCGCCCGGGTAATGGGCGCCGCGCGTATGCCGGTGGCCGCGAATGATAACCAGCCTAAGCGGGCTGCAGCCTAACCACCGCGCCGCCCACCAAGCGGCGCTTTCACTACAAACACGAGGAGAATACATGCTTGAAGAAGCAGAAGACCGCTCCGCGCGAGCAGCTGTTGAAGGACGGCAGATGAGGGCCGGTGGGGCAGTTATAAGTTTCCTGCCAAAACATTATAACGACAGCCGCAAGCCTCTCGTCATCATCGAAAGCCCATATAGCGGCGAAGTTGCGCGCAACACCGAATATGCCCGCGCCTGCCTTCTGGACAGTTTGCGTCGGGGCGAGGCACCGATTGCAAGCCACTTGCTGCATACGCAAGTTCTGGATGATATGCGGCCTGATGAGCGAGAACTCGGCATTGAGGCTGGCCTTGCATGGTATCGGGTGGCGGAGAAGTGCGTCGTCTATGAGGATTGGGGAACAAGTGGCGGCATGATAACGGGCATCAGGCGGGCTAAGCAGTTTGGCGTGCCGGTTGAGTATCGGCGTCTAGAGACATGGAGGGCAGCGGCATGATCCCCTTCAATGTTGGCGATCAGGTCGTCTGCATCGATGCTAAGGTTGGCTTCGAACAGCTCATCGAGATCAAGGAAGGCGAAGTCTACACCATTTCCTGGATAGGCCCGTTCGAGCATTACACGCAGGGCAGTTTCGTTGGTGTTCGCCTCAAAGGCGTTGATCGCGGTATCTGCCCTCAGTTCGGATACGACAATCCTCCGTTCGCTGCGCGCCGGTTTCGGCCGCTTGTTCGCGATAAGCTGTCGTCAGTTCGTGGACTGCTTGCAGGCGGGCCCGTTACCGAGAAGTTCGAAGAGCCGAAGCGGAAGGTGAGGGAGGAAGTCTGATGGTTCCAGATGCGCGAATTGATCGTGAGATTGCTGATTGGGCGCGCGTAGGCGCTGCCATAGAAGGCCAGCCTGTATATGACCCGCGCGCAGTTACTTCTGACGGCGGCAGCACGAGCTACTACGAGTTACCGCCACAAGCAACCGAACTGAACGACCTGATCGAGTATAAAGGCATGTCCTTTGCGCTCGGCAACATCTTCAAGGCTTGCTATAGGTTCGGTGAGAAAGACGCGGCCAGCCGAATGTACGATCTGAATAAGATTATATACTTCGCGGAGAGGCTTAAGGCTTTGGAGCAAAGGCGGGCAGCCTAAAAAAAGCGCCCCGCAGCGAAAACTGCGCGGGGCATAATAGAAGGTTGTCATATGCCTGCGTTCAAAATTTTATTCAGACGAGACAAAAAGTAAAGCCCCGACGCTATCGGCAGGCGTCGGGGCCGCGCTTGGCAAATGAAGTGCATGTCCTTGCCAGCGCTCTATCCGCTGAGCTTCGTACGGACTCAGCGAATAGCTGAAAAATGCCCTGCCGAGGGACGAGTTAGGCAGGGCAGCATCAACTGCAACCATTTGCTGACGCGAATTTTTCCAAGAGATTGTATAACGATTTGGCGTCCACGATGTTCCCGCCTATTCATTTCGATCCTTACCTGAAATCCCGACAAATAGACCGCGCGATACATCATTGATCGCTCTGGCTGCCTCGACGGCTGACCAGTCCGATTTTTCAGCTTCTTCGATAAGGTTAACGACGCGCCCGGCAACTGCGGTTTGGCAATCTATGTTTCTGTCGGGGTATTTTCCCTCGTGCACCGGACCGGATATTTTTCTCGAGCGATTGGGCATGACGGCCTCCCTCGTTGAGATTTGAAGGTAGGGCGCGTTTTATAAGCTTGTAGTACCGCCTAAAACAAACTTGCCTGTTCTTCCTTGTTGTCATTGCTTGGCGTTAGGTCGATCAGATCGGCATCCGGCAGAGGCTTTTGCATTTCCTTGGCTTCATCCCATGGAGCGCGTAACCAGGTGTCGATCTCTTCCGTAGTGCGGAGGATAACCGGCATTGCCTTCGGGTGAACGGGTTTCACGACGGCATTCGGTTCGGTCGTGAGAAAGCCGAAGATATCGACCTCGACCGGCCCTTCCTTCTTCTTCCTCACGCCTTTCCAGCTTGTCCAGATGCCAGCGAAGGCAAACAGCGGCTTTTCCTCATTGAGAGCGAACCAGTGCAGCGGCTTGCGTTTTGTCTTCGGGTCTGGTTCCTGCCCGTATTCGGAGAAAGACGTGGCCGGCACAACGCAACGGCTTTCGACACCTTGCCATCGCCGCCAGTGTGGCGAGGTGAGGTTCCGGATATTTGTTACTCCGCTATCCGCTTCGCCCTTCACATACATCGGCGGTGTAGGCATGCCCCAACGGAGCATTGCAAGCTCTGGCTCATCGCCTTTGATGTTTCGCAAAACCGGGGCTGGATAGTCGGGAAAGATATCCATCTGCGGATCGACACGGTTTGTCAGGTCCGAGAATTTCTTGAACAGGCGGCGCATGGCCTCATGTGCCGTGGTCAGGTTATATAGATTGCACATGCGCTCCTCCTCGTTGAGGAGAGAATAGCGCGGTTATTTGCGCCGTCCAGCTAATGCATCTTCGCCTTCCTGTTTATGGGCGCGGCAGAACCATAGCTGTCCATACGTCGTCTTGTAGCCGAACGATCCCCATTCATTGCAGCCGTTTGAATCGCAGAGATGCACGAATAGGCTCCCGGCCTTCACTACGTGTGCGTTGTCGTTCTTATATCCGCTCATTTGTACCAGTACTTTCCATCATTCCACATATACGGTCGCCGAAATTCCAACCGTTTTGTATCTCGCAATTCTTCAAACATCCGTTTCACGAGACCTACAACCTCCTCCTTGTTCTCACATACACCATACGGCAACCCCTGAAATGGGCTTCGCGTGCAAACCAAGCCCCACTCCCAAGTTCCTGCGCTCGGGCCAAAGTCGCGTCTCATGATACGGCAGAAGCTTCCCCATTCCGTATAAGCAATGAAATCACCGGAACGGGTCTGACCCCCGATCACTGTTCTTTTCCATTTCAGGATCATCATTTTTCAGGCAGTCCATAGCTGATGAAGTTACCCGCCTTGTTTCCGCACTTGCTGCAAACAAGCCGTGGTTCAATCTCTTCGAGCGTTACCCATTCTCCGAACCGAGCGGCCATAAGCGGGGCTGTCCTTTCCAGATAATGCCGACAACGCGCACAGCTAAAGCGCACGACGTTTCGCGGGCGCAGTTCTCGCAGCACCGTTCGCATTTCATTTCACGAAGATTGTCGGCTTCCAGCCTCGCGCAAAGCCCATCGACATAGCCAGACTGGCGTATTCGATCTCCTTCACGAGAAAATCCCGATCCTTGAGAAGTGATTCTATCGCAGCTCGCACATCGCCCTTGTGGTAGGCGAGAACCATTTCAATTTCGTCGTCGTAATCATTTTCCTGCGCAACCGCATTCATTGTTCTGCTCCAGTGAAGCAGACACACGCCACCAAGCATGTCTGTGAGGTTATCGGGCCGCCTTCCGATGTTCCTAAAATGTTCTCATTGGTGACGAGAGTCAATCGCGATCTTGATGCTGTGGAAAGACGGTGGATTGTCTGTGGATTTCCTGTCCTTTGTCACGCTTAACTGACGACGGTCTTCTGCCAAATTCCATCGCCAAAAGGCTTGCCGCCATGCCGACGCATGAAAGCGCTCATGCACTTTTCAGTAGGAAAACTGAATACGCAGAAATCAATTCCGGATTTGCGGGCCATGCGGTGAGGCAGGCGAGCGCCGAGCCGATCAGCATCACGATGAACCTCGCGACGGGCAAACTTCAAAGCATAAGCTTCTGGGAGAGCTACCTGGAACGTTTTCATTAGGCTGCCCTCTTAAAGAAGTCGACAAGCTGGCCATGGGTGACAGCGAGTCGTGAAAGTTCGACTTCGCGAACGAGGAAGTCGCGATCTTTCAAAAGTGCCTCAATGGCGGCATGAACATCGCCACCATGATAAGCGAGAACTTCCTCAATTTCGGCGTCATAGCATTGGACAAGAGCGTTCATAGGTTTCTCCTGTTTCTACAGATGTTCCTATTTTGTTCTCATTTAGAATGAGAGTCAATTGAAGTTTTTTTAGGGGGGGAATCCCGCTAAACTGCCTGCCTATTGGATTTGTGTCCGGGCAAATCTAAGCCAGAAATGAGGCCCAAGCTTGCATCATCTCACGGCGCTTGGCCAATGCGGTTCCCCGCCGATAAGCCGCCTCTGTCATATCGCGCAAACGATGCGCTAGAGCAGCTTCTGCAATGTCGCGAGGGTAGTCAGTTTCATCGCCCGCCCAATCACGAAAAGAGGATCGTAGGCCATGCAATGTGGCGTCTCCTGCGCCTGCCGCCCGAAAGACCTTCACCATCGCCGTGTCGCTTATCGGCTTGCCTTCTTTTTCGCCTTCAAAGACAAGCGCGCCTGTGGCGCGTTGCTTTTGAGACATAAGAATTTCAATCGCCCGATCCGATAGCGGAACCTCATGCGGTCTTGCCGCTTTCATTCTTTCCGCTGGCACAGTCCATAATTTTTCTGCAAAACTGATTTCATCCCAGACAGCGCCACGGGCCTCATTGGATCGCGTCGCCGTTAAGGCCAGGAATTCTAGTGCACGTGCCGATACGGCCGACGATTGCCGAAGTTTTTTCATCACCGCCGGCAAGTCCTTGTATGCCAACGCGGCGTGGTGGCCTTTTGTGAGCTTTTTGCGGGCGGGAAGTAGTTCCTTCAATCCACCGCGCCATGCTGCCGGATTATTGCCGACAAACAGACCTCGAGCCGTTGCATGCTCAAAAACCAGCGCAATGCGCTGGCGGGTCCGGTCCGCCGTCTCAGGAATCTTTGTCCAAATGGGCTTGAGCACTTCGAGCACGTCATCACGTGTTATCTCGGCTATCGCCTTATTATGCAATGGAGCTGCGTAAGTTCGAAGTGTCATTGCCCATTGGTCTTGATGCTTCTTGTTTTTTGATGATGCCAGCTTGACATCAAGTACATCATCCATGACTTCGGCGAATGTCTTCCTATCATGAAGTCGCTCACCGCGAGCAAGCCGATGACGCATTTCGTCGGCTTTCTCCCGCGCCAAGGCAAGAGAAACGGGCGCGGTTCCTTGTCCGTAGCCGCCAAGGCCGGTTTCGCTCCGGGTACCAGCGCGCTTGTGAATGAATACCCACTGCCGACTTCCGCCCGCCCTAACGCGCAGATATAATCCGTCACCGTCGGAATAAATACCGGGCTTCGTGAGGGACTTTATCTTCGTTTCCGAAAGCTTATTCCGCGCCATACCCGTTTCCCGTTGTCATAACTCAGGTATGGAAAATACGTAAAAATAGGTAAAACGCAACAAACTGTTTCAAGAATAACAACAGCTTACCGGAACGGGAGGACATTCTCTTCCGCCACTACCTTGATGCGGATTCCCGGGTTGCATACTCCGCGCGGCGAAGAAACCCGGCGCAGTTTTCCAATCGACCATCGGGGCCGGGTCAAATCGGAGTGCGGTAAATATCTTCCCGCGTTTGGGGAACAGGCGATATGCCGCGTTTGCGTTTCGATGCGAGCGTCTGGTTGATCTGTACGGTTCCGCGTTCGAAAGCCAGCGCGCAGCCGGCAAGGTAGAGTATCCAGAGGCGCGCCTTTCGGTAACCTATTTCTGCTACCGCCTGATCGAAATTCGCATTGAGACGGTCCGCCCACAGGCGGCAGGTGCGGCCATAATGTTCCCGCAGGTTTTCGACATCATGTACTTCAAAGCCATGCCCCTCCAGATTTTCGATGGTCATGCCCAGATGATCGAGTTCGCCACCGGGGAAAATATACTTCACAAGTGCGAGGTGCTCGGCACTTTTGCGTTTGAAGGCCTTTTTGTTTTTCTTCATGCGCCGCGTAATCGCGTGATGCAGATAAAGCCCGCCAGGCCGCAAAAGCCGCTTTACCGCTTCGAAGTATGTTTCGTAATTGGCAATGCCGACATGTTCGAACATGCCAATGGATGAAATCTTGTCGAACTCACCCTCGAGTTCAGCATAGGATTTGACCTGTATTGTGATCTTATCGTCAAGCCCTGCCGCTTTGATCCGCTGTCTTGCCAGTTCGGTTTGTGCCTCCGATAGTGAAACGCCGGTTCCGACAACCCCATAATTCTGGGCGGCATAGATGAGAAAGGCGCCCCATCCGCAACCGATATCGAGAAGCCGGTCACCCGGTTGCAGGCGCAGTTTCCGACAGATCAGTTCAAGTTTGTCTTCTTGGGCCTTGTCGATGCTGTTGGACCAGTCGGTAAAGTATCCGCATGTGTAGACCATCCGATTGTCCAGGAACAGCTGATAGAATTCGTTCGATACATCATAGTGATGCGTGATCGCTTCCTTGCTCGAGCCGCTCACAAACGGAGATTTGCCGCCCGCATGCGTATCCGTTCGTTGTTTTCCAGAGAGGATGAGCGAAGGCACGTCTTTCAGGAGCTGCCATTTAGGCAACGCTTTGATCCGCTCTTTCAGATGGCCATCAAGCTTTCGGGCAACCAGATCAAAAATCGTTCCGTTCCTGATGTCGACCCGGCCGGAGGTCCAGATATCTATGAGTGAATCATAGTTCGGTTTCAGTATCAGCTGTCGCACGACCGATGGATCATTGATCAGAAGCACGGGGCCGTCGAATGTGCCGATCCGCGTGCCGTCCCATAGTTCTACGGTGAATTGCGGCCTTATGGTTTCCACGACGGTGCGCAGGATGCGCATCACTCTCGGGTCTTCTATCGTCATTCGATGCCTCATGAGTAATGGTCTGTCTCGGAAAAAGACTTTGCGACCTGCAGCGCCTTTCTATCTTGTATCGTTCCATAGAAGCATCTGACAACAACAACTGTGGATATATTTCGTTCGATTTCATTGCTATCGGCTTCAAAAATGACGTGTGAACGGTCTCAAGATCGCTGAAAATTCCAAATTGCGGAAAGTGAAACTGAATAAAATTTCGGTTCTTAATGAAATAACGTTGAAATCTTAATTAACATGGCCGTTAATATTGCTTAAGCGCTCCAGATTTCTATTTGGTCGTATTATGAAGACACTGCGCCGCGAGATGCTCCAGATGAGCCTGAGCCAACGTTCCATAACGACGCATGAGAAATCCATGTGCGGATTGAGTGAAAGGTTTGGCGCGGCCGCAGATCAATAAAAAAACAAAACTGAAATCAGAGGACGGTTGAGAACAAGTAAGAGCCGGCTCATCGATGTGTACTATTTCAAGGTTCTGAACTGACTGCATCAGTGGCAGGACGTCTTTGTTGAGGAGGGAACATGTTTCGACTGGGTGGAAAATATCAACATCTCGTTCATGGCGACGGCTGCGGTTGTTCCAGTCCGGTACTACAACAGGTTTCCCGGCGTCTGGATATCTTGTCGCGAAGGCATTTCCTCGAATGCCCAGGATAAAAGTGAATCTGAAAAGAACCTTATTGCTTTCCCCGAGGCACAGGCTGGATCGCATCGCTATGTCATTCATCTTGCCCCGCTCGACAATGAACAGGATGCAAAAGTCGAAATCATCGCTGGGCGAAACGCGACAGTTGACTGCAACACCCACTGGTTTGGAGGTGCATTGACGCAAAGCACCGTCGAAGGATGGGGCTTCAACTATTATACGTTGACGGCAAGCGACCGTATGGCCGGCACATTGATGGGATGTCCTGACGACAGCAAACGAGAGGAGTTTGTGCCGGTGCGAGGCGAGAACTTTATCGCTCGTTATAACAGCAGGGTTCCTTTGGTGATATACGCCAAAGAAGATATCAAGGTTCGCTACCGGATCTGGAAGCCGCTGGATGAAACCCATTCGGCTAAACAAGGTTAGAGGTTTCCGTCATAAACCCCATTGGTGGTGGGTGGTTTCAGATCAATGGGCGCCGCAGCGTCCAGTCGATTGGCGCGGAAACGAAGAATTGCAAAACAAGTCTTGATTTCGCCATCTCATTGCTTTTATGAGGTCTCCGTCAGGCTTGGGAATGGAGATCGGAAAGATCTTCAAGGGATGCCGGCTTGTAAGTCACCATTCATCAAGGCCGTACGGCTTCCCGTTTTCGAGGTTTTCATGTTCGATATTATTCTTGTCTTCGCTGTTCTCAGCGCGACGATGCTGTTTGACTGGACCAAACAGTTTTCGAAGTGATCGCTGTTGGCGATCCTGATCCCATCAATGAATAATGGGCCGGCCCTATGGTCGGCCCTTTTAACGTCTGGCGCAGCGGCCAAGCGTCCGTGTCAGGCTTTATCATATCGAAATCGTCTTACCAGGTGCTGTAAACGATATTGTACGTCTTCCTGTCAATGAGGCGATAGTGGGCAGTGACGAAAATCACTGTTGTCGAAAATAGGCCTGCCGTCGCTATCCGAACGGTGGTTGCATTAAAGGGGGACGCAGCTGGTTTTCTCGAGGATCGGTCTTTCACGACCGGGAAAAGGAGACCAATCAATGATCATCGATACCAGTTGCTATCCGACCAATCTGGTCGATCTGGCCTGGCAGCATGACGGCGATCCGTTCAGCGGCGAGCGCCTGATCCAAATGATGGACGGCCCCTATACGATCAATGGCAAACCGCGCCGTGTCGACAAGGCCTTCATCCAGCCGCCACAGGGCAACACCATTTATACGTGGACGGACGGAGAACTCGACGGGCGCCAGTCCATTGATACCTACATGGCCTATACGCTTGAAATGGTTCAAAAATATCCGGACCGTTTCATCGGTTGTTTCGTCTATAATCCGCGTTGCGGTGTCCAGAATGGGGTCGAGGCCATTGAGCGTTATGTGAAGGAACACGGGTTCCGGATGGTCCAGTTGCAGGCCAACATGCACGCCTATCGGCCCGATCGCGCCAAGGACTGGCTGCGCCCCGCGCTCGACAAGTGCCGCGAACTTGGTGTTCTCGTCAAGCTGCATACCGGCGACGGTCCCTACAGCATTCCGACGGAATGGATTCCGCTGATCAAGGAATATCCGGAAATCAATTTCATCATGGCGCATTTCGGCGTGCAGACCGGCGGGATCTACTGTTTTGAGCCGTTCCAGTGGGCAATGGAATTTTCGAACGTATTCTGTGAGAGCAGCTGGTGTCTGCAATCGCGTATCGTTGAATTCGCGAAGGACCTTCCCACGCACAAGATTCTCTACGGTTCAGACACGCCGCCCAATGAGCCGGGAATGTGGCTGAATCTTCTCGAAGTGCTCTGCCACGAGCCGCCGCAAGGGATGAATCTCGACGAGAATACGCTTGAAGATTACCTCGGCAACAATCTAGCTCGCATGTTGGGCTTAGAGCCGACGCCACCACCCGCCACCTATCAGGATGCAGTCGCAGAACTCGAACGTCATGGCATCGAAAACAAGCACTACCTGGCGACTCTCGTCTAGTTCAGCGGAGAATTGACATGATCATCGATACCCATCTGCATCCAACCAATCTGGTCGATGAGGCTTGGCGTCATACGGGAGAGCCGTTCAATGGCGAGCGTATGCTGAAGCTCATGGACGGACCTTATATGATCAACGGCAAGCCGCGCCGCATCGACATGGGCTTCATCCAGCCGCCGCCCGGCAATACGGGTTATCGCGATGGCAACCGTCGCGGGCGTGACGGCATTCGCGATTACATGTCCTATGTCGCCGAGCTCTGCCAGAAATATCCGGACCGCTTCATCGGCAACTTCAACTACAACCCCCGCTGGGGTCCGGAAAACGGCGCTGCCGAGCTGGAATTCCATGTCAAGGAATACGGTTTCAAGATGTTGAAGCTGCATTCCAACATGCATGGATATCGTCCTGACCGTGCGCTGGAATGGCTGCGTCCAGCCATGAAGAAATGCGCGGAGCTGGGCGTTGTCGTACTCATTCATACGGGTGACGGCCCCTATTCGATCCCGACGCAGTTCTACCCAATCATTCGCGAGTTCCCGATGGTCAACTTCATCATCGGCCATTTCGGGATACAGACAGGCGGCAACTATTCGTTCGAGGCGTTCTGGATGGCGATGGATACGCCGAACGTTTATTGCGAATCGGGGTGGTGCTTCCAGTCGCGCATCGTCGAATTTGCAAAGCAACTGCCGCCAAACAAGATCGTGTTTGGCACGGATTCGCCGCCGAACAATCCAGGCATGTGGCTGCGTGAGCTGGAAGTTCTGTGCTCGCCCGAGCCGCAGGGCATGAACCTCAGCGAAGACATTCTCGAAGATTATCTGGGTAATAATATTGCCCGTCTCGTCGGTATCGAGCCGACCAAGCCTCCCAAGGATCTGGCGGAAGCGGAGAAGCGCCTCAAGGCGACATACGTCTGAGGCTTAGTGCGGGGTGCCGTTGACGCGCGTGCCCCGCGCATTTTCAGGAAATGACATCGGGAGGAATCATGAACGAGCTGTATTCAGTGACAAAGGCGGGAACACAGGATTTTCAGGATTTCGCGAACGTCTACCGGCAACTTTATCCCGATGACGTCGTCCACATCCGCGAACCTTTGCAGGACGGACGCGACGTCACCGCGCTGGTGGCAGCACTTTCCGAAAAGGGCAGGACGCCCATGCTGATCTGCGATCAGGTTCCGGGCAGCGATGTGCCGCTGGTCACAAACGTGTTCGCATCGCGAGAACGGATCGCCCGCATTTTCGGAACCAGCGTTTCACAGCTTCATGGCGAGTATCAGAAACGCGCCAATGCCCCGATTGAACCCGAATATATCGCCGACGGTCCCGTGATGGAGAAAGTGGACGAAGGCAAGGACGTCGATCTCGACACGCTGCCGATGATCCGGCATTTCCAGAGCGACCGCGGACCTTACATCACCAATGCGATCATCGTGGCAAGCGATCCCGAAACCGGCATCGCCAATCTCAGCTATCACAGATCGATGCGCCATTCCCAGTCAGCGCTGGCGACAAGCTTGCATTCGCGCGGCCATCTATGGCGCATGTATCAGACGGCGTGCGAAGCCGGTCGTCCGCTGCCAGTGGCTATGGTGGTCGGAGCGCATCCGCTTTTCATGCTGGCCGCTTCGGCGCGATTGCCCTTCGGTGCGGACGAGCGTGCGGTCGCCAGCGGGCTTATGCGCGAACCGCTGCGTCTGGTCAGGACGCCGCGCTACGCTATCGGCGTCCCGGCAGCGGCGGAGTATGTTCTCGAAGGACATCTCGATCCGCATGCGCATGTCGAGGAAGGTCCGTTCGGCGAGTTTTCCGGTTATTCTTCGGACCGCTCCACTAACACGCTGTTCCATGTAACGGCGGTCATGCGTCGCAAAACGCCATGGCTGGTCGATGTCGTGGGCGGCGCAACGGATGAGCATCTCAACCTTGCCCGTCTGCCGCGGGAAGCTGAAATGTTTGAAAAGCTCAAGGCACGGTTCCCCTCGGTGACGCGGCTGCACTATCCGACTTCCGGCACGCATTTCCATTGCTATGTCGCCCTGAAGCAGAGCCGTCCCGGCGAGGCGCGTCAGGTCATGCTTGGCCTACTTGGCTGGGATCCTTATCTGAAGACCGTGATAGCCGTCGATGATGATATCGACGTTACGCAGGACAGTCAGGTTCTTTGGGCGATGGCCACGCATTTCCAGCCGCATCGCGACCTCTTCTCAATCGACGGTCTGCCGGGCAGTCCGCTCGATCCGTCATCAAGTTCAGACGGCACAACATCGCGGCTGGCGCTTGATGCAACACGCGGCCCCGATTTCCACGGTATTCGTGCGGTCATCGGCGATGATGCGCTGGAACGTGCGCGCGATCTGGTGGGCAGCCTGGCCGGAATAAGACTGACGGGATCGGTGTCATGAATGCCATCTCTCCACGTCGTGACGATTATCACCCGCGCATGGTCGTCGGTATCAGCGGCGCGTCCGGCTTCGTCTACGGCTTTCGCCTGCTCGAAATCCTGCAGCAGCTCCAGATAGAGACGCATGTCGTTGTCAGTCGGTCGGCGCTTCTGACCATGACACACGAAACCGACTACAAGCTCGCCGATATTCGCGATCAGGCGAACTATCTCTACAAGTCCGACGATATGGCTGCCAGCATTTCGAGCGGGTCTTTCAGGACCATGGGCATGGTCGTGGCGCCATGCTCGATGAAAACGCTTGCTGAAATTGCGCATGGCTTGTCGGGAAGCCTGATCAGCCGGGCCGCCGATGTAACATTGAAGGAGAGGCGCAAACTGGTGCTTCTGGCCCGGGAAACGCCGCTGACGCAGACCCATATCGCCAATATGCTCACCGTTACGCAAATGGGCGCGATCGTCACGCCACCCGTTCCCGCTTTTTACGCCAGACCGTCGGGCATCAGGGAAATGGTCGATCACACGGTCGGTAGGGTCCTTGATCTTTTCGATCTTGAGACCGGTGGCGTCCGACGGTGGCTCAAGACGCCCTGACAACCAGAATCCAAGGGAGAATAACGATGTTGAAGACAGTTAAGGACAAGATCCCGGTCACGGTGCTCACCGGCTTTTTAGGCTCGGGCAAGACGACGCTTCTAAACTATATTCTGAAAGAAAATCACGGCATGAAGATTGCCGTGATCGAAAATGAATTCGGGGAAATCGGCATTGACGGCGATCTGGTCGTCGGCAGCACGGAAGAAATCTTCGAAATGACCAATGGCTGCGTCTGCTGCGTGGCCGAGGCGCGCGACGACCTTCTCCGGGTTATACGTCAGCTTCTGGCGAGACCGGAGCGTCTCGATCATATCATTATCGAGACGAGCGGCCTTGCCGATCCCTATCCGGTCGCGCAGACCTTCTTCCTCGACGATCCGATACGTAACGAAACCAATCTCGACGGCGTGATCACGCTTGTCGATGTCAAGCATATCCGCCAGCATCTGGACGATATCCATCTGGATGGCATCGACAATCAGGCGGTCGATCAGATCGTCTGTGCGGATCGTATCGTGCTCAACAAGGTGGATCTGGCGCAAGACGCTGACATTGCGGATGTGACCAAGCGTATCCGCCAGCTCAACGAAACCGCGGATATTGTGCTGTCGAGCTATGCCCAGATCGATCTTTCGAAGATCTTGGGGCTGGCGGCCTTCGACCGTAACCGCAAGATGGCGGCGGAGATCGATTTCGACTGGCATGCCCATCACCATCACGATCATGACCACGGTCATGATGATCACAGTCATGACCATGCCTGGCTCGGCGATGCCAGCCATACGCATGATGTGTCTGTCACGTCGGTCGGTATCGAGCTTCCGGGCAATATGGACCCGCAGAAAATGTCGCGCTGGGTGCAGGAACTCAAGCGACAGAACAACGAGAATCTGTTTCGATTGAAGGGTATCTTTTCCGTTCAGGATGACGACTATTGCTATGTCCTGCATGGAGTTCACAACGAGATCGAGTTTCGCCCCAATCATCCCTGGGCCGGAGACGAGCGCTCAAACAAAATGATCTTTATCGGACGCAATCTCGACCGGGCCTCGCTGCAGGCTCGCATAGAAGCTTGTCGGGCATAGATGCCCGGCACGAACCGGATTCAGAGCAGGGAGTGCATCCACTGCATCGCTTGATGCCGGATGCTTTCTGAAACCGGTTCGACGGAATACGCGAAGAAACGTCAAGACAAGACGTCATGGAAGGAACGGCCGCAAGTCGTTGGAAATTGACTCAATAAGGGGAACAACGATGACATCTGCAATACATCCAGTCGATGAAATACTACCTGCCAAGAAAACACTCACTCTGGCGCTGCAGCATGTTGCTGTGTCCTATGTGGGGTCGGTTGCGGTACCGCTGATTATCGCCAATGCGCTCGGCTTCAGCTCCGAGGAAACAATCATTCTGATCAGCGCCACATTCTTCTGTTCGGGAATAGCGACGCTGTTGCAAACTATCGGGATATGGCGTTTCGGCGTCCGTCTACCGATCATGAACGGCGTCGCCTTTTCCAGCGTTTCGGCCATCATTGCCATCGGCTCCATGCCGGGGGTGGGCATAGCCGGCATCTGCGGTGCCGTCATCGCAGGCGGCATCTTCATCATGCTGATCGCGCCGATCACGGGTCATCTGCGGCGGTTCTTCCCGCCCGTCGTGACGGGCTGCATAGTCACGGCCATCGGCGTGCAGCTTCTGCCGGAAGCCTATCAGTGGGCCGGCGGCGGACGCGGCCAATCCGATTTCGGCGATCCGGCTTTCCTGGGCGTGGCACTGCTGGTGCTGGTCGTCATCCTTGCGTTCAACCGACTGGGATCGCCACTCCTGAAAAATCTGGCAGTTCTTTTCGGCATGGGCGCGGGTGCGCTCGTCGCGTTTCTTCTGGGGATGGGCAATCTTAGCCCGGTCGAGGCCGCCCCTTGGATGACAGTGCCGACACCGTTCCATTTCGGGCTGCCGACTTTCGCCATTCTGCCATTCATGACGATTGTGATTGTGATGATCGTGCAGACGGTCGAATCCATGGGGCTTTTCATCTCGATCGGCGAGATCGTCGACAAGGATGTGACACCCGAGCAGGTTGCCGACGGCGTGCGGGCCAATGGCCTTGCGAGTGCGGTCGCAGGCGTTTTCGCAGGCTTCCCCTTCATCGCTCATATGGAGAATGTCGGGCTTGTCATTTTGAGCGGTGTGCGCAGCCGCTGGGTTGTGGCGCTGTGCGGTCTCATGCTGTGTGTCATCGCCTTCTTTCCGAAGTTCGGCGCAATCCTTGCCGCGGTGCCCGCACCGGCTCTCGGCGGAGCGGCGGTGGCAATGTTCGGCATTGTGGCTGCGGCTGGCATCCAGTCGCTGTCGAAGGTCGATTATGCGAACAACCAGTATAATATTCTGATCGTCGCGCTGACACTGGCCATAGCCTTCATTCCGATCATGTCGCCCAATCTGTTCCAGCAACTGCCGGATTGGACGCAGTCCATCCTGCATTCGAGCGTCGTGGTCGCCTGCGTGGTTTCGGTGACGCTCAATCTCGTGCTCAACGGATTGGGCGACCGCAATGAAACGCATGAAGGTCATCTGGCCGAGGCGAAGTCCCAGACCAACGGCGGCTGAGGATAATCAGCCGTAAAGCCGGGCCTGACAGCCCGGCTTTGCGAACCAAAAGTTCGAACCGTCTCTTCGCGCCATTTGTCGTAGACGCTGCAAAGGACCAGCGAGCAGGACGGTCCGTTTACCCTTTCAGTTCCATTCAGATAGTGAGGTTTCACGATGGACAACTTGTTCCAGCAATCTGCCGCGCCGCGCCGTCGCCTTGTCCGAGGAGGCTTGGTTGCGGTCGGTGCCCGGGATGTCCGGCAGGCCGATATGCTGATCTCCGAAAAGGGCGTCATTCTGGATATTGCGCCCGACATCGAGTTCGAAGAAGACATGGAGCTTATAGATGCGGACGGCTGCATCGTTTCTCCGGGACTGGTGGATATGCACCAGCATCTAGACAAGACAGGCGTGTTGCGTTTCGCGCCCAACCCGTCCGGTACCTTGCAGGGCGCGCGCGACGCTTTCGCAATATATGCGCGCCAGGCGCCACCGGATGACATCTTCAAGCGGGCGTCCAGAACAATCGAACGCTGTCTCAGCCATGGCACCACGGCCATCCGCAGCCATGTGAATGTGGACAAGGATGCCGGTTTCAACGGCATTGAGGCACTGGCGAAGCTGCGGTCGGATTGGGCCGACCGGGTGAGACTTCAGCTCGTGGCTTTCATGATCCCGCATCCGGGACAGGATCTGGACTGGCTGGAGGCCAACATCGATCGAGCGGTGGCTCTGGCGGATGCTGTGGGCGGTACGCCCGCTGTGGCGGAAGATCCGGAGCGCTATCTCGACATATTATTCGCCGCAGCGGCGCGCCATGGACGCCCGGTCGATTTGCATCTCGATGAACATCTCGATCCGCAAAGGCCGCTCTTCAATGCCGTTTTCGAGAAGGTTCGTCGCTACGGGCTGGAAGCACGCACCGTGCTCAGCCATGCCTCCGTTCTTAGCGCGATGGACCGCCCGGATTTCGAAGAGATCCTTGAGCAGATCATCGCGCTGAAGCTTGGCGTCGTTACGCTGCCTGCGGCTAATCTTTACCTGCAGGCGCGCGATTGCGAGAAGCTGCCTCCGCGTGGGCTGACGCGGGTAGCCGAGATCGTGCGCGCAGGCGTTCCCATCGCCACGGCTTCTGACAATATCGAGGATCCTTTCGTTCCGACGGGTTCCGGCGACATGTTGGAAATCGCGCGCTGGACGTTGCTTGCAGGCCACCTCAAGGGCGATGAATTGCCCACCACCTATGCGATGATTACTGCAATTCCGGCAAAACTGATGGGGTTACGGGATTATGGCTTGCATCACGGCGCACGGGCTGATTTTCTGCTGGCGAAAGCCGAGAGCATAGACGGCTTCGTGGCCGGCGGGACACCGCACTTGCGGGTTTTCTCCAATGGAACGCTCGTATCGGAAACGCAAATCGCCACGGTGAGCGCGGCGAAGGCGGAATCCGTCGTGCGGGAACCAGCCTGAAACGTCGCACGCTCCGGGTTGAAGCGGCCTGAAGGGCCGAAGGGATTGAGGCGGAGGAGGCGTCATGACCGGAGGGGTGTCAAAACGACTGGCAGTGTTCGGCATGGCCATCCTGCGGGAGACAATCGGGGTCTACTGGACGCTGGTCAAGATTATGCTGCCCGTAATGGTCTTGACGCAGCTGGCAATAGAGGCGGGTTTGATCAAGGCCATCTCGCCTGCCTTCGCCCCGATCATGCACCTCGTAGGTCTGCCGCCGGAAGCAGGGTTCGTCTGGGCGATGAATCTGCTGGTAGGCGTGTGGAGTGGGGCAGTAGTGATGTTTGCCGTTTTGCCGGTCGATACACTGACCGCAGCGCAGGTAACGGTCCTCGGTTCGCTTTTTCTCTTCGCCCACGCTCTTCCCATCGAGCAGCGCATCGTACAAAAGGCTGGGCCGCGCTTTATCGTTTCGACCTTGATCCGGCTTGGCGGTGGACTCGTCTTTGCATGGGGGATCAACTTGATTTCCAGCCGGACCGGCTGGCTGACGGAGCCGGTTGCGCCAAGCTGGGTGCCTGGTCATTACGATTCAAGCTGGAGCGGCTTTGTCACCGATACTGCGTCCACTCTGATCTGGATATTCGTCGTCCTGCTCGGTCTGGTGGCTGTTCTGAAGACAATGGATGCGCTCGATATGACGCGCTTCCTCAATATGCTCCTCTCGCCTCTGCTGCGCTTTCTCGGGATCGCCAGGGACGCAGCGCCACTGACCGTGGTCGGTCTGGTTCTGGGCCTGTCTTATGGTGGCGGTCTTATCATCCGTGAAGCACAGCGCGGGCATCTTCCACCCAGAGACGTTTTCCTTGCTTCGAGTTTCATGGGGCTATGTCATAGCCTGATCGAGGACACGTTGATCGTCGTGGCTCTCGGCGCGAATATCTATGTTGTCCTGTTCGGTCGTCTGTTCTTTTCCGTTGTCCTGATCGCAATCCTTGCCAGGCTCCTCCGCCGAACGAGCGATACTGTCTTCTTTCGCTTTCTCTATCAGAATGCGCTGCATCGCAAATCGCAGCCCCGGTATGGGGCGACAGCCGAACAGCCGATAGACCCGTGACTAGCAGATGTTCCGGAAATATTGCGCGTAACGCAATGCTCAATTCGCGGGAAGTTCCAGTATGTTGGGTTCTTCAGGGATGCAATAGGTTTTGAAACCGGGAACCGTTACCGTTGAAACGTACAATATAGTTTGGCCGGCTCGGCGAGAGGTTTCAAATATGGACTTCAATCACCTCAAACAGTTCGATTTGCGGACATTGCGTTATTTTCTTGTCGTTGCCGAAGAGTTGCATTTCGGTCGCGCCGCAGCACGTCTGAACATGTCGCAACCGCCGCTCAGCCAGCAAATCAAGCAGTTGGAGGATCGGCTCGGGGTTTTGCTGTTCATGCGAAGCCATCACAATGTCGAACTGACTGCTGCAGGCGCTGCGTTGAAGGAGCAAGCTCCTTTGATCTTTCAGCAGCTGGATAAGGCCGTCACTGTGACCCGGCTAACTGCTGTTGGATCGGTGGGACGACTGGATATAGGCGTCATCAGTTCTTCGCTCGTTGGAATTATACCGAAGGCGTTCGATATTTTCACCAGTTCGTACCCCGACGTCGACTGGCAGCTGCACGAATTGACGCCAGCGCTTCAGATACAGGGGTTGCTAGAACGCCGCATCGATATTTGCCTGTTTCGAATGCCGCCGCATCAAGACGGGCTGCATAGGGAAATTATCATGCAGGAAGAGCTCATGGTCGCCCTGCCGCAAGTTCATCCCCTGGCTACTCAAAGGGCTGTCTCGCTTGTGCAGCTGGAGCACCAGCCCTTTGTCATGTTCGGACTGCGACAGTCGAGGTTTGCAGACTTTTTGTATCAATGTTGCGTCAAAGCGGGCTTTACGCCCCAGATTCGCCAGCAGGTGGTTGAAGTTCAGTCTTTATTGAGCCTTGTCGGTGCAAATATTGGCGTTGCGTTGCTTCCAGCCAGTATGCGGCAGTTGGCGCCGCCTCATGTGGTTTTCAGGCCAATTCGACCGTCGCCTCCCAAGATACCACTATACGCGATCCATAGAGACGGTGACAATTCTCCGACACTCCAATGCTTCCTGACCATTGTGCGCAAGTTGGTGGTGGAGCATCAGGATGGCACCAACTCCGACGAAACCGATCGCCAGATCCAGTCGATGTTTGACTAGAAACCTGATGCCCGATGCCTTTCAAGGTAGGGATAGAAACGCTTTGCCAATAAATCGGACCTTTATTTTCCGCCTTTCACGACAGAGAAGAAGAGAAAGCGGGGCTTGGTCGTTAAACTCTGATGTGCTTCTGGAAAAAGGGCGCGGGCTTCAGGGTCGGGTTGCGGTTCACTCACAACATCAATCTGAAATCCGGCCGACTTGAGTGCATCAAACATGGCGTGGAGCGGCCGATGCCAAAAGCGCATCGTGATGGATTTGCCCCCACGCTGCCACGTCTCGCTAAAGTCATAAGTCTCGAAATAGTTGTCGTGGCCGGCTAACTGATGATCCATGAACGGGTGATGTGTAGAAAAAATCAGGCGACCGCCCTCTGACAAGACACGGTTGAATTCTGAAAGAGGTAGCGACCAGTCAGGCAGATAATGCATGACCAAGGACGAGATGACCAAATCGAAAGCATCGTCTTCAAAGGGTAATGCCTTGTTCAAATCCGCCGGCAATAAGCGCGCGCGTCCTGCGAGGCGACGTTCGGCGATCTGGAGTAAGCCGGTGCTTGCATCGATTCCGGTAAGAATGGCTCCCCGGTCAACAAGAACGGCGGCATGAGCCCCGCCACCACATCCCGCATCGAGTACACGAAGACCTTTGACGTTGCCTGTCAGCGAAAGAATTGCCGGTCGCTCGTAGTAAGCATTCCAGGCGTTGTTCTCGTTGTCTGCCTGATACGCAGCGGCGAAGGTATCGTAATCATTCTCTGACAATGCATCTCCTCGCCGGGGCCGGCCTACTTGGCAGTATCTTATATGGTTGTGCCACTGCTTTCAGCCCCTTATGCGGCTGGCCAAAGGCCGTCGTCAAGCATCCGAAACCCGCCGCAAGACCGCAGCAACGATGGCTTCTGGCCGATCTTCCTGAACAAGATGTCCTGAATCTGAAATAGGAACACAAGCATGCCCGGAGATCAATGAGGCCAGAGCCTCTCCTTTCGCAAATGGGATCCAATCGTCTTTTTCGCCCCAGAGAACAGTCACAGGGCAATCCATCTTCTCGTAAAGCCCTTGAATCTCGTCCGTGAACTTCTGATCCATCTGAGCAATCTGCCGATAGAAAGCTGGCTGACCGATCGGACCCAGCCATGGCGCGCTATAAATCTCCAAAGCCTGTTGGGACAGCGGATTGTACGCGGCTGTCTGCAAATATGCCTGTAGCAATGCCCGATGCATGTAATCCGGCATTCCGGCAAACGCCGCCTCATGGTTTCGCACGTGCTGGACGAAGGGTGACCCCCACGGAGCGATCGCAACCGCGTCGAAGATCGTTAGCGAGGCGTAACGCAGCCCATTCAGATAATAGGCACGCAGCGCTGTGGCCCCGCCGAAGTCATGCGCCAGCACGTCGGGGCGATCCAGGTTCCACTCCTTGAACAGAGCCGCAAGTGTCCTGTTCTGAATGCCCAGAGATACATCTTGTCCATCGTGCATCCCGGACTGCCCGTACCCCACCAGATCGAAATAGTAGACAGTTCGCCGATCCGCGATCTGCGGGATGATCCTGCGCCAGGCCTGCGAAGAAAACGGTGTGCCGTGAATCGCGACGAGCGGTGGCCCATCTCCGGATTTACCCCAACGGACCGTGTTGCCTTCGATGATTGACGTATTTGGGAGTTCCAGCACTAGCCTCTCCATATCGTTATCCAGATCCATGACCGTGTCATGTGGAGTATTTTCAGATACTCCGCCTCAACAACCATGGGCTGAGACTATAGAACTGGTCGGGAACAGCCAAGTTCGCCAGCTTTCGCGGATGCAGATCGACGGTTCGCTCTGATCGGCGCGCTAGATTGCGGTAAAACGGCGTTTTTAAATGCTCGCACTGGCGGTCGTCAGAAGGTCGGCAATTATGCAGGCGTTACGCGGCCCGAGGAATGTGGCTGACATTGGGTTATATACTTGTTCTGGCCCATATCTTTTCCCTCATCGTTTACCGGATCGCGCTCCTGATCCGAACGGAAGATCGTTTTCGGCGGCGGCAAGTCAGCCATTGCGCAGGCGTGATGCCCGTCGGACGTCCGATGCATCCGCTTCTGACAGCATACATACATAGCGCATAGCGGCTCTGCTGCGGTTGTCACAAACGGCCATTCTGAACGTTTCATGCTCCTCAATGATCCGATCCAACTCACGGGGAGATTCGAAGCCGGAGATTGAGGTGCTGGCGGCAATATGTCGGTTAATTCCGGCAATATGCCTGCCAAGCCGACATATGGGTGGATGTCTGGGGAGGGTGGCTGTGCCAGATTTCAACGACAATACAATGAAAACAAAAAACGCTTAGACGAATAAGCAATCAAACGAGGGGAAATGCAACCAGATGACGGAAACATTCAAGGGGTTTCTTGCTTTAGCCGCAACAACGATCATGTTTTCATTTTATGTCCTGCCAGCCAATGCGGACGATCTTGAGAAAATCAGGAAAACAGGTGAACTCAGTATCGCCATGAGCGGCCAGTACCCGCCGTTCAACTTCGTCAATGACAATAATGAAGTTGTCGGATTCGATGCTGCCATTGGTTCGGCGATTGCGGAACGCATGGGCGTAAAGGCAAGAATCGTAACCACGCCGTTCGACGGTATTATTGCCGGCGTCCTGGCCAACAAATATGACACTGTCATCGGTTCGACTGCGATTACGCCGGAACGCCAGAAGGCAGTCGATTTTGTCGGCCCATATTATCACGCGGGCAGGACAATTATTGTAAAGGAAAATTCTCCGATACAAGCCCTGGAGGATTTAAAAGGGAAAACCGTAGGCGTTATTCTCGGCGATACCCATGATAAATGGGCACGCGCGCAGGGCGACTTTAACATCCGCACCTACAAGGCCTTGCCTGAATTGTTGCTGGAGCTCGATGCCAGTCGCATCGATGCCATTGTCATGGATCGTATCCCGGTCATGGTGGCGATCAAGGAAACCGGTCAGAAGATTCGTCGCCTTGATACACCCGATATTGAAGGTGGGGATGTTTCAGTTGGCATTGCGATCCGGAAGAACAATCCGGATTTGAAGGCTGCGATGCAGGCGGCTCTGGACGCGATCATGGCGGACGGGACCTATGAGAAGATCGCCATGGAATGGGTTGGCAGCGACATCCGCTGATCCGTTTTCCGCCTCTTCTGCCA